>NZ_AP017975.1:0-3787270 GCF_002356155.1 Microbacterium sp. TPU 3598 | reverse complement strand
GACGCTCCGGACGAGTGATCGAGGCGGGGTCGACGTGCCGTGTCCCCTGTGGATAACTTAGGATGCCACGGTAGTCATCCCGGCTGTGAACGGCAACCTGCCCTTGAAAACACGCGTGCGTGTTGCAGCTGCCGGCCGACCCGGGGTTGTGGATAATGGCTGTGCGGTTCGTACCGGAAGACCACCAGAGGAGCGCGCAGATTTGCTCTGCGCGCCGGTAAGACGTACCCTTACTTGGTTGACTTATGCCATTTTTGGCAGTACCCCATGTCTCCGGTCGAAGTGAACCCGGTGGCAGCATTCCCGGAGTGATTCCATGAGCAAGCGCACCTTCCAGCCCAACAACCGTCGTCGCGCCAAGAAGCACGGCTTCCGTGCCCGCATGCGTACGCGTGCAGGCCGCGGCATCCTCGCTGCACGCCGTGCGAAGGGCCGCACCGAGCTCTCTGCGTAGTCCGCTGTGCTCGCCCGCCCGTATCGGCTGACCCGCGGGAGCGACTATCGTCTGGTCGTTCGTCGCGGTTCCCGTTGTGGCGGGGCGCGCGTCATCACCTCGATGCTGACGACGGGCGAGAGCAGAGCCGCAAGGTTCGGATTCATCATCAGCAAGCAGGTAGGCACCGCTGTGGTGCGCAACACCGTGCGTCGTCGGCTCAAAGCCGTGTGCGCGGAGGCGCTCCCGGGTGTTCCCGAGGGCACGGATGTCGTCATCCGTGCCCTTCCTGCGTCTGCCACGGCCTCCTTCGCGGAGCTTCGAGCCGATGTCGAACGCTGCTTGGGCAGACTGACGCCGGCTCCTGCCGCGGTGTCGGCATGACCGCGCTTCCAGCCTCGTCTGTCGGGACCGCGCAGTTGCACGCGCAGGACCTGATCCGCAGCATCCCGGTGATCCCGCGCAATCTCGTGCTGGGATTCCTCACCGCGTATCGCAAGGTCATCTCCCCGATGTACGGAGATGTCTGTGCGTACTATCCCAGCTGTTCCGCCTACGCTGTAGGTGCGGTGCAGCAGCACGGTGCAGTGAAGGGGGCAGCGCTCTCGGCATGGCGCATCCTCCGCTGCAACCCCTGGACTACCGGCGGCGTCGATGATGTCCGTCCGCACGACCACTTCCGTTACGACCTGACTGCACACGGTTTCGTCGTCCCTTCCCGAAAGGACTGATCGGTGGGTCTTGACCTTCTGCTCGCCAGTGCGACTCCCAGCCCCGAACCCGCGGCAGGTGGGTTCGATCTGATCGGCACCATCCTGTGGCCGCTCAAGTGGGTCGTCGAGCTCATCCTCGTCGCCTGGCACTGGCTGTTCACCGCCGTCGGGCTTCCTGCGGCATCCGGCATCACCTGGGTGCTGTCGATCGTCGGACTCGTCGTCGTGGTCCGTGCCGCTCTGATCCCGCTTTTCGTGAAGCAGATCAAGAGTCAGCGAAAGATGATGGAAATTGCTCCTGAACTGCGAAAAGTTCAGGAGAAGTACCGCGGCAAGAAGGATCAGCTCTCTCGCGAGGCCATGAGCCGCGAGACCATGGCGCTGTACAAGAAGCACGGTACGACACCGATGTCGAGTTGTCTGCCTCTGCTGGTGCAGATGCCGATCTTCTTCTCGCTGTACAGCGTGCTGAGCGATGTGAGCAAGCATGCGAAGGCAGGTGGTGGTGGCGTCGGGCTCCTGAGCCCGGAGCTGACGAAGGAGTTCTACGACGCCAAGCTGTTCGGCGTCGCCTCGCTGCACGAGAACCTCGGCAATGCGATCGATGCGAAGAACACCACGGCGATCGTCATCCTGGTCACGCTCGTCGTCCTCATGATCGCTTCGCAGTTCTTCACACAGCTGCAGATCATCTCGAAGAACCTGTCGCCCGAGGCCAAGACCGGCCAGGCGTACCAGATGCAGAAGATCATGCTCTACGTGCTGCCGCTGGGCTTCATCTTCTCCGGTGTCTTCTTCCCGCTGGGCGTCGTCGTGTACTGGTTCATCTCTAACCTCTGGACCATGGGCCAGCAGTTCCTCGTCATCCGCGAGATGCCGACACCCGGTTCAGAAGCCGCCAAGGCTCGCGAGGAGCGTCTCGCCCGCAAGGGCAAGGCCATCGATTCCTCGGGCAAGGTCGTCCCGATGGCCGCTTATGAGGCGGAGCAGCAGCGTCTGCTCGAAGAGGCCGAGAAGGCCAAGGCGGAAGCACCGAAGCGTCAGCAGCCGGTCGGCAAGAAGCGCGCGAAGAAGAAGGGGAGCGGTTCATGAGCGAGACGATGACCGACAGCACCGAGCCCACCGTGGCTCAGCTCGAGAACGAAGGCGACGTCGCCGCGGACTATCTCGAGGAACTCCTCGACATCGCGGACATCGATGGCGACTTGAACCTCGACGTTCGTCAGGGCCGCGCTTATGTCTCGGTCGAGGCCGAGGGAGATGCATTGGCGTTGCTCTCCGCCCCGGATACGGTGCAGGCGCTGCAGGAACTGACGCGTCTCGCGGTGCAGAGCAAGACCGGGTCGTTCTCTCGACTGATCCTCGACATCGCCGGCTCCCGCGACACCCGTCGCCGTCAGTTGGAGACGTTGGTCGATGCCGCCGCCGCGAAGCTCGACGAGGGCTCGTCCCAGGCATCCCTGCCTTCGATGTCGAGTTACGAGCGCAAGCTGGTGCACGACATTGCTGCCGAACGGGGTCTGGTCTCCGAGTCCTACGGTGAGGGCGCCGACCGCCACACGGTTCTTCGCCGTCGTTGATGTTTCACGTGAAACATCGTTTCGGGGGCAGGCAATGAGTGAGCTGGAGCAGGAACCCTCGGTCGCTTCCGATCTCTTCGGAGACCGCATCGATGTGGCACGTTCGTTCACCTCAGCTCTCGCTCGCGAGGGGGAAGAGCGGGGCCTCATCGGTCCACTCGAGCTCCCACGGCTATGGACGCGTCACATCCTCAACAGCGTGATCGCTGCTCCCCTCTTCCACGGTTCCGTCGCTGATATCGGCTCGGGTGCCGGACTTCCTGGCCTGGTTCTCGCGATCGCCCGCCCGGACGTGCAGTGGACTCTTGTTGAACCGATGGAGCGACGCGTCACCTGGCTCAACGAGCAGGTCGATGGACTGGAGCTCTCGAACGTGACCGTTCTTCGATCGCGTGCGGAGGATGTACGTCCTGCGGAAGGCTTTGATGTCGTGACTGCTCGCGCCGTCAGCGCACTGCGCACCCTGGTTCCGTTGACTGCTCCGCTGGTTCGAGATGGCGGCGAACTCGCTCTCCTCAAGGGGATGAACGCACCGAATGAGATCGAGGCGGCCCAGAAGCAGATCAAGAAGTTCCGTCTGACGGATGTGAGGGTCGAGGTCTTGGGGGAGGGTATCCTCCCCGAGACCACCCGGGTTGTTCGCGCGCGCGTTCGCTAGGGCCGTCCAGTTCCACAGATAGGCGGGGTGTTTCACGTGAAACACCCCGCTTTTCTGTGTAGTGCTGTCGGGGCCAGTTTGCCTCGCGCCGGAGTGATGTCGGCTTTGGACGTGATGAATTGTCGGGCGCCTGTCTTCCGTAGAGTCCAGACGACCCGGGGATGCGTGGGCTCCCGACGGAGGATCCTGGTGGGAGCGGGCCAAGCACGCCGGTGCTCTGTCCTTGCTATGTCTGTCGGGGGAAAGCGGCGCTTGGGCGCCGCTCGACGCGGAGATCGCTGAAGTGCCGCCCATTGCGCGGCGCACTTGTTCGTCGAGCAGACTAGAGGAGACGTTTCACGTGAAACACGGTGGATAGACGCACCTCGTGGCGCAGCCTCTCGTAGTGGTCCTGTGTCTCTGGGTGCTCGACTGGGCGCAATGACGACGTTGTGGGGAATAGCCATCGCGGATTGTCGTCGCTGGAGTTGTCACGGGCTGTCAGCGTGATGGCTTGTGGGTGTGGCTTGTGGGCGTGGGCGTGGGCGTGGCAGATGCGCACCAAGAAGCATGGTGCGCAGGCTTGCTGCCGGCGGGGACCGGGTGATGCCGAACACGCTTGCTGCCTGGTTTCACGTGAAACGCTGACGTCGCGTCCAGGCGCGAGATCGACGGCTCAAGCTCCACCGAGTCCCCCTTGACGGAGCGAGCACTATGTCGACCCCACCTTCGTGGATGCCCATCTGCCACGGTCACGGTTCTCGATGGCTTTGGAAGGGTGTTTCACGTGAAACGTTCCCGCCTGTTCGTCGGTTATCGCGCGTGAAAACGGTTCTGCCGTGGAGAACCGCACGAGCGACATTGATCTGGAGAGGCGCGGATAGTGGGGTGGGGGAGGGCGGTGGCCACTGTCCTTTGCTTGCGAGACGTATCCCTCCAAGGGTCGATCTCTTCCATGTGCGCCTCATTTATGTGCGTTTCACCTATGTGCGCCTGACCTTTTGGCCACCGATCGCCGATGTTGCGGATTGCGGCCTCTCTTGTGAAGGGGGACTCCCTGTAGATCTGCGACTCGCCGCAAGACTGGGACTTCCTGTGGAGAGTGGTCTTCGCGGCGGAGCGCGATCTGGTCGCCGCTTCGCACTCCGGGGCGCGGGGATTCGCGTGGTTGTCCTCCCAGCGCATGGTCACATGTGGATGCACTTCCTCCAGGAATCACTGCGCTGGTATTGGTGTCCGATCTCGTCCGTGCAGCCCTTCTTCACTCATGTTTCACGTGAAACGGCTCGAGGTACCGTGGTTGCGCCGCGGGCGGTCATCTCGAGGTAGGTCCTTACGAGGCTGATCGGCAGCAGCGGGGCTCGCGCGGTGTGCGTGAGTCCCGCGCTCCGGCGCAAGCGGCTTTCTCCGTGAGCGCAGTACGGACGAGTTGATGTGAGGAAGAACGCCGCTCTGCGCACGGCCTTGTAAACCTTCGGTTCAGGCGCGTAGCTCGGTCAGCGCGGCTAGGAGAGTGCGGCTCAGGTATTGCGGCTAGGGGGTGCGGTCAAGGGAATGTAGTTCAGGGAGTGCGCCTCGGTTGGGGTGCACGGGCTAGGGAGCACATTTCAGGAGACGCGGCTCGGCACGAAAGTCCATGGCGCCCCAAAACTGACATACCCAGGCTGTGCCCCGCTGTCGTTCTGCCGGGGAGGAAGCGGCTCCCAGGGTGCACGCGCCTCGCGAACGCCCCCGTTTCACGTGAAACAACGGCCTCGACCGCCAAAAGGGGCCCTCAGACCTCCTGAGATCTCGGATCCCTTTCCTCCCGCAACGTACCCTCGAAGGGCCCACGGCGTACGCTCCGTCATCGAAGGTCAGTCCCAGCGATTAGAGTGGAACGCGGCCCCGAAAGGAGTGGATGTTTCACGTGAAACAGTCCGAGAAGACGTCATCGAACGGATCGTTCGGGATGGATACGCCGCTCGCGCGGGAACTCGCTGACCTCTCCGCGCGTCGGCGCGCACTCGAGGCCACCACCGTGGAGTTCACCGGGGAAACCCGTGTGCTGACGGTGTCGAATCAGAAGGGCGGTGTGGGTAAGACCACTACCGCCGTGAACATCGCCTCCGCCCTGGCGGGAATGGGGGCGAAGGTTCTGGTCATCGACCTCGACCCCCAAGGCAATGCGTCCACGGCCTTGGGTGTGCCGCACAGCGCTGAGATTCCCAGCGTCTACGACGTACTGATCGATGAGCTCCCACTGGCGGACATCGTGCAGGAGAGCCCCGAGGATTCGAACCTCTTCTGTGCGCCGAGCACCATCCATCTCGCGGGTGCAGAGATCGAACTCGTTGCACAGGTCGCCCGAGAGCATCGCCTGCGTCGCGCGCTCGAGGCGTACCTGGCCGACCACCCTATGGATTTCGTCATCATCGACTGCCCGCCTTCGCTGGGGCTGCTCACGATCAACGCCTTCACGGCCGCCACCGAGGTCTTCATCCCGATCCAGTGCGAGTACTACGCCCTCGAGGGATTGAGTCAACTGCTCGGGAGCATTCAGATGATCCAGAAGCACCTGAATCCGGTCCTTCACCTCTCCACGATCCTGCTCACGATGTTCGATGGTCGTACGCGCCTGGCGCAGCAGGTCGCCGAAGAGGTGCGTACGCACTTCCCGGAGCAGGTACTCGAGACGGTCATCCCGCGTTCCGTCCGGGTATCGGAGGCCCCCAGCTTCGGTCAGACCGTGATCGCTTACGACGGTCAGTCCGCCGGCGCGATCGCGTACCGTGAGGCCGCTGTTGAAATCGCGTCGCGCACAGCGACGCAGAGCAAGG
This sequence comes from Microbacterium sp. TPU 3598, assembly GCF_002356155.1. Taxonomy (NCBI): domain Bacteria; kingdom Bacillati; phylum Actinomycetota; class Actinomycetes; order Micrococcales; family Microbacteriaceae; genus Microbacterium; species Microbacterium sp. TPU 3598. Next base: position 3,781,088 of record NZ_AP017975.1, on the reverse strand, counting down.
AGAAATGATGGCGAAGCGCACTGGGCTGGGTCGGGGTATCGGCGCCCTCATCCCCACAGCTGATCAGTCGGAACGTCCCGTCGACGTGTTCTTCCCTGGTGCGAGCCTGCGACAGGCGAACGCGGAGACCGCGCCGGAGGTGGAAGCCGACGCACCCGATCTCGAGATCGTCCCCGGCATCCACCTGATCCAGGTCGACCCGAACACGATCGTCGCCAACCCCCGCCAGCCTCGAACACACTTCAACCCCGAAGATCTAGCAGAACTGGTGCACAGCGTGCGTGAGTTCGGTGTGCTGCAGCCCGTCGTGGTTCGCAAGAACACCGAGGGACAGTACGAGCTCATCATGGGCGAGCGGCGCACTCGTGCCGCTCGCGAGGCAGGTCTCGACGTCATCCCCGCGATCGTCCGCGACACCGCCGACGAAGATCTCCTGCGGGACGCGCTACTCGAGAACCTTCACCGCTCCGAGCTGAACCCGCTGGAAGAGGCCTCGGCCTATCAGCAGCTGCTCGAAGACTTCGGTATCACCCAGGAAGAGCTGGCCACTCGTATCGGACGCTCTCGTCCGCAGATCAGCAACACGATCCGTCTGCTGAAACTGCCGGTGCCGGTGCAGCAGCGGGTGGCGGCGGGAGTCCTGACCGCGGGCCACGCACGCGCGATCCTCAGCCTCGACAATCCCGAGTCCATGCAGCGCCTCGCGGACAAGGTCGTGAACGAAGACCTGTCGGTGCGCGCCACGGAGGAAGCGGCCAAGTCGCAGCCCAGCGCCGGCAAGTCCGTGAAGCCGACTCCCGGTGCACGACGTGCGTACCTCGATGAGGTCGCCGGCAAGCTCGGTGACCGGTTGAACACCCGGGTGAAGATCGCTCTAGGTGCACGAAAAGGCCAGGTCACGATCGACTTCGCTTCGATCCAGGATCTCAACCGCATTCTCGAAGAACTGGGAGAGGGCGGCTACGGCTCGTCGAAGTGATCTCCCGACAGGAGCAGCGCTAGCCTAGACTCGCGTCATCGTGACGACGAGGGGGATGTCATGTCGAGAACAGCCGGTCCAGCAGCCATCAAGCGCCGCGTGATCGCCGTCAGTATCGCGGCCGCGTTGGGTGGTTTCCTCTTCGGATTCGACACCGCCGTGATCAACGGTGCCGTCGACGCGCTGGCGGGCGACGTCTCGGGGTTCGATCTCGGGACTGCCCTGAAGGGCTTCGCCGTGTCTTCGGCCCTCATCGGCTGCGCCGTCGGTGCCTGGTTCGCGGGTCCGGTCTCCAACAAATACGGCCGCATCCCGGTCATGGTCGTCGCCGCCGCGATGTTCTTCATCTCCGCCATCGGTTCCGGTCTCGCCTTCAGCGTCGTCGATCTCATCATCTGGCGAGTCATCGGGGGCCTCGGCGTCGGTGCTGCCTCGGTGATCGCACCGGCCTACATCGCCGAGGTATCGCCGGCTGCCATCCGCGGGCGCCTCGGCTCCCTGCAGCAGCTCGCCATCGTCACCGGTATCTTCGCGGCACTGCTCTCCGACGCACTGCTCGCCGGTATCGCCGGTGCCGCGGACCAGCCGCTGTGGGGTCTCACCGCGTGGCGCTGGATGTTCATGGTGGCCGCGATCCCTGCCCTGGTCTACGGGCTCATGTCGCTTCGGCTGCCGGAGTCTCCGCGATATCTGGTGCGCAAGGGTGAGCTGAAGAGAGCTGCCGACGTTCTCGAGACCGTCACCGGGACCGTCGATGTGCAGGGGAAGATCGACGAGATCACCGGAACCATCGACACGGAGCGCTCGGAGTCGCTGCGTGACCTGCGCGGCAACCGTCTCGGCCTGAAGCCGATCGTCTGGATCGGCATCCTGCTGTCGGTGTTCCAGCAGTTCGTCGGCATCAACGTGATCTTCTACTACTCGACGACCCTCTGGCAGTCGGTGGGCTTCGACGAATCCAGCGCCCTGCTCACCTCCGTCATCACCTCGGTCACGAACATCGTCGTCACGATCGTGGCGATTCTGCTGGTGGACAAGATCGGTCGCCGGATCATGCTGCTGGTGGGTTCGGTCGGGATGACCGTGACGCTGGGCCTCATGGCGGTGGCATTCTCGTTCGGCACGCTGGACGCGCAGGGGACGGCGACGCTTCCCGACCCGTGGGCCACCATCGCCCTGATCTGCGCGAACGGTTTCGTCGTGTTCTTCGGCGCGAGCTGGGGTCCGTTGGTGTGGGTCCTGCTGGGCGAGATCTTCCCGAACTCGATCAGAGCCGGTGCTCTCGCCGTCGCGGCTGCAGCGCAGTGGGTCGCGAACTTCTTCATCTCCACGACGTTCCCGGCGTTCGCTGAGATCGGCCTCACGTTCGCCTACGGGTTCTACGCGTTCTTCGCGCTCCTGTCGTTCTTCTTCGTGTTCTTCAAGGTGCCGGAGACCAAGGGCAGGGAGCTCGAAGAAATGACCGAGAACATGAAGGTGGAGCGCCGGAGGGGCCCGCAGCCGACGTAGGCTGGAAGTATGACCGAGTCCGTACAGCGTCGCGCCAGCCTGGAAGTGCTGCGTGCCGAAGCGGCGGACGAACTCGCGGTTCTCATCCAGGAGCGCCTTCTCGGGGGAGAGGATCCCTGGGAGTTCATGGAAGAGCTCCCCAGCGTCGATGAGCTCGTCGTCTACCTGTTGCGCGCGGACAACATCAATGCGAACGACGGTGTGCGTCCCAATGCGGCCCGACACTATCGCGTGCTCCGGCAGATCGCCCTGGAGTACCCGGAGCTGACATCGGCCGTCTGGGGCCTGCTGGACGAGAAGCAGCGGCACCGCCGCTGGGATCCGACCGTCGCCGACGCCTCCTGAGGTGGGCGTGGTTCTCGTTCCCCACGATCCGAGCTGGGCAGCGGTCTTCGAGAACATCGCGGTGGAGCTGAGGGAGTGCGGGAATCCGCACTGGCTCGTCGAGCACATCGGATCCACCGCCATCCCGGGCATGGATGCCAAACCGATCATCGACCTCGCCGTGCGAATCGCAGACGAGGATGACTTCGGGCGGCACCGAGCCGGTCTCGAAGCCGTGGGGTGGAGGCTCGGGAGCGGAGTGCGCAGCCACCGGGTGATGATCTTCGAGCAGGACGGCGTCCGCACGCGAATTGCCCACTTCTTCGGCGCGGACGAGTGGGCTGATGTGAACCAGCGGATACTTCGGGACTGGCTGTTGCAGCATCCGGACGACGTCGAGCTCTACGCACGTGCGAAGCATGCCGCCGTGGGCACCGCCCTTCGGGGAGAGGGCTCGTACAACGACGGGAAGACGGCCGTGATCCAGAACATCCTCGATCGGGCTCGCGCCGCGCGCGGACTGCCGTCCGTCTCGGTGCACGACAAGCACTGAGACGAACGGCGTCGTCTCCGCGATGCGACGCGGAGACGAAGAAGGGGCCGTACCTCCCCGGGAGGTACGGCCCCTTCTTGTCAGAGGATCAGCCGATGAATGCGGCAAGGTCCTTCTCGAGCGCGAACTTGGGCTTGGCGCCGATGATGGTCGTCTTGACCTCACCACCGTGGAAGACCTTCATCGCCGGGATCGACGTGATCTGATACTTCATCGCCAGCTCGGGGTTCTCGTCGACGTTGAGCTTGAGGATGGTGATCTTGTCGGGGTTGTCGGCCTGGATCTCGTCCAGAACCGGCGCGACCATACGACACGGACCGCACCACTCAGCCCAGAAGTCCACCAGCACCGGACCGTCGGCCTGCAGAACGTCCTGCTCCCAGGTCGCCTGGCTCGTAGCCTTTGCACTCATCAGAGTTCTCCTTGATTCGAGGTTCGTCTGCTACAACAGCCGACGAGGGGAAAGTGTTCCCGGGCTATGCCGAGGCGGTGAGGATCTCAGCGGCCTCGGCCGCCGGGACCTCGACGGAGGCGTCTTCGAAGTCTGCGAGGAAGTGCTCCGCGTCGAGAGCGGCGACCGTCCCCGTGCCGGCAGCCGTGATGGCCTGACGATAGGTGGGGTCGATGACGTCGCCGGCAGCGAAGACTCCGGGAACCGAGGTCTTCGACGAACGGCCGTCGACCCAGATGGTGCCCTCCGACGTCAGCTCGAGCTTGTCGTGCACGAGGTGCGTGCGCGGGTCGTTGCCGATGGCGATGAAGAGTCCGTCGAGCGGGAGGTCGCTGAGGGTGCCGTCGACGGTCGAGCGCAGCTGCACGCCGGTCACGGAGTCGCCACCGAGCACTTCGGCGACCTCACTGTTCCACACGAACTCGATCTTCTCGTTCGCGAAGGCGCGCTCCTGCATGATCTTCGACGCTCGCAGGGTGTCCTTGCGGTGGATGACGTAGACCTTGTCGGCGAAGCGGGTGAGGAACGTGGCCTCTTCCATCGCGGAATCGCCGCCTCCGACGACCGCGATCGTCTTCTCGCGGAAGAAGAACCCGTCGCACGTGGCACACCAGGAGACGCCGTAGCCCGAGAGGCGCTCTTCACCTTCGATGCCGAGCTTGCGGTAGGCGGAACCGGTCGCGTAGATCAGGGACTGCGTCTCGTGCTCCGCACCGCTGCCGAGGATGACCTTCTTGACGGGACCGTCGAGCTGCAGCTCGGTGACGTCGTCGTAGACGACCTCGGTGCCGAACTTCTCCGCCTGCTCCTGGAACTTGGCCATGAGTTCGGGGCCCTGGATGCCTTCGGGGAAGCCCGGGTAGTTCTCGACCTCGGTGGTGTTCATCAGCTCGCCGCCGACCTCGACGGAGCTCGCGATGAGCAGCGGCTTGAGGTTCGCCCTGGCCGCGTAGATGGCAGCCGTGAATCCGGCGGGGCCGGAGCCGATGATGATGACCTGACGCATGTGCTCTCCGTCTTAGAAACTGCAGTCGAATGACCTTCGAATGCTTCAACCCATGGTAACCGCGAGGCATTCCCCGCACAGTCTGCGCCGCTGCGCTGGGAGAAGCCTTTGGGGTGGGATCAGCGACCGGGCAGGAAGCGACGGATGAGGGCGCTGCCGGCCTTGAGCTCAGGGGCACGCAGGAGAGCGAGAATCGCGATGTAGACGATCACCACGACGAGCCCGATGATCGCGGTGCCGAGGGCGCCCTGGATCTTGTCATCCATCGTCCAGCCTGCGGTTCCTCCCAGCAGGGCGAACGCTCCCCAGCCAGCGAGACCCGCGGGGACGCCGGCGATCGCGAAGCGAACGATGGCGGACATCCAGGAACGGATCTGCAGGCCGCCGATCTTGCGATGCAGCAGCCACGTGGCGACGATCGTCTGCAGGATGCTCGCGATGGACTGACCGAGCGCGACCGCCGCGGCGAGGGACGTGAGGGGGATGATTCCCGCTTCGCGCATGCCCAACGCGATGAGCGCCGTCACCACGATGAGCACGCACTGGAAGATCGTGAACCAGAACGGGGTGCGCGTGTCGTCGTACGCGTAGAACGTGCGCTGCACGATGAACAGGACCGTGAGCGGGATGAGCCCGACGAGATAGGCGAGCAGCACCAGGGCGGCTGCCTGGGCGTCGTCGGCAGAGGCGGTGAACACCCGAGAAGCAGGGATGGCTGCGGCCGCGACGGCTGCTGTTGCCGCGACGATGAAGAAGAGCAGTGTGCGGATGCTCTGCGCGATGTCGGCACGGACTTCATCGTCGCGGCCGGCGGCGGCGTGACCGCTGATCTGGGTGAAGTAGGGAGTGCCGATCGAGAGCACGATCACCGAGTACGGGAGCATGAAGATGAGCCAGGCATTCGCCGTCACGGTGGCGGAAGCACCGAAACCGGCGACCTCGCTGACGATGTAGCCCTGGAGGACTCCGGCGGAGAGACTCGCGAACGCCATGAGGAAGGTCCAGCCCGCCAGCCGTCCGACATTCCCGAGTCCGACTCCCCGCCAGCGGAAGTCGGGTTTCAATGCGAGCCCCGTGCGGCGCCAGAAGAGAAGCAGGACGACGGCCTGGAGTGCGATGCCGAGAGTGGCCGTGCCACCCAGCAGCGTGATCATCTGCGGCGTCCAGTCGGCGGCCTTCGTGGACACCGGCCCGAACAGGGCACCGAGCGCGAGGAAACCGGCGATCGACACGATGTTGTTGACGACGGGCGCCCAGGTGAACGGACCGAAGATCTTCCGCGCGTTGAGAGCCTCGCCGAGCATCGCGTAGAGGCCGTAGAGGAGGATCTGGGGAAGACACCAGTATGCGAGTGCCGTCGCGAGCGCGAGAGTGGCCTCGTTCGCCTTGCCGGCGACCAGGTGGACGAGCCAGGGTGCCGCGGCGGTCGCGATCCCCGTCACCACCACGAGCACCACGGTGCCGAGGGTGAAGAGCTTCGAGATGAACGCGTTGCCGCCGTCGGCATCCGCTGTCGCCTTCACGATCTGCGGGACGATGACGGCGGTGAGGATTCCGACCGAGATGAGGGAGAAGACGCTGTTCGGCAACTGGTTCGCATAGGTGAACGCGTCTGCTGCTTGGGATGCGACCGAGCCGAGGACGCCGACGAGCACGATGCTGCGGAGCAGGCCGGTCAGTCGAGAGACGAGGGTGCCGGCGCCGATGATGGCGCTCGCGCGGCCGAGACTACTCAATCTGTCTCCCGTCGCCGGTCTTGTCTCCAGTCGTCGGCGCAGGAGCATCGGATTCGGCTTCCACGACCACCTCGTCTTCCGTGGACACCTCCGCCTCCGCGGCCACCTCGTCGAGTTTCTCGAGCTCGGCCTCCGCCTCGGCCTCCTCAGCAGCCTCGTGGCGCTTGCGGCGGACCGTCCGGATCACACCGAGGGTGATCAGGAGGACGGCGAGACCTCCGAAGATGACCAGACCGATGGTCTCCCACTCGGCGCGAACGGCGACTCGGATCTCCTGCTGACCCTGGATCTGCACGCCGGTGGGGCTGTAGAGGCTGAGCCGCAGGTCGACCTCACCGCTGCCGACGCGTGCCGATACCGGGACCTTGACGCGCTTCGTCGAGTTCGCCTCGACGACGGTCTCGGTCATCGGGGTGACTTCGAGGCGCGGGTCGGTCGGTGAGACGAACAGCTGCACCGTCACCGGCCACGGAAGGTCGTTGCGCACGGCGATCGGCAGGTCGGCGTTGGCCGTGAGCAGCTGGATGGTGCTGGACGGCGGGATGCTCACGGCCGCGAGCGTCTCCGTGGTGCGCTTCCGGTGCTTCTCGACACCGTCGGCGAAGGACTTCGCCGACGATCCGACGGCCAGCGTGCGGAGGATCCTGATGCGCTCGGGGCTCAGCAGCACTTGGGGGTCGGTGAGGATCGAGGAGAAGGCGGTGAGAGTGCCCTCATCGGCGAGGAGCTCGTTGACCGCGGTGGCGCGAGCGGGATCGGCCTGGGAGGTGAGGGCGGCCGGAACCGGCGGTGTCGCGCGGAGCGCGGACAGCTCGAATCCGATCGAATCGGCGGCCGAGATCGCGTCGCGCAACGCGTCGGCGTCGCGATTCTCGTCGCGGTCGAGTCCGACGAGCAGGGGGGCACCGGCGACGCGATCCTCGGCGAGCAGGAGCAGAGCAGCGGCCTCGGCGAGGAGGCGCTGGCGATCGAGCGGGTCCGCTTCGGCCGCGACGTCGGACAAGGACTCGGACAGGCCCGTGTCTGTGACCAGGAGGTCGTTTCCGCCGAGCGTGGCGTGCGCCGCACTCTGTCCGCCGAGCGCTGCCGAGGAGACGACCGTGGTCGTGCCCTCGCCGAGGTAGCGCGTGAACGAGGAGAGGTCGTCGGGTCCGAGGTCGTCGTCCGGCCACAGGATTCGAGGAAGGGCGCCCTCGACGGCCGTGAGCTCCTGGTCGTCGGGCAGCTGCGGCGTGTTGGTCGGGCTGGGGGACGGACCCGGTGACGCGCTCGGTCCGTCCGTCGGGGAGACGCTGGCAGGTGCCTGCGGGAAGTTCGCGGGATCGAGGAACGGAGCCAGAGTCGTCGGCTGCAGGAGTGCGGGCAGCCCCGCCTGTGCCTGAGCGGTGGCATCCGCATCACCGAACTGCAGCGCGAACCGTGCGTTGGGCAGAGCTTCGAGACGGGTGAGCCAGTCCTGGGCCGACCGCGGCGCTGAGGAGCCGAGCACGCGGATGGCCGTGAGGATCGACGGGTCGATCGCGAGCACCGCGGTGGTTCCCGCGACACCGTCGAGCTGAGCGGTGAGAGCACCGTCCGGCGCGGTGAGCGCGGCGAGTTCGTCGGAACTGAGCAGCGCCCCACCCTCCGGCGTCGCGGTGACCGGGACCAGGACACCGACCTGCGTCGTCTGGGAGTCCGCCACGACCAGCACGCTCGTGGCGGTGGCCGCGACGGCTGTCGCGCGATCGTCGGTGGCGCTCGCCGTCTTCGCGCCGGTGAGCTCTGCGCGCAGCGGGTACACACCAGGGGTGAGATCGGAGAGGGTGTCGGCGGGCACGAAGACCGTCGCCGTGGCCGACGTGTCGGCCTCGAGTGGCGCCGTCGTCTCGGAACCGATCGTCGCGAAGTCGCCAGGAGCCTTACCCTCGTCGAGCCAGCTCGTGACCGAAGCCTCATCCGTCAGGGGAGTCTTGCTGAGCTCCACCTGCACCTGACCGCCGGAGAGCTTCGAATCCGTGTCGTTCTGCAGCGTAACCATCGCCGTGGTCGCGGAACCGGGGGCGACGAGCCCCCGCAGACCCGCGGAGACGTGGAACCCGATGCTCTGCTCGTCGTCTGAGGAGGATCCGCCGGCGGCGATGGCGGTGCTCGGGAGGGCGACCGTGTAGGCGCCCAAAGCGATCGCGAGTACAGCGGTCCCGCCTGCGAGCCTTCGCAGGCGCGCACGGAAGCCGTGCTCGGGGTGATCGCGGTCATGAAGGTCTTCCTCGAACGCCCGGAAAAGGGCTGATCGTGAGTACTGACCCCCTGATTCTAGGAGGCCTGGGGAAGGAGAACCCTGAAGACGCGTAGAGTGACGGCCGTGTCCGACACCCCCGCACCCCACACCGACCCGCTTCTCGTCGCCGCACTCGCTTCTGATCTCGACGCCGCCGACCTGCGTTCCGCGCCCCTTCGCCGACTGTGGGGCGAGGAGGCCGACGATGCCCTCGCCCGCGGGATGAGAGAGCCTATCCTGCGCGCGATCGCCGGTGACGGGGGCGTGCTGGCGACCCTGGGACGCCTCCTGGTGCTCGGCATGCCGCAGCCGCGGGTGGCGGTCGCCACCGCATTGCCGCAGCTCGGCGTGGACGGGCTCGTGGCGCTCGCACTCGCGAAAGCCGATGCCGATACCGTGACCCCGACCGTCCTGCTGCGTCCACAGTCGTTCGTAGACGCCGACGGCGTCGGGGAGTGGTGGATCGCCAGCGACCTCGATGAGGTCGCGCTCGACGGCCCTCTTCCTCTCGACCACGTGCTCGGGGTCGGCGGGGCGTCGCGCACTCTCGCCGAGACGATCGTTCCCATCCAGGTCGATCGCGCGCTCGATCTGGGGACCGGGTGCGGGATCCAGGCGCTCCTCGTCGCCCGTCGGGCCGGCACCGTGATCGCGACCGACATCTCGGAGCGCGCCCTGGCCTTCGCGGAACTCAACGCCCGCCTCAACGGCGTGGCCAACATCGAGTTCCGACACGGCAGCATGTTCGAGCCCGTCGCGGGCGAGGCCTTCGACCTGATCGTCTCCAACCCGCCGTTCGTCATCACCCCCCGGATGGACGGCGTCCCGGCATACGAATACCGCGACGGCGGACTGGTGGGAGACGCGCTCGTCGAGCAGTTCGTGCGGAGCGCACCCGCGTATCTGACGCAGCACGGCATCGCCCAGCTGCTCGGCAATTGGGAGTCGCGGGCCGGGATCACGGGTCTCGCACGTCTCGACGCGTGGGTGCCGAGCGACATCGACCTCTGGGTGATCGAACGCGAGGAGCTGTCGCCGCTCGGCTACGCGGAGTTGTGGATCCGTGACGGCGGCACCACACCCCGCGACCCTGCGTTCACCCCGCTGCTGACCGCCTGGCTCGACGACTTCGCCGCGCGAGGCGTGACGTCGGTCGGATTCGGGTACGTACTGATGCGGCGAGGCTCGACGCCTCCGCTTCGCCGTACGGAGCGCATCGCCCAGCCGGTCTCCAACGTCGGCGCCGCTCTCGGTACCGGGCTGGCCGCGCACGACGCCCTCGCCGACGGGCTTCCTGCAACGCTGGTGACGGCACCCGATGTCACCGAGGCCCGGCACCTGCTTCCGGGCAACGACGACCCGAGCGTCATCGAGCTGCGACAGGGCGGCGGCTTCGCCCGGACGGTGAACGTGGATCCCGCGCTCGCCGGGTTCGTGGGCGCGTGCGACGGCGAGCTCACCGTGGTGCAGATCGTCTCGGCGCTGGCCGACCTCTTCGAGGTTCCGCTCCCGGATCTGTGGGCCGAGATCGAGCCCCGCATCCGGTCACTCGTGCTCGACGGCATCCTGGTACCGGGGGAATAGACGGCGTTTCCATGCGTTGGAATAGATCATGAAGGCTTTCGGATTCCTCTCCTTCGGGCACTATGCGGATGTGCCCGGCTCAGCGACCCGCACCGCGGGGGACATGCTGAAGCAGACCATCGCGATCGCCGAGGGCGCAGACGAGATCGGTGTGAACGGCGCATACGTTCGTGTGCACCACTGGGCGCGTCAGGCGGCTTCGCCGATGCCCCTGTTGACGGCCATGGCCGCGCGCACGAAGCGCATCGAGGTCGGCACCGGGGTGATCGACATGCGCTACGAGAACCCGTTCCAGTTCGCGGAAGAAGCGGCGGCGCTGGATCTGATCTCCGACGGACGCATCGCGCTCGGGGTGAGCCGCGGTTCACCCGAGACGGCTCTGCGCGGCTATGAGACCTTCGGCTACGTCGATGAGGAGGACACCGAGCGCGGGAGCGTCATCGCCCGGGAGAAGTTCGACCTGTTCCTGCGCGCGATCGACGGCGAGGGAATCGCCCCCGGTGATCCCCGCATGGTGGGCGCCGGACGCTACCTCGCGATCGAGCCGCAGTCGCCGACGCTTCGCGATCACGTCTGGTGGGGATCGGGTTCGCGTCCCACCGCGATCGAGACGGGTCGCAAGGGCCTGAACATGATGAGCTCGACGCTCGTCACCGAGGCCACAGGGCAGCCGTTCCACGAGTTGCAGCGTGAGCAGATCGACCTCTTCCGCTCGGCGTACAAGGAGGCCGGTCACACCGGCACACCGCGCGTCTCGGTCAGTCGCAGCGTGTTCCCGCTGGTGTCCGACATGGACCGGGCCTACTTCGGCCTTCGGAGCGAGGAGAACGCCGACCAGATCGGCATCATCGACGGCTTCCGTTCCACGTTCGGCAAGACCTATGCGGCGGAGCCCGACGTGCTGATCGAACAGCTGAAGCAGGACGAGGCGGTGATGGCCGCTGACACCCTGATGCTGACGATCCCGAACCAGCTCGGACCGGAGTACAACCTGCATGTGCTGGAGTCGTTCGCGAAACATGTGGCACCCGCACTCGGATGGAAGCCGAACACGGAAGGGCCTGTCCAAGGCGACGCCATCTGATCAAGACCCTCGTCCTTGACAAGGCGTCGCTGAACGCTGACGCTGGGTGACGGCGCGTCGATGGACGCGTCGTCACCCCGTGCAGTTCCGGAGGCAGTCATGACCCGTGTTCGCGTCGATCTCAACATCTCGCTCGACGGCTTCGCCACGACGACGGATCAGACTCCCGAGAACCCGTTCGGCGAGGACTGGGGGCGGTTGACGGCGGCATATACGGCAACCCGCACGTTCCACGAACGCGTCTTCCATGACACCAGCGGGGCGGGCACCACCGGCGTGGACGAGAAGTACGCCTCGCACTACTTCGAGAACATCGGCGCCGAGATCATGGGGGCCGGGATGTTCGGGCTCCACGCGAACCAGGACGACCCCGACTGGCGCGGATGGTGGGGAGAGGAGCCGCCGTTCCAGGCTCCGGTGTTCGTGCTCACGCACACCCCGCGTCCGTCGATCGAGTTCGCCAACGGCACGAGCTTCCACTTCCTGTCTGCCGAGCCCGAGGAGGCGCTCCGGAAGGCGGTCGCCGCTGCGGATGGACGCGACGTGCGCGTCGGAGGCGGGGCGACGACCGTGCGCGAGTACCTTCGCGCCGGACTCGTCGACGACCTGCATGTGGGGATCACGCCGATCCTGATCGGCAGCGGGATCCGCCTGTGGGACGACCTGCGCGGGTTCGAGTCGGGCTACCGCGTGACCTCGGAGGTCGCCGAGTCCGGTGTCACGCACATCACGTTCTCCCGCGAGGGCTGACCCGGGCGGGCGGGGTCGATCTGGAAAGCTGGACCGGTGCGCATCCGACCGTTCCAGCCCGAAGACACCGATGCCGTCGTGGCCCTGTGGGAGACCGCAGGTCTCACGAGACCGTGGAACGACCCGCTTCAGGACATAGCCCGCAAGGCGACAGTGCAGCCGCATCTCTTCGTGGTGGCGGAGGACGAGACAGGGCGGATCCTCGGTTCGGTCATGGCCGGCTACGACGGACATCGCGGGTGGATGAACTATCTCGCCACGAATCTCGATGCACGAGGGCTCGGGGTGGGCAGGGCACTCGTCGCCCACGTCGAGGCCGGTCTGCGCGATCTGGGCTGCCCCAAGGTGAACCTGCAGGTGCGGACGGGGAACGCCCAGGTCGTCGAGTTCTACCGACGCCTCGGCTACGAGATCGACGACACGGTCGACCTGGGCAAGAGGCTCATCGCCGACGTGTAGTCGGGAGGAGGTTCTGCTCACTGAGCGCCGACCGTACGAGTAGAGCCACGATCAGTTCCCGCTCGGCGGACCGAACAGCTCCTCGCCGTGCTCGTGCAGCAGCTTGTACGCGTCGGCGAAGGTCTCCGGCTCCTGCTCACCAGGCTTCCCGTAGCGCGCGAGGAGCAGGCCGAGCAGACCGCGTGCGGGCGGCGTGAGAGGCTTCAGCTGATCCTTCTCTCCGGGCTGTGGTGCCGTGTCCTCCGGGTTGGGCGGCGTGTAGGCCGGGGTGGTCACCGGCCAGTCGGACGGATGCCGCGGCTTGTCGAGGTTGACGACGTTCAGCAGCGTGTTCGCCGACTCATCCCGGTCGTTGAGGGGCGTCAGGCCGTGCAGGCGCGAGAGGGTCGCGGTCACGGATCCGTGATGCATCTCGTCATGGATGATGCTGCCGCGCTTGGTATAGGCCGAGACGGCGATGGCCGGCACCCGGCACCCGAGCCGATCGAAGGTGAAGCCCATCTCACCCGGACCGGTCTCGGGCGTCGGCTTCGTCACGGCGGGCGGCGGCACGTGGTCGTAGCACCCGCCGTGCTCGTCGAAGGTGATGAGCAGCAGGGTGTTGACGGCGTTGGAGCCCTTCGGGGAAGCGCTCGTGCGCACCGCCTCGTAGATGTCGTGGATGAGGCGGTCTCCGGCACGCACGTCAGAGATCGCACTGTCGAACACGGCCTCACCGTCGATCTCGCTCTCGCGGGGGAACCGAAAGGAGGGTGGAAGTCGTTGTGGTCGTAAACCATCCGCGGCTCGATGAAGGCGTATGCGGGGAGCGTGCCGTCCTTCGCCTCGGCGTAGAAGTCCTCCATCGTTCCGAAATGATCGGTGCGCCAGTACTTCTCCAGCACCGCCGCATGCAGCATGCCGGTGAACGAGACGAGCTGGAGCTTGTCGATGTAGATCTTCCAGCTCACCTTCTTGTCTTCGAGCCGGTTGAACACCGTGGGCGCTGCCGGCGCATCCAACCACTTCCGGTAGCCGCCTCCGGCCTGGTTGGTCACGAAACCGTGAGACGTGGAGGCGTGGAAGAACGAACGGTTGCAGAAGGTCTGCGAGGGCACTCCGGCGTACCAGTGGTCGAACACCGCGAATTCCGAGGCGAGCGTCGACAGCACCGGCAGCATCTCGGGAGAGAACGAGCCCATGATGTGCGCGGCTTCGTCGGGCCGGGGATCCACACCCTTGCGCAGGCGTCGGAAGTTGATGATGTAGTCCTCGAGGAAACCCGACATCGTGGCCTTCTCGCCGCGCGTCGGGGCGTTGAAGGGCGCGGTCATCTCGTCGACGAAGAGGTCGGCGTTCGTCGGAGGATCGACCGTGCCGAAGATCTGCGTGTTGACGTGCGGGTACTCCTCGCCCGGGTCCGGGTCGGGAAGACTCATGATCCGGTCGGTGTCGCCCTCGTACACGTGCGCGTCGACGACCGTGCCGTCGGAGGCGGTGTTGCTGTAGGAGCCGAATTCCAGTCCCTCGAACGTCTCGCCCGCCGGGAGGTTCTCCTTCGAGTACAGGTACCCGAGCAGGTTGTCGAAGGAGCGGTTCTCGCCCATCACGACGACGAGGTGATCGAAACCGGGTTCGCTGCGCGGTGTGAGGGCAGCGAACGGATCAGGATCCGCCGCGAAACCGTCGCGACCGTTACCGGCGATGGAGGCTCCGATGGCCGCGCCGCCGACACCGCCGACCACCGCGCCGGCGAGGGCGGCGCCGCCCACCTTGAAGAAGCCTCGGCGGGAGGCATCGCGGGGGGCGTCGGGGGAGGGGGAGTCTTCGTCGGCCATGCCGCGATCCTACGACGGTGCCGCTCCTCGTCGGAGGGCGCCCTCCGACGAGGAGCGGATCTGTCCGTCAGGCCGCGGCGATCCAGAGCACGGCACCCTCTCGCCAGCCGAGACCGGCCGCACCCTCGGGGATCGGCGCCTCGTGCCGCGGACGCACGACGCGCATCCGCTTTCCCGCGAGCTCGACGATGTAGACGACGTCGGCGCCTCGGTAGACATGGGTGACGACCTCGACACGTACCGGAGCGTCGCCTCCGATCGTCGGGGAGAGCCGCAGATCCTCCTGGCGGAGCACCACCTCGCCGGCGCCATCGGGGCCCGCGCCGGTCATCGGCACCTGGATCGCGGTGCCATCCAATGTCGCCACGGCGCCGGAACGGGTCGCAGGCAGCAGGTTCGCCGCACCGATGAAGTCGGCGGCGAAGGGAGTGCGCGGTGCTCCGTAGAGCTCGGCCGGTGCACCCTCCTGCTCGATCACACCTGCGTTCATGAGGACGATGCGGTCCGAGAGGCTCATCGCCTCCTCCTGGTCGTGGGTGACGAACACGGTGGTCAGGCCGAGCGTGCGGTGCAGTTCCTTCAGCTCGACCTGCATGTCCTCCCGTAGGCGGGCATCGAGGTTCGACAGCGGCTCGTCGAGCAGCAGTACGCGCGGCTCGAACGCGATGGCACGGGCCAGGGCGACGCGCTGCTGCTGTCCGCCCGACAGCTGTGCCGGCATCCGATCGGCCAGGTGGCCCATCTGCACGCGCTCGAGCGCACGGACGGCGAGTTCCTTCTGCTCGGCCTTGGTCTTCTCGCCCGACATGCGCAGACCGAAGCGCACGTTCTCGACGACGCTCATGTGCGGGAACAGCGCGTAGCTCTGGAACATCATGCCGAGGTGGCGCTTCTCGGGCGGGAGCCCGGTCACATCCTGGCCGGCGATCTCGATCGTGCCGCCGCTGGGCGACTCGAGGCCCGCGATGCAGCGCAGGAGCGTGGTCTTGCCGCACCCCGAGGGCCCGAGCAAGGAGACGAACTCCCCCGAACGCATCGAGATGTCGATGCCCTTGAGCACCTTCGTCCCTTTGAAGTCCTTGGTGAGAGCAGTGATGGTGAGTGTTGTCATCAGACGAACAACCTTCCCAGGCCGATGATGCGTTCGAGCACGATCATGAGGACGACGGTGAGCAAGACCATGAGAGTCGAGACGGCGGCCACGGTGGGCGACGTGCTGAACTCCAGCTGGCCGTAGATGGCGATGGGCAGGGTCTCGAGCTGCGGAGTACGCAGGAAGAGGGCGATGACCGCATCGTCGAACGAGATGTTGAAGGCGAAGAACGCGCCGGCGGCGATGCCGGGGCGGGCGATGGGGAGCACGACCAGGCGGTAGCGGTTCCAGGTGCTGGCGCCCAGGGTGCGTGCCGCCTCTTCCGTGAAGTGATCGGCCCTGGTCATGACACCTGTGACGGTGCGCATGACATAGGGGATCGCGATCACGACGTGGATCGCGATCAGGACACCCACATTCGGCGACCCGATCGTGAGTGAGGAGATGGACAGTGCGCCGATGGCGAGGATGATCGTGGGGATCGTCAGCGGCGACATCAGCAGCCCCTGGATGGCGGCACCGCCGGGGACCTTGAAGCGGGTGAGGGCGAGAGCGGCTGCGGTGCCGATGGCTGCGGCGACGATCGCGACCGTGATGCCGACCAGCAGACTCAGCCGAAACGGCTCGAGATACGTGTCGGAGGTGAGCGCCTCGACGTACCACTCGAGCGTGAAGCCCTGACCGGGAAAGGTCAGGAAGCGGTTCTCGCCGATCGAGGCTCCGGCGACGACCATGAGCGGCACGAGCATGTAGAGCGTCACCACGACGCCGAGGACGATGGCGAGGACCCTGCCGAGGATCGGAACGGAACGGACCATGGTCACACCTTCTGCTTCCCGAGTCGGGACGTCGCTGCGAGCACGAGCATGACCCCGGCGAACAGCAGCACGGCCTGCGCGGCCGCGAACGACCAGTCGAGGTTGGTGGTCGCATCGATGTAGATCGTCTGCGCGAACACCGGGATCTGCGCGCCGCCGATGAAGCGCGGGGTGATGAACGAGCTCACCGACAGGACGAAGACGAGCGAGGCGCCGGCGACGATGCCGGGGATCGCGAGGGGGAGGACGACGTGCCACAGTGTGCGCCAGAATCCGGCGCCGAGGGTGCGTGCGGCCTCCTCCAGTTGCGGCCGGATGCCCGAGATCACGCCGAGGATGCTCAGCACCGCGAACGGGAGGAGAACCTGCACCATCGCGATCACGACACCGGTCTCGGTTCCGAGGAAGCCTTGGGTGCCGCTCACGAGGAACTCGGCACCGGGGATCTTCATGAGGAGCCCTGACGGTCCCATCAGGACCACCCACCCGAACGTGCGGACGACGACGCTCGTCATGAGCGGGAGGATCACGACGATCAGCAGGAACGAGCGCACCTTGGATCCGGCGCGCGCCATCACGTAGGACAGCGGGATGGCGATGAGCAGGGTGATCACCGTCTGGATCACCCCCAGGCGGAGCGAGCGCAGCGCCGCCTGGAGGTGATACTCACTCGTGAACAACCGGGTGAAGTTGTCGAGGGTGAACCCGCCTGCCGACGATTGCACGCTCATGAGGAGCATGCCAGCCACCGGGGTGATGAAGGCGAGCGCGAGCAGCACGATCGCCGGCAGGAGCAGGAGCCAGGGCTCCCTACGGGTTCGCACACTCATTTGGTGATCAGCGCATTCCACTCATCGGTCCAGGCCGGTCGCGAAGCCGCGACATCGCCCGGAGCGTAGACGACGACCGTCTCGAGCTCGTCACCCGTCAGCACCGCGTCCGCAGCCTCGTCGGAGAGCTCGGTCTTGGTGTTGACCGGCGAGTACCGCATGTTCTCCGCGAAGACGGCCTGTGCTTCGGGGCGCAGTTCGAAATCGATGAAGAGCTTCGCGAGGTCGGGGTTGTCCCGGCCCTCGACCACGTTCGCCGTGATGAGGGAGGCGGTGACGCCTTCTTCCGGGACGATGAACTCTACCGGAAGGCCGGCGTCCTGCAGCGTGCCGGCGTAGTCCATCGCGTACGGTGCGAGCCACGTGTCGCGCTGGGCGAAGGCGGTCTGCAGATCGGGCGAGGTCGGGACGACGATCGCGTCGCCCGAGGAAGCCAGGGCCCCGAGATCGCTGATCGCCTGCGATGGGTCGTCGATGCCACCACCGAGCGCGTCGGCGACCCGGAGCATCGAGAGCACGCCGTACGTGTTCGAGAAGTCCGTGAGGGCGACGTGCCCTGCGTAGGCCTCGTCGAACAGATCCAACCACGAGGTGGGTGCCGGCGCATCCGCCTCGGTGTTGTACACGAGCCCGATCGGCGCGAGCTGGATGACCGGGCCTTCGCCCCGTTCGAGTCCGGCCGTGGCCAGGTCGATCAGGTCGCCGGTCTCGGAGAGTTCGTCGGCGGCGATCGGCGCGATGAGACCGTCTGCGGCCGCGGTGAACTCCTGCCCTCCGGAGAAATGCACGACGTCGATCTGCGGGCTCGCCTTCTGGGCGGTGACCTGCGCGAGGGCGTCGGCGCTGTACAGCGTGATCAGCTCGACCTTCGCCCCGGTCTCCTCCTCGAAGGGATCGACGACGGCCTCGATGAAGGCCTTCTCCCAGTCGCCGCCGAACGACGTGACGACGATGGTCTCGCCGGCGAACTCCTTGTCGCCGGACGATGCGCTGTCGTCACCGGCAGCACAGCCGGCGAGGACGAGGGCTCCGGTGGCGACGAGCGCTCCGGTGGTGAGGATTCTTCGGGTATTCATGCACTGCTCCTTCGGGATGGGTCCAGCACTGAGTAGACGCCTTAGACCAGGCGTCCGATGGTGAGCTGCTTGGCTCCGTCGATGCGGATCGCCGCGCTCTCCTTGGCGAACTCCGCGAGTCCTTCGGTGATGCCGCCCCAGATGTTGACGGGTGTCCATCCGAGCGGGCCGAGAGTACGGGCACCACGATCGTAGAAGACGCCGATCTCGTACCACTCGAACGGCAGCCCACCCATCTGCATGGGTCGCTGCCAGTACCACTGCAGATCACCCGGTGCGGGCACGACCTGCTGGTTCTCGAACGGCACCTTCTCGGGGTCGAAGTTCTGAGCCTCTTCGGGGAGCCCGACCATGACCTCCGGTCCGGCATACATCGCGTGCATCGCCTGCATGGTGACCGGCTTCTCCAGCGCACCCCACATGGCCTCGCAGGTGCGAGGGGCGAGGTCCTCGAACAGGGTGGCGACGGCGCGGACGCCGTTCTCGTACTCGAGGAAGACCTGCTTGGTCATCGTGTTCCTTTCTCCGCAGCGGGGTGTTCCGCTGCTCGTTCGCGGGCGGCCGAGACGAACGCCGTGAACAGCGGCATCTCCTCTGCGGCCTCATCGGGGTCGATCATCTTCTCGGGGTGCCACTGCACTGCCCAGAAGGGCCAGTCGTCGTCGGACTCGACGGCTTCGACGATCCCGTCCGGCGCCCAGGCGACGGAGTGGACACCGGGGGCGGGAACGTCGATCGACTGGTGATGGATGGTGTTCACGATCCGCTCCCGCGTGCCGTAGAGGGCGGCGAGCCGGCTCCCGTCCGCGAGGACGATCGGATGCCGGGCGGCGAGCTGCTGGTCGGCGGCGCGCACCGGCTGGTGGTGTTCCGTGGTCGAGATATCGATCACGAGGGACCCGCCGAAGGCGATGTTGCTCACCTGCAGTCCGCGACAGATCGCGAGTACGGGGATACCGCGCCGGCGTGCCCCGAGGGCGAGTTCGATCTCGAAGCCGTCGCGCGAGGGGTCGTAGTTCTTCCCCTCCTGCGGTTCGGCGCCGTAGCGCGAGGGGTGCACGTCTTCGCCGCCGGAGAGCACCAGCCCGTCGAGGCGGTCGAGCACCTCGTCCACGCTCGCCGTCGGAGGGAGGAGAACGACGGCACCGCCGGCCGCTTCGATGGGGGCGGCGTACTCCGTGCCCAGGGTGTGCGCCGCGCGGCCGGCCCCGAGATCGGTGTCGATGAACCGGCGCCAGGTGGTGATGCCGATGAACGGGCGCGTCATGAGAGCTCGATCCAGGTCGTCTTCAGATCGGTGAACTTCTCGAGCGCGTGCAGGCTCTTGTCGCGACCGAAGCCGGAACCCTTCACCCCGCCGAAGGGGATCGTCATGTCGCCCTCCTCGAAGCAGTTGACCCAGACGATGCCCGCGCGCAGGCGCCGAGACAGGGTGTGCACGGCGTTGAGGTCGGTGCTCCAGAGCGCGGCGGCGAGTCCGAACTCGGTGCCGTTCGCGATCTCGAGGGCGTCTTCGACGTCGTCGTAGGCGATGACCGAGAGCACGGGGCCGAACACCTCGCGCTGCGCGACCTCGTGCTGGGAAGTGACGCCGAGCACGACCGGGGCGAAGTAGCTGCCACCATCGACGGCGTGGAACCGCTCGGGGCTGCCGGCCGCGAGTTCGCCGCCTTCCGCCTGGGCGCGCTCGACGAAGCCGGCGATGCCCGCGAGCTGCCTCTCGCTGACGATCGCGCCCATCGAGGTCGTGACCTCGAAGGGGTCGGCGGGAAGGGTCGTGCGTGCGACGTCGGCGGCGATCTCGAGGGCACGCTCCCGCTGGGCGCGGGGGACCAGCAGACGCGACGAGGCCGTGCACATCTGGCCCTGGTTGTAGAAGCAGCCGTCGGCGGTGGCCCGCACCGCGCGCTCGAGGTCGGCATCCGGCAGCACCAGGCTGGCGGTCTTGCCACCGAGCTCCGGCCAGACGCGCTTGCCGTTCGACGCCGCCGAATAGCCGAGGAACTTGCGGCCGACCTCGGGCGAGCCCGTGAAGGTGACGACGTCGACGTCATGGTGCTCGCCGAGAGCACGGCCGGCGACCTGGCCGGTGCCGGGTGTGACGTTGAGGACGCCGGAGGGGATCCCGGCCTCGTGTGCGAGCTCGGCCAGACGGAGCGCCGAGAAGGTGGTGTGCTCGGCGGGCTTGAGCACCACGCTGTTGCCGACCGCGAGAGCGGGGGCGAGCTTCCAGGCGGTCATGGTCAGGGGGAAGTTCCAGGGCACGACGGCCGCGACCACTCCCGCCGGTTCGCGGGTGACGAGCGCGAGGCTGCCCGGGGCGGTGACCGGCATCTCGTCGAGGACCTTGTCCGCAGCCTCGCCGTACCAGCGGAAGCAGTTCACGACGGCGCGGAGCTCGGTCTGCAGCGCCTCGCGCAGGGGCTTGCCCATCTCGAGCGAGATGGTGAGGGCGAGCTCTTCGGCGTTGTCGTGGATCCTCTGGGCGAACGCGATCAGCAGCTGTCCACGCTCGCGGGGAGCGATCCGCGACCAGATCCCGGAGTCGAATGCCGCGCGCGCCGAGCGCACAGCACGGTCCACATCGCCCACCGAGGCTGCGCTGATCGGCGGGAGCGTCCGTCCGTCGCGCGGGCTCACCGGCGTCAGTGGCTCGGCCGAGCCCTCCTCCCACGCACCGTCGATGAACAAGCGCGTGCGCAGGGGCAGCGTCGCCGCGCGATCCGCCCAGTCGTCTCCCGTTGCCGTGAACACGGTCGTCCTCTCCAGGGGTGATGGCCCTGGAGAGGATACTTGCCCTATTTCGCCACTAGGTCAAGCGTTGAAGAACGATCTCGCCATTTCGTTACATGTCAGTAACAGAATCAGACTATAGGCGGATGGCGCCGGTGGGCATGTCGTTCGCCAGTGCTTCGGGTGCCTCATCCACGATCAGCGACCCACGCAGCACCGGCGTGATGACGACCAGCGACTCCACGACCTCGAGGCCTTCGTGGCCCGCCACGGCCGGCCCGGTGAGGAACTCGTAGAACTCGTCGGCGTCTTTCACGAGCACGTTGGCGAGCAGTTGCGAGGTGCCGGTGGTCGCGGCGATGAACTTCACCTCGGGCGCTGCCGCCAGGGCGGTTCCCACTCTCTCGAGGCGCGCCATCGGCACCCGGAGCCAGACGAGCGCCTCCAGTCCCAACCCGAACAGACTCGGCACGACCTCGGTCCGCGGATGCATCAGACCGCGACGGCTCAGGGACTCCATCCGGCGCCGGGTGGTCGTGACGTTCAGTCCCAGCGATCGGGCAAGCTGAGCGACCGGCATCCGTCCGTCCTTCAGCAGCAGCCGGATGAGCGCCTCTTCGTCCGTGCTCAGAGAATCGGCGGGGTCGACCTCGGATCCGGACGACTCGTCGAGCATGCGCGCCTGCTCGTCGGTGAGCACTCCCGCGCGCCAGTCGTGCCCCGAGCGGAAGAACTTCAGCACTGTCGTGACATTGATCGAGTCAATGCCGTCGAGCTCGGGGAAGTCGGTGAAGAGCAGCTCGCGGATGGAGGCGTCATCGTGGGGGAGCAGCATTCCGGCGATGTCGCTGCTGCCCTCGAGCACCGAGACCGAGGACGCGTCCGCCCGCCGCGCGAGCGTGCGTGCCACGTGCCACAGGGCATGGGGCTCGGTCGTGATGCGGAACAGCACCGCGCGGGCGTGTAGGACGCGGGCCGGGTCGACGTAGGTGGAGACGCGGACCAGTCCTCGATCCAGCAGCCGTTGGCCTCGACGGGCGACCGTGCGCTCGGGCAGATCGACCACGCGAGCGATCTCGCCCCACGACGCGCGGCCGTTCACCTGCAGGGCCGCGGCGACGATCCGATCGGTCTCGTCGGCGATCACATCATTCGCGGACACTTGCTCTCCTTCACCGGGGACGGACTCGGGTGAAGGCTATCTCAGTCGGCGGTTCCGTCAGGCGATGGGGAGTCTTGTCGACAGCGTCCGGATTCGCTTCAGATGTCGCTGAAGTCGTTGCCTCCGGTGCTGAGGCGGGTCACGACATCGCCGGTGATCTTGAGGTCGATGTACTCCACGCCGACTTCTCCGGGATTCACGAGGGATGACGTGCCGGGAACCTCTCGCACGCCGATGCTCAGGTAGTCGGCGACGCCGTCGCCGTCTTCATCCCAGCCGTCCACCGCTCCTGCGGCCATCGCCTCGGCGCGCGTGGAACCGATGCCGATGCCCTCCGGGGTGCGGAATATCACACCGGGGGCATCCGCCGACACGACCAGGTCGATACGGGTCTCGCGGACCGTCGCCTTCGTGCCCTGCCAGTCGTCTCCGGAGTACACGGCGCCGTAGGGGCCCTCGACGGTTCCTTCCGTCGGAGCCGATCCGAAGGCGTCGGTGAGGGCGGCGACAGCGCCGTCAGGGTCGTCGTACGCGATCACGGCGCCGTCGTCGACCGAGAGGCCGTCGACCGAGATCTCGACGACCCGGTCCGCAGGCGTGGGGGACGGAGAGGCGACCGGCGACGATGACGATGACGGCGTCACCGAGCCGTCTGTGCTCGCCGGGGCGCAGGCGGTGAGCGAGAAGCCCAGGAGTGCGGCTGTGGCCGAAGCGAGGATGAGGCGAGAGTGAGGGCGCATGTCCAGAGCGTAGGGGTGTGTGGAGGAGGGGATGGCTGCCCGTGAGCAGCGGAAACCGCATCGTTATCGATGGGATATCTGTGCAGGGAAAGAGGGTGCCGGCCTGTCCGAAGACGGCACGGCACCCTCTCGTGCGGACTACTCCGCCTCGGTCGTCTCCACCGCGGCGTGACGGCGACGACGGCGCATCGCGAACAGGCCGAGGCCGGCGGCGAGGAGCACGACGGCTGCGACGATGTACGGCGCGCTGTCGGCACCCGTGGTGGCGAGGTCGCCGCCTGTCGAGCCGCCGTTGCCCGGTGCCACCGCTCCGCCACCGGCTGCCGCTGCGACGGTGAGGGCCGCGGTGACTTCGGTGCCGTCGGGCAGGATCACCGCGAGCGTGTGCGCGCCAGCCGGGGTGTTCGCCGGGATCGTGACCGTGCGCTGGAAGGATCCGTCCGCACCGGCGGTGGCGGTGCCCAGCTGCACCGGGTCGGACCGCAGCTCGAGTCGCAGCTGCGCGCCCTCCGCGAAGCCTCTGCCCGATACCGTGACCGTGCCGCCGGCCTTCACGGATGCCGCGCCGAGCTCGACCTTGGCCGGAACCTCGGGTTCCGGCGTGACCGGAGGCGTGACGCCGGCCTCGGTGACCCACTTCTCCCCGGCATCCGACTTCGTCACGGTGAACGTGTCGTAGACGGCGCCGACGGGGAGTTCGGTCGTGGCGCCCGGTTGCTTCTCGGCGAGGTAGGACCGGTAGACCAGCTGGTTCTTCGAGACGTCGATGACCTGGTAGGTCGTCACGCCCTGCCCGCGCAGCACCTGGGTGGCGCCGTTGTTGGTCCAGACGTTCTTCTCGGGGGTCTCGAGGTCGTAGTGTTTTGCGCCCGAGTTCGACACGACGTAGACCGGGCCGGTGGTGAGGCCGGGGGTCTCGGTGGCATCGGTGTTCACGTAGCCGCGAGCGTAGGTGTGGTCGTGGCCCATGAGCACCAGGTCGATGTCGTTGCGCTGGAAGACCGGGAGCCACTCGGCGCGCAGCACCGGCTCGTCGCGACCCTCGGATGCCGAGAACACCGGCTGGTGGAACGTGACGACGTTCCACTTCGACGGGCTGTTCTGCAGCAGCAGGTCGAGCCAGGCGCCCTGGAAGCGGGTCCACAGCGTGCCGATCTGGGACGACGGGCACTCCGTGCCCGTGCAGGACGGGAGTCCGGCCGGGGTGAGGAAGGTCGTGTCGCGGGTGGCGTTCAGCGTGATGAAACGCACGCCCTGGTAGTCGGTGTAGTACGCGGTCTCGGCGGCGAACGAGCTCCAGTGGTCGAAGAACGCGCGGTACTGCTGCGCCACGGCGGAGTCGCCCTTGGCGAGGTCGGCCAGCTCGCCGATCGAGCTCGTCGACGGGTTGTTGCGCGGGTATTCGAACGCGGCCTTCCACGCCGTGAGCAGCTTGTCGCCCGAGTATTCGTGGTTGCCGGGGGCGGCCATCACGTTGGTGCGGACGGCCGAGTCCTTCATGCCCTTGAACCAGTTGACCCACTCGTTCTCGTTGCTCGACGTGTTGATGAGGTCGCCAGCGTGCACCGAGCCGATCGACCGGGGCGCGGCGGCTTCCGCCTGCTTCACGACGCTCGGCCACGTGGTGTCGAGGCCGATCTGCGCGTCGCCGTAGTAGATGAACTGGAAGTCGGTCGCGGACGGATCCGCGGTGCGGAAAGTGAACCAGTCGCTCCAGCTGCCCGGGAGGCCGACGCGATAGCGGTACTCGGTGGCGGCGGTGAGGCCGGTCACGGTGGCCGAGAAGTGCTTGTTCGGGTTGCCGTTCACGACACCCGCGTCATACGCGTCGACGGTGCGGGTCTCGCCGCCCGCCGAGGGCGCGATCTCGACCTGTCCGACCGTGTGCGAGGCGTCGCCGGCGAGCCAGGAGAACGACTGCGAGACGGCAGGCTGCTCGGTCGGGGTGAGGATGACGCGGGTCGGCGGGGCGACGACCGGGGTGCCGGGGGCGGATGCCTTGACCAGGGTCAGCGACGACATGTCGAAGAAGATGTCGGAGCTGGTCTCCCGGTCCTGGAACAGCGAGACGGCGATCGTGTTGGTGCCGTCGTGCAGCAGGTCGCCTTCGGCGCTGAACGTGCTGGTGAGCGGGTCGCCGTTGCCGTCTCCCGCGTACTCGACGTTGGTGGTGTCGGTGATGCGGCCGTCGACGTAGCGGGCGACCTCTTCGCCGTTGATCCAGACGATGATCGCGTCGTCGTACGTGATAGTGCTCTGGAGGGCCGCGACCTGCTCGGCGACGCCCGCTTCGAGCTCGAAGGTCGTGCGGAAGAAGTAGGTCGGGACGGTGGGGGCCGCCGTACCGTCGAGGTAGTGGTTCAGAAGGGTCTTCGGCGTCTGCGGACCGACCGGTGCGAGCTTCCCGCCCTTCGCGCCGAACGAGCCGGCAGCGGTCTTCCATGCGCTGTCGTCATAGGCGGGCAGCGTCCAGTCGCGGAGCGCCGCCGGTGCGGGAGACGGGTCGGAGCCGTCGTCGAGGTAGTGCCAGGAGGTGTCGCCGGTGATGAGCGATCCCGTCGGCACCTCGGGGTCGGGTGCGGCGAGAGCCGCGGGGGCGACGACGGCGCCGCCGAGCAGGGCGAGGAGCGCGACGGACGTCAGTCCGCGACGCCGCCACCGCACCGCAGGGGTGGGGGAGGTCATGTCAGTCCTTCGAGGTGGGGTTTCCGTGCTCAGCCGCACGAGGCCCCTCCACCCCATCGAAGACGGATGACCGGCGTCTGACCCCGAAGAGAAGGGTGGGTGAACTCCGCGACCGACGCTCCTTCGGCCGAAACGGAGACCGACGTCGCGGGGACCGGCGTGTCGAGGGGTGGCGCGCCGGCGCGCGGGCGGACGGTCTGGGTTTTCGCAGAAGGGCTCGGAGAAGAGGCAGGGGCAGCAGACGGCCCCGGCACGAACGGCTCACCCCGGTACGCTGGAACCCATGCTCAATATGGCTGACGGCCTCGCCCGTCTCGGTGCGCTCGCCGAGAATCCGGTCGTCCGCACCCTCGCGACGGCGTTCGAGGAGGCCGGCTTCGATCTGGCCGTCGTCGGTGGTCCGGTGCGCGATGCGCTGCTCGGACGCGCGACCCATGACCTCGACTTCACGACCAATGCCTCGCCCGACGAGATCCTGACCATCGTCACGCCGATCTCGACCGCCCAGTGGGACATCGGCCGGGCGTTCGGCACGATCGGCGCGCGCGTGCAGCGCGAACAGGTCGAGATCACGACGTATCGCGCCGACAGCTACGACGGTGTGACCCGCAAGCCCACGGTGGAGTTCGGCGACACGATCGACGGCGACCTCGTGCGCCGCGACTTCACCGTCAACTCCATGGCCCTGCAGGTGCCGTCGGTCAAGCTCATCGACCCGACCGGTGGCGTGGAAGATCTGATCGCGGGTGTTCTGCGCACCCCGGCGGACCCCCGGATCTCATTCGGCGACGACCCCCTGCGCATGCTGCGCGCCGCCCGCTTCAGCGCCCAGCTCGGCTTCCGCGTCGAAGAGGCCACGGCCGAGGCGATCGCCGAGCTCCGCGAGACGCTGAAGATCGTGAGTCCGGAGCGCATCCAGTCCGAGCTCGTGCGCCTCATGCAGACCGACGACCCGGTGCGCGGGATCCGCGTGCTGGTCGACACCGGGCTGATCGACGAGTTCCTGCCCGAGGTCACCGAACTGCGCCTCGAGGTCGACGAGCACCACCACCACAAGGACGTCTACGAGCACTCGCTCACCGTGCTCGCCCAGGCGATCGAGCTCGAGCACTTCCGGCACCCCGGCGCCGCGCCCGACGTGCCCCTGCGCATCGCGGCACTGCTGCACGACATCGGCAAGCCCCGCACGCGCAAGCTCGAGGCCGGGGGAGTCGTCACGTTCCACCACCACGACGTCGTGGGCTCGCGGATGGCGCGCAAACGGCTGCAGGCGCTGCGCTTCGATACCGAGACCACGAACGCCGTCGCCACGCTCATCGAGCTGCACCTGCGCTTCTTCGGCTATGCCGAGGGGGCCTGGACGGATGCGGCCGTGCGTCGCTACGTGCGCGATGCCGGCGATCTGCTGGAGCGCCTGCACATCCTCACCCGCGCCGACGTGACCACGCGGAACAAGCGCAAGGCCGGTCGTCTCGCGAGCGCCTACGACGACATCGAGTCGCGCATCGCCGCACTCCGCGAGCAGGAGGAGCTCGACGCGATCCGTCCGGAGCTCGACGGCAACCGCATCCAGCAGGTGCTCGGCATCAGCCCCGGACGCGAGGTCGGCGAGGCGTACCGGTTCCTCCTCGACCTGCGCCTGGACGAGGGCGTGCTCGGCCCCGATGTCGCCGAGCAGCGGCTTCGAGAGTGGTGGGCCGCGCGCGGCTGACCTGTCTCAGCGCAGTTCGGGGACGATGATCTCGACGTCGCCGGAGACGAGCTCGAAGTCCTTCGGGTTGAAGGTGAGGAGGGCGGCGCCGAGTGCGTAGGCGTGCCCGGCCAGCATGAGGTCCTTGCTCCGGGCATGTGCGGGACGGGTCAGGATCACCTCCGACGCAAGGCGGGCGTATCCCTCCGCGGCTGCCCGATCGAACGGCAGCCAGTCGGCTTCGAGGAGTGAGGAGAGGCGCATCAGTTCGTTGCGGCGGCTGCGGCGAAGAACCGGATCTGTCGCACGCTCGACTCCGAGCTGAAGTTCGGCGTAGACGATGGCGCTCAGAGCCACGTCGTCCGGGGGCAACTGCACGCTGTCGAGCTGGATCAGCACGTTCGTGTCAAGAAGAATCACGACTCTCCCACGGGTCCCGGAGCGGTTCGAGGAAGAAGGGATTCTGCCTGTCCGCCTCCAGCTCCGCCGCCCATGCCCGACGCATCCTGTCATGTTCCGGGGTCGACGGGTTCGCATCCACCCTCGCCATGATCTCGCTTGATGGGACCGACCATCGGCGCGGACGGGCCATCCGCTGCGCCAGGTCGGCTTCGAGCCCGCTCGCGCTGTTCTTCGCCAATCGCGTGAGCACGTCGCGCACCTCGGCCTCCATCGAGCGGGAGTTCTGTCGGGCACGCTCCTTCAGCGCGTCGACGACATCGTCGCTGAGATTCCGGATGGTCACGGTCGCCATATTCCGCCTCCTGACAGCAGAATGCTAGCAGGAAGATATCTCTCGCATCACCCCTCGCGCCGACGCTCCAGTTCGGTGAACACCACGCCGCTTTCGTAGGCAACGGTCTGCACGGCATCGAACCTCTCGGGGCGATACGGGCGCTCACCGAACAGGGGGATGCCCGAGCCGAACAGCAAGGGCTGTCGTTTGAGGACGAGTCGGTCGATCTCGTCGGCGAGTGTCGCCGCCAGGGCGCCCCCGCCGCAGAGCCAGAGATGGCGGCGCCGTCTTCCTGTTTCAGTCGCCGCACCACCGAGACGGGGTCTTCGGACGTGACCTGCAGGTTCTCGGCCTCTGCGCTCCTCGTGCGACTGAACACGATCTGCCGAAGGTGCGCATAGGGGCTGGAGACCCCGCCGACGGCGTAGGTGTTCCATCCCATCAGCACCGTGTCGAAGACGTCGCGGTTCTGTGCGATCCCGAGCGCTGCGGCCGCGGCGGTCGGGAGGGTGTCGGCGAAGCGCCGATTGATGCCGTCCATGTGGTCGCCCTCGACGAGGAACGCGTCGAACTCGCCGTTCGGGCCGGCGATGTAGCCGTCGAGGGTGACGGCGGCGTAGTACACGAGTTCTCGCATGATGCTCCAATCACTACATTTGTCGCAGTTGCAGTACAACAGGCGTAGTGATTGCGCTAGTCTTCTTCCCATGGTCAAGAACGACTCCCGGCGGCGGGCGATCGCGGATGCGGGACTCACGGTGCTCGCACGGGAAGGGTCGAGAGGTCTCACGCACCGCGCGGTCGACGTCGCCGCGCGGGTTCCGACCGGCACCACATCGAACTACTTCCGCAGTCGGGACGCCCTGATCGAGGGACTCGTCGAGCGAATCGGAGAGCGACTCGCTCCTACGCCCGAGGATCTCGAGCGCCGCGCGAACGTGCCACCCGGCCCCGCGCTGTTCGCCGACTACATCCGCGACATCGTGCGAAGGCTGACCGAGGATCGAGACGTGACGCTCGCCCTGTTCGAGCTGCGACTCGAAGGCGGCCGACGCCCCGAGGTCGCCGCCGTGCTGGGCGCCTGGCAACGTGCCGGCTTCGACGGCGACATCGCCTTCAACACCGCGGCAGGGCTCCCGGGCGGACGGCGCGAGATCGCGCTTTTCCACTACGCGATCGACGGACTGCTGCTCGACCGGCTCACCACGCCGATCGATCCGGACACCTCGACGGACGAGGTGATCGACGACCTCGTCGCCGGCCTCCTCCGTTGACGCGGTGAGGTGTTCCCTCGGGGCCGCGCTGCTCGTACACTGAGGCAACGCACGCTCTCGACGATCGGAGACCGCTGTGTCTGCGCCGTGGCAGGTATCCCGCGAGTCCCTCCCCCCGACATCGCGACTGCTCATCGAGCGTGCGCACGAAGAGCTGCTCGCCGGCAATCTCGACGACCGGCGCCTGCAAGAGGTGCGCCCCCTCGTCCGCGAGTCGTGGGAGAGGTCGTGGCGCGGTCGGGTCGGACCCGAAGGCGCTCCTCCGCTCGAACTGGTCAGCGACGAGCTCGAGGCCTACCGCCTCGCCCACCCTCTCGCCTCGGTGATGGACATGATCCGTGCGCTGCTGCTGCCCGGCGAGGCGGAGGACACCGGAGTGATCATCGCCGTCGGCGACCAGGCCGGACGCCTGCTCTGGATCGAGGGGGATGATCAGCTGCGCTCGCTCACCGACGGCATGGGCTTCGTCGCCGGTGCGAACTGGTCGGAGGATGCCGTCGGCACGAGCGCCCCCGGAACCGCGCTCGCCCTCGGCCAGTCGGTGCAGATCCGCGGCGCGGAGCACTACAACCGCCTCGTGCATCCGTGGTCATGCACGGCTGCGCCCGTCCGCGACCCCGAGACGCAGCGTGTGCTCGGAGTCATCGACATCACCGGAGGCCCCGAGGTGGTCTCGCTGCAGGCGCGACTGCTGGTCGATGCGACGGCCCGCGCGGTCGAGTCGGAGTTGATGGTGGCTCGTCTGCGCCGACGGAGCGAGGAGTCCCGGCCGCGAACCAGCGTGACGAAGGGACGCATGCCGGCGACCGCGCGCGCGACGCTGCATGTGCTCGGCCGGGATCGGGCCCGCCTGGAGACCGAGTCCGCACACGACGAGTCCATGATCGAGCTCAGCGCACGCCACGCGGCGATCCTGCTGATGCTGGCCGTGCACCGCCAGGGTCTCTCGGCCGAGCGCCTCTGCGAGCTCGTCTACGGCCCGGGCGTCTCGCCCGACACGCTCCGCCCGGAAATGGTTCGCCTGCGCAAGGTGCTCGAGCGCACGACCCCCGATCTGGTGCCCGAGTCGCGCCCGTACCGCCTTCCCGTCGCCCTCGATACCGACGCACATGACGTGCTGTCACTGCTCGATCGCGGCGCGCACCGTGTGGCGCTCACCGCCTATCGGGGTCCGGTGCTCCCCGAGTCGACCTCGCCCGGCGTCGAGGAGTTCCGGGAGTCGGTGAGGGGAGCGCTCCGCGAAGCGATGCTGTCCGAGGCGAGTCTCGACGTGCTGCTCTCCTACGCAGAGATCCCCGAGGGGCAGGGAGATGCCGAGGCACTCCGTCTCGCGCTGGAGATGCTCCCCGCCCGGTCGCCGAAGCGCGCAGGGCTCGTCGCGAGGATCGAGCGCCTCGAGGCCTGACCGCGGCCTGCAACCGGGCGCAACGTTGCGCATCGGGGCGCAACCCCGGGCGACCTACCTTCGGAGAAGAGCCGCTGCACCGACGCGCGGCCCCGTCGAAGGAGACCCCATGAGCATCGTCGAAGAAGACGTGTCCCTCGCCTACGCGGCCCCGGGCCAGCCGGGCGCGCTCGCGAACTACCGGCCGCGCTACGGCCACTACATCGGCGGCGAGTTCGTCGAGCCTGTGAAGGGCCAGTACTTCGAGAACGTCAGCCCCGTGAACGGCAAGGTCTTCACCGAGGTCGGTCGCGGCACGAGCGAAGACATCGACCGGGCCGTCGAGGTCGCGTGGCAGGCGTTCGCGACCTGGGGCAAGACCAGTCCTGCCGAGCGATCCGTGATCCTCAACAAGATCGCCGACCGGATCGAACAGCACCTCGAGGAGATCGCGGTCGCCGAGACCTGGGAGAACGGCAAGCCGGTACGCGAGACCCTCGCCGCCGACATCCCGCTCGCCGTCGACCACTTCCGCTACTTCGCCGGCGTCCTGCGGGCGCAAGAAGGCGGCATCAGCCAGCTCGACGAGAACACCGTCGCGTACCACTTCCATGAACCGCTGGGTGTGGTCGGTCAGATCATCCCCTGGAACTTCCCGATCCTGATGGCGGTCTGGAAGCTGGCGCCCGCGCTCGCCGCGGGCAACTGCGTCGTGATCAAGCCCGCCGAGCAGACACCGGCATCCCTGCTGTTCCTGTTCGAGATCATCGGCGACCTGCTGCCGGCCGGCGTCGTGAACATCGTGAACGGGTTCGGTATCGAGGCGGGCGCTCCGCTCGCGCAGCACAAGCGCATCCGCAAGGTCGCCTTCACGGGCGAGACCACGACCGGTCGCCTCATCATGCAGTACGCCTCGCAGAACCTGATCCCGGTGACGCTGGAACTCGGAGGCAAGAGCCCCAACGTGTTCTTCGAAGACGTCGCGCGTTCGACCAGCGATCCGTTCTACGACAAGGCGCTCGAGGGCTTCACGATGTTCGCGCTGAATCAGGGCGAGGTCTGCACCTGCCCCTCGCGCGCACTCATCCAGCGGTCGATCTACGACGGCTTCCTCGCCGACGGGCTGGAACGGGTCGCGAAGGTCGTGCAGGGCAATCCGCTGGATCCGGCGACGATGATCGGCGCGCAGTCGTCGAACGATCAGCTGGAGAAGATCCTCAGCTACATCGACATCGGCAAGCAGGGCGGTGCGCGACTGCTCACCGGTGGCGAGCGGGTCGATCTCGGCGGCGATCTGAGCGAGGGCTTCTACGTCGCGCCGACCGTGTTCGAGGGCACCAATGACATGCGCATCTTCCAGGAGGAGATCTTCGGGCCCGTGCTGTCGGTCACCTCGTTCGACGGCTTCGACGACGCGATCTCGATCGCGAACGACACCCTCTACGGACTCGGTGCCGGCGTGTGGAGCCGCAGCGGGGACACGGCTTATCGTGCAGGGCGGGCGATCGAGGCCGGACGCGTCTGGACGAACACGTATCACCAGTACCCGGCGCATGCGGCGTTCGGCGGGTACAAGCAGTCGGGCGTCGGGCGCGAGAACCACAAGATGATGCTCGACCACTACCAGCAGACGAAGAACCTCCTCGTCTCGTACGCGGAAGGGCCGATGGGCTTCTTCTGAGCTCGATCCCCGGGCGGGCGCTGCTCCCTCAGCGTCCGCCCGGCTCCTCCCGGGAAGGCGGCAGTCATGGTCAGCATCGGCACCTATCAGCGCGTGGACGTGACGGAGGCGGCGGCCGCACTCGTGCGTGAGCTGACCGCACAGCACGGGCCGCTCATGTTCCACCAGTCCGGCGGCTGCTGCGACGGCTCTTCACCCATGTGCTACCCGATCGGGATGTTCATCACGGGGCCGGGCGACGTGCTGCTCGGTGCCTTCGACGTCGGACTGCCGCAGACGGTGGAGGTGTTCATGTCGGAGTCGCAGTTCGAGTACTGGAAGTACACGCACCTGACCATCGACGTGGTGCCGGGGCGCGGTGCGGGTTTCTCGGTTGAAGGCCCGACCGGGATGCGATTCCTGATCCGGTCCCGGATGCTGAACGATGCGGAGCTGGAGTACTTCGGCTTGTCGACGCGAGCGGTGTGAACGGCGCGACGGAGGCTTCTGGTTACGATGAGCCGATGTGGTGGACGGAGGAGCAGTGGTCGGAGCTCATCGATCCCGCGCGGTGCGGCATGTGCGCCGACGCTCACCTGGAGGAGAACGAACACAGCATCCTGGTGGGTTCCACCGAGGCCACATACTTTCGTCTCGTGCGAAATCAAGCTCACGCCGGTTATTCCGTGGTGATTCTTCGTGAACACGTCACCGACCTCGATCGGCTCGATGCGCTTCAGCTCGATGCTTTCTGGCACGACGTGCAGCGCGCGGGTAAGGCGGTCGGCGCGGCGTTCACGCCCCGAAAGATCGACTACCTCGTGATGGGGCATCGCGCACCGCACCTGCACTGCCATGTGTTCCCGCAGCATCGAGACGATGACCCGCTTCGGAATGTGGATATCGCGGAGGGGCCTGTGTACCTGTCGGCGTCCGAATTGGGTGGTTCCGTCGCCGCTCTTCGCGAGACGTGGCGGGACTTCGCCTGACCCCGCCCGGTGCTCAGCGCGGCAGCCGCGGCACGGCATCGACCAACGCCCGCGTGTACGGGTCCTGCGGTTCGTGCAGCACGGCCGGGGTGGCCCCCTGCTCGACCACGCGGCCGTTCTGCAGCACGAGCGTGCGATCACAGGCCGAGGCGATCGCGGTCAGGTCGTGCGACACCATCACGAGCGACAGGCCGTTCTCGCGGCGCAGCCGGTCGAGCAGCTCGAGCACCTGCACGCGCGTCGTCACGTCGAGGGCGCTGACGGGTTCGTCGGCGAGCAGCACCCGGGGGCGTGAGACCACGGCGCGCGCGATCGCGATGCGCTGGCGCTGCCCACCGGAGAACTCGTGCGGATAGCGGCGCGCGGTGTCGGCGGGAAGCCCGACGGAGTCGAGCGCCTCGGCGATGCGGCGTTGTGCATCGGCGCCGGATGCCAGACCCAGCGAACGGAGCGGTTCGCCGATGATCCGGTCGATGCGTTGGCGCGGGTCGAGAGACGAGTACGGGTCCTGGAACACCGGCTGCACGCTCGCGCGGAAGCGACGCATCTGCGCCCGGTCGCGCAGTGCGAGCGGGGCGCCCTCGAACAGCACCTGTCCCTCACGCGGGACGGCGAGTCCGAGCAGCAGCCGGAGGATCGTCGACTTGCCCGCGCCCGATTCTCCGACCAGGCCGAGGGAGTCGCCCTCGTCGACCCGAAGCGACACGCCATCGAGCACGCGACGCGACCCATAGGCGAAGCCGGCGCCCTGCAGCTCGAGCAGCGTCATCGTCCGACCTCCCCGGCGTCGAGGAAGGCGTCGAGTGCACGGGCGCTGTCGACCAGCATCCTCGTGTACGGCTCGGCGGGCTCCTGCAGCACCTGCGCGACCGTGCCTGCTTCGACCACGAGTCCGTCGCGCAGCACGACGATGCGATCGGCCATGCGCGAGACGACGGCCAGATCGTGGCTGATGAACAGCAGCGCCATGCCTCGTTCGTCGACCAGGCGTTCCATTAGCGCGAGCACCCCGTCCTGCACGGTCACGTCCAGTGCAGTCGTCGGTTCGTCGGCGATGAGCAGTTGCGGGCGAGCCGCGAGGGCGACGGCGATCGCCACCCGCTGACGCTGGCCACCCGAGAGCTCATGCGGGTAGGCGCGTGCGATGCGGGCGTCGGACAACGCGACCTCGTCGAGGGCAGCCGCTACCGCAGAACGCAGCTCTGCCCCGCGCAGCCCGAGATGGCGGCGCAGCGGTTCGGCGATCTGGCGGCCGACCTTCATCAGCGGGTCGAGCGCGGTGAGGGGCTCCTGGAACACGATCTGCGCGACGGGTCCGCGCAGCGGGCGGAGGTCGGCGTCGCGGGCGTCGATCACCTGGTGGCCGTCGAGCAGCACCGAGCCCGACGCGCTGAGGGCATCCGGCAGCAGCCCGGTCACGGCCAGGGAGGTCAGCGATTTGCCCGAGCCGGACTCACCGATCAGGCCCAGGCGCTCACCGGGCGCGAGGGAGAAGGAGACATCGCGCACGAGGGTGCCCGCGCCGGAGCGGACTGTGAGGCCGGAGACGTCGAGGATGCTCATCGGCTCCTCCTGCGGGTCGGGTCGGCCAGGTCACGCAGACCGTCGGCGAGGAAGTTCACGCCGAGCACGAGCGCGATGATCGCGACACCGGGAGCGATGGCGCCCACGGGAGCGGTGAGCACGGTGCCCTGCGCCTCCTGCAGCATCCGCCCCCACGATGCGTTGGGCGGCGGTGCTCCCAACCCGAGGTACGACAGGCTCGCCTCG
The DNA here is from genome assembly GCF_002356155.1 of Microbacterium sp. TPU 3598. NCBI lineage: Bacteria > Bacillati > Actinomycetota > Actinomycetes > Micrococcales > Microbacteriaceae > Microbacterium > Microbacterium sp. TPU 3598. The sequence goes on along the minus strand of NZ_AP017975.1, from coordinate 3,745,936 downwards.
GCCAGCACGGCTGCGCCGAACTGCAGCGCCAGGCTCACGGCGAGCGTGGGTGCGATGTTCGGCAGCACATGCTGGAACACGATTCCGAGCACGCCGGTGCCGCTCGTGCGCGCGGCGGTGATGTACTGCTCCTGCAGCACGCGACGCGCGAGGATGCGCGTGAGACGGGCGACGACCGCCGACATCGCGAGTCCGATCGCGAGCACCGCCGACCACAGCGACGCTCCCTGTACGGCGACGACCAGCATCGCGAGCAGGAGGACGGGGAACGCGATCACGACATCCAGTCCGGCCGAGAGCGTGTCGTCGACCCAGGGGCGCGCGAATGCGGCGAGAAGCCCGACGACGGTGCCGAGGATTGCCGCGATCGCGACGGCGCAGGTGCCGACGATGAGGGCGATACGTGCGCCCCACATCAGCTGCGAGAACAGGTCGCGTCCGAGTCGGTCGGTGCCGAGCAGGTGCAGGGCGCTGGGCCCCTCGAGACGCCCGCCGCTGGTGTCGGCCAGCGGATAGGGGAGCCAGAACAGGGAGACCAGGGCGATCAGCACGATGATGCCGGTGAGGACGATCCCGATCAGCAGGGTCGCCTTCGGCCGCCGGCGCACGGGCACGGACGCGGTGATCAGCTGTTCGGCGACGCGGCTCATCGGTTCCCCGAGACGCTCGTGCGCAGGCGCGGGTCGATCAGGCGCTGCACGATGTCGGCGGCGAACCCGACCAGCAGCACGAACAGGGTGCTGACGACGAGGACGCCCTGGATGACCTGGAAGTCATGCTGCTCGATGGCCGACAGCAGCAGGCTGCCGAGTCCCGGAAGCGTGAAGACGCTCTCGACGACCACCGCGCCGAGAAGCGTCGTCGACAGTTCGATGCCGAGCACCGCGACGACGGGCACCGCGCCGTTGCGCACCCCATGCCGGAGCAGAGCCTCACCCATGCCGGAACCACCGGCGCGGGCGGTGCGCAGATAGTCGCTGCCGAGCACGTCGAGCGTCGCCGAGCGCACGTAGCGGCTCAGGGAGGCGCTCATGACGATCACGATGGTGAGGATGGGCAGCGCGAGCGAGCGCAGTGCATCCGCCGGATCTTCCCAATCCTTGCGGGGGAATCCGCCCGACGGCAGAGCACCGAGGCCGAGCGCGAACACCCAGACGAGCACCACTCCGACCCAGAACACGGGGACCGCGACACCGAGCTGCGCGAAGCCCGAGAGGGCGATGCCGTACCAGCGGTCGGATTTCACGGCGGCGGTGATGCCGATGGCGAGGGAGACGAGTAGCGCGATCGTGAAGGCGATGAGGGTGAGCGGGAGCGTCACGGCGAGACGGTCGGCGATGTCGGGCCCGACGGGGCGCGAGCTCAGGAACGATTCACCCAGATCGAAGCGGAGCACCTGGCCCGCCCACGTCGTGAACTGCTGCAGCAGCGGCTGGTCGGAGCCGACCTGAGCGCGCGCGGCATCGATCTGCTCCGGGGTGGCGTTCACCGAGAGCAGGGCGTTGGCCGGGTCGCCGGGAAGCAGGCGCAGCAGAACGAAGATCGCGACCATCGCGACGACGAGCGAGACCGCGAGGAACGCGAGGCGGCGCAGGAGGTAGGCGAGCATGGCTTCTCAGGATGACGTGGGGGATGCCGACGCGCGGCATCCCCCACGCACGTCAGGACTTGACGATGTCGTAGGCGAAGAACTGCGAGTTCAGGCCGTTGACCGGGTACCCGCTGAGATCGCTGGAGGCGACCACGATCTGCGGGTACAGGTACAACCATACGCTCGCGGCATCCGCGGCGATCTTCTCGTTGACCTGCTTCAGCAGGGCCGTCTGCTCGTCGGTCGTTGCGGCCTGCTCGGCCTGGGCGACCCACTGCTGCACGTCGGCGTCGTTGTAGCCCCAGTAGAAGTCGGGGTTGCCGTACCAGACCACGTCGCGGTCGTTCACGTGCTCCTGCAGAGTGGCCTCGAAGTCCTGCTCCTTGAACACCTTCGTGTACCACTCGTCGGCGCTGATCGTGTTGATCTCGACCGTGATGCCCACCTCGGCGAGCTGCGACTGCAGGAACTCCGCCACGGCGGGGTGCGGGTCGTAGCTCGGGGTGTCGAGCGTGAACGTGAAGCCGTCGGCGTAGCCGGCCTGCGCGAGCAGATCCTTCGACAGCTCGACGTCGTAGGGGTTCACGGAGGTGAGGTCCTCGTACCAGGGGTCGGTCGGCGGCACCATCGACCCGATCAGCGTGCCGTAGTCGCCCCAGATCGACTCGAGGAGCTTCTTCGTGTCGATCGCGGAGTAGACCGCCTTGCGCACGAGCGTGTTGTCGAAGGGGGCGACGCGGTCGTTGAAGGCGAGCAGCTCCTTCGTGGTCGAGGTGCCCTCGCTCACGACGTAGTCGTCGGAGTCGAACTGCGTGAGCGAGTCGGGGTTCTGCACACTGGTGATGACGTCGATCTCACCCGTGAGGAGTGCGTTGTTCTCCGCCGTCGCGTCGGTGAAGTACGTGTAGACGACCTCGCCGTTCTTGGCAGGCTCGCCCCAGTAGTCGTCCCAGCGCTGGAGGGTGAGGGTCGAGCCCTTCTTCCACTCGTCCAGCGTGTACGGGCCGGTGCCGTCTTCGGACGACGTGATGTCGCCGGCCTCGTCGTTCACGATCCAGACGTAGCTGAGGTTGTACAGGAACGAGATCGAGCGCTCCGACAGCGTGAACACGACCGTCTTGTCATCGGGGGTGGCGATGTCGGCGATGGTCGTGAAGCTCGACTTGCGGGCGGACACGGAGTCTTCGGCGGTGACGGCCTCGATGCTCGACTTCACGTCGGCGGAGGTGAGCGGGTCGCCCGAGTGGAAGGTCACGTCGTCGCGCAGCGTGATCGTGTAGGTCAGGCCGTCGTCGGACACCTGGGCGTCTTCGGCGAGGAGCGGTTCGACCTCGCCGTCGTCCGTGAGCCGGTACAGGCCCTCGTAGACGTTGCCGGTCAGCGCCTCGGTCACACCCTGGCCACCGCCCTGCGTGTTGCTGAGGTTGGTGGGCTCGTACAGCGACCCGATGAGGATCGTGGCGTCTTCGCTCGCGGTGGCGTCGTTGCTCGTGCCCGACGCGCAGCCGGCCACGAGGGCGAGCGTGGCGACGGCGCCGAGCGCGCCGAGGATGCGGGTTCTTCTCATGAGTACTCCAGGGTGAGCGAGTGCGGCGTCAGGCCGCGTAGATGTCGAAGCCGTCGCGGAACACGACGTTCTTCTCGCCTGCTCGGATAGGCAGGGGGAAGCGGTTGGATGCCGGCGGCAGCGGGCAGTTGTACTGGGCGCTGAATCCGCACGGCGGCACGAACGCGCGGTTGAAGTCGAGGACGACGGAGCCCTCGTCGTCGCGCAGCTGCACGAACAGGAAGCGACCGGATCCGTAGGTCTCCGAGCCGTTCGTCTCGTCGCCGAACACGAGCAGCAGCGTGCCGCCGTCGTCGAACGCGGCGAGGGTGTACTCCTGGCCGTCGAGCTCGAGGCGGATGTCGCCAGGGACGACCAGATCACGGGTGCCGCCGTTGTCGCGGATGTGCTCGAACGACACGCGTCGATCACCGGAGACCGGGGTGAAGTGTCCCTCGAGCACCCACGCCGGGTCGTAATCGTAGGTGTCGATGCGGTCGAAGGCGCGGATGGCGGGGGCGTCCGCATCCCAGACGCGCAGCCCGTGCTCCGCCTGACCCGTCTCGATGTTCGTGCGCTCGATCGGCGTCACGGTCACCGTGTCGGCCGCGGCGCGCTGTTCGGCATCGACATCGGGGCGCTCACCGGTCCAGCGGGTCTCGATCAGGGCGAGGTTGCCGGTCGGCGACGTGACGGCGGCGCGGCGCTCGGCCTGCCAGTGGGTGTGTTCTTCGCGTTCAGACATCGCTTTCAATTCTCTTGCATGCAGAAGGGGGCGGGGTCGGGTTCGTCACCCGGGGTCACACAGGCGGTGCTCAGTCGCTCGCGCCGTCGAGCATCGCCCTCGACGCGCGCGTCTGCGCGCGCAGAGCTGCGGCCAGAGCGGAGACGGCGGGCAGGCGCAGCGACTCGGGACGAGCGACCAGGTAGTAGGGGAGCTTCTCGGCGAACACCGAGGGCAGCAGCCGCACGAGGTCGTGGTGGCGGTCTGCCGCGAAACAGGGGAGGAGGCCGATGCCGGCGCCTGCTCGCGTGGCCTCGACATGCACGAAGACGTTGGTGGAGGTCAGGCCGTCCTGCATGCGCGGCACGAGTCGGCGAGGCAGGTCGAGGGCATCGACCTGCAGCATCGAATCGACGAAGTACACCAGCTGGTGCTGCTCCAACTCGGCAGCGGTGCTCGGCGTTCCGACCCGATCGAGGTAGTCGCGGGACGCGTACATTCCCAGCGTGTAGGTGCCGAGCTTCACGGCGTGCGCACGACGCGTCTGCGGCACCCCCACCACGACCTCGAGATCGAGACCGGCGCGATGCTCGGCGGCGCGCCGGGTCGCCGCGACGATCTCGACCGTGAGTCTCGGATGGTCCCTGCGCAGCGCGGCGACCGCGGGGGCCGCGATGTAGGCGCTGAATCCGTCTGTCGCCGACATTCGGACGACACCGGAGATCGGATCCGGTGGTTCGGTGCCGCCGTCGAGCTGCGACAGCGCCGCTTCGATCCGGCCTCCCGTCTCTGCGGCGGACCGGCCGAGGTCGGTCAACTCCCACCCCGTCGCCGACTGTGCGACCACGCGTCCGCCGAGCACGTCCTCGAGGGCGGCGATACGGCGGGCGACGGTCGTGTGATCGAGTCCCAGATGCGCGGCGGCACTCGTGTAGCGTCCGGTGCGCGCGACCGCGAGGAGCACGAGAAGGTCGTCGGCGCGAGGCCGCTTGACAGCATCCATTCTGCAATTATGCACAGTCGATGTGCAGCACTGGGCGTTGTTGCAGAGAGCGCCGTGCTCGACACTGGGACGCGGGTGTCACCGGCGACACCCGAAGGAGACAGACAATGACATCCTCAGTGAGCGCGGCCCCCACCGCCCCCTCCGCCCCGAACTCGAAGCTGAAGCGGGTCGTCGCGGCCTCCATGGCCGGCACGGTCGTGGAGTGGTACGAGTTCTTCCTCTACGCCACCGCGGCCAGCCTGGTGTTCGGCACCTACTTCTTCCCCGCAACCGGTTCTCCCCTCGACGGGATCATCGCGGCCTTCGTCACCTACGCGATCGGATTCATCGCGCGTCCGCTCGGCGGCATCGTCTTCGGGCAGATCGGCGACCGGTTCGGCCGCAAGCCCACCCTGCAGGCGACGATCATCATCGTCGGCGCAGCGACGTTCCTGATGGGGTGCCTCCCCGGGTTCCAGAGCATCGGCTACTGGGCGCCCGCCCTGCTGGTGGCGCTGCGCTTCCTCCAGGGCTTCGCCGTGGGCGGGGAGTGGGGCGGCGCCGTGCTGCTGGTCGCCGAGCAGAGCCCCGACCGCTCGCGTTCATTCTGGTCGAGCTGGCCGCAGGCCGCCGTGCCCGTGGGCAACCTGCTCGCCACCCTCGTGCTGCTCGTGAGCTCATGGGTGATGAGCTCGGCCGCCTTCCTTGAATGGGGCTGGCGCATCGCCTTCTGGCTGTCGGCGGTGATCGTGCTGGTCGGCTTCTACATCCGTCGTCACGTCGAAGAGGCGCCGATCTTCCTCGAGGCCAAGGCGCAGGTCGAGGCGGAGAAGGCCACGTCGTACGGTGTCGTCGAGGTGCTGCGCCGCTATCCGAAGGGCATCCTGCAGGCGATGGGCATCCGCTTCGCCGAGAACATCGTCTACTACATCGTCGTCAGCTTCACGATCGTCTACCTGAAGACGGTGCACGAATACGACACGAGTCAGTTGCTGCTCGCGTTGCTCATCGCGCACGTCGTGCACTTCGCGATCATCCCGCAGCTGGGGCGTCTCGCCGACCGGTGGGGGCGTAAGCCCGTCTACCTCACCGGCGCGATCCTCAGCGCGACCTGGGCGTTCTTCGCCTTCCCGATGTTCGACACCCTCAACCCGGTCCTCATCGTGCTGGCCGTGACCATCGGGCTCTGCTTCCACGCCTTCATGTACGCCCCGCAGCCGGCGGTGATGGCGGAACTGTTCCCCACGCGGATGCGGTACTCGGGCGTCTCCCTCGGCTCCCAGGTCACCGCGATCCTCGCCGGCTCGCTCGCCCCGATCCTCGCGATCCAGTGGCTGCGCGACTTCGGATCCTGGTTGCCGATCGCGATCTACATCGTCATCGCCTGCGTCGTGACCGCCATCGCCGTGGTGTCGTTGCGCGAGACGAAGGGCATCTCGCTGCAGGCCATCGATGACGCCGATGCTGCCCGTGCGGCCGCGGCCTGACATGCGAAGGAGTACGACATGACCGATCTGCACGGACGCAGGGCGCTCGTCACGGGCGGGGCGAGCGGGATCGGGGCGGCCTGCGCCCGTGAGCTCGCTTCGGCGGGCGCCCGGGTCACGGTCGCCGATGTCGACCGTGCGTCCGCGGAGGCGCTCGCGGCGGAGATCGGCGGAGAGGCGTGGCACGTTGACCTCTCCGACCTCGGGGCGCTGGCCGATGCCCGCATCGACGTCGACATCCTCGTCAACAATGCGGGAGTGCAGCACGTGAGCCCGATCGAGGACTTCGCGCCGGAGCGGTTCTCCTTCATCCTGCGGCTCATGCTCGAGGCGCCGTTCCTGCTCATCCGGGCCGCCCTCCCCGGAATGTACGACCGGGGCTTCGGGCGGGTGATCAACGTGTCGAGCGTGCACGGCTTGCGCGCCTCCGCCTACAAAGCGGCGTACGTCGCAGCGAAGCACGGCTTGGAGGGGCTGTCGAAGGTGACGGCACTGGAGGGCGGGCCCCGAGGTGTGACGAGCAACTGCATCGACCCGGGCTACGTGCGCACGCCCCTCGTCGAGAAGCAGATCGCCGATCAGGCCCGCGTGCACGGGATCCCCGAGGAAGAGGTCCTCGCGACCGTGATGCTCACCGAGTCCGCCATCAAGAGGCTCGTCGAGCCGAGCGAGGTCGCCTCGCTCGCGCTGTGGCTCGCCGGTGACTCCGCGGGGATGGTCACCGGGGCCAGCTACACGATCGACGGCGGCTGGTCGGCCCGCTGAGGGCGTGCTTCAGCCGTTGAGGCGCTCGGTGAGATGCACGGTCACCTCGTCGCCGTCGCCCTTTCCGATGCGCGTGCGGATGGGGGCGGCGACCGGGAGCTTGTGGGTGCCGTCGCCGAGCGCCATGAAGGCGCCGCGGAAGGGCTCGCCGTCGATGGTGCCCGCCACCTTGACGAGTCCTCGTGTGCCGAAGATGGTCGCGGAGTCGTCCAGCTGCACGCAGGTCCAGGTGTCGCCTTCGCGAACCTTTCCGAGGGTGGCCGTGAATGTGATGTCGAGGGGGCTGCTCATGTGCCTCTCCTTTCGGTCAGACGAACGATCCGACGATCGCTCCGATGATGACGAGCTTGAGGATCCAGTCGAGCAGGTGCACGCCCGCTGCCGGCAGCGCGGTGTTCTCGTGCACGACGCCGCCCATGAGCAGGACGAGAGGGAGTGTGCACAGCGCCAGTCCGAGGAGCGACCCGTAACCGGCGCCGTGCCAGCCGGCTGCGATCATCAGCCCGGCCACGAGGCAGGAGACGATGAGGCTGCGCAGGACCACCGATGCCATCTGTGCGGCGGCGGGGAGGCCGGGTCGAGGAGTGCTCGTCCGAGAGATGAGCGCCGAGACCGGGGGCACGGCGTAGAGCAGAGCGCTCGCGATGAACGATGCCACCGTGGCGAGGACGATTGCCGGAACGATCATGTCGGCCTCCTTTAGTACTTGTTGGTACTCAAAGTATGCCCGACAGGGGAAACTGTCAAGTACTAAACTGAACGACATGACCGCGATGACTCGAACGCCTGGACGTCCGGCCGGTCGCACGGGCGAAGCGCTGCTCGATACCGCCCGTGATGTCTTCCTCGAGTTCGGATACGCGGGGGCATCGATGGACGAGGTCGCCAAGCGCGCCCGCATCTCGAAGGCGTCCCTCTATCGGGAGCATGCGTCGAAGTCGGCGCTGTATGCCGCCGTCGTCCGGCATTGGGCGCTCGCCGGCCGTGATGCCATGAGACCGGCTCTCGAAGCGGTGAGGGCGCATCCCGACCTGAGGGAGGGGCTCGTCGCACTCGGCGAGACGATGCGGGCCGGGATGCTGAGCGCGCCGGTGGTGGCGATGCGTCGACTGGTCATCGCCGAAGCGGCCGCGCATCCGGAGGTCGCGAGGGACTACCTGGCGCAGAGCTGGGACGCGAATATACGCAATCTCGCAGACGCGATGATCGATCTCTCCGACGCGCACGGCCTGACCGTCGACGACGCCGACGCACTCGCGAGCGAGTTCACTTGGCTGGTCGTGGGCGCACCTTTGAACGCCGGCCTCTTGGGTGTGGAGACAGGTGAGCCACCGGTGGCCAGAGCCGTCGATCTGTTCTTGGCGGGCTACCTCCCTCGCGAGGACCGCGGGTAAGCAAGCGCATTCGCCCGAATGGATGCAACGGGTTGCAACCTCGCCCGGTATACCATTTGACCATACGCCCAGCAGCGTCAGTCCCCAGCTGACCGTGGGCGGGGCGGCTCAGCCGTCATGCGGAGGGAGAGTGGATCTCTTTTCGATCCCGAGGGGGGATGGGGTGGGAGCTCGGTCCCCAGCCGGCACCCACCCCCACACTCGGCCCTCCGCCTCTCTCCGCCCGTCGGCTCAGCCCGGCTCGTTCCGTCGGCTCGGTTCCGTCGGCCTCTGTTCCGTCGGCTCGGTTCCGTCGGCCTCCGTTCGGTCGGCTCCGTGGAATGGGTTCAGTACAGTCGGCTGACGATCCAGAAGCCGATGACCGCGATCACGATGACGACCGGCACCCAGGTGCCGCCGCGCTTGAGCCGTCGGCCCTGCGGCGCGACGCCGGGAGGCGGGGTGAGCAGCCCGGCCGGGGGAGCGAACGGCAATGAGGGAGTCGGCGCCGGAGCCGAGGCGAGCGATCCGGTCTCGGCCACGAGCCGCTCATCGCGCCACCGCGTCCATTGATCGAACTTCGTCAGCAGGGCTCCGACGGTGCCGAAGAGCCAGGCCCAGGTGGCGGGATCGAGGGTCGAGACCTTCCGTTGCGTGTAGAGGAACAGCCAGTCGTCGACGATCTCCACGTCGAGCTCGGCGGCGTTGTCGATGAACCTCGCCATGATGTCTGGCGTGAAGAGATAGAGGGCATCGCGTTCGTACCCCTCAGGGCAGTAGAGCGTGAAGTGCCGATCGAAGTCGCCCTCGAGGGACAGGCGCTGGCTTCGCTGGAACGATGCCGGCAGGTTCGAGCCGAAGCCGTTGTTGCCCGTGGCGTCGAGCACGATGTTCGGCAGCGGCACGTCGAGCTTCACGGCCACGTATCCCCACCGGTAGGTCGTGGAGTTCTTTCCCGACTGCACCGTGTACTGGTAGTTGCCGAACTCGACGAAGCGCGGGCGGGTGCCGCGGATCAGATCGGTGGACTGCCGTGCGCGGCCGAGATGGAAGATCATCCCGGGCAGGGGTGGGTCGGCGACCTTCGGCTCGTAGGTCATTCCGTTCGCCTGGGCGAAGCTGTGCAGTCGATATCGCCGGGCCTGCGCGTTGCGCACCCCCAACCAGATCATCACTCCCACCGCTGCGAGGAGGAGCACGATCAGCACGAGGGGGATCGCCGCGGCGGCGGGCGAGTCGCCGAAGGACGCCAGACTCAGGGTGACGCCGACGAGGAGCGGGAGCATCACGACCGCGAAGATCGCTGCCGCGACGATGCCGATGACCGTGGACGCCGTCACGCCGCCCGTCGGTCGCGAACGGAGTTCCGCGGCGAAGGCGCGCACCGCAGCGGGATCCACCGCATCGGTGAGCGGGCGCGCGTCGAAGGGCGGCTGCGGGGAGGTCACCGGTTCACCGCATCGGCGTCCCACGTGAGGGCGGCCCCCTCCGGAAGAGGGAGCGCCTCCAGCTGCTCGTCCGCGCAGAGCGCCTCGATCAGGGCAGACGAGCCGGCCACGATCGTCGAGTCGTAGTCGACCTCGCTCACCATCACCCAGGCACGATCCTCGGGCCAGTGGATGCTCGGGCTCTGGGCCGATGGCGGGAATCCGTGCTCCTCGGCGGGGAGATCGCGCCACGGCACGTGCAGCACCCACTCCGGGTCGGCGAATGCGCGCGGCGGAGCGGAGAACAGCACGTGGTCGCGCCCCGGCAGATCGAGCCGAGGCCCCTCCGAGATCTCCCGCGAGAGGATGCCCTCTTGCCAGGTGGGCCGACGGAAGACGTTGTTGAACGGGTCGTGCGCGCTGCGCTCGAGCATCGCCTGATGGTTCGGATCGTCGGTGAAGGTCAGGAAGGAGCGGGAAGGCGTGACACCGAAGAAGCCCAGCAGCCCCCCTCGCCCCTCCCAGAGCGCGGCGAAGCCCGCATCCGGGGTCTGAGTGTGGTCCACGAGGTGAGCGGCGATGGTCGCCAGAAGGTTCGGATCGAGCTCACCCTCCATCGGGGCGGTGAACTCGCGACCGTCCGGGGCGATCCGCGTGCGCCAGTCGCCGTCGGGCGGGGTGCGCACGATCCGCTGCCATTGCGCGAGCGGATGCAGGACCGTGCCGAATGCCGCGGCGGTCTGCGCCCAGGAGACGGGCTCGTCGACGAACTCGGCCATGAGCGCGCGCTGCTCGGGCTCTGGCATGCGCACCAGCTCGTCAGCCGTCGGGATCGTCCGGCCGGGCAGCGACCGGGCGATCGCCGGATGGAAGATGCGTGCGTACGCAGGGAAACCACGGGGCACCACCCCGTGCATGGTCTCGTAGTCTGCGTCGAGCCGCTCGCGCAGCCACGCTCCCGCCGAGGGATCGGACATCCACTCCATGCCCCCACGCTACCCGGCACATCGCGGCGCGCAGTGTCGGCGGACACCGGGCGTGCAGAGAGCGGCTCTAGGCTGACGGCGTGGAGACCGGGAGAAGGACCGTCGCGCCGCGATCCTCCGTCGCGCTGCGGCCCGCTCCCGCGTGGGAGCTCTCCCGCATTCTGATCGGCATCGCGGTCGTCGGAATCCTCGTATACGCCTATGCCCTGCGCATCGCCGTCGGAGACGTGAATCCGTTCGACTACTTCGGGTACTTCACGAATCAGACCAGTCTGATCGCGGCGGGCGTCCTGATCGGCACCGGATTCCTCGGTGTGAGCGGCCGACGGGCTCCGTCCTGGCTCACCCTGCTGCGCGGCCTCGTGACCGCGTACCTGATCGTCGTCGGCGTGATCTACAACGTGCTCGTCCCGGGCACCGGCTCGGCGCCGCCCTGGGTGAGCGTCGTCCTGCACGTCGTCTTCCCCGTGGTGGTCGTGCTCGACTGGCTGCTGGTCGGCGATCGCCCGCGCCTGCCGTGGCGCCTGCTGTGGTTGCTGTTGCCGTACCCCGTGATGTGGCTGATCGTCGTGCTTCTGCGTGGCGTGACGGACGGGTGGGTTCCGTACGGCTTCCTGCTCCCGGAGCGGGGCCCGCTGTCGCTGCTGCTCCACATCGTCGTCCTGCTCGCCGCCGTTCTGCTCGCCGGAGTCCTGGTCTGGTCCGCCAGCCGATTCCGCGGCGTGTGGAGCGCCGGTCGTCGCATCGACCGCACCTGATCCGACCCGGTGCTGTGCTGTCCCGGGCCGGGCACTACGGTAGGAACCGCGTCACGCGAGCCGATGGTGGTGGGGGAGAGTCCGAATGCTGAATCAGGCCGAAGCGGTGTCCGGCGAGAGGGTCTTCCGCAGGCACCCGCTCCGCTCGGCCGTCGGGGCGATCACGCTCTCGGTGGTGCTCTCTGCGGCGACGCTCTTCCTTCTCCCGAGGTTCCTGCCCGCCACCATGAAGATCTCGACCCGCGGCGTCGTGGTTCTCGTGGTCGCGATCGCGCTGACCATCGCCGTGTTCGCCGGCTTCTTCTGGTTCCGCAACATCCGGATCGTGGTGCGCCCCCATGAGGTCGAGATCGGCAAGGCGGGCAGTCGTGAGACGTTCGCGCGGGCGACGACCGCCTTCCGCGCGAAGATCACCGAGCACCGCACGAACGGACTCCCCAGCGGCACCACGCGTGCGTTGATCGTTCACAGCGGCGACCGGGAGATCACGATCGAGCTCCCCGGCTATTCGAGGCCGATGTTCAACGAGCTGATGGCGACGCTCAATCCGATCGCGCAGCCGGTGTTCGACGATCCCGTCGCCGCCGCGCGCGCCGGGGCCCAGCTGCCGACGCAGTTCGCGATCGACGGCGGGGGCGAGCGGCGCCTGGCGACGCGGATCACCATCGCCGCAGTCGTGTTCCTCGTCGTCGCGATCGCTGTCGGGCTGCTCGTGGCGGTGCCCGGTTTCGTCGAGAGCGAGCTCTCGGCCCTCATCCTGCTCGCCCCGTTCGCGGCACTCGCCGCCATCGGGTTCGGGATCGGGGCGGTGCAGCGACGACGCCTGGTGCGGTCGATTCCCGCCCACGTCTCCGTCGATGGTCAGGGCATCCGCATCGACGGCGTCGACACCCCCTACGCGCAGCTCACCCGCATCTGGCTGACTCCGCCCGCGTACCCGGTCAAGCGCCTCCGCCTCGAGCGTGCCGGCGGCAAGGCCACGACGCACCTGCTCGCTTCCTCGCGCGTGGGCATCACGCCGGACTACGGCGATCTCCTCCTGGCGGTACGTGCCAGGACGGCGCATCTGCCCGGCCTGCTCTCCCTGGATCTCGAGTGACGGCGCCGGAGCAGGGGCCGGTGCCGGTGCCGGCGAGGTTCGCCCCCGAGTACCCGATCCGCACGGAGCGGCTGCTCCTGCGCCCGATCGCCCCCGCCGATGCCGTCGCGATGCACGTGTACAAGTCGGATCCGGATGCCGTGCGATACGTGCCGTATCCACCGCTGGAGCTGGCCGACGTCGAACAGCGCATCGCCACCACCTGGTCGAACACGCGGTTCACGAAGGAGGGCGACGCTGTCTCCCTCGCCGTCGAGGAGCGTGCGTCCGGAGCCCTGGTCGGCGACGTGGTGCTGTTCTGGCGCAGCGAGAACGACCGATCCGGCGAAGTCGGATACATCTTCGACCCGCGGGCCACAGGCCGGGGCTACGCGACCGAGGCGGTCGATGCGCTCCTCGCCCTCGGTTTCGACGGCCTGGGCCTGCATCGCATCGTCGCGCGGCTCGATGAGCGGAACACGTCATCCGCACGCGTCGCCGAAAGGCTCGGCTTCCGACGCGAAGCGCGGTTCGTGGAGAGCGAGTGGTTCAAGGACGAGTGGACGACCCTGCTCGTCTACGCCCTCCTCGGCGACGAATGGCGCGAACGCCGTGGGCGGAGGTAGCGGACGGAGATAGCGGGCGGAGATGACCGGGGCGGCGTGCGATCACTGATCGCACGCCGCCCCGAAGCCCTCCCGCTACTGCTTGAGCATCGCGACGGCGAGCTTGTGCGAGTCGTCGATCAGATGGGAGTGGTCGTCGTCTCCGAGATCGATGCGCACCCACTCGAGCGTGCCGGTGAAGCCGTTGCCTGCTGCCGGGTAGTCGGGCGAGACCGGCGAGGCCAGGTCGCAGCCGACATCCACGGTCTCGTCGAAAGTGAACTGGAACGGGATCGTCTTGTGCACGCGCCCTTCGCCGATCTTGTCGTCGCCCGCGTAGAGGGTGACGGTGCCGCCCTTGGCGAGTCCGCCGCCGTCATAGGCGAAGTGCGCCCGCAGCTCCTGCTCGCCGGCAGGGATCGGATCGTCGGAGCGGATGATGTCGACATCGATGCCGAGCAGGTTGTAGGCGAACGCGAGGCGGCCGTCCTTCGTGTAGAAAGACCATCCGCCGTAGGCGCCGCCCTGCGCGATGAGCACGCCGTCGACTCCGGATTCGGGCACCGCGACGCGGGCGGTCACGGTCCACGACTTGTTCTTGATGTTGATGGTGGTGTTCTCGCTGAGGCGCTTCATGCCCGGGTAGAACTTCTGGGTGTCGCTCATCGAGAGCACCGGCCGACCGGCGAGGTCGGGGTTGAACCGCTCGGCAGTGCGGATGTCGAGGGGAAGCACGTTGAAGCGCGCTGCCTGGATGAGGAAGAGCTGCTGCAGGTGGGCGAGCCGCTCCGGTTCCTGGTCGGCGAGGTCGTGGGACTGGGTCCAGTCCTCGTCGACGTTGTAGAGCTCCCATCGGTCGTCGTCGAGTCCGTGGTCCGATCCGAGCCACGGATCCTTGTGCTTCGCGACCGCCGTCCACCCCTTGTGATAGATCGCGCGGTTGCCGACCATCTCGAAGTACTGCGTGATGTGGCGCTCCTCGGCCTCCGCGTCCGCGAATGTGTAGTTCATCGGCGTCCCCTCGTAGGGGCGCTGCGTCACACCGTTCACGCTCGTCGGTTCGGGGATGCCCGCGGCTTCGAGCACCGTCGGGGCGACATCGATCACGTGCGAGAACTGGTTGCGGATGCCGCCCTTCTCCACGCCTCCGTTCGGCCAGCTGACGATCGTGCCGTTGCGGGTGCCGCCCCAGTGGCTGGCGACCTGCTTGGTCCACTGATACGGGGTGTCCATGGCGTGGGCCCAGCCCACCGCGTAGTGGTTGTACGAACTCGGGGTGCCGATGTCGTCGATGTGGTCGGCCACATACTGCTCGGTCTCGACATCGTTCATGTGGTTGATCGTGAAGCCCTCGTTGGTCGTGCCGTGCATCGACCCCTCGGCGCTCGCGCCGTTGTCGCCGATGATCACGTAGACGAGGGTGTCGTCGAGGATGCCGAGCTCTTCATAGGCGTCGAGCAGGCGACCGACGTGATGGTCGGCGTAGGCGAGGAAGCCGGCGTACACCTCCATCTGTCGGGCCAGGGCGGGCTTGATCAGGTCGCTCATCTCGTCCCATGCGGGGATGCCGGGGCTGCGGTCGGTGAGCACGGCGTCGGCCGGGATGACACCGAGCTCGAGCTGACGGGCGAAGGTCTCCTTGCGGATCTCGTCCCATCCCTGATCGAACTGCCCCTTGTACTTGTCGGCCCACTCGGCGGGCACATGGTGCGGGGCGTGCGTCGCGCCCGGGGCGAAGTAGGTGAACGACGGCACATCGGGGGCCAGCATCTTCTGCTCGCGCGTCCAGCCGATCGCCTTGTCGGTCATGTCGCCCATGAAGTGATAGCCCTGCTCGGGTGTGCCCCACGGCTCGACGGGCGTGGTGTTCTCGTAGATCGCCGGATACCACTGGTTGGTCTCGCCGCCGATGAAGCCGTAGAAGTACTCGAAGCCGTTGCCCGGGGTGGGCCAGCCGTCGAACGGTCCGATCGCGCTCGCCTGCCACACCGGCACCTCGTGGCACTTGCCGAACTGGGCGGTGTTGTAGCCGTTGAGCTTGAGGGTCTCGGCCAGCGGCGCGCAGCTGTTGGGGCGCAGGGAGTTGTAGCCGGGGGCCGATGTCGCGATCTCGGTGATGCCGCCCATGCCGACGGTGTGGTGATTGCGTCCGCTGAGCAGAGCGGCACGGGTCGGCGAGCACAGGGCCGTGGTGTGGAAGCGGGTGTACTTGAGCCCTGCGGCGGCCACACGCTCGAAGTTCGGGGTGTGGATCGGACCGCCGAAGGCACTGGACGCGCCGAAGCCGACGTCGTCGATGAGTACCACGAGGACGTTCGGGGCATCTTTCGGCGGGCGCACGGGCGTGATCGGCGGGAAGGACGTGTCCGGGTCGGTCGCGTCGTAGGTGACCGTGCCCGTGTAGGCCAGATCGGGGATCGGAAGACTGGAACGCTGGGGTTCGGACATACTGACTCCTACGGCTCTCGGCGAGCAGAGCAGCCCGCTTCGCGCTCAGCCTAAGCAGGCGGGTCCAGGGTGTCACCACCCGCGACGGGTGACTTTGCGGGTGAGTTTCGGCGGGCATAATCAAGGGTGTGACTGCGACTGCAACCCTTCCCTCCCTCGACGGCCGCCGATTCCGGATGGTGTCGTCCACGACCTCTGCGGTCGACCCGGAAGCCCCGAGCATCTTCGAGTACTTCGAACGTGACGGCGCCATCTGGGGCGGGTACGAGGGCGACACGGTCACCTTCGGCAAGTTCGTCGGCACCCGCACGGGTGACACGATCTGGGTGTCGTTCGTGCACGTGCTCAAGGCCGACGGCACGGTCGTCACCGGCGATGGTGAGAGCGAGCTGGAGCTGACCGACGACGGTGGCATCCGTCTCGTGGAGCACTACGAGATGCACGGACTCCCGCAGCTCAGCGTGTGCGAGGAGATCTCCGCCTGAGGCCTGTGCCTGAGTGACGGCGCCTCAGCGCGGCGGGAGGGCGTCGCGACCGGGAGAGGCGGGCGTCCACCGCGTCATCCCGAGCGGGATCTCGGTGTCGCGCTTCGGCAGGTCCGCCGGCAGCAGGTAGGGGCGGCGGATCACCTCGTCGAGCACGACGACGCTCACGACCGTGCGCACCTCGGGCAGCTGGGCGATCACGCCGGTGGAGAACTCGTGCACGCCGCTGACGTCGACGGCGCGGATGAGCAGCATGGCGTCGTGCTCGCCGGTGGTGATGGCGCACCACTCGACGTCGGGCATCTCCAGCACGCGTTCGCGGAAAGACGCCCAGGCCTGCGGCATCACCGTGACGAACACGAGCGCGCCGATGGAGAGCCCCGCCTTCGCCTGATCGACGCGGGCGCTGAAGCCCGTGATGACCCCGTCGTGCACGAGCGACTCGACCCGCGTGTACGCATTCGCGCGGGAGATCCCGACCTTGTCGGCGAGTGCCGCGATCGAGACACGACCGTTATCACGCAGGACTTCGAGGATTCTGTACGCCGTCTCGTCCAAAGGGGCAGCACTTCGTCCAGAATGCTTCGGATCTTCCGCATTCTTGCTGGACATATTGTTCCTCACATCCGAGGTTCTGGACAGAGCGTGTCGAGGTGACCCGCTCTTGCTGGACACATCGTCGCATATGATGCGAATCTGATCCACGGTCGTCCACATCGGTGGCGACTCACCCGAATGTACTCCTCGCCTCTGGAGGCCCTCATGTCGTCACGCCGTATCACGCCGGTCATCGCGCTCGGAGCCGTCGCGCTCCTCGCGCTCGCAGGTTGCTCGGGAGGGAACTCGGCGACGGGCGGCGGACAGTCCGGCTCCGACTCCCTCGTCATCGACACCGCGTTCTCGATCGAGACCACCGACCCGGGTCACACCTACGACCCGACCGGCAACATGATCGCGAAGGCCCTGTACGAGACCCTCGTCGACTTCGAGGGCTCCGACGTCTCGACCCCGGTGCCGGGCCTGGCATCCTGGGAGCAGAACGACGAGGCGACCGAGTTCACCTTCACGCTCGAGGGCGACCGCGTCTTCTCCGACGGATCGCCGATCGAGGCGAAGGACGTCGTGTTCTCGCTGCAGCGCATCCAGGGCATGGAAGACGCCAAGCCGAACTTCCTCCTCGGCGGCCTCACGATCACCGAGGTCGACGACAAGACGATCCAGTTCACGTCCGAGACCCCGCTGCTGCAGCTGCCCGCGATCCTCGCGAACCCGGCACTCGGCATCGTCAACTCCGACGTCGTGATCGAGAACGGCGGTGCGATCGACGGCACCGACTCGGCACAGAAGTTCCTCGACGGCGCATCCGCCGGCTCCGGTCCCTTCGTGCTCGACACCCTCGACCTCAGCTCGCAGGTCGTGCTGACCAAGAACGACGAGTACAACGGTGACGAGGCCTCCGACTACAAGCGCGTGGTCGTCCGCAACGTCTCGGAGAGCGCCACCCAGCTCGCCAACCTCAAGGGCGGCGACTCGATGGTCGCGATGGACCTGAACGGCGACCAGGTCGCCGGCCTCGGCGACGACATCACGGTCGACTCCGTTCCGTCCGGCCAGACGATCTTCCTGCTGCTGAACCAGTCCTCGGCCGTCGCCGGTGACCTGGCGAACGTGAAGATCGCCGAGGCGATCCGCTACGCGCTCGACTACGACGCGCTGCTGGAGCTGGCCGGCGCCGGCTCCGTGCAGGCGACCGGCGTCATCCCTCCCGGATTCGAGGGTGCTCTCGACAGCGGCGTGGAGCAGGACCTCGACAAGGCGAAGGCCGCGCTCGCAGAGGCCGGCTACACGGGCCAGACCCTGAAGCTGCAGTTCCCGAACGACTACCCGGTCGGCGGCGTGGAGTTCACCCCGCTCGCCGAGCGCGTGCAGGCACAGCTCGAAGACGCCGGCATCACGGTCGACCTCGCCCCCGCGCCCTTCGCGACCGAGCTCGACGCCTACGTCAACGGCACCGAGGGCTTCGGTCTGTGGTTCTGGGGTCCGGACTACGCGGACTCCGCGAACTTCCTGCCTTTCGCCCCGGGCCTGAAGGTCGGCCTCCGCGCCGGCTGGGCCGCCGAGGCCAACCCGGAGATCGCCGGTATCGCGGCCGGTGCTGCCGCCGCGACCGACCCCGACCAGCGCACCGCCGCCTTCACCGACTTCGCCGAGGCGATGCAGGCCGAGGGCCCGTTTGTCCCGCTGATCGTGCCCGGTCGCAACATCTCCTCCGCGGACAGCGTGAAGGGCGCGGTGTACAACTCCGTCTGGGAGATGGACATCGCCGAGATCACGCCGGCCGGCTGAACGGACATCCCATGACGACAGTGGCGGTGCAGAGGCAGGCGCAACGGCGCCGGTCGCCTCTGATCGGATACCTGCTGCGGCGGGCCGGCACCTCCCTGCTCCTGTTGGTGGGCGTGACGATCGTCACGTTCGCGCTCACCAACCTGGTGCCGGGAGACCCGGTCTCGGCCGCGCTCGGTGAGGGTGCGTCGCAGAACCCCGCGACACGTGATGCGTTCATCAAGGAGCATGGTCTCGACCAGCCGCTGTTCGTGCAGTACTTCATCTATATGGGGAACCTGCTGCGCGGGGACCTCGGCACGTCGCTGGTGACCGGACGCCCGGTCACCAGCGACCTCGCCACCGCGGTGCCGGCGACCATCGAGATCGCGATCGGGGCGATCATCGTCAGCCTGGCGGTCAGCATCGTGCTCGGCACGCTCGCCGCCTACCGCCGTGGACTCGTCACCGACCAGGTCATCCGGGTCGTGACGCTGGTGGGCCTCAGCGTGCCGACCTTCTGGCTGGCGCTCGTGAGCTTCTACGTCTTCTTCCTCGAGCTGCGCATCGCACCGGGCTCCGGTCGCATCTCGCCGTCGATCACCCCGCCGCCGCGCGTGACCGGGCTCTACACGGTCGACTATCTCCTGAACGGAGACGCCGTCGGCTTCTTCGACGCCCTCGCGCACCTGGCTCTTCCCGTCATGGTGCTCTCGCTCGTGACCATCGGCCTGCTGACCCGCTTCATCCGCACCTCGGTGCTCGAGGTGCTCGGCAGCGACTATGTGCGCGCCGCACGCGCCAAGGGCCTCCCGGCCATGCGCGTGATCCTCGACTACGTGCTGCGTGGCGCCTCGTTGCCGATCCTCACGGTGGTGGGCGTGGCGTTCGGGGCACTGCTGTCGGGCACGGTGCTCGTCGAGTCGGTGTTCGCCTGGCCGGGCCTCGGCACCTACGCCTACAACTCGGCCGCCAACCTCGACCTGCCCGGCATCATGGGCGTCGGCCTCGTGGTCGGCATCATCTACCTCCTCATCAACTTCATCGTCGACATCCTCTACGGCGTGCTCGACCCGAGAGTGAGGATCGCATGAGCCGCATCGCCGCCGCGTCCCCCGCCGGGCGCTTCCGATTCCGCTGGCCCCGTGCCTGGCGCACGCCGCTGGGCGTCATCGGCACCGTCATCGCCGGAGCGTGGATCATCGTGGCCTTCACGGCGCAGTGGTGGGTCCCGTATCCGCCGAACGCGCAGGTGCTGCCGCGTCTGCAGCCGCCGGGCATCGACACGTTCCTGGGCACCGACGGCAACGGACGCGACATCTTCTCGCGTCTGATGACCGGAGCCACCGTGAGTCTCCCGCTGGCACTCATGCTCGTGATCGCCGCCATGATCATCGGCACGCTCATCGGTGCGCTCGCCGGATACTTCGGTGGCTGGGTCGACGAGACGCTGATGCGCATCACCGACCTGTTCATGGCCTTCCCGACCGTGATCCTCGCCATGGTGGTCGCCGCCTCGCTCGGACCGTCGCTGTTCAACGCGGTGATCGCCGCCATCGTGGTGTCGTGGCCGCAGTACTCCCGCGTCACGCGCAGCATCGTGCTGGGGCTCCGGGGTCAGAACTACGTGATCGCGGGCCGCCTGCTCGGGCACTCGCCGGCACGCACGCTGTTCGTCGACATCCTCCCGAACATCGCCGGCCCCGTCCTGGTGCTCGCGACGCTCGACATCGGTGCGGCGATCCTGCTCCTCTCCGGCCTCTCCTTCCTCGGTCTCGGCGCGCAGCCGCCGACCGCGGAGTGGGGTTCGATGATCTCGGGCGCGATGCAGAACTTCGACGCCTGGTGGCTCGGGGTCTTCCCCGGGCTCGCGATCCTGACCGTGGTGCTGGCGTTCAACTTCCTCGGAGACGCGATGCGCGACGTGCTCGACCCCACGGCCGAGATCACGCACGAGAAGGCAGCCGATCACAAGGCTTCCGCGACGGGGGTGGCCGCATGAGCGCGCAGAGCGCTGCCGTGCAGCAGACATCGACGCTCAGCATCCGCGACCTGACGATCGACATCGGACGCCCGCTCGTGAAGGGTGTCTCGCTCGAACTCGAGGCCGGTCGCATCCACGGCCTCGCCGGGGAATCGGGCTCGGGCAAGACGCTCACCTCGCTCGCCGTGCTGGGGCTGCTCCCGCGGCAGGCGCGGACCGGCGGGTCGATCCTGCTCGGCGGCGAAGAGCTGGTGGGACTGCGCCGTCGCGCCCTCAACCGGGTGCGCGGCAAGCGGATCGCCATGGTCTTCCAGGATCCGTCGGCCTCTCTGCACCCGCAGCTGCCGGTCGGACGCCAGCTCACCGACCACATGCGCGTGCACCTCGGACTCAAGGGCGCCGCCGCACGGGCGCGGGCGGTCGAGCTGCTCGAGACCGTGCAGGTGCCGAACCCCGCCGAGGCACTGAAGCGCTATCCGCACCAGTTCTCCGGCGGCCAGCGTCAGCGCATCGCGATCGCATGCGCCCTGGCCTGCGACCCCGAGGTGCTGCTGGCGGACGAGCCCACCACGGCTCTCGACGTCACGGTGCAGGCCGGCATCCTGAAGCTGCTGCGCGACCTGGCGGTCGAACGCAACCTGGCCGTGCTGCTCGTGACGCACGACCTGGGCGTGATGAGCGCGATCGCCGACCGGGTCGCCGTCATGAAGGACGGCCGGATCGTGGAGCTCGCCGATCGCGAGACGCTGTTCCGCGATCCCCAGCACGAGTACACGCGCATGCTGCTCGCGGCCCTGCCGGGGTCGCGCATCGACGAGGCACCGGAAGGGCAGGCCGCAGATGAGTGAGGTCTCCGTCCTCGATGCGCAGGACGTGGTCGTGCGCTACCCGGGCAACCCGCCGGTGATCGCCGTGAACGGCGTGTCGATCAGCGTCGCCGCCGGGGAGACCGTGGCCCTGGTGGGCGAGTCCGGCAGCGGCAAGTCCAGTCTCGCCCGTGCCGTCGTCGGCATCGAGAAGACCGCCGCAGGGACCGTGCTGTTCCGCGATGCTCCGGTGTCGCCGCTCGGCATCCGCCGTCGCTCGATCGCCCTCACCGGCATCCAGATGGTGTTCCAGGATCCGGCGACCTCGCTGAATCCGCGGCGCCGGGTCGGCGACCAGATCGCCGACGGCATCGCCACCGCCCGCGCCCGTGGCGCCGAAGGATCGACCGTGGACGAGTGGCTGGAGCGCGTCGGTCTGCCGACCACCGTGAGCACACGCTTCCCGCATCAGTTCTCGGGCGGGCAGAAACAGCGCATCGCGATCGCCAGGGCCTTGGCCGCTCGTCCCTCGCTCCTGGTGGCGGATGAGCCGATCTCAGCGCTCGATGCGTCCACGCAGACGAGCGTCGCCGGCCTGATGCGCGACCTGGTGGCGGAGTCGGGAGCGGGCATGCTGTTCATCTCGCACGACCTCGCCGTGGTCCGCCGCATCGCCGACCGCACGTTCGTGATGTTCGGCGGACGCGTGCTCGAGTCGGGTCCGACCGATCAGCTCTGGACCGCACCGCGGCATCCCTATACGCAGGCGCTGCTCGCGGCGATCCCCGAGCCCGACGGCGCGGGCCGCATCCCCGCCGCACCGTCGGTCGACGACCGCACGGTGTGGGCGGAGATCCCGCCCGTCATGTACTGAGAACTCTCCGCGCTCACTCGTGCTCCGCTCGCGCGTGTGCTCCGAGCGCCCGCCGGCCGTGAGAGGACCGTGCGGGCCGAGGCTGCAGCCCCGGCCCGCACGGGTCACCGGCGTCAGAGCGGTGCGACGATGTCCTGCTTCACGTCCCACTCGGTGACTTCCTGAACGCTCTCGATCTTCTGGCCCTCGACCTCAGTGGAGGCGTTGGCCGCGAGCACCACGTAGTCGCTCGTGACCTCGAAGAGCATCGTGACGGTCGATCCCTGCGACTCGGTCGTGCCGCTGAGCAGGTACACGTCCTGGCCCAGGCGCGAGCCCGTGCCGGTGACCGTGTATTCGCCGGAGAGCGTGTCGGCCACGCCCATCGGGTCGGAGGCGTCGACGGCCTTCGCGGCGGTGCTGAGCGTGCTGATCTCCTGGTCGGTGGAGTTCTCGTCGGCGACCTGCCACTCGCCGGTGGTGGATTTCACCCAGGCGTCGTCGCCGATCACGATGACCGAGCCGAAGCTGGTGCTGGTCTCGACGGCCTTGTCGGCCGGGTTGTAGCGGGTGGTCGACTCCATGCCCAGAGTCGTCATCGTCGCCGAGAATCCGGCGGTGTCGGTCATCGCCGCCGTCACGCACTCCGCCAGCGTGGAGCCGTCGACGGTCGCGCCCTCCTTCAGCTCGGGGCAGTCCGTCTTCGGCGCTTCCGCCTCCTGCGATGCCCCGGAGTCGGGCTTCTTCTCGGCTGTCGTGTCCGATCCGCCCCCTGAACATCCCGTGAGCAGCACGGCGGCGGCGAGAATGACGCCGACCCCCCATTTGTTGACGCGCATCGCGTCCCCCCTCAGGTCGAGATGCCCGATGACCGTCATCGGGCACTCGTCCCAGCATGCCAAACGTCGCAGAGGTTCTCGCGAGCCGCAGTCGTGGTGTCGGGCATCATTCGCGGCGGACGCGTGATTCCGCTAGACTGTCGAGGTTGTCTGCCTTGCGGCGTCCATTCGGGATTCCAGAGGCGGGCACGTGCACACACCCTCCTGCTCCCGGGAAAGTCCCGAGAGCCGTTCTAGTCCGAAGGAGGTGGGTAAGTGACGCACCAGTACGAACTCATGGTCATTCTGACCCCCGAGATCGACGAGCGCCAGGTCGCCCCGACGCTCGACAAGTTCCTGAAGGTCATCACCAACGATGGTGGCTCTATCGAGAACGTCGACATCTGGGGAAAGCGCCGTCTCGCATACGAGATCCAGAAGAAGACCGAGGGCATCTACGCCGTCGTCAACTTCACCGCGACCAGCGCCGCCACGCAGGAGCTCGACCGTCAGCTGAAGCTGAACGAGCAGATCATGCGCACCAAGGTGCTCCGCGCTGAAGAGGCTCAGGCGATGATCGCCTCCGAGGCCAAGCGCTCCGAAGAGAAGGCTGCCCGCAAGGCCGCCAAGGCTGCGAAGGCCTAAGTCTCATGGCCGGCGAAACCGTCATCACCGTGGTGGGAAACCTCACGGCCGACCCCGAGCTGCGCTACACGCAGAACGGGCTGCCGGTGGCGAACTTCACCATCGCATCGACGCCTCGGAACTTCGACCGTGCCGCGAATGAGTGGAAGGACGGCGATGCGCTGTTCCTCCGTGCATCCGTCTGGCGCGAGTTCGCCGAGCACGTGGCGGGTTCGTTGACGAAGGGCATGCGCGTCATCGCGCAGGGCCGTCTGCGTCAGCGCTCCTACCAGGACCGCGAGGGCAACCAGCGCACCGCGATCGAGCTGGAGGTCGACGAGATCGGCCCCTCGCTCCGGTACGCGACCGCGCAGGTCACCCGTGCGGCCTCGACCGGCGGTGCCGGCGGTGCCGGTGGCGGTGGACAGTCCCGTCCCGCGCAGCAGCAGGTGTCGGAGGAGCCGTGGTCCACGCCCGGTTCGTCGACCAGCGCGGATGCCTGGAGCACTCCCGGCAGCTTCGGCGACGACACCCCGTTCTGAACAACTTCTGGATCCGGCCTGCACGGCCGGCATCCGCTCATCACTAAGGAAAAACTATGGCTGGAAAGTCGAGCGGCGACCGCCGCAAGCCGCGGAAGGGTGGCAAGCCCACCGCTCCCGCGAAGTCCATCCGGGTCGGTGTCATCGATTACAAGGATGTCGCCACCCTTCGCAAGTTCGTCTCGGAGCGCGGCAAGATCCGTGCCCGTCGTATCACCGGTGTCTCGGTGCAGGAGCAGCGTCTGATCGCCACGGCGATCAAGAACGCGCGCGAAATGGCGCTCCTGCCCTACGCTGGCGCCGGCCGGTAAGGGGTATCGAGATGGCAAAGCTGATTCTCACGAACGAGGTCGCCGGGCTCGGTAGCGCCGGTGACGTGGTCGAGGTCAAGAACGGGTACGCCCGCAACTTCCTCATCCCGCAGGGCTTCGCTACGGCGTGGACCCGCGGTGGCGAAAAGCAGGTCGCATCGATCCAGGCCGCGCGTCAGGCACGCGCGATCCACGATCGTGACGACGCTGTCGCACTGAAGAACGCTCTCGAGGGCACGAAGGTGCGCCTCACGGTCAAGGCCGGCAAGGAGGGTCGTCTCTTCGGCTCCGTCAAGACCGACCACGTCGCGGATGCTGTCGCAGCCGCCGGCCTGGGCTCGATCGACAAGCGCAAGGTGCACATCCCGTCGCCCATCAAGGTGACCGGTGAGCACGAGGCGACCGTGCGTCTGCACGACGACGTCACCGCAGTGATCACGCTGCAGGTCGTCGCCGCCAAGTAAGGCACGTCGAGAACGCCCCCTGTCCTTCGGGACAGGGGGCGTTCTGCATTCCGAGGGTGATCGGCGCCGCCTCACCCGCTCCGACCGTGCACCGGTCGGGCGTTCGCCGGGGGTTCGCCGACCTCATCGACGGTGTGGCCGCTGCACGCCGTCGCGGTCACGCTGGCCCTCTCGACACGCGACACGGTGAACCACCGCATGGCGTCGCGCAGTCGGCACCATCCGACCAGATACCACTGGCCGTTCGTGGAGGCGAACAGCACGGGTTCGACATCACGGGTGGTGGTGCTCCCGTCTCCTGCGGTGTAACGGATGCGTACCACCCGCTGCTCCGCCATGCCCTCCTCCAGTGCCGATCTGATCGCACGTGAGGGGGTGGGTGACGCGTCGACCCAGACGCGGTGGGCGAGTTCGTCGGCTCGCGCACGGGTGCGGGGATCGAGCACGTCGAGGATCTTCCGCACGCCGGCCGCGGCCAGATCCGCATAGGGCGCATCGGGTGAGGCAGCCACGGCCGCCAGCAGTGCCACGGCCTGCGCAGGGGAGAGGGAGACGGGCGGCAGCGATGCCCCCACCGCCAGTCCATAGCCGCCACCCGGACCGGGGCGTGACCACAGCGGTGCTCCACCGCGCTCGAGGGCCGCCAGGTCGCGCTTGACCGTGCGCACGGACACCTCGAACTCGCGGGCCAGGCGTTCGGCCGACGTCCCCCGCGACCCGCTGCGGCGCAGCATCTCGGAGAGGGCATGCAGACGCTCTGCGCGCTTCATCGTTCGATCCGTGAGGAATTCATGACATGAATAGTGACACACACCTGTCCACAGTGCGGAGCAGCATGGGGGTATGACACACACGATGAGCACTCCGACCATCCTTCTCATCGCGGGCCATTGGCTGGGTGCCTGGGCGTGGGACGAGGTCCTCGAAAGCCTCGGCGCCGACAGGTCTCGCGCCGTCGCGATGACGCTGCCGGGTCTCGACGCGACCGACCCCGCGCGGGCGGCGAAGACGCTCGATGACCAGGCCGACGCGATTCTCGACGAGGTCGGCCGGCTCGGCGTCTCGGAGCAACAGCCCGCGATCATTGTCGCGCACAGCGGGGCGAACGCCCCCGTGAGCCTCGTGCTCGACCGACACCCCGCCCTGATCGCACGCGTGGTGTGGGTCGACTCCGGCCCGGTGGCCGCCGGGAGCGTGTTCGCGCCCGACCTTCTGGACGACGTGGAGGAGCTTCCGCTTCCGCCCTTCGAGGTGCTGGGACAGCAGGCGAGCCTCGAAGGCCTGAGTGCAGAGGTGCTCGAGCGCTTCCGCGAGCGGGCCGTTCCCGAGCCCGGGCCCGTGCTGCGTCAGCCCGTCGAGCTCACGACCGACGAGCGACGCACGATCTCGACCACCCTGATCTGCTGCTCCATCCCGAGTGCACAGCTGCTCGAACTCGCGCGCGCCGGTCATCCCATGTTCGCCGAGGTCGCGATGCTCGACCACCTCGACGTCGTCGACCTGCCCACGGGGCACTGGCCGATGTGGAGCCGTCCCGGTGACCTCGCCAAGCTGATCCAGGCGGCCGCGTCGCGCGGCCGCTGAACCCACCCCTGAGACAGCGCCCCGATCCCGTACCCCGGCACGGATGCCTGGAGAAAGCGCGGAAGTCGGGAGAATCGGGTGGGTCCGCAGGGGATCCGCCCGATTCTCCCGACATGTGCCGCACGTCGCCGTGCCTCGGGGCTACGGCTTCTCGGACGTGACCTCGAAGATGTCCGTCGACGTCTCGGCCGAAGCGGCACGACGCTCCTCGCGCCGGGCTCGTCGCTCGGCGCGCTTGGCGATCCGGCGTTCCCGACTGCGCTCCACGAGCGTGTAGAGAACCGGGACCAGAACCAGAGTCAGCAGCGTCGACGACACCAGGCCGCCGATCACGACGATCGCCAGCGGCTTCGAGATGAACACTCCGCCGCCGGTCAGCCCGAGAGACATCGGGACGAGCGCGAACACGGTCGCGGCCGCCGTCATCAGGATCGGTCGCAGGCGCAGGCGGGTTCCATGCTCCACCGCCTCGTCGAGACTCGCTCCCGCACCACGAAGGCGGTTCACGAGATCCATGAGCACGATGGCGTTCGTCACCACGATGCCGATGAGCATCAGGAGTCCGATCAGGGCGGGAAGACCCATCGGGGTTCCGGTGAGGAGCAGGCCGAGGATCGCGCCGGTCGCTGCGAACGGGATCGAGATGAGCAGCACGAGGGGTCCGCGGAAGTTGCGGAAGGTCGCCACCATCACCAGCAGCACGAGAACGATGGCGGCCAGCATCGCCAGTCCGAGCTGGCTGAAGGCCTCATCCTGTTGTGCGGACGCGCCGCCCTGCAGGAAGGTGACTCCCGCCGGCAGATCGGTGTCGGCGATCGCCTTGTCGATCGCCCGACCGGCAGCCGCGAGCCCGCCCTTCTCCGGGGTCACGGTCAGCGTGACCTGACGCTCGCCCTCGGCGCGCGTGATGGTGGGCGCCGTGAGCTCTTCCTCGACGGTCGCGATCGCGGCGAGCGGGATCGCCGTGCCGGTGACCTCGGCGGCCGCCTTCTGCTCGGCCTCGGCGGCATCGGCCTCGGCCTGCTGGGCCGCGGCGTCGCTGCGGCTCTGGCGCAGGGCCTTGATCTGCTCGTCCGCCGCCGCGACGCCGGACTGGGCCCCCTCGATCGCACCCTGCAGCGCCGCGAGCTGCTCGGCGCGTTCGGCCTGCGCTTTGAGCACGGCCTCCTCATCCGGGCTCAGCGGGTCTTCGGGCACGATCGGTGCCGCCGAAAGCTCGGCGAGCTGCCTGTTCAGGGCCCCGATCTGGCCGGCGAGCTCGGCGCGCTGCTTCGTGGCGGTGTTGATCTGCGAGTTCAGTTCGTTCTCGGCCTTGGTCTTCGCCTCTGCGGCCTTCGCCTCCGCCTTGGCCTGGAGCGCATCCGCTGCCGCCTTCTGCGCCTCGGCGGTCTGCTGGGGCGTGACCGGGAGCATGATCTCACCGATCTTGTCGGCGGTGCGCGCCGCACCAGGGGTGCGCACGACGATGTCGCGCTCACGGCCCTCGTACATGAGCGTGCCGACCGTGGTGCCGGAGAGTGCCTCCTGCACGGCCTTCGCGATCGTGGCGCGGTCGAAGCCGAGGCGCGCGGCCAACGGTTCGTCGACCTTCACCCGCAGCACCGGCTGCTCGCCTGCGAGCTCGCTCTTCACGGAGCGCACGCCGTCGGCGTCGGCGAGCTGCTTCTCGAGCAGGTCACTCGCCGCGCGCAATGCTGCCGGATCGTTGCCCTGGATCTGCAGGTCGATGCCGTCACCGGCACCTGCCAGCGAGGCGTCCTGCGACGCGAGGTCGATCTCACCGCTGTCGGGAAGCCCGTCGAGCGCCTTCTGCACCTCCGATTCGACCTCGGCGACGTCGGAGCCGTCCTTCAGACGGAGGTCGTACGTGATCGACGCCGGGGTGCCGGGAGTGGGGACCGGGATCGAGGTGGTGATGTCGGCGATGCCCGGAACCTTCCCGAGAGTCTTCTCCACCGGCTCGGCCGCGGCGACCAGGTCGGCGGTGGCTTCCTTCGGGGGCGTCTGGACGACCTGCAGGGTGGCCTGGCCGGAGGAACCGAGGAAGTCGGTCTGGATGAACGGCGTCATCCCCAGCGTGGCGACGAGCAGCAGCGCGGAGGCGACGAGGGTGATCACGGGGTGACGACGGGTCGCGTTCAACGCCGGCATGAACGTGCGCTGCAGCCGGTCGGGGGCGGTGTGGATCTCGTCGAGCTCGGACGGGACGTCGCTCTCGGCAGACGGCGACGGCGAGACGGCCGCCGCGGCAGGAGCCGCGACCTCTGCCGCCACCGCGGTGGCTGCGGCGGCAGGAGCCGCGTCGGTCGTCATGCCCTCGGCCGCGGGCTGAGCCGTGTCTGCGTCGGCGGCGCGCTGCTTCGGAGCCTTGTTGAGGAACCAGGATGCGAGCACCGGCACGATCGTGAGCGAGACGACGAGCGAGGCGAGAAGCGCGATCGAGACGGTCACCGCGAACGGTCGGAACAGCTGGCCGGCGATGCCCGAGACGAATGCGATCGGCAGGAAGACCGCCACCGTGGTGAGTGTCGAGGCGGTGATGGCCCCGGCGACCTGACGCACAGAGGCGACGATGCCGTCGATCGTGAGCGGGCCGTCACCACGGCGTCTGGAGATGTTCTCGATCACCACGATGGAGTCGTCGACGACACGTCCGATGGCGATGGTGAGGGCGCCGAGGGTGAGGATGTTGAGGGTGTTGCCGCTCCACCACAGGCCCACCAGGGTGATCAGCAGCGACAGCGGGATCGACACGGCCGCGATGACCGTCGAGCGCCACGAGCGCAGGAACGCGAGGATCACGAGCACCGCGAAGAGCAGACCGAGCCCGCCCTCGACGGAGAGGTCGTGGATCGACTGCTCGATGTAGGGGGCCTGGTCGAAGATCGTGACGAACTCGGCGTCGAGGATCGGCGCGAGCCGGTCGAGCTCGGCGTTCACGCCGTGGGAGATGTCGACGACGTTGGCACCCTGTGCCGGCATCACCTGCAGCGTGAGCGACGGCTTGCCGTTGACGCGCGAGATGGTCTCCGCCGGCACGGTCTCGACCGTGACGTCGGCGAACTCCGCGACCGTGACGGCCCCCTCGCTCGTGGGCACCGGGAGCGCCTGGATGTCTTCCGGCGTCGCGAGACGCGACCCCACCGTGATCGAGAGGGGGCCTTCGGTGGAATCCGCCTGTCCAGCCGGGAGGGCGGCGCCATGCGCTTCGAGGATCGGTCCGAGCGTCGAGGGCTCGACCTTCAGGCGGGTGACGTCGGCAGGGCGGAGGTCGATCGTGATGCGCTGCGTCTCCTGGCCGGCGAGTGTGACGTCGCGCACACCCGGCACGCCCTTCAGCGCCGGGACGACGGTCTGCTGGAGCGCATCGCCGAACGCCTCCTGGTCGCCGCTGGTGCCGGCGCTCAGTGCCATGGCCGGCAGGTCGCCCGCACCGCCGGACGCGACGCTGACCTCCGTGTCCGAGGGGAAGCTCGGCTTCAGCGACTCGGCCGCGCTGCGGATGGTGCGCAGCGTCTCCTCGTCGTCTTCGCCGAAGGTCCACTCGACGAGCACCTGCGCGTTGCCGCTCGATGTCGTCGAGGTCACGCTCGTCACGCCGGGAACCGCTCGCACCGCCTGTTCGAGCGGCTCGGTCACGCTGCTCGCCATCTCCTCGGGTGCCAGGCCCTGCGACTGTGCGGAGATGAACGCCATCGGAGCCTGCAGCGAGGGCATCAGCTCCTGCTTGAGGGAACCCATCGATATCAGGCCGAGGACGACGACGGCGAGCGTCGCGAGAGAGAGGATCAGGCGGTTCTTGAGACTGCTGCGTGTGAGGAACGACATGGAGCGATGAGGTGCTTTCGGCTGGGTCGCTGCGGCAGGCCGAGAAGCACGCGCGCGACGCGGAAGCCGCCTGTGGTCACCCGACCCTCGTCACTTGAGCCGGATCCTGTGGCTCCGGCTCAGCGCGACGAGAGGCGACTGAGCTTCGGCGACACGATCGACAGTTCGAGCCTGCCGGGTCGAGGGTGCCGGGGCATCCTCCCGCGGGGTGATCCTCGTCCCCCGCGGGTGGACTCGGCGTGCCCGGCCCGACATGCGTCCCGGGCGCCCCGGCGTGCGCACGCCGAGGCGCGGCAGTGGTCCCGCGACGCGAGGTGATTTTGGATCCAGAATGCAGAGTTGGCCGGGATGATCCGATACTCTCGCTCCCATGGTGCAATCAGGGAACGCCGCGTCGCCCAAGGAACGGGCCGAGGCTCTGCAGAAGCTCGCGCAGCGACATGGAGCCGGATACCGGTCCGTCGGAGCGATGGCCTACGACATCATCCGCGATGCGATCCTCGACGGCACCCTGCCTCCGGGGATGAAGCTGCGGCAGGAGACCCTGGCGGAGTCCATCGGCATCTCGCGACTGCCGATCCGCTCCGCCCTGATCCAGTTGGAGGCCGACGGCCTCGTGGTCTTCCATGCCCGCCGCGGCGCGATGGTGCGGGCACTCTCGGTGCAGGAGGCGACCGAGGTCTACCACCTGCGCACGCTGCTCGAGAAGGACGCACTGCGCCTGGCGATGGAGGAGATCACCCCGGAGCGGGTCAGCCGGCTGCGGGAGCTCGCGAAGACGGCGGACGACATCTCGGAGGGCGGCGAGTTCGTCGAGGCCCGCACCGAGTTCTACGCGACGCTCTACGACGCCGAGGCCCGGCCGGTGATGTGGGAGATGATCGAGCAGCTGCGGCTCAAGCTCGGACGCTACGTGCTCGGCTGGCGTCTGGTCTCTCCCGGCGCACATGACCACTCCCACGGTGAGCTGATCGACGTCGTGGCAGCTGGAGATGTGGACGAGGCTCTGCGCGTGCTCGAGTCGCACCTGAACCACGTGCGCGACGGGGTCATCGCACTGCTCGACGCGGCGGCGACCGAGGCTGCGGGCGACGGAGCCTGACGCCTGGGGCGAATGCATGGCTCCTACACGGATGCATGACTCGGCACACCAGTCCGTTCATCCATCCGGGCAGCAGTCATGCAGGTGTGTGACCTAGGTGACCGTGCTCTCAGGTGACGGTGCTCTCAGGTGACGGTGCTCTCAGGTGACGGTGCCGCGACGTGCGAAGCGAGGTTCACGCCAGATCTCGCTGTGCAGCACGTCTTCCAGCGCATCGATCGCATCCCACACGTCGGTGTAGGAGGTGTAGAGCGGTGTGAACCCGAAGCGGATGAGGTCGGGGGCGCGGAAGTCGCCGATCACTCCGCGCTCGATCAGCGCCTGCATCACCGCATAGCCGTCTTCGTGTCGGAGGGAGACCTGGCTGCCACGGCGGGCGGACTCACGGGGGGTCACCGGCCCGATGCCCCAGCGCGGTGTGAGGCGGGCGTCGACGAGCGACATGAAGAGCTCGGTCAGCCGCAGACTCTTCTCGCGGAGGAGCGCCAGGTCGACGTCGTCCCAGATGTCGAGGCTCGCCTCGAGTCCGGCCACCGAGAGCAGCTGCGGGGTGCCGACGCGGAACCGCTCGATGCCCGGGGCCGGGGTGTAGTCCACGGTGAAGTCGAACGGCCGCGCGTGGCCGTGCCAGCCGGTGAGGGCGGGGCGGGCAGCATCGTGATGCCGAGCGGCCGCCCAGATGAACGAGGGCGAACCGGGGCCGCCGTTGAGGTACTTGTAGGTGCAGCCGACCGCGAAGTCGGCGTCGGCGGCGTTCAGGTCGATCGGCACGGCACCGACGCTGTGGCACAGATCCCAGACCACGAGGGCGCCGGCGGCGTGGACCTTGCGCGTGACCTCGGCGATGTCGTGCATGCGTCCCGTGCGGTAGTCGACCTGGGTGAGCACGACGACGGCGACGTGATCGTCGAGCACGTCGTCGAGCGTGGGGCCGTCGTCGGAGATCAGTCGGCGCTCCAGGGGCGTTCCGCTGCCGAGCAGCTCCTGCACCGCTTCGAGCATGTAGAGGTCGGTGGGGAAGTTGCCCCGCTCTGCGACGATCACGCGTCGTCCCGGTCGGAGTCTGACCGCAGCGACCACGGCTTGGAACAGGCTCGCCGACGTGGAGTCGCCGAGCACGACCTCTCCGGCATCCGCTCCGACGAGCGGCGCGATGCGGTCGCCGATCGTGCGCGGCTTGGCGAACCACCCGGCATCGTTCCAGCTGCGGATGAGGCCGGTGCCCCACTCCTCGGTGATCACGCGCTGCAGGTGCGCCGCGGTGTGGCGGGGCAGCGCTCCGAGCGAGTTGCCGTCGAGGTAGATCACACCGTCGGGCAGCACGAAGCGCTCGCGCATCGAGGCGAGCGGATCGGCATCGTCGAGGGCCGTGCAGGTCGCGCGGTCGATGGCGGGGCGGGTGGAGGTGGTGCTCATGCGGCGGGTCCGTTCGAGGTCATGCGGGTCAGCGCCCGAGGAATCGCAGGGCGTTGTCGCGGCGGATGGCGCTCTTCTGCGCCTCGTCGAGGAAGTCGGCGCGGTCGATGACGCCGCCGACGGGTCGCTCGCCCAGGGGGTAGGGGTAGTCGCTGCCCACCATCACCTGGGAGGCGCCGAGGGTCTCGACCAGCACGCGCAGGGCCACGGGGTCGAACACGACGCTGTCGACGCTGAAACGGTCCAGGTAGGCCGAGGGCGGCCGCTCGCTGACGCCGATGAGGTCGGGGCGTTGCCGCCAGGCGTTCTCGAACCGGCCCAGCCAGAACGCGAACGAACCACCGCCGTGCGCGAACGCCAGGCGGAGGGTGGGCGGGACGCGATCGAAGACCCCGCCCAGGATCATCGCGATGATCGACAGGTGCGTCTCTGCGGGCATGCCGGTGAGCCACCGGGCCATCCAGCGGTCGAGACGAGGGGAGCCCGGCATGTCCCACGGATGCACGAAGACCGGGATGCCGCTGTCGGCGCAGTGCTGCAGGAAGGTCACCGTGCCCTCGTCGTCGAGGTCGCGGTCGCCCACGTGGTTGCCGATCTCGACACCGGCGTGGCCCGAGGCGATCGCGCGGTCGGCCTCCGCGCACGCGGCATCCGGATCCTGCAGGGGTACCTGTGCGAACGGGATCAGCCGGCCGGGGGCCGGAGCGCAGATCTCCAGAGCGAGGTCGTTGAAGATGCGCGCGACCTTGACGGCCTCGTCACCCGACTTGTCGTACGAGAAGAACAGCGGCGTGGGAGAGACGACCTGCATCTCGACGCCGTCGGCGTCCATGTCGGCCACGCGCACCGACGCATCCCAGCAGTCGTCGCCGACGCGGCGGAACTCGGTCTCGCCGAGCATGATCATCGCCTCGCGCTCGGAATCCACCCGCAGGGTCGGCCAGACACCCGGCCCGACCTGTGTCGACAGGTCGGGCCAGGAACTCGGCACGAAGTGCGTGTGGACGTCGATCGTGCCCAAGGGGCTTCAGCCCTTGCCGGGGTGGACGGCGCCGCACTCGGGGCAGGTGCGCCCCTCTTCGCTCTCGTAGAAGTCGCGGAACACCGGCGGCAGGTCCTCGACGATGTCGCGCACCTGCAGCTCGACCTCGTGCACCTTGGCATTGCAGTTCGGGCAGAACCAGGCGAACTTCTCGAGCGTGCCCTCTTCGCGGATGCGCTCGATCACGATGCCGATGGAGCCCTCTTCGGGGCGCTGCGGGGAGTGGAAGACGTTACCGGGGAGCAGCCACATCTCGCCCTCGCGGATGTCGATGCGCTGCAGGCCGTCGGGGGTCTGGATGTTCACGTGCATGTTGCCGCGGTACTGGTAGAACCACTCCTCGTACGGGTCGAAGTGGAAGTCGGTGCGCTGGTTCGGGCCGCCGACGACCTGCACGATGAAGTCGCCCATGGGGGTCCAGGCGGCCTTGTTGTTGACCGGCGGCTTCAGGAGATGCTCGTTCTCCTTGATCCATGCGGGGAAATCGATCACGGGTGGGATGACGGGTGGGATGGTGCTCATTTCTCCTCCTCGAGAGTGGCAGCGGTGTTGTGGTCGGCGGTGTTGTGGTCAGCGGTGTTGCGATCGGTGGTGGTTTCGGGGCGGCGGGCGACCGCCTGGATCTCGATGCGCAGATGCGGATGCGGCAGGGCGTGCACGGCGACCGTCGTGCGGGCGGGTCCCTGCTCGTCGAAGTACTCGGCCCAGACCGCGTTGTAGGGAGCGAAGTCGTTCATGTCGACCAGGAAGCTCGTCGCCTGCACCAGGTCGTCGAGGGTGCAGCCGGCGGCGGCCAGCACCTCGCGGATGTTCTCGATGACCGCGCGGGTCTGCACCGCGACATCGAGCCGGGTCGCGCCGAACTCGTCGACCTCCGCTCCGGCGATGGAGTTGTCGGGGCGTCGGCTGGACGTGCCCGAGACGAAGACCAGGTCGCCGGAGACCTTGGCATGCGGGAAGCGACCTCGGGGCGTCGCCTTGCCCTCGACGAGGATGCCGCGTGATGTTGTCATCGTGATCCCTTCTCGAGGCTGTCGGATCCGTCGTGGGTGTGGATGGAGACGCGTCCGAGGCCGGTGATCGTCGCCTCGACCGTGCCCTGGTCGGGCAGCGGGACGGCGGCGGTCGCGGCACCGGCGAGGAGGACCATGCCGGCGCGGAGCGTGAAGCCGTGACGGGAGGCGAGGCGTGCGGCTGCCGCGATGGCACGGGCGGGGTCGCCGAGGATGGCCGCCGTCGAGCCCGTCGCGCTGACCCTGCCGTCGACCTCGAGCCGTACGGCCCGGTTGTCGAGAGCGCCGGCTCGGTCGAACGGGGTCCAGGGGCCGATCACGTACGCGGCGGCTGACGTGTTGTCGGCCACGACGTCGGAGAGGCGGAAGCGGAAGTCCCGGTACCGCGAGTCGATGATCTCCAGCGCGGGGGCGACCGCGGCGATGACCTCCGACAGCGGACGCCCGGGCCCGGACCCGTCGATGTCGGCCGACAGAAGGTACGCGACCTCCGGCTCGATGCGCGGGTGGATGGCGGACCGCCGGTCGAACAGCGCGCCGTCGTCGAGGCGCATCGCATCGGTGAGACTGCCGATGATGACGTCATGCACGCCCATCTGCTGCGCCTTCGCCTGGCTCGTGAACCCGAGCTTGAGGCCCGTGAGGCGCTCGCCGCGGGCGAGCCGACGGGCGATCAGCGCATGCTGCGTGGCGTAGGCGGTGTCGAGATCGACCTCTGCGGATGCGGAGAGCTGGCTGATCGCGGTCGCGGTGCGCTGCGCGGTGTCGAGCGCGGCGGCGAACACGGCGTCGGCGGTCATGCGGTCACCCCCGAGCGGGCGGCGACCAGGTCGAGGGCGACGTCGACGATCATGTCCTCCTGGCCGCCCACCATGCGGCGGCGGCCCAGCTCCACGAGGATGTCGCGGGCGTCGAGGCCGTGCTTCTCGGCCGCGCGCTCGGCGTGCAGCAGGAAGCTCGAGTACACACCCGCGTAGCCGAGAGTAAGGGTCTCGCGGTCGACGCGGACGGGGCGGCGCTGCAGCGGACGCACCAGTTCCTCCGCCGCATCCTGCAGTGCGAACAGATCGCAGTCGTGCTCCCAGCCGAGCAGGTCGGCAACCGCGATGAACGCCTCGATCGGACAGTTGCCCGCTCCGGCACCCTGCCCTGCGAGCGAGGCGTCGACCCGGTACACACCGTGCTCGACGGCCGTGACGCTGTTGGCCACGCTCAGCGAGAGGTTCTCGTGTGCGTGGATGCCGATCTGCGTGCCGGGGTCGAGCACCTCGCGGTAGGCGTCGACGCGGTCGGCGACGTCGCGCATCGTGAGGCGCCCGCCCGAGTCGGTGACGTACACGCAGTGCGCGCCGGCCGCTTCCATGATCTGTGCCTGCTCCGCGAGACCGCGCGGGTCGTTGAGGTGGCTCATCATCAGGAAGCCCGAGACGTCCATGTCGTGCTCGCGCGCCCAGGTGATGTGCTGGATGGCGACGTCGGCCTCGGTGCAGTGCGTCGCGACCCGCACGCTCGCGACGCCGAGGTCGCGGGCCCGGGCGAGGTCGTCGATCGTGCCGATGCCGGGAAGGATCAGGGTGGTCAGGACGGCGCGGTCGAGCACCTCGGCCGCCGCCTCGATCCACTGCCAGTCGGTGTGCGCTCCCTGCCCGTAGGCCACACTCGAACCGCCGAGGCCGTCGCCGTGCGCGACCTCGATGGCATCCACGCCCGCCGCCTCGAGAGCACGGGCGATGCCGCGCACCTGGTCGGTCGTGTAGCCGTGGCCGATCGCGTGCATGCCGTCGCGGAGGGTGACGTCCTGCACGTAGACGCGGGGAGATGAGGTGGTCATGCGGGAACCCCTGTCCGTTCGGCGACGAGTCGTTCGGCCGTGCGCAGGGCGGCCGAGGTCATGATGTCGAGATTGCCCGCGTACTCCGGAAGATAGTGGCCGGCGCCGGCGACTTCCAGCAGCACGGTCACGCGCGTGCCCCGGAACGGTCGGTCGAGTGCAGGCACGTAGGCCTCGTCGACGGCGTCGAACTGCACCTGCTGCTTGAGCCGGTAGCCCCCGACGTAGGCCTGCACCGCGGCGACCATGTCGGCGACCGAGGCGCTGACGGCATCCCGATCCAAGGCTTCAGGGTCGCCCTCGACCAGGCAGAACACCGTGTCCCTCATGATGAGCGGCGGGTCGGCGGGGTTGAGTACGATGATGGCCTTGCCGTGGTCGGCGCCGCCGATCACCTCCAGCGCACGGGCCGTGGTCTCGGTGAACTCGTCGATGTTCGCTCTGGTGCCGGGACCGGCCGACTTCGAGGCGATCGAGGCGACGATCTCGGCGTAGGCCACCGGGGCGACGCGCGACACGGCGGCCACCATCGGCACCGTGGCCTGGCCGCCGCACGTGACCATGTTGAC
This sequence comes from Microbacterium sp. TPU 3598, assembly GCF_002356155.1. Taxonomy (NCBI): domain Bacteria; kingdom Bacillati; phylum Actinomycetota; class Actinomycetes; order Micrococcales; family Microbacteriaceae; genus Microbacterium; species Microbacterium sp. TPU 3598. The sequence continues at coordinate 3,708,566 of NZ_AP017975.1, read as the reverse complement.
GTTGGTCGCACCGAGGTGGGCGTCGAGGTTGACGACGGGCACGACGTACGGCCCGATCGCGGCGGGGGTCAGATCGACCATGACCCGTCCGGCGTTGCGCACGAGGGCGTCGTTGCGGGCGTGGGCGCCGGCCGAGGTGGCGTCGAACACGAGCTCGACGTCGGCGAACTCGGGCATCGCGATCAGTCCGTCCACGCCCTCGTGGGTGGTGGCGACTCCGAGCCGTCGCGCACGGGCGAGGCCGTCGGAGTGCTCGTCGATGCCGGCCATCGCGACCACATGCAGCGTGGTCGAGAGCCGCTTCACCTTGATGAGCAGGTCGGTGCCGATGTTGCCCGAGCCGATGATGGCGATGCCGACGGTCATGCCGCAGCCCCTTCCGATGATGTGCCCGACGCTCTTCCGGATGCCGTGCCGAAAAAGTCGGCACGCACCTCGCCGAGATCGTCGAGTCGGGCGCGGTACACCCCGGCGGTCGCGTCGACCATGGGGCCGAGGGCTCCGGAGAGGATCACCTCGCCGGCGCGCAGCGGCTGCCCGCGGCGGGCGACCTCGCGAGCCAGCCAGGCGACCGCGATCACGGGGCTGCCGAGGCATGCGGCACCCGACCCGGTCGAGACCGGGCGGCCCTCACGGTCGAGCGTCATGCCGAGCGCGGTCAGGTCGAACCCGTCCAGGCGCCGAGGCGTGGTGCCGAGCACGACCGCCCCGCTCGAGGCGTTGTCGGCGATCGTGTCGGTGATGCGGATGTCCCACCCGGCCACGCGGGAGTCGACGACCTCGATCGCGGGCAGCACGAACTCCGTGGCACGGATCACGTCGGCGACATGGGTGGTGGGGGAGTCGAGGTCGCTGCCGAGCACGAAGGCGACCTCGGCTTCGGCCCGCGGCTGCAGGAAGCGGGCGAGGTCGATCGGCTCGCGGTCGGCGAACATCATGTCGTCGAGCAGCACCCCGTAGTCGGGGCTGTCGACGCCGAGCTGCGTCTGCACGGCGGGGGAGGTGAGGCCGATCTTGCGGCCGACGACCCGTCGACCCTCGTCGAGGCGGCGGGCGATGCCGAGAGACTGCACGGCGTACGCGGCATCCTGATCCGTCTCGCCGAGCAGGTCGCGCACCGGGGCGCACGGGTGCCCCGATTCGGCCGCGCGTCGCAGCCGTTCGTCGGCCGCACGCACACCGTCGGACTCGGGGAGGCCGGTCACAGCTGCACGCACACGTTCGTCGGCTCGGTGTAGAACTCGAGCGAGTGGTGCCCGCCCTCGCGGCCGATGCCCGAGAGTCCGACGCCGCCGAAGGGGCTGCGCAGGTCGCGCAGATACCAGGTGTTCACCCACGACATGCCCGTGCGCATCTGCTGCGCCACGCGGTGTCCGCGGGTCAGGTCGGTGGTCCAGGTGACCGCGGCGAGGCCGTAGTCGGTGTCGTTCGCCAATCGGATCGCCTCCTCTTCGGTGTCGAAGGGGATGAGGGCGGCGACGGGACCGAACACCTCTTCGCGCACGGTGCGGTTGGTGTTGTCGAGGCCCGTCCACAGGGTCGGCTCGATCCACGATCCGCCGTCGAGTCCGTCGCCGAGGGTGGGGATGCCACCGCCCGCGAGCACCGTCGCCCCCTCCGCGACGGCGAGGTCGAAGTACGAGCGCACCTTCTCGCGATGCGCCTGCGAGATGAGAGGACCGGTGGTCGTGGCCGGGTCCTCCGGGCGGCCCAGACGCAGACGGGCGGCGTGCTCGGCGAGGCCGGCGGCCACCTCATCGAAGACCGCGCGCTGCACGTAGATGCGCTCGGTGCACAGGCACACCTGGCCGGTGTTGAGGTACGTGGAGCGGGCGAGCCCGGCGACGGCGGCATCGAGGTCGGCGTCGGCGAACACGAGCGCGGCGTTCTTGCCGCCGAGCTCGAACGAGACCGGGCGCACGCGCGGCGCGACCGCCCGCATGATCGCGGATCCGGTGGACGACTCGCCGGTGAACGTGACCCCGTCGATACCCGGATGCGTGGTGAGGGCCTCGCCCGCGGAATCGGCGCCGAAACCGTGCACGACGTTCACGACCCCGGCGGGCACCCCCGCCTCGGCGAGGATCTCGGCCAGCAGCGTCGCCGACGACGGCGTCTCCTCCGAGGGCTTGATCACCACGGTGTTGCCGGTGGCGAGGGCCGGAGCGAGCTTCCACGTGAGCAGCAGCAGCGGCAGGTTCCACGGCACGATCACGGCGACGACCCCGAGCGGCTTGCGCACGGCGTAGTTCAGGGCGCGCCGGCCGTCGGGCAGCTCGGTGAGGAACGAGTCGAGGCCTGCCGTCGAGACCGTGTCGGCGAAGGAGCGGAAGTTCGCGGCGGCACGGGCCACGTCGAGGTCGCGGGCGAGTGCCTCGGGCTTGCCGGTGTCGCCGACCTCGGCCGCGACGAGCTCATCGGCGCGGCGGTCGATCGCGTCGGCCACACCGCGCAGCAGACGGGCGCGCTCCGCGACCGTCATCCGTCCCCAGGGTCCGTCGAACGCGGCGCGCGCGGCGGCCACGGCGCGGTCGACCTGCTCGGTGCCGGCTTCCTGCACCTCGGCGATGATCGAGCCGTCGACCGGGCTGACCTTCGCGAAGGTGGCGATGCCCTCCACGCGCTCGCCGGCGATCATGTTGTGGATCGCGCGGGGCGCTCGCTCCTGCTCGGAGGCACGGAGGGGAGGCGTCATCGTCTCGGAAGGCATGGGCTCAGGCTAGGAACGTTCGAGGGATGCCGACAAATACTCTCTTGATGCACTGCCATGCCCGTACGGCTATAGTCCGGATCATGGTCACCGATCGACTGCTCGACGGGCGGGTCAAGATCCGCCACCTCGTCCTCGTCACCGCCATCGCCGACGAAGGCACTCTGGTGCGCGCCGCCGAGTCGCTGCACATCACCCAGCCGGTCGTCACCCGTGGCCTCCGCGAGGTCGAAGAGGTGCTGGGTGTGCCGCTGTTCGAACGGTTGCCGCGCGGCGTGCGCCCGACGCAATACGGGCACTCGTTCATCGAGCGCGCCCGCTCGGTGCTCGCCGAGCTGCGCGCCGCGGGGGAGGAGGTGCGGCTGCTGCAGTCGGGGCAGCTCGGCACGGTGACCGTCGGCACGCACCTCGCAGGTTCCAACCTGCTGCTGCCGCGGGCCATCGCGGCGCTGAAGGCCGAGCATCCACGGCTGACCGTGGTGGTGCGCGAGGGCACCCCGGACACCCTGCAGCAGCTGCTGCTCGCGGGCGACCTCGACCTGACCGTCGGGCGGCTCTCGCCGACGGTGCCGGTGCGGCTCGAGCAGGAGCGACTGCACCTGGAGCCGATCCGTCTGGTCGCGCGGGCCGGGCATCCGGTGCTCGGCGGTGTCAAGGCGAACTCCCTCGCCGAGCTGATCGCGTATCCCTGGATCTTCCCCGTGGCCCAGACGGCGCTCCGGGCCGAGCTCGAAGCGGTCTTCTTCCACGAGGGGCTGCCGTTGCCGCCCGACCGCGTCGAGTGCACCTCCATGCTGACACTGCGCACCCTGCTGATCTCGACCGACGTGATCGCGGCGCTGCCGATGTTCATCGCCGTCGACGACCGTGAGCTGCGGATCCTGCCCACGCCGTTGAGCTCCATCCGCCGCTCGGTCGGCGTGACGGTGCCGAAGGATCGGGCGCCGTCGCCGGCGGCATCCGCGTTGCTGGCCCATCTGCGCGAAGAGGGCGCCCGCTTGGCGGAGCTCGAGCGGGACTACGCGGAGACGGAGCCGCGCTTCGCCGGCTGATATGCCCGAACGGTCATAGCTCTGACCCGTATGGATATTGGACAGCATCGCTTCACCGGGACGAACCTGATGAGAACGACACCACGTCGTGACGATCTCACCCGATTCAGCCAATGGAGGCGACATGGCCGGCTCTCCCTACGTGCCCGATGCGAAGAAGTACCGCCCGGAGGATTTCCAGCGCGTCGAGGGTGAACCGGCCGATCCCGATCCCTCCAGCTGGGGCATGCAGCCCGACGGTACCTTCCTGCCGCCGGCGCACACGCCGTCCGTCCCGCGCGACGTCTTCATCGACTGGCCGGGCCAGCTCGACTACCGCGACCCCGAGACGTATGCGCTCAACGCCAAGGCCGAGGCGTTCTACCCGATCGTGGTGAACACCAGTCACTCGTGGCAGTGCATCTACGACTGGGACGGCCGTCGCCTCATGCTCCACTACGGCGGCGGCAACCACTGGAAGCTCTACGACATCACCGACCCTCGCGACCTGACGATCGTCGACGAGGAGCAGTGGGGCTGGGACGACCCCCGCCCGCAGTTCGGCGCCACCACGGTGCAGTGGAACCAGAAGCTCGGAAAGCACATCGCGATCCAGGCGAGCGAGACTCCGCGGTACTTCCTCAAGGGGCGCGTCGCCAACAAGTGGATCGACGACACCGTCGAGGGCCAGTTGAAGGAGTGGGAAGGTCTGCGCGGCTTCCGCACCTGGGAGATGAACGGCCCGAGCCCCCGCGACTGGACGCTCCTCACCGAGGTCTCGACCGATCCGAACCACGGGCCGGACGAGATCCAGGAGGGCAACGGCGTGCTCGATCTGCCCGTCTACTACGGCGACAAGTACCTGTTCGTGGCCACCGCGCCCGACAACACCTTCACCAACCAGCCCTATAAGACCACGCTGTGGACCGCGGGACACGCGGCGTACGACGTGTCGGACCCGGCGAAGCCCGAACTGCTCTCGAACTGGTGGGTGCCCGGATCCCGTGCCGGCGAGGAGGCGGACTCCGAGTACCTCGCGGACAACGAGCGCTGGAACAACAAGACCTCGTGGTTCGGCTCGCGCATGGGCATCTTCCTGCCGCGCTCGGTCGAGTCCGGGTGGAAGTACGGCTACGCCGCCCAGGGTGGTCAGGGCTTCTTCGTGCTCGACGTGTCCGACCCCGCGAACATCCACCACGTCGGCTGGTGCCACCTGCCGGTCAGCGTCGCCGGCACCGAGGGCGACAACGTCGACACCACCCAGGTGGAGGAGACGGGCTACGTCTACGTCTCGGGATACCCGATGAACACCGACTGCTACGAACCGGCCAAGGAGATCTACCAGATCGACGTGAGCGACCCCACCAACCCGCGGGTGGTGCGCACGCTGCCCCGCCCGACGCCGCCGGCAGACGCCGCGTTCACCGACTGGGCGCAGCGCCGCGGGTCGTTCGGACCCAAGCGCTCGGGCTACTTCACCAACACGGGCACGCCGCACGGCGGCGTCATCCCCTACGCGTTCTACGCCGCGGGTCTGCAGATCTTCGACGTGCGCGACCCGGAGAACCCCGAGGTCGGCGCGTACTTCGTCCCCCCGATCGGACTCAAGGACGACGATGACCTCGCCGCCCCCGTGCACGGCATCTTCGTGGAGTGGGATCGCAACGTGATCTGGCTCTTCGCCAACCACGGCATCTACGCGGTGTCGACCCCGCTGCTGGGTGAACCCGTGGTCGGTCTCCCCGCCACCGAAGGCTGAACACTTCCCGGAAACTCCGGTGTCCGTCCTCCACATAAGGGGCTGAGTGGACGGACACCGGCTCCCGACCCCTGACGATCCCTCCCGAAAGTGATCCATGACTCAGACAGTTAGGCCGTGGCCGGCCCTGTGGGCGCTGTGCATCGGCTTCTTCATGATCCTCGTCGACACGACGATCGTGGCGATCGCCAACCCGGTCATCCTCGCGGCGTTCGACGCCGACCTGACCACGGTCATCTGGGTCACCAGCGCCTACCTGCTCGCCTACGCCGTCCCCCTGCTGGTGACCGGTCGCCTGGGGGATCGCTTCGGTCCCAAACGGGTCTATCTCGTGGGGCTCGTGCTGTTCACCCTCGCCTCGCTCGCGTGCGGTCTGGCGGGCAGCATCGAGATGCTCATCGCGGCTCGCGCCGTGCAGGGCTTCGGTGCCGCGCTGATGACGCCGCAGACCATGGCGATCATCGCGCGGGTGTTCCCGCCGCGCGGTCGGGGTCAGGCGATGGGGGCGTGGGGCGCTGTCGGAGGGCTCGCGACGCTCGTCGGCCCGATCCTCGGCGGCGTGCTCACCGACACCGTCGGCTGGGAGTGGATCTTCTTCGTCAACGTGCCTGTCGGGATCGTCGCCTTCGTCGTCGCCTGGCGTCTGGTCCCCGATCTCGAAGGACACCCGCACCGCTTCGACGTGGTGGGGGTCGCGCTGTCCGGACTCGGACTGTTCCTGCTGGTCTTCGGTATCCAGGAGGGCGAGGTCTACGACTGGGGAGTGATGTTCGGCCCGGTCACGGTGTGGGGCGTCATCGTCACAGGCGTCGTGCTCCTGGTGCTCTTCGTCGTGTGGCAGCGCGTCAATCGCGCAGAGCCCCTGATGCCCCTCAGCCTCTTCCGTGACCGCAACTTCTCGGTCGCGAACGCCACGATCTTCCTCGTCGGTGTCGGCATCACGGCCATGCCCGTCCCCCTCGCCTTCTACTTCCAGGTCGCCCGCGGGCTCGACCCGACGCTCGCAGCGCTCATGCTCGCACCGATGGCGGTCGTCTCGGGTGTGCTCGGACCCTTCGTCGGCAAGCTGAGCGACCGGATCGGTCCGCGCTGGGTCACCTTCGCCGCCTTCGTCATCTCGGCGGTGGCCATGGCCTGGTATGCGGCGACGATGACGATCGACGCCCCGTTCTGGCTCCTGCTTCTGCCCTCGGCGCTGCTGGGCGTCGGCGTATCGGGGATGTTCGGTCCGCTCGCGTCGACCGCCACGCGCAATCTCCCGCACACGCAAGCAGGAGCGGGATCCGGCGTCTACTCCACCACCAGGCAGATGGGGTCCGTGATCGGATCGGCGCTGCTGGCGGTGCTGATGAACGTGACGCTCGCCGCGCACATCACCGGTTTCGTGCCAGGGGCGATCCACCCGGGGAGCGAGCTGTCGGCGAAGGACGGGAGCGGACTGGCCGCGGCCATGTCGCAGTCGCTGCTGCTCTCGGCCATCGCCTTCGCGGTGTGCGCGGTCGTCGTGGTGTTCTTCGAGAAGCCGCGAGCCTGGGGAGCCCCGGCCACCCCGCAGACGGCGGGTTCTGTTGTGAGAGAGGGACGATGATGGCGGCGATCGCAGTGGATCCAACATCCAGAACGAATCCGACCATGAGCACGAAGGACGAGAGGACTCCGATGACGGTCAGCTCCGGAGGCGGTCGACTGGTCGTCGACGCCCTGAAGAAGGACTATGAGCTCGACGGCGCCGCCGTCCCCGTGGTCAAGGACGTCACGTTCACGATCGAGCCCGGGACGTTCTACTCGCTCCTCGGCCCGTCGGGATGCGGCAAGACCACCACCCTGCGCTGTGTCGCCGGCCTCGAACGGAGCAACGGCGGCGTCATCTCGCTCGACGGCAACGTGCTGTCGACCGGCACCGCGCACGTGTCGCCCGACAAGCGCGACATCGGCATGGTGTTCCAGAACTACGCGATCTGGCCGCACATGACGGTGTTCGCCAACGCGATCTTCCCGCTGCAGGTCGCGGGTTCGAAGCTTCCGAAGCAGGAGGCGCGCAAGCGGGCGATGGAGGCGCTGGAGCTCGTGCAGCTCGATCATCTCGCGCAGCGCCCGGCCACCGCGCTCTCAGGCGGTCAGCAGCAGCGCCTGGCCCTCGCTCGCGCGTTGGCCCACCGACCGCGTCTGCTGCTGCTCGACGAGCCGCTGTCGAACCTCGACGCCAAGCTGCGCGACACCATGCGCAACGAGCTGCGGAGCCTGCAGCGCACCCTCGGCATCAGTGCCCTCTACGTCACGCACGATCAGTCCGAGGCGCTGTCGATGTCGGATCGGGTGGCCGTGATGAACGGCGGACGCATCGTGCAGGAGGCGTCACCCCGCGAGCTCTACGACCAGCCGGCCGACCGATTCGTGGCGAACTTCGTCGGTCGCGCGAACATGATCCCCGCCGTGGTGATCGATCGTGACGGCGCCGGCGACGCGGTGGTCGAGGCGCTCGGCACCCGGCTGCAGACGCCGGTGCCCGACGGGGTCTCGATCGGCGACGAGGTCACCCTGACATTCCGGCCCGAGACCGTGCGCTGGCATGAGACCGACATCGATCGCCCGAACGTCCTTCCCGTGCGCATCGTGCGGGTGGAGTTCCTCGGCGAGATCGTCGAGTACGAGGCCGAAGTGCTCACCGATGGCGAGCCCGTCGCCACGATCGTCGGACGCGGAGCGCCACTCGCGACACCCCCCGAGGGCGGCAGGGTCTTCCTCGAACTGGTCTCGCACGCCTGCCGCGTGCTGGGCGCCTGATCCACCCCGCACCACACCCGCAATCACACACCTGATGTCAGAGAGGACATTCAGATCATGAAGAGAACACTGGGAGCTGTCGCCATCACGGCGGTCTTCGCGCTCGCCTTGACCGGATGCAACACGTCGACCGATGCCGGCGGCGGTGACAGCGCGCTCGAGGGCGACGCCGCGTCGGCCACCTGCGACGCCGTGGAAGTCGGAGCGATCACCCGCTGCGAGAACTTCTACGACGACTACTGGCCCGAGATCGACAAGCAGCTCGACGCCCTCTACGAAGAGGCGAAGAAGGCCGACGGCGGCACGCTGGTCATCTGGGACTGGTACGAGCTGTCGCCTGACGTGATCGAGCAGTTCAACAAGCGCTTCCCCGACATCAAGGTCGAGACCAGGGGGCTGACGTACAACCTGTCGTCGGCGATCATCTCGGCGAAGGCGACCGGTTCGCGCAACACCGATGTGGTGTCCGGCTCGATCACCTCGATGGCCGCGATGTACGACGAGGGCTTCTGGGAGAAGGTCGACTGGGAGAGCTTCGGCGTTCCGAAGGAGTTCCTGACCATCGGCGCCCCCGAGCTCATGCCCGACAGCATCAACGGCACGCTCATCCAGTACAACACCGACAAGGTGACCGCGGTGCCCGAGACGCTCGACGGGCTGCTCGCCCCCGAATACAAGGACAAGGTGTCGGTCGCCGGCTACAACGCGGTGGTCTTCGCCGGATACGGCATGGCCGAGGGCGAGGACAAGATGGTCTCGCTGATCGACGAGCTCCTGTCATCGGGCAACCTGAAGCTGCTGGAAGACCAGGGTGCTCCGCTGTCGAGCGGTGACGTGCCGATCGCGCTCAACCAGACGCTGTTCAACCCGAACCCGGCGCTGCAGGTCTCACCGTTCGAGCACGCGGGAGTCTGGGCGCAGTTCTCCGGCGTCAACTCCGACGCCAAGAACAAGCCGGGGGCCGCGCTGTGGACCCTGTGGAACGCATTCGACCCCGACTGGATCAAGCTCCGCATGACCGACGAGCGTTTCGCCAGCACCCAGGTGCCGTTCGCCGGTCTGCCCGCCGCGACCTTCGACGAGTCCACCGGACTCATGAAGACGAACTCCGACGCGCTGCTGCTCGGCCTCGAGAACGGCGCCGAGACCGAGACGCAGGCCACTCGTGACGACTGGCAGGCCATGATCAACGCCGCCGACAAGGCGCTGAACGGATAACGATGTTCAAGGCAGGACGGACCACGGGGCGAAAGCGTCCCACCACGATGACGATCGCGATGATCGTCTCGGGCGCGGTCATCTTCATCCTTCTCGCGGTACCGCTGATCGTCCAGGTGATCACCGCGTTCCGTGGTCCGTTCCTGCCCTTCGGCGTCTCGTCGGCCCAGTGGGGTGTCGAGAACTTCGTCACCCTGTGGCAGCTGCGCGAAGACTTCTGGGGCGTGCTCGGCGCGACCGGCGCCTTCGTCGGCGGCTCCACGCTGCTCACACTCCTGATGGCTTTCGGCCTCGCCTGGGTCACGGTGCGCACGGATGCCCCGTGGCGCCGTCTGATCTCGGTGCTGGTGATCGTGCCGTACATCATTCCGCCGATCGTGAAGGCCCAGGCCTACCTGCTGATGCTGTCGCCCGAGTCGGGTGTGCTCAACCAGCTGCTGCGGCTGCTGCCGTTCGCGAGCGACGTGCCGATCGATCCCTATGCGTTCCCGACGATGATCTTCATCCAGGCGCTCACGAACGTCACGTTCCCGTACCTGATGATCGTGCCGATCCTGACGAACATGGACGGCTCGCTGGAGGAGTCGGCGCGGGTCTCGGGGGCCTCCTGGCCGCAGACGCTTCGTCGAGTGACGCTGCCGATGCTGTGGCCGGGGCTCCTCGGGGTGACGGTGCTGACCTTCATCCTCGGCCTCGGCAGTCTCGAGGTGCCGCTGCTGTTCGGCCAGGAGTCGGGACGCGACATCTTCGCCCTCAAGCTCTGGACGCTCATCAGCTCCAACGCGGGCGAACTGCCGCAGTACGGTCTGGCCGCCGCATGGGGGCTGGTGTTCCTCGTGATCACGACCGTCGCGTTCGCGATCTACCTGCGGGCGACACGCAACGCCGAGCGCAGAGCCTCGGTGTCGGGCAAGGGCTTCCGGCCGTCGACCATGCGGATGGGGCCGTGGAAGATCCCGGTCATGCTGCTGGTCGCCGTGTTCATCCTGCTCACCGGCATCCTCCCTCTGCTCGCTCTGCTGTGGGCGGCGATCACGCCCTATCCGGTGGCGTTCTCGATCGACGCGATGCTCGGCAGCACCGACTTCGGCGCCTTCGGCACGGTGCTCGCCGACCCCGAGTTCTGGGTGTCGCTCGGACGCACGGTCATCATCGCGGGCGGCAGCGCCACGATCGCGGTGGTCTTCGCAACGGTGCTCGCCTACGGCATCGCCCGCAGCAAGAAGACCTGGTGGGTGAAGGCCATGGACCTGTTCGCCTCCTCATCGGTCGCGATCCCCGCGACCATCGCCGGCTTCGCGATGTTCCTCACCTTCATGGTGATCAACCCGTACATCCCGATCGCGGGCACGCTGCTCGCGCTCGTGATCGCGTACTCCTACCGGGTGTCGATCGCCTACCGCTCGTCGTACAGCGCGACGCTGCAGATCCGACCCGAGCTGGAGGAGGCGGCGCTCACCAGCGGAGCGAGTCGGTTCGAGGGATTCCGACGCATCATCGCGCCGCTGCTGATGCCGACCGTGATGGCGGTGTGGATCCAGATGTTCATCCTCGGCACCAATGAGTTCACGCTCCCGGCGTTCCTGGCGACCCCGTCGTCGCGGCCACTGTCGATGTACATCTACGCGATGATCAACCCGCGCTCGGCGCAGCTGTATGCGCCGGACCAGGGGGCCGCGATGGCGCTGATCTTCACGCTGATGGTGTTCGCGATCGGCTACGGCCTGCAGTGGGCGCTCTCTCGCCGAGCGATCGGTCGCACACGCAAGGCGGTCTCCGCGGGTCTCCCCGACCTCGCCGCCGCCTCTCCCGCTCCGGCCGATTCCGCGACGGTGACCCTGGCCGTGCAGCGTCACAAGCGCTGACCCCATCCGCCGAGTGCACGGCTTCCTGTCGAGTGCACGGCTTCCTGGCGTGAAGAAGCCGTGCACTCGACGAGATCCCGTGCTCTCGACGGATAACGTGCGTTCGACGGGTAACGTGCTCTTTGTCGTGTGGGGGAGAGGAGAGGGAGCGATGCGTGTACGTGCGCCATCGGCCAAGGCCGGGATCGTCGTCGGGGCCCTGCTCATCCTTCCGATGATCGGGGTCGTTCTCGCCGTGATGGATCTGTTCGCCGGATATGTCTGGTCGCTGCTGGCGGTCATCGCGCTGGTGGTGTTCACCGCGCGGGTGTTCCGTGGTCCCGGAGAGAGCATGGCGCCGCGGCCGTGGTGGCGGATGACGACGACGGCTCTCTCCAGCGCGGTCCTCTCCGTGCTCTTCGCGGTTCAGGCCGTTGTCGGTCTCTTCCGAGCGGGGACCGCCCCGTTCCCGGCCGCTGTCGTTCTGGGCGCGCTGCTGACGCTTGCGGTGGCCGGGGCATATGCGCTCTCCGCGACCCGCCTCGCCCGCGTCGAGCGGCCGCACAAGGGATAGCCCGCCCTCGCTCCCTCGCTCCCACCCTCTCGCTCCCGCTCCCTCGCTCCCACCCTCTCGCTCCCACCCTCTCGCTCCCGCCGAGTGCACGGCTTCCTGTCGAGTGCACGGCTTCCTGTCGAGTGCACGGCTTCCTGGCGTGAACACGCCGTGCGCTCGGCGAGATCCCGTGCATTCGACACCACTCCGAACCTCTCCCTTGACTTTTGGATCCAGTATCCATTCAATAGGAACAGCAGGAGAAGAAAGGGTGAGGAGGCCGCATGCACATCGGGTACGCCGCGATGCTCGAGCAGATCGAGCCCACCGCCGTGATCGAGAACTGCGTCCTCGCCGAGGCGCACGGGTTCCGCGGGATCATGGCCACCGATCACTTCCAGCCCTGGCTTCCCCGCCACCGCAACGCCGCTCATGTGTGGACCATGCTCGGCGCGATCGGCGCGCACACCACCGGCGACCTCGGCCCCGGCGTCACGACCCCCGGCTTCCGCACGCATCCCGCCGTGGTCGCGCAGGCCGCAGCGACGCTGGCGACCCTCTACCCCGACCGGGCCTGGCTCGGCGTCGGATCGGGGGAGGCGCTGAACGAGCACATCGTCGGCGAATACTGGCCCGAACCCGCCGAGCGCATCGACCGCATGTTCGAGGCGGTCGACCTGATCCGCAAGCTCTTCACCGCCTCGCTCGGCGGCCGCGACACCCGTCACCGTGGCGAGCACTTCCGCATGGAATCGACCCGGCTCTGGACGATGCCGCCCACTGCGCCACCGGTCTACGTGGCCACGGCGGGCCCGGCCACCGCTCGCCGCGCCGGCCGGAACGCCGACGGCCTGATCACGACCTCGGCCGAAGTCGAGCGCCTCGCGCCGCTGCTCGCCCGATTCGCCGAGGGGGCACGGGAGGCCGGTCACGATCCCGAGGCCCTCCCGAGGGTGCTCCAGCTGCGGCTCTCGTGGGCGCCGACCGACGAGCAGGCCCTCGCGAACGCACTGACCGAGTGGCCGGTCGCCGGACTCCGGATGCGTCGGGGCGACGTGCGCTCGCCGTACGACTTCGAGCAGCTCGTGCGCGGGGTGACGGCCGACGACATGCGGGCGTCGATGCCCATCTCCTCCGATCCCGACGTGCATCGCGCACAGATCCAGCGGTACGCCGACCTCGGCTTCACGCGCATCTACCTGCACAATGTCGGGCCCGACCAGCGGGAGTTCGTCGAGGTCTTCGGCCGCGACGTGCTGCCGAAGGTGCACGCATGAGCGCCCCCGCGATCACCGTCTTCGCCCCTACCGGCATCGGCGAGGTGCACCCCGGTGATGACCTCGTGGCCCTGATCCTCGCCACCGGCGTCGAGCTCGCCCACGGCGACATCCTCGTCGTCACCTCGAAGATCGTCTCCAAGGCCGAAGGCCGCTACGTACAGGCCGCCGACCGCGAAGAGGCCATCACCGCCGAGACCGTGCGGCTCGTCGCCTCGCGCACCTTCGACGGGCACACCATGCGCATCGTCGAGAACCGGCTCGGCATGGTGGCCGCGGCCGCCGGCGTCGATGCCAGCAACACCCCGGACGGCTGGGTGCTGCTGCTCCCCGAAGACCCCGACCGTTCGGCGCGTGCGCTCGCCGCGGGACTGCGGGCGGCCACGGGCGCGGAGGTGGGCGTGATCCTCAGTGACACCCTCGGCCGTCCCTGGCGCGAAGGGCAGACCGACGTCGCGATCGGCGGCGGGGGCGTGCACATGATCGCCGACCTCCGTGGCACGACCGACCAGGCGGGAAAGGTCCTGAGCGTCACGACCCCGTGTGTCGCGGACGAGCTCGCCGCGGCCGCAGATCTGGTCAAGGGCAAGGCGAGCGGCAACCCGGTCGCCGTGGTGCGCGGCCGCTCCGATCTCGTCGGACCCCTCACCCTGCCCGGGGCCGCGAGCATCGTGCGCGGCGCGGAGCGCGACCTCTTCTGGCTGGGCACCGCCGAAGCACTCGACGAGGGATACCGCGACGGTTACGCCGCTGCGCTCGCGGACCTCGGCACCCACGAACAGCACCTACACGCACAGCAGGAACCCGACACGAAGGATGCGACATGACACTGACCCTCGGATACAAGGCCAGCGCAGAGCAGTTCGACCCGCGGGAGCTGGTCGAGATCTCGGTAGCGGCCGAGGCGCACGGCATGCAGTCCGTGTTCGCGAGCGACCACTTCCAGCCCTGGCGCCACACCGGCGGCCATGCTCCGTTCTCGCTCACCTGGATGGCGGCGGTGGGCGAGCGCACGTCGAGCATCCGCATCGGCACCTCGGTGCTGACCCCGACCTTCCGTTACAACCCTGCCGTGCTCGCGCAGGCGTTCGCGAGCCTGGGCTGCCTGTACCAGGACCGCATCATCCTCGGCGTCGGCTCTGGCGAGGCGCTGAACGAGATCGCGACCGGATTCCGCGGCGCCGGGGAGCAGGAGTGGCCCGAGTTCAAGGAGCGCTATGCGCGGCTGCGCGAATCCGTGCGTCTGATGCGCGCGTTGTGGTCGGGCGACCGGGTGAACTTCGACGGCGAGTACTACTCCACGCACGACGCCTCGATCTACGACCGTCCCGAGGGCGGCATCCCGATCTACATCGCCGCGGGCGGACCGATGGTCGCGCGCTACGCCGGGCGCGCGGGCGACGGCTTCATCTGCACCTCGGGCAAGGGCCAGGAGCTCTACGTCGACCAGCTGCTCCCGGCCGTGAAAGAGGGGCTCGAGCAGTCCGAGCGCTCGTTCGACGACTACGACCGGATGATCGAGATCAAGCTGTCGTACGAGGAGACCCGGGAGGCGGCGTTGGAGAACACCCGCTTCTGGTCGCCGCTGTCGCTCTCGAAGGAGCAGAAGCACGACATCACCGACCCCGTCGAGATGGAGAAGGCCGCCGATGCGCTGCCGCTCGAGACCATCGCCAAGCGCTGGATCGTCGGGAACGACCCGGATGCCGTGGCCGCCGAGATCCAGCAGTACATCGATTGGGGCTTCAACCACCTCGTCTTCCACGCGCCGGGTCACGACCAGCGCCGGTTCCTGCAACTGTTCGAGCGCGACATCGCGCCCCGGCTGCGCGACACCGCCGTACTGCGCGACACCGCCGTACTGCGCGAGACTGCTGCCGAACTGCGCGGGTGAGGCGACGGAGATGATCCGCGGTTCGGGAGTCGGGGTGCCGCTGCCGGGAGTGCCCGCTCGTGAGTGGATCGTGGTGATCCCGGTGAAGCGCGCGGAGATCGGCAAGTCGCGGTTGCGCATCCCCGGCGTCGATCGCGAGCCCCTCGCCCGCGCGATCGCCCTCGACACGGTCGAGGCGGCCACCGCATGCGAGCGCGTCGCCGAGGTCATCGTCGTCACGAGCGACGAGGTCACGGGGACCGCTCTGCGTGTGCTGCCGCGGGTGCGACTGGTGCGCGACCGCAGCGAAGGGCTGACCGCGGCGATCGGGCTCGGCGTGAGCGCGGCCCCCGACATGCGTCCTCGTGCCGTGATGCTCGGGGACCTGCCGGCCCTGCGCCCCGATGAGCTGGCCAGGGCGCTCGCGTTCGCCTCTTCGCACTCCCGGGCGTTCGTGCCGGACGCCGAGGGCACGGGCACCGTGCTCGCCACGGCGCGGGCGGGTTTCGACCTCACTCCGTGTTTCGGGGCGGACTCGGCCTCCGCACATCGCGCGGCCGGCTTCGTCGAGGTCGGGTTTCCCGTCTTGAGTGGTCTGCGACGTGACCTCGATCATGCCGAGCACCTGCGGGCCGCCCGCCGTGCCGGACTGGGCCCGCGCACTGCGGCGCTGGTCGACCGACCGCTGGTGCTCGCCTCATGACCGGCGGCGTCGCCGACACCTCCGATGGCCCGCGCATCGTCGTCCTCGCCGGTGGCGTCGGCGGATCGAAGTTCGTGGTCGGGGTGCGGGAGGCCGCACGGCGACGATGGCCGGATGCCGCGGGAGGAACCCGAGCAGACATCACCGTGATCGTCAACACCGGCGACGACCTGTGGCTCAGCGGCCTGCGGCTGCAGCCCGATGTCGACTCGATGATCTACGCGCTCGCCGGTGTCAACGACACCGCACGCGGATGGGGGAGGGAGGGCGAGAGCGAGAGCGTCGCCACCGAGTTGCAGGCATGGGGAGCCGGCTGGCCGTGGTTCACGTTGGGTGACCTCGACCTCGGTGCCCACATCGCCCGCACGGGCTGGCTCCGCGACGGCGCCTCCGTGACCGAGGTCGTCGATCGCCTCGCCTCCCGATGGCCGCTCGGCATCCGACTGCTGCCCATGACCGATACCGAAGTCGACACCCACGTGTTCACCGCCCGGGGTCGGATGCACTTCCAGGAGTGGTGGACCCGGCATCGTGCGACCCTCCCGGCGCAGCGGTTCGACGCGCCGGGGATCGCGCAGTCCGTGCCCGCACCCGGAGTGGTCGACGCGCTGTCTGCAGCGGACGTCATCCTGTTCGCCCCGTCGAATCCCGTGGTCTCGCTCGGGCCGATCCTCTCGGTCCCCGGCATCGCCGACGCCGTACGTGCCGCCCCCGGAGCCGTGGTCGGGGTGTCGCCGATCATCGCCGGTGCGCCCGTGCGCGGTATGGCCGACGCCTGTCTCGCCGCCATCGGTCTCGCCGCCACCGCCGACGCGGTCGGACACCACTACGGGGCACGCGCAGCCGGCGGACTGTTGGATGCGTGGCTCATCGCCGAGGAGGATGCTTCTCTCGCAGGCGGGCTCGAGGCGGCCGGACTGCGCGCGCCGGTGCATCCGCTGTGGATGCGCGATCTCGACACTGCGACGGCTCTCGCCGCCGAGGCTCTCCACTCGGCTGAGCTCGACGCGCACCAAACGTCATAGTCACAGGTCTCGAAAGACTGGCCGAAAGTTCCCAGTCTTTCGGCGTAATGACCGGGCCCCCACCGCCGTCTCTCCACTGTGAGGGTTGTCCGGCCGAAAGGGGGTCGGGCTGTGCGAGGGGTGAGGGAATCGTGAGTGGTCGAAGTCGAGTGGACCGGCTCTTCGAAGAGTTGGAGGTCGAGTGCGGCGCGAGTATGCAGTGCATCACGGAACGGGCGTCCGCCCTGCTGGGGCTGGACATCGAGGTCGACGTGTTGAACGAGGAGGAGTGGCGGGCCGTTCCGCGGTTCCTGCTCGTCGACGGTGACCGTGCGAGGATTCCGGTCCGCCGCTCCGATCCGCAGTGGTACCGACTGCACGTGGTGATCCACGAGCTCTCGCACCTGCTGTGCGGGCACACGCGATGCGAGAGTCTGCCCATGACCTTCGACCAGCTGCGGAAGCCCGCGCAGGTATGCGCGCTCGTCGGGGTGGGAGGGGGTGCCGGCTCCGTGGCGCTCGACGACTGCCAGGAGCAGGTGGCGCTGGAGGCCGAGGCGGAAGCGCTCGCGCACCGCTTGGGCTCGTTCGTCCTCGCTCCGCAGTTCGCATCCGCCGAGCTCGTCTGAATCCCGATCGTCCGAACCGGTCAGCGCGTGAGGGCGGGAGCCGCATCGAACACGATCAGCGGACGATCGCTGCCCGGCCGGAGGAGCACCTCGGCGTCGACCTGCCAGACGCGCGCGATGAGCTCCCGCGTCAGCACCTCCTGTGGGGAACCCGCCGCCTGCACGTGACCGTCGGCGATCACGACGACGCGATCGGCGAATGCCGCCGCGTGATTGAGATCGTGCAGAGCAGCCAGCACGGTCATGCCGTCGCGCGCGAGGGACGCGAGGAGGGCGAGTGCGTCCAGCTGCGCGCGGATGTCGAGGTGGTTCGTCGGCTCATCGCACAACAGCAGCGCCGGTCGCTGAGCGAGGGCCCTCGCGAGGTTCACCCGTTGGCGTTCGCCGCCGGACAGGGTCGCGGCATCGCGCTCCGCGAACTCGAGCGCCCCCGCGCGGACGAGAGCCGCATCGGTGGCGACGGCATCCGTCTGCGCCCCCTCGAACGACAGCCACCCGCGGTGGGGAAGCAGTCCGAGCCCGACGATGTCGCGCCCGGTCATCCCCTCGGCGGTCGACCACTCCTGCTCGACCAGGGCGACGCGCTGTGCGCGCTCCCGCCGCCGCATCGAGGGCAGCGATGCGCCGTCGAGCGCGAGGGTCTCGACCTCGCCCCGCAGGGTTCCGGCGATCAGCCGCAGCAGCGTGCTCTTGCCCGAGCCGTTGGGGCCGAGGAGAGCGGTCACCGAACCTCCGGGGGCGGTGATGTGCATGTCGTCGCAGAGGATCCGACCCCCGTGCGCGAATCGGATGCGTCGGGCATCGAGGCCGTCCTCACGCACTCCGGTCATGCGCGGCTCTTCCGCATACGCAGCATCAGCAGCGCGAACACGGGGCCGCCGATCAAAGCGGTGACGATCCCGACCGGGAGCTCGCGTGGCTCGAACACGGTGCGGGCGATGGTGTCGGCCCAGATGAGGAACACGGCGCCCGCGAGGAACGAGACCGGCAGCAGCGCGCGATGCCGGGCGCCGACGACCGCCCGAACCGCGTGCGGCAGGATCAGTCCGACGAAGCCGATCGACCCGCTCACCGCCACGAGCGCTCCGGTCAGCAGCGCCGTGCACACGAAGAGCAGCACGCGCAGCCGGGTCACCGGGATGCCGAGTGCCTCGGCCGCGGTGTCACCCAGTACGAGGGTGTCCAGTGGCCGGGCTGCAGCCAGCAGGGGGACGGCGCAGACCGCCACGGCGACCCCGGCGAGGGCGGCGTCCGCCCAGTCGGCACCTCCGAGGGAGCCGAGCAGCCAGCTGAGGATCTCACGGTAGCTGTCGTTCGTCGCGCTCCAGAAGATCACGAGGCTGGTCAGTGCCGCGAGCACGGCCGACACGGCGAGACCGGCGAGGACCACGGCGGTGGCTCCTGCGGAACCGGCCGCGCGCGCGAGGCCCAACGTGAGTGTCAGGGCGAGCAGCGCACCCGCGAACGCCGCGAACGGCAGTGCCACCGCCGCACCGAGCACGATGACGATCACCGCGCCGGTCGAGGCGCCGGAGGACAGACCGAGCAGGTAGGGATCGGCGAGCGGGTTGCGGGTGAGGGCCTGCATCACGGCACCGCACAGGGCCAGGCCGCCTCCGACCGCCGCGGCCGTGAGAACGCGGGGTACTCGCCCCTCCCAGATGATCGCGTCGCGGAGCGGGGTGAGGCCTGTGGCCGCGCCGGTCAGGTGCGACCACACGCTCGCCGCGAGCTCGGCCGGGGCGACGTCGGCCGGCCCGATCGCGACCGCGGTGACCACCGATCCCGCCAGGGCGAGCAGCAGCACCGTGATCGCCGAGACGGTACGTCCCCGGGGGTGGGGGGCGGATGCCGCCGTGACAGGGAGCGCCGTGCGCAGCGGAACCGTGACGCTCACTGCTCTCCGAGCTGCGTCACGATCGATTCCACGGCCGTCACGTTGCGGATGCCCGCCTCGGTCGCCGGGAAGTCGACTAGCACGTACCGCTCGTTCCGCACCGCGTCGAGCTGTGCGGTGACCGGGTTCGAGGTGAGCAGCGCGATCTTCGACGCGGCGGTGTTCCAGGCGGCGTCCACCAGCACGATCACGTCGGGGTCGGCCTCGGCGATCAGCTCCCACGAGCTCGACGTCCAGGTGTCGTGCACGTCGGCGAAGACGTTCTCGAGCCCGGCGGCCGACATGATCATCTCCGGCGCGCCGATGCCGGCGCCCACGAAGGGCTGGTCGGTGCCGGACGAGTACCAGAGCGCCGTGAGGCCACGGTCGTCGGGGGTGATCGCGTCGAGCTCTGCGCGCTGCTCGGCGATCAGCGCGCTCGCCGCCTCCGTCTCGCCGAGCAGTTGGCCGGCCTCCGCGAAGCCATCGAAGACCGTGTCGAACGTGAGCGGGTCGGGCATGTAGGCCGGAGCCTTGCAGGCCGCGGGGGCGACGTAGGTGGTGATGCCGAGATTCTGCAGGTCGGCTCGCTCACCGGCGCCGTCGACCGAGAAGTTCGACTCCCATCCGGCGAACACCAGGTCGGGCTCGAGGTCGAGCACGGCCTCCTTCGACGGCACCTTGTCGGAGACGACCGGGATGTCCTCGGCATCCGCCGCGAGATCGTCAGGCAGCGGGCCGTCGGAGAAGGCGGAGCCGATGATCCGATCCCCGGCGCCGAGGGCCAGCGCGAGTTCGAGAGTCGACGACTTCACGGTGAGGATGCGCTGCGGCGTGGCGCCGAGCGAGACCTCGGTGCCGCAGTTGTCGAGCACGATCGGCTCGGTGCTGGGGGTTTCGGCGTCGGGCGCTTCGGCCGATGACGCCGGCGCGCCGGCGCAGCCGCTGAGTCCGGCGGCGACGAGCAGGGCGAGGGCGGGGAGGGCGCCGAGGGCGCGGGCGGTGGCAGGCATGGTTCTCCGGGAGACGAGGACGGGAAGGGCGCAAGAGAGAGCACGTTCGCAGTCCAGGTCGGGACCACCGGCGTCGGCCAATCGGGTCGACGCGATGGGGTCATGGTAGCGCGGATACTGGATCCAAATCAATACTGGATTCTGGATCCAAAATGGATAAGGATGGGAAACGCCCCACCGCAGCGGCGCAGATCGCCGATCGCGACGCCGCGTTCAGCCGAGAGGAACCCATGCAGACCACACCCGTCTCGTACTTCAGCGAGGGTCAGCGCATCTCCGCCGTGTGGCGCACCCCCGATCACGCGGGGCCGTACCGCGCGATCGTGCAGGGGCCCGGTTGGCTCGGACTGAAGGACGCCAAACTCTACGTCCGCTACCACGAGGCCCTGGTCGAGGCCGGCTTCGCCGTGCTCGTGATCGACTACCGCGGCTTCGGCGACTCCGAAGGCGACCGCGGATACCTCTCGCCGGCCTGGCAGCTGCAGGACCTGGTGAACGCCGTGACCTACCTGACCACCCGCGACGACGTGATCGCCGACGCGATCGGGGTCTTCGGCACCGGCGGCACCGGAGGCGGCAACGCCGTGCTCCTCGCCGACGCCGACCCGCGCATCAAGGCCGCGGTCAGCCAGGTGCCGGTCGCCGACGGCGAGGACTGGCTGCACCGCATGCGCAGCGAGTACGAGTGGCTCGACTTCCAGAAGTCCCTCGAAGAGGACCGCCGCCTGCGCGTCGCCACGGGGGAGGGGCGGATCGTGCACCCCCGTGAGGAGATCATGATCCCCACGGCCGAGCGTCGGGCGACGAAGATCAAGGCCGACGTCGACGACCGCATCCCGACAGCCGTGCCGCTCGCGTGTGCCGAGGGCATCATCGCGTACCGGCCGATCGACGCGGCCGGCCGCCTGACCACACCGCTGCTCGTGATCGGCGTCGAAGGCGACGCCACCACCCCGACCGACCACGCCGAGGCGCTGTACGAGGCGGCACGTGGACCGAAGCAGCTCATCATGCAGCGGCACACCACCCACTACGCCGCCTACGACGCGTACTGGGAGCAGACCACCCCGGTGATCGTGGGCTGGTTCGACCGGTACGTGCGCCCGGCGCACCTCATCCACCGGTCTTCGCCGTCGCCCGCGATCGGCGAATCCATCACCACCGAAACCGTGCAGACACAGTCCGACAGCAAAGAGGAGGTCGCGCGATGAGCGTGGATCTGAAGATCACCGGCGGCACCGTCGTCACCCCCGCAGGGCCGGTCCTGGCCGACCTGCTCGTCGCCGACGGCAAGGTCGCGGGCATGGTCGCGGCCGGTACCGACGTCGTGGCTGTGCGCACGATCGACGCCGCGGGCAAGCTCGTGCTTCCCGGCATGGTCGACGTGCACGTGCACACCCGCGAACCCGGCTACGAGCACAAGGACGACATCTACACGACGAGCCTGCAGGCCGCGGCCGGTGGCGTCACCACGATGTTCGGGATGCCCAACCTCAAGCCGCCGACCACCGACGTCGCCACGTTGACCGACGTGTTCCACCGGTATGAGGAGTCGTCGATCGTCGACTGGAACCACAACCCCGCGCCGACGAAGTTCGATGAGATCGCCGGCATGAGCGAGATGGGCATCCGGGCGTACAAGATCTACATGGTCGTCGACACGGGCCGCGACTACCCGCACCCCTCCGGCACCGGCATCCACAACCACGGCCACCTGCTCGAGATCATGGATCACATCGCCCAGACCGGCAAGCGCTTCATCGTGCACCCGCACGACCAGGCGCTCATGGATTACATCGAGGGCGCCTACCTCGCCCGCGGTGAGAATACCCCCGAGGGCTACGCCTCCGCCTACGCCGCGCGCGAGGGTGTGATCTGGGACACGGCCATCGACGTCGTGCTGCGTCTCGCCGGGGCCTCCGGCTGTCCCGTGCACATCGCGCACATCCAGACCCGACGCTCGATCGAGGCCGTTCGGCGCGCCAAGCAGAACGGCATCGACGTGACCTGCGAGGTCAACCACTGGGCGCCGTTCCTGTCGACCTGGAACGACGTCGAGACCCTCGGCCCGTACGCGCTCAGCTACTGGGTGCCCGACGACAACCGCGCGGCGGTCTGGGAGGGCATGCGCGACGGCACGATCGACATCGCCGCCAGCGACCACGCCCCGCACACGCGCGAGGAGAAGGAGGTCGGGTGGACGCAGATGTGGAGTTCGCACACCGGCACCCCCGGCATCCAGTACTACTACGAGCTCATGCTCGACGCCGTGAATAAGGGCGAGCTCGATCTGCAGCGCGCGATCGACATGGTCGCCCACATCCCCGCCGCCAAGTTCGGCCTGGAGGGTGTGAAGGGGTCTCTCACGATCGGGGCGGATGCCGACATCGTCATCGCCGACCTGGCCGAGGAGTGGACCATCACGAACGACGGCGTGCTGTCGAAGATCGGCTGGACCCCCTACGACGGGCGCACCATCAGCGCCCGCATCCAGCGCACGCTCGTGCGCGGTGTCGACGTCTACGTCGGCGACGAGGTCGTCGGCGACCGCACATTCGGAAAGCTCGCCGCATCGGCGGAAGACAGGGCGGCGTTCGCCGCTGGAGAGGAACTGACATGAAATTCGGACTGCTGCTGCCGCACTTCGGCGAGGAGGCGAGCAAGGAGAAGCTCCTGGAGGGATCGAAGCTCGCCGAGAGCTTCGGATTCGACTCCGTCTGGGTGCGCGATCACCTGGTGTTCGAGCCGCACGGCGAGATGGAGAAGCCGAACCGCACGTTCTACGACGCGCTGACGACTCTCACTGCCATCGGTGCCGTCACCGACAAGATCGAGCTCGGCACCGGATCGCTCATCCCGTTCCGGCACCCGCTCGTCACCGCTCTCATGGCCGGCACGATGACCCAGCTGCTCGGCCCGCGCCTGATCCTCGGCTTCGGCGCCGGAACGTTCGATCACGAGTTCGACGCGATCGGCTGGGGCGACCTCGACCGCGTCGAGATGGTGCGCTCGAACGCCGAGATCCTGCGCCGTGTCTTCACCGAGAACGACGTCACCTACGACGACGGCATCTTCACATTCGAGAACGTCACGATCGAGCCGAAGCCCGTGGGCGGGCGCATCCCGTTCTGGTACTGCGGCGCGACCCCGCGCTCGGCCCGTCTCGCGGCGGAGTTCGCCGACGGATGGATGCCCGGACGCACGGGCCTGCTCACCATGGAGAAGCGCATCAAGACCATGCGCGAGATGACGGACGAGAACGGCCGCCCGATGCCGACCATCGCCGTCATCCCGCCCACGTCGATCGAGGACACCCGCGAAGAGGCGCTCAAGCACGTGAACATCCCGGGCCTTCTCGCCTGGGCGAACAAGGCCAAGTTCGCGGTGAAGCCGCCGTCCGGCAGCTTCGAGACCGTCGAAGACCTCGAAGGACAGCTCATCGTCGGCAGCCCCGACGAGGCGGTCGAGCAGATCAAGCGGTTCGAGGAGGTCGGCACCGAGCACCTGGTGTTCGACTTCCGCTTCAAGTTCGATCGGTTCTTCGAGCAGATCGAACTCCTCGGCACCGAGGTGCTTCCGAAGCTGCGATAAGCCGCGCACCGACGCGCGGCGATGAGACGAGAGGTCGACGATGACTGACGTGAACGACACCGCACGGGACTCGGCGGATCCGCTGATCTCGGTCACAGGGCTCTCGGTGAGCTACGACGTCGCGCGGACGGGAAAGAAGCTGATCGCGATCGAGGATGTCGACCTCGACGTGTTCGAGGGCGAGTTCATCACGGTGCTCGGCCCGTCGGGGTGCGGAAAGACGACGTTCATGAACGTCATCGCCGGCCTCGTCGCGCCGAGCACCGGGGCCGTCCTCGTCGATGGGAAGCAGGTCGACGGCCCTGGTCCCGACCGGGCCGTTGTCTTCCAGGACTACGCCCTGCTGCCCTGGCGCACCGTGTTCGACAACGTGAAGTTCGGACTCGAGATGCAGAAGGGCCTGCGCACCGCCGACTGGCGTGCGAAGGTGCAGGAGGCCATCGAGATGGTGGGGCTCGCGGGGTTCGAGTCGTCGTACCCCCGTGAACTCTCCGGCGGCATGCAGCAGCGCGTCGGGCTCGCCCGCGCGTTCGTCGCGGAGCCGCGCATCCTGTTGATGGACGAGCCGCTCGGCGCCGTCGACGCCCTCACCCGCGAGGTGATGCGCGACGAGATCGAGAAGCTCATCGAGGCGACGGGCAAGACCGTCCTCTTCATCACGCACTCGATCGAGGAGGCCATCCTCCTCGGCGACCGCATCGTCGTCTTCAAGAGCCACCCCGGTGCGATCAAGGAGATCATCACGACCGGCATCCCGCGCCCGCGCTCGGAACGGTCGGTGCAGCACGATCCGCGCTTCCTCGAACTCCGCGACCACCTCTGGGAGGCGCTGGAGGGTGAGGCCACGGCAGCGGCGGTGTCGAAATGACCGCGCTGCTCGCCACCGGGCCGAACCTCGGCAGGGGTGGCCTCGCCGCCTGGCTCGCGGGGCTGAGCGCCCGGGGCAAGGCGGCGGTCATCGCGATCGAGGTCGTCGTCCTCCTCGTGCTCTGGCAGCTGGTCGTCGGGGTGTTCGGCTGGATCAGTCCGGTCTTCCTGCCGCCGCCCCTGGCCATCGCGCAGGGGTTCGGCGAGATCGTGGCGAACGGATCGCTCGCCGCCAACGCCGGCATCTCGGTGCAGGCGTGGCTGACCGGTTTCGCGCTCGCGGTGGTCGTCGGCATCCCGGTCGGGCTCCTGATGGGAACATCGCTTCCTGTCGACCGAGTGATCGGTCCGATCGCGTGGACGATCTACGCCACGCCGTCGATCGCCTATCAGCCGCTCGCGAAGGCGTGGTTCGGATTCGGCATCGGTCCGGTGATCTTCCTCGTGACGATCAGCGCGATCTTCCCGATCCTGCTCAACGTCGCCGCGGGCATGCGCACCACGAACCCGTCGATCATCCGCGCCGCCCGCGTGTACGGGGCGGGGCGGATGCGGCTGTATCGCTCGGTGTACCTGCCGTCGACGATCCCGTTCCTGTTCGCGGGGCTGCGGCAAGCGGTCGTCCTCGCCACGATCGGCATGGTCGTGGCCGAGCTCGCGGGCTCGTCGAGCGGCATGGGCGCGCTCATCATCCGCGCGTCGAACACGTATCAGACCGACCAGGCGTTCGCCGCGATCGCCGTCGTCGTGCTGTGGAGCGTGGGCATGACCCAGGTGGTCACGGCCATCGAACGCGGGGTCGCGCCCTGGACGAGGAAGGGCACGCGATGAGCGTCGTCTCGGCAACCGGAACCGTCCGCATCGTGCGACCGCGGCGGGTGGTGCGCTCCGGCGAGGGAAAGTGGACCCTGCTCCTGATCGGGGTGATCGCCGCAGTGCTGCTCTTGTGGGAGGCGGCGGTCAGCTGGTTCCACTGGATACCGGCGGCCTTCCTGCCCGCACCGACCGCGGTGGCCGTGGCGTTCGGCCAGCTCATGGTCGACCCCGAGTTCTGGAGCGCTTTCGCGTTCAGTGTCACCAACCTGCTGATCGGCCTCGCGATCGCGATCGTCGTCGGGGTCGTCGTGGGGCTCGCGGTCGGCTGGTCGCCGGTGCTGCGCTTCATGGTCGCCCCGTTCCTGTGGGTGCTGTACTCCACGCCCAAGGTCGCGCTCGCCCCGCTGTTCATCCTCGGCCTCGGGCTCGGCAGCGAGTCGAAGATCGCCCTCGTGATCCTGCTCGCGGTGTTCCCGATCCTGCTGAACACGATGGAGGGCGCGGTCACCGTGAACCCTTCGCTCGTCAACGCGGCCAGGGTGTACGGCGCCAAGGGGATCGGGCTCGGCTGGAAGGTGATCTTCCCTGCCACGCTGCCCTACAGCCTCTCCGGCATCCAGCGCGGTGCGGCCCTCGGCTTCACGGGCGAGGTGCTCGGCGAGTTCCTCGGCGGCACCGGCGGCCTCGGTCACCTGCTCGAGTTCGCGGCGTACCAGTTCCGGATGGACGAGGCCATCGCGATGGTCGTGGTGATGGTCATCATCGCCAACCTCACGCTGCTGCTCATCTCGATCCTCCGGCGCCGGCTCGCGCCCTGGTACGACGAGCGCAAGATCGTCGGCTGACCGGCACCGACGCAGACTCCCGACCCCCGTCTCATGCGCGACGGGGGTCGGGTCTGTCTTCCCCCGTTTCGAATTGCGCAACTGGCTCCATTCGCCGTCGGAGTACGGCCACTTGCGCGATTCGAAACCGGCTGGCGTAGCGTGGCCGGGTGTCGATCGATCGAAGCCACATCCGGGTCAAGGCGATGCTCGTCGCGCCGAACGAGCAGGGAACCGCGCATGCGGTCAGCGTCAATGCCGGGACCGCAGAGAATCCAGGCGGGTATCACCGGCTCATCGGCGGCAGTGTCGAGCTCGGCGAGGCCCATGTCGATGCGGTCCGACGCGAGGTGCGCGAGGAGCTGTCGGCGACGATCCAGGAGCTGAGCTACCTCGGGGTGGTGGAGAACATCTTCCGGATCGATGGCAAAGTCGGGCACGAGATCGTGTTCGTGTACACCGGCCGGCTCGACCCGGAACCTGCGGCGGAGGGCGCGACCCTCACGGAGAGTGACGGAGCAGTCGTACCCGTCGTCTGGCGCAGTTTCTATGACGACGCCGAGGCGCTGCCCCTCTACCCCGCCGGAGTCAGAGGGCTCTTCGCTCAGCGGTAGATCTCGCAGCCTGAACAGACGAAGAGGCCCCACCGCCATGCGCAACGGTGGGGCCTTTCGTGCGAGTCAGCGACTCACGGGTAGGTCAGCGTGGCCGGTCCCTCGTTGTCGAGGCCCAGGAGCTCCTGCGCCTTGCGGAGGTAGACGAGCTGCTCGTCGTCGAATTCCAGCGGCTCGAGCTTCTGCGTCTTGATGGTGGTGTCCCACGCCTCGCCGTCGAAGTACAGGTTCGGGCAGGCGAGGTGTCCGTCGAGGATCCAGACGCTGTCCGAATCACGCAGTTCCGCGACGTCGAAGTCGTTGGCCTCGTAGATGTCCAGCGCCTCCTCCGCGTTCTCGGGGAACTCGCCGGGTGCGGGCGCCGTCATGAAGTCGGTGCCCTTGAGCGTGGCCCGCAGGAACCGGACGAGGGTGTTCGGATTCTCCTGCGCCCACTTCGTGCCGGCGATCTGCACGTCGTTCGCCCAGTTGCGCAGCGACTCGACCACGATGTTCGCGCCGTGCTCCTCGAGGGCTGCCCTGTCGTCGGCGTAGAACGGCTGCAGGCTGATCTTGTCGTTGACGAAGAACTCCGTCCACGACTCCGATCCGGGGCCCGGGTAGACGACCTCGGTGTTTACGGATGCGACGTCCCAGCCCTCCTCTTTCAGCACCTGGGCGCGCTGGAACTCGGCGGGGTCGCCGGGAGTGCCGGCCAGCACGATCGACGTGCCGTCGAGGTCGTCGACGCTCTTCACGTCGGACTGCACCGCGAAGTCGAAGTTCTGCCGGCAGTAGTGCCCGGAGACCAGATCGATCTCGACACCGCCGCGGATGGCGTCGATCACGGTGCCGGTCGACTCGACGCCGATGTCGGCACTGCCGCTGGCGACGGCGGCCGTGACGTTGTCGGCGGTGATGACCTCGACGGTGAGGCCCTCGTCTTCGTAGTAGCCGAGGTCGGACGCCAGGACGAACATCGAGTACATCGTGATGTCGGGGAAGGGGATGGCCACCGTGATGCTGGTGTCCTCCGCGGCTCCGGGTTCGCCGTCGCCGAGGTCGACGGGTCCTTCCGGTGTCGGCGTCGGCGAGGCGCAGGCGGCGAGCAGCGTCAGTGCTGCTGCGCCCCCGACCACGGCGATGCCGAGTCTGTTTCGTGTCGTGCGCATGACTCTCCATTCGGGCAAGTGCGTGCGACTCCTCCGTGGAGTGGGGCGCCTCACGCGGATTTTGGGATACGGTATCCAATTTGGAATCGGGTGTCCATGGTTTGCGGGATATCGTGCTCGAACAGGGTCTAGACGACTGTGATGAAAATTGGATACAGTATCCCAAACAGATTCCCGCGATGAAGAGGTGAAGATGCGTGCCGCCGTGCTGAGCCGTCATGACCTGGACGGGTTGACCGTCGCGGTCGCGGATGTCCCGGCACCCGGCGACGGCGAAGTGCTCGTGCGCGTCGAGACGGTCGGGGTGAATCAGCTCGACCTCAACGTCATCGCCGGTGTCGGCCCAGGAGCACGGGCGCAGCTGCCTCGCATCCTCGGGATTGACCCGGCCGGCGAGATCATCGCCATCGGAGCGGGTGTCGACCAGAAGCGGATCGGCCAGACCGTGGTGGTCAAACCCAACATCGCCTGCGGGCAGTGCGCCCATTGCCAGGCCGGAGACGAAGCCGATTGCCCGAACCAGACCGTCGTCGGCGTGCACCGCGACGGGGGCGCCGCCGAGTACGTCGTCGTCCCCTCCCGCAACGCGATCGACCGCCACGGCCTCGACGCGGCACAGGCGACCGCCGTGGTGCACAGTGCCTCCATCGTGATCAACGCCGTGCGCACGGTCGCGCTCTCCGCCGGCGACCGGATCCTCGTCACCGGTGCGGGGGGAACGCTCGGACGCGCGGCCGTTGCCGTAGCCCTCGCTCGCGGGGCCCAGGTCGTCGCCGCGTCGCGCCGTACTCTCGCACCGCTCGGAGACGAGCAGCTCATCCAGGCTTCGGGAGCTGCCGCGCTGGCGGCGGCCCTCGACGGGGGAGAAGGGTTCGACGTCGTGCTCGATGTCTCCGGCCACGCTCCGACCCTGAGCGCCGGGATCTCGGCGTTGCGGTGGGGAGGTCGGGCCGTGTTCTGCGCGGCATCCGTCGACAGCGACCTGCGCATCGACGCCCGCGACTTCTACCTGCGTCGCAAGCGGCTGTCGGGTGTGGCCAGCGCACGCTACGACGATGTGGCCGAGGCTCTCGCGCTCGCCGCCGCCGGGGCCCTGCCCTCGCTCGTCGGCTGCCGCTACGCGCTGGACGACATCGCCACGGCGTATCGCGATTTCCCCCGCAAGGGCGACGGGAAGGTCGTCGTCGATGTGCGCTGACCGCCCTCGGTATCGAAGAGGAGACCAGAAGTGACGAATTCCGCATCACCCGGCACGGGTGCGCTGGCCGGGATCCGCGTGGTCGAGCTGGGCCAGTACATCTCGGGTCCGTTCGCGGCCAAGCTGCTCGCCGACCTCGGCGCCGACGTCGTCAAGGTCGAGTCGCCCGAGGGGGACCCGATGCGCCGATGGGAGGGGCGGGCGACCATGAGTCCCCAGTTCGCCGCCTACAACCGGGGCAAGCGCGGGGTCGTGCTCGACCTCAAGAGCGCCGAGGGGCTCGCTGCGCTGTTCGGCCTGGTCGACGATGCCGACATCGTGCTGGACAACTTCCGCCCCGGTGTCGCCGAGCGGCTCGGGTTCGGCCCCGATGCGCTGCACGAACGCAACCCGCGGGTGATCACGTGCTCGATCACCGGTTTCGGCCCCACCGGGCCGGCCGCGAAGCGCCCTGCCTACGACACCGTGATCTCGGCGACCGGGGGAATGTACAGCCAGGTGGTCCCGGCCTCCACGATCCGTCCGCTGGGGCCTGCGTTCTCCGATCTACTGTCGGGGATGTCGGCCGTACAGGCCGTGCTCGCCGCCCTGCATGCCCGTGACGTCAGCGGGGTGGGCGAGCATGTCGAGGTCACGATGGTGGGTGCCCTGCTCGACTTCCTCACCGAGTCCGCTTCGGCGTTCCTCGAGACCGGACAGGTCTCATCGCCCGACTCGCGTCCGCGCCGCGCGCAGGCCTACGCCTGCCGGGGGTCCGACGACAAGGCCTTCGTGATCCATATGTCGGTGCCGGAGAAGTTCTGGACCGGACTGCTCGACGTGCTCGAGCGGCCCGATCTCGCCGACGACCCGCGCTTCTCGACCCGGGAAGCGCGCGTGCGCAACTATGACGAGCTCGACGTGGTGCTCAAGGAGATCGCCGCCACCCGACCCCGGCAGTACTGGCTCGACCGGCTCGCCGCGCACGACATCCCGCACGGTCCGCTGAACACGATGGGCGACCTGTTCGACGATCCGCAGATCGCGAGCATGGGCCTGGTCGAGGAGATCGAGGGGCCTGATGGCGTGCTGCGCGTCCCGGTGCCCAGCATCCGGTTCCAGCGGTCCGGTCGACCCGAGCTGCGATACGCGCCGGCGCTCGGCGCCGACACCGAGGAGATCACGGGACTGCGGACCGAATCTGAATCCGAACCCGCACGAGCGAAGGAAGGGGCAGCCTGATGTCCGGTATCGACGACATCGTCGCGATCGACGTGCACACCCACCCGCAGACCGAGGAGTTCATCGCGGCGATGGGCCAGCGGCACTCCCAGATGTCGGCGCACTTCGGGCGCGAGCGGCCGGTGGTGTCGTTCGCCGAGCAGGCCGATCAGTACCGCGACCGCAAGATGATGGCCGTGATCGTGAACTCCGACTCGGAGACCACGAGCGGAATCAAGGGTGCACCGAACGACCTCCTCGGCAAGGCGCAGCAGGACCACCCCGATGTGTTCCTCGCCTTCGCCGGCATCGACCCGTGGAAGGGCGAGGCCGCGGTCGCCGAGATCCGTCGGATGCACGCCGAGTACGGCATCAAGGGCGTCGGCGAACTCAACCCGTCGCGGCAGAAGTTCCTCGCCAACGACCGTCGCTTCTTCCCGATCTGGGAGACCTGCGCCGAACTCGGGCTCGTGGTGATGTTCCACTCCGGGTTCCCCGGCGCCGGTGCGGGTACTCCCGGTGGCGGCGGGTATCGGCTCGAGAACGCACGCCCCGTGCCGTACATCGACGACGTGGCCGCAGAGTTCCCCGAGCTGAACATCATCAGCGCGCACCCGGCATGGCCGTGGCACCTCGAGAACCTGGCGATGGTGTGGCACAAGTCGAACGTGTACCTCGACCTGTCGGGGTGGGCGCCGAAGTACCTGCCGCCCGAGGTGGTCCGCTACGCCGATTCGCTGATCTCCGACCGGGTGCTCTTCGGGTCGGACTGGCCCGTGATGACCGCCGACCGCTGGATGGCCGAGTTCGATGAGCTCGGGCTCAAGGAGGAGTCGCGTCGGAAGATCCTGCTCGACAACGCACGCACGCTGTTTCGACTGTGAGCGCGAAGGAAGGAGCCGAACGTGGCTGAACTGGTGATGGCCGCAGCGACCCCGCACAACCCGCTGCTGTGGCGGGCGATGCGCGAGCCGATGCCCGACGATCTCGTGACGGTCGAGGCGAACTTCCGTCGCATCCGTGAGGCGATCTCGGATGCCGGGGTCGACACTCTCATCGTGCTCGGCACCGACCACGTGCGGCAGTTCTTCTCCGACAACTCACCTGCCTTCATCGTCGGCAAAGCCGCCTCGTACCACGGCACCTACGAGAACGAGGTGCGCACCTTCGGCATGGAGTACGCCGAACTGACCGGCAACCCGGAGCTGGCGACGCAGATCACCGGCCGCGAGGTGCTGCCCGAGACCATCGACTTCTCGGTATCGCACGAGTGGCGGCTCGACCACAGCTTCGTGCTGCCGCTGCAGTACGTGCGTCCGGAGCTCGACCTGCCGATCGTGCCGATCCACGCGAACTCGATCCTCCCGCCGCTGCCGACCGCCGCCCGCTTCGCCGCTCTCGGACACCACCTGCGCACCGCGGTCGAGTCCTGGGACAGCGACGCCAGAGTGGGCCTGCTCACCTCGGGGCACATGGCAACCGACGTGGGCGGCCCGCGCACGTTCAACGGCTCGCCCGATCCGGAGTTCGACGCCGAGGCGGTCGGGTGGATGCGTGACGGCGACCTCGACGGGGCGATCGCCGGATGCCGGTTCGACCGCATCATGGCCGCCGGCAACGTCACGTACCAGTACGTGAACATCGTCGCCGCGCTCGCCGCCATGCAGGGGCGCCCGGCCGAACTCGCGGAGGCCACGACCTCGCGCTTCGCCTCCAGTCCGTTCTTCCTCTGGAGGGCCGCATCGTGAGCCGGTACATGATGAACAAGTTCATCCGCGCCGTCGAGATGAGCACCGCGAACGTGAACGCCTACGTCGCCGACACCGAGGGGTTCGTCGCCGGGTGGCTCGCCGGGGAGCGGGGCCCGACGCGGTCGCCGACGACCGGGTGCTGACCCCCGAGGAGCGCACCGCCTTCGTGAACCGCGACTACGGCGCGCTCTACGGTCTGGGCGCGCATCCGTATCTGCTGTGGCACTTCACCGAAGCCGTCTACGAGCACGAGTACACCGAGGGCTTCGGATGGCGCGAACTCGTCGAGCGATACCGGGCCGCGATCATCCCGTACGGCGAGGTCGACGACATCCCCTGACCTCCTGGAACGCCTGTGCGCAGGCGCGACGGATGCCCCGTGGGTGGGGTTTCCACGGGGCATCCGCCCATTCTGCGCCGGCGTCGAACGACGGTGTGAGCTGGGGGCTACGAATCCGTCGACGTGTGGGGTGGACGCAGCGGCGCACCGGCGGTGCGGGTCTCCTCCCCCGAGGACGGCCGCACCACCGGCGTCCTCACTACGCCGTCACGAGACGACGTCGCAGGAGTCCGGCGCTTCCGAGGAGGAGCAGGACGGCGGCGAGTGCGAGCAGTCCGACCGGCGACGGAGCGCCGGTCATCGCGAGCCCTGACGCCTGACCGGTCGTCGCCGCGCCCGAGGCGAAGGCGGCTCCGGCCGTCGAGACCGGAGTCGTTCCGGGCGTCGTTCCCGGGTTGGTTCCGGGGTCGGTACCGGGATCCGTTCCGGGGTCGGTACCGGGATCGGTGCCGGGGTCGGTTCCCGTGCCGGGGTCGGTCACCGTCGCCTCGCCGATCACGGAGATGGCGTTTCCGCCCAGCGTGATCGGAAGGCTGATCGGCAGCGCCAGTTGGGTGCCGCCGAGGATGCCGTCGGTTCCGGTGGTGGTGTTGCCTCCGGTGGTGGGGGCGGTTCCTCCGGTGCTGCTGCCGGTGCCGGTGCCGGTGCGGGTGACGGTGGCGTCGTCGAGGACGGAGATCGCGTTGCCGGTCACGCCGATGGGGGCGGTGACGGGTGCCGTGATCTGGGTGCCGCCGAGGACGCTGTCGGTTCCGGTGGTGGCGTTGCCTCCGGTGGCGGCGGCTGCCGGTGCGGTGGTGTTTCCACCGGTGCCGGTGCCGGTGCCGGTGCGGGTGACGGTGGCGTCGTCGAGGACGGAGATCGCGTTCCCCGACACCGTGACCGGTGCCGTGACGGGCGCCGTCGCCTGCGTGCCGCCGAGGATCGCGTCTTCGCCCGACGTTGCCGCCGACGTGGCGGGAGCGGGGGGAGCGGTCGAGCCGGCGGTGCCGGTTCCCGTGGAGCTCGTGTCACCGAGCAACGAGATCGCGTTCCCCGACACCGTCACCGGTGCCGTGATGGGCGCGATGACCTGTGTGCCGCTGCCGATGCCGTCGTCACCGGATGTGGTCGCACCCACGGGAGCGGAGGAGGCCGGTGCTGCGGCCCCCTGCGCGTTCGGAGTGGTGCTCTCGGTGTCGCCGACCAGCGACACGGCGTTGCCCGTGACGGTGACCGGTGCGTTGACGGCGAGCAGCGCCTGCGTGCCCGAGAGCACACCGTCCAGACCGTTCGTGGTCACGAGAGGCGCTTCGGCCTGGGGAGCCGGGCTCGGGGAAGTGGCGGCCGGGGCGCTGGTCGTCGATGTGTCGAGCACGCTCACCGCGTTGTTCGACACGGTGACGGGAAGGTTCACGGTCACCGCGGCCTGAGTGCCGGATGCCGTGCCCGAGTCACCGCTCGTCTGTGCGGGTGCGGGTGCGGGTGCGGGTGCGGGTGCGGGTGCCGGGGCAGGCCCGGGCGCCGGAGCCGGGGCAGGCGCGGTGGACACGGCGTCGCTCAGCACCGAGATCGCGTTGTTCACGACCGAGATCGGTGCGGTGATCGCTGTCTCCACCTGTGTGCCGGAGAGCAGTCCGTCGTCTCCGGTCGTCTCAGCCGCGTTCGCGGCCGTCGCGCCGAGGAGCGTGATGCCCCCGGCGATGAGCGTGCCCCAGAGGGCCCGCTTGATGAAAGTACGCATGATCGTTCTCCTGACTGGATGGATCGTCTGATGGGTGCGCGCGATCACATGCGCGCGCAGCACGGCATCTGTCGTTCCCGGGGGAACGACGTGACGATCCGTCAGTCAGGAGAGACGTCGGTGTCGGCGACCGTCGACGAGGGAAGCTCGTCGTCGGAGGCGCCGGATGTCCGCTCGCCAGCACGGAGCGGAGAAGAGTTCGCGTCGCTGAGGCGCGCGGGGGATGCGCCGCTCCCGCCGCCGGAACCGGCGGAGGAGGACGCGGGGACTGTGGTGCCTGGCGGGCTCCCCGACGGGGGAGCAGTGGGCACAGAAGTGGCGTCGTCGGTGGTGGCGCCGATCGCGGTGGTGAGCGCGCCAGACGGCGGGGACACGGTCGACGGCACAGCTGTCGACGAGACCGCCGGCGTCGCTGCGGAGCTCTCCGTCGCGGGGGCGGCCGTCGGGGGGACCGGGGCCTCGGCGACGTTCGCGGGACCTTCGCCGGATCCAGGCGTCGTCGTCGACGGGTTGAGCGCTTCGAGCACGGGCGGAACCGTCTCGTTCGTGACGTTCCCGAGAAGAGCAGTGGTGTCATCGACGACGCCGACGACGTCACCCACCGCGGAGATCAGACCGAGGTCGGAGACGAGTCCGCCGACCACGGGGATGCGGGAGACCGCGTCGAGAATCGGATCGGTGATCTGAGAGACCGGTGCGTCGGTCAGGGCATCGGTGACAGGGGTGACGACCGCGGTCGCGGTCTCGGTCACGGTGTTCACGACGGGTGCGACCGCCGGACCGACGACCGGAGCATTCACGATCGGCTCGGTCACGGTGGCGACCACGGCGGGGACGGCCTGCTGCACGGGCGCGACCACCTGTGTCACCACGGGGGCGACCACCTGCGTGACGACCGGGGTCACGGGGGCCGTGACGGCCGACACCGTGTCGCTGACGAGCGAGGTGAGTCCGTCGAGCGGGCCGTCCTGTTCGTCCGCGTGCGCGGATCCGCCCGCGAGGAGAACCGTGAGCGTCGCCCAGGCGAGCACGCCGATGCCACCCCAGAAGACGGCGGCAGGTATGCCGCGTCGGGTGGCCCGAACGTCCACGTCGACCTCCCCCTCCGAAGGCAACGTACGTCGACGCCGTTGCGTCGATTGGGGCTGACGATACTCGCGCACGGACGTCGTGTCTAGAGGGTTCTCCGCGCGTTTCCGGGGATGTCCGGGTGTGACGCGCCCGGAGAAATCTCGGCTTGACTTTCCCCAAGTTCTACACATCCCATCCCCGCGGAGGGCAACCTTCAATGCCCGATTTAAACTGATTTCCATCCACAGGCTGGGGAAACGATAAAAGCCAGTTCAAGTGGAATTAAAAAGTTTCGTATCCCGGTCTTCCACGGGGTTATCCACACCCGTTGTGCACAGACACTCCGAGTTTGTTCGCACGCTCTCCACAGAGTTATCCACAGGCCGTCTTGCATGTGGAAACAGTCGCTCGTAGCGTGGGCGAGCGACCGAATGTCGGAGGCAGCTGTTTTGCTGTTCAGAGCGGTGTGAGGGCCGAAGGCCGCACGGGCCCCCCCGTCGAAGCGTCTCATCAGAACATCGCATCGGAAACGTCGCATCGAAGGGAAGACTGTGTCGATCGCTGACATCTCAGAGGAGCGCATGGGCGCGAAGCGCGCGCCGGAGCGCACGCCTCCCCACGACCTTCTCGCCGAGCAGAGTGCGCTGGGCGGAATGCTCCTGTCGAAGGATGCGGTCGCCGATGTGATCGAGACGCTCAAGGGTGCCGACTTCTACATCCCGAAGCACGAGCTCATCTTCGAGGCCATCCTCTCGCTGTACTCGCACGGTGAGCCCACCGATGTCGTCGCCGTCACCGACGAGCTCATCAAGACAGGCGAGCTCGGCCGCGCCGGCGGTGCCGACTACCTGCACACGCTGACGTCGATCGTCCCCACGGCGGCCAACGCCGGCTACTACGCGGGCATCGTCTCCGAGCGCGCGATCCTGCGCCGGCTCGTCGATGCGGGCACGCGCATCGTGCAGCTCGGGTACGCCGGTGAGGGCGATGCGACCGACATCGTCAACAACGCGCAGGCCGAGATCTACTCGATCACCGGATCCGAGACCGCCGAAGACTACGTCCCGCTGCAGATCGCCGTCGACGCCGCGCTCGAGGAGATCGAGGCCGCCAGCGGCCGCGACGGATCGATGACCGGAGTGCCGACCGGCTTCAAAGAGCTCGACGAACTGACGAACGGCCTCCACGGCGGGCAGATGATCGTCGTCGCCGCTCGACCCGCCATGGGCAAGTCCACGCTCGCGCTCGACTTCGCGCGCGCCGCATCCATCGGCCACAACCTCCCCTCCGTCTTCTTCTCCCTCGAGATGGGCAAGAGCGAGATCGCCATGCGTCTGCTCAGCGCCGAGGGCGCGATCCCGCTGCAGAACATGCGAAAGGGAAACCTCGACCCGCGCGACTGGACCACCGTCGCCGCCACCCGAGGGCGCATCAACGACGCGCCGCTCTACATCGACGACAGCCCGAACATGACCCTCGTCGAGATCCGGGCGAAGTGCCGTCGACTGAAGCAGCGCGAAGGACTGCGCATGGTCATCATCGACTACCTGCAGCTGATGACCTCGGGCAAGCGCGTCGAGTCGCGTCAGCAGGAGGTCTCGGAGTTCTCCCGAAGCCTCAAGCTCATCGCCAAGGAGTTGCAGGTTCCGGTCATCGCCCTCTCGCAACTGAACCGTGGTCCCGAGCAGCGCACCGACAAGAAGCCCGCGATCAGCGACCTGCGAGAGTCGGGCTCGATCGAGCAGGACGCCGACATGGTCATCCTGCTGCACCGCGACTCGGTGTACGACAAAGACGTGCGTCCGGGCGAGGCCGACCTCATCGTCGCCAAGCACCGTAACGGACCTACCGCGACGATCACCGTCGCGTTCCAGGGGCACTACTCGCGCTTCATGGACATGGCTCCCGGCGGCGACTTCAACTGAGTGTAGGCTCCGTCGCTCACAGCGGGTGGGAGCGAGGGGAGTGAAGTCGATGGGATCCGGTTCGCGGTCGCCTCGACGAAGCCATTCGATCGCTTCATAGAGGTCGTCACCGATGCGCGTCAGTGAGTTGAAGCGAGACGTGTGGAAGATCGGCAGTTCGCCGTCGTCGTCTCGGGCACCGGTGTCCCAGGCGAGGTAGTCGCCGTTCTCGCTCATCGCGAAGACGACGAGGCGCTCTGCGATGCTCCAGGAGCCGTCGGGTTCGATCTTCCAGTCGTACCCTTCGGCCCGCCCTTCCCGGAAGTCACGGTGCAGCGCCCCGGTCAGGTATCAGCCCCGACCCACCACGCCGTCGCCGAATCCGGAGGGGACCAGCGTGCAGATGAGCCAGAGCCCGACGGTCAGATTCCATCGCGGTTCGCTCTCCACCCCTGAGTGTTAGCGACCGAAACGCATACGCTCACGCAACATCGGATGCGGTGAGGTGGGCGTATGGCTCACTCCGCTCACTCTCGCCCGTCGTCCGGCCCGCGGCTCCTCGTCGCGGGCCTCGCGGCTCTGGCGGTCGTCGCCGTCACGCTGACGCCGCGCCGGTTCGCGAGCCCTGCTCGTGCGCTCTTCATGGACCTCGCCCATGTCTTCGCGGCGCCTCTGGTCGAGCCGATGACCTTCATCGAGGTGGAGAGCACCCTCAACGCACTGCTCTTCGTCCCTCTCGGAGCCGCGGTGGCGCTTGCGCTCAGCCGGCGGCTCTGGATGCTTGCGCCCGTGCTCGTCTTCTGTGCGTCGTTCGCGATCGAGAGTGTCCAGGCCGCGATCCCTGGGCGTGTCCCTGACGTGCAGGACATCGTGTGGAACACGATCGGCGGGATCATCGGCGCCGTCGCGGTGGGAATCGTGCGAGGGCTCTGGGCCCTGGGGCGACGGCGTTCGTGAGGACGCCGTGGGCCCACGCGCCTATCGGGCGGCGTCGCGCCGAGGCGGAGCGTCATCCCATCGGGGTGACGGGAGGTGCAGCAGCACCAGACCGATGCCGGCGATCACCGAGTTGCGGAAGGCGGGGTCGAGCCCGTTCCACGACGTGGAGCGCCACATCTGGAACCACTCGCCGCCGATGGAGATGAATCCGCCCACGAAGAGCAGGATGATCATCACGAGTCCGATCGACGACCACACGCGGGCGGCGTGGAAGCCGTGGCCGAGGAATCCGCGCACGAAGAACACGACCGCGACGATCAGGACGATCGCGCTCAGCGACTCCCAGATGATCACGCCGATGTACGCGATGTTCCACAGCACGGGATTGTCGATCGCCCGCCACATCAGGTCAGGGTCGAGACCTTTTCCGGCATCCTGACCGAAGTTCGTGGTGTCCATCGCCAGCACATGCTGCACGAAGTCGAAGTTCGTGCCGTAGTCGGTGATGTTGCCGAGGGCGACGAGGAAGATGTAGAGCCCGTTCACGAGGACGAGCGCGGCTGCGGCGAAGGGCAGCGAGCCGAGCAGGTGCCAACGAGGTGAGCGCAGCGGTGCGTCGGTCGTAGTCATGACCAGACAGTATCGGTCGGCTGTCCTCGCGTCGAGGATGGCCTCAGTCACGCGGTCGACGGGGATCCCGGGTCGTTTCCGGGAAGCGTGGGAGCATCCGCGTCGACACTCCGGCCGCCGCGACGACGAGTGCGAGCGCGGCGAGTCCGATCGGCAGTGTCGCAGCGATCGCGATGCCGCCGACGAGCACGGGCCCGCCGGCATCCCCGAGTTCGCGCCCGAGCTCCGCCGTGCCCATCGTGCGGCCCATACGCTCGTGCGGTGTCGTGTCGGCGAGGTGTGCGAACGCGAATGGTGTGGCGAAGCCGATCCCGATTCCGAGAAGTCCCGCGGCGACGTAGAGCCCGGGCAGTGCGGGAACGAGTGCGGCCGTCATGGTGCCGGTGGTGATGGTCGCAAGGCCCAGCGCCATCCCCGCTCGATCGCTCGTATGGGCGCTGTCGCGCAGTCTTCCCGCCCAGGGTTGAGTGAGCGTCGAACTCAGTGCCAGGACGGACGCGAGCGCGATGCTCGCGAGCAATGGCGCGTCCTGGCCGCTCGCCATGGCGGGGAGGAAGCCGATCGATGCGCCGAGTGCCCCTGTGGAGGCTGCCAGGGCCAGGGTAGGCACGAGGAACCCCCGCTCGGTCGTCTGGCGGACGAGGTCTGCGACGGTGTAACGCGGGCGCGGGAGGGGATCGAGGCGGGGGAGGGTGACCGCCACCCAGAACGCGGTCAGGATCGCGACGGCGCTCAGAATGGTGAAGAGGAGCGCGAAGCCACCCGTGAAGATCAGTGCGGCGCCGATGAGTGGACCCAGCGTGTAGCCGAGTCCCTTCCAGGAACCGTATCTGCCGAAGTATCGCCCCTTCGCGCCCGGGGCTGCGAGCCGTGCGACCGTTGCAGAAGAGGCCGGCGAGAATGCCGACGCCGCCGCGCCCTGCCCGAGCCGCGCGACGGCGAGGGCGATGGTGTTCGACGACCACAGCCCCACGAGCGACACGATTCCGAAGGCGAGGAGCCCGAAGACGATCACGGGTTTGGCGCCGATGCGGTCGGCCAGCGAACCGAAAACCGGCTTGAGGAACACCTCGGCGAGGTCGTAGACAGCCAGGAGCGCGCCCATCCGCAGGAGGTCGAGACCGATGTCCTGCCCCGTCGCCCCGATGCCGGCCGCGATGCTGTGGGCGCCGAACGCAGTGACGAACCCCGCGGCGTAGAGCGGGGCGATCGTCCGCGCGGCGACCGCCGGCTCGCTCACGTGTGAACGGCCTGGTAGACGAGGTCCGTGAACCGCGCGAGCTCGGCGACACATGTGGCGAGTTCACGGTCGGCCTCCTTGGATGAAGGGGATCCGAACACGTCGCGGCTGCGAATGGTGCGATGCCACCGCTGCAGGCGATCGAGGCTCTGCTCCTCCTCTTCGAGCTCGGCAAGAGTGAACTTCTTCTTGTCGATCTCGCGCGCGATCTCGGCCTCGTACTTCTTGCAGTCGGCGATGAACTCCGTCCAGTCATCGGCCCGCGCAGCATCGAAGAGTTCTCGAAGCGCGGCGGTGTCGCCCCCGTCTGCCTGGGTGCGGAGTACGAGGATGGCGCCGTCGCCGCGCTGAGCGAGGGCGCGGGCGCGCTCGACTCCCGCGACGCACGCCGGAACCTCCGGGACCACCCAGGTTCCCTGCCCCGCAGGGACCGCTCCGAACTGGCGCAGCTCTCGCCAGACCGCGACACGGTGCCTCGAGGGAGTTGCGGGCACCTGGACCAGGAGCATGAGCCAACGATCAAGATTCGTCACAGTGAGAATGTAACAGTCGTTACATCCCTTCGGTGAAGAGTTGCCGGATACCGTGGAGGGAAGCGATCGCGA
Organism: Microbacterium sp. TPU 3598; assembly: GCF_002356155.1. Taxonomy (NCBI): domain Bacteria; kingdom Bacillati; phylum Actinomycetota; class Actinomycetes; order Micrococcales; family Microbacteriaceae; genus Microbacterium; species Microbacterium sp. TPU 3598. The sequence goes on along the minus strand of NZ_AP017975.1, from coordinate 3,667,828 downwards.
GCAGACAGGGAGGGGCGAGCCTTGGCGAATGACTCCGGGAGCGACGTGCGCATCCGCGACGGCTATGCCGCGCGTGCCACCGAGTACACGGAGCTGTTCGGTGACATCGGGCAGATGGATGACATCGACCGGGAGCGCATCGGACGCTGGGCGGATGGCATCGACGGGCGCATTCTCGATGTCGGCTGCGGACCCGGGCACTGGACCGCCTTCCTCGTCGATCGAGGCGCTGACGCCGAGGGCATCGACCTCGTGCCGGAATTCGTCGACGATGCCTCCGCACGGTTCCCGCAGGTGCCGTATCGGGTGGCGTCACTGACCGACGCCGACGTCCCGGCGGGCTCACTCGGTGGCGTGCTCGCCTGGTACTCGCTGATCCATGCGGCTCCGGATGAGTTGCCGTCCCTGCTCACGGCCGCTCGGCGCGCGATCCGCGAGGGCGGTCACCTGCTGATCGGGTTCTTCGACGGGAAGGACGGCGAACCTTTCCCGCACGCGGTCACCACGGCGCACTACTGGTCGGTGGACGGGATGTCGGCGCTGCTCGAATGCGCGGGGTTCTCCGTACTCGACAGCGATGCGCGGGTACAGGACGGACGGCGTCCGCACGCGTCGATCAGCGCCGTCGCGTTCTGATCCCAGCGTGCGGACGTGCGGTGTCGATCAGGCGAGACTGCGGAAGAACTTCCGGATGTCCTCGGCGAGAAGCTCCGGCTCCTCCATCGCCGGGAAGTGCCCGCCCTCGGTGAACTCGCTCCAATGACCGATGGCGCCGGTCGGATCCATCGTGCGCCGAATCAGCGGATGGGTGTCGAACACGGCCCAGCCGGCCGGTACCCCGGAGGGCATGGCGAAGTCGAGCTCGGCGTGCTCCGACTCGTAGAAGAACTGCGCGACGGAAGCGCCACTGCGAGTGAACCAGTACAGGCTCACGTTCGTCAGGAGCTGGTCGCGGTCTACCTCCGGTGCCAGGAACCCCTCATCGGTCCTCCGCTTGAACTTCTCGACGATCCACGCGAGCTGACCGACGGGCGAGTCCGTGAGCGCCGGTCCGATCGTGTCCGGTCGATGGTTGTGCATGCCGATGTAGCCGCGCTCTGCCGCACTCGCGACGTGTGCGGCCTCGAGCTGGGCGAGCTCTTCCTCTGACAGGCCATCGGGGGCGGGGAACATGTTGCCGACCAGCCCGAGCCATACGCGGTCGCTGCCGAAGTGGGTGCCGATGACGCGGTCGGGGTGGATCCCTGCAAGTCGTCCGGTGATGCCCGTGCCGACGTCGGTGCCGTGGGTCGCGAACCGGTCGTAGCCGAAGCGTGTCATGATCTCGGCGTAGGCTTCCGCCGTCCGTGCGAGGTCCCACCCGGTACCGGACAGCGGGTTCGAGAAGCCCAGGCCGGGCAACGACGGGATGACCACGTGGAACTCGTCGGTCAGCAACGGGATCAGTCGTAGGTACTCGACGAACGACGCCGGCCAACTGTCGCTGAGGAGCAGCGGCGTGGCCTGTGGGTTCGTCGACCGCGCGTGGAGCACGTGGAACGTCTGGCCTTCGATGACCGTGGTGAACTGCTCGTGCATGTTGAGGGTCGCCTCCTGCGCCCGCCAGTCGAAGCCGTCGCGCCAGTACTCGGCGAGCTCCTTCAGATACGGAAGCGGGGTGCCCCGACGGAAGTCGGCGCGATCGTCTCGACCGGGCACGGCAAGCGGCCACTGTGTACGGGTCAGGCGATCGTGAAGATCATCGACGGCGCTGTGCGGGATGTCGATGCGGAAAGGGGTGAGAGAGGTGTTCTGGGTCATGCTGTTCACGCTCTCAGGCAATGCGGAAGACCAGCTTCCGCATTTGCTGAGAGGATCAGACATGCTCGAGACCTCGGCCCGTCTGCTGGAACTGCTGTCGTTGCTTCAGCTCAGACGGGACTGGACGAGTTCCGCACTCGCCGACCGACTGGGTGTGAGCACGAGGACCGTGCGCGCCGACATCGGCAAGCTCCGCTCGCTCGGCTATCCCGTGGACGCGCGACCCGGTGTCGCCGGCGGGTACCGGCTGGCCGCGGGGGCGGCGATGCCTCCACTGCTGCTCGACGATGACGAAGCCGTCGCCGTCGCGGTCGGGCTGGGGGCGGCGGCGACCTGGCGGCTCGGCGTCGAAGAGACCTCTCTCACCGCCCTCGCCAAGCTGGAACAGGTGATGCCCGCCCGCCTCCGCCGCCGTGTCGACGCGATCCGGAAGGCGACCAGCGTGGTTCCCGGGGCCGAACCCCCACTCGATCTCGCAGCACTCAGCACGGTCGCCGCGGCGATCCGCGGTCACGAACGGCTCCGCTTCGGCTACACGAAGCCGGGCGGCAGAGAAGAGCCGCGGCATACCGAACCGCAGCGGCTGGTGAGTTGGGGCCGGTCTGGTACCTGCTCGCGTGGGACCTCGATCGAGACGACTGGCGCATCTTCCGCGTTGATCGCATGGTTCCGCGGGCGCCGACCGGGGTGCGCTTCCGACCCCGCGCGATCCCGGAGGGCGATGTCGTCGAGTACGTCGTGCGTCGTGTCACGGAGACCTCCACTTCGTGAGGCTCAGGCGGGAGCACTGGGCAGTCGGAAGGTCGTCCGCGGGATGTCGTCGACGAAGCGGTGCGCCAGCGCGAAGGCCTGCTCCTCGGTGAGGCGGTGCTCTGCGACGAGAGTGGACAGGTAGCCCGCATCGAGCCGCCGGGACATGTCATGGCGCGCGGGAATGGAGCAGAAGGCCCGGGTGTCGTCGACGAACCCGCTGGTCTTCGTGAAACCGGCGCTGTCCGTCACGGATCGGCGGTAGCGGGAGATGGCGTCGGGGGTGTCGAGGAACCACCACGGTGCACCGGCGTACACAGACGGGTAGAAGCCGGCGAGCGGTCCGATCTCTCGACTGAACGCGGTCTCGTCGACCGTGAACAGCACCATCCGGAACGTCTCGTCGGTGCCGAAGTCGTTGAGGATCGGGGTGAGCGGACGCGTGAAGGCGGCGACGTCGGGCAGGTCGTGTCCGCTGTCCGGGCCGAAGCGCGCGAGCGTGTCTCGGTGGTGGTTGCGGATCACGCCCGGGTGCAGCTGCATCACGAGTCCGTCCTCAGACGACATCTCGGCGAGTCGGTAGAGCATGTTGCGACGGTAGGCCGTCGCTTCTTCCGCGGTGACGTCCCCTCGGAGCCCGGCGGCGTGGAGGCGCTCTGCGTCGGCATGCGTCAGCGGCTGCGACCCGGCGTCGAGCACACCGGTGTCGGTGGCCGTGCCGCCCGCCGCCCGGAATGCGGTCCGTCGGCGGCGCAGGGCGTCGAGCAGCCCGGCGTAGCTCGCGGCATCGGTGCCGGCAGCTTCCGACAGCTCCGAGAGTGCAGCCGACCATCCCTCGGCCGACGGATCCATGTAGCGGTCGGCGCGAAACGTCGGAAGCACGTGCCCGCGGAAGGACGGATCGTCGCGCAGTCGTGCATGCGCGGCGAGGTCGTCGGCGGGGTCGTCGGTCGTCGCGAGCACCTCGATGCGGAAGCGCTCGAACAGCGCCCGTGGGTGGAATGCGGGGATTCGCAGTTGCGCGTCGATGTGTGCGTACAGCTCATCGGCATTGCCCGCGCTCGGCTGCTCGGTCACCCCGAACACCTCGGACAGCGACGACTCGAACCAGTAGCGCACCGGCGTTCCGAGGAAGACGTCCCAGTTCGCGCAGAACGCCCGCCACACCTCCTGCGGATCGGCGGGTGCGGCTCCGCGACCCAGCGCGCCGAGGGGCACACCGACGGCGTGGAGCAGGCGCAGCACATAGTGGTCGGGCGTGATCAGCAGCGTCGCGGGATCGGGGAAGGGCTGGTCGTCGGCGAGCAGCGCGGCGTCGACATGCCCGTGCGGCGACAGGATCGGCGCCGCGGCGACGGTGTCGTACAGCCGGCGGGCGAGCTCGCGCACGCCGGGATCGGCGGGGAGGAGTCGGTCGGCGTGCGGGCTGAGCGCAGTGTTCATGAGTCTCCTCCAGGGGTGCGGCGGGGTGCGGAGCCGGTCGACTCCCGCACGGTCAGGTGGGTGGGCAGTGCGGCGATGTGCCGTCGGTTGAGCGCGCCCGCTCCGATGCGCTCGCTCTGCAGGCGGTCGAGCAGCATCGACACGGACAGGCGTGCGGCCTGCTCGATCGGAGCGGTGAGGGTCGTGAGTGGCGGGTTGCAGAAGTCGGCGCCGAAGATGTCGTCGCAGCCGACGATGCTCATGTCCTCCGGAACGCGCACGCCGCGTTCCTTGAGCCGGATCAGCATGCCGATCGCGAGGAGGTCGTTGAAAGCCACGCAGGCGGTCGCACCGGTGTTCAGTGCGGCATCCGCCGCCGCCGCTCCCGCCTTCGTGCGGGGCTGGTACGGCCCCACCTTCGTGTGCTCGATCCCGAGGCGCTCGCACGCGGCCGCCACGGCCCGCCAGCGGAGATTGCTCGCCCAGCTGGTCGGGGGACCGGCCACGTAGCAGATGCGTCGATGCCCCAGGGAGGCGAGGTGCTCGACGGCCTGGTCGAAGCCGAGCGGCGTGTCGATGAACACCGACGGCACTCCGGGCACGGCACGGTTCAGGGCCACGAGGGGGAGCTCGGTGCTGAGCTCGGCCAGCCGCTCGTCGGACAGGCGGGACGCGGTCAGGATCGCTCCGTCGTAGGAGCTGCGCAGTTCTTCGAGGGTGCTCTCCTCCATCTCGGGGGACTCCTCGGTGTGCACCAGGATCTGCGAGTAGCCCGCCACCCGCAGGGCCTGCTGGGTACCGCGGATGATCCCGAAGTAGAACGGGTTCGTGACGTCGGAGACCAGCACGGCGACCATGCGGGTCGACGGCGTCGATGCCGTGCCGGAGGCGGCGGTGGGCGTGTAGCCGAGGTCCTTCGCGACGCGGATGATGCGGTCGCGGGTGCCGGGGTTGCCACGGCCGGGGACGGCGAGGGCGCGCGACGCCGTGGAGATCGCGACGCCGGCGGCATCGGCCACATCGGCGAGCGTCGGCCGGTGCGAAGGCGGTGTGGGGGACGACATGGGGCAACAGAATCACAAGATGGCAATTACTGGCAATGAATTGCTAACAATTGCCACGCTTGCCTACCTTGGCGAAGACGCAGTCACGTCCACTCACTGTCTCGAAGGAGAGTTCAATGAAGTCTCGACCCCTGATCGCCCTCGGGGCGATGGCCGCAGCAGCGATCGCGTTGACCGCATGCTCGGGATCCACCGCCGGCACGGACGACGGCGACGCCGGTGGCACCGTCGACGGGACCGGCCAGACGCTCACGGTGATGATGGCCGCGAACGGTCTCTACCCCGAGCAGCAGAAGGAGTGGTTCGGGAAGGTCTCCGATGCCTTCGAGGAGAAGACCGGAGCGAAGGTCGAGTTCGAGACCTTCGCGAGCGCCAACGACGAGCTGACGAAGATCCAGACTTCTGTGCTCTCCGGACAGGGTCCCGACGTTTACGGACTCGGCACCACTTTCACCCCGACCGCGTACGCGACGGGCGCCTTCGTGAAACTCACCGAGGCCGACTGGGACAAGGTGGGAGGCCGCGACCGCTTCGTGCCGTCGACCCTGGGCATCTCCGGCCCGAGCGAGAAGGACGAGATCGCCGTCCCGTTCGTGAGTCGTCCGTTCGTGATGGCCTACAACACCGAGCTGCTCGCCGCCGCCGGCATCGACGAGCCGCCCACGACGTGGGACGAGTTGACCGCCGCGGCCGCGAAGATCGAATCCGGAGACGTGCACGGTCTCGCGATCGGATACGCCGACAGCTTCGACCCCTGGAAGTTCGTCTGGGGCATGAGCGTGCAGGCGGGCAATCCGCTGATCGATGTCGAGGCCAAGAAGGCGGAGATCGACGATCCCGCCGTGGCCGCCGCCTACGACACCTACTTCGGCTGGTACCAGGACGGACTCGTCGACCCGGCAGCCATCGGCTGGAAGAACGCCCAGGCCGTCGCCGCCTTCGCCGAGGGCAAGGCCGCCTTCCTTCCGATGACCTCGGCGAACTCGAAGCCCACGTTCGCGGGTTCCCCCGTCGCCGACTCCTACGCCTACGCCCTCCTCCCGACCATCCCGCCGGGGGAGACCGAACTCCCCAAGGGCGGCGAGGAAGCGGCCAGCATCCTCTCGGGAGACAACCTCGTGGTCGCCCAGTACTCCCCGAATCAGGACCTCGCGTTCGCGTTCATCGAGATGCTCACCAGCACCGAGTCGCAGCTCGACTACTTCGACACGTTCGGCGAGCTGCCGACGGGGGTGGAGGCGGCCGCACAGGTCGAGAAGGACAACCCCGATCTGAGCGCCAACGTGCAGGCGGCCTCGCAGTCGGTAGCCACTCCGTTCACGGGCGCCTGGGGTGACACGCAGCTCGCGCTGACCAACGTCGTCGTGCAGTCGCTGCCCGCGTTGCAGGGGGGAACGCTCAGCCAGAGCGACATCGCCGCGGCGATCGCCGAGGCCCAGGCGAGTTCGCAGTCCGCGCTGGACAAGTCCAAGTAACGACGCGAGGACCCGCACATGGCGATCGCGACCGATACGAGTCGGAAACGCACCGACGACACGCCGCCGAGCGAGCGGCCCCGCCCGCTGTGGATGCTGCTCCCCGGCGGGGTGCTGATGACACTGCTGATCCTGGTGCCGCTGCTGCTGGCCTTCTGGATCTCGATGCTCGATCTCGACCAGTACACGATCAGGCAGTGGCTGCAGGCGCCGTTCGTCGGCCTGGGAAACTTCGTCGAGGCGTTCTCCACTTCTCCGCTGCTGCGGGGGATCTGGCTGAGCGTCAGCTACGCACTGATCGTGTCGGTCGCGGCGATCCCCCTCGGCGTCACGGCGGCGCTGGCCACGCAGAACGCCTTCCGCGGCCGTGGGCTGGTGCGCTCGGTGTACCTGATCCCGTACATCCTCCCCGCGTTCGTCGTGGCGACCGTCTTCCGGGCGATGTTCCAGCCCGAGGGCGTGGTGGACGAGGCCTTCGGCGTCTTCGGCGTCGATCCGGGGCTGTGGTTGAACGGACCGCAGAGCTACTGGACCCTGGTGATCACGCAGCTCTGGGTGAGCTGGCCGTTCGTGTATCTGCTGACCCTCGCCGGTCTCCAGGCGGTGGATGCGGAGGTGCACGAGGCGGCGGCGCTCGACGGCGCCGGCTGGGGGATCAAGCTGCGCAAGGTGATCCTGCCGTACCTGCGCGGATCGATCCTGCTGGCCTTCATCCTCACGTTCCTGCACAGCATCAACGCCTTCACGATGCCGTTCGTGCTCTTCGGGATCCCGGCCCCCGTCGACGTCGAGGTCCTGCCGGTCCTCACCTACGTCACGGCGTTCCAGAGCTTCCGGTTCGGGCTCTCCGCGGCGATGGCGGTCGCCTCTCTCGCGATCGTCGCGATCCCCCTGTTCGTCTACCTGCGCGCTGTGCGCCTCGACACCGGAGAGGACGCGAAGCGATGAGCGTCACCACCACGATCGCGCAGGTCAACCCGCGCCGGAGCCGCCCGGGCGGTCACAGCCAGGTCGACCGCCTGCTGCCGCGTCCGCTTCTCGTGGCCGCGAACGTCTTCCTGTGCCTGGTCGTCTTCGGGCCCGTCTCGTACATGCTGTTCGCCTCGATCAACGCCGATGTCGCGGTCGCCGGAGGCGCGTACTGGCCGACCGAGCTGCGTCTCGACAACTACATCAAGGTCTGGCGCAGTGTCGATCTCGCCGGAGGTCTGGCCAACAGCCTGCTGATCTGCGGGGCGGTCGCGGTCGTCTGCGCGGCCGTGGCCGTGTCGATGGCCTGGGTGCTGGTGCGGTTCACCTTCATCGGACGCGTCACGATCCTTCGGGGTCTGCTCGGACTGCAGTCGGTTCCGGGAACCCTCATGCTGCTGCCGGTGTTCGTGATGTTCTCGACGCTGTCGTCGGTGCTGCGCATCCCCACCATCGGCACGCACTGGTCGGTGTTCGTCACCTACCTCACCTTCGCGCTGCCGTTCTCGACCTGGGTGATGGTGACGTACATCCGCGGGCTGCCGCGCGAGCTCGAAGAAGCCGCCCGCATCGACGGCGCCTCCAACTTCCGCGTCCTCACTCGCATCGTGCTGCCGCTGAGCTGGCCCGGGATCGTGGTCTCCGCGATCTTCGCGTTCCTGCAGGGGTGGAACGACGTGCTGTTCGCCTCGGTCATGACCAACCGCGACAGCCGGACCGCCGCGGTGGCCCTGCAGATCTTCGGCGCGACGCAGGAGACGGGGGCGGTGCCGCTGTACGGACAGATGATGGCGGCCTCGCTCATCTGCGCCATCCCCGTCGTCGTGTTGTACCTCGTGTTCCAGCGTTATCTCGTAGGCGGTCTCACCGCAGGAGGAGTGAAATGACCCCGTGGAAGCTCTCAGGATTCGGTGACGAGATCGATCCCGATCCGGCCGTGCAGATCGCCGTGCTCCAGGCGCTCGGCGCGCGGCACATCGAGGTGCGCAGCGCGTGGGGGGTGAACATCGTCGATCTCGATGAGTCTCAGCTGACGCAGCTCGCGGCCGTCGTGCGCGAACGCGGCATGTCGGTCTCGGCGGTCGCCTCGCCGATCGGCAAGGTCGACGTGTCCCTACCGGTGGAGCACGAGGTCGGTCGACTGCAGCGGGCGATCCGTGCCGCCGACGTCCTGGAGACCCCGTATATCCGCATCTTCTCGTTCTTCCGCGACGAGAACCTTTCGGCCGAAGACATCCGCGACGACGTGCTCGTGCGCATGGCGGCGCTGGCGCGCACCGCCGAGGCGGCCGGGGTCACCCTCGTGCACGAGAACGAGAAGGACATCTACGGCGACATCCCCGCACGCGTGCTCGACGTGATCGAGTCGGTCGGTTCGGACCGGCTGCGCATCGCCTGGGACAACGCCAACTTCGTGCAGGTCGGCGTCCGTCCGTTCACCGACGGCTACGCGATGCTGCGACCGCACCTCGAGTATCTGCAGCTGAAGGATGCGCTCGCCGCGACCGGCGAGGTGGTCCCGGTGGGCGAGGGCGACGGCGAGCTGCGCGAGACCCTCACCGCCCTGCGCGACGACGGCTATGCGGGGTTCGCCTCGCTCGAACCGCACCTCGCCGACGTGAACGCCCTCGGCGGGTTCTCCGGCCCCGAGGCCTTCGGCCGCGCCGGTCGGGCCCTGCGCACCCTCACGGACGAGATCGGAGTGACCCTCTCATGACCGACGCAATCCTCGACGTCGCGATCGTCGGATGCGGCATCATCGGCGTCAATCATGCCCGAGCGATCGCGAGCACTCCCGGCCTGCGCATCGTCGCCGTCGTCGACGAGGTGCCGGCGGCGACCGCACGGCTGGCCGACCTCGTCGTCGACGAGCTGGGCGGCGCGCGACCGTCGGCCCACGCCGGGATCGAATCGATCCCCGCCGATGTCGACATGGTCGTGATCTGCACCCCGAGCGGCTCCCATGTCGAGCTCGCCGAACGGGCGGTCGCCCGCGGGATGCACGTCGTGCTGGAGAAGCCCCTCGACGTGTCGATGGAGCGCGGCCGCCGATTAGCGGAGATCGCCAGGGACGCGGAGACGCGCGGCATCCGGATCTCGGTGATCAGCCAGCACCGCTTCGACCCCGGTGCCGTGGCCGTCGCCGACGCCGCCCACTCCGGACGCCTGGGACGGATCACGAGCGCGGTGGCCTCGGTGCCCTGGTGGCGCTCTCAGGAGTACTACGACTCGGGCGCCTGGCGAGGAACCTGGGAGCTCGACGGCGGAGGCGCCGTCATGAACCAGGGCGTGCACACCGTCGATCTGCTGCTGTGGTTCCTCGGCATGCCGGTCGAGGTGTTCGCCCACACCGCGCTGCTCGCGCACGAGCGGGTCGAGGTCGAAGACGTCGCCGTGGTCACGGTGCGCTTCGAATCGGGGGCGCTCGCCGTGCTGCACGCCACGACCGCGGCCTTCCCCGAGCAGCCGGTGCGGCTGGCTGTGCACGGTGCACAGGGGACCGGCATCATCGAGAACGACCAGCTCGCCCGGCTGTGGATCGACGGCGAGCCGACCGACCGCAGCGCCGACTGGGTGCCGGAGGGGCATCGACTCGGCGACGACCGCAACCCGCAGGCATTCGCCGAGGGCCACGCCCGTCAGTACGCCGACATCGTCGAGAGCATCCGCGACGGGCGGGCTTCCCGCGTCGGGGTGCCCGAGGCGCTGCGGGCGCTCGCCGTCGTGCGCGGCATCTACGTCTCGGCGACCACCGGCTCGCCGGTGCGCATCGCCGACCTGATCGACGGCACCGTCGACGACACGAACGTGCGGACAGGAGGCATCGCATGAAGTTCTCCGTGTTCACCGCGGCGACCCCCGACTGGGAGCCCGCGGAAGCGGCCCGCCGCATCGCCGCGATCGGCTACGACGGCATCGAGTGGCGCATCACCGACCAGGACGAGGCGGATCCGCCCGGGTTCTGGGCCGGGAACCGGGCGACCTGGCCGCTCACCGGGCTCGAGGGGTCGGTCGCCGAGATCGCCCGCATCACCCGCGAGGCCGGGCTGGAGTTCAGCGGCATCGGCGGCTACGCGCTCGCGCCCGACCGGGACGACGTGCTGCGGACGCTCTGGGCGACGGCGGACCTCGGTGCGCGTCAGGTGCGCGTGCGCATCCCCTTCAACGACGCCCAGGACTATCGCTCGGTGTTCGCGCAGACCAGGGACGACCTGGAGTGGGCCGCGGAACAGGCGGGGACACTCGGCGTGAAGGTGCTGGTCGAGCTGCACCACCAGACGATCTCGTCGTCGGCGTCGGCCGCCCTCCGGCTGGTCGACGGCATCGATCCGCGCACCATCGGCGTGATCCACGACCTCGGCAATCTCGTGATCGAAGGACAGGAGGACACTCGGGCCGGGCTCCAGCTTCTGGGCGAGTACCTCGCTCACGTGCACGTGAAGAACGCGGTCTGGCAGCGCACCGGGCAGACCGGGCTCGATGGAGATGTGCGCTGGGAGTCGGTGTGGGTGCCGCTGCGCGAGGGCATCGCCAGTGTGCCGGACTACTTCCGTGCTCTCGCCGAGGTCGGGTACGACGGCTGGGTGACGCTGGAGGACTTCTCGACGGATGCTCCGCTGGAAGAGCGACTGGTCGACGACCTCGCCTTCCTCCGCGCGTGCGCCGGTGCCGCGGGCATCGGATCGTGACCGGGCCGGCGCGCACGCAGCATCCTCCGCTCCGTGCCGCTCATCTGGGGATGGGCGCCTTTCACCGCGCCCATCAGGCTTGGTACACCCAGCAGGTGAACGACCGCGCAGGCGCGGACGACGGCTGGGGCATCGCCGCTTTCACCGGACGCACCCCCGAGGCTGCGGAACTGCTGTCACGGAACGACGGCGTCTACACGGTGCTGGAGCGTTCGGCCGAGGGGGATCGGGCGACGACCGTGCAGTCGATCGTGCGCGCGGTCCCCGGAGCGGATGAGGCGTCCTGGCTCGCCGTGCTCGCCGATCCGCAGGTCGCCGTGCTGACCGTCACTGTCACCGAGGCCGGGTACTCCGCCGGTTCCGCGGTGCCCGGACGCATCGCCGACGGCCTCATCGCTCGGGCGGACGCCGACGCAGGACCCCTCGCGGTCGTGAGCTGCGACAACCTGCCGGGGAACGGCCGCGTGCTGCGTGACGCGGTACTCAGGGCCGCCGGCACCGAGGCTGCGCGCATCTCGGACACCGCGTCGTTCGTCGACACCGTGGTCGACCGGATCACGCCGGCCGTCACGGCAGCCGACATCGATGCCGTGCGGAAGCTCACCGGCCTCGACGATCCCTCCACCGTCGTGACCGAGCCGTTCACGGAGTGGATCCTCGCCGGAGAGTTCCCCGGCGGCGCACCGGACTGGGCGCAGGGCGGTGCACGATTCGTGGCCGACGTGGGTCCGTATGAAGAGCGCAAGCTCTACCTGCTCAACGCCGGCCACAGCTTCCTCGCGGCCGCTGGTCGTCTGCGCGGATATGAGACGATCGCCGAGGCGTTCGACGACCGCGACCTCCGTGGCGACACCGAAGCGCTCTGGGCCGCCCAGCGGACCGCGGTCGATCTGCCTGTCGCAGAGCTCGACGGATGGCTCGGCGACCTGCGCGTCCGCTTCGCGAACCCGCGCATCGCCCATCGACTCGACCAGATCCGCCGCGACAGCCCGATCAAGGTGGCGCTGCGACTCGTGGCTCCCGTGCGCCGGCGGCGTGAGGACGGCCTCGCCGTCGACGACGCACAGGTGCACGCCCTGGAGACCTGGATCCGCTCGCTCCTCGAACTCGACCCGACCGACACTGCGACGGCCGCCGTCGCGCGCACCATCGGCGCCGTGCCCGAGAGCGATCGCACGCGCACCGTCATCGACCACCTCACTCCCGAAGGGACCCTCGCATGAGCATCGACAAGGCTGAGGTCATCGTCACCAGCCCGGACCGGAACTTCGTCACCCTCAAACTCACGACCGCCGACGGCGTCTCGGGCCTCGGCGACGCGACCCTCAACGGGCGTGAGCTCGCCGTCGTCGCGTACCTCACTGAACACGTCGTGCCGCTGCTGATCGGCGCCGACGAAGACCGCATCGAGGACACCTGGCAGTTCCTCTATCGGAGCGCGTACTGGCGGCGAGGCCCCGTCACGATGGCCGCCGTCGCCGCGGTCGACATGGCACTCTGGGACATCAAGGGCAAGAAGGCGGGGATGCCGGTCTACCAGTTGCTGGGCGGGGCATCGCGTTCCGGCCTGCTCGCCTACGGTCATGCCTCGGGAAAAGAGCTGCCCGAACTCTTCGACTCCGTGCGCGCGCACCTCGACCAGGGGTATCGGGCGATCCGCATCCAGACGGGTGTTCCCGGGCTCAAGGCCATCTACGGCATCGCCTCGCAGGCCGCAGACGCCGGGGGCGGCGAAGCCCGGTACGACCACGAGCCGGCCCGGCGGGGTGCGAAGCCGGTCGAGGAGGATTGGGACACCCGCGCCTATCTGAACCACCTGCCGGGCGTCTTCGAGGCGGTGCGCAACGAGTTCGGCCCCGACATCCCCCTGCTGCACGACGGCCACCACCGGATGACGCCCATCCAGGCGGCGAAGCTCGGCAAGGCACTCGAACCGTACGACCTCTTCTGGCTCGAGGACTGCACCCCCGCCGAGAACCAGGAGGCGCTGCGGCTCGTGCGTCAGCACACGACGACACCCCTCGCGATCGGCGAGATCTTCAACACCGTCTGGGACTTCAAGGACATCATCCGCGATCAGCTCATCGACTACGTGCGCGGCGCCGTGACGCACATGGGCGGCATCAGCCCGCTGAAGAAGACGCTCGACTACGCGGCGATGTATCAGATCAAGTCCGGCATGCACGGGCCCACCGACATCTCGCCGGTCGGCATGGCGGCGGCGATGCACCTCGGCCTCGCCATCCACAACTTCGGCATCCAGGAGTACATGCAGCACGGCTCGCGCACCGACCAGGTTTTCCGGCAGTCCTTCACCTGGCGCGAAGGCCTGCTGCACCCCGGCGACGAGCCAGGTCTGGGCGTCGAGCTCGATGTCGACGAGGCGGGGAAGTACCCGTATGAGCGGGCCTATCTGCCGTACAACCGTCTGGCGGATGGAACGGTGCACGACTGGTGACCACCGCGCGTCGGCCGACCGTCGTCATGGGGGTGTCCGGGGTGGGCAAGACCACGGTGGGGCGGGAACTCGCGCGCCGGATGGGTGTCGCGTTCATCGATGCGGATGATCTGCACGGGCCGGAGAACATCGCGAAGATGGCAGCCGGTGCTCCGCTCGACGACGACGACCGATGGCCGTGGCTCGACCGGGTGGGGGCGGCGCTCGCCGCAGATCCGGCGGTCGTCGTCGCCTGCTCGGCCCTGAAGCGCAGCTGCCGTGACCGGCTGCGCGCCTCGGCCCCGACCGTCTTCTTCGTGCACCTCGACGCGCCCCGAGAACGGGTGGTCGCGCAGACCACCGCGCGCCGGGACCACTTCATGCCGCCGGCGCTGCTGGCGTCGCAGCTGCAGGCGCTGGAGCCCCTCGGGCCGGACGAGCAGGGGATCGCGGTGACCGTGGATGCCGCGCCCGAAGAGCTCGTGGAACGCATCTGCCAGGCCCCCGTCTGACCGCACCCGCCTCAGGGGATCGGCACCGCCCGGTCCGCTCCGAGGCGCTTCATGACCATGGTCGAGGTGAGCCGCTGCACGCCCGGCAGGGCCCCGAGGGTGTTGTCGTAGAGCTCCTGATACGCACTCATGTCGCGGGTGAGGATGCGCAGCATGTAGTCGGGGTCGCCGAACAGGCGCTGGGCCTCGACCACCGCGGGGATCGCCACGACCGCCTCCTCGAACGCCACGATCGTGTCCTTGTCGGTGCGTCCGATCGTCACGAACACGATGGCCTCGAACGTGAGGCCGACGGCTGCGGGCGCGACGACCGCGCGGTATCGCTCGATCGCTCCGGACTGCTCCAGTTCCTTGAGTCGGCGATGGCACGCGGACAGGCTCAACCCGACCTGGGAGGCGAGGTGCGTCGCACTCATCCGTCCGTCATCCTGCAGCAGGGAGAGGATCTCCCGGTCAAGTGCGTCCATGGTGACAATTCTTGCAGGTGAAGGGCGCGATCACCCGAAGAATCGGAGCACCTTTCGCGTGATCCTTCGTAGTCTCTTCCTCGGATTGAGGAGGACCGATGGATATCGCTCTGGTCATGCAGTTCTGGGTGGTCGCCGTGATGCTGGCGCTGACCCCCGGAGCGGACTGGGCGTATGCGATCTCCGCCGGCCTGCGCGCCCGCTCGATCGCGCCTTCCATCCTCGGGATGATCGCCGGGTACACCGTCGTGATCGTCGCCGTCGCGCTCGGTCTCGGAGCGCTGGTCACCGCGTATCCGGTAACCCTCACGACCCTGACCGTGATCGGCGCGCTCTATCTGATCTTCCTCGGTGCGACGTCGCTGGCCACACGCCCTGCGCCGATCGCGGAGAGCGGCGAACCGGTCGCCACCGGGGGGTGGGGGCAGTTCCTGCGGGGATCCGGTGTGAGCGGGATCAACCCGAAGGGGCTCCTGCTGCTGCTCGCCCTGTTGCCGCAGTTCACGAGCCCGCACGGCTGGCCGTCGACGACACAGATGCTCGCCCTCGGCGGCTTGCACCTGTTCAACATCGCGATCGTCTACACGACAGTGGGGCTGCTCGCCCGTCGTCTCCTGCGCACCCGGCCGCGTGCGAGCTCTGTGGTCACCCGGATCGCGGGCATCGCCATGACCGTCATCGGCGTCGGCATCCTCGCGGAGCAGGTGATCGAGTGGCTGTGAGCGCCTACGTCTCTCTCCCGTCGATGCCGTCTTTTCTCCGGTCGATACCGTCTGCGATCTCGACCTGCCGCAGTAGCGTCGGAGGGAGGGCGGCGATCGGCGGGAGAAGAGGGGCTTCATGACTTCCAATGGACGGACGAACGCGGCTCTGCAATTGCTGCTGCCGGCGTTCCTGCTCGGGGCGATCATCGCGATCTCCTTCCTCGAAGCCCCGTTGAAGTTCCTCGCGCCCGGCGTCACGATCCCGATCGGTCTCGGCATCGGTCGACTCGTCTTCGCCGCGCTGAACGTGCTCGCGGGTGTCGTCCTGGTCGTGCTCACAGCCGTGAGTGCCCGGGCGAAGGCCGGACGCACGACCCTGGTGATCCTCGGTGTGATCTGGCTGGTGTTCCTTCTCGAGATCGCCGTCATCCGCCCGGTGCTCAACCGGCGCAGCGATCTGGTGATCGCCGGGGCCGAGGCGCCGGGCACGAATTGGGCGCACTATGCGTACATCGCCGCCGACGTGGCGATCATCGGGCTCCTCGTCGCATTGGTCGTCGTCACCGTGCGGCGGGTCCTGCCGGCGGAAGCGCGATAGTCGACCGCTCCGCACCTCTTCCGAAAGCCCACGCATTCCGATCTATCGGCATACAGATTCCCTGAACGCGGCCACCTCCATCACGGCAGTGAAATGTTGAATGTTGCCGGCCGGATCCTGGCCGGACATCAACCGGAGGAACACCATGAAACTGAAGAACCGAATCGCCGCTACCGGCATCACCATCGCCCTGGCCGCGGGTGTCGCGCTCATCGGCGCACCGGCCGCCAACGCTGCCGAAGCCCAGGTCGACAACTACGGAGCCGTGAACTACCCCTTCGCGCCGAGCGATGACACGAGCGTCGGCCAGGCGGGAATCGGCTGGGTGCGACTTGCCGACGGCACGCTGGGCCAGGAGTCCGAGCAGACCTTCGGATCGGCCGCGAAGGTCACTCTCGACGACAACGTCGATGTGGTCCAGGCCGGAGAGAAGGTGCGCATCACGGTCACCGCGACCAACCGCTCCAGCTTCACTCGCCTGATCTCCACGGCGATCCCGACGGCCTACGGTCTGACCGTGACCGGTGCCGAATCGTCCCTCGGCGAGCCGATCGTCAGCAGCAGCCATGTCTTCGCCTCCTTCGGCGAGCTGGAGCCGGGCGAGACCGGCACGGCGGTCATCACGGCCGAGGTCGGTGACGTCGCCCCCGGAACCACTCTGCAGACCCGCGCCTACGTCTATCAGGACCTCTCGGGTCCGATGTCGCAGATCAGCGACACGAACACCGTCATCGGCTGAATCGGCCGCTGACACGTGCGGTGGGTTCTTCGGAATCCACCGCATTTCGCTGTTCGGTCAGGGGCGGACGCGGACCGTGCGTCCCTCGAAGGTCACCAGGTCGCCGTCGCGCAGCTGGCGCCCGCGTCGGCGATCGACCTCGCCGTTCACGGTGACGTATCCGTCGATGATCACCTCTTTGGCGTCGCCGCCCGAATCGAGGAGGCCGGCGAATTTGAGGAACTGCCCGAGGCGGATCACCTCACCGCCGATGGAGATGTCGTCGATCGGTGCGGAGTTCGTCATCCTTGAATGCTAATCGGCTTCGACCAAGTCCGGATGCGACGATGCCGCCGCTCGGGCGGGGCGGCGGCATCATCTCGAGTCGGGCGCATCGGGTTCGCCCGACAGGCCGCAGGGGGCTGCTCCTCGAACGACTCGGTCCCCCCTCGAACAGCTCAGTCGGTGTCGGTTCCGACGACCGCGAAGTCGACGCCGAAGTCGATGTCGATCGAACGGTTGTCCGACGTGAGGACGGAGGCGTCGTAGGGGCTCACGTCGTCGCCGTCGACATCGAGGTCGGTGATCATGCCTTCGGCCTCGGCGAGTGCCGCCGAGACGAGGGCGCGGATCGTCTCGTCGTCGAGCGTGAGCGCGGGGCCGGTGTCATCGCCGTCGGCCACATCGGTCGAGATGACGGATGCGGCGAGGTCCTTGTCGACACGGACCTCGGTCTCATCGCCCGCGGTCGTCGTGAGCTGCACCTCCCATGTGCCGTCGCGCTTCGCATCGATCGAGGTGACCTCGCCGTCGGCGGCTCCGCGTGCGGCATCCGCGATCGTGATGAGTTCGTCGGCGGATGCCGTGCCGATGCCTGTCACCGGGCCGCGGCCGTTCGAGGGGGCGTCGCCGCGGTCGTCGCCGCGGTTGCCCTCACGCGGGGCGTGCTCATCCGCGTCGTCGTGGCGGGGACCGTCGGCCATGGAGGAGCGGTCGTCGTCGCCGAACTCGTCGCCGATCGCGGCACCGACGGCGATGCCGCCACCTGCGAGGACCACGGCTGCCGCGATGCCCCCGCCGATCAGGAGTGCGCGCTTGCGTCCGGGCTTCGGCGCGGGAGCCGCGGGAGCGGGCTCGGCGGTGGGGAACGTCGGGTGCTGCCCGGAACCTGCTGCCGGGGCTGCCGCATCCGGGGCCGGGGTCACCGGTACGGTCTGCGCATCCGGGGTGCCCTGTGCGGTCTGGTCGGAAGCTGGCGTCTGGTCGGGAGTGGGTGTCTTGTCGTCCATGTCTCGATGGTGCCGCGCAGGCGCTGAAGCCATCCTGAAGCGTCCTGAAGACCTCTTCAGGAACCGGACTTCCGGCCGGTCAGGTGCTGAGGGGGAGGGTGAGGACGAAGCGTGCGCCGCCCCAGCGGGAGTCGTCGACCGTGAGGGTTCCCCGACTGCGGGTGGCGATGCCGCGGGCGATCGCGAGCCCCAGTCCGCTGCCTCCGGCGTCGCGGCTGCGGGCTTCGTCGAGGCGCACGAAGCGCTCGAAGATGCGCTCGCGTTCCTCGGCCGGCACCCCGGTGCCGTCGTCCTCGACCGTGACGAACACGTGGCCGTCGGACGGGATCACCCCGATCGCGATGCGTCCTCGGCTGTGGCGCACGGCATTGTCTGCAAGGTTGCGCACCAGTTGGCCGAGCAGGCGCGGGTCTGCGTGCACCCTTGCGGCTTGGACGCCGGAACCGTCGACGTCGAGCCCGGCCGCACGCAGCCGGCGCACCTCGCTGAGCGCGATGTCGTCGAGGTCGACCGCTTCGTCCAGCGTGCTCGCGCCTTCGTCGAGACGGGCGAGCAGCAGCAGCGATTCGACGATCCCCTGCAGACGCAGCCCTTCCTCCGACACGACCTCGGCGAGTTCGCCGATGCTCGTCACGTCGGGGTGGGCCTGGGCGAGCTCGGCGTGTTGACGGATGGTCGCGAGCGGCGATCGCAGTTCGTGCGAGGCATCCGAGACGAAGCGCCGTTGCGCGGTGGCCGCGGCGTCGAGTCGGTCGAGCATGCCGTTCATGGTGGTCGCGAGTGCGGCGATCTCATCCGCGGTCTCCGGCACCGGCACCCGCTGGTGCAGGCGCTCGGCGGTGATGCCGTCGACCTCTTCGCGGATGCGCTCGACAGGGCGGAGCGCGCGACCGACCACGAGCCAGGTGGTCACGGCCACGAGGAGCAGCAGCAGGGGGACCGCGACGGCGAGCAGCGTCGCGACCGTCGCCAGGGTCTCGGCATCGTCATCCATCGAGACGGCGAGCACGAGCGTCTGATCGCCGTCGATGTCTTCCGAGACCACCACGACGGTGTCGCCGTCGACGGTGGTCGTCTGCGGGTCGTCATCGGCGGGGAGCGGCGTCGAACCCAGCTTGTCGCGAGCCTCCTCGCTCGCCGCGCGTACCGACCCGTCCGGACCGAGGATCTGCAGGATCTCGTCGTCGAGCGCGTCCACGCCCTTGCCACCCGGCCCACCGGCACGTTCGGCGAGCTCGCTGAGCCGCTGCTCCGCGGCGCGTTCGGTGCTGTCGTGGATGCTGGCGCTGAGGACGCCGTAGAACGAGAAGGCGCCGATGAGCAGTGCGACGGCCACGACGACGGTCGCTCCGAGCGTGGTCCTGCCGCGCACCGAGCGCCAGCCGCGGCTAGCCACCGTTCGCCGCCAGCCGGTAGCCCGCACCGCGGATGGTCTCGATGGCCTCGCGTCCGAAGGGCTTGTCGAGCTTGCGGCGCAGGTGTCCGACGTAGACCTCGACGATGTTGGGGTCGCCGTCGAAGTCGTCGTCCCAGACGCCGTCGATGAGAGCCCGCTTCGACAGCACCTGGCCGCGATGACGCATGAGGTACTCGAGCACCGAGAACTCCCGTGCGGTCAGGGTCACGGGCGTCTCCCCGCGCCAGACGCGGTGCGCGGCGGGGTCGAGTCGGAGATCGCCGGCTTCCAGAACGGCCGGACGGGCGACGGCACCGCGGCGCACGAGGGCCCGCAGGCGTGCGACGAGGATCGCGAACGAGAACGGCTTGGTGACGTAGTCGTCGGCGCCGGTCTCGAGCGCCTCCACCTGATCCCACTCGCCGTCCTTCGCCGTGAGCATCAGCACGGGCGTCCAGTTCTCCTCGGCCCGAAGCGCCTCGCACACCTTCCAGCCGCTCATGCCGGGCATCATGAGGTCGAGCACGATCGCGTCGTACCGCGTCTCGCGTGCGCGCCAGAGTCCGTCGACGCCGTTGTGCGCCACGTCGACGGCGAAGCCCTCGGCCTCGAGGCCGCGGCGTACGCCCTCGGCGAGACGCACCTCGTCGTCCACCACCAGGATCCGCATCCCTCCAGTGTGGTGGCTCCACGCTGAATCCGGGCTGAAGCGGTCGCCTCGCCATACTCCGACTCGAAGAAGTCAGTCGGCGAGAGCAGCCTGGATCTCACGGATCACTTCGCCGAGGGTGCCGGAGTCGAGCAGCCCGGGGCCGAGCGGGCCGGCGGAGTCGGTGCCGAGGGGCGGCAGGCGTCGGAGTGCGGTGGCGGCGTCGACGGAGAGCATGCGGAGCTGCCATCGCACCTCTTCGACACGTGCTCCGCGAGCATTCGGGTGGGCCAGCTCGACGGCATTCGCGGCGTAGGCGGCTGCTCCGAGCGCGTGCGCGCCCATGTGTGCGACTCCTGCGGCCTGGGCTGCCGAGCGGGCCGCGGCGACTCCGGCGGGCGATGTGGCGCTGTGGGCAGCCCGGCCGGCGACGAAACGTCGACGGATCTCGCCCGCAGCCGCGAGCTCGCCCCGCGCGAACGCCCGTGCCCTGGCGATGGCGTCCCGGGCCCGAGCGTCGTCGGGCGCCTCGGCCTCGAACAAGGGCAGCACCCGCTCTGCGCAGTCAGCGGCCCACACCGCGACGGTGCGGCGGTCCGCGTCGGTCATGCCCTGTGGGGTCGTCATGCTCACCTCGCTCGGCGTTCGATGCGTGATCGTGCGGCCTCGTGCGCCTCGCGAAGAAGGGTGAGCACCGCATCCGCCGTCCGTTCCGCAGGGTTGATCACGCACACCCAACCGGACATGCCGTAGAGCGGATGCCGGTGGAACACGTCGGCCTCGGTCGGATCGGCGTCAGCATCCACGATCGACTCGGTCTGTGCGCGCCCGACGTGGATGTTCACCCGGAAGCGTCCCGGAGCGTCCAAGGCGGACGAGGTGTCGTCCGGGTAGTCCTTCGTGATGATCGTCCCGTACGGCTGGGTGCGCTCCGGCATCCGCCCATCGGGTGCGTAGTAGAGGTAGGCGTCTCCCCATGACAGCTCCGGAAAGTCGCTGCCTGCTTCGGGCTCGACGATCAGGACACCGTCGAGCCCGCGGACCGTCTCGATGATCTTCTGCATTTCCATCCTTCAATGGTGAGGTGGAAGTGCTTATGTGGACTTCTGTCCGTAAGCGAAGGGGGAGAAGGTGCAGAACCCTCAAGAGGCGACATTCACGACGGTGCAGCTCGGACGGTTGGTCGGCTACTCGACCCAGCAGGTGCGCGATCTCGAGCGCCTCGGCGTCATCCCCGCGGCAGAGCGCGGTGCGAACGGGTATCGCCGGTATCGGATGCCGCATGTCACGGCCCTGCAGGCGTACCGCGCGATGGCGGCCGCGCTCGGCCCGGTGCCCGCCCGCCGGCTCATGCCGGACCTGATCGAGGGGACGCTCGAGCGAGCCGCCGAGCGGATCGACGATCTGCACGCGAACCTCTCCCGTGAGCGTTCTCGGGTGCGGGAGGCGCTGAGCGGACTCGATGTCGCCGTGGCCGAGGCCGACGACGTGTTCGCCGAGGAGGACGCGATGACGATCGGCGAACTCGCCCAGGCGCTGGGCATCCGTCCGTCGGCCTTGCGTCACTGGGAGCGCGAGGAGCTCGTGCATCCGCTGCGGGGTGCGGCGTCGACCCGTTCCTACGGTTCCGCCGCGATCACCGAGGCGCGGGTGGCAGCGGCTCTCCGCTCCGGCGGCTACGGCATTCCGGCGATCGCCCGCATCCTCGACGAGGTGCGCACGCACGGTCGCACCTCCGAAGTTCAGCGGATCCTCACGGAGAGGCTGGCCGACCTCACGCGCCGTAGCGTCGCCCTGCTCGGTACCGCGGGGCACCTGCACGACCTGCTCGCCGACCGTCTCCCCGGGGCGGGATCGTCGGTCACTCCCGAGCGCTGATCAGTGCGGCGAGCCGCTCGACGATCGGATTCGCGTCGAGCGGATCGGTGATGATCGCGGTGATCGCCTCGAACGGGAGGACAGGAAAGCGAGCGGCGGCACCGACCTTCTCTTCGCTGGCCAGCACCACGGTCTCCGTGCACCGCGAAGCGAGTGCCCGCTTCGTCACCGCGTCGTCGAGCTCACCCGTCGTGAGACCGTGCACGGGATCGACGCCGGTCACGCCGAGGAAGAACACATCGGCGGCGAGGTGCTGGATGGCCTCCATCGCGAGTCCTCCGCCGGTGACCAGGGAGTGCCGGGTGAGCTCCCCGCCGATCATGACCACACGGGCGTCGGAGTGTTCGGCCACGGAGAGCGCGACGACGGGACTCGGGGTGATGACCGTGATGCCGGCGCCGGAGGGGAGCAGCCGAGCCATCGCGAGGGTCGTGGTCCCGGCGTCCAGCACGATCGTCGCTCCGGGACGGATGCGCGCGACGGCCGCACGTGCCACCCGCTCCTTGCTCTCGGTCGCGAGGCCGTGCCGGTCGCGCACCGGTCGTTCGGGCTCGGGGATCGGCAGGGCGCCGCCGTACACCCGCTGGAGCTTCCCCTCCTCGGCGAGTTCGCGGAGATCTCGGCGGATGGCGTCTTCCGACACTCCGAGCTCGTCGGCCACCGCTTTCGCGACGACGCGTCCGTCGCGGGCGAGAAGGTCGAGCAGGTGGTCCTTGCGTTGCGCAGCGAGCATTTGTTTCCTCACGAAGTTGCACGATTGTGCATGATTCAGACTACAGTCATCTCCATGACGAAGCCACTCCTGATCCTCATCGCCGGCCCCTATCGCTCCGGGACGAACGGCGACCCCGACCTCATCGCCCGGAACCTCGCGCGCCTGGAGGAGGTCTCGGGCCCGATCTTCCGCCTCGGCCACGTGCCGATGATCGGGGAGTGGGTCGCGCTGCCGATCCTGCGCACGCTCGAGCCGGCCGACTCCGATGCCGATGCCGGTGCCGGTGACGTCATGTACGAGACCGCGCACCGCCTGCTGCAGCACTGCGACGCCGTGCTGCGCCTGCCGGGGGAGTCGTCCGGCGCCGACAAGGACGTCGAGATCGCGCAGCAGCGCGGGCTGCCGGTCTACCGCTCCCTCGAGGAGATCCCCCGGCGGTGATTCCGTAGGCTGGAGGTATGACCAAGAACCTCTGGACCATCCTCGGCGTCGTCCTCGCCGTCGTGATCGCGTGGTGGATCGTGAGCGCCCTGTTCTCGGTCCTCGCGTTCATCTTCAAGCTCGCGATCGTCGCGGTCGTGGCCGTGGTGGTCTTCCTCGTCCTGCGTGGGATCTTCGCCCGCAGCGACGACTGACCCACGGCCGTCGAATCGCGCACCTGGTCGCCGATTCGCCGCGGAAGCGACCACGTGCGCGATTCGAGAGCGGCTACGCCTTGGCGAACGCGCCGACCCGGTACTTCGCGGCGCGGTGCGTGTCCTGCACGCGGTCGCCACGGCCGTGGAGCTTGTTGCGGAGCGTCCCGGGTGCGTATTCCTCGGGGTAGGCGCCGCGCTCGCGCAGCACCGGGATCACGTGCTCGATGATGTCCTGCCAGGTGCCGGGGGTGACCGCGTAGGCGAGATTGAAGCCGTCGATGTCGGTCTCGTCGACCCAGGACTGCAGCTCGTCGGCGATCTCAGTGCCGGATCCGACGATCGTGGGCCCGAGGCCGCCGATCGCGTTGTGGCGTCCGAAGTCGCCGACCGTCCACTCGCGGCCGAGGTCGGCCTCTTCCTTGAGGTGCTGCAGCACGGACTGGATCGCGTTGGACTCGACGTTGCCGACCGGCTCGTCCTCGGCGTACTGCGACAGGTCGACGCCCATCCACCCCGACATGAACGTGAGCGCGCCCTCGGGGCTCGCGTAGGAGAGGTACTCGGCGTGCTTCGCCGTCGCCTCCTCGCTCGTCGCGGCGGTGATCACGGTGAGAAGCGTGTAGATGCGGGCGTCGTACCGGTCGCGGCCCGCCGCTTCGAGGGCATCGCGGATGCGCTTCACGGTGCCGGCGAGCACCTCCTTCGAGGGCGCGGCGACGAAGATGGCCTCGGCGTTCTCGGCCGCGAACTTCACGCCCCGCGGGCTCGCGCCGGCCTGGTAGATCACCGGCGTGCGCTGCGGCGACGGCTCGGAGATGTGGATGCCGGGAACGCTGAAGTGCTTGCCCTCATGCCCGATCGGGTGCACCTTGCCCGGGTCGGTGAAGATGCCGCGCTCGCGGTCCTCGACCACGGCATCGTCTTCCCACGAGCCCTCCCAGAGCTTATAGAGCACCTCGACGTACTCGTCCGCGTGGTCGTAGCGGTCGTCGTGGGCGAGCTGGTCCTCCTGACCCATGTTGCGCGCGGCGCTGGGCAGATAGCCGGTCACGACGTTCCAGCCGACGCGGCCCTGCGTGAGGTGGTCGAGCGTGCTCAGCCGGCGCGCGAACGGATAGGGGTGCTCGAACGCGGTGCCGGCCGTGATGCCGAAGCCCAGGTTCTCGGTGACGGCCGCCATCGCGCTCACCAGCAGGATCGGGTCGTTCACCGGCACCTGCGCGCCGTTGCGGATCGCGGCCTCGTTCGTGCCGCCGTACACGTCGTAGGTGCCGAGCACGTCGGCGATGAAGATGCCGTCGAAGGTCGCGCTCTCCAGCAGCTTCGCCAGATCGGTCCAGTACGAGATGGTGTTGTACTGCCGTGACCGGTCGTCGGGGTGCCGCCACAGGCCGGACGACTGGTGGGCGACGCAGTTCATGTCGAAGGCGTTGAAGCGGATCTGACGGGTCATGACCCCATGAAAGGCGAAGGGCGCCGGTGAATCCAGGGTCGCCGACACGCGCCGACACATTCGGGTGCGACAGCCTCCGCTCTGGCAGTCGGCACACCCGGCGGGCTCTACCCTTGACTGGTGACCGACGAGACCGCGACAGCCCAGCGTCTGGTGCGGCGCTTCGCCCGCGAGACCAACCTGCTCGTGGCCGGTCGCGACTTCTCCGTCGTGGGAACGGATGCCGTGGCCGACGAGCTGCGTCGACTGCTGCCCGCTTTCGGTGCGCATCTCGGAAGCACCGGCACGGTCGGCCACGGAGTCGTCTTCGCACCGGGTGCGACGCCCGAGATCCTGCTCGACGGCAAGGCTCTCCCGGCGCGTGAGACGGCTCACGACCGTGTCGATGCGGCCGGACGTCACATGCCCGTCGCCACCGATCGCGCGCGACGCCTGCGCGAGGCCGGCACGGTGAAGGGTGTGCGGATCGGCATCGCGATGGTGCTCGAGCCCAAGACCGCCCAGCTCGCCCTGCTGCTGCGGGATGCCGGTGCTGCGGTCGCCGTGTACGCCCACCCCGATGAGATCGACGTCGAGGTCGCCCAGGTGCTGCGCTCCCGCGGCATCCCCGTCGACGGTGATCCTTCGCTCTCCGGTGCTGCGGAGCGCGCTGCCGCGGTGTCGTTCCTGCGCCGCGGCTTCGACCTGCTGCTCGACGACGGCTCGCACCTGATCCGCCTCGCTCATGAAGAGGGTCTCGCAGGGCAGCTGCGGGGTGCGGCGGAGGAGACGACGAGCGGACTCACGCCGCTGCGGCTCATGGAGCGCGAGGGGCTGCTCGAGATCCCCGTGATCGCGGTGAACGACGCCCTGACCAAGACCTCCTTCGACAACCGCTACGGCACCGGCCAGTCGTGCGTGTTCGCGATGGCCGATGCGCTGGACGCCGCAGGCATCGACCTCCGCGACCAGCCTGCCGTCGTCGTCGGCTACGGCCCGGTCGGTGAGGGTGTCGCCGCGCACCTGCGGGCCCTCGGCGTGCAGGTCGGCGTCGCTGAGACCGATCCGGTGCGTGCTCTCCGAGCCGCGCACGACGGCTATCGGATCGGACGACTGCACGACCTCGCCCCGGGAGCGCTCGTCGTCTCGGCCACCGGGGCGCCGCACACGGTCGACGCCGTGGTGCTGCGAGCGGCGGCGATCGTCGCGGTCGCGGGCGGGGTTCCACACGAGGTCGACCTCGACCCTGCGACGCTGCGACCGTTCGCGGGTGCGAGCGGCGCAGCCTCTCCGTTCGTCGATCGCGCCGGCGAAGGTGCGCTCGTGATCGCCCGAGGCGGGTGCGTGAACCTGTCTGCCGGCGAAGGCAACCCGATCGAGATCATGGACCTCTCGTTCTCGGTGCAGCTCTTCGCCGTCGAGCACCTCCTCGCGCACGATCTGCCCGCCGGCGTGCATGCGCTGCCGCACGAGACCGACACCGTCATCGGCACGGCCGCTCTCGCCCTGCGCGGCGCGCACATCGACCAGCGCAGCCCGGCGCAGGTCGAAGCGCAGCGCGAGTGGCGCTCGCCGCGATTCCGAGGAGAATCCGCATGACTGCCGTGACCGTCTACTCCGCAGGGCTCGTCGTGCCGATCACCGCGCCGCCGATCGTCGACGGCGCGGTCGCGGTGCGCGACGGCCGCATCATGCACGTCGGAGAGCGCGAGTGGGTGCTGCGGTCGCTGTCCGAACGAGGCATCGCCGCCGACGAGGTGCACTGGCCCGGCGTCCTGACCCCCGGGCTCGTGAACGCGCACACGCACCTGCAGTACACCGGCATGGCCTCGGTCGGGCGCGGGCAGTACGACGGCTTCGACGACTGGGTGCGCGCTTTCGACCCGGTGTACGAAGGCGGTCGCGACTGGGCGGCGGATGCGGCCGACGGTGCGATGCAGGCGCTGCGTTCCGGCACGACGGCCGTGGCCGATGTCGTGACCGATCGTGCGGCGGCGACCGCGCTGCACGACGCCCGACTGCACGGCATCACCTACTGGGAGGTGATGAGCTGGACCAACGCCGACTGGGCCCGTACCGGGCGTGCGCAGGTGGAGCAGGCGCTCGACGCCCTGCCGACCCCGCCGGGGACGGGCCTTTCACCCCACGCCCCCTACTCGCTCGACATCGAGCCGCTGCTGGAGATCCCCGATATCGTGCGCGAGCGCGGCGGACGCATCCACATCCACCTCGGCGAGGCCGCGTTCGAGAGCGAGTTCGCTCACGAGCATCCGCAGGCGTGGCACACGGCCGGGCTCGCCAGCTTCCAAGAACTGCGCCAGGCCGGATTCGGCACCAGCGCCACCGAGTTCGTCGATCAGCTCGGCGTGCTCGGGCCCGACTGCCATATCGCGCACGGCGTCTACATGAGCGCCAGGGACCGCGCCATCCTGCGGGAGCGTCGCACGACGGTGGCCCTGTGCCCGCGGTCGAACGCCGTCATCGGACTCGAGGAGCCGCCGATCGCCGCGTACCTGCGCGAGGGCAGCCCGATCGCCGTCGGCACCGACTCGCTGTCGTCGAGCCCGTCGCTCGACGTGCTGGCCGACGTGGCGGAGCTCGCGCGCATCGCCCGCTCGCAGGGGTACACCGACCGCGACCTGCACGCGCGGCTGCTCGGCGCCGCGACCCTCGGCGGTGCGCACGCCATGGGGATCGACGTGGGCCCGGACCGCACCGGCTACCTCGCCGTGGGGGCCCTCGCCGATCTCACCTTCTTCGACGTCCCGGCGGGCCCCGATGCGGTGGTCGAACTCGTCGAGCACGGTGCCGGCCGTACCGCTGCCACGATCGTCTCCGGCGAGGTGCGCTACGCGATCGACTCCTTCGACCGTGCAGCGGTCACCCCGTGACCGTTCCGATCGCCACCCCTGGCACTGGAGGCATCTCATGACGCAGCGCCCCGCGACCGCCGAGCGGCTCGACCTCGCCCCGCATCCGGAGGGCGGCTGGTTCCGCCGCACCTGGACGAGCCCGCTTCCCGTCGAGACGCCGAACGGTCAGCGGCCGGCGGCCACCTGCATCCACTACCTCCTCCTGCCATCGGAGAAGAGCGAATGGCACGTCGTGACCAGCGACGAGCTGTGGCTGTGGCACGGGCCGGGCCGACTCGAACTCCGCCTCGGCGGAGACGGTGCGGAACCGGGCGAGGGGACGGCGATCGTGCTCGGCCCCGGAGAGGCGGCGCAGGTGCTTGTGCCGGCCGGTGTCTGGCAGGCCGCGAGGCCGCTCGACGCCGACGAGGTGCTGGTGTCGTGCTTCGTGTCCCCAGGTTTCGACTTCGCCGATTGGCGACTCGCCGCATCGCCTACTCTGTAGAGGCAGACCGTGTCTGCAGAGGCAGACCCGTCCTGCCTCGCCGTCTTCTCCATACCCTTCCTCGCCCTGGAGTCATCGTGCCCTTCGCTCCCGCCCTCCGCCGCGCTGCAGCCGTCGCCGCTGCTGCCGCCGCCATCGCCCTCACCCTCTCCGCCTGCAGCTCGCCGTCCACGGGCTCCGGCAGCGGAGACGGCTCGGGCCTTCCGACCGTGACCGAGGGCAAGCTCACGATCGCGACCGGCGAGCCCAACTACGAGCCGTGGTTCGTCGACGACGACCCCTCCAACGGTGAGGGCTTCGAGGGCGCGGTCGCCAACGCCGTCGCCGAGCAGCTCGGCTACACGGCCGACGACATCGTCTGGGTGCGCACCACCTTCGACGGCGCCATCGCACCGGGCCCCAAGGACTGGGACATCAACCTGCAGCAGTTCTCCATCACGGATGACCGCAAGAAGGCCGTCGACTTCTCGTCGCCGTACTACACGACCACGCAGGCCGTCGTCGCGGTCGGCGGCTCGCCCGCGGCATCGGCGACCACGATCGACGAGCTCAAGGCCACCAAGGTCGGCGTGGCCAGCGGGACCACCAGCTACACGGTCGCCAAGGCCCAGCTCGGCGAAGCGAACCTCAACGTCTTCAACTCGGTCGACGACGTGGTGCTCGCGCTCAAGGGCGGGCAGATCGACGCCATGATCACCGACCTCCCCGGCGCCTTCTACGTCGTCGGTGCCCAGCTCGACGACGGCGTGGTGACCGGTCAGTTCGCCGACGCGAACGGCGGCGACGACTTCGGCATCGTCCTTCCCAAGGGCTCCGCGCTCACGGCCGACGTCACCAAGGCCGTCGACGCCCTGCGTGACGATGGCACGCTCGACGAGCTGCAGCAGAAGTGGCTCAGCGACGCGGTCGACGTCCCCGTCCTGAAATGACCTCGACCTCCGTCGACGCGGAGTGGCAGCCGAGCGAACTCGAGCTGTCACGCCGCGCTCTGCGGCGTCGGGCGACCACCCGATCCATCCTGATCGCGTTCGGCAGCAGCATCGCCCTGTTGGCGGTGCTCGTCGTCGTCGTCGTCAACACCCCCGGCTGGGCGATCGTCAGCCAGACGTTCTTCGATCCGCAGGTCGCGCTGGAGAGCATCGGTCCGATCTTCCAGGGACTGCTCGTCAACCTCCTGGTGCTCGTCATCGCCGTGGTGTGCGTCGCGATCCTCGGCACGCTCCTGGCTACCATGCGCTCGCTGCGCGGCCCGGTGTTCTTCCCTCTGCGCGCGATCGCCGCGGCCTACACCGACTTCTTCCGTGGCATCCCGCTGCTGATCGTGCTGTACCTCGTGGGGTTCGGCATCCCCGCGCTGATGATCTTCCCGCGCATGCCCCCGATGTTCTGGGGCACGATCGCGCTGGTCCTCACCTACTCCGCCTATGTCGCCGAGGTGCTCCGTGCAGGCATGGAGGCCGTGCATCCCTCGCAGCGCATCGCCGCGCGGTCGCTCGGGCTGACCCACGGGCAGACGCTCCGGATCGTCGTGATCCCGCAGGGCGTGCGCAAGGTCGTCCCCGCCCTCATGAACGACTTCGTCTCGATGCAGAAGGACGTGGGGCTGATCTCGGTGCTCGGCGCCGTCGATGCGGTCCGTGCGGCACAGCTGATGGTCGCCGAGACCTACAACTTCACACCGTACGTCGTCGCCGGCCTCATGTTCATCGTGCTCAGCTGGCCGATGATCCGCCTGACCGATGTCGTCACCGCGCGTCTGAACAAGCGCGAGCAGGCCGGAGGAGTCGTATGAGCGTGCCCGTGATCGAGGCCAGGGGTGTGCGCAAGCGCTTCGGCGATCATGACGTGCTGCGCGGCATCGACCTCGCGGTCGGCACGCACGAGGTGGTCGTGCTGATCGGCGCGTCCGGCTCGGGCAAGTCGACCCTCCTCAAGACCATGAACCTCATCGAGGGCATCGACGACGGGCAGATCTTCCTCTCCGGCGAGGACATCACCGACCCGCGGGTGGACGCCGACGCGGTGCGGGCCCGGATCGGGGTCGTGTTCCAGCACTTCAACCTGTTCCCGCACCTGACCGTGCTCGACAACGTCACGCTCGCCGCCGTGCGCGTGCACGGCATGCGCAAGACGGAGGCGCGCGCCCAGGCACGCGCGTTGCTCGACACGCTCGGCCTCGGCGCCAAGGCCGACGAGTACCCCGACCGGCTCTCCGGCGGGCAGCAGCAGCGCGTGGCGATCGTGCGCGCGGTGCTCACGCAGCCCGAGGTGCTGCTGCTCGACGAGATCACCAGCGCCCTCGA
Organism: Microbacterium sp. TPU 3598; assembly: GCF_002356155.1. Lineage (NCBI taxonomy): Bacteria > Bacillati > Actinomycetota > Actinomycetes > Micrococcales > Microbacteriaceae > Microbacterium > Microbacterium sp. TPU 3598. Next base: position 3,637,566 of record NZ_AP017975.1, on the reverse strand, counting down.
CCCGCAGCTGGTGGGCGAGGTGCTCGATCTGGTGCGACAGCTGAAGCAGCAGGGCGCCACGATCGTGATGGCGACCCACGAGATGTCGTTCGCGCGTGAGGTCGCCGACCGCATCGTGTTCCTCGAGCACGGTGTCGTCGTCGAGCAGGGACCGCCCTCCCAGGTGTTCGATGCCCCGCAGCAGGCGGCCACCGCGGAGTTCCTGGCGCGCGTGCAGCACTGACGCCCGGCGGGAAGCGCGCGGCGTCGACGCTCATCCGCTCGACGGATCGAAGCGGTACTGAGGGTGGATGCGCGCCCTCGGAGGCGCGTGCTGAGCTTGAGGTCTCCGCCGATTCCTCGAGAGGTCCCACGTGAGCACGCCCCACATCATCCCGTCTTCCGCCGCGCCGACGGCCGACGCCTCCGCGGCCGACTCCGGCGACGGCCCACGCCGCGGCGGAGGCGCCTCCACACGTCGGCGCCGCATCGTCGGCGTCGACGTCGCGCGCGGACTCGCCCTGGTGGGGATGTTCGGCGCACATCTGATGGTCGCGAGCGGTCCCGACCTGACCCTGACCGACCCGTCGACATGGCTGGACATCGTCAACGGTCGCTCCTCGATCCTGTTCGCCCTGCTGGCCGGGGTCTCGCTCGCGCTGATGACGGGCGGTGCCGGTACCGCGTCACCGGACGAGCTCCGGAAGATCCGGTTGCGCCTGGTCGGTCGCGGGGCGGCGATCTTCGTGATCGGGCTCGTGGTCGAGCTGCTGGGCTCGGGAATCGCCGTGATCCTCACGCTCTACGGCGTGCTGTACATCCTGGCGGCGTTCACGGTGCACCTGCGCACCAGAGTGCTGGTGATCGCGGGGGCGGCACTCGGCATCCTCGGTCCGCCGCTGCTCGCCCTGATCGGCACGCTCTCGCCGGATCTGGGCGGCCCGGGGCTGTCGCTGGTGCTGTTCGGCACCTACCCGATCACGGTCTGGGCTGCGCTGCTCTGCGCTGGTCTCGTGATCGGACGCCTCGACCTGACCCGGGTGAAGACGGCAGTCGTCATGCTCGTCTGCGGAGGACTGATCGCGATCGGCGGTTACGCGCTGGGTGCGCTCCTCACGTCGCCGCCGCAGGAAGTCGCGTCGTCGAGCTCCACGTCCGGTTCGGGTTCGGGTTCGGGTTCGATGGGCATGATCCCCGGGGACGAGGTCGACGTCTCCGGACTGGCGTGCCAGACCAGTGACGGCGTCGTCGTCTGCTTCCCGCCGGAGAAGGCCTCGCTGTTCACGGACGACGGCGGCGGCATCGAAGAGGGGCAGTCGTACATCGATCGCGTGGCTTCGGAGGACCCGCCCGCGAAGATGCTCGAAGCGGTCATCAGCGTCTCGGCCCACTCCGGCGGCGTGCTGGAGGTGCTGGCATCCGGCGGCTTCGCGGTGGCCGTCCTCGGCCTGTGCCTGCTGGTGACCCGTTATGCGCGGTGGGCCGTTCTCCCGCTGGCGGCCTACGGCGCGGTTCCGCTCACCGGCTACGTCGTCCAGGCGATCCTCATCCTGGCGGGGGCGGCGACCTGGCTGCCCAACCCGGTGCTGCCGTGGATCGCGCTCTCACTGCTCATGATGGCCGGCGCGCTCATCTGGACGCGCACGGTCGGCAAGGGCCCGCTCGAACGACTCACAGCGTGGGCAGCCGACGCCATGGCGCTGACAGCGAAGACGACGCGCACGGCGAAGCGCCGGCGCTGAAGACGGCCTCGTGTCGAGGAGGGGCGACATCGAGGCGGAGGGGGATGCCCGGGGGGAGGGGAGCTCAGGCGAGCTCTTCCTCCTCCGGCCGTCGCGGGCTCGGGTCGGGCGGCAGGATCTCGATCGGATGCGCGGCGGTGCGCTGCGCCCGCCACCAGATCACGAAGCCGATCGCGGTGAAGACGCCGTAGAAGACGTACATGAAGCCGGTGGCGTAGTAGCCGGAGCTGAACAGCAGCGGCACCCCGACGACGTCGACAGCGATCCAGACCAGCCAGAACTCGGTCCAGCCCTTCGCCATGCCGTAGGTGGCCAGCAGCGAGCCGACGAACGTCCAGGCGTCGGCCCACACCGGCTCCCACGATCCCAGCAGGCGGAACAGCGGGGTCAGGGCGACCGTGCCGACGACCATCACCAGCACCATGCCGATGCGGGCGCTCGTCGGCGCCCAGCGCGGGACCACGCGTCCGCCGTCGAGGTTCCGCCAGCGCACCCATCCGTAGATGGCGACCGCGATGAACATGATCTGCCGCCCGGCCTGGCCGAGCAGGTGCGGCAGTGACGGATCGGGGCTGAGAGCGGAGCCGAGGAAGACGGTGAGCAGCAGCAGGTTGCCGATGATGCCGACCGGCCATGCCCACACCTTGCGTCGCATGCCGCCGAGCGCGCTGGCGAGACCGAACGCGTTGCCCACGACCTCCCGGACCAGGAGCGTCTGCCCGCCGGGCAGCATCCACTGCGAGTTGAAGGCGTCGACGAACCACTGCAGCAGGTTCATCGTCAGGATCCGGCGTCGGGTTCGGGGCGGTCGTCGAGCACCCGCTGCAGCATGCTCAAATCGAGCCAGCGTCCGAACTTGGCACCGACCTGCGGCATGCGTCCGACCTCGACGAAGCCCAGGCGCTCGTGCAGGGCGATGGAGGCGGCGTTCCCGCTTTCGATCCCGGCGATCATCACGTGCATCCCCGCGTCCCGCGCACGATCGACGAGCGCCGACATGAGGGCGGTGCCGATGCCGCGACCGTGCTGGCCGTCGAGGACGTAGACCGAGTGCTCGACCGTGTGGCGATAGCCGCTGTGCGGACGCCATTGCGCGTACGACGCGTAGCCCAGCACCCCCGTGTCGTCGACGGCGACGATGACCGGGTAGCCGCGGGCGGTGCGATCGGCGAGCCAGGCGACGCGGTCGGCGAGGTCGACCGCCTCTTCGTTCCAGATCGCGGTGGTGTGCAGCACGGCATGGTTGTGGATCGCGGTGATGGTCTCGAGATCGGCGGTCTCGGCGTCCCTGATTCGCACGGCTGTCATCGGCGGGCGTTCTCTCTTCTTCTGCGCTTCGGGTGCGCATCCTTCTTCGGCGCTTCGGGTGCGCATCGCCGACGCTAGCAGGAGGAACGGGCGCTGGGCGTGCTGCGGCCGAACAGTTACGGGGGCGACGTGCGGGCACCGCGCTTGTCCCCCGAACGGCCTACAGACGCGCACACGAACCATGTCTACTGTGTAGAACGTATTGTTTTAGTAGGCGGGTGCATCGGAGGATCTCATGTCTTTGGAACACGCGCGTCGCGCAACCTGGCGCACAAGAGCGGCCAGCGCGCTGATCGCACTCGTCCTGTCCGGGGTGGGAGTTCTCGCCTTGGCGGGCCCTGCCGCAGCCGCGCCGAGTGATTGCCCATCCGGGTACACGTGCAGTTACTCGGGTTACAACTACACCAACGACGCATGGCAGCAGCCGTCCACGCACAAGTTCGCGAACTGCGTGGATGTCATGGCCATCGGCTGGAGGTCCTACGGCGACGTCATCTCCTCCACCTTCAACAACGGGCGCTCCCAGAACTCCTACCTCTACAAAGGACAGAACCAGACAGGAGGGAAGGGCCTCCTTATCCTCCGGGGGCAGGGCTTCGGCAATGTGGGTAGCTACAACGACGAGATCGAGTCGGGATACTTCAGCGGCACCCTCAGTAGCGTTGGTTCGGCTCTATGCCGGTGACTTCTCCGCGCGTAGGTGGCCGCCTGGTCATGGCGACCGTCCTTGCGGTCACGGTTGCCGGGGGTCTGGTGGGGTGTACCGCGTCCGACAGTGAGGCGGATGCGGGGGTGAGGAATCAAGCGGCTTGGAAGATGCCTCTTGATGAGTTCGTCGTGTATTCCCCGGACCTGGACAACTATGCGGAGCAGTTGTTGATCTCGGATTGTCTGGGTGCGCAGGGGTATGAGTGGCCGGTGCCGTGGCAGGATACCGACTTCCCCCGTGCGGAAGACTTCAACCGGGTAGGTCTGCGGCTGTTCAATCTGGAACTGGCAAAGAAGTGGGGTTACCATTTCGCGCGGCTGGATGATCCGGAGAGCGCTGAGCTGTGGTTGACATACACAGAGACAGTGGATTCGTACTTTCCGAATCAGGAACTGGATGACGCGCTCGTGGCCTGCACTGACAAGATCCGCGCGAAAGACAAGGACTTCGCATCCACCGCCGACGGGCTGAACTACAACGCTGAGCTATCCGCCCAGGCTTGGGACATCGTGGAGCAGGATCCGGATGTGGTCAAGGCGGTGAAAGCCTGGCGGGAGTGTCTGACCCCACGGGTGGATTACGCGGTGACTCAGGAGCAACCTTGGGAAGGAGCTCCTTATGAGGTGGCAGAGGTGTGGGGTGCGGTGACCGGGTCGTCGTCCGCGCCTTCGGCGGAGGAGCTTGCTGCGGCTGTTGCTGATGCGGAGTGCCAGGAGTCGAGTGGGTGGGCCTCGCTCTGGTATGAGCGGAATTGGGAGGAGCAGGAGAAGCTCGTCGCGGAGAACAGGGACAAGCTCGATCGGATCCGTGCGGACGCGATCGAACGGAAGAAGAAGCTGTTGACGATCGTGGCGGAGAACGCGCCAGCCGCGCCCTAGAGAGGCGGCGCGAGAGTTGGCTCGGTAACGAGCCTTGGCCGATCAGTGAGTGATGAGAGTTCGATGGATGAAGTAGCTGTGCCGGAGACGGCGAGACGGTCACGCTGGATCGTCGTGATCGCCGTGGTGCTGATTGTGGCGCTGATCGGTGCCGGGTTTTGGTTTGCGGCGCAGTTCCAGTCGTCGGCGCAGCAGGAGGCCAACGCCAAGGCGCCCGCCCCCGGGCCGGTCTTCGCAGAGGTCACGCAGGGGGCGCTGGCTGGCGAGGTCGGCTTCACCGGGCAGGCGGGCCCGTCGACGCAGACTCCGGTGACGGTGCTCCCTGTCGCGGAAGCGTCGCTCACCGTCGTCACCGGACGCCCACTGGCGACGGGTGCGACCGCTTCTTCGGGGCAGGTTCTCACCGAGGTCAACGGGCGCCCTCTCTTCGGTGTGCAGTCGGCCTTCTCCTTCTACCGCGACATGGGCGTCGGGGATCGTGGCCCGGATGTCGAGGCATTACAGGCTGCACTCGTGGCGCGGTCGTACCAGCTCAACGCCGATGGGCGGTTCGGAGGCGAGACGGCTGCGGCGGTGAAGCGCTGGTATCAGGACAATGGCTATGAGGCCCCCACTCGCAGTGCCGCGGCGGAGAAGACGAGCCCGGAGGGGGGCGAGAAGGCGGCAGATCCGAGCGAGAAGGCGCCGGCTGCCGAGGGGTATGTTCCTGTCGCCGAAATTCTGGCGATGCCTTCTGCGTCCGCGCAGGTCGTGAAAGGTGTTCAGGTCGGGCAGCGTTTGGCGGCGGAGGGTGTGCCGGACTTCATCCTCGGGTCGGCGGATCTGGTGGTCACGATCACGGTTCCCGTCACCGATCTCGGGGATGTGGTCGCAGGAGACGCGGCGGTGATCTCGATCGGTGGCACTGAGGTCGAGGGCATCGTGGGAGACATCCGCCCCTCTGACTCGGCCGAAGACTCAGAGGGATCGGGCTCGAACGGTGATGCGGAACAGGCCGCACCCGAGGTCACTTTCGCCGTGGTTCCGAAAACAGCGCTGCCGGGGTCGTCGGGGCGGGCGCGGGTGGCGGTGATCAAGCAGATCGTGGCCGAGGACGCGCTGATCGTCCCGGTTCTCGCCGTGTCGGACCGAGGGCCTGACAAGAACGTTCTGACGAAGCAGCACGCCGACGGAACGCTCCTCGAGGTGCCGGTCACAGTCCTGGGCACACTGCAGGGCGAGGTAGCCGTCGAGCCGCGCGACGAAGGTGCCCTGAAGGCCGGCGAACTGGTTCGAGTCGGTTGACGTGTCGCTGATTCAGTTGCGGGGAGTGCGTCGGACGTACTCCTCGGCGGGTCGGCCCGAGGTCGATGCGCTTCGCGGCATCGACCTGGAAATCGACCAGGGGGAGTTCGTTGCGATCGTCGGGCCATCGGGCGGTGGCAAGACGACGCTGATGAACATCCTGGGGCTTCTCGACGACCCGACGGCGGGTAGTTATGTTCTCGACGGCGAGGAAGCTCGTGCCGGCGACGGTCGCCGCGCGGCGAGCGTGCGCGCACGGAAGATCGGATTCGTGTTCCAGGCCTTCCACCTTCTCGAGGCCAGGCCGGCCATCGACAGTGTCGAGTTGAACCTGCTCTACCGGGGCGTGCCCCGTGTGGAGCGGCGTGAGAGCGTTCTCGGCGCCATCGACTCTGTCGGCCTCGCAGACCGCGCCTTCCAAAGCACCTCGACACTGTCGGGCGGGCAGCGTCAACGCATCGCCATCGCCCGTGCGATCGCCGGGGATGCGAAGCTGATTCTCGCCGACGAGCCGACCGGCAACCTCGACTCGGTCAACGCCGCTCGGGTTCTCGATGAGCTCGAACGTATCAATCGCGATGGGGCGACGGTCGTCGTCGTCACTCATTCGGCCGAGGTCGCGGCACGGGCGCGTCGTGTGGTCCACATCGCCGACGGTGCGATCGTGTCCGACGAGCGACAGTCCGGCAGCGGAGCGAGTACGGCATCGAAAGCCCCTGCGGACGGGCCGCCGGCTTCTCCTTCGAATGATGCCCGCACGTCCCGCACGAGAGAAGATGAGCGGGTGCGGCTCACCGGGCGCATCCGGTTCGCCGACATGCTTCGCGACGCCTGGGCATCCGTGACGTCGAGAAGGTATCAATCGATCGGACAGGGGCTCGCCGTCGCCATCGCCGTGGCGTTGACGATCACCACTCTCGGGCTTGCGGCATCGGCGCGAGCGCAGGTATCCGCCACATTCGATGCCCACCTGAATCGTGAGGTCTCGGCGACGTGGTCGACGGGGGCCAAGAACTCGCTTCCGCCCGAGGAGGTTCCGCAGGCGATCGAGCGACTCAGCGGAGTGGATGCGGCTGCGGTCGTCATCGATCTCAACGTCAGCACGGTCTCGACGTTCGCGGAGGCACGCCAGATCCGGCCGCACGTCGCCATCGGAGATATCGTCGGTGCTGCGCGTCTCACGGTCGACGAGGCACCGTGGCATGCGGGACCCCTAGCGGGCGGCGAGGCCTACATCGGAGATCTTCTCGCGAAGGACATGCGGCTCAGCAGCATTGATGGCGCTCCCACGATCTCGGTTGATGGCGTCATATATGTCGTCGCTGGCATCATCACCACGTCCGCGCGCCTCCCCCTGCTCCGCGGCGAGGTGGTCGTGGGACCCCGCGACGGCCTCACAGCAAAGGGGGCCGTAGACGTGACGATGCTGGCCGTGACGTCCTCCGGCGCAGCGCAGCAGGTCGCCAAGCAATTGCCTTCGGCGTTGAACCCGTTCGAGCCGGAGCGGATCGTCGTCGTTGCGCCGACCGATTCCGCACAGCTGAGGGGGCAGGTCGAACAGGGCGTGCAAGCCACCCTCACCGCGTTCACGCTGCTGGCGCTGATCGTCGCGATCGCCGCACTCATGAACGCCACGCTCCTCGCTGTCAATGCGCGCCGCGGCGAGATCGGCATGCGCAAAGCGCTCGGAGCACGAGACCGGCAGATCGGAGAACTCATCACTCTGGAATCCGCAATCGTCGGTGTCGTCGGAGGGGCCGCGGGCCTGGTACTCGGTATGGCGGCAATCCTCGTCGTCACCGTGAGCCAACGATGGGCCCCCGTGTTCGACATCGTGCTGCTTCCGATCGCCATCGCTGTCGGCCTGATCGTCGGTGCCGGGGGAGGCGGACTGGCCTCGATCCGCGCCGCGCGTCTGCGCCCCGCGGAGAACCTCCGCAGCTGACATCCTCGCTGGACGCCGTCCGGGCGTGCTGCGACCGAACAGTCACAGAGCTCAGCGCGCAGTCGTCGTGCTCACGGCTTCGCGCACGAGGATCGCACGCCGCATGTCGGCCATGATCGGGTCGAAGAATCGCTCACGATAGCGGGCCTCGCTCACCGCGGAGAACACGAAGGGGAGGGCGGCGATCACCGAGAGCAGGGTGGCCGCCTTGAGCAGGTTGACGGTGAGCGGCAGCTTCGCCCCGAAGAACTCCAGGGGCTGCACCGCGAGCGGCTGTGCGGCGCTGCCGGGACCGAGCCAGATGCCGACGACGCCCGTGGGGACGGCGATGCCTCCGATCACGATCAGCAGCGCCGCGAGGAGCCCGGCGAAGAACAGGGCCTGCACCAGCTGCGCGACGGTCATCGCGAGCAGGATGTTGATGCGCTGCGGTGCGCGCAGTCGCCCCGGAGCGCCGGAGGTGACGGGGCGGCCTTCGGCGGGCGTGCCGACGAGCAGGGCGGCTCGCTGCTCGGGACTCGGTGCCTGAGCGTCGTCGTCGATCTCGGAGGCGCTGACTCGCAGCACGACGATCCCCGCGAGCACCGCGACGACCAGGCCGAGCAGGGCGATCGATCCCCAGGAGAGGGCGGATGCCATCTGCCAGACCTCGGCGGAGAAGAACGAGAACACGACGAGCATCAGGATCACCGGGAGGGCGATCGATGCCATGTGACCGATCGCCGAGGCGTTGCGCACCGCGAGGCGCGAGGCCCAGGAGATCATCGCGCCGCCGCCCATGCCGGTCACCAGGATGCAGAGGCCGAGCACCAGGATCGTGCGGAGGACCGGGCCGACGGTCGCGTCGGGCTGGGCGCTGTATCCGTAGACGATCGTGAAGGCGAGGCACGCGGCGATCAGCACGAGCGCGACCGCGGTGCCGATGCCCACCGGGAGGCGACGCAGCAGGGCGCGCACGAGGTAGTAGGCGGCCCACGCGAGCCCGATCGCGAGCAGGAAGATCACCACGGCGAGGAGGACGAGCAGGATCTCCCATTCCGTGGAGTCGTCGTCGAGAGCGAAGTCGAAGACGACCTCGATCCCGTCCTGGAAGAGGTACGCGGCCACCGCGACCCACGCGATCAACGGTGCGACACGGCGGGGGAGGTCGGTGAACCAGCGGCGTAGCGGAACGAACGTCGGAAGGCCCTGTTCACGGAACCAGCGGTCGGCATCGCGCTTCGTGCTGCGCAGCTTCGGGGACGCGGACATGGCGATGAGACTACGGCAATGACGAGGTGCGGAGTTATCCACAGGCCTTCCTGAGATTCGAACATATCTTCTAAGATGGAGGTATGGCGAACCCGCATCTGAACCCGCTCCTCGAGGCGATGACGTACCTCGAAGACGCGTGGGGCGATGCGACGAACGCGGCCGATCTGAGCCGCGCGCAGCTGCTCGATGCGCACCGGGCGATGGGACTGGTACAGCGTCGGCTCGACGGCATCCATGCCGAGATCGCGGCGGGCATCGCGCGGGAATCGCGTCCGGAACTGGGGCCTGCGGGTCTCGCGAAGCAGCAGGGATTCCGCAACCCGGCGACCATGATCGCCGCCACGACCGGCGGATCGACGGGCGACGCGGTGCGGCTCGTCAAGGTGGGGGAGGCGACCGCGCCGCGGGCGAACCTCATCGGCGAGAAGCTGCCCCCGCGGTACCCCGAGGTGCAGCGGGCGATCGGCGCCGGCGAGCTCAGTGCGGCGGCCGCGGCGCTGATCGTGGCCCTGCTCGACCGGGCGCGCGTGAAGGCCGGGATCGAGCGGATCGTCGATGCCGAGCGACTGCTCGTCGAACGTGCGGCAGGGCTGTCGCTCGATGACGTGCGCAAGCTCGTCGTGCACGCCGAGGCCTGGCTCGATCCCGACGGTGTGGCTCCGCGCGAAGATGAGGCCCGGTCACGGCGCTCGCTGACGATGTTCGAGCGCGACGGGTCGCTGCATCTGACCCTGCAGACCGACATCGCGTCCGGCGCTCCCGTGAAGGCGGCGATCCAGGCGTACGTGACGGCCACGTTCCAGGCGCGGGCGCACGTGCTCGACCCCGCGGCGCCTGATGCCGACCGTCGCACGGTCGCGATGATCCAGGCCGATGCGCTCGTCGAGATCTGCGCGCATGCGAGCGGATGCGACAACGGCGGGCTTCCGGTATCCGGTGCGACCGTCGTCGTCCGCGTGGGGCTCGACGACCTGACCGCAGGCACCGGATTCGCGACGGTCGACGGCCTCGATGAGCCGGTCAGCATCGCCTCATGTCGTCGGATGGCGGCGGGTGGGGGCATCATCCCCGTCGTGCTCGGCGGTGGCGGCGAGATCCTCGACTGGGGGCGCGAGAAGCGGCTGTTCACCCGCGCCCAGAGACTCGCGCTCGTGGAACGCGACGGCGGTTGCGTGATGTGCGGGTTGCCCCCGCAACTCACCAGGGCGCATCACCTGCGCTGGTGGCAGCGGGATGCCGGACCGACCGATCTCGACAACGGAGTGCTGCTCTGCGAGAGCTGTCATCATCGCATCCACGACAACGACTGGGAGATCAGGATCGAGGGGCGGGGGTTCGCGGCGCGGGTGTGGCTCATTCCGCCGCCGAACGTCGACCCCGAGCGCAGACCGAGGCTTGGCGGCAGAGCCCGGTACGACATCGCGGCGTGAGTGCGCCGTCTCCTCGGGCAGACACCTTCGTCGCGCTCGTCCGGTGGACTCAGCCCGACGAGGTCGGGGCGTTCTCGATAGATTTCAGTCGGGAGGTGAGGGCGGCGAACCCCGCTGACCAGGCCGCGCCCAGCCCCGCAGCAGTGGCGCTGGCAGCAGTGAGCTGGCCACCGGACTCGCCGATTGCGGCGAAGACGAACCAGACCGCGGCCGCACCGATCCCCACGATGGCGATGGCGGAGATCAGGCGCCGGGTCCGACGCAACTGCGTGGCGTGATCGGTGCTCATGCTCCGATCAAACCGGAGCGGACGGCGGGCCGCATCCCCCGCGCGGCGGATAGCGACGACTCGGGCCGGGGCTCGGGCTGGGGCTCGGGCGGGGGCTCGGGCTCGGGCTGGGGCTCGGGCTCAGACGTGGACGTCGGCGGGGGATGCCTCGCCCTCGTGGAAGCTGGGCGTCTTGCCGAACAGCCGGGCGATGCCGAGCACGATCCCGACGACGAGCAGCCCCAGGATGAGACCGGCGATCGCGGAGATGATGGTGTCCACGATCCAGACCACGACTGGACCGAGGCCATGCAGCGCCTGCTCCACCGCGTGCAGCACATCGACCGGGAAGTGCCACCCCACCTCGCCGAGGTTCACCAGCACGAGATGGCCGCCGACCCAGAGCATGGCGACCGTGCCGAGGATGCTGATGAAGCGGAACACCCCGGGCATCGAGCGCACGATCCTGGTGCCGGTGTGCCGCACACGCTGCACCGGGTTCTTCGCCATCTTCAGACCGATGTCGTCGATCTTCACCAGCAGTGCGACAGCGCCGTAGACGACACCCGTCATGAGGAGGGCGATCACGGCGAGGATCGCCAGCGTCGCCCAGATGTCGAGCCCCTTCTCGAGGCTCGCGAGCGAGATGAGCATGATCTCGGTCGAGAGGATCAGGTCGGTGCGCACCGCGCCGAGCACGAGCTTCCTCTCATCGCGCGCTCCCTCGTCGGCGTGACCGTGCTGCACGCCGAACCACTCGAGCACCTTCTCGGCGCCCTCGAAGCACAGGTACGCCCCGCCCAGGATCAGCAGATACGGCAGCACCCACGGAGCGAACGCGGTCAGCAGCAGCGCCGCCGGGATGATGATCACGAACTTGTTCGCCAGCGACCCGAGGGCGATCTTGCCGACGACGGGCAGCTCCCTCGCGGGCGTGAGGCCCTGCACGTACTGCGGAGTCACCGCGGCGTCGTCGATCACGACGCCGGCCGCCTTGGCCGATGCCTTCATCGCTGCGCTCAGGATGTCGTCGACGACGGCCAGAAGTCCAACGGACATGGGCGGATCCCCCTCGTGGTGTGCAGTGCGCAGGCAACTCTATCGAGTCCGAGGGGCGCCACTGTCGAGTCGGAAAAGGGATCCGGCCGGCGACCTCAGCCCTGGGATTCCTCCGCCGCGCTCGCGAGCACACGCTGCAACGGCTGATAGTGCTCGATGACGGCCTGCCGATAGCGTTCGACATCACCCGAACGTGCGGCGTCGAGCATGTCGCCGTGCGCCTTCGCCGTCTTGTGGATGTCGTCGGGCTGAGGGATGCCCAGCTGGGGGAGCACGGCCGTGTGCACATCCCAGAAGGCGCCGACCAGCTGACCGACCAGACGGTTGCCGATCGCGCCGAAGAGGCGGGTGTGGAACGCGCGGTCCTCGTCGAGGAAGTGCTCCCCGCGCTCGGCCTTGGCGACCATGTCGGCCACCAGGGCGTCGAGCTCGGGGTCGGGGTCGTCCTGAGCGGCGGCCACCACGCGTTCGGCCATCGACAGATCCAGCGCCAGGCGCACTTCGACGACCTCCCGCAGCGCCTGCAGGGATCCCTCCGGCGACAGCACCCCGCGGAACACGAGGGCTTCGACCATCGGGTCCAGCGACATCGGTCCGACATACGTGCCGTGGCCGTGACGCACATCGACGATGTCGAGGGTCGAGAGCGTGCGGATCGCCTCGCGCACGGAGGATCGCGAGACGTCGAGCTCCTCGCAGAGCTCCGCCTCGGTCGGCAGCGGGTCGCCCGGCGTGAGCCCCCGGGTCAGGATGAGCTGCTTGATCTGATCCGCCGTGGTCGAGCGCCGCATGCGTGACGCCCTACTCGTGGTGGACTTCATGGGGCTCCCTCTCGTGCCTGGCAGAAACGCTCCGATCATCTCACTCTTGTGATCTGATCGAACCTGTGTCTAGAGTACATCAGACATCAGATGTCCTCAAGATGTTCCCCCCACCACCCTGGAGCACACATGAACCGACACATCACCCGCCGCCGCGCGGGTCGATTCGCGATGGCGGTCGCCGGCACAGTCGCCGCGTCCGTCGCCCTCGCCGGCTGCGGCGCGGGCACCACCAGCACTCCCGACGAGAGCGCAGCCGCGAGCGAGATCGACCCCGACGGCATCATCGAAGCGGGCATCTCGTACACGCTGAACGGCAGCTTCGACCCGATGGTCGCGTCGGGCGCCGTCACGGTCTCGGCGAACTGGCACATCTTCGAGGGGCTGGTCGACCTCGACCCCGTCACCCAGAAGTCTGCCCCCGCCCTCGCCGCCGACCTCCCGACGAAGATCGACGACACGACCTACGAGATCGACCTCCGCGAAGGCGCCACCTTCCAGAACGGCGATCCGGTCACCGCCGACGACGTGGTCTTCAGCTACGACCGCGTGCTCGACCCGAACAACAACTCGCTCTTCCTGTCGTTCGTCGACTTCATCGACACCGTCACCGCGGTCGACGACGACACCGTGCGGATCACCACCGACTACCCGTTCTCGCTGATCAACGACCGCCTCGGTGTCGTCAAGATCGTCCCGAAGTCGGTCGTCGAAGCCGACCCCGAGGGCTTCGCCACCAACCCCGTCGGTTCCGGCCCGTACTCGCTGGTGTCGGCCGTTCCCGAGGACAAGCTCGTCTTCGAGCGCTACGACGACTACAACGGGCCGCGCCCCGCGCTCGCCGCCGGCATGAACTGGAACCTGCTCTCCGACGCCTCCGCTCGCGTCACCGCGATGTCCACGGGCACCGTGCAGGCGATCGAGGACGTGCCGTACATCGACGTCGACGCGCTCGCCTCCTCGGCCGACGTCGACAGCGTGCAGTCGTTCGGCCTGCTGTTCATGATGTTCAACACCAAGGCGGCGCCGTTCGACGACGTCCGCGTGCGCCAGGCCCTGCACTACGCCCTCGACATGGACAAGATCATCGGCACCGGCATGCTCGGCAACGCCACGCCCGCGACCTCGTTCCTGCCCGAGACCTACCCGAACTACCACGAGGCCTCCACGGTCTACACCTACGACCCCGAGAAGGCGAAGGAACTGCTCGCCGACGCGGGCGTCTCCGACCTGTCCATCACCCTGCTCACCACCGACACCGGATGGGTCAAGGAGGTCGCCCCGCTGATCAAGGAGTCCCTCGACGCGATCGGCATCGACACGACGCTCGACATCGGGCAGTCCGCGTCGATGTACGAGAAGGTCGACTCCGGCGACTACACGGTGGCCGTGGCCCCCGGTGACCCCTCGGTCTTCGGCGTCGACCCCGACCTGCTCATGAACTGGTGGTACGGCGAGAACGTCTGGACCCAGACCCGCACCAACTGGGCCGACTCTCCCGAGTACGCCCAGCTGCGCACGCTCCTCGACACCGCCGTCCAGCAGGAGGGCGAGGAGCAGCAGAAGACCTGGGACGAGGCCTACGACCTGCTCTCCGACCAGGCCGTGCTCTACCCGCTGTTCCACCGCAAGCTGCCGACCGCATGGAGCAGCCAGGAGCTGGTCGGATTCCAGCCCGTCCCCACCACCGGACTGTCGTTCCTCGACGTCGGCGTGGCGGCGAAGTAGCCCGCACCAGGGGGCGCGCTCACCCGACGAGTGCGCCCCCTGTCTCTCCCATACCCCCGGAAGGAGCGGCACGTGTCCCACACGCTCCGCCTCATCGGCCGGCGACTGCTGCAGCTGCCGCTGATGATCCTCGGCATCACGTTCCTCGTGTTCTTCGTGATGTCGTTCTCCCCCGTAGACCCGGCGCGCACCGCGCTCGGCGAGACGGCGTCGCCCGAAGCCCTCGAGGCGTACCGCGAGGACCACGGCCTCGACCTCCCGCTGTTCGTCCGCTACGTGAACTTCCTGCTCGGACTCGTGCAGGGCGACCTCGGCACCTACTCCGCACGCAGTCTCCCGGTGATCGACGAGGTCGCCCGCGCCTTCCCGGTGACCCTGGCCCTCACCTTCCTCGGGCTCCTCATCGCGGTGATCGTCGCCTTCGTGATCGGCGTCCTCGCCGCCGTCTACCGCGACCGCTGGCCCGATCAGGTGATCCGCGTGTTCGGCGTCGCGGCGCTCTCCACGCCGTCGTTCTGGCTCGCCATCCTGCTCATCCAGGTCTTCACCCTGGGGCTGAACCTGCTGCCGGCCTCCGGGCCGCTCCCGGATTTCTGGAGCGACCCCTCCGGATGGCTCGCCCGCATGACCCTCCCCGCCATCGCGCTCGCCGTGCCGGTGATCGGTCAGCTCTCCCGCGTCGTGCGCACCTCGATGGTCGAGGAGCTCGACCGCGACTACGTGCGCACCGCCCTGGGCGCCGGCATCCCGCGAGTGATCGTCGTCGGTCGCAATGTGCTGCGCAACGCCCTGATCACCCCGGTCACCGTGCTCGGACTCCGCATCGGCTACCTGCTCGGCGGTGCGGTCGTTATCGAGATCATCTTCGCCATCCCGGGAATGGGAACGCTCATCCTCAACGGCGTCACCAACAACGAACCCAACCTCGTGCAGGGTGTGACGCTCGCCGTGGCGCTCGCCTTCGTCGTGATCAACATCATCGTCGACCTCCTGTACGTGCTCATCAATCCTCGAATCCGGGCGGTGTGACATGCGACGCAAACTCACGGAACGTCTCTCCGTTCCCGGTTTCCGCTGGGGCCGGCTGTCCCTCGGATCGATCATCTGCATCGCCGTGCTGGCGATCATCGGGCTGGCGGCGATCTTCGCACCGCTCATCGCGCCCTTCGACCCGCTGGCGTCCGGGACTCCGGTGCAGCCGCCGAGCGCGGAGCACTGGTTCGGCACCGACCGTCAGGGCCGCGACATCTTCTCCCGTCTCGTCTTCGGTGCCCGCTACTCGCTCGTGATCGGCATCGGCGCGACACTCGTCGCGCTGCTGGCTGCCTGCGTGCTCGGGACGATCGCCGCCACGGCCCCGAGGTGGATCTCCGAGACGCTCATGCGCGTCATGGACGTCGTGATGTCGTTCCCCGGCATCGCGCTCGCCGCCGTCTTCGTGGCGGTGTTCGGCAAGTCGCTCCCCGTGCTCGTGCTCACGATCGCGTTCCTCTATGTGCCGCAGCTCACCCGCATCGTCCGCGCCAACATCCTCGACCAGTACGGCGAGGACTACGTCTCGGCCGTGCGCGTGATGGGCGCGGGCACCCCGCGCATCATCGTCCGCCACGTGGCGCGCAACGCCATGGCCCCCGTGCTGGTGTTCGCGACCGTGCTCGTCGCCGACGCGATCGTGTTCGAGGCTTCGCTGTCGTTCCTGCAGGCCGGGGTTCCCGACCCCGAGCCGTCGTGGGGCAACGTGATCGCCGCCGGCCGCAATCTGCTGATGAGCGGCGCGTGGTGGGCGACCTTCTTCCCCGGCATCCTCATCATGCTCACGGTGCTGTGCCTCAACATCCTCTCGGAGGGGATGACCGATGCGATGGTGTCGCCGCGGGCACGCAAGATCACCGCGGATGCCGCGGGCACCGAGGAGTCCACGCACGAGCTCGAGGTCGCAGCGATCCCCGACGACACCCACGTGATCCCCACCGTCGACACGGCGGTGAACCTCTCCGTTCCGAGCGGGGTGCCCGACACCCTGGTGCCGCGCGCCGAGGCCGTTCCTCTCGCCGAGCGACTGGCCGAGCTCCGTCAGCGCGAGCTCTCGCGCACCGACCGCCTGGTGTACACGGCGGAGGAGAAGCCTCTGCTCGACGTGCAGGATCTGTGCATCTCGTTCCCCCGTCATGGCGACGTGGACGTGGTCGACCACGTCAGCTTCACGGTGCGCCCCGGCGAGACGATGTCGCTGGTGGGGGAGTCGGGCTGCGGCAAGTCGATCACCTCGCTCGCGATCATGGGCCTGCTCGATCCGAAAGCCGACATCCGCGGGCGCATCCTGTTCGACGGCGAGGACCTGCTGCAGATGGCACCCAAGGAGCGCAACGCGCTGCGCGGCCACGACATCGCGATGGTCTACCAGGACGCGCTGAGCTCCCTCAATCCGGCCATGCTCATCCGCTCCCAGATGAAGCAGCTCACGTCGCGCGGCGGCACCCGCACCGCCAGGGAGCTGCTGGAGCTCGTGGGTCTCGACCCCGAACGCACCCTCGCCTCGTACCCGCACGAGCTCTCGGGAGGCCAACGGCAGCGCGTGCTCATCGCCATGGCGCTCACCCGGAACCCGCGACTGGTGATCGCCGATGAGCCGACCACGGCCCTCGACGTCACGGTGCAGGCGCAGGTCGTCGACCTGCTCATGCGGTTGCAGAAGGAGCTCGGATTCGCGCTCCTGTTCGTCTCGCACGACCTCGCGCTCGTCGCCGAGCTCACGCACCGGATCACGGTGATGTACGCGGGCCAGGTCGTCGAGCAGGGCACGACCAGAGAGGTGCTGACCCAGCCGGTGCACGAGTACACGCAGGGGCTCCTCGGCGCGGTGCTCTCGATCGAGGCCGGTTCCGATCGTCTTCATCAGGTCTCGGGCGTCGTGCCGTCGCCGCGAGACTTCCCGACGGGCGACCGCTTCGCGCCGCGCTCCAGCGACCCCGCCCGGTACGCGGGCGTCGCCCCGGTGCGGCGGCACATCGCAGGAACCGAGCACTACTACTCCGCGCATCCCGACGATGCGCCCGTCGAGCCGATCGGAGCAGGACGATGAGCGAACCCGTCATCGAGCTCAAGGACGTGCACGTCCGCTACAAGACCCGTGCCTCCTCGCTCTTCCGGCCGCAGTACGTGGACGCGCTGGCGGGGGTCTCGCTCACCGTGAAGCGCGGGCAGACGCTCGGCATCGTCGGCGAGTCGGGGTCGGGCAAGTCGACCTCGGCCAAGGTGCTCATCGGCCTCGAGAAGCCCACGAGCGGGCAGGTCGTGTTCGGGGGAGAGCCGGTGCGATCCTTCACGCCCGCCGTGCGCAGACGACTCGGCCGCATCCTCTCCGTGGTGTTCCAGGATCCGGCGACCGCCCTGAACGCGCGGATGACGGTGCGCGATGCGCTGCTCGACCCGATGCAGGTGCACCGCCTCGGCAGCCCGTCGACCCGGAGCCGAAAGGTGCGCGACCTGATCGGTCTCGTCGGACTGCCGGCATCGGCCCTGGACGCCCTGCCCAGCCAGCTCTCGGGTGGCCAGCGCCAGCGTGTGGCGATCGCCAGGGCGCTCGTGCTCGACCCGCAGGTGATCGTCGCCGACGAGCCCACCTCGGCGCTCGACGTCTCGGTGCGCGCCCAGATCCTCAATCTGCTGACCGATCTGAAGGATCAACTCGGCCTCGGGATGGTGTTCATCTCCCACGACATCCAGACCGTCCGCTATCTCTCCGACGAGATCGCCGTGATGAACAAGGGGCGCGTCGTCGAGTTCGGCGATGCGGCCCGCGTGTTCGACGCGCCCTCCGACGAGTACACCAGAACGCTGCTGGGCGCTGCGCCCTCGCTGCTCGAACCCCACCACTGAAACGACCGGAACACACATGTCTGCTGCCTCTCCCGCCCCCGTCTTCGCGGGCGTCGTCCCGCCCGTCGCCACCCCGCTGCTCGAGGACGGATCGATCGACCACGTCTCCCTCTCCCGCCTCGTCGACCGTCTGGTCGCCGAGGGGGTGTCAGGACTGTTCGCGCTCGGCTCCACCGGCGAGACCGCGTACTTCACCGACGACCAGCGCGTCGAGCTGCTCCGCACGATCGTCGCCGCGAACGCCGGTCGGGTGCCGGTCATCGCCGGCGCGATCGAGCTCACGGCGCCGCGCATCATCGAGACCGCCCGCCGTCTGATCGATGCCGGCGCCCAGGCGATCGTCACGACGGCTCCGCTGTACACACTGAACTCGGCAGCCGAGGTCGCCGACCACTTCCGCACCATCGCGGCGGCCATCGACGCCCCGCTGTGGGCCTACGACGTGCCGGTGCGCGTGCACTCCAAGCTCGGCATCGACCTGCTCGTGCAGCTGGGCACCGAAGGGGTCATCCACGGCGTGAAGGATTCCTCGGGTGACGACGTCTCGTTCCGGCGCCTGATCGCGGCGAACGATGCCGCAGGGGGTCCGCTGCAGCTGCTCACCGGACATGAGGTCGTCGTCGACGCCATGGCCCTCGCCGGTGCCGACGGCGTGGTTCCCGGGCTCGCGAACGTGGAGGCCGCGGGGTACGTGCGACTGTGGGAGGCCGCGAAGAGCGGCGACTGGGAGACGGCTCGGGCCGAGCAGGAGCGCATCAACCGCCTGTTCGACATCGTGTTCCAGCCGAAGGGCCTCTCGGGTGATGCGACCGGTGTCGGCGCGTTCAAGGCGGCCATGCACGCCCGTGGCATCATCGATCACGCCACGATGGCAAACACCGTGCAGGCGCTCGACGTCGACGCGGTCGCCCGCATCCGCGACATCCTCGACGAGCTGCATCTGCTCCCGGTCGCCGTCGGCTGATGGGCGAGGTCGTCCTCGCCGTCGACATCGGCGGCACCAAGACGGCCGCGGCCCTCGCCGACCGCGACGATGCACTGCTGCGGACCGAGGTGGCCGCGACGCCGGCGGCCCAGGGGCCGGTGGCGGTCGTCGCCACCGTCGTCGCGCTCGCCGGACGTCTCCTCGCCGGCAGCGGGCTGCGCCTTTCGGGCGTCGGCATCGGCACGGCCGGGGTCGTGGATGCCGGAACCGGGACGATCGTTTCCGCCACGGATACGTTCGCGGACTGGCCGGGTACACCGCTGGCCGCACTCGTGCGCTCGGGACTCGGCGCGCATCTGCTCCCCGACGCTCCCGTCGCCGTGCAGAACGACGTCGACGCGCACGCGGCAGGAGAGCATCGACACGGTGCCGCGGCCGGGGCGGCGAGTGCGCTCGTCGTCGCGGTCGGCACCGGTGTCGGTGCAGGAGTCGTGCTCGACGACAGGGCCGTGCGGGGTGCGCATCACGTCGCGGGGGAGATCGCGCACCTGCCCGTGCCGGGAGCCGCACACCTGCGCTGCCCCTGCGGGCGCTTCGGGCACCTCGAGGCCATCGGCTCCGGCATCGGGATGCATCGGCACTTCCGGTCTCTCGGAGGCGATCCCGGCATCACCGATGCGCGGGGGGTCGCGATGGCAGCTGCGGCCGCGGACCCCATCGCCCGCCGGGCCCTCGACGAGTCGGCCGCGGCGGTGGGTCGGGCCCTCGCGGGGGCGGCGACGCTTCTCGACCCTGAGCGCATCGTGGTCACCGGGGGCGTGCCGAACATCGGTGAGTCCTGGTGGCTTCCGATGCGCGCCGCCTTCCACGCCGAGGCGATCGATGCGCTGCAGAACACCCCCATCCTGCCGGGCGCGCTCGGCGACGACGCACCGCTGCGCGGAGCCGCGGCATCCGCCTGGAGGCGACCATGAGATTCACCGACACCCTCGAACGACTGCGGGGTGGACTGATCGTCTCGTGCCAGGCCTACCCGGGTGAGGCCATGCGCGACCCCCGCACGATGGCGCAGGTCGCGGCGTCCGCCCTGGCCGGAGGAGCAGCCGGAATCCGCGTGCAGGGGCTCGATGACATCCGCGCGACGGCACACCTCCCTGTTCCGATCGTGGGGCTGTGGAAGGACGGCGACGCCGAAGTCTTCATCACTCCGACGCTCCGGCACGCTCGGGCCGTGGCCGACGCGGGCGCCGACATCGTCGCGGTCGACGGGACGCGGCGCCCGCGCCCGGACGGGCTGACGCTCGCGGAGACGATCGCGGGCCTTCGCGCGGACACCGACGCGCTGATCATGGCCGACTGCGGCTCCCTCGACGACGCGATCGCCGCCGAGGCCGCCGGCGCCGATATCCTCGGCACCACCCTGTCGGGGTACACCGGCGAGCGCCCGAAGACCACCGGGCCCGACCTGGAGCTCATCGCGCTGATCGCCGCCCGTTGCCGCCGCCCGATCGTCGCCGAGGGGCGCGTCCACACACCCGAGCACGCCGCGGCCGCGATCGCCGCCGGGGCGTTCTCGGTGTGCGTCGGCACCGCCATCACGCATCCGTCCACGATCACCACCTGGTTCGCCGATGCCGTCGCGGGAGCACGCGCATGACCGCGCCCATCCTCGTCAGCGCCTACCCGGCCTCTCCCGCCCACGCGCACTGGGATCCGGTGCTCGAAGGCGCGCTGCTGCCCGCATTGTGCGCGCTTCCCGGGGTCGCCGGACTCGAGGTGCCGTGGATGGGGCGCCTGCATCCGCACGATGACGCCTGGTTCCTCGCGAACGTGCCGGCCGTGCCGCTCGCCGTCACCCCGATCCCGTTCGTCATGGGGCGCGTCGGGGCACACCCCGGGTATGGTCTCGCCTCGGCCGATGAGGAGGGGCGCGCGGCGGCGGTCGCCGATCTTCGGAGGGTCGCCGCCGACGTCGCGCGCATCGACGGCGAGAGCGCCGCATCCGTCGCGGTGGTGACGGTGCACTCCGCGCCGCGAGCGACGGCCGCCATGGAGCCGCTCGTGCGCTCGCTGGGGGAGGTCGCCGCGCTCGACTGGTCCGGCGCGCGCCTGGTCATCGAACACTGCGATGCGTTCGTGCCCGGCCGCGTCCCTGAGAAGGGTTTCCTGCCCTTGGACGCCGAGATCGCCGCGATCCGCTCGTCGGGACTGCCGATCGGAGTGTGGCTCAACTGGGGGCGTTCCGCGATCGAGCTGCGCGATGCGGATGCCGTCACCGCGCAGGTCGCGGCGGCGGCGGCGTCCGGCCTCCTCGTCGGCCTGGCGTTCTCAGGGGCCGCCCCGGTGCAGAGCCCGTATGGCCACCCATGGAGCGATGCGCACCTGCCGATCGCCTCGACCCACCCGGAATCCGCTTCGCTCCTCGACGACGCGCACGTCGCCGCAGCGCTCGCCGCTGCGGGCGACGTCGAGTGGTTGGGGCTGAAGACGGCCCGCCGCCCCGACGACACCACCGCGGCGGATGCCCTGCGCACGGTCGCGCGGAACCTCGAGGTGGTGCGCGCCGCAGGCTGACCGGAGGGAACGGCGGCAGCCGTCGGCGCGGTGTCGTCGACGGCTCGCCGCGCGAGCCCGAGGAGTCGAACGCCGCTCGCGGGACGACGAGATCCGGCCTTGTCCGTGGGGATACCCCTCGCTAGAGTGACTTGAAATCTGACATCAGACGTCATATTTCCGCACGAACAGAAAGGTCTGTCCATGCACGTTCCTTCCTCGCCCCCTTCCCGGAGCCGCCGCCTGCTGCGATGCGGCACGATCGGAGCGCTGGTCCTCGCGCTCAGCCTCCCCGCCGCCGCTGCCTCGGCGGCCCCGGCGCCCGGGTATCTGACCGATCCGAACGCCGACCCCGGCGACTACCTCGAACTGAACATCGGCGCCGACCGCACGGCCTCGAACTACTTCTACCGGATCCCCGCGCTCACCCACCTCGGCGACGGCGTGGTCCTCTCGGCGTGGGATGCCCGGCCGGGAAGCGCCGCTGACGCCCCCAACCCCAACTCGATCATCCAGCGCCGCTCGACGGACAACGGTCGTACCTGGGGTCCGCTGCAGATCATCGCCGCGGGGAAGACCGGGAGCGGCCAGTACGGCTACTCCGACCCGAGCTACGTCGTCGACCGGCAGAGCGGTCGGGTCTTCGCGTTCTTCGTGCGCTCCCAGGACCAGGGGTTCCAGGGGAGTGCCTACGGCGACGACGACGCGAACCGGCAGGTTCTGGGAGCGGCCGTGATCCATTCCGACGATGGCGGCGCGACCTGGAGTGCGCCGCGGCTCATCACCGACGTCGCCAAGACCTCCAACGGCACGACCAGCGGGGGCGTCTACACGCCCGTCGCGGGCGATGTGAAGGGCACGTTCGCCACTTCGGGCGAGGGGATCCAGCTGCGCTACGGCGCGTATGCCGGGCGGCTCATCCAGCAGTACGCTGGCACCGTGCGTCAGGCCGACGGATCCACCGCGATCCAGGCGTACTCGGTGTATTCCGACGACGGCGGCGACACCTGGCAGCGTGGCGAATACGTCGGCACCGGCATGGACGAGAACAAGGTCGTCGAGCTCTCCGACGGACGCGTCATGCTCAACTCGCGAGACAGCTCCGACGGGCGTCTTCGCAAGGTCGCGATCTCGACCGACGGCGGTCACAGCTATGGTCCGGTCACCCGCGACGCCGAGCTGCCCGACCCCACGAACAACGCCTCGATCACCCGCCTGCATCCGGACGCCGCCGCGGGCAGCGCCGACGCGAAGAAGCTGATCTTCACGAATGCCGCCAACGGGGCGAACAGCAACCGTGTGAACGGAGCGGTGCGCCTCTCCTGCGACGACGGCGAGACCTGGCCCGGTCTGCGCACGCTCGAGACGGGGACCTTCGCCTACTCCAGCGCGACGGCGATCGATGACGGCAGGGTGGGGGTGCTGTGGGAGGCGGGCTACACGAACACGATGCAGTTCTCCTCGTTCGACGACGCGTGGCTGAACGCGGCGTGTGCGCCACTGTCGGTGCCGAAGACCGCTCTGACCGCCGGAGTCGCCACCACGGTCCCGGTCACGATCACGAATCAGGAGGCGGCCGCGCTCAGCGGCGCCGTGACCTTCCACACCGCCGCCGGTTGGACCGCGACCACCGCGCAGATCACCGGTCTCGCACCGGGAGCGAGCGCCACCGTGAAGGTGCAGGTCACCGCTCCGCAGGGCGTCTCTGGTGAGCAGCGTCTCCAGGCCGCCTTCACCGCCGCCGACGGACGCCTCAGTCAGACGACCGCGACGTTCACCCTTCCGCAGTCCTCCGCGCTCGGAGCGACCCTCACGGCGACGAACACCTCGGCCCCGCGCGACGTCGCGACGAATCCGTACACGGTGGGGGAGCAGCTGAGCTTCCGAGTGCGGGTCGTGAGCACAGCGGGCGTCACGACGGTCGTCACTCCGGCGACGAACACCTTCACCGCCGGCTTCGCTCCCACCGCGTGCCGATGGCTGAATCTCCCGGCCTACGACGCCTACAACTGCAGCACCCCTCGACGCACGCTCACGCAGGCCGACATCGACCGCGGATGGTACACGCCGGAGTTCGCGTTCACCGTGGCACCGGCCGACGGCTCGGCGCCGGCGGTCACCGTGACCCACGCGGGCGCGCCGGTGGCTCTGCGCGGCTGACGAGCATCCGTCATCCCCCGACGAGCGGTCCGTGGAACCCCCCCAGCCCGCAGAAACTCCCCGCCCGCAGAAACTCACAGCCCGTTCTCAGGGCCGCGGGACCAAAACGGGCCGCTCGTCGGTTCTCCTCTATGACGGCGCAGCCAGCGACGTCGGACAAGGAGTCAGATCATGTCGAACGACTACGGCACGACCCCCGAGGCCGTCAGCGGCCTCACCCCTCTGCAGTACCAGGTGACCCAGCAGGACGCGACCGAGCCGCCCTTCCGCAACGCGTACTGGGACAACCACGACGACGGCATCTACGTCGACGTCGTCTCGGGCGAGCCTCTGTTCTCGTCGACCGACAAGTTCGACAGCGGCACCGGATGGCCGAGCTTCACGAAGCCCATCGACGCGGATGCCGTGACCACGCGCACCGACCGCTCGCTGTGGATGAAGCGCACCGAGGCGCGCTCGGCCGTCGCCGACAGCCACCTCGGTCACGTATTCGACGACGGCCCGCGCGCCGAGGGCGGCCTGCGCTACTGCATGAACTCGGCGGCTCTCCGCTTCATCCCGGCCGAAAGCCTGGAGGAAGAGGGGTACGGTCGCTACAGCGCCCTCTTCGCACGCCCCACCACCGACACCCCCGCACCTTCCGACACCACCGAGGAGCAGTCATGACCGACACCGGAACCATCACCCGCACGCCCGGGACCGAGACGGCCGTTCTCGCCGGCGGCTGTTTCTGGGGGATGGAAGACCTGATCCGCCGTCAGCCCGGTGTGCTCGACACCCGGGTCGGCTACACCGGCGGCTCGAACGAGCACGCGACCTACCGCAACCACCCCGGCCATGCCGAGGCCGTGGAGATCGTGTTCGACCCGACGAAGACGACCTACCGCGACATCCTGGCGTTCTTCTTCCAGATCCACGACCCGTCGACGCTGAACCGTCAGGGCAACGACATCGGTTCGAGCTACCGCTCGGCGATCTTCCCGCTCACCCCCGAGCAGGAGGCGATCGCGCGCGACACCATCGCCGATGTCGACGCTTCGGGCCTGTGGCCGGCGAAGGCCGTCACCACGATCGAGCCGGCAGGGCCGTTCTGGCAGGCCGAGGAAGAGCACCAGGACTACCTGATCAAGTACCCGAACGGCTACACGTGCCACTTCCCGCGTGCGGGTTGGGTGCTGCCGAAGCGCGACGAGGCCGCCGCCACCGTCTGACGCGGAACCCGAGAATGGCCCGGTCGCATCCGACCGGGCCATTCTCGTGAGCGGTCTACGCCTCGGCGAGGAACGCCACGGCCGCGTCCTTGAAGTCGCGCGAGCCCGGGGCGTTGAAGTGGTTCCGGTTCGGGATCTCGAAGAACCGTCCGTCGGGGGCGGCTGCGGCCAGCGCCCGCGAACCCTCGATGATCGCGTCCTTCGAGCCGGTGGCGAAGAGGATCGGCCGCGTCGGCGCATCCGAGGGATCGGGGTCGATCATGCCCGACGCCCGCATGCCCTCCGCGAGCGCGACGAGTGCCTGCAGGTCGTTTCCCGGCACCCGTTCGGTCAGCGCGATGTAGTTCTGCGTGGTCCGATCGGCCACCGGGGTGCCGTCGGCGATGTACTTCCGGACCTGTTCGAGATCGAGCCGCGCCAGGGGGATGCCGTCCGGCACCCCTCCCAGCACTGCACGCCCGATGCGGTGCGGCAGCTCGCGAACGACCTCCCAGCCCACGCGTGCGCCGAGCGAGTAGCCGACGTAGAGGGCGTCGTCGACGAGGTACGTGTCCATCACGGTCTCGACATCGGTCACGAGTGTGCGGATCCGGTAACCGTCGGGGTCATGTGGCTTCTCGCTGAGGCCGTGGCCGCGCTGATCCAGTGCCAGCACGCGATAACCCGCGCGCGTCAGCTCGCGTACCCATCCGGTGAGCACCCAGTTGTCGCGCGCGCTCGACGCGAAGCCGTGCACGATCACCACGACGGGGGCGTCGAACTCGCCCCAGGTGTAGGTCGCCAGTCGTGTGCCGTCGGCGGCGTACACCTGCTGGGGTTCGGGCATGCTGGTCAGGTCGGAGAGAGGGACGGCCACCTCTCCATCTTGGCCCTGTTCCTGGACGGCGGCGTCGGGTGCGGGATCAGCGCGTCGACCTGATCGGCCACACCGCGAACGCGCCGAGCACCGACAGGACTATGCCCACGGGGAAGAGCCCGGCGAAGCCGAATGCGATCACGATCAGACCCGAGACTCCGGGGGCCAGCGTCTGGGGCAGGGTGGCCGCGATGTTCACGACCCCGAGGTCTTTCGCGAACGACTGCGCCGAGGGGAGCACCTCGCTCATCAGTGCGGTGTCGACGGCCTGGAACATGCCGAACCCGAGCCCGGCGATGAACGACATGATCATCCACGCCTCGATCGTCGGCGAGATCCACGGCAGCAGCAGTGCAAGACCGGTGACCACCGACGAGGCGAACACGAACGGCTTGCGTCGCCCGACCCTGTCGGAGAGCGGACCGGAGATGATCGTGGAGATCAGGATGCCGGCGAGGCTGAGGAGCCCGACCAGCGGGATGACCGTCTCGGGCTTCTCGATGTGCAGATAGTCGGTCATGATGTAGAGCTGATATCCGGTCACGGAGAAGTAGCCCGTGAACAGCAGCAGGCGGCCGAGGAACGCCCAGAAGAAGTCGGGGTGCTTGATCGGGCTGACCCAGAAGGTGCGCAGGAACGCGCTGAGGTCGAACGGCTCGGGCGTGATCCGTTCGCTCGAGTAGTCCGGGTTGAACACGACGAACAGTGTGATGACGACGAGGGCGAAGACCGCGAAGACCACGTAGCCCGCGGCGATGCTGTTGAAGAACAGGGAGCCGACGATCTGACCGCCGAGCGAGCCGACCATGAGGCCGATGCCGGAGAGGGCGGCGAAGGTTCCCCGGCGCTTGAGGGGCACGCGGTCGGGCATCACGGCGGAGAGCGGGCCCTGGGCGAAGTTGTACGCGATCTGCACCAGAGTCCACGCGATGGCGATGCCGACCAGGGAGTCCGCGAAGGCGAGGCCGACCAGGGCCAGCCCTCCGGCGAGGACGCCGACGATCATCCACGGTGCACGCCGACCGAAGCGGGAACGCGTCCGGTCGGAGATCTGCCCGGCGATCGGCTGCGCGATCATCGCCGCGAACGCACCGATCGTCGCGATGATCGCGAGGTTGGCGACCTTGTTCTCCTCGCCGAGCGCGACCGTGACCTGCTGGGGGAGGAGGATGCCGGGGACCGCGCCCCAGATCAGGAAGATGCCGAGGTTGGCGGGGATGATCCAGCCGAGCAGGCGCCGGATCCCCTTGAGGGGCGGGGGCGGGTCGTCGTTGCCGGCGGCGGTGCGGATGAACGTCGTCTCCGTGATCGGGACGGTGCTCTCGGGGGTTGCGGGCGTTCCAGACATCGTCGTCGTGGTCCTCTCGGGTCGGGCAGAACGGGGGTCAGGCGGGGAGCGCCACCAGGCGGGAGCGCAGCGTGTCGATCGTCTCGGCCGGCAGGGTGGCGCCGGCGAAGCCGAGGACGGTGTCGAGCGGCATGTTCTGCGCCGCGGCGAGCATGGGGTTGCCCGGCAGTTCCGGGACGAGCTCGGTGATGATCGCGAGCGCCTCGGCGTCGGCGAGCACCTGGGCGACGGTCGCGCTGGTGAGGTCGAAGCGTCCGCCGGGTGCGGCGACATCCGCCATCTCGATCGTCGTGGACGCGGGGTCGGGCCGTGCGGCAGGCGACCAGTCGAGGTACCGGAGGCCGTGGCCGAACGCGAACGACGGGTCGACCGTGTCCGACGGCACGTCGGGGCGGCTCACCGCCACGGCTTCCATCGACGACGGCACCTCGAAGGGCAGCGACCCCTGGGGCTCCACCGCGCCGAACAGCACATTCACGAGCGCGGTGTCGGAGGCGCCGTAGTTCGCGATGATCGTCGAGGCGACGTCGAGAAGCGGGGCGAGGATCGCCGGACGATCGAGGTAGACGTCGAGCACGAGCGGCACGCGGGCGGCCAGATCGCGCAGGTGCGCGAGTTCGTCGTCGTGGAACTCGAGGGATCCGGCGCGGAAGAACGATTCGATGCCGGCCCCGTTGCCGCGCGGCTCCCACGGGGCGTCGGTGCGCACGATCGCGACGTCGGCGCGGTCGGGGTCGGTGACCACATCGGCCCAGCCGGCGAGCTCGACGGGGTCGAGGCCTTCGACGTAGACGGTCGGGCGCCCCTGCAGCGGCAGATGCGCCGCCCCGCCGCCGTTCGTGAGCAACGTGAGTGAACGTGCCTGGGCCTCGAGTCCGGCGGCGCGGGCGTCTTCCCGACCGACGATCGCATCCGCAGCTTCGACATCGACGAACCGTGCGTCGTCGAACAGCCCGAGACGGAACTTCTCACGCAGCAGCCGGCGCACCGAGATGTCGAGCCGGGACTCGGGCACCGAGCCCGCCCGCACGAGCCCGATCAGAGCCTTCGGGTTGAACTCACCGCCGAACTGGTCCACACCGGCATCGAGCGACTTCATCATCCGCTCGTCGTAGGTGAGCGACTCCACACCCCAGAAGGTGCGGGACAGGATGCCCCAGTCGGTGCACACGATCCCGTCGAAGCCCAGCTCGTCACGCAGCAGGCCTTGGATGATCTGCTTGTTGAAGCCGAAGCCGACCTCTTCGTACTCGGTGCCGATCGGCATGCCGTAGTAGGGCATGATCTGCGAGACGCCGGCGGCCAGCAGGTCGCGGAACGGTTGCAGGTGCAGGTCGAATCGTCCGCCCGGGTACACCTGCTCGCGGCCGTATGAGAAGTGCGGATCCTCGCCGTCGAGCTGGGGGCCGCCCCCGGGGAAGTGCTTGGCCATGGCCGAGACCGATTCGGCTCCGAGCTCGTCGCCCTGCAACCCGAGCGTGTAGGCGACGCCGAGACGCCCGGTCACCTCCGCGCTCTGGCCGAACGTGCCGGAAGCCCGCGCCCAGCGCGGCTCGGTGGCGAGGTCGATCTGCGGGTGCAGGGCGGTGCGGATGCCGACGGCCAGGTACTCGCGACGCACGACCTCGGCGAAGCGGCGGGTGAGCTCGGGGTCGTCGATGGCGCCGAAACCGAGGAACTCCGGCCACTGCGAGAAGGGGCCGGCGATGAGCGCGGCGGCCGGGTTGTTCGAGAACGAATGGCGCGGATCGCTCGACAGAGAGAACGGGATGCCGAGGCCGCGTCGCCGGGCCTCCTCCTGCAGGGCGTTGTGCCATGCGGCGATCTCCCGCGCCGACGGGGCCTGCAGGATGTTCACGTGCGTGATGCCACGGTCGATGATGGTGCGCATCGACGGAGAGCCGAACAGGCCGGGGGCGTCGAGGTCGTCGCCGAGGGTCGCCATCGGCTGGAACATCTGTCCCGCCTTGTCCTCGAGCGTCATTCGGGTGAGCAGGTCCTCGACACGCTGATCCACGGTCAGGGTGCGGTCCTGGTACGGGTGCGCGATCGCGCTCACGGGAACTCCTTCGTTCGGGTACGGCGGGTCTTTCGGGTACGGCGGGCGGTGCGGGTGCGGCGGGTGGTTCGGTTAAATATCTACACTTGTGTCGGTTTTGTCAAGAGCGGTGCTACGGTTTCCCCCATGGCTGATGCGACGACGCTGCGAGGGCGCGGATACGCGAACGGCCGAGCGCGCCGCGAGGAGATCATCCGCGTGGCCTCGGACCACTTCGCCGAACGCGGCTTCCTCTCGGCGACGATCCTCGAGATCGCCGCGGTGTGCGGCATCTCACGCGCGGGACTGCTGCACCACTTCGCCGACAAGGAAGCCCTGCTCGAAGCCGTGCTCGAAGCCCGTGACATCGAGGATCGCGACCGCTTCCGTCCCTACGCCCGCGGCTACGGCGGTATGGGCGTGCTGCGCGGAATGGTCGACCTCGCCGACCACAACCGTCTCGTGCCGGGTCTGATCGAGCTTTTCGTGCGGTTGTCGTCCGAGGCGTCGGCTGCCGATCACCCGGCGCACGAGTACTTCCGGCGCCGTTACGAGAGGATCCGTTCGAGCACCGGACAGGCGATCGCGCTCGCCATCGCGTCCGGTCAGCTGCGACCCGACATCGATCCGCACGACGCGGCTTTGCGCCTGACCGCGACCATGGACGGTCTGCAGACCCAGTGGCTGTTCGACCGGTCGATCGACATGGCCGGCGCCATCCGCGCGATGCTGCGGGCGTGGATGACCCCGGCGGGCGAGGTGGCGTTCGAGGCGATCGTCCCCGAACCGGAGCCGGTCGGCGCCTGACGCGCCCGGCAGTGCCGGGGACGACGAAACGGCCTCCCGGAGACCGAAGTCTCGGGGAGGCCGTTTCCGTTCCGGTGATCGCGAGGATCAGACGCGGTCGCGCAGCGCGGCGCCGAGTGCGGCGTCGACGTTCGTCCAGTACTGGAAGAAGCGCTCGCGGATGGCGTCGACGGTGATCGAACGCCCCTGGCCGGTGAGCGTCTCCAGGAAACGTGCCCGCTGCTCGGCGTCGAACACCTCGCGGTAGAGCGTGCCGGGCTGCCCGAAGTCGTCGTCCTCGGGGTGCAGGGTCGCGGCGGAGCGCTGGATCTCGCCGTCGGCCTCCCAGTTCACCTCGATGCCCTTCGACGGGTCGGCCTCCGGGCCTCCTGCCGCTCCATAGGAGTTCGGCTGGTAGGTGCGGTGCGCGGCGTCGTTGAACTGGTAGCGCATCGAGCCCTCGTGCTGGTAGTTGCGCGCCTCGCTCGCGTGCGGCTGGTTCACCGGCAGCTGGTTGTAGTTCGGGCCGATGCGGTGGCGCTGCGCGTCCGGGTAGGCGAAGATGCGCCCCATCAGCATCTTGTCCGGGGAGATGCCGGTGCCCGGCACCTGGTTCCCCGGCGAGAAGGCGGCCTGCTCGATCTGTGCGAAGAAGTTCTCCGGGTTGCGGTTCAGGGTCAGCGTGCCGACCTTGATGCGCGGGTAGTCCTTCTTCGAGATGGTCTTGGTGAGGTCGAACGGGTTGAACCGGTACGCCTTGGCCTCGTCGTAGGGCATGATCTGCACGTACAGGTCCCACTTCGGGAACTCACCGTCGGCGATCGACCGGAAGAGGTCGCGCCGGTAGTGGTCGGCGTCCGACCCGGCGAGCTGCTCGGCCTCTTCGTTGCTCATCGCCTCGACGCCCTGCTGCGAGATGAAGTGGTACTTCACCCAGAAGACCTCGCCTGCGGCGTTGACCCACGAGTAGGTGTGCGAGCCGTAGCCGTTCATGTGCCGCCAGCTGAGGGGCAGGCCGCGGTCTCCCATCAGATACGTGACCTGGTGGGCGCTCTCCGGCGACAGCGTCCAGAAGTCCCACTGCATGTCGGGATCGCGCAGACCCGAGTCGCCGAGGCGCTTCTGCGAGTGGATGAAGTCCGGGAACTTGATCGCGTCGCGAAGGAAGAACGTCGGGGTGTTGTTGCCGACGATGTCGAGGTTGCCCTCGTCGGAGTACATGCGGAGCGAGAACCCGCGCACGTCACGCCAGGTGTCGGGCGAGCCCTGCTCCCCGGCGACGGAGGAGAAGCGGATGAGGGTCTCGCTGGCCGCACCCGGCTGGAAGACGGCCGCGCGCGTGTAGGCCGACACGTCTTCGGTGACGACGAACTCGCCGAACGCGCCGCCGCCCTTCGCGTGCGGGTTGCGCTCCGGCACCCGCTCGCGGTTGAAGGCCGCGATCTTCTCGACCAGGTAGTGATCGTGCAGGACGGTGGGGCCGTCGGCGCCGACCGTGAGCGAATGCGTGTCGCTCGCGATCGGGGCTCCGGCCTGCGTGGTGGTGGCAGGTTTCGTCATGGTGTTCTCCTTCTCCGCGCAGGCGCAACGATTACCCCCATCCGGGGACGGGTGATCGGCGGACTGCTATTGCGCGGCGTTCTGGCAACTGGGGCAGAGGCCCCAGAAGGTGACTTCGGCTGTCTGGACGGTGAATCCCCCCGTCGAGGACGGGGTGAGACACGGCGCTTCGCCGACGACGCAGTCCACATCGCCGATGGCACCGCAGGAGGTGCAGACGACGTGGTGGTGGTTGTCGTTGATGCGCCGCTCGTAGAGCGCCGCGGAGCCTGCCGGTTCGATCCGGCGGATGAGGCCCGCCGTCGTCAGGTCCGCGAGGATGTTGTGCACCGACTGGATCGACGTGGTCGGCAGCACCTCAGACACGGCACGGTAGAGCCGCTCCGCGTCTGAATGGGCCATGGAGTCGAGAGCCTCGAGAACGGCGACGCGGCCCGCGGTCGCGCGCAACCCGGCAACGCGAAGCGCCGAGTCGAGTTCTGTCTCCATCCATCAAGCATACCTCTTCATTTGAATAACTCAAAAGAAAGTATTCCGGCATGCCGCGGAGGGATCGAGGTGGGGTCGAGGTGATTTCACCGAGGTCGCAGCATAAAAAAAGGGGTTGGACCCAGGGGATTCGTCGGTTACTGTGAGCAAAGTCTCAGCTTCTGGTGACGCTGAGAAAACGGAGGGCGACCCCATGCGGAATCCAGCCACTCATCATGGTCGTACGAGCCGTGACCGTCGCAAGCCCTGGGCCGTCGCCGCACTGCTGACGCTCGTGCTCACCGCGCTGATCGTGCCCGCGTCGCCCGCCACGGCGGCTCCGGGCGATGCCGCCCAGCTGTATCTCGGACCCTCCACGGAAGCGGCCACGGTCGGATCCGACAAAGACCTCGTCGCGCCGACGGAGTGTCCGTCGAACTCGGTGCTCACCGGCGTGCAGACGGAGAACCGCACGGCCGACTCTCCGTCCAACGCCAACTCGATCCTCGTGCGTTTCAGCATCCAGTGCTCCACGATCACCGTGAGCAACGCCGGGACCGTCACGGGAACCGTGAACCCCGCGTGGATCACCGGTCCCGTCTACAACGAGAGCCGTGCCAACGTGCAGACCGGCGTGTGCCCCGCCAACACCTTCGTGCACCGCATCACCGGGACCACCTTCGTCGGCGACGGCACGAACCGCTGGCCCTCATCGGTGCAGATCACCTGCCGGCCGATGACCTTCAGCGCGGCGGGCGAGCTGCGGATCGATCTCGCCGCCACGCCCACCGTCCTCACCATCGGTGAGAACTTCAACACGACCGGCGGCTTGGACACCCCGACGCCACGTTGCGGGCCTGCGGCCACCACCGGGACCAGCGACATCCTCGTGCGCGGCTACCGTGCGCAGGGAGGCGGCGAGGGCATCGACGGCTTCACGCCCTCCTGCGCCACCATCCCCGACGACTACGGCGATGCCCCGGCCGGCTACGGGGTCGTGTCCCACGAGCTGAATGCCGCCACCTACCTCGGGTGGTCAGCCGACACCGAGGCGGCGATGCAGTACAGCGCGAACGCGACCGGAGACGATCAGGTCGGCGGCACCGCGCCGAACCAGTTCATCGACGACGAGAACGGCGTCGCGACGTTCGGGCCGATCACCGCAGGGATCACCAGCAGCTACTCGGTGTCGGTGCTGGCGTCGAACAAGGTGCCGGGTCAGCCGGCGACGCTGGTCGGCTGGGTCGACTTCAACCGCAACGGCGTCTTCGACGCGAACGAGGGGGCATCCGCGGTGGTCCCGGCGGGAACGCCCGACGGATCCTCGGTCACGCTCACCTGGCCGGGCATCATCGCACAGACCGTCGCGGGACCGACCTTCGCGCGGTTCCGGATCTCCAGCGGCACCGCCCTGACCACCTCCATGCCCACGGGCGCGGGAGGGGTGGGCGAGGTGGAGGACTATGCCCTCACCATCGCCGCGGCGAACCCGGGGATCTCGCTGTTCAAGTCCGCATCGCCGTCGGGGCCCGATGACTTCACGGTCGGACAGGTCATCGACTACTCCTTCGTGGTCACCAACACCGGTGACGTGCCCCTCGCCGACATCAGCGTCGACGAGACCGCCTTCACCGGCTCGGGGAGCATGACCACCCCGGTGTGTCCGACGACACCGCTGGCTCCCGGGGCGCAGGCGACCTGCACCGCGAGCTACACCCTCACCCAGGCCGACATCGACAGCGGGACCCTCACCAACACGGCCACCGCGACGGGTGTCCCGCCGGGCATCCTCGTGCCTCCCGTCTCCCCGCCCTCCACCGTCAACGTGCCGTCGACGGCGACATCCGCGATCACCCTCGTGAAGAGCGCCGACACCTCCGAGATCACGGCAGCGGGTCAGGCGGTCGGCTACTCCTTCGTGGTCACCAACACCGGCAACGTGACCCTCACGAACGTCGCGGTCGATGAGACGGCGTTCTCCGGAACCGGTACCTCTCCGGCGATCACGTGCCCCGCGGGTGCCGGGTCGATGATCCCGGGTGCACAGATCACGTGCACCGCGTCGTACACGACGACCGCTGCGGACTACACCTCCGATTCCCTCGACAACACCGCCACAGCGACGGGAACCCCGCCCTCGGGCACTCCGCCGGTGTCTGCGCCGTCGACCGTCGAGATCCCCGTCGTCTCGGCACCGGCGCTGACCGTGTCAAAGACCGCCGACCGCACGCGGATCACGGCAGCGGGCGAGACGATCAACTACTCGTTCCTGGTGACGAACACCGGAAACGTCACACTCACGGGTGTGACGGTGACGGAGACGGCATTCACCGGAACGGGGACACCCCCCGTGGTCACGTGCCCCGCGGGCGCGGCATCGCTCGCCGCGGGCGCGACCGTCACCTGCACGGCCTCGTACGTCGTGACCCAGGCCGACATCGATGCCGGAGGCGTCACGAACACCGCGACCGGTACGGGCACGCCGCCGACCGGAGAGCCTCCGGTGTCGCCCCCGTCGACCGTCGTCGTCCCGCCGGATCCGGTGCCCGGGATCACGGTCGTGAAATCGGCGAGCCCGAACACGCCGGACGCCTACCAGGTGGGCCAGGAGATCACCTATTCCTTCGTGGTCACGAACACCGGCAACGTCACCCTCGCGAACGTGACGGTGAACGAGGAGAGCTTCTCCGGGACCGGCGCACTGTCGCCCGTCGTGTGCCCGGCCGGCGCGGCGTCGCTCGCCCCGAGCGTGCAGATCGTCTGCACCGCCACGTATGTGCTGACCCAAGCCGATGTGAACGCGGGCCGGGTGACGAACAGCGCCACCGCGACCGGAACGCCCCCGGGCACGCTCGTCCCGCCGGTCTCGCCGCCCTCGGAGACCGAGGTTCCCATCGATCCCGTCCCGGGCATCAGCATCGTGAAGTCGGCCACGCCGGCGACCATGACGGCGGTGGGGCAGATCCTCGCATACTCCTTCGTGGTCACGAACACCGGAAACGTCACGCTCGAAGACGTGACGGTCGATGAGACCGCCTTCTCCGGGTCGGGATCGCTGTCCGCCATCGAATGCCCTGCGGGTGCCGCGAGCATGTTGCCGGGCCAGATCATCACCTGCACCGCGCAGTACCAGACGACGCAGGCCGACGTGGACTCGGGCCTGCTCACGAACACGGCCGTCGCCACCGGAACTCCGCCCTCGGGGCAGCCTCCGGTCTCGCCGCCGTCGACGGTCGAGGTCCCCTTCGACGGGCCCAACGCGTTGACCCTCGAGAAGCGCGCGAATCCGGTCGATGTGAACGGCAACGGCGTCATCGATCCCGGTGACCGCATCGAGTGGACGATCCTCGTGACCAATACCGGTGCACAGACCATCGACGACATCGTCGTGACCGACCCCACCGCGGGGCCGGTCACGTGTCCGTCGACGAGTCTGGGCTCCGGGGTGCAGATGACCTGCACGGTGCCGCCGCACACCGTCACCGCCGCCGACGTCGAGAGGGGTCAGGTGCGGAACGTGGCCACCGCCACAGGCGTCCCGCCCGGGGGAGGGACGATCGTTCCGCCTCCGTCTGAGACGACCACGCGAGTGTTCCCGCCGCCGCCGCCCACACTGGCGGTGACCGGTGGAGTGCTTTCGGCCGGTCTGCTGCTGGGGGGACTGATGCTCTTCGCTGGAGGGATGCTCCTCCCCGCCATCCGCCGTCGTCGACAGCCGCAGGAGTAGCGCAACCGACAGTGCCCCGACGAGCTCTTATGCTCGTCGGGGCACTGTCATGGTCGGCGTAGATCGGCCGAGCGTGCGCGTCAGCTGCGCGTCACGGTGAAGCCGGTACCCCGCACCCGCACCTTCCCGCTCTGCGCCGCGTCGCCGCGCGGCGAGCCGTCTGCGTCGTAGGCGCGCCCGGTGCCCGGCGCGAGCGGTGGGACCCGCTGATCCTGGCGCGTGCCGTTGGCGTAGAGCACGGCAGAGCCCGAGCGCGTCGAATACACCGCGCTCGCGATCCGCGGCTGGATCAGCAGGGCATCGAGGCGCACATCGCCGCGACTCGTGCAGCGCACCGTCACCGCCGCCTCCGGCAGATCGCCACCGAGGAGCTCAGGCACGAGCATCCCGTCGGCCTCGGTGAGGCCGCGGTCTCCGGTCGAACCGGCCGCGGTGCGGGTCTTCCACAGTCGGCGGCGTCCGCGGAGGACCTCCCACTCGGCCTCGCCCGCATCTGCCGCCTGTCGCCACACGACACCGTGCAGGATGCCGCCGGACTCGGTGACGTCGAACTCGACCCACTCACCGCGGGGGATGCGCACGTATGCGCCGCCGGACAGATTCCCCTCGCCCGTCCATGCCCCGCCGTCCGGTCGCTCGACCACACATCCGGGGGAGAGTCGCGCGGTCTCGGCCTCGATGACGCGCAGACCGGTGTTCGCCGTGAGGCCGGTGATCGAGGTTGCCAGGTCGGCCACGTCGCGGTTCGCGTCGAGCAGCTGCATCGTCAACAGGCCATGGATCGTCGACTCTGCGCCCGAGTTGCGGTTCACCCGTCCGTCGGTCTCGACCCCATCGAACGTGACCCCGGTCGTTGCGTCGTACACCGGGATGCCGGCCGTGTTCGCGCCGAAGAACCATCCTGCGGCGAGTCCGGCGAGTACGCGGAGGCCTTCCCCTCCGACCGTGGATGCCTGGAGTGCGCCGGCCACGCGGCCGTGCGCGCCGTACGCGATCTGCGCCTCGGCGGGAAGCGGCGCCCACGCGTTGTGGGGCCCGCCCGAAGCCAGCACCTGCGGCGTGAAGCGTCCGGCGTCCGAGAGCGCCGCGGCCGACCAGTCCCGACGCCGTAGCAGCGCTCCGGCTCTGGCCAGTGCCTCCGGCGCCGCCGCACCCCATGCGTGCCAGAACCCGAGCGAACCCGTCCACGGCAGCACGGCGCCGAACGGCCAGCCCCGCGCGGGGTCGGTCGACATCGCGGCCACGCCCTCGCCGTACGACTGCAGAGCTGTCCTGCTGCGGGAGTCCCCGGCCTCGGTGGCGGCAGCGAGACCGAGCATGGCCTCGGCCGTCGCATCCGCTCCTCCGGCGATCAGCCAGGCGGGGAGCCTCTGCCCATCGCTTCTCACCCACTGGCCGGCGCGGGAGAGCGACTCGAGACCCAGCGCATCGAGGCACAGGTGCAGCCTTGCGAGGAGGAACGCCGCGAACTCCGGGTCATCGCGACGGAAGGCCGCATAGCCCTCGCCGAAGGCCCAGACCGAGCGGGCGAGCCAGTACGACTCCGCCGAGTCCGAGGGGTCGGGCAGCTCGACAGGGACGGCGCTGGGGGTCAGGGTGCCGTCCTCCTGCTGCCACAGCACCACGCGTCCGGCATTCGGCCCGGAAGTCGTCTGCAGGAAGGCGAGCGAACGAAGCACGTCTCTGGCCTCGTCGCGGCTCTGCGCGTCGCCCGTGGCCTTCCACTCGCGGACGAACACGACGGCGGCGCGGGCGATGTCGTCGGCGTTGTACGCGCCCTGCGACCAGTATCCGGTCAGCGCATCGCGGGTGCCGCCGCCCACGGGTCGATAGCCGCCGGAACCGTCGGTGTCGGCGTAGGTCCAGGGCGCACGGACCGCTGGTTTCGTCTCGATCCCGAACGTCGTGTGGGTCGCGCTCGCGACGACGGGAACATCGGCGAGGAGGAATCGCAGGTGGGCGAGGTTCGTCAGCCGTGGCCGGCGCGCGGTCTCGAGCGGCGGCGGCGTCGCCGTGCCGGTCGCAGTGTTCGTCGTGCCCATGGCGGCGTCGACGGGGAGGAGGGCGAGCGCGGAGGCTGCTGCCGTGAACGTCAGGAACGTGCGTCGGGAGGCGTCCACGTCATCACGCCTCTCCGCCGTCGCGCAGTGCGCGACCCCACGGCTCGGCCGGATCGTGGATCGCGACCGCCAGCGTCGTGTCGGACTGCCCGTAGTACGCGAACCACTTCCCGTGGAACTTCACGAGCCCCTCCACGAAGGTCACGTTAGAGACGAGTCCGTGCATGTCCTCGAAGGTCTGCGGGCGCAGCCACGGCTCCTGCAGGCGGGCGATGACCTTCGTCGGCTCGTCCGGGTCGATCGCGATCTGCCCGCAGCGGTAGTCGACGTCGACGGTGCCGTCGTCGTGCACGGTGCGGGTGGCGCCGTTCGTGAGGAACAGGAGCAATCCGTTGTCGGTGACCACAGGGGAGGCGCCGATCTCGACGAGCGCCTCGTCCCAGGTGCCGGGGGTCGGAGAGTACATCGGCTCGGTGTCGGGCGTGCCCGGCCTCCAGTGGATGAGGTCGTCGCTGGTCGCCCAGTAGATCGCGCCCTCGCCGAAGTACATCCACCATTTCCCGTGCATCCGCTGCGGAACGATGACCCCGGCCTTCGACCAGTTGAACCCGCGCGGGTCCATGGTCTTGAACGTGTCGAAGTCGTCGAACAGCGGACCGTGCTTGGTCCAGGTGCGCAGGTCGGTCGAGGTCGCCAGGCACAGCTGCGCGCTGCGGCGGTCCCAGCCCGTATAGGTGAGGTAGTAGGTGCCGTCGATCAGCGCGATGCGCGGGTCTTCGCATCCGTAGGTCTCGTAGTCCTCGGAGGGGGAGAGGATCGGCGCGTCCTCGCGGGTGAAGGTCACCCCGTCCCGGGAGCGGGCGATGCCGATGTGGGAGATGATGTCGTCGGCGTGCGCCCGGTAGAGCAGCACGACCTCATCGCCGTCGACGATGGCCGCCGGGTTGTAGAGGTTGGCCGACTCCCAGCTGTCGCCGCGCGGACGCAGGATGGGGTTGCCTTCAAAGGGCGTGAACGGACCGAGGGGGAAGGAGGCTCCGGAGAACATGGGGGCCCTTTCTGACTGGGGGATGGGGGCTAGCCTTTGACGGCCGCGCCGAGGTCGGTGGCCTTGAAGAAGCGCTGGAAGACGACGAACAGGATGACGACGGGGAACGCGAGCGCCGTGGCGCCGGCGAGGATCGCGCCGTTCGGGTTGGCCGTGGACTGCGCCACGTTGGAGATGTAGTTCGCGAGTGAGACGGCCAGAGGCTGCAGACTCGCATCCTTCGTGATGAGGAAGGGCCAGAGGAATTCGTTCCAGGGGCCGATGAAGGTGACCAGCACGACCGTCACCAGCACGGGGCGGATGAGCGGGATCGCGACGGATGTCAGCAGGCGGATCTCGCCCGCACCGTCGATCCGCGCCGCTTCGAAGATCTCCACCGGCAGCGCCTTGAAGAACTGTACGAAGATGAACACTGCCGTGGTGTTGATCAGGAACGGCAGGATCATGCCCATGTACGAGTCGCCGAGGCCGTAGTTGCGGGTGATCTGCACGTAGAGGGGGATCATCAGCAGCTGGAACGGCACCATCTGCACGAGCAGCATCAGCACCCAGATCACGCCTCGGCCGCGGAAGTCGAGGCGGGCGATCGCGTAGCCGGCGAGCAGCCCGAACACGACGGTTCCCAGCAGCACGCCCGCCGTGAAGATCAGCGAGTTCAGCAGCGAGCCGACCAGGTCGATGCGCGAGTCGATCGCGACGAAGTTGTCGACAGTCCACCCGCTCGTCGGGAACAGTTCGCTCGGGGAGTTCGTCGGACTCTCCTGGAACGCCCCCACGATCATGAAGTAGAAGGGGAAGGCGAATCCGATGGCCGCGATCGTGAGCAGGATGATGCTCAGGATGCGGGGCAGTGAACGCTTCTTTCGCATCATCGCTCCCTGGTCGCGCGGTTGGCCGCCAGCGAGAGCATGCCGACGAGGATCACGAGGATCATGCCGATGGCCGCTGCGGTGTCGGGGTTCTGCTGCTGGATGCCCAGTTGGTAGATCAGCAGGACCGGGGTGGTCGAGGCGCCGTCAGGGCCGCCGCCGTTGGTGAGCAGGTACGGCTCGGTGAAGAGGTTCGCGCCGGTGATGATCGACAGGATCAGCACGAGGGTCGTGGCGCTTCGCACGCCGGGGATCGTGACGTGTCGGAAGCGCGAGAGCACTCCGGCACCGTCGGTCTCGGCCGACTCGTACAGCTCCTTCGGCACGTTCTGCAGCGCGGCCAGATACAGCAGGATGTAGAACCCGAGCTGCTTCCAGGTCACGTAGAACGCGATCATCGGCATCGCGAGTCCGCTGTTCACGAGCCACGACGGATCGGGGGCGAGCGGGCCGAGGATCGTGTTGATCAGCCCGTTGCCCGAGAACAGCAGCATCCACACGCCCACGAGCGAGACGCTCGCGGTCAGATACGGCACATAGAACGCGACCCGGTACGCCGCGACCCACCGGATGCCGGTGTTCAGGGCCGCCGCGAGCACGAGGGAGAGCACGGCCGTGAGGGGCACGTTGATGACCAGGAAGATCAGGGTGTTGCGGAAGGACCCGAGCACCCGCGGGTCGGTGAGCACCGTGACGAAGTTGTCGAAGCCCACGAACGGGCGATCGACCTCGGTGCCCGGAGCCGTGAAGAAGTAGTCGTGGAAGGCGATGTAGACCGCGAACGCAAGGGGATACGCGAAGATCGCGATCACGAACACGAAGTACGGGAGCGCGAACAGCCCGCCGATCGGTTGCGCACCCAGCCAGCGGGTGCGGGGCCGCATCTCATCGGTCACGGTGTCACTCGGCGACGAGCGCGTCGATCTTCTTCGCCGCGTTCCCGAGGAAGTCGTCGATCGACTCCTTGTCGAAGATCACGGCGGAGGAGTACTCGTCGCGGAACGCCTGCCACGCCTCGACGGAGTTGGGGATGCTGGGCACGTCGGCGGTCTTCTCAGCCTGCTCGGCGAAGGCCACGTAGTTCGGGTTCGCAGCGAAGTAGTCGCCGTAGGTGTCGGTGAGTCCGGTGCGCATCGGCATCTGCCCCGTGGCCTCGAGCAGCTGGCCGTCGCTGTCCTCGCTGGTGGAGAACTTCAGGAACTCCCACGCGGTGCCCTGGTTCTTGCAGGCCGTGAACATCGACACGCTCTTCGAGTCGGCGAAGGTCGTCGGAGTCTCTCGGCCGTCGCTGGTGGGCACCGGCATGAAGCCTACGTCGACGGTGTCGGCGTAGGAGGGGATCGCCCAGGGGCCGGCGAGCTGCATGGCAGTGGTACCTGCCGACATCGCGTCGTCGGTCGACGCCTCGTTCGGCGACAGCTTCTCGTCGTAGAAGGTCTTCCAGAACTCCGAGACGGTGCGCCCGGCATCCGAGTCGAACGTGGACTTGCCGTCTTCGACGAGCATCGTGCCGTCGGTCTCGGCCAGGTACAGCGGATAGAAGTCGAACCACGGCTGGTAGAACTCGCTCGTCGGCGCCGGCCAGATCGCACTCTGCACGCCGGAGGCGACGATCGCGCGCGACCCCTCGAGGAACGCGTCGTACGTGTTCATCTGCGGGTCTTTTGGGTCGATCCCTGCGGCCTGGAAGAGCGCCTTGTTGTACATGACCATCACGGGGTTCGACTTCCACGGGAGCTGGTAGAAGCTGCCGTCGCTCGCGTAGGCGTCGACCTCTCCACCGCGCTCGGTGATGTAGTCGCTGCCGCCGTCGATCTTGCTGAGGTCGACGAGTCCGCCCTGCTTGACCCAGCCCGAGACCGCGGCCGGGGCCACGTTGTAGACGAGGCAGGGAGCCGTGCCGGCGGTGATCGCGGCGGTGATCGCCTCTTCCGAAGAGGAGCCGGCGGGGATCTCCTGCGCCTTGACCTTCTCGTCGGGGTGCTCGTCGTTCCAGGCCTTGACCACGGCGGTGCCCCAGGCGAGTTCCTGTTCGTTGTTGGAGAGCCAGATGCTGATGGGGCCGGTGCCGTCGGCTGAGCTTTCGCCGCCGCCTCCGGCCGAGCATCCGGTGGCGATGAGAGCGGTGGCGCCGATCAAGGCGATTGCGCGGAGCTTCTTCATGGTGTCCTCCTTGACACTGCGGGTGGTGACGCTGCGGGTGGTGACGCTGCGGTGGTGATGCTGCGGTGGTGATGCTGCGGTGGTGATGCTGCGGTGATACGGATGTCTACTAGCTGGTGCTCTCCCGGAAGTGCACGACGTTGCAGTCGACATCCTCGGTGCGCGGCCGCGCCCCGAGGATGTCTGCCCGCAGGAGGCGGGCGGCGGCGCGGCCTCGGGCCGCGGGGTCGGATGAGACGCTGGTCAGCGCCGGAGACAGGTGGGCGGAGAGGTGGTCGTCGTCGAAGCCCGAGATCGCGAGGTCCTGCGGGATCGAGAGGCCCTGGGAACGGGCGTAGGAGAGCCCGGCGATGGCCATGGTGTCGTTCGAGTAGAGGATCGCAGTCGGGCGGTCGGGCAGGGCGAGGAGCTCGGCGGTGCGGGTGCGCCCGCTCGCGGCGGTGAAGTCGCCCTCGCGGAGCAGCTCGTCGTCGCCGATCGCCGCGACATAGGCGTCTGCACGCGCTTTCGAGTGCACGTATTCGAGCGGCCCGGAGATGTGGGCGATGCGCTCGTGCCCGGCGGCCCGGAGGTGCGCGATGATCTCGCGGACCGGGGCGGTGTCGTCGGTTCGCACACACGAGAACCCGGTCGGCTGGTCATAGGCGCCCACCAGCACGGTGGGCAGTCCGAGGTCGTCTAGGAAGGGCACACGCCAGTCGTCGGTGCGCAGGTCGAGCAGGAGGGCGCCGTCGGCGCGGCCGTGGGTGAGCGTGCGGTAGGCCCGTTCCTCGGCGTCGCGGTCGGGGACGACCTGGAGCAGGAGTGCCGTCTCGGTCTCGGCGAGCACCGACTCGACGCCGGCGATGAAGGCCGGGAAGAAGGAATCGTTCGCGATGACCTGGGGGTCGCGGGCCAGCACCACGGCGACCGCGTTGGCTCGACGGGTGGCGAGTGCCCGTGCGCTCTGGCTCGGCGCCCAGTTCAGCTTCTCGGCCGCTGCGAGGACCTTCGCCTTCGTCTCGTCGGAGATCGGGCGGTTGCCGCTCAGGGCGTGCGAGACCGTGGCCTTCGTGACGCCTGCTTCGCGAGCGACATCGGCGATGGTCGTGCGGCTCATGCCACCTCCTCGTGGATTCCGGACGCTCCGATGCGCTCATCGGTGAACCGGTTTGATGAGTGTAAACCGGTTTGATTTCGGAAGTCAACGGTACGACCGCGGTGCGACGACGCTCGGCGAGCGCGGGCTCAGACGAAGCGGACGGTCTGCTGCAGGCGGGTGCGCACGTCGAAGAGCTCGTTGCCCCCGATCGCCCGCGCCTGCGGCACACCCTGACGCAGCACCATCGCGAGAGCGCTGCGTCGCACCACGACGACCGGAATTCCGCGGCTCGTGCCGAGCGGCGTGACGGCTTGGGCGAGGTCGTCGTCGGGCAGCACGATGATCGCCCCGCCGAAGCGCACGCGCGCGGCCTTCGCGACGGTGCGCATCCGACGCAGAGCAGCGGTGACCGGCGCGCGGGTGCCCAGACTCGGGCCGGTGATCTCGCCGCGGCGGAAGCCCACGACACCCCCGAAGTCTTCAGACATCACGCCGTACAGTCCGGACGGGCCGAGCACCACATGGTCGAGTTTGTCGTCGGCATCCGCTCCCACCGCGACGTCGTGCCACACCGTGAAGCCCATGCCGAGGTCGGAGACCGTGCGGGCCGTGGCCTCCTCCGCCAGCGCGTCGGCGAGCATCCGCCGCAGGTCACGCGGAGCCGAGCGCACGAGCGCGGGGTCATACGGATCGGGGACCTCGACGCCGCGGCCGGCCCATTCGCGAATGAGCACGAGGTAGCGTTCACGGCGCCAGCCGCCGGGGTGCCCGTAGGACCGGGCGCGGGGACGGGTGTCGGTGCGGGCGGCGGGCGGGCGCCATCCGCTCCACTCGGTCCCGGGCTCGGCGGCCGTCGCTCCTGCCACACCGGAGCGGCGGTCGTAGGCGGCGCGGCTCTCGACGGTGCCGACCAGCTCCCACGCGCGCTGCACCTGGATGAACATCGCCGCATCTCCACCGGTATCGGGGTGCGTCTGCCGGAGGCGGAGGCGATAGGCGCGGCGCAA
The DNA here is from genome assembly GCF_002356155.1 of Microbacterium sp. TPU 3598. NCBI lineage: Bacteria > Bacillati > Actinomycetota > Actinomycetes > Micrococcales > Microbacteriaceae > Microbacterium > Microbacterium sp. TPU 3598. The sequence goes on along the minus strand of NZ_AP017975.1, from coordinate 3,593,422 downwards.
CTCGACGTCGTCGACCGTGGGGTCGACGTCGAGGATCTCGTAGGCCGAAGCCGAGAGCGGACTGTCGAACATCGCTCTCCCTCCGCGACCGCGGCATCCAGGATATCCGGCGGCCGTTGTGGTTCTCCCGATGCCGGGGGGGTCAGGCGGGCACGTCGACGATGCGCTCCACGCCGAGAACGGGTGCGATCCCGCCGCCCGATGCGGCGGCGAGGTCGTCCGCGAGGTGCGCGAGCTCCGGCTCCGGTGCCCACAGCTCGAGCGTGGCTGTCGCCGCGTAGGTCGGCTCGCCGAGCGTCGCGCCGTGATGCGCCGCCCATTCGCGCAGCAGGTTGTCGTAGCGGCCGGCGTCGGCGTGCGGAACCTCGAACGTCACCTGGCGCAATGCCGCCCGCCGCACGAGCGCGGCCAGGTCGAGTGCCTCCGACACCGCTGACGAGTAGGCACGCACCAGGCCACCCGCTCCGAGCTTCACCCCGCCGAAGTACCGTGTCACGACCGCGACCACGTCGGTCAGTCCGCGCCGACGCAGCACCTCGAGCATCGGGATGCCCGCGGTGCCGGACGGTTCGCCGTCATCCGACGACCGCGCCTGCTCGCCGAGCAGACCCGTCACCATCGCCGTGCAGTTGTGGTTGGCATCCCACGCCTTCTTGCGGATGCCGGCGATCACGGCCTCGGCCTGCTCGACCGAGGTGACGGGCTCGATCCGCGTGAGGAAGCGTGACTTGCGGATGACGGTCTCATGCTCGACGGCAGACGCGATGGTCGCGGGGTAGCTGCGGGCGGCGGTCACCCGCCTCACGATACCGATGCCGCGGGAGGCTCAACCATCGACGAACGCCATCTGCTGCGGGTTGTAGCGGTCACCGCTCACGCCGATGCGTGTCGCGAGGGCAGTGAGGTCGGCGACCTCGTCGGCCGAGAGTGCGACGGCCGTGCTCGCGGCGTTCTCCGCGATGCGGGTGGTGCGCCGGGTGCCGGGGATCGGCACGATCCACGGCTGCTGGGCGAGCAGCCAGGCCAGCGCGATCTGGCCGGCCGTGGCGTCCTTGGCGGCGGCCAACTGCGCGACATGCGCCACGAGCGCCTGGTTCGCGGCCCGGTTCTCTGCCGTGAAGCGCGGAATCGTGGCGCGGATGTCGCCGGCCGCGAAGTCGGACGCGGTGTCGACGGTGCCGGTCAGGAAACCTTTGCCGAGCGGGCTGAACGGCACGAATCCGATGCCGAGTTCGGCGAGCACCGGCAGGATCTCCGCCTCGGGGTCGCGGGTCCACAGGGAGTATTCGCTCTGCAGCGCGGTGACGGGATGTACGGCGTGCGCGCGGCGGATCGTCTCGGCCGACGCCTCGGAGAGCCCGAAGTGGCGCACCTTCCCCTCGGCGATCAGCTCGCCGACCGTGCCGGCGACGTCCTCGATCGGCACATCGGGATCGACACGGTGCTGGTAGAAGAGGTCGATCACATCGGAGCGCAGACTCCGCAGCGATGCCTCGGCCACCCGGCGGATCTGCTCGGGTCGACTGTTCAGGCCGACGCTCTTGCCGTCCTGGATATCCCACCCGAACTTCGTCGCGAGCACGACCCGGTCGCGGATGGGCTCGAGTGCCTCGCCCACGAGCTCCTCGTTCACATACGGTCCGTACACCTCGGCGGTGTCGAAGAAGTCGACGCCGTGATCGACCGCCGAGCGCAGCACCGCGATCATGTCGTCGCGGGTACCCGGATTGGGGCCGTAGCTCTGTGACATGCCCATGCAGCCGAGTCCGACCGCCGAGACCTGAAGGCCCTGTCCGAGAGTGCGCGTGTGCATGAGTGGTCCTTTCGTCGCGGCCGCGGACGGATCGGCGGCCTGGACCCGACGCTACGCGCACGTGCGGCGACGGGGGAGGGTCTGGTGGAACCCCGTTGACGGGAGCCCCTCTCTCGGCAGGAGGCCGCTGCCGGACCCTCCTGCGCGCCGCGCGGATCCATCGAAGGGTGGAGACCCGTCTCCGCCCCCTGCGCGATCCGGTCGAGGATGAGGGCGGCTGGACTGGAGTCATGCTCCGCACCCTCCGCTCCCTTCCGCTGTGGCTCACCTCTCGTCGCGGGGGATGGATCTCCCTGCTGATCGCGGCGGTCGCGTTCACCGCCCTCCTCGGCGCGTTCGGACGGGCATCGGTCCCGGCAGGCAACGACGTGGCTCCGCCGGATTCCGAATCCGCGCAGGCCGCGCTCCTCGCCGAGCAGTTCCCCGACGCGGACGAGCACACGGTAATGCTGGTCGCCTCCCGTGACGACGACGCGCAGCTCAGCGATGCCGACCTCGCCGCCCTGGGTGCGCTCTCGGGCGAAGTCGAAGCGGAGACCGGGCACGCCCCCCACGGTCCGATCGTCAGCGACGACGGCGAGGCCGCGGTGATCCAGGCGACGCTGACCCTGGACGACGACGACGCCGCCGCTGAGGCCGTGCACGGTCTGCGCGACACCGTGGCCGAGCACCCCCTCGACGGGATGCATGTGCAGGTCACGGGCGGGCCCGCGTTCGGTGTGGACGTCGCCTCCGCGTTCGACGGCGCGGACTTCACGCTGTTGATGGTGACCCTCGGGATCGTGGCCCTGCTGCTCATCGTCACGTACCGCTCGCCCGTGCTGTGGATGATCCCCCTCATCGTGGTCGCCCTCGCCGATCAGCTGGCCAACAAGGCGACCGCGGCGATCGGCGCCGGGCTCGGGCTGCAGTTCGACTCCGGGATCGTGAGCGTGCTCGTCTTCGGTGCCGGAACGAACTACGCCCTCCTGCTCATCTCGCGCTACCGCGAAGAACTCGCCCGCGAGACCGATCATCGCCGCGCCCTGGTCGCCGCCTGGCGTGCCACCGCCCCCGCGATCGTCGCCTCGAACGTCACCGTGGTCCTGGCGCTGTCGACTCTCGCCCTCGCGGTGATCCCGGGAACGCGCGGGCTCGGCATCGCCTCTGCCGTGGGCCTGCTGATCGCGCTCGCCGCCGTGCTCCTGGTGCTGCCACCGGCGCTCGCCGTGTGCGGCCGTCGATTGTTCTGGCCGTTCGCGCCGCGCGTGGGCGATGTCGCGGCCACGGGCCGCGTGTGGGGTGCGGTGGCTCAACGCGTCTCCCGGCGCCCGTGGGTGCCACTGGTCGGCGGACTCGCGCTGCTCGGCGTTCTCGCCGGTGGGCTCGCCGGAGCGTCCGTCGGGCTCACCCAGGTCGAGAAGTTCCGTGTCGTGTCCGAGTCGGCCGCAGGTCTCACGGTGCTCGGCGATCACTTCCCGGCCGGGGAGGCGCAGCCGATGTTCGTGATCGGCGATACGGCGGAGGCCGATGCGCTGGTCGCCGCGATCGACGACGTGCCGGGTGTGCTCCGGGTATCGGCGACCGGGGAGAGCAGCGACGGAGCGCTCACCCGTCTGCTCGTCGTCGGTGAGCCGGCGCCCGGAACGCCCGCGAGCCTCGACCTGGTGAGCGCGGTACGAGAGGCCGTGCAGACGGTGCCGGATGCCGACGCCGTGGTGGGCGGCCCGGTGGCGGCGGATCTCGATGCGCGCGAGGGCAATCGGCGCGACCTGCTGCTGGTCGTCCCGCTCGTCCTCGCCGTCAGTCTGCTCGTGCTGATCGTGCTGCTGCGTTCCCTGGTGGCGCCGGTGCTGCTGCTCGCGGTGAACATCCTCAGCGCGGTCGCGGCCATCGGTGCCGGCACGTGGCTGAGCAGGGTCGTGTTCGGGTGGGACGCGCTCGACCTCCAGGTGCCCCTGTTGTCGTTCCTGTTCCTGGTCGCGCTCGGGATCGACTACACGATCTTCCTCGTCCATCGCGCGCGCACGGAGGCACGGACGGTCGGCACGCGGCAGGGGATGGTGCGCGCCCTCACCGCGACGGGCGGCGTGATCACGAGCGCCGGTGTCGTGCTCGCGGCCGTGTTCGCTGCGCTGGGCTTGCTGCCCCTGGTCACGCTCGGGCAGATCGGCCTCATCGTCGGGATCGGCGTGCTCGTCGACACCTTCGTCGTGCGCACCCTGGTGGTCCCGGCGATCTTCGCGATCGTCGGCGAGCGGATGTGGTGGCCGCGGAAGGCCGGGGGTGCGGGATCCCGCGGGGATCGACACGCGGATCGACACGGAGACCGGCCGCACGGGGGAGAATACGAAGATGCCGCAGTCGCCATCTCCGCAGACGCGGACTGAGCGTTCCGGCCGCGTCGATTCCGCGGCCGGGATCCGCGCGCCGCGCACGTGGGCGAGCCTGGTCGGTTCCATCCGGATCGGTCAGGCCGTCATCACGGTCGTGCTGCTCGTGGTCGGTGCGTGGCGCGCCGCGGCGGACGGTGTGCCGCTGCCGTGGGTCCTCGCCCTCTCGCTCGTCTTCCTCGGCTGGTACGGCGGCGGTCTGCTGCTCGGCGAACGCACCGCCGACCGTCGCCTCGCGACCTGGTGGCTGCTCGGGCTGACCCTCATCTGGCTCGGCGCGGTCGTGGTCTCGCCGGAGTTCGTGTGGCTCGCCTTCCCGCTGTGGCTGCTCGCCGGATTCGTGATGCGCCTGCGGTGGGCGCTGCTGCTCAGCGTCGTGGTCCTCGCCGTGGTGGTGACCGCTCCGCTGCTGCACACCGGCACCACGACCTATGCGAACGTGATCGGTCCCCTCGTGGGCGGCGTCTTCGCGCTGGGGATCTCGCGCGGGTACCTCGAGCTCGTCCGCGACGGGCGCGAGCGCCGTCGGCTGATCGCCTCGCTGGTTGCGACCCAGGAGGAGATGGCAGCTTTGCAGGACGAGCTCGCCCGCACCCAGCGCGAGTCGGGGGCGACGGCCGAGCGCACCCGGGTGTCGCGCGACATCCACGACACCGTCGCGCAGAGCGTGTCGTCGATCGGGATGCTCGCGCGTTCGGCCCTGGAGGTCGACGATCCGTCGCAGCGCACGCGCGCTCTCGAGCAGATCGGCGCCCTGGCTGCGGAGGGGATGGCGGATGCTCGGCGCATCGTGAACGCCCTGGCGCCGGCGGAGCTGGAGTCGACGGCGCTCGGCGACGCCCTCGCCCGGATGCTGGAGCGCCTCACCGAGGAGACCGGGATCGAGGCCGCTCTGCACGCCGACGACGACTTGCCGTCGCTCGGCATCGATGCCGAGGTGGCCCTGCTGCGGACGGCGCAGTCGGCCCTGGCGAACGTCCGCTCCCACGCATCGGCCTCCCGTGTCGTGGTCACCCTGGCCGATGCGGGCGATGCGGTGCGCCTCGACATCGTCGACGACGGGATCGGGTTCGACGCCCGGCACTGGGACGCCCAGGGCGGCGTCGGCAGCCGCGGCGGCGGCTACGGACTGCGTTCGATGCGTGCGCGCCTGCGGGAGCTCGGCGGAGGGCTCGATGTGGAGAGCGCCCCGGGCGACGGCACCGCGCTCTCGGCGCACATCCCTCTGGGCCGCGCCGCTCAGGGGCGACGGAACGGAGAACAGGGATGACCCCGGTGCGCGTGCTGCTCGTCGATGACCATCCCATCGTCCGCGCCGGTGTGCGCTCGCTGTTCGACCACCGTGACGACGTCGAGGTGGTCGGTGAGGCGGCGTCCGGAGAAGAGGCGCTCGCTCTCGCTCGGCACCTGCATCCCGATGTCGTGCTGTGCGACCTGCGGCTCGGTGAGGGCATGGACGGCGTGCAGACGACCGCCGCCCTGCGCACGCAGGATCCGGCCCCGGCCGTCCTGATCCTCACGACATTCGATCGCGACGCCGAGATCCTCGGTGCGATCGAGGCGGGAGCGGCGGGGTACCTGCTCAAGGATGTCGCCCCGGACGAGATCGTGCGTGCGATCCGGCAGGCCGCATCCGGCGGACTCGTGCTCAGCCCGGAGCTCAGTGAGCGGGTGGTGCAGGTCATGCGCGCGCCGCGGGTGCGGCTGACGGGCCGTGAGCTGGAGGTGCTCCGGCTGCTCGACACGGGGGCGTCGAACCGCGAGATCGCCAAGACGCTGTTCGTGACGGAGGCCACCGTCAAGACCCACCTCGTGCACGTGTTCGAGAAGCTCGGCGCCGACAACCGGGCGCGTGCCATCGCCATCGCACGCGAGTCCGGTCTGCTCTGAGTCCGGTCTGCTCCGAGTCCGGTCTGCTCCGAGTCGCCCGCTGGCGCGGGCCGCGTGTGCGGGGCCGGACCCTGTCAACCGTTCGATGGATCCCCGGAACGGCCGCGACGCCGAGGCTGGAATCAGACCGAAAGGATTCCCGATGCGCAGACTCTTCACCGCCGCGTTCGCCTCCATGATCGCGGGCGTCGCCTCCGGACTCTTCTACCGAGAGTTCACCAAGATCAACGGCTTCCCCGAGGGGGAGGCGACGCAGCTCGGGCTCGTGCACACGCACCTGCTCGTGCTGGGCTTCATCGTGCTGTTGATCGTCCTGCTCCTCGAGAAGGCGTTCGCGCTCTCCGAGAGCCGCCTGTTCGGCTGGTTCTTCTGGCTGTACAACGCGGGCCTGGTGCTCACGTCGGCCATGATGATCTGGCACGGCTGCCTCACGGTGCTCGGGCAGGAGTCGTCGAGCATGATCGCGGGCATCGCGGGGCTGGGCCACATCCTGCTCAGCGCCGGTATGGTGCTGCTGTTCCTCGCCTTGCGGAAGCGTCTGTTCGCGACGAAGCCCGCCGCCCCGGCTGCGGCCGCCCCGGCCGTCTCGGCCTGACGGCGTTCACCACTCAGGAACTTCAGGGCCGGACAGCCATGTCCCCGTGATCCGGTCCGGTGCTCGACGAAGTTTCTGAGTGGTGAACAGAGAGACCGCCCGAGGCCGGAGTCAGTCCGCCTCGACCGAGTCGTCGCGGAGGTGCGCGATGTGCGCCGCGTGCCGGGCCAGGTGGTTCGGTGAGCGGCGCACGAACAGCCAGGCCACGAGCAGCACGACGAACCAGATCGGCGTCACGAGCAGCGCGGTCAGCGTGTCGGGCTGGGTCGTGAGCGCCCACAGGATGAACACGAAGAACGCCAGCACCACGTAGACCATGAACACACCGCCGGGCAGCCGGAAGGTCGACGCGGCGACCTTGTCCTTGCGGGTGCGGCGGTACACGAGGTAGCTGCACAGGAAGATCGTCCAGACGAACATGAAGCACAGGGCCGAGACCGTGGTCACCATGTCGAACGCGGTGCCGATGTCCTTGCCCGCGTAGAGCAGCACGACGCCGGAGAGCAGCAGGATGCACGACAGGAACAGTGCGTTCTGCGGCACCCGGCGGCGCGAGAGGCGGGCGAACATGCGCGGGGCGTCGCCGTCCTGTGCGAGACCGAACACCATGCGCGAGGTCGAGTAGATGCCGGAGTTCGCGCTCGACATGGCGGAGGTCAGCACCACGAGGTTCACCACCGTCGCGGCGATGCCGAGTCCGGCGAGGGCGAACATCGCGATGAAGGGGCTCTCGCCGGCGACGTACTCGGTCCACGGGGTGACCGCCATCAGCACGATGAGCGCGCCCACGTAGAACAGCAGCACACGGATCGGGATCGCATTGATGGCCTTGGGCAGGTTGCGCTTCGGGTCCTTGGTCTCCGCCGCTGCGGTGCCCACGAGCTCGATGCCGACGAACGCGAACACCGCGATCTGGAAGCCCGCGACGAAACCCATGAATCCGTGCGGGAACATGCCGCCCTTGTCCCACAGGTTCGAGAAGCTCGCGGTGCCGGCGTCGTGTTGGAATCCGGTGAAGATCATCACGAGTCCGGTGATGATGAGCGCCACGATCGCGACGATCTTGATCAGCGCGAACCAGAACTCCATCTCGCCGAACGCGGCGACGGTCGGGAGATTCAGGGCGAGCAGGATGACGATCACCAGCACGCCGGGGATCCACAGGGGGATTCCGGGGATGAGCGCATCCGTGTATCCCGCGATCGCGATCACGTCGGCGACGCCGGTGACCACCCAGCAGAACCAGTAGGTCCACCCCGTGAAGAAGCCCGCCCACGGGCCGAGCAGGTCGCTCGCGAAGTCGCTGAACGACTTGTACTTCAGGTTCGACAGCAGCAGCTCGCCCATCGCCCTCATGACGAAGAACAGCATGAAGCCGATGATCATGTAGACGAAGATCACCGAGGGGCCCGCGACCGAGATGGTCTTGCCGCTGCCCATGAACAGCCCGGTGCCGATGGCCCCGCCGATCGCGAGCAGTTGGATGTGGCGGTTGCTCAGCGCTCGCCGCAGATGCTGTTCCTCTCCGTCCGCGGCGGTGTCGCGCTCGCGTCCGGTTCCCCCCGTGTGCTGCTTCGTCACTTTCTTCCTCCGGTCCTCGTCGACGGTTGCCGTCCGACGGTACCTGGAGGAGGGGCCGAGTCCAGAATCGAGTACCGGTCTTCCGGCCCGCCGAATCGATTCGATAAGCTGGTGGCACCCCCGATCATCCCCTCAGTTCTGCGAGCCGCTCCTTCATGGCCACCTCCCTCACCACGGGCCGTCCGTGGCGCGTCATCCTTGCCTTCTCCATCCCGCTCCTGCTCGGCAACGTGGTGCAGCAGTTGTACCAGTTCGCCGACGCCATCGTCGTCGGCCGTCATCTCGGCGTCACCTCGCTCGCCGCCGTCGGAGCGACCGGAAGCCTGCTGTTCCTGCTGCTCGGGTTCGCCTGGGGGCTGACGAGCGGTTTCGCGATCCCGATCGCCCAGGCATTCGGTGCGAGGAACGACGCGGCCGTACGCCGATCGGTCGCGACCGGCGTACTGCTCAGCGCCATCACGAGCGTCATCCTGACCGTGGGGGCGCCCCTCCTCGCCGGCCCGATCCTGTCGCTGCTGCAGACGCCGCCCGAGCTGATGGCCGAGGCGACGATCTTCACGCAGATCAGCTTCCTCGGCGCGAGCGCGACGATGTTCTTCAACTACCTGTCCGCGATCATCCGTGCGATCGGCGACTCGAAGACGCCGCTGGTGTTCCTGACCGTGTCGTGTGCGCTCAACGTCGGCCTCGTCGTGTTGATGGTCGGGCCCCTCGAATGGGGAGTGGGGGGAGCTGCGCTCGCCACGGTCGTCGCTCAGGCCGTCTCGGTGGCGCTGTGCCTGGAGTTCGTGCGTCGGCGCCTGCCGATGCTGCACCTGCGCCGAGCCGACTGGCGCATCACCCGTGACGACATCGCCGAGCACCTGCGACTCGGCCTGCCGATGGGGTTCCAGGCGTCGATCATCGCGATCGGCACGCTCACGGTGCAGGTCGCGTTGAACACTCTCGGCGCCGACGCGGTCGCGGCCTACACCACGGGCTCGCGCGTCGACAGCCTCGCGGTCGCGCTGCTGTCTTCTCTCGGCCTCGCCGTCTCGATGTACGCGGCGCAGAACCACGGCGGTCGTCGGCCCGACCGCATCCGTCGCGGTGTGGTCGAGGCGACCTGGATGGCGGTCGCCGCCGGCGTGGTCCTCGGTGCCCTGCTGGTCGCATTCGGTGCCCCGATGGTGCGCCTGTTCATCGGCGAAGGATCCGACGTCGTCGTCGACGACGCGCATCGGATGCTCATCATCAACGGCTGCGGGTATTGGGCGCTCGGCATGCTGTTCGTGCTGCGCGGCGCTCTTCAGGGACTCGGTCACACGCTCGTGCCCACCGTGACCGGCGTGATCGAGCTCGTGATGCGCGTGGGCGCGGCGATCGTGCTGGGGGCATGGATCGGATTCGACGGTGTCGCGTTGAGCAACCCGCTCGCCTGGCTCGGAGCGATCGTGCTGCTCGTCCCCGCGTACATCCGCGCCCACCGCGCTCTCGGACGGCTGCCCATCGACCCCGCGGAGGCGACGGAGACCTCGGCCATCGCGATCGTCGGACCGACCGACGGGTCGATGGTCGTGGACGCGGTCGTCACCCAGCCGGTGCGGGTCGTGCGGGCGCGCCGCCTGCGTTGGCCACGTCGTCGCTGACAGCCGCGCCGCTGTCGTTCCGACTGTGCCGGTCCGTACAGATATCCGCCTTCAGGATGATGCGAGTCGCACTTGAGGCGGATGCCCATTCCGGGGGACACTTCTAATGTCGAATGAGTGGAGTAACCACTGACGGGGGGTCGTCATGACGACATTGAGAATGGCCAGTGATCTGGCTGCGGTGATGGTGCCGATCGGTTACGTGGGTGCGGCGCTCGCCGTCATCTTCGCGATCGTCGCGGCGGTCGCGATCGTCCGGGGTTCCGGTGGGCTCGCCGGGGGCGCGGTGGGTCTGTGGATCGTCGGCGCGCTGATGAGCTTCGCGGCGTCCTTCGCGCGCGAGTGGACGCCGCTGATCGTGGCATGCGCGGCGCTGACGGCGATGCTGATCGTCGGGAGCGTCGTGCGCGCGATCGTGAATGCGGCCGGGGTGGAACGTGCCGACCGCGCGGTCGAGGAGCTGCCGAAGGCGGTTCCCGCGTCGAAGACGCCCGTCACGGCGACGTCGAAGACGCCCGTCACGGCGACGTCGAAGACGCCCGTCGCAGCGACGTCGAAGGTTGCGCTCACGAAGACCGGGCCGGCGACGGCGACGATCGCCGTCGTGCGCTGACCTCAGCGGTAGTCACGGTCACGGTGCTGCCCGGCCTCGTCGCCGGACTGCACCCGCGCGGCTTCGCGTGCCCGCAGCTCGACGCGTCGGATCTTGCCGGAGATCGTCTTGGGGAGCTCGGGGACGAACTCGATGATCCGCACCCACAGATGCGATGACAACCGTTCGTGCGCGTGGGCGAAGATCGCGCGCGCCGCATCCGAACCGACGGCCGGGGCCTCCGGGGTCAGGCAGATGTAGGCCTTCGGCACCGCAAGACGCGTGGGATCGGGACTCGGGATCACCGCTGCCTCGATCACGAGGTCGTGCTCGAGCAGCACGGACTCGAGCTCGAAGGGTGAGATCTTGTAGTCGGAAGCCTTGAACACGTCGTCGGAGCGGCCGACATAGGTGAGATAGCCGTCGTCGTCGCGCACGGCGATGTCGCCCGTGTGGTGGTAACCGCCCGTCCGTGACTCCGCGGTCTTCTCCGGGTCGTCGTAGTAGCCGGCCATGAGCCCGAGCGGCGGCTGCGACAGATCGAGCGCGATCTCACCCTCGCCCTGCCCCTCGGTGACTGCGCCGGTGACCGGGTCGAGCAGCACCACCGGATAACCGGGCAACGGGCGTCCCATCGAGCCGACCTTGACCGCCTGGCCGGGGGAGTTGCCGATGCACGCGGTCATCTCGGTCTGACCGAACCCGTCGCGGATCGTCCCGCCCCAGGCGTCACGCACCCGGTCGATGACCTCGGGGTTCAGGGGCTCGCCCGCGCCCACCAGTTCGCGCGGAGGGCGGGTGAGCCGGGCGAGATCGGCCTGGATCAGCATGCGCCACACCGTCGGCGGCGCACAGAACGTCGACACGTGGTGGGTGTCCATGACCTGCATGAGCGTGTTCGCGTCGAAGCGGGCGTAGTTGTAGACGAAGACGGTGGCCTCGGCCAGGAACGGCGAGTAGAAGCTGGACCACGCGTGCTTGGCCCAGCCGGGGGAGGAGATGTTGAGGTGCACGTCGTCGGGGCGCACCCCGAGCCACCACATGGTCGACAGGTGCCCGATCGGGTAGGAGGCGTGGGTGTGCTGCACGAGCTTCGGGCGGTTCGTCGTGCCCGAGGTGAAGTAGAGCAGCGCGGTGTCGGACGAGGGGGTCGGACCGTCGGGCGCGAAACCCGCCGGAGCGGCGGTGGAATCGGCGAAGCGTGCCCAGCCGGAGGAGATGTCGTCGCCGACGCCGATGCGCGGGATGCCGGGATCGATGTCGTCGAGGCGATCGGCGAGCGCTCCGAGAGTGATGACCGCCCGCGCGCGTCCGTGCTCGACGCGGTAGGCGAGGTCCGAAGCCGACAACAGGGTCGAGGTCGGGATCGACACGGCGCCGATCTTCGTGATCGCCAGCATCACCTCCCACAGCTCGATCGTGTTGTTCAACATCACGATCACGTGGTCGCCGCGACCGATGCCGAGCGTGCGGAGCCAGGAGGCGACCTGGTCGGATCGCGCCGAGAGCTGCCCGTAGGTCCAGGAGCGCAGGCTCAGGTCGGCCTCGACGATCTGAACCGCCGGGCGGTCGGGGTTCTCGCTCGCGACCACGTCGAACCACTCCAACGCGAAGTTGAACTCGTCGACCTCCGGCCAGACGAATCCGTCGCGGGCCGCCGCATAGTCGGTGGCGTTCGCGAAGAGGAAGTCCCGCATCTCGCGGACGGTGTGCGTGGCGGCGGTGGCGCTGCGTCTCATGGTGCTCCCTTGCTCCTGGCTGGCGTGCCTTCCATCCTCGCGCACGCACCGACGCTCCGCTCGTTCCGGTCGCACTTCGTGCCGTCTGAAACGGAATCGGACGGCACGAAGTGCGACCGGAAGGGTCAGGTGGAGAGCACTCCCGGTCCGTCGCGCAGTTCGAACACGAGCTGGGTCTCGGTGCCGCGCACGACGGGGTGCACCGTGATGTGCTCGAGAACGATGTCGCGCAGGGCCGTCGCATCCTGCACGGCCACATGCACGAGGAAGTCGTCGACGCCGGCGACGTGGAACACCTGGAGGACGCGCGGGATGTCGACCAGGGCATCGAAGAGGGCCGTCACCTTGTCTCCTGTGTGGTTCGCCAGGCGCACCTTGATGATCGCCTGCAGCGGGAAACCCAGAGCGGCCCCGTCGACGCGGATGCGCGTGTCGCGGATCACTCCGCGCTCGCGCAGCGCCCGCACCCGATGTGCGCAGGTCGACTCGGCGAGGCCGAGGCGATGTGCGAGCGCCTTGTTCGTCGTCTCGGCGTCGCGGCTGAGGACCGCGAGCAGCTCGAGGTCGGTCTCGTCGAGTTGTGCTTTCGCCAACGGGGGGCCTCCTTGCCTTTCGGATCCTGCACAGAATAGCGTTCAGCGTCGAATTCCTGGCGGCTTCTGTCGAGTTCCTGCGGTTTCATCGTGATTCCGGCAACGTGGAGTCATGACTGCACCGCTGCATCCCGACACCGTCGCCGTCCACGGCGGCCGCTCCGACCTCGAGGGGCTCGGGGTCCACGCGCTGCCGATCGATCTGTCGACCACGAACCCGCTCCCGGACATCGAGCGCGGCGGCGACTCGTACGAGGCCATGGCGACGGGAGGGCGTCCTCCGGCGGACGGCAGCATGGTCTACGCGCGACTGTGGAACCCCACGGTCGCCCGCTTCGAGGAGGCACTCGCCGAGCTCGAGCACGCCGAGGCTGCGGTCGCCTTCGCCTCGGGCATGGCCGCGATGACGGCCGTGATCCTGGCGAACACGGGAGCGACCGGGGCGCGCCACGTCGTCGCGGTGCGTCCGCTCTACGGGGGGACCGACCATCTGCTCGGCTCCGGCCTGCTCGGCGTCGAGACCACCTACTGTCACCCCGATGAGGTCGCGGCGGCCGTGCGCCCCGACACCGGCCTCGTCGTGGTGGAGACCCCGGCGAACCCCACCCTCGACATCGCCGACATCGCCGACGTCGTGCGCCAGGCCGGCGCGGTACCGGTCGTCGTCGACAACACGTTCGCGACCCCCGTGCTGCAGAATCCGATCGACCTCGGGGCGGCGATGTCTCTGCACAGCGCCACCAAGTACCTGGGCGGGCACGGTGATGTGATCGCCGGCGTCGTCGCGTGCAGCGAGGAGACGGCGGAGGCTCTGCGCCGCGTGCGGGCGGTGACGGGAGGGCTGCTGCATCCCCTCGGGGCCTATCTGCTGCACCGCGGTCTCACGACCCTCCCCGTGCGGGTGCGGCACCAGCAGGAGAGTGCGCGGCGGATCGTGCAGTGGCTCATCGATCGCCCCGAGGTCGCCGAGGTGTTCTACCCGGGACTCGACGGCGACCCGCGCGGCATCCTGGAACGGCAGATGCGCGGTACCGGCGCGATGATCGCGATGCGCATGCGCGGGGGTTTCGCCGCGGCCTCTGCGGTCACCACCGCGACCGCACTGTTCACGCACGCGGTGTCGCTCGGCGGAGTGGACTCGCTGATCCAGCATCCGGCGGCGCTCACGCATCGGCCTGTCCCTCCCGAAGCGCGTCCGGCAGCCGACGTGCTGCGTCTGTCGATCGGCTTGGAGGATGTCGACGACCTCATCGCCGACCTCGCCCAGGCGTTCGCCGGCGTTCCGGCCTTCGAGGTCGATGCGCCCCTCTCCGACCGGGTCACCTCCTCGCGCGCGGCACACCGGGGGGCAGTTCGCGCCTGAGGAGGTGGCTCGGCGTTCCTGTGGCGGATCAGAGGGAGGGGAGCCGGATCGTGCCGGTGGCGATGCGCTCGGTCGGCATCCGGTCGCGGTCGTAGGTGATCTCCGTGTAGCCGTGCGGGGTCGGCATCCCATCGTCGTCGAGGCTGACGAACACGATCTTCTCGATCGTGAGGATGCGCTTGCGCGTGATCATGTTCCTGGCCACCGCGCGCATGGTGAGCGACGTCGTGCCGAAGTGCGTGGCCTGCAGACCGATCTCGATCAGATCGCCCTGCACGGCCGAGGCCTCGAAGTTGATCTCCGAGATGTGCTTGGTGACGGCACGGTAGTTGCCGAGTTGGACGATCGCGTAGATCGCCGCTTCCTCGTCGATCCACTTCAGCAGGCTGCCGCCGAACAGCGAGCCGTTCGCGTTGAGGTCTTCCGGACGCACCCACTTGCGCGTGCGGAAATTGAGTCCGTCCTCCGACCACTGCCACGCCGGTGCCTTCTGCTTCGCCATGGGCACGAGGCTAGGCGGGTCGTGAGTCCGCGATGTTACGGCCTCTTTTCGTAGAGGACACAGGGCAGGGCACGCCTATTTGTGCATTAGCGACAAGAAACTGAGTTCCATCGGCACTGAGACTTGGTTTCGAACGGCAAATCCGGGGGTCGCGAGTCGGGGTGCCCATACAGTCGCCGGTGGCAACGACGCCACTGACCCCGGGAGTCCTCAATGACGAGTACCACGCCCCACTCGCACGGAATCGGCATGCGCATCGCCGTGATCGTGCTCAGCCTGCTGCTGGCCGCGATGGTGATCCTGTTCTTCGCGACGACGAGCAAGATCGCCGCCGGTGCCTCCGAGCTCGCCGACGGAACGACGTCCGCGAAAGACGGATCGGCCGACCTCGCTGCCGGTGCCGCAGACCTCTCGGCCGGTGCGGCGCAGCTCGCCACGGGGACAGGTGTCCTCTCCGCGGGCGCGGCCAGCGCGCAGGAGGGCTCCCAGAAGTTGAGCGACGGGGCCACGACGGCGGCGAGCGGTGCCATGAGCCTGGCCGACGGCGCGAGCAGCCTCGCCGCCGGCGCATCGACCGCGGCAGCCGGTGCCGGCAAGGTCAGCGGAGGAGCCCAGAGCGCGCTCGCCGGGGCTCAGGAGCTCTCGACGAAGATGGCGCAGGCGGATGCCGGGGCGCAGACGCTGGCAGCGGGAGTGTCGACCCTGGCCGCCGGAGTCAACGGAGCGCACGCGTACGCCGGGCAGGTACTGGCGGGTGCGAGCGCGCTCAGCGGCACGCTCGGCACGAAGGTCGACGCGAACGTGATCGCTCTCGCGCAGCCCGAAGCGAAGAGCCTCCTGCAGGGAGTGGCCGCTACGGCGCCAGGGCATTCGCAGCAGCTCGCCGATGCTCTCGCCGGGATGCTCGCCGCCGACCCGAAGAACCCGCAGCTCCAGGCGCTCGCCGGCCTGGCTGCCGGCGTCGATCAGGAGGTCGACGCGATGGCTCCCGTGGCGGCCAAGGGGTCCGACCTCGCCCAGGGGCTCGTCGCCGCCGCCGGCGGGTCGGCGAAGGTCACGGCCGGGGTCAACGGCCTCATCAACGGCGACGTCGCGAACAAGTGGCCGGGCACCGTGGCGCTGGTCGCTCCCCAGGGGGCGCCGGCCCTCGTCGCGGGCGCGCAGTCCCTGCACTCCGGCACGTCGCAGCTCTCGGCCGGCGCCGCCACGCTGGCCGCCGGGCTGCAGACGCTCTCCACCGGGGCCTCCTCCCTCTCCTCCGGCACGGCGAACCTCAGCGCGGGCGCAACCCGCCTGAACGACGGCGCCAGCACGCTCGCCACCGGCGTCGGTGCGCTGCAGGCCGGGGCCGGCGACCTCAACATCGGCATCGAGAAGCTCTCCGCCGGCGCGGCGACGGTCGCGGACGGCTCCGGCGATCTCGCGGACGGCGGCGACAAGCTCGAGGCCGGGGCCGCCGACCTCGCCGCGGGGAACGGGTTGATCGCCGACGGCTCCGACACCCTCGCCACCGCCACCGCGGGGGCCGCGCCCTCGATGCTGCCGTGGATCCTCGGCATCGCCCTGGCCGGGCTGATCGCGATCGGCTTCTGGGTCGGTCACCGCATCTCCCATCGGCGCTCACTGGCCCTCGCCGCCTGATCCGCGTCCGCTCACCCCACCCGCCTCCATCCCCACCCGAGGGCCTGGGCGGATGCCTCCCCACCGGCATCCGCCCAGGAACTCGCATCTGCCCGCATCCGCTCGCATCTGCCCGCATCCGCTGACGGCAGAGCCGCCCAGGGCAGAATCCGCTCCGCACGCCTGCGGGGCGACAGAGGCTGGGGGCATGAGCGAAGACAACCCCATCCCGCAGTTCGGTCCCGAAGCCCGCCGCGCACTGTTCCACGAGCGGGTGCTCGTGCTCGACGGCGCTCTCGACGACGACAACGGCACGCTGCTGATGACCCAGCTGCTCGCGCTGTCGGCCGAGGACCCCGTCGCCGACATCGCGCTGTGGATCCACTCGCCCGGCGGCTCCGTGCCGTCGATGCTGGCCATCCGAGACATCATGCGGCTGATCCCCAACGACGTCGCCACCCTCGCCCTCGGACTCGCCTGCAGCGCCGGACAGTTCCTGCTCTCCGCCGGTACCCCCGGCAAGAGACGGGCGCTGCCGCACGCACGCATCCTGATGCATCAGGGTTCCGCGGGCATCGGCGGATCCGCGGGCGAGCTCGAGACGCAGGCCGACGACCTGCGGCATATGCGCGACACCGTGCTCGGCCTCATCTCCGACGACACGGGCCAGCCCATCGCGCGCATCTTCGAGGATTCCCTTCACGACCGCTGGTACACCGCGGTGCAGGCGCAGGACTACGGCTTCATCGACGGCATCGTGGCCTCGATCGCCGAAGTGATGCCGCGACGTCGCGCGCGCGTCGGACTGGGGGCGGACGCATGAGCGGCTACACGATCCCGAACGTCATCGCGCAGCATCCCCGAGGCGAGCGGATCATGGACGTCTATTCGCACCTGCTCGCGGAGCGGGTCATCTACCTCGGCACGGGCATCGATGCGGGGGTCGCGAACGCCCTCATCGCGCAGCTGCTGCATCTCGACGCGGACAGCCCCGAATCCGGCATCCAGTTCTACATCAACAGCGAGGGCGGCGATCCGGGCGCAGCGCTCGCGATCTACGACACCATGCAGCACATCCGTCCCGGCGTCGCGACCACCTGCGTCGGGCAGGCCATCGGACCGGCAGCACTCCTCGTCGCTGCCGGAGATCCGGGGGCGCGGGCCGCCCTCGCCCATGCGCGCATCGTGCTGCACCAGCCGGCCGGACAGTCCCGGGGCGCGATCCCCGACCTGATCCTCGCGGCCGACGAGGTGGTGCGGGTGCGCTCCGACATGGAGGAGATCCTGGCCAGGCACAGCGGCCGGACGGTCGCGGAGCTCCGGGTCGACACCGATCGCGACCGGGTGTTCACCGCCGCCGCCGCACTCGACTACGGGCTGGTCGACACGGTGCTCGGCGCGCGGAGCTGATCTGCAGTCCGGGCTCGCGGACGGATGCATGAGCGGCGGACGACTGCATGACCGATGCGGTGCCTGTGGTCATGCATCCGTCCGTCGATCATGCAGATGACGGCTCCGGGATCACGCGGCGAGGGCGAACGCGCCACGCGAAGGGGCCGTCGATCGCAGACTGTCGGCAACGTCGCTCGTCAGCTCGACGAGGCTCGTGTCGAGGGCTCCGGCGATCGCGGCGATCATCTCGCTCGACGGCTCCTTCAATCCCCGCTCGACCTCGGAGAGGTACTGCGGCGAGACACCGGCCTTGTCGGCGGTCTCGGAGAGGGTCTCCTCGCGGTCGTGACGTCGGCGGCGCAGCTGGTCACCCAGCAGGTGTCGCCACAGGGGCTCGGGATCGCTCGGGCGGGGGCGATCGGAGCGAGGGGTGCGCGGGAATGCGAGGATGTCGGCCATGCCTCACGATAATCCGCGGCATCCGGCGGCTTCGAGCGGTTCTGCTCAGAGCAGAACCGTGGTTCAGGAGTCTGCGCGCCCCGAGGTGTGATCGGGAGTGGGAGTGGGATCGGGAGCGGGCTCGGGCTCCGCGGCGACAGGTGCGGCCGCATCCGTCGCCGCCCAGCTGGCGAGCATCCGCAGCTTGTCCGCCGACGCCGTGCCCGGCTCCGCGGTATAGGTCGACAGGTGGAGTCCCGGATCGGCCGGCAGCTCGAACGCCTCGTAGGTCAGCTCCATCTCTCCGACCACCGGATGCGCGATGCGCTTCACACCCGTGCGGTGGAAGCGCACGTTGTGGGCGGCCCACAGCGTGCGGAACCGCTCGCTCCGCGTCGAGAGCTCGCCGACGAGGTCGGTGAGCTTCCGATCGAACGGATTGCGGCCGGCTTCCCCGCGCATCGCCGCGACGAGCTCCTGCGTGTTGCGGTCCCACTCCGGGTAGAACTCCTGCGCCACCGGATCGAGGAACGCGAAGCGGGCGCTGTTGGGCTGCGGCTGCGCGAACACGGGCGCGTAGAGGGCACGGCCCAGGGCGTTCCCGGCCAGGTAGTCGAAGTAGTTGTTGCGCACGATCGCCGGCGCCTCGGTCATGGCATCGAGCAGGCGGAGGATGCTCGCACGCAGCTCCGTGGCCTTCTTCCGCGGCGTGCGTGCGACCGGCGAGGCGTTCGCGGTGCGGGCGAGGTCGAACAGGTGCGCGGTCTCGGCCTCGTCCAGCTGGAGCGCGCGGGCGAGGGCGTCGAGCACGCTGTCGGACGCGCCGGACAGGTCGCCGCGCTCGAGCCGCGTGTAGTAGTCCACGCTGACACCCGCGAGGAGCGAGACCTCCTCGCGGCGCAGGCCCGGTACGCGGCGGTTGCCCCCGAATGCGGGGAGGCCTGCCTGATCGGGGGTGATGCGTGCGCGCCTCGTGGAGAGGAACTCGCGCACCTCGCTGCGGGTGTCCATGCCTTCGACGGTACGCGCTCAGCGACCGTGGAGGGAGGTACTGGCGGTACCGGTGACCGATCCGCGACGCCTCACAGTGCCGCGGTCACCCCGGGCAGCAGCTTGCCGAGGATCGCCCCCAACTGTTCGCGCTCCTGTGCGGTGAGCGGATCGAGCACGAGCTCCCGCACCTGCTCGACGTGCACGGGGGCGGCCGTGCGCAGCATCTCCCGTCCGGCCGGAGTCAGTGCGGCCGAGAGGGTGCGCTTGTCGGACCCGCACGAGGTGCGGGTGACCCAGCCGCGTTCCTCGAGAGAATCCAGAGCGTGGCTCAGGCGGGAACGGCTGAGGCCGGCGATGCGGGCGAGCTCGGTCATGGTGACGGCGCTCTCCCCCTGACCTGCCAGGGTGACGAGGATCGCGTATCGGGCGTGGTTGAGCCCGACCTCTTCCTTCAGCGTGCGATCGAGCACCTGCGGCAGCAGCTGGACGAACCGGATGACGGGGAGCCAGGTCTCCATCTCGGTGTCGTCGAGTCGACGCGGATGCTGCTGCTCCGCCGTCATGCTGTCCTCCTGGGGGTCACTCGGGTATCCCGCGGGTGTCACGCTGCCGACAGGTCGAGCGTGTGCGCCGTGTGGTCGCGCTTCGCCTGCAGGTAGCGGGTGTTCGCTTCGGACAGGTGCACCTCGGTGCGCACGCGCTCGGTGACGCGGATGCCGAGCGCTTCGAGCTGCACGGCCTTGTCGGGGTTGTTGCTCAGCAGGCGGATGCCGTCGACGCCCAGCGCGTTCAGCATCTGGGCGGCCACCGTGTAGTCGCGCTCATCTTCGCCGTGGCCCAGGGCGACGTTCGCCTCGTACGTGTCGAGGCCCGCGTCCTGCAGCGCGTAGGCGTCGAGCTTGGCGTACAGGCCGATGCCCCGGCCCTCCTGGCGGAGGTAGAGCAGGAACCCGCCTTCGTCGGCGATGCGCTCGACGGCTTCGCGCAGCTGGGGGCCGCAGTCGCAGCGCTCGGAGCCGAACACGTCGCCGGTGAGGCATTCGCTGTGCGGACGGACGAGCGGTGCGTCCCCGCCGTCTATCACGGGTTCGAGTGCGGCGCGCCAGTCGCCGAGCCCGAGCAGCAGGTGCTCGCGGCCGTCGACGAGGCCGTCGAAGGTGACCACGTCGGCGGTCGTGGAGAAGCCGTCGCCGAAGCGCAGCGGCACGCGGACGCGAGTGCGTTCCGTGGCGACCGGAGCGACGGTTGAAGTTTCAATCATGTCGGGTGCAACGCGGCGCTCGGCGGACTATTCCCGGATCCCAGGATTTCGGAGGGGTTCCGTCAGAACCTCCCATCCGCGAGGGATTCGGTGTGGACTGAAGTCCACGCGACAGAAGGAGCACCACGAATGCGCGGAGTAGTCATGCACGCCCCCGGAGACGTCCGGGTCGAGGAGCGAGAGAAGCCCACCATCACGCGGCCGACCGATGCGGTGATCCGCATCGCCGCGACCTGCATCTGCGGCTCGGACCTGTGGCCGTACCGCGGTGCCAACGACGTCGACCACGCGCCGATGGGGCACGAGTACGTCGGCGTGGTCGAGGAGATCGGCGCCGAGGTGCAGACGCTGCGGGTCGGCGACTTCGTCGTCGGATCCTTCATGGCGTCGGACAACACGTGCGAGATCTGTCAGGCGGGGTACCAGTCCCGCTGCGTGCACGTGGTGCCGATGGGGCGCTACGGCACGCAGGCCGAGTACTCGCTCGTCCCGCACGCCGACGGCACGCTGGTCGTCACGCCCGGCCGGCCCGACGCCGATCTGATCCCCTCACTGCTCGCCGCGTCCGACGTCCTCGGCACGGGATGGTTCGCAGCCGTGGCCGCCGAGGTCGGACCGGGGAAGACCGTCGCCGTGGTCGGCGACGGCGCGGTCGGGCTCCTCGGGATCCTCGCCGCACGGGAGCTCGGTGCCGAGCGCATCATCGCGATGAGCCGGCACGCCGATCGGCAGGCGCTGGCGCGCGAGTTCGGCGCGACCGACATCGTCTCCGAACGCGGGGATGAGGGAGTGGCCCGCATCAAGGAACTCACGAACGGTCTCGGTGCGCATTCGGTGATCGAGGCCGTCGGCACCCAGGAGTCGATGATGCAGGCGATCCGCTCCACCCGCCCCGGAGGCCACGTCGGCTTCGTCGGCGTCTCTCACGACGTGGCGCTGCCCGGCGAGGAGCTGTTCTACTCCGGCGTGCACCTGCACGGCGGACCTGCGCCCGTGCGGCGCTTCCTCCCCGAGCTGATCCAGCTCATCTGGGACCGGAAGATCGACCCGGGCAAGGTGTTCGACCTCACCCTTCCGCTCGAAGAAGCCGCCGAGGGCTATCGGGCCATGGACGAGCGCCGCGCCACGAAGGTGCTGCTCACGGTGTGACCTCGCGGCGGGCGGAGATCTCCGTGTCGGGCGGAGATTCGACAGGAGATTCTCCGCCCATGGCGTGGTTCTCCTCCCGAGCCTGCGGTGATGTTTGTGGCTGTGCCCTGCGCCGCACGATCCTCAACTCGCTCGCGAGGATGCCGAGCACGACGAGCGCTCCGCCCACGAGCGCGGTCGCGGGCAGGCGTTCACCGGCGATGCGTCCGATGACTCCTGCCCACACCGGTTCCCCGGCGTAGATGATCGTCGCGCGGGTGGGGGAGACCGACTTCTGGGCCCAGTTCATCGTCAACTGGATCAGGCAGCTCGCCGCTCCCAGGCCGACCGCACAGCCGACCCAGATCCACGAGAACTCCGGCACGCCCTCGCCGACCACCGGCATCGTGAGCAGTCCCAGCGCTCCCGCGGTGAGCAGCTGCACCACGGTGATGCGTCCGAGGTCGATCTTCCCGGCGAAGAGGCTGATCAGGATGATCTCGGCGGCGATCGGCAGCGTGCTGATCATGGTCGCGATCTCGCCCGCGCCGAGCGTCAGCGCGAAGGCGTCGGGGCCGGCGATGAACAGCAGCCCGACGAAGGCCAGACCCGCCCCGACGAACGCCATGGCGGGCGGGCGCTTGCGGAACACGGCCCACTGCGCCAGCGGCACCAGCGGCACGTACATCGCGGTGATGAAGGCCGAGGTGCTGCTGTCGATGGTCTGCAGCCCCAGCGTCTGGAGGCCGTAGCCGAGGTAGATCATCACCCCGATCGCGACGCCCGCGCCGACATCGCGCCAGCGGATGCCGCGCAGCACGCGTCGGAAGATCACGATGCTGATCAGTCCCGCGATGAGGAACCGGATGCCGACGAAGAACCAGGGTCCGGAGTGCTCCATCGCCCAATGCACGAGCAGGAACGTGCCGCCCCAGACGGCGGTGATCGCGATGAGCGCGGCTTCCTGCGGTCGGAACCGCATCCAGCGGAGACGAGAGGGCATCGTTGGCCCTTTCTCGACGTTGCCGGATCGAGCCTAGTGCGCCGGACCCGTCGCTCGGATCGTGACGGAAGAAGACGATGGCGCACCGGACGCCGCCGGCGACTCGGTAGCCTCGCAGCATGAGCGACTTCGTGAGTGCCGTCGAACTGAACGACCTGCTGACCCGGGGTGCACCGGTGCGCGTGATCGACGTGCGGTGGCGCCTGGATCGTCCGGAGGCCGGGCACGACGACTACCTCACCGGGCACATCCCGGGCGCCGTGTTCGCCGCGCTCGACACCGAGCTCTCCACCCACGGCGAGCCGTCGGAGGGACGGCACCCGTTGCCGTCGACGGCCACCCTCCAGGACGCGGCCCGTCGGTGGGGCGTGCGTGCGGGCGACACGGTGGTCGCCTACGACGACTTCAAGGGGATCGCGGCCGCCCGTGCCTGGTGGCTGTTGCGTCAGGCCGGCGTCGATGTGCGGGTGCTCGCCGGCGGCATCCGCGGGTGGAAGGATGAGGGCTTCGCCGTCGCGACCGATGATGTGGCGCCGGATCGTGGCGATGTCGTCCTCACGGAGATCGGTGCGGATGCGCTGACGATCGACGAGGCCGCCGCGTTCCCGGCATCCGGTGTCCTGGTGGATGTGCGGGCCCCCGAACGCTACCGCGGCGAGACCGAGCCGCTCGATCCCGCGGCAGGACACATCCCCGGCGCACGCAACCTGCCCACCCTGCTGCATCTGGACGCCACAGGCCGCATCCTCGACCGGGAGACCGTGCTGGCGAACTTCGCCGAGATCGGCGTCACGCCGGGCACGGCCGTCGCGGCATACTGCGGTTCCGGCGTGACGGCCGCGCACACCGCCCTGGTCCTGCATGAGGTCGGCATCGAGGCGAAGGTCTTCCCCGGGTCGTGGAGCCAGTGGTCGAACACCCCCGGCCGACCGGTCGCGACCGGAGATCAGCCTGGCTGATCCTCCCGGGGGCCATAGCCCCAGTGCAGTCCGAGGGCGCCGGGGCCGAAAGCCCGGCGCACCAGATGCACCGACGTTCCCCGGGGCGGCGGCAGCGGCGTCATGATGACGCCGTCCGGTGTCTCGAGGTGCTCCTCGCACCAGTCAGGGATAGCGTCCGGATGGAAGCGTGTCCACACCAGCAGCTCTCTGGCCTTCTGCGCCAGGGCGTGGCCGGTGTCGCGCGTCGCGGGGTAGTCGGGCGGGTACTCCACCGACCACTCCACCATCGCCGTCTCCGGCGCGGTCAGCGGCACATCGAGCTCGAACAGCACCCCGTGCACCTCGCCGTCGGGGTGGGAGTAGCGCGCGGCGATCCGGCCCCCTGCCACCGCCTTCAGCAGAGGTGCGGGGGTGCGCACCCCGGGGGTGATCTCGAGGAAGGGGATCGCCGTGATCGTGCCGACCGTGGACTGCACGATGCTGCGCGTGATGCTGAATGCGACGTTGCCGTCCGCGCCGACATCGGTCACCGAATGCGTCGTGAGCTCGCGGGAGGTGTCGGGGTAGGAGGCGCCGAGCGCGCGGAAGGCGTCGATCACCGCCAACTCGAGCTCTTCCTCGTCGATCGGGAACTGGTTGGGTCCGAGCGGACCTGTGCGGTTCGTCGATCGGAGCAGTCTGCTCAGCGCCCCCGTGTCGAGTCCGAGGAGTTCCTCGATGTCGCTGAGCGCGGCGAGCGACTGCGCCCCCTCCGGCCGTCGCGCGCCGGATCGCCAGTAGCTCAGCGTGGCCATGGACACGCGGTTCCCGCGCGCCTTGAGCTGACGCTGCAGCCACGACAGCGTCACCGGCTTCGCGTTTATCGCGTCGCGCAGGGCGTTCGCGAAGTCATCGGGTTCGGCTCTGCGCGCGTCATCTTCGAAACTCATCACAGATCCCCTCCGGTATGTGAAGATCAGCGCCTTAGAGTGAGCATACGACCGCACGCGCGTACCTCAGGGGACCGGGTGGGCATGTGGGGTCACTTGGCCGTCTTCGCAGGCAGGGTGCCCGACCCTGCGATCACCGGCCTGACGCAGTGATGCCCCCCTTGCTGCGTATGTCGTGAAGCCCGGCAATCGATCTGGGGAGATCAGCCGGGCTTCACGAATCCTCCCTCCGCAGGGCTCCCGGCGTTGCGGCTCCGCCGCCCCGCGTAGACTGGGAGCAACACCCCGGAGGACTCTGGACCGTCATGTCTGCCCCTGCTCGCGCATTCACCATGCGCCACGTGCAATTGCTGCGCGCCCTGTTCGCCGCAGTCGCTGCACTGATGATCACGTTCTCGTCTGATCACTCCGCCGCCGTCGGCCTGTCCGTGTTCAGCGGCTTCGTCTTCATCACCGCTCTCGTCCAGGTGCTCGCCGCCTGGCTGGTGCTCCCCGCCGGCTCACGCTGGTCGTACGTCCTGCTCGCCGCGGTCGGCGTCGTCGCCGGCATGGTGAGCGGAATCCCGGTGTGGCGTTCCGACGACCTGTTCTTCATCATCGTCTCCTCCTGGGCCATCGTCAGCGGCGGCATCGAGCTGCTCGCCGGCATCCGCTCCCGGCGCACCGGCGGAATGCTGTCGCGCGATGCGATCACCGTCGGGGGCCTAGGTGTTCTGCTCGGCGTGGCCCTGCTGCTGATCCCGGCCGGGTTCCTGCAGGAGTACACGATCGACAAGGCCGGCACGTTCGTCCTCTCCGGGATCATCCTCGGCGTCGGCATGTTCGGCGGCTATGCGGCGATCGTCGCGGTCTTCCTCGGCATCGCCGGCCTCACGCCGAAGCAGGTCGATGCCGTCGCCACGGTGTCCGAATCGAACGACAGCGCCGCCCCCGCGGAGCATGGAGGAGAGCGATGAGCGACGAGAAGCCCACCCGCCGGGACATTCTGCGGCCCCTGCACCTGCTCCTCATCGCGCTCGGCTGCGGCGTCTTCGCCATGGTCGTCACCCTGGTCTCGACCGGAGCCTTCACCGCACGCGTGAACGCGTCGATCGCCGACGGCACCTACGACGGGCTGACCCCGATCGCGCTGGGGCTCGTCGTCGGCGGCGGGGCGTTCATCGTGACGCTGCTGATCCTGGCGATGCTCATCCTCGCCGTCGATCCCTCCGACGTCACCAAGACGATCGATCGTCCGGTGCTGTACGACCCGGAGCCCGACGGGGAGAGCCCTGACTCCGAGGCTTCCGGCCGCCCGGCGTCCTCCTGACGCGCTCCGCAGGAGCGGCAGATCTGCTCGTCGACGGGACCATCTAACATCCGATTAAAGAGCGCGTCAGGCGTTCTGAATCGCGCGGATCTCCGGTACTTTCGGCGTACCCTCTGGACAATCGTCTCTAGACATCCGATGTCTCGTGTCGGACACTGACTTCTGACGCGCCCCGCATCCACGACCGGTTGCGAGACCGCACGGCCCCAGATGATCAACGATGCTCCGGAGGTTTGCTGTGATGATGGACCCCATTTCCCGCCGACAGGCGCTGCAGGTGGGCGGCCTCGCCCTCCTCGCCCCGCTCGTCCCTCAATTCCTGGCCGCTCGGCCTGCGGCTGCGAACGCATTCTCGGTGGACGCCGCTCTGCGCGCCGTCCCCGCCGGTGCGATCCCGCGTCCGCAGCTCTCGCCGTACGCCCTCTGGTACGCGACCCCGGCGACGAGCTGGGAGACGCAGGCGCTCCCCATCGGCAACTCGCGCCTCGGCGCGAAGTTGTTCGGGAACCCGGACGCCGAAGTGATCCAGTTCAGCGAGCAGAGCCTGTGGGGCGGCGTCAACGACTACGACAACGCGCTCGCCGGCCAGCCCGACGGAGCGTACGACACCAGCGTCACCGGTTTCGGTTCGTTCCGCGACTTCGGCGAGGTGACCGTCGCGTTCGGCGCGCGCACCGTCGTGAGCTCGCCGGGAGGCCCGTACGAGGTATCGGGTGGCGAGAGCGTCGAGAAGACCTTCGACGGGAATCCGGCCACGAAGTGGTGTCTGATCGCGCCGCCCGCCGAGGTGATCTGGCAGGCCGATCTCGCGGAGCCGGTCGCCGTCTCCTCCTACGCGCTCACGAGCGCGAACGACGTCCCCGCCCGCGATCCGCAGGACTGGCGGTTCGAAGGGTCTGCCGATGGAGCGGCCTGGGTCGCGCTCGACACGCGGGCTGAAGCGCCGTTCCCGCAGCGGCTCCAGACCAAGAGCTTCTCGTTCGCGAACACGACGGCGTACGCGCACTACCGCTTCGTCTTCGCGCCGAAGGCGGGGGTCAGTCACTTCCAGGTCGCCGAGGTCGCGCTCGGCGGGGTCGACCTCGCACAGGGGAGCGCCGTCTACGTGTCGTCGCCCAGCGGCCACGCCGATTCCCTCGTCGGCACCGTGGACGCCGACCCCGCGACCGTCTGGGCGGTTCCGTCGACCGGGTCAGGGGCGGTCTGGCAGGTCGAGCTCAGCGCCAAGCTCGCCCTGAACGGCTACGTGCTCACGAGTGCTCCCGACGCGCCGGAACAGGATCCGCGGGACTGGACGGTCTCCGGCTCGGACGACGGGCTCGGCTGGAAGACGCTCGACACGCGCACCGGGGAGACGTTCCCGGAGCGCGGCACCGGGCGGGTCTTCTCGTTCGCGAACACCACCGCCTACACGATGTACCGCATCTCGTTCTCCGCACCCGGCGCGCTCCGTCTCGGCGGCATCGCCTTCACCGGCGGTGGCTTCAGCACCGCCGGAGCCCGCGCCGTCGTCGATTACCGACGTGCACTCGATATCGCGGACGGCACCCACAGCACCCACTTCGCCACCGCACAGGGCACGGTGCTGCGTGAGGCGTTCGCCAGTCGGGATGCCGACGTGATCGCGGTGCGGTTCACCGCCGACCGCCCCGGTGCGCTCACCGCTCTCATCACCCTGGTCTCGAAGCAGGACGGCGTCGCGACGACAGTCGACGCGGGCGGCCGCCGAATGGGCTTCGCCGGAACCATGGCCAACAACCTCACGCACGCGGCCGCGGTGCGCATCGCGGAGACCGACGGAGAGGTGGTCGCCGCCGAGGGCGGACTGCGCGTCTCCGGCGCCGCGAGCATCACCCTGCTGCTCGACGCCCGCACCGACTACCGCCTGAGCGCCGCACACGGATGGCGCGGTGCGGCGCCGCAGCCGGCGATCGAGAAGGCCCTGAACACGGCGGCCTCCCGTTCGTGGAAGAGCCTCCGCTCGGCGCACACCGCGCAGGTCTCCGAACTCATGCAGCGCGCGAAGGTCGAATGGGGGGTCACCGAGGGCGCCGTGATGGCGATGCCCACCGACCGTCGACTGCTCCGCTACGGCACGGGCGAGGCCGACCCGACGCTGGAGCAGACGCTCTACGCCTACGGGCGCTATCTGCTGCTCAGCTCGTCGAAGCCCGGCGGGCTGCCCGCCAACCTCCAGGGACTGTGGAACAACAGCAATCAGCCGGCGTGGGCCAGCGACTACCACACGAACATCAACATCCAGATGAACTACTGGGGGGCCGAGACCGCTGACCTCCCGGAGTCGCACGAGGCCCTCGCGACCTTCATCCGTGAGGTGGCCGTGCCCAGCAGAATCGCCACGCGGAACGCGTTCGGCGCCGACGTGCGCGGGTGGACCGCCCGCACCTCGCAGAGCATCTTCGGCGGCAACGCGTGGGAGTGGAACACGATCGCCAGCGCCTGGTATGCGCAGCACCTCTACGAGCACTGGGCGTTCACGCAGGACAAGAAGTACCTGCGCGATCTGGCCTACCCGCTGATCAAGGAGATCTGCCAGTTCTGGGAGGACCAGCTCAAAGAGCTCCCCGACGGCACCCTGGTCGCGCCGATGGGCTGGTCTCCCGAGCACGGCCCGCGCGAAGACGGGGTGATGCACGATCAGCAGATCATCTGGGACCTCTTCCAGAACTACCTCGAATGCGCGAAGGCCCTCGGCGTCGACAAGAAGTACCAGGGGACGATCGCCGACATGCAGCAGCGCCTGGCTCCGAACAAGATCGGCCGCTGGGGGCAGCTCCAGGAGTGGCAGACCGACCGCGACGACCCGAACGACATCCATCGGCACACCTCGCACCTGTTCGCCGTGTACCCGGGACGCCAGATCACCCCGGATACTCCGGAGCTCTCGGCGGCGGCACTGGTCTCACTCAAGGCGCGTTGCGGAGAGAAGGAGGGCGTGCCGTTCACCGCTGCCACAGTCTCGGGCGACAGTCGCCGTTCCTGGACCTGGCCGTGGCGCGCGGGACTCTTCGCGCGCCTGGGCGACGCCGAGCGGGCAGGCATCATGGTCCGCGGCCTGCTCACGTACAACATCCTGCAGAACCTGTGGGCGAACCACCCGCCGTTCCAGCTCGACGGCAACTACGGCATCGTCGGCGCGATCGCGGAGATGCTCGTGCAGAGTCATGGCGACGTCATCCGGCTGCTGCCCGCCGTCCCCGCGGACTGGGCGGTGAGCGGATCGTTCGCCGGGCTCCGCGCACGGGGCGGATACCGCGTGGACTGCACGTGGCGGGACGGGAAGGTCGTCGCCTACGACGTCGTCGCCGATCGGGCACCGAACATGAGCAACGTGATCGTGGTCGTGAACGGAGAACGTCGCAAGGTGAAGCCGGGCAACCCGAAGAACGGCAAGCCCATGCGCGACCTCGGCCCGGCGCACTGACCCCGGCGGCACCGACGTCGGAGGGCGACGTCGGTGCCGCCATCCCGCATGAATCCGGAATACCGCTGCGGTTGATCGGCTTGTCCCTGTAGTGACTGCCTCCGTCGACCGCGCCTCCATCGGACTCCGGTCGGAGCGGGGCCCCATTCTCGGTGCGCTCATGCTGGCCACCGGCCTGATCGCGATCGACGCCACGATCCTCGCGACCGCCGTGCCCAGCATCGTCCGCGATCTCGGCAGTTACCAGCAGTTCCCGTGGCTGTTCTCGGTGTACCTCCTGGCACAGGCCGTGAGCGTCCCCATCTACTCCCGCTTCGCGGACACCGTCGGACGCAAGCCGATCATCCTGCTCGGCATCGCCCTGTTCCTGCTCGGCTCCATCCTCTGCGGATTCGCGTGGAGCATGCCGGCGCTGATCGTGTTCCGCATCATCCAGGGCATCGGCGCCGGTGCCGTGGCACCGATGTCGATGACCATCGTCGGCGACATCTACACCGTCGCCGAACGTGCCAAGGTGCAGGGATACGTCGCGAGCGTCTGGGCGATCTCGTCGGTCGTCGGCCCGGCGCTCGGGGGATCTTCGCGCAGTTCGACGCCTGGCGGTGGATCTTCTGGATCAACATCCCGCTCTGTCTGATCGCCGGATGGATGCTGCTGCGCAACTACAAGGAGCAGAAGCAGACCCAGAAGCACAGCATCGATTACGGGGGAGCGGTGCTGCTCACGATCGGGCTGACCGCGCTCATCCTCGGCATGCTCGAGGGCGGGAACGCCTGGGCGTGGCTGTCGGTGCAGAGCGCCCTCTGCTTCGGTCTGGGAGTGATCGCGCTGATCGCCTTCGGGTTCGTCGAGCGCCGCGTCGCAGAGCCGATCGTCGACCTGCGCCTCGCGGGTCGACGGCTCATCCTCACCACCACGATCGTGTCGCTCGGTGTCGGCGCACTGATGCTCGGTGTCACCAGCTTCGCTCCGGCCTACCTCGAAGGGTCCACCGGCATCGCCCCGTTGCTCTCCGGTCTCGCGGTCGCCGCTCTGACCCTCGGCTGGCCGCTCGCCGCCGCGAACGCGGGACGCCTGTACCTGCGCATCGGCTTCCGCCGCACCACGTTGATCGGCATGAGCATCACGACGGTCGCCGCCATCGCCCTGGCCTCCGTCGCCTCGTGGCCGAATCCGTTCGTGATCGCCGGCATCGCGTTCCTCTTCGGCTTCGGGCTCGGATGGAGTGCGGCGCCGACGCTGATCGCCGCGCAGGCCTCGGTCGGCTGGGGCGAGCGCGGGGCGGTGACGGGTATGAACGCGTTCGCGCGTTCGGCCGGGAGCGCCGTCGGCGTGGCCGTGTTCGGGGCGATCTCCAATGCCGTGATCGCGCAGGGCATCGGTCCCGACGATCCCGGCACGATCATCCATGCGTCGGTGTGGGTGTTCGTCGCGGTCGCCGTGACCGCGGTGCTCACCCTGCTCGCCGCCGCCTTCATGCCGAAGGACAGTGTCGAGGAGCACTCCGGAGACTCAGCCCCCTAGCCCGCGTGCCTTCCTGCCCGCGTGCACTCGTCGATCGTGACGGCGACTGGGTGAGGAGTCGGGCTCAGCCTCGCGGCTACTGCGCGAGCTTCTCTGCGATACCCGTGTACGTCGCCGGGGTCAGCGCGAGCAGGCGCTGCTTGGCGGCGTCGCCGATCTCGAGACCCTGTACGAACTCGGCGAGGTCGGCCGCGCCCACCCTGTGGCCGCGCGTCAGCTCCTTGAGGAGTGCGTACGGGTCGGTGATCGTGGAGCGGCCGGCGACGACCTCGGCGCGGATGACGGTCTGGATGGCCTCGGCCAGCACCTCCCAGTTCACGTCGAGGTCGGCGAGCAGCACGTCGCGCGACAGCGAGATCGCGTTCAGGCCGCGGCGCAGGTTGTCGAGCGCGAGCAGCGAGTGCCCGAAAGCCACGCCGATGTTGCGCTGCGTGGTCGAGTCGGTCAGGTCGCGCTGCAGGCGGCTGGTGACCAGCGTCTGGCCGAGCGATGCGAGCAGGGCGCCCGAGATCTCGAGGTTCGCCTCGGCGTTCTCGAAGCGGATCGGGTTGATCTTGTGCGGCATCGTCGACGAACCGGTGGCCCCGGCGACCGGGATCTGCGCGAAGTAGCCGAGCGAGATGTAGGTCCAGATGTCGGTGGCGAGGTTGTGCAGGATGCCGCCGGCGTGACGCACGCGGTCGTACAGCTCGACCTGCCAGTCGTGCGACTCGATCTGGGTAGTGAGGATGTTGAAGCCGAGCCCCAGGCCCTCGATGTACTCGCGGGCGATGGTCGGCCAGTCGGCGTCGGGGTCTGCGGCCAGGTGCGCAGACCAGGTGCCGGTCGCGCCGGAGAACTTGGCCAGGTAGTCGGAGGCGGCGATCTGACCGCGCACCCGCTCGAGGCGCCAGGCGAACACCGCGAGCTCCTTGCCCATCGTCGAGGGCGTCGCGGGCTGGCCGTGCGTGCGCGAGAGCATCGCGGCGTCGGCGTGCTCGACGGCGAGCTCGCGGAGCTTCGCGATCACGGTGTCGAGGGCCGGGAGCCAGACCTCCTCGACAGCGCGCTTCACGGTGAGGGCGTAGGAGGCGGAGTTGATGTCTTCACTCGTGGCCGCGAAGTGCGTGAGTTCGGCGATGCCGTCGAGTCCGAGCGTCGAGAGTCGATCGCGCACGAGGTACTCGATCGCCTTCACGTCGTGCTGGGTGACGGCTTCCTTCTCGGCGAGCCAGTCGATCTCGGCCTGACCGAAGTCGCGGTAGAGGGCGCGCAAGCGCTCCTTGTCCGACTCCGGCAGCGGCGAGGTCTCGAACAGCGAGCGGTCGGTGAGGGCGATCAGCCACTCGACCTCGACCTCGACGCGCGCCCGGTTCAGGCCGGCCTCGGACAGGAAGTCGGCGAGACCGGTGACGGCGCCGCGGTAGCGACCGTCGAGCGGGCTCAGGGGCTGCGGCGGGAGCGAAGGCTGGAAAGTCAGGGGAGTCCTCCTGATCGGGCCCCTCAGATGCGGGGCGTGCGGGGGAGACGCAGAGCGGGTTCGAGCTGGCGGAACAGGCCCCGAGTCGCCGCCTCAATCATACCGAGCACGGAATCGAACATCTCCGCGCCCGCGTAGTAGGGGTCGGGCACGTCATGGGTCGTGGCGTTCGGGTCGAAGGCGAGCAGCAGGGTGACCTTCCCCTCCTCGTCCTCGTCGTGCGCCCATTCCCGCAGGATGCGCTCGTGCGTGCGATCGAGGGCCACGACGAGGTCGTTGTCCGCGAAGGCCGCGGCGGTGAACTGGCGGGCGCGGTGCTGGGAGCCGTCGTAACCGCGACGGGCCAGGGAATCGATCGTGCGGTGGTCGGCGCGCTCGCCGAGATGCCAGTCGCCTGTTCCGGCGCTGCGCGAGACGATGCGCGGGCCGAGTCCCTGCCGCTCGGCGAGGTCGCGGAAGACGACCTCGGCCATGGGAGAGCGGCAGATGTTCCCCGTGCAGACGAAGATCACGCGGAAGGGATCCGGGGATGTCACACCTACATTCTGCCCGGCCGCGGGCCTCCTGCACAGCGCGCACCGCCTCGCGCGATCCTCTGCACACCCTGACCGGGCATCCATCTCTCCACCGTTCGCGGCGATCGGGCAGGGCGAGAAGCCCGTGATCCCGGAAGCTGGGGCCATGTACTCGTTCGTCAACATCCTCGATGTCGGCTCCGCGCACCTCGGCGACCTGCTTCTCGCCTCCCAGGAGATCGGAGAGGCGATCTCCACGCTCGAAGAATCCGGGGCGACTCTGGTCGCGCTCACCGATCGCTCCGACTGGCAGTCCGAGGGGTTCCGCGCGCTGAACGCGTTGCTCGAACGGCTGCGCGACGACACCGGAGTCGAGATCGGACACCTCACGGTGCGGAGATGGGAACTCGGCGGGGCGGTATGAGCGGCGGAATGAGGGCGGCGGAATGAGCATGGTCGCAGGCAGGGAACCGTCGGCGGATGGCGGGGGATTGAGCATCGATCACGGCGGGGCGATCGCCGTCGACACCGAGCAGCTGCGCGATCTCGGGGCACGGATGCGATCGGTGGTGTCGGAGTACGAACACGCACGCGCCGCGGTCCGCCGGGCACACGCGCTCATCTCCTCGGCGCCGGAGACCGGTTCGGGAGTCGATGTCGGTGCACTGCAACGGAGTGTCGAGCGGATCGATGAACTGTGCGTCGAGATCGAGAACGCCTGCACGGGAACCCTGGTGATGGCTGACGCGTTCGAGGTGGTCGAGCTGCGCGCGCAGGCGGAGGCGCTCGCCCTCACCGATGCCGCGGCGGCGAGCGCCGTGCAGGCGCGCGCCGACCGGCTCGTCGCCGATGACGAACGGATCGGGACCATGGCCGAGTGGCTGGTGGCCGGCTGGAAGGAGCGGCGATTCGAGGGACTGGGCGAGCAGTACGACCTGGCGGGGGCGCTCCCGCCGCTGTTCCTCGCCGGGGCGATGGTGGGCGTCGCATCCGGGCTCGGCACGGTCCGGCCGGGGATGACGCTGGCGGGGAAGGCCGATCCCGTGCAGGTGATGCCCGTGAAGACGTCGGCTCCGAATGCGCCTGCCGGCCTCGCTGCGGCATTCCGTCGCATACCGGGAGCGGCCTCGCAGGTCGCGGTCGAGAAATACACGATGGTCGGTGGGGCGACCCGGTATGTGGCCTACGTCGCCGGGACTCAGGAGTCCCTGCCGTGGCGGTCGGGGAAGTCCGAGCCGTGGGACATGAAGTCGAACATCGAGCTCTATCAGGGCCGCGCATCGGCGTCGTATCAGGCCACGGTCGACGCGTTGGGCGCGGCGGGGGCGAAGCCGGGCGACCAGGTCGACGTGGTCGCGCATTCGCAGGGCGGGATGATCGCCGCCCGTCTCGCGATGGAGAGCGACTTCGAGGTGTCGATGCAGCTGACCGCGGGGAGCCCGACCGAACCGACGCTCGGAGAGGATCAGACCCTGATCCAGCTCCGCCACACCGACGACGTCGTCTCGGCGCTCGCCGCCGGGGGCTCCGCGGCGGGCACGGGATCCCCCGACAGCTTCACGGCGTCTCGCGAAGGGGACCCGCACGACGGATTCCAGGATCTGCAGTTGCAGACCCACCATCTCGAGACCTACATCGAGACGGCGGAGATGGTGGATGCCTCGGACGATCCCCGCGCCGAGGCTCTCGACGAGTACTGGGACGAGCTCGGCCAGGCGGTCGAGGTCGAGCGGACCGAGTACCACGCCGAGCGAAAGGGGGGATGACCGACTTCGAGATCAGTCGGCTGCTTTTCGATCCGCGGGAGGAGCGCGCTTTCTCAGTCGCGGCGGCTCTTGCTCTGCGGGCGCAGGATGAAGCCGAAGATGCCGTTGATGATCGAGATGATGAGCGCGGCCACCACGCCCCACCAGAAGTCGCCGACCGTCAGGCCCCAGCCGAAGCCACTCGTGATCCAGGCCGTCAGCCACAGCAGGAAGCCGTTGATCAGGAACCCGATCAGCCCGAACGTGATGATGTAGAGCGGGAACGCGACGATCTTCACCACGGTGCCGATGATCGTGTTCACGAGGGCGAAGATCGCGGCCACCGCGAGCAGGGTCAGCACCAGCTGCAGCGTCTCGCCGGGTGGGAAGGCGGTGATCACGACCTGCAGGGCGGGGATGAGCGTGACGACCCAGAGGGCGAAGGCGTTGACGACGACGCGGATGATGAAGCGCATAGTCCGACCAGTGTCCCACGGACGCCCGCGAGATGTCAGCGCGCCGTGTCTTCCCGGATATGGGCGGCAATGACCTGCGCGATCTGCTTCAAGTCCAACCGACTCTGTGCGACGTCGAGGACGAAGTCGAATGCCTCGTCGTTCGTGAACGTCGGCTCGTAGCCGTTGAGTCGGATGAAGATGAAGGTGAGGCAGAGCGAGATGCGCTCGTTACCATCGAACAGCGCGTGGTTCTGAGCTACCGAACTGTCAGCGCGGCGGCCTTCGCTTCGAACGTCGGGTACGCGTCGGCGCCGAACATCCCTGCGGATGGTCAAGCGAGCGCGGAGAAGAGCAGTCCTTCGTCGCGGACGTGCAGGCCGAGCTTCGCGATCAGGGCGAGGGCCTGGTAGCGCTCGGTGATCTCGTCCGCGATGGAGAGCACGCGATCCGTCTTCGACTCGCTGTTCGCGAAGCGCGTCGCCGCCTCGATGATCACCGCGTGCTTCGAGGTGTGCCGGGCGCGCGCGATCGCCTCGAGCTGAGCATCGAGTTCTTCCGGAAGTCGCACCGTCATCGCCATACCGGAATGGTACGACCGCGAATCGGTCGTCGACAGGGGAGAAGCCGCCGGGGAAGAGCCTGCTGCCCTCGTAGACTCGACCTCGTGACCGAGCCGATCCTGCCCCGCATCCGTCCCGCCATCGCCGCTCTCGCGCCGTATCGTCAGGGCAAGCAGGCAGGGCCCGATGCGTTCAAGCTGTCGAGCAACGAGAACCCCTTCGATCCGCTGCCCTCGGTGCTCGAAGCCCTGCAGAGCACGACGCCGATCAACCGCTACCCGGATGCCACCGCCGGCCGCCTGCGCGCGCGTCTCGGAGCCCGTTACGGGGTCGAGCCCGACCAGGTGCACGTCGCTTCCGGCAGCGTGTCGATCCTGCACCAGCTGATCCTCGCGACCGCATCGGTCGGCGATGAGGTCATCTACGCCTGGCGTTCCTTCGAGGCCTACCCGAGCCTGCCGCTCGTGGCGGGCGCGACCGGGGTGCAGGTTCCGCTCACCGCCGATTCCCGTCACGATCTCGACGCGATGGCGGACGCCGTGAACGATCGCACGCGCGCGATCATCCTGTGCACGCCCAACAACCCGACCGGTCCGATCATCACGTCGGCCGAGTTCACCGCCTTCGTCGAGCGCGTCCCGAACGATGTCCTGATCATCCTCGACGAGGCGTACGCCGAGTTCGTCACGGCGCCCGACGCGGTCGACGGTCTCGCCGAGCGCGTGTTCGAGCAGCACCCGAACGTCGTGGTGCTGCGCACCTTCTCGAAGGCCTACGGCCTCGCCGGCCTCCGCGTCGGCTACGCGATCGGCCACGAGAAGGTGCTCGACGCCGCGCGCACCACCGGCATCCCCCTCTCGGTCACGTCCGCCGCCGAGAACGCCGCGATCGCGAGCCTCGACGCCGAGCCCGAGCTGCTGGAGCGTGTCGCCGTGATCGTCGAGCGACGCGCCCGCCTGGTCGAGGGCCTCCGCGCACAGGGCTGGGACGTCCCCGACTCCCAGTCCAACTTCGTCTGGCTGCCCGCAGGAGAGCGCACCGACGAGGTCGCTGCGGCCTTCGTCGAGAACGACCTCATCGTCCGGCCGTTCTCGGGGGACGGCATCCGCATCTCGGTGGGCGAGGAGGGCTCCATCGCCCGCGTGCTCGAGGTGGCCGCTTCGGTCCGCTGAGCCGTCGCCGCACCGGCCCGGGGCGGTTTTCCGCGGTTTTCTCCGGGTTCCGGGCAGTTACAAGGGCGTCCTAGGTATGCGTGACGACGCATGCGGGCGCGGGTAGCGTGAGAGCGTGACCACCTCCGAGACACCCCTTGTGAGCGTTCTGGACGAGACCGGACGGTACGCCCCGTCGGCCGCCGCAGAACGGTACCTTCCCCTGATCGAAGCGATCGGCGACGCCGAACTCGAGCAGTTCTACCGGGACATGGTCGTCATCCGCGCGATCGACACCCAGGCGACGAACCTGCAGAGGCAGGGGCAGCTCGCGCTGTGGCCGCCGAGCCGGGGGCAGGAGGCGGCGCAGGTCGGCTCCGGTCGTGCGGCCCGTGCGCAGGACACGATCTTCCCTTCGTACCGCGAGCACGCGGTGACCCGCATCCGCGGCGTCGACCCGGTCGACATCATCAAGCTGATGCGTGGTGTCTCGCACGGCGGGTGGGACCCCACCGACCCCAAGAACGGCAACACCCGGCTGTACACCCTCGTGCTCGGGTCGCAGGTGCTGCACGCGGCCGGCTACGGGATGGGTCTCGCGTTCGACGGCCGCACCGGTACAGGCGACCCGGACCGCGACGAAGCGGTCATCGTCTACTACGGCGACGGTGCGTCCAGCCAGGGAGACGTGCACGAGGCGATGGTCTTCGCCGCGAGCTACCAGGCGCCGACCGTCTTCTTCCTCCAGAACAACCACTGGGCGATCTCCGTGCCCGTCTCCACGCAGTCGCGTGTGCCGCTGGTGCAGCGCAGCGCGGGCTACGGCATCCCGAGCGTCCGGGTCGACGGCAACGACGTGCTCGCCAGCTATGCGGTCTCGCGCACGGCTCTCGACGAGGCCCGTGCCGGCAAAGGTCCGCAGGCGATCGAGGCCGTCACCTACCGGCTCGGCGCGCACACCACCAGCGACGACCCGACGAAGTACCGCGGCAGCGACGAGGAGCAGTACTGGGCCGGTCGCGACCCCATCGTCCGGATGCGCGCGTTCCTCGAAGCGCGCGGAGCGTCGGGGCAGCTGTTCGCCGATGTCGAGGCCGAAGCGGCCGATGCTGCAGAGGATCTGCGCGCCCGCACGGTCGAGCTCGGGCCACCGAGTGCCGACAAGATGTTCGACCACGTGTACAGCGAGCCGCATCCGCTGATCGACCAGCAGAAGGCCTGGCGCGCGCAGTACGAGGCGTCGTTCGAAGACGCGTCGCTCGAAGGAGGAGCCCGGTGACTCTCGAGACGATGCCGCTCAGCAAGGCGTTGAACGCGGGTATGCGCAAGGCGATGGAGAACGATCCGAAGGTCCTGCTCATGGGCGAGGACATCGGCAAGCTCGGCGGCGTCTTCCGTGTGACGGAGCACTTGCAGCGCGACTTCGGCGACCGCCGGGTGCTCGACACTCCGCTGGCCGAGTCGGGCATCGTCGGGACCGCGATCGGCATGGCGATGGTCGGTTTCCGTCCGGTCATCGAGATCCAGTTCGACGGCTTCGTGTTCCCCGCGTTCGACCAGATCACCACCCAGCTCGCGAAGCTCACCAACCGGCACGAGGGCGCCATCAGCATGCCGATCGTGATCCGGATTCCCTACGGCGGGCACATCGGCGCGGTCGAACACCACCAGGAGAGCCCTGAGGCGTACTTCGCGCACACCCCGGGCCTGCGCGTGGTCTCGCCGTCGACGCCGAACGACGCGTACTGGATGATCCAGGAGGCGATCGCCTCGAACGACCCGGTGATCTTCATGGAGCCGAAGAGCCGCTACTGGCAGAAGGGCGAGGTCGAGCTCGACGCCTCCGCCGTTCCGCTGCACTCCTCGCGGGTCGTGCGCACGGGCAGTGACGTGACCCTCGTCGGACACGGCGCGATGGTCACCACGCTCCTGCAGGCCGCGGCGCTCGCCGAAGCCGAGGGCACGAGCTGCGAGGTCGTCGACGTGCGCTCGCTGTCGCCGGTCGACTACGAGCCCATCCTCGACTCGGTGCGCAAGACCGGGCGCATGGTCTACGCGCAGGAGGCCCAGGGGTTCGGAAGCATCGGCGGTGAGATCGCGGCGACCGTCATGGAGCGGGCGTTCTACGCACTCGAGGCTCCAGTGCTGCGCGTCTCCGGCTACGACACCCCGTTCCCGCCCGCGAAGCTCGAAGGCGCGTACCTCCCGGATGCCGACCGCATCCTCGAGGCCGTCGATCGCTCACTCGCCTACTGACATCCCCGCTCGGCCGAAAGGACTCGTCATGAGCACGCAGAACTTCACCCTCCCCGACGTCGGGGAAGGCCTGACCGAGGCCGAGATCGTGGCCTGGAAGGTCGCCCCCGGCGACACGGTCGCGATCAACGACGTGCTCTGCGAGATCGAGACGGCCAAGTCGCTCGTCGAGCTGCCGTCGCCGCACGCGGGTGTGGTGGGCGAGCTGCTGGTCGAGGAGGGAACGACGGTCGAGGTCGGCACGCCCATCATCACCTTCGTGACCGAGCCTGCTGCGGGTGCAACGGCCGCTCCCGTTGCCGTGGCTCCCGCCGCAGAAGAGGGCGGCGGATCGGTGCTGGTCGGCTACGGCACGGGAGGCGGCGCCACTTCGCGTCGCAAGCGCCCGGCCGAGCGTCTGGTGCGCTCGTCGGTGGGCGTGATCGCGAAGCCGCCGATCCGCAAGCTCGCGCGCGACCTCGGCGTCGACCTCACCACGGTCGCAGCGACCGGCGCCGACGGCGAGGTCACCCGAGACGACGTCATGAAGCACGCGTCGCAGGCGAGCGTCTTCCGCAACATCGAGACTCCCGAGTGGGGAGCCGTGCGCGAGGAGACCGTGCCCGCACCGCAGGCTGCACCGGCAGGGCTCGCACGCGGACTCACTCCGACCCAGCCTTCGGCCGCCGGCGACGACCGCACCGAGTCGATCCCGGTCAAGGGTGTGCGCAAGGCCACGTCTTCGGCGATGGTGCAGAGCGCATACTCGGCCCCGCATGTGACGGTGTGGAAGGAGATCGACGCCAGCCGCACGATGGAGCTCGTGAAGCGTCTGAAGGCCTCGCCCGACTACGCCGATATCCGCGTCTCGCCGCTGCTGATCATGGCTCGCGCCGTGATCTGGGCCGCCCGTCGCACGCCGATGGTGAACGCGGCCTGGATAGAGACCGAAGCCGGTGCGGAGATCGCCGTGCGCCACTACGTGAACCTCGGGATCGCCGCCGCCACCCCGCGCGGCCTGCTGGTGCCGAACATCAAGGACGCGCAGGACCTCGGCATGAAGGACCTGGCGCGGGCGCTGAACCGTCTCACGCTCACGGCGCGCGAGGGCAAGACTCCACCGGCCGATCAGCAGGGCGGCACGATCACGATCACGAACATCGGTGTGTTCGGGATGGATGCCGGCACGCCGATCATCAACCCCGGCGAGGCGGGCATCGTGGCGATGGGCACCATCAGTCAGAAGCCGTGGGTCGTCGACGGCGAGGTGCGTCCTCGTTGGGTGACCACGGTCGCAGGGTCGTTCGACCACCGCGTGATCGACGGCGACGGCATGAGCCGCTTCATCGCCGACGTCGCCTCCGTGCTCGAGGAGCCCGCGCTGCTCGTGGACTGATATCGGACGTCCCTGAAGGTGCTTCTTCTTCACTCGAAGTTGGACCACTCAAACAAAGGCGAGCTGGTTCGACGTAGTTGATCCCTGTGTCCACAGGGATCGTGGGTTTGGAGGCTGCGAGAGGGCACCTAAGGAAGCGCCGGCGACACCTACCATCCTCTCTTCACAACACGCGTACGCGCCATCTCCCAACCCCGTAGGCGAAGCCGCTCGTCGTTTCGCTCTAACTGGCCAGCACCTGCATGTCCACGAAAACCTGCTGTCTTGAGCTCAGGTGGTGGTCCGCGTACGGATGCTGGTTCGCAGGTCACCGGTCTGCACGCCGATGGAGTTCAAGTGCTGACGCATCTGGGCGAACACGGGTGCCTGGCCCTTCGGATCGCTGATGGTGAGGACCGCGGAGTAGTCGACTCCGTCCACCGGCAGCTTTTCATTCGCTCGTTCGAGATAGTCGATGCGGAGCTTCCACTCCGAGCTCGATCCGCGTCCGCGCATCCTGCCGGTCTCGAACGACTTCACCATCTGCCACTTCATCGACTCCTGCAGAAGCTCGCGCTCCGTCGGGTGCATCTTGCCTTTCGGCGGCAGCGCGTTCACAGGCTTGGTCTGCCCGGACCATCCGCCCGCGCCATCGCTCTGCATCAGACGCGCGTGAATGTTGGCGCGGACACGCTCGTCACCATGTTCGTGTGCGATGGGCGGCTTCGCGACGATGGTCAGACGCGCTTCACCTGCGCAGCCTCCCTCAGCCGTCACCAGCGCATCAGGCCAAGAGAAGGTGAACCAGTTGTCCTCGTCTGGCCGGATAACTGCACTGACCACGATGGTGATCTCCGAATCCGAGCGTTGTAGCATCCGCTCCGCGGTCGTGGGGACGCCGAAACCAATGAGGTCTCGCGTATGCGGGAGCATCTTTTTCTGCGCGAACACGTCGGGGGTGTGCGCGAAATGCACCATCAGGGCGAGCAAGGTCTCCCGGGAAACATCGCCCTCGATGAGCGCGTCAAGGTCCGCGAGGCGGCGAGCGACGAGCGGTGCCGCGAAGCTCGTACCGCAGTCGGTAACCAGGAACCCGGCCCCGTTGACGGAAGTAAGTCCATGACCGCCGTCCGTGAGCGGTGTCCCAGACCCGCCGACATGCGCGAAGTCGGGCTTCGTTGCGCCGCGAAGCCCCGGACCTCGGCGGCTATAACGCGCGAGAGCGTACGGCACCTGTCCGTCGAGCCCAGGTGGGTTGAGGGCGCTCACCGAGACGTTATGGAGACTCTCGCCGGGCTCAGCGAGGATCCCACGAGTGTCGGCTGAAAGAGACGCGAGAGCGAGGTCGACCTTCGGATGCCACTCCGTGCGGGTATACCCGGGGCGCAGGTTGCCTGCGGAGATGACGAAGATGACGTCGTACTTTTCCGCCATCTCATCTAGGCGTCGGGCCATGTACCCGTACGAGTCAGCACCTTGAGGTGAGTCGACGTTGATGCTGAGGTTGAACACCCGGACACCACTGTCCTGACTGTAGGACTCGACGGCCTGATCGACCTCATCGAGGAATTGCGGAACGCCTTGCGGATAGTACGCCTCGAAGGGCTTACCAGTACCGCCGGGGTCGGCGGGCAGTACGTCGATGTCATAGATGCGGCAGCCGAGGTCGGGCGATAGCTTGAGCGCCGGGTTCATGGTCCCTTCGGCGACCAAAAGCCCGGAGATGAAGGTGCCGTGGTCGGTGTTCTTGTCCTGGCCTGCGAGAAGTCCCCACTGATTCTCGACCCAGGGGAGTAGTGCGTCGCCCACTCCACCGTCGATGACTCCAACCTGCGCCGGCGGGGTGCCCTCTGGGGCAAGGAGGACATCATCGGGTGCTTCCGTCTCAAGCGTTCGCGACTCGGTGGATTGGCTGGCGATGACGGGCGGCAGACTGATTGAGCGAACGACGGGATTCCGGCCCAGTTCTTCGAGGAGTACCTGATGTGCGGTTGGGTCGTCCAGCATCTCGGCGGTGCCCCCGGCTTCGAGCGCACGAGGGTCCATCATCTGTATCGCGTACATCCGGCCTCGGTCAGATCCGCCCTCGATGGCCCGGGCCGCAACTTCGGGCATCGCCTGCAGTTCTTCGAGGCGGCTCGCTGCAGCACGAGTCCGTTCCGCGAGTTTCGGGTTCTTCGCCGCCGACGCCAGGGGGAAGCAGCTCACGATGTAGCCTCCGCCTGTTCCTGGCTGCGCGAGCCACGAGGAGGCCTCTACGGCACTGAAGTTCCGGCGGTCGGTCTCGGTCCAGAGGGTAATGGACGCAATGGCCGACACTTCGCATCTTTGACGCGACGGGCGAAGCGCGACTACACCGGTATCCGGATCGACTCTCTGCTTCGTGACAACGGCTTCGCTCTTGCTCATCTCCGCGATGACGGCAGTCAGAGACTCAGGAGTGACTGCGAAGATCGGTTCGCCGACACCGTCGGTCGCGACGTGCGGCGACCAGATACTCCGGAACAGAACCTTCTGAGGGCGGTGGGACTTCGCAATGGCGTCCTCGTGCATCGTGACTTTGACGTACCCGAGCCCGCCGTACGTGTCATCGAGCTGAAGGGCGTCGCGAATCGCGCTGGCAGCAGCCACCAGTGCTTTCCGGTGCGCGGAGAAACCCGCG
Source organism: Microbacterium sp. TPU 3598 (assembly GCF_002356155.1). NCBI lineage: Bacteria > Bacillati > Actinomycetota > Actinomycetes > Micrococcales > Microbacteriaceae > Microbacterium > Microbacterium sp. TPU 3598. The sequence continues at coordinate 3,550,611 of NZ_AP017975.1, read as the reverse complement.
TTGTCGGTGGCGAAGAAGTCCTTGCCGTTCCCATTCGGGGTTCCGGTCTCGCGCTTGTCGCGCATCCGCTCTGAGTTCAGGACCAGCTGGACGGGCTCGTTGGGCATCGCTTACTCCTCGTGGACAGGGTCAGTCATTCGTCGTTGGATCGTCTTCGTGCTCAAGCCGAAAAGGTACGCGAGGTCGCTGTTGCTGAACGGGCGGTTGATCAGGTGGCGTACCTGTGTCGTCTCGTCCTCGTGGAGCAGGTCGAGCACCCCGCGGTCGATGTGTACCGACGTGGACTCGGCGACCTGCGCAACGGTGCGCACCGGCGTGGTGTTCTCCTCCGTGCGGAACAGGCGACGCTTGCGATACTTCGTAGTGAGGGTGCGAAGCTCCGCACCGGACAGTCCCTCCGCGGCCCAGGAGAGTAAATGGGCTTCGGCATTGCGGTTGTGCTGGTCTGCGTTGACCCCGTCCAGTGACTCCAGCGCGATCTCCACGCGCTGGTCATATTCCGGAAGCGGTACCGCGAGCTGCACCTCGAACCGACGCCAGATGGCTGGGTCGAGGAGGCCTTCATGGTTGGTCAGCCCGATGGTGACTCCGCGGCCGACGCGCGCGTCCATGTTTTGAAGGAGCGCGTTGACCACCCGCTTGATCTCGCCGACCTCATTGGGGTCGTCGCGCACCTTCGCGATGGCATCGAACTCGTCCAGGACCAGAACGCAGTCGTACCGGTTCGCGAACGCGAAGAGCGCACCGACGTTCCGTGCGGTGGTGCCGAGGTAGGAGCTGATGAGGCCGTCAAGCCGTGCGAGAACGACCGGGCGCCCTAGTTGCTGCGCGAGCCACAGGGCGAGTGTGGTCTTTCCCGTGCCCGGAGCGCCGTAAACCAGCAGAGAGGGGGAGGGGGACAGGCCCGCCTCCCATATCCTGTCGGAGTTGATCCACTCCATGAGAAGCGCATCGACATTGGCCTGAAGAGTGCGCGGGAAGACCGGGAGGGTAACGGTGATGTCCTCCGGCATGAGGATGGTCGCCAGCGGTGCGGACGAGTCCTTGTCGACGGGGACTGGGGTGCGGGGCGTCAGCCTTTCGAGGCCGACGGCTGAAGGTGCGCTGGGCGTGAGCCGGCTAGGGGAGAGCTCGGTGCTGCGGGCGTTGGTGTTAAGCAACTTGACCAGAGCAGTTGCCTGACGTTCGTTGCCTTCGGCCCGAAGAGCCTCGATGAGACGCTGAACCTGGTGCTTCAGTCGCTCGGCATCGTCTCCCAGTGCTACGCGAACAAGGGATGTGACAATCGGGAAGTGCTCCATGTGGACAGCCTAAGGGTAACGACAGACATTCTTCGGTCGCTGGTGGACAGTCTTATGATGAGCAGGGACTCTGAGGACATATTTTCGGACTAGCGAAGGCCGTGGTCAACGACGGCTCTTGTCTCCAAGCATGACGATGGGAGCACGCGAAGCTCTTGCAGCTCCGACCAGATCCTGACGGACTTCTTGCCGAGGCGTGAGGTGGTCCGGGGGCTGTCTGAGAGTCCGCCATGATGACTAGGGGGGCTCCCGCTCCGCTTGCACTGACGAACGGAACGAGATGAGCTCCACCCCGCCGGGTCCCGGCGCCGAGCCGGCACCTGCTGCTGCCGAGCTGTCTTACGTGGACAAAGGCGCGGGCTCGCTCGTTCCTGGCGTCCCGAAGAGCAACACCCAGAAAAGGGCCACGAAGGTCAAGCGGAAGAGCGACGACGCTCGTTCCCTCTGGCGTGCAGCGCGAGCGTTCACCCGCGCAGCACTCCTGAAAGCCGGCGAGTTCTGCCATACCTCACCGTTCGCGGCCGTCGCACCCTGGATCGGAACGCTCGTCGGAAGTTGGATCGTCGGGGGGAACACAGGCTCCGTCACTGCCATCATCATTGGTGCAGTAATCGCGGGAGTCGGCTGTATCCCGGTTGCCGCAGCTGCCCAATGGGTGAAGACCCGCGGTAACCGCACGCGTCGACAGGATGCCCGCGAGCGCAAGGTCATGGAGTACGCCTCGCTCGTTCTACTTCCCCACCTTGGAGAGTTCAGTCACCTGACGGCGGATGAGCGCATCGGCGCGCGCGAGGTCGTCCTCGTAGACACCGTGGACTACCTGCAGAACAATGTGTACCGCGACGAGGAGAAGAGCCAGCTGAAAACCGCGCTGAGCACTCGTGTGGTGCTGCACGCCTTCGGCGAAACGCCGGGACAGCTCGAGGTCGTCTACCAAGCGGGGCGCCCTGACCCGGCAACGGAGTTCAACCTCGAAGACGGGGGGCGCGGCGCCAAGGTTCTCGACGATCTCCTTGGCGGCATCGCCACCTACAGCACGCAACTCGTGGGGCGGAACTACGTCAGCTACGTATCCGCACCCATCATCACCGGCGACAACGCCATCTACGGCATGATCTCCGTCGACACTACAGATATCCGCCAACTGGACCCGGAGGACGGCTACGCGCTTGAAGTCATCGCGTCGGCACTCGCCGTGTTCTATCAAGAAGCGGAACACGCATAAGAAGATCCGTGTTGTTATGTACGGCAATGACGGGAACAGCAGTGCAACGAACATGTACAGCGCGTAACAAGCAACCGTGGTTACACTGAAGAAAAGAAGGGGAGACGATATGGCACAGAACATTCGACTTACCGAAGAACAAGCGCGCGCGCGCCAGCAGGTGCGCGAAGCTCGACTGAACCGCAGCGTCACTGACGTCGCTCGGGACATCAAGCGTGAGCAGCAGGAGTACAACCGACTGCTCATCGCTAGCGCAGCTCGATCCTGACGCTTCCACACGACGCGCCTTCTCCATAGCGGGGAGGGCGCGTTTTCGTTTCCGCAGCGGCCTAGCGGGTCGGGGCCAGCGAGCGATCTCGGCCCTCACCGCCCGGGGGCGATCATGGTCTCGTCGACGACTACCCCGAGGTATCGGTCGCGCGACGAGGTGATCGGCGGCCAGAAGAGCACAACTCCTCGCGGCGTCGAGTTCTGCCTTTTCGCGGCGCCAGCGGCTGCCGGACCCCGGCTGTAGCTGGCTGCTTCTCGCTCGCGTCGCGGACCTCGAACGCAAGCGCGAACTGCTGGACGAAGCGATGACCGAGGTCATGGGCGAGGCCGACGAGTCAGAGTGCCCGCGACGAAGGAACGTGAGGGGCGCTCGCTCGTCGCCGGACGCCAACCCTAGTGCCCCGGGGCGTGCTACACCGGATCACATAGTTTGACGATCCCGCCAGTCGAGCCCCATCCGAGACCCCAGTGCTTGCCGAGACCAACTACCGCAGATCCGGTTCAGGTTAGAGGACGACCCATAACTGATGGTAACCACACTTCGGTGAGGCCCGAAGCGTCGACTGGTGACAATAGAGAGTTGAGAACCACGCGGAGCGTCGACCTACCGGTGTTGTACTTCGGGACTCCCGTCGCGCTGATCGCCACCGTCAACCCTGACGGATCCTCGAACATCAGCCCGATCTCGTCGGCGTGGGCGCTGGGCGACCGGTACATGCTCGGGTTGGGGGCCGAAGGGCAGGCGGCCGCGAACATCGAGCGTATCGGGGATCTCGTCATCAACCTCCCCTCCGCCGACCTCGTGCACACCGTGGAGGCGATCGCCGCTCCGTGTCCCAGCTGGGTGCCGCGCTCAGCAGCCCGACACGGGTGCAGATGTGTCTGGCACTGCTCGACGGTCGGGCATGGACGGCCGGAGAGCTCGCACGTGCTGCTGGAGTGACGAGGTCGACGGCATCGGAGCATCTGACGACGCTCCTCGACGCCCAGCTGATCGAGCTGCGTCGACAAGGGCGGCACTCCTATGTCACCCTTGCGTCACCGGACGCCGCGCACATCATCGAGGCAGCGACGGCGTACGCCGGGAAGGCGGCTCCCATCACGAGCCTTCGTGCGGCGACGGTGCGAGACGACTTGATCCTGGCCCGCACCTGCTACGACCATCTCGCCGGCCGGTTGGGGGTCGCGCTCGCCGACGCTCTCATCGAACAGGGACACCTCTCGGAGGAGCTGGCCGTGACGGCGACGGGCCGCGACCTGCTCGAGAGCATCGCGGGGCCGGCCGCGCTGGTCCCGGCATCCCGTCGTCCTCTCGTCAGAACCTGCCTCGATTGGACCGAACGGCGCCCGCATCTCTCCGGCCATCTCGGCGCCGTCCTCCTCCGCGCCGCGCACGACCGTGGCTGGATCCGCCCTCAGCCGACCTCGCGCGCGGTGACGATCTCTCCCGCCGGCGCGGAGGCGTTCCACACCCTCTTCGGTATCCCGCGGACGCTGTCGACCTGATGGCTTCCGGCACCCGCGCGTCGCGCGAGCGTACGGTCACTCGTGCGGAAGCAGGCCGCTCGGGCGCGCGAGCGTCAGGCGGTGAGGCGCTGCTCCGCGAGGAGGGGAACGGCACGCTCCCTCGCCGCCTTCCGGGCGGTCGCCACGGCTCCCCGTGACACGACTTCGGCCCCGAGCGTCGACGCGAGGATCTCCGGCGCCGGCAGGTGCAGCTCTTCGGGGAGGATGCGACGGGCTGCGGTCAGCACGGGCTCGATGCTCTCGGCGACCGCTCCGCACACGATGACGCGCGCCGGGTCGTACATGCTGCCGAGCACGCCGACGATGCGGGCGACGGTGGCCCCGACGCGCGAGGTGACCAGCACGGCGTCCGGATCGCCTGAGGCCGCGAGGGTCAGGACCAGACGGGGGTCGATGCGGTCGGCCTCGACGAGGCGACCCACCGCGCTGTCCGCGGCGATCTCCCCGGAATCCACGGCCGCGAGCACCTGATCCTGCACCGAGTAGCGGAGCCCGAACGCCGAACCCACACCCACGATGTGGTCGAAGACGACGCCCTCGCCGACACCGCCGTGCGCACCGTGCAGCACATGGCCGTCGACCACCACGCCGCCGCCGAACCGTTCGCTCGCGAGCAGCGCCACGTAGTCGCGGCATCCGATCGCCGCGCCCTCTGCGCCCTCGGCGATGGCGGCGAGTTGCGCGTCGTTCTTGATCTGCACGACCGGGGCCCAGTCGCGCAGGGCGTCGGCGAGCCCGGGGTTGGTGCGCTCCCAGAAGCCGTCGGGGTGAGGTGGGGAGATGCCGTCGCGGTTCACGGGCGCCGCGACGCCAACGCACAGCGCGAGCACCTGGTCGCGTGTCACCTCGGCCTCGGCGAGCGCGTCGGCCAGTCGGTCGAGGATCGTCGTGCGCCGCTCGGCGGCCGACTGCCCCGGCTCGAACTCCACGCGGTGATGCACGAGGGTCCGATCGAGGGGGTCGGCCACAGTCACGGCGAGGTGGGTGTCTCCCGCGTCGACACCGATCACGACCCCGAGATCGGGGGCGAGGGCGAAGCGACGCGAGGGGCGGCCGGAGCGGTAGGTGCCCGCGGCGCGGGCGTTCGGCAGCTCGCGCAGCACCTCGGCCCCGACCAGCGTGTCGATGGCGTCGATCGCGGTGGAACGGGTCAGGGAGGTGCCGGCCATCGCCTCGGTCGCGGTGAACTCGCCGGCGGTCCAGGCGAAGTCGAGGACGGCACCGACGCTCGCGCGTCCGGTTCCCAGATCTGCGGAGACTTCTGTCATGGCCCTTGACCTCCCTGTCCTCCAATGAGAGAGTACCGTTCGATAGAGTAAATTCGCTCACTAGATTTAGTGCAGGAATTTATATGACGGAAGGACGACGGTGTCTGAGAGACGAACACGCGCGGTGCGAGCGGCGGCCGCGGCCCTGGGGGTCACCCTGGTCGGCACGGCCCTCGCGGGTTGCGCCGCCGACACGGGAGCGGAGACCATCCGCTTCACCTTCAGCAAGCGCGAGGCGATCGAGTTCATGACCGCCCTCGTCGCCGAGTACAACTCCTCGCAGAGCGACGTGAAGGTCGAGATCGACACCTCGGGCGTCGATGTCGTCTCGGCGAGTTTCGTGCGGGGCAACCCGCCCGACATCATGCTCGCCAACTACAACTACGAGATCGCCCGGTTCGTGCAGCGCTGCGCGCTCACCGATCTCGCAGGCACCGACGCCGCCGCGGGCATCCGCGACGACCTGCAGCCGCTGATGGACCAGTACGGGTCCTGTGAGGGCCGCACCAGCGCCCTCCCGTACTCGGTGATGGCCGCGTCCGTCATCTACAACAAGGAGATCTTCCAGGCGCAGGGCCTCGAGGTCCCGCAGACCTGGGACGAGCTGCTCGCGGTGTGCGACCAGCTCGAGGCCGCCGGCATCGATCCGTTCTACGGCACGTTCAAGGACGACTGGACCGTGGGCCAGGGGTGGTACGACTACACCGCGGGCGGCTCGGTGGACGTGATCGATTTCTTCGATGCCCTCGCCGATGAGGGCGCGGACGTCGGTCCCGACTCCGCGGTCTCGTTCTCGAAGGACTTCGCCGAGCCGATGGACAAGATGATGCAGCTCGCGAACGACTACACCAACGCGGATGCGCCGAGCCGCGGCTACGGCGACGGCAACCTCGCTTTCGGCAAGGGCGAGGCCGCGATGTACCTGCAGGGCCCGTGGGCCTTCAGCGAGATCGCGAAGACCGCACCCGACCTGCAGCTGGGCACCTTCCCGCTGCCGATGACCGACGACCCGGCCGACCTCGGCGTGCGCGTCAACATGGACCTGGCCGCGATGATCCCCGAGGGTTCTCGCCATCAGGAGGCCGCCCGCGACTTCCTCGAGTTCCTCTACGAGCCGCAGAACATCGAGGAGTACAACGCCTCGCAGCTCGGCTTCACCCCGACGAAGGGTGCTCCCGCCCCCGACGACCCCCGCATCGAGGGGATGGTCGAGTACTACGACAACGGGCAGATCTACCAGGGCCCGTCGGTGCTCGTGCCCAAGACGCTTCCGATCATGAACTACGCGCAGGCGATGGTGCTCGGCGCCTCTCCGACCTCCATCCTGCGCACGATGGACGCGGACTGGGCCCGCATCGCCTTCCGCGCGCCGATCCCGTCGACGAAGGACGCCGCGTCCGCTTCCGGCGCCCCATCCGCTTCCGGCGAGACAGAGGAGTCCGCGCCATGAGCACCACCACGCCCACCACGCCCACCGCGCCCGGTGACAGCACGACCCTCATCGTCACCGGCGGCGACCGGAAGCTCCGGCGGCACACGCGTCGCGTCGAGCCGATCTACTACCTGTTCCTGCTGCCGACGCTGGTGCTCTTCACGCTCGCGATCACGGTTCCGGGAGTCATCGGCATCTTCTTCAGCTTCACCGACTCGATCGGCATCGGGGAGTGGAGCTTCAACGGACTGACGAACTACATCGCGCTGTTCAGCGATCCGTCGATCCTGCAGAGCTACCTGTTCACCTTCGGGTTCTCGATCGCCACGGTGATCGTCGTCAACGTGGTCGCGTTCCTGCTGGCGGTCGGGCTCACCTCGCGCATCCGCTTCAAGACGGGCCTGCGCACGATCTTCGTGATCCCGATGGTGATCTCGGGCATCATCATCGCCTACGTCTTCAACTTCCTGTTCTCGAACTCGATCCCCGCGGCTGGCGCGGCGGCCGGCATCCCGTGGCTCGAGACGAGCCTGCTCGCCAACCCCGACCTCGCCTGGATCGCCATCGTCATCGTCACCGCCTGGCAGGCCGTGCCCGGCACCCTGCTGATCTACATCGCCGGCCTTCTCTCGGTTCCCGGCGAGGTGTACGAGGCGGCGAGCATCGATGGCGCCAGCAAGGCGCAGCAGCTCACCCGCATCACGCTCCCGCTCGTCGCGGGCTATGTGGTGATCAACGTGATCCTCGGATTCAAGGGGTTCCTGAACGCCTACGACATCATCGTCGGCCTCACCAACGGAGGCCCCGGAACCTCCACCCGCAGCGTCGCGATGACGATCATCGCGGGCTTCAACGGCGGCGACTACGCCTATCAGATGGCCAACGCGACCATCTTCTTCATCGTCGCCGTGCTCATCTCCCTCCTCCAGCTGTCGCTGACGCGCGGAAGGAACGCACTCTGATGTCGACGCAGACACTCACCACTGTCCCCACCTCGGGCAAGAAGCCGCGCGTGCGCATGGAGCGCGTCAACTGGTCGGGCACGATCATCCTGATCCTGTGCGCCGTGACCGTGCTCCTGCCGCTGTACGTGACTATCTCGATGGCGCTCAAGACCACGGGTCAGGCGGTCGACGGCAATGCCTTCTCGCTGCCGGCCCCGTTCAGCGTCGACGGTTTCGTCGAGGCGTGGACGCTGACGAAGTTCCCCGTCGGTGCGGGCATCTCGCTGCTGGTCACCGCCGGCACCGTGATCGCGACGATCGTGCTGGCGGCCTTCGCCTCCTACGCCATCGTGCGCAACTGGGACCGTCGGCTGTTCCGCTACTCGTTCTTCTACCTGCTCGCGGCGATGTTCATCCCGTTCCCGGTCGTGGCCCTGCCGCAGATCCAGCTCACCGGACGCGTCGGGCTCGACAACCCGTTCGGCGTGATCATCCTCGCGACCATGTTCCAGTTGAGCTTCAGCGTGCTGCTGTTCACCGCGTTCCTGCGCTCGATACCGATCGAGCTCGAGGAGAGCGCGCGCATCGACGGAGCCACGACCTGGCAGACGTTCTGGAAGCTCATCTTCCCGCTGCTCGCCCCGATGAGTGCGACGGTCGGCATCTTCGCCTTCCTCTACGCCTGGAACGACTTCATGATGCCGTCGCTCATCATCGCCGATCCGGCGCTGCAGACGCTGCCGGTGCGGCAGAACCTGTTCCAGAACCAGTTCAGCAACAACTACAACGTCGCCTTCGCCTCGTACCTCATGGCGATGGCGCCCGCGATCGTGGCCTACCTGTTCACGCAGCGGTGGGTCATGGAGGGCGTCACCCAGGGCGCCGTCAAGGGCTGACCGCCGCACCGCTCGAACCGCCCGAACCGCTCGAAGCCACCGAACCACCGGAAACACAGAAGGAGTCCTCCCCTCATGACCGACGCGCTTCTCGCCGAGACCCGCACCGCCGAAGACGCCGCGTGGTGGCGTCAGGCCGCCGTCTACCAGATCTACCCGCGCAGCTTCGCCGACGCGAACGGCGACGGCATCGGTGACATCCCCGGCATCGTCTCCCGGGCCGACTATCTGCAGGGCCTCGGCATCGATGCGGTCTGGCTCAGCCCGTTCTATCCGTCCGCGCTCGCCGACGGCGGATACGACGTCGCCGACTACCGTGACGTCGACCCGCGGCTGGGCACCCTCGCCGACTTCGACGACATGGTCGAGGCGCTGCACTCCCGCGGCATCCGCGTGATCGTCGACATCGTCCCGAACCACTCGTCCGACCAGCACGAGTGGTTCCAGGAGGCGCTCGCTGCGGGGCGCGGCTCGGCGGCGCGCGACCGGTACATCTTCCGCGAGGGCACCGGACCCGACGGCTCCGAGCCGCCGACCGACTGGGATTCGGTGTTCGGCGGCAGTGCCTGGGAGCGCGTGGAAGACGGGCAGTGGTATCTGCACAACTTCGCCGTGGAGCAGCCCGACCTGAACTGGGACCACCCCGAGGTGCGCGCCGACTTCCTGAAGACGCTGCGCTTCTGGTCGGACCGCGGTGTCGACGGATTCCGCATCGACGTCGCCCACATGCTCACGAAGGACCTCAGCGAACCGCTGCCCTCGCGTGCCGAGCTCGACGCGATGGACCGCACCTCGGGCACGCACCCGATGGTCGACCGCGACGACGTGCACGAGATCTACGCCGAGTGGCGTGCGGTGTTCGACGAGTACGACCCGCCGCGCACCGCCGTCGCCGAGGCCTGGGTGGAGACGCCGGAGCGCCGGGCGAAGTACGCGTCGGCCGAGGGGCTCGGGCAGGCGTTCAACTTCGATCTGCTGGTCGCCGACTTCGACGCCACGCAGTTCCGCAGCATCATCGCCGACAACCTGCAGCAGGCGGCGGCGACCGGATCGTCGACCACCTGGGTGCTGTCGAACCATGACGTCACCCGCCATGCCACCCGCTATGGGCTCCCGGCACTGAACGGCCGTCCGGTCAAGCAGGGCACCGAGTGGGTGAAGGCCGGTGGTCCGGCGGATGCACTGGACCGTGAGGGCGGGCTCCGCCGGGCGCACGCGGCCACCCTGCTGCTGCTCGGCCTGCCTGGCAGCACCTATCTCTATCAGGGGGAGGAGCTCGGTCTCCACGAGGTCGCGCAGATCACGCCGGAGCAGCGTCAGGATCCGGGCTTCTTCCGTGGTGCCGAGTTCGACGGCCTCGGTCGGGACGGATGCCGCGTGCCGCTGCCGTGGACTGCTGCGGGGTCCTCGTACGGATTCGGGGCCGCAGGCGCGCACCTTCCGCAGCCGGAGTGGTTCGCGCAGTATGCGGTCGACGTCGAGGCGGCGGACCCGTCGTCGACGCTCTCGCTGTACCGGGAGGCTCTGCGCCTGCGGCACCTGCTGCAGACCGGCGAGACCCTGGGGTGGATCGAGACCGGCCGCGACGATGTGCTGCGCTTCGCCCGCCCGAACGGCTGGCAGGTGGTGTCGAACTTCGGCGCCGCGCCTGTCGAGCTCGGTGCGGATGCCGCCGACGTCGTACTCGCGAGTGCTCCGCTCGAGGGCTCGACCCTTCCCGGCGAGGCCACGGTCTGGATCGCGCCGGCCGAGCTGCGCGCCTGAGCTCCCGCAGCTGCGAAAACAGAGACGATTCGCGTCGCGCGCGGGGTGTTGATCACCGACACCCCGCGTGAACGTCGAATCGTCTCCGTTTTGGCGGGCGGGCGGGCAGGCAGGCAGCGGGGCGGGCAGGCAGGCAGGGCGAAGGATTTGATAATGGTTCTCATTAGCGTTTAGAGTGAAGGCATGAAGAAGCCCGTCGTCGCCCTCGCCCTCGCATCCGTCGCCGCTCTCACGCTGGCCGGATGCTCCACCCCCTCGGCGGGGGAGGGCGACGACGGCACCATCACGGTCGTCGCGAGCACCAACGTCTACGGCGACATCGCCGCGACGATCGGCGGCGATCGCGTCGACGTGCAGTCGATCATCACCTCCGCCTCGCAGGACCCGCACTCCTACGAGGCGAGCGCCCGCGACCGGCTCACGGTGCAGAAGGCCGACCTTGTGATCGAGAACGGCGGCGGCTACGACGCCTTCATCGACACGCTGCTGCAGGACGCGAAGGACCCGCATGTGGTCACAGCCGTCGAGTACTCGCACGACTTCCCCGGGAACGAGGGTCACGACGAGGCGGGCCACGACCACGCCGACGAGTCGGCGAGCGCTGCCCCCGAGGAGAGCGACGCGCCCGAGGACGAGGTGCACGATCACGCCGACGACGAGGCCGGGCACGAGGGCCACGACCACATCGAGGGCTTCAACGAGCACGTCTGGTTCGACCCGCACACCATGATCCACGTCGTCGAGGCCATCGCCGACGAGCTGACCGAGCTCGACCCCGACGGTGCGAAGGAGTTCGCCGCGAACGCGGCCACCCTCACCGCCGACCTCGAAGGCTTCGAGACCGAGCTGGCGACTCTCAAGACGGAGGCGCCCGACGTCGACGTCTTCATCACCGAGCCGCTGCCCGGCTACCTCGCCGCCGCCGCCGGATTCACCGATGTCACCCCCGACGGATTCGCCGAGTCGGTCGAAGAAGGCACCGACGTCGCCCCGGCCGTGCTGCTGCAGGCGCTCGACGTGATCGACAGCGGTCAGGTGACGGCACTGCTGACCAACGCGCAGACCGGCGGGTCCGAGACCCAGCGCGTCGAAACCGCGGCGAAGGACGCCGGCATCCCCGTCGTCGCCTTCACGGAGCTGCTCGAGGACGGATCGTCGTACTCTGAGTGGATGAGTGACGCGATCCAGAGCCTCGCCGCCGCCGTCAAGTCGTGAGCGGCGCCGCACAGCGCGGGAATCCGGTCCTCGAGATCTCCGACGCGTCGCTGCAGCGCGGTGATCGCGAACTCTGGTCGGGCCTCGACCTCACGGTCGAGCCGGGGGAGTTCATCGCGGTGCTCGGCCCCTCCGGGTCGGGCAAGACCACCCTGCTGCGGAGCATCCTGGGCCTGCAACCGCTGTCTTCGGGCACGATCCGCGTCGCGGGTGAGCCCGTGCACCGCGGTAACTCCCGTATCGGGTACATCCCGCAGCAGCGCTCGCTCGCCCCCGACACGAGCATGCGAGCCCGCGACCTCGTCGCCCTCGGCGTGCAGGGGAGCCGCTTCGGCTTCCCGATCCCGCACCGTGGCGACCGCGCCAAGGTCGACCACCTGCTCGAGGCGGTCGGCGCCTCGCACTTCGCCGATCGCCGGGTCGGACTGCTCTCGGGCGGCGAGCAGCAGCGGTTGCGGGTCGGTCAGGCCCTCGCCGACGAGCCGGCTCTGCTGCTGTGCGACGAGCCGCTGTCGAACCTCGACCTCGCGAACCAGGTCGCCGTGACCGACATCATCGATCGTCAGCGCCGTGAGCGCGAGGCGGCGGTGTTGTTCGTCACCCATGACATCAACCCGATCCTCGGCCGGGTCGACCGCATCCTCTACATCGCCGGCGGACGGTTCCTGCTCGGAACCCCCGACGAGGTGCTGCAGACGCGCGTGCTCACCGACCTCTACGGCACTCCGGTGTTCGTGCTCCGCGCGGGCGACCGGCTGGTGGTCGTGGGCGTGCCGGACGCCGAGCCCCACCACGACCACGAGCACGGACACCACGACCACGGACACCACGAGCACGGAGGAGCGGCATGAGCGTCGCACTGGGCATGGTGCCGCTGGTCGATTGGAGCGACGTCTTCTCGTTCCAGGACTACGGCGAGCTCGTCACCCTGCTCGCGAACTCGATCATCGCCGGCGCGGTGCTCGGCATCGTCGGCGGACTCATCGGCGTCTTCGTGATGCAGCGCGACCTGGCTTTCGCGGTGCACGGCGTGAGCGAGCTGTCATTCGCGGGAGCGGCTGCCGCCCTGCTCTTCGGCGGCAGCGTCGTAGCCGGGTCTCTCGGCGGAGCGCTCGTCGCCGCCATCCTGATCGGGGTCCTCGGGGCCAAGGCCAGGGACCGCAACTCCATCGTGGGTGTGCTCATGCCGTTCGGCCTGGGCCTCGGCATCCTGTTCCTCTCGCTCTACGACGGCCGCAGCGCCAACCGCTTCAGCCTGCTCACCGGCCAGATCGTTTCGGTCTCGAGCCCCGACCTCGGCTGGCTGATCGGCATCAGCATGGTCGTGCTGATCGGTCTGCTGGTGATGTGGAACCCGCTGCGGTTCGACTCGCTCGACCCGGAATCGGCCGCGGCCCGCGGCGTGCCGACCCGTGCCGTCAGCCTGCTGTTCATGGTGCTGCTCGGCCTGATCGTCGCGGTGAGCGTGCACATCATCGGGGCCCTCCTGGTGATGGCGCTGCTGGTCACCCCCGCGGCCGCCGCGATGCGCGTCACCGCAGGCCCCATCGCCGTGCCGTTGCTGGCCGCGCTGTTCGGCTTCGTGTCCGCGGTCGGCGGCATCCTGCTGGCCCTCGCCGGCACGCTCCCGGTGAGCCCGTACATCACGACCCTGTCGTTCACGATCTACGTGGTGTGCTGGATCGTGCAGAAGGCGCGGGCCCGAGTGCGCCGTGTGCGTGCCTGAAATCCTCTCCCAGCCCTCGCCAACCCCCGCGGCCTAGACTCTTCGTATGGCTCAGCGGAACACCTGGCAGCGCGAACGTGTGCGCGAAGCACTCGCCGACGCGCGCGGATTCGTGAGCGCGCAGAGCCTGCACGCCGCGCTGCGCGACGACAACACCGGCATCGGCCTCGCCACCGTCTACCGTGCGCTGGCCGGACTCGCCGCCTCCGGAGACGCCGACTCGCTGCAGAGTCCCGAGGGCGAGGCGCTGTACCGCGCCTGCACCACGCAGGGCCACCATCACCACCTCATCTGCCGATCCTGCGGTCTGACCGTCGAGATCGAGGCCAAGGACGTCGAGCAGTGGGCGCACCGCACCGCGGCACTGCACGGCTTCACCGAGGCCGCCCACGTGGTCGACATCTTCGGGCTGTGCACCCCGTGTGCGAACAAGCGCGACGCCGAGAGGGCCGCGTCCGCGTGAGCTCCTCGGCAGCAACGGCGACCCGTCACGGCCACTCCCATCGCCCGGCGCCCTCGCCGCGATCGGCATGGATCGGCGTCGGCCTGGGCGCTGCCATCATCGCCGCGCTCTTCCTGATCGATGCCTTCCTGCCGACGCTGTTCCCCGCCTCGCTGCCCACCCGCGCGCAGGACGGTCTCACCCTCGCGCTGAGTGTGCTCATCGAAGCCCTGCCGTTCGTCATCCTCGGCGTGCTGCTCTCGATCGTCGTGCAGGTGTGGCTCCCGGCCGATGCGATCCACCGCTGGCTGCCGAAGCGCGCGTGGGCCCGCCGTGCGGTGCTGTCGCTGTTGGGCATGCTGATCCCGGTGTGCGAGTGCGGCAACGTGCCCTTCGCCCGTGGCCTCATGATGCGCGGCCTCGCGCCGGCCGAAGCGATGACGTTCCTCATCGCCGCGCCGATCGTGAACCCGATCGTGATCCTCACCACGCACGCCGCTTTCGGCTGGGACGGTGGGATCCTCGTCGCCCGGCTCGTGGGCGGCTACCTCATCGCGAACCTCATCGGCTGGATCTACAGCCGCCACCCCGACCCGGACGGCATGCTCACCCAGCGCTTCGTCGACACCTGCGAGCTGGTCACCCACGAACCGGGCACGCCGGTGCGCCGCAGTCTCACCCAGTTCCTGATCGAGCTGCGCGCCGTCATGCCTGCACTCGTGATCGGCTCGGCGCTCGCCGGGGCCGTGCAGGTACTGATCCCGCGCGAGTGGCTGCTCGCGATCGGGTCGAACCCGGTGCTGTCGATCGTCGCCATGATGGCGCTCGCGATGACGGTGGCCATCTGCTCGAACGTCGATGCGTTCTTCGCGCTCTCGTTCGCCTCGACGTTCTCGTCCGGCGCCCTCGTCGCCTTCCTGCTCGTCGGTCCACTCGTCGACATCAAGATGCTGGCGCTCATGCGCACCACGTTCACCGCGCGCACGCTCGTCGGGATCGTCGGCATCGTGCTCGCCTCGGCTTTCGCGATCGGTATCGGGGTGAACGTCCTTGTCTGAGCAGACGGCGCGGTCCGAGCAGACCGCCACCCGCATACGTGCACTCGGCACCCGCTGGCTGGGTGTGGGGCTCGCGACCGTCATCTCGGTCGTCACCCTCGGCCTCGGTCTCACGGGGCGTCTCAACCTCTACATCAGCCCGGAGTCGGTGTGGTTCGCCTGCACCGCCGCGGTCGTGACTCTGGCCGGAGCGATCTGGTCGTGCACCCTCCCGTTGGGGGAGGAGAGCGACCACGGCCACGACCACGGGCCTGTGCCCGCTCCCGCAGTCCACGGTGATCACGACGGTGCGGATCACGACGGTGCGGATCACGACGGTGCGGATCACGACGGTGCTGATCACGATGGTGCCCCGGCCTCCTCTCGCCGCGCGCTCGCCGGAGTCGCGGCCGTCGCCGGCGGAGTCATCGCCTCGGGTGTCGTCGTGGCGGGTCTCGTCCTGCCGCCGGCCTCCCTGTCGGTCGAGCTCGCGATGTCGCGCGCGGGAGAGCAGAGCGCATTGTTCGCCGGCGCGGACTCGGTCGCTCTCGGCGTGGCCGACACGTCGACGTTCGGCGTCGGCGACTGGGCGAGTGTCTTCACGGCGGCGACGAACACGGCCGCCTACGACGGCGCCGCGGTGAAGCTCACGGGCTTCGTGACGCCGGGCGCGTCGGGAGACGACGGTGTGAACCTGACCCGTCTGGTCATCACGCATTGCGTGATCGATGCGCAGACCGCCGTTCTGCCCGTCGATGTGAAGCCCGACGAGTACGCGACCGGCCAATGGGTCGAGATCACCGGCACCGTGCGCGCGGATGCCGACGGCAAGCTCCGCATCGAGCCGACCGATGTCGTCGCGATCGATGAGCCGGGAGACCCCTATGAGTACTGACGACGAGCGCCCAGAGGTGCCCGCCGTCCCGCGCACCCGCGCGGAGATGCGTGCAGCGCGAGAAGCTGCCGAAGCGGCGGAGGCCGAGCGGATCGACCGCGCGGTGGCGTCTGCCGACCATGTCGCACCGCCCGCCGACCAGCCCACCCCGGCCGATCGGCCGGGCGATCAGCAACCTGCCGGTGCAGACGAAGCGGCTGCGCGCGAGGCGGCTGCGCGTGAAGCCGCTGCTCGTGAAGCCGCGGTCCGTGAGGCAGGTGACCGTGAGGTCGCGGAGCAGGAGGCCGCCGCCCGCAAGATGGCCGCCTTCGAGGCTGCGGCGCGCGAGGATGCGGAGGCGACCGCTCTTCCGCCCGTCCCCCTCGCGACCGAACCCGTGTTCGTCGGCGCCGCACCGGAACCCGTCGTCGAGAGCGCGGTGGCCGGTGCAGCGGCCGGTGCGGCGGCACAGGACGCGACAGCGGACCCGTATGCGCCGCCGATCCCCCGCGCCGCCGCCGAGCGCCGGGTCCCGCCCCCGCCGGGGAGCCGACGCCGGTTCGTGCTCACGGTTGCCGCGGTCCTCGGGGTGCTCGTCGTCGTCGGGACGGGGTTGGGCATCGCCAGCCTCCTTCAGGGCCCGCGCATCAGCGATGTGCAGGTCGATGCGGCACAGGCGATCGAATCGTCCGGCAGCCGCGTGATCCTCACTGCGAACCAGGCACTCGCCGACATCGACCCGGCGCAGGTCACGGTCGAGCCGGAGGTGCCCTTCACGGTGGATGCCTCGGGGCGCGGCGTGGGCGTGCGATTCACGGTCCCGCTCGACGACTCGACCGAGTACACGGTCCGTGTCGCCGATGTGGTCGGTGCCGGCGGTGGCCCGAAGACGACGCTGACCACGAGCTTCACGACGCCGCCGTCGAACATCTTCCTGCTGCGTCGCGATGTCGCGGGCAAGGACAAGATCTTCCTCACCGACCTCAGCGGCGAGAAGGCCGTCCCGGTCTTCGAGCACGACAAGATCAACGACTTCCGCGCGACCTCCACGCAGCTCGTGGTGTCGGTCGAGGAGGACGACGGGTCCCGCCTGCTCGTGATGGACCGCGACGGCAAGAACCAGCGCGAGCTCACTCTTCCCGGTGAGGGATACGTGGGCGCGATCCAGGTCTCCGAACGCGGCGGCCTCGTCGGCTACAGCTACTCCGACAAGGAGCTCAGCGACACCGAGGGGCGTGCGAGCGTGCTGGTCACCCAGTCGCTGAGCGGCGATGACGACCCGCAGATCATCGAGGTCGCCGGCGCCGAGGCGAGCGTCTTCGTCTGGCAGTTCGTGCCCGACAGCGCAGCCGTGCTGTTCATCGACTTCGACGGAGCCCTCTCGCTCGTCGACCGTTCGACCGACACGGGTGTGCAGTCCCTCGGCCTCGCGGCCACCATCCAGGGGATCTCCCGCGGCACCTACACGGCGATCGTCGAACGGCTCGACGGGGCCGTGGTCGAACTCAACCTCGCAGACGGGTCGGAGCAGCCGCTCGCGGCATCCGATCCCGACTACGGGACGGCGAGCTCGATCACGCCGTATCCCGGTGGCACGTTGCGCCACGTGATCGCTCGCGACGACGAGGGGCTGCCGATCGGACAGGTGGTCGTGCGCGTCAACGACGACGGCGCGGCGACCCCGCTGGTCGAGGTCGGATCCACGGACTCGATCCTGCAGGCCTGCGCGTCGCCGAGCGGCCAGTACGCCGCCGTCGTCGTCGCTCCCGACCTGGCGAACAACGCCTACGACGGGATGCTGCTGCCGCTGCCCGAGAACGTCGAGACCCACCTGATCGACATGGCTTCCGGCAAGGAGATCGTCGCCCTCACCGGCTTCGACGCCTCGTGGTGCCAGACGGCTCCGCGCTTCTGAGATGACGGACGGTTCCGACCTCCTCCGCGGCGTCGACCTGCCGCACGAAAGCCTGCGCCGTGCCGTCCGTGCAGACCTGAGCGCCTCTGCGGTCGACGTCGCACCGCGCCTGCTCGGAGGCGAGCTGCGCACGGTCGTCACGATCGGGAGCGACTCCGTTCCCGTCGAGGTGCGGTTGCGCATCACGGAGGTCGAGGCATACCACGGGCAGGGCACGGGCGAGATCCCCGATCCGGGTTCTCATGCGCGCATGGGGCGCACGGCCCGCAACTCCACGATGTGGGGCGAGCCGGGCCACCTGTACGTGTACTTGAGCCACGGCATCCACTCGTGCGTGAACGTCGTGTGCGGCCCTGAAGGGCAGGGCGACGGCGTGCTGCTCCGGGCGGGCGAGATCGTGAGCGGCACGGAGGCGGCGGCCCTCCGACGTGGCGTCGCGCTTCCCCTTCGGCGCACGACGCTGCGGGACCTCGCCCGCGGGCCGGGTCGTCTCGGACAGGCAGTGGGATTGCGGCATCCCATGCACGACGGGATCGACGCGATCACGGGTGGGGAGCGTCGCGGAGCACGAGCCGAGCTGTGGCTGGGTCCGCAGCGGGACGACGTGGCCAGCGGTCCGCGCGTCGGTGTCGCCGGCGTCGCCGGGACCGCGGCTTTCCCGTGGCGCTTCTGGATCGACGCGGACCCGACGGTGTCGCCGTTCCGATGGGGCAGGGGCGCGGCCGAGGCTGCTGCCGAACTCGCTTCGGGGGAGCCGGGATCGACCGCGTCGGCGCCCGTGCTAAACTGACTCTTTGTCTGCGCACACTCCTGTGCGCAGTTCGCGTGCTTCCCCTTCTGCGGCCGAGAGATCGGCGGGTCGTGGTTGCGTGCAGACAAGGGATCTTGGGTGGGGCCGTCCGGCCTCACGGTATAGAAGGAGTCACATCATGGCAGCAGTGTGCCAGGTGACCGGAGCTGTTCCCGGCTTCGGACACAATGTCTCGCACTCGCACCGCCGGACGAAGCGCCGCTTCGACCCGAACGTGCAGAAGAAGACGTATTTCGTTCCCTCGCTCGGTCGTAAGATCACGCTCAACGTGTCCGCCAAGGGCATCAAGGTGATCGACGTCCGTGGCATCGAGAACGTGGTCAAGGACCTCCAGGCGAAGGGTGTGAAGCTCTAATGGCCAAGAAGGCTCAGGACGTACGTCCGATCATCAAGCTGCGTTCGACGGCAGGTACGGGATACACGTACGTGACCAAGAAGAACCGCCGCAACACCCCCGACCGCCTCGTGCTCAAGAAGTACGACCCGGTCATCCGTCAGCACGTCGAATTCCGAGAGGAGCGTTGATCAATGGCTAAGAAGAGCAAGATCGCTCGCAACGAGCAGCGCAAGGTCATCGTCGAGCGTTACGCCGAGCGTCGCGCCGAGCTGAAGAAGACCCTGGTCGACCCGAACGCCACCGACGAGGCCCGCGAGGCCGCTCGCGTCGGCCTGCAGAAGCTGCCGCGCAACGCGTCGCCGGCTCGCGTGCGTTCGCGCGACGTCATCGACGGCCGCCCCCGCGGTGTCCTCACGAAGTTCGGCATCTCGCGTGTCCGCTTCCGTGACATGGCGCATCGTGGCGAGCTGCCCGGCGTGACCAAGTCGAGCTGGTAAGTCTCAGCAGACAGCCGAAAGGGGCGAGGATCTTCGGATCCTCGCCCCTTTCGCGTCCCCACCCTCACGTTCGCTCCGCGCCTGCGTCTCCTGTCTCTGTCTCCTGTCTCCTGTCTCCTGTCTCCTGTCTCCTGTCTCTGTCTCTGTCTCCTGTCTCCTGTCTCCTGTCTCCTGAAGCGCCACGCGAAGGGCGGACTTCTCGCTGATAGGCGGACTTCGGTGATGGGGTTCGCCGCCCATCACGAGGAAGTCCGCCCGAAGACTGCCCCTGCACAGCGAGTAGCCACTGCTAAGGAGTCAACAGAGGGCGGATCTGTGGCGCTGCGGGGCCGTCGAGGCGCGGCAGGCTCGAGGCATGGATGTCGTGCGCGCCCTCACAGCCAGGAACGGGATCGCGCGGGTCGTCACTATGCGCCGAGCGGGGGTCACCGAGCACGCGCTGCGGCAAGCGGTGCGCGCAGGGGCGGTGGTCTCGGTGTGCCGGGGGTGGGTGGGACTCCCCGGTGCGGACCCGATGCTCGTCGCGGCGGCGAAGCGAGGAGTCGTGCTCAGTTGCGTCACCGTTGCCGCGCGGAAGGATCTGTGGGTGACGGCCGTATCGCGACCGCACCTGGCGGCACCCCCGAAGTCCGGTCACGCGAAGGATGCTCGTGGGGTCGTGCACTGGAGCCGGCCGATCTTCCCTCGAGATCCGGATCTGCTCGAGGACTCGATCGAGAACGCGCTCGTGCTCGTGGCGCGCTGTCAGCCATATGAAGATGCGCTCGCGACCTGGGAGTCCGCGATGCGGGCAGGGGCCGTGGACCACGACGTGCTCGAACGGGCACCCCTGCCGCCGGCGGCGAGGCGGCTCCTGGGCGACGCCCGTCCCTTCGCCGACGCGGGGACGGAGACCATCTTCCGCACGCGGATGGCATGGCTGGACCTGCCGATCACGCCGCAGGTCTGGATCATCGGGCACCGAGTGGACTTCTTGATCGGCGAACGACTCGTCGTGCAGATCGACGGTCAGCATCATGTCGGAACCCAACGCACGAGCGATATCGCGCACGACGCCGAGCTGATGCTCCGCGGCTATCACGTGATCCGCATCGGCTACGACCAGCTCATGAACCACTGGGCGGACGTGCAGAGCCTGATCCTGGCTGCGATCGCTCAGCGCCTCCATCTTGCGCGCTGATCCCCGCACCTCTGCACTCCGCGACGGGCGGAGAACTCCCCGTCGGGCGGAGCCTCTCGGGAACATCCTCCGCCCATCGGCGAGAACTCCTCCCCACACGGGGTGTGGAGGTGTGGGGGGTGGGGGTGTGGGGGACGGGGAGGACCGCGTCGCGCCGACTTTCGCGCGCACGTCCAGCGCCGTGATCAAGGCGCACCGGCCCCGTTGAGGGCCTTGGTTTCTGTGACTGGAGTGACAAAAGTGACGCGACACGCCCAGTAATTGCCCAAAACCCGCGAAATGACGCGGAAATGAGGGTGGTGGTTGGTACATTCGAGGCGGTCGCTAGACCAGGAGCACCCGCTCCGATACCCACAACGATGCGACGGGATCTCGTCGCTGGAGGATGACATGGCTGACAAGTCCATCACCAAGACCGAGCTCGTCGCGAGCATCGCAAGCGCCACGGGCCAGAGCCAGGCCACCGTCTCCGGTGTCCTCGACTCGCTGTTCGCCACGGTCTCCGACGCTGTTGCCAAGGGCAGCAAGGTCTCCATCCCGGGCTGGATCTCCTTCGAGCAGGTCGACACCGCTGCTCGCACGGGCCGCAACCCGCAGACCGGCGCCGAGATCAAGATCCCGGCCGGCAAGCGCGTCAAGGTGACCGCTGGTTCCAAGCTCAAGGCTGCCGTCAAGTAATTCGACCGCACCTCTTCGAAGGCCGCTCCCGTTCCGACGGGAGCGGCCTTCGTGCTTTCTCACCGCCGGTCGCGCCTAGGCTGGAGGGGTGAGTTCCCGCAGCGAGTCGACGAGTCGGATTTCGGCGTATCGAATCGCGGGAATCGTCATCCTCCTGCTCGCCGCGATGGCAGCCCTCGTGCTGGCGCTGCTCGTCGGCGGAGGCGCCAAGCCGCCGCTCCTGCAGGATCCGGGGCCGTTCGTGCTCTGGGGCACGCCGATCGCCAAGCTCGTCATGAACATCTCGGGCGCGGTCATGCTCGGCTCGCTCGTGCTCGCGCTGTTCGGACTGCGCGCGGGGGACCGATCATTCGATGCCGCCCTGAACATCGCCTCGGTGGGAGCGGCCGTGTTCACGGTTTCCGCGGGTCTCGCCGGCTTTCTCGCCTTCATGGCCGCCTTCAACCCGAAGCTCAGCATCGAACGCGAGTTCGGCACGCAGCTCGGTCGATTCCTGCTGGAGCTGCCGCTGGGGCAGTCCTGGCTCATCACCACCATCTTCGGTGCGATCATCACGGTGCTGGCGTTCGCGTGGCGTTCGTGGACACCCACACTGATCACGGCCCTCCTCGCCGCCGCATCCTTCCTCCCGCTCGCGACTCAGGGCCATGCCGGCGACCTCGCCGGGCACAACATGGCCGTCAACTCGATCCTGTTGCACACGATCGGCGCCGCCGTCTGGCTCGGCGGTCTCCTGCTCCTGGTCCTGCTGCGCGGACGAGCCGATGTCGACACCGCGCAACTCGTCGGGCGCTACTCGTCGCTCGCGATCGCCGCTTTCGCCGTGGTCTCCGTGTCGGGCGTCACCCGGTCCATCGTCGCCGTCGGCAGCTGGGATGCGCTGTGGGCGACGCCCTACGGCTGGATCGTGCTGGCCAAGGTCGCGCTCCTGGGAGGAATGGGGCTGCTGGGGGCCTGGTACCGCGCCCGCCTGATCCCCAAGCTCTCCGGTCAGCGCGCGGCCGGCTGGTTCTGGCTCCTCGTGCTGTGCGAGGTCGCGCTGATGGGTCTCGCCTCGGGTGCTGCCGCCGCACTCGCACGCACACCTCCCCCCACCGGGGAGGTCGCCGCGTTCGCCCAGACCCCCGCGCAGATCCTCACCGGCTCGACGCTGCCGCCGGAACTGACGATAGAGCGCTGGTTCACTGCCTGGGACTTCGACGTGCTCTGGCTCGTCGCCGCCGGCTTCGGACTGTTCCTCTATCTGGCAGGAGTGCGGCGGCTGCGACTGCGCGGCGACCGCTGGCCGATCCATCGCACCGTGTTCTGGGTGCTCGGCATGCTGATGCTCGTCTGGGTGACCAGCGGGCCGCTCAACGCCTACCAGGAATACCTCTTCAGCATCCACATGATGGGCCACATGATGCTGTCGATGGCGATCCCGCTGCTGATGGTGTCCGGTGCCCCCATCACCCTCGCCCTGCGTGCGATCCACAAACGCGACGACGGGACCCGAGGCGGTCGCGAGTGGATCATGTGGGCCGTGCACTCGCCCTTCGCCCGCGTCGTGACGCACCCGTTCGTGGCGGCGGCGATCTTCATCCTGTCGCTCTGGGCGTTCTACTTCACCGACCTCGTGCGCTGGTCCATGTACGAGCACCTCGGCCATGAGTGGATGATCATCCACTTCCTGATCTCGGGCTACCTCTTCGTGATGAGCCTGATCGGCGCCGACCCGGTGCCCTACCGTCTGCCCTACCCCGGTCGTCTGATCACCCTGATCGCGGTGATGGCGATGCACGCCTTCTTCGGCATCGCGATCATGATGCAGGAGGGGCTCATGGTGGCCGACTGGTTCGGATCGATGGGCCGTGACTGGGGCGTGGACCCGCTGCAGGATCAGTACGTGGGTGGCGGCATCGCCTGGTCGATCGGCGAGATCCCCACGCTCATCCTCGCGATCACGGTCGCGATCCAGTGGAGTCGCAGCGACACCAAGCTGCAGCGCCGCGCGGACCGGCACGCCGATCGCACGGGAGACGCCGAGCTCGAGGAGTACAACGCCAAGCTGGCTGCCCTCGCCGAGCGCGACGAGCGGGAGCAGCGCGCAGGCCGCTGAGGCCGGCTCGCTCGGGCGTCAGCCGACGGGCTGCTCTCCGGGGGAGCCGATCCTGATCGACGCGGTGCCGTCGGGAAGGATCGCGATCGTTCCCGTGAGCTGGAAGGGGACGTCTTCCGACAGCGGCTGGGTCTTGCCGTCGAACAGCGACTTGATGTCGACGTCGACGTGAGCGACCGCATCCGTCGTCGGGATCTGCCACTGCCCGCCGTCGGGGGTGACCGTGACCCGTGGCTGGGTCGCGATCGACCACTTCGGAGCCGAGGCGAGGCGGTTCGTGACCCGCAGGCCGAACGGGCAGGCCGTCGGCTGCAGCACCTCCTGCGTCGTGCACTCGGTGAGGAAAGCCTCGACGCGCTCCTGCACCACGTCGATGAACTCGTCGGTCGGCTCGGTCTGCACATCGAGCGGCGTGACGGCGAGGGGGGTGTCGGCGAGCACTCCGTGGCCGGAGGCCGTCGATATGGGGGTGTCCACCGTGATCGCATACAATCCGGGGGTGAACACCAGCAGCGGCAGCGGGTCGAGGGGGACGGCATCGGCGCCGTCGATCGACACCTGACGCCGATCGACCTCGAACCCGTTCACGGCGAACTTGTCCGCACCGCGAACCGTGAGATCCACGACGGCCAGGGGGCTCGTCGTGAAACGCCAATGGGGGGTGACTCCCGCCCATCCGTCCTGTTCGATCAGGAACGTACTGGTCCCGGGGTGGCCGCTCGCCTGGTAGCTGACGGTGACGGCGGTGCCGCCGTCTGCGGGCTTCTCCGACGTCACCGTCACGTCGGTCAGAGGCGCGAGCGCGGCGCGGCGGAGCATCGCCTCGGATGCCGCGGGGTCGATGCCCGCGGCATCGAGTGTCTCGCGGTCGATCGCGACCCCGGGAACACGCAGCGCGTCAGCGGCGCGACCGGAGGAGAGCAGGTCGAGGTAGCGGACCACGAACGCCGACGGCCCGTAGAACTGCTGATACAGCGTGACGCCACCGGCTCCGAGTGCGGCGACGAGCATCATGCCGACGACAGCGAGCATCGCCAGGTCGACCCCCAGGCGCGCGCGCCGGGGCGCGCTCGCACGTGCCCGGTCCATGGCGTCAGTCTAGGAGGGCGTCCTGGGGGGACGCCGAGCGTCGGCGGGCGTGCGCGGATGCCGGGCCGTAGCATGGACGAGCGCCCTGTCCGCCCGCTGCCCCTGTGAGAACCGTGTCCCTTCCCGCCCTGTCCGAGGAGCAGCAAGAGCTGTTCCGCCTCATCGAGGACACCGGCGAGCACGTCTTCATCACCGGTCGAGCCGGGACCGGCAAGTCGACCCTCCTGCAGCATTTCGCGTGGAACACGAAGAAGCAGATCGCCATCTGCGCGCCCACGGGCGTGGCGGCGCTCAACGTCGAGGGGCAGACGATCCACTCGCTGTTCCGCCTGCCGATCGGTCTGATCGGGGACGCCGACATCGATCAGAACGACGCGACCCGTCGCATCCTGAACGCCATCGAGACGCTCGTGATCGATGAGATCTCGATGGTCAACGCGGATCTGATGGATGCGATCGACCGCTCCCTTCGCCAGGCGCGGGGGCGCAGGGGCGAGCCGTTCGGCGGCGTGCAGGTCGTCATGTTCGGAGACCCCTACCAGCTGGCGCCCGTGCCGCCCCGCGGCGATGAGGCCCGCTACGTGCAGGACCACTACCGCTCGTTCTGGTTCTTCGATGCGAAGGTGTGGGCAGGGACCGGCGGCGGTACCGGCGAGTCCGATCAGGGCGGACTCTTCGCGGTCGACTCGCGGGCCGAACTGCACGTGCGCGAACTCGTGCAGATCCACCGCCAGTCCGACGACGGGTTCAAGGCCATGCTGAACGCCGTGCGCTACGGACGGGTCACCGCCGAGATCGCCGGGGTGCTGAACGCCCAGGGAGCGCGGACCCCACCGGCCCCGGAGCCGGGGGAGGTGCCGATGATCACGCTCGCGACCCGCAACGACATCGTGAACAGCATCAACAGTCGTCACCTGGCCGCATTGCCGGGCAAGGAGCAGACCGCACGTGCCGAGGTGAGCGGAGACTTCGGGCGGGGCGAGGCCGCGCTCCCCGCCGAGTCGGAGCTGAAGCTGAAGGTCGGAGCGCAGGTCATGTTCCTGCGCAACGACACCGCGATGTCGGGGGAGCCGCCGCGGTGGGTCAACGGCACCATCGGGACGGTCGTACGCATCCTCGGCAGCGCTGTGCGTGTCGACATCGACGGCGAGGAGGTCGACGTCGAACCGGCCGTGTGGGAACGGTTCCGATACGCGTACGACCAGAACACCAAGAAGCTCTCCCGTGACGTGGTCGCGGAGTTCACCCAGTTCCCGTTGCGCTTGGCGTGGGCGGTCACGATCCACAAGTCGCAGGGCAAGACCTACGAGCGGGCGATCATCGACCTCGGCTCCGGGGCGTTCGCGCCCGGGCAGACCTACGTCGCTCTCAGTCGGCTGACCTCGCTCGACGGCCTCTACCTGTCGCGCGCGCTGCGACCCCGTGACATCCGGGTGGACGAAGACGTGCGTCGATTCATGCGTGACGCCTGGCTCGCGGCGTCGACCCCGGAGCTGCCGAAGGGCTGAGCCCCCGGCTCGGGTGCAGACTCAGGCAGCGGCGCGCGCGCGGTCGAGGTCTTCGAACAGCTCGGTGTTGAAACGGTAGGCGAGGAGCACCTCGTCGATCACGCGCTCGCGCTCGGCATCGTCCCAGGGAGCGGCGTCGAGCTGCTCGCGGTACACGTCCTTGAAGGCGGCCGGATCGGCGATGTCGTCGAACAGGTAGAAGCCGATGCCGTTGGTCTCGAAGCCGAAGCGGCGTGCCATCACGCGTCCGATGAAGATGCCTCCGGAGAGGTCGCCGAGGTAGCGGGTGTAGTGGTGGGCGACGAAACCGCCGGCCCACGTGGCGCCCACCTGACGGATGCGGTCGACGTAACGCTGCGTGGTGGGCAGCGCGACGATCCGCTCACGCCAGTCGGCACCGAGCAGGAACTCGAGGTCGGCTTCGAGCGCGGGCAGGCGCGTGAGCTTGTCGGTGATGAAGACCGAGGCGACCGGATCCTGGCGCATGCGCTCGCCGGCGCCCTCGAGGGCCTCGTAGATGAAGTAGTGCTGTGCGACGAGGGAGATGTAGTCCTCGCGCGATCCCTCGCCCTTCAGGAGGTCGGACATGAAGCCGGCGGTCTCGCTGCGGGAGTGCGATCCGGACGAACGCTCGCGCAGGGCGGCGGAGAAGGAGAGGATCTCGGGCATGAGGCCAGTGTAAGGGTTACCTAACCCCGGAGGGAAGCCGGATCCGTCAGGCGTGCGGGCGAGGTTCGACGCCGAGCCGGGCGCAGGCGGCGTCGTACAGCGCCACGACCTCACGGCGCACCGAGGGGCGGTCGTCGATCGGGCCGCCGGGCCACGGCACGCGCAACTCGGTGACGGCGCCGTCGCGCGTGATCTCCCACAGCCCGCCGTCCCCGTCGAAGCCGGTCATGATCGATGCGGTGATCTCCGCATCCGACGGCTCCGCGAACGCCCGGGCGATGAGGATGTTGTCATCGGTGTGGTCGCCGTTCATGTGGCGGAGGACGGCGGTGATCACGTCGGCATCGAAGGTGTGGGGCATGACGACAACCTTATGCGGGGCTCGACGTCTGCTCCGGGGCCGACTTTCAGCATCGGCGCTCTAGACTCGGGAGACACGTCTTCGGGGGTTCTTTCCATGCAGCTTCTCTCGTCGCGCCGGTGGCGCGCCGCAACGGCCACGGCGGCCGTGCTCGCTCTCGTTCTCACCGGATGCTCTTCCGAGGAGTCCTTCTCGTACACGCCCCCCGCTCAGGTCGACGGGGCGCTCCCCGATGACACGGTCGCCGCGATGCAGGCCGCCGTCGACAACGCCCTCGTCGCGTCGGGTGCGTCGGGCGCGATCGTCGGTGTCTGGGCGCCGTGGAGCGGGAGCTGGGTGGCCGGCATCGGCACGCAGGACCGCGAGGGCGGAGCCGAGGTGTCGACCGACATGTCCTTCCGCATCGCCGATGTGACCCGTCTGATGACGTGCGACGTGCTCTATGCCCTCGCCGACCGCGATGTGGTCGAACTCGATGCGAACGTCGCGGACTACGTCTCGGGTGTCGCCGACATGCGAGACGAGGGCATCACCCTCCTCGACCTGTGCAACGGCACCAGTGGGGCGGGATCCTCCGAGGGAACCGTCAAGTCGGCGTGGCTGAACACCCCCGACCGGGTCTGGTCTCCTCTGGAGCTGGCCGGTTTCGGCCTGGCGCGTGACCGCGTCGCCCCCCACACCACCTTCCGCGACTCGGATGCCGGCTACCTCCTGCTGGGGCTGGCCCTCGAACGCGCCTCGGGGATGACCGCCTCCGAGCTGATCGCCGAATACGTCACCGAGCCCCTCGGGCTCCCGGACACTTCGCTGCCGAGCCCGACCCCTGCGCCGCCGGGAACCGGAGCGGTACTGAACGGTCATTTCCTCAACGCCGTCGAAGGCGGGTTCGACTGCGCCGCCCCCGTCGACATCACGAAGCTGTCGTCCAGCTCGGGCTTCACCGACTCCGGTGTCGTGTCGACCATCACCGACCTGGGGCGCTACGCACAGGCGGAGGCGCAGCAGGCGCTGCGCACCAAGGAGAAGCCGGACCGCTTCGGTGAGCCGCTCCCGGCTGCCGACGGAGCCGAGTCCTGGTTCCAGGCCACGGGCGGTGCCTACCTCGTGGGATCGATGATCGGTCAGCACGGCTGGACGCCCGGATACGCCACGGCGGCGTACTCCGACCCTGCCACCGGGTTCACCGTGGCCGTCGTGCTCAACGACTCGACGGCCGGGGCGCAGTTCGCCCAGCAGCTCTCGTGGGAACTCGCCGCCATCGCCTCGAAAGCGCCGGCCGCTGCGGGGCAGACCGCGCCCGAGTTCGGCCTTCCGTTCACGGCCGAGCAGTACCACCAGGCGATCGCCGATACCGCGATCCCCTGCGTGGCCCCGCCCGCCGCGCAGTGATCCCGCTCTGACCGACAGGAACGCGAAGGGGCGACGATGGCGATCATCGACAATGCGATCTACGTGGATGGCGTCCGCACCGAGAATCCGGTGACCCTCAGCGAGACCTTCGAGCGCATGCGGGAGCGCGGCGGCATGGGGTGGATCGGGCTCTATCGGCCGAGCGAGGAGGAGATCCGCGCGGTCGCGGACGAGTTCGGCATCCATGCGCTCGTCGTGGAGGACGCCCTCTCCGGTCACCAGCGCGCCAAGCTCGAACGCTACGGCGAGGTGCTGTTCATGGTGCTGAGGCCGGCGCGTTATCTCGACGACGTCGAGGAGGTCGAGTTCGGCGAGGTGCACGTGCTCGTCGGCCCCGACTTCGTCGTGACGATCAGGCATGCGGAGTCACCGGACCTCGCGCGCGTCCGCCGACGGCTGGAGGCCGACCCCGCCCTCCTCGCCCGTGGTCCCGAGGCCGTGATGTACGCGATCCTCGATGAGGTCGTCGACGAGTACACGCCCGTCCTCGCCGGGCTCGAGAACGACATCGACGAGATCGAGAGCCAGCTGTTCGAGGAGAACACCGACGCCACCCAGCGCATCTACGACCTGGGGCGGGAGGTCATCGACTTCCAGCGGGCCACGCAGCCGCTGTCGGGCATGCTGGAGGCCCTGCTGCGCGGGTCGGACAAGTACCAGGTGACCGAAGAGCTGCAGCGGTATCTCCGCGACGTGCTGGATCACACCCTGCGCGTCAGTGACCGCGCCACGACGTTCCGCACCGTCCTCGACAACGCGCTCACCGTCGAGTCGACGATCGTCGCGCGTCGCCAGAACGAGGAGATGCGGCGGATGACGGAGCTCAGCATCCGTCAGAACGACGAGGTCAAGAAGATCTCGGGATGGGCGGCGATCCTGTTCGCCCCGACGCTCGTCGGCACGATCTACGGCATGAACTTCGATCACATGCCCGAGCTGCACTGGCTTCTCGGTTACCCGATGGCGGTCGGGATGATGATCGCGCTGGGCTTCGGGCTCTACGCGGCCTTCAAGCGCAAGGGCTGGCTCTAGAGCCGGGCCGCGCGTCAGTCCTCGGAATCGGCCTCGGAATCGGCCTCGGGCATTCCGGGACCGGGCCCCGGACGCACCGGTGCCCCCGGCGCGATGTCGATGCGGGTGTTGCCGTCGTGCTCACTGACCTCGACGCGGGGTGCGGCGTCGGCCTCGGTGGCGTCCGGTGCGGACGTCAGCTGATCGTGCCGCTTCTCCGCGCTCGTCATCTCGTCGGCGGACGTGTGCTCAGGCGTGCTCATGATTCTCCTTCTGGTCGTGGACGGGCTCGCCGTCGGGGCGGGCGTTCTTCTTCTCCGAATGCTTCCTGCCCCAGCGCGCCAGCACGTACAGCACGCCTCCGACGGCGAGCAGTATCGCGCCGAACAGCCAGACGGCCGGTCGCTGCTGGGTGAGCAGCAGCAGGCAGGAACCGATGCCGAGCACGGGGACGAAGGTCCACACGCGGAAGTGATCGTTGTCGACGCGGTCGCGACGCAGTACCAGCACGGACACGTTGACGCTGAGGAAGACGACGAGGAGGAGCAGGACCACCGTCTCGGCGAGCGTCGCCAGATCGCCGACGAGCGTCAGCCCCATCGCCACGAGGGTGGTGGTGAGGATCGCGACCCAGGGGGTCTTCCGCTTCGGGAGCACGCGGCCGAGGGCGGCGGGCAGCAGGCCCTGCTCGGCCATGCCGTAGGTGAGACGGCTGACCATGATCATCGTCAGCAGTGCGCCGTTGGCGACCGCGACGAGCGCGATGAGGCTGAACAGCCAGGAGGGGATGCTGACGCCGGTGGCTTCGACCACGGCGAGCAGGGGACCGCTCGACTCCTGCAGTTCTGCAGGTGGGAGGGCGATCGAGCTCGCCAGACCGACGAGCACGTAGACCGCTCCGGCCGTGAACAGGGCGCCGAAGAGGGCACGAGGGTACGTCCGGCGCGGATCCTTCACCTCTTCGATCATGTTCGCAGACGTCTCGAACCCGACGAACGAGTAGTAGGCGATGACGGCACCGGACAGCACTGCGACGGCGACGCTCGTCCCTTCCGGCGCCTCCGCGACACGGGAGACGTCGCCGCCTCCGCCGCCCACGAAGACCGCGACCACGGCGATCACGATGACCAGGCCGCTCAGCTCGATCGCGGTCATCACGAGGTTCGCGCCCATGGATTCGCGGATGCCGCGGGCGTTCAGGAGGCCGACCAGGGCGAGGAAGGCGATCGCGACCGGGATCGTCGGCAGATCCAGGAACGTGCCCAGGTAGTCGCCCGCGAACGCGATGGCGAGGCCGGCCGCACTCGTGACTCCTGCGGCGAGCATGCTGAATCCCACCAGGAACGACACCAGCGGACTGTGGAATGCGCGCTCCGCGAAGACGGCGGCTCCTCCGGCGCGCGGATACTTCGTGACGAGTTCCGCATAGGAACCCGCCGTGAGCATGGCGAGCAGCAGCGCCAGGAGCAGAGGCGCCCACAGCATCCCGCCCACCTTCTCGGAGAGCACCCCCATCAGGGCGTAGATGCCTGCGCCCAGCACGTCCCCGAGGATGAACGCGAACAGGAGGGGACCGGTGATCGCCCTCCGCAGCCGGGTCGAGGTCTCGGCGGCGGGCGCGGTCTCCGTGGTCATCCTCGAACGGTACGGGGAAGGGCGAAGAGCGGCCATGGGGTTGACATCGCTCGCCCCCGCCATTGCCCCGAGATCGGTATCCGTGATTCCATCGGGGCATCGTGAGCACACACAGCGTCTTCAATCAGGCCCCGCCGCGCGTCGATATCGACGAGTACGGGGCGAACATCGCGCTGACCGAGGCGGTGCGGCTGCACGGCGCGGAGTGGGCGGACGAGGCGTTGCGGGGCATCGGTCGTCGCGTCGGGTCGGCGGGCTTCCAAGACGACGCCCGGCGGGCGAACCGGAACGAGCCCGTGCTGCGCACGCACGACCGCTGGGGCGAGCGCATCGACGAGGTCGAGTACGACCCCGCCTATCACCGGGTCATCGGCGCAGCCGTCGCCGACGGGGCGCACACCGCCGCATTCGCGGACCCCCGTCCGGGGGCCGGCGCCGCTCGCGCCGCCACGTTCATGCTCTACGCGCAGGTCGAGCCCGGTCATGCCTGTCCGGTGTCGATGACGCATTCGGCCGTTCCCGTGATCGCCGCGCATCCGCGCCTCGCGGAGGAGTGGATGCCCCGGCTGCTGTCGCGTTCGTACGAGCCCGGCCTGCGCCTCGGAAAGCCCGGCGCCCTGTTCGGCATGGCCATGACCGAGAAGCAGGGCGGGTCCGATGTGCGGGCGAACACCACGTCCGCCGTGCCGCAGGGCGACGGGCGCTATGCGCTGACCGGCCACAAGTGGTTCTGCTCCGCACCGATGTCGGACGCCTTCCTGGTGCTCGCGCAGGCGCCGGGTGGGCTGTCATGCTTCCTGCTGCCGCGGCTGCTCGACGACGGCACGCGCAATCGGCTCCGTTTCCAGAGGCTCAAGGACAAGCTGGGCAACCGGTCGAACGCCTCGAGCGAGGTGGAGTACGAGCAGGCCGAGGCGACCCTCGTGGGGGAGGAGGGGCGCGGCGTGCGCACCATCATCGAGATGGTCACCCGCACGCGGCTCGACTCGATGCTCGGCTCGCTGGCCGGCATGCGCCAGGGGGTCGCCGAGGCCGCCTGGCATGTGCGGCATCGGTCGGCGTTCGGGCGCACCCTCATCGATCAGCCCGCGATGACGGCCGTGATCGCCGACCTGCAGCTCGAGGTCGAGGCGGGGACGGCGGTCGCGATGCGGCTCGCCCGTGCGTACGACGATGACGCCTCGGCACAGGATCGGGCGTTCCGCCGGCTGGCGACGGCGGTCATGAAGTACTGGGTGTGCAAGCGCGCGCCCGGCCACGCCGCCGAGGCGCTGGAGTGCCTCGGGGGCAACGGCATCACGACGGACTGGCCCCTCGAGATGCGGTACCGCGAGCAGCCGGTGATGGCGATCTGGGAGGGCTCGGGCAACGTGATCGCGCTCGACGTGCTGCGGGCGCTCGCCCGAGAACCCGAATCGCTCGAGGCCTTCGACGCCGAGGTGTCGGCGGTGCGGGGTGTGGACTCCCGGTTCGACGCCCATCTGGACCGCACGAGGCGTCTGGTGGCAGAGATGGCGGCGGATCCGATGCCGGACGCCTCGGCGCGCAGGCTCGTCGAAGCCCTCGCGCTCACCCTGTCGGCGGCCCAGCTGCTGCGCACGGCACCCGCCGCGGTCGCCGACGGGTTCATCGCCGCCCGCATCGACGAGGGTTCCGGCCTGTTCGGTGCGCTGCCCCGAGGCGTGGACAGCGCCGCGATCGCCGCTCGCGCGTAGGTTCAGCGAATTCACAGAAAGCCCGCGCGGCTCCCGATATTCCGGTCGGCGCAGCGATAGCGTCAGTGCCGCAAGAGGGGTGCGTCGACCGGAGTGAGCGGCCAAACGAGCCTCCTCTCCCACGAATCCCCAAGACAAAGGGCTCTCTCATGACTGGTACGGCACGCAAGGCGCTCGCAGAAGCGATCGCCACCTTCCTCTTCGTCCTCGCGATCATCGCGGCGGTCAACAGCGGCAGCCCGCTGACCCCGCTCGCGATCGGCTTCACCCTGATGGTGCTCGTGTACTCGACGGGTCACATCTCGGGTGCACACCTGAACCCGGCCGTCTCGGTCGGTGTGTTCCTGCGCGGCGGCCTCAGCGTCGTCGACTTCATCGCCTACCTCATCGCCCAGTTCGTCGGTGGTGCCGTGGCCGCGCTCGTCGCGCTCGCCGTGTGGCCCGCCGGCGAGAAGGCCATGATCATCGAGGTCGGGCCGGCGTTCCTCGTCGAGGCCCTCTTCACGCTGATCCTGGTGTGGGTCGTGCTCAACACCGCCACGTCGAAGGACACCGCGGGCAACTCGTTCTACGGTCTCGCGATCGGTGCGACCGTCTTCGTCGGTGCGGCCACGGTCGGATCGATCTCGGGCGGCGGCTTCAACCCGGCCGTCGCGCTCGGCCTCTCGGTCAGCGGTCACTTCGCGTGGAGCTCGCTGTGGCTGTACATCGTCGCCCCGGTCGTCGGCGCCGTGATCGCCGCGATCCTGTTCCGCGTGCTCAACACGGACGACGCCAAGAAGATCGCCGCCGCGGAGTAACCCGCTGCGGGAACGAAGCGCCGCATCCTCGTCGGAGGGTGCGGCGCTTCTGCGTGCGGCGATCGTCGCCGGGTGCACATGTCGGGAGAACGCACGGAGGTCGACAAGAAGAGTGTCGAATCGTCCTGCATCCGTGAATCCGTCCGACGGGTGACCGAGTGTCGGGTCAGCCGGCCGGGACCGAGGCGACGGCGGTCGGACCCGTGCCCGACGACACCGCATCGCGCGACACTGCATCACGAGACAGTGCATCGCGCGACAGTGCATCACGAGACAGAGCGCTACGGGCACGGGCCGCCGCCACGACCATCACGACGAGCGCGATGCCGGTGAGGATCGCTCCCATCCAGATCGGCGAGGTGTAGCCGAGCCCTGCCGAGATGCCCATTCCGCCCGCCCACGCACCGAGCGCGTTGCCGATGTTGAAGGCGCCGATGTTGGCGCCGGAGGCGAGGGTGGGCGCTCCGCCGGCGTACTGCATGACGCGGCTCTGCAGCCCGGGGACCGTGCCGAACCCGAACCCGCCCATCAGGAACAGGGCGATGATCGTGGCGATGCCCGACGGCGCGGCGACCGAGAACAGGGCGAGCACCACCACGAGGGCGGCGATGAAGATGACCAGGGTGCGGTCGATCGCACGGTCGGCGAGTCGTCCGCCCAGCCAGTTGCCGAGCACGAGGCCGGCGCCGAAGAGCACGAGCAGCCACGGCACGGTCGAGGTCGCGAAGCCGCTCACCTCGGTGAGCGTGTAGGCGATGTAGGTGAAGGCTCCGAACATCCCGCCGAACGCGAGGATCGTGACGATGAGCGAGAACCACACCTGACCGGAGCGGAAGGCGGACAGTTCGCTGCGCAGGCTGACGTGTGCGGTCGGACGCGGGAGACGGGGGACCAGCAGTGCGATGCCGACGAAGGCCAGCACGCCGATGCCGGAGATCGCCCAGAACGTCGAGCGCCAGCCCAGCTCCTGGCCGAGGAAGGTGCCGAACGGCACGCCGAAGACGTTCGCGGCGGTGAGGCCGGTGAACATGATGGCGATGGCGCCCGCCTTCTTCTCGGGGGCGACGAGGCCGGCCGCGACGACGGAGCCGATGCCGAAGAACGCGCCGTGGCAGAGGGCGGCGATGATGCGGCCGAGCATGGCGATGCCGTAGTCGTCGGCGAGTGCGGTGAGACCGTTCCCGATGATGAACAGCACGATGAGGCCGAGCAGCACGGGCTTCTTGGGCAGCCGGGTCGCCGCGGCGGTGAGTACGAGGGCACCGACCACGACGGCCAGCGCGTAGCCGGAGATGAGCCAGCCGGCGGCGGACTCGGTGACGCCGAAGTCGTGGGCGACCTCGGGCAGCAGGCCCATGATGACGAACTCGGTGAGTCCGATGCCGAACGCCCCGATGGCGAGGGCGATCAGTCCTAGAGGCATGACGATTCTCCTGGTACATTGGTGGGGATACTTGCAGACGCGGCATATTGCGCATCGAAAGACAATGATTGCACACGCAAGTATCCAGCGCAAGCAACTATCTCGGAGGATGGCCATGGGTATCGGTGACGACGCGGTCGAGGTGCGCGCGCAGGGGTGGCGGACGCTCGCCGCCCTGCACGGCCTGATCGAGACGGCCCTCGAGCGCAGCCTGGCCGACGCCGCCTCGCTCTCGGTGGTCGAGTACACGGTGCTGGATGCGCTCGACCGTCAAGACGGATGGCATATGCGCATGCAGCAGCTCGCCCGAGCCGCGGCCCTGAGTCCCAGCGCCACGACACGCCTGGTCAACCGCCTGGAAGACCGCGGACTCCTCACCCGGATCCTCTGCGCCGACGATCGTCGGGGCATCTACACCGAGCTCACCCCCGCAGGGCGTGAGCTCTACGAGCGGGCTCGACCCATCCACGACGCCGCCCTCGAGCAGGTGCTCGAAGACGCCGCGGCGCAGCCGGAACTCGCCCCCGTCGTCGACGCGCTGCACGGCGTCGCGCTGCCGGCGCTCGCCGCGGGCTGATCGAAACGCATGCACGGCTCCGCTGCGCCCTCCTCCCGCACCCTCCTCGTCGGCTCCGGCAAGATCGCCGCGCGCCTGGCGCCACAGTTCCTCGAAAACGGCGAGGTGTACGCGCTGCGTCGAAGCGACAGTCCTCCTCCTGCGGGTGCGATCGGGATCCGCGCCGACCTGGCGGCGCCGCTCGCCGCGCGGCTTCCCGCGGTCGACCGCATGCTCGTCACGCTCCCACCCGGTGACACCCCCGCCGCCTATCGCACCGCGCTGACGCATCTCGCCGCCGCCCTGCCGGCGATCCCCGCGCGCACGGTGTTCGTGTCGTCGACCGGGGTCTTCGACGGTTCGGGGTCCGCGCGGCCGATCACCGAGCGGGATCAGCCAGGGCCCACGAGCATGCGCTCGCGAGGGCTTCTCGACGGGGAGCGGGCAGCGGTCGAGATCTTCGACGCGACGATCGTGCGGCCGGCGGGAATCTACGGACCCGGACGCGAGTACCTTCTGCGCACGGTGCGCGCGGGGGTGGCGGTGGAACATGCGCGACGTACAAACCGCATCCACGAGACCGACCTCGTCCGCACGCTCGAGATGCTGCTGCGGATGCCGGAGCCGCCACGACTCCTGCACGCCGTGGACGAGAGCCCTGCTCCGCTCGGCGACGTCGTCACGTTCATCGCACGCGAGCTGGGGGTCGAGGTGCCGCCGGATAGCGCCTCGGCGGAACCTGGCGGGTTCGTCTATGACGGCACCCTCCTGCGGTCCATGCTCGGCCGCCTCGACTACCCCACCTATCGAGAGGGTTACGTCGCGATGATCGCCGGCTCGGCCGCGTAGCCTGGGGCCATGACGAACACAGCCGCACGCACCGCCATCGACGTCGTCGACTGGCGGCGTCGGGTCTTCGCCCTGTACGACGCCGTTCGGATCGCCGACTCCCCGGAAGAGGCGCACGAGCTCTGGCGGATCGAACGGGACGAACTGATGCTCCGCCATCCCGCCACCCCGCTGCTGTCGGAGGATCGGGCGCTCTTCGAAGGACTCCCGATCGCCTCGTACGATCCGCAGTGGCGATTCGAACTGCCTGTCCTCGCCGCCGATGAGGGAGGCTTCGAGTTCGCGACCGGCACCGACGGCATCGTTCCGTTCGAGCGCGTCGGTCGGGTCGAGATCCCCGACGCCGGGTCGCTCGACGTCTGGCGGCTGAAGTCCTACGGCGGCGGTCTCTTCATCCCGCTGCGCGACGCGCTCGCCGGTCGTCCCGGCGGAACCTACGGCGGCGGGCGCTACCTGATCGACACGATCAAGGGCGCCGACCTGGGGTCGGATGCGGACGGCGGCACGATCGTGCTCGACTTCAACTTCGCCTACAACCCTTCGTGCGCGTACGACCCGGCGTGGGCCTGCCCGCTCGCGCAGCCGGGCAACGTGCTCCCGGTGCCGGTCCCTGTGGGCGAGATGTACGGAACTCCGTCCTCCTGAACGTCCCTTTCCGCAGGCCGCTGGGCGGGATCCGCACTTCTTTGTGACGTTTCGGCCCTTCCGCACGTCCTATCTCCGAGCGAGCGTTTCGCTCCCGGCGGGAGTCTCATACGAGACCCGCGACCGGTCTTCAGATCGAGATGGGACACCTCATGGCACACCAGGACCAGACCACCCCCGCTCCGGCAGAGAAGGAGCTCGCCCAGGCCGCACCGAAGGCCGCCACCGGCGCATCGCGCGTCGACCGGTCGAGCGGATTCTCCGCATCGCGCGTCCCCACGGACGCCAATGCCGCGGGCAAGACCACCATCGCCGACGGCGTGGTCGCCAAGGTCGCCGGCATCGCCGCACGTGAGGTCGCCGGCGTCTACGCGCTCGGCGGCGGCGGCGCACGTGCCTTCGGTGCGATCCGCGACGTGATCAACGCCACCGACCTCGCCCAGGGCGTCAAGGTCGAGGTGGGCGACACGCAGGCCGCCGCCGACCTGACCATCGTGGTCGAGTACCCGGCGCCGATCCAGGACGTCGCGAACAACGTCCGTGCCGCTGTCGCGGGCGCGATCAGCCGCCTGGTCGGCCTCGAGGTCGTCGAGGTCAACGTCGAGGTCAACGACGTGCACGTGCCCGGCGACGACAGCGACGAGAGCGAAGAGTCGCGAGTCTCATGAGTGCCACAACGGTCGGTGCCCTGATCGGCGCTCTCCTCGCTCTCGCCGCTCTGCTGTTCGGCTTCTGGGGATTCCTCCTCATGGCCGTCTTCGCGGGCATCGGCGCGCTCGTGGGTCGGATCGCGTCCGGCAAGCTCGACGTCCGCGGTCTCGCGGACGTCTTCACCGGGCGGCGCACCTCCTGATGCGCGCCGACCAGCACATCGCCGGCGGCGCTCCCTCGGGAGCCGCCGCCGGCGGGGCCGCCGTCCGCGGACGCGTCGAGGTGAAGGATCGCGTCTACCGCACCGTCACCGAGAAGGCGTCTGCGACGTTGATCGGGGTGCCTCGCAGCGACGTGAAGGTCGATGTCGCCGAGCACCCGCGGGGGATCAGCGTGCGGATCGCCACGCCTCTTCCCGTTCCCCGACTGGACGACACGGCCGCGATCGCGCAGACCGTGCCCGTCCTCGAACGTGCGCGGGATCTGCAGGAGCAGCTGCAGCAGAGCCTGAGCACGATCCTCGGACGCAACGTCATCCGCATCAATCTCACCGTCACCGGTGCCACCATCCCGGAAAGGAGACGAGTGCAATGAGCACCCCGGTCCTGCGCCGTGTCATCCGACGCGAGACGCACTCGCCGCGCACCGTCGCGATGTTCGTCGCGGTCATCCTGCTCATCCTCGCCCTCGCGTACATCGGGCTCGAGATCGTGCTGAGCCTCGCCGCGCAGCCCGCACTCCTGGTCGGTCCCGCCGCGGCGGGAGGCTGGCTCATCGGGTTGCCCACCGCACAGCCCGCCGGGCTCGTGATCGCCGGCAGTGTGGTGCTCGCCCTCATCGGGCTGACCTTCGTGGTACTGGCCATCACGCCGGGGCGACTGTCCAAGCACGTGCTGGATGCCGGCGGACGCGCGGTGGTCGTCGACAACGGCGTGATCGCCAGCGCGTTGGCTCAGCACCTCGCGGAGGAGACGGGTCTCACGCGCGACAGCATCACCGTCGGTGTCGGACACCGCACCGTCGACGTGACCGTGCGCCCGGGAATCGGCGTGCCACTTGACGCATCCGACGTGCGGGCAGCCGCCGAGGCGGAGCTGCAGTCGTATCGGCTGACCGACAGGGTTCGCACGCGGGTGCGCATCGAGCGCCCCACCGAGAAGGAAGACGAGCTGTGAACAACACCAACCGTGCGTTGAATCGCACCCTGCTCCTGATCATCGGGCTGCTGTTCCTCGCGCTCGGCGCCCTCGGCATCGCCATCATGAGCTGGCCGACGCTGTCCGACATCTGGACAGCAGGCGGCAGGGATGCGCGGTCCTGGCTGGACCAGGCGATCGCCGCGACCGCCATCGCGGGAGGAGCACTGTCGTGGATCGGCATCGGCGCGGTCGTCGCGATCGTGGTCGTGATCGTGCTGCTGATCCTCGCGCTCACGAGCATCGCCGGACGGCGTTCGAAGACCGTGCTCCGCTCGACGGGAGCGCAGAACCCGCTGGGGCGTGTGACGGTCAACGAGTCGTTCGTCTCGGACGCGGTGAAGAACTCCCTCACGACGCGCGACGAGGTCCTCTCGGCGCAGGTGACGGCCAACGATGTGCGTCGCAGCCCGGTGCTGCACGTCTCCGTGACGCCGCGTCAGAACACCGACCCGCGGGAGCTCGTCGACCATGTCGACCGTCTGCTCGCCAACCTCGCTGTCCTCACCGGACGCGACACCGCGACGTTCGTCTCGATCCACACGAGCCTCCGGGCCCGGCTCGCGCACGACCAGCGCCGTCTCTCCTGAGCACACCGTCTCTCCTGAGCGCGCCGGTCGCCCCACTCCCGCAGAAAGCAGGCATCATGCGCAACAAGATCCTCCTCATCGTCGGCGTCGCGTTCGTCGCCTACATCCTCGGCAGTCGAGCGGCGACGGTGCAGATCAACAAAGGCGAGTCGGTCCGGCATCAGCTGGTGCGGTTGTGGAACGACCCCCGGGCGCGGAAGCGGCGCAAGAAGGCCGCCGAGAAGGCGTCGAAGAAGGCACGCAAGGCCCTCCGCCGCTGACGTGCGGCTGGTCGGCGTCGGTCAGACCGGGCGGGCCGTCGAATCCCGCACGACGAGCTCCGGCTGGAACACCACCCGCTCGCGCTCGGACCGCCCGCCGGCCTCTCGCAGCATCAGATCGACGGCCGTGTATCCGATGAGTTCCGCGGGCTGACGGATCGACGAGAGCGGGACGACGGCCGCGGCGGCGAAGTCGATGTCGTCGTAGCCGATGAGCGCGATCTCGTCCGGCACCCGGATGCTGCCCCGCATCATGAGCGCCTGCAGGACCCCCATGGCGAGCAGGTCGTTCGCAGCGAAGATGGCGTCGGGCCGGTCCTCCGGAGCCCGCGCGCTGAGGGTCTCTCCGGCGGCGCGGCCGGCGAGCACGCTCAGCGAGTCGGTCAGGATGACCTCGAGGGAGACCTCCGCCTCGTTCGCCGCCTTGCTGGCACCCTCGAGACGGTCGACCACCTGGCGGATGCCCATCGGCCCGCCGACGAAAGCGATGCGGCGCCGCCCCTGGGCAGCGAGGTGCTGCACGGCGAGGTAGCCGCCGCCCACGTCGTCGACCGAGACCGAGGAGAAGCTCTCATCGGCGACCTCACGGTCGACGAGCACCACGGTCGTCCCGCGGTCGCGGAGACGGCGGAGACGCGGGAGGTCGTCGGCGAGGGGGGAGATGAGCAGCCCGGCGATGCGCTGCTCCTCGAACAGGTCGATGTAGGCGCGTTCGCGTTCGACCTTCTCGTCGCTGTTGCCGAGGGTCACCGTCATCCGGGCCTCGGCGGCGCGTTCCTCCGCGCCGCGGGCGATGTCGGTGAAGAACGGGTTGCGCACATCGAGCACCACGAGGCCGATCGAGCGGCTCTGGCCGGCCCGGAGCTGCCGGGCCGCATCGTTGCGCACGAACCCGAGCTTCTCGATGGCGGCCGTGACACGTTCCACCGTGGCGGGAGAGACCTTGTCCGGATGGTTCAGGACGTTCGAGACGGTCCCGACAGACACGGATGCGGCGAGAGCGACATCTCGAACACTGACGACCACGACGTATTCCTTTCCGCGGGATCCGCGAAACCTCTCCCTGAAACGTACCACTGGTCATTCCGTGACTTGACAGCAGCCCACCCAGGGTCGTAATTTACAGATGCTCCACTCTTTAAAACGATTCAATCCGCAGGGATGATCCTGCAGTTTAGGTCCGATCAATGACGATTCCCTCTGGGGCTCCCGGTGCTCCACCGGCGCTCGAGCTCCGCGACATCCGAAAGTCGTTCGGTGCGGTGGTCGCTCTCCGTTCCGGGACGCTGTCGGTCGACGGCGGTTCCATCCACGCTCTGGTCGGCGAGAACGGGGCGGGCAAGTCGACCCTCGTGAAGATCGTCGCCGGCCTGTACCAGCGCGACGAAGGGATCTTCCGGTTCCACGGCGAAGACGTGGACTTCACCTCGACCGCACAGTCCAAGAGCGCGGGCGTCGCCGTGATCTACCAGGAGCCGACGCTCTTCCCCGACCTCTCGGTCACCGAGAACATCTTCATGGGCCGCCAGCCCACGGGGCGCTTCGGACGGATCGATCGCAAGGCCATGCGGCACGAGGTCGAGCGCCTGTTCACCCGGCTCGGCGTGACCATCGACCCCGACCGTCCGGCGGAGGGCCTCTCGATCGCCGATCAGCAGGTCATCGAGATCGCGAAGGCCGTCTCGCTCGACGCGAGCCTTCTCGTCATGGACGAGCCCACCGCTGCGCTGTCCGGCGTCGAGGTCGAGCGCCTGTTCACGATCGCCCGCAGCCTCCGCGACGAGGGCCGCGCGCTCATCTTCATCTCGCACCGCTTCGACGAGGTCTTCGCCCTCTGCGACACCGTCACCGTCATGCGCGACGGCGCCTACATCGCCACCAGTGCGATCGCCGACACCTCGGTCGAGGAGATCGTGCACCAGATGGTCGGTCGAGAGGTGACCGAACTGTTCCCCAAGCAGGAGACCACGGTCGGCGCTCCGCTGCTCGAGGTGGAGAACCTCACCAGCCCCGGTGTCTTCCACGACATCTCGTTCACCGTGCGCGCGGGTGAGATCGTGGGCCTCGCCGGTCTCGTCGGAGCCGGCCGCAGCGAAGTCGCGCGTGCCGTGTTCGGGGTCGACCCCTATCGCGAGGGCACCGTCACGATGCAGGGCGCGCGCATCCCGCGCAACCGCCCCACCGATGCCATGCGGGCCGGTCTCGCGCTCGTTCCCGAAGACCGCCGCAAGCAGGGGCTCGTGATCGAATCGGGTGTGGGCGGCAACATCACCCTCTCGATCCGCCGCCAGCTCGCGAAACTCGGCTTCCTCACCACCGGCATCGAGAACCGTGCCGCCCGGGAATGGGCCACCCGGCTCGAGGTCAAGACGCACGCCCTCGACACGGTCGCCGCGACGCTCTCCGGCGGCAACCAGCAGAAGGTCGTCCTCGCCAAGTGGCTCGCCACGCAGCCGAAGGTCCTCATCATCGACGAGCCGACCCGAGGCATCGACGTTGGCACCAAGTCCGAGGTGCACCGCCTGCTCTCCGAGCTCGCCGGGCAGGGCATGGGAATCCTCATGATCTCGTCCGAACTGCCGGAGGTGCTCGGCATGGCCGACCGCGTCCTCGTCATGCGCGAGGGGCGGATCACCGCAGAGATCGCCCGCTCGGAGGCCACTTCCGAGAACGTCATGTACGCCGCGACGCACGCATCGGAGCTCTCCTCGTGACCACCGCCATCCCCGTCTCCTCGATGACGAAGAGGCTCGCAGCCCTCGGCAGGGCGCGGGAGTTCGGCATCCTCCTCGCCCTGGCGCTCGTGATCATCGCCGCGACGACGAACAACTCGAACTTCCTGTTCAGCCCCGACGGCTGGCGCGACCTGCTCCTGACGCCCTCGATCCTCGTGCTCGTCGCCGTCGGACAGG
The DNA here is from genome assembly GCF_002356155.1 of Microbacterium sp. TPU 3598. NCBI lineage: Bacteria > Bacillati > Actinomycetota > Actinomycetes > Micrococcales > Microbacteriaceae > Microbacterium > Microbacterium sp. TPU 3598. The sequence continues at coordinate 3,507,894 of NZ_AP017975.1, read as the reverse complement.
CCATCGTCCTCATCACCCGCAACGTCGACCTCTCGGTCGGCTCGGTCATGGGGCTCACCGCCTACCTCACCGGTCGCCTGTTCATCGACGTTCCCGGCATCCCGATCACGATCGTGGTGGTGGCCGCCGTCGTGTTCGGAGCCCTCCTCGGACTCATCAACGGGGCGCTGGTCGCCTTCGCCAAAGTGCCCGCCATGGTGATCACCCTCGGCACGCTCTACGCCTACCGCGGCATCAACGTGCTGTGGACCGGCAGCGACCGGGTGAACGCCTCCGACATGCCGAAGGACTTCCTCGCCCTCGGCACCGGGCAGCTCATCGGCATCCCGATCCTCACGATCGTCGCACTCATCGTGCTCGCCGCAGCCGCCTGGTACATGAAGAACACCCGCGGCGGCCGCGAGTACTACGCGATCGGATCCGATCCCGCGGCCGCGGAGCTCTACGGCCTCCGCGTCACGCGCCGCGTGCTGACCGCCTTCGTCGTCTCCGGTGCACTCGCCGGTCTCGCCGGAGTGTTCTACGCCGCCCGCTACGGCACCATCAACTCGCAGGCCGGAGCCGGGTGGGAGCTGGATGCGGTGGGCGCGGCCGTGATCGGCGGCGTCGCGATCACCGGCGGCATCGGCTCGGTCTGGGGGGCGGCGATCGGTGCGGTGCTGCTGCTCACGATCAACCGGGCCCTTCCCATCCTCGGCATCCCCGACTTCTGGCAGCGCGCCGTCGTCGGCCTCCTGATCATCGGCGCGATCGTGCTCGACCGTGTCCTCGCCGTCCGCCAGAAACGACGGCTCATCGAAGCGAGGGACAAGTCATGACCGCCGCGACCGCGACCGCGACCACCCGGGTGATCCGCGACTTCGACAAGCCGCTCTGGCGGCGTGTGCTCCTCACGAGGGAGATGGCGATCGTCGCCCTGCTCGTCCTCGTCGTCATCGCCTCCGCGAGCACGGTGCGCGGCTTCGGTCAGCCGATCACGCTCACCTACCTGCTCCTCGACATCGCCCCGATCCTCCTGATCGCCCTGCCGATGACGCTCGTCATGATCACCGGCGAGATCGACCTGTCGGTCGGCAGCATGGTGGGGCTCTCCAGCGTCGTCACCGGAGCGCTCGTGCAGGGCGGGATCCCCTTCGAGGTCGCCGCGCTCGCCGCGCTGCTCGTCGGTCTGGTCGGCGGTGCCTTCAACGGGTTCCTCGTGACCGTCGTCGGCCTGCCCTCGCTCGCGGTGACCATCGGAACCCTCGCGCTGTTCCGCGGCCTCGCGGTCGGCCTGCTCGGCACCGCGGCGGTCACGGAGTTCCCCGAGTTCTGGACCGACCTCGCCAAGGCGAAGCTCGCCGGCACGACGATCCCCGTGGTCATGATCCCCTTCCTGCTCCTGCTGGTGGGCTTCATCCTCCTGCTGCACTACACCCCGTTCGGGCGTGGTGTGTACGCGATCGGACTGTCGAAGGACGCCGCCAGGTTCTCGGGCGTGCACGTGGAGCGGACGAAGTTCATCCTCTTCGTGCTCTCCGGGGTGGTCGCCGCGTTCGCGGGGGTGTTCTACACGCTCCGCTACGGCAGTGCGCGAGGGGACAACGCCACCGGCCTCGAGCTGCAGGTGATCGCGGCCGTCGTGCTCGGAGGAGTCTCGGTGTTCGGCGGGCGGGGAAAGCTCTACGGCGTCGTCGCCGCGGCCCTGCTCATCGGCGCACTCGCCAGCGCGCTGCGACTGATGAACGTGACCTCCGACGTGATCAACATCATCACCGGCGCCCTGCTGATCGTCTCGGTGGTCGCCGCCAGCATCCTCGCCTGGCTGCAGAAGGCTCGGCGCAGACCAGGACGTTCGACCACCGGCGCCGCACCCACAGCTTCATGACGCCGACGCCGCAATAGCGGCACCCCTCACGAAAGGAACAGAACAATGATGTTTGCACGCAAGCGTGTGACCGCGTTCGCCGCCATCGCGGTGGCCGCAGCGGTCGCCCTGTCCGGATGCGCGAGCACCGGCAGCGGAGACGGCGGCGACGGCGGCGGAGACGGCAACCTCGCCATCACCTTCCTGCCCAAGAACCTCGGAAACCCCTACTTCGACACGTCGAGCAAGGGCGGCAAGGCGGCCGTCGAGGAGTTCGGCGGCACGTTCGCCGAGGTCGGGCCGGCCGAGGCCACCCCCGACGCACAGGTCAGCTACATCAACACCGCCACGCAGCAGGGCGTCGGAGCGCTCGTCGTCTCGGCGAACGATCCGAAGGCGATCTGCGACGCGCTGAACGAAGCGCGCGACGCCGGCGTGAAGGTCGTCACCTTCGACTCCGACACCAACCCGGAATGCCGCGACGTCTTCATCAACCAGGCGGACTCCGAGGGCATCGCGAAGGTGCAGGTCGACCAGATCGCCGAGCAGATCGGCGGCGCCGGAGAGATCGCCATCCTCTCGGCCTCGGCCAACGCGACCAACCAGAACGCCTGGATCGACCTGATGAAGGAGTACCTCGCCAGCGATTACCCCGACATCACGCTCGTCGAGACCGTCTACGGCGACGACGACGACCAGACGTCGTTCGACAAGACCGCGGCCCTGCTGCAGACCCACCCTGACCTCAAGGGCATCATCTCGCCCACGACGGTCGGCATCGCGGCAGCCGCCCGCTACCTGTCCACCTCCGACTACAAGGGCAAGGTCGCCCTCACCGGTCTCGGCACCCCGAACCAGATGCGCGAATACGTCGAGGACGGCACCGTCACGTCGTTCGCGCTGTGGAACCCGGAAGACCTCGGCTACCTCGCGGCCTTCGCGGCGCAGGCGCTCATCGAGGGCGACATCACGGGCAAGAAGGGCGACAGCTTCACCGCCGGTGACCTCGGCGAGTACACGGTCGGAGACGACGGCGTGGTGCTGCTCGGCGACCCGTTCGTGTTCAACGCCGACAACATCGGCGAGTTCGACTTCTGATGGACACCGGGCGCCCGGCCGGCACAGTGGTCGGCCGGGCGCTCGCAGAAAGGCCCTCATGACCCGCGTATGCGTCAAGCTCCAGGTGCGACCGGAGCTCCTGGACGAGTACCGCGAGCGTCACGCGCCCGTGTGGCCGGAGATGCTCGCCGAGATCGCGGCGGCCGGACGCCGCAACTACTCGCTGTTCCTCGCTCCCGACGGTGAGCTCATCGGCTACTACGAGACCGATGACGACGCCGCGGCCCAGGCGTATCTCGCCGCGTCGCCCGTCGCCGCGCGCTGGGAGGCCGAGATGAGTCGCTTCTTCGTCGGTCTCGACGGCCGACCGGACCAGGCCGCCCCCACACTTCCCGAGGTGTTCCACCTCGAAGACCAGCTCTCCTCCTCCGGTCTCCAGAACGAAAGCAGTGCATCGTGAGCATCCTCACCTCCTCGAACCTCGCCATCCTCGAGAAGCAGGGCATCGAGCTCCCCAGCTGGGCCTTCGGCAACTCCGGCACGCGTTTCAAGGTGTTCGGCACCCCCGGCACCCCGCGGGATCCGTGGGAGAAGATCGCCGACGCCGCCCAGGTCAACCGCTACACGGCACTCGCTCCCGCGGTGGCGCTGCACATCCCGTGGGACGTGGTGGACTCGTACTCCGATCTGCGCACGCACGCCGAGGATCACGGAGTCACCCTCGGCACGGTCAACTCCAACACGTTCCAGGACGATGACTACAAGTTCGGCGCCCTCACGCACGAGGACGCCGCGATCCGGCGGAAGGCGATCGACCACCACCTGGCCTGCATCGACGTGATGGATGCGACCGGCAGCCGCGACCTCAAGATCTGGCTGGCCGAGGGGTCGAACTATCCCGGCCAGGCCGACATGCGCGGGCGCCAGGACCGCCTGCAGGATTCGCTGCAGAAGATCTACGACCGCCTCGGCGACCACCAGCGCCTCGTGCTCGAGTACAAGTTCTTCGAGCCGGCGTTCTATCACACCGACGTCCCGGACTGGGGCACCTCGTACGCGCAGGTCAGCGCGCTCGGCGACAAGGCGATGGTGTGCCTCGACACGGGCCACCACGCCCCGGGCACGAACATCGAGTTCATCGTGATGCAGCTGCTGCGCCTCGGCAAGCTCGGCTCGTTCGACTTCAACTCGCGCTTCTACGCCGACGACGACCTGATCGTGGGCGCGGCCGACCCGTTCCAGCTGTTCCGCATCCTGTTCGAGGTGATCCGCGGTGGCGGCCTGAACAACCCCGACGTGGCGTTCATGCTCGACCAGTGCCACAACGTCGAGGACAAGATCCCCGGCCAGATCCGCTCGGTGCTCAACGTGCAGGAGATGACGGCGCGTGCGCTGCTCGTCGACCGTGACGCGCTCGCCGCTGCCCAGAGGTCGGGCGACGTGCTCGCCGCGAACGCCCTCTTCATGGATGCCTTCTACACCGACGTGCGGCCCGCCCTGGCCGAATGGCGGGAGTCGCGCGGTCTCGCCGCCGATCCGATGGCCGCCTATCTCGCCTCCGGCTACCAGGAGCGGATCGCCGCCGAGCGGGTGGGCGGAGTGCAGGCCGGCTGGGGCGCCTGACCGCAGGTCCTCTGTTCCCCTCCCGTGATCCCTTCGAAAGACATTGAGATGACCAACGCCACCGCCGCCGCTCTGATCGCCCGGTCGAACCGCCTCGGCGCCGACCCGAAGAACACCAACTACGCCGGAGGAAACACCTCGGCCAAGGGCACCGAGACCGATCCCGTCACGGGCCAGCCGGTCGAGCTGATGTGGGTCAAGGGCTCTGGCGGCGACCTCGGCACCCTGACCGAGAGCGGTCTCGCCGTGCTGCGCCTCGACCGCATGCGCGCGCTCGTCGACGTGTACCCCGGACTCGACCGCGAAGACGAGATGGTCGCCGCCTTCGACTACTGCCTGCACGGCAAGGGGGGTGCCGCCCCGTCGATTGACACCGCCATGCACGGCCTGGTCGACGCCGCGCACGTCGACCACCTGCATCCCGATTCGGGCATCGCGATCGCCACCGCGGCAGACGGCGAAGCGCTGACCACGAAGATCTTCGGCGAGAAGGTCGTCTGGGTGCCGTGGCGTCGTCCCGGCTTCCAGCTCGGACTCGACATCGCCGAGATCAAGAAGCAGCACCCTCAGGCGATCGGCTGCATCCTCGGTGGACACGGCATCACTGCGTGGGCCGACACGTCGGAGGAGGTCGAGGCGAACTCCCTCTGGATCATCGACACCGCGGCCGCCTACATCGCCGAGCACGGCAAGGCCGACCCGTTCGGCGGCGTCCGCTCGGGCTTCGAGGCCCTCCCCGCGTCCGAGCGCCGTGAGCGCGCTGCGGCCCTCGCCGGCACCATCCGGGGCATCGCCTCGACCGACAAGCCGATGGTCGGACACTTCACCGACGCCGACGTCGTCCTCGACTTCCTGGCGTCGGAACAGGCGCCCGCCCTCGCCGCGCTCGGCACCAGCTGCCCCGACCACTTCCTGCGCACCAAGGTGAAGCCGCTGATCCTCGACCTGCCGGCCACGGCGTCTGCCGAGGAGCAGATCGCGCGCCTGCACGAGCTGCACGAGCAGTACCGCACCGACTATCAGGCGTACTACGACGCGCACGCGACGGCCACGTCTCCTGCCATCCGCGGCGCCGACCCGCTCATCGTGCTGATCCCCGGTGTCGGCATGTTCTCCTACGGTGCGAACAAGCAGACCGCCCGCGTCGCCGGCGAGTTCTACGTCAACGCGATCAACGTGATGCGCGGCGCCGAGGCCCTGTCGACCTATTCGCCGATCTCCGACGCCGAGAAGTTCGACATCGAGTACTGGGCGCTGGAGGAGGCCAAGCTGCAGCGCATGCCGAAGCCGAAGTCGCACCAGGGCCGTATCGCCTTCGTCACCGGCGCCGCATCCGGCATCGGCAAGGCCATCGCGAACCGCCTCGCGGCCGAGGGCGCCTGTGTCGTCGTCGCCGACCTCGACGCCTCGAAGGCGCAGGCCGCGGCCGCCGAGCTCGGCAACACCGATGTCGCGATCGGCATCGCGGCAAACGTCGCCGACGCCGAGGCCGTGCAGGCCGCCCTGAACGAGGCGGTGCTCGCGTTCGGCGGTGTCGACCTCGTGGTCAACAACGCCGGGCTCTCGCTCTCGAAGCCGCTGCTCGAGACCACCGAGAAGGACTGGGATCTGCAGCACGACGTGATGGCCAAGGGATCGTTCCTCGTGTCCAAGGCCGCCGCCCGCGTTCTCATCGACCAGAAGCTCGGGGGTGACATCATCTACATCTCGTCCAAGAACTCGGTCTTCGCCGGCCCCAACAACATCGCCTACTCCGCCACCAAGGCCGACCAGGCGCACCAGGTGCGGCTGCTCGCGGTCGAGCTCGGCGAGTACGGTATCCGTGTGAACGGCATCAACCCCGACGGCGTGGTCCGCGGCTCCGGCATCTTCGCCTCGGGCTGGGGCGCGAACCGTGCCGCGACCTACGGCGTCGCCGAAGAAGACCTCGGTCAGTACTACGCGAACCGCACGATCCTCAAGCGCGAGGTCGTGCCCGAGAACGTCGCGGACGCGGTCTACGTGCTGACCGGTCCCGAGCTCAGCCGCACCACGGGTCTGCACATCCCCGTCGACTCCGGCGTCGCCGCGGCGTTCCTGCGATGAGCGTGCGCGCGGTCGCGGCCGTCGATCTCGGGGCGACCAGCGGCCGTGTGATGATCGGGCGGATCGGGGAGGGGAGGCTCGAGCTCGAGCTCGTGTCGCGCTTCCCGAACGGCCCTGTCGAGCGTGACGACGGTCTGCACTGGGACTTCTCGGCCCTGTACGAGCACGTCGTGGCGGGGCTGGCTGAGGCGGTACGGCGCGAGCCGGCGATCGAGAGCATCGGGATCGATTCCTGGGCCGTCGACTACGGGCTGCTCGCGGACGGCGCTCTTCTCGCCGAGCCGTTCCACTACCGCGATTCCCGCACCGCCCGGGGCGTCGCAGAGGTGCACGACATCGTTCCGTTCGCCGATCTCTACGCCCGCGACGGACTGCAGTTCCTGCCTTTCAACACCCTGTACCAGTACCGGGTCGACGAGCGGATCGCGGACGCGGACGTGGCGCTGCTCATCCCCGACCTGATCGCGTTCCTGCTCACGGGCGTCAGCGCGGCGGAGCGGACGAATGCCTCCACGACGGGGTTGCTCGGAGTGGACGACGGCGAGTGGGACAGCGATCTCGCATCGCGCATCGGCATCCCGTCGCGCATCCTCCCTCCGCTCATCGACCCCGGCGCGGTGATCGGGTCGCTGCGTCCGGATCTCGCCGCCCGGATCGGCGCCGACCTCCCGGTGATCGCGGTCGGTTCGCACGACACCGCCTCGGCAGTGGTCGCCGTGCCGATGACGTCGCCTTCCGCCGCGTACATCTCGTGCGGCACGTGGGGTCTCGTCGGACTGGAGCTGACCGAACCCGTGCTGACGGATGCCGCGCGCGAGGCGAACTTCACCCACGAGCTCGGCGTCGATGGTCGATACCGCTTTCTGCACAACGTCACCGGTCTGTGGCTGCTGAGCGAGAGCGTGCGGGCGTGGGAGGGGGAGGACGGCGCGTCGATCGATCTGGCGGAGCTGCTCGCTGCGGCAGCCGCGGTCTCGGATGGGGTGCCGCTGTTCGATGCGAACGATCCTTCGCTCAGCGCGCCCGGCGACATGCCCGCCCGCATCGCCGCGCTGATCCAGGCGGACGGGGCCTCTGTTCCGACGAGCCGTGCGGCGTTCGCGCGCAGCATCGTGGAGAGCATCGCGGCGGCCTTCGCCGCGACCGTGCGGACGGCATCCGCCCTCTCGGGCCGCGAGGTCGACGTGATCCACCTCGTCGGGGGCGGCTCGCTCAACGCGCTCCTCTGCCAGGCCACCGCCGATCGCTCCGGGCTCCCGGTGCTGGCCGGTCCCGTCGAGGCGACCGCTCTCGGCAACGTGCTCGTGCAGGCGCGTGCCCTGGGCGCTGCTGCTGCCGACCTGGAGGGGCTGCGCGCGCTCGTCGCGGCGACACACCCGGTGCGCCGATTCGATCCGCGAGGCTGACGCGACGTCGGGAACGCGGCCGCGGCTCAGAGCACGCGCGTGTTCGGCAGCGAGCTCACGGTCGGTCGGGCGTAGGCGCGGCGCCGGGCGGAGATGTCGGTCGGTCGTGCGGCACGCGGAACGCTCCGCTCCACGGCGATCACCTCGAACTCCTGGATCTGTGCGGGGCGCACCGGGGTGAGGTGGATCATGCAGATCAGCTCGCCGCGTTCGGCGGGGATCGACCAGGTGATGTCCGCCGGGGTCGCCGCGGAGACGACCTCGGGCGCGCCGCGGTCGCGGAGCAGCGGGCCCACCTGGGCGATGAGCTCGTCGATCGCAGCTCGGCGCTGGGAGAGCGGGCGGTCGAAGTCGATGTTGTCGGCGAAGATCGCGGCGGCCGTACCGTCGTCCCAGGAGCGGATCAGCTCGTCGGCGGCGGACATCAGCCGATGCGTCTCCGGCCACGGCTGCACGGTGCGGGCGGGGGTGTCGTGGAAGGCGAGGGCGCGGAACAGGGCGTCCTCCGACAGGGCGACCGGGTTGCTCCGGTGGCTGTTGGTGAACACGACGACGCCCTTCCCGGATCCTGCGTGCCACACCATGTTCAGGATGAATCCCGGAAGGCCGCCGCTGTGCGTGACGATGCGTCCGCGGTGCAGGTCTTCGCGCACGAAGAGTCCGAGCGCGTAGCCCCCGGTGACGAACTTCCAGGTGCCTTCGGGGCGTGCCTGGAGCGACGGGATGTCGACCTGATGGATGCGCTGCAGTTCGCGCCGTGACGCCCGGCTGACGACGGCATCGTCACCGCTCGCGGGTGTCGACGCGGGCTGTGTGGCGGCGGCGAGGAAGCGCACCCAGATGCTGAGGTCGTTGATCGTCGACTGCATGCCGCCGGCTGCGGCCATGGCATCGGACACGGCGGGAGGGAACCCCACCCAGTCGCCGTCGGTGTTCAGCGAGTAGCCGACCGCTCGGCGGAATCCCTCTTCCGGTGCGCGGTTGTCGAACCAGGTGCTGTTCATCCCGAGCGGATGCAGGATCTCGTCGGTGACCCAGTCCTCCACGCGTCGGCTCACGGCTTTGCCTACGGCGAGACCGGCCATCGTGAAGCCGATGTTCGAGTACTCGAAGGCGCTTCCCGGATGGGTGCTGTAGTTGAAGCCGGGTCTGATCCGTTCGACCAGCTCCGCCTCGGAGAGGCCCAGGAACGGGTCGACCCACGAGTTGTCCTCGGTGAGTCCGCCGCCCATGCTGAGCAGCTGCCGCAGCGTCGGGGCGGCAGCCGGTTCGTCACCCACCGTGCCGTGCCACTCTGGATAGAAGTCGGTGATGGGGGCTTCCAGGTCGAGGAGCCCGCGGTCTCGGGCGAGCAGGGCGCCGAGTGCGACGAAGCTCTTGGTCATCGAGGCGATCGGGAAGACCGTGTCGGCGTCAGGGGCGGTGCCGTCGTCGTCGGCGGTCCCGAACCCCCGGGTGTGCTCCAGTCCGTCGGTGCCGACGAGTCCGTACACGAGCCCCGGCGACTGACCCGCAGCCGTGTACTGACCGAAGAATGCGTCGAGCTGGTCGACGAGCGGCACGACCAGGGTTTCGCTGGACATGGAGACTCCTTTGTTCGGGCGTGCTCTCGCGGCGGGTGCTCTCAAGCAGAACGCCGGTTCGTCTCCACACTCTCGTGCCGGGCGGGCGAAGTCATGTCCGCGGGCACCGAGTGTCGGGGCCCGATGTGTGCGGGCAGACGAAGTCGGTAGCCTTCGAGCGTGGGGTTCTCACCGCTCGGGCTGATCGTGAGCATCGTCGTGCTCGCTCCCAATCTCCTGCTGCTGTGGTTCCCTCCGCGCGGGCGGAACGTGGTCGTGCGCGTGCCGCGGCCCCTCGAAGGCGTCGAGCGGGCGGGGCAGGCGCTGTGCCTCGTCGTGCCGGCGATCACGGTCCCCGGCGCGATCATCTGGTGGTGGGTGCTTCCTGCCGCTGTCGCGTTGGCGACCTACGACGTGCTGTGGTGTCGGTACCTCGTCGAGGGCCGCGAGCAGACTCTGCTCTACGCCTCGCTCTGGCGCGTTCCGGTGCCGATGGCGGTCATGCCGGTGGTCGTGTTCCTCTGCGCTGCGGGGTGGCTGAGCAATCCATGGATCGCGCTCGCCGCGGTCGTCCTCGCTGCCGGTCACATCCCCGTCGCGCTCCTCACCCGTCGCGCGATCCGGTCTACGCCGCCGTCTCCTGCACCGCGCCCCGCGTGAGCTTCGGGATCAACACCGGCGTGTTCTCGCGGTAGGCGATGTAGTCGGCGCGATCGCCCCACTTCTTCTCGGCGCGCGCTTCCAGCAGCGGGACGCCGCTGACCCGGGTGAGCAGCAGGATCACGAACAGCGGCGAGAGCAGGGCGATCCACTGCCATCCGACGAGCACGGGGGCGGCGGTGAGGAACACGCCCACCCAGATCACGATCTCGCCGAAGTAGTTCGGGTGGCGCGACCGCGACCACAGTCCCGTGCGGATGAACTCGTCCCGGTTGCGCGGGTCTGCACGGAATGCCGACTTCTGCGCGTCGGCGACGATCTCGACCACCATGCCGAGAACCCACACGACGATCCCGACGACGGTCAGCCATCCGATGGGTGCGCGGGTGGCGGAGTCCGCACTGATCGCGATCCATGCCGCGGCCGCGGTCAGCGACACCCACGCGCCCTGGATGATCCACACCTGCAGGAACCGCAATGGGGAGCCCTTGATCTGGTCGAAGCGTCCGTCCGAGCCGGCCTTGTGCACGCGCAGGGCCAGGAAGGTTCCGAGGCGCACCGCCCACAGCATCACCATCCCCGCGAGGATCCAGCTGCGCGCGTCGGGCTGTGGCGTCAGCAGGACCAGCGCCGCAGAGATCGCGAAGAAGGTGAGGCTGCCGGTGAGGTCGAAGAATCGCTCGGTCTGCAGGAGCATCGCCGGGATGAACGCGATGACCTGGATCGCGAACGCGGCCGCGACGGCCAGGGCGAACAGCGGGATGCCGCCGATCGTCGCGCCGTTCTGGCTGCCGGCGACCGCGACGAGCGCGCCGATCACGAGGGCCGCGAGGATCGCGATGACTGAGGAGCGGGATGACTTGGCGTCGGAGGGCGTGGGGGAGGACATGGTGTGCTTTCTGTTTCTCAGAGGTACAGGTCTTCGACGGTGACGGCCGCGCGATCCAGCACGACGCTCCGCTTGAGCTTCATGGTGGGTGTGACGAGCCCGCGGTCGTCGAGGTCGGCGAAGACCACGCTGAACCGGCGGACCTGCTCGCTGCGCGCCACGAGTGCGTTGGCGGCGTCGACGGCGCGCTGCAGGTGAGCGCGCAGCGTCGGGTCGTCCACCGTGCGGATGTCGGATGGCGTCCTCGAGCTGACGCTGACCCCCTCGGAATCGGCCCATTCCGCGGCCTGTTCCGGGTCGAGCACGAGCAGCGCCGAGAGGTACGGCTTCCCCTCGCCGACCATCACCGCATGCGAGACGAGTGGATGAGCCTCCACCGCGCTCTCCCAGCGGGTCGGCACGATCGTCTTGCCGTTCGAGGTCACGATCACGTCTTTGAGCCGCCCTTCGAGGATCAGCCGGCCCTGCGCATCGAGACGACCGAGGTCGCCGGTGCGGAAGAAGCCGTCGACGAAGGCGCCGTCGTCGTGAGCCGGGTTGCGGTAGCCGTCGAACACGCCGATGCCGCGAGCGAGCACCTCGCCCTCGTCGCTGATGCGCACCGTGAGTCCGGGGAGGGGCGCGCCGACGCTCCCCGAGGCGATGCGCCCCGGCAGGTTGCCGGTGAGCGGTGCGGTGGTCTCGGTGAGCCCGTAGCCCTCGATGACGGGGACCCCGATGCCGCGGAAGAAGAGCGAGAGGTCGGTGTCGAGGGCTGCTCCGCCCGAGAGGATGTAGCCGACGCGCCCGCCCATCACGGCACGCAGACGCCGATAGAAGAGGGCGTCGAAGAGGCGGTGACGCACGTGGAGGCCGCGGTCCCTCGCGACGCGTCTGCCGGCATCGACCCGCTCGGCGCGGCGACCCCAGGCGATCGCCGTCGACTCGGCCTTCGCCCAGACTCCCGCCAGTCCTTTGTCGGCGGCCTTGCCCGCGGCGGCCGCCTGGATCTTCTGCAGCACTCGCGGCACGACGACCAGGAACGTCGGGCGCAGCGTGTCGAGGGTGGCGACGACCGTCGAGGGGTCGGAGAGGTGCGCGATGCGCATGCCGCTGGCCAGGCAGATCAGCTGGAGGCCGCGTGCCAGCACGTGGGCGAGCGGGAGGAAGATGACGGTGTTGCCGTCTTCGTTCACGATCTCGCTGTACGCCGCGGCGATGTTCAGCACCTGACCGAGGAAGTTCCGATGGGTGAGGACCACGCCCTTGGGCTCGCCCGTGGTGCCCGAGGTGTAGACGATCGTCGCGGGGTCGTCCTGAGTGGCGGTCGTCCTGCGGGCCTCGAGCTCCTCATCGGTGACGCCGCTGCCGCTCGCGACCAGCGCGGCGAGGGCGGCGGATGTCCCGGCATCCATCGTCCAGGCCCCGATCGTGTCGGAGTCCGACACCGCCAGTGCGTCCTGCAGGAGTGCCGCGTGCTCGGCGGTACCGCCGATCGCCAGGCGCACACCGGCATCGGCGACGATGGCATCCACCTGCGATGGCGACGACGTGTCGTAGATCGGCACGACGACGGCGCCGGCGAACCAGGCGGCGAGGTCGGCGACGGCCCATTCGTAGCGCGTCGGCGCCATGATCGCGATCGGGTCGCCCGCCCGGATGCCCTGGGCCATGAAGCCCTTCGCCAGCGCGCGCACCTCGGCTTCGAAGGCGCGCGTCGTGATCGGCCGCCACGACCCGGAGCGCGCGTCCTCGACCTCGAAGGCGACGTGATCCGGAGCCGAAGCGGCGCGCGCCACGAGCAGGTCGGTGACGTTGCGGTAGCCGTCGAGCGCGGCGAGTGGCGGTGTCGTCGATTCGATCATCGGGGCTTCTCTCGGTCGTGCATACGGTGCGGAGGGCGCACGAATATCGCCCATCGATCGTTGTTCGGAACCGATGGTGATTCGGATGGGATCATCTGCAGGCTCGCGTCGGAAGACAGCGTGGTGCGGAAGACAGCATGTCGTCAGAACGGCAGGAGGCGGTTGATGAGCGTCAGGTACGACCCGGAGGCGGACGCCGCCTACATCTCGATCGGTCGCGAACTCCTCCCAGGCGAAGCCGCCGCCCAGGTCGCCGGCATCCGTGACCCTGGCGGAGAGGGCGAGATCATCCTCGATTTCGACGCGAAGGGTCATCTCCTGGGTATCGAAGTCCTTCGCGCATCGAGAATCCTCCGGGCTCAAGACCTCGATCGTTCCACCCGCACCGAGACGACGGAGCCGTAGCCGGCTGGCAACGAGAAAACCCCCGGGGAGTCCGGGGTTTCATGGATGTCACTTCTAAAGCTATTTCGGACTACTGGGGCGCTTTCGACGTGTTCTCCGGACTGATGTTTCCGCCGAACTCGAGGAGTTGGTGAGGTGCGCATTCCATAGCCACTTCGGACAAACTCAAGAGAAATACCAGATCAGATTGGAGATCTGGATCTCGTCCCTGCTCGAGAACGGAGCCGCGCGTCCTGCTTAGCTGCCTGGGACTGAGTGCACAGTCGCCCGGGCTATCGGTGGAATGGGTAACGATGGCTGCCATATGGCGGCTGTGCGCGGTGCGGGCGCACGGTCAGCGGCTGAATGGGCGACTGTCCGCCCGGCGGCCTAGAAGAGTCCGTTGAATGCAGCGACGGCGGCGGCTATGAGGATGACCGCCCCGACGAGAATCACCCACCCGACCCAGGCTCTCTTCGGCGGGCGTCCAGTGGCTGGCGGCTCGCCAAGGCTGTTCCGGAGCTGGTCAGCCTCTTCTTCAAGCTCCTCGGATCGCCGTTCTATAGCGGGAGTCCATGAGTTCGGTAGACGCCGCAGCCGTCGCCGAGAGATGTCCTCGAGTTCAGCAGTCACTTCGTTCAACCGGGCGCGAGGATCCTGCGCCTCGTCCCCGGCGGGTCGTTGTCGCTGATTCTCCGGACGGTCCGTCATTCGCTCACCCTATCCGGGGCTTCGGACCTGCACCGCGGTCGAATCGGCCAATGCGGAGCGGTGCAGGTCCGAAGCCACAGTCTCGTAGCTGCCCTCTCTTTGTCGTCTGCTCACTGGTCGCAGACGAAGTAGGCACCCTCCTTGGGCTCGTCGTTGAAGTTGTTGATGCCTTCGACCACGTGGTACACCTTCATCCACGGAAGCGGGTTCGCGATTGCCTCGATCCACGGGCCGATGAGGGCTCCGGCTTGGCGCCAGCAGTCTGCAGAGACGTCCAGGCCAGTGCTGTCGGACAGGTTCACCGGGTCGCACGCGGCATAGCTGTACGGGCTTCGTTCCTGGCCACTGGGATCCATCTGGGTGAACCGGCCCTGGCCCGGGTCATAGAACCGCGCCCCGAGCTTGTAGACCCCGGTGCTGTCTTGGTGCTCACCGATGTAGCGGAGGTTGTTCGCTGCGACTGCAGCGTTTGTCGAGGTGAATCGGGCGCGACCTCTGGAAAGACCTCCGGTTCGATGTCGTCGATGTTGCTCACGGTCCAGGACTTATGACGAAGACGTCGGCCTTCTTCTCCGAGCGGCGCTGCTGTTGGCGGATACCGTTGCGGACGGCGAGGGCCGCCATGTTGCTGCGGAAAGGCCCGATGAGTTCCGGCATGTCCGGCAGGGGAGGTTGCCGTAGTCCGGCCACCACACGACGACGAACTGGCAGGTGGAGGGGCTGACGGGAATCGAACCCGCGCTGTCTGCTTGGGAAGCAGAAGTTCTACCATTGAACTACAGCCCCGTACCCGCATCCGAGGAGCGGGCGAACGCCAGCCTACCTGGCAGGTGCCCGTTGGCCAAAGCAGGCGCGACGACGGAAGCTCCCGGCAACTAGGCTGAACCCGTGCTTCTCAGCGACCGCGACATCAAGGCAGAACTCGCATCCGGCCGCATCGGCCTCGACCCGCGTGAAGACGGGATGATCCAGCCGTCGAGCATCGACGTGCGTCTGGACCGGTACTTCCGCCTGTTCGACAACCACAAGTATCCGTTCATCGATCCGTCGGTCGACCAGCCGGAGCTCACGCGCCTGATCGAGGTCGACCCCGACGAGCCGTTCATCCTGCACCCCGGCGAGTTCGCGCTCGGGGCGACGTTCGAGCAGGTCACGCTGCCCGACGACATCGCGGCACGTCTCGAGGGCAAGTCGTCGCTCGGACGCCTCGGACTCATCACGCACTCGACCGCGGGTTTCATCGACCCGGGGTTCACCGGGCACGTCACGCTCGAACTCGCGAACGTCGCGACCCTCCCCATCAAGTTGTGGCCGGGGATGAAGATCGGGCAGCTCTGCTTCTTCCGCCTCACCTCGCCCGCCGAGAACCCGTACGGCTCCGGCCCCTACGGAAACCGGTACCAGGGTCAGCGCGGACCGACCGCCTCCCGGTCGTTCCAGAACTTCCATCGGACGGATGTCGGCACGACCGACATCGGAGCAGTCGGAGGCTGAGATGAGCGATGTCAGCGGCGCGCGGCCCGAAGAGCCCATCGTCCCGGAGGAACCGTTCTCCCCTGACGGCGTCGAGGTTCCCGACGAGCCGCTGATCCCGCCCGCCGACGTCGTCATCCCGCCGCCCCCACCCGAGATCCCGATCCCGGAGGGCTTGCTGACCCCGCCCCCGTCGGACGTCCCCTCGACCGCATCGACGCTCGATGCGGTGATCCCGCCGCCTCCGCCCGCGACGCGTCGTGGTTCCGACCGTCCGCGTCCGACTCCCGCCATCCTCGAGGGGGAGCCGCCCGCCGCGGTCGCCGACGACTGGGCGCTGCCCTCCGTCGCGCCAGAGGTTCCGACATCGGGCGGCTACCGCGTGCTCACTGTCGTGATCTTCGCCTTCCTGTTCCTGCTCTTCGTCGCCGCGATCATCGTGGGCGTATACCTGCTGAACACCACGACCTTCCCGTTCGCGGGCGCAGACGTCGCCGGTGTCGATCTCGCGGCATCGATCTCGTTCGCGTCGATCACGTAGGCGTCGCCTGCGGGTCTGGACGGCTGAGTCTCAGGATTGCTGAGGCTCAGGCCCGCCTCGGCAGCTGCCGGCGCCGGAGGGCCGCCGACGCCACGGCGACCAGAGTGCCCACAGCCACGCCGATCACGGTCTCGATCGCGCGGTCCTGCAGCAGCATGTCGACCGGTGTCGGCGCGGCGAGGTGCACCATGAGCAGTGCGAGCGGGGTGATGAACACCATCGCGATGCCGTAGTTGCGGCCGACGAACAGCTCGGCGGCAGCCTGCAGCACGACCACGAGGGCGATGACGGCGAGCGGCGGCAGGTCGATGGCGAGGATGCCTGCTGCGACCAGGACGCCGAGCAGGGTGCCGACGAGGCGCTGGATGCCGCGGATCACCCGGGCATTCAGCTGCGGCCCGCTGACCGCGGCGACCGCGCCGACGGCCGCCCAGTACCAGTGCGAATCCATGATCAGCAGACCGGCGAAGCCCGCACCCACGATCGCGATGCCGACCGACACCGCCATCTCCCCGGCGATGGGACCGACAGGCTGCCGGACTTTCGGCGCCGCATCCGCGGTGCTGCGCGTGAGGATGCCGACCAGCGCGGTGATGGCCAGCCCGAACAGCACGCTCGGTCCGCCGACCACGAGCACGTCGCCGAACGAGGCGGCGGTGGCCGGGATCGTGGCGCACGCCCCGACCGCGAACACCGGGAACAGCGGCCCCGGCGGATGCCAGCGCATCGTGTAGGCGAGCAGGGTGACGGCGGAGGCGATGACCGCGACGACGAGGATGCTGACCGCGGCGGGAGCGGCGAGCACCGACAGCGCGGTACCGATGAGCATCGAGGCGAGGATCACACCGCCCGCGCTGGCCTGCATCCGGATGCGATCACGGAACACGTCATGGCGCCCGTAGAGCGCGGCGAAGGCGCCGAAGCTCGCGTAGATGCTCAGGTCGAGGCGTCCCAGCATCCACAGCACGAGCAGCGGTACCGCCACACTGACCGCGGCGCGCAGCGCCACCCTGTGGTCACCGCGGTGCGGTTCGACGCGCAGAACGCCGGTCCACACTCTTCCCCGGGAATCCGCCACCGATCCAGCCTACGTCGCCCTCGGAATCCTCCGACGCGGTCAGGGGGTATGCGCCCGTGACAAGGGCGACGACCGCATCGAGCGTGGCATCCGCCGACAGCACCCGCGTGTGGCCGAGACCCTCGGTGCGGACGAGGCGCGAGCGGTCGCCGTGGGCGTCGTGCAGCCGGAGGGAATCGTGGTCGGGCATGCGCCGGTCGTCACGGTCGTGCACGACGAGGAGTGCGGTGCCGGCGGGGAGCGGATGACGGGCGGCGTCATAGCGCGCTGACACCTCGGACCGATCCATGCCGAGCCTCCGACGGAACCGCTCGGAGAGGCGCGCCGTCGTGGCGTCGTCGAGGCGGAGGTCGTCGGCGAACCGGGCGACGAAGGCGTCGGGACTCGCGGCTCCGGCGATCGCGACGACCGCCGGAGTGGGAACGGTCGACCGCGCGATGGTCAGTGCGGCCAAGGCGCCGAACGAGTGTCCGATGATCGCGTCGAACGGTCCGTGGTCGGTCTGCAGCTGCTCGGCGGCATCGATCCAGTCCCGGATGTCGGTGCCCCGCCCGGGCGAGGCGCCGTGGGCCGGGGCGTCGAACGCGATGACACGGAGCCCTTCGGCGACGAGCTCTCGCACGAGCGGTGCGAACTGCGAGGCCCGCCCGCGCCATCCGTGCAGGAGTAGGAGGGTTCGTGCCCCGGCCCCCCATTCGTACGTGGCGACGTCGACGCCGCGCACTGTGATTCCTCCGCGGCGCGCGTCGGCGTGGGTGGGGGCATCCGCCTCGCGCACCGCCATCCGCGGAGTCGTCGTGAAGAACAGGCGGTAGGCGATGTCGCCCGCGATCCGGGGCGAGACCGCGGCGGCGGTATGGATGCTGCGGGCGAGCAGCGCGGGAACGGACGGCATGAGAGCTCCTTCGCCAGAACAATACGAACGATCATACGTATATTAGGCGAACGATCGTTCGTATACTAGGGAGATGAGCGAAAGCGCGGTTCTGGACGGGCGGAGAGCCCGCGGCGATGCGTCGCGACGCATCGTGTTGCAGAGCGCGACCGACCTCGCGTCGGTCGAGGGCCTCGACGGGCTGACGATCGGTCGTCTCGCCGAGGCCTCGGGGTCGAGCAAGAGCAGTATCGCCACGCTCTTCCAGAGCAAAGAGGGACTGCAGCTGGCGACGGTCGCCGCTGCCCGCGAGATCTTCACGGCCCGGATCGTCGAGCCGGCGCGCGCATACCCCCGCGGGGTGCACCGTCTCGCCGCGCTGCTGCGCAACTCGCTGACGTACTCGAAGGACCGTGTCTTCACCGGCGGGTGCTTCTTCGCCGCGACCGCCGCCGACGTCGACTCGAAATCCGGACCGGTGAGCGATGCCGTACGCGCGGCGCTGGTCGACTGGTACGGCTATGTCGAGGCGCAGCTGCGTCACGCGGCGGACGCGGGCGAGGTCGACTCCGACCCCGAGGTGCTCGCGTTCGAGCTGGTCGCCCTGAATGAAGAGGCCAACTCGCGCTCACTGCTGTTGGACGACGCGCGACCGTATGCGCTCGCCGCCGCGGCGATGCGTGCCCGGCTGCGCGCGGCGGGTGCCGACGAGTCGGCCATCGCTCTGCTCGAGCTCTGAGGACGCGAAACGCCCCACCCGATGGGTCGGGTGAGGCGCTTCGCGGACGTTCTTCTCGCGGTCAGGCGTCGCGACCGCGGGTGAAGCCCGCGTCGAATCCGCGCTCGAACGCGTGCTGAGCGATGCGCTCCGCACGGTGCGGACCGTGTCCGCGGTGTCCGTGGTCGCCGTGGTCGCCGTGACCCGGGTGTCCGTGTCCGCGACCGCGGTGACCGGCGCCGGGCTCGCCGTGGCGGCATCCGTGCTCGGCATCCGCATCCGCGCCGAAGCCGTGTCCGGGGCCGAATCCGCGCCCGAACGGGCGTCCGAATCCGCGCGGGAAACCGCGTCCGTGGCGCGGGCCGCCGAAGCCGTGTCGGCGTCCGCGGGGGAGAGGGGTCTCCTCGTCCCATCCGAATGCGCGGGCGATCTTCTCGAGCGACGCCAGCGTAGTGGCCATCTCCTCGGGGGAGACGGCATCGCTGACCTTCGCGCGGATCTCGTCGACGATGGCGCCGAGGCGTTCCTTCGCTGCGCGGCCGTCGTCGGTGAGCGTCCAGCCGTCTCCCTCGGGGGAGACCCAGCCGCGCTCGACGAGTCGGTGCAGCTTGTGGCCGCTCAGCGGACGGTCGGATGCGACGGTGCCGTCGACGATGTTGAGGAGGCGCCAGTCGCGACGACTCGCATGCTCGCTGTCGAAGGCGGTGGCGAACTCGGCCGCCATGAGGCGGTCGGCGGCCTTCAGCCAGTAGCCGAAGGGGCGGTCGGTGTTCTCGGGGCCCTGTGCGGGCCCGTTCTGTGATTCAGAGGTGTTCATGGGAAGTCCCTTTTGTCGGTGTCGATTTGATGTCAGTGTGCATGTGTATGTCACAGTGCATGTACATGTAGTGTGACATGAACTCTCAATGCATGTCAAGTCGCATGTAAAATCGAACGGTGACCACCGAATCGAACGACGCCGAATCGAACGACGCCGCACCGGATCCCGCCGAAGCCATCGCGCAGGCGTTGTCCCGCCTGCGTGGTCGGCGACCCGGCGAGCGGGGCCCGGGGGCAAGAGGAGCGGACCGCGGTCGCGGTCACGGCGGCCCCCACGGCTGGCACGGCGGCCTGCACGGTGACCGTGACGGTGGGCACGACGGCGACGATCCCCACGACCACTTCGCGCATCACCGCGGCCACCCGGGGATGCCTCCGTGGATGGCCGACCCCTCCGGCCGGCTCGGCGGCCCGGCCCGCATGCGCATGCTGGAGGCGCTGGCCGCGGCATCCGCCCCGCTGAGCGTGAGCGACCTCGGCGCCGCGATCGGGGTTGACCAGCCGCGAGCCTCACGGCTGGTGCAACAGGGCGTGGAGCGAGGGTTCGTGCGCCGCGAGGCCGACCCCGACGACGCACGTCGCACGCGCATCGCACTGACCGACGAGGGCCGACGCCTCGCTCGCGGCATGCGGGGGGAGCGTCGCGAGATGCTGACGACCGCGCTCACCTCGTTCACCGACGACGAGCGCATCGAGCTCGCCCGACTGCTGAACAAGCTCGCCGACAACTGGCAGCGCTGAGCACAGGGCTCGGCCTGCGCTGCGGGGTCTGCCTAAGCCGAAGCGAACTCCGCCGACGGCTCGTCGTCGACCGACAGCGACAGCACAGCGGTCTCGACGGCTTCGTGCTCCTCGATCCGCTGTTCCAGATCACGCAGTCGCCGCGCCACATCGTGCTCACGCGCATCGCCGGCCAGGTCGACCTCGGCGACGATGAAGAGTCGGTTCGGCCCCACGTATTCGATGTGCAGGTAGGTCACCCGCTCGATCTGGGGCAGGCCGAGCAGGGCCCTCCCGACGCGCGCCCTCAGCCCGGGTGCGGCCGTCGCGCCCACGAGGAAGGCGATGTTCCGGCGGATGAGGATGATCGCCACCACGCCGAGGAGCACACCGACCAGGATCGAGCCGATGGCATCCCAGGCGGCGACGCCGGTGATCTGGTGCAGGAGGATGGCGCCTCCTGCCAGGACCAGGCCGATGAGCGCCGCCGAATCCTCGAAGAACACGGCTCGCAGCGTGGTGTCGCTCGTCTCCAACACGAAGTCCCAGGTCGACGAACCGCGCTCCTTCGCGAGTCGGCGGGACTTCACCATCGCCTGGGTGAACGACGCGCCCTCGAGCACGAAGGAGATCCCCAGCACGATGTAGGCCACCATCGGGCTCTCCACCGGACCGGTGTCGGAGAGCTCCTGGATGCCGTGCATGATCGACACGATCGACCCGGCCGTGAAGATCCCGAACGCGGCGATCAACGACCATACGAACGCGTTGCGCCCGTAGCCGAGCGGATGCCGCGCATCCTTCGCCTTCGCCCCACGGCGGTCGGCGATGAGGAGGAACACCTCGTTCCCCGCGTCCGCCCACGAGTGCGCCGCCTCGGCGACCATCGACGCCGACGAGGTGATGATCGCGGCGACGGTCTTCGCCACCGCCACGAGGATGTTGGCGAGGAAGGCGAGGAACACGGTCACGCGGTCAGGCTACTCCCGCCGCGCGACACGGGTCGTCAGCGCGGCGCCTTTACCGGCAGCAGGAGCAGGAAGCCCGCGATCAGGACGATCACGATGCCGAGGATGCCGAACGCCGTCTGGGCGGTGAGCACGATCAGGAGCGTCCAGGCGCCGGAGGCCATCCAGCTCGCGGCCCGACCGGTCGTGGCGTACAGCCCGAAGATCTCACCCTCGCGTCCGGCCGGGGTGACCCTCGCGAGGAAGGAGCGGGCGGAGGCCTGTGCGGGACCGACGAAGGCGCAGAGGATGAGTCCGCCGATCCAGAAGACGATGGTCCCGCCGTCGCGCAGGAAGAACACGCCGAGACCGGCGACCACCATCGAGCCGAGCGACAGCAGGATGATCCGCTTGGGGCCGAACCGGTCGTCGAAGCGTCCGGCGATGATCGTGGAGATGCCCGCGATGAGGTTGGCGGCGATGCCGAAGATCACGATGTCGAGGAAGGCGAAGTGGAAGACCGTCGACCCGATCACGGCGCCGAACGCGAAGACGCCGCCCAACCCATCGCGGAACACGGCGCTCGCGAGCAGGAACCAGAACGTCGGCCGCGTCTCGGGGGAGCGGTAGAGGCCGATGACGTCCTTGACCAGCAGGCCGTAAGAGGCGAAGAAGCCGACCTTGCGCTCGGGGCGGCCGAGCGAGGGCTCCGGCACGTTCAAGAAGATCGGGATGCTGAACACGATCGCCCAGACCGCGCAGCCGACCGCGATGATGCGGAACGGCAGTCCGCCGTCCGAGGGGAGGCCGAACCAGTCCATCATGTAGAAGACGATCACGATGACCAGGGCGATGATGCCGCCGAGGTAGCCGAACCCCCACCCGAGTCCCGAGATGCGCCCCACGGTCTTGGGGTTCGCGATGCCGATCAGCATGGCATTCGAGTTGACCGCCGCGATCTCGCCGAACACCGAGCCGGCCGAGATCAGTGCCACGCCGAGCCAGAAGAGCGTGGGGGTGGGCTCGACGAACCAGAGCCCGAACATGCAGAGGATGAGCGCGCCCGTGCCGATGCCGAGCCAGAGCTTCTGCCGTCCCGCCGCGTCGGCGCGCTGACCGAGCACCGGTGCGAGGAGCAGGATCGCGAAGGCCGCGATGGTGGAGCCGAGTCCCAGGCCTGAGGTGAGATCGGCGATGGCCGCCTCGTGCGCCCGACTGTTCGGGTCGAGGGCGGCGACGTCGGCGGGGAGGAATGCCTCGGTCGTCAGGTACAGCGCTGTGAAGATGAACGTCAGGATGACGGTGTTGAAGGGCTGCGTCGCCCAATCCCACAGCGCCCAGGAGTAGACCTGCTTCTTCGGTGCCGGCGTCTCGCCGCGCAGGTCGAGGCCGACGACGGCCACGGCGCCGCTGTTCGCGGTCGCCACGGGTTCGGGCACGGCGCCGTGCCCCTCGGTTTCGCTCATTCTCGAAGTCTGGCGGCCCCCGGTGAACGCCCGGTGACGGCGCGCCGCACTGATATTCGGGGTCACGCTCGTTCCGGTCGCAGCTCCCGCCGCGCGAACGCGCCGGAGGCGGCAGCAACGGCGACCGGAACGGAGGGACGGTGGGGGATGCGACTCAGTCCGTGCGGAGTGGGCGCAACGTGCGGGCGTAGTCCTCCTTGAGCACGGCGAGGTGCAGCCAGGCCTCGATGCGCGTGACTCCCGGCAGCGCGCGCAGACGCTCCAGACTGGCGTACAGGGCTCCGGCCGAGGGCTCGACCAGCGTGGCCACGGCGTCGAATCGGCCGAGGGTGCGCGCGGCGAAATCCACACCGCGCCCGCGTCGCAGCTCGTCGATCACGGCTTCGTCGTCGTCGCCGAGCGTCATGCCGACGCCCATCGACAGCTGCCGGTGCGCGAGCCCGCGAGCCTCCACCGCGCTGATCTTGATCACCCCGGCGTCGATCATCCGCTGCACCCTCGTCGCGACGGCCGAGGGGGAGAGGCGCACCTCCTCACCCAGCGCGCGGAAGCTCTTGCGCCCATCGGCCTGCAGCTGCTCGATCAGCGCCTCGTCGATCGTGTCGAGCGTGACCCCGCCGTGGTACTCCGAGACGAAGAAGCCCTTGATCACGGTCGAGTAGATGATCGTGCTGATATCGAGGACGCCGTCGATCGCGCGGATCAGGGCCAACAGGTCGTGCAGCTCCGACATCGAGCCGACGCGAACCTCGGTGACCACGTCGTGCGCCCCGCCCACCGCCGACACCAGCACGGTCTCGCTCATGTCGCGCAGGTGCTCGGCCACGAGCTCGACCGACCCGTCGGTGCGGATCGACACGTGGGCGAGCACGTGCTGGCCGAGGAAGACCGGGTCGACGGCGGCCACGACCCGCACGGTGCGGTCGGCGAGCATCGTGCGCAGCCGGGCGGCGACCGCGGCCCGGGACTGCCCGAGCCGTTGCGCGAGCGAGAGGATGCTGGCGCGGCCGTCTTCCTGCAGTGCGCGGATGAGTTCGGCGTCGAAATCCATGGTTCCGCTCATTTCGTCAGTTTCCCGCGATCGCACGCTTCGTCGTGCGCAAGTTCAGTGTAGGAGGCAGGCTTGCCATCGGGAAGGCGTGCATTGTGCGGATGCGCGATCATATATCCAGTGAATCCCCGTTATCGCTGGAGTTCTGCCCTTGCTGGCAGCGCTGCACGTCCGTAGCATCCTTCGCTATCCGACATCTTCCGCAAAGGAGCGGGCACCCCCCATGACCACTACCCCCACCAGCGGCACCCACAGCCGGGCGCGCCGCGCCGGCATCGCCGCCTTCGTCGGTACCACCATCGAGTGGTACGACTTCTACGTCTACGCGACCGCCGCGGCGCTCGTCTTCGGTCCGCTGTTCTTCCCGAGCGGCGACCGACTGGCCGAGACCGCAGCAGCCTTCGCGACCTTCGCTGTCGCCTTCCTCGTCCGCCCGCTCGGTGGCATCATCTTCGGGCACATCGGCGACAAGCTCGGCCGGCGCACGTCGCTCGTGATCACGCTGCTGATGATGGGCGCGGCCACGGTGCTCGTGGGCTGCCTGCCCACGTACGAGAACATCGGCATCCTCGCCCCGATCCTCCTCATCCTGCTCCGTGCGGTGCAGGGCCTCGCCGTCGGCGGCGAGTGGGGCGGCGCGGTGCTCATGAGCGTCGAGCACGCCCCCGAGAAGTCCAAGACCTTCTACGGCGGCTTCACGCAGCTCGGCAACCCGGCCGGTGCCCTTCTCGCCTCGGGCATCTTCGCGATCATGACCCGCATGGGCGACGACTTCATCATCAACGGAGGCTGGCGCATCCCGTTCCTGCTGTCGATCGTGCTGGTCGGCGTCGGCTTCTGGGTGCGCTACCGCGTCGAGGAGACGCCGGTCTTCGAGGCGAAGGTCGAGGGACGCAAGCAGTCGATGCCGCTGGCCTTCGCCCTGCGCACCAACTGGCGTCCGATCCTGCTCGGCATCGGCATCCTGCCGATCTCGACCGGCGGCTACTACCTGGCCACCACCTTCGCCACGGCCTACGCCACCGGCGACACGGTCGCGATCAGTGAGCAGGTCATCCTCGACGCCATGACGATCGCGTCCTTCGTGGAGTTCGTCGTTACCCTCCCCGTCGCCTGGCTGGGCGACAAGTGGGGCCGCAAGAACGTCATGTACATCGGCCTGATCACCTCGGTGCTCACGTTCGTGCCGTTCCTGCTGATCCTGCCCGGACGCATCGAGCCGCTCATCTTCATGTTCGCCTCGTTGGTGCGCATCGCGATGAGCGCGACCTATGCGCCGATCGCCGCACTGCTCTCGCAGATGTTCCGTCCGCAGGCCCGCTACACCTCGATCGCGCTGTCGTACGGCGTGGGCGCGGCTGTCTGGGCTGGCTTCTCGCCCTGGTTCGCGACGCAGCTCATCGCCTGGACCGGCAGCATCTGGTCGGTGATCGCGATGTTCATCGGCATGGCGCTCATCGCCGGGATCTGCACGCGGCTCGCGCCGCAGCACTCCGACGAGGCACCCGTGACGGCGTCCTTCACCGCACGCACGGACACGACGGCGAACCGCCTGCCCTGACGGCGTACCGACCCCGACGACGTCCCCTCCCGCACGCCACGACCGCGAACAGGTTCCCCATGAGAAAGCTCACCCCCTTCGACCGCTCGGCCCAGACGGCACCCGTCCTGCTGACCGCGCACGCGATCCACACGGCGGATGCCGCGGCCACCACCGCCACGGCGATGCTGACCGATCGCGGGCGGATCCTCGCGATCGGCACCCTCGCCGACTGCGAGGCCGCGGCCGAGCGGGGTGGGCTCTCTCCGGAGCGCATCGACCTCGGTGACGGGGTCGTGGTCCCCGGCTTCGTCGACGCCCACGCGCATCCGCTCATGTTCGGGCAGATGATGAGCTGGGTCGACTGCGGGCCCGAGAAGGCCGGCAGCATCCCCGAGATCGTGGCCCTGCTGAAGGCCGCGGCTGCCGACCTGCCCGCGGGGCGCCCGGTGCGCGGCTACGGCTACGAGCAGCGCAACCTCGCCGAGAAGCGGCATCCCACCCGCTTCGAGCTCGACGAGGTCGCCGCCGACCGCGAGGTGTACCTCATGAACGCCTCCGGCCACGGTGGGGTCGTGAACTCGCACACCCTCACGATCAACGGCGTCGACCGCGACACCCCGAACCCCGACGGCGGTGAGTTCTTCCGCGATGCCGAGGGTGAGCTGACCGGCGAGCTGTCGGATGCCGCGTGCAACATCCTCACCGGAGTGCATGGCGTGAAGATCGGCCACCACGGTCCGAACTTCCACCTCGCCGACGAGCCCGAGGAGCACCTGCGCCAGCTGGACGCCGCGACCCAGCGGTTCCTCGCCGGCGGGGTCACCTCGATCGGCGACGCGCAGGTCACGCGCCGCGAGTTCGACATGTACCTGCGCCTCGCCGAGGCCGGGCGCCTGGAGCTGCGGGTGTCGATGTACCTGCTCTCGCACCTGCTCGACGAGGCGCTCGAGATGGGGCTCGTCGGGCAGTTCGGCAACGCACATCTGAGCTTCGCCGGCATCAAGTTCTACGCCGACGGCACGCTCGGTGGGTGGACCGCGTACTTCCCCGATGGCTACGTCGGCGACCCGTGCCGTACCGGGCAGCTCTACCACGAGCCCGCCGAGTACGCGGGGCTCATCAGCAAAGCGCACGCCGCGGGGCTGCAGACCGCCACGCACGCCCAGTCGCCTACCGCGATCGAGATGGTCGTGTCGGCGATCGAGGCCGCGCTCGCCGAGCATCCGGATGCCGACGCCCGCCACCGCATCGAGCACTGCGGCCTGCCCACGCCCGAGCAGATCGAACGGATGGCCGTCTCCGGAATCCGTCCGGTCAACCAGACCCAGCACTACTTCAACTGGGGTGAGGGCGTGGAAGAGGCCATCGGCACCCCGGGCGAGCGCTTCAACCCGCTCGGAGAGTTCGAGCGGGCGGGTGTGCCGTTCACCATCTCGTCGGATGCTCCGGTCGCCGAGCCGATCCCGCTCGAAGCCATCCAGACCGCCGTCACCCGCGTCACCCGCCGCGGACACAAGCTCGGGCCGGACGACCTGCGGGTCTCCGCGCTCGCGGCCCTGCGCGCACACACGATCGAGGGTGCCGTATCGATCGGGCGCGAAGACGACCTGGGTTCGCTCGAGGTCGGCAAGTACGCCGATTTCGTGGTGCTCTCCGGCGACCCGCTGGTCGTGCCGGCCGAGGAGATCTCGGCGATCACGGTGCGCGAGACCTGGGTCGACGGCACGCGTCGTCACCGAGTGTGAGGATGACACGATGAGCACCGACACCACGACGGCGGAGCAGTACGCCGACACCGCAGGGCGAGCCGTGCTGGAGACGATCCGCGCCTACGGCGTGACCGCGATCTTCGGTATCCCCGGCACCCACAACCTCGAGCTCTACCGGCCGCTCGCCGACCTCGGCATCCGCGCGGTCACGAACCGCCACGAGCAGGGCTCCGGCTACGGGGCCGACGGTTGGGCGCAGCAGACCGGCCTCCCCGGCGTCGTCATCACGACCTCGGGCCCCGGACTGCAGAACGCCATGAGTGCGATCGGCACGGCGTTCTGCGAATCACGGCCGCTCATCGTCCTCTCACCGGGGGTGCCCCTCGGTGCGGAGTTCGCCGACGTGGGCACCCTGCACGAGACGAAGGACGCCACGGCCATGGTCGGCGCGATCGCCGAGTGGTCTCGTCGCGTGACGAGCGCGGCCGAGGCCGTCGAGGCCGTGCACGACGCCTTCACGCTGTTCCGCACCGGCCGTCCTCGTCCCGTGCACATCGAGATCCCGCTCGACGTGCTGGAGGCTCCGGCCGATGTCTCCGCCGAGGCGCGGCGACCGCGCCCGGTGCCGACCCGGGTCTCCGGGGAGCCGACCGCGCTCGCCGAGGCGGCCCGTCTGCTCGCCGACGCGAAGACCCCGGTGATCGTCGCCGGTGGGGGAGCGGTGGATGCCGCGCACGAGGTCACGACCCTCGCCGAGCGACTCGGCGCCCCGGTGCTGACCACGCTGAACGGCAAGGGCGTCGTCGATGAACGGCACGCGCTCTCGCTCGGTTCGAACCTGCGTCTCGCCGCGGCCCGTGCGGTCGCGGAAGACGCCGACGTGCTGCTCGTGGTCGGCTCGAAGCTCGGTGAGGCCGAGCTGTGGGCACCGCGACTCGAAGCCCGTGGAACCGTGATCCGCATCGACATCTCACCGGCGCAGCGCGACAAGAACCTCGCCGCGACCGTCGGGATCACGGGCGATGCGGCCGCCGTTCTGGAGGCGCTGCTGACGTCCCTCCCCGCCGAGACCCGCCCGCCGCGCGACCTCACGGCCGAACGTGCGGCGATCGACGTCGAGATGCGGGAGACCGCACCCGAGACGGTCGCCCTCGCCGAGATCATCGCCGACGCCCTGCCCGACGACGCGGTCGTCGCGGGCGACTCGTCCCAGATCGTCTACATGGCGCTGGGCAGCGTGCTGCGGGCGGCCCATCCCCACTCTCTGCTCTACACCCCCACCTACGCGACCCTCGGCTACGGCCTGCCCGCGGCGATCGGCGCACGGGTCGCGCAGACCGAGCACCCGGTCGTGACCGTGATCGGCGACGGCGCCCTGATGTTCTGCGTGAACGAGCTGGTCACCGCGGTCGAGCAGCGCCTCGATGTCACGGTCGTGTGCGTCGACAACGGCGGGTATGCCGAGATCCGGCAGAACGAGGTCGATCGCGGCATGGCCCCGATCGGCGTCGACCTGATGCAGCCCGACTGGGCGGCGCTCGCGACGGCCTTCGGGGCGACCGGCCGCCGCGTGGAACGGCGCGACGACATCGCGTCGAGCATCCGCGCCGCGATCACCGCCGGGGGCGTGCAGCTGGTGCACATCCCGCAGCACGCCCTCTGAGCCCCACTGACCCTCCAGATCACCCCGACGAACAGGAACGAGCAATGACCGAGAACGTGGGCCCCATCGACGCGTCCGTGAACCCCCGCTACTCCGGCATCGCGACCTTCGCGCGCCTGCCGCGCATCGAAGACGTGCCCCGTGCCGACATCGCGGTCGTCGGCATCCCCTTCGACTCCGGCGTCAGCTACCGGCCGGGCACGCGGTTCGGTCCGTCTCACGTGCGCGAGTCGTCGCGCCTGCTGCGGCCGTACAACCCCGCGCAGGATGTGTCTCCGTTCGCCATCGCGCAGGTCGTGGATGCCGGTGACATCCCGGTCAACCCGTTCGATCTGACCGAGGCCGTGACCGAGGTCGAGCGTGCGGCGCTGGCCCTCGGCGAGCAGGTGCAGCGTATCGTCACGATCGGCGGCGATCACACGGTGGCGCTGCCACTGTTGAGGGCGGTCGCCGCGAAGCACGGTCCGGTCGCGGTCCTGCATTTCGACGCCCACCTCGACACGTGGGACACCTACTTCGGGGCTCCCATCACGCACGGCACCCCCTTCCGCCGGGCGAGCGAGGAGGGACTGATCGACCTCACCGCCAGCTGCCACGTCGGCACCCGCGGACCCCTGTACTCGAAGCAGGACCTCGAGGACGACGAGCGCCTGGGCTTCTCGATCGTGTCGAGCGAGTACATCGAGGAGCACGGGGTCGAGGCCGGCATCGCCCGCATCCTGCAGCGCATCGGCGACAAGCCGCTGTACGTGTCGATCGACATCGACGTGCTCGATCCCGCTCACGCACCCGGTACCGGCACCCCCGAGGCCGGTGGGCTCACCAGTCGCGAGCTGCTGCGGATCCTGCGCGCCCTGAAATCGCAGAACATCGTCGGGGCGGACGTGGTCGAGGTCTCGCCCGCCTACGACCATGCGCAGATGACCGGCATCGCCGCGAGCCACGTCGTATACGAGCTCGTGACGCTGCTGGCCGCCCGCCTCGCCGCCTGACGTCGCAGCTTCTGCCGCTCGCATCCGTCCCGCCCCTCCGACCCGCGGGCCGGTTCCGGTCGCAGTTCGTGCCGCGCCGCACGCCGCCGGGCGGCAACAACTGCGACCGGAACCTCCCGGATGCGGAACCTCCCGGAGGCGACACCTCCCGGAGGCGACACCTCACGTGTACGACGCGGCGAGCATCTCGGCGAACAGCTCCTCGGGGTCGCACGCCACCCGGCGGCGGGTGAACCAGTCGCAGATGTTCACGCAGTCGCGGTGCAGCAGGTCGAGCCCCTGCGGGTTCGCGATGATGTCGACGATCTGCGGCAGGTCGATCACGCGCACCCGCCCGTCGTGCACGAGCAGGTTGTAGGCCGAGAGGTCGCCGTGGGCGAAGCCGGCTGCGGCGAAGATCCGCATCAGGTCGACGACCTGCGCGTAGTAGCCCTGCAGCTCGGCGCGGTCTCCGCGGGCCTGGGCCAGGCGGGGCGCGGCCGCGCCGTCGGCGTCGCCGAGGAACTCCATCAGTACCTCGGTGCCGTTCACCTGCACGGGATACGGCACCGGGGCGCCGAGCTCCCACATGCGGCAGAGGGCCTCGAACTCGGCGAAGGACCACTGCGCGGCGGCCACCTCGCGACCGTGGTCGGACTTCTTGGCGAGGGCCCGTGCATCACGGGTGTTCCGTGTGCTGCGGCCCTCGGTGTAGACGGATGACCGGTGGAAGCTGCGGTGTTCTGCGCTGCGGTAGCGCTTCGCCGCGAGCAGCGTGTGCCGCGTGGGATCGCCCGGCACCGCACGTTCGAGCAGGAACACGTCGGCCTCCTTGCCGGTCTTGAGGATGCCGCGCTCGGTGTCGAGTGCGCCCGCCGAGGTCACGACCCACGCGGGCCACGGCTCGGGGCCGCGTTCGGAGGGGGTGATCGCCGGCCACGTGGACCAGCGCTGGCCTTCGCCGGGGTCGACGTCGGCGAAGGAGAGTTCGGTTTCGAGGGAATCGAAGGCGGCGGGATCGAACGTGGCGGGATCGAACGCGGTGGAATCGAGCGGGGATGCGTGGAAGGACGCGGCTTCCGAGGAAGCGAAGAGATCAGACACGATGTGGCTCCGGGAACAGGAGGCCACACCACGATCAGGAGCGGGCGGCCTCGAAGGGAAGATGGTCGGCGGAGAGCTCGACAAAGACGGTGTTCATGTCCTCGGCTCCTTCCGCTCGGGCTTCCCGGGCTCGTCCCGGTGCGTCGTCGAGCCTAGGGCGTTCGCGGCGGGCTTGTCCAGACCCGCGGACGTTCGCCCCGTCGGCAGTTCCGTCGAGGGTTCGGCCCGACGCGCCCGGACGAATGGTCGGGTGCCGCGGACGACCGGTCGGGCGACGCCGTCCCGATCCTGCGAACGTGGAACCATGACCACGACCGCCCCCGTTCCCACCCTGCCGTCCTCCGCAGCGTCCCGTATCCGCTACGGCGGGCTCATCGTGCTGATGCTGATGGGCTTCCTGCTGGTCACGGCCGAGTTCCTGCCCAACGGCGTGCTCACCGAGATGGCCGACGGGCTCGGGGTCACCCCGGGTCAAGCCGGACAGACCGTGACCGTGACCGCGCTGGTCGGACTCGTGGTCGCACCGACGGTCGGACTCATCTTCCCGCGCCTCGACCGCCGGTCGCTGCTGGTGTGGATGGCGCTCGCCGCCGCGGTGTCGAACCTCATCGTGGCGATCGCGCCGAATCTGATCATCGTGCTGCTGGCGCGCTTCCTGCTCGGGGCGGCGATCAGCGCGTTCTGGGCGATGTCGATCACGGTCGCCGCACGTCTCGCGGGACCGGCGAACCTCGGCCGCGGTGTGATGTTCACCTCGGCCGGCGTCTCGCTGGCGACCGTGGCCGGCGTACCGCTGGGCGTCATGCTGAGCGAGCTCGTCGACTGGCGGATGGTCTTCGCCGTCGCGGGTGTGCTGATGGTCGTGCTCGCGGTCGTCCTGCGGTTCGCGCTGCCGTCGGTGCCGGCGGAACGGGCATCGAGCCTGCGCCTGCTCGTCGACACCCTGCGCCGTCCCGGCATCGGTCTCGGCATGGTCGGGCACGTGCTCGTCGTGCTCGGGCACTTCCTCGCCTACACGTATGTGCGTCTCGCGCTGGAGCGCATCCCGGAGGTCGACGCCTCGACCATCGTCGTGCTGCTCGCGCTGTTCGGCGTCGGCGGCCTGCTCGGCAACATCACGATCGGCCTCGTCATCGACCGCACGTTCGCCTTCTTCGCGGTGTTCGCGCCGCTGGTGATCGCGGTGTCCGTCATCTCGATGATCCTGTTCTCGGGGTCGGTCATCGGCGTCGGCATCGTCGTGCTGGTGTGGGGCTTCTTCTTCTCGTCCTGGCTGATCGTCGCCAACACCTGGGTCGGGCACCGCATGCCCGATCGGCTCGAAGCCGGCGGCAGCCTCGTCGTGGTGGGCTTCCAGGGGGCGATCACGCTCGCGGCCGGCATCGGCGGACTGCTCGTCGACACGCTGAACGTCGAACTGGTCTACG
Source organism: Microbacterium sp. TPU 3598 (assembly GCF_002356155.1). Taxonomy (NCBI): domain Bacteria; kingdom Bacillati; phylum Actinomycetota; class Actinomycetes; order Micrococcales; family Microbacteriaceae; genus Microbacterium; species Microbacterium sp. TPU 3598. The sequence goes on along the minus strand of NZ_AP017975.1, from coordinate 3,475,721 downwards.
TGATCGGCGCCATCTCGCTGCTCGCGGGCGCGGTGCTCTTCGGCGCCTCGAACCGCGTCAGCAGCAGGGGCTGAGAGGGTTCGGGATCCTTCAGGCGGGGACAGGAGTGCGGTTCGCGAGCCGCCAGGCGGAGGGGGTCTGCCCGGTGCGGCGTCGGAACGCCCGACTGAACCCTTCATCCGAGGCGTAGCCGAGTTCGCGGGAGACATCCGAGACGCTCCGTCCGGCGTCGAGCATCCGCTTGGCCGCGTCGACGCGAACTTCGGTCACGTAGTCGGCGGGCGAGCGACCGACGGCGCTGCGGAACCGCTCGGCGAACGTGGAGCGCGACATGGCTCCGATGCCGGCGAGGCGCTCGACCGTCCAGTCGCGGCCGGGCTCCTCGCGGATGGCGTCGACGACCCGGTCGAGGAAGGGGTCGTTCGACAGCGACGGCCAGCCCGAGGGGGCGCAGCCGTTCGCAGCCCAGGCGCGGATGACCGACAGCAGCACCGTCGTCGCCATCATGCGGCAGATGATGGGATCGCCCTGGCGGGCGGGCTTCAGGGTGTGGTCGATCACGCCCATGTTCAGGGCGAGGGCCGCGGCGGCCGGCTCCACGGTGTCGAACCCGGTGACGGTGAGGAAGGGCGGCAGCAGTGCGGGCAGCGGCGACGCCGCATCCGCGAGTTCGATATCGGCGATCATGAGGCTCGTGGTGCTCGCGGCCTCGAGGACGAACGCTGAGCGGCCGATGGTCAGGAAGGCGTCGCCCGCGACCAGCACGTCATGCCGGTTCTCCGGGGCGGAGGGGCGCGTCTTCGAGTCCGGGTCGACGTCGAGTCGGCAGCCGTCGCCGAGCGGAGGGTGCCCCAGGACTCCGCCCTCCACGACGTAGACCAGCGTGATGGCACCGGTAGGGATCGGCAGCAGCGCTCCCGCAGCGAGAGAGGTGCGCCGGCCGATGCCGACGCGGAGGTCGACGGCGCCGAGCACGTTCGAGAGCGCGTCCGCATCCACTGTCACCATGCCTTCGGCAACATCGCGAGGCGGTGAGCTATTCCACTGCCGGCGGGGTCAACCGTTCGATTGATTCGAACGAGATGTCCGGCGGATACGGTGGAGGGACCCCACCCGAGGAGTACCGTGTTCCGCACACCCGACCGTCTGTTCCGAGTTCTCGCGATCGCGGAGGCGATCACCTGGACGATCCTGATCGCCGCGATCATCGCCCGCGCCGTCGGCGCTCCGGGGATCGTGGTGACCGTGGGCGGTGGCATCCACGGGTTCGTGTTCCTGTCGTACGCGGCGACGGCGATCCTGGTCGCATTGAACCAGCGCTGGCACGTCGGCGTCGGCGTGCTCGCCGTGGCCAGTGCCATCGTCCCCTACGCGACGATCCCGATGGAGATCTGGCTGCATCGCACCGGTCGACTCACCGGCGACTGGCGCCTCGATGCGACGGACGACCCGCGGGATCGCCGCTGGTACGACCGACTGATGCGCTGGTTCCTGCAGCGGCCATGGGTGCTCGCGCTGTTGCTGGTCGTCGGCATCGTCGCGCTGTACGTCATCCTGTTGCTGATCGGCCCTCCGGGCGGCAAGTGAGTCCGTGCGGTCGCGCCGCCGCTGCGCTCAGGGAGTGACGACGACCGCGTTCTCCTCGTTGATCGCGGCCATCGTCGCCTCCGCATCCGCGGCGGTGCAGTCCACGATCACCGACAAGCCCACTCCGGTCTGAGTGAATGCGCGCGCGGCCATGAGCCAGGTGCGGCTGCCGTCCACGCCCACCACCTGGCGCATCTCGACGCCCCCGCTCCCGCCGGCCATATAGCTGAACTCGCCGGTGGTCGCGAGCGCGGTGACCTCGCTGGTCGGAGTCTGCAGCAGCACACCGAGGATCGCATCGGATGACGCGCTGTCGTCCCCGGCGACCACGGGCACGTCGGTCGTGTACCCCTGCCAGAACCGTGCTGTGCAGGTGCCGTCGACCGTGCCGTAGGTCCAGCCGCCGTTGCCGTCGTCGGGTGAGACCGTCTTCCACCCGTCGTCGGCCATGAGCCCGTCGCCCCATTCGATGTAGGTGTCGTCGGCGAGATCGAGGCCTTCGGCGAAGGTCAGGGTCGAACCGGGCGCCTCGTCGACGGGTGCATCGGTCTCCGTGCTCGGCGAGGTGGCGTCGGACGGCGATGTCGCGGGGATCTGCGCGTACAGGCATCCGCTCAGCGAGAGCACTCCCGTGACAGCGATCGCGGTGGCGGCCAGGCGCAGGGGGATGGAGGAGGTGCGCGTCATGCGGGCCAGCCTAGCCCCGCGCCCCGCGCCCCGCGCCCGTCCTCGACTCCCGTGCCGTCCTCGACTCCCGCTCAGTGGGCGGTGGCGATGCCGATCGAGTCGTGCACGATCACCGCGGCGACCCGAGCGCCGGCCCCTGCCGCCACGATGAGCTGCTGCGGACCCGGTGCCGCGGCATCCCCTGCGGCATAGAGTCCCGGCACGTCGGTGCGACCGGAGCGGTCGGTGAGCAGGTGCCCGGCATCGTCCGTCGCCGGGGTGATCCCGTCGAGGAAAGCCAGCGTGGTGTCCCACTCGGGGCGCACGAAACCGCCGTCGACGCCGACCGCGGTGCCGTCGGCGAGGCGGATGGCTTCGAGCTGGCCTCGGTCGCCCACGAGCTCGGCGATGGGAGCCCGATGCACGGAGATCCCGACGGCTGCGAGGGCAGCCTCCTCGTCCGGTGTCACGGAGTCTGCGCCGTGGGTGAAGACGGCGAGGTTCTCGGTCCAACGGCCGATGAGTCGCGCGCGATCCGCGAGGTCCGCGGTCTCGCCGATGAGGGCGAGTCGGCGTCCCTGCAGCTCCCACGCATCGCAGGCGGCGCAGCTGAACAGACTCATGCCGTAGTAGCCGCGCAGGTTCGGGACATCCGGGAGCGTCTCGTGCAGACCGGTGGCCAGCAGCGTCGTGCGGGCGGTCACGGTCGCCTCGGTCTCGCGCCGTCCGATGTCCGCCGCGAACCCGCCGGCCGCGGGGCGGAGAGCGGCCACGCGGGTCCGTGATCTCACCTCGACGTTCGGGTAGGCCGCGAGCTCTGCCCTGGCGAGGCGACGCAGTTCTTGAGGCGGGATGCCGTCGCGGGTCAGGAATCCGTGCGATCGCAGCGTGGCCGCGTTGCGGGGACGATCGGCGTCGATCACGAGCACGCGCGCGAGGGCGCGGCCGAGGTTGAGCGCAGCGGAGAGGCCGGCGGGTCCGCCACCCACGACGAGCACGTCGTAGTCGGCGGGCTCGTCCGCTCTCGGTGTGAGTGATGTCATCCGCGTGGTCCTTCCGAGAAAGGGGCGGATCCATCGCTCGGCGTCTGCCGAGGCGACGCCGCCGGGCGGCCGGTAAGGCGCGCCTTACTTTCATCCTGCCACTGTTCGGCTGACCGGGTCGGCGCCTTCCGGCCCGACCTACCCGCGCCGCACGGGCTGCTGCAGTTCGGTGACCCAGTCGGACTGGTCTTCCGAGACGGCGCGCACGTACAGCTCGCGGCAGGGGCCGTCGTGGACCAGACCGCGGGCGAAGATCTCGGTGTGGATCGCCTGCCAGCTCTCGGCGATGCGATCCATCGAGCCGAGGTGGATGCCGCACACGGCGCCCGCCGCCGCCGGGAGCTCGATGATCTCGAACCCATCCTGTGCGGGGCCGGTGTAGGCGTATCCGGCGATGACCTGCAGGCCGTCGTCGAGCGTCTCGTACTCGGCGATCGGGGTGGACAGGGAGTGCTGGTCTCCGATGATCTCCGCCACCGCGTCGAACGCGGGTCCGACCACCCTCGCGACCGCCGGCTGATCGGCGACGATCGTGCGGATGGCCGCGAGGCGGACGGCGGGGAGGGGCTTGTCGACGATCTCGATCTGAGACATGTGATTCTCTCTTTCGATGAGGTGGAGGCGCCTCTCCACGTCGACGAGTCTCTCCGCGGCGATCCGATGCTCCTGCTCGACCTCTGCGCGACGGATCCGCAGCAGGGCGGCGATGCGCTCGGCATCGACACCCCGTTCGAGGATCGTCGAGATGTCGTCGAGCCCGAAACCCAGCTGGCGCAGGGCGACGATCCGATGCAGCCGTTCCAGCTGCGAGGGATCGTAGGAGCGGTAGCCGCTGAACTCGTCCACATGGGCGGGCACGAGCAGGCCGGCGGTGTCCCAATGCCGGAGCATCCGATGGGTCACCTGGCCGACCTGCGCGAACGCTCCGATGGACAACATGTCTCAGTTCTCCCGTCTGCCACTGTGTCAGGGTCAAGTATCGCCTCAGGGGAGGGCGGATGCGGTCACTCCTGACGCCGCATTTTCTGGCTCCAGACCGCATTCCGATATATCGTTCTCAGCCGCTGATCTGGGCCTTTGAATGTCGGTGGTCCCTGATTCAGTGAAGGCATGACGGCACTGGCGGATGCGACTCTCGAGCAGGTGGGGGCGCTCGCCGCGCTCACCGAGATGCTCGTCGAGGTCGAGCGCACGATCAGCAGTCTGCAGGCCGCGCGCGACGGCATCCTCGCAGTGGGCTCGCGGCTCGCGCTCGACGTCGCCGCGCAGGCGGAGCATCCCGATCATGGGGAGATGACGGCGCGCACCGTGGCCGCGGAGTTCGCCACTGCCCTGCGCGTGAGCGACCGCACGGTGCAGCGCCGCATGGCGGATGCGGCGTGGGTCGTGGAGCGCTTCCCGCTGGTCTGGGAAGCGCAGGGCGCCGGGCGCATCAGTGCTGCGCACGCCCGGGCCGTGTGCGAGGCGGGCGAGCACCTCGACGAGGCGGCGAGCCGCGACGCGTACGCGACCCAGATGATCGCCTTCGCGGAGAGCGAGTCTCCTGGCAGGGTCGCGCGGATGGCGCGACGGGTCGCCGAACGGTTCCAGGCGCGATCGATCGACGAGCGGCATCTCGACGCGCGGGAGAAGAGGTCCGTGTGGGTGAAAGATGTCGGGGATGGGATGACGCAGCTCGGCCTGCTCGGTCCATCGGCGCTCGTCCACGGCGTCTTCCAGCGGCTGACGCAGATGGCCACAGCCGTTCGCGAGCTCGAATCCCCGGAGGTCGACGCTCAGGAGCCCGAGTCTCCGGAGCCGGACCGGCGCTCCATCGCGCAACGCCGCGCCGATCTCGCCCTCGACCTGCTCCTCACGGGCGCTCCGGCCGGCCACGACGCGCACGAGGGGCTTCTCGCGGCGATCCGCGGAACGGTGTCGGTCACCGTTCCCGTCACGACGCTGATCGGAGACGATGCGACGCCGGCCGAGCTCAACGGCCGCACCCCGATCGATCCCGCGACCGCCCGCCGTCTCGCCGGTGCGGCATCCGGGTGGGACCGGATCCTCACGCACCCGATCTCCGGAGCGCTCCTCGCAGTCGACCGCTATCGTCCCGGTGCGGAGCTGAGGCGACATCTGAGCGCCAGGGACCAGCGATGCCGATTCCCCGCGTGCGGGCACGCATCCGCCGATTGCGACATCGACCACCATCGCGATGCCGCGCTCGGGGGCTCCACCGACGAGTCGAACCTCGGCCACCTGTGCCGACGCCACCACGTGCTCAAACATCACTCGCCGTGGGCGGTCGAGTCTCTGGGGGCGGGGCTCTATGCCTGGACGAGCCCGACCGGCAAGGTCTACATAGACCGGCCACCGCCGCAGAACACGGTCACCTTCGTCGACGACCCGGTCGTGCCCCCGTTCTGAGCGAGGGGTGCCGCCGGCGGGAACGTGCACGGGAGGGTCTCGGTTAAAACTTGAGCCCGTTCATATCAAGTTCATTTGACACTCGAGCGACCTCTCGTTACACTTGAGTCATCGCGACTCAGGTTTCCTGATCGCCGCAGATTTCCGGACCACAACGAACTTCCAACAAAGGAGAGAACACATGGCACGTGCTGTCGGTATCGACCTCGGAACCACCAACTCCGTCGTCAGCGTCCTCGAGGGTGGCGAGCCCAAGGTCATCGCCAACGCCGAGGGCTTCCGCACGACCCCCTCGGTCGTGGCCTTCACCAAGGACGGGGAGGTGCTCGTCGGTGAGACCGCGAAGCGCCAGGCCGTCACCAACGTCGACCGGACGATCGCTTCCGTCAAGCGCCACATGGGCACCGACTGGAGCTTCGACGTCGACGGCAAGAAGTGGACGCCGCAGGAGATCTCCGCGCGCATCCTCATGAAGCTCAAGCGCGACGCCGAGGCGTACCTGGGCGACACGGTGACCGACGCGGTCATCACCGTCCCCGCGTACTTCAACGACGCCGAGCGTCAGGCCACCAAGGAGGCCGGCGAGATCTCGGGCCTCAACGTCCTGCGCATCATCAACGAGCCGACCGCGGCCGCGCTGGCCTACGGCCTCGACAAGGGCAAGGAAGACGAGCTCATCCTGGTCTTCGACCTGGGTGGCGGAACCTTCGACGTCTCGCTGCTCGAGGTGGGCAAGGACGACGACTTCTCCACGATCCAGGTGCGCGCCACCGCCGGCGACAACCGCCTCGGTGGAGACGACTGGGACCAGCGTCTCGTCGACTACCTGATCAAGCAGTTCAAGGAGACCACGGGCGTCGACGTCTCGGGTGACAAGATCGCCCTGCAGCGCCTCAAGGAGGCCGCGGAGCAGGCGAAGAAGGAACTCTCCTCCTCCACGTCGACCAGCATCAACCTGCCGTACCTGTCGCTGACCGACTCCGGCCCGGTGTCGCTGTCCGAGACCATCACCCGCGCGAAGTTCGAGGACCTCACGAAGGACCTGCTCGACCGCACCAAGAAGCCGTTCGAGGACGTCATCCGCGAAGCCGGCATCAAGGTGTCCGAGATCGACCACATCGTGCTCGTGGGTGGATCGACGCGTATGCCTGCGGTCGCCGAGCTCGTCAAGCGCGAGACCGGCAAGGACGCGAACAAGGGCGTCAACCCGGACGAGGTCGTCGCCGTCGGCGCGGCTCTCCAGGCCGGTGTCCTCAAGGGTGAGCGCAAGGACGTTCTCCTCATCGACGTCACCCCGCTGAGCCTCGGCATCGAGACCAAGGGCGGCATGATGACCAAGCTCATCGAGCGCAACACGGCCATCCCGACCAAGCGCAGCGAGACCTTCACCACGGCAGACGACAACCAGCCGTCCGTCGCGATCCAGGTCTTCCAGGGAGAGCGTGACTTCACGCGCGACAACAAGCCGCTCGGGACGTTCGAGCTGACGGGTATCGCACCGGCGCCCCGTGGCATCCCGCAGATCGAGGTCACCTTCGACATCGACGCCAACGGCATCGTGCACGTGTCCGCTAAGGACAAGGGCACGGGTACCGAGAAGTCGATCGTCATCTCCGGCGGCTCGTCGCTGTCGAAGGAAGACATCGAGCGCATGGTGCGCGAGGCTGAGGAGCACGCGGCGGAGGACAAGGCGCGCCGTGAGGCCGCCGAGGTCCGCAACCAGGCCGAGACCCTCGCGTACTCGATCGACAAGCTGATCACCGAGAACGACGACAAGCTGCCCGAAGACGTGAAGACCGAGGTCAAGGCCGACGTCGACGCGCTCAAGACGGCGCTGGCCGGCGAAGACGACGAGGCTGTGAAGACCGCGTTCGACAAGCTCAACCAGTCGCAGTCCAAGCTCGGCGAGGCCATCTACGCCTCCTCGCAGGCGGATGCCGCTGCCGGCGCTTCGGCTGACGGCGAGGCCCCGGCCGGTGACGCTCCCTCCTCCGATGAGGACGTCATCGATGCCGAGGTCGTCGACGATGAGGACGAGAAGAAGTAATCATGACGGACAAGAACTTCGACGAGAACCAGTTTCCTGAGTCCGCCGAAGGTCGCAGCGAGGGGTCGGATGCTCAGGCATCCGGCCCCGCGCCGCACCACCAGGACTCCCGTGAAGCGGCAGCCGCCGAGGGATCGGACGAGACCCCCGTCGACGGTGCGCCGGACGACCTCACGGTCGACGACATCCTCGGCGCCACGCAGACCGGCGAGGCCGCGGCGGAAGACGCCGTGCTCGCCGACCTCGAATCCACACTGCTGAACGACCTCAAGCGCCTCCAGGCCGAGTACGCCAACTATCGTCGCCGCACCGAGGAGCAGCGCCAGGTCGAGAGCGAGCGCGCGAAGGGCGAGGCCGCCAAGGGTCTCATCCCCGTGCTCGACGACCTCGACCGCGCCGCCCAGCACGGCGATCTCGTGGAGGGGACTCCCTTCGCCGTGATCGCCGACAAGGTGCGGCTGGTCGTGGAGCGTCTCGGAGTGGTCGCGTACGGCGAGAAGGGCGAGGAATTCGACCCCCAGCGTCACGAGGCCATCTTCCAGCAGCCGACTCCCGGCGCCGAGAAGACCACCGTGCTGGAGGTCGTCGAGGTGGGCTACCGCCTCGGTGATGTCGAGCTGCGCCCCGCGAAGGTCGTCGTCGCCGTCCCGGAAGGGTAGGTGATCGATGGCCAGCCAGGATTGGTTCGACAAGGACTTCTACAAGACCCTCGGGGTCTCCAAGGACGTCAGCGATGCGGACCTGAAGAAGACGTATCGCAAGCTCGCGCGCAAGTATCACCCGGACTCCAATCAGGGTGATGCCAAGGCCGAGGCGAAGTTCAAGGAGATCAGCGAGGCCTACTCGGTGCTCTCCGACGCCGAACAGCGCAAGGAATACGACGAGATCCGCGCCATGGGCTCCGGCGCTCGCTTCACGGCGGGCGGCCAGGGCGCAGGCGGCTTCGAAGACGTGTTCAGCCGTTTCGGACAGCAGGGCCGCGGGCAGACCGCCGACTTCGAGGACATCTTCGCGATGTTCAACCAGGGGCAGGGCGCGAGCTTCGGCAACGGTCGCTTCGGCCAGCCGAGCGGCGGTTACCGCGGCTTCGGTGGTCCGCAGCGCGGTGCCGACGTCACGGCCCGCACCACGCTCGACTTCATCACCGCCGTGCAGGGCGAGACCATCTCGCTGCAGGGCGAAGACGGCAAGCCGTTCAAGGTGAAGATCCCTGCGGGTGTCGCCGACGGCCAGAAGATCCGTCTGCGCGGGCGCGGTCGTCCCTCGCCCGATGGCGGAGAGAGCGGCGACATCGTGGTGCAGATCGCGGTGCGCCCGCATCCGGTCTTCACCCGCGACGGTCTCAACCTGCGAGTCGTCGTCCCGGTGACGTTCACCGAGGCCACTCTCGGGGCGACCATCGAGGTGCCCACCCTCGGCGGCGACGTGGTGAAACTCCGCGTCGCACCCGGCACCCCCTCCGGGCGGGTGCTGCGGGTCAAGGGCCGCGGTGTCACCACGTCGAAGGGCACGGGCGACCTGCTCGCCGAGCTTCAGGTCGCGGTGCCCACGCACCTCGATGAGGCCGCACGCGAAGCGCTGGAGAAGTTCCAGGAACTCGAGCCCACGGAGAACCCGCGGGCCGAGCTGATGGCGAAGGCGCGGCGATGACCGGTCGTCGAAGCGGACACCGGGGGCGGAGGCGTTCATGATGAATGCCGACACCCCGGTGTTCGCGATCGCCGCCGCCGCCGAACTCTCCGGCCTCCATCCGCAGACCCTGCGGCAGTACGACCGCATCGGCCTCGTCGTCCCCGGGCGCACCTCAGGGGGCTCGCGCCGCTACTCGACACGCAACATCGAGCAGTTGCGCGAGGTCGCTCAGCTCTCCTCCGAAGGGGTGAGCCTTCCCGCGATCGCTCGCCTGCTCGACCTGGAAGACGAGAACAGGGCGCTGCGTAATCGCATCACCGTGCTCGAGAGCGCGCTGCGCACCGAGCGCGAGAGCCGTCCGGGCGTGCGCGTGTTCGCCGCCGGGTCCGCGGGCGTCGTGCCCATGCCGACCGGTCGCCGCCTTCGGCGCTCGACCGAGGTCGTGCTCTGGGACCCGCGCGGGAGCGCCTAGGTCACTTGCGATGGGCGGTGTGTATCCTGTCAACAGTTAACAGGAGGTCACCATGACGCAGACCGTCACGCGCGGAGAATCCCTCGGCGCCCAGGTGGCGCGGGTGCTCCGCCAGCGCATCGTGCGCGGCGAACTCGCCCCGGGCGCGCGCATCACCGAAGAAGCGCTCGCCGAGGAGTTCTCGGTCAGTCGGGGACCGGTGCGCGATGCCCTGACGCAGCTGAGCTTCGAGAAGCTCGTCGAGGTGCAACGTCCGCGCGGGGTCTACATCGTCGGACTCACCCGCGACGACGTCGATCAGCTGTACAGCCTGCGGGGCGCTCTCGAACAGCTCGCCCTCTCTCGAGCGATGCGCGTCGACGACGACGAGCGCTGGGAGGCCATCTCCGCCGCCGTCGCGCGGATGGCCGAAGCCGCCGATGCCGGAGACCACGCGGCGTTCGTCACCGCCGACCTCGAGTTCCACTCGCAGATCTACGCGCTCGCCGATCACCCGCGCCTCGAGGGGGCGTGGAACCAGTACCTGCCGACGTTCACGGCGCTGCTCGAGGTCACGATCAACCATGACGAGGATCTCCATGAGTCGTCAGACGATCATGTGAAGCTGCTCGAGGTCATGCGCACCGGTACCCAGGAAGCTGCTGCCGAGGTGTTGAGCGCCCACCTCGACGGTGCACGCGAGCGCATGCTGCACGAGGTGGGCGGACGCTGACCGTCAGATCGACGGATCGTTCGGATGCGCCTGCAGCCGACGCACCAGCCCCCAGGTGTTGCCGCGGGCTGTCGCCGAATGGCTGAACTCGTCGAGAGCGGCCTGCGCCAGAGCAAGACCGCGTCCGTTCTCGCTCGCCTGCTCGGGCATCACGACGCCGTCCCAGTCGATCGTCGCCGGTTCCGCCGAGTCGACGACCTCAGCGTGCAGCGCACCGTCGGAAGCGCGCACATCCACGCTCATCGTCACATCGATGCCCCGGCTGTGCTGTGCGATGTTGGTCGCGACTTCGCTGAGCGCGAGCGTGAAGAGGGTGCGGTCTTCGGCGGGGACGCCGGGCGCGCGTATCCAGAGCCGGTCGAGCTCATCCAGGACGCGGTCGACGAGGGCGAGTTCTGCCCGCCCGTCGATGTGAAAGCCCGGCGGTTCAGCTGCCATCGAACGCCGATTCCGGCGTGGGGTAGTCGCGAAGCACGCGATCGAGGTTGGTGAGGTGCAGGACCGTCTTCACCGCGTCGGGCACGGCGGCGATCCGCAGGTCTCCGCCCGCGACCCGGGCGCTCTTGAGGCCTCCGACGAGGGCGCCGAGTCCGGAGGAATCGACGAATTCCGTGCCACGCAGATCGATCGCGATGCGGGGCTGTCCTGCGGTGACGAGGTCGCTCACCGCGTTTCGCAGCAGCGGCGCGCCCGAAGCGGTCAGCCGCCCCGTGATCGCGATCACGGCATAGCCATCCCTGTTCTCAGTGCTGACGTTCATTCGACTCCTTCTCGAGGGCGCGGGCGGCCGGTCCGCGGTAGCGGGCGGCCTGGATGATGACGCTGAGCACGACCAGGTCGTACAGCACCCAAGCCGTGTTCACGATCGTGCCGGTGCCGTCGGCGGTTCCGATGATCACGCGGGTGATGCCGATGATGAGGGCGAGCGCGAGCATCGCCATCGCGGTGAGCTGGGGCCAGATCTGCCCCCAGGGGATGCCGCGGGGGTCGCGGCCGTCCTTCCGCGTGACGGCGAAGGAAAGCGGGCGGCCGAGTGCGACGTTGGCGAATGCCGTCCAGCAGGCACGGATCCATACCGGGAACAGTGCGAGCGAGTACTGCTGCCCCCTCCAGGTGCGCACGCCCTTCGCGACCACGAGGAACAGCGCCTGATTCACGAGGAAGTACGGCAGGAAGCGGGCGAAGAAATCCAACGACCAGGCGGTGACCGGAAGCACACCCCACACCAGGTAGACGACCGGGGCCACGAGATAGACGATCGCGGCGAATCCCGACAGGTACGTCCACATCGTGGAGAAGTACATCAGCCGCTGTCCGGCCGAGAGGCCCCGTTTGACGAGCGGGTTGTCCCGCAGCATCACCTGCAGAGTGCCCTGCGCCCAGCGCAGTCGCTGCGTCAGCATCGTGCGGAGGTCTTCGGGAGCGAGACCGTGCGCCAGGATCTCGTGGTGGTACACGCTCTTCCAGCCGAGGGCGTGCAGCTGCATGGCCGTGGCCATGTCCTCGGTGACCGAGATCGTCGCGAGGGGGAGGATGGGCTGTGCCTCGTCGCCACGGTCCAACCGCAACGCGTCCAGCAGACCCCGCACAGCGGCGACGGCGGTGACCGGGGAGAGGTCGGAGGCGGCGAGGGCATCGAGGCCGGCCTCGTCGACGATCACCGCGCCCAGCTCGGCGTCCTGCTGCAGCGGAAGGGCGCCGATCTCCGCCAGGTCAGCCCTGATGCCGTCCATATCGTGCGCGATGAGGATGCGTGAGGCATGGTCGACCGACTCGCGCACCCGCGCGGCGACATCGGCGACCGATTCTCCGGCCGCGAGTTCCTTCCGTCCGCGGCTGATCGCGATGCGCAGCGCCGACAGCTCCGTCGCCAGGGCGGAATCCGCTGCGGTCTGCGCCTCCCGCGCGATCAGGGTCTCGGCGGCCTTGAGTGCCCGGGAGGCCGAGTCGGTGACGTCGCGCACATACCCCACGATCCCGAGTCGCATCAGGGCTTCGCGTCGCAGCACGGCGTTCGAGCCGCAGAAGAAGGCGGCGTTCCATCCGTCCTTGCCCTGCTGGATCGGACCGTAGAACAGCGGCGCCTGGCTGCCCAGCGGATCGGCGTCATCGACGTTCACGAACCACTGCGGCGTCTGCACGAGGGCGACCTCCTCGTCGTCCGCGAAGTATCCGAGCGTGCGATGGAGGATCAGTGGATCGGGAACCTGATCGGCGTCGAGGATGAGGAGGAACTCGCCGTCGGTCTGGAACAGTGCGCTGTTCAGGTTGCCGGCCTTGGCATGCCGCGGCTTTCCCGTCCACTCCTCCGAGCGCGTGAGGTAGCCGACCCCCGCCGCTCGGGCTTCGGCCTCCAACTCGGGGCGCGAGCCGTCGTCGAGGATCCAGGTCGAGTGGGGGTAGGCGATGTTCTTCGCCGCGCGGGCGGTGGTCATCACCAGAGCCACCGGTTCGTCGTACGTCGTGATGAACACGTCGACTGTCCCCTGCGGCGGCGAGACGGGGGCCGGCCGCTCGCGTGCGCGCCACATCGTGAGGCAGAACAGGAACGTGTCGATCAGGCTGTAGGTCTCGGCGATCACGAGGGGCACGGCGATCCACCACGCCGACCAGTTGACCGATTCGAGCCAGCGCCATGCCACGTAGTTGACACCCAGCAGCACGGAGAGCAGGGCGAGGATGCGGATCGCCGCGAACCGGGCGGTCATGCGTCCCTCCGCACCACCACGACGGTGATGTCGTCCGTCGCACGATCGTCGGCGGCGAGTCGCAGCGCCTCGCGCACCGCACCCTCCGGGCCGAGCGCTCGGAGCACGCGCTGCACATGGGCGAAGGGATCGTCGGCGTCGAGCACATCCAGCAGTCCGTCGCTGCAGCAGATGAACGTGTCGCCGGGTTCGAGCCTCGTGGTCATCGGGACGCGGGCATCGACGACGCCCATGCCCATCCCGAGCGGGAGGTTCTTGGAGCGCAGGTGCGTCCAGGAACCGTCGGCCCGGATCACGAAGGCGAGGTTGTGCCCGGCGTCGATCACGTCCAGATCCCCGCTCTCGGGTCGCAGCTCGGCGACCATGGCGGTGACGAACATCGCCGTGTCGGCGAGGTCCTCTTCGAGCAGACGATCGACGTCGGCCACGGAGACGGCGAGCGAGCGCTCGGGCGCCGTCCGCAACGACGCTCGCACGGTCGCGGCGACGAGTGCGGGGCCGGTGCCCTTGCCCATCGCGTCGGCCACTGTGATGCGCAGCGCCCCGCCGTGCGTCGAGAAGTCGTAGTAGTCGCCCGCGAGCATGCCGCGCGGCGCGGCGCCCGCAGCGATCGTGTAGCCGTCGAGCTCGGGGTTCGAGCGTGGTCGCAGCGCGCGCTGGAGAACAGCCGCGTGGTCGATGTCCTGATCCTGGGCGAGCTCGGTCTGCACCCAGAACGCCAGGTCGCGCAGCAGGTCGCGCTGCGCTTCGGTGAAGGTGTGGGGCTCGGTGTCGAGCACGCACAGGGTGCCGACGGGCTCGCCGCCGGGCGCATGCAGCGGGTGGCCGGCATAGAAACGCAGGTGCGGGTCCCCGGTGACGAACGGGTTGTCCGCGAAGACATCGGTGATGAGGGCGTCTTCGACCACCACGGTCGCGTCCTGCGACACGGTGTAGTCGCAGAAGGAGTCCTGCCGGGGGGCTTCGTCTCCGCCCAGCCCGATCTGCGCCTTGCGCCATTGTCGATCACGGTCGATCAGCGAGACGCTGACCATCGGCACGCCGAACATCTCCTTCGCCAGCCGTGCCACCCGGTCCACGCGCTCGTCCGGTGGTGTGTCAAGGATCCCCAGTTCCTCGAGCGCTGCCTGTCGCCGTCGCTCGTCGAACATGTGCTCCGCCCCTCCTACGGTCGCCTTCGGCCATCCTAGAAGGAACGCATGGCCGATGGGACGCCACTCGCGCACCCGCCAGTGTTGACTGTTAACAGTCAACACTGCTACGGTCGGGGAGTCGACAACAGGGTCGACCCACGTAGAGGAGCAAAGATGCCCCGCAAGCGCATCACCCGGGCGGCCGCCGCGATCGCCGCCCTCGCAGCCACCGCTCTCATCGTCTCGGCCTGCACCAAGGTCGAGGAGGGCGAGGAGGCCGGATCGACGTTCCCCGAGAGCGACATCCGCCTCATCATCCAGGCCAACCCCGGCGGAGGGTCCGACCTCTCGTCGCGCGCGCTCGCCACGGAGCTCGAGAAGATCCTCGGCGTCAGCGTCATCCCGGAGAACATGCCCGGTGCCGCCGGAGCGCTGGCCATGGAGTACGTGGGCGCGCAGGATCCCGACGGGTATGTCATCGGATTCGCGCCGGTCGAGATCGCGATGCTCAACACCACGCAGAGTGCGAACGTGCTGCCGGACGACTTCGACCTGCTCGGCCAGATCATGCTCGCCCCCGGCGTGGTCACGGTCGGCGCGAACAGCGGTATCGAGACGCTGGAAGACCTCGTCTCTCAGGCGAAGACGGGTGCCGTGACGGTCGCCAACTCCGGCGCCGGCTCCATCTGGGAGGCCGCCACCATCGGGCTCGGCGACGCGACGGACGCCGACTTCACCCCGGTGCCGTACGACGGAGGAGCGACAGCCGTCGCAGCAGCGGCATCGGGTGAGACCGTCGCCGCCGTCTCCGGCCTCGGCGAAGCCCTGGCGCAGGGTGAGGCCGTGCGCATCCTGGCTGTCATGAACGACGTGCGCCACCCCGACGCGGAAGACGTCGAGACGGTCGAAGAGGCCATCGGCGAAGACGTGATCTTCGGTGGCTGGGGCGGCATATACGCACCCAAGGGTCTCCCTGACGACGTCAAGACCACGCTCGAAGCCGCCGTGAAGGAAGCCGTCGAGTCCGACAGCTACCAGAAGTTCCAGGCCGATGCCGGAAACCTGGTCGTGTACCGCGACTCCGCCGAGTGGACCACCTTCGTCGACGAGCAGTTCGACCTCTTCAAGGACCTCCTGGGCTGAGAAGACCGGATCGCCGATGCTGCGGGGCCGGGCTCATCACCGGCCCCGCAGCACCCACCCTCACTTCTCGGATCAGGAAAGGAGCACCATGTCGACCTCCGCATCGGACGGGTCTGCAACGCACGCCTCCGTCGCCGCCACGGACGACGGGTACCAGGGCGCCTCCGCCTCGCGTCCCCTCGAGATCGTGTTCGCGGTCGTCGCCCTCGGATTCACCGCCGGCTACCTCTTCCTCGCGACGCAGATCCCGCTGCGCCGCGAGGCCGCCCCCGGGCAGATCGACGCCCGCTTCTGGCCCCTCGTCATCGGGGTCACCGGCGTCGTCATCGCCATCGCGCTGCTCGCGGTCGCGATCACCCGTCCGGCCCCCACCCGTGAAGACCTCGAGCGCATCCAGCCAGGAGGCTACCTGCGCGTGATCGCCACCCTCGCGATCACCGGCGCCTTCATCGCGCTGTGGTCGCTGGGTTCGGTCATCCTGTTCGGCTACCGCATCGAGGTCTTCCCGATCGCCGCCGCTCTGCTGATGGCCGCCCTCATGCTCCTCTACGGCCACCGCCGCTGGCTGAGCCTCGTCATCTACTCCGTCTCCGTCACGGCGTTCGTCTACGTCGTGTTCGGGATGCTCCTGAGGATCCCCCTGTGAACGCGCTCATGGAGGGGCTGAACTCGCTCCTCGACATCTCGATCCTGCTCTACATGCTCGTCGGCCTCGTGCTCGGGTTCATGGTCGGAGCGTTCCCCGGCATCACCGCGACCATGGCCGTCGCCCTCGCCGCCGGCTTCACGATGACCCTCGAGCCCGTGCAGGGTCTCGCCGTGCTCCTGACGATCTACGTCGCGGCGAACTTCGGCGACCGGGTGCCGTCCATCCTGATCAACACCCCGGGCACGCCCGCGTCCATCGCCACCACCCTCGACGGGTATCCGATGGCGAAGCAGGGAAGGGCGGGGCTCGCGCTCACCGTCTCGGCGATCGTCTCGGCGGTCGGCATCCTCGCCTCACTCGTGCTCTTCGCGGTCGCCGCCGTGCCGATCGCCAGCTTCGCCCGCGACTACTTCAAGTCGCCCGAGCTGTTCGCGCTCGTGGTCTTCGGCATCGCGATCATGATCGGCATCTCGTCGAAGTCGATGCTCAAGGGCATCCTCGCCGGACTCTTCGGCCTCATGCTCGGCAGCGTCGGCACGTACGCGGCCACCGCCGACCAGCGCTTCACCTTCGGGGTGCTCGAACTCGTCGAGGGCGTCAACTTCATCGCCGTGATCATCGGACTCTTCGGCATCGCCGAGCTGTTCGACCAGCTGCTCACGCATCGGAAGTCGGCCGTGCGCCCGATCTCGAGTCTCGGCCGCTGGTGGCCGAACCGCGCCGAACTGAAGCAGAGCGGGCGCGCGACCGCGGTCGGCGGCGCCGTCGGACTCGGTGTCGGGCTCATCCCCGCGGCCGGTGGGGACATCGCCGGACTCATCGGATGGGAGCGGGCACGCAAGGCGTCGAAGCACCCCGAGATGTTCGGCAAGGGATCGATCGAGGGTGTCGCCGCCTCCGACACCGCCTCCAGCGCCACCCTCGGCGGCTCCCTCACGACGACCATGGCCCTCGGCATCCCCGGTGACTCGGTGATGGCCGTGATGATCGGCTCGATGATCATCTGGGGCATCACCCCCGGTCCGACGCTCTTCACGAACCGCCCCGACCTGGTCGTCTCGATCGTGGGCATCATGCTGATCGCGACGATCCTCTCTCTCGCGCTCAGCCTGGTGCGCATGAAGGGCATGGTGAAGCTGCTCGACGTGCCACAGCCGTATCTGTGGAGCGGCATCCTGATCTTCTGCATCATCGGCACCTACGCCACCTCGAACAGCCTGTCGACGGTCGTGACGATGCTCGTCTTCGGTGTGATCGGCGTGCTGCTCAAGCGCATGCAGGTGCCGGCCGGTCCGGTCGTGCTCGGCCTCCTGCTCGGACCGCTCGCCGAGGAGAACCTCGCCCGCACGCTGGCGATCCTCCCCACGCGTCCGTTCTTCGAGGTGGTCAGCCCCATCGCGCTCGTGCTGCTCGCCCTGGCCGTGCTCTCGATCGTGATGCCGGCCATCCGCGCCGCCCGGAGGCCCCGTGCCGAGCGCGCCTCGCTCGCGGACTCGATCCTGCACGACGACAGCATCCAGCAGATCGAGAAGGCGCACGACGAGCTCGCAGCCCAGCCCGATCTGCTCACCTCCACCGTCCGCAACATCGACACCTCAGGGCGTCGTGCCCGCAAGACCCGCAAGAACTCCGAGGAGACCGAGAAGTGACCCGCTATGACATCCTGACCGCCGTGCCCACCGCGTTCCACCGCGACGGCACCCTCGACATCGAGGGCTCGCGTGCGATCTTCCGGTTCGTCGCCGACTCGGGGAACGAGGGAGCGTTCGTGCTCGGCACGACGGGCGAGTTCCCCGCCGTGGACGCCGACGAGTTCGCGGCCATCGTGGAAGCGGCGTTGGCCGAGCTGCAGGAGCGTATGCGCGTGGTCGTGCACGTCGGTCGCCCCAGCACCTTCGAGGCCGTGCGGCTGACCCGTATCGCCCGCCGACTGGGCGCGACCGAGTTCGCCGCGCTGACGCCGTACTACCTGCAGGCCACGGACGACGCGATCTTCGAGTACTACCGCGCGGTGTCGGAGGCCGTCGGGGACGGGCGGCTGTACGTGTACATCTACCCGGCCCGCAGCGGCAACCCGGTGTCGCCGGAGCTCCTCGCGCGTCTCGCACGACTGCCCAACGTCGTGGGCGCCAAGATCAGCGAACTCTCCCTCGACGACATCGCCGCCTACCGTGCCGTCGTGCCCGCCGACTTCGACCTCTACACCGGCGCCGACCGCGACCTGATCGCGGCCGTCGAGGTGGGGGCGCAGGGTGTCGTGTCCGGGGTATCGTCCGTCACGCCGAAGCCGTTCCGCGCCCTCGCCGACGCCGGGAGGTCCGGGGACGCGGCGGCCATCGTCGCTGCGCAGGCCGCGGTCGACGATGTGGTCGCGCTCATCGGTGGCGACATGGCCCGCATGAAAGAGGCGTACCGCGTGCTCGACGTGGTCGACACGCACTGCCGCATGGCGATCGCCGAGCCGAGTGCCGCCGAGCGCACCGCCGTCGCCGAGGTGGTGGCCGCGCACCGGTGACACGTCACAGGTGACACGGTCACAGGAGATGGAAATGTCGTCTTCCTAGCGTGGAACCAGGGAACGACCCTGCTCCGCGCCTGGCGCGCGGGTGTCCTGCCACGAAGGAAGAACTCCTCATGACGAACACCACAGCCCCCTCCGCCGCACCCTCGCTGGGACTCCTGGTCCTCCGCGTGGTCGTCGGCGCGATCTTCGCCGCACACGGCGCGCAGAAGATCTTCGAGTTCACGCTCCCCGGAACGATCGGCAGCTTCGCAGGCATGGGGATTCCGCTCCCGGAGATCGCCGGCCCTGTCGTCGCCTTCGTCGAGCTCATCGGCGGCATCCTGTTGATCCTCGGCCTCTTCACCCGTCCTGTCGGTATCCTGCTGGCCATCGACATGATCGTCGCGCTCATCGCCGTGCACCTTCCCGCGGGCCTCTGGGTCGGCGAGGGCGGCTACGAGTTCGTCGCCGTCCTCGGTGCGGCAGCTCTCGCCCTCGCGCTCACAGGCGCCGGGCGTTTCTCCCTGGACGGTGCGTTCCTGCGGGGACGCGCACCGGCCTGGCTGAGCTGAAGAACCTCCGCATCACGACGGATGCCGCGGCCCGAGGGGTCGCGGCATCCGTCGTCTGTGCGGGGTGTGTTGCGGAAGGGAAACCCGCATTCCGCGTCGTTGCGGCCTCCACGCGCACCTCCGTTTTCGTTTTCGACGACAAAGGTATGCGAAAACACAAAAAAGAAAAGACTTTCACTGAGGTTCCCCGTATTCCTGGCGTCAAATACGCAAATAAACCTAAACTGAGCGCATTCGGCATCTCGCCGAGGACTTTTACAGCGAAGTAAGGGGATTGCAGATGAAGCTCAAGAGGAGCCTGGCGGGAGTGGCCACGGTCATCACCGCCCTCGGAGTCACCGCCTGCGCCGGCGGCGCAGCGCCGGACGCGTCGGGAAACGCCTCCAGCGACACCATCACGTTCCGCTCGTGGAGCCCGATCGAGCAGACGACCCGTCAGATGATCGAGGCCTTCCAAGCGGAGAACGACGGATCGAAGATCGACGCGACGATCTTCAACTACCCGGAGTACCTCGTCGACCTGCAGAGCCGTGCCAGCTCGAACACGATGCCCGACGTGCTCGGCCTGCAGCCCGGAGCGCTCACCCAGCAGTACCGCGAGAACCTGATGCCTCTGCAGGACTGCGCTGCCGAGACCTGGGGTGACGACTGGCAGAGCAAGTTCTACCCGATCGGCATCGAACAGGCCCGAATGGGCAACCCCGAGGGCGACGACAACTTCTACTCGCTCCCCATCCTCACTCAGACGGTCAACCTCTGGGCCAACTCCGAGATCTTCGACGACGCCGGTCTGAGTGTGCCGAAGACCTGGGACGAGCTCGTGCAGACCACGAAGGACCTGAGCGGTGGCGACGCCGCCCCGTTCCTCCTGCCCGCGAAGGACTCCTGGCTGCGCAACGTCGTCTTCCTGCAGATCGCCAACAACGTCTCGCCCGGAACCGTCTATGAGGCAGAGGCCGGTTCCGTGCAATGGACAGACGCGGCCATCGTGAAGGCGTTCGAGTACTGGGGCAAGCTGTTCTCCGACGGCATCGCCCAGGACGGTGCGATCGGCCTCGACGCCTACCCGTCGGCGGTGAACCAGTTCGAGGCGGGCAACGCCGCCATGATCCCCCTCGGTGCCTGGTGGATCCAGCAGTCCGACCCGACCAAGTCCGACATCCCGCCGCTGTCGGAGGGCATGTCCGGGTACGAGCCGTTCCTGTTCCCGACCATCCCCGGCGGTGCCGCCGAGCCGCAGTTCGTCGGCGGCATCGACGTGAGCCTGGGCATCTCGAAGAACACGGCCAACCCCGACCTCGCCTGCAAGGTGCTCACCGACTTCATCGCCGGCTCCGCCGCGCAGAAGCTCGTCAACACCATGAACGATGTCCCCGCCGTCACCGGTCTCGCTCCGGAGAAGTTCACGAGCGAGAAGCAGGAGCAGATCTGGAACCTGTTCGTCGACGAGTGGCTCCCGCAGGTGAAGTACTCGCGCTACTTCGAGTCGCCCAAGCTCGACCAGGCCGTGGCCGATGCGCTCGCCGCCATCGCGACCGGTGACGCCACTCCGCAGGAGGCAGCGGAATCCGTCCAGGCCGTCCAGGACACCCTGTAGCTCGGGAACCTGTGGCAGCAGTGGAGTTCGTGCAGGGTCCGGGACCTCTTCCCCGGACCCTGCGCCGAGAGGAGCGCGCATGAAGATCCTGACGAGAGAGCGGCTGGTCGGCCTCGCCTTCCTGGCACCGACCCTCATCCTGTTCGCCGTATTCGTCGTGTACCCGATCGTGTACAACGTGCAGGCGAGCACGCTCGACTGGGACGGTGTCAACGTCGGCACGGCAGTCGGCATCGGCAACTACCTGGAGCTGTTCCAGGATCCGACGTTCCTCATCACGCTGCGCAACTCGGCGTTCTGGATCGTGCTGACGATCGTCCCCCAGGGCGTGATCGGCTTCCTCCTCGCCGTCGCCCTCAACCAGGGGCTCCGCGGCAGCACGATCTACCGGGCGATCTTCTTCATCCCCGCGATCCTCTCGCCGGTCGTGGTCGGGATCGTGTGGCAGCGCATCCTCGACCCTTTCAACGGCGTGCTCACCGCCATCGGCAAGGCCACAGGGCTCACCTTCCTCGGCGGCAACTACCTGGCCGATCCGCAGACGGCGATCTTCGCGGTGATCTTCGTGAACGTCTGGATGTGGACCGGGTTCTCGATGCTGTTCTACCTCGCGGGGCTGCAGCTGATCGATCCCAGCCTCGTGGAGGCGGCGCGCATCGACGGCGCCAACGGTTTCCAGACCATGGTGCGGATCACGTTCCCCCTGCTGAAGACCACCACACTGTCGCTCGTGCTCCTCGGGATCATCGGTTCGCTCAAGACCTTCGAGCTCGTCTACGTGCTCACGCAGGGCGGACCCAACCACGCGTCGGAGATGCTGCCCACCTTCGCGTTCCTGGAGGCGTTCCAGCTGCAGAACGTCGGGTACGCCTCGGCCATCAGCGTCGTGCTGCTCGTCGTCGCCGTCGTGAGCTCGCTCTCGATGGTGCGGGTGTTCGGCGCCGGATTCATCACAGGAGACGAGAAATGACCGCGACGAGCGAGACCCGCACCCTGATCGTCCCGAAGGACACCGTCGGCCGTCACCGCCACGGTGCTCCCGGACGCCGCGTCGGCTGGCTGCACTTCGTGCTCGTGCCGCTCGCCGTGCTCTGGCTCGTACCGATCATCATGGTCGTCGGGCTCTCGATGATGCCGCCGAACAACCCCGGCACGCAGTTCTTCGGGCTGTTCCCCGCGGAATTCAGCGTCAAGAACTACCTCACGATCTGGGACCAGAACCCGATCCTGTTGCACCTGCTCAACAGCCTCCTCATCACGGTGCCTTCGGTGCTGCTGGTCTGTCTGCTCGGATCGATGACCGCCTTCGCCCTGGCCCGGCTGCGGGTTCCGCTGAAGGCCCTGATCTTCGGGGTGCTGATCCTCGCGCTGATCCTGCCGATGTCGAGCATCGTGGTCGCGACGTTCCGCATCCTGCAGTCGATGCAGCTGTACAACAACCTCCTCGGGCTCGTCCTGGTGTACAGCGCACTCGGCCTGCCGTTCGCGGTCATCATCATCCGCACCTCCTACCTCGCGATCCCGCTCGAGACCTACGAGGCCGCACGACTCGACGGGGCGAACAGCTGGCAGATCTTCTGGCGCATCTACCTGCCGCTCGGCAAGCCCGCCCTCGCCGTGGTCGCGGTGTGGCAGACGATGATGAGCTGGAACGACTTCCTGCTGCCGCTCGTCACGCTCGGCGACAACGAGCTCAAGCCGCTCACCCTCGTACCGCTCGCCTACCGCGGCATGTACCTGTCACAGCCGGGGGCACTGTTCGCGATCCTGGTGCTGATCTCCATCCCGGTCGTGCTGCTGTTCGTCTTCATCCAGAAGTACCTGGTGAACGGCCTGTCGGGAGCGATCAAATGAGCGTCATCGGCCTCGATCTCGGAACCAGTGGCGTGCGGGCCGTCGCCTTCGCCGCAGACGGACGGACGCTCGGTGGGGCGTCGGCACCGCTGATGCTGCGGCGCGACGGTCGCGGGCGCGTCGAGCTCGATGCCGAGGAGATCATCGTCGCCGCCGAGAGCGTGGTGCGCGCAGCGGCGGCGGAGGCAGAGCAACTCGGCGACGCGGTGCAGGCGATCGGCTTCAGCGTGCTCGGCGAGGCCGTCGTGCCTGTCGACGGGGCCGGCGTACCGCTCGCTCCGGTGGCGGTGAGCATGGACACGCGCGGCATCGAACACGCCGCCGTGCTGGGGGCGCGGCTCGGAGACGGCCGCTTCACCGCGATCACCGGACAGCCGTTGCACGGGATGTTCTCGGTCTTCAAGATCATGGCCGGCGATGATGCCTGGTCTGCGGCCGCGGGTTACCGCTGCATCGGGGATCTGGTCGCCGAGCGGTGGAGCGGTGTCGCTGCCATCGACCTCGGTCAGGCCGCGCGTACCGGCATCCTCGACGTCGATCGAGGCGAATGGAGCAGCGAGATCCTCGAAGCCGTGGCCGCCTCCGCCCCGTGGGTGCGGGAAGACCGGCTCCCGGTCCCCGTGGCATCGGGAACCGTGATCGCCGGCGTCCACGACCAGGCGGCTGCCGTGCTCGGCGTCGCACCCGGCACGCGCCTGGTTGCCGGCACGCACGACCAGGCGGCTGCCTTCCTCGGCGCCGGTGGAGAGGCGGGAGTGCGGTCCGTGATCGCGCTCGGGTCGAGCGACTGCCTCTCCGTCGCCACCCGCGAACGCCCGCGTGGACTCGAGTCGACCGGCTTCGCCGGCTACCGACTCGATGACGAGACATGGATCACCCTCGCCGGAACCGCCGCAGGCGGATGGGCGCTGGAATGGCTGGCGACCCTCCTGGGCCGTGACGTCGGCGATGTGTTCGGCGCGCTCGCCGAGGATCCGCCCTCTCTCCTCGTGCTGCCGTACCTCGCCGGCTCCGGCACCCTCGACAACGACCCCTCCGCGCGCGGAACGATCCACGGCCTCACGCTCGACACGACCGTGCCGCAACTGGCGCGAGCCGTCGTGGAGGCCGCAGGCTTCGAGTTCCACAAGATCATCGCGGCCCTGGACCGCCACGGGGTCCGCGTCGATGACCTCCAGGTCACCGGCGCAGGTTCCGAGAACGCCGAGGCGCTCTCCGCCCGTGCCGCCGCGGCCGGGACGCGACTCACGCCGGTCGCCCGTGACGCATCCGCGCGTGGGGCGGCGATGCTCGCGCTCCGCGGTCTCGGCGCCGATTCCTCGGATCTCCTCGTCGCCCCCGACCCCGCGGCTGCGGCCGAGCCCGACCCCGCATCGGGCGAGTGGTACGCCGTGCAGCGAGCCGCCTACGCCGCCCTCTACGACGTGACCCGCGGCATCGCGCCGCACCTGGCCCGGCCATCGTGGCCGACCCAGAACCCGCCCCACCAGAAGGAGAACACGAAATGACCGAGACGACGCTCCAGCTCGACTTCGACATCGACGCCGCGCGCGAGGAGATCCTCGACTACTGCCTGCGTTCGATGGAGTACGGACTCAACTTCAACACGCAGGGCAACATCAGCATCCGCGTTCCCGGCGTCGAGGACCGGTTCCTGATCACGCCGACCGACCTCGAGTACGACAAGATGAGCGCCGATGACATCGTGCTCGTGAACGGCGACAGCGAGGTGATCGACGGACGGCTCGGGCCGTCGAGCGAGGTCACCGTGCACATGGCCGTCTACCGGCGTCGACCCGACGTGAACGCGATCGTGCACTCCGAGCCGGTGTTCTCCAACGTCTGGGGCGTCGTGGGGTCGCCGATCCTCGGGACGCTGGTGAACATGGTGATCTACACCAAGGGCGACGTGCCGATCATGCCGTTCGAGCTCAGCAACAACACCGAATTCGGCGAGCACATGTGCGACGCGATGGGCGACCTCAACGCGGTGGTGTGGGCGAACCACGGCCTGCTCACCGTCGGGCCGAACCTGCGTGACGCGTTCAAGACCAGTGTCGCGGTGGAGTCGGCGGCCAAGGTGCAGGCTTACGCCCGCGCGCTCACCGACACCCCGATCGTGCTCGACTACGACACGCTCGGCATCACCGAGTCGCTCTGAGGATCACGGATGGCACTGCAGACTCTGCGTACCGCGCTCGCCGACGCCGACGCGGGCGGCTACGCCGTCGGCGCCTTCAACGTGTCGAGCATCGATCAGGCGATCGCGGTGCTCGATGCCGCCGAAACGGAGCGTTCGCCCGTGATCGTGCAGGCGATCGCGGGGATGTCCGCCTACGACGACGAATCGCGCTGGTGGCACCGCCTGAGGCGTCTGGTCGCCGAATACGAGCATGTCCCCGCAGTGCTGCATCTCGATCACGGGCGCACCCATGACGACTGCGCGCGGGCCATGGACCACGGCTTCACCAGCGTGATGATCGACGCCAGCAGAGCGAGCGGCACCGATGAACCCGCCTCCTTCGCCGACAACGTGGCGCTCACGCGTCGGGTGGTCGAGGCGGCCGTGCCCTTCGGCGTGAGCGTCGAGGGCGAGCTCGGCACGATCGGCGGGGCGGAGGCGGGTGTCACCGGGGTGCTCGAGGAGATCGTGTTCGCCGACCCCGATCAGGCCGTCGAGTTCGTGGAACAGACCGGGGTGGACGCGCTCGCGGTGGCAGTGGGCACGAGTCACGGCTCGGTCAAGTTCACCGACGAGGCCGGAGGCCAACGGCTGCGGCTCGGCCTCATCTCGGAGATCAGAGGACGTCTGCCGGACACCTTCCTGGTGCTGCACGGTTCCTCGTCGGTGCCCGCCGAGGCGGTCGCCAGGATCAACGCACACGGCGGTGACGTGCGGCCCTCGTACGGGATCTCTCCTGAGCAGAAGGCGGAGGGGATCGCCGCAGGCATCCGCAAGATCAATCAGGGTACCGACTCCCACTTGGCCTGGAGTGCCGCGCTGCGCACATTCCTGCAGGAGAACCCCGCGGTGGTCGAGCCCAGCGAGCAGCTGCGCCCCGCGATGGGCGCATTCCGGGCGATGGTCACGCAGCGCATGCGTGAGTTCGGCTCCTCGGGTCGCGCCTGAGGCGCCGGCCCCGCGGGTGAGGCGTGACGAGCTCGATCTCGCAGGTCAGGCGAGCTCGATCGCGAGTCCGGCCTCTCGAAGCGTCTCCAGCTCGGCCGGAGGCGCTTCGACGCCGGTGATCAGCACGTCGACGCGCGCGAGCGGAGCCACCTGGATCACCTGACTCTTGCCGATCTTCGAGCTGTCGGCGACCACGATGGCCCGCGCCGCCGAGTCGAGGTAGCGCCTCTTCATGGTGACCTCGGGGAGGCTGGAGTTCGTGAACCCCCGCTCCGACACCCCGTTGCAGCCGATGAAGCAGATGTCGCTGTGCACGGACCCGATGAACATGTCGCCCATCGGGTCGATGAGCGAGCGCTGCTTGTAGTTCACGGTGCCGCCGGTGACGACGACAGTGATCTGGTGCGGCTCCGCGACGCCGAGCTCGAGCGCGATCGTGAGGGAGTTGGTGAACACCACGACGCCGCGCAGATCCTCCCGGGCTCGCAGGGCGCGGGCGATCGCGAGCGTCGTCGTCCCGGCATCGAGCAGGATCGCCATCTCGCTCTCGACCAGCGCGGCCGCAGCATTGCCGATGCGTCGCTTCTCGGTGACGGCGCGCGTGAGGGCCCGCTCGTAGTCCGGGGAGTGGGCGGTGGACTTGATGCCCGAGATCGCTCCGCCGTGAACGCGCTGGATGACGTTCTCCTCGGCGAGGAGGTCGAGGTCGCTGCGCACCGTGACCTCGGACACGCTGAGGGTGCGGCTCAGCTCCTGCACGCGGGCGAAGCCCTGACGCTCGATGATCGACACGATCTGCTCGCGCCGCACCGTTGCGGGGACCGTCTGCGACCACTCTGGCATCCCCTCAGCGTACTCGGGACGGCGGAGCAGCCGACGGGTGCGCCGCCGGCGCCGCGCGATACTGTTGCACCTGTTGCACCACCCGGCTGCCGCATCATCAGGGCGTTGTCGGCGGGCGAGCCGGGGCAGCAGCAGTCGGCGGGAAGCAGAGGAGCGCATGGCAACGATCTACGACGTCGCCGCGCTCGCCGGCGTCTCGCCCGCGACGGTCTCGCGCGTCTTCAACGGCACGAGCGTGTCGGACGAGAAGGTCGCCGCCGTCCGTGCGGCCGCCGCGACGCTCGACTTCACGCCCAATCGGGCCGCCCGCTCGCTGCGTCGACAGAGTTCCGAGGTCATCGCCCTCGTGATCCCCGACATCGAGAACCCGTACTTCACCGAGATGGCGAGAGGGGTCGAGGATGTCGCCTCGGAGGCCGGGTACTCCGTCGTGCTCTGCAATTCCGATGCGCAGGTGGAGAAGGAGGCCACGTACCTCCGCATCGCGATCGCCGAGAACATGTCCGGCGTGATCATCGCGACCGCTGATGAGCACTCCGACCTCGACAGCCTCCTCGCCACCGGCCGCCCGGTCGTGGCCGTCGACCGCAGCACGACCTACGACATCGACGGCGTGGTGATGGCCAATCGGGCGGCAGGCACATCGGCGACGCGGAGTCTGATCGATGCCGGGCACCGTCGCATCGCCTATATCGGAGGGCCCGCGCACATCGACACCGCCGCCGAGCGCGCTGCGGGATGGCGTTCCGCGCTCGCCGCGGCATATCCCGATCTCGCCCTCGACGGCCTCGAGCGCTTCGCGACGTTCCGCGTCGACGGCGGGCGTGCCGCGATGGAGGAACTGCTCGCCCTCCCGGAACCTCCGGATGCGGTGGTGGCCGGCAACAATCTGATCGGTGTCGGAGCGATCCAGGTGCTCACGGAGCACGGACTCACCCCGCCGGACGTGGGTGTCGCCGTGATCGGCTCGCTGCCGTTCACGACGCTCTCGCCGAGTGTCGTGACCGTGGTGCGCCTTCCGGCGCGGCACATGGGTGTGACCGCGGCGCGGATGCTGCTCGAACGGATCAAGGGTGATACCCAGCCGGCGCGCACGGTCGTGCTGCGCAACGAGCTTCAGCCCGCGAGCGCCGTGCGGAGCTGAGCGGGCGGTCGGGCCGGCTACTGCGAGCGCCAGAACCGCGTCGCGAGGTTCGCCACCTCTTTGTCGAGGCTGTCGACCTTGTGCTCCAGGGCGTCGATGCGGCCGGTGAGCCGGCCCTCGAGACTCTCCAGCCGCCCGCTCAGATCGCCGCGCAGTCCGCCGATCTCGCCCCGCAGCTCGCCGCGCAGGCCACCGACCTCGGCGCGGATCACCCGGCTGAACTGCATCGTCATGAGGGTCATGCCGCCGAGCATCATGGTCGTGAACACGCCGATCAGCGTCCATACCTGCGGGTCGTCCAAGCGCATGCCTCCAGTCTGATTCGGGGTGCCCAGAATGTCACGGTATTCCGGTGCTGGTCAGCCAGAAAGCTGCGGTCGGTGGGCGCACCACCCTTCGGCGTGAGTGGTGCAGGACGACTCGCGCCTTGCGTCATGAAATCGATTTCGCGTACAGTGGCGATGAAGCCCGGACTCCGTCGTCCGGGCACGAGGAGGACTCCATGCGCTGCACCCTCGGGGTGGACATCGGCACGTCCAGCAGCAAGGGCGTGCTCGTGGATGCCGGCGGTGGAATCCTGGCATCGGCGACGAGGGCGCACGATGTCGATCGTCCGCGCACGGGCTGGGTCGAGATGGACGCCGCGATCTGGTGGGACGAGTTCGTCGCGATCTCGGGGGAGTTGCTCGCCGCAGTCCCGGACGCCGAGATCGTCGGTGTGGGCGTCAGCGGAATGGGCCCCTGCATCCTCCTCGCCGACGAGCATGACGTCCCGGTGCGCCCGGCGATCCTGTACGGCGTCGACACCCGTTCGACCGTGCAGATCGAGCGCCTCACCCGGGAGCTGGGCGTCGACGACATCACTCGCATCGGCGGGTCGACGCTGACCTCGCAGGCGGGCGGACCGAAGATCGCCTGGGTCGCCGACGAGGAGCCCGCGGCGTGGGAACGGGCGCGGCGGCTGTACATGCCCGCGACGTGGCTCGTGCGCAAGCTCACCGCCGCCTACGTGCTCGATCACCAGTCCGCCAGTCAGGTGTCCCCCCTCTATGACATCGAAGGCGAATGCTGGCACGGCCCCTGGTGGGACCGATACGCGGCGCATGTCGAGCAGCCGACTCTGCAGTGGGCGGGAGATGTCGCCGGCGAAGTCACGGCCGAGGCATCGGCGCTCACCGGAATCCCCGCAGGCACTCCCGTGATCACGGGCACGATCGACGCCTGGACCGAGGCCGTCAGCGTCGGCGCGCACGAGGTCGGCGACCTGATGCTGATGTACGGCACCACGATGTTCATGGTCTTCACGAACGGTGCCGAGACGCTGCGGACGCCATCGATGTGGACCACGGCCGGTGCTTTCGCCGGCACCCGCAACCTCGCCGGCGGCCTCTCGACCTCGGGCGCGCTGACGGCCTGGCTCGTGGGGCTGACCGGCGCCGACTATCCCGAGCTGCTCGCCGAAGCGGAGACCTCGGGGGCCGGAGCGCGGGGCCTCCTCGTCCTGCCCTACTTCGCGGGCGAACGCACGCCGATCCAGGACCCGGACGCCCGGGGCGTGATCGCGGGACTCACGCTCGACCACACCCGCGGTGACCTCTACCGGGCCGCGCTCGAGGCCACGGCTCTCGGGGTGCGCCACAACGTCGAGACCATGCGCGCGGCGGGTGCGGACATCCTCCGCATCGTCGCGGTCGGCGGCGGCACCCAGGGGCGCTTGTGGTTGCAGATCGTGTCCGATGTCACCGGACTCGTGCAGGAGGTGCCCGCGACCACGATCGGGGCGAGCTACGGGGCGGCATTCCTCGCCGCGACCGCGACGGCCGCACCAGACGGGACTCCGGTCATCGCCGACTGGAACCCGATCTCCGAGCGCATCCACCCCGACGAGGCGGTGCGCCCGCTCTACGACGCCCTCTTCGACCGCTACGTGCGGCTGTACGAGGGGTCGAAGCCCGTCGTCCACGAACTCGCCGCTGCCCAGCGCGGCACGCCCGCGACCATCGACAACCCGACCCCCACCGCCCCGGAGGCATCATGACCACCTACACCCTGCCGACGCCGGCGACCCGTCCGGCCACCGCGCCGAAGACGGCATACATCATCACGTCCGGAGACCTGCGCGAGTCGGCGAACGTCGCCGGCTGGCCGACGCAGGTCGAGCTGGAGAGCGGCGTGACCGGTGTGCTGAACGCGCTCGGCTGGGAAGTCATCCGCCCGTTCGGCGTCGACCCCGAGACCGGCCATGGCTTCATCTCGAGCCAGCGGATGGGACTCGAGGTGTTCAAGAGCATTCCCGTCGATGCTCCCCTCGTCGTCGCCATCGCCAACTGGCAGTACTCCCACCACGTGCTCGCCGGTCTGCGGTCGCATGAGGGGCCGATCCTCACCGTCGCGAACTTCGCGGGGGACTGGCCAGGACTCGTCGGGCTGCTCGGGCTGAACGCGGGTCTGACCAAGATGGACAAGCCCTATGCGACGACGTGGTCGGTCGACTTCACCGATCAGTGGTTCACCGACGGCATCAGGGAATGGACCGAGACCGGTGCCATCGCCCACGACGCCTCGCACGTGCGCGCACTGCCCGCACTGCCGGAGAGCCCCGAGAAGCAGCTGGGTGAGGCGCTCGCGGCCGAGCTGCGCGCCGAGAAGGCGATCATCGGCGTCTTCGACGAAGGATGCATGGGCATGTACAACGCGATCTTCGACGACGAGCTGCTCAACAGGACCGGCATCTACAAGGAGCGGCTGTCGCAGTCGGCGCTGTATGCCGAGATGCTGAACGTCACCGAGGACGAGGCGGATGCCGCCTACGACTGGCTGATCGATGCGGGCATGACGTTCCGCTACGGCGACGACGCCGTCACCGAGCTCACGCGCGAACAGGTGCAGTGGCAGCTGAAGATGTACATCGCCGCGCTCCGCATCGCCGACGACTTCGGACTCGATGCGGTCGGCATCCAGTACCAGCAGGGGCTCAAGGACCTGGTGCCGGCGTCCGACCTGGCCGAGGGCATCTTGAACTCGACCGAGCGGCCGCCCGTCACCTCGCGCGACGGCTCACGAGTGCTGCACGAGGGGCGCGCGTTCCCGCACTTCAACGAGGCCGACGAGGGGGTCGCGGTCGACGCGCTCGTGACCGACCGGGTGTGGCGCGCGATGGGGCTCGTGCCCGACAACACCCTGCACGACGTGCGCTGGGGTGAGGACTACGACGGGCAGTTCGTCTGGGTCTACGAGATCTCCGGCTCGGTGCCCGCCTCGCACCTGGGCGGGTGGCAGAACGCCGAGGGCTGGCGCCAGGGCCACGTGTTCTTCCCGGCCGGCGGTGCGACCATCAACGGCGTCTCGAAGCCGGGTGAGATCGTGCTGTCGCGGGTGTTCATCGCCGAGGGGATCCTGCAGGCCGACATCTTCCGCGCCTCGGTCGTCGAGCTTCCTGCCGAGGAGACGCAGCGGCGCAAGGACGCCACCAACCCGGAATGGCCGATCGCGCACGTGGTGCTGCACGGCATCTCGCGTGACCAGTTCATGGCCCGCCACAAGGCCAACCACGCGCAGCTGGTCTACGCCCCGGATGCCGAGACGGCCGACAAGGCCCTGATCGCGAAGGCCGCGATGTTCGCCGGCATGGGCATCAAGGTCAACCTGGTGGGAGACGTGGCGGTCTGATCGGCTCGTGAGTAGCTCTCGTGAGAGTTCTCACGAGAGCTACTGCGATCGCCAGAAACGCGTCGCGAGATTCGTCAGCTCCGTGTCGAGATCGTCGACCTTCGATTCGATGCGCCCGAGTCGACCGTCGATGCCGTCGATGCGAGCCGAGAGGATGCCTTCGACGCGATCGATACGAGCGGTGAGCGAGCCCTCGACGCGATCGACCTCGACGCGGATGATGCGGCTCAGCTGTGTCGTCATGAGCGTCATGCCGCCGAGCATGACGGCGGCGAACACGCCGATCAGCGTCCATACCTGTGGGTCGGTCAAGCGCATGCCTCCAGTGTGAGTCGGAGCGGCCAGGTTGTCACGGTATTTCGGTGTCCGTGAGTCACGTACCCAGTCGTTGTGGGGAGGTCGCCTCCTGCGGCTCCGGTGCAGGAGGAGAGAATCATCCACTTCATCGACTTCTTCACCTCCGTCCACTTAAGCGATATAGTCGGCCGCAGGTCGCACCGAAGCGGCCTGATCTCGATATCGATGATGAAGGAGACGATTAGCCATGACTCAGCCGCACATCAGGATTCACCGTTTCCGAAGGGGCCTCGCGGCACTCGCGGGCTTGGCGTTCGCAGCGGTCGGCGCCGCCGCGGCCTCGCCTGCCGTCGCCGAGAGCTCGGCGATCGACCCGCAGGTGGTGGCATACGTCGAGGTGAACTCGAACGATTTAGCGAATGTCGCCGACTACACCCTGGCGGATTCGGGCAAGCCCGCCGTCGACATGGCGATCATCTTCGCCGCCAACATCAACTACGACGGCGAGAAGGCATACCTGCACTTCAACGACCGCGTCACCGCGACGCTCGACGATGCCGAGAACCAGATCCGCCCTGTCCAGGCGCGCGGCACCAAGGTGCTGCTCTCCGTGCTCGGCAACCACCAGGGGGCGGGATTCGCGAACTTCACCTCGTACGAAGAAGCCGATGCCTTCGCCGCCCAACTCGCCGACGCGGTGACGACCTACGGCCTCGACGGCATCGACTTCGATGACGAGTACGCGCAGTACGGAGTCGACGGCACGCCGCAGCCCAACGCGCAGTCCTTCGGATGGCTGGCGACGGCTCTCCGCGATCGCCTGGGCCCCGACAAGATCATCAGCCTGTACGCGATCGGCGAGACGTACACCGTGACCGACTTCAGCCTGTTCGACGTCGCGGGCGTGATCGACTACGCCTGGAACCCGTACTACCCCACGTACAACGCGCCGACCATCCCGGGCTTCGGGGACAAGACCCGCCTCGGGGCTGCGGCGATCGACCTCGCGAACGTGAGCTCGTCGACGGCTGCGGACTTCGCCGAGCGCACGGTGGCCGACGGGTACGGCGTGTACGTCGCGTACAACCTCACCGCGACGGACCAGTCCGCGCTGCTGTCAGGGATCACGCAGCAGCTCAAGGGAGAGGCGACGCAGTACACGGCTGCGCCGTGATCCGGCCACGTGCCGCGAGCCGGCTACGTGCCGTCTCGAGTGCTCAATCCAGATCGAACACCTCGAGCTGACGGATCGTGACCTCGGCCTCCGCACGCACGCGGAGCGCCGGGGTCACGACCCGGTCGGTGAGCGTGAACGGCGTCGTGCGATCGCGAAGCAGAGCCTCCTGATGCGTCGTCGTCACGGGAGTCCAGTTCTCGTCCGCTCCCAGGATCTCCCAGCACAGTGCAGACGAGTTCGAGGCGGCCGTCGTCGTCACACTGAGGTCGCTGACGCCGCGCGGCTCGGGGAACCGCCACCCGACCCATTCCCCGGCGCGGAGGGTGACGCCGGGATCCCCCGCCGGATCCCCGTCGTCGAAGACGCGCTCGGGGTGCGCGAGCGCCACGGAGGAGATGACCTCGCCCCCGGTCGAAGTCAGGTCCGCGCGCCAGGGTTCGGGGGTGTCGCGCGGAGTCGGCTCGCCGGTCTCGAGCGCGCACACGGGGTCGTCACCGAAGACCAGGTCGAGCACGGCGTCGCCGGCGAGAGCGTCGATCGGCAGCGTGGCCGACGCCATGGGAGCCCCGTCGAGTCGCGCCTCCTGCAGCACGTGGGCCGAGGGGGAGGAGCGTCGGGACCGGATGCGCAGGGTCGAGCCGTCGCCGCGATCCACGCGGATGTCGTCGAAGAGCGGTGATCCGATCCGCAGATGTCCGGAGGCGAGCTCGAGCGGGTACAGCCCGAGCGCCGCCCACAGCCACCACGCGCTCATCTCGCCGTTGTCCTCGTCGCCGGGGAAACCCTGGCCGATGTGCCCGCCGGCGAACAGCCGTCCGGCGAGCTCGTTCACGAGGGGCGCCGACCGCCACGGGCGATCGCTGAACGCGTACATGAAGGGGATGTGGTGAGCGGGCTGGTTCGAGATCGCGCACATCCCGGAACGCAGCGCCCTCGCCTCGCGTTGCTCGTGGATGACGGTGCCGTACGCGCCGCCGAACCGTTCGTCCGCGGTCTCCGGCTCCGCGAAGAGGGCGTCGAGGTGGCGGCCGAAGACGGCCGGCCCCCCGTAGAGCTCGGCGATGCCTGCTCCGTCGTGCACAGCCCCGACCGACATGCCCCAGGCATTCGTCTCGACGTTGTCTCCGCCCCAGGATCGCGGATCGAATCCGGGGGTGCGCGCACCGCTGTCGTCCCTTCCCCGGAAGAACCCCGTGCCCTCGTCGAACAGTGTGCGATACGACCGGGATCGATTCGCGAAGTACCGGGCGAAGGATCGATAGCGTGCTGATTCCGATCCGGAATCGACGTCGGAAGCCCGCTGCGCGGCGAAGCGGCCGAGTGCGGCATCGCTCACCGCGTTCTCGATGCTCCAGCTCATGCCCTCCGGTACGTCCGAGGAGATGTACCCCGTGAATCGGCCCCTCGCGATGCCCTTGCGACCGCGGCGTGCGTCCGGCCCCGGCTCGCAGGCATTCCGCCATCCGCTCTCGAACGCGCCGACCCGGTCGAACTCCACGCCCCAGCGGGCCGCGTCGGCGAAGATCTGGTCGCTTGAGGTGCCGACCATGCTGTCGACGTACCCCGGCGCGCTCCATCTCGCCATCCACCCTCCGCGGCGATACTGCTCGAGCTGGCCGTCGAGCAGCGTCCCGGCGAGCCCCGGATCGAGCAGGGCGAGCGCCGGCCATTCCGTGCGATAGGTGTCCCAGTACCCGTTGTTCACGACGAGCTTCCCGTCGACGGCCGGTGCCTCCTCGCCGGAGGGGTGTCGTGCGGCGAACACATCGGCGAACCGCCAGGCGGGCGTCTCCGGGGTGCCCACGTTCTCGGCCGCGCTGTTGGGGTACAGGTGCATGCGGTGCAACGCCCCGGCGATCCGGGAGCGATGCTCTTCGTCGGCGAGCGTGCGATAGGGAAGGTCGGCGTCGGGCAGCGGCGGGATCGTCACGCGCGACAGCAGCCGATTCCACGAGGCGGCGCCGGCGTCGCGCAGTTCCTCGTAGGCGACCGAGGGCGGTGCCTCGGTCTGCAGAGCATGCCGGGCCTGCGCCACCGACAGGAAGGAGAGGCCGATCCGCACCTCGAGCGATCCGCGTCCGGCGACGTAGCCCGCGACCTCGCCGCGTCCGTCGTCATCGAGCGGGCCGTGCTCGGGAGCCCCCACGGCCCCCTGCACGTCGCCCCTGGCAGGCAGGATGGCGCCCGCGAAGTAGCACCGGGGCGCATTGCCCCACTCCTCGGACCCTTCCGGGATCCACCCCTCGAATCCTCCGGCGTCCGTCCAGGCGAGGTGCCCGTCGTCGGTGAGCTGGTCGATGACGAAGCCGACCGGGGCATCGGGGTCTGCGCTGTGCACGCGGAAGACGGCCCCGTGCGCGATCGCGGTCATCTCGACGCGCAGGCCGTCGCCGAGCTCCGCCGCGTACTCGTGCGGTCGCGCGCGCTCGGAACCGGGAGTGATCCAGCGGCGGCGGCCGACGCGGTGCGAGGTGGGCGTGCCGAGGAACGGCATCAGCTGCAGCACGGAACGATCGCCGATCCAGGGGCTCGGCTGATGGGAGAACTGCAGGGCTTCGAGGCGACGCCCCTGCGGGTCGTCGTGCACGAAGGGGCGGTAGGGCCAGCGCGAGTCCTCTGCATCGGTCGCCGGGGTGACGAACGTGAATCCGTGGGGCACGGCGACCGCCGGGATGGTGTTGCCGCGAGAGAATCGCGGGCCGGAATGCGTGCCGCGCCGGGCGTCGACGCGTTCGACGGGGGCGACGTCGGCCGGCGTCGGCGTCTTCTGCTCGACCTCGACCTGCACGTAGCCCGTGCATCGGGCGGGGAGGTCCGCGGCGTGGGGAAGCGAAACGGTGCCGAGCACGAGCTCGACCACACCGCGGCGGCGCGCGAAGGGGGCGAGGGAGACGGTGTCGGCGTTCCACTGCTCGGGCAGGCTCCATCGGGCGTCGAACTGCGCCGGCGCCGTGACGGGGAAGTCGTAGCGGTCGCGCACCGCCGAGGTCTCGCTCAGTCGCGTGCCGTCGGCGAATCGCACATCGACCGTCACGGCGAGGGCCGCATGCGGGGCCAGGGTCGCGTCGGGACCGTCGGCGTAGAACGCCCAGTGCAGCACGGTGTCCGGGGTGATCTCGAGGGCGTCGAACCCCGGGACGTCGATCCGCTGCTCGCCGGCGGAGGGGTCGAACACGAAGGCGTGCACCGGGCTCGACAGCACACCCGATCGGGGACGGGACGACGGGGGATCTGCCGGCCCGTCCGCCGGCGTGAGATGCACGGCGCTCACCCCTTGATCGCGCCCTCTTGCACGCCCTTGAAGAAGAACCGCTGCGTGAACGAGAACATGATGACGATCGGCACGAGAGCGATCATGGTGCCGGCCGCGATCAGGCGCGGGTCGACCGAGAAGCTGCTGTTCAGGTAGGCCATCCCGACCGTCAGCGTGTACTTCGACGGGTCGGACAGCACGATCAGCGGCCAGAGGTAGTCGTCCCAGGCGCCGATGAAGGCGAAGATCGCGACCACCGAGACCATGCCGCGGATGTTCGGCCACACGATGTGCCGGATGCGCTGCCAGGTCGTCGCACCGTCGACGGTCGCCGCATCCAGCACGTCCTTCGGGATCATGCGGCAGGCGGTGGCGATCAACAGCACGTTCATCGCGCTGATCGCGCCGGGGAGGAAGACGCCCCAGAGGGTGTCGGCCAGGCCCAGGGCGCGGATCGTGAGGAAGTTGCTCGTCACCGTGACCTCGCCGGGGAAGAGCAGCGTCGAGAGCAGGATCCCCATGACGATCCACTTGCCACGGAACCGCATGCAGCCCAGCGCGTAGCCCGCGAAGGTGGCCAGGACCACGTTGCTGATGACCGTGCCGACCGAGACGAGCAGCGAGTGCCAGGCGTACAGGTACACCGGGACGATGTCGGCGACCCTGGTGTAGTTCTGCAGGGTCGGCTCGCGCGGGATGAGCTCGGGCGGGAAGGAGTAGATGTTCTCCTGGGCGCCCTTGAACGAGGTCGACAACTGCCAGAGGAACGGTCCGATGACGATCACGAGGACGAAGAGGAGGAGCGCGTATCGGCCGATCAGCCCGCCGAGGGTCGGCTTGCTGAAGTCGCCGGAGCCGCGGCGGCGGAACATGCGCTCGCGGGTCGGTGCAGCCGACTCCTCGGAGGCGCGGACGTCTTCTGCTGAACGGGGCGACGTGAGCGTGCTCATGCGGAGACCTTCGCCTTCTTCTCGCGATTCATGACGGCGATCGCGACGAGCGGGATGAGGGTGAGCAGGAACAGCGCCACGCTGATGGCGGAGGCGTACCCGATGTTCCCGTTGAGGCCGGATCCCACCTGACGGATGAGCATCACGAGCGACATGTCGTATCCCCCGGGACCGCCCGTGCTCTTGGACAGCACGTCGAGCTCGGCGAAGACCCTCATCGCCGACACGGCGATGAGCACCGAGATGAGCAGCATCGCGCCGCGCACGGAGGGGATGGTGACGGACAGGAACCGGCGGAACGAGCCGGCGCCGTCGAGCATCGCGGCCTCGTGCAGCTCCTTGCCGACGTTCCCGAGCGCCGCGAGGTACACGACCATGTAGTAGCCCAGGCCCTTCCAGACCGTGAGCAGGATCGCGCAGCCGAGCAGCAGCCACCGGTCGACGAGGAACGCCATCGGCTTGTCGATCAGCCCGAGGAACTCGAGCGTCTGGTTGATGATGCCACGGCTGTCGAACAGCCAGGTCCAGATCAGGGCGACCACGACCACCGAGGCGATCACGGGGAAGTAGAACGTGGTGCGGAAGAACGAGATGCCGGGGAGCTTCTTCTGCACGAGCAGCGCCAGCAGCAGCGGGAGGATCGTGAGCAGCGGCACGCACACGACCACGTAGATGAGGCACGTCGTCAGGGCGTTCCAGAACATCTCGTCGCCGAACATGCGCTCGTAGTTCGCCCCGCCCACGAACTCGGGGTTCCGCAGCGGCCGGGCATCGGTGAAGCTGAGGAAGACCGTGTTCAGGAAGGGCCAGAGCGCGAACACCAGCACCCAGGCGACGGCGGGCCCGAGGAGCAGCCAGGGTGTGAACCACCGATGGGTTCTCATCGTCTTCCTGCCGGCCCGGATGCCGGTGTTCGCACGCATGGCTTACTTGTCCACGCGGTTGGCGTTGGCGTACTCGACGATCTTGTCGAGCTGGGCCTTGGAGTCCGCCTCGCCGTTGACGGCGAGGGCGATCTGCTGGGTCATGTAGGTGGCCATGTCGGAGGTCCACTGGAACGGCAGCGCCTTGGCGTCCTTCATCGCGCCGAAGACGGTATCGATCGCCGAGAGCTGCTTCTCGTCGGTGACGGTGGAGGCGATGTTGTCGACGACCTCGTCGCCGCCTTCGGCGGTGCCGGGGGCGGTGCCGACGGCGAGCGACGAGAAGGCCACCTGGTTCTCCTGGTTCGTCGCGAACTCCGCGAATGCGAGTGCGGCTTCCTTGTTGTCGGAGTCGGCCGAGACGTTGAGGCCCTGCACGTACAGGGGCGCGATGCCGAGCCGCGGCGTGGCCACCGTGCTCGCGAGCAGTGCCGGTGCGTCCTTCTGCAGATCGGTCGTGAAACCGGTGCCGCCGGTCGTGAAGGCGACCTTCTCCTGGATGTACGCCTCCGCATTCCCGCCGTAGTCGCCGGTCAACGCTTCGGCGGGCATCGCGCCCGCCGCGTACGCGTCGGCGTACTTGTCGATGATCGCGGCGGCCTCGTCGGTGTTGAAGTCGAACTCGCCCTTGTCGTTGATGACCTCCATGCCGGCGGCAGTGAAGGTGTCCAGCGCCGGGATGGAGGAGAGGAGCTGCACCTTTCCGCCGGACTCCGTCGCCACGTCCTTCGCGAGCGTGAGGAGTTCGTCGACGGTGGTCGGGAGGTTCTCCTGGGTGACGCCGAAGGGAGCGAGCTGGGCGAGGTTCCACCAGGACGCGTCGCTGGAGAGGTACCACGGCAGCCCGTAGGTGCCTTCCATGCCGGGGTACTGGCTGTAGGCCTCCCAGGCGCCGGTGTTGTAGCCCGACTTCAGGTCGGGATCGGCGGTCTCCAGGTCGACCAGTTTGCCCGCCGCCACCAGCGGGTAGGCGATGTCGGGCGGGAGGTTCAGCACGTCCGGAAGAGTGTCGGCGTTCGCCTGGCTCAGGATCTTGTCCTGGTAGCCGTCGCCCGGCTGGTCGAGCCACTCGACGGTGACGTCGGGGTGCTCCTTCTCGAAGCCATCGATCAGGTCTTCGAAATAGGGAGTGAACTTCTCGTTCTTGAGCGACCATGTCTGGAACTGGATCGTGCCGCTGAGCTCGCCCGAGGTGTCGATGGGGCCCGAGGCGCCGGAAGAGCCCCCGCCTCCCGTGCAACTCGTCAGCGCCAGAACGCCGATGCTGAATGCTGCCAGAGCGACAATGCGTGTGGGAACTTTCATCGTGCTTCTTCCTCGAGGCGGGCGAATCCGCGTGACGTCCGGATCAGCGGCCTGCGCACACCGGGGACTACAACGCTTTAGCAGATGAAACCATCCGATCCCCTCCCTGTCAAGACGGTCCGTCGACGGAATACCGGTGACCGGCATCGCAGGGTGGATCACCTGTTGCTCAAGCGTTATAGTGGTGCGAAATCCGCCCTCGCCGAAGGGCATGTCCGAAAGGCCTGACACATGACGCAGCGCGGCGCCCTCGATGCTCCTCTGAGGTTCGGGGCGAACTACACGCCGTCGAAGAACTGGATGCACTCCTGGCTCGACTTCACCCCCGACGACGTGCGCCGCGACTTCTCGGCCCTCGCCGAGCTCGGCCTCGACCATGTCCGCGTCTTCCCGCTGTGGACCGTGCTGCAGCCGAACCGCACTCTCATCCGCGAGAAGGCGATCGACGATGTGCGCGCCGTCGTCGACATCGCCGGCGAGTTCGGCATGGACGCCAGTATCGACGTTGTCCAGGGGCACCTGTCGAGCTTCGACTTCGTGCCGTCGTGGCTGTACACGTGGCACGACAAGAACATGTTCACCGATCCGCGGGCGCTCGAAGGCCAGGTCGCGCTCGTCGACCGGCTCGCCCGGGGTCTGCGCGACGCTCCGAACTTCCTCGGGCTGACGCTCGGCAACGAGACGAACCAGTTCTCCGCGCACACGCATCCCTCTCCCTGGCCGGTCACGCAGGACGAGGCCGGCGGCTGGATCTCGGCCCTGCTGCAGGCGGCGGAGACCGCGGCCCCCGGGCTCCCGCACGTCCACAGCGAGTACGACGCCGTCTGGTACATGGACGGCCATGGCTTCACCCCGGCGCATGCCTCGCGGCTGGGGGCGATGACCACGATCCACTCCTGGATCTTCAACGGCACCGCGCAGCGCTACGGTGGCCGTTCCGTCGCTTCCGATCGCCATGCCGAGTACCTGATCGAGCTCTCCCGCGCCTTCGCGACCGACCCCGACCGCGTCGTATGGCTGCAGGAGGTCGGGGCGCCCTCAAACTGCCTCGCCGATGACGAGATGCCGGATTTCCTGGAGGCGACGGTGCGCTCCGCCGTGCGCACCGAGAATCTGTGGGGCATCACGTGGTGGTGCTCGCATGACGTGAGCCGTGACCTCGGCGACTTCCCCGAGTTGGAGTACACCCTCGGTCTGATCGGTCAGGACGGTGCAGCGAAGCCCATCGGCCGCCGGCTCGCCGAGATCATCCCCGAGCTGCGGCAACGGGTCGCGGCGCCCGCGAGAGACACCGCGATCGTCGTGGACGTCGACGAGCGCGAGGTTCCCGTGAGCCGGGCGGCGCTGAGCCCCGGC
This sequence comes from Microbacterium sp. TPU 3598, assembly GCF_002356155.1. Classification (NCBI taxonomy): domain Bacteria; kingdom Bacillati; phylum Actinomycetota; class Actinomycetes; order Micrococcales; family Microbacteriaceae; genus Microbacterium; species Microbacterium sp. TPU 3598. The sequence continues at coordinate 3,434,947 of NZ_AP017975.1, read as the reverse complement.
GGAGCGGTGTTCCAGGCCTGGGTCGACGCGTGTGCCGCCGGCCTCGATCCCGCACTGATCACGTCCCGTGACGCGCTCGATCCCACTGCGCTCGATGCGCGGGGATCCGCCGACTCATCCGTCCCGATGCATCGGCCGATGTCGTCGACCCCTACGGATCGGTCAACACCGTCGTTGCGAGCTGAGGGCGGCTCACCCGAGGCGGGAGGGCGGGGCCGTGCTCTCGCGCGCGGTGAGCACGGGTGTCGGACCCTCGACGCTGGGCAGGTTGGCTCCCGCCTCGATCTGCTGCAGCAGGAGAGTGGCGGCGCGTTCGCCGAGCTCGAAGGTGTCGCGCGTCATCGCCGTGATCGAGGGGTTGATCAGACCGGCGATCACCGAGTCGTCGAAGGAGGCGAGCGAGACGTCGCGCGGAACCGCGCGTCCCATCTCCTGCGCGACGCGCAGGCCGGCGACGGCCATCACGTCGTTGTCGTAGACGATCGCCGTCGGTCGCTGCCGTCCCGACAGCAGCGCCCGCGTCACGGCAGAGGCGCGGGCGGGAGAGAAGTCGGTCGTGATGACCTCGCCCTCGAGGCCGTCGACGGTCATGCGCTCGAGCACCTCGGCGCGCAGTCGGGTGTGCTCGAGTTCGGCCGGACCGGCCACGTAGGCGATGCGGGCGTGGCCGAGGGCGGCGAGGTAGGAGAAGAGGGTCTCGGCGACCGTGTCGTCGCCGATCCAGACGCTCGGCACCGAGCCTTCGGGGGAGGGCTCGGACCCGATCATGACGGCGCGCGCGTCGAGCGCCTCGATGCGTCCGATGCGCGGGTCGTCGTCGCGGGGGTCGATGAAGATGAAGCCGTCGACCTGGTTGGAGGAGCGCCACTGGCGGTGCACCTCCATCTCCTCCGCGATGTCGGCGACCAGTCGCAGCTGCAGGCTCACCTTGCTCTCCGACAGCCGCGACTCGATGCCCGCGATCAGGTCGGTGAAGAAGGCCTCGGAGCCGAGGGAGCGGGCGGGGCGGGCGAGGGCGAATCCGACCGTGTTCGCGCGGGCCCCGACGAGGGCCCGCGCCGCGGAGCTCGGCTGCCAGCCGTTCTCCTCGACGATCGTGAGGATGCGATGCCTGGTCTCGTCGCTCACGCCGGGGCGGCCGTTCAGCGCGAAGGACACCGCACCGGGGGAGACCCCCGCCATGCGCGCGATATCGGCGATCGTCACGCGTTTCGCCGGGCTCATAGTCCCTCACCCTACTTGATCGGTTTAGCCTCGGGAAAGAAGCGCCGACGTGCCTTAGACTCTTCGACTAGATCGCTTTAGTACACCAGATAGCATCAGTCGCAGCGCATCACCAGCAGACCCGAATCAGCCCTCACCGTCGAGCCCGGAGATCCACCCATGCATGACGACACGTCGCTCGCCGAGGTGGGCACTCGTCTGCAGTCGGCAAGAGGTGAGGAGATCGCGCGATGGCTGGCGATCCCGCAGCCGACGACCCTCGCGCTCAGGGTCGGGGTCTGGCGCCCGTCATCCGTACGGGTCATCGCTGAGGAGCCCGCGTACGCGCGGGAGGCGGAACGGCTGTCGGGCGAGCTCGCAGCCCTCGGCATCCCGAGCGGCGAGGCCGCGGTGATTCGGCTGCGGCGCGGGGACGCCGACGGCGACGGCGACACGGCCGGCGACAGCGAGTCGTTCGAGATCGACGTCGACGCCGACATCGACGTGCGGGCGGCCGGAGCCGCCGGAGCGTTCCGGGCGACGCGACAGCTGCTGCACAACCTGCGCGCGCAGGGGCGGGTGCCGAAGGGGCGGGTGTCATCGGTCCCTGTGGTGGCGGAACGGGGCTTCCACCTCGACGCCGCCCGCCGCTACTTTCCTGCCTCGTGGATCATCGCACTGCTGCACGCGCTCGCCGACGTCGGGATCACGACGTTCCAGTGGCACGTCTCCGACAACGAGGGTTTCCGCATCGGGTCGACAGCCTTCCCCGAGATCGTCTCCCCCGCGCACGTCACCCGCGCGGAGGCAGCGGCCGTGGCGGACGCGGCCGCTGACCTGCACATCGACCTCGTGCCCTCGCTCGACATGCCAGGGCACCTCCGCCACGTCCTCTCCGTGCACCCGGAGCATCGGCTGCCGGCAGCTGGCGGACCGTGCACCGACCATGCGCTCGACATCACCCGTGCCGAGTCCATCGACTTCGCGTCGGCGCTGATCGACGACGTCGCCGCCGTGTTCCCGCACAGCACGAACTGGCACCTCGGCGGAGACGAGTTCGTCGACTTCGCCCGCATCGATGAGTACCCCGCGCTCGCAGAAGCGGCACGAGAGCGGCATGGGCCATCCGGCACCGGTTTCGACCTGCTGACGGGTTTCGTGAACGAGATCGCCGTGCATCTCCGTGCGAAGGGGCTCGCCCCCCGGGTCTGGAACGACGGGATGCTGCGTAGTGGAGAAGTTGTCCTCGATCACGACATCGTGCTGACCTGGTGGACGAACTGGCATGCGCAGATGCCGTCCCTCGGGGTGGGCATCGAAGCCGGCAATCCGCTGGTGAACTTCCACGATGCGCTGTTCTACTACGTCCTCGGAGAGAAGGCGGGCTACCTCTACCCGACGAGCGAGCGCATCTGGGAAGCCGACTGGCATCCCGGGCTGTTTCCGTCTCTTCCTGGCGGGGCGCGGCAGGAGATCCGGCCGCCCTATCCGCAGCGGCTCCTCGGAGCGTCGTTCTCGGTCTGGTCGGACGATGCCGCAGCGCAGACGCCGGTCGAGGTCGCAGACGGCATCCGTCGACCGCTTCGCGCCATGGCCGAGCGCGCCTGGAACGGAGGGAGCTCGCTCTCGCACGACGACTTCTGCGCGATCGATGCGGCGATCGGTGTCCCGACTGCCGTCACCACGACCGCATCCACCACCCACACGACCGCCATCAGCCACACGACCGCCACCAGCCACACGACCGCCACCACCCACCTTCGAGCCCGGAGATCCACCCATGCATGACGACACCTCGCTCACCGTCGGCCGCGTCAAGCGCGTACTCGAAGAGCGCATCCGCCCGGCGATCCACTCGGCCTCCGTGCCGTTGGACGTCGAGATCCATGAGCTGCCCGGCGAGCCGATCGCGCCCGCGGAGGGACTCGCCCTCGACTACGCGCCCGGCGCTGTCGGCGCTCCCTGGGGTCCCGCGTGGGGCACCACCTGGTTCAAGCTCACCGGTCGGGTGCCGTCCGAATGGGCGGGGCGGCGTGTCGAAGCTCTCATCGACCTCGGCTTCGACGTGAACATGACCGGTTTCCAGTGCGAGGCCCTGGCCTATCGCCCGGGTGGCGCGGACGGCGACCCGATTCCCGTGAAGAGCATCAATCCGCGCAACCAGTGGGTTCCGATCGCCGAGACGGCCGCGGGAGATGAGCCCGTCAAGCTGTACCTCGAGGCTGCGTCCAACCCGGTGCTCCTCGACTACCACCCCTTCCTGCCCACGCAGGAGGGCGACATCCTCACCTCCTCGAAGGAGCCGCTCTACCGCGCGCGGCGGATGGACCTGGCCGTGTTCGAGCAGGAGGTCTTCGACCTGTCCCTCGACCTCGAGGTGCTGTTCGAGCTGCAGGCCGAGCTGCCGGCGACGTCGCCCCGCCGCATGCGCATCCTGCAGGCCATGGACGATGCCCTCGACGTGCTCGATCTGCAGCACATCGTGCAGACCGCTCCCGACGCCCGCGCCCGCCTCGCCGAGGTGCTGGCCGCTCGGGCCGAGGCGAGTGCGCACCGCATCTCGGCCGTCGGGCACGCGCACATCGACTCGGCCTGGCTGTGGCCGGTGCGCGAGACGATCCGAAAGGTCGCACGCACGACCTCGTCGATGACGACGCTCATCGACGAGCAGCCCGAGTTCCAGTACGGCATGTCCAGCGCGCAGCAGTACGCCTGGATCAAGGAGCACCGCCCCGAGGTGTGGGAGCGGGTCAAGGCCGCTGTCGCCTCCGGGCGATTCCTGCCGCTGGGCGGCATGTGGGTCGAGTCCGACACCGTGATGCCGACCGGCGAATCGCTCGTGCGGCAGTTCTCGCACGGGCAGCGGTTCTTCGAGCGCGAGTTCGGCATCCGCTCGAAGGGGGTCTGGCTGCCGGACAGCTTCGGCTACTCGCCCGCCCTGCCGCAGCTGATGCGCCGTGCCGGTTTCGAGTGGTTCTTCACGCAGAAGATCTCGTGGAACCAGCAGAACGTCTTCCCACACCACTCGTTCCTCTGGGAGGGCATCGACGGCTCGCAGGTGTTCACGCACTTCCCCTCCATGGACACGTACAACTCGCAGCTGAGCGGCATGGAGGTCGCGAAGGCGTCGCGCCAGTTCAAGGAGAACCGCCTCAGCTCGCGGTCGATCGCTCCGGTCGGCTGGGGCGACGGCGGCGGTGGCACCACCCGGGAGATGACAGGCAAGGCCGAGCGCCTGCGCGACCTCGAGGGCAGTGCGCAGGTGGTGTGGGAGCACCCGGACGTCTTCTTCGACGCGGCGAAGGCGGAGCTGCCGAATCCGGCCGTGTGGGTCGGCGAACTGTACCTCGAGCTGCACCGCGGCACGCTCACCAGCCAGCACGCCACGAAAGCGCTGCACCGTTGGGCCGAGCACGCGCTGATCGAGGCCGAGCTGTGGGCCGCGACCGATGCCGTGCGCACCGGCGCCGACTACCCGCAGGCCGAGTTCGACCGGTTGTGGCAGGCCGTGCTGCTGCACGAGTTCCACGACATCCTGCCCGGCACCTCGATCGCGTGGGTGCACCGCGAGGCCGTCGCGGTGCTGTCGGATGTGCTGTCGGACGCGCGCGACATCGCCGATGCCGCCCGCCGCTCGCTCGCCGGCGACGGTGATCGCGCACTGCGCTTCGAGCCGACGTCCGTCGGGTATGCCACGAAGGGCGGCCGCGCGCTCGGGGCGGCGTTCGTCGCCGAGCCCACGGCAGCACCGGTGTCGCTCACGGAAGAGGACGGCGGCTGGCGCCTGGAGAACGAGCTCGTGTCGGTGCTCGTCTCGGCCGAGGGACTCATCGTCTCGGCGGTCGACAAGGCCTCCGGGCGTGACGCCGTCGCGCCGGGCAAGGCCGCGAACCTGTTCCAGCTGCACCAGGACTTCCCGAACATGTGGGACGCGTGGGACATCGACCGGTACTACCGCAACAGCGTCGACGACCTCACCGGGGTCTCGTCGATCGAGGCCTCGGTCGTGAACGGCGTCGCGCAGATCGTGGTCGTCCGTGCGTTCTCGGAGTCGACGATCACCCAGACGATGCTCCTCGCTCCGGATTCGCGCACCGTGCTGCTGCGCAACGAGGTCGACTGGCACGAGACCGAGAAGCTGCTCAAGCTCGCCTTCCCGCTCGACATCCAGGCCGCGCACACCGAGGCCGAGACCCAGTTCGGGTTCCAGTCGCGCGTGACGCACACCAACACCAGCTGGGAGGCCGCGAAGTTCGAGACGTCGATGCACCGATTCGTGCTCGTACGCGAGCAGGACTTCGGCGCCGCCCTCGTGAACGACTCGATCTACGGCTACGACACGTCGCGCGAGGTCTCGGACGATGCCGTGACCACGACGGTGCGGCTCTCGTTGCTGCGGGCGCCGCGGTTCCCCGACCCCGACACCGACCACGGCGTCCACGAGATCGAGGTCGGCTTCGTGATCGGCGCGGATGCCGCGATCGCCACGGCCGAGGGCATCCGGATCAACACCCTCCCGTCGATCGTGCGCGGTGAGCGGGAGGTCGAACCGCTCGTCTCCGTGCAGGGCGAGGGGATCGTCGTGTCGGCCGTCAAGCTGGCGGACGACGGCTCGGGTGATGTGATCGTGCGTGTGTACGAGGCGCTCGGCCGTCGCGCGGTCGGTGAGCTGTCGGTCGGGTTCGCACACCGAGACGTGCGCGAGGTGAGCCTGATCGAGGACGACATCGACGAGGCGCGGATCGGTGGCGAGCTGCGGCTGCGCCCGTTCGAGGTGCGGACCATGCGCATCGTGCGCTGAGGAAAGGCGTGTGATCAGGCGCACGTGCCTGATCTCGCGTGCGTGCCTGGTCTCGCGTGCGTGCTCGCGTGCCCGCCTGTTGTGGCGGCCGGGTGACCGGGAGGACGATGGCGTGATGGCGAACATCGACGACGTGCGGGCGATCGCCCTCGCCCTCCCGGAAGCCGAGGAATCGGTGAGCGGCCACACCGGCGAGGCGGCGTGGCGGCTGAAGAGCGGACAGTTCGCGTGGCTCCGCGGCCCGAGCGCGACCGACCTGCGGCAGCTGGCGGAGCTCGGACGTGAGTGGCCCTCCGGCGAGGTGCTCGCGGTGCGCGTCGCCGACCTCGAGGAGAAGGAGGCGCTGCTCGCCGCCGAACCCGATGCCCTGTTCACGATCCCGCACTTCGAGGGCTACCCCGGATTGCTCGTGCGTCTCGACGCCGTCGACCGCGCCCGGATCGAGGAAATCATCACCGACGCCTGGCTGGTGCGGGCGCCCTCCCGCGTCGCGAAGAAGTGGCTCGCGGAGCGCGGGCTGGAATGAGAGAGGCGCGGACGTGGACGTCGGCCAGGCGGCGCGGTCCTCGCTCGCGGCGCTCCCCCGCGATCAAAGCCCCGTCGAGCTCGCTGGATCGGAACCATGTCCGGCCGCGGGCGACCCCGGCGATCCGCTGCGAGACGAGATGGTCTCTAACCGGGGGCGCTTCCACGAAGTATCCGACGGGAGCCAGATTCCTGAGCAGCAGTCGGCGAATGGAAGGCCCGAACCGCACGGGCAATCTTCCTGATCCTCGATCGGTCGATCGGGGACCATGTCTCCCGACGAGAGTGTGTCGTCGTTCTCATCGATCCACTCATTCATGCCGGTACGCCAATACGTGTCCATGCCGAGGTGCCAGGCGGCGGATTCACCCAGGACCTGTGCGGTGTCCTCGATCCACCGCGCCGCAGGTCCCAGGAACGCCGTGAAATGCCACCCGGCCAGAACGATATGTGAGAGGCAACCTCCGAATCCCCGGAACTGGACGATGTTGGCCTGTGCCCGTGGGTTGACATCCGGTATGACCGTGTTGGCGAGCCGATAGCCCTCCACGGCGAGTCGGCTCGCAGGGTAGACGTCGGACACGATCATCTTCACCAGCTCATTGGTCTCGCCGCGTGAGAGCGAGTTTCGGGAGTAGAGCGTCGCTGGTGAGAGATGTGCCTTCAAGACGATCCCCGCAAGCGCCCTCTTCACAAGCGTCGTGTCGACACCAGCCAAAAGGACGTCGCCGTCGGACGGCGACGCCGTGACAGAGATGGATGTGAGCGCTGGGGTTGTGCCGCTGGTCAGGGTGGAGAGGTAGCGCTCGGCATCTCCCAACCGCTGGTCACACTCCCGGCAGAACAGGTAGCTCTTGATGAAGTCCTGTCGTTTCGTGACGACGCCGCGAGAGTTGTAGACGCCGAGCAGCCCGCCTTCGTTCTTCGCCCAGCGGGCTGCCCACTTCGGCGTGACGTGCCCCAGGACCAACGGCTTGACCGTTCGGCACAGTCCGCATGGCTGAACGACTTCAGCTCTGAGGTCACTCCCGACGATAAGCGACGAGCGAGGCCCTTCGATGATGGCCTCGCGGCTTTGCGTGGGGCGAATCGCACCAGACACGGCTCTCCGCTGTCTCTGCTCCCGTCTCCTCGATGCATTTCCCACGTCGGCAATGTTTCCATAGCATCGACGTGGCAGTGATGCGCTAGAACGGGAGCATGACTTCAGACGTGACGGGGATCGGCGGCCTCTTCTTCCGCAGCAGGGATCCGGAGGCACGGGCCACGTGGTATCAGCAGCATCTCGGCATCAGCGCCGGTCACACCGGCACCTGGCAGCAGGACGCGGGGATGACCGTCTTCGCGCCGTTCCCCGCCGACAGCGACTACTTCGCCGCCGACCAGCAGTTCATGCTGAACCTGCGCGTCACCGACATCGAACAGCTCGCCGTGAGGCTGGAATCCGAGGGCATCCCGGTGGAGCGCCGAGACGAGTGGAACACCGAGGAGTACGGGACGTTCGCCCGCATCCACGATCCCGAAGGTCTCGCGATCGAGCTGTGGCAACCACCGGCGGAATCGTCTTGAACCGAGCCGCTTCCGCGCTCAGGCCGGATCGAGGCGCAGCACGTCGGGCGATTCGCCGCCGGTGAGGTCGTCGGCGATGCGGAGGCTGCGCGCCAGATCGTCGAGCGCGCCGATCAGCGTGCCGAACCGTTCCTTGTCGCTGCACACCGCGGTCAGGGTCACCAGGTGGGTCCCGGTGTCCCAGGTGTACGTCGCGAACGGCGGCGACGCCGGCGACGGCGGCATCGGTACCAGCAGCTTCTCGCCCACGCCGAGCCGGGTGGGGAACGACTCCGTGTCGTCGTAGTCCATCGGCATCGAGGCCCGCGCGATGCGCACATCCGGCGTCAGGACCTGTGCGGTCGCCATCGCCACGACAAGCTCCGGCTCGGCCTTCCACGTCCACACCAGCACGCGCCCGTCTGCCCGCTTCATGAGCATCGGCGCCGCCTGGCTCATCGCCCACGCGCCGAACTTCGAGCCCGGCCGCTCCGTCGCCCCCACGGCCGCATTGACCTGACCGAGCAGCATCCGGATCGCGGCCTTGCGGTGGCGGCGGCCCTTCCAGCCGAGCGAGTCCGTCACGGGAATCCACAGCTGGGGATCGGCGTCGGCAGTCAGTCGCATGGCTCCACGGTATCGGCTGCACCTGAGGGATGCCCGGTACGCCTCGGCCGCGCGAACAGGGCCCTCGGGTAGAGTGGCCAGCGCCCGACCAGGGCTTTCCCTTGGCCGCCACATCGTAAGGCAGCATGTCTGTGACCTCCTCCGACGATCCGATCGATCCGTCGAGCGGCCCCGCCGCCGAACCCGCGCCCCGACCATTGAAGATCGTGATCGGCTGCGACACGTTCGCGCCCGACATCAACGGCGCCGCCCGGTTCGCCGAGCGTCTCGCCGCCGGCCTCGTGCAGCGCGGCCACGACGTGCATGTCGTCGCCCCCAACCAGGCCTATCGCCGTGCGCAGCCGCACACCGAGGTGATCGAGGGCGAGCCGATGACGCTGCACCGTCTGCCGTCGTTGCGCTGGGCGCCGCACGACTGGCTGCGCTTCGTGTGGCCGTGGCGCTCGAAGCACTACGCCCGCAAGGTCCTCGACCATGTGCAGCCCGACGTCGTGCACATCCAGTCGCACATCGTGATCGGCCGCGGTCTCGCGTACATCGCGCACGAGCGCGGGATCCCGGTCATCGCCACGAACCACGTCATGGCCGAGAACATCCTCGACCACACGACCATGCCGAAGTTCATCGACGACCTGGTCCTCAAGTTCGCCTGGGCCGATGCGAAGCGCACCTTCGACATGACCCGCGCGATCACCACTCCCACCCGTCGCGCCGCCGACTTCCTCGAGAAGACCGTCGAGGTGAAGGGTGTGATCCCGGTCAGCTGCGGCATCGACCGCACGCAGTACACGCCGGTGATCGCCCCGCGCGACGAGAACCGGATCATCTTCGTCGGCAGGCTCACCGCCGAGAAGCAGGTCGAGGTCATCCTCAAGGCGATGACGAAACTCGACCCGGCGCTGGAGACGACGTTCGACATCGTGGGCGGCGGCGATCAGCGCAAGCAGCTGGAGCACCTGACCGCGCAGCTCGGACTCGCCGACCGTGTGACCTTCCACGGACGGACGAGCGATGAAGAGCTCCGCGCCCTGCTGTCGCGCGCGAGCCTGTTCGTGATCGCCTCGATCGCCGAGCTGCAGTCCATCGCGACGATGGAGGCCATGGCCTCGGCTCTGCCGATCGTCGCCGCGGACGCCGTCGCCCTTCCGCACCTCGTGCACCACGGTGAGAACGGATACCTGTTCGAGCCGGGGAACGTCGATGCGCTCGCCGCGCGCCTCACCGACGTGCTCACGGCGGAGCCCGCGGAATACCAGCGGATGCAGCAGGCATCGCTCGACGGCGTCGCCATCCACGACATCAACCGCACCCTCGACACCTTCGAGGCGCTGTATCGCGACGAGCCGCTGCCGGAGTAGCGCCCATGCACGGTACCCCCATCCGATCACGCCGCGGTGACGCGCCGGCGGCGGAGTAGCACGCATGCACATCGTCTTCTTCGGCGACCAGCACCTCGACTCGCTCGGCGGTGCGCAGGTGTCGATGCGGCTCCAGCGGGAGTTCCTCGAGCGTGCCGGTCACATCGTCACCGTGGTCGCCCCGAGGATGCACGGGTCGCGCCGTTCATCCGGTTCGCACGGCGGCGCGTACATCGACCTGCCGTCGATGCCGATCACGACGGATCGCGAGTACGCGATGAGCTGGCCGGGGCGTGGGAGCGACCGCTTCCTCGACACGGCCATGACCCATCGTCCCGCGGTGGATCTGGTGCACGTGCAGGCCGACTTCTGGGGCGCGTTCATCGGGCACCGTTACGCGCAGCGCCACGGCATCCCGGTCGTGCACACCATGCACAACCGCGTCGACGTCGGCATCGCCGCCGTCACCCCGCTGCACGGGCCGGTGCTGGCGGCGCTGAACATCTGGCGCCGGATCGCGATGCGCGGCATCGGAGCCCCCGTGCCCGGCACCGACGGCTGGGCGTTCCTGCGAGGACTCGCCGCCGGAGCATCCGCCGTCACCGCGCCCTCGACGCACTTCGCCCGCCGCCTCGAACAGCACGATGTCTTCCCACACGTGGACGTGATCTGGAACGGCATCGACGACGACCTCCGCGCGCAGACGCTCGCCGCCGGACCCGCAGACCGCACGCCGGGACGCCCGCGCTTCGTGTGGCTCGGCCGGATGAGCCCCGAGAAGCGACTGCTCCCGTTCCTGGAAGCGTTCATCGCCTCCGGCATCGATGCGGATCTCGAGATCATCGGCGGCGGAGCGCAGCGTTCCGCGGCAGAGAAGATCGTGCGCGGGCGCGGGGGCATCCGATTCGCCGGCCGATTGACCTACCCGCAGACGCTGGCGCGGATCGCCGCGGCCGATGCCCTCGTGCAGACGTCGATCGGCTTCGAGACCCAGGGCATGACCCCGTTCGAGGCGGCGACGCTCGGAACCCCGTCGGTGATCTGCGACCCCGACATCGCGGCGGAGCTCGGCGGCGGACTCTGGGCCGTTCCGGATGCCGAGGAGTCGGCGAGCGGACGAGACCTCGAAGCCCAGCGCACGGCAGCACTCGCCGAGACGCTGCGGCAGGCTGCATCCGATATCGCCGCGGGCACCGCACCCACCCCGCTCCCCGAAGTGGCCGAAGCCTTCCAGCAGTCGTCGCGCACGGCGGCGATGGTCGAGGTCTACCGGAGGGTACGCGCCGACAGCTGAACCGGCGCTGGCTCAGAGGCAGGCGCCGTCTCAGAGGTAGGCGCCGTCTCAGAGGTAGGCGCCGCCTCAGAGGTACTGGTACAGGGCGATCGTCAGTCCGGTGACGGCGATCCCGATGGCACCTGCCCCCGCGATGCCGACGGCGATGCCCGTGAGCAGCCGATTCGTGGGCCGGCGCACCGCGATCAACCCCAGCACGAGGGCGACGACGTAGGCGAAGAAGCTGAGGATCCCGATGCCGTTGTCGAACGCGAGCATGAACGCGAATCCGCCATCACCGCCGTAGACGAACGGCCGGGCGACGGAGCTGAACAGGTTGACCGCGAGAGTGGCCACCGCGATCACGAACGCCGCGACCGCGAGCGGGTTGCCGGTGCGGGCCTGCGCCGGGGGTATCGCCTGGCCGGGGAACGCGGGATGCGCCGGTGCGTACGCCTGCCATCCGGGAGTGGGCGCCGGATACGCCGTCGGAGACGACGGTGGATAGGGCGTCGAGGAAGCCGTCGAGGAGGGAGGTGAGCCGTCGGGCGCGGGTGCAGGAGACGGAGGCGGCGGGGTCGAGCGCTGCGGCGTGGCCGGATACTGCGCTGCGGCCGGATACTGCGGTGCGGCGGGCAGATGCGCGGTCGGGACGGGAGGCTGCTGAGGCTCGCTCATGACGACGAGCGTAGCCGCCGCTGCGAGGATCGGCGGCAGGCGATCAGCGATAGATGTGCCCGGACTCGGCCTGGTGGCCGACGTCGCGGCCGGCGACGCGCGTCCAATCGGTGGGCGTGCGTCGGTAGCCGTCCCGGCGCAGTTCGATGATGGTGGCGACGGTGGCCCACGCAGCGAGGAGGAGGAGTGCGATGAGGAGTACCATGGCAGAAACGCTACGTTCGATGTCGAACAGCCACGAGTGGCAGAATAGACTATGAACGTCGGAAAACTGCCAACAGGAGTGAGTATGAGGACGGTCGCCTGCGTCATCCAGGACGGGTTCGCGCCCTTCGAGTTCGGCGTCGCCTGCGAGGCATTCGGCCTCGACCGCGCCGACGACGGGGTGCCGAACTTCGACTTCCGCATCGTCGCTCCCCGTGCCGGTGTCGTGACCTCGAAGATCGGCTTCTCGGTCAACGTCGAGCACGATCTGACCTTCGCCTACGACGCCGACCTCGTCGTGTTCTGTCCGCTCCCTCGGGAGAGGTGGGGCGACATCGATCCGCTCCTGCTCGACCTCGCCCGTCACGCGGTGGCACGCGACGCCTGGGTGATGAGCGTGTGCAGCGGGTCGTTCATCCTCGCCGCCGCAGGAGTGCTCGACGGTCGGCGCGCCACCACGCACTGGATGTACGCGCACGTCATGGCCGACATGTACCCGCAGATCGACATCGACCCCGACGTGCTGTTCGTGCAGGACGGCAAGATCATCACGAGCGCGGGCACGGCCGCCGGGATCGACGCGTGCCTGCACCTGCTGCGGCAGGAGGTGGGAGCGGAGCTCACCAACCGCATCGCCCGCCGCATGGTCGTGCCGCCGCAGCGCGACGGCGGGCAGGCGCAGTTCATCGATCGCCCGATCCCCGTGGTTCCCACCGACTCGCTCGCGGCCGTCGCCGACTGGGCGGTCGAGCACCTGCGTGACGACCTCGGCGTCGATCAGCTGGCGGCCAAGGCCCTGATGTCACCGCGCACCTTCGCCCGTCGGTTCAAGGCCGAGTACGGCGCGACACCCGCGGCCTGGTTGGCGCGTCAGCGCATCATCCATGCGCAGCGGATGCTGGAGCGCACCGACCTGCCGCTCGAGCACATCGCCGACGAATGCGGGTTCGGCTCGGCGGCCGTGCTGCGGCAGAACTTCGCCCGGGTGCTCGGCCTCACTCCCACGGCCTATCGCGCGCGGTTCTCCTGTGCCGAGGAGTCGGCTGTTCCCGCCGCCTGAGCGGGTATCGGCTCCTCGGCGGTCCGCTACTCGGTCCGCTACTCAGTCCAGTGGGCCGGCGAGGGGAGCGTGACGTCGTTCACCTCGACGCCGCCGGGGGTCACCGTGGCGATGCAGTACAGCAGCGACTGCGTGGGGTAGCCATGCGGACGGTTGTCGCGGATGATCGCCCGGTCATCCTCCGCGGGCAGCGCGGTCGAGGAGGCGAGCAGCGCGGTCCACTCCGTCGTCCAGTCGTCGCTGTCAGCCGTCGGTCCCAGGGCGCGGAACTCCGGCAGCCAGGCCTCGATGCGCGGGGTCGTCGCGTCGTCGAGGTCGTCATGCGCGATCATGTGCGTGCCGGGATCGATGGTCGTCTCGCGCAGCTCGACACCGTCCCACGACAGCACCCGTGCACCCTCGGGGCGCACCTCGAGCAGGTTGAAGCCGTGCATGGCCAGCGGGGCGACGGGGGAGCGGCCCCCCACCGATTCCAGCGCGAGAGCGCCACGAGAGACGGCGCGCGCATCGGGAAGGTCGCCCACGTCGGCGCGGTTCAGCAGCACGGCGAGTCGACGTTCGGCGGGGTTCGCGGCGAGCCAGGCGCCACCGGCGCGGCGATCGCGGATCCCGACCACGCCGGGGTAGTCCTCCGGCCACCAGGCTCCGAGCGAGTCCCATGCGCGTAGCGGGTCTTCATCGCGGACCGCGAGAAGACGTGCGGATCCGGCATTCTCGACATCGATCACGACCGTGCACACGGACCCCAGTCTAGGTCGGGGATGAGGTGTCGGCCCATGGCGGCGGATGCTGGGGCAGAATCGAGACGTGAACATCGTCGTCGGAGTCACGGGCGGCATCGCCGCGTACAAGACGGTGCACCTCGTGCGCCTGCTCACGAAGGGTGGGCACGACGTGACCGTGGTGCCCACCGAGGATGCGTTGCGCTTCGTGGGATTGCCCACATGGGAGGCGATCAGTCGGCACCCGGTCACCACGAGCGTGCATGATGATGTGGCGAAGGTGCGGCACGTGGCTCTCGGCCAAGCCGCCGAGCTGGTGATCGTGGCACCCGCGACCGCGAACTCCCTCGCGAAGATCACCGCGGGCCTCGCCGACGACCTGCTGGGCACCACGCTGCTCGCCACCGAGGCCCCGGTGCTGCTCGCTCCGGCGATGCACGCGGAGATGTGGCGGAATCGCGCGACACAGGCGAACATCGCCACGCTGCGTGAGCGCGGCGTCCACATCGTCGGCCCGGCCGACGGAGAGCTCGCCGGCGGTGACAGTGGACCCGGCCGCATGTCGGAGCCGGAGGACATCTTCGCCGCGGCGCAGGCGCTGCTGGCCCCCGGTGACCTCGCCGGGGTGCGGGTCGTGGTGTCGGCCGGCGGCACGCGGGAGCCGATCGACCCCGTGCGCTTCCTGGGCAACCGCTCCAGTGGTCGGCAAGGCGCGGCTCTCGCGGCCGAAGCCGCCGCGCGCGGCGCCGAGGTCATCCTGATCTCGGCCAACATCTCGAGCGATGTGCTCGCCGAGGTGCGGCATCCGTCGATCCGCATCGTGCCGGTCGGCGCGGCGGCGGAGCTCTCCGCGGCGATGAAGCGGGAATCCGCCGACGCCGATGTGGTCGTCATGGCCGCGGCGGTCGCGGACTACCGCCCGGTCGAGGTGTCGGAACGCAAGCTCACCAAGGAGGGCGGCGGGATACCGGCCATCGAGCTGGTCGAGAACGAGGACATCGTCGCGGCTCTCGCCTCGTCACGCCGACCGGGGCAGCTCGTCGTCGGTTTCGCCGCGGAGACCCCGGAGGACGAAGCCGAACTGCTCGCCCGCGCGCGCGGCAAGCAGCAGCGCAAGGGCGTCGACCTGCTGGTGGTGAACGAGGTCGGCTGGGAGCGCGGGTTCGAGTCCGCCGAGAACGCGGTGCACATCCTCGAGCCGGGTGGTGTCGACGCCGGGGTGGCATCTGGGTCCAAGCGCGCCGTCGCGGCGGCGATCTGGGATGCCGTCCGGCGCGAGCGCTGAGCGCAGGATCGGCGACGGCGGGCGGGGGAACGGACTGGAGGAGAATCTCGGCGAGTGCTAAACTTGAGTCAACACAACTCAACTTTGATCCCGCCTCCCGATCCGGCAGGCGGGAGACGACCAGAAGGAGCATCTCCAAGGAGGAGCGCATGACCACCCCGCAGACCGGCAACCAGAACCAAGAGCAGCAGTCCGCCCTCGAGCAGTTCGGCATCAACCTGACCGACCGCGCCCGCGAGGGCAAGCTCGACCCCGTGATCGGACGAGACAGCGAGATCCGTCGCGTCAGTCAGGTGCTCACCCGCCGCACGAAGAACAACCCCGTGCTGATCGGTGAGCCGGGCGTCGGCAAGACCGCCGTCGTCGAAGGACTCGCCCAGCGCATCGTCGCGGGCGATGTCGCCGAGTCCCTCAAGGACAAGGAGCTGGTCACCCTCGACATCTCCGCCCTCGTGGCCGGCGCCATGTACCGCGGGCAGTTCGAGGAGCGGCTGAAGCAGGTGCTCAAGGAGATCACCGAGTCCGACGGACAGGTCATCACGTTCATCGACGAGCTGCACGTGCTGATGGGTGCCGGCGGTGGCGAGGGGTCGGTCGCGGCCTCCAACATGCTCAAGCCCATGCTGGCCCGCGGTGAGCTGCGCCTGATCGGCGCGACCACTCTCAACGAGTATCGCGAGTTCATCGAGAAGGACGCCGCACTCGAGCGCCGCTTCCAGCAGGTCTACGTCGGAGAGCCCTCGGTCGAGGACACGATCGCGATCCTCCGTGGACTCAAGGGTCGCTACGAGGCCCACCACGGGGTCACGATCTCCGACAGCGCCCTCGTCGCCGCCGCCGCGCTCTCGAGCCGCTATCTTCCCGCGCGCCAGCTTCCGGACAAGGCGATCGACCTGATCGACGAGTCGATGTCGCGGCTGAAGATGGAGATCGACTCGTCTCCGGTCGAGATCGATCAGCTCAAGCGCCAGGTCGACCGCATGAAGCTCGAAGAGCTCGCGCTCAAGCGGGAGAAGGACGCCGCCTCCAAGGAGCGTCTGAGTGCCCTGCGCGAGCAACTCGTCGGCATGGAGAAGCAGCTCGCCGAGCTCGAGGCCCGGTGGGCGCGCGAGCGGCAGGGGCTGAACCGGGTCGGTGAGCTGAAGAAGCAGCTCGACGACGCGATCACCCAGCGTGACCTCGCCATGCGCAACGCCGACTACACGAAGGCCTCGAAGCTGGAGTACGAGACCATCAAGCGTCTGGAGCGCGACATCGCCGAGGCCGAGCAGGCCGAGGCCGCGACGCCGGCGGAACCCCGCATGGTCAACGAACAGGTCACCGACGAGGACATCGCCGCCGTGATCGCCGCGTGGACGGGTATCCCTGTCGGGCGTCTGCTGCAGGGCGAGAGCGAGAAGCTGCTGCACCTGGAGCAGGAGCTCGGCAAGCGCCTGATCGGTCAGAAGGACGCCGTGAAGGCCGTATCGGATGCCGTGCGCCGTTCGCGTGCGGGTATCAGCGACCCCGGTCGGCCGACCGGATCGTTCCTGTTCCTCGGCCCCACCGGTGTCGGAAAGACCGAGCTGGCCAAGGCGCTGGCCGAGTTCCTCTTCGACGACGAGCACGCCATGGTGCGCATCGACATGTCGGAGTACGGCGAGAAGCACTCGGTCTCGCGACTCGTCGGTGCCCCTCCCGGATACATCGGATACGAGCAGGGTGGTCAGCTGACCGAGGCTGTGCGACGCCGCCCGTACAGCGTGATCCTGCTCGACGAGGTCGAGAAGGCCCACCCCGAGGTGTTCGACGTGCTGCTGCAGGTGCTCGACGACGGTCGCCTGACCGACGGTCAGGGGCGCACGGTCGACTTCTCGAATGTGATCCTGATCCTCACGTCGAACCTGGGATCGCCGATCCTCATCGACCCGGTGCTCGCACCCGATGAGAAGCGCGATCAGGTCATGGCCCTCGTGCGGCAGGCATTCCGTCCGGAATTCCTGAACCGACTCGACGACATCGTGATGTTCTCGGCCCTGAGCGAGGACGACCTCGCCCAGATCGTGGAGCTCTCGGTCGACCAGCTGCACGACCGGCTGCGCGACCGTCGCCTCACACTCGCCGTCACCCCCGATGCGCGGGCCTGGCTCGCCGAGCGCGGGTACGACCCCATGTTCGGTGCGCGACCGCTGCGCCGCCTCATCCAGAGCGAGGTGCAGAACAAGCTCGCCACCGCGCTGCTCTCGGGCAACGTGCACGACGGCGACACCGTGCGGGTCGACGTGGCCGCCGACGGGGCGGGCCTCGTGCTCACCTCGACGACGCCCGACCCCGAGCCGGAGGAAGACGACGTGATCGAGGCCGAACTGCTCGAGGACTGAGCTGCTCGAGGACTGAGCTGCTCAAGGGCTGAGCTGAGACGCACAGCAGAGGGGCTCGTGGATGATCCACGAGCCCCTCTGCCCGTCTGATGCGCCCTGCTTCAGGGATGCGGGCGAGACGCTGCCGCGAGCGCCCGACCGGTGAGGGAGTCGTCGTCGCCCGAGATCTCTGCCGGAGTGCCGGTGAAGATCAGCTGACCGCCATCGGAACCGGCACCCGGACCGATGTCGACGACGTGGTCGGCGCGGGCGACCACGCGCAGATTGTGCTCGACCACGACCAGCGTCGCCCCCTCGTCGAGCAGATCGTCGAAGAGGGCGTTGACGGTGTCGACGTCGGTCGGATGCAGTCCTGAGGTCGGCTCGTCGAGGATGATGCGGTCGGCGCGATCGCGTTGCGGTTCGCTGAGGTGCCGGGCCAGCAGCAGCCGTTGCTTCTCGCCGCCGGAGAGGGTGTCGAGCGAGCGTCCGACCGGGATGTAGCTCAGGCCGGTGCGCTGCACCCAGTCCAGCGCGTCGACCACGTCCGGGTGGTCGGAGAAGAGCGCGCTGACGTCGGCCGGCGTCGACGCCAGCACGTCGGCGATCGAGGAGCCGTCGACCTGCACGCCGAGCGCGGTCTCATTGAAACGCAGCCCTCCGCAGGCATCGCACGGGAGGGAGACGTCGTCGAGGAATGCGAGCTCGGTCGTGATGTGTCCACGGCCGCGGCAGGTAGGGCACGCCCCACGGGAGTTGAAGCTGAACCAGGAGGCATCGAGCCCTGAGGAGCGTGCGAACACCTCGCGCACCGTGTCGGCGATACGCAGCATGCTCAGCGTCGTCGACCGCGCTCCGCCCCGCAGTGGGTCCTGCCCGACGACCGTGAACTCCGGGTGCTGGCGCGGCAGCTCGGCGGTCGCAAAGGAGCTCTTGCCCGACCCCGCGACCCCTGTGACGGCGGTGAGCACGCCGAGCGGGATGTCGACGTCGAACCCGCGGAGGTTGTGCGCGCGCGCATTCCGCACGGTGACGCGGCCCGAGGGAGTCCGCGTCGTCGCACGGATCGTCAGCGGCTCGGCGAGCACACGCCCCGTGAGGGTATCGGCGGCGCGGAGCGCTGCGGGGGTGCCCTCGAACTGCACGATGCCGCCGGCGGAGCCCGCCCCCGGCCCGAGGTCGACGACGTGATCGGCGACCGCGATCACCTGCGGATGATGCTCGACGACGAGGATGGTGTTGCCGGCGTCGCGCAGTCGCTGCAGCAGGGCGACCAGCCGCTGGATGTCGGCGGGGTGCAATCCGGTGCTGGGCTCGTCGAACACGTAGGTGACGTCGGTGAGAGCGCTGCCGAGGTGTCGCACGATCTTGACGCGCTGAGCCTCACCGCCGGACAACGTGGCCGATTCGCGGTCGAGCGTGAGGTAGCCGAGGCCCACCGAGAGCAGGGCATCGAGCACGTGGCGGACACCGTCGACGGCCGGGGCGACGCGGGGATCGTCGAACTCGCCGAGCAGGGCATGCAGGTCGGACACGGGCATGCGCATCCAGTCCACGATCGAGCGTCCGTCGATCAGGCTCTCCCGCGCTGCCGCGTTCACCCGCGCACCGTGGCAGTCCGGGCATGTGTGATGTGTCACGAGCCGGTCGAGCTCCTCGCGCACCGAGGCCGACATCTTCACCGGGCGCTGCTTCAGGAACACATCGCGCATGCGCGTGATCACCCCATCGAACCGGGCGCTCTGCGGGAACCGCGGATCGGGGTCGTCGAGCTTGAGCTTGTCGGCGTAGAGGAACTGGTCCATCTCCTCGGCCGTGTAGTCCTTGAGCGGCTTCTGGCGGTCGAACAGTCCGCAGTACGCGAAGCGCTTCCACCGGTACACCCCGGGGCGGAACAGGCTGAACCGGACCGGTCCCTCGTCGATGTTCTTCTCGGGGTCGATAAGCGCGTCGATGTCGATGTCGTACACCGTGCCGAGGCCTTCGCAGGTCGGGCACATGCCGGACGGGTCGTTGAACGAGTAGGCGGGGGAGTAGCCGGCGGAGGGCTCGCCGACGCGTGAGAAGACCAGGCGCACCAGCGATGCCAGGTCGGTCGCGGTCGCCACGGTCGAGCGCGCGTTGCCCGTGAACCGGCGCTGGTCGATCAGGACCGTGAAGGTCAGCCCGTCCATGGCCTGCACGTCGGGTGCGGGCATCTGCGGCAGCCGGGCACGGATGAAGGTCGAATAGGAGTCGTTGACGAGTCGCTGCGCCTCGGCGGCGATCGTGTCGAGCACGAGGGACGACTTGCCCGAACCCGAGACGCCGGTGAAGACGGTCAGCAGCTTCTTGGGAACGTCGACGGAGACGTCGCGGAGATTGTTCGTCCGCGCGCCGGTGATGCGGAGGAGGTCCATCCGCACACGCTAACGGGGCCCCCGGACAATCCGGAGGCCCCGTCGGTGCAGAGGTGTCGAGAGCGCGGAGGTCAGGCGCTGAGGATGACCGTCTCGGCGATCGGGCGACGTACGCGCGGAGCGACCTCGCGCTCCTGCAGCACCTCGGGCAGAGCCTCGATGTCGCCGAACTCGCCGACGGCGAAGACCGTGAAGGGCACGAAGCGCTCCTCGAGGTCGGCGAACTCGCGGACGACCTCGGGATCGAAGCCACTCATCTGGTGCACGACCAGGCCGTCGTGGTGTGCCTGCACCGAGAAGTGCGCGACCGCCTGGCCGAGGTCGTAGAGGGCATGCGTGATCGGGGTGCCGTCGGCCGTGGTCGTCTCGGCGATCGCGACGACGAGAACGGCCGCGTTGCCCGCCCAGGCCTGGTTGAAGCCCATCAGGGCGTCGACGACCTGCGCGTGCAGCGCGGTGCCGCGACGGGCGACGATGAAGCGCCAGGGCTGCGTGTTGTTGGCGGACGGCGTCCAGCGGGCGGCCTCGAGAGCGGTGGCGAGCTTGGCCTCGTCGATCGAGCTCTGCGCGTCGAAGGCGCGGGGGCTCCAGCGGCCGGCGAGGACGTCGAGGACGGGGTGCTCGGTCGGTGCGGTGCGGTCGATGACGGGAGTGCTCACAGAGGTGCCTTTCGGAAGGAGGGGATCGGACTCCTTCGTCCGGGTACACGGGTGCCAACAGATGCATGTGCATGCATATTCCCGGGGATTCCTCCGTGTCGGCGCCGGACGGCGTCCGGTCGGACAGGGAGGTCGTGCATTCAGACCGGGAGATTGTGCGACGCCGCGTCGGCCAGCGCACTGCGCACCGCGCGGATCGAGGGGGCATCGGCCGACACCCGCCGTGCCGAGGAGAAGATCTCGCGCCGCGGTTCGTGGGGGAGGGGTGCCAGATCGACGGTCGGGGTGTCGCCCGCCCAGACGAGCTCCGGCAGCAATCCGACCGCGAGCCCGGCATGGATCAGCCGCACGTGCGCGGTGAGGTCGGCGATCTCGAAGCGCACGTCGGGCTCGAACCCCGCGGTGCGGCAGAGCTGCTCGGCCCAGGCGCGGGAGGCGGTGCCGGCGGGTTCGAGCACCCAGGGCTCCTCGCGCGTCGACCAGAGCTCGGCGAGCGCATCCGCATGCCGTGGTGCTCCGGGCCGTCGGGCGAGCGCGATCGCATCGTGCGCGAGCATCACCCGGTCGAGGTCGGCGTGGATCGGTCGGGTGTGCCCCGGGTACTGCTCGGCGAGGATCAGGTCGAAGTCGCGGCTGGACACCCCGACCAGCCCGGTCTCCGGATCGCACTCGGTGACCTCGACGCGCAGGGCCGGATGTCGGTCCTTGAGAGCCTCGAGAGCCCGCGGGAGCAGGGAGTGCGCCGTCGACTGGAACACCGCGATGCCCACGGTCCCGGTCACCTCGGTGAGCGATTCGGCCACGGCGACCTCGGCGTGCTCGAGCTGATCGAGGATGCCGATGGCCTCCGCGACGAGCACGTTCCCCTGGGGCGTGAACTGCACTCCACGCCCCACGCGTCGCAGCAGCGGCACACCCACATCCCGCTCCAGGGCGCTCAGCTGCTGCGACACCGAGGCCTTGCTGTACGAGAGGGCGTCGGCCACTGCCGACAGCGTTCCGCGGCGCGAGAGCTCCACGAGCATCCGCAGTCTGTTGACGTCCAGCACAGTGGTCCCTTGCTCTGCGGATATTGTTCAGCTTGAATGAACAGAATCCACGCAAATCGGTTGATAGACGGAGCCTACCGAGCGGCAGGACAATGAACCAGCCCGCACACGAAAACCCGGTGTGCGCTCTCTTGGAAGGTCCCACCGATGCCTGTCGCCGCCGACACCACCACTCCCCGCACCGAAGACGTCGCCGCCCTGGTGAAGCGCTGGCTCGTCGAGAGCGAGACCCACCCCGTCGAGCCCGCCGCCCAGCGCCTGTCCGAGGTACTCAAGGACCCGAACGGACTCGCGTTCACGGTCGGCTTCGTCGACGGCGTGATGCGTCCGGAAGACCTGCGCGTCGCCGGCCGCAAGCTCGCCGAGCTGAGCGACATCACCCCGTCGCTGCTGCCCGGCTACCTGCGCGCCGCGATCAAGACGGGCGGCTTCTGGGCGCCGAAGCTCCCCGGCGTGGTCGTGCCGATCTCGCGTCGCGTGCTGCGCGCCATGGTCGGGCACCTCGTGCTCGACGCCACGCCCTCCAAGCTCGGCCCCGCGATCGCGAAGCTGCGCAAGAGTGGCAACCGGCTCAACCTCAACCTGCTCGGCGAGGCCGTGCTCGGCGAGCGCGAAGCGGGACACCGCTTGCAGGGCACCCGCGACTTCCTCGCCCGCGACGACGTCGACTACGTGTCGATCAAGGTCTCCAGCGTCGTGAGCCAGCTGTCGATGTGGTCGTTCGACGAGGCCGTGGCCGATGTCGTCGGGAAGCTGACCCCGCTCTACGAGCTCGCCGCGAAGGCCGAGGCGAAGGGCAAGGCCAAGTTCATCAACCTCGACATGGAGGAGTACCGCGACCTCGACCTGACGATCGCGGCCTTCACGAGCATCCTCGACCAGCCGGGGCTCGAGAACCTCGAAGCCGGCATCGTGCTGCAGGCTTACCTGCCCGACGCCCTCGGTGCCATGCAGCACCTGCAGGAGTGGGCCGCCGCCCGCCGTGCCAAGGGCGGAGCGCCGATCAAGGTGCGCGTCGTCAAGGGCGCGAACCTGGCGATGGAAGAGGTCGACGCGGCGATCCACGGCTGGCCGCTCGCCACCTACGGCACCAAGCAGGACTCCGACACCAACTACAAGCGGGTGCTCGACTGGGCCATGACCCCGGAGCGACTGGACGCCGTGCGCATCGGCATCGCCGGCCACAACCTGTTCGACATCGCCTACACCTGGCTGCTCGCCCAGGCGCGTGGGGTCGCCGACCCGTCCGGCGCCGATCCGCTCGTCGAGTACGAGATGCTGCTGGGCATGGCGACCGGGCAGGCCGAGGCCGTCCGCAAGGACGTCGGCCGCCTGCTGCTGTACACGCCGGTCGTGAACCCGGCCGAGTTCGACGTCGCGATCGCGTACCTGGTGCGCCGCCTCGAAGAGAACGCCAGCCCCGAGAACTTCATGTCGGCCGTGTTCGAGCTGGCCTCGAACCCGACGCTGCTCACCCGCGAGCGGGAGCGCTTCGAGCGCTCGCTGGCCGCGCTCGCGACCGATGAGGCGGGATTCGTCCCCGGTCCCCACCGCGTGCAGGACCGTACGGTTCTGGATTCCGACGCCGAGGCGCCCTCCGGAACCACCACCGGCTTCGAGAACCAGGCCGACACCGATCCGGCCATCGCCGCGAACCGCGCATGGGGCCGCGAGATCCTGAGCCGCTCGGTGGGCTCGACGCTCGGCCTCGACACCATCGCGATCGCCAAGGTCGAGACGGATGCCGAGCTCGACGGCATCTTCTCCGCAGCGACCGCCGCCGCCGAGAAGTGGGCAGCGCTCCCTGCCGCTGATCGCGCTGCCGTGCTGCATCGCGCGGGAGACGAGCTCGCCGCGCGCCGTGGTCAGCTCATCGAGATCATGGCCCACGAGGCGGGCAAGACCATCGCCGAGGCCGACCCCGAGATCAGCGAGGCCATCGACTTCGCGCACTACTACGCCGAGCGCGCGAAAGACCTCGAGACCGTGTCGGGTGCCGACTTCGTGCCGTCGAAGGTCACCGTGGTCACGCCGCCGTGGAACTTCCCCGTCGCCATCCCCGCGGGTGGGGTGCTCGCGGGTCTGGCCTCGGGTTCGGCCGTCATCATCAAACCCGCGAAGCTCACGCAGCGCTGCGGCGCGGTGATGGTCGAGGCGCTGTGGGCCGCCGGTGTGCCGCGCGACCTGCTCGCGCTCGTCGACCTCGCTTCGCGCGACCTCGGTACGCGCCTCGTGGCCGGTCCTGCGGTGGATCGCGTGATCCTCACGGGGGCGTACGAGACCGCGCAGCTGTTCCGCTCGTTCCGCGCCGACCTGCCGCTGCTCGCCGAGACCAGCGGCAAGAACGCGATCATCGTGACGCCCTCGGCAGACCTCGACCTGGCGGCCGCCGACGTGGCTCGCAGCGCGTTCGGCCACGCGGGGCAGAAGTGCTCCGCAGCGTCGCTGGCGATCCTCGTCGGATCCGTCGCCGACTCGAAGCGATTCGAGCGTCAGCTGGTGGATGCCGTGACCTCGATGCGCGTCGGCCTGCCCGATGACCCCGCCACCCAGATGGGCCCGATCATCGAGCCGGCGAACGGCAAGCTGCTCACCGCGCTCACGAAGCTCGAGAAGGGCGAGCGCTGGCTGGTCGAGCCGCGCAAGCTCGACGACGAGGGAAAGCAGTGGACGCCCGGTGTGAAGACCGGCGTGCGCGAGGGCTCGTACTTCCACCTCACCGAGTTCTTCGGGCCGGTGCTCGGCATCATGCACGCGAAGGACCTGGACGAGGCGCTGCGCCTGCAGAACGCTGTCGACTACGGCCTGACCGCCGGCATCCACTCGCTCGACTCCGACGAGGTCGCCACCTGGCTCGACCGTGTCGAGGCGGGCAACCTGTACGTGAACCGCGGCATCACCGGCGCGATCGTGCAGCGTCAGCCGTTCGGTGGCTGGAAGCGCTCGGCCGTCGGAGCGGGCGCCAAGGCGGGAGGCCCGAACTACCTCTTCGGTCTCGGCGAGTGGACCCCGGCCGAGCTTCCGGCCGCCGCCCCGAGCGCGGCCGTCGTGCCCGCGGTCGGCGCACTGCTGGACGCGACGGCCTCCGAGGTCGACACGGCCGAGGCCGAGTGGCTGCACCGCGCCGCCGCATCCGACGAGCGCGCCTGGGTCGACGAGTTCGGCGCGGTGAGCGACAAGTCCGGGCTCGGGGTCGAGCGCAACCTCTTCCGCTACCGTCCGGTCGCGGTCGACGTGCGCATCGGCGAGAGCGCGCCGCTGGTCGACGGTGTCCGCGTGCTCGCGGCCGCCCTGCGCAGCGGCAGCCCGTTCACGGTGTCGGCACCGGCCCTGCCCGCACGCATCGAGAAGGCGCTGCGTGCGCACGGTGTGACCGTGAAGCACGAGTCGGACGCGGCGTGGACCAAGCGCTACGCCAAGGCGGCGAACTCGTGGCACCGCGTACGGCTGGTCGGCGGCGACGCCGCGGCCCTGCATGAGGCGCTCGACGGAAGCCCCGATGTGGCGGTCTGGTCGCACGCCGTGACCGGTGCCGGCCGAGTGGAGATGCTGCCGTTCCTGCACGAGCAGGCCGTATCGATCACGAACCACCGCTTCGGCAACCCGACCACCCTCGCCGACGGCGTGATCTGACCCGGGCTCGCTCCCGGAAGCGAAAACGGAGACGATCGATGCGGCCGTCCGCGTGTCATGTGCCGACACGCGGACGACGAGCATGATCGTCTCCGTTTTCGCACCCTTGCGCGGGCGGGCGGGTTGCTGGGTACGCAGCCTCAGCCGCGCAGCGCCTCGGCGAGCTTGACCCGGGAGCCCATGCGCAGCAGCGAGTTCTCGTAGATCTTGGCGCCGATGACGATGGCCGCGACGCAGCTGAGGAGCAGGATCACCAGGCTCAGCAGCGGCTCCCACCACTGGGCCTCGCCGACGAACAGGCGCATCGGCATGCCGACAGGCGCCGAGAACGGCACGTACGACATGATCGTCAGCACCAGCGGGTTGTCGTTGAAGACGATGACCAGGATGTACGGGGCCATGATCAGCATCGTGATCGGGGTGGTCGTCGAACCGATGTCCTCCTGGCGGGAGACCATCGAGGCCGCAGCCGCGAACATCGCCGCCAGCAGGATGAAGCCGAACAGGAAGAACACCGCGAACCAGATGATCGGCGCCCCGAGGGTCGTGAGCACCTCGCGCTGACCTGTGACGATCAACCCGATCGTGGCCACGGCCGCCAGGGCGAGGATCTGCCCCATCGCCAGCACCGTGTTGCCGATCACCTTGCCCGCGAGCAGTGTGCGCGCCGGGATGGCCGACAGCAGCACCTCGACCACGCGGGTCTGCTTCTCCTCGACGACGCTCTGTGCGATCGTGCCGCCGAACGTCGCTGCTGCCATCATGAACACCAGACCGAAGGCGATCGCGATGAAGTACCGCAGCAGCGGGTTGGTGGTCGCCGGTTCCAGGATCAGTTCCTCGGGAGTGATCGACAGGGCCGAGACGAGCGAGCCCGGCGCCTCCTGCAGCGCGACGATCGTGTAGCCCGAGGGGCCATCGCCCGGCAGCACCGCAGCGTCGACCTTGTCGTCGCGCACGAGCTGTTCGGCTGCAGCCTGGTCGGCGACCGTGGTGACCTCGACGTTCGGGATGGCGGAGACGGCGGAGGCGGTCTCCGCGGTCGCTGCGACCGGCATCGCATCGGTGTTCTTGCTCGCGAAACCACCGAGGATGATACCGGCGAGCGCGAGCACCAGCAGGATGCCGGTCGAGATCAGGAACGCCTTGCTGCGCAGCTTCGAGCCGATCTCGCGCTCGGCGACGAGCCAGATGCCGTTCGAGGCGCGGACAGGGGTGGGGGCGCTCACTGGATGACCTCCTTGAAGATCTGGGCGAGGGACGGATGCTTGGGGGCGAAGCTGGCGACGTCGCCACGCTGCACGGCCGACTGCAGCACGCGCTGCGCCGTTTCGGGGCCGTCCGCGTCGAACAGCGCGTACCCGCCCTCGAAGTCGACGACCGTGACACCGGGCTCGGTGCGCAGCCATCCGGCGTCGCCGGCCGAGACGAGCTCGTACCGGTCGCGGGCGTGCTCGGCGCGCAGCGTGTCTCGGGAACCGGCCGCGCGGATCGTGCCGCCGGCGAGGATGACGAGGTCGTCGCACAGGCGCTCGACCACGTCGAGCTGGTGGGAGGAGAACAAGATGGATGCGCCCTTGGCGGCACTGGCCTGCAGGACTCCCGCGACCACGTCGACCGCGAGCGGGTCGAGGCCCGAGAACGGCTCGTCGAGGATGAGAACCTCGGGGTCGTGCACGAGCGACGCGGCGATCTGCGCGCGCTGCTGGTTGCCGAGCGAGAGCGACTCGATGGTGTCGTTCAGCCGCTCGCCGAGCCCGAGCTCCGTGAGCAGGGCGGTCGCGCGCTCCGTGGCCTCCTGCTTGCCGAAGCCGTGCAGGCGGGCGAGGTAGACGATCTGCTCGAGCACCTTCATCTTCGGGTAGAGGCCGCGCTCCTCGGGCATGTAGCCGAAGCGGCGGCGGTCGGCGGTCGTCAGCGGAGCGCCATCCAGGTCGACACGGCCGCCGTCCGACGACAGCAGCCCCAGCACGATCCGCATGGTGGTGGTCTTGCCGGCGCCGTTGCCGCCGACGAAGCCCGTCAGCCGCCCCGGGGCGACCGAGAAGGACACGTCATCGAGCACGCGCCGAGAGCCGTAGCTCTTGGTGATGCCGGAGAGTTCGAGCATTCCTGTGGTCATGCCTTCACGCTACGGAGCGCGCCCGTCTCCGGCATCCCCCGCACGGCGGACTCTGCAGGATCACCCGTGCGGGGGAGAGTGCACGGGATCTCGCCGAGTGCACGGGATCTCGCCGAGTGCACGGGATGGAGACGCGGACAAGTCGTGCACTCGACGAGGAGCGGTGCACTCGCGGTGAGGGGTGGGGAGGAGTATCAGGGGCGGGGGGTGTGGAGCACCGTGCGGACGAGGAGTCCGGCGAGGAGGGCCCAGAACGCGGCGCTGACCCCGAGCACGGCGATCCCGGATGCGGCCACCAGGAAGGTCACCACGGCGGGGATCCGTTCGCCCGGTTCGTCGATCGCCTGCTGCACCGACGAGCCGAACGCGGCGAACAGCGCCAGACCGGCGACGGCCGGGATCACGGCCGTCGGCGCGAGCACCACCAGAGCGGCGAAGGTGGCCGAGAAGACCGCGAGGACGAGGTATGACGCCCCGGTCGAGACCCCGGCGACCCACCGCCTCTTCGGGTCGGGGTCGGCGTCCGGCGAGGCGGCGAGTGCGGCGCTGATGGCGGCGAGGTTGATGGCGTGCCCGCCCGCCGTCGCTCCCAGTGCCGTGCCGACCCCGGTGACCAGCATGGCGGGACGCCACGGCACTTCGTATCCGAAGCTGCGCATGATCGCGACGCCCGGCACGTTCTGCGACGCCATCGTCACGATGAACAGCGGCAGTGCGAGGCCGACCAGCGCGCCGACCGTGAACGTGGGTGCAGTGAACTCGAGGCGCGGGAGCAGCAGCGCGGGGTCGAAGGTCGCATGCTCCATCGTCAGCGAGACCGCGACCACGACGGCGGCGGCGACGAAGGCCAGTGGCACCGCCCAGCGCGGTGCGAGGCGTGCGAACAGCAGCCACGTGAGCACGACCGGCACCACGCCCCAGGGGTTCGCGACGATCCCGGTGATCGGGGCCAGGCACAGGGGCAGCAGCACGCCGGCGAGCATCGCCTGCGCGATCGACGGAGGGATGCGGGCGATCAGCGCGCCGAGGGCCGGCCACAGCGCGCTGAGCAGGATGAGTGCGGCGGTCACCAGGAACGCGCCGACCGCTGCCGGCCATCCACCCTCGACGGTGCCCGTGGCGACGAGCAGGGCGGCTCCCGGAGTCGACCAGGCGACCGTGATCGGCATGCGATACCGCCATGCGAGCACCACGCAGGCCAGACCCATCGTGAGGCTGGCCGCGAGAAGCCCGCTCGCCGCCTGCGCCGCGTTCGCCCCGACCGCGTCGAGCCCGGTCAGCACCACCGCGAACGAGCTGGTGAATCCGACGAGTGCCGTCACCACCCCCGCCAGGATCGGGCGGGACAGGGGTGCGGCTTCGGGCATGGCTCCGAGGGTATCGCGGAGACGGAGGGGCGCCGCGGATCAGGGGGTGCCGCGCTAGGCGAGACCCATGCGGTGCGCGAGCACGACCGCCTGCACGCGATCGCGGGCGCCCAGCTTCTGGAGGATGCGCGAGACGTGTGTCTTCACAGTGGCCTCGCCGATGAACAGGGCCTGCGCGATCTCGGCGTTGCTCCGGGCATCGGCGAGCAGCGTCAGCACTTCGGCCTCGCGCTCGGTGAGGGGCTCGGCGAGTGTGACGTTCGACACGCCGCTGTTCGTGGTCGCGGCCGCCGCCGGAGCAGGCGTCGCGGCGAAACGTGCCAGCACGCGGCGGGTCACCTCAGGGGCGAGCATGCCGTCACCGGCGGCGAGCGCCCGGACGGCCGAGATCAGATCCTCCGCGCCGGCGTTCTTGAGCAGGAATCCACCGGCCCCGGCATCCAGAGCACGGTACAGGTAGTCGTCGCGATCGAAGGTCGTCACGATCGCGATGGCCGCGTCGACCTCCGGGTCGGCGACGATACGTCCGGTCGCCTCGATACCGTCCATGTCGGGCATCTGCACGTCCATCATGATGACGTCGGGATGGAGGGCAGATGCCTTGGCGACGGCCTCAGCACCCGATGATGCCTCGCCGACCACGGTGATGTCGGGCTGGGTGTCGAGGATCGTGCGGAAGCCGGCGCGCAGCAGGGCATGGTCGTCGACGAGCAGGACACGGATCGGATCGTTCATCGGTTCCTGCTCGATTCGCTCGCGACGGGAAAGGGCACGCGGGCGCGCACGCGCAGGCCGCCGAACGGCCGGGGGATCACCTCGAGCGTGCCTCCGGAGGCCGCGGCGCGTTCCCGCATCCCGAGCTGGCCGAGCCCGGGCCGAAGCTGGGCGACCGGGCGCCCCGTGTTCACGATCTCGATCTCGACGCCGTCGTCGTCGTAGCGCACGCGCACGTCGGCTGTCGCGTCGGGGCCGGCGTGACGGCGGGCGTTCGTGAGGGACTCCTGCGCTATGCGGTACAGGTTCACGGCGACGAGCGAAGGGACGGGCGCGGGGTCGCCGATGACCGTGTACGCGGTCGGCAGTCCCGCCTCGGTCGAGGCGTCGACGAGTTCGGCGATGTCGTCGAGGACGAGGGTGGAGGCGGCATCGGTGGTCTCCCCGCCGGGGGCCCGCAGAGTCTCGAGCAGCTGGCGCAGCTCGTGGATGGCGTCGCGTGCCGATCCCTCGATCCCGGTGAGGATGCGCGCGGACTCCGCGGGATCCCGTTCCAGCACCAGGCGGG
The DNA here is from genome assembly GCF_002356155.1 of Microbacterium sp. TPU 3598. NCBI lineage: Bacteria > Bacillati > Actinomycetota > Actinomycetes > Micrococcales > Microbacteriaceae > Microbacterium > Microbacterium sp. TPU 3598. The sequence continues at coordinate 3,404,813 of NZ_AP017975.1, read as the reverse complement.
CGGCTCCCGCCTGCACGCCCATGACCGACACGTGGTGGGCGACGACGTCGTGCAGCTCGCGCGCGATGCGCACCCGGTCGAGGGCGACGGCCTGAGCAGCGGTGACCTCCCGCTCGCGCTCCAGCTCGGCCGTGCGCTGCTCGAGAACCGCCAGTTGGCTGGCCGCAGCCCAGGAGCGCTCGCCGAAGTAGTACGCCCCACCGAAGTAGAGCACGTTCAGCAGCAGCTGGATGAGCATGAAGGCGACGTACGGCGACATGGCCCCGGCGATCACATCCGCCTTGTCGGCTTCGTTGATCGCATCGCGGTACATCGTGATCAGCAGCCACACGAACATGCTCACGATGATCCCGACGCGCACGATGATCGCGCGCCGGCGGTTGTTCATCCAGGCGCCTGCCGTGTAGATGGCGATGAACATCGCGATGTTGCCGACATAGATCTCAGGGATCCGGATCGTCACCGCGGTGAAGTAGGCGGCGACCACGATGACGGCGACCGTGCCGGGCCAGCGGCGGCGGACGGCCAGGGGAGCAGTGACGACCGCCGCGTACACGAGGGCCGTCCACAGCGGCGCCTGCTCATCGCCGTACATCTCGGCGATCGAGGAGAGTGCAGCGCTCAACACGGCCCCGACGAACATGACGGCGGCGAGCAGGATGTCGCTGCGCCGCTCGCGCTCAGTCGGCGTGCGGAGGAACGGGGCTGCGGGCATCCCTCCACCGTAGGGCGGGGCTCGTTCGGGGCGCATCCCCCGCGTGGGGGATCGTCGCGCTACTTGCTATTGACAAGCGTGGTTGTTTTTTGCAAGCTAGTCCGAAAGGGCTCACCGACCGATGGGCTCGCATCTCCGGAGGAGTCATCATGACCAAGGTGTTCGTCAACCTGCCCACCAGCGACCTCGACCGTGCCAAGGCGTTCTACACCGCGCTCGGCTGCGAGATCAGCCCCCAGTTCACCGATGAGAACGCCGCATGCATCGTGTGGAGTGAGGACATCTACTTCATGGTGCTCAAGCGCGAGTTCTTCGCCACGTTCACCGACAAGCCGATCGCCGACCCGAATGAGGTCGTGCAGGTCTCCGTGGCCTTCAGTCAGGACTCGCGTGACGAGGTCGACGCGATTCTCGAGAAGGGTCTGGCCGCCGGCGGCACCGAGCCCAAGCCCGTGCAGGACTACGGCTTCATGTACTCGCGCGACCTCGACGACCCGGACGGCAACTCGCTCGGCTTCCTGTACATGACGCCCGAGACCGTCGAGAACGGCCCGGACCACGTGGGCGACACCGCCGCGTCGGTCTGACATGGCGGCGCGCAGCTACGGCCAGTACTGCGGCGTGACGACGGCCGTCGAGCTGATCGGCGAGCGCTGGGCGCTGCTCATCGTCCGCGATCTGCTCGTGGGGCCGCGTCGGTACACCGACCTCAAGCAGGGCCTGCCGCGCATCCCCACCAACATCCTGTCCACCCGGTTGAAGGAGTTGCAGGAGGGTGGGGTCGTGCGACGGGTGCCGCTGCTGAACTGCGGCCTGGTGTACGAGCTCACCCCCTACGGCCGCTCATTCGAGCCGATCATGCTCGCGCTCGGACGCTGGGGTTTCCAGGCGATGGGGGATCCCGCAGAGGGTGACGTCGTCACGCCCGACTCGCTCACGATGGCCTTGCGCACGGCGTTCCAGGCGGAATCCGCCGTGGATGCCGAGTACGAGCTGCATGTCGGCGACGTCGCCCTCCGTGCATCCGTGCACGACGGCGAGCTCCGCGTCGCGCAGATCACGCCGCCGGCGCCGCCGGTCGGCGGACGTCTTCCCGACGGCGCTCCGGACGCGGTGATCGTCGCCGGGCCCGGCATCCGTCGCCTCATCGGCGGCGATGTCACCCCGGCGGAGGCCCTCGCGCAGGACATCGTCGCGGTCGTCCGGGGCGACGAATCGCTGCTGGACTCGTTCGCCGACACCTTCCGCATCGCACGACTGACAATAGGGAGTACGACATGAACAGCCAGTATCCCGATGAACAACAGGCATCCGGCCGCATCCTGATCGATCTCTTCACCTCTCTCGACGGCGTCGCCCAGGGCCCCGGCGGCACCGACGAGGACACCTCCGGCGGCTTCCTCTTCAGCGGCTGGCAGGCCGGGTATCCCTCCTCCGGGGTCGGTCCCGAGATCGAGAAAGGCATGCGCGGGCTCGACGCGCTGCTGCTCGGGCGCCGCACCTACGACATCTTCGCCTCGTACTGGCCGGAGCACACCGAGGGGGAGTCGGGCGCCATCGGCACGCTCTTCAACCGGGTGCCGAAGTACGTGGCGACGCGGAATGCCGAACTCGCACTCGACTGGGAGGGCAGCACGCGCGTCGGTGCCGATCTGGCTGCCGAGGTGGCCTCGATGCGGGCGGCCCACCGCGAGGTGCATGTGATCGGCAGCATCGATTTCGTGCACACCCTGCTCGCGGAAGGGCTGTTCGACGAGCTCAACCTCTGGGTCTATCCGCTGCTGCTGGGCGCGGGCAAGAAGGTGTTCGACGACGACGCGATGCCGAGCGTGCTGCGGTTGCTGGATCCGCCGATCACCGACGAGGCGGGTGTGACCCTGCTCCGGTACGGGCGCACCGATCGGGTGCCGGAGGTCGGGACGTTCGAGTGATCACGAGGGGGTAACTCCCGTGTATCGACTATTCCCTTCCTATGTGCTGATCCTCTAGGTTCGAGAGGAAAGCTGCCGGCGATCGGCGGATGAATCGAGACTGTACGCGACGGTGGGATCACCGAGCGAACGGACTCCCTCGCAAGGTGAGAAGAATGACGCGACGACGCGGGATGCTGCGGGCTGTGCTGGGCGGAATGGCGGCGATCGCGATCGCCCTGGGAGGTGCGACAGCCGTCGTGGCGGCGGAAGATCCCGCGCCAACGGGTTCGATGTCCGGGACGGTGACGGCCGACGTCGGAGGAGCGGCGCTGGCGGGCATCCAGGTCTCCGCACAGCGAGATGGCGCGCTCGGCCGGTCCGACGCCGTCACTGATGCGACTGGCGGATATACGCTCACCGGCCTGGCCGACGGCACCTACCTGGTCCGCTTCTCTGCGCCGGACCGCAGCTTCGCCACGGAGTACTGGAACAACGCCAGCGACTCACTCGGCGCGCAGCGCGTCACGGTGACGAACGGGTCTGCGGCGACGGGCATCGACGCCGCGCTCGCCCCCGCGCCCTCGGCGTCTATCACCGGAACGGTCACCCGCGAGGACGACGGGACACCGGTTTCGGGCATCGCCGTCTCGGTGACCGGCCCCGGCACGGCCTGGGCATCGGGCTTCACCGATGCGTCCGGCACTTACACTCTCAACGCCCTCCCCGCCGGCTCGTACATCGTGAGGTTCCAGCCGGAGGGAACCGATCTGAAGCGCGAGTATTGGCAGAACGCCTTCGACTACTCCCAGGCGACCCCTGTCGTCCTCGCCGAGGGAGAAGCTGTCTCCGGCATCGATGCCTCCCTCGTGGCCGGGGGCGCGATCGCCGGCGTCGTCACGCGCGCCGATGACGGCGCGCCTCTCGCAAACGTCACGGTGAACGCGCTCGATGCGAACGGAGAGATCGTCGCCTTCGCGCGCACCAACCCTGCCGGCGCGTACGTTGTCGGCGGACTTCCTGCCGGTTCGTATCGCGTGCAGTTCGGCGCGCCCGCTCCCGGACTCGTCACGGAGTACTGGGAGAACGCGTACAGCTTCAACGCTGCGAAGGTCGTCGCCGTCGGTGAACTGCAGACGACCGCCGGGGTGAACGCGGCTCTTGACTCGGTCGGGTACATCAGCGGTTCGGTGACCAAGAGCGCAGACGGCTCTCGTGCACTCACCGCTATCACCGTCACCGATGTGGAGGACAGCAGTCACGCATACTTCCTCGGCGTCGCGAACGACGGCACCTATCAGGTGGCCGTCGCGCCTGGCACCTATCGCGTGCACTTCGCGCCGTATGAGCCCGGTCTGCGAGCCGAGTACTGGGCCGACGCCTACACGGCGGGGACCGCGAACCCTGTCACGGTGACGTCCGGTGCGAACGTCGTCGGAATCGACGCGGAACTCGACGCGGCTGCCCTCGTGACCGGCACGGTCTCTCTCGACAGCAGTGAGGGGAGAGAGGTCATCGTCGAGGCCTGGTCCGGAAACGAGATCGTCGGCACGACCTTCGCTGATCTTCAGACCGGCGCGTATTCGCTCGCCCTTCCTGAAGGGTCGTTCATCCTGAAGGCCTCGGCCAACTTCTACAACGACAGCACAACGACCGCGCAGCCTCAGTTCTACGACGGCGTCGCCACGGCGGCGCAGGCGACTCCCGTCGTCGTGACCGTGGGCGCTCCCGTGTCGGGGATCGACTTCACCCTCGTCGCGGTCGCGAATCCTGAGCCGCAGCCGGGGCCCGCCCTCGCGCTCGGCGCAGGATCGATCCGCGCCGGGAATGACATCACCATCTCGGGCACGGGGTTCACGCCGGGAGCGACGATCGCATTCGAGCTGCACTCCGACCCGATCGCGCTCGGGACGCTGACTGCCGACGCGGACGGTGCACTTCAGGGCACGTTGCGTATTCCTGCGAACGTACCGGCCGGTGCGCACACCTTGGTGGCGCTGTCAGGCACGACGGTGATCTCCCGCACGGCGCTGACCGTCACCGCGGCAGCGGGGACGGGTGGTCAGGCCGGAGGAGCCGCGGCGGCACCGGGCGCAGGGCTGGCCACCACCGGTCTCGAGGCTCCGATCGCGATCGTGGTGATCGGCGTCGTCCTGGCCATGATGGGTGGGCTGCTCGTGCGGCGTCGCCGCGTCGAGAGCTGAGACTCAGCCCTGCAAGCGCTCGATCACCTGCGCCACACCGTCTTCGTCGTTGGATGCCGTCGTCTCGTCGGCGGCATCCTGCACGACGGGTTCGGCGTTTATGCAAATTTAAGAAGACGATAGGCTTAAAGCCTTGAAGAATGGTAATTCGCTCCCCGGGGATGACTACTATTCGGCTGGCGCTCCGGGGGCCTGATAATCCGCGCTTTGTGCATGATCTGAAGACGATGGCAAACTGGGGCTCGGCCTCGAACACCGATCGATCCTTGGCGATCGTGGGGTCATACTCTGTGTCTTCGAAGGTCACGTACACCTCTTCGAACTCTGCAATGGTTGTATACGAAGTTCGGAACGACATGAGTTTGGGCTCATTGGTTAGCATTACGCCTGTGATACGCGAAATTGGAGACAGCCTGGCCGGGGATAGCGGGCCATTCTCGACAGTCCATCAAACGTTCACCTGGCATTAGGAGTACGCATGGTAGACAAAGGGCGATATCCAGCTTGCGCCTCTGCTCTGGTCGTGGGGATGTTGTTGTGCCTGACGGGCTGTGCCGGTGGTGGGTATTATGACGACAACTTCAATGGTGAGGATGCGGTCGGAGTGTGGGTGTCGCAGGATACCCCTTCCGCGGTTACCCTCACGCTTACGGAGGATGGGGAGTATGACGCGACGGGCTGGCCGGCGACTCTCATATGCAATAACCAGACGACGGAACAGACTCGAGACAGCGAATTGCTTTGGCGGAAGACTGTTGACTATTCCGGCGAATGGGACATGAGTTTCAAAGGCGTCAGATTTGTGTCTTCTGCGCCCGAGTGCCCATCAAACTGGAGGGCGGATGCCTGGATGGTTGCCGACGGGGCGACCAACCTACGAATCAACCTTGCACCGCAGAGCATCGACGACGCGACCGACGAACAGTTCATCTATTTCGTGAAGGAATAGCAATCGAGGCGGTCGCGGTACGCCAGCCCCGGCACGCGGTTCGTTCTCGGTCGGCGCGCAGCATCACCTCAGCCGAGCAAGCGCTCGATCACCTGCGCCACACCGTCTTCGTCGTTGGATGCCGTCGTCTCGTCGGCGGCATCCTGCACGACGGGTTCGGCGTCGGCCATCGCGACCCCGTGACCTGCCCAGCGGAGCATCTCGACGTCGTTGAGCGCATCGCCGAAGGCCACCACGTCGGCGCGGTCGATGCCGAGGTGGTCGCAGAGCCGGGCGAGGCCCGTCGCCTTGGTGACACCCTCCGCCATGACCTCGACGAAGGGGGCGCCGGAGAGTGTCGCCTCGAAGCCGGTGAGTCCGAGTGCGCGCACCGCGTCGAACAGCGCGTCGGGCGCGAGCTCGGGGTGCCGGATCACGAATTTCAGACTCGGCGCTGACAGTACCTGATCCAGCGGCACGCCGCCCATGGTCGCAGGGTCGCGTTTGTGGTCGGCGAGAGCGGCGATCGCGGCGTAGCCGTCTTGTGCCACGAACGTCTCGCCGGCGTCGCGCACGCTTGCGAACAGCAGGCCGGGGATGCTCGCGCGCAGAGCCTCGGCCAGCGTGCGGATCGTGTCAGCGGGAAGCTCTTCGGCGAACAGCATCCGCCCGTCGTCGAGGCGCACCGCGTAGGCGCCGTTGCTGCACAGCGCCCACCCGTCGAACCCGGCGTCGGCCGCGATCGCACGCAGACCGATCGGCTGGCGGGCTGTGACCGGGACGACGTGGATCCCACGGGCGCGGGCGGCGTCGAGAGCCGAGCGGGTGCGCGGGGTGACGGACGACGTCGAATCGAGAAGCGTGCCGTCGAGATCGGTGGCGATCAGACGCACACTCACGGGATCGGCATTCAGGAGAAGATCATCGGCATGTCGTCGTCGTCATCGGCGCCGCCGGTTCCGAGCCGTCGGCTGTCGAGATCGACGACCACAGGGACGTGATCGCTGGGCTGCTCGCCCTTGCGCTCGTCGCGGTGGATGGACGCGCCCTGCACGGCCTCGGCCAGCGTGCGCGAGCCGAGCACGAAGTCGATGCGCACGCCCTCGTTGCGCGGGAACTTCAGGCGCTGATAGTCCCAATAAGTGAAGCCTTCGGGGATCAGCGGGCGCACGACGTCGGTCACCCCGGCATCCTGGAACGCGAAGAACGCGTCGCGCTCCTGCGGAGAGACGTGGGTGGACCGGCCGATCACGATGTCGGGATCGCCGTTGTCGACGTCGAACGGGATGATGTTGAAGTCGCCGACCAGTGCCAGCGGCAGATCGGGGTTCGCCGACAGCTCGGCGGCCGTCGACTTCTTCAACTGCTCCAGCCAGTGCAGCTTGTAGAGGTAGTGGGGGTCTTCCAGCGAGCGGCCGTTCGGCACGTAGAGGCTCCATACCCGAACCCCGTCGACCATCACGCCGAGCGCGCGGGCCTCGAGCGGAGCATCCGGTCCTTCATGTCCCTTGGCGAACCCCGGCATCCCGTCGAAGGACGTGCGCACATCGGTGATCGGCAGGCGGCTCGCGATCGCGACACCGTTCCACTGATTCAGCCCGTGCACCTCGACGTGGTATCCGGCCTCTTCGAACGGCCCGTAGGGGAACTGCTCGGGCTTGCACTTGATCTCCTGCATCGCCAGCACGTCGATGTCTTCGCGGACGGCGAATTCGACGGTGCGGGTGACACGGGTGCGGATGGAGTTGACGTTCCAGGTGGCCAAGCGCATGCGTCCAGCCTAGTTGCGAGTTCCGACACACGAGCCCGCGCTGGGTCCGTCGCCCGCGACCTGTATGGCCGCCACCTGCATGACCGCCGGACGGATGCATGAGCCGCAAGGCCGGGAGTTCATGCATCCGGTCAAGCCTCATGCCTCCGCGCAGTGCGTCCCAGGCTTCTACACTGGATGCCGTGACCGCACTCGACGCAGACCGCCAGACACTCCTCGACCTCATCAAGGACGAGGCGGTGTTCCATGGCGACTTCACCCTCTCCAGCGGCAAGAAGGCGACGTACTACGTCGACATGCGCAAGCTCACGCTGGACCACCGTGCCGCTCCCGCGATCGGCCGCATCATGCTCGACCTGATCGGCGACCTCGATGTCGTGGCCGTCGGCGGGCTCACGCTCGGCGCCGACCCGATCTCGAACTCGGTGCTGCACGCCTCGGTCGCTGCCGGCACTCCGCTCGACGCGTTCGTCGTGCGCAAGGAGCCAAAGGACCACGGCCGCGGCCGCCAGATCGAAGGCGCCGATGTCAAGGGCAAGCGCGTCGTCGTGCTCGAAGACACTTCGACCACCGGGCAGTCGGCGCTCAAGGCCGTCGAAGCCCTGCGCAAGGAAGGCGCCGAGATCGTCGCCGTCGCCGTGATCGTCGACCGCAAGACCGGTGCGCAGGCGGCGATCGAAGCCGAGGGCCTCGAGTGGCGCGCGGCCTTCGACCTCGACGACCTCGGACTCGACCCGCAGTGACCCGCTACGCCCTGGCCGTCGACATCGGCGGCACCAAGATGGAGGCTGCGCTCGTCGCGGAGGACGGCGTGCTCGTCGAGGGCAGCCGGAGCCGGCAGGCGACCGGTCGCGAAGCGACACTCGCGTCGCTCGACGCCTCGGTGGTCGCGATCGTCGAACATGCTCTCGCGGCTCTGCCCTCGGACGGTGAGCTCGTCGGAGCGGGAGTCGGCAGCGCTGGCCCGATCGACCGCACCGCCGGCGCGATCATGCCCGTGAACATGCCTCTGGCGCGTGGTTTCAGGCTCGAGGAGTCGGTCCGTGCGGCGGCATCCACGGTCATGGGGAGCGACGTGCCCACCGTGCTCGGTCACGACGGCGGTGCGCTCGCGCTCGCCGAGTCGTGGCTCGGGGCCACGCAGGGAGCTGGTGCCTCGCTGTCGATCGTCGTCTCGACGGGGGTCGGTGGGGGATTCGTTGCGAACGGCGCATACATTCCCGGCGCGACCGGCAATGCCGGCCACCTCGGTCAGGTGCGCCGCGAGGGCGGTCTGACGCTCGAGGAGATCGCCTCGGGGCCGGCGAGCGCAGCCTGGGCGCAGAAGCAGGGCTGGGCAGGTGCGACCGGCGAGGACCTCGCGCGGGACGCCGCCGCCGGAGACCCCATCGCGCGGGCGGCGATCGAACGTTCTGCACGCGAGGTGGGGGAGGCGCTCGCCGATGCCGCCACACTCGTCGACCTCGATGTCGTCGCCATCGGCGGCGGCTTCTCTCGGGTGTCCTCTGACTACATCGACCTCGTGTGGCAGGCTCTGACCGGCAGCGCGGCGCACGAGTACTCGCGCCGTACACGGGTCGTGCGCTCCGGGTTGGGTGACGAGGGCCCGCTCATCGGTGCCGCCGCCCTCGTGCTGCGCTAGGCAGGCCTGTCGGCACGCGCTGATCAGCCGCGCGCCGCGAGCAGGTGTCGCGGTGGTCCTTCGAGGCGGGCGACGGAGATCTTGAGGTCGGTGACGTCGGTGGCGACCGCGTCGATGCGCGCGCTGAGCTTCTCGTCGACGGCGTCGATGCGGCCGGTCAGCTTCTGTTCCGCCGTGTCGAAGCGATCATCGATGCGGCGGATCATCCAGGCGCCGGCGGCGAAGAGGCTGGTGCCGAGGGTGAGCACGATGCCGATGGCGCTGAGGATGATCGTGAGGGTCTCGGTGGTCACGGTCTCAGCCTCTTCTCGTGGTGAGCAGATGTCGTGGGGGTCCTTCGAGGCGGGCGACGGAGATCTTGAGGTCGGTGACGTCGGAGGCGACCGCGTCGATGCGGGTGCTGAGCTTCTCGTCGACGGCGTCGATCCTGTCATCGATGCGGCGGATCATCCAGGCGCCGGCGGTGAAGAGGCCCGTGGTGATCGTCAACACGATGCCGATGGCGCTGAGGACGATCGCGAGGACCTCGGGGGACACGTGCGCTCTCCTCTCCTGCGGATGGGGTTGTTGCGGATGGGCGTGTCAGCGAGGTTACGCCGCGGTCAGCCCGGTGCGCGCCGGTATTCCGGCATCTGTGAAGAGGTTCCGAGAAGCGTGGGGTGTGCAGGAGGCGTCAGCTCGTCGCGGAGGCCCGTTGCCGCGACCGCCCGGCGATCAGCACCAGCACAGGCACGAGTGCGCACAGGGCGGCCGACACGAGGAACGTGGTGCTCGATGCCGGGTCCCGACCGATCAGGAGAATCAGCGCGGGCACGAAGGTGCCGCCAACGGCTCCGCACGCGACGAGGGCGCCTGTCACCGCGGCGCTGCGAGCGGGGTCGAGGTGGTCGAGCGCCAGGCCCAGGATGAGCCCGTAGCTCGGGGCGAGGAGCACGACCACCGCGCCCAGCGCGACGAGTGCCCCCACGGGAGCGGGCCCCACCAGCAGCCCCGCCGTGGCCATCAGGATCGCCGCCGTGCTCGTGGCGGTGATGAGGATCGCGATCGGCGACACGGAGAGACGGCGCAGGGCCGCCGCGCCGAAGCGACCGACGGCCATCAGCGTCCAGAACGCCGAGGTCCCCAGCGCGGCGAGGCCTGGGTCGACCCCGAGGATCCGCTCGGGGATCACGGCCGACCAGCCGGAGAGCACGGTCTCGACGCCGACGTAGAGGGGGAGGGCGACGGCGAACGGCAGGAGCACGAGCAGCCCGCGGACGTCGCGGCGCGCGGGAGCCGCGGTGCGGGCATCCGGTGACACCGACCCCGTGAGCATCGCGATCGTGAGCAGCGGAACGACCGCCAGGATGCCGAGCGTCGCACGCACACCCGAGCCGGCGGCGACGATCAGCGGGGTGACGGCGGCGCAGACGGCCACTGTGCCGAGCAGTGCGCTGAGCAGACCCGTCGCGCTGCCGACCGACAGGGACTTCGCGGCGACCGACCCGGAGGCCTCGACCAACCCGAACCCGGACCCGGCGACGGCGGCTGCGGCGATGAACACGGCGGGTGTGCCGGCCAGGGCCACGGCGACGATCGCGGCGGTCTGGAGCGCGCTGCCGAGGATCAACGCGGTGCGCGGCGGCCGACGCACCAGTAGCGGCCCCGACATCAGCACCCCGACCAGGAGTCCGGCGAACAGTGCGGGCACGGCGGTGCTGAGGTCGCCGCCGATCGTGCGCTCTGCCGAGGGGAGGATCGCGGGAACGAAGGCGGCCGTGACGCCGAGACCCGCGAATGCAGTGAACAGCCCCGCCCGCGTGCGCCGGATGCTGTCGGTCACGCCCCTGCCGTCCGCACGCGGTGCACGGCGGCGAACGTGTCGCGCAGCGCCTCCATCGAGCGGTCGTAGTTCGATTGGGCGACGCCGATGAAGATGCAGTCGACGACCATGAGCTGGGCGATGCGGCTGCCCAGGGCGCCGGAGCGGAAGCCGGTCTCGCGGGCGGCCGTCGTCAACACGATGTCGGCCTGATCGGCCAGCGGGGCGCCGGCATGGTTCGTGATCGCGATGGTGGTCGCCCCGGCCTGCCGGGCGAGCAGCAGGAACTCGATCGTGTCGGTGGTGGCGCCGGTGTGCGACACCGCGATCGCGACATTGCCGGGGCCGAGCGTCGCCGCCGAGGTCCATGCCGCGTGCGGGTCCGACCACTCCAGCGCCGTGCGTCCGATACGGGTGAGCTTGCGCTGCAGGTCGAGTCCGACGATGGAGCTCGCGCCCACACCGAAGATGTCGACCCTGGTCGACGAGGTGATGGCGTCGACCGAGGCCCGCAGCGAGTCGGTGTCGAGCACCTTGGCGGTGTCGGCGAGGGAGAGCGTCTCGGCGAGCGACACCTTCGCGACGATGTCGGTCAGGGTGTCGTTGCGGTCGATGTCGCCGGAGACGGCGGGGAGCGCGGCCGTGTCGAAGGTCTCGCGCTCGACGTCGCGCAGCACGTGGTTGCGCAGCTCGCGCACGTGCTCGTATCCGAGGCGTTTGCAGAAGCGCACGACCGAGGTGGTCGAGGTGTCGCAGCGCTGGGCGAGCTCGGCGACGGAGAGGCCGGCGGTGCCCGCAGGGTCGGCGAGGAACAGATCGGCGATGCGCTGTTCACTCGGACGCAGTTCGGGGCGGAGCGCGCGCATGCGGACGAGGACGGGGTGTGCGCCGGCATCGTCGCGGGCGGCTTCATGAGGCATGGGGTCTCCGATCACTGTTCATAACAGTAGAGGAACTTCTGTTACATCTATAGTGACCTTCGTGTACTTTTGGTACCAACCACGACCGACGACGTTCACGGGGCGGCAGGCAACAGCGCCTGACCCGACGCCACGGCGGCGCGTCACATTCAGGAGGATCCAGCAATGAGCACAGCACGCTGGGCGTCACTCGGCGCTCTCACGGCGACGGGCCTCGCCTTCGCCCTCGTCATCACCGGGTGTTCCGCACCCGCATCCGACCCGAAGCCCTCCGAGGGCGCGGCGGGCGGCGACCTCGTCATCGGCGTCACCAGCGACCCGGACACCCTGTTCCCCTGGAAGGCCACCCAGTTCCAGGCCGTCAATGTGCTGCAGAACCTGTACGGCACGCTGACCGAGTTCGACGAGGACCTCAACGTGGTCCCCGGCCTCGCCGAGTCGTGGGACGTCTCCGAAGACGGCCTCACCCTGACCTTCCACCTGCGCGAGGGCGTCACGTTCGCCGACGGGAGCACCTTCGGTTCGGAAGACGTCAAGTACTCGCTCGACGCGATCGCGGCCGAGGCCACGGCCGCCGTCGCGCGCAGCTCCCTCGCCTCGGTCACCGCGGTCGAGGCCACGGACGAGAAGACCGTCACCCTCACCCTCAGCGCTCCCGACGCCGCGCTCCCCGCGAACCTCGCCGTCATCAACATGGCGATGCTGTCCTCGGACGACACCGAAGAGGGGCTGAACACCACGCCGAACGGCACCGGCCCCTTCATCCTCGACGACCGCAAGGCGAGCCAGTCGATCACGCTCGCCAAGAACGAGGACTACTGGGGAGACACCGCGCTGCTCGACACGGTCGAGTTCCGCGTGATCCCCGACGAGTCGTCGATCGTCTCGGCGATGCAGTCCGGCAACGTGCAGCTGGCCGTGTTCGACGACCCGCTGGTCGCGCAGACCGCCGAGGGTGCCAATGTGGAGGTCGCCACGACCCCGCAGCTGAGCTACCACGCGCTGCAGCTGAACGCCACGCGCGGCGACCTCACCGACGTCAACGTGCGCCTCGCGATCCAGTGCGCGATCGACCGTCAGGAGGTGCTCGACACCGCTGCGCTCGGCGAGGGCGAGGTCACCGGCCCGATCACTTCGCCCGCGTACAAGTCCGACCCGGATGCCCGTCCGTGCCCCGAGCGCGACCTCGACAAGGCCGCCGAGTACCTGAAGAAGGCGGGCAAGGAAGACGGCGTCACCATCAAGACGATCGTCTCGCAGGGGGAGTACGCCACCTCGGTCAACGAGGCGCAGAACCTCAAGGCCCAGCTGGCGGACGCGAACATCACGCTCGACCTCGAGGTGCTCGAGTCGGGCGCGTTCGTCGACCGCTGGATCGCGGCCGACTTCGACGCGGCGGTCGCGCTCAACGGCGGTCGCCCCGACCCCGACGGCATGTACGGCCGGTACTTCACGAGCACCGGAAACCTGAACAAGGTCGCCGGCTACTCCTCGCCCGAGCTCGACGCACTGTTCGCCGAGGGCCGCCAGACGGCCGACCCGGACAAGCGGAAGGACATCTACGCGCAGGTCGCGGAGAACCTCGAGGACAACGCCGCGTGGATCTGGCTGTTCACGAGCTACACCTACACGGCGACCGCGTCGACCGTCGACGGCTTCGTCCCGATGGTGAACGGCTCGCTGCAGTACCTGCGGACCACCTCCATCAAGTAGCGGATCGGAGGGGGCGCGGCCACCCCGCGCCCCCTCCCTCCCCGACGACAGGCACCCACACACGCGCATGTTCAGACAGCTCCTCCGCAACAGCGTGCTGCGACGCATCCTCGCAGCCCTCGGCACGCTCCTCGGCGTCGCCATCTTCGTCTTCCTGATGCTGCGCGCCATCCCTGGCGACCAGATCAGCTCCGGCCTCGGCACCGAGGCGGCCGCTCTCACGCCCTCGCAGCGCGCCGCCCTCGAGTCCTACTACGGCCTCGACCAGCCGCTCGTCGTGCAATTCTTCTCGTGGCTGGGCAACATCTTCACCGGCAACCTCGGCTTCTCGTCCCGGGCGCAGACGAGCGTCCTCGACCTCACCGCCGCCGCCCTCCCCGTGACGTTCGAGCTGGCGATCTTCTCGATCGTGATCGCGCTGGCCATCGGCATCCCGCTCGGCATGCTCTCCGCCTCGAAGCCCGACTCGTTCCGCGACGGCGTCGGACAGGTCGTCGGCCTCGCCGGTCTCTCCATCCCCGCGTTCCTGCTCGGCACGGCACTCCTGGCGATCCTCGCCTCGTCGTTCGGCTTCAACCCGAACGGCCAGGCCTACGCCACGCTGTTCGAGGATCCGCTGCTGAATCTCCAGCAGATGCTGCTGCCCTCGATCGTGCTCGGCTTCGGCATCGCCGCACCGATCATGCGCACCACCCGCACGGCCGTGCTCGAGATCCGCTCCAACGACTTCATCCGCACCGCCAGGGCGAAGGGCGTCCCTCCGCGTCGCCTGCAGGTGCGCCACGTGCTCGGCAACGCTCTCGTGCCCATCGTCACGATGACCGGCCTGCAGTTCGGCTACCTCCTCGGCGGTGCCGTCGTGGTCGAGCAGATCTTCTCGCTCCCCGGCATCGGACGCCAGGTGCTGCTCGGCATCCAGCAGAAGGAGTACGCGCTCGTGCAGAGCACCGTGCTCGTGATCGCGCTCGCCTTCGTCATCGTCAACCTGCTCACCGACCTGCTGTACCGGGTCATCGATCCTCGGGTGCGTGCCGCATGACCGACATCTCTCAGACCCCGGCCCTCGCCCCCGGCGGCGGGCGCACCATGGAGCGCGTGCGTCTCCTGCTGCGCAGCCGCAGCGGACTCACCGGCCTCATCATCGTGGTCCTGCTCGCCGTGCTCAGCCTCGTCTCGGCGTTCGGCCTGCTGCCCTTCGACCCGCTCGCGCAGGACCCGCCGTCCCGCCTGCAGCCGCCGTCGGCCGTGCACTGGTTCGGCACCGATCAGTTCGGGCGCGACGTGTTCTCCCGCGTCGCCGCCGGCGTCGCCAACTCGGCGTTGATCTCGGTCGTCGCCGTGGCCTTTGCGACCGTGGTCGGCACCGTCTGCGGACTCATCGCCGGGTTCTACCGCGGCTTCTCCGACGGGGCGATCACCGCGGTCACGAACGTGCTGTTCGCCTTCCCACCGCTGCTGCTCGCGCTCTCGCTGGCTTCGGTGTTCGAGCGCAACTGGTTCACCATCGCCGTGGCCATCGCGATCGTCTACGTGCCGATCTTCATCCGCGTCACCCGCGGGCCCGTGCTGTCGCTGCGCGAGGTCGAGTACGTCAAGGCCGCCAAGAGCACCGGCCAGAGCCGCATGGCGACCATGTTCCGCCACGTGCTGCCGAACATCACGTCGATCATCATCGTGCAGGTCACGCTCTCGCTCTCGTGGGCTGTGCTCACCGAGGCCTCGCTGAGCTTCCTCGGACTCGGCACGCCGCCGCCCGCACCCTCGCTCGGTTCGATGATCTTCGAGGCGCGCACGCTCGTCACGATCGCCCCGTGGACCATGATCGCGCCCGGCGTGATCGTGGTGCTGCTCGTCGTCGGACTGAACCTGCTCGGCGACGGGCTGCGCGACAGCCTCGATCCCCGGAACAGAGGAAAGCGATGACCATGGAGGATCTCGGCGGACTGGCCACGGAGGCCAGCGATCCCCGCTATGCGGAGCTCGACCTCATGAGCGTCGCCGAACTCGCGCAGACCATGAACGAGGCGGATGCCACGGTGCCCGCCGCGGTGCAGCGCGCCCTCCCGCAGATCGTGCCCGCGATCGAGGCGACGGCCGATCGCATGGCGCAGGGCGGACGCCTGGTCTACGTCGGCGCGGGCACCCCCGGCCGCATCGGCGTGCTCGACGCCTCGGAGTGCCCGCCCACCTTCAGCACTCCGCCCGAGCTGGTGTTCGCGATCATGGCCGGAGGGCCGGGCGCGATCGTGAACCCCGTCGAGGGAGCAGAGGACGACGCGGAAGCGGGCGCAGCGGCCATCGATGCCGCGGGCATCGGTCCGCTCGACACCGTGATCGGGATCGCCTCGAGCGGACGCACGCCCTACGTGATCGCCGCCGTCCGTCGGGCGCGCGAACGCGGTGCTCTCAGCATCGGTCTCTCCTGCAACGTCGGGACCGCCCTGAGCGCGGCGGCGGAGCACGGGATCGAGGTCGAGGTCGGCCCCGAGGTGCTCTCCGGCTCCACGCGGCTCAAGTCGGGTACTGCCCAGAAGCTCGTGCTCAACATGTTCTCGACCATCTCGATGGTGCGGAACGGCAAGGCCTACGGCAACCTGATGGTGGACGTGAAGGCCACCAACCACAAGCTCCGCGAGCGGGCGATCCGAATGGTGCAGACCATCGCGGATGTCGATCGGGGCGCGGCGAAGGCGGCACTGGAGGCGACCTCATACGACGTGAAGCTCGCGTCGATCATGATCCGCCGCGGCGAGGACCTCGCCGCGGCCACCGCACGACTGGACGCGGCCGACGGTCGGCTGCGCACCGCACTGGAGGAGAACTGATGCGCGTCCTCGGACTGATCTCCGGCACCTCGCACGACGGGATCGATGCCGCCGTCGTCGACTTCACGACCAGTGGCGGCTTCACCGCCCACGGCGTGGATCTGCACGGCACGGTGCTGGCGGCGACGAGCGTGCCCTACGCCCCCGAGCTGCGGGCGCGCCTGATCGCTGCGCTGCCACCGGCGCAGACCACGCTCGCCGAGGTGGCGGAGCTCGACACCCTCATCGGGCAGGCGTTCGCCGCGGTCGCGGCCGACATCGCGGCAGAGGTCGGCGGTGTCGATGCCGTGTGCTCGCACGGGCAGACCGTCTACCACTGGGTCGACGGCGCGCACGCGCTGGGCACCCTGCAGATCGGGCAGCCGGCCTGGATCGCCGAGAAGGTCGGCGCCCCCGTGGTCTCCGACATCCGCATCCGCGACATCACGGTCGGCGGCCACGGTGCCCCGCTGGTGTCGTTCCTCGACGAGCTGCTGCTGCGTTCGCGCGCCGGGGTCTCTGCAGCTCTCAACCTGGGCGGCATCTCGAACATGACCGTGGTGCGGCAGGACGGCCTGGTCGCGTACGACATCGGCCCCGCGAACGCACTGGTCGACGCGGTCATCGTCGAGCACGACCTCAACCCGCTCGGCTACGACGACGACGCCGCGATCGCCCGCACCGGTCAGGTCGACGAGGCGCTGCTGGCTGCTCTGCTCGACGACCCGTACTACGCTCTCACCCCGCCCAAGAGCACGGGCAAGGAGCACTTCCACCTCGGCTACGTGCACGAGCACCTCGCCGCGCAGAACCGGGAGATCCCGGTCGCCGATGTGGTGCGCACCCTGACCGAGCTCACGGTCCGCACGGTCGCGCGCGACGTGGAGGCCGCCGGCATCGGGTTCCTCGCCGTGTCGGGCGGCGGATGCCGCAACCCGCTGATCCTCGACGGACTGCGCGCCGCGCTGCCGGACACCGAGGTCGTGCTGGCCGACGAGCTGGGCGCCGCGGCCGACAGCAAGGAGGCGATCCTCCTCGCTCTCATCGGCTGGTCCACGATGCACGGCGTCCCCGCGATCGTCCCCGGCGGCACCGGAGCGCGCGAGCCGCGCATCCTCGGCACCATCACGCCCGGTGTCGGACCGCTGCAGATGCCCGAACCCGTCGCCTCCATCGACTCCCTCGTGCTCACGGAGGCCGCGGCATCGTGAGCCTCCAGGTGCGCCCCGCCACCCCGGACGACCTGTCCGGGGTGCTCGAGGTGTTCCTCGCGTGCTGGCGGGAGAGCTACCGGGGTGTTCTCCCCGACGCGGGGATCGACGCGATGACGGATGAGCGTGCCGAGGCCCTGTGGCGCCGGGTGCTCGCCGAACCGGTCGGCGTCGTGCTCGTGGCCGTCCGCGACGGCGGGATCGTCGGGATCACCCGGTACGCCGCGACCACTGCCGACGACGGGCGGATCGACGGGGCCGTGCACTCCCTGTACGTCTCGCCACGCGCCCATGGCGGTGGGATCGGCGGTGCGCTGCTGGCGCAGGCGACCGCAGACCTGCGGGACGCCGGCGCCGAGGCCGCAACGCTGTGGGTGTTCGCGGCGAACGCGCCGTCGATCGGCTTCTACGAGGCGAAGGGCTGGCACCCCGACGGCGCCACCCGCACGCAGCCGGAGTTCGGTGAGCCCGAACAGCGCATGCGCAAGGAGTGGGCATGAGCGGAGTCCTGAGATGAGCGGAGTCCTGAGATGAGCGCAGTCCTGAGATGAGCACCGTGAAGCGCATCCGCGTGCTCCGCGTCCCCTCGCCCCTGGTGCGTCCGTTCGTCACGGCGGTGCGGCAGACGGAGCACCTCGACGTCGTGCTCGTCGAGGTGAGCGACGTCGACGGTCGTCGAGGATACGGCGAAGCCGCCGTGAGCTGGCGCGTGACGGGGGAGAGTCCGCCGAGCGTTGCCGCCGTGGTGGCAGGACCCCTCGCCGAGGTCGTGCTCGGACGGAACGTCGGTGATCCCGGGATCGCCGCCGACATCGCCCGTGCAGTGTGGGGCAATGCCGCGGCCCGCAGCGCGGTCGAGTGCGCCGTCGCCGACCTCGCCGCCCAGCAGCGCGGACTCCCGCTTGCGCAGAGCCTCACGAGCGCACCGGCGCCCGCGCGCATCCGCACCGACATGACCCTGTCCGCGGGTGAGCCGTCCGCGCTGGCAGCCGTTTCCGAGGAGCACGTCGCCGCGGGCTTCGGATGCCTCAAGATCAAGGCGTCCGCGGCGCACGACACGGTCGCCGGGCTCCGGGCCGTGCGTGCCGCGGTCGGGCCTGCCATCACGCTGCGCGTCGACGCCAACCAGGCCTGGGATGTCGAGACCGCGATCCGGGTGATCCGGGCCGCCGAAGACGAGGGGCTCGGGCTCGAACTCGTCGAGCAGCCGGTCGCGGCGCACGACCTCGACGCGCTCGCCGCGGTCACGGCCGCCGTCGGCACGCCGATCATGGCCGACGAGTCGGTGCGCACGGCGCGGGATGTCCGGGTCGTCGCCGACCGTGGTGCCGCAGACCTCGTGAACATCAAGCTCGCCAAGACCGGCGGCCTGGCCGAGGCCTTCGTTGCGGCAGAAGTCGCCCGCACAGCGGGTCTGGGCGTGTTGATCGGCTGCATGATGGAATCGCACGTCGGCGTGACGGCCGCCGCCCACCTGGCCGCCGCTGTCGCCCCCGACGTGGTGCACGACCTGGATGCCGCGTTGTGGCTGCGGAGCTCGCCCGTGGTGGGTGGCGTGGCGCTGTCCGGAGACATGCTGGAACTCGGATCGGGCACCGGACTGGGCATCACCGCCCTCGCATCCGATACCCGGCCCGACACCCTCGTCGACCTCGTCGACCGCTCGGAGGTGCGCGCATGACCGCCGCCGTTGCCGTCACCGCTGTTCTGGCGACGGATGCCGCGCCGCGGGGCGCCGTCGCCGGTGTCGTGACCGATGCCGGCCGTGACGTCGCCGCGGGTGGTCTGGCTGACCTGGCCGGAACCCCGATGACCACCGCGACTTCCTTCGACATCGCCTCGGTATCGAAGGTCGCCGCGACGACGACCGCGATCCTGCGACTGGTCAGCCGCGGTGACCTCGGCTTCGACGACCCGGTCGACCGTTTCGTGCCCGGCACCGCCTGCGCCCCGGGCGCGACCGTGCGCCATCTGCTCCAGCACCGTGCAGGACTCTGGGAGTGGCAGCCGCTCTACCTCGACCGCGAGCACGCCGGTGATGCCGCTGCGGCCGCCGACGCCCTCCCGCTGCGCTACGGCCTCGACGAAGGTCGTCATTACTCCGACCTCGGGTTCATGCTCCTCGGCCGCATCGTCGCGGCGGTCACCGGACTGCCCCTGGATGCCGCGGTGCGCGAACTGGTGACCGCGCCCCTCGGCCTCGATCACACCGGGTACGGACCCGTCGACCGCCCCGTCGCCTCGTCCGCCGTGGGCGACGCCGCCGAGCGTCGCATGGTCGCGACCGGAGAGCCGTATCCGATCCTCACCGTCGATAAGGACTTCGCCTGGCGTGACGGCGAGATCGCCGGCGTCGCGAACGACGGCAACTGCTTCCATGCGTTCGGGGGCGTCTCCGGTCACGCCGGGCTGTTCAGCACCGTCGATGACCTGCTGACCCTGGGGGCGGCGCTCGCCGCTCCGGAGCGGCATCCGGAGCTGTGGGGGCCGGATGCGGTCGCCGAACTGTTCCGGGACGGACCGGATGCCGGGCAGGCGCTGGGCTGGCGCAGCGAGACGATCGCCGTCTCCGGGCGGCCGACCCGCATGGTCTGGCACCCGGGATTCACAGGCTGCGCCCTCGGGCTCGTTCCGGGAACGGGAGCAGCCGCCGTGCTGCTGACCAACCGCCTGTTCGCGGTCACACCCGCACCGACCGATCTGCTGTGGCGCGCCGCGCTTCCCGCACTCCTCGACGACCACGAACCTCTCCGCGAAAACGAAGGAACGAGAACACCATGAGCACCACCGAGCCCGTGCTGAGCATCAGCGGCCTCGCCGTCGCCTTCCGGACCGGTTCCGAGCTGGTCACCGCGATCAGCGACGTGAACATCGACATCGCCGCCGGTGAGACGGTCGCGATCGTGGGCGAGTCGGGGTCGGGCAAGTCGACCACCGCGGCTGCGGTCAACCGTCTGCTCCCCGAGAACGGGGTGATCACGGCCGGCAGCATCCGCTTCGACGGGCGCGAGCTGACCGACCTGCCCGAGAACGCGATGATCTCCCTGCGCGGCGCCGGGATCGGCCTCGTGCCGCAGGACCCGATGTCGAACCTCAATCCGCTCATGCGCGTGGGCGAGCAGATCGGCGAGGCGCTCGAGGTGCACGGCCACACACACGGCGATGCCACGAAGGCGCGGGTCGTCGAGCTGCTCGAGATGGTGGGGATCGCGGATGCCGCGCAGCGCGCCCACCAGTACCCGCACGAGTTCTCCGGCGGCATGCGCCAGCGCGTGCTGATCGCGATGGGTCTGGCCTGCAAGCCGCGCCTGCTGATCGCGGACGAGCCCACCTCCGCCCTCGATGTGACCGTGCAGCGACGCATCCTGGACCAGCTCGACACGCTCACCGACGAGCTCGGCACCGCGGTGTTCCTGATCACGCACGACCTGGCCCTCGCCGCCGAGCGCGCCGACCGCATCGTCGTGATGTTCCGCGGCCGCGTCGTCGAGGAGGGCACCTCGGCGCAGGTGCTCGGCGCCCCGCAGCACGAGTACACCCGGCAGCTGCTCGCCGCGGCCCCGAGCCTCGCCTCGCGCCGGGATGCGCTGCCGCAGCGCGAGGCCGCCACGGGCACGCCCTTCGTCGAGATCCGGAACCTCCGCAAGGAGTTCGCCCTCCGCGCGCCCAAGGCCGGGGAGCCGCAGACCTTCACGGCCGTCGACGGCGTCAGCTTCGAGATCCGCCGCGGCACCACGGTGTCGATCGTGGGAGAGTCGGGCTCCGGCAAGTCCACCACCGCGAACATGGTGCTCGGGCTCGAAGACGCCACGTCCGGCTCGATCCTGTTCGACGGGCTCGACCTCACCACGCTCCGCCGCAAGGAGCTGTTCGCCCTGCGTCGTCGTGTGCAACCGGTGTTCCAGAATCCCTATGCCTCGCTCGACCCGCGCTACACGATCGAGCAGTCGATCGCCGAGCCGCTGCGCGTGCACCGCATCGGCACCACGGCCTCGCGTCACGCGCGCGTGCTCGAGCTGTTGGAGCAGGTCGCGCTGCCGGCCGCCATGGCCGAGCGCCTGCCGCACGAGCTCTCGGGCGGACAGCGTCAGCGTGTGGCGATCGCCCGGGCCCTGGCGCTCGAACCCGAGCTCGTGGTGCTCGACGAGGCGGTGTCGGCGCTCGACGTGCTGGTGCAGGCGCAGATCCTCGACCTGCTCGCCGACCTGCAGAAGCGCCTGGGCCTGAGCTACCTCTTCATCAGCCATGACCTCGCTGTGGTGCGGATGATCTCCGACGAGGTGCACGTCATGCAGCGCGGTGTCGTGGTCGAGAGCGGCACGCCCGAGCGCATCTTCGACGCTCCGCAGCACCCGTACACGCGCGAGCTGCTGGCCGCGA
The DNA here is from genome assembly GCF_002356155.1 of Microbacterium sp. TPU 3598. NCBI lineage: Bacteria > Bacillati > Actinomycetota > Actinomycetes > Micrococcales > Microbacteriaceae > Microbacterium > Microbacterium sp. TPU 3598. Next base: position 3,382,814 of record NZ_AP017975.1, on the reverse strand, counting down.
TCCCCGGGGCTTCGCTGGCGTCCTGACAGAGTTCCGATCCCGCGAGGTTCTCCGGCGGCCGCAGGCTCAGCGTCTGCGGTCGTCGTCGTCCCAGGGGCCTTCCCACCAGCCGGCGCGCCCGTCGTCCGAGCCGCCGCGTCCTCGGCGCGAGCGCACGAACTGCACGATGAACACCGTCAGCGAGCTGAGCAGGATGAGGAAGACGACGAGGAACAGCAGGTCGTTCTGATTCATGGGCGTTTCCCCTCCGCGGCATCCGCCACGATCTTCGCGATGCGGGCGGACCGGGTCTCCGGCCGCTTGGCCATCGCGATGTGCGTGAGGCCGAACTTCTTGACCGACTTCGGGAACGCGTCCCAGTTCTCGCGTGCGGCGGGGACGGCATCGAGCGCGGCGGAGAGCTCCTCGGGTTCGATCCCGGCCTCCGGTCCGTCGAGAACCGTCCAGGAGCCGTTCGCCTTCGCCACCTCGAGCACACGGATACCGGCGGGAGCCAGTAGCCCCTCGGCCTCGAGCTCCGCGATGCGCGCCTTGTTCGTGGCCGCCCAGCCGCTGCCGGGACGACGAGGAGAGAACCACTGACCGTTGGCGCGGTCGCCCGTGCCGTCGTCGAACACGCGCACCGGGCCGTCGATCCATCCGAAGCAGAGTGCCTGCCGCACGGCGTCCTCGTAGCCGACGCCGTCGGACGATCCGCGCACGCTGAGCAGCCAGACGCCCGCCGTGCGCTCATGGTTCTCCGCGAGCCAGACACGCCAGGCCGCGGCATCCGCCGCTCTGAGCCGTTCGCCGTCGTCGAGCGCGCCCATGGCTACTTCTTGGTCTTCACCGTCGTGATCGTCTCGGTGATCCGCGGCAGCAGGTCGGCCACCGACTGCACGATCTCGTCGGGGCGGAACGGGTACTTCTCGATCTCGGCCTGATCGCTGATGCCGGTGAGTACCAGCACCGTGTGCAGGCCCGCCTCGATGCCGGCGACCACGTCGGTGTCCATGCGGTCGCCGATCATGCCGGTGCGCTTCGAGTGCGCGCCGATCTTGTTCAACGCCGAACGGAACATCATCGGGTTCGGCTTGCCGACGACGTACGGCTCCTTACCGGTGGCCTTGGTGATGAGGGCGGCGATCGCTCCGGTGGCGGGGAGCGGTCCGTCGGTGCTCGGGCCCGTGGCATCGGGGTTCGTGACGATGAAGCGCGCGCCGCCGATGATGAGGCGGATGGCCTTGGTGATCGCCTCGAACGAGTAGTTGCGCGTCTCGCCGACGACCACGAAATCGGGGTTCGTCTCGGTCATGATGAAGCCGGCATCGTGCAGGGCGGTGAGGATGCCCGCCTCGCCGATCACGAACGCCGAGCCGCCGGGGAGCTGCTGCTTCAGGAAGTCGGCGGTCGCGAGCGCCGAGGTCCAGATGCGCTCCTCCGGCACGTGCAGCCCGCTGATGCGCAGGCGTGCCGACAGGTCGCGCGCGGTGAAGATCGAGTTGTTCGTGAGCACCAGGTACGGGATGCCTGCGCTCTCCCAGCCGGCGAGCAGTTCGGAGGCTCCGGGGATGGCGTCGTTCTCATGGACGAGCACGCCGTCCATGTCGGTCAGCCAGCATTCGATGTCGTCACGTTGTGCCATGAGCACAGCCTAGAGGCCGCAGGCGACGCGCACCTGACCGTGTTGCGGCGGTGGCTAGGCGCTCAGCCAGACCACCTGGGCCGCGCCATCGGGCAACGCCGCTTCCGTGCCGTCGATCTCGGCCCCGGATGCCGTGACCGTCACGGTCGACGCGACCGCCAGTCCGAGTGCTTCGAGGGCTCGGAGCAGCTCGGGGTCGCGGTCGTCGACCCGCAGCACCTGTCCCGTGTGCCCGACCGGCGCGTCGGCGAGCAGCACGAACGGTACGCGCTCGATGCGACCGTCGGCGTCGGGGATCGCGTCGCCGTGCGGATCGAAGCGGGGGCGTCCCAGGCGCGCGTCGATGCCTTCGAGCAGTCGGTCGCTGATGGTGTGCTCGAGCACCTCGGCCTCGTCGTGCACCTCGTCCCAGCCGTAGTCGAACTCCTGCACCAGCCAGGTCTCGATCAGGCGGTGTCGGCGCACCATCGCGAGGGCGCGCGCCGTGCCCGTGTCCGTCAGCCGCACCGCGCCGTAGGGCACGTGCGATACGAGGCCGGCGGCGGCGAGCTTCTTCACCATCTCGGTGACGGACGACGGCGCGATGCCGAGCTTCGCGGCAAGCACCGAGGGAGTGATCGGTGCGTCCTGCCACTCGGTGTGCGCGTAGACGGTCTTCAGATAATCGTCAGCTGCCGGGGATGCCACCGGTCCAGCCTACGTGGTGCTGTCGCGCGCCCACGCGGTGAGTCCGTGGATGAGTGCCCGCACCCCGATCTCGAACGTGCGGCGGGCGGGGTCCGTGCTGAGCTGCGCCCTGGCGGCCTCGGCCTCGGCGAACGTCGGGAAATCCGGCGCGAGTGCACCCGGGGCCATGTTGTCTGCGGGCGCGAGGGCATCCAGGGCGGAGCCGATGATGAACGACTCCAGCGCCACGATGGCGTCCACGATGGTGACGGTCGGCCAGCCGTCGTCCGCGAGCAGGCGTGCGATCTGCTCGTAGTCGGCGAACGAGCCCTCGTCGGCATCGATCGGTGAGGTCGCCAGCATCACCATGGCCTCGGGGGCGGCGATCGCGGCGTCGCGGTAGCTGTGGGCCCAGGTGAGCAGTGCCTCCTCGACGGACATCTCGTGCCGCACGGGGGAGATGAGCGCGCGGCTGACCTGCCCGCGCATGGCCCGGATCACGGCGTCGCGGTTCGCGAAGTGGTGGTAGAGCGCCGAGGTGCGAACGCCCAGGGATTCCGCGAGCGCGGTCATCGTGAACTGGCGCGGTGTGCGCTGCGCGCTGAGGGCGAACGCGGCCTTCAGGATGCGCTCCTCGGTGAGCACCCGGGTCGACGGTCGGCCGACGCTGCGCGGAGATTTCGTCATCGTGCTCGATTCTGCTCGGGCGTCTGGTATTTTATTGAAACTCTTTCAATACCGAAGGATCCAATACCGACGAAGGTACAGCCATGACCGGTTTCGACGCCGACACCATTGTCACCGGCGCGCACGTGGTGACGATGGACCCGCGCCGCCCGCACGCCAGCGCCTTCGCGGTACGCGACGGTCGCTTCCTCGCCGTGGGCGACGACGCCCTGGTCCGGGAGCTGCGCGGGCCCCGTACCGTCGTGCGCGACCTCGGCGGCGCGACCGTGACCCCCGGCCTGATCGACGCGCACCTGCATCCGATCCAGGGGATCGAGCTGACGGCCGGGATCGACCTGGGCGGTCTGACCACCGGCGCGGCGCTGCTGACGGCGCTGCGCGCCGAGGCCGATCGTGCGCTCGCCGAAGATGCCGACCCGTGGGTGCGCGGCTGGAACCTCGACTACGACGTGTTCCACGAGCTGCCCATGACGGCGGAGGCGATCCAGGATGCGGTGCGCGGACTCCCCGCGCTGTTGATCGTGTTCGACGGCCACACCGCCCTCGCCAGTCGTGCCGGACTCGAGCGTGCGGGCATCACCCGCGCACGCGAGTTCGAGGACTCGTCCTGCGTCGTCGTCGATGCCGACGGCCGCCCGACCGGGGAACTGCGCGAGCTCGGCGCCTATGAGCCCGTGCGACTGAGCGCCCCGGCACTGACCCGCGATCAGACCCTCGCGGTGGGGCACGAGCTGCTGCGCGGACTGCGTGGTTCCGGATTGACCGGCGGCACGATCATGGACGGCGGTTTCGCCACGCTCGCACTGCTCGACGCCCTGGAGCAGGGGCCGGGGCTGCCGATCCGCATCGTCTCGGCCATCGACCACGAGCCCGGCTTCGACGAGGATCGGACCGCCGCGAACCTCGCGATGCGCGACCGCCGTGGTGACCGGTGGCGCGGGGGCGTGGTCAAGCTCTACGCCGACGGCGTGGTCGAGACCGGCACCGCCTGGCTGCACGAACCCGACAGCGCGGGCGCGGGCCTGGAGCCGTTCTGGAAGGACGCGGCCGCCTATGCCCGCACCGTGCGCAGATACGCCGAGGCCGGATTCCAGGTGGCGACGCACGCGATCGGCGACCGGGCCGTCGGGGAAGTCGTCGACGCCTATCTCGCGGCCGGGGTGCGCAGCGCCGCAGGAGCTCCGCACCGCATCGAGCACCTCGAGACCACGACCGACCGCGACGTGGCCCGTATCGCCGCAGCCGGGATCACCGCCTCGATGCAGCCCCTGCACATGCAGTGGCGCAAGGCCGACGGCTCGGATGACTGGTCGAGCAGGCTCGGGCCCGTGCGTGCGGCTCGCGCCTGGCGTGTGCGCGACTACTGGGAGGCCGGGGCGCCCCTCGCCCTCGGGTCGGACTGGCCCATCGCGCAGAACGATGCCCGCATCGGCCTCGCGTGGTCGATGCTGCGCCGCCGCCCGGGCGACCCCGACGCCCCGGTCTTCGAGCCCGACCAGGTGCTCACCCCGTACCAGGCGCTGCACGGATACACCGTCGGCGCCGCCCGGGCCCAGGGAGATGCCGACCTCGGCTGCATCGCCCCCGGGTTCCGGGCCGACTACGCCGTGTGGGCGGAGAACCCGCTGCACGTCTCCCCGGACGACCTCCCCGACCTCCCCGTGCAGGGGACCGTCGTCGGTGGCACCGAGCCCTGACCCCGGGCTCGACCGCACCCTCCCGCACCTTCCCGCGCTCTCCCTTCGGATTCGTACCCCCCCTTCACACTGAGGTGACTCCCATGCCTGAATTCGGCGCTCTCGCGCTCCTCCCGATCGTGGTGATCCTGATCGTCGCGGTCGCCACCAGACGCACCCTCTTCGCCCTGTTCTGCGGCACCGTCGCCGGGGCACTGATCCTCGGCGGCTGGGGCGGCTTCGACGTCTGGGTCGAATACACCGGAAAAGCCCTCTCCAACGAGACGGCGCAGTGGCTGCTGCTGATCGTCGCGCTGTTCGGCATCCTGATGATGCTGTTCGAGAAGTCCGGCATCGTGACCGACTTCGCGAACTGGGCCGAGCGGTTCGTCACCTCCCGCCGCAAGTCGATGGTGCTGACGTTCCTGTTGTCGGTCGTGTTGTTCGTCGACGACTACCTGAACGTGCTCACCACGGGCACGTCGATGAAGCAGGTCACCGACCGCTACCGGGTGCCGCGCACGCAGCTCGGCGCGATCATGAAGATGACGGCCGCGCCGATCGCCGTCCTGATCCCGGTCTCGACGTGGGCGCTGTTCTTCTCCGGACTGTTCGAGGCGCAGGGGGTCACGGTCGGAGGCACCGGGTTCGGTGCCTACCTGCAGGCGATCCCCTTCATCTTCTTCGGCTGGGCGGCTCTCGCCGTCGCGCTTCTCATGAGCATCGGCTGGCTTCCGAAGCTCGGCGCGATCAAGCGTGACGCGATCCGGGCGGAGCGGGACGGCGACGTCTTCCCCGTCGGCACCACCGACGACGAGCGACGGGCCGAAGGCGCGGCGCTCCTGGCCGAGCTGAAGGCCGACGACCCCGACGGCTCGACCGCGCAGCGTGTCGCGACGGCGCTCGCGACCTCGACCGAGACCGACCGCAAGCCGCAGCCGTGGGGCTTCCTGATCGCCATGGCCGTGCTCGTCGGAGTGACGATCGCGACGAACGCCAACGTCGTCGCCGGCACCGCCGCGTCTCTCGCCGTGACGATCGTGATCGTGCTCGTGCAGCGCCGACTCCGCATCCGTGGGGTGCTGGATGCCGCGCTCGAGGGCATCGAGAGCATGCTGTTCGTGATGATCCTGACGGTCCTCGCGTTCATGGTGCAGGAGATGAACATCACCCTGCAGCTGGCCGAGTTCGTGATCCAGGTCACCGAGCCCGTGCTCACCCCGGCGCTGCTGCCGGCGATCGTGTTCGCGGTGTGCGGCATCTATGCGTACGCGACCGGGTCGTTCTGGGATCTCGCCGCGGTGATCACCCCGGTCGTGCTCCCGCTGGCGCTCGCGCTCGGTGCCGATCCGATCCTCGCGGGCGCCGCGGTGTTCTCCGGGGCGGCGTTGGGCAGCACCACCTGCCTCTACGGCGACGGCATCATCCTCGCGTCGAGATCGATCGGCATCAAGCCGATCAACCTCATGCTCGCGATCCTGCCGTATGCGGGCATCGCTGCAGGGCTGTCGTTCGTGCTCTACCTCGTGACGGGTTTCGTCACGGCGTAGGCGGGACGAGTCGGTTCGCGACGGCGAGGAGTCAGTTCGCGACGGCGACGAGGATGCCGAACGCGGCCTGGCCGGCGAAGAACAGCACGAGGAATCCGAGGAGGGCGGCGGCCAGCGAGAGTCGGCCGTCGAACCCCTCGACCTCGGCCATGCCGATCTTGCGGGCCCGGAAGGCCAGTACGAGCGTGGCGACTCCCAAGGCGAGCTGCACCCACGGACTGCCGAACCCGATGACCGTCGGGAACGCGATCAGCAGGCCGCCGATGACGCCGGTCGCGAAGCCGATCCAGGTGAGGATGCGGACGTTGCGACGGGCGTTCTCGGCAGACATGCTTCGAGCCTATCCGGGCTCACGCTCCCGTCAGCACCAGCCAGAGCAGGGCGCCGTTGAGCGCGATCAGCAACACGGAGGCGATGACCCCCGCAGCCGTCGTCCATCGCCGGTTGACCCAGGCCCCCAGGGTGCGTCGTTGCGCGGTGAGCACGACCAGGGGGATCAGCGCGAACGGGATGCCGAAGGAGAGCACCACCTGGCTGAGGACCAGCGCGAGGGTGGGGTCGAAGCCGATGCCGAGGATCACGAGCGCGGGGATCAGCGTCACGAGGCGCCGGGCGAGCAGCGGGATGCGCACATGCAGCAGTCCGTGCATGATCTCCGCCCCCGCGTAAGCGCCCACCGAGGTCGATGCCAGTCCCGAGGCGAGCAGTCCCACGGCGAAGAACGTGGCCACCACCGGTCCGAGTCCGGCGGCGAGAGCGGCATGTGCGCCCTCCAGCAAGTCGGTGCCCTCGACGCCGGCGAGGTTCGCGGCGGCGAGCAGCAGGATGCAGAGGTTGACGGATCCCGCGATCACCATGGCGATGGAGACATCCCATCGGGTGGCGGTGAGCAGTCGGCGGATGCGCGAGGTCTCGGTGCGCGCCGCCTCGTCGCCGGCGTGAGAGGTCGAGGCGCCGAAGCGATCGCGGGCGAGTGAGGAGTGCGCGTAGATCGCATGCGGCATGATCGTCGCGCCGAGGATCGACGCGGCCAGCAGGACCGAGCCCGTGTCCTCGAAACGGGGGACCATCCCGCCGATGACCCCCGCCGGGTCCGGCGGGGCGACGAACACTCCCGCGACGAATCCGATCGTGATGATCGCCATGAGGCCGATGATCACGAACTCGAACGGACGGGCACCGCGCCGGCTCTGCACCGTGAGCAGGATCATCGAGACGGCACCCGTGATCAGGCCGCCGAGCAGCAGCGGCACGTCGAACAGGAGGTTCAGGGCGACCGCGCCGCCGATGACCTCGGCCAGGTCGGTGGCCATCGCGACGAGCTCGGCCTGCAGCCAGTATGCGCGGCGTGCCCATGGACGCTTCAGCCGCGCCCCCAGCACCTCGGGAAGGCTCTGCCCGGTGACGACGCCCAGCTTCGCGGAGAGGTACTGGATCAGCCACGCCATCACGTTGCCAGCGAGCACGACCCACACCAGCAGGTATCCGTACTGGGCTCCTGCGGTCATGTTGCTGGCGACGTTGCCGGGGTCGAGGTAGGCGACGCCCGCCACGAGGGCGGGGCCCAGCAACCACAGGCTGCGAGGGGCGCGGGCGGGGGGTGTGGCAGCAGTCGTCATCGGGACAGGGGAATTTTTAGGCACACCGAAACCGTAGCGTATTTTTCGGTGTGCCTAAATATTCTTCGAATCGCGTGAATCGCTGCATACGCGCCCGGAGGGAGCCTGTTGCGCGATTCGAACGGGGATACGAGGGCGATAGCCTGGCGGGATGGAAGACGCCGGGCCGGACAGCACGCTCCCCGATGCCCCCGCCGACGCGGTGAGGACCGGGTCGATCGCTCAACCCGGCTACGGCGTCGGGCCCTGGCCCGGCGGCGAGGAGGCCTGGCCCGAAGGTGCGGAGTACGACCGGGAGCTGTTGGCCACCGGCGACACCCGCAACGTGATCGACCGCTACCGCTACTGGCGCATGGACGCGATCGTCGCCGACCTCGACACCCAGCGACACCCGTTCCACGTCGCGATCGAGAACTGGCAGCACGACATGAACATCGGGTCGATCGTGCGCAGCGCCAACGCGTTCCTCGCCGACACCGTGCACATCATCGGCCGCCGCCGCTGGAACAAGCGCGGGGCGATGGTCACCGACCGCTACCAGCACGTCGTGCATCACGAAGACGTCGACACGTTCGCCGCATGGGCCGCGGCCGAAGGGGTTCCGATCATCGCGGTCGACAACGTCGACGGCGCAGTGCCCGTCGACAGGGCCGACCTACCTCAGCGTTGTGTGCTGCTGTTCGGCCAGGAGGGCCCGGGGCTCTCCGCCGAAGCGCTCGCCGCCGCTTCCGCCCACATCGAGATCACGCAGTACGGCTCGACGCGCTCGATCAACGCCAGTGCCGCGGCGGCCGTGATCATGTACGAGTGGTGCCGGAGATACGCGGCCTGACCCTCGCCATCTCGACAGTGCCCGGCGTCACCCGCGGTCGATGCCGAAGAGATGACGGTAGATCGCGTTGACGTCGCGATCGAGGTGGTCCATGCGCTCATGCACCGTCCGGATCTCCGTGCGCACGCCGGCGAACTCGCTGCCCGTCTCCGTGCGTACGCTCGCGAACTCGTTTCCCATCTCTGTCCGCACGCTCGCGAACTCGTTTCGCATCTCGGTCCGCACGCTCGCGAACTCGTTCCGCATCTCGGTCCGCACGCTCGCGAACTCGTTCCGCATCTCCGTGCGCACGCCGTCGAACCCGTTCTGCATCGTGCGCAGGAACATCGTCGAGATCAGTGTGATGGTGCCGAACATCCCCGCGGCGAAGACGCCGATCAGTGTCCAGACCTGTGGTTCGGTCATCCCCAGCATCCCTTCAGTGTCCCCCGATCATCGTTGAGGGCGCCAGGGGCAGGCGACGTAGTATTCCGCGGATTCCAGCGGTTGTGAAGAAGTCGCGATCGTCGATGTCCGTGCAGGAACAGCCGGACGCGGCGGCGGCGTCAGACAGTGGCCGAAAGCCAGCGACCGGACCGCACCCGCCACCCCAGGGTGCCGAGGCGTGCGAGCAGGTAGACGCCGAAGAAGGCGACCGCGAGCCAGACGAGACCGGCGGTGCCATCGACCCCGGTGGCGGCGACGATCCAGAGCGCGGGCAGGAACGGCACCAGGTTCAGACCACCGGCGATCGCCAGGTATCGGGCGTCGTTCGCGCCCATCAGCACGCCGTCGAGCACGAAGACGACGCCGGCGATCGGCTGGGCCACGGCGAGCACGAGCAGTGCCGGCTGCACGAGCGCTGCGATCTCCGCCGATCCGGTGAAGACGATGCCGAGCACGCCCGAGAGCGCGGCGATCAGCCCGCCGACGGCCACGCCGAACCAGGCGCCCCACGCGACGGTGCGGGCCAGCACACGGTGCACCTGCTGCTCGTCCCCGGCTCCGAACTCCTTGCCGATGAGGGCCTGGGCCGCGATCGCGAGTGCATCGAGGGCGAAGGCGGCCGCGGAGAAGATCGTGAAGACGATCTGCCACCCGGCCAGCTCGTCGGTGCCGATGCCGGTGGCGACGCCGACGGTCGCGAGCAGTGCGACGCGCAGGCTCACGGTGCGCAGGAACAGCCAGCCGCCCGACGTCGCGGTGTTGCGCATGCCTGCGCCCTGTGCGCGCAGCGAGGCGCTGTGCCGGGTGGCGAGGCGGCGCACCACCAGCACGTAGGCGGCGACCATTCCCCACTGCGCGGTCACGGTGCCCGCCGCAGAACCCGCGATGCCCCAGCCGAGTCCGTAGATGAACAGCCAGTTGAGCAGGGCGTTGGCCCCGAATCCGAGCCCCGCGATCCACAGCGGCGTCATCGTGTCCTGCATGCCGCGCAGCAGACCGGTCGCGGCGAACACGATGAGCATCGCCGGCAAGCCCCACATCGAGATCACGAGGTACTCGTTCGCCTGCGCGGAAACGGCTTCGCTCGCCCCGAACAGCGAGACCAACCAGGGGGAGGACACGGCGCCGATCACCGCGAGCACGGCGCCGAGACCGAGCGCCAGCCACATGCCGTTGACGCCGACGGAGACGGCCTCGCCGGGCTGTCCCGCCCCGAAGCGGCGAGCGACCGCCGGGGTCGTCGAGTAGGCCAGGAACACCATCAGTCCGACGATCGTCTGGAGTACAGCCCCCGCGATGCCGAGCCCGGCGAGCGGAGTGGTCCCGAGATGCCCGACGAGCGCGGCATCCACGATCAGGAAGGCGGGCTCCGCGATCAGTGCGCCGAGCGCGGGGACGGCGAGCCGCAGGATCTCTCGATTGAGGGAGGCGCGCGCGGTCATCCTCCGAGCCTATGACCTGGGGTCGACCTCACCGGCTGCGGGCCCGATCCGGGCGGTGGCGGTCGTCGTAGGGTGGAGGGGAGCTCGGATGCCACGGAGGTGCATCATGACGGATCCCAGAGAAGCGGCCGCACGATATCTCGCGAGCAGACAGCACGGCGAGAGCGTGGACGGCGACGAGGAGTCGGGCACGCCGCCCGGGATCGCCGCGGCGGTCGATCGTGCCGCATTCATCGAGACGGCCATCCAGGTGGCGATCCGCCGGGGGGAGTTCGACGACCTTCCCGGTGCGGGCAAGCCTCTCGAAGGACTCGGCACCCATCACGACCCGGACTGGTGGATCCGTCGCAAGATCGAGACCGAGAACCTCACCGGTCTCGGTCCGCCGGCGATCCTGCTGCGCACCGAGGATCGGGAGCTGGACGATCAGCTCGACCTGCTGGGGCGCGAGTCCGATGTGCGCGACGTCCTCGAGGACTTCAATCGGCGAGTGCGGGAAGCGCGCCGCCAGCTGCAGGGCGGCCCTCCCGTGGTCACCTCGCCGCGTGACGTCGACGCCGAGGTGGCCGCCTGGGCCGCGCGTCGGGCGGCGCGCCCGAAGGCCGCGCCCGCCGAGCAGCCGCGACGCCGCCGGTTCTCCCTGCGACGCCGCGGCTGATACGGATGCGACCGGGCCCCCACCCGGCCGCACCCGCGTCCCCGTTTGAACGGTCGGGCTCTGCCGACGCTTCAGGCCTCCCACAGACCGGAAGTCGCAGCAGTCGCTTCGGTCGCTTCGGTCGATTCGCGCCGACGAGCGCGCAGCCATCCGTCCATCCCGAATCGTCCGGAGACGGTGAGGAGGAGCACGACTGCGGAGAGCACGACCATCGCCGGGTACTGGGCGATCAGCTGGTCCGCGCTCCAATAGAGCATGAGCGTCCCGATCGACAGGAAAGCCGCGATCCTGGTCAGGAATCCCGCGACCAGCAGCACGCCGAGAGCGACCTCGAGAGCGGGCATCACCACACCGAACACACCGGGCGCCATGCCCATGAACGACGCGAGCGGCTCGAAGAACCACGGCACCCGAGGGTTCCCCTCCGTGCTCTGCGCCACCAGCTCGATGTCGGCCGCTCCGAATCCGGCCCGGTACTTCAGGATGCCCTCGATCAGCCAGAGCACCCCGACCGCCACCCTGGCCCCGGCGCCGAGCAGCGAGAGGGTGAGGACGCCTGCGGGTCGCGATCCGATCATGAGAGCTCGGCTGCTCCGAACACGGCCTTCGCCTTGTCGCAGTGGATCACGACGTAGGAGTACTCCGAGGTGTCGACGCCGTCGAGCGTGAAGGTCTGGGTGGCGGTGTCGAACGAGACGGCATCCACGAGCATGCCCGCAGAGACGGCGGCCTCATCGGTGCCGTTCGTGAGGTAGACGTGCAGATCGGGGCCTTCATCTGACGAGAAGCCGGACAGGGCGATCTCGTCGTCGGTCACGGTGACGGTGCCCGACACCTTCTTGTCGTTCAGGCCCGCGAAGGTGCCCGTCTTCTCGGCCATGTCCATCTTCGTGGACGAGGTGCCGGAGTCGGCGCTCTGCGACGCCGAAGACGAGGGCTTGGCGTCTTCCGTCGCAGCCGGCGAGCTGCACGCCGACAGGGCCAGGGCGAGGGTGAGGGCCGCGGTGGCGGCGAGAGCGATCTTGCGCATGAGATTCTCCAGTTCACTGTGTGTGCGACTCTGTGCCCGGAGCGACGGATGCCGCGGCGGATCGCACTTCGATGAACGCTACGAACGCGCAGACGCCGGTGGAGAAGACCTTTCAAGACTGTAAGGAACCGGCCGGGGGCGTGCATCGCGCGACTAGTGTCGACCCCATGCAGGAGCCAGCCGAGGTCGTCGTGGTCGAAGACGACCCCACGGTCAGGGAGGCGGTGGGCGCCTATCTGCGAGCCCACGGCTACGCGGTCTCCAGCTTCGGCGACGGTGTCTCGGCGCGGACGGCGCTGCGCGGGAGCATCCCGGACGTGGTGATCGTCGACCGGATGCTCCCGGGCATCAGCGGTGATGAGCTGTGCCGTGATCTGCGCTCGTTCTCGGACGTGCCCATCATGCTTCTCACCGCTCTCGGACAGGTGGAGGACCGCATCGAGGGCTTCGAGTTCGGCGTCGACGACTATCTCGCGAAGCCGTTCTCGCTGCGGGAACTGCTCATGCGCGTCGGTGCGCTGGTACGGCGCTCGCAGGTGACGCAGGCCGCGGTCGGCGAGGTGCGTGCCGGCGTGTTCGCGATCGATCCGCTCCGTCGGCGCGTGTGGGTGCGCGGCGAGGAGATCGCCCTCACCGGTCGTGAGTACGACCTGCTGCACTTCCTGGTGCGCAACGAGGGGCGCCCGCTCGGTCGCGAGGAGATCCTCCGCGAAGCCTGGGGCTGGAGCTTCGGCGAGGCCTCGACCGTCACCGTGCACGTGCGCCGGCTGCGGGAGAAGATCGAGGTGGATCCGCGAGACCCCGTCCACCTGCGCACGGAGTGGGGAGTCGGATACCGTTTCTCGGCAGAGGGAGATCGCTCGTGATCATGCTCGCCGGGGCCGATGTGCTGCTGATCGTGATGACGTGCCTGCTCGTGGCCGTGTGCGTCGCGGCGCTCACGCTCGCCGTGCTGCGAGTGCTGCGCCGTCGCTCTGTCCGCGCGCAGTTGATGCTGGTCGCGAGCGCGGGGGTCGTCACGATGGCGGCCTCGGTCGTCGCGATCTCGCTGGAGATGTACATCTCGACGCACGACCTGACCGTGCTCCTCGTGGTGATCGGGGTGTCCCTTGTCCTCGGGATCACGACTGCCTGGGTGGTGGCCAGGGCGATGCGGTCGTCGTTCGACCGTCTGTCGGCATCGCTCGACGAGGTGGGCCGCGGAGGCGTGATCGTCGCCGAGCAGGGAGGATCGCGCGAGCTGGACGATCTGTCGGTACGGCTCGCCGAGGTGTCGGCGAAGGTGGATGCCGCGAATGCCGAGCTGGAGCGGCTGGACTCGGCGCGACGGCGGTTCTTCGCCTGGATCTCGCACGATCTGCGCACGCCCCTGACGGCGGTCCGTGCGCTCGCCGAGTCGATCGAAGACGGCGCGGCCGATGCTCCGGAGCGCTTCGCCGGGCAGGTGCGGGTGCAGGTGGAGACGATGAGCCGCATGGTGGACGACCTGTTCGAGCTGTCGACGCTGACCTCGGGAGCCGTGCAGCTGCAGACCCAGCAGGTCGAGCTGCTCGACGTGGTCTCAGATGCGGTCGCCGACGTCGCGGCCGCCGCAGATCGCCACGGCGTGCGCATCGTCGAGCGCGGCGTGGGCGGTCACGTGCTCTGGGCGGACCCGCATCAGCTCGGACGGATCGTCGTCAACCTGCTGACCAACGCGATCCGGCATGCGCCGCGCGGTACGGACATCGTCATCTCGGCCACCGAGGTCGAGCGGAACCGCCTCGTGCTCGGCATCCTCGATCACGGCGCGGGTGTCGCGGTGGAGGATCTCGACCGCATGTTCGACGTCGGCTGGCGCGAGGACGCGGCCCGCACGGCCCCGATCGACCAGGACGGCGTGGCTTCCGGAGCCGGTCTCGGGCTCTCGATCGCGCGCGGCCTGGCGCGTGCGCACGGCGGAGAGGTCTTCGCCGAGCGGACCGACGAGGGGTTCCGCATGAACGTGCTCCTGCCGTTCGGGGGAGGCGGGTCATAGGCTGGAGCGCATGACTGACGTTCTTCCCGTGGGCCTCGCCCTTGATGAGTTCAGCTCCGACATCCGCCCGCAGGACGACCTCTATCGTCACGTGAACGGGGCGTGGCTCGCCCGCACCGAGATCCCGGGCGACAAGGCGCGCTGGGGCTCGTTCCACCTCCTCGCCGAGCAGGCGGAGAAAGACGTGCGCGCGATCATCGAGGAGTCGCAGGACGCCGAGGAAGGGACCCTCGCCCGCAAGATCGGCGATCTGTTCGCGAGCTTCATGGACACCGAGCGCATCGATGCCGCCGGGGTGACGCCGCTGGCCGAGACCCTCGCCGAGATCGACGCGATCGACGGCATCCCCTCGTTCCTGCGCACCGTCGGCGCCTACGACCGCGACGGCCGTGCATCGGTCATCGGCCTGTACGTCGACGGCGACCCGGGCAACCCCGAGCGCTACCTTCCGGTGCTCGTGCAGGCGGGTCTGTCGCTGCCGGACGAGAGCTACTTCCGCCTCGACACGTTCGCCGCCACCCGGACCGCCTACCGTGCACACCTCGAGCGGCTGCTCGGCCTGGCCGGCGTCGCCGACGCCGCGACGAACGCCGACCGTGCGATCGCGCTCGAGACCGAGCTCGCCGGGCACCACTGGGACAACGTGCGCAGCCGTGACGCCGTGGCCACCTACAACCTCAAGACGTGGGACGAACTGCAGGCGCTCGCCGGGGTGGACCTGACCCCGTGGCGCGAGGCGGTCTCGCCGTCGAACCCGGCGGCCTTCGATGAGGTCGTGGTCTCGCAGCCCAGCTTCTTCGAGGGGCTCGGCTCGCTGCTGACGCCCGAGCGCCTCGACGACTGGAAGGCGTGGCTGCGTGCGAAGGTCGTGCACGCGGCGGCTCCGTACCTGACCGACGACCTCGTGCAGGAGAACTTCTCGTTCTACGGCACCGAGCTCACCGGCGTCCCCACCATGCGCGAGCGCTGGAAGCGCGGCGTCTCGCTCACCGAGGGCGCGCTCGGCGAGGCGATCGGCAAGGTCTACGTCGAGCGGCACTACCCGCCGACGGCGAAGGCCGCGATGGACGAGCTGGTCGCGCACCTCATCGAGGCGTATCGCCAGAGCATCACCGAGCTCGAGTGGATGACGGCCGAGACCCGGGAGCGCGCGCTCGCCAAGCTCGACTCGTTCACCCCGAAGATCGGACACCCCGAGGTGTGGCGCGACTACTCGAGCCTCGAGATCGATCGGGCCGACCTGTTCGGCAACGTGCGTCGCGCATCGATCTTCGAGCACGACCGCCACGTCGACAAGGTCGGCAAGCCCATCGACCGCACCGAGTGGCACATGCCGCCGCAGATGGTCAACGCGTACTACAACCCGTCGATGAACGAGATCGTGTTCCCGGCTGCGATCCTGCAGTACCCGTTCTTCGACGCCGGTCGCGACGCCGCCGCGAACTACGGGGGCATCGGGGCGGTCATCGGTCACGAGATCGGCCACGGATTCGACGACCAGGGCAGCCGCTACGACGGCGACGGCCGGTTGCAGGACTGGTGGACGGATGCCGACCGCTCGGCTTTCGAGGAACGCACGAAGGCCCTGATCGCGCAGTACGACGCGCTCGTCCCCGAGGGGCTGGATGCCGAGCACCACGTGAACGGCGCGCTCACGATCGGCGAGAACATCGGCGACCTCGGCGGACTCGGCATCGCGTTGAAGGCCTACGAGCTGTCGTTGGACGGCGCGGAGGCCCCGGTCATCGACGGGTACACGGGCGTGCAGCGCCTGCTGCTGTCGTGGGCACAGGTGTGGCAGCAGAAGAGCCGGGATGCCGAGACGCTGCGCCTGCTGACGATCGACCCGCACTCGCCGAACGAGTTCCGCTGCAACCAGATCGTGCGCAACATCGACGCCTTCTACGAGGCGTTCGGAGTGAGCGAGACCGACGCCCTCTGGCTGCCCGCGGCATCGCGAGTGACCATCTGGTGACCAATCGTCGCACTCTGTGAAGCATCCCCCGGCGGTGGGGTTACGATAGCCCTGCCGCCGGGGAGCGTCTCCCCTCGGTATCCCGCACATCCACCCCCCTAAGGATCAGCGTGGGCGCTCTCGAGCCTGGTGAAGGCTTCCGCAACTCCTCGGCCCCCGAGTCCCTCGACGGCGCCCCGGAGGCATCCGGCGCGGGTCGCCGCTCCCAGCGCACCAGCCGTCGACTCCCGCGACGAGCCGCCGCCGGACGCCGGTCGTTCACGGCCACCCTCCGCTCGCTGGAGGGGCTGGTCGATGCCGGTGCGCAGGTCTCGGTGCACGTCGTCGACCTCGACAACCACGTGCACGTGCTTGCCGGCGACGACCACGTCACGATGCCGATCGCGGGCCTCGGCGTGGTGCCGCTCCTGATCGAGGTCGCTGCGGGCTTCCAGAGCGGTGCTCTCGATCCGTTCGAGATCGTCGAGCGCGAGAGTGTCGAGGCGGTGGAGACCTCGGGACTGTGGCGTCATCTGCATGCGCCGGCGCTGCCCCTCGAAGACCTCGCCGTGATGGCGGCGACCGCGGGAGATCCCATCGCGGTGAACGCGCTGCTGCAGCGGGTCGGACACGATCGGGTGCGCGAGCGCATCGAATCGCTCGGGCTGCGTCGCACCGCGCTGCTCGACCGCTTCCGCGACCGCCGCGGCCTCGACGACGCCCCGCAGGTCGCCGTGGGATCCGCGCGGGAGCTCGCCGGGCTCTTCTCCGCTCTGGTGAACTCGCAGGTGGTCGACGCCGCCGTCAGCGCGCAGGTGTCGGAGTGGCTGAGCCTCAACCAGGATCTGAGCCTGGTCGCAGCCTCCACGGGTCTCGACCCGTTCGCGCACGATCACGATGCGCACGGCCTCCTGTTCGTGAACAAGACCGGTCGCGATCGCGGAGTGCGCGCCGAGGCGGGTGTGCTCGCCGGTCCTCGCGCCGGGGTCGCCTATTCGCTCATCGTGTGCTTCGACGACCTCTCGATCACGCATCGCCTGCGTGCGCACGACGCCTTCCGGGTGCTCGGCGTCGAGCTCATGGAATACACGCACTGACCCAGGGGTCCCCTCGCTAGCATCGAGGGATGCCGCGATCTGACTGGACCCCGCACCGCCGTGACGACGGCGAGCTGCTCGGATGGATCCACCCCGATGGAGACGAGTGGGTGCCCGTCGACGTGCTCGGGCGACCCATCTCCGCTCCCGCGGAGTGGCTCGATGCCGAGGCTGCTCTCGAACAGCACGGCATCGCCTGGCTCGCCGATCCGTGGATGCTGGACGGCGAGGACGAGCGCCCGCTGCGGGTGCGCATCCTCGAGGTGACGCCCGACGAGCACGGTGCTCCGGGACGGATCGTGGTGAAGATCGACGACTTCGGCGATATGACCCGTCCAGCGACTACGCAGTTCATCCTGTCGTGGCCGATCCCGGACAGGCTGCGCCCACCGCGCGAGGACGACCCGGATCCGCGCACGATCGCGCGCTGAGGTGGATCGCTGACGGGCTCAGTCGGGCAGTGACGGATGCTGCTCCGCTGCGCGCTGCCTCGGGATGAAGAGCGACAGCACCACGGCGATCGCCCCCGCGGCGATCGCGAGCCAGAAGCACACCTCGAACGCGGCCCTGGTGGGAACGGCGACGCCGTCGATGTCCATGCTCATCGCGGCCAGGACGCCACCCATCACGGCTGAGGCTCCCGACGTTCCGATCGACCGGAACAGCGCGTTCAGCCCGTTCGACGCTCCGGTCTCGTTGGCGGGGACGGAACGCATGATGATCATCGGCATCGCGGCGAACGTGAAGCCGATCCCGACGCCGATCAGCAGGTTCGCGATGAGGACGTGCCACACCTCGCTCGACCACAGCAGCACGAACACGTAGGCGAGCACGATCGCGGTGGCGCCGACCGTGAACAGCGGGCGCGGACCGACCGTGCGCTCGAGCCAGCCCGAGAGCGGCGAGATCACCATCATCACCAGGCCTGCCGGCATGATCACGAGTGATGCGGCGACCATGTCGAGGCCGAAGCCGCCACCGGTGGCCGGCGCTTCGAGCATCTGCGGGAACGTCACGTTCGAGGCGAAGAGCGCGAAACCCATGCCGATCGCGGCGATGTTGGTGAACAGCACCGCCGGCCGCGCGGCGACGCGGAGATCGAGCAGAGGGTCCGTGGTGCGCAGCTGGTACCAGCCCCACACCAGGAGCACCGCGAGTCCGCCGATGATGCACGTGAGCGTCAGCGGTGAGGTCCAGCCCCACTGCGCGCCCCGCGAGACGAAGAGAAGGATGCCGGTGAGGCCGATCGCGAGGCCGATGGCGCCGATCACGTCGAGTCGGCCGGGGGAGCGCAGCACGTCCTCGGGGATCACCGCGATCACCAGCGCGAGGCCGACGGCACCGAGGGCGGCCGCGAGCCAGAAGAGCATGTGCCAGTCGGCGTTCTGGGCGAGGAGGGCGGCCACGGGCATGCCGATCGCCCCACCGACGCCCATCGTCGCGCTCATGAGGGCCACGGCGGTGCCGAGGCGCTCGGGTGGCAGCACGTCGCGCATGATCGCGATGCCGAGCGGCACGACGCCCGTCACCGCACCCTGGAGTGCGCGACCGATGATCACGCCGACGATCGAACCGGAGACCGCGGCGATCACGGAACCGAGGATCAGGATCGCGAGGAGTGCGATCACGACGCGGCGCTTGCCGTACATGTCTCCGAGGCGGCCCGAGATGGGGGTGGCGACCGCGGCGACGAGCAGGGTGATCGTGACGACCCACGTCGTGTCCTCGCGCGAGGCGTTCAGCAGTTGCGGCAGCTCGGCCTGCAGCGGCACGACCAGCGTGAACATGAACGACGAGCAGAGACCCGCGAAGGCGAGCACGGCGACGATCGCCCACTTGGGAGGGGTGCGGGAGAGCCGCTTCCTGGCTCTGTCGTCACTCGCACCCACCGGCTCAGGCTATCGGCGATCGAGCGGTGCGGGGTCGATCAGCGGATGCGATCCGCGCCTCCGATTCCTCGAACGGGCCGAGGAGGGGCAGACTGGGTGCGTGCGAACCATCCGTGATCTCGACACCGTTGAACTCATCCTCGACGCGCAGGGCCTGCTCGACTCCATCCGGGGTCCGCAGCGCGTGGTGGATGCCGGAACCCTGCGTGCCCTGCAGCAGTCGGGCAACTACGTCGTCGGCTTCTTCGACGGTGAGGGCGACGACGAGCGCATGGTGGGCGCCTCCATCGCCTTCTTCGGCGAGCCCGCGCGCCGTGCGATGCACTCGCACATCACCGCCCTGCTCCCCGAATACCGCGGTCGCGGTTGGGGTCGCGAGCTCAAGGAGCACCAGCGCCAGTGGGCGTTCTCCCGCGACGTCGGCCGCATCACGTGGGTGTTCGATCCGCTCGTGGCACGCAACGCGCACTTCTTCTTCACCGTGCTCGGCGCACGCGCGACCGGCTACTCGGTCAACCGCTACGGCATCTTCGGCGGCGGCGACGCGGGCGATGAGAGCGACCGCCTCGATGTCGAGTGGGCGCTCGCCGACATCGCCAAGCCTCCGGCCGACGACACGGTCGTGGAGACCCTCGAGATCCCGGCCGACATCGAGGCGCTGCGCGTCTCCGATCCTGCGGCCGCTCACGAGTGGCGCCTGCGCCTGCGTGCGCAGATGGAGGGTCTGCTCGGCAGCGGCCTCCGGATCGCCGGGTACGACACCGCGCGCGGCTACCTCTTCACGGCCTGAGAGGATCCGCTTCACCGCGTGATCTGCGGACGCGGAGCGCTCAGCGCACCCCGCGCATGAGCTTCAGCACGGGCTTCACGCTGAGCAGCAGCCCGATGCCGACCACGATGGCGATGCCGCCGAGGATCGAGAAGAAGGGCACCTCGTTCTCCGGGTCGTAGAACTGCACGAGCCAGCCGGAGATCGCCGTGCCCAGCGCGATCGACAGGAAGAACAGCGCGACCATCTGCGTGCGGAACACGGTCGGCGCGAGCTTGGTCGCCGCCGACAGGCCGACCGGCGAGATGAGCAGCTCGGCCACGGTGAACACGAAGAGGATCCCGACGATCGCGAGCAGCGGCGTGGAGTTCGCTCCTCCGCCGGCGAACGGCAGGAAGAGCAGGAACGCCGATCCCATGATGATCGCGGCCAGCGCGAACTTGACCGGGGTCGAGGGCTGTCGCTTCCCGAGCTTGGTCCAGATCGCCGCGAAGACGCCGGACAGGATGATGATGAACACCGGATTGATGGACTGCACCCACGACACGGGCATCTCCCATCCGAAGAGATTCCGGTCCAGGCGCTGGTCGGAGTAGATCGTCAGCACGGTGAACTGCTGCTGGTACAGCGACCAGAATGCGACGCTCGTGATGAACAGCGGCAGGAACGCCCATACTCGGGAGCGTTCGGTGGCGTCGATGCGACGGCTGCCGAGGATCACCGAGAAGTAGGCGACGGCGGCGACGATCGTGACGCCGATCACGAGGGTGGCGAGGTTGTCGGGCCGGATCACGCCGGTCAGCACCAGGACGGCGACGAGTACGACCGCGCCACCGGCGATGAGCCCGACCAGGAGGTAGCGGGACTTCGGGAGCGGGTTCGGCACCTCCCGCGCCGAGGCGGGCAGCGACGTGCGGCCGAACGCGTACTGGATGAGTCCCAGTGTCATCCCGATGGCCGCGAGCCCGAAGCCGTAGTGGAAGCCGAGCGAGGACTGCAGGATGCCGGTGAGGATCGGACCCAGGAAGGCGCCGAGGTTGATGCCGAGGTAGAACAGCGAGAACCCGGCATCCCGTCGCGGATCGTCGGCGCCGTAGAGACTGCCCACGACCGACGTCGCATTGGCCTTGAGTCCACCGGAGCCGAGTGCGACGAGCACCAGGCCGACGCCGACACCCACCGCTCCGGGGAGCAGGGCGAGGGCGAGGTGTCCCGCCACGATCACCATCGCGCTGACGAACAGCACCCGCTCCGCGCCGAACAGGCGATCCGCGAGCCACGCGCCCAGGATCGTCGAGAGGTAGACCGATCCTCCGTACGCGCCCACGATGCCGCCCGCGATCGCCTTGGGGATGCCGAGGCCGCCTTCGGTCAGCGAGAAGTACAGGTAGATGAGCAGGATGCCCTGCATGCCGTAGAAGCTGAAGCGCTCCCACATCTCCACGCCGAAGATGTGCACCAGGGCCCACGGTTGCCCGAAGAACCGGGTGTCGTCGTCGCGGGTCCGCGGTGTTCGCGCTGCAGTGCTCATCCCCAGGACGCTACTCCGGCGCAGCCGCCGGGGCCAGGGAGCGCGCGGGAACCACGGATAGAATGAGGTGCCCGTGTTCACGGGTTTCCTCCCGCATCCGACCATTGGAGCCACCATGGCCGAACAGTCCCGCCTCGACAAGGTCATCGCCCTCGCCCGCCACCGCGGGTTCGTGTTCCAAGCGGGTGAGATCTACGGCGGTTCCCGGTCGGCCTGGGACTACGGCCCCCTCGGTACGGAGCTCAAGGAGAACATCCGCCGGCAGTGGTGGCAGACGTTCGTGCGCGGTCGTGGCGACATGGTCGGCCTCGACTCCAGCATCATCCTGCCCAAGCGCGTGTGGGAGGCGTCGGGTCACGTCGCGACCTTCACCGACCCGCTGGTCGAGTGCCTGCAGTGCCACAAGCGCTTCCGCGCCGACAACCTCATCGAGGACTTCGAGGCGCGCAAGGGCCGGAAGGCCGAGAACGGTCTCGCCGACATCCCCTGCCCGAACTGCGGCACCAAGGGTCAGTACACCGAGCCCAAGGCGTTCTCCGGTCTGGTCAAGACCTACCTCGGCGTCGTCGACGACGAGTCGGGTCTCTACTACCTGCGCCCCGAGACCGCGCAGGGCATCTTCGTGAACTTCTCGAACGTGCTCACCGCGAGCCGCAAGAAGCCGCCGTTCGGCATCGGCCAGGTCGGCAAGGCGTTCCGCAACGAGATCACGCCCGGAAACTTCATCTTCCGCACTCGCGAGTTCGAGCAGATGGAGATCGAATTCTTCACGCCGCCGGCCGAGGCGCAGGAGTGGTTCGAGCACTGGGTCGAGGCCTGCTGGAACTGGTTCATCGATCTCGGCATCGACCCCGAGAACATGCGTCAGTTCGACGTGCCGGAGGACGATCGCGCGCACTACTCCGCCGGCACGATCGACGTCGAGTACAAGTTCGGCTTCGCGGGCAAGGAGTGGGGCGAGCTCATGGGCGTCGCGAACCGCACCGACTACGACCTCTCCAGCCACAGCGAGGCGTCCGGCCAGAGCCTGACGTACTTCGACCAGGCAACGGGCGAGCGTTACACCCCGTACGTGATCGAGCCGTCCTTCGGCCTCACGCGCGCGATGATGGCGTTCCTCGTCGACGCCTACCGCGAGGAGCAGGTGCCCAACGCCAAGGGCGGCACCGATGTGCGCACGGTGCTCAAGCTCGACCCGCGCCTGGCTCCGGTCAAGGCCGCCGTGCTGCCGCTCAGCCGTAACGAGAACCTGTCGCCGCTCGCTCGCGAGGTCGCCGACACGCTCCGCAGCTCGTGGGCTGTCGACTTCGACGACGCCGGTGCGATCGGTCGCCGCTACCGTCGCCAGGACGAGATCGGCACCCCGTTCTGCGTCACGGTCGACTTCGACTCCCTCGACGACCGTGCCGTCACCGTGCGCGACCGCGACACCATGGCGCAGGAACGCGTCTCGATCGACGAGCTGCACGCGTACCTGGCCGAGCGCCTGCGCGGCGCCTGAGCACGCGGCATCCGGACCCCGTCGGCCTCATGCAGGCCGGCGGGGTCTTTCATGTGCTCCCGGCCACCGCGCGTGCGTAGCGCTCGGAGAGCAGCTGCAGGCGGGGGATCAGCTCGGGCGGGCTCTCGACCGTGAAGTCCATCATCAGCATGCCGATGTAGGCGGCGACGGTGTCGAGGCTGTCCGCACCAGTGACGAGGATGCAGTGCTCGTCGTCGACCGGCTCGACCACCCCGACTGCGGCGTGGATCCGATCGAGCACCGCCGCGGCCGGCGCATCGATGCGCAGCCGGGCGTG
Source organism: Microbacterium sp. TPU 3598 (assembly GCF_002356155.1). Lineage (NCBI taxonomy): Bacteria > Bacillati > Actinomycetota > Actinomycetes > Micrococcales > Microbacteriaceae > Microbacterium > Microbacterium sp. TPU 3598. Next base: position 3,359,548 of record NZ_AP017975.1, on the reverse strand, counting down.
CACGATCCACCCGCTCACGGCGATGGTCCGCATCGCGAACGCCGTGTAGTCGCCGCCGGGCAGCGGCTGGGGATCGAAGCGGCGATGGGTCGGCATCCGCAGCTCCATCCAGTCGACACGGTACGTGCCCCACTCGTCGGTCGCGGGGTTGCGGGCGACCAGATACCAGCGGCGCACCCAGGTGAGCAGCCGATACGGCTCGACCAGCACGGGCGCGCCCTCGTAGTCGAAGCGCAGCCATTCCTCGTTGCGGATCGCGCTCGCGATGGCCTGCAGCGACGCGGCGTCGACCTCGGGGTCCGGTGCGTCGGTGTCGTTGTTCTCCGGGGCGCGGTCGACGCTCGAGCGCAGCGCATCCACCGTCGGGCGCAGGTGCGAGGGCAGCACCTGTTCGAGTTTGGCGAGTGCCCTGGCCCCCGACTCCGCCACCCCGGCGATGCCCGCTGCGGCGCGGAGTCCGACCGTGACAGCCACGGCTTCCTCGTCGTCGAGGAGCAGCGGAGGGAGGCTGCCACCGGCCCCGAGACGGTATCCGCCGACCGATCCGCGCGTGGCGTCGACGGGGTATCCGAGGTCGCGCAGCCGCTCGATGTCGTGCCGCACGGTGCGCGAGGAGACGCCGAGCCGGGCGGCGAGCTCGGTTCCGGAGCGGTCGGGGCCGGTCTGCAGCAGGGCGAGCAGGGCCAGCAGCCGCGCGGTGGGATCAGCCATGAGAGCTCCTCGAAAGTTCTTCATCCATTAGGAACGAATCCAACCTAATGCACTCCTACCTTCAAGATATGGAAAACACGACACTCACGTTCCGCCCCTTCACCGTCTCGGTCTCCGCCGCCGAGGTCGCCGATCTCCAGGATCGCCTCGCCCGTACCCGTCTTCCGCAGCCTTCTCCGACGGATGACTGGGATGCCGGCACCCCCAACTCCTACCTGCGCGAGGCCATCGCCGCCTGGCGCGACTTCGACTGGGCTGCTGCTCAGGAGCAGATCAACGCCGTTCCGCACTTCGCCACCGAGATCGACGGCCAGACGATCCACTTCATCCACGTGCGGTCGGCTTACGAGAGCGCGACGCCGCTGCTGCTCGCGCACACCTACCCCGGTTCATCGATCGACTACCTCGACCTGATCGACCGTCTCGTCGACCCGGTGGCGCACGGCGGCCGCGCGGAAGACGCGTTCGACGTCGTCATCCCGGATGCGCCGGGGTACGGCTTCTCGCAGCCGCTCGCCTCTGCGGGGTGGACGACCGCCCGGGTCGCCCAGGCCTACGACCGGCTGATGCGCGGGCTCGGCTACGATAGCTACGGCATCCACGGCTCGGACAACGGCGCCATGGTGGCGCGCGAGCTGGGACTGCTGAACCCGGAGGGTTTCCTCGGACTGCACGTGCTGCAGCTGTTCTCGTTCCCCTCCGGTGACCCGGCGGAGTTCGAGAGGCTGGAGCCCGCGGACTACGCCGGCCTCGAGCACATGCAGTGGTTCCAGTCGGTCGGCGGGTACAACACGATGAACTCCTCGCGCCCGCAGACCGTATCGGTGGGGATCAGCGACTCCCCGGTCGGACTGCTCGCGTACAGCGAGCTGTTCAACTCGTTCGGCAACGGCACCTCCCTCGTACCGCTGGAGAAGATCCTGCTCGAGGTCAGCGTGAACTGGTTCGCGAACGCGGCATCCGGCATGAGCCGCAGCTACCTGGAGAACGCCAGGGCCGACGCCGCGGCCGAAGGCGCCGAGCCGCGCATCAACGCCGCGCGCACCGGAGTCGCGGTCTTCGCCGACGACTTCCAGACGATCCGGGTGTTCGCCGAACGCGACAACTCGAACATCGTGCACTGGAGCCGCTTCGACGAGGGCGGGCACTTCGCCGCTCTGGAGCGCCCCGACCTGCTCGCCGGCGACATCCGCACCTTCTTCGCCGCTCAGGGCTGACTCCTGTCACGTCGGGCCAGACCCACGCTCCTCGCCGAGACCCATCCGCGCAGACGCTGCTGCGGATGGGTCTCGTCGCGCAGCATGGGTCTCGAACCTCGAACCCTGCGAGCATGCTCGCGACGCGACTCAGCCCGTGACGGTGAGCTGCACCTCGGAGGTGCCGCCGGCCTCGACCCAGGCGAGTGAGCGCTCCAGGATGCCGCGCAGCACGTCGAGGTCGATCTGCTTGAGGTCCTTGATGTACAGGCAGCCGACGCCGGTGGTATGCGGGCCGAGCTCCGCCAGGGCCTCGGCGTGCTCGGCCACGCCGTCGAACAGGTAGATCGTGGTGGCGGCCTTGCGCGGTGCGAAGCCGAGCAGTCCGCTGTCGCCCTCCGTGCCGGTGGGGTAGCGGTAGTGGCAGGATCCGAACCCGATGATCGTGCCCCAGGTCTGCGGTTCGCGTCCGGTGATCTCCTGCATGAGCGCGGTCAGGGTCTCGGCGTCCCGGCGGCGGACCGCGGGGGAGGAGCGGGCGATGAGCCCCGCGACATCGTCCCCCGTGGGTTTCACTTCGGGGCCTTCGCCGCGGCCTTCATGGCCTTCTTGTGCTCGCGCACCTTCGCGAGCGAGTCCGGCGAGACGATGTCGGCGACGCTGCGGTACGACCCGTCCTCACCATAGGGAGCGGAGGCCTCACGCCACCCCTCGCCCGTGAAGCCGTACTGCTTGCCGAGGAGGGCGAGGAAGATCTTGGCCTTCTGCTCGCCGAAGCCGGGAAGGGCTTTCAGTCGCTTCAGCACCTCGGGCCCCGACGGGTCCCCTTCGGTCCACAGCGTGGCGGCGTCGCCGTCCCAGTCGTCGACGAGGGTCTGGCACAGTGTCTGCACGCGTGTCGCCATGGACCCGGGGAAACGGTGCACGGCCGGAGTCTGCTTGAACGCCTCGAGGAACTCGTCCGGTGCCATGCCGGCGATCGTCGCGGCGTCGGCTGCTCCGGTGCGCTGCTCGATCTTGAGCGGACCGGCGAACGCGGTCTCCATCGGAACCTGCTGGTCGAGCAGCATCCCCACGAGGAGGGCGAGCGGATTGTCGGTCAGCAGCTCGTCGGCGGCGGTGTCTCCGGTGATGTGAAGGGCCATGCCTCCAGTGTCCCACCCACGCGTGCGCGTGTCAGGCGGTGGCGGCGTCCTCCGACGACTCAGCCTCGGGTGCGATGCCGTAGAGCGCGGCCAGTGCCGCGGTGAACTCGTCGGCACGACCCGCCGCGGCGAGCTCGTGAGCGCGCACGGTCGGAGTGTGCAGCAGCACGCCGGAGAGGTGACGCAGGGCCTGTTCGACCTTGCCGTCCTCGTCGCCGCGCGCCCGGGCACGATCGATCTCGCGTTCGAGCAGCTCGAAGATGTGCGAGCGGAAGGCCACGACCGACGGGGTCACGCTCTGACGCGCGCCCACGACATGGAACGTCTCGGCGGCTTCGCGGACGACGCTGCGCGCGGCATCCGTCGCCTGCAGTTCTTCGAGCGGTGCGTGCAGGCGGATGGTCTCGAGGTCGAGCAGTGCGACGCCCTCGAGGGAGGCGACGGCGGGGTCGACGTTGCGCGGCATGCCCAGATCGACCACGAGCTGGCTGTGCGCGCCCACGGGGCAGCCGGCTGCGGCGGGACCTGTCGGCAGCTGCAGGTGCTCGGGGCCGAGCACCGGTTCGGTGGCCGTGGTGCAGGTGATGAGCAGGCTCGAGTGTGCAGCGGTGCGGGCGTACTCGTCGGCGGTGATCGGACGGATGCCGTGCTTCGCGGCGAAGACCTCGGCGCGGCCGGAGGGCGAGTACACCGAGATGTTCACGGCGCCGCGCTCGCGGAGCGTGGCGAGAGTGACCGCGGCGTAGGCGCCGGTGCCGACCAGAAGCACGCGCTCGGCGGACCAGTCGGCGATGCGGCTGTCGGCGAGTTCGAGCGCGAGGCGCACGAGCGAGCGGCCGGCACGACCGAGGGCGGTGACGTTCTTGACCTTGCGCTGTGCCTGGCTGGCGCGCTGGAAGAGGCGCTCGAGCTCGGGCGAGGTGGTGCCGTCCTTGCGGGCGGACTTGAGGGCGCGGCGCACCTGGCCGGCGATCTCGCCCTCGCCGGAGACGACGGATTCGAGGCCGGAGGCGACGGAGAAGAGGTGCTCGGCAACGCGTCGACCCGAGTGCACGGTGTAGGCGCCGTCGAGGTCGGCGGCGGAGATGCCGGTCGCGGACTCGACCGCCTCGATCACGGCCTCGACGCCGATGGCGCCGGCGGCGGTGACCGGTTCGTCCATTTCCACGTACGCCTCGAACCGGTTGCACGTCGCCAGGACGACCGCACCCTGCACGCACGGCGTCATGCCCACGATGGTGGGAGCGACGTCGTCGGGGGTGCGGCTCAGGCGTTCGAGCAATTCGAAGGAGGCGGTCTTGTGACTCGCCGTCACACACAGCAGCACAGATCGATTGTACCGGAGCGTCTGCGGGCGAGGGTCCGACCCGTCGAACTCGGCGGCTCCATAAGGCGCGGATGGGAGGATGGACGCATGGCCCTCTCCGACGCCCCGCTCCTGCGCGCCCTCGCCGGCGACCGTCCTGCCCACCCTCCGGTGTGGTTCATGCGACAGGCCGGCCGGTCGTTGCCCGAGTACCGCGAGCTGCGCGTCGGAACCAGGATGCTCGATGCCTGCCTCACCCCTGACCTCGCCGCCGAGATCACTCTGCAGCCGGTGCGTCGCCACGGGGTCGATGCGGCCGTGTTCTTCAGCGACATCGTGATCCCGCTGCGCCTCGCCGGCGTCGATGTCGAGATCGAGCCCGGTCGCGGCCCGGTGTTCGCGAACCCGGTGCGTACGGCAGCCGACGTCGAGCGCATCACCGCGATCGACCCGGACGACCTGGACGGCACGGCCATCGCCGAAGCGGTCCGTCTCGTCACGGCGGAATTGGGCGACACCCCGCTGATCGGGTTCGCGGGCGCGCCCTTCACGCTCGCGGCCTATCTCGTCGAGGGCGGTCCCTCCAAGGAGCACCTGCGGGCCAGGGCCATGATGCACTCCGACCCGGACTCGTGGAACCGTCTGGCTGGCTGGCTCGCCAAGGTCTCTCGCCGCTTCCTCGAGACGCAGCGCGACGCCGGAGCCTCGGTCGTCCAGCTCTTCGACAGCTGGGCAGGATCCCTCAGCACCGCCGACTACCGCGCCTTCGTCGCCCCGCATTCGCACGCGGCGCTTGCGGGCATCGGTCTGCCGACGATCCACTTCGGCGTCGGCACCGGCCCGTTCCTCGCCGACATGCGCCTCGACGGTGCGGCCGACGGGGTGGGAGTCGACTGGCGCCAGCCGCTCGACGAAGCGGCCGCGATCCTCGGGCCGGATGTCACGGTGCAGGGCAACATCGACCCGGCGCTCCTCGCAGCCCCGTGGCCGGTGCTCGAGGCCCACGTACGCGACGTCGTCGAGCGCGGCCGTGCGGCGCGAGCCCACATCCTCAACCTCGGCCACGGCGTTCCTCCGGAGACCGATCCCGACCAGCTCACCCGCATCGTCGAGCTGGCGCACGCGATCTGACCTCAGGCCCTCCGTGCCGGCTGCAGGCGGTGCGTGATCCGCAGGTCGTCGAGGGTGAAGCGTCCCTGCGGAAGTGCTTCGCGGATGCGCGCATCGTCGAACGGGCGTGACGGCCGGATCCCGAGGGGCGCTTCCGGAGCGAACGGCGCGGGTTCGCTCACGCCTTCGGCGAGCATCCGCGCCTGGGCCTTCGCGACGAGCGGCACGACCATGGTCCACTCCGTCACCTGCGCCAGTGCGCGCACCATCCATGTCGGCACGGGGACGAAGGCGGGTCGGCGTCCGGCGACGCGGGCGATGCGGCGGATGGCCTCGCCGAGCGTGATCTCGTCGGCTCCCATGACGGCGATCGTCGGTTCCTCGATGCGGCCCTCGAGAGCGGCGACGAGCACATCGACCGCATCCTCGACCGGTACCGGCCGTGCCGTGCGCTCGCGATATCCGACGGTCCAGAAGAACGGCAGGGTCCGCACCGCCTTGGTCACGTGGTCGATCATGTGGTCGCCGGGGCCGTAGATCATGCCGGACTTGAGGATCGTGTGCGGGATGCCGGAGACGCGCACGATCTGCTCCGCCTCCCACTTCGACTCGTGATAGCCGGACCCGCAGTCGGGGCGTGCCCGGAGGAAGCTGACGAGGACGATGCGCTGCACACCCGCGCGGCGAGCGGCCTCCACGACGGCTCTCGTGCCGTCGACGTGCACGCGACGGAAGGTCTGCTCTCCGATCTCGCGGTTGATCCCGGCGCAGTGCGCGACGGCGTCGCACCCCTCGAACGCGGAGGCCAGCGCGTCGACGTCGGTGATGTCGACGCCGTTTCGACGGGAGACGACGACCGCATCGTCGAGACGTTCGGCGAGGTTCCTGCCGACGAAACCGGTACCGCCCGTGATGGCAACTCGCATGATGCCTCTCCTTCGCTCATTAGCTACGCGGCTAAACACTATCTAGCAAAGGTGCTATATTGCAACCATGGCAGACAGCGCGACCGACATCTTCGCAGCGCTGGCGCACCCTACCCGGCGCCAGATCCTGCAGGACCTGAAAGACGGTGAGCTCGCGGCCGGCGAGATCGCGTCGCGCTTCTCCGCGAGCGGCCCGACCATCTCCCGTCATCTGAGCGTGCTCCGCCAGGCCGGACTCATCAGCGAGCGCCGCGACGCCAATCGCATCCTCTACTCCCTCGTCGGCGAGCGCCTGGCTCTCTCGGTCGGCGACTTCCTCTCCACGGTGTGCCCTGAGCAGATCGTGCTGCGCGAGGTGCGCAAGCGCGGGCGCGGTGCGTCGGAGCCCGTCGAGGCGTGAACCGTCCGTCGCCGGGGCCCGACCGGCCCGGTGCGAGAATTGACGCATGAGCCCTGAGCCCTCCGCTGCCGAGCCGTCCGACCTCGCCGCCCGTGCGGCGGACAAGCATGTCGTCGTGGTCGGAGGCGGCATCGGGGGCCTCGTCGCTGCGCGGGAGTGCGCCAAGGTCGGGATGCGCGTCACCGTGCTCGAAGCTGCCGACGATCTGGGTGGCGCGATCCGTCGAGTCGATCTGGATGGCGTGATCGTCGATGCCGGCGCCGAGAGCTACGCGACCAGGGGTGGCCTCGTGCGAGCGCTCGTCGAGGAGCTGGGACTGGCCGACCGCATCGTGGTCCCGCAGGCCGGCGGCGCATGGCTCGCCGGCATTCCCGGAGTGGGCGCGGCACCTCTCCCGGCCGGCGGCATCCTCGGCATCCCCGCCAACCCTTTCCAGCCCGACGTCCGCCGCATCATCGGGTGGTCCGGCGTCTGGCGCGCCTATCTGGATCGCGTGCGGCCGCCACTCACGATCGGCCACCAGCTCAGCCTCGGCAAGCTCGTCGCCTCGCGCATGGGGGCGAAGGTGCGGGATCGCCTCGTCGCTCCCGTGACGACCGGTGTCTACTCCGCCTCTCCCGACGACGTCGACATCGATGTCGCGGCGCCCGGACTCAATGCCGCCCTGACCCGGGTCGGCTCCCTCTCGGGGGCCGTGCAGACGCTCCGTGACGAGGCTGCGGCGAAAGCCTCTCACGCCGCGTCGGGGGCGAAGTCGCCAGCAGCGAAGACCCCCTCTACGACACCGGGAGCCGCCGTGGAGGGACTCTCCGGAGGTATGAGCACCCTCGTCGACGCGCTCGCCGCCGACCTGGTGCGGCTCGACGCCGACGTGCGCACGGGCGTGCGCGTGCGCCGTGTGCGCAAGGTGGGGGCGGCCTGGACTGTCGACGTCGAGGTCGCGCCTACCCGTGAGGTTCCCTCGAGCGTCGACGACGCAGACGCGCTCGTGGTCGAGCTGCAGGCGGCCGTCGAGGATTCCGTGCCGCCCGTGATCGAGGAGCTCGCCGCCGACGCCGTCATCATCGCGACCCCCGAATCCGCAGCGCGGGAACTCCTCGCCTCGGCGGTGCCCGACCTTCTGAAGACAGAGGCCGCAGCCTCTCCCGAGATCGAGATCGTCACCCTCCTGCTCGACGCGCCGGAACTCGCCACCCCGCCCCGCGGTACCGGCGTGCTCACCGTCCCGGGCAGCCACACCGCCAAGGCGCTCACCCACTCGACGGCGAAGTGGGGCTGGGTGCGCGAGGCCGCAGGTGCTCGGCAGATCGTCCGGGTGTCGTTCGGCGCGCAGGGCGAGCCGGCGGCCACCGCGGGCCTGAGCGACGACGCGGCCGCAGACCTGGCGCGGCGAGAAGCCGCCGCCCTGCTCGGCGTCGCCATCGGCCCTGCGGCCGTCGTCGCCTCGCATCGTGGGCGCTTCGTGCAGTCGCAGCCGGCGTCGATCATCGGGTCCGGAGAAAGGCGCACAGCGGCGCGCGCAGCTGTCCAGGCGGTGCCCGGTGTGGCCGCGGTGGGGGCCTGGCTGGCGGGAACGGGGCTCGCTCAGGTGGTCCCGGACGCGCGGGACGAGGCCGACCGTCTGCGACGCGCCCTGTTGTGGGACTGATCGTCGGAGTGGGAGTGCCCTCCGTGTCAACCCTCTGACCCATAGATGCCGAAATCGGCATACGGGGTTACGCTGGGTACCTGGCCGCGGGGTGCGAAAGCCTGCGGCCGGTCCCAACCGGGCGAATCTGGCCGGACTACCGGAACAAGGTGAGGAGACCCCATGAAGGGGAAGATCGGACTCGTCGTCGGGCTCGGCGTGGGCTACGTCCTCGGCACCCGTGCCGGACGTGAGCGCTACGAGCAGATCAAGACGCAGTGGCTCAAGGTGTGGAACCTCGATCCCGTGCAGGAGCAGGTCACCAAGGTCAAGGGCTTCGTCGGCGACAAGGCCGCGGCCGTCCCCGGCGCTCTCTGGACCGGGGTCGTGAAGGTCGCGAAGTCGGTCAGCGGCAACGGCACGCCCGGTCAGCGGCTCGACTCCGCCATCGCCACCGGACGCGAGGCGGCGGAAGACCTCGCCGAGGCGACGGAAGAGGCGGTCGAAGCCGCGAAGGCCACCGCGTCGTCGAATGCCTCGTCGAGCAAGACGTCGACCAAGACCGCAGCCAAGCCCGCCGCGAAGAAGCCCGCGGCCAAGAAGCCGGCTGCGAAGTCCGCCCCCAAGAAGTCCGGCGCCTGACATGCCCCGCGGATACCGCGATCGCGCCGACGACAGCCTGCTGACTCTCCTCGGAGACCTGCCGGAACTCGTCACGAATCTGGTCAAGGCCGAGATCGACGCCGCGAAGGCGTGGATCTCGCGCACCTCGAAGGACGCCGGCATCGGTTCCGTGTGGTTCCTCGTCGCGCTGTTCTTCCTGTTCTGGGCCGTGCCGGTGATCCTCGTGTTCGCGATCGCCGGGCTGTCCTCCTGGTGGCCCGTGTGGCTCTCCGCGATCGCGGTGTTCGGCATCCTGATCCTCGCCGTGCTGCTGTTCGCGCTGCTCGGGATCCTCAAGTTCCGCAAGGTGCTCGCGCGCCAGAACCCGGCGCAGGCCGTCGCCGAGGACATCCGACTCGTGAAGGAGGCCGGCGATGACGAATTCTGAGTCGCTGCCGCGCACCGCCGTTCCCGGCGGGATCGTCGACCCCGTCGCCTCGGCCCGCGCCGAGCTGAAGGCCGCCCTCGCGGCGATCGAGGTCAAGGGGAACATCCCACGCCGGGTCGAGAAGGCATCGACGCGTGCGGCGGCGAAGGCCCGCGTGTTCGCGGACCGCAACCCGATCGGGGCGATCGCCGCCGCGGTCGGCATCGCCGCGGCGGTGGGGGGCGCGGTCTGGGCGATCGCGCGCTTCCTCTCGCGCTGAGGTGCAGCATTCCAGGATGCCGTGAGCAGCCCTCGCGGGTGATTAGCGGCTCCTGCGCAAACGAGGCAGACTGGGGAGCATGATGTCCGAAGAGCGCGATGAGAACCCGTCCGGCTTCACCCTCTGGGCTGTCTGGCGACGAAACCCCGACGTCCCTGTGACGGAGACCGACTCGACCGAGCTCGAGACGATCGTCTCCTACATCGAGGACTCCGGCGTCACCGTCCGCGGCTTCTACGACGTCTCCGGCCTCAAGGCCGATGCCGACCTCATGGTGTGGCTGCACGGCGACACCGCCGAGGAACTGCAGAAGGCGCTCCGCCGCCTTCGTCGCACCGAACTCCTGCGTGCGCTGCTCCCGGTGTGGAACGTGATGGGCGTGCACCGCGACGCCGAGTTCAACCGCTCGCACGTTCCGGGCTTCCTCCGCGGGGTCGACCCCAAGGAATGGCTGTGCCTGTACCCGTTCGTGCGCACGCCCGAGTGGTACCTCGCGCCGGAGGAGGAGCGTCGCAAGATGCTCGCCGACCACGGCCGCAAGGGTGCCGCCTTCAAGGGTGTGCTCGCGAACACCGTCGCGTCGTTCGCGCTCGGCGACTACGAGTGGCTGCTTCCGCTCGAGGCCGATGAGCTCACCGACCTCGTCGACATGATGCGCGACCTCCGCTACACCGACGCCCGCATGTATGTGAAGGAGGAGGTGCCCTTCTACACGGGGCGCAGGCTCCGATTCGACGAGATCGCGGACGTCCTCCAGTAAGCCCATGAGCACCCCCATCCGTCTGGGTACCCGTCGCAGTGCGCTCGCGCAGGCGCAGTCGGGCCATGTCGCCACGGCCCTCGAGAAGCTCTCGGGGCGTCGGGTCGAACTCGTCCCGATCACCAGCGAGGGCGACACGAATCGTGCATCCCTCTCCGAGATCGGCGGCCAGGGCATCTTCGCCACGCGCCTTCGCGAGGCGCTGTTCGCGGGGGAGTGCGATTTTCTCGTGCACTCGCTGAAGGATCTGCCGACGGCGATCCCCGATGGCCTCGTGATCGCCGCGACGCCGAAGCGTGAGGATCCGCGCGATGTTGTCCTCACCCGCGATGGCACCGCACTGCACGAACTGCGCTCCGGCAGCACGGTCGGAACCGGTTCGCCGCGGCGTATCGCGCAGGTGCGTCGTCGGGCGCCGGGCGCCGAGGTGGTCGACATCCGCGGCAACGTCGACTCCCGTCTCGCCCGGGTCGCGTCCGGGGAGCTGGATGCGGTGATCCTCGCGGCGGCGGGCCTCTCGAGACTCGGAGCGAAGTCTCCGCTGCGACGGGAAGAGCTCGGTCTCGCCGAATGGCCGACCGCGCCCGGGCAGGGATCGCTCGCCGTCGAGACCCGTGCCGATGCACCGGAAGAGCTGCTCGCGGCTCTCGCCGGTCTCGACGACGCCGACACCCGTCTGGCCATCACCGTCGAGCGCGCGATCCTGCAGGGACTGGATGCCGGATGCCAGGCGCCGATGGCCGCGCACGCCGTGGTGGACGGCTCCTCGATCCGGGTCAGGACGGTCGTCTATGCCGCTGACGGAGGGCGCCGGATCGGCCTCGACGTCACCGAAGACCTGAACGGGGAGTATATTCGTCGGAACGGCAGTGGCAATGGAGCGGATGCTGCCGATGGTGCAGACCCGATGCACGCAGCGCGCGAGCTCGGGTTCACTGTTGCCCGTCGGCTGCTCGATCAAGGGGCGGCCGGCCTCGTATCCCGAGAGCAATCCTCATGACCACTTCCGAAATCAAGCAGGACCGACCGCTGGACGGCTGGCGCATCCTCGTGCCCCGTGGCGGGCCGTGGGGCGACAGCGTCGCCGCGAGTCTGCGCGCGCTGGGCGCCGTGCCCGTCGTCGCGCCGCTCATCAACTTCGCGCCGACGACCGATCAGGCGACGCTCGACTCCGCGCTCGCGCAACTGGCCGCGGGGGAGTTCGACTGGCTGACCGTCACCAGCGCCACCACCGTCGACGTGCTCTTCGCGCACCGGGCCGTCGTGCCGCGTGCGACCAAGATCGCCGCCGTCGGTGAGACGACCGCCGCGGCTCTGCAGGCGGTCGGCTACGAGGTGACGCTGGTTCCCGAGCAGGACAACTCCGCCGAGGGGATGGCGCAGCAGCTCATCGCCCTCGAGAAGGAGCCGCGCCGTATCCTCGCCCTGCGCAGCGAGATCGCGAAGCCGGTGCTGAGCCGGTTGCTCTCCGAGGCTGGTCACGACGTGCACGGCGTCGTCGCCTATCGCACGGTGGGAGTGCCGGTGACGGAGCGCATCCGCCGCGACGTCGAGAACGGACGGATCAACGCGATCCTGATCACCAGTGGGTCGGTCGCCGAGCAGGTGCGCGAGCAGTTCCCGGAGATCCCGGACGAGACGCTGCTCGCCGCGATCGGACCGCGGACCGCGAAGGACGCGCAGCGTGCGGGCCTGCCCGTGTCGGTCGTCGCCGACCGCCAGACCGTCGACGCGCTCATCGATGCGGTCTCGCACTTCACTCTTCCGCACGCGGCCGACGAGTTCGCGCCGTGAGCTTTCCCGACGTTCGACTGAGGCGTCTGCGGCAGTCGCCGGCAGTGCGAGATCTCGTGCGTGAGACCTCGCTGCAGCCTCGACAGCTCGTGCTTCCGCTCTTCGTGCGCGAAGGCATCTCCGAGCCCGTGCAGATCGGCTCGATGCCCGGCGTCGCTCAGCACTCCCTGGATTCACTGCGCGCGGCGGCGGTCCAGGCGGCGGAGACCGGTGTCGGCGGAGTGATGCTGTTCGGCGTGCCCGCCGTCCGCGACGCCGTCGGGTCGGGAGCCGACGATCCGCACGGCATCCTGAACGTCGCGACCGAGGCGCTGGCCGCCGAGGTCGGCGACGCGCTCGTCGTGCAGACCGACCTGTGCCTGGACGAGTTCACCGATCACGGCCACTGCGGCGTTCTGGCCGCCGATGGCTCCGTCGACAACGACGCGACTCTCGAGCGGTACACCTCGATGGCGCTCGCACAGGCGCGCGCAGGTTCTCAGCTGCTGGGGCTCTCCGGGATGATGGACGGCCAGGTCGCGGTGATCCGCCGGGCGCTCGACGCCGAGGGGTTCACCGACACCCTCCTGCTCGCGTATGCCGCGAAGTACGCCAGCGCCTTCTACGGACCCTTCCGCGAGGCTGTCGACTCTCAGCTCACCGGCGATCGTCGCACGTACCAGCTCGACCCGGGCAACCGGCGCGAGGGTGTGCGCGAGGCCGTCGTCGATGAGGCCGAGGGGGCCGACATCGTCATGGTGAAGCCGGCGATGGCCTTCCTCGACGTGCTGCGCGAGGTGCGCGACACCGTGAGTATTCCAGTGTGGGCATATCAGGTCTCCGGCGAGTACGCCATGATCGAGGCCGCCGGTGCGAACGGGTGGATCGACCGTCGCGCGGCCATCCTCGAGTCCCTTCTCTCCATCCGCCGCGCCGGTGCGGATGCGGTGCTCACCTACTGGGCCACCGAAGTGGCCGGCTGGCTGCGCGACTGACTTCTGCGAGGAGCTCTCCTTCATGACCGACCGCAACGACGACCTGTTCTCCGCTGCCCGCGCGGTGATTCCCGGTGGGGTCAACTCGCCGGTGCGCGCCTACGGATCGGTCGGCGGCACGCCGCGGTTCCTCGCCTCGGCGAAGGGCGCGAGGGTCACCGATGCCGCCGGTCGCGAGTACGTCGATCTCGTCGCCTCGTGGGGTCCTGCGCTTCTCGGGCATGCGCACCCGGAGATCGTCGCCGCGGTGCAGGAAGCCGCGTCCCGTGGGCTCTCGTTCGGCGCTCCGACCGAGGGCGAGGTCGAACTCGCCGCGCTGATCGCCGACCGTGTGCGGTTCGGTGAGACCCGACCCATCGAGCGCGTGCGCCTGGTCTCCACGGGCACCGAGGCGACCATGACGGCCATCCGCCTCGCGCGCGGTGCCACCGGTCGCGACCTGCTCGTGAAGTTCGCCGGTCACTACCACGGCCACTCCGACGGCCTTCTCGCGGAAGCCGGTTCCGGCGTCGCGACGCTCGCGCTGCCGGGCTCCGCCGGGGTGCCCGCGCCGATCGCCGCCCAGACCCTCGTGATCGGCTATAACGACCCGGAGGCTCTGGCCGCCGTGTTCGCCGAGCACGGTCGGCGCATCGCCGCCGTCATCGTCGAGGCCTCGGCTGCGAACATGGGCGTGGTCGCTCCGCTGCCCGGATTCAACCGTCTGATCGCCGAGACCGCGCATGCTCATGGCGCACTGATGATCCTCGACGAGGTGCTCACCGGATTCCGGGTGCACCCGGCCGGATTCTGGGGGCTGCAGGCCGCCGCCGGCGAGGACTACCTGCCCGACATCTTCACGTTCGGCAAGGTCGTCGGCGGGGGCATGCCGCTGGCCGCGCTCGGTGGACGTGCCGAGGTCATGGACCTGCTGGCCCCGCTCGGGCCGGTCTACCAGGCGGGCACACTGTCCGGAAACCCGCTCTCGGTCGCTGCGGGTCTCGCGACGCTGCGGCTCGCGACCCCCGAGGTCTATGCGACCGTCGACGCCGCATCCGCTCGGGTGTCCATCGCGCTCGACGCCGCGCTCACGTCGGCCGGTGTCACGCACGCGGTGGCCACCGCCGGCAACCTGTTCAACGCTTCGTTCCGGGCCTCGGCGCCGCGCAACTATGTCGAAGCCCAGGCGCAGGAGTCGTTCCGCTACGCGCCGTTCTTCCACTCGCTGCGCGAGCAGGGCGTCGCTCTTCCGCCGAGCGTGTTTGAAGCCTGGTTCCTCACCGCCGCACACGGCGAGGAGGAACTGCAGCAGATCGAGGCCGCACTTCCAGTCGCTGCGACCGCTGCGGCTGCGGCGCGGCCGTAGGCGCGAGTCCGGTCAGACGAACATGACGCGGCGCGGTGACGCGTCTGTGTAGACGCGGCCGAGTGGGCTGGTCCACTCGATGTCGCCTCCGGGGAGCTGTCTCGCACGCCAACGGTGCTTCTCGGCGATGTCGGGGTGCTTCAGCGAGTGGTGTCCCACGCAGAAGTGGCTGAGGTTGTCGATCGACGTGCTTCCGCCCTTGGCATGGTCGTGATTGTGATCGACCTGACACCTGTGGACCGGTGTGCGGCACCCGGGGAATCGACAATGCTGATCGCGGGCCTGAAGGTGCCGCCGCATCGCCGTCGTCGGGGCGTAGGAGGCTGTGGCTGTCACGGTGCCCGCGCCGTCGAGGAAGAGGCGGGACCAGCCTCCGTTGCGACCGGCGAGATCGCGGGCGACGTCGGGATGCAGCGCGCCGATCCCATCGAGCTCGGCCGGCCGTTCGTCTCCTCCTGCCAGCGTCTCGGCAGCGATCGTGACCTGAATGCGCGCCCGGATGCTCTCCAGCGCGGTGCCCTCGGCCGTAGAGGGGTCGGTGGTCAGGAGTAGGTCGCTGAGCAGGTCGGCGCGCACCGCATCGATGCCGCGCTCGTCGGTCAGGAGGGGCGGGCCGCCTAGGGATGGATCGGTCGTGAAGGTGTCGCCCTCACCGAAGATGACGTGGGCATCGAATCGGGTGTCGTCGACGGGATACCTGTTGAGCACAGGGTCGTCTCGGCGGGAGTCGTCGGCGCGAGCGGCGCGATCACCGCGGGTGGCGATGACGTGCTGTGCGAGCCGCGTCAGGCGGTCGAGAATCGCGTGGGCGAGGTACTCCGGAAGCACGACCTGGAGCAGTGCGAGGCCGTCGTCGAGCGCCCTCAACGTGACCGATCGTTCGCCGTGGGCCCGTCGGTGACGCTCGACCACGGTCTCGCCGGCGAGGGAGGAGGCGATCTGGCGCACCATCGTGCGGGTGCGCGCGGGAGAGTCCTGTTCGGCCACGACGAGCGCCGCCGTGTCATAGACGGTGAGGGTTTCGGCGTCTACTCGACCCTCGCGGACCCCCTGCCGCACGATGATTCCCTCCCGCACGATCTCTCGGACATGGGCCGCACTGAGCGCACCGCGGCGGAACGCGTCTCGCACGATGGGGTGCTCGGCCTCGAGGAAGTGGGCGTCGCTGAAGGCGTACTCGATGCTGCCCTTCGACATGCGACCGGCCGCAGAGTACTCCGCGATCATCGACCGATGGATCGAATCGCGATGCTGCGGTTGCTCGCGGACATCGTCGTCGAGCAGCCGAAGTCGATCGGCGAGGAGGGCGGAGGCTTCAGCTTCGAGCGCCGCGATGCCTCGCCGCTTCTCCACCCAGGCATCGAGCAGGGCCTCGCGCTGATCGATGCTGTTCGCAGATGCCTTCATTCTTCGAGTATAGTACATATGTTCGAATGACGGAAGGGAATCATGATGACTGGTGCTGATCGACAAGGGATCGTTGCGTTCCTGTGAGCAACTTCCAGACAACTGGCAGGGCCGCGCTGGCAGACTGGGGGACATGGTGACGTTGCTGCTGGACCAGACGCAACTGGAGGTCGTGCTCTCGCCGATCGAACGTGCCGCCACCTTCCACCGTGACAACCTCCGTATCGCGCGCGACACCATCACCAAGGTGCAGCTGACGGAAGACGCCTGGACCTGGCTCCGCGGAGTCCCGAACCCGGGGACGCACATTCCCGGTGTTCTCGCCGCAGGCAGCTGGAAGGCCGCGGGCAGCCTCGACTTCGTGCTGATCCGCCGGCGTCGCCCGAGCGTCGTGATCGATCTCGAAGGCGACCCGCAGTACCGCCGACTGATCCTCACCACCAGCCACGGGCTCGCGCTCACTCAGGCACTCCGGCTCGATGTGTCGACCGAACCGGCGAACGTCGAGGAGATCGTGGCCACGGCACCGGTCCCGGTCTCGAAGGGACGACGACGCCCCGTCATCCGCCCCCGGCCCGCCTGACGCCGACGTCGGGAGGCGGTGCCTCGCGATGCACGGCCTCCCTTCAACGCAGAACGCCCTCCGGACCCGCAGGTCCGGAGGGCGTTCTCGTCGGCGAGGCGCTCAGCCGTGCTGGTGATCCCCGTCGTGGTTCTCGCCGTCGTGGTTCTCGCCGTCGTGGTTCTCGCCGTCGTGGTTCTCACCGGTGTTCTCGTCAGAGTCATCGGGAGTCGTCTCGTCGCCTTCCGCGGAACCCTCGGCCAGGGGCACGGTGTCGATGACGCCCGTGGAGGCGACGCTCCAGTGTGCGTTCTCCGCGGGGGCCTCCGGCGTATCGCCGTCCGCAGCCTCGAAGTCCGCAACCTCGCTGTCCGCAGCCTCGCTGTCCGACGCCTCGCCCTGGGCGGGCTCGTCCTCTGCGCCCAACGGGTAGTCCTTGGGCTCGTCCTCGTAGTACGCGCGGGCGGCGGCCGCGAGCATGGAACTCACCGCTGCAGAGCGCGGGTCCTCCTCGTCATCGTCGGAAGAGCTGGTGTCCTCGGTGTCGGCGGATGAGGGGCCATCGCTGTGGGAGGACAGCGCGTCCGATTCCGTGGCGACCGATGCGTCGTCGAGATCCGCGAAGATCTCGACCCCGCTGTGGTCCTCGTCACCGGAGGTCAGGTCGGACGGCGTCGTGTCTGCGGTGTCCGCCGGCACGGCGGCGCCGAACAGGATCTCATCGAAGGATCGAGCCGGAGCCTGTTCGTCTGTGGACTGTTCGCCGAGGGTCGGAGCGTCGCCCACCTCGAACGGACCCGAGGCGACGTCGCCGGACTCGCCGATCGATGCTTCTTCGCCCGGTGTTTCGTCGACAGAATCTTCTTCGTCCGGAGCGTCTTCGGCGGGAGTCTCCTCCTCGGACGTCGACTCTCCGGTCGCGATCGTATCGGTGGAATCCACGTCGGCGGAGGACTCGTCCGCAGCGCTCTCCGCGCTCTCTGCCACGGAGGCCTCGGATGCGTCGGACACGTCGGATGCGTCAGCGCCGACGGAGGCTGCCAGATTCGAGGCCACGGCCTCGCCTGCGGGAGCAGACGCAGCCTCGGCCGCCCAGGCGGCTGCTGCGGCCACCGGGATGGCGACCACGGAGTCGGCGGGTGCCGGAGATGCTTCTTCGGGAGCGGCCTCTGCGGGAGTCGACTCCTCGGGCGCAATCTCCGGGGTGTTCGGCGCGACGAGCGGGGTCGCCGTTGCGGGAGCGCTCGGCGCGAACCGGCCACCCCGCATCAGGTCGATGAAGACGTCTTCGAGAGTCGGCCCGCGCTGCACCAGGGTGCTCAGGGCGATGCCTGCGTCGGCCGCGACGGCTCCCACGGTCTCGGCGTCTCCGCCGCGCACGGTCAGACCCGAGCGCAGCACTTCGATGTCGAACCCGGCCGCAGCGAGCGCGGACGTCAGCCCGGCGCGATCCGCGGCGTCCACGATCACGGAGCCGCCCTTGGGGTCGGCGAGCGTCTCGATTCCGCTGGCCAGCACGAGCGTGCCCTTCGAGAGCACGAGCACGTTGTCGGCGACCTGTTCGACCTCGCTGAGGACGTGCGACGACACGAGGACCGTGCGTCCCTCGTCGGCGAGGCGACGCATCAGGAGTCGCATCCAGCGGATCCCCTCGGGGTCGAGTCCGTTGGCCGGCTCGTCGAAGACGAGGGCCCCGGGGTCGCCGAGGAGCGCGTTCGCGACGCTGAGCCGCTGACGCATGCCGAGCGAGAAGCCGCCGATGCGCGAGTCGCCCTCGCCCTCGAGGCCGACCAGGGAGAGCACTTCGCCGACGCGTGCCAGCGGGATGCCGTTCGCCTTGGCGGCGATGGTCAGCTGGCGCTCGGCGGTGCGACGGGGACGGTAGACGGTCTCTTCGAGTACCGCGCCGATCGTGCGCAGCGGCTGGCGGAGCTCGGCATACGTCGTGCCGCCGATCGTCGCCGTGCCGGATGTGGCGCGCACCTGGCCGAGCAGGATGCGCAACGTGGTGGTCTTGCCGGCTCCGTTCGGGCCGAGGAAGGCGGTGACGGCTCCGGGCTCGACGCGCGCGGAGAAGTCCGAGACGGCGGTCACCTCATTGAAGCGCTTCGTCACGTGCGTGAACTCGAGCACCTGTCCTTCAGGCATCCGTGACCTCTCGTCGCATTTGAACAGTTCCTCCCTATCCTGCCGGAAAACCCTGTCGGATCCCGCATTTCGCGCGGAATGACGCCCTTGCCGAAAGGGGTAGCCTGGCCAGCGTGACCGATTCTCACGCTGCATCCCGCGTCCTCGTCCGCACCGAAGGGGCGCTCGGGCGGCTCACGCTCAACCGCCCCGAGGCCATCAACGCCCTCGACGTCGGCATGATCGAGAGCCTCACCGCAGCGCTGAACGCCTGGCGCGACGACACCGACGTGCAGATCGTGCTGCTCGACGGAGCGGGGGATCGCGGCATGTGCGCCGGCGGCGACGTGCGGGCTCTGCACGGGCAGATCGTGGCGGGGCAGGCTGATCAGACCGCGGAGTTCTTCCGTGCCGAGTACGCGCTGAACGCGATGATCGCCGAATACCCCAAGCCGGTCGTGTCCTTCGCCGACGGCATCACGATGGGGGGAGGCATCGGCCTGGCCGGGCACGCGGCGATCCGCATCGTCACGGAGCGCTCGAAGCTCGCGATGCCGGAGACGCGCATC
This sequence comes from Microbacterium sp. TPU 3598, assembly GCF_002356155.1. Classification (NCBI taxonomy): domain Bacteria; kingdom Bacillati; phylum Actinomycetota; class Actinomycetes; order Micrococcales; family Microbacteriaceae; genus Microbacterium; species Microbacterium sp. TPU 3598. Next base: position 3,340,279 of record NZ_AP017975.1, on the reverse strand, counting down.
GGATTCACGCCCGACGTCGGCGGCACCTGGCTTCTCGGCCGTGCCCCCGGGCGCTTCGGCGAGTACTTCGGCCTCACCGGAGCGACGATGAGCGGCGCGGATGCCGTGTACCTCGGCTTCGCCGATCACTTCGTGCCGTCGGACCGCCTCGACGCCTTGAGCGAGGCTCTCGCCTTCCGCGCCGATCCGACGGGGCCCAGCGAGATCGTCCTGCTGTTCGACGAGACGCCGGAGCCCTCGCGGCTTCCGGCGTGGCGGGAGTGGATCGATGACGCCTTCTCCGCTCCGACCGTGATCGAGATCATCGATCGCCTGCAGGCCCAGGGCACGACGGAGGCCGCCGCGATCGCGGACCTTCTCGAGGGCCTCGCGCCGACCGGCCTCGCTGTCACGCTCGATGCGGTGCGCGAGGCGCGTGAACTTTCGGGGCTTCGTGCCGCACTCGAGGGCGAGTACCGCCGCGTGCTGTGGTTCGTGAACGAGCACCCCGACCTCGTCGAGGGCATCCGCGCGCAGATCGTCGACAAGGACCGGGATCCGAAGTGGGACCCGCCCACGCTGGCCGAGCTCGCCCCGGACGCCGGCGCCCCTGCACGCGCGTACGTCCCGCAGCCCGCCCTGTTCTGAGAAGGGGTTCGGCGACTTCCTTCGCCGTTGTTCGCCCGTGTGCAGAAACCGCTGATCGGGACGGGAAGCGGTTCGCTGTGAGCGAAGGTCCCCCATGAGGGGGATACGAATGTCCGCGGATCGTGGCACTCTGTCTTGTGGCCGATTGTCGGTCGGCATCCGTCTGCCGAGAAATCCGCCGCTCCATCCTTCCTAGAAAGTCCGCCTGTGCTGGGAAAAATCCTCCTCCGCTATCTCTCCCGATACCGATGGTTGCTGCTCGCGGTGCTGGTCTTCCAGCTCGCCAGCGTCGCAGCGACCCTCTACCTCCCGCGACTGAACGCCGACATCATCGACAAGGGCGTCGCCCGCGGTGACACCGGCTACATCTGGAGCACCGGTCTGTTCATGCTCGCGGTCTCGCTGGGGCAGATCATCGCCTCGGTCACCGCGACGTACTTCGCCGCGCGCGCAGCGATGGGCGCCGGCCGCGACATCCGCGCCGACGTCTTCGGCAAGGTCAGCGGCTTCTCCGAGCGTGAGGTCTCGCAGTTCGGCGCCGGCTCGCTCATCACCCGCAACACGAACGATGTGCAGCAGGTGCAGATGCTGGCGATGATGGGCGCGACCATGCTCGTCACGGCGCCGCTCCTCGCGATCGGCGGCATCATCTTCGCCGTGCAGACGAACGTCGGCCTCAGCTGGCTCATCGCCGTGTCTGTGCCGCTGCTGCTGATCCTGGCCGCCCTCGTGATCGGGCGCATGGTCCCGTTGTTCCGCAGCTACCAGGGCAAGCTCGACAACGTCAACCGCATCATGCGCGAACAGCTCACCGGCGTTCGCGTCGTGCGGGCATTCGTGCGCGAGCGCATCGAGGAGGACCGCTTCCGCGGCGCCAACACCGACATCATGGTCGTCGGCCGCAAGGTGGGCTCGCTCTTCGTGCTGCTGTTCCCGCTGTTCATGCTCATCCTGAACGTCACGGTCGTCTCGGTCATCTGGTTCGGCGGCATCGAGGTCAACAACGGCACGGTGCAGGTGGGCACACTGTTCGCCTTCATGCAGTACATCGGCCAGATCATGGGCGGCGTCATCATGGCGAGCTTCATGGCGATGATGATCCCGCGCGCCGCGGTGTCGGCCGAGCGCATCGGCGAGGTTCTCGACTCCGAGTCCACGCTGGTCCGCCCCGAGAACGGCGTCACCGAGTTCCCGGTCCCCGGATCCGTGGCGCTCGACGACGTCGAGTTCACCTACCCCGGTGCCGATTCCCCCGTGCTCACCGGCATCAGCTTCGCCGCGCAGCCGGGTGAGACCGTCGCGATCGTCGGATCCACCGGCTCGGGCAAGACGACCCTCGTGTCGCTCATCCCGCGCCTGTTCGACGTCTCGGGCGGTTCCGTGCACGTCGGCGGCACCGATGTGCGCGAGGCCGACGTCGAGTCGCTGTGGGACAGCATCGGCCTGGTGCCGCAGCGTCCGTTCCTCTTCACCGGCACCGTCGCGTCGAACCTGCGCTACGGCCGGGAAGAGGCCACCGACGAAGAGCTGTGGCACGCGCTCGACATCGCACAGGGTCGCGACTTCGTCGAGGAGATGCCCGATGGTCTCGACTCCCGCATCGCCCAGGGCGGCACGAACGTCTCGGGTGGTCAGCGTCAGCGACTCGCGATCGCCCGCGCGATCGTGCACCAGCCGCAGATCCTGGTCTTCGACGACTCGTTCTCGGCCCTCGACCTCACGACGGACGCGCGATTGCGGCAGGCGTTGTGGCGGGAGCTCCCGCACGTGACGAAGATCGTGGTCGCCCAGCGCATCTCCACCATCACGGACGCGGACCGCATCGTCGTCCTCGACGGCGGAACCATGGTCGGCGTCGGCACGCACGAGGAACTGCTCGAGACGAGCGACACCTACCGAGAGATCGTCGAGTCGCAGCTGGGGGTGGACGCATGAGCGCGCAGGACAACAACGAGAAGCGCACGGCCAGACGCGGCCGCGGCAAGGCGGCAGCGCCCGTCGCCGAGGTCGAGCTGAGCGCCGAGGAGAAGTACGAGGCCGAGCTCGCCGAGCAGGCACGTCAGAACTCCGGCGACTGGGACAGCGTCGCGCCGGGCAAGGCCGACAACTTCGGTCCGAGTTTCGCGCGCATGATCGGGCTGCTCAAGCCGTCGGCCATCTGGTTCGTCTTCGTGTCGATCCTGGGTGCGATCGGCGTGGTCCTGACGGTCGCGGCGCCCAAGGTGCTCGCCGAGGCCACCAACCTCGTCTACAAGGGCTTCATCTCCATCCAGCTCGGACAGCCGACCGACGGGTTCCCCGGCTTCCCGGCCGGGACGTCGCAGGACGCCGTCGTCGAGGCGCTGCGGGCCGGTGGGCAGGACGACTTCGCGAACCAGGTCGGCGCGCTGGGCGACTTCACGGTCGGCCAGGGCATCGACTTCGACGCACTGCGTCTCGTCATCGCCGCGGTGCTCGGCATCTACGTGGCCGCGGCCTTCCTCACCTGGATCCAGGGCTACGTCATCAACGTGATCATGGTCCGCACCATGTGGCGGCTGCGCGAGTCGGTCGAGGCGAAGATCAACCGCCTGCCGCTGGCGTACTTCGACAAGGTGCAGCGCGGCGAGCTGATCTCGCGCGTCACGAACGACATCGACAACATCACGCAGACGATGCAGCAGTCGCTCTCGGGAGCACTCACTTCGGTGCTCACCGTGATCGGCGTGCTCGTGATGATGTTCTCGATCTCGTGGCAGCTCGCGCTCGTCGCCCTCATCACGCTGCCGCTCATGGGCGTCATCTTCGGCATCATCGGACCGCGCTCGCAGAAGGCCTTCGGCACCCAGTGGCGCAAGGTCGGTCGCCTGAACGCCCGCGTCGAGGAGGCATTCTCCGGCCACGCGCTCGTGAAGGTCTTCGGCCGGGAGAAGGATGCGCTGGACAAGTTCCAGGTCGAGAACGAAGAGCTGTTCCAGGCGAGCTTCAAGGCACAGTTCCTCTCCGGCATCATCATGCCGGCGATGATGTTCGTCGGAAACCTCAGCTACGTGGGCATCGCGGTGCTCGGGGGTCTGATGGTCGCGAACGGCCAGCTCCGTCTCGGCGACGTGCAGGCGTTCATCCAGTACTCGCAGCAGTTCACGCAGCCGCTGTCCGAGCTGGGTGGCATGGCCGCGGTCGTGCAGTCCGGCACGGCCTCCGCCGAGCGGGTCTTCGAACTGCTCGACGCCGAGGAGCAGGAGGCGGACGACGCCGATGCCCCCGCGCTGGTCGAGGGCAAGGGCGTCATCGAGTTCGAGAACGTCGCGTTCTCGTACACACCCGAGCGTCCGCTCATCCGCGACCTGTCATTCCGGGTGGAGCCGGGGCAGACCGTCGCCATCGTCGGTCCGACCGGTGCGGGAAAGACGACCTTGGTCAACCTGATCATGCGCTTCTACGAGCTCAGCGGCGGGCGCATCATGCTCGACGGCCAGGACATCGCCGAGGTGACCCGCGACGAACTGCGGTCGCGCACCGGCATGGTGCTCCAGGATCCGTGGCTGTTCGCCGGCAGTATCCGCGAGAACATCCGCTACGGTCGCTCCACCGCGACCGATGACGAGGTTCTCGCCGCCGCCAAGGCGACCTATGTCGATCGCTTCGTGCACGCCCTCCCCGAGGGCTACGACACGGTGCTCGACGAGGATGCCGCGAACGTGTCGGCAGGCGAGCGTCAGCTCATCACCATCGCGCGGGCATTCGTCGCTCAGCCGTCGATCCTCATCCTCGATGAGGCCACGTCGGCCGTCGACACCCGCACCGAACTGCTGCTGCAGCACGCGATGGCCGCGCTTCGTGAAGGACGCACGTCGTTCGTGATCGCGCACCGACTGTCGACCATCCGCGACGCAGACCTCATCCTGGTGATGGAGCACGGTGACATCGTGGAGAAGGGGACGCACGACGAGCTCATCGCCGCGCGGGGCGCCTACTGGCGTCTGTACCAGTCGCAGTTCGAGCAGGCGGCGACCGACATCGACGCCGAAGACGCCCTCACCGGCACGACGCCCGTCGTCGTCTCGGGCGATGCGAGCGATGCCGAAGGTGCAGGAGAGGAGGCTGCGGCCGCCGTTGCCGGAGCCTCGATCGGTGCTCAGCTGCCCGCTGCCGAGACGGCGGCAGCCCAGGCACTGCTGGAAGACGGGGCCGACGGTTCGAGCCACCGTTCCTGAGCGTTCCCGCCCTGCGGCATCCCTACGACGACGCCCCACTCCGCTCACGCGGGGTGGGGCGTCGTCGTAGGGATGCGTCGTCGCGGGCGCCGGCACGGCGCGCGTGACGAGGTGTCAGGAGCGGTCGGCCCTGATTCCGAGCAGCTCGAGCGGGTGGGTCAGACGCCACCACGGGCTCGGCCCCTCCACATCCTCGGCCAGCACCAGAGGCGTGGTGACGGTGTTGAGCGGACCGGTCGTCGTCAGCGTGCCCACGGCGTCGTCCTGTTCACGGTCTTCGCCGAGATCGAAGGCCGTCGCCGCGGTGGCGGTCGCCCCGTTCCACAGCACCACATCGGCATCGGTCTCGGTGATGACGTCGACCTCCTCCCCCCAGGGGGTCGTGACCTGACCGACCACGGTGTCCTTCGCGACGGCGGGCGGCTGCGCCTCCAGCGCCGCTTCCGCCTCCGCGAACAGGGAGCGGGTGAGAGCGAGTCGCTCATCGTTGCCGGCCTGGTTCAGCGCCGCGGCGAAGAGGTGCACGGTCGTGTCGCCGATGACGACGTCCTTCGCGGTGAGCAGGTTCCAGCCGACGAGCGTGCCGGTCTTGACGCCGACGACACCGGGATCGTCGAGCATCCCGTTCGTGTTGACGACGGTGCCGGCGCCCGGGAGGTCCACCGACTTGGTGCCGACGATCTCGGCGAACACCGGGTTCTGCATGGCACGCTCGCCGAGGGCGACCAGCGCCTCGGGGGTGGCCACATTGCGCTCGTCGAAGCCGGACGGCGTCACCACGGTGATGCCGGTGAGGCCTCGTTCGCGCAGCCACACCTCGGCGGCCCGGGCGAATTCGCGATCGGACCCCCAGATCTCGCTCGCGAGCCGGTCGATGTAGTTGTTCGCCGATCCCATCAGCGTGCCCTGCAGGAGTTGATATTCGGTCAGCACCCCGCCGATCGGCACATCCAGTGCGGACTGGTCGCTGCGCCGGTAGTCCCAGTACTTCACGCTGTCGGCCCGGGTGAACGAGAACTCGGGCCCCTGTTCGCCCACCGCCAGCGGCATACGGTCGAGCACCATCAGGCTGCTCACGACCTTGGTGATGCTCGCGATGCTCACCGCATCGGGGATCGAGGCCGCAGTGGTCATGCCGGAGATGCCGACGGCGCCCGCGCCCTCGGTGGGCCAGGTGACGGTGGCTGCGGCAGCGGGCGTCGTCGCGAACTCGACGGACTGCACTGTCGGAGGTACCTCGTGCAGCGGCCAGAGCAGCGTGGTGCCGGCATACGCGGCGACGAGGCCCACGAGCGTGGCCAGCGGAACGAGGATGCCGGGACGGGCGATGGCCGGGCGCAGGCGTGCCCCGCGGAGCAGGCCGTTCGTCCGCTCGGCTTCCGACGTCTCGTCGAGAGTCGCGGTGGCGGTGTGGTCGGCCACCGTCGCGGGGTCCACCCAGGTCAGAGCGGTGGCGGTGGTGGTCTCGTCCGCCCACTGGGGGGTGGTCGCGTCGAGCGCGGCGAGGGGATCGTCGGCGTCTCCTGCGGCAGTCTCACGCGGAACGAATGGCGGTTTCGTCAGAGCGTGCGTGGCCGGTTCCGGGGCGACCACCGATTCCGGTGCGAGCGCGCGCGTCGACGTCTGCTCGGCCGTGAGCACCGAACCGCCAGACGCGGCATCGACGGAGCCGGAGGGGGCGGTGGTCGCGGGGCCGTCGTCACGGACGACGCCCGTCGCCTCGTCGGCGGGATCTGTTGCGGTCACTCGTTCACGGTACCCAATCCCGGGCGGGTTCCGCGGCGCACAGCCCTGTCGCCACGCGGGTGTCGCCAGCGGGTAGGATCTTCAGCACAACCACGGGAGTCCGGCGAGCCGGGCTGAGAGGGAGCGAATCGCGCTTCGACCGTCGAACCTGATCTGGGTCATGCCAGCGCAGGGAGGAGTTCAGATGAGTACGCCTACGTCCACATCCGCACAGCAGGCATCCGCCGATGCGAACGGGCTGCACCGCCCATCGATCTGGCGCTGGCGCGTCGTCGACATCGTCGTCGCCGCTGTCCTCGGCGTCGCGATCGGTCTCGTGTTCTGGGGATGGAACACCATCGGATACGCCTGGTTCGGCGCGGCCGACGCCCTGACACCGGGCCTCGGTGGCATCGCCGTGGGCATCTGGCTGCTCGGCGGTGTCGTCGGCGGTCTCGTGATCCGCAAGCCGGGGGCCGCGCTCGTGGTCGAACTGGTCGCCGCGATCGTGTCGATGCTGATCGGCAACGTGTGGGGTGTCTCGACCGTGTTGTCGGGCATCGTGCAGGGCCTCGGTGCAGAGATCATCTTCGCCCTGTTCTTCTACCGTCGTTTCGGGATCGCAGTCGCTGCGCTCGCCGGCGTCGGAGCCGCCGTGGCCGCCTGGGTGTTCGAGCTGTTCTACGGCAGCTCGCCGAACATCCTGAAGTCGGTCGAGTTCAACACGATCTATCTGATCAGCGTGGTCGTCTCCGGGGCGATCCTGGCCGGCGTGGTCGGTTGGCTGCTCGTGCGTGCCCTCGCCGTCACCGGCGCCCTCAACCGCTTCGCCGTCGGGCGAGAGCACGTGCGCGAGGTCTGAGCGTGACCCTCGCCCCCCCGGCCCGCGTGCAGGCTGCGGGCTGGGGCTGGCGGTACGCCGGTCGAAAGCGTCCCGCCGTCGCGGACGTCTCCTTCACGATCGAACCGGGGGAGCGGGTGCTCCTGCTCGGCGCCTCGGGTGCAGGGAAGTCGACGCTGCTCGCCGGTCTCGCCGGGGTCCTCGGCGATGACGACGAGGGGGAACGGACGGGTTCGTTGCGCATCGACGGTGCGGCCCCCGAGTCACGGCACGGTCAGGTCGGACTCGTCCTGCAGGACCCGGACGCCGGCATCGTGCTGTCGAAGGTCGGCGACGACGTCGCGTTCGGCTGCGAGAACCTGGGCGTCGCGGCGTCCGAGATCCCGGGGCGCGTCGCCGAGGCGCTCGACGCCGTCGGCCTCGATGTTCCGCTGCGACGCCCCACGAAGGCGCTCTCCGGCGGGCAGAAGCAGCGGCTGGTGCTGGCCGGTGTGCTCGCGATGCGACCGGGTCTGCTGCTGCTCGACGAGCCCACCGCGAACCTCGACCCGGACGGGGTGCGGGAGGTGCGGGCGAGTGTCGAGCGCGCCGTCGAGACGACCGGCGCGACGCTCGTGGTCGTCGAGCACCGCACCCCGATCTGGGTCGATCTGATGACGCGCGTGATCGTGCTGGCGGCCGACGGAGGACTCCTCGCCGACGGTGCGCCCGCGCAGGTGTTCGCGGCCCACGGCGACGTGCTCGCCGATGCGGGGGTGTGGGTGCCCGACCGCGGCATCGACCTTCCGATGCTCGAACAGGTTCCCGCCTCCGATGCCCTCACGGCCTCCGCGCTCTCGATCGCGAGAGAGGCGGGCGTCGTCGTGCAGTCGGGGCTCGACCTGCGCGTGCCGCGTGCGAACGCGACCGTGATCACCGGGCCGAACGGCGCGGGCAAGTCGACGCTCGCACTCACCCTCGCCGGTCTGATCCCGGAGCAGGCCGGCGAAGTGCGTTCGGCACCCGAGCTGGCGGGGCGCAAGGGCCCCCGCCCGATCCGCTGGTCCTCGCGGGAGCTGCTCACCCGTATCGGCATGGTCTTCCAGGAGCCGGAGCATCAGTTCCTCACGCAGACGCTGCGCGACGAGCTCGCCGTCGGCCCGCGCGCCCTCGGGTGGGACCGTGGGAAGACGGACGGCGTCGTCGAGGAGCTGCTCGAGCGCCTCGGACTCGCATCTCTCGCGCTCGCCAACCCGTTCACGCTCTCCGGCGGGCAGAAGCGTCGACTGTCCGTCGCGACCGTGCTGGCGGGAGCACCCGAGGTGATCGTGCTCGACGAGCCGACCTTCGGGCAGGACCGGCGTGGATGGATCTCGCTCGTCGCGCTCCTGCAGGAGGAGATCGCGCGTGGTCGGTCGATCGTCGCGGTCACGCACGACGACGCCGTGATCCGACACCTGGGCGGGCATCGCATCGAACTGGGACGCGAAGGGGAGGCGACATCGTGACGGCGGTCGAGACCGCACGGACGGTATGGCTCGACGGTGTGAACCCGGTGACGAAGCTGGTGCTCGCGGTGCTGCTGTCGGTGCCGCTGTTCGCGTCGATCGACGTCACGAGCGCGCTGGCCGCGATCGTCCTGCAGCTGCTCTGCCTGCCGTTGACCGGACTGCGGCTGTCGACGGTGCTGAAGCGCCTGCTGCCGATCGCGATCTTCGCACCGATCGCCGGCGTGAGCATGCTGCTCTACGCCGAACCCGCAGGGCGGATCTACTGGACCTTCGGATTCGCCACGATCAGCGAGGATTCGATCACGCTCGCGATCGCGGTGAGCCTGCGCGTGATCGCGCTCGGACTGCCGACGATCCTGCTCTTCGGCGGCACCGACCCCACAGAGCTCGCCGATGCGCTGGCCCAGGTCGCGAAGCTCCCGAGTCGCTTCGTGCTCGGCATCCTCGCCGGCACCCGGATGCTGGGCCTGTTCCTCGACGACTGGCGCACCATGAGCCTGGCCCGTCGTGCACGGGGCGTGGGGGATCGGGGTGTGCTGCGACGATTCTTCTCGATGGCCTTCGTGCTGCTCGTGTTCGCGGTGCGGCGCGGGTCCACGCTGGCACTCGCGATGGAGGCGCGCGGCTTCGGCTCCGGCATCCCCCGCACCTGGTCGCGACCGTCGCGGTTGCACCCGCGCGATGCGGTGGCGCTGATCGGCGGCATCGCGATCATGGCGCTCGCCCTCGCCGCCGCCGTCCTCGTCGGGACCTTCCGGTTCGTGTGGAGCTAGGGCCGGCTAGCTCCAACTCGGCTGGAAGTAGTGCTCCCGGTGCAGAGCACAGCGCTCGTTGAACGGGGCGGTGCAGCGAGGGCAGCCCGTCACCGCGAAGTACTCGGTGATCGTGAGTTCGTGCCCGCACGCGCCGCAGAGGATCGCCGCGGTGTCGTGCTGATCCGGCGCCCACTGCTGCGCCGGATGCCCCGCCGACTCCTCGTGGCAGCGGTGGCACGGGTAGTAGTCGCCGCAGCAGGCGAAGCGGATCGCGATGATGTCTGTCGGGCCCCGGTAGTGCACGCACCGGGTCATGTCGTCGACGACCGGGCCGAACACCGGCGGTCGACCGGCGGGCGGGGGCGCCACGCTCATGTCTCGTTCCAGAGCCGCCGGTAGTACTCGAGGCGCTCGCGGTCGGGCTCGACCCCGTAGGCCTCGATGAGCGTGTCCTCCCAGCCGGATCCGAAGTTCCACATCGTGCTCATCGATGCCACGGCGATGTCGGCCCAGCGGTCGGCGACTCCGAGAGCTGCGAGATCGACGAACGCGGCGGGACGGCCGGCGGCATCGAGAAGCGTGTTCGGCATGCAGGCATCGCCGTGGCACACCACCAGTCGGTCGATCGGCGGCGTCTGGAGCAGCTCGTCGGGCACGATCGTTCCGCGGTCGGCGGCGTTGGCGATCCGCCACTGCGTGCTCCACTCCCAGGGGCATTCGGCCACGGGCAGGGCGTCGTGCAGCGCCCGCAGGCCCGCGCCGACCGCCCGTACCGCGGTCTCGGGCTGGTCGGCCCAGCGCGGGTCGACGGCACTGCTCGCGTCGAGCGCGACGGTGACGAGCCACTCGTGTGTCTCGTCCTGCCCCTGTTCGAGCACCTCGGGCACCGCGATCCAGGTGCGCGCCCACCGCATGCGCTCGGCTTCGTCGCGCATGTTCGCCTCGTCGTCGAGCGGCCCCCATTTGATGTACCGGCCGTCGTCGGTGCGGAAGGTCAGCCCGCCGATCCCGTTGAGCCAGACCGGCACGAGCGCCGCACCGCGGGCGAGCTCGCGCACCCGCGTCGGCACGTCGAGGGAGGCGGAGGGGATGCTCATCCGTCCATCCTGCCCGACGGCGACGGGTGACAGCGACGGGTGCGGTTCATCGGCTCTCGTCGCGCAGGCCTTCGAGGTAGGCGTTGTAGGCGTCGAGCTCGGTCGTGCCGTGCGCATCGGCGTAGCGGTCATCGGCGGCGGCGCGGGCCGTGTCGTCACGGAACCACCGATGCATCACGTACACGAGCATCAGCAGCGTCGGCGCCTCGCCGTAGGACCAGGCCAGACCGCCCGCCAGACGCTGGTCCTCGAGCGGATCCATCCCGAGGGCGAGGGTCGGGGCGACGAAGTGGTCGACGAGCATCGTCGTCGCCATCATCAGGAAGACCCCGAAGAACGCGTGCAGGGCGGCCTCGGCGAAGACGTCGAGTGCCCGCCCGCCGTGCCCGAGACGCACGGGGAGGGGATCGGAGCTCAGCACCGGGATCGCGAACAGGATGCCCACGATGAGGAACCCGACCTCCAGGGCGATGTGACCGCCGGGAGCAGCGAGGACGCGATCGGCGAGACCGGCCAGATACAGACCGTAGAACGCGATCAGGTACACCGGCAGGGCGATCCACGGGCTCAGGATCCATCGGGCGACGCGGCTGCGGAGTCCGCCGTGCGCGGCACGCAGCGCGGCGGCACCCAGCCCGTGGTGGGGCGTGGCACGCAGGAGCAGGGTGCCCGGTGATCCGAGCACCAGCAGGGGCGGGATCGCGATCATCAGCGTGAGCTGCTGGAACATGAACACCGACATCAGCGCGTAGCCGTATGCCTCGACCCCGAGACCGGTGACGGCCGCGAGCGCGAGGCAGCCCAGGAGGAACACGACCGTGCGCCAGACGGGCCACCGGCGGTGCTGCCGCCAGAGGCGGATCGCGCCGACGAGGTACGCCATGGCCAGCACGGCGGCGACCAGGGGCAGGAGGGGGAACGGGCCCGGTGCGGGCAGCACGAGGTCGGCGAAGGTCGGCGGCGCGTCCGGCATCCAGTTGTTCATCCGTTCGCGCCCTCTCGTTCGTCGTCCGGCCGGTCGCCGAGCGCCGCGTTCCGTGTCTGCGCACGGTGACGGACCCCGGCCCCGATGACGAGGACGAAGCCTCCGATCGCGAGCGCGACGTCGGCGAGGTTCCCGATGAACCAGTTCCCGTACGCGAGGAAGTCGGTGACATGGCCGATGCCGAACCCGGGGGGAGCGAGCAGACGGTCCAGCACGTTCCCGATGGCACCCCCGAGGATGAAACCCAACCCCCAGGCCCGCCACGTCGTGCGTGCGCGGACCGCGGCGACGAACAGGGCGGCGACGGCGCCCACGCCGACCACGGTCAGCACCCAGGTCGCCCCGGAGCCCAGCGACAGCACCGCCCCGGGGTTGTAGGCGAGCTGCAGGCCGAGCGCATCACCCAGAACGGGTATCCGTTCCGTCTGGCTGAGCCCGGCGATCGCGGCCGCTTTGGTGCTCTGGTCGATCAGGACGACGAGGCCGGCTATCACGAAGGCGACGGCGTACTTCGGGACGCTCTCACGCTTCATCGGACGGTCCCGTCTCCGCTGCCCGATCGCGTCTCCGCCGCGCGCGCCCCGCCAAGACCACCCCGGTCGCTCCGAGGGCGAGGAGGAAGCCGATCCCGACGAGGAAGACGGTCCCCAGGAATCCGAGGTCGTCGCGCTGCACCCTCCGCTCGCCGTTCTGCTGCTCGTGCGTCGTGCTGCTGGTCGGTGTCGGTGTGGGTGTGGGTATCGGTGTCGGTGTCGGTGTGGGGGTGGGTGTGGGTGTGGGGGTCTGAGTCGTCGCGGGCGTATCCGCCTCTGAGCGGCCGACCATGCTGTGGGGCACGTGTGCGGCCGCCGACTCCCCGCCGACGAGCAGGATCAGGACGCTGAGCACCGCTCCCATGACGGTCGTGCCCATCGCGCGCCGCATCGTCCAGCCGATCGGGTTCGTCTGCGGACTCGGTCGTTGGGGAGCGCGCCGATCGGCGTCGTCCACGGGGCTTTTCATGGGTCTCCTTCGAGGGGTGAGAGCAGATTGTTCGAGAGGGCGGAGCCTCGGATGGTGCCGCGCACGCAACGCACGGCTTCAGGAGTCGGGGTCGCACGGAGTCGACGCGAGATGTCGACGCGAGACGTCGACACAGGAGGTCGACAGGGACATCGAGGGGATGCCGCGGGGGAGGCCGGTTGCGAGCGATGGATGCGGTCGCGCGGGTGCGGCCGGCGGATCAGGTTCGGGAGAGGCCGAGCTGGAGAAGGGAGAGCGTCGTCGCGCGTGGGCGCGGAGGAGATGCAGACGATCGACGCAGAGCCTCGGATCCGGCTCGGAGTCGCGTGACCAGTGCCCGGCGGTGCGCTGCGCGAGTTCGCAGGAGCATCACGGCGAGCCCGCACAGCACGCCCAGAGCGCAGAGCGCAGCTCCGACGAGAGCGCTCGTCCCGCTGTCGGGTGCGGCGGTGAGGACCTGCTCCTGGGCGGCTGCGGCCGCATCGTCGAACGCGTCGACGACTGCGGCGGTGAGGGAGGGGGCAGCGCCGTTCTCGTCCTGCGCCCCGTGGGTGGTCACGGCGAAGGCGAAGAGCAGCAGGAGCGCCAGGCTCGCCGTGGTAATGAGCCGCATTATCACCGGCGGGGCGACGGTGCCCGCGGATCGGAGGATCCCGGGCGAGCGGCGCATTCTCCGGATCCTACCCGCATCGGTTATCGGGTTCCTTCGCGCGCGAGGCGGTGTCGTAGGCTCGCTCTCGACGCCGTACCTCGGCTCGTGGTGAAACCAAGAACCACGTAGGCTGGGACTGCGTTCCATCAATGCATGTCGCACGACGACGTTCGAAGGAGAACATCAGATGCAGATCAGCGGACAGGGTGCACTCGTCACCGGCGGAGCCTCGGGTCTCGGACTCGCCACGGCGCGCCGGCTCGTCGCCGCGGGAGCGCACGTCACGATCATCGACCTCGCCTCGTCGAAGGGTGCCGAGATCGCGGACGAACTCGGTGGGCTGTTCGTCGCGGCCGACGTCACGAACGCGGATGAGGTGCAGGCGGCCGTCGCAGCCGCGCAGTCCGCCGCTCCGCTGCGGGTGGTCGTGAACTGCGCCGGCATCGCGCCGCCCGCCAAGGTGCTCGACCGCGAAGGCAACCCGGCTGTGCTCGCCGACTTCGAGCGCGTGATCCGCATCAACCTCGTCGGCACGTTCAACGTCATCTCGCAGGCATCCGCCGTGATCGCGAAGAACGAGCTGCACGACGAGGAGCGCGGCGTCATCGTGAACACCGCGAGCGTCGCCGCGTTCGACGGTCAGATCGGCCAACCCGCCTACTCCGCATCCAAGGGCGGCGTGCACGCCATGACCCTCCCGGTGGCGCGCGAGCTCGCCCGCTACGGCATCAGGGTGTGCACGATCGCTCCGGGCATCATGGAGACCCCGATGCTGATGGGTCTTCCGCAGGCGGCCCAGGACTCGCTCGGCCAGCAGGTGCCTTTCCCTTCGCGCCTCGGACGCCCCGACGAGTACGCCGCTCTCGTGCAGCAGATCGTCGAGAACGGCTACCTCAACGGCGAGACCATCCGTCTCGACGGTGCCATCCGCATGGCGCCGCGCTGACCCGCGGCACCCCTCAGAACCCGCGATCGAGAACACAGGAGAACCCATGTCCCTTGCAGGCAAGACCATCTTGATGTCGGGCGGCAGCCGCGGCATCGGCCTCGCGATCGCGCTGAGGGCGGCTGCCGACGGAGCGAACATCGCGATGCTCGCGAAGACCGACACCCCGCATCCGAAGCTCGAAGGCACGATCCACACCGCGGCCGAGCAGATCCGCGCGGCCGGCGGCCAGGCTCTGCCGATCGTCGGCGACGTGCGCGACGACGACGACATCACCGAAGCGGTCATGAAGACGCAGGGCGAGTTCGGCGGCATCGACATCGTGATCAACAACGCCAGCGTCATCGACCTCTCGCGCTCGCTCGACCTGAACGCCAAGAAGTACGACCTGATGCAGGACGTCAACGTACGCGGCACGTTCATGCTCTCGCGCGCCGCCGTGCCGATCCTGAAGGATGCCGAGAACCCGCACATCCTCTCACTGTCGCCGCCCCTCAACCCGACCCCGAAGTGGTTGGGCGCGCACACCGGATACACGCTCGCGAAGTTCGGCATGACCATGGCGACCCTCGGCCTCGCCGCCGAGTTCGCACGCGACGGGATCGCCGCCAACACCCTGTGGCCGCGCACCACGATCGCGACGGCGGCCGTGCAGAACCTCCTCGGTGGTGACAAGGTCATGGCTGCGAGTCGCACGCCCGACATCTATGCGGACGCCGCGTATGCCGTGTTGCTCAAGCCCGCGGCGTCGTACACCGGTCAGACGCTCATCGTCGAGGACGTGCTCGAAGCCGACGGTGTGACCGACTTCTCCGGCTATGCCGCGATCCCCGGCACTCCCGACAGTGCGCTCTTCCCCGACATCTTCCTCGACTGAGGTTCCCGCGGCGCCGGAGACAGAGCGGGAGCAGATAGATGGGGTCAGATCAGCAGGTAGACCGCACCGACGATCGTGAGTGCGATCACGATGCGGTCGAACACACGCTGATTCATGCGACGGGCGACCCGCAACCCGAGGAGCGCGCCGACCACCACGAGCGGCGCGAGCACGGCATCCATCAGCAGTACCGGTGGCTCGAACAGCCCGAGGCCCGCGAGGAACGGCACCTTGATCACATTGATGATGGCGAAGAACCACGCGGAGGTACCGAGGAACACCTGCACCGGGGTGCGGGTGGCCAGGAAGTACATCGACATGACGGGCCCGCCGGCGTTCGCGACCATGGTCGTGAAGCCGCCGAGCGTGCCGTAGGCGCCTGCGAGCAGGATGCCGCTGGAGGGCGGTGACGCGGTATCCGCTCTGCTCTGCCGCCACCGGCGCCACAGCGTCACGGCGATCATGAGCAGCAGGATCACTCCGATCGCACGGCGCACCACACCATCGCCGGCGAGCGCGAGGAACGCGAATCCGACCAGCAATCCCGCGATGACCGCGGGGGCGAGCCGCAGCAGCGTGGGCCAGTGCGCGTGCCGGCGGTAGGCGAACAGGGCGAACAGGTCGCCGACCATCAGGAGCAGCAGGGTCGCCGCGGTCGAGGTGCGGGCGGGCAGGACGGCCGCGAACAGCGCGATCGCCAGGATGCTCCCGCCCGGCAGTGCGGTCTTCGAGATGCCGATGACCGCCGCCGCCACCGCGAGCGCCGCCCAGGCCCACGGGTCGAGGGCGCTCACCGTTCGAGCTCGGCGACGATCGCGTCGTAGCCCCTGGCCTTCGCGAGGTCGACCGGGAGCACGCCGTCGCCGTCCGTGATGCCACTGTCGGCCCCGCCGTCGAGGAGGGCACGAACCACGTCGACGTAGGTCGAGGATCCGTCGCCGAGCACGATCGCCTCGTGCAGCGCCGTCCAGTTCAGGTTGTTGATGTGGTTCGGGTCGACGCCGGCCTCGAGCAGGATCTCGATCGTCGCGAGCAGTCCGCGCTCGGACGCCGGGATCAGGGCCGTGCCGCCGAAGCGGTTGGTGCTCGCGAGGTCGGCGCCGTTGTCGAGGGTCAGACGGAGGATCTCGTCATGTCCGCGCGCGCCCGCGTAGAGGTAGGCGGAGTCCTGGATGTCGTCTTTGGCGTTCACGTCCGCCCCCGCCTCGATCAGGGCCCGGGCCGCGTCGACGTGGTTCGCCTTGGTCGCCGCCACCAGGGCTGTCATCCCGCCGGATCCGCGCGCCTCGATGTCCGCGCCCTCGTTGATCGCCGTCTGCACGGCGATCGCGTCTCCGTCCTCAGCGGCGGCGAGCAGATCGCGAGTGGCTTCGGTCATGGCAGCCTCCTGGGTCGACGGGGAAGGATGCGGCGCTGCTGTGCAGGCCGTCACGGTCAGCAGGGCAACTGTGACGGCGCCGACGGCCAACATCCTTCGCGCACGCATGCATCCGGTATACCAAAAGATGCCGGACATCGGGTGATCAACCTCGCGCGGTGATCAGTCCCGTGTGGCGGTCAGCTCCGCGCGGCGGTGAGTGCCGTGGCGAATCGCGCGGCGCGCTGCTCGATGTCGGCCCAGTCGCCGTTCGCGATCGAGGTTCCGTTCGCCAAATCTCCGCCCGCGCCGACCGCGACCGCGCCGGCGGCGAACCAGGCGGCCAGGTTGTCGGGGTTCACGCCGCCGGTGGGCATGAGTGGGGCATCGGGGAACGGTCCGCGCAGGGCGCCGAGGTAGGACGGGCCGCCGAGCGACGCCGGGAAGATCTTCACGACGTCGACGCCGAGCTCGAGCGCGCCCATGACCTCGGTCGGCGTCATCGCGCCGGTCATCACGACGCGGCCCGTGTCGAGCATGCTGCGCGTGAGGTGCGGCAGTGTGCCGGGGCTGACCAGGAACTCGGCTCCGGCATCCGCTGCGTGCTCGGCCTGTGCAGCCGTGGTCACAGTGCCCGCGCCGACGTAGGCGGTGTCGCCGTGGCGGGCGATGAGTTCGCGGATGACCGCCGGAGCGTCCGGAGTGGAGAACGTCACCTCGATGCCGGTGACACCGCCGCGGATGATCGCCTCCGAGGCCTCGATGGCCAGTTCAGGGGAGGGGGCGCGGAGGACGGCGAGGATGCCGGTCGTGCGGGCGCGGTCGAGACGGTCGGACATGGGGCTCCTTCATCGGGCGGGCACGTCCATTCTCCCGGGCGCACCCTGTAATGACAAGTTGGTCAGGACGCGTGGGTGTGCGGCCAGGCCTCGATCAGGTCCTTCGATTCCTTGAGTCCGAGTCCCGTGTGCTCGCGGAGCGCCTTGATCGCGGCGATGGCGGAACCCCCAGCGACCATCCGGTCGATCTCGGAGGCCACCGAAGCCGGCAGCGACGCACGCACGGACGAAGGGGTCGCGACCATCGGGGTGATCGACGAGCGCGTGGCCGTGGCGTTCGACACGGCGGCGAGGTGCGGCGCCGTGGTGCTGACCGACCAGTGATCGATGCGGTCCTTCGCTTCCTTGAGGCCGACGCCCGAGTGGTCGCGGTACAGCTTGATGGCGTGGATCTTCTGCCCGGCCCCGACGAGCCGGTCGATCTCGGCGATCACGCTCGGCGTCAAACCGGAGACGGCCGTCGACGCCGACGAAGCGGGAGCCGTGCGCGCGGTCGTCGGCGACGGGGTGAACACCTGCGGCTCTGGCAGCTTGGGGCGCATGCCGCGGACCGCGACGGCGAGGATCGCGACGACGACGATCAGGCCGACGACGATCGCGATGATCCACAGCACGGCATCCATGGGCTCAGTCTAGAGAGGTCACCGCCCGCGCCCCAGGGCCTTCCCATCCGCCACCGCGTACCCTGGAGGGTATGACCGAGACTCCCCGCACGCGCGAGACGCGCCCCGCAGCATCCGCGTCCGCCCCGCAGGGACGCCCCGCCCAGGGCAAGGTGCGCGAGACCAGGAAGCCACAGGTGCGCCCTGCCACCGAGGGATGGACCCAGCAGAAGGACGCCGAGGGGCGTCCACTGCTGCAGTTCGCGAGCCCCAAGCGCGGCAAGCCGCCGGTGCACCTGGCCGACCTCACGCCGGCCGAGCGCGTCGAGAAGGTGAAAGAGCTCGGCCTGCCCGGCTTCCGCGCCAAGCAGCTGTCGACGCACTACTTCCGTCACTACACGTCGGACCCCGAGCAGATGACTGACCTCCCGGCCGACACCCGGGAGCAGCTCGTCGCCGGGATGCTCCCGCCGCTGCTCACCGAGGTCCGCCGCCTCGAGACCGACCGCGGCGACACGATCAAGTTCCTGTGGCGTCTGCACGACGGCGCCCTGGTCGAGTCGGTGCTCATGCGCTACCCCGGCCGCATCACGCTGTGCGTGTCGAGCCAGGCCGGCTGCGGCATGAACTGCCCGTTCTGCGCGACCGGCCAGGCGGGCCTGACCCGCAACATGTCGACCGCCGAGATCATCGAACAGATCGTGCGCGCCAACCGGCTCATCGCCGAGGGCGGTCTGGGCGGCAAGAAGTCCGACGACCACAGCATGGAGCGCGTCTCGAACATCGTCTTCATGGGGATGGGCGAGCCGCTCGCCAACTACAAGCGCGTGATGGATGCGGTGCGCTCGATGGTCGCTCCGCAGCCGGACGGGCTCGGGATGAGCGCCCGCGGCATCACGGTCTCGACGGTGGGCCTGGTGCCCGCGATCAAGAAGCTCGCCGAGGAGAACATCCCGGTGACCTTCGCGCTGTCGCTGCACGCCCCCGACGACCACCTGCGTGACGAGCTCATCCCGGTGAATTCGCGCTGGAAGGTCGACGAGGCCCTCGACGCCGCCTACGACTACTACGCCAAGACCGGTCGCCGCGTCTCGATCGAGTACGCCCTGATCAAGGACATGAACGATCACGCCTGGCGTGCCGATCTGCTGGCGGAGAAGCTCAACCAGCGTGGACGCGGCTGGGTGCATGTGAACCCGATCCCGCTGAATCCCACGCCGGGCTCGATCTGGACGGCGTCGGAGAAAGACGTCACGAACGAGTTCGTGCGCAGGCTCAACGACGCCGGCATCCCGACGACTCTCCGCGACACCCGCGGCAAGGAGATCGACGGCGCCTGCGGTCAGCTCGTCGCCACGACCGAGGATGAGGCCGCCTCCGCCGCGATGGCCTGAGGCCGGCCGGCACGGCGGGCGTCGACGGCGCCGAGGTGCTCGGCGCGGTCGAGCCACCGGGAGATCGTGGTCTCGCTCGCATCCTTCACGCCGAGCATGCGATGGGTGCGCACCGAGCGGATCCCGCAGAAGCGCATCGTGCCTCGGGCGACGTGGGTCTGGGCGGGCAGCCCCGTGAAGGGTGTGAAGTACCAGGGCGTGTCCGCGAGCAGCAGCAGCCTGCCCCTTCGCGCGGGCAGCAGTCCCTCGACGAGCCCGAGCTTCGTGTAGCGGTACTCCTGCTGCGGCAGCAGGGCGCGGTCGAAGAAGCCCTTGAGCAGCGCGGGCACCGACCCCCACCACAGCGGCGTCGCGATGATGATCGTGTCGGCGTCCTGCAGCGCGCGCTTCGCCTCGACGAGGTCGGGCTCGAGCGTCATGCGCTCGCGGTAGCCGAAGCGCAGGTTCGGGTCGAAGTCGAGGTCGCGGAGGGCGAGCACACGGGCGTCGCCGTGCCCTGCGGCGTAGCGCTGGGCGAGAGCCGCGGTCAGGGAGCGGGCGTCGGGGTGGCCGTCGATCACGAGAGCGGGCATTTCCGGTTCCTATCTGGACAGTGTCAAGCTGGTGGACACTGTCAAGATAGGAGAGGATGTTGCTCATGTCAAGTTCCAAGGACGGGTACCACCACGGCGATCTCGCCCGTGCTCTGGAAGACGCCGCCATGCAGCTGCTGGAGCGGATGCCCGCGGCGGAGATCAGCCTGCGCGAGGTCGCCAGGGCCGCGAACGTCAGCCACAACGCCCCGTACCATCACTTCTCCGACCGCCTGGGACTGCTCAAGGCGATCGCCGAACGCAGCATGGCCGATCTCCTGGGCCAGGTGAGCACCGCTGCCGTGAAGGCCTCGACCCCGCGGGCCGCGCTCGCCGACGGGGGCTCGGCGTACATCCGCTTCGCCGTCGAGCACCCGCACGCGTTCGACGCCGTCTACGACCCGACGGTCTGCGTGCCCGGATCCCCGACTCCCACCATGGCGCCGTTGATCGACGGACTCGAGGCGGTGCTCGCCGAGGGGGCGGCGGCAGTCGGCCTTGATCGACCGACGGATGTCGTCGCGCTGTGGGGACTGATCCACGGGCTCGGCACGCTCGCTGCGGCAGGCCACTTCACGCTCGAGGACGGACTGTCGGCCTACGCCGCGGCCCTCGATCGGCTGCTTCTCGCGGAGTGATCCGTCACGGTTGCGTCGTCCAACCTGTGAGTCGCTCAAAGCACTCTTCCACGCGATGCACAGGCGAGGTTTCGTAGATTGTTCGAATGCCCTATTCCGCCCATCGACCGGGTCGCTACGACTCGCAGGGTCGGATCATCCTCGACGGCGAACCCGACGCCGTCACGGATGACCTCGACTTCCTGCGTGAGTTCGAGCCCACCGGCACCGACCACGCCACCCGTGAGGTGCCCGAGTCCGTGCCCGCAGAGACGACCCCGATTGCCGACGCGATCGCCGCGGACGATTCCGCCGCCGAAGGACACGCTCCGGTGAAGCCGCCGCGGGAGCCGCGCATCCGCCGTCCCCGCGCGAAGCGCGCACCGCGCACTCCCGGTTCGCGCGCGCGAACCCTCGCGATCCTCGGCGGTGCGGAGGGCGAGATCCTCGACCGTGTTCCCGGCGAGACCCCGCGCTTCGTGCAGATGTTCTTCGTGCTCGCCGGCACCGCGCTCGTCTCGGCGATCTCGATGCTCTTCGCACTCACCACCGGGGTGCAGGCGGCCGTCTGGTTGGCCGTGCCCCTGGCGCTCGTCTGGGCGCTCATCATCTTCAACCTCGACCGATTCCTCACATCGACCATGAGCTCGACCAGGAACGTCTGGCGACTCATCGGGCTTGCGATCCCGCGCGTGATCATGGCCGCGATCATCGGCTTCGTCGTGGCCGAGCCACTCGTGCTGCAGATCTTCCACAACGACATCGCCCGCGAGGTCGCCTCCACCAACATCACCCAGTCGCAGTCCGACCAGGAGGCGCTCGAGAACGGCCCGGAGAAGATCGCACTCGACGCGGCATCTGCCAAGGTCGCCGAACTCGAGAACCAGGCGGCGACCGGCATCGTCGCCGGCACCGACTCCTCGTCGGCGACCGAGTCCGCGGCTCAGGCCACGGTCGACGACGTGACCGCGAAGATGACCGCCCAGCAGGCCGTGATCGACCAGGCGCGCGTGCTGTACCAGTGCGAGCTCACGGGTGAGGGTGCCGGCACCGTTCCCGGCTGCACCGGCGTCAACGGCCAGGGCGCCAGTTCGGACGCCGCCAAGGCGCAGCTCGCCGAGGCTCAGCAGACCTACGACGCCCTCGCCGCCCAACTGCGCACCGCCAACGAGGAGCTCGCCGCGGCCGGCACTGCGGCGAAGGAGAACACCTCGTCGTCCGAGGCGCAGAACCGCGAGCAGGCGAAGTCGCAGCTGCCGACAGCTCGCGACTCCTACGATCAGGCGCTCGCCGCGTACAACGCCCGCGCCGATGCGGTCGCGCAGGGCAACGCCGGAGCGGTCGGCCTGCTCAGTCAGATCAGCGGATTGAACCGGCTGAGCGAGAAGGAGCCCTCGATTCTGTGGGCGCACATCCTCATCGCCGCGCTGTTCTTCATGATCGAGCTGCTGCCGGTGCTGGTGAAGGTGCTCACGAGCTACGGTGATCCGAGCCTCTACGAGAAAGCCGCCGCGATCCGCAAGCAGGTCGCCCTCGACAAGGTGACGGCTGAGGGCTTCCGAGACCGTGCGCAGATCGTGACGGATCAGTCTCAGGGGATAGAAGCGGAGGCCGGCTCCGGTGAGCCGCAGACGCGTGCGGAACGCCGAGAGGCGGCCGAGGCGCAGGAGCGGGAACGGGCGGAGAAGCGCGCGCAGGCGCAGACGCTCGAGGAGCAGGAGCAGCTCGTTCGTCCGACGATCGGCTGAACCGGGCATCGCGGTGCGGCGAGGCTGCGCGAGGCTCCGGTCAGGCGGGTTGGGGAATCCGCTCCGGCATCCGTGGCGCCTGCTGCGGGGAGAGCTCGCCGACCCGGATGCTTCCCCGCACCGGTTCGTCGCGGACGGCGGCGGCGATCGAGCGGATCAACGCCACGGTCGACGGGGTGCGTGCCCAGCGCGCCCCGGTCATCAGCGCCTCGATGCGGGCGAGCGGATGCTGAAGCATGACATCGTGCTGGCGGACATCATCGCTGAGCCACTCCAGGAGCTGCGCGATGGTCCAATCGGGATTGATCGGTCCAGTCTCTGAAGGACGGCTGGCGAGATGCGTGTTCATTGGTCCAGAATCGGTTCTCATGAGCGTGAAGGACAGGGCCAATAGCGGGCCAATGGATCAGGTATCGGCCATTCCTGCGGTACGAGCGGCATCTCTCGTCCACGCAGGTGACGTGTCCTCGGAGGCGCTCTCGGCGCGGCTCGGCCGCTGGACACAGGGAGACGGCACTCTCGCCGCCCGGCTCGCGCGAGGCATCGAGGGGCTGATCGCAAGTGGAGAGCTGCGCCCGGGGGACCGGCTGCCCGCGGAGCGCGCACTGGCAGCGGCAGGGTCCGTCTCGCGCGGCACGGTCGTCGCTGCGTACGGCGACCTCGCAGACCGCGGTCTCGTCGACCGGCGGCAGGGGAGCGGCACCCGCATCGCCGGGACAGCCGCAACCGCCGTGCCTGCCTCACGACCAGGACGCGGAGAGGCCCTCTTCTCGGCGCTGCCGAACGCGATCGATCTCCTGCGCACCGTGCCGCAGATCTCCGACCTCGGGGTGCAGCTCATTCGCGATCACAAGCCGCGGCTCGACCTCGCCCTGCTGCCGGAGACCGACCCTGCGGGCCTGCCTGCGCTGCGCACCCTCATCGCCGACATGTACGCCGCCGAGGGAACACCGACCACACCGGAGCAGATCCTCGTCACGCACGGCGCGCAGCAGGCCATCAGTCTCGTCGTCAACGCGCTCGTGGGCCCAGGCGACATCGTGCTCGCCGAGGAGATCACCTGGCCGGGCGTCACTGATTCGGTCGGCCTGCGCGGCGGTTCGGTGCACGGCGTCCCGATGGGCGACGACGGTCTCGACGTCGACGCGCTGGAGCAGGCCCTCGCTCGTCTGCGTCCGGTACTCGTCGCCCTCAACCCGCATCACCAGAACCCGACCGGGTCGCGCCTGCCTGCAGCTGCTCGGCATCGGGTGGCCGCGCTCGCCGCGCAGTACGGCGTTCCGGTCATCGAGGATCGCGTGCTCGCCGGCATCTCCTTCGACGGGGTGGTGCCGCCCACGCTCGCCGCCGAGCGCGCCGACGCGCCCGTCATCGTGGTCGAGTCGGTGTCGAAGTGGGTGTGGGCGGGCCTGCGGATCGGCTGGTTGCGGGCGGACCCCGTGCTCGTACGACGGCTGCGTGGCGCGCGTCAGCTCGCCGACCAGTCCACCAGCGTGCCGGGTCAGCTGCTCGCTCTCGACCTGATCGCCCGCGCCGACGACCTGCGCCGCGCGAACAGCCGCATCCACCAGGAGCGGCTCCGGCTGCTGCAGCGACTGATGGCAGAGCACCTGCCCGACTGGACGGTCGAGCCGCCCCGTGGCGGGCTGTCGCTATGGGTGCGGGTGCCCGTGGGGTCGGCAGCAGCGCTCGCCCGAACGGCGGCCGCACACGGTGTCTCGATCGCCGGAAGTGCGGCGTTCGCCGTTTCCGCGTCGCCGGACGATCACATCCGCATCCCCTTCACCGCACCCGACGACGTGCTCGCCGAGGGCATCCGCCGCCTCGGAGCGGCCTGGCGCGAGTATCGGGAGACTCTCGGGATGTCTTCCTAGGCTGACCCGCATGACTCGGATGCAGCGTCGGACCATGCGGGTGCAGACGCTGTGGATCTCGATCGCCGGTGTGCTCGCCGTCACGATCTATGCTGCGCTCGCCGCGGTGCAGATCTTGGAGTGGACGCCTCTCGCGGCCGCTCCCGGGCTCACTCTCGACCAGATCCGAGCTGAGCTGAGCGGAGCGGGTGAGTCGCTCAACGCGCCGACGACCTTCATGATTCTCGGGGTGGGAGTCGTGCTCGCCCTCGCCCTCGGTGTGATCGCGATGACGTCGAGGGCCGCTCCGATGATCGCGGCTGCCGGCTTCCTGAGTCTGCTCATGCTCGGAGCCCCGGGCTTCTTCCTCGCCTCGTTCGCCCCGGGCATGGCGCTGGCCGATACCTTCATGATCTCGGCGGGCGTCTCCCTCCCCGGAGTGCGAGCGTTCTACATCATCAGCGCCTTAGCAGCAGCCCTGCTGATGCTCGGCGGGGTGGTCGCCGTGCTCCGGGCACGCGCCGCTCCTGCGTCGGCCTGACCTCTTCCCTCGCGTCCGGCCCCGTCATGGCGGGCAGCCAGTAGCGTTGATCCATGGTCAACTATCGCTATCTCGGCAACAGCGGTCTCAAGGTCTCGGAGATCACCTACGGCAACTGGGTCACCCACGCCTCGCAGGTCGGCGACGACGCCGCCGTCAAGACCGTCCACGCCGCCCTCGACGCCGGAATCACCACCTTCGACACCGCCGACACGTACGCCAACACGGCGGCGGAGGTCGTGCTCGGCAAGGCCCTGGAGGGGCAGCGCCGCGAAGGCCTGGAGATCTTCACGAAGGTCTACTTCCCGACCGGTCCGAAGGGGCCGAACGACACCGGCCTGAGCCGCAAGCACATCTTCGAATCGATCAACGGTTCGCTCGCGCGCCTCGGCACTGACTACGTCGATCTGTACCAGGCACACCGCTTCGACTACGAGACCCCGCTGGAGGAGACGTTCCAGGCCTTCGCCGACGTCGTCCGCCAGGGCAAGGCGCTCTACATCGGTGTCTCGGAGTGGACTGCGGAGCAGCTGCGCGAAGGGCACGCCCTCGCGAAGCAGCTCGGCATCCAGCTCATCTCGAACCAGCCCCAGTACTCGATGCTGTGGCGTGTGATCGAGGGCAAGGTCGTCCCGGCGTCCGAAGAGCTCGGCATCTCGCAGATCGTCTGGTCGCCGATGGCGCAGGGTGTGCTCAGTGGCAAGTACCTGCCGGGTCAGCCGGTGCCGGAGGGCTCGCGCGCCACCGACCCGCACAGCGGCGCCGACTTCATCAAGAGCTTCCTGCAGGACGACATCCTCACCGCCGTCCAGCGCCTGAAGCCGATCGCCGAGCAGGCCGGCCTGTCGATGCCGCAGCTCGCGATCGCGTGGGTGCTGCAGAACCCGAACGTGGCGGCCGCACTGGTCGGCGCGTCCCGTCCGGAGCAGCTCGCCGAGACCGTCAAGGCCTCGGGCGTGACGCTCGACGCCGACACGAAGGCGGCGATCGACGCGGCCCTCGGCGACACGGTCAACCGCGACGCCGAGAACACCTACTCGGTGTCGCCGAAGTCGCGCCTGGTCTGAGTGCCCTGATCTGACGCCGAGACCCATCGGTAACGTCGAGACCCACCCCCGCTGACGTACGCGCGGGTGGGTCTCGACGTTGGGCGTGGGTCTCGGCGACGGTCATTCCTTGACCGCACCCGCGGTCAGGCCCTGCACGATCCAGCGACTCGCGAGGGCGAACATCGCCATGGTCGGCAGGATCGTCAGGACCGCGGCGGCACTCATGGAGCCCCAGTCGATGTTGAACGTCGAGATGAAGCCGTTCAGCGCCGACGGCACGGTGCGGTTCGCGTCGGTGTTCATGAGCACGACCGACAGGAACAGCTCGTTCCAGCAGTTGACGAAGTTGAAGATGAACGCCGCGATGATGCCGGGGGTCATCACCGGGACGAGCACCCGGAACAGAGCGCCGAGGCGTGAGCATCCGTCGATCATCGCCGCCTCTTCGAGCGCGTCCGGCACGTTCTCGAAGAAGCCGCGGAGCATGACGGTCGAGAACGGGATGCAGATCGCGATGTAGACGAGGATCAGGCCGGGTTTGGTGTCGACCAGTCCCAGGTCGGTCATCATCGAATACAGCGGGCCGAGCGCGATGAACGCCGGAATCATCTGCGTGAGCAGGAACGCGATCAGGATCGTCCCCTTGCCGCGGAACTCGAACCGGGCCAGCACGTAGGCGCTCAACAGGGCGATGAGGGTGGCCACGGCACCGCCGACGACCGCGACCAGGGCGGAGTTGCCGAGGAAGACGCCGAACGAGCTCTTCTGGAAGAGGCTGATGTAGTTCTCGAGCGACGGCTCGCTCGGCCAGTACTCGATCGGGAACCGGTTGATCGTCCCCGGCGACTTGATCGACGTCAGCGCGATCCAGTACAGCGGGAACAGTGTGATCACGAGCCAGAGTCCGAGACCCAGGACGCGGATGACACCGCCGACCGTGACACGCGGCTTCGGTCGCGGGGCGGATGCCGGATCGGGGACGGTGATGCGCCGGGTCTCGGTGATCGAGGAACCTGTCCGCGAGGCGTCTGTCATGGTCATCGCTGCACTCTCCGCATCGCCATCAGGTAGAACGCGCAGAACACGAACAGGACCGCCATCACGATGAGGCCGATCGCGCTCGCGAAGCCGTAGTTGCCCTGCTGGGTGTAGTTGATCATCCAGGTCGTGATGATGTGCGTCTGGTTGGCGGGTCCGCCGTTGGTCATCGCGTAGATGATGTCGGGGAAGTTGAAGATCCAGATCACCCGCAGCAGGATCGTCAGCAGCAGCGTCATCGAGATGTACGGGATGATGATCGAGAACAGCTGCCGGAACTTGCCCGCGCCGTCGAGGCTCGCCGCCTCCAGCATCTCGTCGGGCACCGACTGCAGCGCCGCGAGGATCATGATCGCGAAGAACGTCACGCCGTACCAGACGTTGGCGACGATCACCGCGAACATCGCGAGCTTCGGATCAGCCAACCAGGGGAGCGGGGCGTCGATCAGCCCCGCCTTCATGAGCAGGTCGTTGACCACGCCGAACTCCGCGTTGAACATCCAGCGGAACAGCATGCCGATCAGGAAGCCCGACACCGCCCACGGGAAGAACACGAGCGCCTGGTAGAGGCCGCGGAAGCGGAACCTCTTGCGCAGGGCCAGGGCGATCAGGAATCCGATCACGAGCTGCGGCACGAGCGAGCCGACGACCCAGAGCACGGAGTTCCACGCCACGGTCGGGAAGGCAGGATCCCGGAACACCGCGAGGAAGTTGTCGAAGCCGACGAAGGGCGTCGAGGTGAGGTCCCACAGGTTCCAGTCGTGGAAGGCCATGCGCGCGCCCTGCAGCATCGGCCAGTAGGTGAACCAGCAGACGAAGACGATCGCCGGCGCGAGGAAGGCCAGCAGCGTCCACGCCTGGCGGCCGCGGAACGGGCGTCGGCGGGATGCCGGGGAGGCCCCGGCGGCGGTCTGCTGCGAAGCAGTGCCGACGGAGCCTCCCTTCTGAGCGGTGCGGGCCACAGGTCAGCCCTTTTCCGCGGCGTACTTCTCGGTCCAGAACGCATCCCACGAGGCCAGCAGGTCGCTGGTCGACATGTTGCCCAGCAGCACGTTCTGCACGTCCTGGTCGGACTTCTGGATCCACTCGGTCCACCAGCTGACCCCGCGCGGCTGGCGCACGTTGACGTAGGTCTCCGGGTCTTCGGTCATGGTGACGTAGCTGGTCCACGGGCCGGACGAGTAGAACTCGTCGTCGGCGGCGGCCGTGATGATCGGCACCAGGCTGTTGGCCTGTGCGAACTCCGTGGCGGGCTCGGCGGACGACAGGAACTCGACGAGCTTGACGGCCGCCTCCTTGTTCTCGCTGTTCTCGGCGACGCCCCAGCCCGCGACGGCGAGTGGCTGCGCGGCCTTGCCCGAGGGGCCGACGAGCAGGGGAGCGGTGTCCCACTGGTCCTCGGTCAGCGAGGAGTCCTGCACGGTCGCGATGACCTCGGGGTCCTGCAGCAGGAACGCCGTGGTGCCGTTCGTGAAGCCGGCGACCATCTCGGGGTAGCCCCACGAGACCGCGGAGGGCGGGGAGGCTTCCTTGAACAGATCGAAGTAGTCGTCGACGGCGTCCTGTGCCTCGGGTGCGGCGAAGATCGTCGAGCCGTCCTCCATCAGGAACGCGTCGTCGACGTCGAGTCCGTCGATCGTGTACGCCTCGATCGCCGCGACCACGTTGCTGTTAGCGTTCTGACCGCCGCGGAAGGCGTAGCCGTAGATGTTGTTCGACGGGTCCTGGATCGTGCTCGCCTGCTCCAGAAGGTCCTTCCAGCTGTGCGGCGGACCGTCGAAGCCCGCGTCCTTCACCAGGTCGGTGCGGTAGAACAGCGACAGCCCGTAGAAGCCGTAGGGCACGAAATAGCTCTTGCCGTCGGCGGCGACCGAAGCGGACTGGGCGTTGTCGGTCAGCGCGTCCCAGCCGTCCCACTTCTCGAGGTCGGGGCCCAGGTCGTAGAGCCAGCCGTTGTTCGCGAACGGCCCGACCGTGATGTCACGCACCTCCAGCACGTCGACGCCCTTGCCGGACTGCAGCATCTGCTGGATCTTCGCGTCGGCCTGCTCGGTGGGAGGCGAGACGAGGTTGACCGTGATCTTCGGGTTCGCCTTCTCGAAGTCGTCGAGCAGCCCGCGCAGGAGCTCGGTGCGGGCGGGGTTGGTCAGGCTCTCGACCATCTGCAGGGTGACGGTGCCGTCGGTGGACGGGCCGGAGCTTGCGGAACAGCCGGTGAGAGCGAGGACGGCGACGGTGCCGAATCCCGCTGCGGTCGTCAAGATCTTGTTCTTCACGATGTGCCTCTCGGTGGGGTGGGGGTGGGTGTTGCGGTCGGGTGGGTGTTGCGGTCAGGGGACGATGAGGGAGTCGGCGGGACGGATGCCGGCCCGGCTCAGGATCTGCGGCACGCAGCGCTCGACGAAGGTCTCGTAGTCGGCGGCCTCGTTGTAGAGGTGGGCCGAGAGCCGGAAGTAGCCGACCCCGCGGAAGCTCGTGAACGCCGTCTCGACGCCGACCTCGTCGAGCAGGTCCATCCGCAGGCCGTCGGCCTCTTCGCGGGTCGCGCCGAGCCCGAGCGGAAGACGCACCAGTCGCATCGACGGCACCGGAGAGGGGAGTGGCGTGAGCGGATCCTCGTCACCGTACGGGCGCAGGGCTTCGGCGATCAGCTCGGCGCCGGCGTCGGCGATCTCCGCCATGGCCGTGCGTGCCGAGGCCCAGCCGAACTCGCTCTCGATGAAGTCGATCGCGGTCGGGGTGGCCAGGTACGTGGTGGCGTCGATCGTTCCCTGCGTGTCGAAACGGGAGGGGTACGCCTCCCGCGCGGCCCACGAGTCGATGAGCGGCCAGAGCTCGTCGCGGTCGGCGGCGGAGGTCACCAGCAGGGCGGAGCCGCGCGGGGCGCACGGCCATTTGTGCATGTTCCCGAACCACCAGTCGCCACCCGCGACGGTGGCCGCATCCGCGATGAGGCCGGGGGCGTGGGCGCCGTCGACGAGCGTGCGCACGCCGCGCTCGGCTGCCGCATCGGCGATGCGTCGGGTGGGCAGCACGCGGGCGGTCGGGGAGGTGATCTGGTCGACCACGATCAGACGTGTGCGGGGGGTGAGCTCATCGGCGAAGAGCTGAACGATCTCGTCGTCGGAGGAGAGCAGCGGCAGGGCGACGGTGCGCACGCGCGCCCCGAACCGGCGGGCGAGGCGCTCGGCTCCCATGGTGATGGCGCCGTAGCCCTGGTCGGTCACCAGGATCTCGTCGCCGGCTTCGAGCTGCAGTGCGTTGTAGACGACGGTCGCGGCGGCCGAGGCGTTGGGCACGAAGGCGCTGTCCTCGGCGCGCGCGCCCACGAACGGGGCGGTGCGCTCGCGGGCCGCCTGCACGCGCTCGGCGATGCGCGGGAACCACTCGACGGGGCTGAGGTCCGCGCGGCGGCGCAGGGCGTCCTGGTGCTCGACGACGACGGACGGGACCGCGCCGAAGGATCCGTGATTGAGGTGGATCACCGCCGGGTCGAGGGGCCAGGCGTCGCGCGCTCGCATGCCGGAGTTCAGCGTGAGCGGTGCGGGGAACAGCGGTGTGGGCATCAGTCCTCATCGATGAGTCGGGCGAGTTGTTGCACAACTTTGCCACATGCCGTGGAAAACTGCCACGAAAAGGTGAAGATGAAACATAGTTGTCATACGAGTTTCCTGCGAAGGGGAGTTCCGACAGACTTCACGAGGGGTGGGGGAGTGTCAGAGAGGATGACGATGAGCGCACTCGACACGGCGTTGCACGGGCTGCGGGCGCTGATCGCCGACGGTGCGCTGCGGCCCGGAGACCGACTGCCGAGCGAAGGCGAGCTCTGCGAACGTCTCGGCGTCTCCCGCGGGTCCCTCCGCGAAGCGATCCGGATGCTGGCCGCCCTCGGCGTGCTCGACACCCGTCACGGCTCGGGCAGCTACGTCAGCGAGCTGCGCGCGGCCGACCTGATCGGCAGTCTGTCGCTCACGGTCGGGCTGCTGCCGATGGCGGGCGTGCTCGAACTGACCGAACTCCGCCGCGTGCTCGAACCGCATGCGGCCGCGCTCGCCGCCGCCCGCATCGACGACGAGACCGTGGAGGCCCTGGACCGCGTGCTCGACGAGATCGAGGCGACCACCGACTTCGAGGCGCAGTCGCGGCTCGACCACGAGTTCCACATGGCGATCTCCGGCGTCGCGGGGAACGAAGCGCTGACCAGCCTGATCGACGTGCTGCGATCGCGGTCGCGGGCGTATCGCATCTCCGACCCCGAGGATGCGGCCGAGCTCAAGGTGCATTCCGATGCCGGGCACCGCGCGATCCTGCGCGGTCTGGCGGCGGCGGATCCGGTCGCTGCGAGTGCCGCAGCCTCCGCCCACGTCGCCTACACCGAGTACTGGGTGCGGCGGTACTCGGGGCTCGAGGACTGACGCGCGTCCTGCGGGCCGGTCAGCCGAGGGTGATGTCGACCTGGATCTCGGCGGCGATGCGTTCGAGGTCGGTGCGCAGCGCGTCGAGGTCGACGGAGGCGGGGACCTTCGCGGTGACCGATGCTTCGAACAGACGCCCTCCGGCCATCGCGGCATCTCGTGTCTCGGTGGCGAGCTCCTCGATGCTCAGGGCGTGCGCACTCAGCACGCCGGAGACCTCGCGCACGATGCCGGGGCGGTCGTTGCCGAGTACCTGGATCTCGAGCAGCTGATCGTCGTCGGCAGCCGCATCCGGAGTGCCGGTGAGCACGGCGAGCGTGAGGAGTCCCTGACCCTGCAGGCCGCGCAGTGCGGACGACAGCTCGGCCTCCCGGTCATCCGCGACCGAGACCTCGATCACGCCGGCGAACGTGCCGGCGAGCTCGGCCAGTGAGCTGTTCTCCCAGTTGCCGCCGTGCGCATCCACGACATCGGCGACGGCGGCCACGAGGCCAGGACGGTCTGCACCCGCGACGGTGAGGATCAGAGTAGTCATGCGGCCAGCGTACGGGGAAGTATTGGCAGAGTTGGCGATTGCTTCTGTCTGCCCGTTCGATACTGTCGACGCATGTTCGATGTGCATTCAGAGCATCCCCAGATCCTTAGGGTACGGAAGAGCGCAATGAGACTCTCGTGCCCGTCGGCGGCGGGCTGCACCGCGCGGCTCGGTGCGTACGCCTTCACGACCAACCTTTGCTGCCCTCCAGAGGACTGAGACCATGGTGGGAAGGGGCGGTGGGGCTGCGACGGCGTATGGGATTGGGTACCAGCACCTTGCCGTACTGGAAGAGGTCATCGGTCTCTTGGAGCAGGGCGAGCGTGACTGGACCTTGTCCCTTGAGAGTGCGGACGACGACATCGTCGACTACGCGTTTCGCAAGGAGGGCAGGTTCGTTCGGGTCGTTCAAGCGAAGTCGAGCGTCTCTGGCTCTGCAGGTCGCCGAGTAACCGTCGCCGAAGCGCTTCGGGTGTTCGAACGAATGGTCCAAGGAGAGCCCTCCACCACATTCACTTTTCGCACTAACCGCCCGGTCGCATCAGCATTGCTGCAACTCGGGGCTGCACTGGACGCTGCCCGTCAGCAGCTTCTGGGTGGGACGGACGTCATGCGAGAGATACAGGGTGCTCTCGAGGCTGCGGGCGCCGTTCTCAACGTCGAAAGCACGAGCGAGGTTCTCGGGCGCATCGCGCGATGCGAAGTCGTGGTCGATGCCTGGCAACTCCCCGATGCGTTCGAGTTTCTCGCCGCTCGTATTCGTGCGCTCCGCCACTCCTTCGGTTGGGGAACCGGCCGGGAGTCGTCCGAGATCCTCGTCTACAGCGTGGCGATGAGGCTGCTCGAGCGTTCTGCGACCACCCCAGGTTGTGAGATTCCCGCCGAACAGATCGAGCGGATGCTCTATCCCGCCGATCATGTCGTGGCGCAGGCTAGAGGCGCGTATGACTGGGGTGTTGTGGCTGGACCCATCCCCAACATCGAAGCAATACCCCGTGTCGAAGCTCGCGCTTTCCTGGACGAGGCTCTGCGAGGAATGCCTACGAGGCAGCCGCGACGAGCGGTTCTGACAGGCTTCTCGGGGGCGGGAAAATCGACTATCGCTGCCTCCTTCGCTAGAGATCGCGCTGCGTCATACGACCACATCCTGTGGATCGACGCTCACGATCTGAGCACGATTCGACAGTCGGTCCGGCGAATCCTCGGCGAGTCAGAGCAGGCCGAGGGGATCGGCGACGAGAGAACGGACGGCGCTGAGCTCGCGGCATCCTTCCGAGACCTCTTCGCTGCCAGTTCGGACACTTGGCTGCTGGTGTTCGACAATGCGGCCTCGGCGAAGGAAGTTCAGCCGTGGCGTCCTCTGGTCGGACACGTGGATATCGTCGCGACGTCGACCAACGCCGTTGCGTGGTCCGGGTGGCGGGCGCATGGGGTACCACATCTCGCTCGTACCGATTCCATTGCCTTGTTAGAGATGCGAATGGGGGTTTCGGCGCCGAGCGCCGATTGGCGGAGGAAGGCGAGTCAGCTTTCGGCGGATCTGGATGATTGGCCCCTCACCCTCGATCTAGCTTGCGCGTACCTGAGCGCCTCCGGGCGGGGGATCGAGTTCGCCCCTCAGTACGTGAGTCTCTTGATGAGCAAGATCATCGATGAAGAGGTGCTGATGCCGGAGGGATACAAGACTCACAGCACGCTCCTCCGCGCCGTTGTGGTTGCCCTCGAGGGTCTGGAGTCGAGAGCGAAGTCATCGCCCGGTCCGGGAAGCCGGCGGCACGGCGTGGCGAGCGCGACCATGGAAACGATGGCCTATCTCCCAGGGCGAAGCGCCCATGCGAACCTCGCAGTGACCGCAGCTGTCGATCTGCTGGACGAGGAGCTTCAGGACGATCCAGACGCCGTGGTGGACGCGGTCGCCTTCGCTTTGGCCGAGTTCTCGCTTGCCTCTCGGAGGATGGATGCACAATCGCGATCTCTGCAGAGCACCTTCCGAGTCAACGAAGTCGTGCTCCATGTGGTCCGTGCGCGGCACTCGGTGCGCAGACGCGCTGAGGTGCTCCGCAGCGTCATCGAGTCTGCATACGGGCACGTCACTCGCGCGATCGACGAGCGGGCTCGGGCGGATGCAGAACTTGTCGCGCCTTCAGCGACATCTGCGCTGAGATGGCTCCTGGAATCGGGCTATGCGTCGATGTATGGCACGCTCCTCGCGGGAAATCTGGCGGTGCTGTGGAGCGCGCTGAATCAGCCCGAGATTAGCCTCGAGTACTTCGAGCTCGAGCTTCACGTGTTGAACACGCTGGGTCAGCACGCGCCCGTACTGCGAGCGAAGATTCACGCTGCCATTGCGTCTAACTTGGCGACGCTGGAACGACCGACTCCGGAGATTCTCGACGCCGTATCGAAATGCGTGCTGATGCTCGATCAGTGGCCCGTCGATGACGCCGAGTCGGATCGCACAGCGGTCTTGTATCAGCTCGAGACCGTGCTCAATCTCCTCAGGCGAAATCCGCGGGAGGATCCTTCGCACAGGACACTGATCGACGTCGCCTACAGCGCCTTAGAACGGCAGCTCTCCCGCGCCGGCCACCCTGCGTTCGAGGACATCAGGGCCGCGCGCGAGCTTCTCGATCTTGCTGAGCGGGACGGCGACGCGCTCGTGCGTATCGAGAGAGTCATCGCGGACTCGACGGCGCCCGACTTTCTCAGGCGTGCTGCGTTGGCGCTGCGTGTGGAAACCCTCGTCTATCTCGGACGCTTCGAAGCTGCGACGCGTGCGGTGGAAGAAACGAGGAGCGCTGCTGACGGCGCCTTCGGGATCGAGGAAGTCGCCGACGTCCTGATTAATGCCTGGTTGGCGGTACTGACACATCGGTTTCTCGGAGACGTGCCGTTTCACCATGACCTAGTCGGCAGCCTG
Organism: Microbacterium sp. TPU 3598; assembly: GCF_002356155.1. Classification (NCBI taxonomy): domain Bacteria; kingdom Bacillati; phylum Actinomycetota; class Actinomycetes; order Micrococcales; family Microbacteriaceae; genus Microbacterium; species Microbacterium sp. TPU 3598. Next base: position 3,305,606 of record NZ_AP017975.1, on the reverse strand, counting down.
TATCAGGCCTTTGCCGACATCGAGCTATCGCAGAGGCAGAGCCAGTCTCGCCTGGACGTCTGTCGCTTGGCTACCGCAGTTCATGAGGGCGACATCGACGACGAGATGTTGGCCGCGCTCGAAGGACTGAGTGGGAATCGTGTTTCCGGCGGCCGTGGTGTGCGATCCGACCGCCCACTATGGACACTCATCGAGGCTTGCGGCAGGTTGGTGGCCCTGCGCCGTAGGCATCGGAATGCTCGCATCGTTCCGGGGCAAGGGTGGGCGCTCGTGCGGCTGCCTTTCCAACTTCGTGCGTTGCGCGTGTTCATCAGCAAAGAACAGGCGCAACAGTTCCGGGGAGCCTCGAAAAGGCTGGAAGGATCGTGGCTGCTCGAGGACGATGCTGTTCTTCTTCGCGTCGACTGCGAGCCTGCCGTGCTCGTAGTCTTTCCGCGCTTGGAATCGGGGTGGCTTGGCATCGACGAGGCGGTCGTCAAAAAATCGCCGGCTCCCGCAACCCGGCGACTTGAGCAAATACTCCACTCACCTCAGCATGCCGAGACAGTTCGCTTCGTCCTCGTCGCACCGGAGTCTGATGAGGATTCCCCAGTGATTGTGACGGTGAGCAGACCCGTGCAGTAGGGCTCTGCGGCCAGCGTAGCCCGCAGCCCTCAGTCCCCCCAGACCCCGGACTCCAGAAATCCTTCGAGGCGCGCGCGGTGCGGGGCGAGGTCCCAGCCCTGGGTGGCGACCCACTCGTCGGAGTAGTAGGTGCCGGCGTAGCGGACGCCGCTGTCGCAGATCAGGGTCACGACGCTGCCGGTCTCGCCCGCGGCCCGCATCCGGGCGATGAGCTGGAACGCACCGTAGAGGTTGGTGCCGGTCGAGCCGCCGGCCCAGTGCAGGGTGCGCTCGCGCAGCAGGCGGATCGCGGCGATCGACCCGGCATCCGGCACCTGGATCATCTCGTCGATCACGGTCGGCACGAACGAGGCCTCGACCCGGGGGCGGCCGATGCCCTCGATGCGGCTCGGGCGCCCGGCCGGCGGATCCACGGTCCCTGCCCAGCCGTCGTAGAAGGCCGAGCCCTCGGGGTCGACGACCGCGACCTTCGTGTCATGTCGGCGATACTTCACGTACCGGCCGAACGTCGCGCTCGTGCCGCCGGTTCCGGCACCCGTGACGATCCAGGTGGGGATCGGATGCCGCTCCTGAGCGAGCTGGCTGAACACGCTCTCGGCGATGTTGTTGTTGCCGCGCCAGTCGGTCGCGCGCTCGGCGAACGTGAACTGGTCGAGGTAGTGGCCGGTGCAGTCGGAGGCCAGACGTTGGGCCTCGGGCGACATGTCCTCCGCACGGTCGACGAAGTGGCAGGTCCCGCCGTAGAACTCGATGAGGTCGATCTTCTCCTGCACGGTCGAACGGGGCACGACCGTGATGAACGGCAACCCGAGCATGCGGGCGAAGTACGCCTCGGACACGGCGGTCGATCCGCTCGACGACTCGACGAGCGTGGTGTCTTCGCGGATGCGTCCGTTGACCAGGCCGTAGAGGATCAGCGAACGCGCGAGGCGGTGCTTGAGGGAGCCCGTCGGGTGCACGGACTCGTCCTTGAGGTACAGGTCGATGCCCCACTCGGGCGGCAGCGGGAAGAGGTGCAGGTGCGTGTCGGCGCTGCGGTTGGCATCGGCTTCCAGCAGGGCGATCGCGGTGCTGGTCCAGTCGCTCATGCCCTCGACACTACCTGCCACTCGGCCGGGCACCCTGGTCGATCACGCGGCGGCGGGACGCTCGGGGCCGAGGTGGGTGGAGGTCGGCTCGCCTGCCGCATCGCCCTTGAGCTCGATGAGGATGGTGTGCGTCGGCGTCGTTCCGGTGTTCTCGCCGGAATGACGCTGCGCGGGCAACCACACGGCCTGTCCCGCGGCGAGGACGGTGTCGAAGGTGCGGTCGCCCAGGCTGAGGCGGCGGGAGAAATCGCTGAGGGTGACCAGAACGCTGTTCGGATGATCGTGCGGCGTCGTCTTGTCGCCGGGCTCATCGGTGTAGTCGAGCACGCGGACGTGCTCGTTCTCCCAGAGCGTGCGGTAGTGGTCGGGGTCGGTGAGGGTGGGATCGTCGGTGATCATGCGGTGACGGTACACCCGGCGCGGTGCCGCCGACAGGGTCTCCTCAGCCGACCGTTCCGGCCGGGGAGGCCCCGCCGTCGCCGTCGACGTGCAGGAGCGATGCCTGAGACTGCTCCTGCTGCAGCTGGAACTCGAAACGCGAACGGTCGCCGCGGTGATACGCGATGAAGTACTCGATGGGCGTGCCGTCGGCGCTGCGGCTGACGCTGCGTAGACGCAGCAGTGCCGAACCGGCGCTCACGCCCAGGTGCTGAGCCTGCTCGTGCGTGGCCACGGTCGCCTCCGCCGAGCGCACACCGTGCGTCGCGACGATGTCGTTCTCGGCGAGGAGTCTGTACAGCGAGCCCTCTGTGAGGTCGTTGCCGAGGGTGACGGATCCGACGGCCTCGGGCATCCAGGTCGTCGAGAGCGACCACGGTTCGCCGTCGACGTGGCGCAGACGCTCGAGCACGACGACAGGGGAGCCGACGGGCACCTCGAGGGCGAGCGCGACCTCGTCATCGGCTGCCGTCTGCTCGTGCCGCAGCACATCGCTGTGCACGTGGCCGCCACGGCGCTCGACGTCGTCGTAGAGGCCGACCAGCGTGTGCACCAGGCTCTCGCTCGTGCGGGGACGGGAGACGAACGTGCCCTTGCCCTTCACCCGTTCGACGAGCCCCTCGTGCTCCAGCTGGGCGAGCGCCTGGCGCACGACGGTGCGCGAGATGCCGTAGCGCTCGCACAGGCGGTGCTCGCCGGGCAGCGGGTCGCCGGGCTGCAGACCGTCGCGGGCGATGCCGTCGATGATCAGCTGGCGCAGCTGGTCGTACATGGGCGCGGCGGAGTGCCGGTCGATCGCGTCGTCGACGATGGCCATCAGTACGCCACCCCCGCGTGCAGGATCACGTTCGCGTAGGGGGTGAACTCGCCGGACCGCACGAACGCCCGTGCGCCGTGACTGAGCTTCTTGAACTCCACATGCGGCACGAGGTCGATCTCGAACCCCATGCCGGCGAACCGCTCGCGCAGTGCGGCCAGCACCTCCGGGCTCTTCTCGGCGACCTCGGCCGAGACCGTCGCCCCCTCGACCACCAGCTCGGCGAGCACGGTGTCGAGCACGTCGAGGAAGGCGGGAGCACCCGGGCGATACGCCAGGTCGATGCGCTCGGATCCCGGGGGGATGGGCAGGCCTGCGTCGGTGACGACGATCAGATCGGTGTGCCCGGTCTCGCTGATCACGCGGGAGAGCGCGGGATTGATCGTGGTGGCCGTCTTGCGCATGTGTCTCCTCGGTTCTCCGGATGCTCGGTTCGCAGGTTCAGCTCGCGACGGGTGCGGGGGCGTGCGCTGAGCTGCGCTCCGCCAGGAACGCGTCGACGTCGGCGCGGTGCGGAAGGCTCGGCGATGCCCCCTGCTTCGTGACCGTCAGCGCGCCGGCCGCGGTGGCCAGGCGCACGGCATCCGCCAGGGTGCTGCCGCTCGCGAGCGCCGCGCCGAGATAGCCGGCGTAGGCGTCTCCCGCCGCGGTCGTGTCGACCGCATCCACGGGGAACGGCGGGATCACGGATGCGCCCTCGGCCGTCACGACGCACGAGCCCTGGCCCGCGAGGGTGATCACGGCGGCGCCGACCCCCTGGGCGAGGAACCAGCGTCCGGCCTGCTCGGCCGACGCGGCATCCGTCACCTCGATACCGCTGATCAGCGTCGCCTCGGTCTCGTTGGGGGTGACGATGTCGATGCTCCGCCAGATCTCGGCGTCGAGCTCGGCGGCCGGGGCGGGATCGAGGATCACGGTCATGCCGTGCTCGCGACCGCGCGCGGTGATGTGGGCGGTGAGCGCGGAGGGCGTCTCGAGCTGGGTGAGCAGCACCGAGGTCGTGGGGGCGAGGGCTGCGAGCGCCTCGTCGATCTGCGCGGCGCTGAGGGCGGCATTGGCGAGCGGAACCATGACGATGTCGTTCTGCGCCGACGAGTCGACGCGGATGTGCGCCACGCCTGTCGGGCCGGGAACCGTGCGCAGGTGCGCGAGGTCGACGCCGGCCGCGGTCAGCCCGTCGACGACCAGGTCGTGGAACAGGTCGTCTCCGACGCAGCCGACGAAGCTCGTGCGCGCACCGGAGCGCCCGGCGGCGACAGCCTGGTTCGCGCCCTTGCCGCCCAGCATGAGCGTGAACTCGTCCCCGAGAATCGTCTCGCCCCTGGCGGGCAGACGCCCGGAGAAGGTGGTCACATCGGCTGTGACGCTGCCGACGATGACGACGCCGGTACGGTCCTCGGGGTGTGCGGGGGTCATCTCGCTCCTGATCTTCCTCGACGGCAGGCGTAGCCGACGCTTTGACAGACCGCGGTGGCTGTCATTACATTAGCCGAAACCGCACCTGTAACGACAGGTTGTCCGCGAGGAGACCCCGATGAACCCGATCGCGCCACGCCTGTACGTCGACAGCGCCGACGTCGACCGTGTCTCCCGACTGCTCGCCGCTGGTGTGGTGCACGGTGTCACCACCAACCCGACCATCCTCGAACGGGGAGGCCGCACCGCCGCCGAGATCCCCGAGCTCTACGCCCGGTGGGAGTCGGAGGGGGCGCGCGAGATCTTCTTCCAGACCTGGGGCGGCGACACCGCGTCCTTCCTCCGCAATGCCGAGGGCATCCGCGCACTGGGCGACCGCGTGGCCGTGAAGGTCCCGGCCACGGCGGCGGGCTTCGCCGCCGCATCCGCTCTCGTGGGGGACGGCGCCACCGTGCTCGTCACCGCCGTGTACTCGGTCACGCAGGCCCTCGCGTGCGCCTCGATCGGTGCGCAGTACATCGCTCCATACCTCGGACGGATGCGCGACGCGGGCCTCGACGGCGACGCGACGATCGCCCGCATGCAGGAGGTGTGCGCGGGGAGCGACTCGAACGTGCTCGCCGCATCGCTGCGCTCGCCGGACGACATCACCGGTCTGCGCCTTGCAGGAGTGCCGTACTTCACTGCTGCGCCGGACGTGCTCGACCGGGTGCTCTTCCATGAGGTGAGCGACAGCTCGGCCGCCGAGTTCGACGCCGCGATGGTGCGCCTGGGCGCGTGAGCGCGGTCCGCTGAAGTCCGCAGGCGGGGTCAGCTCGCCGCGGCCTGGCGCAGCCAGCGCTCCACGCCCGCGATATGCGCGGTGGCGAGCGAGGTCGCGAGGGCGGAGTCGTGCTGGGCGATCGCGTCGGCGATGGCCCGGTGCTCGGACAGGGTGCGCTCGACCGCGCCGCCCTCGGTGAGGCCGCGCCACACGCGGGCGCGCACGGTCTGGCTGCTCAGATGCTCGATCAGACTCGCGAGGTACGCGTTGCCGGACATCGCGACGATCTCGCGATGGAACCGGATGTCGTGGTCGACCAGAGACTCGATGGTCACGGCCGCGTCGACCGAATCGACCTCGTCCTGCAGCTCGGCGATCTGCTCCTCCGTGCCGAGGGTGGCCGCCAGCCCTGTCGCCTGCGACTCCAGCATGCGGCGCACCGCGAAGATCTCGAGCATCGAGTCGTCGTCGTGCATGTCGACGACGAACGCGATCGCCTCCAGCAGCAGATGCGGTTCGAGGCTCGTCACGTAGGTGCCGTCGCCGCGTCGCACGTCGAGGACCCGGATGACCTCCAGCGCCTTGACCGCCTCGCGCATCGAGCTGCGGGAGAGGCCGAGCCGCTCGGACAGCTCCTTCTCGGGGGAAGGCGATCGCCGGGGGCGAGCTCGCCCGCCACGATCATCGCCTTGATCTTCTCGATCGCCTCGTCGGTGACTGCCATGGCGTCATCCTAGCGATTGATCGGATGTCTCCGGCAGGATGGAGCCATGCGCGTTCTCGATTCACACCTGCACCTCTGGGATCCGGGGGTGCTGACCTACACCTGGCTCGAGGGGCCGCTGGCGTACCGGTTCGCCGACCGGGAGCTGGAGCTCGCCCGCCTGTCCGCCGCGCACCCGGAGAAGTCGGTGTTCGTGCAGGCGGAGACCATCGAAGACGACTTCCTCGACGAGGTGCAGTGGGTCGCGGGGCTGGCGCCTGCGCTCGGCATCGTCGGGATCGTCGCCGGCATCCGTCTCGACCGGGGAACCGACACGGTCGCGCACCTGGAGGGGCTCATGGCCGAGCCCCTCGTCGTCGGAGTGCGGCACAACCTGCAGGGCGAGCCGGACGGACTGGCCGTCTCGGCCGCGTTCGTGACCGGCGCGCGTGAGGTCGCCGCGCGCGATCTGACCTTCGACGCGTGCGTGCGCGCCGATCAGCTCCCGGAGATCGCCCGTTTCGCCGGTGCGATCCCGGAGCTGCGGATCGTGCTCGACCATCTCGGCAAGCCTGCCGTCGGCACGGCGGCCTCGCCGCTCCCGCCGTCGGCGGAGTGGGCTCGCGATCTCGCCGAACTCGCCCGTCATCCGCACACCTTCTGCAAGCTCTCCGGCCTGCCGGGAGAGGCAGGCGGAGACTGGAACGCCGAGCAGCTGGAGCCGTTCCTCGACGTGGCGGCGGATGCCTTCGGGATCGAGCGCCTGATGTGGGGGAGTGACTGGCCGGTCTCGGCCATCGGCCCCGCCGAGCCCGGCGACCCGCACGCGCCGGAGGACGGCTCCGCGACGTACCAGCCCACCGCGCGGTCGCGCTGGGCCGACACCGTCGTGGCGTGGGCGGAGTCGCGGGGCCACGACCTCGACGCCCTCCTGTGGGGGAACGCCGAGCGGTTCTATCGCACCGCTCAGCCGCGGCGGATCCCGTCTGATGCTGCTCCGCGATCGGGCCTCCGGGGCTGGATCCGCGGTCACCGCGGCTAGCCCGGCATTCCTGCGGCTCCGGTCGCGGTTGCTGCCGTGGGGTCGGTCTCGGTGGTTCCGGTCGCAGTTGCCGTCGTCCGGCGTCGGTCTCTGCGCTTCCGGTCGCAATTGTTGCCGCCCTCGCGCGACGGAGGCGGCGTCAACTGCGACCGGAACGCAGGCGGATGCTACTCCGCGCGCAGGCGCAGCTGGGCCATACCGCCGTCGACCTCGATGAAGGTGCCGGTGGTCGATCCCGCTGCGGCGCTCACGAGGTAGGCGACCGCAGCGGCGACCTCGTCGGGGCTGACCAGGCGTCCGTGCGGCTGGCGTGCTTCGAGGGCGGCGCGCTCGGCGGCGGGGTCGGCTGCCGAATCGAGCAGTCGGCCCACCCACGGGGTGTCGGCCGTGCCGGGGTTGACCGCGTTCACACGGATGCCCTCGCGCAGGTGGTCGGCGGCCATCGCGCGCGTGAGGGCTGCGACGGCTCCCTTCGACGCGCTGTAGAGCGCCCGTTGCGGCAACCCTGTCGTCGAGGCGATGGATGCCGTGTTGCAGACCGCGGCGGACGGAGACTTCCGCAGCCAGGGGAGGGCTGCCGAGGTGACGCGGGCGATGCCTGTGACGTTGACCGAGAGCACGCGCGCCCACTCGTCGTCGTCGTTCGCGGTGATGTCGCCCTGTGCGCCGATGCCGGCGTTGTTGACGACGATGTCGATGCGCCCGAACCGCTCGGCCACGGCGCTCACCGCCGCGTCGACACTCTTGCGGTCGGAGACATCGGCTGTGAAGGCGGCGAAGGCGGGGTCGGCCGCCGTGGTGTCCCGGTCGAGGACCGCGATGCGCGCTCCGTCGGCGTGCAGACGCTGGGCGATCGCCGCGCCGATCCCTGATGCTCCACCGGTGACGATCGCCACCAGTCCGTTCAATGCGCTCACTTCCGGGCCTCCCATGCCACGAACTCCTGCCGTTGACGGCCGAGGCCGTCGATCTCGATCTCGACCACGTCGCCCGCGGCGAGATAGGGGTACTTGCCCGACAGGGCGACGCCCTGCGGCGTGCCGGTGAGGATGAGGTCACCGGGCTCCAGCGTCACATATTGCGAGAGGTGGTGCACGATGTGCTCGACGGTGAAGATCATGTCGCTCGTGTTCGAGTCCTGCCGCGGCTCGCCGTTCACGAAGCTGCGAAGACCGAGCGCGTGGTGATCCACCTCGTCGGGGGTGACGAGCCAGGGCCCGGTGGGGTTGAAGCCGGCCGCGATCTTGCCTTTCGACCACTGCCCGCCCGAGACGGCCATCTGGAAGTCGCGCTCGGAGACGTCGTTCGCGGCGACGAAGCCGGCCACGTGCGCCATCGACTCGTCGGGGGAGTCGAGGTAGGCGGTGCGGGTGCCGATCACGATGCCGAGCTCGACCTCCCAGTCGGTCTTCTCGCTGCCGCGGGGGATCGTGACCGCATCGTTCGGGCCCACGACCGTGTTCGGCGTCTTGAGGAAGAGGATCGGGATGGTGGGCGGCTCCGACCCCGACTCGGCGGCGTGAGCGGCGTAGTTCATGCCGATGCAGATCACGGCACTCGGGCGGGCGATCGGGGCGCCGACGCGCAGCGATGCGGCGTCCGCGAGTTCGGGGAGGTCTCCGGCATCGCGGGCGGCAACGACGCGGGCGACGAAGTCACCCTCGAGGAAATCGCCGTTCACATCGGATGTTACGGGGCGGAGGTCGAGGTATCGGTCGCCCTCCACGAGGACGGGGATCTCATTCCCGGGGGTGCCGAGCCGCGCGAACTTCATGTTTCTCCTGATCGGTCGGGAGGCCGCGATGAGGCGGCCGGTCTCGTTGACAGTATAGACATCCGATGTTTACACTCCAAGAGATCCGCGCGGAAGAAATCAGCCGCGCATCGAGAGGAATCCCGTGAGCCGTATCGTCGCCCTCGACACCACCGACATCCGCTTCCCCACGTCCCTGAGCCTGGACGGGTCGGACGCGATGAACCCCGACCCCGACTACTCGGCCGCGTACGTCATCGTGCGCACCGACGCCGACGACGACATCGAGGGCCACGCGTTCGTCTTCACGATCGGCCGCGGCAACGACGTGCAGGTCGCGGCCATCGACGCGCTGGCAGGTCACCTGGTGGGTCGCGAGATCGAGCCCCTCCTCGACGACATGGGCGGCACGTTCCGCGACATCATCGGCGACTCGCAACTGCGCTGGCTCGGGCCGGAGAAGGGCGTCATGCACATGGCCATCGGCGCGGTCATCAACGCGCTGTGGGACATCAAGGCCAAGCGCGCCGGCCTTCCGCTCTGGCAGCTGCTCGCCCGTATGACGCCGGAGGAGCTCGTCGACCTCGTCGACTTCCGGTACCTCACCAACGCCCTCACCCGCGACGACGCCCTCGAGATCCTGCGTGCCGCCGAGCCCGGTCGGGCCGAGAGGGAACAGCAACTGCTCGCCTCCGGATATCCCGGCTACACCACGAGCCCCGGATGGCTCGGCTACTCCGACGAGAAGCTCGAGCGCCTCGCCCGCGAAGCGATGGCCGACGGCTTCACCCAGATCAAGCTCAAGGTCGGCGCCGACCTCGACGACGACATCCGCCGCTTCCGCAAGGCACGTGAGGTGTGCGGGCCCGACTTCCCGATCGCGATCGACGCGAACCAGCGCTGGGAGGTGTCGGAGGCTATCGAGTGGGTCAACGCGCTCGCCGAGTTCCACCCCGCCTGGATCGAGGAGCCCACCAGCCCCGACGACGTGCTCGGTCACGCCGAGATCGCCCGCGGCGTCGCACCGATCCGCGTCGCGACGGGCGAGCACGCCCAGAACCGCGTCATCTTCAAGCAGCTGCTGCAGGCCGAGGCGATCTCCGTCATGCAGATCGACGCCGTGCGCGTCGCCGGCGTGAACGAGAACATCGCCAACCTGCTGCTCGCCGCGAAGTTCGACGTGCCGGTCTGCCCGCACGCCGGCGGTGTGGGCCTGTGCGAGGCTGTGCAGCACCTGTCCATGTTCGACTTCGTCGCCGTCACCGGCACGCGCGAGGGCCGCATGATCGAGTTCGTCGACCACCTGCACGAGCACTTCGTCGTGCCCACCGACATCCAGGGCGGTTCGTACATGGCACCCACCGCGCCGGGAACGGGCATGGAGATGAAGGCCGACAGCATCGCGACCTACACCTGGAAGGGTGCACATGTCGGTGCCTGATCGCGCGGGAGTGCCTGACCGGCTGACCGTCCCGACGCTCGGCTACGGTGCCGCGAACGTGGGCAACCTGTTTCGGCCGCTGACCGATGACGAGGCCTGGGCCGTGCTGGATGCCGCGTGGGAGAGCGGCATCCGCTTCTACGACACGGCGCCGCATTACGGGCTCGGACTCTCCGAGCGTCGGCTCGGGGCCTTCCTGCAGACCAAGCCGCGTGACGAGTACGTGCTCTCGACCAAGGCCGGGCGCCTGCTGCGGCCGAACCCCGACCACGTCGGCGGCGGTCTCGACACCGCGAACGACTTCCACGTTCCCGATGACCTGCAGCGCGTGTGGGACTTCTCGGAAGCGGGTATCCGCACGAGCGTCGACGAGTCGCGCGAGCGCCTCGGCATCGAGCGCATCGACCTTCTCTACCTGCATGACCCTGAGCGGCACGACCTCGACCTCGCGCTCGCCGAGGCTCTGCCCGCGATGGAGGGGTTGCGCGCCGATGGCGAGGTGACCGCGATCGGCATCGGGTCGATGGTGTCGGATGCGCTCGCGGCGGCCGTGCGCTCGGCCGACCTCGACCTCGTCATGGTGGCCGGTCGCTACACGCTCCTCGAACAGCCGGCTGCGGTCGATGTGCTGCCCGCATGCCGCGAGACCGGGACCGGGATCGTGGCGGCATCCGTCTTCAACTCGGGTCTGCTCGCGTCGAGCGAGCCGCGTCGCGACGGACGCTACGAGTACGGGCAGCTGCCGGACGAGCTGTGGGACCGGCTCGTGCGCATCGCCGCCGTGTGCGCCGACCACGACGTGCCGCTCCCCGCGGCGGCGATTCAGTTCCCGCTGCAGTCCGACGTCGTGCGATCGGTCGTGGTGGGCGGCAGCCGCCCGGCGCAGCTGCGGCAGAATGCGGAGTACGCAGCGATCGAGATCCCGACGGCCCTGTGGGAGAACCTGGCGGCGGAAGGGCTCATCCCCGCCTGATCGACCCGTCGCCGGAATTACCCGACGCCTCACCGAGAGGAGCACTCGTGCTCGAAGGAATCCATCCCCTGCTCACCGGAGAGCTGCTGCTGCACCTCGATCGCATGGGGCACTCCGATGCCGTGGTCGTCGCCGACGCGCATTTCCCGGCATGGGGTCTGGGCGCACGGGTGATCGACCTCCCCGGCACGACGACGCCCGAGGTCGTGGCGGCCATCCGCACGGTGCTCCCTCTGGATGATGCGCCCGGGATCGACCTGATGACCTCGGCTGACGGCGAGGTGCTCGACGTGCAGAACGAGCTGATGGCCGCGGCGGGGACGGCCGTGGATACGACGGCTTTCGTCGAGCGGTTCGCCTACTACGAGGTCGCGAAGGCCGCGTACCTGCTCGTGCGCACGGGCGAGACCCGCAAGTACGGCAACGCGCTGCTGCGCAAGGGTGTCGTCGGGCACGCGTCGGCGTGACGCCGTTCACCACCCGGGAACGGCCTCGGCGGAGGCGGCCGGATCGGCCGTTTCGACTCTGAGCTGCTCTCTTCTCCTGAGTTGTGAACACCCGGGAGCTGTGAACACCGGGAGTTGTGAACGCCGAGTTCAGCGACCGACGGTCGATTCCCGCACGATTAGCTCGGCAGGGAACGGCGTCGTCGCAGGCGGGGGAGCCGAGGGATCGGCGAGCTGCTGCAGCAGGGCGGCCCCGGCGGCGCGGCCGATCTCGTAGCCGGGTTGCCGCACGCTCGTGAGCGGTACGACGCCCTGGTGGGCCTGCGCCACGTCGTCGAAGCCGACCAGCGCGATCTCCTCGGGCACGCGGATTCCGTGGCGCAGCAGCGTGGTGAGCACGCCGAGCGCCACCATGTCGTTCGCCGCGAACACGGCGTCGGGTCGTTCGGAGGCGGGCATCGCGATGATTTGCGCGCCGGCCTGCAGGCCGTCCTCTGTCGCCAGGTGCGGTACCTCGATCGTGGATACCGTCACGTCGGTGCCGGCCACCGCTTCGCGCAGCCCGGCCAGGCGGTCGTTCGACTGACTCACAGCCGGATTGCCGAGGAACAGGATGTGCTCTCGCCCGAGTCCGACGAGATGCTCGCCGGCGAGCCGCCCCCCGGCGCGGTCGTCGAACAGCACGGAGGCGACCTTCGACGAGTCGGGGATCGGGCCCACGACGACCGAACGGATGCCGCGATCGGCGAGCCCCTCCAGGCGCGGCACCACGTCGCCGAGCGGATAGATGACGATGCCCTGCACCCGGTGCGCCTCGAACATGTCGAGGTTGCGCCGCTCCTGCGCGTCGTCGCGATTGCTGTTGCTGAAGAACAGCGACCAGCCGCCCTCTCGCGCCACGTCCTCGACCCCACGCGAGAGGTCGTGGAAGTAGGGCAGCCAGGCGTCGAGAAGGATGAGCGCGAGAGCCTTGCTCGATCCTGCACGCAGCTGACGGGCGGATTCGTTCGGCACGAAGCCGAGTTGTTCGACCGCCGCGCGCACCCGCTCCCGCGTCGCGGCTCCGAGCACGTGCGGATGGTTGAGGTAGTTGGAGACGGTGGAGGAGGAGACTCCGGCGAGGGCGGCGACGTCCTTGACGCTCGCGGGCATGGGGCTCCTTCGTCATCTTTGTCTTCATCGTCGCCGCGTCGGTCGGGGCTCCTGACCACGTCGGCGGCCTCAGGATATCGGAGGAGTTGCAACGTGCCAAGAAAGTTCTTGACAGGGCTCGTCCGACCGACGTAGCGTGACTCGCACACCGGGGTTGGCACGTGCCAACCCCGGACGGCGACGGTGCCGCACACCCGCTGGGAGAGGTCTCATGAACATCGGCTGCCACGGGCTCGTCTGGACGGGGAACTTCGATGCCGAGGGCATCCGTCTGGCGGTGCGCAAGACCAAGGAGGCGGGTTTCGACCTCATCGAGTTCCCGCTGATGGACCCGTTCTCGTTCGACGTCTCCGTCGCGAAGGATGCGTTGGAGGAGTACGACCTCGCCGTCAGCGCCTCGCTCGGACTCTCCGAGGCGACCGACGTCACCAGCTCCGACCCCACGATCGTCGCGGCCGGCGAAGCCCTGCTCCTGAAAGCCGTCGACGTGCTCGCGGATCTGGGCGGTCAGCACTTCTGCGGGGTGATCTACAGCGCCATGAAGAAGTACATGGAGCCGGTGACGGCCGAAGGGCTCGCGAGCAGCAAGGCCGCGATCGCGCGGGTCGCCGACCATGCCGCCGAGCGTGGGGTCTCCGTCGCGCTCGAGGTCGTGAACCGCTACGAGACCAACGTGCTGAACACGGCGAGGCAGGCTCTGGAGTATGTCGCCGAGGTCGATCGGCCGAACCTCGGGATCCACATCGACACGTACCACATGAACATCGAGGAGTCGGATATGTTCGCGCCGGTCCTCGATGCCGCCCCCGCCCTGCGCTACGTGCACATCGGCGAGAGCCACCGTGGCTATCTCGGGACCGGGACGGTCGACTTCGACACGTTCTTCAAGGCGCTCGGCCGCATCGGCTACGACGGTCCGATCGTCTTCGAGTCGTTCTCGTCGGCGGTCGTCGCCCCCGACCTCAGCCGCATGCTCGGCATCTGGCGCAACCTCTGGAACGACAACGTCGAACTCGGCGCCCACGCGAACGCGTACATCCGCGACAAGCTCGTGGCGGTCGAGTCGATCCGCCTCCACTGAGTGGGAATCCGGCCGGGGGAGCATCGGAAGATCAAGATGTCATTACAGGTCTTCCCCATCCGGCCGTCATTAGATACATTTAGATACAACTTGCGCTGCCCGTAGCGTAGGACGCAGAATTGATCCGATGTTTGCGACGGAATGATCCGTCGACGTCGAAGCAGAACCTTCAAGGAAGCAGGTGAGCGCATGAGTGGACCCATCCTCCGGGTCGAGGGGATCAGCAAAGGATTCCCCGGCGTGCAGGCGCTGAAAGACGTGCACCTCGAGGTGCACGCCGGCGAGGTGCTCGTGCTCGTGGGCGAGAACGGCGCGGGAAAGTCGACCCTGATGAAGATCCTCTCCGGGATCTACACCAAGGACGAGGGCACGATCACGTTCGAGGGTCAGGAGGTCGAGCTCACGAGCCCCCTCCAGGCGCAGGAGCTCGGCATCACGATCATCCATCAGGAGCTCAATCTGATGCCCGATCTGACCGTGGCGCAGAACATCTACGTGGGGCGAGAGCCCACCACGGGGCCGTTCCTGTCGGAGCGCAAGCTGAACGCGCAGACCGCCGACCTGCTGCAGCGCCTCGACATCCACCTGAACCCCCGTCAGCTCGTCGGCGAGCTCACGGTGGCCGAGCAGCAGATGGTCGAGATCGCCAAGGCGCTGTCCTTCAACGCCAAGGTCCTCATCATGGACGAGCCCACCTCGGCCCTCACCGACACCGAGGTCGAGACGCTCTTCGTGCTGATCGAGCAGCTCAAGGCGCGCGGCACCGGGATCGTCTACATCTCGCACCGCATGGACGAGCTGCGCCGTCTGGCCGACCGCGTGACCGTCCTGCGTGACGGCACATACATCGGATCACTCGACAAGTCCGAGATCACCATCCCGACGATCATCGAGATGATGGTCGGGCGTGTGATCGACGAGGGGACCCGCCCCCAGGCCCGCGAGCACGCCAACGACCCCGTGGTCCTCGAAGTGCAGGGTCTGTCGACCAAGAGCCTCTTGAAAGACGTCTCGTTCCAGTTGCACAAGGGTGAGATCCTCGGCTTCGCCGGGCTCATGGGCGCTGGTCGCACCGAGACCGCCCGTGCGGTCATCGGTGCCGACCACCGCGACAGCGGCACGATCGCCATCGACGGTCGCGCGGTGCGCATCGCCCAGCCGGCGGATGCCGTGCACCACGGTGTCGGATACCTCTCGGAGGACCGCAAGCTCCTCGGACTCATGCTCGAGCAGGACGTGACGTTCAACACCGTGCTCGCCTCGCTCGGCTCCTACGCCAATGCGATCGGCTGGATGGGCGACAGCAAGGCGAAGAACCGTACCAAGGAGTACGTGCAGCAGCTGCGCGTGAAGACGCCATCGGTCAACCAGGTCGTCAAGCTCCTCTCCGGAGGGAACCAGCAGAAGGTCGTCATCGCCCGGTGGCTGATGCGCGACTGCGACATCCTCATCTTCGACGAGCCGACCCGAGGGATCGACGTCGGCGCGAAGGAGGAGATCTACCGCCTCATGCAGCAGCTCGCTGACGCAGGCAAATCCATCATCGTCATCTCATCCGAGCTCCCGGAGATCCTCCGTGTGGCGAACCGCATCGCGGTCTTCGCCAACGGTCGCATCACCGGGACGCTCCGCAACGAGGAAGCAAGCCAGGAGAAGATCATGCAACTCGCAGCCCACGGGGAGGAAGACTGATGAGCGCTCCGCAGCAGCCCGGATCGTCGACGACGACGATCATCCAGACCGCCGTGAACGAGAACACGGACAAGAGGGACGTCGGGGCGTTCCTGAAGCGTCAGTTCCAGCAGTCGCTGGCGTTCGGCACGCTCATCGTGCTGATCATCTTCTTCTCGATCGCCAGCCCCAACTTCTTCACCTTCAGCAACATCGCCACCGTGCTGCTGTCGACCGCCGTCATCGGCATCCTCGCCCTCGGCACCACCTTCGTCATCATCACCGGCGGCATCGACCTGTCGATCGGCACCGGGATGGCGCTCTGCGCCGTGATGACGGGTGTGTTCGTGACGAACATGGGGCTCCCGGTGTGGGTCGGCGTCATCGGCGGCATCCTGACCGGTGTGCTGATGGGACTCGTCAACGGCGTGAACATCACGTTCCTCCGGCTTCCTCCGTTCATCGCCACCCTCGCGATGATGATGATCGCCGGCGGCCTCGCCCTCGTGATCTCGGGGGTCGCACCGATCTACTTCTCCACCTCGGCCCCCGACTTCAAGAAGATCGCCCTCGGCGTGATCATCCCCGGCATCCCGAACGCCGTGCTCGTCACCGCCGTGCTCGCGATCATCGCGTACCTGGTGCTGTCGAAGACGCTGCTCGGCCGCTACACGTTCGCGATCGGATCGAACGAGGAGGCCACGCGCCTCTCGGGCGTCAACACCCGTCGCTGGACGATCCTGATCTACATGTTCGCCGGGGCGTTCACCGGCGTCGCGGGCATCGTCATCGCCTCCCGCCTCGACTCGGCCCAGCCGCAGATCGGCACCGGATACGAACTGCAGGCGATCGCCGCGGTCATCATCGGCGGCACCTCGCTGCTGGGCGGACGCGGATCGATCCTCGGCACCGTGATCGGCGCGCTCATCATGAGCGTGCTCGTGAACGGCCTGCGCATCATGTCGATCCAGCCCGAGTGGCAGAACATCGTCGTCGGCGTGGTCGTGCTGCTCGCGGTGTTCCTCGACTCGCTCCGCAACCGACAGCGCACCTGAGACCTGGACGGCGGCGAAACCCGTGCCCGTCGTCGTCCTCCGGCTCCGGCCGGCTCCGCGGAGACATCCGCACAGGCACCTGGAATGTCCACAGCGCCGGCCCGTCCGGCATCCACACAGAACAAACCGAGCCGTACCCAAACAATGGAGTTTTCATGAAATTCGGGAAGAAGACCGCACTCGTGGCCCTCGTGGCCGCATCCGCACTGGTGTTCGCCGGCTGTGCCGGCGGTGGCGGCGACGTGATCGAGGAAGGCTCGAGCAGCGGCGGCAGCAACGACGGCGAGATGTACATCGCCATGGTCTCGAAGGGCTTCCAGCACCAGTTCTGGCAGGCCGTGAAGAAGGGTGCAGAGGACAAGGCGAAGGAGCTCGGCGTGAAGATCACGTTCGAGGGCCCCGCAGCCGAGACCGAGATCGCCGGCCAGCTCGAGATGCTGACCGCTGCGATCGACAAGAACCCCGACGCCATCGCCTACGCCGCCCTCGACCCCGAGGCGTGCGTCGCTCCGCTCGAGCAGGCCAAGGCGAAGGACATCCCCGTCGTCTACTTCGACGCCCCCTGCAACGGTGACGTCGGGCTCAGCCTGTCGGCCACCGACAGCAAGGTCGCCGGTGCGCTCGCTGCCGAGCACATGGCCGACCTGATCGGCGGCGAAGGACAGGTCGCGATCGTCGGCCACTCGCAGATCAACTCGACCGGTGTCGAGCGTCGCGACGGCTTCGTCGACAAGATCAAGGCGGACTACCCCGACATCGAGATCGTCGACATCCAGTACGGCGACGGCGACCACCTCAAGTCGGCTGACATCGCCAAGACCCTGATCGCGGCACACCCCGACCTGAAGGGCATCTACGGCACCAACGAGGGCTCGGCCATCGGCGTCGTGAACGCCGTGAACGAGCTCGGCCTCGAGAAGGGCAAGATCACCATCGTCGGCTTCGACTCCGGTGCCGCACAGATCAACGCCATCAAGGACGGCACCATGGCCGGTGCCATCACGCAGGACCCGATCGGCATCGGTGCCCAGGTCGTGCAGGCCGCGTACGACGCCGCCAACGGCAAGGACGTCGAGAAGTTCTACGACACCGGTTCGTACTGGTACGACAAGAGCAACATCGACGACCCGAAGATCGCGGCTGTGCTCTACGAGTGACACCGCATGCATGAAGAAGCCCCTCACCTTCGGGTGGGGGGCTTCTTCCTGTTCGGGGTGGGCGCGTGTGCTGTGCGCGTGTGGTGTGCGCGTGTGCCGGATGTCGGAAGGTCTCCCGGATGCAGGAGCGGACGCCGGCGATTCCTCCGACATGCGTGCATTCCTCCGACAGGTGAACAGGGCGGAGAGGCCGGGAGCGCGCGCGGCGGTCCCACCCACACGGAGGTCTCACCCCGCATGGTCACGGACGGCGTGCCACGGCGACACGGCGCCGCGTGACGGCGTGGGGCCGTCAGAGGCGGCGGAGGAAGGTGAGCTGCGACGACGGCTCGACGATGAGCTCCTGCAACGCCGCGTTGAAGGGGACGCCGGCCGGGGCGGCGATGTGCGCCTGGAAGGCCACCTCGTCGCGGTAGACCTCGTAGACGAAGAAGCGGTCGGGGTCGTCGACGAGCCGGGTCGCATCGAAGACGACGTTGCCCTCCTCGGCGCGCACGACCTCGGCGAAGTCACGCACCAGGGCGGCCACGCGATCGCCGGCTCCGGGCCGGGCGGTGAACGTGGCGTGCAGGATGGTCGGCTCGGACACGGCGTCTCCTCGGGGTGTCGGGGGTGGAAGCGGATGCTCATGGCCATGCTCGTGCTCAGGGCGCGGATCAGGGCGGCAGGGTCAGGGTGAGAGGGTCAGCAACCGCGCCGGGGTGGACACGAGCATCCGGTGCACGGCCTCGTCTCCCACGGCCGCGCGGAGGCGCGGGAGGTAGCGGTCGCCGAGGTAGGCGAGTCCGGGCATGCCGCCGTACGCGATGTACCTCGTGCGCCGGGCGACGTCGCCGCCGAGCACGATCCGGTCGCCGGCGCCACGCTCGACCACCGCGACGGTCAGGGCGAGCAGTTCGGCGTCGGAGCGGGTGCGCGGACGCGCGAAGCCGTCGTACCCGAGGTGGGCACCGCGTTCGGCGAGCGACGCGTGCAGCCCGGGGTCGGGGTCGCGGTCGGCGTGCGCCAGCACGACACGGTCGGCGGGCACACCCTCGGCCCCGAGCAGGTCGAGCACCTCGTGGGCTGCCGTGCCGAACTCCAGATGCACCATGACCGGGGCGCCCGTCGCACGGTGCGCCTCGGCCACGGCGATCAGGGTGGTGCGCTCGAACGGGCTGATGCGCCAGTAGTCGGCGCCGCCCTTGAGGAGGCCCGCACGCACGGGGCTGCCATCGGGCGCCGCGGCGAGCGGCACGTCGGGCGTCTCGAAGATCTCCCCGTCGTCGGCGGGCATACCGCGCGTGATGTCGGCGATGAACAGGGCGGCCAGACGGTCGGCGGTCCACACCTGCATCGGATGGTCCGCGCCGTAGTGGGCCTCCCGGTGTCGTCCGGTCGTCGCGACGATGTGCAGCCCGGTCGAGGCGCTGATCCGGGCGAGGGCTGCGGGGTCGCGCGCGAGACCGAACGGCGTGGCATCCACCATCGTCTCGAACCCGCTCGCCTGCAGCAGGGCGGCTTCTTCGCCCGAGGCCTTCTCGTCGTCGAGTTCGTCGCCCGGCAGCAGCGGAGTCACCTGGAACAGGTGCTCGTGATAGTCCACCCGCCCGAGGAGCGCAGGGGCGATGTCGCCGAGCACGGTTCGGACGACGGTGGGCATCAGCGCACCGACTCCGCGGCCTCGGCGAGCCGTTCGACGACGTCGGGCGTGAGGTCGAGCTCGAACACGTCGGCCACCACCTGCGACCAGCCATGGATGAAGTAGCGCCACCCGTCGACCACGTGCAGCCCGCGGGCGGATGCCTGAGCCTCGGCCTGGTGCAGGAACTCGAGCGAGCCGCGGTAGTTGAACTCCCATGCGTACGCCCCCTCGGGGAACACCACGGCGTCGGTCAGGGGCGATCCGGGGCGGTCCTTGCCGAGTCCGGTCGCGTTCGCGATGACCGATCCTGCGGGGGCCGCAGCCACAAGGGCATCGGCCTCTGCGGGGGTCGCCGTCACGACGTAGTCGATCAGGCCCTCGCGGGTGCCGTGCTGACGGTGCACCTCGCGCAGGTGGTCGAGCTTGTCCTGTGTGCGGGCGGTGACCGTGATCTTCGACGGGGCGTCGGCCCGCTCGGCCAGTGCCCAGCTCAGCGCGGTGCCCGATCCACCGGCCCCGAGGATCACGACCGCACCGCCCGTGCGAGCGAAGTGGTCGGCGGGAAGGAAGTCGTTCAGCGCCAGGTCGACCGTGATCGGATCCTTCGCCCGCCCCGACAGGACAGTGCCGCGCTTCGAGATGCTGGAGATCTCGGAGCACGACACCGCGAACGGGTCGAGCTCGTCGAACAGGTCGGATGCCGCGGCGTACACGTTCATCTTGTGCGTGGTGACGAGCGCGCCGCGGTGATGGGGGTCGTCGCGGATCTGCTCGACCATGGCGCGGTACTGCGCGGGATCGGCATCCATCGGCAGGTCGTGGCCGACCAGGGTGCGCGTCGGCAGCTCCAGGATGTCGGCCCACAGGGGGAAGACCTTCATGATCGACGACGACGCGGTGGTCACCCCGACGAAGCCCATGTAGTCGGCGGATGCCGGAGCGTGTGCGGTGGCGACGACGTCGGCGGTGGTGGTCATCGGGTCTCCTCGGTGACGGGGGCGGGGCCGGGGACGGGGACAGCGGTGGGGGCGGGAACGGGGTGGGCGGGCTCGGCGCCTGCGAGGATCGCGATCACGTCAGCGAGCGAGAGGGAGCCCATGTTGTCGACCGCCTGCGTGGTCTGTGCGCCCAGGTGCGGGGTGACGATCACGCGGTCGGCGAGTTCCGGCGCGAGCAGCGGGCTGTCGTGCGCCGCGGTATCGCCGTCGAGGGTGTCGGCCGCGTAGCCGGCGAGGATGCGGTCGTGCAGCGCCTGTGCCACGGCGGCTTCGTCGATCAGGTCGCCGCGGGCGGTGTTGACCAGCACGGTTCCCGGCCGCATGCCGGCGAGGCGCTCGGCGTCGACGAGCCGCTGCCCGCCCGGAGCGTGCAGGGTGATCACGTCGGCCGCGCGGAACAGGTCGCCGAGCGAGACGGGCTCCGCACCCCGCTCCCGCACGACATCGTCGGGAAGGAACGGATCGGCCGCCAGCACGCGCGGTCCGAAGCCGCTCAGCCGTGCGGCGACGCCCTGGCCGATGCGCCCGAAGCCGACGATGCCGACCGTGGCGGCGCCGAGCTCGCGACCACGCCGCACACCCCAGTCGCCCGCGCGCACGCGGCGGTCGCCGTCGGGCACGAAGCGGAGGGCCGCGAGCATCAGTCCGACCGCATGGTCGGCAACCGCGTCGGCGTTGGCACCGGGGGTGTTGGTCACCGGGATGCCGCGGTCGCGCGCGGCGTCGAGATCGACGGACTCGGTGCCGACACCATAGCGGGCGACCACCTTGAGCTTCGGGGCTGCCGCGAGATGCGCGTCGGTGACGGACCCGGTGCCCGCGATCCACGCATCGGCACCGTGCAGCAGCGACCGCAGCTCGTCGAGGTCGTGGTGGGCAGGCCCGCGCAGGATGCGGTGACCCGCCTGCGCCGCGCGCTCGACCAGGTCGAGGTCGCCGTCGGAGAACGAGCGGCTGGTGACGAGGATGACGCCCATCAGCGCGGCCGTCCGGCGAACCACGGCGCGAGAGCCGTGTAGGCGTCGGCGAAGCGGGCGTGCCGCTCGGCATAGACGGCGTGACGTGCCGCATCCGGAATGAACTCGGCCGTGACCTCGCTCAGGGCGCGGGCGGCCGAGAAGTCGGTGAGGCCGAGCCCGACCGCGGCGGTCACCGCGGCGCCGAGGCTGTTCGCCTCTTCGACGATCGTCCGGCGGCGCACGGGCACACCCCACACGTCGGCGAGCACCGAGAGGTATACGTCGCTCTGGGCTCCGCCGCCGACCGCGTCGATGCGGTCGATCACGGTGCCGGCTTCGCGGAACGCCTGGATGCAGCTGAGCAGGTTGAACGCGGTGCCCTCCAGCACGGCCCGCACGAGGTGCGCCCTGGCGTGGTGGCGGGCGAGGCCGACGAATGCGCCCCGCGCCTCCGGATCCCACATCGGAGAGCGCTCGCCGAGCAGATAAGGGAGGAAGTAGAGATCGTCGGTGTCGACGTCGGCGGAGGCCTCGGCCGTCAGTCGTCCGGTCTCGGGGTGCGCAGGATCGGGGGAGAGGGCCTCGGCGATCCACTGCACCGAGGCGCCGCCGGCCTGCATGGTGGCGGTCGGCACGAACGAGCCTGGCACGACGTTGTCGAATGTGAAGGTACGCATCGCAGGGTCGTGCAGCGGGGCGTCGGCCGCGAACGAGATCCACGACGATGTGCCCAGGCAGACGTAGGGGCCGTCCTCCGGCGCGACGACACCCGAGCCGACGGCGGCCATCGGGCCGTCGCCGCCGCCCATCACCACACGCACGCTCGCGGGGAGGCCGAGGGCGTCGGCTGCGGCATCCGTCAACGTGCCGGCGATCTGCGTGGATTCCAGGATCTCGGGGAACAACGCCGGGTCGAGGCGCGCAGCCTGCAGCACCTCGTCCGACCACGTGCCCGCGGCCTGGTCGTAGGCGTTCGTGCCCGACGCGTCGGAGCGATCGGTCGCGAGGCGCCCGGTCAGGCGCAGCACGATGAAGTCCTTCGCGACGCAGACGCGTCGCACGCGCGCCCAGGTGTCGGGCTCGTTGTCGCGCACCCGCATGACCTTCTCGACGGAGTAGGTGGGGTTGAGGCGGTGGCCCAGGATGCCGTAGGCGCGTTCGGCGCCGATCGCGGCCTCGAGCTCGCGCTGCTGCGCGCCGGCCCTGGTGTCGGCCCAGATGATCGCCGGGCGTGCGGGCTCACCATGGGCGTCGAGCAGCACGGCACCCATCATCTGGCCGCTCACCACGAGTCCGGCGATGTCGGTCGGGGCCGTGCCGGTGCGGGCGATCAGATCGCGCGTGGCGGCGACGACCGCATCCCACCAGTCGGCGGGATCCTGCTCGGCGACCCCGCCCGCGGCGAAGTGCGCGGGGTAGGGGACGGTGACCGAGGCGACGAGACGGCCGTCATCGTGGTGCAGCGACGCCTTGTTCCCGGTGGTGCCCAGGTCGTGCGCGATGATCATGGCCGGAGCCTATTCCGCGTAGGGACGCAGGTCGACGCCGGAGGCTCCGCGGTAGGCGCGCGAGCCCATGCCGTGCTCCAGCACCCAGCCGTAGTCGTGTCCTGCTCCTCCCGGGTACACCGCGAGGAAGGCGTAGGGCTCGTCGCCGGTGTTGACGGAACGGTGAGCCCAGCCCGGAGGGATGTAGCCGATCGTGCCAGGGAGCATGTCGAGCCACTCGGTGCGCTCGCCGTCGAACATCAGCAGTCCGCCCTGCCCCTTCAACGCCAGGTAGATCTCGCCCTGGTGGTCCGGGTGCTGGTGGCCCTTGGTCATCCAGAGCTCGCCGGAGGTGTCGCCGGGCATGATCGTGGTGATCGACTGCGGCAGCTCGCGGTCGATCTCGGGCACGGGGGAGCTGACGACCGTGTAGACCACGGGGTTCTCGCCGGCCGATGCCGCAGCCCAGGCATCTGCGTCGAGGAAGAGCCCCTCGAGGTCGGACATCCGCCGGGTGAGGGTCGGGCCCTCGGGGGAGAGCGTGAGCTTCTCGGCGTCGAAGGCGATCGCCATCGGAGAGATCGGCGGGGTATGGAACTCGGGCATCGGTGCTCCTCGTAACGGTGCTGCGGCGCTGCGCAACCTGTAATGACAGGTTCACTGTACCTGTTATGACAGGTGGCGTCCAGAGCGGATCGCTCCCGCGCGCGATCCGCGGCGCGCATCTGCGCACGGTGCGGCGGTCGGCGGTGGTCCTCCGGTCGCAGTTGGTGCCGGCTGCTGGTCCTCCGGTCGCGGTTGGTGCCGGATACTGCTGCTCCGGTCGCAGTTGGTGCCGCCTGATCGGGAAAAACCCGGCAGGAAGTGCGACCGGAACGCGGGGGCCACGCGCGACCGGA
The DNA here is from genome assembly GCF_002356155.1 of Microbacterium sp. TPU 3598. NCBI lineage: Bacteria > Bacillati > Actinomycetota > Actinomycetes > Micrococcales > Microbacteriaceae > Microbacterium > Microbacterium sp. TPU 3598. The sequence continues at coordinate 3,282,019 of NZ_AP017975.1, read as the reverse complement.
ACGCGGGGTCAGCCGGGGCCGGAGCGCGCAGCCGGGGGGAAGGCGTCGGAGTCAGTGCCGGGTCACTCGGCCGCGAGCCTCGCTCGGTAGGCGGCGACGGCGTTGCGGTTCGCGCACGTGGTCGAGCAGTACCGCTTCGAGCGGTTGCGCGAGAGGTCGAGGGCGATCGATCGGCAGGTGTCGTCCTCGCACACGGTGAGACGCGACCCCTCGTCGGCGCGGATGACGTCGATCAGGGCCATCGCGGTCTCGATCAGGATGCGCTCGGCGAAGGGCTGCTCGTCGGCGACGGCGTGCAGGTGCCAGTCCACGCCGTCATGCCGGCGCAGAGCCGGGGTGAGGCGTGATTCCGCAAGGGCGTCGTTGACGTGCGCGGCCATCTCGTCGCGCGGTGCCAGCAGCATGGTGCGCAGGCGTGGACGCAGCTCGCGCAGCGACGCCACCTCGAGCTCGTCGCGGTCGAGGCGCCCGGTGTACGGGAACTCGCGGAGGAACGTGTCTTCATCGTCGAGGTCGGTCAGTGTGTCTGGCTGTTCGGCGGAGTTCACCAGCCAGACGGCGGACCGCAGCGCCTCCTCCGTGTCATCGGTGAAGATCATGTTGACATCTTACAGCGCGCGCGAGTAGCATCATCGATCATGAGCACGGTGAGCAGTGACAGGGCGGTCGCGTCCGCCCGCGGGGTGCGCCTCGGGCTGCCGCTGGCGATCGCCGCGGCTTTCGCCTTCGGAATGTCGGGTGGATGGGCGCGTGGGCTCATCGATGCGGGATGGACGCCCGGTGCCGCGGTCACCGCGCGCATCTGGGTCGCCGCGCTCGTACTGCTGATCCCCGCGATCCTGTCCCTGCGCGGACGGTGGGGGCTGCTGCGGCGCAACGCGGGCATGATCCTCGCCTATGGACTGCTGGCAGTCGCCGCGACCCAGCTCTTCTACTTCCAGGCCGTCGCGGTCATGGATGTCGGACTGGCGCTGCTCATCGAGTACACCGCTCCGATCGCGGTGCTGCTGTGGCTCTGGTTGCGGCGGGGGGAGCGTCCGACACGCCGGAGCATCATCGGTGCGGCCATCGCCTTCGTCGGACTGGTGCTCATGCTCGACATCCTCACCGGCGCCGACGTCAACGTGGCCGGCATCCTGTGGGCGCTCGGGGCCATGGTGGGGGCGGCGACGTACTTCGTGCTCTCGGCCAAAGCCGACACGGGGCTGCCGCCGATCGCTCTCGCCGGCAGCGGTCTGCTGCTCGGCGCGCTCGGGCTCACCGTGGCCGGCGCGATCGGTGTGCTGCCGATCCGGTGGACGACCGACGACATCGCCTACCGGTTCGGCAGTGTGCCCTGGTTCGTGCCGGTGCTGGCGATGGGCGTCGTCGCGACCGCGCTCGCGTACCTGCTCGGCATCGCCTCGACGCGGATGCTGGGGTCGCGACTCGCCTCGTTCGTGGCGCTCGCCGAGGTGGTCGCCGCGCTCCTGTTCGGCTGGCTGCTGCTCGGACAGCTCCCCGACCTGCTGCAGGCTCTCGGTGGCGTGCTGGTGCTCGTGGGTGTGGTGGTCGTCAAGCTGGGCGAACCCGCGGCGCCGGAGTTCGTGGAGCCGGTGCCTGTGGGGCCGGTGCCTGTGGAGCCGATGTCCGCGGCCGATAATGTATACGGGAAGCGGGCTGAGGAAGAGTTCTGAGCCCGCAGCCTGGCTTTATGTATACACTGAGGGCATGACCATCGCCGTCGAACGCACCTCCGCGAGTGATCGTGCGTACGCGGCCCTGCTCGACGACATCCAGTCCGGCACGCTGGCAGCCGGCGTCGTGCTCGGCGAGGTCGAGCAGGCCGAGCGGCTGGGTGTCAGCCGCACGCCGATGCGCGAAGCGCTCCGGCGCCTCATCGCCGACGGGCTCGTCGTGCAGCAGTCGCCGCGGGTCACCGTGGTGGCGGGTCTCGATGCCGACGACATCCGTTCCCTCTTCGAGATCCGCCGCGCCCTCGAGGAGAGCTCCGCCCGTCTCGCCGCCGCCAGAGGAGACGCGCAGCTCTTCGCGGCACTCGCGGACGAGTTCGCACACGTCGATCTCGACGCCGTCGAGGGACGCGACGCGTACTACGCCCTGATCGCCCGCTTCGATGCCGCGCTCGATGCGGCCGTCGCCAACGACTACATCGCCTCGGCGCTGCGCACCGTGCGCACGCACCTCGTGCGCGTGCGTCGGATGGCCCGCGACAAGCCCGCCCGCCTCGCCGCCTCCGCCGCAGAGCACCGCACCATCGCCGAGGCGCTCGCCGCGCGCGACGGCGACCTCGCCGCCCACGCCACGCACGTGCACCTGCACAACGCGCTCGCCGGCATCCTCGATTCGCTCGACCCCCGCACCACCGTCGACCCCCGCACCAGTGAAGGATAAGAAATGACTGTCACCCACCACGTCCGCGTGCACCGCAGCGACGAGAACCTCGCCAGGGAGGACCAGCTCGCCTGGAAGATCGCCCAGGTCGCCGCCGATCAGGTCGAGGTCGAGCAGGACGTCGTCGACATGATCATCAACCGCATCATCGACAACGCCTCGGTGGCGGCGGCCTCCCTCACCCGCGCCCCGATCAACGCGGCCCGCGCGCAGGCGTTCAGCCATCCTGTCTCCACCGGCGGCGTCGGAGCGAACCTCTTCGGTGCCGCCCTCGACCACCGCACCAGCCCCGAGTGGGCGGCCTGGGCCAACGGTGTGGCCGTGCGCGAGCTCGACTATCACGACACCTTCCTCGCGGCGGAGTACTCGCACCCCGGCGACAACATTCCGCCGATCCTCGCCGTCGCACAGCACACCGGCAAGGACGGCCGGGCGCTCGTGCGCGGCATCGCCACCGGCTACGAGATCCAGATGGACCTGGTGCGCGCGATCTGCCTGCACAAGCACAAGATCGATCACGTCGCCCACCTCGGCCCGTCTGCCGCGGCCGGCATCGGCACCCTCCTCGGTCTCGACGTCGAGACCATCTACCAGGCCGTCGGCCAGGCGCTGCACACCACGACCGCGACGCGTCAGAGCCGCAAGGGCGAGATCTCGACCTGGAAGGCGCACGCTCCGGCCTTCGCCGGCAAGATGGCCGTCGAAGCCGTCGACCGGGCGATGCGCGGACAGACCAGTCCCGCCCCGATCTATGAGGGCGAAGACGGTGTGATCGCCTGGATGCTCGACGGCAAGGACGCGGCGTACGACGTGCCGTTGCCCGCCGCCGGCGAGCCCAAGCGCGCGATCCTCGACTCGTACACGAAGGAGCACTCGGCCGAGTACCAGGCGCAGGCGCTCATCGACCTCGCCCGCAAGCTCGGCATCGAGAACCCGGCGCTGCGCGACCCCGCGAACATCGATCAGATCGTGATCCACACCAGCCACCACACCCACAACGTGATCGGCTCCGGCGCGAACGACCCGCAGAAGTACGACCCGACCGCTTCGCGCGAGACGCTCGACCACTCGGTGCCGTACATCTTCGCGGTGGCGCTGCAGGATGGCGGGTGGCACCACGTCGACTCCTACGCCCCCGAGCGCGCGGGCCGCGCCGACACCGTCGCGCTGTGGCACAAGATCACCACGGCCGAAGACGCCGAGTGGACCCGCCGCTACCACTCGGAGGACCCGGCAGAGAAGGCGTTCGGAGGTCGCGTCGAGATCCGCCTGACCGACGGCTCGACAGTGGTCGACGAGATCGCCGTGGCCGACGCGCACCCGCTGGGAGCCCGTCCGTTCGCCCGCGACAACTACATCGCGAAGTTCCGTCTGCTGGCAGAGCCCGTGCTCGAGCCGGCCGAGATCGAGCGGTTCCTCGCCCTCGTGCAGCGTCTGCCCGAGCTGACGGCTGCCGAGGTCGGTGAGCTGTCGATCGTCGCGAAGCTCGGCCTGCTCGAGGCCGCACCCACGCCGGCAGGACTGTTCTGATGCTGTACTCCACCGTCACCCCCGCCGAGAAGCGGCGGCTGTTCCGTGAGCGGCTCGCGAGCGGTGAACTGCTGCGCTTCCCCGGCGCGCTCAACCCCCTGAGCGCCCGCCTGATCGAGCAGAAGGGCTTCGACGGCGTCTACATCTCCGGCGCCGTGCTCTCCGCCGACCTGGGGCTGCCCGACATCGGCCTGACCACGCTGACCGAGGTCGCCGGACGCGCGAAGCAGATCGCCCGCATGACCGACCTCCCCGCGATCGTCGACGCCGACACCGGCTTCGGCGAGCCGATGAACGTCGCCCGCACGATCCAGGAGCTCGAAGACGCGGGCCTCGCCGGCACGCACATCGAGGACCAGATCAACCCGAAGCGCTGCGGCCACCTCGACGGCAAGGCCGTGGTCGACGAGAACACCGCGATCAAGCGCATCCGTGCCGCCGCCGACGCCCGTCGTGACGAGAACTTCCTCATCATGGCGCGCACCGACATCCGGGCGGTCGAGGGGCTGGACGCGGCGATCGACCGCGCGAAGGCCCTGGTGGATGCCGGTGCCGACGCGGTGTTCCCCGAGGCGATGCGCACGCTCGCCGAGTTCGAGGCCATGGCCGAGGCGCTCGACGTGCCGATCCTGGCGAACATGACCGAGTTCGGCAAGAGCGAGCTCTTCTCGGTCGACCAGCTGCGCGACGCGGGAGTGAACCTGGTCATCTGGCCGGTGTCGCTGCTGCGCATCTCGATGGGGGCTGCGGGCCGCGCACTGGATACTCTGAACGAGGAGGGGCACCTGACCTCGAAGCTCGGCGAGATGCAGCATCGCGCCGATCTCTACGATCTGATCGACTACGAGTCGTACAACCACTTCGACTCCGGCGTCTTCAACTTCACCATCACGAAGGAGTGACCATGACCGAGCCGGACATCAAGAAGGGCCTCGCGGGAGTCGTCGTCGACACGACCGCGATCTCGAAGGTCAACCCCGAGACGAACAGCCTGCTGTACCGCGGCTACCCGGTGCAGGAGCTGGCCGACACGCAGCCGTTCGAAGCCGTCGCGTACCTGTTGTGGAACGGTGAGCTGCCCACGCCCGAGGAGCTCGCGGCGTTCCGGTTGGAGGAGCGGAAGCACCGTGCGCTGGCCGACAACGTCAAGACCGCGATCGATCTGGTGCCGTTGGATGCGCACCCGATGGACGAAGTGCGCACCGCGGTCAGCCTGATCGGTGCCTCCGATCCCGGTGCCGGCGGCTCCGTGCTCGATGCAGGCGGCAGTCCGGAGCAGAACCTCGAGCGGAGCATCCGCCTGTTCGCCGCCCTCCCGGCGATCGTCGCCTACGGTCAGCGTCGCCGTCGTGGACAGGAGATCATCGCGCCGCGCGACGACCTCGACTACTCGGCGAACTTCCTCTGGATGACCTTCGGCGAAGAAGCGGACGACGTGGTGGTCGACGCGTTCAACCGCTCGATGATCCTGTACGCCGAGCACTCCTTCAACGCCTCGACGTTCACCGCGCGCGTGATCACCTCGACCCTGAGCGACATCTACTCGGCGGTGGTCGGTGCGATCGGCGCTCTCAAGGGCCCGCTGCATGGTGGCGCCAACGAAGCCGTGCTGCACATCTTCGATGACATCGGCACAGCCGACAACGTGGTGCCGTGGCTCGACAAGGCGCTCGCCGAAAAGCGCAAGATCATGGGCTTCGGGCACCGCGTCTACAAGAAGGGCGACTCTCGGGTGCCGACCATGAAGGCCGCGCTCGACACCCTCGTGGAGCACTACGACCGCCCCGAGGTCGCCGCTCTCTACGATGCGCTCGAGTCGGAGTTCGTCGCGCGCAAGGGCATCTACCCGAACCTCGACTACCCCTCAGGGCCCGCGTACAACCTGGTCGGCTTCGACACCCTGACCTTCACGCCGCTGTTCGTCGCGGCGCGGGTGACGGGGTGGACCGCGCACGTGATCGAGCAGGCCGGGGCGAACGCGTTGATCCGTCCGCTGTCCTTCTACGACGGCCCGGACGAGCGGCACGTCTCCGCCTGAGCTCCGCGTTCCCATCGCCTGAATGGCTCCATCTCCGCCCGGGATGGAGCCATTCGCGCGATTCGGGGCTGTAGCGTGCCGGCAGCCCGGGGTCAAGCGGATGCGCCGGGGAGCGCGACGGGAGTAAGACCGTATCCGGGACGAACGCGCGTCCCGGACGAAGGAGGGTCCATGTCCGCATCCGACACCACCGTCAAGGAGGTCCGCTCGCTCGTTCCCGCACGCATGGACCGGCTGCCCTGGTCTCGATTCCACTGGCTGATCGTCGTGGGACTCGGATTCTCGTGGATCCTCGACGGCCTCGAAGTGCAGATCGTCGCCGCCAACGGCTACGCCGCCACCCTCGGGATGGGACCGGCCGAGGTGGGACTCGCCGGTACGTGCTACCTGCTCGGGCAGGTGTTCGGAGCGCTCTTCTTCGGACGCCTCACCGATCGCCTCGGACGCAAGAAGCTGTTCCTCGTCTCGCTCGCGGTGTACCTCGTCGGATCCGCCGTCGCCGGACTCGCCTTCGCGCCCTGGTTCTTCTACATCTGGCGGTTCGTCGCGGGTGCAGGCATCGGCGGCGAGTATGCGGCGATCAACTCGGCGATCGACGAGATCATCCCGGCGAAGTACCGGGGCCGCGTCGACATCGCGATCAACGGCACCTATTGGGGCGGCGCGGCGCTCGGCGCCGTGGCGAACGTGTTCTTCCTGAACACCGACATCCTCCCTGAGGACATCGGCTGGCGACTCAGCTTCTTCCTCGGTCCGGTTCTCGGGATTCTGCTCATCTGGATGCGCCGACACATCCCGGAGAGCCCGAGATGGCAGATGACCCACGGGCGCGAGGAAGCGGCGGAGCGCAATGTCGACGAGATCGAGGAGCGCATCCGCAAGGAGGGGAAGACGATCCCGCCGGTCGACGAGAGCAAGGCGATCACGGTCAAGGAGTACGGCCGTGTCCCGTTCCTCGTCATCGCGAAGGTGCTGTTCCGCAAATACCCGCGGCGCACCCTGGTGGGCATCACGATGATGGTGACGCAGTCGTTCCTCTACAACGCGATCTTCTTCACGTACGCGCTGGTGCTCGAGAACTTCTACGACACCCCGCCGGCGTCGGCATCGCAGTACTTCATCGTGTTCGCGGTCGGAAACCTCGCAGGCGCGCTCATCCTCGGGCACTTCTTCGACACCTGGGGTCGGCGGCGGATGCTGTTCGGCACGTACATGCTCGCCGGCCTCATCCTTCTCGTGAGCGCCTTCCTGTTCAACGCCGGAGTGCTCAACGCCGCGACGCACACGGCATTCTGGTGCGCCTCGTTCTTCTTCGCCTCGGCCGGCGCCTCCGCGGCCTACCTGACGGTCAGCGAGATCTTCCCGCTGGAGCTCCGGAGCCAGGTCATCTCGTACATCTTCTCGATCGGGCAGCTGGTCGGAGCGATCGCGCCGGTGCTCTACGGCGCCCTGATCGGTCAGAGCGCCGAGAGCGGGGACCGGGGTCCGCTGTTCTGGGGCTACGTGCTCGGCGCGGCGATCATGATGTTCGGAGGTATCGTCTGCGGGGTCTTCGGGGTCAGCGCCGCGGGGAAGTCGCTGGAAGACATCGCGGATCCGCTCTCGCTGGTGGAGTCCGGAGGGAAGGCGAAGGCGAGCGGCAGGGAATCGGGGGCCTGAGCAGAACCGGCGCCGCGATGATCGCGGCGCCGGCGACGGCTCAGGAGAGCGCCGCGATGAGCGCGCGGGCGGCGGATGCCGATGACTGCGGGTTCTGACCGGTGATGAGCAGGCCGTCGATCACGGTGTTGTCGCTCCACGGGGCGGCGATGTCGAGCTCGGCGCCCCGGGCCCGCAGTTCGCTCTCGAGCAGGAAGGGTGCGCGGTCGGCGAGGCCGCCGATGCGCTCCTCCTCATCGGTGAACCCGGTGATGCGGCGTCCGGCCACGACCGATTCTCCGGCTGCGGTGCGGGCAGGAAGCAGGGCGGCCAGTCCGTGGCAGACGGCCGCGAGCGGGCGGCCGGCGGCGAGCGTCGCCGTGATCAGCGCGGCCGAGTCCTCGTCGACCGCGAGGTCCTGCATCGGACCGTGCCCGCCGGGGTAGTAGACGGCGTCGTAGTCCGCGGGGTCGACGTCGGCCAGGATCAGCGGGGCGGCGAGCTGATGGATCGCGGCGATCGCTTCGGCGTCGCCCTCGGAGAGGCTGGACGCATCGGCGACGGGGGCGACGCCGCCCGGGGTCGCGAACGACACCGAGTGACCCGCGTCGCGCAGCGCGCGATAGGGAGTGAGCAGCTCCTCGGCCCAGTAACCGGTCGGGTGCGCGGTGCCGTCGGTGAGGGTCCAGGTGCGGGCGGCGGTGACGACGAAGAGAACAGAGGACATGCGTGCTCCAGAGGGGTCGGACGGCAGACGCCGTGCAGGATGGGATATCGAGGACAACGGACAGCTCTCGCATCCGATTCCGATAGATTTCCGATATGAGTGATCGGAATGGCGATGGGTTGCGTGACCTCGCACTGTGGCGCACCTTCCTCGCCGCGCACCGCTCCGGGTCCGTGTCGGCGGCGGCGCGCACGCTGGGAGTCGCCCAGTCCTCGGTGACGACGCAGCTGCAGGCTCTGGAGCGGAGCATCGGGGAGCCTCTCTTCGTCCGTCACGCGCGGGGGATCCTCCCGACCCCTCGCGCCGATGACCTGGCTGCGCGCCTGTCCGGTCCGCTCGACGCGCTCGCCCTCGCCCTCGGAAGCCCGTCGCCGACCGAGGCGCCCCCGATGCGAATCGGCGGCGCAGCGGAGTTCGTCGAGCGGGTGCTGATGCCCGCGCTGGCGTCGATGATCGCGGAGGGGCAACGGATCACGGTCGCCGCGGGGCTCGCGGAAGACCTGCTCGATCAGCTCCGTGCCGGAAGCCTCGACCTCGTGATCTCCGCCGTCCGACCGAAGGGCCGCGCCCTTCCTTCTGCGGCCCTCGTCGATGAGGACTTCGTGCTCGTCGCGGCCCCTTCCCTCGGTCTCGCTCCTTCGTCCGCGCTCGCACCGGGCGACCTCGACACCGTCCCCCTTCTCGCCTACGCCCACGACGTACCGATCCTGCGGCGGTACTGGCGGCATGCGTTCGGCATTCGACTCGAGCGCGAGCCCGCGCTGATCGTGTCCGACCTCCGGGCGCTCGCCGCCGCAGCCGTCGCCGGAGCGGGAATCACGGTGCTGCCGACCTATCTGATCGCCGAGGAGCTCGCCGACGGTCGGCTGGTCGTGCTGCGCGAGACCGACGATCCGCCGATCAACACCCTCTACCTGGTGCGCCGGCCAGGTCCGCTCACGGCTGCGGTGGCCGAGATCGATCGGGCGCTGCGGGCAGCCGTCGCGTGACGGATGCGGAAGAGGTGCGGCGCCTCAGCGGGTGAGCCAGCTCCGCAGCGAACGGGTCACGAACGGCAGCACCCAGTAGGCCATGATCGGCGTGAGCACGAGAGTGGTGACGAGCACGCGCAGCCAGATCGGCAGCTCGTTCCAGCCCGGCACAGGGCTCATCGCGTAGGTGAAGGCCAGGTTCACGGGGAAGAAACCGAGCCAGATCGAGGTGGCCTGCTTCCAGCGCGGCGGAGCGGGCGCGACCGTGACGGTCTCGGTGCTGCCGTCGGACGCGGGGAGCGTGATCGTCCCGGTCGTCGGCTCGTCGAACCACCCCTCGATTCCGGTGCGACGCTTGGAGCGCTCGCTGCGCACGAAGCCCTCGCCCATCGACAACCACCATGCCCGCTCGGCCGACTGCTCCCAGGCGGTGAGCGAATCCTCGCTCGCGAAGCGGTAGAGCATGTGCCAGACCTGCGAGTCCTCGCCGGTGCGCACCCAGCCCGAGCCGAGGAAGCCCGGATACTTCGTCGCGAGGTTCACCCCCGTCTGCACCCAGGCGGTCGCCTCGACGATGCGCTCGGGGTCGACTTCGCGGCGGATGGACACGGTGAGGGGTTCGGACATGGTGCGGTCCTCGGGGGAACGGGCGTCCGGGGTGAGAACGCCGAAGCGGATGCGCCAGGGGTGGCAGCGCACCGTCGATTCTAATTCGGATGCGGCGTGGCCCAGGCCGTCGCCGCCTGAACGAGGAGGACCCCCGCCGACCCGATTCGGCGGGGGTCTCGCGGCGTGGGAGCCGCGACGGGAGCGAGAGCGCTCACCGTGCGCGCGGTAGACGTGACACCCGATCCGGTCTGAGTCTCTGTCCGCGCACCTGCAGTTGTACCCGGGCGAGATGACGCGGTGGTGAACGAGACGCGAACAACCTCGATCACGAGTCGAGCGGCGGGCGCGGGGCGATACAAGGATATCCTAGTAAATATCCGGTACTCCGAGTAAACTCCCCAATGTGCCAACGACGGCACGGAGGGATGTCACACAATGACTCGTACTATCCCGCACTTCGTGGGCGGATCGCTTCTCACTCCCGACTCGGGTCGCTTCGCCGACGTGTTCGATCCGAGCACCGGAGCGGTGCAGGCCCGTGTGCCCCTGGCCTCGGCCGACGAGGTGCGTCGCGTTATCGCGAACGCCGAAGAGGCGCAGGTCGCATGGGCGGCGACCAATCCGCAGAAGCGCGCTCGTGTGCTGTTGCGGTTCCTCGACCTGGTGCAGCAGGAGATGACGTCGCTGGCCGAGCTGCTCGCGAGCGAGCACGGCAAGACGGTCGACGACGCGAAGGGCGACATCCAGCGGGGTCTCGAGGTCATCGAATTCTCCGCCGGCGCTCCGCACCTGCTCAAGGGCGAGTACTCCACCGGCGCCGGAACCGGCATCGACGTCTATTCGATGCGCCAGCCGCTCGGGGTCGTCGCCGCGATCACCCCCTTCAACTTCCCCGCGATGATCCCGCTGTGGAAGGCGGGGCCCGCTCTCGCCGCCGGCAATGCGGTGGTGCTCAAGCCCAGCGAGCGCGATCCCTCGGTGCCGGTGCGCATCGCCGAGCTGTTCCTCGAGGCGGGCCTCCCTGCCGGCGTCCTCAACGTGGTCCACGGCGACAAGGAGGCCGTCGACACCCTGCTCACGGACGACCGCATCCGCGCGGTCGGCTTCGTCGGTTCGACCCCGATCGCCGAGTACATCTACGCGACGGCCGCGGCCCACGGCAAGCGGGCGCAGTGCTTCGGCGGAGCGAAGAACCACATGATCGTGATGCCCGATGCCGACCTCGACCAGGCCGTCGACGCACTGATCGGCTCCGGCTACGGCTCGGCGGGTGAGCGCTGCATGGCCATCTCGGTCGCGGTGCCGGTGGGGCAGGAGACGGCGGACGCCCTCGCGGCCAAGCTCACCGAACGTGTCGCCCAGCTCCGGGTCGGCCCCTCTCTCGCACCCGACGTCGACTACGGGCCCCTGGTCACGCGAGCCGCCGTCGAACGGGTCGAAGGCTACATCCAGCAGGGGGTCGACGAGGGGGCGACGCTCCTCGCCGACGGCCGGGGCTTCACGGTCGACGGGCACGAGGAGGGCTTCTACCTCGGCCCGACCCTGTTCGACCACGTCACCACCGACATGGCGATCTACCGCGAGGAGATCTTCGGCCCTGTCCTGGTGATCGCCCGCGCCGCCGACTACGAGGAGGCGCTGCGGATGGCCTCGGAGCACGAGTACGGCAACGGCGTCGCGATCTTCACGCGCGACGGTGACGCCGCCCGCGACTTCGCGGCCCGTGTCGAGGTCGGGATGGTCGGCGTGAACGTGCCGATCCCGGTCCCGATCGCGTACTACACGTTCGGCGGCTGGAAGCGCAGCGGATTCGGCGACCTCAACCAGCACGGAACCGACGCCTTCCGGTTCTACACGAAGACCAAGACGGTGACGAGTCGGTGGCCCGCGGCAGGCATCCGCGATGGAGCCAGCTTCGTCATCCCGACCATGCACTAGCCCCGGACACCTCCCACAAGGAATCACGATGACCATGACCACCGTCACCACCACCGCCGAGGAGCGCGAGGCGATCATCGGCGCCGTCCGCGAGTTCGCCGAGACCGAGCTCGCCCCCTACGCCGCCGAACGCGATGAGAAGCACCTGTTCCCGAGGGAGTCGCTGAACCGTGCCGGCGAGCTCGGCCTCGGCGGCATCTACGTCGACGAGGAGTTCGGTGGCAGCGGCCTCAGCCGCCTCGACACCGTGGCGATCTTCGAGGAGCTCGCGAAGGGCGACCCCGCCGTCGCCGCCTACATCTCCATCCACAACATGGTGGTCTGGATGATCGACACCTACGGCGACGACACACAGCGCGGCGAATGGCTGCCGAAGCTCACCGCCATGTCCGAGTTCGGCGGCTACTGCCTCACCGAGCCGGGCGCGGGGTCGGATGCCGCGAACATCGCGACCAGCGCGGTGCGCGACGGCGACCATTTCGTGCTCACCGGGGTGAAGCAGTTCATCTCCGGAGCCGGGGAGGCCGCCGTCTACGTCGTGATGGCGCGCACGGGGGAGCCGGGAGCACGCGGCATCAGCGCGTTCCTCGTCCCGGGCGATTCCGAAGCGCTGAGCTTCGGCGCACCGGAGAAGAAGATGGGCTGGCACGCTCAGCCCACCCGTCAGGTGATCCTCGACGGTGTCCGGGTTCCGGCGTCCGCCATGCTCGGTGATGAGGGCCGCGGCTTCGCGATCGCGATGTCGGCGCTCAACGGCGGACGGCTCAACATCGCCGCCTGCTCGCTGGGCGGCGCGCAGTGGGCGCTCGACAAGGCCGTGCAGTACGTGCACGAGCGGATGGCGTTCGGAGAGCCGCTGGCCGAGAAGCAGTCGATCCTGTTCGCGATCGCCGACATGCGCACCGACCTGCACGCCGCACGCCTCATGGTGCGTGACGGCGCGCAGGCGGTCGACGAGCACGCTCCCGATGCGACGATGCGCTGCGCCATGGCCAAGCGCTTCGCGACCGATGCCGGGTTCGACGTCGCCAACCGCGCCCTCCAGCTGCACGGCGGCTACGGCTACCTGCAGGACTACGGGATCGAGAAGGTGGTCCGCGATCTGCGCGTGCACCAGATCCTGGAAGGGACGAACGAGATCATGCGACTGATCGTCGGACGCGAGATGCTGCGACCTGCGGGTTCCGCGTCGGTCCAGCGCAGCGGCGGGGATCAGACGCGGAGCGCATCATGAACGCCTCCTCGTCGAAGGCGGTCGTCGCGTTCCTCGGCCTGGGCCACATGGGACTGCCGATGGCGAAGAACCTCGTCGAAGCCGGTCACGAGGTGCACGGCTTCGACCTCGTCCCCGCCGCCGTCGAGGCGGCGCGGGTGGCCGGCATCCGCGTGGCCCCGAGCGGCGCGGACGCGGTGTCCGAGGCCGACGTCGTCATCACGATGTTCCCCGCCGGAAAGCACGTCATCGAGGCCTATCGCACAGAACTGCTGGCGGCGGCCCGACCCGGCACCCTCTTCATCGAATCCTCCACGATCGCCGTCGACGAGGCGCGCGCTGCACACGCTCTCGCGCTCGCCGCCGGTCACCGCAACGTCGATGCTCCGGTGTCGGGCGGAGTGGTCGGTGCGGAGAACGGCACGCTCGCGTTCATGGTCGGCGGCTCGGACGAGGACTTCGCCGCGGCGTTGCCGCTGCTCGAGATCATGGGAAAGCGCATCGTGCACTGCGGCGGTCCCGGACTCGGACAGGCGGCCAAGGTCTGCAACAACATGGTGCTCGCGGTCTCGCAGATCGCGGTCGCCGAAGCGTTCGTGCTGGGGGAGCGGCTCGGACTCGAGCATCAGGCGCTCTTCGACGTCGTCTCGCAGGCCTCGGGCCAGTGCTGGTCGATCACCACGAACTGCCCCGTGCCGGGTCCGGTGCCCACGAGCCCGGCCAATCGCGACTACCAGCCGGGCTTCGCCGGCGCGCTGATGGCCAAGGATCTCGGGCTCGCGTTGCAGGCGATCGAGCAGACCTCGACCGATGCGCGCATGGGCCGGCTCGCCCAGGAGATCTACGCCGTCTTCGCGGCCGGCGACGGCGCGACGCGAGACTTCTCCGGCATCATCACCGACATCCGCGACGACCGCGTGTGATGATCGGTACTTCGACGGAGAGGGCGACATGACCGAGTACGAGACGATCCTGGTCGAGCAGCGCGGACGGGTGGGGTGGATCACCCTGAACCGCCCGGAAGCGCTGAACGCGTTGAACAGTCGGCTCGCGGAGGAGGTCACCGCAGCGGCGCTCGCCTTCGATGCGGACGAGGGCGTCGGTGCGATCGTCGTCACCGGCTCCGAGAAGGCCTTCGCCGCCGGTGCAGACATCAAGGAGATGGAGGGCATGTCCGCGGCGCAGATGCTGGAGACCGATCACTTCGGTGTCTGGCACGGCTTCGCGGCCGTGCGCACACCCGTGATCGCCGCGGTCTCCGGCTTCGCGCTGGGCGGTGGATGCGAGCTGGCGATGATGTGCGACATCATCATCGCGGCCGACAACGCCAAGTTCGGGCAGCCCGAGATCAACCTCGGAGTGATCCCCGGGATGGGCGGTACGCAGCGCCTGATCCGTGCGGTCGGATACTACAAGGCGGCCGAGTTGGTGCTGTCCGGGCGCTTCATGGGCGCAGAGGAGGCGGAGCGTTCCGGGCTCGTGTCGCGCGTGGTGCCGGCATCCGATCTCCTCGCCGAGGCGACGAAGCTCGCCGACACGATCGCTTCCAAGTCGTTGCCGTCGGTGTACGCCGCGAAGGCCGCGCTCGATACCGCGATGGAGACGACCCTCGCCGAGGGGCTGGCTCACGAGAAGCAGGCGTTCGCCGCGCTGTTCGACACCGCGGACCAGAAGGAGGGCATGTCGGCCTTCCGGGAGAAGCGGGCACCCGACTTCCAGAACCGCTGAGCGTGTGACGAGACGAGTGCCTGATGAGACGAGTGCCTGACGAGACGAGTGCCTGACGAGATGTCTGCCGGAATCGGGGAGCAGTCAGCCGCGGAGCGCGTCGACGATCTTCGTGATGCGACGTTCGCGAGTCGCCTCCTGCTTCGCTTCGGCCACGCTCCTCGCGTGCTCTTTGCGTGCGGTGTACGACAGGGCGTCGAAGGCGGTGCGCAGCGCGGGGTCGGCGTCCAGGGCCGCGGCGAGCTGGGCCGGAACGTCGACCGTGCGCTCGGCGGAGTCCACCCGGATCACGGCGTCGATCTCCTGGTCGATCTCGAGTCCGAGGTCGGCGCGCACGGCCTTGCTGAAACCGATCATGTTCTCGCTGCCCATCCGCGCCAGACGCAGGCGGGCGGTGCGTCCGCCGATCGTGACGGCGACCGGGAACGCCTTGCCGGCGCCGAGAGAGGCCACCTGCTCGTCGCTGAGGAGGATCGCCGCAGCGGGGCCGCGGCCGGTGAGGACGGTGTGCAGGCGCAGTTCGCTCATGCCGAAAGGGTACGCCCGGGCTCCTCGAATTCCGCGGCGAGAATCGCGTTGCGCTCCATGATGAGGCGGCGCATGTACCCGCCGAGGAACATCGCGTCGACGATTCGGCCGAGCGGGCCGAACGGCGAGCGGAAGGTCACGGTGTCGTGCATGAGCGTGCCGGCCGGATGCTCCTCGAAACGGTGCTCGTGCAGGAATGCCGCGAACGGACCGGAGATCTGCCGATCCGAGAACGCGTGGGGAGGATCGATGTCGAAGACGATCGAGCGCAGGCGGAAGGGGATGCCGAAGTGGCGTGCCCGCCAGGTCGCGGTGGTCCCCTCGGTGAACACGCCGCCTGCCGGCGCCTCGACCATGGTCTCGCCGAACCGGGCCATGCTCTTCACGTGCAGTGCCGGGTCGAGCGATGCGGCGAACACCTCGGCAGGAGGCGCGCTGATGATCGTCTCGAGCGCGAACCGGGGCATGTCAGAGGGCTTCGGGCTGCGGGCGCGGATCGGCGAAGTCGCCGGCGTCCTTGCGCAGCCGGGCGACGATCGCGACGAGCTCGGCGGCGTCGTCGCGGCTCAGACCGGGCTCGGCGAACACGTCGGCGTTGAGAGCCTGTGTGGCGCGCTCGACCAGTTCCCGGCCGGACTCCGTCAGCACGAGCAGCGCAGCGCGTCCGTCATGGGGGTGCGGTTCACGCGCGACCAGACCGTCGCGCACCAGGCGCTCCGCCGTGCTCGTCACGGTGGTCGGGTGCACCTGGAGGCGGGCGACCACGCTCGACAGGGGCAGGCTGCCGGCGCGGCTGAAAGCCAGCAGACGCAGCACCTCGTAGCGGGCGAAGCTCAGAGCGAAGGGCTTCAGGGCCGCGTCGACACGGGCGAGCAGCAGCTGCTGGGCCCGCATGACCGAAGTGACCAGGGCCATGCCGTCCGCGGCATCCGTCCAACCGTGCGCGAGCCACTGCCGCTTCGCCTCGGCGAGCGGATCGATGGGGAGCGGACGGGGTCGGGCCATTTCTCTACGGTAGTGGCGCGAGCGCGGGGGGCGGCGACGGCGCGCGACGCATCCGCTGTGGACATCCATGAGTCTCAGTCGCAGGTGAGCTGGAACTCAGTATCGCGGTCTAGAATTGCAGCAGTCGTGAGGAGCAATCGATGAAGATCTTCGTCCTGGTCAAAGAGGTGCCGGACACCTATGGCGATCGCAAGCTGAATCTCGAGACCGGCCTCGCCGATCGTGCGGCGGGTGACGTGGTCCTCGACGAGATCACGGAGCGGGCGCTCGAAGTGGCGCTCAGCTACGCCGACAAGAACGACGGCACCGAGGTGGTGGCGGTCTCGATGGCTCCGGAGGGCTCGACCGCGTCCGTGCGCCGGGCGCTCGCGATCGGTGCGGGCTCGGCCGTGCACATCGCCGACGAGCAGCTCGCCGGCGCCGACCTCGGTCTCACCGCCGAGGTCCTCGCCGCCGCGATCCGCCGCGGCGCCCCCGACCTCGTGATCACGGGCAACCTGTCGACCGACGGTTCCGGCGGCGTCATTCCCGCGATGTTGGCCGAACACCTCGGATTCGCGCAGGCCACCGCGCTCACGTCGGTCGAGATCACCGCCGACGGCGTCTCGGGCGTCCGTGGCTCGGATGCCGGCAGCCAGCCGGTCTCGGCGCCGCTGCCCGCCGTGATCTCGATCACCGAGGCGCTTCCCGACGCGCGGTTCCCCAACTTCAAGGGCATCATGGCGGCCAAGAAGAAGCCGCTCGAGGTGCTCGCGCTCGCCGACCTCGACGTTTCGGCGGATCCGTCCGTCGCTCCGCGCACCATCATGACCACTGTGTCGGAGAAGCCCCCGCGGGCGGCCGGCGTGAAGATCACCGATGAGGGTGACGCGGCCGACAAGCTCGTCGACTACCTCGTGCAGAACAGGCTGGTGTGAGATGACATCCTCCGAGAACCCGATCCTCGTCCTCGTCGACGTCGACCCCTCCGGCTACGTCGCGAGCAGCACGGCGGCGCTCATCGGCGCGGCTTCGACGATCGGCACGCCGGTCGCGCTGATCGTGGGCGGCAGTCCGGCCGCGGTGGATCAGGCCGCCGCGGCGGGTGCATCGGTGGTGCTGACCGCCGACGGTGAGCCGACGGCATTGACCGTGCCGATCGTGGACGCCCTGCAGGCGGCCGCCGCCCAGGTGCGCCCCGACGCCGTGCTGATCTCGAACTCGATCTCCGGACGCGACGTGGCCGGACGATTCGCGGTGCGCACGAAGAGCGCACTGTCGGTCGACGCGGTCGGAGTGTCGCGCGATGACGAGGGTGTCGTCGCCCACCACTCGGTCTACGGCGGGGCCTACCTCGTCGATTCGGCACCCACGTTCGGCACTCCGGTGATCACGGTGCGCCAGGGCGCGGTGGACGCGCGCGCCGAGGCCGTGCCGTCGCACTCGGTCGAGGTGCTCGACGTCACCCCGTCCGGTGCGGTCGCGGCGACGGCCGGTCCGGTCGAGGCGGTCGAGGTCGCCTCGTCCCGTCCCGACCTGCGCGGAGCCACGCGTGTGGTCTCCGGCGGTCGAGGTCTCGCCTCGAAGGAGAAGTTCGTGCTCGTCGAAGAGCTCGCCGATGCGCTCGGTGCCGCGGTGGGTGCCTCCAGGGCCGCCGTCGACGCGGGGTACATCCCGCAGTCGCATCAGGTCGGCCAGACCGGTGTCTCGGTGTCGCCGCAGCTGTATGTCGCCCTCGGCATATCCGGCGCCATCCAGCATCGTGCCGGCATGCAGACGTCGAAGAACATCGTCGCGATCAACAAGGACCCCGAGGCGCCGATCTTCGACGTGGCGGACTTCGGGATCGTCGGCGACGTGTTCGCGGTGGTGCCGCAGGTGATCGCCGCCCTCGAGGCGCGGAAGAAGTAGCCATGGCGACGCGGATGCTGCGACGCGGTCTGCCGCGTGTACCGGGCGGGGAGCCCTGGCCCCCCGCCGATGCGGCGGCTGTGGAGGAGCCGGCGGTTGCCGTGGCAACCGAGGCTCCGACGTCGACAGAGGCTGAGCCTGCGGCGACGCCGGATGCCGTCCCCGCCGACCGCGAGTCCGTCATAGCGGTGGATCAGGCAGCCGTGGCCACCGCAGCACCGACCGGGAGCCCCGCTCCCGCGGCGACCGCCGGAGCAGCGCGAATCCGTCGCGGCCTGCCACGCGTGCCGGGCGGAGAGCCCTGGCCGCCATCGGTCGCCGTCGCTCCCGCCGCCGCCGTGGCGACCCCCGCTCCGCAGACGACGCAGCCGGTATCGGCTGTCGGGACAGCAGTTCCCGCATCTTCGGCGACCGGGAGCGCACCGGCGACGGCTCGTGCCTCGACCGCTGCCACGACCGCACCCCCGACCGCACCCTCGCCCGCCGTCAGCGTCAGCGCACCCGAAGCGCCGATCGCTGCCGCAGGCGGTGTCCGTCGTGGCCTGCCCCGAGTAGTCGGCGGCGAGCCGTGGCCCGCCGCAGACACCGTCCCGCGCACACACGCTGTCGCGGCATCCGTCGAGCCCGTGGCTCCGGCGCCGATCGCTCCTGAGAGCACCGGACCGGAGAGCACCGGACCGGAGAGCACCCCGGTCGTCGCGGCGCCCGTGAACGCACCCGCCATCGCCGACGTCGCGACCCCGCTGCCGTGGACGCGCACGGTCTGGAACGGGCGCGCGCCACGTCGCATCGCCGAGGTACCCGCCGCTGCGACCGGTCGACGCCGTCCGACGTGGCCCCAGGCCGTCGCCGTGCTGTTCGGCGCCGCCGCGCTCGGAGTCCTCGCGGGCGCCGCCATCGCGTTCGTGCGCGCACTCCTGAGCTTCCCGTTCATGCAGGACTTCCTCGCAGCCTTCCCGGGCGAGTACGAGCCGGGGATCGCGGTCGAACCCGGATTCTCGCCCTGGGTCGGCTGGCAGCACTTCTTCAACATGTTCCTGATGGTGCTGATCATCCGTTCCGGGCTCCAGGTGCGTACCGAGAAGCGGCCGACCGTCTTCTGGACGCCCCGCGGCAACGCCAAGGGCAAGATCAGCCTGAACCTCTGGTTCCACCAGTCGCTCGACATCCTGTGGCTCGTGAACGGCGTGATCTTCGTGGTGCTGCTGTTCGTGACCGGTCACTGGGTGCGCATCGTGCCGACGAGCTGGGAGGTCTTCCCGAACGCGCTGTCGGCGGCCCTCCAGTACGTCTCGTTCGACTGGCCGCACGAGAACGGCTGGAACAACTACAACAGCCTGCAGCAGCTCGCCTACTTCGCGACCGTGTTCATCGCCGCGCCGCTGGCGGCGATCACCGGATTCCGCATGTCGGGGCTCTGGCCGAAGAAGGCCGAGAAGCTGTCGAAGGCCTACCCGGTCGAGTGGGCGCGCGCGCTGCACTTCCCGATCATGCTCTACTTCGTGGCGTTCATCATCGCCCACGTCGCCCTCGTGATGCTCACCGGCTTCCTGCGCAACCTGAACCACATGTTCGCTTCGCAGGACGCGGTCACCTGGACCGGATTCTGGGTGTTCATCCTCTCGCTCGTGGTGATCGCGATCGGCTGGGTGGCCGCCCGGCCCCTCGTGCTCGCGCCCATCGCGAAGGCGTTCGGCAAGGTCTCGGGCCGCTGACGTCACCGCGTCTCCCGCGACGGAAGGAAGATCATGGTCGAGGCATACATCATCGACGCGGTCCGTTCCCCGGTGGGGCGGCGTGGGGGATCGCTCTCCGGCATCCATCCCGCTGATCTCGGGGCACACAGCCTGCGGGCGCTGGTCGACCGCGTCGGTGTCGATCCCGCCGCGATCGACGACGTCGTGCTCGGCACGATCGACGCGATCGGCGGGCAGTCGGGCAATGTCGCACGCACCGCCGCTCTGGTCGCCGGATTCCCCGAGCACGTGCCCGGCGTCACGATCGACCGTCAGTGCGGATCGAGCCAGCAGGCCGTGCACTTCGCGGCGCAGGCCGTGATGAGCGGTGTGAACGACCTCGTCATCGCGGGCGGTCTCCAGAACATGTCCCAGGTTCCTTTGACCGCGGCCGCGACCGTCGGGGAGCAGTACAGTTTCACCACCCCGTACGCGGAGTCTTCCGGGTGGCGCGAGCGCTACGGCGATCAGGAGATCTCGCAGTTCGCCGGTGCGGAGATGATCGCCGAGAAATGGGACATCTCCCGTGCGGAGATGGAGCAGTTCGCCCTGGAGAGCCACCGTCGTGCGGCCGTCGCTCAGGACGAGGGGCGTTTCGCGAACGAGATCGCGCCCCTGAACGGCCTCGCCAACGACGAGGGGGTGCGGCGGGACACGACCCTGGAGCGGATGGCCGGACTCGCACCGCTGCGGGAGGGGGGACGGATCACCGCTGCCGTGTCGTCGCAGATCAGCGACGCCTCCAGCGCCGTGCTCATCGCCAGCGAACGGGCGGTGCGCGAGCACGGGTTCACGCCCCGCGCGCGCATCCATCGGATGACCGTTCGCGGTGCCAGTCCGGTGCTCATGCTCACCGCGCCCATCCCGGCGACCCGGCACGCTCTGGAGAGCGCGGGACTCGGTGTCGCCGACATCGACCTGTTCGAGGTGAACGAGGCCTTCGCGCCCGTCGTGCTCGCCTGGATGCGCGAACTCGATGCCCCGCACGAGAAGGTCAACGTCAACGGCGGGGCCATCGCCCTCGGGCACCCCATCGGTGCGACCGGCACCAGACTGCTCACGACCATGCTGAACGAACTCGAGCGCACCGGCGGCAGGTACGGCCTGCAGGCGATGTGCGAGGGTGGCGGCATCGCGAACGTGACCATCATCGAGCGCCTCTGAGCCGGAGCGACCGGAACCGACAGCGAGAACGGGCCGCCTCCGAGGGGAGACGGCCCGTTCTGCGTGCGTGCGCGGCGGTGTGTCAGGGGCGGACGAAGCGCACTTCGGTCAGCGTCTCGCCGAGGAACGGCTCCGTGTGCGATGCTCCGTCGAGGTGGAATCCGTTGCGCGTGTAGAAGCGGTGCGCGCGGGGGTTGTCCTCGGCCACCCACAGGTACAGCGGCTCGTTTTTCTCGACGGCCGCGTCGAACAGCTTCTGACCGATGCCGGTCGAGTGCCACGCGTCGAGCAGGTAGATGAAGTACAGCTCGCGGAACGCGGGGGCATCCTTGTCGCGGGCAGGACCGGAGCCGACGAAGCCGACGATCTCGCCGTCGACGAGCGCGGCGTTCATCTTGAACTCGGGGCCTTGCGAGGCCCAGTGCGTCCACAGCTCGGCCATGCGGCGGGGCGAGACCTTCTCCAGTGCCGCCTTGCTGATCAGGTGGTCGTAGGTCTCGTGCCAGCACTGCGCATGCACGCGACCGAGGGCTTCCGCATCCACATCACGGACCGGACGGACGATGACTTCAGGCTGGGCTTCGGCGCTCATGTTCGTGACTCTACGCGCGGCGTCCACGAAGAGGAAATCGAGGGGATGTTCGATGACGCCCGATACGCGGGCATGGAGGGTTCGTACAATGATGTTCGCGAATCGTGCACGCCTGGCTACGATCATTCTTCGTGAACGTGATCTGGCGGACCCTCCTGGTGATCCTCGGCGCTCGCCGCCGCGTGCGGCGGGGGAGGACTCTCGATGCGTCGTCGGTCAGCAGCATCCACCTGACCACGCTGCCGACCGACATCGACATCCTGCGCCACATGAACAACGGGCGCTATCTGTCGCTCTTCGACCTCGGACGCTGGGATCTGCTGATACGCACCGGGCTGTTCGACGCGATGAAGGACCGCGGCTGGTACGCGGTCGTCTCCAGCGAGACGGTCACGTTCCGCAAGTCGCTCCAGCTCTGGCAGCGGTTCGAGGTGCAGTCGCGCTTCATCGGGCACGACGACAAGGCGGTGTTCCTCGAGCACAGGGCCGTCGTCGACGGAGAGATCTACGCGCGGGTGATCGTGCGCTCGCGCATGTTGCGCCGTACCGGCGGCACCGTCAGCAACGAAGAGCTGTTCGCCGCCGTCGGCAAGCCCGAGGGCGTGCCGGAGATCGATGCGTGGGTGCACGACTGGGCCGCGGCATCCGCGCTCCCGCCGGTTCGCGTGAAGGCGCCGAGCGTCTGGGGCTGAGCGGTTGTCGACACCCCGGGCGGGCGGACCTTAGGGTGGGTGTCGCGCGAGACGAGCACGGTTGAGCGCGATGACGTCGGGAGGATCCATGCCGCAGGAGCGCCCGCGAGCAGATCGGGAATGGATGCCCGTGACGATCGTCCTCCCGATGCTGCTCTCGGCGACTCTCGTCGCGGCGTGGATCGCGGCCGGGTTCATCCTGGTCTGGCTCTTCCGCGCCTTCCCCACGCCGGCGAACGGGACATCGTCGATTCTCTGGGGCGTCGTGGTGCTGCTCGGCCTTCTGGTGAACATGACGATCCTCATCGGGCTCGCCCGACGCACCGCGTGGATGCGGTGGGTCGTCGTGGTGCAGGCGCTGGCGATGATGGCGCTGCTGATCGCGACGCCGTTCGGACTCTGGGCGGTGCTGGTCTGCGGCGGTCAATCGGTGCTGCTGTTCCTTCCGCCATCGCGGAGGTGGTTTCGCGGCCGACCGATTCCGCAGGCCGCGCTCGTCGAAACCTCCTGATCCGAACACGATCGCTTCGCCGCCGGGGGAGCGCCCCGAGATCTTCCTCCTCCGCTTTCCGTAAGAACCCCGCTTCTTTCCCTGTCACAGAGCCGAAGGAGGGGCGCTTCCGGAGCGCTCCTCAGTACTCTGAGCGGGAAGTCAGGGGCGCAGACGCCCCGGCGATCCCGTCGACGCAGACGGGCGGAGGAGGAAGTAGTGGCAGTCATCGGCATCGTGCGGGAGCCTGCGGGCGAAGCGCGGGTCTCGGCCACCCCGGCGACGATCGCGTCGCTCGGGAAGCTGGGCCACACGGTCAGAGTCGAGCGGGGAGCGGGCGCTGCGGCCTCGTACCCCGACGCCGAGCACGCGGCGGCGGGTGCGGCGCTGGTGGATCGCGCAGAGGCCTGGGGGAGCGAGATCGTCCTCGCGATCACAGCTCCCGGGGCGGAGGAGATCGCCCTCCTCTCCGATGACGCCACCCTCATCGCCCTGCTCTCACCGGCACTGCGCCCCGATCTCGTCCAGTCGCTCGCGCAGCGCGGCATCACGGCGCTCGCGCTCGATGCGGTGCCGCGCATCTCGCGGGCACAGTCGATGGACGTGCTCAGCTCGATGGCGAACATCGCCGGGTACCGGGCCGTCGTCGAGGCCGCGCACGAGTTCGGCCGCTTCTTCACGGGGCAGGTGACCGCCGCGGGCAAGGTGCCGCCGGCGAAGGTGCTGGTCGCGGGAGCCGGAGTCGCGGGGCTTGCGGCCATCGGCGCGGCATCGAGTCTCGGTGCGATCGTCCGCGCCACGGATCCGCGCCCCGAGGTCGCCGACCAGGTCACCTCGATCGGTGGCAGCTACCTCCCGGTCGACGTCGAGGTCGCGGCCTCCACCGACGGCTATGCCAAGGCGACCAGCGCGGACTATGACCGCAGGGCCGCCGAGATCTACACCGAGCAGGCCGCCGACGTGGACATCATCATCACCACTGCGCTGATCCCCGGACGCGCGGCGCCGCGCCTGATCACGGCATCCGATGTCGCACAGATGAAGCCGGGCAGCGTGATCGTCGACATGGCCGCGGGCCAGGGCGGCAACGTCGAGGGCTCGGTCGCGGGCGAGCGCGTCGTCACGGACAACGGTGTGATCATCCTGGGCTACACCGACCTGGCCTCGCGTCTGGCCGCACAGGCCTCCCAGCTCTACGGCACGAACCTCGCCAACCTCGTGGCGCTGCTGACGCCTGCGAAGGACGGGCGGCTGGTGATCGACTTCGACGATGTCGTGCAGCGCTCGGTCACGGTCGTGCGCGACGGCGAGGTCACCTGGCCCCCGCCTGCCGTGCAGGTCGCCGCCGCTCCCGCCCCGAAGGCCGCGGCGGCGCCGGTCGAGGACGTACCGCCGAAGAAGATGTCCGCCGCCCGCAAGGTCACGCTGATCGTGGTGGGCGTCGCCGCGCTGTTCGCCGTGAACGCGTTCGCCCCGGCCCCGCTGCCGCAGCACTTCACGGTGCTCGTGCTGTCGGTGGTGATCGGCTTCTACGTGATCGGCAAGGTGCATCACGCGCTGCACACCCCGCTCATGTCGGTGACCAACGCCATCTCGGGAGTGATCGTGGTCGGCGCGATGCTGCAGATCACGTCGCCGCTGCCGGTGGTGCAGGTGCTCGCCGCGATCGCGGTGCTGCTGGCCTCCATCAACATCTTCGGAGGGTTCGCGGTGACCCGACGAATGCTCGCGATGTTCACACTCGGGACATCGGCGAAGGGCGGCCGGAAATGACCGTCGACGCGCTCGCCGGGGCGGCCTACATCGTCGCCGCCCTGCTGTTCATCCTCAGCCTCGCCGGCCTCAGTCGCCATGAATCCGCCCGCTCCGGTGTGGTCTACGGCATCGCGGGCATGGCGATCGCGCTGGTCGCGACGGTCGCCCTCACCATGGCCGACGCATGGAGCACCGGTGCCTTCCTCGGGCTGGGCCTGCTCGTGGCCGCGGTGCTGATCGGGGCGGCCATCGGGCTCTGGCGAGCGCGGGTCGTGGAGATGACCGGCATGCCCGAGCTCATCGCGCTCCTGCACAGCTTCGTCGGCCTCGCCGCGGTGCTCGTCGGCTGGAACGGCTACCTCGCGCACCCGGAGATCGCCCCCGAGCTCGTCGGCATCCACAACGCCGAGGTGTTCATCGGGATCTTCATCGGCGGCGTCACCTTCACCGGGTCGATCGTGGCGTACCTCAAGCTCTCGGCGAAGATGTCGTCGAAGCCGCTCATGCTCCCGGGCAAGAACGGGCTCAACATCGGGGCTCTCATCGCGTTCGTCGCCCTGACCGTGTGGTTCGTGAACGACCAGCAGCTGTGGCTCCTGATCGCGGTCACCGTGCTCGCCTTCGCCCTGGGCTGGCACCTGGTCGCCTCGATCGGCGGCGGAGACATGCCGGTCGTCGTCTCGATGCTCAACAGCTATTCGGGTTGGGCCGCCGCCGCGGCGGGGTTCCTCCTGAACAACGACCTGCTGATCGTCACGGGCGCGCTCGTCGGATCGTCGGGTGCGTACCTCTCGTACGTGATGTGCAAGGCCATGAACCGCTCGTTCCTCTCCGTCATCGCCGGGGGATTCGGGGTCGCGGCGCCGACCTCCGACGACACCGAATACGGCGAGCACCGCGAGATCACCGCCGAGGGCGCGGCGGAGATGCTCGTCGCCGCCGACAGCGTCGTCATCACCCCTGGCTACGGCATGGCCGTCGCACAGGCGCAGTACCCCGTCGCCGATCTGGTCCGGCGGCTCCGCGAGCGGGGCGTCGATGTGCGGTTCGGCATCCATCCGGTCGCGGGACGGCTGCCCGGTCACATGAACGTGCTGCTGGCCGAAGCCAAGGTGCCGTACGACATCGTCCTGAGCATGGACGAGATCAACGACGACCTCGCCTCCACCTCGGTGGTGCTGGTCATCGGCGCGAACGACACCGTGAACCCGGCCGCCGCCGAGGACCCGGGGAGCCCGATCGCCGGGATGCCGGTGCTGAAGGTGTGGGAGGCCGAGAGCGTCATCGTGTTCAAGCGCTCGATGGCCGCCGGGTACGCAGGGGTGCAGAACCCGCTGTTCTTCCGCGACAACGCGTCGATGCTGTTCGGAGATGCGAAACAGCGGGTGGAGGACATCATCGCGGCGCTCTGAATCCGTTTCGAATCGCGCAGATGACTGCATCCGAGCGGGAAAAGCGACCATTTGCGCGATTCGAACGGCGGGAGGATCCTGCTCCAGACCTAGGCTGAAATCCATGGCAGACCTCCCGCCGGATGCCGTGGCATCCGCACCCCTCGCAGACCGTGCCGTCGAGCTGGCTCGGCGGTGGGCGATCGAGGCCGCGGCGATCGAACCCGACCCCGCGGCCGCACGGCTCGCGGGCGTGCTGCAGGACGCGAACGGGCTGCCGTTCACCCTCGGCTTCGTCGACGGCGTCATGCGCCCGGAGAGCCTGACCGCCGCAGCCTCGCAGCTGCACCGGATCGCCCCGATCGTGCCGGAGTTCCTGCCCTGGTACCTGCGCTCGGCCGTGCGTCTCGGTGGTGGTGTCGCGCAGGTCCTGCCGTCACCCGTCGTGCCGATCGCCCGTCGGGTGCTCCGTGACATGGTCGGGCATCTCGTGGTGGATGTGCGACCCGCGAAGCTCGGGGCGGCGATCGAGCGGATCCGGGAGAGCGGCTCCCGTCTCAACCTGAACCTGCTCGGCGAGGCCGTGCTCGGCGAGGCGGAGGCGCGGCGACGGCTCGACGGCATCCATGCGCTCATCCGGCGTCCCGATGTCGACTACGTCTCGGTGAAGGTCTCGGCGATCATCAGCCACCTCTCCATGTGGGCGTTCGACGAGGTCGTCGACGAGGTGGTCGAAAGACTGCTCCCGCTGTACCTGACGGCGGCGGCCGACGGCACCTTCCTGAACCTCGACATGGAGGAGTACCGCGACCTCGACCTCACGATCGCGGTCTTCACGCGCATCCTCGAGGACCCGCGCCTGGCCGGGCTCGAAGCGGGCATCGTGCTGCAGGCCTACCTGCCCGACGCCCTGCCCGCCCTGCAGGAGCTCACCGCCTGGGCGCGGGACCGTGTCGCGCACGGCGGCGCCCGCATCAAGGTACGCCTCGTGAAGGGGGCGAACCTCGCGATGGAGAACGTCGAGGCCCGGATGCACGGGTGGACGCCCGCGACCTACGACACCAAGCTCGACACCGACGCGAACTACCTGCGCTGTCTGGATTGGGCTCTGCAGCCCGAGCACACCGCGGCCGTGAAGCTCGGCATCGCAGGGCACAACCTCTTCGGCATCGCCTATGCCTGGCTGCTCGCCGGAGAACGGGGGGTGCGCGAGGCCGTCGAGTTCGAGATGCTCCTGGGCATGGCGCAGGGGCAGGTGCAGGCCGTCTCGCGTGAGGTCGGCCCCGTGCTGCTGTACGTGCCGGTGGTCGAGCCCGCCGAGTTCGATGTGGCGATCAGCTATCTGGTGCGCCGGCTCGAGGAGAACGCCTCGTCGGACAACTTCCTCTCCGCCGCGTTCCGGCTCGGAGAGGACGAGGCGCTGTTCGTGCGCGAGCAGGATCGCTTCCTCGATGCGCTCGACAGGTCGGCCGACGCCACGCTCCGCATCGGCCCGCGTCGCATGCAGGACCGCAGCGCGCCCGTGCACGAGTCCGTGCGGACGGCACCCGCAGCCCCGGTGCCCGAGACCGACCTCACCAAGGCGGTGCTCGGCATCTCGCGCGGATCCGACGACGGCGGGCGCGAGGCGTTCCTCGAGACCGCCGTGTACTCGGCGCGCGAGCTGGACCAGGATGCCGGTGGCGCTCCGGGCTTCTCGAACACGGTCGACACCGATCCTGCTCTCCCCGCGAACCGGGAGTGGGCACGCGAGGTGCGCGAGCGCATCGCCGCCTCCGATCTGGGAGACGCCACGATCGCGTCTGCACGGGTGTCCGATCCCGAGGATCTCGAGCGGATCGTGCAGGGCGTGCGCCGGGCCGCTCCATCCTGGGGTGGGCGGCCGGCTGCCGAGCGGGCCGAGGTGCTGCTGCGTGCGGCGGCCGCACTCGAGTCGCGGCGAGGGGACCTCATCGAGGTCGCGGCCTCCGAGACGGGCAAGGTCTTGGCGGAAGCCGACGTCGAGGTCAGCGAAGCCGTCGACTTCGCCCGCTACTACGCCGCCAAGGCGCGCGAGCTCGACGCGATCGCCGGCGCCGTGTTCGTTCCGGCATCCGTCACCGTCGTCACGCCGCCCTGGAACTTCCCCCTCGCGATCCCCGCGGGTGGGGTGCTCGCCGCGCTCGCCGCAGGTTCGGGTGTCGTCTTCAAGCCCGCTCCGCAGGCCCGCCGCTGCGCCGCCGTCATCGCCGAGACCCTGTGGCAGGCGGGGGTGCCGCGCGACCTGCTCGCGCTCGTCGACATAGAGGAGGGGGAGCTCGGCCGCGAGCTCATCACGCACGACGCCGTCGACCGGGTGATCCTCACCGGCGCGTGGGACACGGCGGCGCTGTTCCGCTCCTGGCGCTCCGATCTGCCGCTTCTCGCGGAGACCAGCGGCAAGAACGCGATCATCATCACCCCCTCGGCGGATCTCGATCTCGCGGTCGCCGACCTCGTCAAGAGCGCTTTCGGACACGCCGGGCAGAAGTGCTCGGCGGCCTCGCTCGCCATCCTCGTGGGACCGGTCGGACGCTCCGCCCGGTTCGCGCGCCAGCTGGCCGACGCCGTGCGGTCGCTGCACGTCGGGCAGCCCACCGATCCGCTGGCCGAGGTGGGCCCGGTGATCGACCAGCCGACCGGAAAGCTCGCGTGGGCGCTGAGCGAGCTGGAGGGCGACGAGCAATGGCTGATCGAACCGTCGCTCGCGGCGGGTGACGACGGCAGCCGACGTCTGTGGCGGCCCGGGGTGCGTGTCGGCGTCCAGCCGGGGTCGCGTTTCCACACCGAGGAGTTCTTCGGGCCGGTGCTCGGCGTGATGCATGCGCCGACGCTCGCGCGCGCCGTCGAGATGCAGAACGCCGTCGCCTACGGCCTCACTGCAGGACTCCACACCCAGGACCCGGAGGAGCTCGCGTTCTGGCTCGGCCGTGTGCAGGCGGGCAACCTCTACGTGAACCGCGGCATCACCGGAGCCATCGTGCAGCGCCAGCCGTTCGGAGGGTGGAAGCGCTCCTCCGTCGGCCCCGGTGCCAAGGCGGGCGGCCCGAACTACCTCATCGGTCTGGGGTCCTGGCGTTCCCTGCCGGGAGGGCCGGCCTCCAGCACGCTGCATCTGCGGGGACTCGACTCCCGCATCACCGCCCTCATCGAGGCGGCCCAGTCGTCGCTCGCCTACGAGTCGTTCGAGTGGTTGCGGCGCTCGGCCTTGTCGGATGCGCTGGCCTGGGACCGCGAGTTCGGGCAGGTCCGTGATGTCTCGCGTCTCGGCGTCGAGCGCAACCTGTTCCGCTATCGCCCGGTGCCGGTCGAGGTCCGCGCGACCGACGATGCGGCACTGCAGGATCTGCTGCGCGTCGTGATCGCAGGTGTGCGGTCAGGGGCGAAGTTCGTCATCTCGACCCCGGTCGGGGTGCCCGGCGAGGTGCGTCGCGCTCTCGGTGACCTGGATGCCCCGGTGTTCCTGGAGAGCGACGACGAGTGGCTGCAGCGGCTGCAGCGACAGGACGATGCACCCGAGGGCGTCGCGCTGCCGGTGAGCGATCGGGTGCGGCTGGTCGGCGGGCGGGACGGTGTCGCCGCCCTTCGCGCGAAGCTCGCCACGGCTTCCGCCGGCGACCCCGACCTGGCGGTGTACGACGGCGAGGTGACGGCCGCCGCCCGCATCGAGCTGCTGCCGTTCGTGCACGAGCAGTCGATCTCGATCACCGCCCACCGCTACGGCAACCTCGACCCGTGGAGCAGCGACGTGATCTGAGCCTGGTGTAAAGAATTCTTGACACACCTCACCGACGGACGTACGCTGAGCGTGTCAATAATCTTTTACATCGGAGTCGTCATGGTCTACGAAGAGCGCAATGCCTGGGCGGGACTCATCGTCAGCCCGATCGTGATGGTCGTCTACGTCGTGCTGGTGCTCCAGCAGGCCGGGGGAGGGCCGCTCACCGCTGTCGACTGGTTCCCGCTCATGCTGTGGGTGATCGGCGGCGGCATCGTCGCGACGATCATCCTCAGCGTCGGGTGGGGCATCATCGCGGGGCTGAGAGAGCCCGACGGTGTCGGCCGTTCCGACATCCGCGACCGCGACATCAGCCGCATGGGCGGCCGAGTGGAGCAGGCTTTCGTCGTGATCGCCGGTCTCGGGGTCATCGCGCTGTGCGCCGTCGGCGCCGATGTCTTCTGGATCGCGAACACCATGTTCGCGGGCTTCGCGGTGTCGGCGTTCATCGGCGGCATCGCCCGGGTGGTCGCCTACCGGCGGGGCCTCGTCTGATGGTCAAGCCCACCCGCGTCTCGAACACCATCCGCGCGCATCGCGAACAGGCCGGACTCACCCAGGCCGAGCTCGCGCGCACGGTCGGCGTGACGCGCCAGACCCTCATCGCGATCGAGCAGCAGAAGTACTCGCCGACACTCGAACTCGCCTTCCAGATCGCCCGCGCGTTCGGCGTGGGGCTCGACGACATCTTCGAATACCCCGACACGTCAGGAGCATCATCATGAGCCGTTCGATGAAGGCGTGGCGTCGGGAGACGTACGGTCCGGCCGACGGCGTCGCCCTCGAGCGCATCCCGGTTCCGACGCCCGGCCGCGGCGAGGTGCTGCTGCGGGTGCGCGCCACGGCGTTGAACGCGGGCGATGTGCGCCTCCTGCTCGGCGATCCGCTGCTCGTGCGTCCGGTGTTCGGCTTGACCCGCCCGAAGCACCCGGTGCGCGGGATGGAGGTCGCGGGCACCGTGGTCGCCGTCGGACCCGACGTCGTGGGCGCGGAGATCGGCGAAGACGTGGTGGGTGAGCTCGTCGGCGGCGGAGGTCTCGGCGAGTACGTGAGCGTTCCCGCCGCGCGGCTCGTTCCCGTCCCGATCGATATCGTCCCGGAGACCGCCGCGTGCCTCCCGGTGGCCGGGGGAACCGCCTGGCAGGCGCTCGACCTCGCGGGCGTCGGCCTCACGCAACGTGCTCGCGCCGATGGCGCGCCGAGAGTGCTGATCATCGGTGCCTCCGGAGGGGTGGGCACGTTCGCGGTGCAGCTCGCAGCTCTCCGCGGCGCCGAGGTCTGGGCGTCCTGCCGTGACCGCAACGCACCGCTGATCGAGCAGCTGGGTGCCGTGCGCACCTTCGACCACCGGACGTCGCCCCTGAGTGCGCTGCCGGACGGCCGATTCGATGCGATCGTCGACATCGCCGGAGGGATGCCGTTGCGGGAGCTGAAGCGTCTCGTGGCTCCCGGCGGCACGGTCGTGCTGGTCACGGGCGACGGGGGACACGTGCTGGGCCCGATCCCGCGGATGCTCCGCGCGGTGTTCCTGTCGATCGGCTCGCGGAGCATCCGACCACTCGCCGCGACGCCGCGTCCCGAGGTGCTGGCGAAGCTCCTCGAACTCGTCGCCGATGGCCGCGTGGTTCCCGTGATCGAGCGGGAGTACCCCTTCGCCGAGGCATCCGCCGCTCTCGCCCGTCTCGAGGCGGGCCACACCGTCGGCAAGCTGGTGGTCACCGGCTCCGCCCTCTGACCCTCCGGTCGCACCCTCTGCGTGTTCCGGTCGCACCCTCTGCGTGTTCCGGTCGCACTTCCTGCCGCCTTCAGACGCTTTCGGCGGCAGAAAGTGCGACCGGAGCGATCGGGGGCCGGGGGCCGGGGGTCGGGGGACGGGGTCGGGGGATGGGACGGAGATGGGACGGGGGTGGGGGACGGAGATGGGGGACGGAGATGGGACGGGGAGGGGCGGGGCGGGGTTGGAGGGGAACGGTCGGCGCTCTGGCGGCGTACAGGGGGCGGGTGACAGAATGGACCTCGGCGTGCCCGAGTCGCATCTTCCCCGACGCCCGCTCGATCGAGCGAAGGGTCGAAGGACCGCCGGGCCCCTGGACAGCGTCCGCCGCGCCCGTCCCACGAGGAGAGCACCCATGTCGACGCCTGAAGCCGCCGTCTCCACCGCCCCCGCCCGCACCGCGCACCACCGCCGCTATCTCATGTGCAAGCCGGAGCACTTCACGGTCAACTACTCCATCAACCCGTGGATGGAGCCGACCAAGCCCACCGACACCGCCAACGCGGTCGCGCAGTGGCAGAAGCTCCACGACCTGTACATCGAGCTGGGCCACGAGGTCGAGCTCATCGAGCCGCTTCCCGGCTACCCCGACATGGTCTACACGGCCAACGGCGGATTCCTCATCGACGGTCGCGCCTACGTGCCCGAGTTCCGTTTCGTCGAGCGTCAGGGCGAGTCGCCGGCCTTCGCCGACTGGTTCCGTGCCGCCGGCTACGACACGGTGATGCCGAAGGAGGTCAACGAGGGCGAGGGCGACTTCCTGCTCGTCGGCGACGTGATCCTGGCCGGTACCGGCTTCCGCTCCACGGGCGACAGCCACCGCGAGGTCGGCGAGGTCTTCGGGCGCGAGGTCGTGTCGCTCAACCTGGTCGACCCGCGTTTCTACCACCTCGACACCGCGATCGCCGTGCTCGATCCGGTGCAGGGTGTGGAGAACGGCGGCCCGGAGCGCGCGAACATCGCCTACCTCCCCGGCGCCTTCGACGACGCCAGCCGTGCGATCCTCGAGGAGCGCTTCCCCGACGCGATCCTGGTCTCTGACGAGGACGGTTCGGTGTTCGGCCTGAACTCGGCGAGCGACGGCTACAACGTGGTCATCTCGCCGAGGGCGAAGGGCTTCGAGAAGCAGCTGCGCGAGCGCGGCTACAACCCGATCATGGTGGACCTGTCCGAGCTGCTGCTCGGCGGCGGCGGCATCAAGTGCTGCACGCTCGAGCTGCGGGGTGCGAAGTGACCGCGGTCGACGAGACCACGGGAACAGCGACCCCGGGAACAGCGGCCACGGCGGGAGAGGCGGGCACCGAGCCGCACGTCGCCCACAACTACCACCCGCTGCCGGTGAACATCGCCCGCGCGGAGGGTGCGTGGGTGACCGACGTCGAGGGCAAGCGTTACCTCGACCTGCTCGCGGCGTACTCGGCCGTGAACTTCGGCCACCGGCATCCGGCCCTCGTCGCCGCGCTCACCGAGCAGCTCGGCCGGGTCACGCTCGTCAGCCGTGCGTTCCAGAGCGACCGGCTGGAGCCGTTCGCCGCGGCGCTCGCGGAGCTGGCGGGCAAGGATCTCGTGCTGCCGATGAACACCGGTGCCGAGGCCGTCGAGACCGGCATCAAGGTCGCCCGCGCCTGGGGTTATCGCGTCAAGGGCATCCCCGAGGGCAAGGCGCGCATCATCGTCGCGGCCGGTAACTTCCACGGCCGCACGACGACGATCGTCAGCTTCAGCGACGACGACACGGCGCGTGACGACTTCGGCCCCTACACGCCGGGCTTCGATGTGGTGCCGTACGGAGATGCGGATGCCATCGCCGCGACCATCACCGACGACACGGCGGCCGTGCTGGTCGAGCCGATCCAGGGCGAGGCCGGTGTCGTGATCCCGCCGGAGGGCTACCTCCGCCGCATCCGCGAGATCTGCGACGAGAAGAACGTGCTGTTCATCGCCGACGAGATCCAGGCGGGGCTCGGCCGCGTGGGCGAGACCTTCGCGTGCGATCGTGAAGGCGTCGTGCCCGACCTGTACCTCCTGGGCAAGGCGCTCGGCGGCGGCATCCTCCCGGTATCCGCCGTGGTCGGCGACGCCGACGTGCTGGGCGTCATCCGACCGGGCGAGCACGGGTCGACGTTCGGCGGCAACCCGCTGGCCGCGGCCGTGGGCCTGCGCGTGGTCGAGATGCTGCAGACCGGTGAGTTCCAGGAGCGGGCGCGCGCACTCGGCGCCCACCTGGAGCAGGCGCTGCAGCCGCTGATCGGGCACGGCGTCACGGCCGTGCGCATCGCCGGGCTCTGGGCCGGCGTCGACATCGATCCCGCGAAGGGCACCGGGCGTCAGATCGCCGAGAAGCTGCTCGAACGCGGCGTGCTCGTCAAGGACACGCACGGACAGACGGTGCGCATCGCTCCGCCGCTCGTGATCCGCGCGACCGAGCTCGACTGGGCGGTGGAGCAGCTCAAGCTCGTGCTGGGCGCCTAGGCCCGACGCGCAGAACCCTACCCGCGCGGCTCGACGCGACACGAGCAACGCCACCGCGGGGGAGGGCCGTCTCTGGGGATGGACGGCTGGCGGTGGCGTTGCCTTCGTGCACGCTCAGGCGGGCGGGGAATCCGGATCGAGCGTCTTGAGGGTGTCCTCTTCGGCGGCGTTGTCCGCGTCGAGCTGATCCTCGGTGTGCTCGTCGCCACCGAGCGCTGCGCGATGGCCCTGGCCGGCGTCGCCCTGGATGGCGCCGCCCGTGGATTCGCCGCGCGAGCTGTCGCCCTGGATGGCGCCGCCGGTGCCGTCGCCCTGGCCGGAGTCTTCGTCCGGTGCTCCGACGCCGGGCGCGCCCTCTGCCGGATCCTGCGGATGGGGGGTGCGTTCCGTGTTCTCGTCCATGCACAGACGGTACGACCGGTCGCCCCGGGTCGTGCAGGGCGTTGACAAATCCCGCGACGAGGGTCAGTCTCCGAGGTCGCGCTTCTCGGCGGTGCGGATCGGCGTGGTCACGGCGGCCTCGTCGCTGAACTCGATCGGGTCGACCTCGATCACGCGAAGCGGGCGGGTCTCGTCGAGCGTGAGCAGGAACCGGCGGTTCTCGTCCCGGCGGAGTCGGCCGGAGGTCGCGACCCAGATCACCCCGATCGCGCAGGCCACGAACCCGGCCGTGCCACCGAGCATGATCGCGGCCCGCGGGCCGAACGTGTCGGCGACCCATCCCGCGATGGGGGCCCCGATGGGGGTAGAACCCATGATGACGGCCATATACAGGGCGAGCACGCGTCCGCGCAGAGCGGGGTCGGTCGTGATCTGCACGTAGCCGTTGGCGGTGGTGAGCAGCGTCACGATCATGAAGCCGGTGAAGGTCAGAGTGACGGCGTAGGAGGCATACGTGGGCATGGCCGACGACACGAACGCGGCGACGCCGAAACCTCCGGCAGCGAGGATCACCACGCGCACTCTGGCGCGATCGCGCCGGGCGGCGAGGAGCGCCCCGATGAGGGATCCGATCGCGAGTACCGAGCTGAGCACGCCGTAGCCGTCGGCGCCCGCGCCGAACTCGAGCGCCATGGTCGAGGCGAAGATCGGGAAGTTCATGCCGAAGGCGCCGATCAGGAAGACCGTCACGAACACCACGCGCAGGTCGCTGCGCCCCCACACGTACCGGAACCCGTCGGCGAGCCCCCCGCGATTGCGGTTCTTCAGACGTGGGGCGAGCAGGCTGCGGCGCATGAGCAGCAGGGCGAGCAGCATCGCCAGGAACGTCGCCGCGTTCACGATGAACACCCAGCCCGAGCCGATCGCCACGATCAGCAGGCCGCCGACGGCGGGTCCGACCATACGGGCGAGGTTGAACGACGCGGAGTTGAGGGCCACCGCGTTGGAGGTGTCGCCGGTGGAGACCATGTCGGAGACGAACGCCTGTCGAGCCGGAGCGTCGAACGCGTTCACGATGCCGAATCCGAGGGCGAAGCCGAACATCATCGGCAGGGTCATGAGGCCGCCGAGCAGCAGCGCGCCGACCGCGATCGCGAGGGCGAGCAGCGCCGACTGGGTGGCGAACAGGATGTGCCGCCGGTCGAAGCGGTCGGCCACCCACCCGGTCAGGCTCACGAGCACGAGCGGGGGCCCGAACTGCAGGGCCATCGTGACGCCCATCGCGGTGGCGTCGTTGTCGGTGAGCTCGGTGAGCACCACCCAGTCCTGCGCCGTGGCCTGCATCCACCCGCCGACGTTGGAGATCAGGGCGCCCGCGAACCAGATCCGGTAGTTGATGTTCGCGAAGGAGCGGAACATGGCGCTCATCGCTCCACCACCCGCCTCATCAGGGCGCTGGCTTCACGCAGCGTGGTCAGCTCGGCCTCGGAGTAGTCGACCTCGCGCAGCATGTCGGCGAGCAGCTCGTCGCGACGGCGGATGGTCTCGACGACGATCTCGCTGCCGGCCTCGGTGATGTCGACCTGCACGCGGCGGCGATCGTCCTCATCGGGGGTGCGCACGACGAAGCCCTGCTCTTCGAGGCCGTTGATCGTGCTGGTCATCGACGGTGCGGTGACGCGCTCGCGCTGGGCGAGGGTCGAGATCGTACGGCGTCCGTTCATGCGCAGGTCGGCGAGCACCGCCAGCTGCGCGTCGCTCATCGAGTCGGCGGCGCGGGCGCAGCGAAGGCGGCGGGCCAGCCGGAACGTGGCCATGCGAAGGTCTGTGGCGGTGAGGTCGAGGGATTCATCAGACGCAGACATTACTTAGATAGCCTATCTAATTTTCCGGATGCCGGCAGGAGAGCGGGCACAATGGAGGGGTGACCCGATCGCTCGCCTTGGAAATCGCCGTGCAGGACCCCGCCGGAGTGCGGATCGCCAAGGAGGTCGGCGCTGCACGCGTCGAACTCGCCACCGCCCTCGCCCTCGGCGGACTCACCCCGTCGCCGGCGACGCTCGAACTCGCCGTCGAGGCGGCAGGAGCCGACGGCCCCGAGGTGCACGTGCTGATCCGCCCACGCGCGGGTGGATTCCACTACGACGACGACGAGCTGGCGGTCGCCGAGCTCGACGTGCGCCGTGCGATCGCCTCCGGTGCCTCCGGTGTGGTCATCGGTGCCCTGGATGCCGACGGGCGTCTCGACCTGTTCGCGATGGCGCGTCTGCGTGACGCGGCCGGGGGAGCGCCCGCCACGCTGCACCGTGCGATCGATGTGACGGCCGACCCTGTCGCGACACTGCAGAGCGCCCGCGAGCTGGGCCTGCGTCGTGTGCTCACGTCCGGGGGAGCGTCCGCGGCGATCGACGGCATCGACACGCTGCGTGCCCTCGTCGCCGCAGCCGAGGGCGAGATCGAGATCATGGCGGGCAGCGGCGTCGACGTGGCCAGCGCCCCAGCTCTGGCGGCGGCGGGGGTCGATGCGATCCACTTCTCCGCCAAGCGCGCCGTGACCCAGGACGGCGGCGTGCGCATGGGCTCCGCCTCCGACGGGGTCGGCGGATACGAGGTCACCGATCGCGACATCGCCTTCGCGATCCGGGATGCCCTCGCGCGGTAGCCGCCCGCCTCGCCCGGTAGCCGCCCTCTCGCGTGATGGGTAGGCTCGCACCGTGATGGATACCCGTGAGTTCACCGATGCCTATGGCGTCGACATCGTCTACGACGTCCATCCCGCCGAGGGGACTCCCCGCGGCGTGGTGCAGCTGCTGCACGGCGTCGGCGAGCACGCGGGGAGGTACGGCGCGCTGATCGCGGCGCTCACCGCTGCCGGTTTCCATGTCTACGCCGATGACCATCGTGGACACGGTCGCACCGGCATCCGTCAGCACGGCGGCCCGGAGAAGCTCGGCCGTCTGGGCAAGGGCGGGCTGCGCGCGGCCGAGGACGCCGTCTGGCAGCTGACGGGCATCATCCGCGACGAGAACCCCGATCTGCCCCTCGTGCTGCTCGGTCATTCCTGGGGTTCGTTCCTGGCGCAGATGCTCGTCAACGACCACCCGGAAGCCTGGGACGCTGTCATCCTCTCCGGCTCGGCACTGCGGATGCCGGGGTCGCTCAACGCCGCGCCCCTGAACGCGCGCTGGGCAGGCGAGGGCGCGACCGGTCTCGAATGGCTCAGCCGCGACCCCGCCGTCTGGGCCGCGTTCGATGAGGATCCGCTGACCACCGACGTGCCACTGCTCAAGCTCTTCGGCCCGATCGAGGCCGCGAAGCTCTACGGTCGTCCGGCCAAGGACCTGGGACACGACATCCCGATGCTGCTGCTCGTGGGTCGCGACGACCCGGTGGGTGGACCCCGCAGCGTGCACAAGCTCGCCGACGAGTACCGCAGCCGTTCCGGTCTCACCGACGTCACGACGCTCGTCTACCCGGATGCGCGGCACGAGATCTTCGCCGAGCTGCAGCAGGAAGAGGTGCGAGCCGACGTGCTCGCCTGGCTCGACACGCACATCCCCGCGCGCTGAGACTCACGTCGCCATCGGCGAGACCCACGGCCCGCGCCCATACCCACCGTGGCGCGCGTACGTGAACATGGGTGTCGGCGGAGAGCGTGGGTCTCGGTGTGAGATCTTTCCGACGATGCCGGTATGACGCGGCGTTACGCGCGGTGAAGGCGTGTGACACGACCGCCTCGCCGGCCGCGGAGCCCCCGTAGATTCGGGGCAATATTCCGCGCATGAGCGAGGAGAGCCCCCGCTGTGCGGTTCCCTCGCCGGGAGGGAGCGCTCCGTTGAGCTTCGTGAAGGACTGGCAAGACTGGCACGCGTCACGCGAACGCTATGCGGGCTCGGAGTACGGTCCGTCGGCGCTCGAGTCGACGAACTGGCTCATCACCGAAGCGGCGGCCGTCGACGGCATCCCCGGGCTCTGGGCGCTCACCGGCGACGGGGGTATCCGTGGCAGCGAGCTCGGCCAGGCGGGATCCACCGTCGTGCTGCGCGGAGGCGAGAGCATCCGTCTCGGCCGGCGTGAGCTGCGGGTGTTCGAGCGCCACGGCACGCTCGCCCTGCGTGTGCTGAATCCGGCGCGCCCGCAGCGCGAGTGGTTCACGGCGATCGACGCCTACGCCCCCGATGAGCGCTGGCGGCTGCCGGCCGTGTTCGAGGAGACCCCGGACGAGCGGATCGTGATCACCTCGGTCGACGGCGATGCGCGCGAGACTCCCGTCGCCGGGCGGCTGCGGTTCGAGCTGGCGGGGGCGCCGCAGACGCTCACCGTGACCAGGAGCGCTCAGGGCGCGTTGAGCGCGGTGTTCGCCGACGGGACGAACGGGCTCGAGACCTACCGCTTCCGCTTCCTCCCTGTCGACGAACCCGCCGCCGACGGCACGGCCGTGATCGACTTCAACCGCGCCTACCTGCCACCGTGTGCGTTCTCGGATCAGTTCGTGTGCCCGCTGCCGCCCGCCGGCAACAGGTATTCGACGCCGATCAGGGCGGGAGAGCGCGTGGTGGTGCTCGGAGGCTGACCGCCGGAACGAGGGCTGCGCGCCTTAAGCTGGAACCGTGCACGGTGAATACAAGGTCCCAGGGGGAAAGCTCGTCGTCGTCGACCTCGAGATCGAAGACGACCGGATCTCGCGCTTCCGCCTCGCCGGAGACTTCTTCCTCGAACCCGACTCGGCGCTCGACGACATCAACGCCGCGGTCGATGGGCTGCCCGTGGAGTCCGATGCGACCGCGATCGCGACCGCGGTGCGCGCAGCCCTCCCCGACGGGGCTCAGCTGCTCGGCTTCACACCCGAGGCCGTGGGCACCGCGGTGCGCCGCGCACTCGTGACCGCCCCGGGGTGGCGTGACTTCGACTGGGAGATCGTGCACGAGAAGGCGGTCTCGCCGCGCATGAACCTGGCCCTCGACGAGGTGCTCACCTCCCGCGTGGGCGAAGGGCGCCGCCGACCCACCCTGCGCATCTGGGAGTGGGACGAGTCGGCCGTGGTGATCGGCTCGTTCCAGTCGTACCGCAACGAGGTCGACCCCGAGGGTGCCGCGAAGCACGGATTCGACGTGGTCCGCCGCATCTCCGGCGGGGGTGCGATGCTCATGGCCGCCGGGCAGATCATCACGTACTCGCTCTATGTGCCGGCATCCCTGGTCGCGGGGATGACCTTCGCCGACTCCTACGCCTTCCTCGACGACTGGGTGCTGCAGGCGCTGCGCTCGCTCGGCATCGACGCGGTCTACCAGCCGCTCAACGACATCGCGAGCCCGACCGGCAAGATCGGCGGTGCCGCCCAGAAGCGCCTCGCCAACGGCGGCGTCCTGCACCACGCCACCCTCTCGTACGACATCGACGGGCAGATGATGACCGAGGTGCTGCGCATCGGCCGCGAGAAGCTCAGCGACAAGGGCACTGCATCCGCCGCCAAGCGCGTCGATCCGCTGCGCAGCCAGACCGGACTCGAGCGCGCCGAGATCATCGAGCGCTTCAAGGACACCTTCCGCTCGCTGACCCATGCCGAGACCGGTTCGATCTCTGCGGACGAGTACGCCGACGCCGAGGCGCTCGTCGAGTCGAAGTTCGCCACCGAGGCGTGGCTGCATCGGGTGCCGTGACGGCGCCGGACCCGGTTGTTCCCGCCGCGGCGGACCCGCAGGGCGTGGCGCCTGACGTCATGCCGGTGATCGCGCCGGTCGTGCCGGGGGCGGTGACGATCGTCGAGGGCGACAACCTCGCCGTCGCGGCGACCCTGCCCTCCGGGTCCTTCAGCCTGGTGTACCTCGATCCGCCGTTCAACACCGGCCGCACGCAGGAGCGGCAGGTGGTCACTGCGCGGCGGACGTTCATGACTCAGGAGGAGAGCGCGGATTCAGGCACGGCAGCCGTCCGAACCGGGAACACGGAGCCGGTCGTCCTGAGTTCTGCACCGGGTGCCGGCGAGTCCGAGCCGGGGACCGAGGTGCGGCACGGCTTCCACGGCCATGCGTACGAGCGCGTACGCGGGATGCTGCGTGCCTATGACGACCGCTTCGACGATTACGGCGCCTTCCTGATGCCGCGGCTCGAGGAGGCCTGGCGGCTGCTCGCCGACGACGGCACTCTGTACCTGCACCTCGATTATCGCGAGGCGCACTACGCGAAGGTCATGCTCGACGCGGTCTTCGGACGGGACTGCTTCCTCAACGAGCTGATCTGGGCGTACGACTACGGCGCCAAGTCGCGCAGCCGCTGGCCGACCAAGCACGACACGATCCTGGTTTACGTGAAGAACCCACGGGAGTATGTCTTCAACTCCGACGAGGTCGACCGCGAGCCCTACATGGCGCCCGGGCTGGTCACGGCCGAGAAGGCCGCGCGCGGCAAACTCCCCACCGACGTCTGGTGGCACACCATCGTGCCGACGACCGGACGGGAGAAGACCGGCTACCCCACGCAGAAGCCTGAGGGGATCCTGCGGCGTATCATCACGGCGTCGAGTCGCCCCGGCGACCGGGTGCTCGATCTGTTCGCGGGGAGTGGCACGACGGGAGCGGTCGCCTCGGCGCTCGGCCGCGACGCCGTGCTCGTCGACGACAACCCCGAGGCGGTCCGGATCATGAGGGCCCGAATGCCGCACGCCGTCGCGACGACGCTCGACTGAGGCGGGTCGTCAGGCCGGACGCAGCAGAACCAGGAACTGCTCGATCTCGGCGGCCATGTCGAGGGACGGATCGAGCATCCACGCGGCCTGGAGCCCGTCGGCCAGGGCGTGCAGAGTACGCACCACCCAGGCGGGGTCGAGGTCGTCGCGCATCCGTCCGGCCTTCTGGTCTTCGGCGACCTGCGCGCGGGTGAAGGCCTCGACCCGCTCGGTGCGCTCGCGGAAATAGGCGTGGGCGGGGTGGGAGGGGTCTCCGGCCTCGGCGGCCAGCTGTGCGTAGAGCTGCACGAGACCGGGTACCGAGGTGTTGTGGCGCATGACCGCGAGGAACGCGGAGGAGGCGTCTTCGCCCGCGTATTCCTGCTCGTCGCGGTCGTCTCTGGCGCGGAGGATCGCGACGAAGAGCTCTTCCTTGCTGCCGAAGTAGTGCAGGAGTCCCGCGGGGCTGAGTCCGGCGGCATCCGCGATCTCGCGTACGGAGGCCTTGCGGTATCCGTGCTCCGCGACGACGGCGAGGGCGGCCTCGAGGATCTCCTCGCGTTTCGCGACACCCTTCGCATACGCCCCTCGTGTCGCCATGGCTCCAGGGTAACCGTCACGACCGGATCACAAAAA
This sequence comes from Microbacterium sp. TPU 3598, assembly GCF_002356155.1. Taxonomy (NCBI): domain Bacteria; kingdom Bacillati; phylum Actinomycetota; class Actinomycetes; order Micrococcales; family Microbacteriaceae; genus Microbacterium; species Microbacterium sp. TPU 3598. Next base: position 3,240,267 of record NZ_AP017975.1, on the reverse strand, counting down.
CCAAACAACGTTCGTGAATGACTTGCGAAGGGTGGAGACGATCTGTCAGCATGTCGGGTGAATACCGAATGCCGTTTGGTATTGATCAGATCCGCTCAACATTCCGCTCAACATTCCGCTCAACGAGGAGCCGACATGTCCGTGTCCCCGCTCGACCCCGCCGCCGAACTGGCGCCGACCGGCACCATCCGCGCCGTCCCGCCCGAAGCGGGGGAGCCGGCGGCGAGTCCGCCGGCGAACCGGCGGCTGCTGCCCAGCCTGCTGATCGCCTCCCTCACGCTGTTCGCCACCTACGGCGGACTCATCGCGATTCTTCTTCCCAGTCAGATCCTGATGATCGACGAGGCGAACAAGGTCGGCAACCTCGCCGTCGTGACCACGATCTCCTTCGTGTTCACGCTGTTCGCGCAGCCGATCGTGGGGGCGTTGAGCGACCGCACGCGCTCGCGCTTCGGACGCCGCGTGCCGTGGATGGTGCTCGGCGCGATCATCGGCGGCATCTTTCTGTTCGGGCTGGGCTCGCTGACCGACATCCTCTGGATCACGGTGTTCTGGGTGATCATCCAGGTGGCGCTGAACTTCTTCCAGGCGCCCCTGACCGCGATCACCGCCGATCGGTTCCCGCGTTCGAAGCGCGGCGGGGCGAGCGCGATGATCGGACTCGGCACGCAGGTCGGCATGACCGTCGGCATCATGCTCGCCGGTGCATTCGCCGCGCAGATCGGCATCGGCTACGCGGTGTTCGGCGGTGCCGTGATCGTGGCGGCACTGCTGTTCGCACTCGTGAACCGCGACTGGTCGTCGAAGCACGCGGCCGTGGATGCGTTCCGCTGGGGTGCATTCTTCCGAGGATTCTGGATCGACCCGCGCCGTCACCCGGACTTCGCCTGGGCGTTCGCCGCGCGGTTCCTGCTGATCCTCGGTTACTTCGTCGTCAGCGCGTATCAGCTGTACATGCTCACCGACTACATCGGCCTGCCACTCGCGGATGCCCAGGGGGCCGTCGTCACCCTCACACTCGTGGCCTTCATCCCGACGCTCATCGCGATCGCCCTCTCCGGGTGGTGGAGCGACAGGGTCGGGCGCCGCAAGGTGTTCATCTACGCCGCCTCCGCCGTGATGGTCGCGGGCCTCGCGATGCCGCTGCTGCAGCCGAACATGACCGGCATGGTCCTGATGAGCATCATCAACGGCGTCGGTTTCGGCCTGTACATGTCGGTGGATGCGGCGCTCATGACCGAGGTGCTGCCGAACGAGGGCGTCTCGGCGGGTAAGGATCTCGGCATCCTCAACGTCGCGACCAATGTGCCGCAGGCGTTGAGTCCCGCCATCGGCGGTGTCATCATCACGTCCGTCGGCGGCTACGCGATGCTCTTCGTCTTCGCGATCGTGTTCGTGATCCTCGCCGCCGTCGCGACCGCGCCGATCAAGGGAGTGCGCTGATGACCGGGAATGAGCAGGAGAATGCTGTGATGACGGATACCGACTTCGAGACGACCGCCGACTTCGTCGAGGTGGCCACGGCCGCCGGACGGGTGCGGGGCCGCTGGCGCCCGACCACGGGCGGGCGCGGGAATCCGCGGTCGGCGGCGTTCCTGGGCATCCCGTTCGCGGAGGCGCCGACAGGCGCGCTGCGTTTTCAGGCGCCCGTGCCGAAAGCGCCGTGGGAGGGAGTGCGCGATGCGCTCGAGTTCGCCGCCACGGCCCAGCGCGGCGACCCCGGTGTGACGCTCATCCCCGAACCGAGCGTCGAGGGCGACTCGACGCTCAACGTGAACGTCTTCACGCCGGACCCGACCCCTGCCGCGCAGGGCGCCGGTCTTTCCGTTCTCGTCTGGATCCACGGCGGCGGATACTTCGCCGGCTCACCCGCGAGTCCCTGGTACGACGGCCGCAACTTCAACCGTGACGGCGTCGTGACCGTGTCGCTCTCCTACCGCCTGGGCTTCGACGGCTTCGGCTGGATCGAGGATGCCCCCTCGAACCGGGGCGTGCGCGACTGGCTGCTCGCCCTCGAATGGGTGCAGCAGAACATCGCCGAGTTCGGCGGGGATCCGTCGCGCGTCACGATCGCCGGGCAATCCGCCGGCGGAGGAGCCGTGCTGACCCTGCTCGGCATGGAGAAGGCGCAGCATCTGTTCCACGGCGTGTACGCGATCTCCGGTGCGCTCGCCGACGTGGCTCCGGCCCGCGCCGAGGCCTTCGGGCGCGGACTCGCCGCAGCGGCCCGGGTCGCGCCCACCGTGGCCGGGTTCTCGACGCTGTCCGAGGACCGCATCCTCGAACTGCAGAAGAAGGCGACCGAGCTCGGTCCTGATTCGCTCGGGAGTGTGGTCGAAGAGGGCCTTCCGCTCGGTCCGGCCGTCGACGGCGACCTGATGCCACGCCCGACGCGTGAGGCCCTCCGCGCCGGTGTCGGTGCCGACAAGCCGCTCGTGATCGGTGCGACCGACGACGAGTTCACGATGGTCTTCGCAGGCTCCGAGAAGAAGCTGCGCTGGGTGCCGAGGTCGCTGCTGTTGAACAAGCTCGGCTTGCCGAAGAGTGCGCGTCGGCAGTACCTCGCCGCCAACGCCGACATCACCGGACTCGGCAACGCCCGGGTGGGCGGTCGGCTGCTGACGGACCGGATGTTCCGCTCGGCGCTGCTGAAGATCGTCGCCGACCGCGGCGCCGCTCCCACCTGGCTGTACCGCTTCTCGTGGCCGTCCGGACACTTCGGCTTCGCCGAGCACTGCCTCGATGTGCCGTTCTTCTTCGACTGCCTCGACGGTCCGGCGATGGAGCCGCTCGCGGGTCCGAACCCGCCGCAGGAGCTGGCTGACGAGGTGCACGGCGCCGCTGTCGCGTTCATCGTCGGGGGAGACCCCGGTTGGCCGCGTCACCAGGGATCGAAGGGCATCGCGCGGGTCTACGACGTGCCGACCCGCGACATGTCCGACGCCTACGCCTCCGTGTGGCCGTTGCTGGGAACGCCGTCGTGACCACGGCTGTCGCGGTCGGGGATGCCACCCGACCGGTGGCTTCGCCGCGCCCTCGGTGGATGCTGTGGACCGCTCTCGGGCTGCTCGCGGTGTTCGTGGCTCTCGCGATCGGCGTGCTCGCAGCGCCCGATGCGCCGTGGACGCAGGGCCTCGACGAGCTGTGGCGCAGAGGTGTCGGGGTCGGACCGGAATCGACGCTGCCCGGCTTCGTGCTGGCGCAGATGTTCCAGCATCTCGGTCAGCTCCCTGGCGCGGTGCTCATGATGATCCTCCTCCCGCTGGTGCTGTCGCTGATGGGGCGTTGGCGTTCCGCGCTGTTCGTGATCGCGGTGCAGCTCACCGGCCCAGGGCTGCTGTCGCAGCTCACGAAGAATCTCGTCGACAGGCCGCGCCCGGCCGAAGACGTGGCCGGCGGACTCTTCGGACCGCTCGTGCAGGTCGACCACGGTTCGTTCCCGTCCGGACATTCCGTGAGCATGGCCGCGATCATCATCACGGTGCTCGCACTGATCCCGGCATCCGCGGTCTGGGCGCGCCGCGTCTGGATCGTGTTCGGAGTGCTCCTGGCCGTCGGCATGGTGTGGCAGCGCACGCTCATCAACGCGCACTGGTTCACCGACACGTGCGCCGGACTGATCGGCGGCGCGGCGGTCGCGCTCCTGCTGTGGTGGGCGTTCCTGCCCTGGCTGCGGCGCGATCAGGAGCGCCGCGTCTGGTTCCTTCGGAAAGGCTGATCTCTCGCCTTCGAATCGCGCGAACGGCTCCATCTCGTCCGGGGATGCAGCCCTTCGCGCGATTCGAGCGCGTCAGGTGATGTAGATCTTGCGGAGGGTCTCGGTGACGGTCCAGGTGGTGCGCATGCCCTCGGCGAGGCGCACGACCGAGCCGGGACCGACCTCGAGGTCGGGCAGTCCGGACGAGGCGAACGCGATCGTGGCGCGGCCCGACAGCACGACGAACACCTCGTCGGCCTCGGTGTCGGTCGCGGTGCCGGGGGTCATCTCCCAGACGCCGATCTCGGTCCCGCCGAGTGTCGCGAGTTCCTGCGCGGCGGTCGTGGGCGCGCCGGCGAGCACCTCATCCGCAGGCAGTGACTCGTGTGCCAGAGGCAGGGTTGCGGCATCCAGTCCCGCCCCGGCGGCGAGACCGTTCACGAGTCGAAGCCCATGCCGACGGCGTCGAGCGTCTTGAGGAACAGGTTGCGCCTGCCCTCGTTGTGATCGGCCTGGTTCATCGCGGCGCGGACGAGGTTGACGCCGATCGAGGCGGCAGGCTCGGGCGGGAATGGGATGGGCTTCTCACGCACCATCCGCAGCGCGGTGCGCTCGGTCTCCTCACCGGACAGCTTGTCGAGCATGACGTCGGCCGCGAAGCGTGCGGCCCCGACGCCGAGCCCGGTGAAGCCGGTCGCGTAGGCCACGCGGCCCTTGCGGGCGGTGCCGAAGAACGCGCAGAAGCGGCTCGACGAGTCGATGGCCCCGGCCCAGCGGTGTGTGAAGCGCAGACCCTCCAGCTGCGGGAAGGTCGTGAAGAAGTGCGAGGCGAGCTTGCGGTGGCTCTCGATGCGGTCCTCGTACTCCGCACGTACCTTGCCGCCGAAGTGGTAGATGGCGTCGTAGCCGCCGAACAGGATGCGGTTGTCGCCCGTGAGCCGGTAGTAGTGGAACTGGTTCGCGCTGTCGGCGAGCCCCTGTCGGTTCGACCAGCCGATCGAGGCCAGTTGCTCGGAGGAGAGCGGCTCGGTCATCAGCACGTAGTCGTACACGGGCACGGTCATCAGGCGGTTGCGTTTGAGGAGCGAGGGGAAGACGTTCGTCCCGAGCGCCACGGCATCCGCGATCACGCGGCCGTTCGCAGTGACCAGCGTGATCGGTCCCGATCCGTCGCCCTCGATGGCGCGGACCAGACTGTGCTCGTAGATCTCGACGCCCAGGTCGGCGGCCACGCGGGCCAGCTCCACACCCAGCTTGGCCGGATGCACCATCGCGCAGCCGTCGCGGTCCCAGTCGCCGGCGAGGAACGTCTCGGAGTGCACCTCGGCCTGCACCGCTGCGCGGTCGAGGAAGCCCGGCTCATCGCGGTACCACTCCACCTGGTGGGGCTCGATGGCGACGGCCAGCTGTCCGGTGCGCTCGAACTCCGCATCCATCCGGTAGCGCTCGACGGTCTCGCCGATGGCGTCGAGGTTCGCGTGTCCCAGCTCTTCGAGGCGGTCGATCTCCTCTGGCCAGCGGTTCACGCCGTTCTCGTGTCCGTGTGTGAGGCTCGACTCGCAGAAGCCGCCGTTGCGGCCGGAGGCCGCCCAGGCGATGCGCGAGGCCTCGAGCAGCACGACGCGGCGTTCGGGGTCGCGCTCCTTGGCGCGCACCGCCGTCCACAGTCCGGCGTACCCGCCGCCGACGATGGCGAGGTCGGCGCGGACCGTGCCGTTCAGCCGCGGATGTGTCGGCCGGTCGACGTCGTCGAGCCAGAACACCCGCAGCGCGGTGTCGCGGAGGGAGTCGTCGATGACGGACGGCGACGGCTGTTGACGTTCGAAGACGGTGGTGCCCATGGTTTCTCTCCGTGGTGTGCGGGTGCGAGGTACGGGAGCGGGGTGCGCGTCAGCGCGTGCCCCAGTTGTAGAGGTCTTTGTAGAGACCGGCGTAGAGCATGCTCTCGGTGTGGGTGATGCCGGGGATGGTGCGGATGCGGGTCGCGATGAGGTCGATCAGGTGCTCGTCGTTCTCACACACGGCCTCGACGAGGATGTCGAACGTGCCGAGCGTGACGACGACGTACGCCAGCTCGGGGATCCGGGTGAGTTCTTCGGCGATCTCCCGCGGATCGCCCGAGACGCGGATTCCGATCATCGACATACGGTGGAAGCCGAGCTGCATCGGGTCGGTGACCGCGACGATCTGGATGATCCCGGCTTCGGTCATCCGCTGCACCCGCTGGCGCGCCGCAGCCTCGCTGAGGCCGACCTCGCGGGCGATCTCGGCGTAGGGGCGTCGCCCGTCCTCCTGCAGCAGCTCGACGATGCGCTTCGAGATGTCATCAAGGGCAGGCTGGGAAGACTTCGTACTCATGTGTCGATATTGTCAGTCATGCCAACAATCTGCAACTGATTCAGTTGTTTCATATTGCTGGATCTTCAGATTCCGTACTGATGTCGGTACGATGGCGCCATGCCCAGTCATCTTCTGAAGAACTCCGCGCCGCTGCAGAACTTCATCGGCGGCCGTTTCGTCGACGCGAGTGGTGCCGAGCGGATGCCGCTCCTCGATCCTGTCACCGAAGGGACGTACGGGGAACTCCCGGTGTCGGACGCCGTCGACGTCGATGCCGCCTACGCCGCCGCATCCGCCGCCTTCCCGATCTGGCGCGACACGACGCCCGCCGACCGCCAGTTGGCGCTGTTCCGCATCGCCGATGAGATGGAGGCGCGGGCGGAGGAGTTCGCCGACCTGGAATCGCAGGACACGGGTAAGCCGCGCGCGAGCCTGGTGGCCGACGAGATCATGCAGTCGGTCGACCAGCTGCGCTTCTTCGCGGGTGCGGCGCGCAGCCTCGAGGGTCGGGCGGCGGGGGAGTACCTCGCCGGGCATACCTCGTTCGTGCGGCGCGAGCCGGTCGGCGTGATCGGTCAGGTCACGCCGTGGAACTACCCGCTGAATATGGCCGTGTGGAAGATCGCCCCCGCGCTGGCCGCCGGGAACACCGTCGTGCTGAAGCCCGCGGAGTCCACGCCACTGACCACGCTGCTGCTCGCGGAGATCGTTGCCCGGCACACTCCCGTCGGCACGCTCAACGTCGTCCTGGGCGACCGGGACACCGGTGTCGCGCTGGTCGAGCACCCGACGCCGCAGATGGTGGCGATCACCGGATCCGTGCGGGCCGGTATGGCCGTTGCCCGTTCAGCGGCGAACGACGTCAAGCGGGTGCACCTCGAGCTGGGCGGCAAGGCTCCGGCGATCGTGTTCTCGGATGCGTCGATCGAGAAGGCCGTCGAGGGCATCATCACCGGTGCCTTCTTCAACGGCGGACAGGACTGCACTGCCGCCACCAGGGTGCTGGTGCACGAATCGAAGCACGATGAGCTGGTCGCCGCTCTGGTCGCCCGGGCGAAGACGCACGCTCGCACCGGTGGCCCGCTCGAGGAGGGGGTGCTGTACGGGCCCCTGAGCAGTGCCGCGCAGCTCGCGCAGGTGCAGGGATTCATCGACCGGCTCCCCGCGCACGCGACGATCGAGACCGGCGGACGCCGCCAGGGCGATCGAGGGTACTTCTGGGAGCCCACGATCGTGTCGGGAGTACGACAGGACGACGAGGTCGTGCAGGGGGAGATCTTCGGACCCGTGCTCACGGTGCAGGCGTTCTCGGAGGACGACGAGGCTCTGCGGATGGCGAACGACGTGCCCTACGCGCTCGCCGCCTCGGTGTGGACCACGGATCATGCCCGGGCGATGCGGTTCTCTCGCGACCTCGACTTCGGCTGCGTGTGGATCAACACCCACATCCCGTTCGTGTCGGACATGCCCCACGGCGGGTTCAAGCACTCCGGCTACGGCAAGGACCTGTCGCAATACGGGTTCGACGACTACACCCGCATCAAGCACGTCATGAGCGCTCTCGACTGAGCGGTGCCGGAGGTTCCGGAGGGCGGGACGGCAGGCGGGACGGAGGGCAGGCGGGACTGAGGTGCCGGAAGGCGCGAGGTCAGGTGCCGGAAGGTGCGAGGTCAGGTGCCGGAAGGTGCGAGGTCAGGTGCCGGAAGGTGCGAGGTCAGGTGCCGAGCAGCTTCACGCGACGATGCTCGCGCAGTGTGAGCTGGGGGCGTTCCTCGATCTTGATCGCGCCGTCTTCGATCCAGCCGTGGCGGGCGTAGAACGAATCGGCGCGTTCGTTGCCGTCGAGCACCCAGAGGTAGGCGCGGTTGTGGCCGGCCTCGGCGATCCGCTGTTCGGCGGCTTCCAACAGGGCGTGACCCGCGCCCGTAGACCAGGCGGCGGGATCGGCGTAAATGCCGTACACCTCGCCGTCGGCGACCCCGTCGGGGTCGCGTCCGGAGCCGAGTGAAGCCCATCCGACGATACGGTCGTCGCGCAGGGCGACGACGGTCCCGAGGCTCGTCGGCAACGGTTCGGCGAGGGTGCGACGCCAGCCCACAGCTCTCTCGTCGATGGAGAGGCCGTCGAGCACGGCTTGGTCGATGAGCCCGCGATAGGCGACCTGCCACGAGCGGACATGCACCCCGGCGATGTCGTCGGCGTCCTCCGCGCGGGCGCTGCGGATCTCCAGGGAGCTCATCCATCCACCCTACGGTGAACCGCAGACGGGAGAAGGGGGCGGTCGACGCCGATCAGCTCACGTTCTTCTTGAGCCACGGCAGCGGGTCGACGGGCGCGGTGTTGATGTGCACCTCGAAGTGCAGGCAGGAGCCGAACACGTAGCCGGTCGATCCGACGTCGCCGATGTACTGCCCCTCGTCGACGCAATCACCGACCTCGACCGCACGGCTTCCGTACGTCATGTGCGAGTAGACCGTGCTCACGGCCTGCCCGTCGACGATGCTCTCGATCTGGATCGTCACGCCGTAGCCCTGGTAGCTCTCCGTGGACCGTGAGACGCAGCCCTTCATGGCGGCATTGATCGGTGTGCCGACCGGGGCGGCGAAGTCCTGCCCGAGGTGCGAACGTCCCGGCCGCGAGGCGCCGAAGCCGTCGGTGAACGAGTAGGTCCCATCGGCCATCGGCATCACGATGCGTCCGGCGAGGGGGATGTCCATCGCGCTCGAGAGCGGCATGCCGGCGGCGACTGCTGCGGCGGCGGCGCGCGAACGGGTCTCCTTGATCTCCTCGGGCGTGGTCGCGGAGAAGCTGCCCCGGGGGTCGATCACAGCGCGGATCTCGGACTTCGCCGTGTAGGACTGCGCGGTGCCGTCGGCGAGGGTCGAGACGCTGGAGCTGGCGGCGGCGGCAGGGCCACCCGCGGGGTTGAGGGCGGGAAGCGCTGCCCCGGTGATCATCACGCCGATCGCCAGCGTGGCGCCGAGTGCCTTGGTCTTCGCCCACTGGCGCTTCTGTCGCCGGGCTTCGCCGCGAGAGGTCGGGGCCGTCTTCGGCGTCGACTTCGGTGCCATGTGGCGGGGGCGCAGGCGAGGATCCCAGGCGCGAGGGGTGTGGGGAACCTGTGGCTGTGGCTGTGGCTGTGCGCGAGGGGTAGCCGCGTCGGGTGCGGCCTGGACTGTCTCCGGCGCGGGGGATGTGGGGGTTGCAGAGGATGCGGGTTCCGTGTCTGCTGCGTGCGTGGGCCCTGTGACTGCTGCGGAGGCGGCGGCCGGATCGGGTTCCGGGGTCGTCTCCGGTACCGCAGCAGCATGGGCGGTGTTCGCCGGGCGGCGGGTCTGCGAGTCCGCGGAAACGGAGCGTCGCAGGTCACGCCGCAAAAGCGGTCGGGATGAGTCAGGGACTTCGGTGGGAGCTTCCGAGGCGTCGTGATCGCGCTCGGGTGGCAGGGAATTCGTGACGGGATCCTTCCGGGAGGCTGGCGTGCGCGGCGGTCGATCCCCCGGATGCCACCGTTACCGATCTGTAATTTAATTCGCGAAACCGCGAGCGTCAAATCGAGGGTGGATGATTCGACTCGCCTCTCGGTCATCGGTGCTCTTGCTCATGGGCTTCTGTGTGTGGGTCGTGTCGATGCTCATGTACCGATTCTGCTACCGGCGTCGGACCTTCGGGGGCGGCGGCATCACGCCTCTACCTGAGATGTGGAAAGACGGATTCGGGGTGAGTTCGTGGAGGACGCATGAGCTCTACGCGTGTTCCGGAATATTGCTCTGATCGGGGTTTATCCGGGAAGGAATGTCGGTACCCCGAGTTAACTCGACCCATGAACAACCCCGTGGAAGTGCTCGAACAGGTGGTGACCGACTTGGATGCCGTGTTGCACTCTGACGCGATGGCGGTGATGTCCGATGCGGTGAAGATGGACCTGTTGCGTGTGGCGGGTGAGGTGCAGCGGCGGGCGGAGGCAGTCGTCGTGGAGGCGGTCGCGTCGGTCGATGGGCGTCCCGCCGGGTCGGGAGAGGCCGGATTCTGCGGGAAGTTCGGGTGCCGGACGATGAGCGAGTTGCTGCAGCGGGTCCTGCGGACGGACGGGCCCGGTGCAGGGCGGATGCTGAAGGCGGCGCGGGCGGTGCGCCGGGAGGTGGAGTTGTCATCCGGGTTCCGCTCGCCCGCGCGATGGCCCGAACTGCGGGCGGCGCTACTCGACGGGGCCCTCGGTGTGGCCGGGTTGTTGGCCGCGATCGGGCCGGTGGAACAGGCCGGGATCCGTGTCGGGACAGCAGACCGGTTGCTCGCGGACGGGGAGCTGGCGGCCTACTCGCGGGGGATCCCGGCCGCGGGTGCGAGTGCACAGGACGTTCCAGGAGCGGATTCGGGTGCGGGCGTCGAAGGAGACTCCGCGCCGGCGGCGACGCCGGAGGACTTGAGGATTCTGGCGCAGGTCATCGTGCAGTACCTCGATCCTGATGGCGCCGAACCCGCGGACGACATCGCGATGCGCGCCCGGGGGATCGTCTTGGGGCGGGCGAAAGACGGGGTCATCCCGGTCCGAGGCGGGCTCCTGCCCGAAGTCGCGGGACAACTGCAACGCATCTTCGACGCTTACCTGAATCCGAAAGTCGACGGGCCTCCCCTCCCCGGAGTGATGTTCCGACCCTCGGAAGAATCCCCCTGTCGCGATACCGAGCCCACGGGGCCAGACGACGGTGACCTTCCATCCGGTGATCCGGGCCGAATGGTCGACACCCGATCTCGGGCGCAGAAGCAGCACGACATCCTCGCCGCCGCGCTCGGGATCGCCGCCCGCCATGACGACATGCCTCGCCTCGGAGGCGCCGCCCCGACCCTGGTCGTGACCGTCGCTGCCGACGACTACGCCACGGGAAACGGATGGGCCCACATCGACGGCATCGACACCCCCGTTCCCATCCGGGTCGCCGCGCACACCGCCTGCGCCGGCGGAATACAGCGCGTGATGTTCGACTCCGGCGGGCGCATCATCGGGATCGGCGCCACCGACCGGATCTTCACCGCCCATCAACGCCGCGCGATCGCCATCCGCGACGGGGAATGCCTCATTCCCGGCTGTCATGTCCCCGCCACGTGGTGCGAGATCCACCACGTCCAAGAGCATGCGCGCGGCGGGCGCACCCACACCGACAACGGCGTCGCTCTCTGCTGGCACCACCACCGCACCCTCGGCACCAGCGGATGGGAGATCCGCATGCGCCACGGCATCCCGCACATCCGTGGCCCCGCCTGGTGGGACCCGACCCGGCAGTGGCGAACACGGCGATCCCGAGGTGGCGGGCGCAGAGAGCCGGCCATCAGCCGCGCGGCACCACTCAGGGTGTGACGCCACCACTCAGGGTGTGAATTGTTGCCACCGAGCCGACTCGAGCCGTGCCGTACCGTGCCGTTTCGAGCCGAGCCGAGCCGAGCCGCGCCGACTCGAGGCTCTGATCGTGACCGTGACCGTGACTTGCCCCACCGCACTCACCGGCACCGGAATCGGCGCGAAGTCTCGACTGGTGCGACGCGATGTGGCATGCTGGCGGGCACTGCGCCCGCCTCAGAAGCCGGGTGAAGTACGCGAAACGAGAGGCGCCTCCGGAACACCTATGTCCAGACCACTCGCGGGACCGCAGGGCCTGCTACGCACGCTCAACGGCCGCGCGATCCTGGAGGCCCTCGCCCGCAGCGGCCCGCAGACCCGCTCGGAGCTGATGTCCGCCACGGGGTTGTCGCGTACCGCTGTGACTCAGGTGCTGCGGATGCTCGAGAACGCCGGAGCAGTCGCGCCTGCGGGAGTGGACCGGGACACGAGGGGTCCCGCCGCCGGACGTGTGGCCCTGCATCCGCGCCTCGGATTCGCCGCGGCCGTGCACGTCGATCACCACGCGGCGCACGTCGTGCTGGTCGACGCGACCGGGATCGTGCGGGCGGAGGCGCACTCGCCGTTCCCCGACGCCGAGAACCGTGTCGCCCACATCGTCGGGCTCGTCGATGAGTGCCGCCGTTCGTTGAAGGCGGCGAAGGGCGCCGTGCACCTCGCGGTCGTCGGGGTGCCCGGCATCGTCACCGCTGACGGAGGCATCCGTGACGACCTCGGTCCCGACGGCGGCGCCTTCCGTGCGGCACTGGCCGCGGCCCTCGACTGTCCTGTCCGCATCGAGAACGACGTCAACCTCGCGGCCCTCGCCGAACTCACCGGCGGCGGAGGAGGAAGCCTCACCAGCTTCGCGCTGTTGCTCCTCGACGACGGACTCGGAGCGGGCATCGTGATCGACGGCGCGCTGCACCGTGGATTCTCCGGCGTCGCCGGTGAGGTCATGTACCTGCCGCAGACCCCCATCCCGATCGGTGCTCCCCTCGTGGGCGATGCAGTCGTCAGCGACCTCGCGCTCGGCGTCGGTCGCGATCCCGCCGCATCTCTCAGCGATCATCTGGAGGCCGCAGTCCACGGAGACGATGGAGCGCTCCAGATCATCTCCGAGGTCGCCCGCCGCATCGTTCTCGTGGCCGGAAGCGTGGGGCTGGTGCTCGACCCTGAGGCGTTCGTCCTCGGTGGCAAGGCGGCTCATCCCGTGCTCGTCGCTGCCATCGAGCGCGTCGCCGGCGAGTATGACGCGCAGCTCCCGCTGCGGTTCCTCGTCTCCTCCTTCGGGCCTGAGGCTCCGCTCATCGGCGCCGTCGACCAGGCTGCGGCCGCACTGAGAGGCGACCTCTTCACCCGGATCCTCACCCCCGCCCCCAAAAGCGCCCGCTGAACACCCCGCCCCCAACGCCTGCTGAACACCACCCGCCGAACATCGCCCGCCCGAGCAGTGTCGCTCGAACCACCCGACAGGACTCCCGATGACCGCACCGTCCGATCTCGCCGACCGACTCGGCCTCCCGCCCGGCGCACGGGCGATCATCCTCAATGCGGACGACTTCGGCATGTGCCACGCGGCGAACACCGCGATCATGGATCTGCTCACATCCGGGAGCATCGACTCGTCGACCGTGATGGTCCCGTGCTCGTGGTCGCCGGAGGCGCTCGCCTTCGCCGCATCCCGCACCGATCTCGATATCGGCGTGCATCTCGTGCTCACCAGCGAATGGGCGCGCTACCGGTGGCGCCCGCTCACCGGCACCGCCACGACCCTTGTCGATGATGCGGGCTTCTTCCCTACCGATGTGCTCTCCGTCGAGCGGAACGCCGCCGACGACGACGTCGCTGCCGAACTCGCCGCTCAGGTGCAGGCCGCGCTCGATGCCGGCGTCGATGTGACGCATCTCGACAACCACATGGGTTCTGTCTACGGGCTCGTGACCGGACGCGGCTTCCTCCAGCCGGTGTTCGAGCTCGCTGCACGCCACGGCCTCCCGTTCCGGCTGCCCCGCAGCATGGACGGCGTGGGCGAGGACTCCGCGCTCCAGTCTCAACTCGATGCCGCGGCAACGGCCGCCGATGCTTCCGGCGTCGAGATCATCGACCGGCTCTGGTCGCACCCGTTCGAGCTGCTGCGCGAAGGCACGCCGGACGAGGAGACGTACGCGCAGATGCGCGACGGCTTCATCGCGCTGTTGCGCGCGGTGCCGGCAGGGGTCACGGAGATCTACCTCCATCCGATGGTCGACGACGATGAGCTCCGCGCCGCCGTGGACTTCAGCGCGACGAAGCGCGGATATGAGCTTCGTCTGCTGAAGGACCCCGCGGTCCGGCAGGCCATCGACGATGAGGGCCTCGTGCGCATCGGCTGGCGCGACCTGCGCGACCTGCAGCGGGGACGCGACCTGCAACGGGGAGACGCGCGGTGACCTCCCTGGGCGATCGGGTGCGCGACCGACGCCTCGACGCGGCCCCGAGCAGGTCGCAGGCAATCGCCTTCGGAGCCTCGGGCTTCCCGACGCAGCTGATGGCGCAGACGTTCTCGGCCTTCGTCGTGTACTTCTACGTCTCGCACCTCGCCGTACCGGCCACGTGGGTGGCGGTCGCGATGATCGCTCACGGCATCCTGAACGCCGTGCTCAACCCCGTCGTCGGCACGATCTCCGACCGACTGCGCACTCCGTGGGGCCGGCGCATCCCGTGGATCGGCCTGGGCATCGTGCCGCTGGTCGTCGCATTCGCGCTGGTCTGGATGCCGCCGGAGCTCCCCGTCGCCGGCCTCATCACCTGGTTCCTGGTCGTCGTGGCGGTGTACGACATCGCGTTCGTCGTGGTGGTGCTGAACATCTCGGCGCTGTTCCCCGAGATGTTCCGCACCACGGAGGAACGCGCCCGCGGCAACGTGCCGCGACAGATCTTCGCGATCTTCGGCATGGTCCTGGGCACCGCGGGCGCCCCTGCGCTGTACAGCGCGATCGGGTGGCCCGGAATGGCCCTGGTTCTCGCCGCCGTCTGCCTGGTGCTGCTCGTCTGGTCGTTCTTCGGCGGGATGATCGAGCGCCGGCTTCCGGATGCGGAGTCGACGGCATCGTCGGAAGCGATGCGCTGGGGAGACCAGCTGAAGTACACGTTCCGCAACAGGGCGTTCGTTCCGTACGTGCTCGGCTCGCTGTTCGTGCAGACCTCGATCGCGGTGATCCTCGCCGCGATCCCCTTCTACGTGCGCTACTCCCTGCATGCGCCGGAGGGGCAGGGCAGCCTGCTGCTCGGTGCCATCTTCGTCACCGCGATCCCGTCGATCATGCTGTGGAGCGCGGTCGTCCGCCGGACCTCACCTCGCACCGCTGTGCTGTGGAGCGTCGCGGTGTTCGGGGTGTCCGTGCTCGGCTACCTCGCGCCGTCGAACGTGATCGGCGCGGCGCTGGTCGGGATCGCGGTCGGCGTGGGGGTCGGGGGCCTGCTGCAGTTGCTCGAGGTCATGCTCGCGCAGATCATCGACGACGATGCCGTGCGCACCGGTCACCGTCGCGAAGGCGCCTACTTCGGGGTGAACGGGTTCGTGGTGCGCGGCTCGGTGGTGCTGCAGGCGATCGTCGCTGCCGTGGTGCTCACGGCCTCCGGCTTCGACGCCGCCCTCGGTGACACGCAGCCCGACAGCGTCGACGGCGGCATCCGGCTGATGCTCGCGGTGATCCCGCTCGGGTTCACCGCCCTCGCCTGGCTCTGCTTCTGGGCGTACCCGATCCGCTCCCGCGACCTCTGACCGTCAGGGGCGAGCGGCCTGCCGCGCTTCCCACCCCGTGCGCACCATCTCGTCGACCGAGTACCGCATGGTCCAGTCGAGGTCGCGGGCTGCGAGCTCACCGGTCGCGACGATGCGGTCGGGGTCACCGGGGCGGCGCGGGCCGATCTCGGGGGTGAAGTCGATGCCGGTCACGCGGGCGACGGCATCCATGATCTGCTTCACACTCAGTCCGTCGCCGGAGCCGAGGTTGTAGGCGGCTTCGATCGGGCGGCCGTCGGACAGACGCTGCGCGGCCGCGACGTGGGCGGCCGCGATGTCGCCGACGTGCACGTAGTCGCGCACGTTCGTCCCGTCTTCCGTGGCGTAGTCGTCGCCGTTGATGCGGGGCGTCTTCCCGGCCAGCAGCGCCTCGAACACGATCGGGAAGAGGTTGTGCGGGCTGACGTCGTAGACCGTTGGATCGGCGGAACCCACCACGTTGAAGTACCGCAGAGAGGTGTGTCGCAGGGGCCGCTCGGATTCCGCCGTCGCGATCGCCTGGTCGCGCAGCAGCCATTCGCCGATGAGCTTCGATTCGCCGTAAGGGCTGGCCGGCTTCTTGGCGGTGTCTTCCACGACGAGGGCCACATCGGGCGTGCCGAACACGGCGGCGGAGGAGGAGAAGACGATGTTCGAGACTCCCGCGGCCTCCATGGCCTCGAGGATCACCCGCGTGCCCTCGACGTTCTGCGCGTAGGTGTGCAGGGGGCGGTGCATCGAGACGCCGGCGTACTTGAAGCCCGCGACGTGGATCACGCCCTCGGCACCGTGGTCGCGCAGCGTCTTCTCGACCAGCTCACGGTCCAGGATGCTGCCCCGCACGAATGTCACGCCCTCGGGCACGAAGGACTCGACGCCGCTGGACAGGTCATCGAGCACGACCGGGGTGAGCCCGGCATCCGCGAGAGCGCGGACGACGTGGGCGCCGATGTAGCCGGCGCCTCCGGTGACTATCCAGGACATTGCATTCCTCTCCTGCCGCGGAGTCGTCGCGGCCCGATGGATCATTCTGTCAGGCGTCGCGGCGGGGGCCGGCCGACGGGGTGACCGTGAACAGGAGGGGCGGCGCGAACCGCGACTTCGCGAAGTCGGCGTTCACGGCATCCGACACCGATGCGACGGCAGCCTGCTCGACGAGGGCGATCGCGGCACCTCCGAACCCACCGCCGGTCATCCGTGCACCGAGGGCGCCGGCGCTCAGAGCGGTGTCGACAGCGGTGTCCAGTTCGGGGGTCGAGATCTCGAAGTCGTCGCGCATCGATGCGTGCGAGGCGACCAGGAGGTCGCCGATCGCTCGGACGCCCTGCTCGCGCAACACCCGCACGGTGTCGAGGACCCGCTGGTTCTCGGTCACGATGTGACGCACGCGCCGGAAGGTGACCTCGTCCATCAGCTTCTGAGCGCGCGGCAGGTCGTCGATCGAGATGTCGCGCAGCGCAGGCACTCCCATGATCGAGGCGCCGAGTTCGCACGAGGCCCGGCGTTCGCGGTAGCCGCCGGTGGAGTGGGCGTGCTTCACACGGGTGTCGATCACGAGGATCGCGAGGCCTGCCTCGGCGACGCCGAGAGGCACGAGCCGGGTCTCCAGTGTGCGGCAGTCGAGGAATATCGCGGTGTCGGGCCGGCCGAGCATCGACGCCATCTGGTCCATGATCCCTGTGGGGGCGCCGACGGCTTCGTTCTCGGCCCGTCGTCCGATGCGGGCGAGGGCCGTTCCGTCGAACCCGGTGCCCCACAGGTCGTTCAAGGCGGAGGATGTCGCCCCCTCGATCGCGGCCGAGGACGAGAGCCCGGCGCCCACGGGCACGTCGGAGGCGATGGCGATGTCCATCCCGCCGAACGGTCCGCGCTCGGCGGCCGCCTGACCGAGCGCCCAGGCGACCCCGAGCGGGTAGGCGGCCCACTCCGGGACGGCCGGATGCGAGCCGGGTGCAGTGGGGAAGAGCCGGTCGAGCTCGTCGAGGGCGACCTCGACCGGTTCTTCGGCGAATGTGGAGCCGACCAGGACGCGACCGCGGTCGTCATCGCGCCGACCGACCGCGGCCACCGTGCGCTGCGGGATGGCGAACGGCAGCACGAACCCGTCGTTGTAGTCGGTGTGCTCGCCGATGAGGTTCACGCGCCCGGGCGCCGACCAGACTCCGTCGGGTTCACGCCCGGTCAGGCGGGTGAAGAGGGCGAGGGCATCGTCGTGTGCGGCGGTCATGCAGAATCTCCGGTGTCGGGCTGGTCGTGCGAGGCGCGCTCGATCGCTTCGCGGAGGCGTGCGGCACCGACTTCCGGAGGCACTTCGGCGGCCCAGGCCCACATCGCCGCTTCCGAGCCGGCGAGGAATTTCAGCTTGTCGGCGGCACGGCGCGGGCTCGTGAGTTGAAGGTGCAGGCGCACGGTGTCGCGCCCGACGTGCACGGGGGCCTGGTGCCACGCGGCGATGTAGGGCGTCGGGGAGTCGTAGAGGGCATCGACGCCGCGCAGCAGCCGCAGGTAGAGCGGGGCGAGCTCATCACGCTCGGCTTCAGTGGTCTCGGCGAAGTCGGGCACATGGCGGTGCGGCATCAGGTGCACCTCGAGTGGCCAGCGTGCGGCGAACGGCACGAAGGCGGTCCAGTGCTCGCCGCGGAACACCACGCGCTCGGACGCCTGCTCGGACTCGAGGATGTGTTGGAACAGGTCGGGGGCGGTGCGGCCGATCGCCTCCAGCACGCGGGTGGTGCGCGGGGTCACATACGGGTAGGCGTAGATCTGCCCGTGCGGGTGCGGCAGGGTCACGCCGATCGCCTCGCCCCGGTTCTCGAATGGGAAGATCTGCTCGATGCCGGGCAGCTGCGAGAGTGCGGCGGTGCGGTCGGCCCATGCCTCGATCACGGTACGCGCCCGGGTGACGGTCTGTGTACCGAAGGATCCGGCATGCTCGGGGCTGAAGCAGACGACCTCGCAGCGGCCGACGGCGGTGCGCGTGCGGCCGAGGCCGAGGGCCGCGAGGTCGTCGAGCCCGCGAGGAGCGTTCGACGCCCGGGGTGCGGCGCCCGTCGCTGCGGCCAGGGCGGGTCCGAACGCGGGCGAGCGGTTCTCGAACACGGCGACGTCGTACCGCGAGGGCACCTCGGAGGGGTTTCCGGGTGTCTGCGGGGCCAGCGGGTCGGCGTCTGCGCCGGGCATCATCACGCGGTTCTGTCGGTTCGCGGCGACCGTGATCCAGTCGCCGGTGAGCACGTCGAGACGCATCGTCGCGGTCTCCGGGCGGGGGTCGAGGGCACGCGCGTCGACGGCTCGGTCGGCGCCCAGCGCGGTGCCGGGATCGTCGTAGTAGATGAGGTCGCGGCCGTCGGCGAGGGTGGTGGCGCGTCTGACGACGCCGGCGCCGAGAGTCTCGGTGCGCAACTCAGGAAGATCGTCCGTGTTCACGTCAACATGGTACGCACAACGCCGTGGTAACGTCAACATGACGGAGTTGCGCGCACGCCTCTGAGGCAGATCGCACGCCTCTGAGATAGAAGGCGGGGCCGGCGCGACGTCGTAGCGGATGGAGGATGAGGTGGGGCAGAGCCGACGCGACCGCGTCGACGGATCGGGGTCGAATCGTCGGAATCCCCCGTCCGGACGGGTGTCCATGGCCATGGTCGCTGCCCGTGCCGGTGTCTCGGGACAGACTGTCTCGCGGGTCGTCAACGGCAGCCCCCGCGTCGACCCCGACACCCGTGCCCGCGTCGAGCACGCGATGGCGGAGCTCGGTTATCGCCCCCACCGCGCGGCCCGAGCTCTGCGCACCGGGCGCTCGCAGACGATCGGACTCGTCGTCACCACCCTCGCCACCGTCGGCAACTCCCGGATGTTGCAGGCCACGGCCGAAGCTGCGGCGGAACGGGGGTACGCGGTGACCCTCGTGACCGCCACCCGCGGCGTCGCTGACGCGTTCGATCGGCTCGCGGAGCAGGAGGTCGACGGTGCGATCGTCCTGAACGAGGCATCGGCCCTGGTCTCCGACGCGCAGCGGCCTGCCGGGCTGCACCTCGTGGTCGTCGACGCCTCGAGCGAGGACGGGGTCACGTCGGTGCACAGCGATCACGCGGGCGGCGCCGCCGCAGCCACACGCCGGCTTCTCGCCCTCGGGGGAGGCGGGGTGCATCATCTCGCCGGTCCAGCCGACTCCTTCGCGGCGGCCGAGAGAGAACGCGGATGGCGGGAGACGCTCGTCTCCGCCGGCGTCCGTCCGCCCGCCGTCGTCCGGGGTGACTGGAGCGCTGACTCGGGGTACGCCGCCGGCGCGGAACTGCGCACGGCATCCGCCGTCTTCTGCGCCAACGATCAGATGGCGCTCGGGCTGCTGCGGGCGCTGTCCGACTACGGCCGTCGGGTGCCGGAAGACGTCGGCGTGATCGGTTTCGATGATGTGCCGGACGCCGCGAACTACCGCCCGCCGCTGACCACCATCCGGCAGGACTTCGCCGCGCTCGCCCAGCGTGCGGTGTCAGCGCTGGTGGACGCGATCGAAGGCGCTGCGCCCGCAGAGGGATCCGGAGTCATCCCGACGGCACTCGTCGAGCGCGCCAGTACCGCGTCGCGCTGATTCCCGTGCGGGCCGGCTACCCCGCGCAGTGAACCGGTCGGCGGCCCTGCGCGTCGAATCGGTCGGCCGTCCTGTGCGTCGAATCGCACGACGCGGCTGCCGCGCACGCTGCAGCGTCCGCCGTGCGCAATCGTCTGCCTCCCGGCGGGCCGATCGTGGGATCCCCACCCGTGGTTGCGATCGTCGCTCATCTCATGCCATGATCTCGGAAAGCGCTTTCCCGCCCGTTCGGTGAAAGCACGACAGCGTCCCGCGACAGGAACGGAACACCATGGCACAGGCGAACACCCGCGAGATCGGGATCATCATGAACGGCGTCTCCGGACGCATGGGGTACCGGCAGCACCTGGTGCGCTCGATCCTCGCGATCCGTGACGAGGGCGGTATCGAGCTCCCCGACGGTTCGAAGATCACGGTGAAGCCGATCCTCGTCGGCCGCAGCGAGGCCAAGCTCGCCGAACTCGCCGCGAAGCACGGGATCGACGACTGGACGACCGACCTCGACGCCGCCCTCGCCGACCCGCGGTGGGAGATCTACGCGGACTTCCTGGTGACCAAGGCCCGGGCCACGGCTATCCGCAAGGCCATCGCGGCCGGCAAGGCGATCTACACCGAGAAGCCCACCGCCGAATCGCTCGACGAGGCGCTCGACCTCGCCCGCCTCGCCGACCGGGCGGGAGTGAAGACCGGCGTCGTGCATGACAAGCTCTACCTCCCCGGACTTCAGAAGCTCAAGCGTCTGATCGACTCCGGCTTCTTCGGGCGCATCCTCTCGGTGCGTGGCGAGTTCGGTTACTGGGTCTTCGAGGGCGACTGGCAGCCCGCGCAGCGCCCGAGCTGGAACTACCGCACGGAAGACGGCGGAGGGATCATCACAGACATGTTCCCGCACTGGAACTACGTGCTCGAGAACCTGTTCGGCGAGGTCGAGAGCGTCTACGCGCAGGCGGCGGTGCACATCGCCGACCGTTGGGATGAGAAGGGCGAGCATTACACCGCGACCGCTGAGGACGCGGCCTACGGCATCTTCGAGCTCGAGGGGGGCGTGATCGCCGAGATCAACTCCTCGT
This sequence comes from Microbacterium sp. TPU 3598, assembly GCF_002356155.1. Taxonomy (NCBI): domain Bacteria; kingdom Bacillati; phylum Actinomycetota; class Actinomycetes; order Micrococcales; family Microbacteriaceae; genus Microbacterium; species Microbacterium sp. TPU 3598. The sequence goes on along the minus strand of NZ_AP017975.1, from coordinate 3,219,432 downwards.
GGACCGTGCGGGTGAACCGGGACGAGCTCGTCGAGTTCCAGGTCGACGGCACGCACGGCTCCGCCGTCGTCGGACTGTTCGGGGCGAAGATCCAGCCGCGTGATGCCACGCCGAAGCCGGTGTGGAACCCCGATCTGGAAGACACCCGCGACTACGACGCCGACTGGCAGAACGTACCCACCAACGACGTGTTCCTCAACGGGTTCCGCCAGCAATGGCAGGAGTACCTGGTCTCGTACGTCGAAGGCACCGACTACCCGTTCGACCTGCTCGCGGGCGCGCGCGGCGTGCAGTTCGCCGAGGCCGGTCTGACCTCCAGCGCCGAGGGTCGCAAGATCGCCCTGTCGCAGCTGACGCTGGACTGAGGTGAGCATGAGCACCCTGCGCCTCCTCCGCGCGAACGGCGATGTCGCTGACGTCGCCCTCAACGACTCCGGCACCTACACGCGCCCGACCGGCCCGCTGCAGAGCCGCGTCGCGTATGCCGCCGCACACGTCGTGCCGAAGGTGCACGCCGACAACACTCCCGGGCAGGCGGCCGACATCGACTGGGACGCCACGCTCGCGTTCCGCCGCAACGTGTACTCGTGGGGTCTCGGCGTCGCCGATGCCATGGACACCGCGCAGCGGAACATGGGGTTGGACGCCGCTGCCACCCGCGAGCTGATCGCCCGCAGCGCCGAGGTCGCCCGTGAGGAGGGCGGATCCGTCGTGGTGGGTGTCAACACCGACCACATCGCCGAACCGCACATCTCGCTCGACCAGCTCATCTCCGCCTACCTCGAGCAACTGCACTTCACCGAGGAGCAGGGCGCCGGCCCCGTGCTCATGGCCTCCCGTCACCTGGCCCGTGCCGCGACGGACGCGGACGACTACCGGCGTGTGTATCGAGAGGTCCTCTCGCGTGCGACCACTCCGGTCGTGCTGCATTGGCTCGGTGCGGCGTTCGATCCCGAACTCGCGGGCTACTTCGGCGCGGACGACTGGCAGCCGGCGTCGGACGTGCTCCTGGAGATCATCGCCGAGAATCCGGACAAGGTGGCGGGAGTCAAGATGAGCCTGCTGAACGCCGAGTCCGAGGTCTCGGTGCGCGATCGTCTCCCCGAGGGCGTCCGGATGTTCACGGGCGACGACTTCAACTACGTGAGCCTGATCGGAGGTGCCGCGGCGGGTTCGTCGACTGCACGCGATCTCGCCGAGCGGACGGCTCCCTCGCGTGAACAGGGCGTGCACTCGGCGACAGGTCGTGCACTCGGGGAAGACACGGGGGACGCAGCGGGCGTGCGCACGCACTCCGACGCCCTGCTCGGCGCCTTCGCTGCGATCACCCCGGTCGCGTCGGCGGCGATCCAGGCACTCGACGCCGGCGACCCGGAACGGTATCGGCGCATCCTCGGACCGACCGAGGAACTGAGCAGGCAGGTCTTCGCGACTCCCACGTTCTACTACAAGACGGGCGTCGCCTTCCTTTCGTGGATGAACGGCCATCAGCCCGGTTTTCAGATGGTGGGCGGGCTGCACTCCGCGCGCAGCCTGCCGCACCTGAGCCGGATCATCGAGCTCGCCAACGCCTCCCTGGCGCTGGAGCAGCCCGACCTCGCCCGCGAGCGGTGGCACGGCATGCTGCGTCTGAACGGCGTGGACGCATGAGCCTCCCCTCCCCGGCCCAGGCCCAGGCGCCGGCCCCGGACCCGCGCCTGTCGATCAATCAGGCGACCATCAAGCATGCCGACCTCGCGACGGCCCTGCGGGTCACGACGGCCGCGGGTGTGGAGGCGATCGGACTGTGGCGTGAGCCGGTGAACGACGTCGGCCTCGACGTCGCGGCCCGCATGCTCGGCGACTCGGGCCTGCGCTTTTCGACGCACTGCCGTGGTGGGTTCTTCACGCTGCCGGACGGGGCGGAGCGGGCGGCGGCGCTGGACGACAACCGCCGGGCGATCGAGGAGACCGCGACGCTGGCCGCGGCCGGTGCCGAGGGCTCGACCGCTGTGCTCGTCCTGGTCGTGGGCGGCCTGCCCGCGGGATCGCGCGACCTGATCGGGGCTCGGCAGCGCGTGCGCGATGCGATCGGTGTGCTGGCTCCCGAGGCGAAGGCGGCCGGTGTGACGCTCGCGATCGAACCGCTGCACCCGATGTACGCGTCCGATCGCGCCGTCGTCTCGACGCTCGGCCAGGCGCTCGACATCGCCGGGGACTTCGATCCGGAGGTGGTCGGCGCCGCCGTCGACACCTTCCACATCTGGTGGGACCCGCAGGTGCTCGAGCAGATCGCGAGGGCCGGTCGTGAAGGACGCATCGCCACGTACCAGGTGTGCGACTGGAAGACGCCTCTCGCATCCGACGTGCTGCTCTCACGGCACTACACCGGCGAGGGCGTGATCGATTTCGGCACCCTCACCCGCGCGGTGGTCGCGACCGGGTACGACCGCGACATCGAGGTCGAGATCTTCAACGCCGAGATCTGGGCCGATGATCCCGAGAGCGTGGTGCGCCGCACCGCCGAGACGTTCGCCGCCGCGGTCTCTCCGCATCTCGCGTGAAGGTGTTCGGACACCGGTCTCTTACCGCCTCTCAGGAGGATGCACGGATGCACGGAGAAGACCGCGGATCCGGGCCGACAGCCGTGCAGCCACCCGACGTCCGTGCCGGCGGGCGCACGTGTCGGGAAGTAGGATCTGGGTCATGACCAAGCCCGCAACGTCCGCGGAGCGGCCGTCGCCGACGCGGTCTCCGCGCCACGCCCGGGGGCCGGCGCCCACACTGCACGACGTCGCCCGAGAAGCCGGGGTCTCCCTGGCGACAGCTTCCCGGGTGCTCAACGGTTCCGAGCGCCGAGTCGCCGAGTCGTTCCGGGAACGCGTCGAATCAGCGGCGGAGAAGCTCGGATACACCGCGAACGTCTCGGCCCAGTCGATCGCCCGCGGCACATCACCGGTCATCGCCCTCCTCGTCGCCGATATCGCCGACCCCTACTTCGGGTTGATCGCGTCGGGTGTGGCCCGCGGCGCCGACGAGGAGGGCCTGGTCGTGACGATCGCGATCACCGAGCGCGACCAGGCGCGTGAGGCACGGATCGTGCGTGCGCTTCGCGGGCAGCGGCCGCGAGGTCTGATCCTCGCCGCCTCGCGCACACAGGAGCCCACGGAGACCGAGACCGCGCAGGAACTCGCGGAGTTCGTGCGCCTGGGCGGCCGGGTCGTGGCGTTCGGGCCGGACGGCGAGGGCGAGCGTCGAATCGAGATCGACAACCGCTCCGGGGCGGAGGCGCTCGGCCGACGGATGGCCGAGCTCGGGTACCGTTCGGCGATCGCGCTCGGGGCGGCGGCCGGAGTCCGGACCTCGGATGATCGTCTGGCCGGCTTCCACGCCGGGTTCGAGGCGGCAGGCGGTGCGGTCGAGAGCGTGCGACGGGGTGACTTCCGCCGGGAGTCGGGGGCGGCCCAGATGAGAGAAGCTCTCGTCGACGGCATCGCACCCGGCACCCTGATCTTCGCGATCAGTGACGTGGTGGCCCTCGGTGCGATGTCCGCGATCCGTGAATCCGGGCGCGAGGTCGGCAGCGACATCGCGGTCTGCGGGTTCGACGACGTGCCGGCGAGCAGCGATGCCACCCCGCGGTTGACGACCGTGCGCGTGCCGTTGAGCGAGGTCGGATATCAGGCTTTCCGCGCGACGGTCGATGCGGAATGGGAGCAGGCGCCCCTGCCGCTCGAGATCATCGTGCGCGACAGCACCCCGGGGATCACCGGGTGACGCGGGTCGTGCTGGCCCCGGACAGCTTCAAGGGCACGATCACGGCGGCGGATGCCGCGACGGCCCTCGCCGACGGCTGGGCGACGGTCGATCCCACCGCCGAGTTCGTGCACCGGCCGATGGCGGACGGCGGCGAGGGCACGGTGGCTGCGTTCGAGGCGGCGGTGCCCGGCGCCGTGCGGATGCCGATCACGGTTGACGGACCGGCCGGCGAGAAGATCGACACCTCCTGGTTGCTGCTCCCGCCGACGCGCGATACCCCGGCGGGCACGGCCGTGATCGATCTCGGGTCGACCTCCGGGATCGAGTTGCTGCGCGAGCTGCGTCCGTGGGATGCCGACACGACCGGTCTGGGGCAGGCACTGGCCGCGGCTCTCGACCATGGCGTCTCGCGACTCGTCGTCGGCATCGGCTCCAGCGCCTCCACCGACGGTGGCACCGGGATGCTCTCGGCGCTCGGTGCGCTGTTCCTCGATGCCGCTGGGGCTCCGGTTCCCCGCGGTGCGCGTGGGGTCGCCTCCGTCGCATCGGCGGATCTGACCGCCCTGCGCCCGGCACCCGAGGTGCGCGTGCTCACCGACGTCACCAATCCGCTCACCGGTCCGCGCGGCGCCGCCGCGGTGTTCGGCCCGCAGAAGGGCCTGCGATCGCCGGACGACATCGCTCTCGTCGACGACGGGCTTCGTCGTCTCGCCGTGCTGCTCGGCGTCGATCCCGCGGGCGAGGGCAACGGTGCGGCCGGGGGCACGGGCGCTGCGCTCGTGGCCTGGGGAGGCGCGCTCGCTCCCGGCGCCGCCGAGGTGGCCGACCTCATCGGCCTCGACGCCGCGATTTCCGGCGCCGACGTGGTCATCACGGGGGAGGGTTCGTACGATGGGCAGTCGGGTGACGGCAAGGTCCCTTCGTTCCTCGCCGGACTCGCCGCCGTCGCGGGGACCGACGCGATGCTCGCGGCCGGTCGGATCACCCCGGACGCCGACACCGCGCTGTTCGCGGCCACCGCCTCCCTCACCGATCTGGCCGGATCGTCGGAGGCTGCGCGCACCGAACCCGTGCGCTGGCTGCGCGCCGCAGGTGCCGACCTGGCACGGGCCGCGCAGGATCGAGCGCACCGGATCGTGCGGGGCTGAGCCGAGAAGCGTCCCGGCCATCGGCTCTCCGACCGCCGGCCCGCCGGCCCTCCGACCGCCGGCCCTCCCTCCGACGGTCGGAGCCCGCTCAGCCTTCGAGGGCGGCGGAGACCACGGCGCGCGCCTCGGCCTGCACCTCGGCGAGGTGCTCCGGGCCGCGCAGGCTCTCGGCGTAGAGCTTGTAGACGTCTTCGGTGCCCGACGGGCGGGCGGCGAACCAGGCATGCTCGGTCTGCACCTTGAGGCCGCCGATCGCCGCGCCGTTGCCGGGCGCATGCGAGAGCTTCGCGGTGATGTCCTCGCCCGCGAGCGTGGTCGCCGTGACGGCCTCGGGGGCGAGCTGGCCGAGCGTGGCCTTCTGCTCGGGCGTCGCCGGGGCATCCACCCGCTGGTACGCGGAGGCACCGAAGGCGGTCTCCAGCTCGCGGTACCGCTCCGACGGGGTCTTGCCGGTGACGGCGATGATCTCGGCGGCCAGCAGACACAGCAGGATGCCGTCCTTGTCGGTGGACCAGACCGAGCCGTCCTTGCGGAGGAACGAGGCCCCGGCCGACTCCTCGCCGCCGAAGGCGACCGAGCCGTCGAGGAGTCCCGGCACGAACCACTTGAACCCGACCGGAACCTCCAGCAGACGCCGTCCGAGCGACTCGGCGACCCGGTCGATGATCATCGACGAGACCAGGGTCTTGCCGATCGCGGCGTCGCGCGGCCAGCCGTCGCGGTGCGAGAACAGATAGTCGATGGCGACCGCGAGATAGTGGTTCGGGTTCATCAGTCCGGCGTCGGGGGTCACGATGCCGTGCCTGTCGGCGTCGGCGTCGTTCCCGGTGAGCACGTCGTACGACCCCTTCTTCGCGACCAGGGAGGCCATTGCCGACGGTGAGGACGGATCCATCCGGATCTTCTCGTCCCAGTCCAGCGTCATGAAGCGCCACGTCGGATCGACCTCGGGGTTCACGACGGTCAGGTCGAGGTCATGCATCTCGGCGATGAGTGCCCAGTATTCGACGGAGGCTCCGCCGAGCGGGTCGGCGCCGATGCTCACCCCGGCGCTGCGGATGGCGTCGATGTCGATGATCGACGGCAGGTCGCGCACGTAGGCGTCTCGGAAGTCGTAGCCGGTGAGGGCATCCCAGTCGATGTCGGCGAAGCGCTCGAGCTTCACGCCGTCGAGTCCGGCGGCGATGAGGGCGTTCGCGCGGTCGGCGATCCAGCCCGTGGCGTCGGTGTCGGCGGGTCCTCCGTGTGGCGGGTTGTATTTGAAGCCACCGTCGCGCGGAGGGTTGTGCGAGGGGGTGACGACGATGCCGTCCGCGCGGCTCGGGTCGTCGGCCGCCTTGCCGCGGTTGTAGGTGAGGATGGCGTGACTGAGCGCCGGAGTGGGCACCCACGAGTCGCGGGAGTCGACCCGCACGTCGATGCCGTTCGCCAGCAGCACCTCGATCGCGCTGCGCTCGGCGGGCAGCGACAACGCGTGCGTGTCGCGGCCGAGGAAGAGCGGGCCGGTGATGCCCTGCGCGTCGCGGTAGTCCACGATCGCCTGCGTCGTGGCGAGGATGTGGTTCTCGTTGAAGCTGTTCGACAGCGAGGAACCGCGATGACCGCTGGTGCCGAACACGACGCGTTCCGCGGGAACCTCGGGGTTCGGCGTGCGGTCGTAGTAGGCGGCGATCAGTTCGTCGACATCGATCAGGTCACTTTCCTCCGCGGGGAGGCCGGCACGGCTGGTCATCCTCTCAGTCTGCCCCCTGTTCGGCGGGACCGCATCCGAGAAGTCGCCCGGACGAGCCGTCGGCCCGCCGAGGGCTAAGGTGAAACCCGTGACTGAACGCCGTACCTACAGCTATCTCGGCCCTGCCGGAACCTTCACGGAGGCGGCGCTCGATCAGGTGGCCGAGGCCCGCGGCCAGAACTGGCGACCCGTGCACAACGTGGGCGAGGCTCTGGCCGACGTGCTCGAGGGTCGGAGCGACGCCGCGATGATCGCGATCGAGAACTCGATCGAGGGCGGGGTGTCCACCACGCAGGATGCTCTGGCCACGCTTCCGGGGCTGCGCATCATCGGCGAATATCTCGTGCGGGTGAACTTCGTGCTGGTGGCTCCGCGGGGGACGACACTCGACCAGGTCGAGGTGATCGCGGCGCATCCGGTCGCCTACGCCCAGTGTCATGGGTGGCTCGGCGCGCACCTGCCGTCACACTCGCACGTTCCCGCGTCGAGCAACGTCGCCTCCGCGATCGGCGTCCTCGACGGCACGCTGCCCGCGCAGGCGGCCATTGCGGCACCCGGCATCGTCAACCACTACGACGTCGAGGTGCTGGCAGACGGCATCGGCGACAACGCGCAGGCCGTGACCCGCTTCGTGCTGGTCACCCGCACGACCCGTTCGCCCGAGCCGACCGGTGCCGACAAGACCTCGCTGATCGTGGAGCTCCCGCACGACCACCCCGGTTCGCTCCTGGAGATGCTCGAGCAGTTCTCGACCCGCGGCATCAACCTGTCGCTCATCGAGTCGCGGCCGATCGGCGACGAACTCGGGCGCTACCGATTCGTGATCGACGCCGACGGGCACATCGAGCACGAGCGCATGGCCGACGCGCTGCTCGGCATCCGTCGATTCAGCCCTCGTGTGGTCTTCCTCGGGTCGTATCCGCGGGCGGACCGGCAGATCGTGCAGTACCCCGACCGCTACTCCGATGACGTGTTCGTCGAGGCGCGCGACTGGCTGCGCGGCATCCTCTCCGGCGAGCCGGAAGCCTGACGTCACCCGCCCGCTGCGCGCCATCCCCGTACGCGACCCGGGCGGATGCCGTGGTCCAGTGCGGGTGGTTCAGTGTGGGTGGTTCAGTGCTCCTGGAAGCGCGGCCAGTCGCTGCCCGGAGCCATATGGGAGTGCAGAGCACCCTTCGCGGAGGCCAGGCTCGGGTAGGTTCCGGTCGTCGCATCCGATCCGACCATCGTGACCGTGTAGCCGTCCTCGTCGTGGCGGATGCTGCCGACGACACCGTTGCGTCCGTAGGCGACCCAGAGGGCGAGAGTCTTGGTCGTGCTCATCGTCGAACTCCTTCTGCTGCTGCCGACAGTGCGTTCGCCGAGGGGGCCGCGCCCCTGTCGACGGCACTGTTCGTGACGCTACGCCTGTGCCGCCGGGAAAGCCAGGGGTTGACAGGCGCGCGACGTCAACTGCGAAGTGCGGCGGAGATCAGTTCCAGTGTCTGTGCGCGACCGGTCGGTGCATCGTTCGCCTCGGCGTCGTAGGCGCCGGCGACGGGGGAGAGCATGACCTCGTCGACGCCGTAGCGCTCGGCGAAGGAATGCAGCTCGGCGGCGACGCTCTCGCCGGTGCCGACGAACCAGCGCGAACGGGCGGCCCGCACGACCTCGTCGGTGGCGGCATCCGTCACGGCCGCCGCCGCCTGCTCGACGGTCTCGAGAGCGGCGAGCGGCTGGTTCAGCCGCAGCCGTGCCATCATCCGCAGCTGGGGGAGTGCACGGGCCTCCGCTTCCTCCTGCGTGGGCGCGGCGACCGCGTTCACGGTGAGGAACGTGTGCGGCTCCGGGTGCTCCTCACTCGGACGGTAGCCGGTGCGGTACAGGTCGAGCGCGCGCTCGAGGCCCTGCCCCGAGAAGTGGTTCGCGAAGACATAGGGCAGCCCGTGCGAGGCGGCGAGCTGCGCGGAATAGTCGCTCGACCCGAGCAGCCACACCTCGGGGGTGCCGGTCGCGGCCGGCGTCGCACGCACCGTGTATTCCCCGCCGGAGGTGAAACGCAGCGCAGCCCCGTCTGCCGACAGCAGGGCCGCGATGTCCTGCACGTGGCGGGGGAACTGCTCGACGTCGCTGGTGGTCCCCGAGCCGCGCAACAGCTGCGTGATCACCGGGTCGCTTCCCGGTGCCCGGCCGAGGCCCAGGTCGATGCGTCCCGGCGCGATCGCTTCGAGTGCCGCGAACTGCTCGGCGACGATGAGCGGTGCGTGGTTGGGCAGCATCACTCCGCCAGAGCCCAGCCGCACACGCGAGGTGCGGGTGGCCGCAGCGGCGATCAGCACCGGGGGAGTGGTCGACGCCACCGACGGCATGTTGTGGTGCTCGGCGAACCAGTAGCGGCGATAGCCGAGACGGTCGGCGGTCTCCGCGAGCGCGAGGGAGGCGGCGATGGCCTTCGCGCTGGTCTGGCCGGTGCGCACCGGAACGAGGTCGAGGACGGAGAGAGCTGTATCGGACATCCTCAACCACAACGCGCACCTGAGCGCCTCCATTCCCCCGATACCGTGGGGGCATGGAAGCAGGCATCTTCTACGTCCTCGTCGGGTCCGTCGCGATCGCCGCGTTCGCACGCTGGCGAGGCTGGCCGGCCCCGCTGCTGGTGACGATCGTGGCGCTCGCCGCATCCTTCCTGCCCTTCGTGCCCGACCTCGACATCGATGGGCATGTGCTCCTGAGCCTCGTGCTGCCGCCGCTGCTGTACTCGGCCGCGCTCGATGTGTCGTTCGTCGGATTCAAGCGCAGCCTGCCGCAGATCCGCCGGCTCGGGATCTGGCTGGTGCTTCTCACCGCCGTGGCCGTCGGCTTCGTCGCATGGTGGATCCTGCCGTCCCTCACCCTCCCCGGCGCGCTGCTCCTGGGCGCGATCGTGGCTCCGCCGGACGCGGTGTCCGCTGCGGCGATCGGCCGTCGGCTCGGGCTGCCGCGACGCATCATGACCGTGCTCTCGGGCGAGAGCCTCATCAACGATGCGACCTCGCTCACGCTGTACCGCGTCTTCGCCGCGATCCTCGCGGGCGCCACCGTCTCGATCTGGGGCGGCATCTGGCAGTTCCTGGTGGCGGTCGGAGTGGGTGTGGCCGTCGGTCTGGTGTTCGGGATCGTCCTGCACCAGCTGCGCATGCGCATCAGCGATCCCGTGGTGATCGGCACGTTCGGACTCCTCGCGCCGTTCGGGGCTTATGCGATCGCCGAGCATCTGCTCGGATCGGGCGTCCTGGCGGTCGTGGCGATGGGGCTGTACGTCGGCTACAACTCGCCGCGCACCGACTACACCACCCGCCAGCAGGAGAAGCCGCTGTGGCTTTCGGCCGACCTGCTGCTGGAGAGCTTCGTGTTCGCCTACATCGGGCTGCAGTTCCCCCGTGTGCTCAGCGACCTGGGCAGCGAGTCGGTCGGGCAGATCCTGCTGCTCTCCGGGGCGGTGCTGCTCGTGGTCGTCATCGTGCGGCCGCTCTACATCTATCCGACCAGTGCGTGGGCGAACTTCCAGGACCGCCGCAAGCTCGAGCGCTGGGATCGTGGTGTCGAGTCCGGCGAGTTCGAGAAACGGCATCAGAAGTCGCGGCGCTGGGGCAACTACACCGCCGACGAGCTGCGCAGTCAGATCGTGCGCGACCGGATGGCCGGACTCACGCTCACGTGGAAGGACAGTGCCGTCATCTCGTGGGCGGGCATGCGCGGCGTCGTGACGCTGGCGATCGCGGTGGCCGCCGCCGACCTCGCGACCCTCGACGCGCAGGCATCGCACGCCATCGTCGTGGTGGCCTTCATCGTCACCGTCGGAACGCTGTTGATCCAGGGTCTGACCCTGCCTCTTCTCATCCGCAGCCTCGGCATCGCCAGCGATGTGGACGAGGAGGAGGATGAGGCGGCGCTCGCCGAAGTGCGCGCGAAGAGCCGTGAGGCCGGCAAGAAGTTCCTCGCCGAGAAGCGGGTCGAGTGGGAGGCGAAGTACGGGGAGGTCGACCTCCGGGTGTTCGATGCCTTCACCAAGCGGATGACACGGGTCGAGAAGGACACCGACGAGGCGCAGAAGGTGGAGGATGCCGCGAGCCGACCCTCCTACGAAGACCTCGTCGCCCTGTCGAAGGGGTGGCTGCAGGTGCGTCGCGACATCCTCCTCGCGGAACGCGACGCGGGCAACCTCGATGAGGAGGTCATGCGCGAGCTGATCGCGGCGATGGACGCCGAGGAGCTCGCCCTCGACACCCGCGGCGCCACGCGCCAGGAGGGCCGCGCCTGATCCCCTGACCGCTTCGATGCTCGAACGGCAGAGCGCCTCGCCCCACGAGGGGACGAGGCGCTCTGCCGTTCCGCGGCGAGGTCAGCGGGCGCTGACCGGTTCCTTGTCGGCGGAGGCATCCGCTTCGTGAGCGTCGTCGTCTCCGGAGTCGTCGGCGAAGGGCAGGCCCTCACGCGGCGCGTTGTAGAGCTCCTCGTTCAGGATGCCCTCGCGCTTGGCGACGATCGTCGGGATCAGCGCCTGGCCGGCGACGTTGACCGCGGTGCGGCCCATGTCGAGGATCGGGTCGATCGCGAGCAGCAGTCCCACGCCCTCGAGCGGGAGGCCCAGGGTCGACAGCGTCAGCGTGAGCATCACCACAGCACCCGTGGTGCCGGCGGTGGCGGCCGAGCCGACGACCGAGACGATGACGATCAGCAGGTACTGCACGAAGTTCAGCTCGATGCCGAAGAACTGCGCGACGAAGATCGCGGCGATGGCCGGGTAGATCGCGGCGCAGCCGTCCATCTTGGTCGTCGCGCCCAGCGGCACGGCGAACGAGGCGTACGAGCGGGGCACACCGAGGTTGCGCTCGGTCACGCGCTCGGTGAGCGGCAGGGTGCCGATCGAGGAGCGGCTGACGAAGGCCAGCTGCACGGCGGGCCAGACGCCCGAGAAGTACTGCTTGATCGAGAGGCCGTGCGTGCGCACGAGGATCGGGTAGACCACGAACAGCACGAGGGCCAGACCGATGTAGACGGCGGCGGCGAACCAGCCGAGGGAGGCGAGCTTCTCCCAGCCGTACTTGATGACCGCCGAGCCGATGAGGCCGAACGTGCCGAGCGGGGCGATGCGGATGATCCACCACAGCACGCGCTGGATGACCTTCAGCAGCGACTCGGTGAAGACGAGGAACGGCTCCGCCTTCTTACCGGCCTTGAGTGCGGCGATGCCGACGACGGCCGCGACCACGATGACCTGCAGGATGTTGAAGCCGACGCTCGACGAGAAGGTGCCCTCAGCCGCTCCGGGGTTGGTGCTCACGGTGAGGCCGAGGAAGTTCTGCGGGATGAGCCCGAGCAGGAAGTTCCACCAGGTGCCCACGGTGTACGGGTCGCCCGGTTCGAGGCCCTCGCCGGCGCGGTTGCCGGGCTGGATCACGAGGCCGAGGACGATGCCGATGATCACGGCGATGAACGCGGTGATCGCGAACCACAGGATCGTCTGGCCCGCCAGGCGTGCGGCGTTCTGCACGCGGCGCAGGTTCGAGATGCTGGCGACGATCGCTGTGAAGATCAGGGGGACGACGGCGGCGCGCAGCAGCGTCACATACGAGTTGCCGATGGTGTCGAGTGTCGCGGACAGCCCGGTCGGGTTCTCGGCGGTCGCGCCGAGCTGGCGGCCGATCAGACCGGCGGCGATGCCGAGGACGAGAGCGGCGAGGATCTGGAAGCCGAACGAGGTCAGCAGCTTCCGGACCGGTCCGCGGGTATCAGGCGCCTTCTGGGCGCGTGCGGTGGTGCTCATGAGGGTGGGGACTCCAGAATCGCGGCGCACCGTGTGCGCGCCATGAGGCCCAACGCTATGACTCCCTGAGAATTCCCTGGGTGGATATGACGAAGGATGACGTTGCGAGCCGGAATCCGTTCGGTGCGGCGGGAAGGCCCGGTTCCGGTCGCACTTCCTGCCGCCTGCACGCGCCACCGGCGGCAGGAACTGCGACCGGGGAGAGCGTTCCCCGTCAGCGCGGGGTGAGCACCAGCAGCTCGCCGACCTCGCAGTCGAGGGCCTCGCAGATCGCGCGCAGTGTGGAGTAGCGGATGGCACGGGCGCGGTCGTTCTTCAGCACCGACAGGTTCACGATGCTCACCCCGACCGCGGCGCTCAGCTCGGTGAGCGTCATGCCGCGTTCGGCGAGCAGCTCGTCGAGTCGGCAGTGGATGCCGGTGAACTCGTCGTCGCTCTCCGCCGGGCTCACACCAGTCCCTCCGTGTCCTTCTCGAGAACCGCCTTCTCCTGCTGCAGTTGCGCCCTTTCCTGCTCGAGACGTGTGCCCTGACGGAACACGGCGGCGAGAGCGAGCAGCCCGAGCGCGCCGACGAAGGGGAGCGGCGTGACGGTCAGTTGGTAGAACGATGGGTACCACTCGCTGTCCGGTGAGAAGACCTCGCGAAGGCCGGCTGTGGCTGCGATACCGCTCAGGAGATCGGCCGCCACGCCGAACACGAGCACGGCGATCGCGCCGCCGGTGAGGCCGCGCGTCACGGAGCGCGAGAACGCGCGGCCCCGCAACGTCTGGAAGCAGATGACCGCCACGATGACCGCGGGCATGGTGGCCAGAGCAAGGCTGCTCAGTTGTGCGGACGCCGCGAGCAGCCGGAGCCCCAGCGACGCCTGGCCGACAGTGAACTCGGAGAGCTGCTCGCTGCCACAGGTCAGCATCGTCGTTGCGCTGTCACCGAACTCCGAGCACGCCAGACCGGCCGGCCAATCCAGATACACGTGGGTCTGACCGTCGAACTCCGCCCAGGGGACGGTGAACGCCTTGAAGATGTAGATCACAGCGCCCACCGCCGACATCAGGATCCACCACCCGGAGAGCGTGAGTGCCGCGTCGAGCGCGATCGTGCGGCTGCCCCTCCGGCGCCCTCTCCACACGACGACACCGAGGATGACCGCGATCACCGCGAGCGCGATCCCGATGTTGAGCAGGGACGGCCACACCTCGTCCGAACCGAAGCTGAGCATCAGACGAGTCCTTCCGTTTCCTTCTCGAGCGCGAGCTTCTCGTTCTGTAACCGGATGCCGCGGCGGAATGCCACTGCGATCAGGCCCACCGTCACGCCGGTGGCGAAGATCGGCGCGACGCTCCAGAACTCGATCGGATGCACCGGTTCCCCGTCGCCGATGCCGAGAGCGGAGGTGACGCCGTTGCGGCCCATCGTCTCCAACATCACGATCAGGATCGGAGCGCCGACGAGCGTCCAACCGATCACGTCGAAGGCTCGCGCGTTCGGACGGACGAAGAAGCGTCCGCGGAGGAAGTTCCAGGCGACCAGCGTCACCGCCGCGATGACCGCGACGGCCGCGAGAGCCCACAGCGCGATGGCGGCGATGATGGCCGTGACCGAGGCCGCGTTCACCCCGTCGGCGATGACCATCGCCTCGTCCGCGAACCCCTCGATCGAGATGGCACCGGAGTCGGTCGTGGCGGAGATCGGCTGCTGGTCGATGGGGACCGTCCACGCGATCCCCGTTTCGCGGAAGGTGCCGGCGACGCGCAGGATCGTGGCGAATGCGACGGTGACGAGCGCCGCTGCAGCGTAGAGGATCACGGTGATGGCGTCAGCGGTCTCGGAGCGGGTGGCCGGGGAAGTCGTCTTCGTCGTGGTCATCAGACCAATCCTTTCGTCTCGCGCTGCAGTCGATCGCCGATCACGAACGTGGTGCCGATGACCGAGATGATGAACGCAGCCAGGATGAAGGTGAACGGCTCGATGCTGATCACCGCATTGTCGACAGCGTTCTCGGTGAGCACGGAGACGGCAGCGTTGGCCAGCATATTGTCGAAGAACCGCACGGCCGCGAAGCCGAGCAGGCCGACGATGCCGGCGACCATCACGAGTCGCGTGTTGCGTCGGCTGAACACTGTGCCGCTCAGGATGCTGCGCGCCAGCAGCATCAGGCATCCGATCACGACGATGATCGCGACGATCTGGGCGAGCTGTCCGAGGACGCCCGCGCCGATCGCGATCCCCGGCAGGGTCGGGGCGGTGAGGATCGCCCTGTCCAGTTCGAGGGTGATGTTCGCACCACCTGCGCCGAGCGGAGCCTCGATCGGCTGATCCACGAACTCGACCATCACCGGGATCATCGTGCCGCTGAGCAGGGTGATGATGCGGATGATCGAGAAGACCGTGATGTACGCCGCGATCGCCACGCCGGCGACGCAGAAGGCGATGAGTGCAGCGGCGTCGCCGCGGGACAGCGTGCCCTGTTTCGTCGAGGTCATGATCGCTCCTTATCGATGATCGTTGTTAGCGATAAACGATAAGATAACGACAATCGATAAGCTCGTCAATCCCCGTCGCTTTCGACACCGCGTCACACCGCCTGCCATAGCCCCGGTATGCCCACGGCGAACACGGG
Source organism: Microbacterium sp. TPU 3598 (assembly GCF_002356155.1). Classification (NCBI taxonomy): domain Bacteria; kingdom Bacillati; phylum Actinomycetota; class Actinomycetes; order Micrococcales; family Microbacteriaceae; genus Microbacterium; species Microbacterium sp. TPU 3598. Next base: position 3,204,407 of record NZ_AP017975.1, on the reverse strand, counting down.
CATACGTGCCCCGCACGGTGGTTACTCTCGATGTACAGGCGCAGAGAACGCCACAGGTGTCAGCGCTTCGCCCCGTGCGAATAAGGAGTCACAGCATGTTCGAGAGATTCACGGACCGAGCCCGTCGAGTGGTCGTCCTCGCCCAAGAAGAGGCGAAGATGCTCAACCACAACTACATCGGGACCGAGCACATCCTGCTCGGCCTCATCCACGAGGGTGAAGGCGTCGCCGCCAAGGCCCTCGAGAGCCTCGGCATCTCCCTCGACGCCGTGCGCGAGCAGGTGCAGGACATCATCGGCCAGGGTCAGCAGCAGCCGACCGGGCACATCCCGTTCACCCCGCGCGCCAAGAAGGTGCTCGAGCTCAGCCTCCGCGAGGCTCTGCAGCTCGGCCACAACTACATCGGCACCGAGCACATCCTGCTCGGCCTCATCCGCGAGGGTGAGGGCGTCGCCGCCCAGGTGCTCGTCAAGCTCGGCGCCGACCTCAACAAGGTTCGCCAGCAGGTCATCCAGCTGCTCTCCGGAGCTCCCGGTCGCGAGCCGGCTTCCGTCGGTGCGCAGACCAACGACTCGCCGGCCGGCACCCAGGGTGGTTCCGCGGTGCTCGACCAGTTCGGCCGAAACCTCACCCAGGCCGCGCGCGACAACAAGCTCGACCCGGTGATCGGGCGCGAGAAGGAGGCGGAGCGGGTCATGCAGATCCTCTCCCGCCGTTCCAAGAACAACCCCGTCCTGATCGGTGAGCCCGGTGTCGGCAAGACCGCCGTCGTCGAGGGGCTGGCCCAGGCGATCGTCAAGGGCGATGTGCCCGAGACGCTGAAGGACAAGCAGCTCTACTCGCTCGACCTCGGCTCGCTCATCGCCGGTTCCCGCTACCGCGGTGACTTCGAGGAGCGCCTGAAGAAGGTCACCAAGGAGATCCGCACGCGCGGCGACATCATCGTCTTCATCGACGAGATCCACACCCTCGTGGGTGCGGGTGCCGCCGAGGGCGCGATCGACGCGGCCAGCATCCTGAAGCCGCTCCTCGCCCGTGGCGAGCTGCAGACGATCGGTGCGACCACGCTCGACGAGTACCGCAAGCACTTCGAGAAGGATGCCGCGCTTGAGCGCCGCTTCCAGCCGGTGCAGGTCAACGAGCCGACGCTGCCGCACGCGATCAACATCCTCAAGGGACTCCGCGACCGTTACGAGGCGCACCACAAGGTGCAGATCACCGACGGCGCCATCGTGGCCGCGGCGAACCTCGCCGACCGCTACGTCTCCGACCGGTTCCTCCCGGACAAGGCCATCGACCTGATCGACGAGGCCGGCGCACGCCTGCGTCTGTCGATCCTGTCGAGCCCGCCCGAGCTGCGCGAATTCGACGAGAAGATCGCCGCCGTGCGCGAGCAGAAGGAGATCGCCTCCGAGGAGCAGGACTTCGAGAAGGCCGCCGCCCTCCGCGATGAGGAGAAGAGCCTCCTCGCCGAGCGTCTGCGTCTCGAGAAGCAGTGGCGTGCGGGCGACGTCGCGACCTCCGCGGTCGTCGACGAGGGTCTGATCGCCGAGGTGCTCGCACAGGCCACCGGCATCCCGGTCTTCAAGCTCACGGAAGAGGAGTCCAGCCGACTCGTCTTCATGGAGAAGGCCCTGCACCAGCGCGTCATCGGTCAGGAAGAGGCGATCGCCGCCCTCTCCAAGACGATCCGTCGCCAGCGTGCCGGCCTCAAGGACCCGAAGCGTCCCTCGGGCTCGTTCATCTTCGCCGGCCCCACGGGCGTCGGAAAGACCGAACTCGCCAAGGCTCTCGCCGAGTTCCTGTTCGACGACGAGGCTGCGCTGATCTCGCTCGACATGAGCGAGTTCGGTGAGAAGCACACCGTCTCGCGTCTGTTCGGTGCCCCTCCCGGATTCGTCGGATTCGAAGAGGGTGGCCAGCTCACCGAGAAGGTGCGGCGCAAGCCGTTCAGCGTGGTCCTCTTCGACGAGATCGAGAAGGCCCACCCGGACATCTTCAACTCGCTGCTGCAGATCCTCGAAGAGGGTCGACTCACCGACGGTCAGGGTCGGATCGTGGACTTCAAGAACACGGTCATCATCATGACCACCAACCTCGGTGCACGCGACATCGCGGGCGGTCCTGTCGGCTTCCAGATCGAGGGCAACGACTCGACCAGCTACGACCGCATGAAGGGCAAGGTGAACGAAGAGCTCAAGCGGCACTTCAAGCCCGAGTTCCTGAACCGTGTCGACGACATCATCGTGTTCCCGCAGCTCTCGAAGGAGGAGCTGGTGCAGATCGTGGATCTGTTCACCAAGCGCCTCGGCGAGCGTCTGCTGGACCGCGACATGACGATCGAGCTGTCGCAGGCCGCCAAGGAGCGCCTCATCGAGATCGGGTTCGACCCCGCGCTCGGTGCCCGACCGCTGCGTCGCGCGATGCAGCACGAGGTTGAGGACCGTCTCTCGGAGAAGATCCTGCACGGTGAGCTCAACTCTGGTGACCACGTGAAGGTCGACGCGAAGGACGGGCAGTTCCTCTTCGAGCACGGCCCGCGCGACGGCGGCCCCGTCGCGGTCGGCGTCAACACCGGCGGCGGCGCGATCGCCGGCACCCCCGATCTGGCGGTCGCCAGCGGGGAGTGACCTCAGTCGATTCATGAGAAGGGGCGGATGCTGCGGCATCCGCCCCTTTCCTGTGTCCGGTACAGGTGCCGCCGGGTCTCGGGTTCTAGGCTTGTGGTGTGAGCGAGTACATCGTCCGACCGGCGCGGAGCGCTGACATCGTCGGCATCCGCACCCTGCTGCAGCCGCTCGTCGAGCAGCGCATCCTGCTCGGCAAGGATCTGGCGGTGCTGTACGGCGCCGTGCAGGAGTTCGTCGTGGCAGAGGCCGACGGGGTGCTGATCGGGTGCGGTGCGCTGCACGTGATCTGGGAAGACCTCGGCGAGGTGCGCACCCTGCTCGTGCGCGACGACTGGCTGCACCACGGCGTCGGACGTGCGATCGTCGACCGCCTCGAGGAGAACGCCAGGATGCTCGGCCTGACCCGCCTGTTCTGCCTCACCTTCGAGGTGGAGTTCTTCGGACGACGCGGCTACACGCCGATCGGTGAGCAGGTCGTCGACCCCGACGTGTACTCGCAGCTGTTGCGCAGCGGTGACGCGGGTGTCGAGGAGTTCCTCGATCTCGCGCACGTGAAGCCGAACACCCTCGGCAACACCCGCATGCTCAAGGTGCTCTGACACTCCTTCGCCGGTCCGTGCCGAGGGGCCTCCCCGGGTCGTGGCAGAGGATCGCTTAGCCTGGAGACATGCCTCGTCCTTCCGCCGCCGTGTACCGTCGTCGGCGACTGGTCGTCCTGATCGCGCTCGTGCTGGCCGTCGCCGCCATCGGCATCGGAGCGTGGCTTCTGATCGCGCGACCGTGGGCTGCCGCAGGCACGGCGTCCACCCCGTCTCCGACGCCGTCGACATCTCCCTCGCCCTCCTCCAGCTCCACCGCTGACGGAGAGTCGCCGACCCCCGATCCGTCAGCCGAGCAGACTCCGGCGGTCGCGCCCTGCGAGGCGGCCGACATCGAGGTCGCGGCCGTGACCGACGCCGAGACGTACGCAGCCGGCGTGCTGCCGAAGCTCTCGATCTCGCTCACGAACAAGGGCACGAAGGACTGCACGATCGACGTGGGATCGACGACCCAGTCCTTCACCATCTCCAGCGGTGCCGACGTGTGGTGGCGTTCGACCGACTGCCAGGAGAACCCGAGCAGCATGATCGCCACGCTCACGGCCGGCACGACCGTCACGAGCAAGGACCCGGTCACCTGGGATCGCACGCGTTCGAGCGTCGAGACCTGCGCGCAGGAGAACCGACAGCGGGCACCGGGCGGGGGAGCCTCGTACCACGTCGAGGTCTCGATCGGCGGGTTCACGAGCCCGTCGAGCGCGCAGATCCTGCTCTACTGAGTCGTGCCGGATCGCGCTCCGCTGAGTTCGAAGGGATCCCGGTGAACCTCGTCGGAAATCGTTGCGAATCGGCGGATCTCGCACGAAACGGAGCGACATCGGCGGTCATCCCCCCGCGATGCTGACATCCGTGGGTCTTTGGGATACCATAGAAGCGACTCTCCGCATTAGCGGCACCAAGCCATCCCCAGTGGCGTCGAACTACAGCGTCCCCAGCGCTTCGACACCGCCGCCCGAGAGTCCGAGGGCCCTCTCGAGTACCCCAGTCCCCAATGTGGGACTCGAGAGGGCCCCAATCGTATCCACGGCCGAATCGGTGCTCTGCGGGTTGCGCCGTGAATAAGCTGGACACATGGCAGCGAAGAAGGCGAAGTCCGCGAAGAACAAGCCCGCACCCGAGGACTTCCGGTCGGATGCTCTGGCACAGGCCCTGGAGAAGCAGGACGTCGCCGCGGTCGCTCTCGCTCTCCGTCACGGCACCACCGTCGTGCCGCTGATCAAGCCCGGGGCGCGTGACAACCCGCTCGACAGCGGCGAGGTGTGGACATACCGTGACCCGAAGACCGGTGACCTCGCGCTGCTGCTGTTCAGCGACGCGAAGAACAAGCCGGCCAATCTGCCGCCGGGCGTGGGCATCTACAGCGCGGAGTGGCTGCGGAAGTTCCTGGCGGCGCATCCGATCACCACGGTCTTCCTCGACATCGCAGGGCCCCACCCGATGCAGGCGGACCCCGCCGAACTGCTCAAGGCGCTCGACGCCTGAGCCCAGCCTCCCGTCGGCGCGGTACCGGTCAGAACGGCGGGATGTCGCGGTCGGCGCGGCGTGAGGTGTTGCGCGCGCGCACATCGCTCAGCGCGGCTCGGAGCGTCTTCGAACGATCGTCGACCACCTGCTCATAGCCGAGGCGCGCGGCCTCGGAGCGTCGCTGGGCCGCCTGCGTGACCGGCCTGATCTCCCCGGCGAGGCTCAGCTCGCCCACCGCCGCGACCGTGCGCGGAACCGAGATCTGCTGGATGGAACCCGCCACGGCGATGGCGATCGCGAGGTCGGCCGCGGGTTCGGTGAAGCGCACACCGCCGACCGTGGACACGTAGACGTCGAGGCTGCCGGTCGCGATGCCGGCTCTCTTCTCGAGGATGGCCAGCACCATGGCGACCCGCGAAGAGTCGACGCCGTGCACGATGCGGCGCGGGTTCGGGGCGTTGCTCGGCACCGTGAGCGCCTGCACCTCGACGGGGAGGGCGCGTCGACCCTCGAGCGAGATCGCCACGCACGTGCCTGGCTCGGTCGCCCCCTGCGAGAGGAAGAGCCCTGAGGGGTCTGGCACCTCGGCGATGCCGTCGCCGGTCATCTCGAAGCAGCCCACCTCGTCGGTCGGACCGAAGCGGTTCTTGAGCGCGCGGACGAAGCGCAGCGAGGTCTGACGGTCGCCCTCGAAGTGACACACCACGTCGACGAGGTGCTCGAGCACACGGGGCCCGGCGACCTGACCGTCTTTTGTCACGTGGCCGACGATGATGATCGGCAGATCGCGGTCCTTGGCGATGCGGATCAGGGTGGCCGCGACCTCGCGCACCTGGCTCGGCTGCCCGGCGGCACCGTCGATCAGCGACGACGAGACGGTCTGCACCGAGTCGACGATCACCAGCTGGGGCTTGACCTCGTCGATGTGGCCGAGGATGGTCGCCAGATCGGTCTCGCTCGCGAGATACAGCTCGTCGTGCAGCGCGCCAGTGCGCTCGGCGTGCAGGCGCACCTGACCGGGGGATTCCTCGGCGCTCGCGTAGAGCACACGGCGTCCGCCGCGAGCCGCCTGCGCTGCCACCTCGAGCAGAAGCGTGGACTTGCCGACGCCGGGTTCACCGCTGAGCAGGATCGCCGCCCCCGGCACGATGCCGCCGCCGAGGACACGGTCGAACTCGCCGACGCCGCTCGAACGACGCGGTGCATCCTGCGTCGTGATCTGCGTGATGGGCCGGGCGGCACGGTCGGCCGTCGGCGCGACCGGCCCCACCCGACGGAGGATGCCGGTCTGCGCTGCCTGCTCCTGCACCGTTCCCCACTGCTGGCACTCGCCGCAGCGTCCGACCCACTTGGCGGTGGTCCACCCGCATTCCGTGCACACGTACGCAGGAGGAGCGGGTTTCCGGGTGGCCATGCCCCCAGGCTATCGCCGGCATCAGACATCCCTATCGGCCAGGTGTTTATTCACGGCCCATCCTCTCGGCAAACTCGCAGTGTCGCGGGATACTGGGTTCATGGCCAACGGCGGGCCCGTGTGCGGGCCGATCTCGAGCTACTCCCGGGTGCAGATCCTGCACTTGCTCTTCGAAGCGGGAAGTTCGCAGACCCGGGGCGAGCTCTCCATCACCCAGCTGTGCGAAGCCACAGGGCTGCACCCCAACACGATCCGCGAGCACCTACAGCGCCTGATCGAGGGCGGCTACGTGATCCCGACGATCGAGCACCGCACGACACGGGGCCGACCGCGCACGCTGTACAGCGCGGCGACCGGAGCGCCAGGGGCCTCCAGTCCCGTGGCCCGAGACAAGGCGAAGGCGGCCGCCCGCCGTGGCGACCTGATGCGGAGCATGCTCCCCGACGCGGCGTCCGGACTCGGTCGCGAAGCCACCTATCAGCTCGATGCGCTCGTCGAGCACCTGGAGGAGAGCGGCTTCGAGCCCGTGCTCGACGACCGCAGTCTCACGGTCGACCTCAGCCCGTGCCCGCACGCCGCCGGACGGTCGGAAGACCGCCCGATGCTGTGCCGCGTGCACCTGGAACTCATGCAAGGCGTCCTGAACGAGGCAGGCGGACCACTCGAAGCCGAGTGCGTGCGCGACGCTGTCCTCCCGTCGGACTGCACCGTGCAGCTGCGCGACACCACCGCGCCGCTGGTCGAGGGAACGCTGCGTCACAGCACGAAGCAGCGGCACCACAGAACAGGAGTCGTGCATGGAATGGCTTGATCCGCTCGCTCTGGCCCGATGGCAATTCGGCCTGACGACCGTCTACCACTACCTCTTCGTGCCGCTCACGATCGGCATGGCGCTGGTCGCGGCGATCTTCCAGACCGCGTGGGTGCGCACCGGCAAGGTGCAGTACCTGCACCTGACCCGCTTCTTCGGGAAGATCTTCCTGATCAACTTCGCCATGGGCGTCGTCACCGGCATCGTGCAGGAGTTCCAGTTCGGCATGAACTGGTCCGACTACTCCCGCTTCGTCGGTGACGTGTTCGGCGCCCCGCTCGCCTTCGAGGGCCTGCTGGCCTTCTTCTTCGAGGCGACCTTCATCGGCCTCTGGATCTTCGGCTGGGACAAGCTCCCGCAGAAGCTGCACCTCGCCACGATCTGGTGCGTCTCGATCGGCAGCATCCTGTCGGCGTACTTCATCATCGCCGCCAACGCCTTCATGCAGAACCCCGTCGGGTACACGTTCAACGAGGCGACCAACCGCGCCGAGCTGACCGACTTCTGGGCGCTGCTGACCAACCCCGTCGCGCTCGCCGCGTTCCCGCACACGATCTTCGGTGCGTTCATGTTCGCCGCCGGTGTCGTGATCTCGGTCTCGGCCTGGCACCTCTCGCGCGGCCAGCACTTCGACACCATGCGCATCTCGCTCAAGTTCGGGCTCTGGGCCATGATCGTCTCGACCGCGGGCGTCGTGCTCACGGGCGACCAGCTGGGCCTCGCGATGTACGCTGCGCAGCCCATGAAGATGGCGGCAGCCGAGGCCACGTTCAACACGGTCTGCGGTCCCGATGCCTCGTTCAGCATCTTCACGCTCGGCACCCCGGACGGCAGCTCCGAACTGTTCTCCATCCGCGTGCCCTATCTGCTCTCGCTGCTGTCGACACACACCCTCGACGCGTGTGTGCACGGCATCAACGATCTGAACGCCGAGTACGCGCAGACCTACGCCGCCACCGGTCTGACCGACTTCGCCCCGGTGCTGTGGATCACGTACTGGGCCTTCCGCTGGATGATCGGCCTGGGCATCGCCGCGGCGCTCGTCGCCGTCGCGGGCCTCTGGGTCACCCGCAAGGGCGCCAAGAAGCCGGTCGCACCGTGGATGTGGAAGGTCGCCATCTGGTCGTTCCCGCTCGCGCTGGCCGCCAACATCATGGGCTGGGTCTTCACCGAGATGGGCAGACAGCCCTGGATCGTGTTCGGGCTGATGACGACGCAGGACGGTGTCTCGCCGGGCGTCAGCGGGCTCGAGGTGCTGATATCGCTCATCGCGTTCACCGCGATCTATGCGGCGCTCGCCGTCGTGGAGATCCGCCTCATCATCCGGGCCGCCCAGAAGGGGCCCGACACCGAAGAGAAGCCGCATGACGAGACGGCCCAGCTGCCGTCGGTCGTCTACTGAGAGGGAGGAGCATCATGGATCTCGCAACACTCTGGTTCTTCATCGTCGCCTTCTTCTTCGTCGGCTACTTCGTCCTGGACGGCTTCGATTTCGGAGTCGGCATGTCCCTGCCGTTCCTCGGCAAGAACGACGTCTCGCGCCGACAGGTCATCAACACGATCGGCCCGGTCTGGGATCTCAACGAGACCTGGGTCATCGTGGCCGGCGCCGTGCTGTTCGCGTCGTTCCCCGAGTGGTACGCCACGCTGTTCAGCGGCTTCTACCTGCCGCTGCTGCTGATCCTGCTCGCGCTGATCCTGCGCGGTGTCTCGTTCGAGTACCGGCACCAGCGCGACAGCGCGAAGTGGAAGGCCGGCTTCGACCGGATGATCGTGATCGGCTCGGTCGTTCCCGCGCTGCTGTGGGGTGTGGCGTTCGGCAACATCGTGCAGGGCGTCGCGATCGACGAGAACCACATCTTCGTCGGCGGCTTCTTCTCCCTGCTGAACCCCTACGCACTGCTGGTGGGCGTCACCACGCTGCTGCTCTTCTTCCTGCACGGGGTGCTGTTCGTGGCACTCAAGACCGATGGTCAGGTGCATGAGGATGCGCAGAAGCTCGCGAAGAAGGCCGCCATCCCGACGATCCTCGTCGCAGCCGCGACGGTGATCTGGACGGTCGCGATCGCGATGGGCCGCGAGGCTCCGCTGCTCTGGCTGGTCATCGCAGCCGGTGCGCTCGCGGCGGTCAGCCTGATCGCGGCGGTCGGCTTCTCGCTCGTCCGTCGCGACGGGTGGGCGTTCTTCGCCGGCATGCTCACGGTCATGTTCGCCGTGGTCATGCTGTTCTCCGCCCTGTTCCCGTACGTGATGCCGTCGACGATCGACCCGGCCTACAGCCTCACGATCGCCAACGCCTCGAGCACCCCGTACACGCTGCAGATCATGAGCTGGACGGCCCTGATCGCGATGCCGCTCGTGCTCGCGTACCAGGCGTGGACCTACTGGGTGTTCCGCAAGCGCGTCACCCGGAAATCCATCGAGGGGGCTCCGGCGCACGCGTGAAACCCGTCGATCCGAGACTGCTGCGATACGCGGGTGCCGCGAGGGGTTTCCTCGCGGCATCCGCGTTGATCGGCGTCGTCCAGACGGCGGTCACGATCGCCTTCGCGTGGCTGCTGACCGATGCGATCACGGGGGCGCTCGCGGGGCGTGACGTCACCTCGTCGCTGCTCTGGCTGCTGCTCACGGCTCTGCTGCGCGGCCTGCTCATCGCGGCCTCGGATGCCGCGGGCACACGGGCGGCCGCCAAGACGGGGATGCAGCTGCGCACGGCGCTCGTGGCTGCGGTCGGGAGGCTCGGGCCAGGGTGGCTCGCGCAGCGCAATCAGACGGCGCTCGCGGTCACGGCCGGTCACGGGCTCGAAGCTCTCGACGCCTACTTCGCCCGGTACATCCCGCAGCTCGTGCTGACCGTGATCGCGACTCCGGTGCTCGTCGCGGTCATGTGGTGGCAGGACTGGCCGAGCGGACTCACCGCAGTGATCACGCTGCCGCTGATCCCGTTGTTCCTCATCCTGATCGGCATGGCGACCCGCACCGTGCAGACCCGGCAGTGGCAGACGCTGCAGCGCCTCGCGGCACGCTTCGCCGACACGGTGCAGGGGCTGTCGACGCTGCGACTGTTCGGACGCGACCGGCGTGCGGCCGACCGCATCGAGGTCACCGCGGACGAGTACCGCCGCGAGACCATGAAGGTGCTGCGGTTCTCGTTCCTGTCCGGCTTCGCGATGGAGCTGCTGGCCTCGATCGCGGTGGCCCTGATCGCGGTGTCGGTTGGCTTCCGGCTGCTGTCGGGTGATCTGACTCTCGAGGTGGGGCTGTTCGTGCTGCTGCTCGCTCCCGAGGCGTTTCTGCCCATCCGGCAGGTGGGGGTGCAGTTCCACGCTGCCGCCGAAGGGGTTGCGGCGACGGAGGACGTGTTCGAGGTGCTGGATGCGGCGGGGGAGCGCGCACGGCTGCAGGAGCTTTCGACGGATGCCGGAGGAATCGCCGTCGAAGCCCCCGGCATCCGGGAATCGGTCATGCAGGGGGAACCGGCGAAGGGCGGAAACCTCGTGGTCGAGGGTCTGCGGGTGCGCGACCTGCCGCCGGTGTCGTTCGCTGCCGGGCCGGGGACCATCACGGTCCTCGAAGGGCCGAGCGGGTCGGGGAAGTCGTCGCTGCTGGCCGCGCTCCGGGGCGCGGTCGAGTTCGAGGGGACAGCGTCCTACGGCGGCGCGGACGTGAGGGGGATCGCGCCGTCGGTGTGGCTCGCCTGGGCGGGACAGGCACCTGGCCTCACGCGCGGGACCGTGGCGGCGAACGTCACCCTCGGTGATCCTGAGCCGGACGCCGACCGGGTGCGCGATGCGCTCGACGATGCCTGCGCCGAGGGCATCGACCCCGCGCTGGAGCTCGGCGTGCAGGGAGCGGGGCTGTCGGGTGGGCAGGCGCAGCGAGTGGCTGTCGCTCGAGCCCTGTATCGCCAGGCATCGGCGTCCGGACGCGTGCTCGCACTCGATGAGCCGTCGAGTGCACTCGACCCCGAGACCGAGGACCGGCTGTGGCGATCGCTGCGCGAGAAGGCGGATGCCGGTGCGACGATCCTCCTCGTCTCCCACCGTCGGACCGCACGGGAGATCGCGGATCAGATCGTGGAGCTGGGGGTGAACGCATGACTGCACCCCGCACAACCGACACCGTGCATTCCCGCGGTCACCGGGTCGGCGCCATCCTGCGACTCGCGCAACCGCCGCTCGGCCGCTTCGTGCCGGGTCTGATCTGGGGTCTGCTCTCGGCCGCCGCCGCCGTGAGCCTGCTCGCCGTCAGCGGGTGGCTGATCGTGAGCGCATCGATCGTCGACTCGCTGGTGCCGCTGTCGATCGCCGTCGTCGGTGTGCGCTTCTTCGCCGTCTCGCGCGCGGTCACCCGCTATCTGGAGCGCCTGAGCGGACACGATGCCGCGCTGCGTCAACTCGCCTCGACCCGCGCCGACATGGTGCGCCGACTCATCCCGCTGTCGCCAGCGGGACTCGGCGCGACGGATCGCGGACAGGTGCTCGCAGCTCTCGTCGACGACGTCGAGAACCTGCAGAACCTGCCGCTGCGGGTGGTGCAGCCGCTCGGGGTCGCCGCTCTGGTCGCTGTCGGGGCCGTCGGGTTCATCGCGTTCGTATCGCCCGCCGCCGCGCTCACGCTGGCCGTGTGCCTGCTCGTCGCTGCGGCAGCCGCGATCGGTTTGGGGTGGGTGTTCGGTTCACGCGCCGAAGCGCAGGTCTCGGAACGTCGGGCCGAGCTCTCGGCGGCCCTCGTCGACTACTTCGGCAGCCTCGACGTGCTCATCGCCTATAGCGCGGAGGAGCAGGCCCGTGCACGGATCACCGCAGCGGATGCCGCGCTGCGACGCGTTGTCGACCGTGCCTCGCTCGCGCAGGCCGTAGCCGCCGGCGTGGTCTCCGCGGTCGCCGGAGTCGCTTCGGTCTGGGCGCTCGCCGCGGCGGCTCCCGGCCTCTCGGACGGCTCGATCGACGGGCCGTGGCTGGCCGTGGCCGTGCTCGTGCCGATGGTGGTGTTCGAGATCTTCGGCGCGGTGCCGATCGCCGCCGCATCGTGGCGGAGCGTGCGTTCCAGCGCGGAGCGCATCGTCGACGTGCTGCCCGAGCGGATGCCGGACGAGCTGCGCGCCGACGCGGGTGATGACGTCGAGTTCGAAGGCACCCCGGCTGTAAGCCTGCGCGACGCGCGTGCGACCTGGCCTGGCGGGACGCCCGCTCTGAGAGGCGTGGATCTCGACCTCCGACCCGGCGAACGGGTGCTGGTCGCGGGGCCGAGCGGGGCGGGCAAGAGTTCGCTCGCGGCGACCCTGGTCGGCTTCCTGCGCGTGGAGGGCGAGTATCTGGTCGGTGGTCGCGATGCCGCGGAGCTCTCGGGTCCGGCGCTGCGACGCGTGATCGGGCTGTGCGAGCAGAGCCCTCAGCTGTTCGACGAGGACATCCGCCAGAACCTGCTCTTCGCGCGGGACTCCGCCTCGGACGAAGACCTGCAGGCGGTGCTGGAGCGGGTCGGACTCGGTGACTGGGTGCGGGAGCGTGGGGGCCTCGATGCGAGGGTCGGCGACCGCGGTGCGCTGGTGTCCGGTGGCCAGGCGCAGCGGATCGCGCTCGCCAGGGCGCTGCTGCGCGGCTTCCCCGTGCTGGTCCTCGACGAGCCGACGGCGGGGGTCGATCCGGAAGCATCGAATGCCCTGCTGCGTGATCTGCTGCAGGCCGCGGGGGAGCAGTCGGTGCTGCTGATCTCGCACGTGGCGCCTCCCGCGGGAACGGTCGACCGCGTGGTGCGGATTCACGACGGCCGCACGATCTGAGGGGCAGCGAGAAGGAGCCTGTGGGGAGACCCGCGGGCCGTCGCCTCAGACGTTCATGTCGACGGGCGGTTCCATCACGATGCCCTGCGCCTCGAAGGCACGACGACGCTCTTCGATGCGGCGGTGCAGCTCGACCTGCGCATCGTCGACGAACTGCGGGTCGAGGTCGACGGTCTTCGGGTGCGGGTCGCCGTGGTTGGCGGCGATGTAGGCGTCGAGCTCGGGGCCGCTGGTCCATGACGTGATGAGCGCGTACCGCGGGGCGGTGCCGCGGTGCCAGACCGCGTGCCAGAAGCGCTGGGTGTCGACGATGATGCGCGAGCCGGCGCGCAGCGGCAGGCGGATCTCGGTCGCCGGATCGAAACGGTCGGCGCGCAGGATCAACATCGACTCGGTGTCGTCGGAGAGGTTGAAGAACCCGCGGACGACCCAGCCGGTGCCCTCTTCGTTGAGGCGGTTGTTGTCGTCCTGGTGCAGGTTGTAGATCGCGTCGGCGTACTCGTTCGGCTGCAGCTCGATCACGCGGCAGCGGCCGATGCCGGCGCCCGGTTCCTGTGCCCGGCGTTGCAGCGTCGGGGCGACTGCGACCTGCGAGTCGACCCAGACGCCATCCTTGTCGGTGCGCGGCGGGGTGTGGTTCCAGAAGCCGTTGCAGTCGACGTCGCCGGCATAGCTGGTGAGCGGGGCGAAGCGCGTGATGCCGGAGGAGCGCCAGCCGACGTACTCCAGGCCCAGCCATTCGGCGGGATCGGTGGCGGAGGTGTGGTCGTCGAGGACCACGTAGCCGGTCTCGGACAGCGCCTCGGACGTGATGAAGCCCATGATGAATACCTTCCCGTCATCGCTGCCCCCACAGGCGGCGGGTTCTTAGGCCATCCTAACTCGAATGCCCATCGCAGCGTGGGGGTCTCGCCGGGGAATTGGCCCGCCGGGAGCGTCGATATCCTGAGGGTATGACTCAGCCGCAGGGTGCCCTCCTCGTGGGCAGCGTGAATTATGACGATGCCGAGACCACGATCCGCACCGCTGCGGAACTGCTCGGCACCCGGCTCCGTCGCATTCCGGACGGCGAGGTCGGCAAGCGGTTCCACTGGATCATGTTCCAGCCCGACGTGATCGGTGAGGCCGAGGGCATCGAGCGCACAGGCGACGAACCCATCCCGTTCCCCGCCGGCATCGACGCCCGCGGCCTGCGCATCGCCGAGGGAGTGGATGCCGCGAGCATCGAGATGCCGCCGCTGGGGTACGCCGCCGCCGCGATCGAGTCGTATGCGGTGTTCGAGCGACTGCGGGCCGAGGGCGCGGTGCCCGCCGGCGTGCGGTTCCAGGTGTCGCTGCCGACGCCCCTCGCCGTGATCTCCTCGTTCTTCCACGGCGATGACCGCGCGGCCATCGAGCCCGTCTACACCGCCGCGATCCTGCGCGAGCTCGACGAGATCCTCGAGGCCATCCCGCACGAGGACCTCGCGGTGCAGTGGGACGTCGCGAGCGAGATGGGTATCATCGAGCGCGCCGCCGGCTACGGAGCGGTCATGGAGGCGTGGTGGCCCGGCGACCCGTTCGACGGTCTGGTCTCGCGCCTGGCCGCACTGGTCGATGCGGTGCCCGCCGACGTCGAGGTGGGTGTGCACCTCTGCTACGGCGACGCGGGGGAGAAGCACTTCTTTGAGCCGCGAGACGCCGCGAACCTGGTCCGCTACGCGAACGCCGTGGTGGCGGCATCCGCCCGTCCGCTCACGTGGCTGCACCTGCCGGTGCCGATCGACCACGACGACGAGGCCTACTTCGCCCCGCTCACAGGCCTCGCCCCGGTCGGCGAGCTCTACCTGGGCCTCGTGCACCGCGAGGACGGGGTGGAGGGCGCCGCCCGTCGCGTCGCCGCCGCGACTCCGTTCGCCCCCGAGTTCGGGGTCGCGACCGAGTGCGGCATCGGCCGCGCGCCCGCAGGATCGACCGAGGGCATCCTGCGCACGCACGCCGACGTCGCCGCCGCCTGGTGACCTGCGGGTCTCGATTCGCGTGCAGGCCCCGCGTCGCGTAAGCTATTCCGCGGTGACGTGTCCGAGCGGCCGAAGGTGCAACTCTCGAAAAGTTGTGTAGGGTAACCCCCTACCGTGGGTTCAAATCCCACCGTCACCGCCATGGAAGCCCCCTCCGAGTGAGGGGGTTTTTCCGTATCATCACGGGGCTCTCCGAGAGCGAGCGCTCTTGCCTGGAAGTTCGATGGCGCCGCACGCTCACATGTGTCTGACCTCAGGCCGCGACGTACTCCTGGCGGACTCGTCCCTCAGTCGCCATCTCTATGTACCCGAAATCCTGGTCCGAGTTCAGGATCACTGCGTCGTTGGCGACCGCGTATGCGGCGATGAGGCAGTCGAAGGCTGCGGCTGCTCTCATGAGCCCTGTGTCCCACAGCGCCTGCTGAAGGTCGAGGGCGTCACGCTCGTCGGGGTGTTCCCACGCGGGGAGCAGCCCCTCCATGTCCGCACGCAACTCTGCGTACTCCTTCGCATTGCGCGCGGAGTGGCAGTACTCGAGGACCTGCGGCGGGCACGTGATGATCAGGTGATTCGGCGACAGGGCCCGGAGCCTGTCGCCGATCGCCGTGCTCCTGCCTGCCTTCTGCCAGATGCTGTTGTCGACGAGGTAAGTGGTCACCGAACGGTGCTCTTCTCCCGGGGAGCGCTCTTGTCGGGATCCGGACCCGTGTCCGGAGCGATCGTCGGCGCGTCGATCTGGTCAGTGTCGAAGTGGCGAGCGATGATGCGCTCCACGGCGGCGGGCTGGCGGCGCACCGCGATGAGCGTGCGCAGCGCGAGATCCACCGTCTCGCGGTTGGAGGTCGTGCCGGCAAGCTTCTTGGCCTGCTGAAGCTCGTCGGGGTCGATGTCAATCGATGTGACGGCCATGGCTCCTCCTTCGCGGAAGCTCTGTATAAGCCATTGTATAAAGATCTTTGGCGGGGTGCACGATCTTTCGGTGCCCTGTGGAGCGGAGCTCCTCTCCCCCCGGAGGCGTACCCCTCAGCCGAGCAACTCCACCCCGAACTCGGAGACCACCGTGCGCAGTTCGGCGAGGTAGCGCTGTGCCTGCTCGGTGAGGGGGATCGCCGCATGCCCGATCCAGCCGATCTCGATGTTCTCGTCGACGTCGAGCGGGATGGCGACGATCTCGGGATCGAGGTCGTCGCTGATGATGCCCGTCGAGATGGTGTAGCCGTCGAGGCCGATCATCAGGTTGAAGATGGTCGCGCGGTCGGAGACGCGGATGTCCTGGGGGCTGGAGAGGGTGGAGAGGATCTCCTCGGCGAAGTAGAAGGAGTTGTTCGCACCCTGGTCGAAGGTGAGCCTCGGCACGTCGGCGAGATCGTCGAGGGTCACGCGATCTCGGGTGGCAAGGGGGTTCTTGCGGGAGATGAAGATGTGCGGCTGTGCGACGAAGAGCGGGTGGAAGGCGAGCCCGGAGTCGCGGAGCAGCTTGTCGATCACGTTGCGGTTGAAGTCGTTCCGGTAGAGGATCCCCAGCTCGCTGCGGAGCGTGCGGACGTCTTCGATGATGTCCCACGTCCGCGTCTCCCGCAGCGAGAACTCGTACTCGGCAGCCGAGGTCGCCTTCACCATCCGCACTAACGCGTCGACAGCGAACGAGTAGTGCTGGGTCGACACTCCGAGCAGGCGTCGCGACGGCGGACGACCGAGGTAGCGCTGTTCGAGGAGCGCGACCTGCTCGACGACCTGCCGGGCGTACCCGAGGAACTCCACACCGTCGGTCGTGAGCGTCACGCCGCGGGCGGAGCGGAGGAGGAGCACGCGCCCCACTCTGCTCTCCAGATCCTTCATCGCCGCCGACATGGTGGGCTGTGCGACGTAGAGCAGGTCGGCGGCGGCGCTGATCGATCCTTCCGCAGCGACCTCGATGTAGTAGGTGAGCTGTTGCAGGGTGATGCCGCTCGAACGCTTGGCCATAGATTTAGCCTATGTCACGGCATAGTTCGCGCGCATTACCCGATGGGCGCCCGCACTCGTCATCATGGAGAAACCCCCGATCGAGGCCGAGCCCGGCCGATCATCCCACCGATTGGCCGCTCATGGCATCCGAATTCACGTTCCGCATCACGACGACCCGTTTCGACGAGGACTACTCGCCCTCCGACGACTCCCGCATCACCACGAACTTCGCCAATCTGGCGCGCGGCGAGCACCGTCAGCAGAACCTCCGCAATGCCCTGACGATGATCGACCGGCGGTTCAACGATCTGGCGCACTGGGACAACCCGAGCCGTGACCGCTACACCCTCGAACTCGAGATCGTCTCGGTCGCGATCCAGTTCGCCACGGAGGCGGAGGATCGGGAGTTCCCTCTTCTCGAGGTGCTGGAGGTGACCATCGTCGACCGGTCGACGGGCACGCGCACCCAGGGGATCGTGGGCAACAACTTCTCGTCGTACATCCGCGACTTCGACTTCAGTGTGCGGTTGCCGGCGGCCAGCGAGGCCGCGGGTGGTTTCGCCGTCCCCGACGACTTCGGCGACCTGCACGGCAAGCTCTTCCAGCACTTCCTCGATTCCGAGGCCTACCGGGAGCGCTTCTCGCTGTCGCCCGTCATCTGCATCAGCGTCTCGACGAGCAAGACGTACCGCCGCACCGAGAACCACCACCCCATCCTCGGTGTCGAGTACGAGCAGAAGGACGGCTCGCTGACCGACGAGTACTTCGGCAAGATGGGCCTCTCGGTCCGGTACTTCATGCCGCGAGGCAGCGTGGCCCCGCTGGCCTTCTACTTCCGCGGGGACCTGCTGAGCGACTACACCAACCTCCAGCTCATCGGCACGATCAGCACGATGGAGACGTTCCAGAAGATCTACCGTCCGGAGATCTACAATGCGAACTCCGAGGCCGCGAGCATCTACCGGCCGACTCTGGAACAGCAGGACTACTCGGTGACCAAGATCGCCTACGACCGCGAGGAGCGCAGCCGGCTCGCGGCCGAGCAGGGGCAGTACGCCGATGCGCACCTCATGACCCCGCACGGTGAGCTGCTCGAGCAGTGGGCCGCCGGCACCTCCGCCGCATCCCTGGTGGCCGTCGGATGACGAACCAGAGATCGTCGATCGTGCGCGAGCTGCTCCCCACCTCGATCGTCGGCAGTCTGCCGAAGCCCTCCTGGCTGGCCGAGCCGGAGACGCTCTGGTCTCCGTGGAAACTGCAGGGCGACGCCTTGATCGAGGGTACGCAGGATGCTCTGCGCATCGCCGTCCAAGAGCAGCGCGAGGCCGGCATCGACATCATCAGCGACGGGGAGCAGACCCGACAGCACTTCGTCACCACGTTCATCGAGCACCTCTCCGGCGTCGACTTCGACCAGCGCGAGACCGTGCGGATCCGCGACCGATACGACGCCAGCGTGCCGACGGTGGTCGGGGCCGTGAGCCGCGAGAAGTCCGTGTTCGTGGAGGATGCGAAGTTCCTGCGTCAGCAGACCGATCAGCCGATCAAGTGGGCGCTGCCCGGCCCGATGACGATGATCGACACTCTCTACGATCGTCACTACAAGAGCCGCGAGAAGCTGGCGTGGGAGTTCGCGACCATCCTCAACCAGGAGGCGAAGGAGCTCGAAGCAGCCGGGGTCGACATCATCCAGTTCGACGAGCCGGCATTCAACGTCTTCTTCGACGATGTGCAGGACTGGGGCGTGGCGGTGCTCGAGCGAGCGGCGGAAGGACTCCGCGCGGAGACCGTGGTGCACATCTGCTACGGATACGGGATCAAGGCGAACACCGACTGGAAGGCGACCCTCGGCGCGGAATGGCGGCAGTACGAGAAGTCCTTCCCGCTTCTGCAGCGCTCGATCATCGACACCGTCTCACTGGAGAGCCACCACTCGCACGTTCCTCTGGACCTCATCGAGCTCATTCGAGGAAAGAACGTCATGCTCGGGGCCATCGACGTGGCCAGCCCGACCATCGAGACCCCGGACGAGGTCGCCGACACCCTCCGCAACGCCCTCCGATTCGTCGACGCCGACAAGCTCATCCCGAGCACGAACTGCGGCATGGCTCCGGTGTCGCGTGACGTCGCGCGTGGCAAGCTCCGAGCACTCAGCGCGGGAGCCGACATCCTTCGCGACGAGCTCGTGCCCGCAAGGGTCTGAGGCTCCGGCGAGGAGGCGGCTCCGGCCCGATCGGTCACCCCCCGGACGGGTTCTCGAGCGGCTTCCCGTTCTCGTCGGTCGTCTCCGCCTCGAGCACCTCTTCGGTGTCGGGCCCGTCGTCGGGAGCGCCGCCCGATGCGGTGTCAGCTTCTTCGTCGGGGCCCGGTGTGCCCTGCGTGTTCTTCGGGTCGCTCATATCCGTCTCCTTCGTTCGGTCTCGCGAAGCTACTCCTGACGGAGGGGGAACGTCAGGGGGTTGACCGCGGCGATGAATCGCTCTCGGATCGGTGAATCGTGATGGCGGACTCACCGTGTGAGTGCGATCGAGTTCCGGGATGAGGCGCGGTCGAACGCGTAGGGACGTCCACGAGCCCGTGGCACCGACGAGCGGGCGGTAAGCGTCGCCCCGTCAGAAGCTCGACGCGACCGCTTCTTCGCGGATGATGTCGACGCCGCGACGGTAGCTCGTGACCTCGAACTCCGGGAATCGCCCGACGAACTTCGATGAGTCGAACCTGTTGTCGTGCTCGTACCGCGGCAGGAGCTCTCTGATCTCACGCGCCTGGCGAGACGCGAGACCGGCCGCGCTCAGCGCCCACTTCGGGACGACGGTGTACCCGGACCCGGCTGGTCGACCGAAGGCGGACTCTGCCATGGCGACGAACTGCCGATAGGTGGGACGGTCGGAGTCTGTGGGGAGGTGCCACGTCTGGTGAAAGGTATCGGCGGCGTTGCCCAGCGTCGCGAGGGCACGACTCGCGTCCGGCGTCCAGATCAGAGTGCGCTGCCGGTCGTCGCGCACCGGTACGAGCGGACGATTGCCGCTCTTGATCCTGTCGATGACGAGCGCGTTCGTGAAGCTCTGCGTCCGCCCGGGGCCGTAGAACTCCGGCGCGCGGGCGATCAGCACGGGGATGTCGCCGCGCGCCATCTCGTCGAGCACCATCGACGCCATCGCCGCACGCACCCTGCCCTTCGGGCCGACCGGTTCGAAGGGCGTGTCCTCGGTCTGCAGCCGGTCATCCTGCGGGTACATGTAGGTGTTGTCGAAGTAGGCGAAACTCGCGCCGGCGGCGCGGGCCGCGTCGAGGGCGTTCCTCACCATCGTCGGGAACTGCCGTTCCCACAGCTCGGTGTCTGCGGGCAGGCCGGCGGTGAAGTAGACGACGTCGCTGCCGTCGACCGCGGCGGCGGTCTGTACGGCGTCGAGAAGATCGGCTCGTACGAGGGTGTCGGTGGCGTTGACCTTGCGGGGGTTGCGGCTGACGAGTCTGAGGTCGGACGTGTGGTTCCGGTTCAGCTCGCGTGCGAGTTCCACGGCGATCTGTCCGTTCGCGCCCAGTATGGTCTGCATTCCTCGACTCGACTTTCGATTGCGGCGTTTCGATTGCGATATCCGACACGGTATGTTTACACTGCTTACATGATCGTACGAGGGGATGTTATCGGTGTCAACTTCTGAGAAGACCTACCATCACGGCGATCTCCGTGCAGCTCTTCTGGATGCGGCGATACAGGCTCTCGAGGCCGGGGAGCCGTTTTCGCTTCGCGCCGTCGCGCGTCGGGCGGGGGTGTCGCCGGCCGCCCCGTATCGGCACTTCGCCGACCGGGAGGCCTTGGACTCCGCCGTCGCGGTCGAAGGTTTCAAGGACCTGCAGGCCGACCTCGCCGCCGCTCTGGAACGAGTCCCCGCCGCCTCGCCGGCGCCCGCCGTCATCACGCAGCTCGGAATCGCCTATGTGGCATTCGCCTTGCGTCGTCCCGCGGTCTTCCGGCTGATGTTCGGCAACGAATGCGACGAATCCGACAGCGACCGTGTGCGGGCGTCCCATGGGTTGCACGCCGTGTTGAACGACGCGATCGAAGAGCTGTTCCCCGGGGCTGACGTGCCGAGCCTGTCCACGGCGCTGTGGAGCATGGCCCACGGCCTCGCCTTCCTGCACCTCGACGGCAAGTTCCGTCCCGAACCCGCCGAAGCGGTGGCTGAGCGG
This sequence comes from Microbacterium sp. TPU 3598, assembly GCF_002356155.1. Lineage (NCBI taxonomy): Bacteria > Bacillati > Actinomycetota > Actinomycetes > Micrococcales > Microbacteriaceae > Microbacterium > Microbacterium sp. TPU 3598. Next base: position 3,183,563 of record NZ_AP017975.1, on the reverse strand, counting down.
GTGCGGTCGTCCGTTGCGGCGATCTTCGCGATCCCCACCCATGCGGCACCGCCATCGGCGGCCGATTCGATCCCCGGGGGACTCGCATGACCAGACGCATCCTGCACGTCGTCACCAACATCGGACACTACGACGACCCCGACCACCCCACCGGGCTCTGGTTGTCGGAACTCACCCATGCATGGGAGGTTTTCGAGGAGCGAGGTTTCGAGCAGCGGATCGTCAGTCCGGCTGGCGGGCCCTCGCCGCTGGAGCCCCGGTCGCTGAAGTTCCCCAGCTACGACAAGACAGCGAAGGCATGGCGCGCCGACCCCGCACGCATGGCGTTGCTGGAGACCACTTTGCGGCCCGACCAAGTCGATTCCGCCGACTACGACGCGATCTTCTTCACCGGTGGTCACGCGGTGATGTACGACTTCCCGGAGAGTGAAGGACTGCAGCGGATCACGCGAGAGATCTGGGAGCGGGGAGGGATCGTGTCCTCGGTCTGCCATGGCTACTGCGGTCTGCTCAACACGCGACTCTCGGACGGCTCTCTCCTGGTCGACGGTCGCAAGGTCACCGGCTTCGCCTGGCAGGAGGAGGTGCTGGCCCGTGTGGACAAGCTCGTGCCGTACAACGCGGAGGAGGAGATGAAGAAGCGCGGCGCCCTGTACGAGAAGGCGCTGCTGCCGTTCGTCTCCTATGCCGTCGTCGATGGGAATCTCGTCACGGGCCAGAACCCCGGCTCCGCGAAGGAGACGGCAGAGAAGGTCGCCGCACTGCTCTGAACACTTCTGCGAGCGAGAGGGCGGCGGGAGGGAAGACCGTACCGACGTCTCGCTAGTGTGACGGCATGACCGACGAAAACGGCCCCGCAGTGATCGCCGATCTCTGCCGCCTCCCGAATCCCGAAGCGATCGATCGCACGACCTTCGTCGAGCTCGGCGGCGTCGAGCAGTTCGTCTCGATTCGAGGGCGCGATACCCGCAACCCTGTGCTCATCGTCTGCCATGGCGGCCCGGCCCTCCCTTCGCTGCCGTCATCGTGGATCTGGCAACGCGCGGTCGAGGACTACTTCACCGTCGTGAACTACGACCAGCGTGCCAGTGGGAGGTCTGCGGCGGGGGCGCACGACGGGATGGATCTGAGCGTCGAGCGGTACGTCGAAGACCTCGAGGAATTGATCGCCTGGCTCCGGCATGAACTCGGGGTGAGTACGGTCGGCGTACTCGGGCACAGCTGGGGAACGATCATCGGCCTCACCCTGGCGGAGCGGCGGCCGGACCTGCTCTGGGCCTACATCGGGGTCGGGCAGGTGATCTCCGGTCCGGAGAACGAGGCCGAGAGCTTCGGTTTCGCGATGCGCAGCGCACTCACGGACGGGAATGAGCAGGCCATCGCCGAACTGCAGTCGCTCGGCGAGTATCCCGGCACGCAGCCTCTCACGATCGAGCGCATCGTGACGTGCCGGAGATGGGCGCAGCACTACGGCGGACTCTCCGCCTACCGCTCGGACTTCGCCTACTTCACGGACGCGGCCGGGCTGTCGCCGTATTACACGGCTGATGAGCGGGCATTGATCGGCGTCGGACAACAGGTGACCATGCCCCACGTGCTTCCGGCGCTGCTGTCCTTCGACGCTCGTGCGAAGACCTCGTTCGCGGTGCCGATGCTGCAGTTCCTCGGACGCCATGACTGGACAACTCCGACGGCTCCGGTGGAACGCTGGATCGACGAGGTGTCGGCGCCGTCGGTGGACGTCGTCTGGTTCGAGAACTCCGCACACCTGTGCATGTTCGAGGAGCCGGGGAAGTTCGTCGTGAGCCTCGTGGATCTGGCACTGCCCCATGCGCCTTCCGCCTGAACGGGCGGCGGGGTTCACGCGTGACGTCGACTCACAGGTCGGGCGTCTGCACCTCGGGGCTGTCGATGCCGTCGAACGTCGGAAGCAGGTAGCGCTCCGCGTCCTCCCGGCTCATCGGGTGCAGCGACGGGATCAGAGCGGCGATGTCCTCCGCGGTCGCAGCGTTCGATCCGCCGACACGTTCGGCGTCGTACCCGCCGAACGCCATGATCCACATCGTGGTGCCGGTGCCCGCGTCGTAGCTGTAGACGGCAGTACCGTCTGACCGCGACCACTGGTCGCCTGTGCGCACGCACCACGACGGCAGCTGGTCGGGACCCCGATCCCACTCCCGTCCGGGTCCGCCGATGAAGTTGCACGGCGCGAGGGGGTCGGGTTCGACCGCGTTCCACTGGATGATGATGCGTGCGACGGAGCCGGTGTCACTGCGCACCCAGGTGGCGGCATCCGTCCCGGTCGCTCTGACTTCGACGTTCGACCAATCGTCGAGGTCGGTCACGAGCGGGAACTTCCCCGACCTCATCCAGCTCGCCTTCACCTCGGCCGAACGGTCGGCCTCGGCATTCGCGCGATCGACGGCCGCGGTCTCGGTCGGTGTCGGGACGAGGGCCAGCACGGCCACCAGCGCCGCGGCGGACACCGCGCCTGCGACCCGCAGCGGCAGCGGCCCGAGGAAGATTCCCAACGTGAGAGCCGCGAGAGCACACACCGCGACATGCAGCAGGGCATCGGTCTGAAGAGCCAGGGGACCGAGGATGCCGTGCACGAGCCCGAACGCCCCCGCGCACGTGAGCACCCCGGCAGCGACCACTCCACCGAGGATCGCCGGCCGTCCCGTGAACGCCGTGCTCAGGAGCGCGATACCGCCTGCGAGCACGGCGAACGCGATGAGGATCGCCGCTATCAGGACGAACGGCAGACCGCCGAAGAGTGCGATGACCGTTGCGTAGGACACCGCGTAGTCGATCAGAAGCATGAGCGGGATCGTCAGTCCGATCACCGCCAGCGAACGTCCGGCCGTGGTCCGCGGAGCCGACCGGGCTTCGACGACCGCGCTGTCGCTGGGACTCACCATGCGTCGAGGCTACGACATCCGACATGGGCCCGCGGGTGATGGCTGATAATCTGCGGCGCATGCGGTTTTCCGACGACGGGCGCACCCACGACGAGGAGGTGGGGGTGGACACCGCGTCGATCAAGGAGCGGGTCTATGCCACGTTCACGGGGCTCGCCATCGTGCTCGTCCAGAACTCGAACGTCGCCCACACCGACGCTGGTCGCGCGACCATCACGCTCCTCGTCGGAATCGTCGCGATCGCCATCGCTGGATTCGTCGCGGAGCTGCTGGCGCACCTGGCCGTGCATGCGACCTTCCCTGACCGCCGCGAGTTCGGCCGACTCCTTCGTCTGACCGGGACGGCGATGGCTTCAGCGGCGGTGCCTCTCCTCGTCCTTCTCCTCGCTGTACTGGGGTGGATCGATCTGGGAACCGCTCTCACGATCGCATCGATCACCTACGTCGCGATCCTCGGACTGATCGGCTACGTGGCCGTACGCCGGACCGACGCTCCATGGTGGAAACAGGCCATCGCGCTCGGAATCCTCGTTGCGCTCGGCAGCGTTGTCGTTCTGATCCAACAGCTTGCGCACGGACACTGAGAGGCGGCTGCCTGGTGGTGGCCGTCCGGCCTCGATCACGCGTCGACATCGGGCTCGGAGACGCGCAGAGGCGCGTATTCTCGGAGCATGGGAACTCTCGAGTACAACAGTTCACGCCCTCCGATCGTGATCGACGATGCGACGTTGGCGCACCTGAAGATCGTGATCGGCACGAAGCTCCGTCGACACGAGAGCTTCATGATGACGTGGCTGCCGGAGGAGAAGAACCCTGCCGGTCGGCTCACCATCTGGATGCACCCCGCGATTCCGCTGGCGCTCGCTTTCGACGGCTCCAAGATGCCCGAGATCGACACCAAGCGCATCGAGCGGATGATGGAGAACCTCAACGCCCGCGGAGAACTCGTCCTCGATCAGCTCGGCTAAAAGTGATCGGCGAACAGTCGGAGATCGTTCCCGTCCCCGCCGTCCGCCATTCACTTCTCCGAGCCCGGCACCCATTTCTCCGAGCCCGAAGCCCGCGTCACCGTCCCTGGAGCGGGAGCATGCAACGGCGCTCCACTCCGGTCAGTCGCGTCGAGCATCCTCGGCGTGAACACCCTCGGAGCCACCGCCCGTGGGCGGCACCGTGGGAGGGGTGCCCTTGCCCTTCTCCGCACCGAGGTTGTCGTTCTCGTCCTCGTCCTCGTCTGTCTCGGGGCCGTCGTCGGTCGAGGGCATGTCGGGATCGATGCCTTGGGCTTCGACTGCGGGTGTGTCGTCCGTGTGGTCCTGCGGGTCTGACATCATGTTCTCCGTTCACCGAGGTGGATTGATCGCCCAGTCTTGCCCCTGTGAGGCGTGCACGTCTGCCCGTTGACAGGCGTGCGCGAGCGAGCGGAGAATCCCGCCTGCGTGAGCGTGATCGCCCGGTCAGGCGGTCGCGAGGGGCGGATGATGCGGGATCGGGATCGGGATCGGTCGGCCGGCGCGGCGCGGCGCATGGAAACGCTGGACGTCTTCCCACACGTCGGCGGCAGTCATGTACGAACTCGCGAGCGGGAGGTCTCGCAGCCAGACGACCTCCACCTCCGCGGCATCGACCTCATAGATGCACGCGACCGTGCGTCGCGAGTCATTCTGGGCATAGCGGTGATCGAGGATCAGCCACTCGGTATCGGTGATCTTCCTCAGCTCGAATCGGGGATCGGGCATTGTGAACAACTCAACACTCCCATCGGTGGACCGGTATCGGCTGCCGAGGAGCGCACCACCCCGCGCGGCGCGGTGCATGCGTCCGCGCGGTCAACGGGCGCTCTTCAGCCCGCCAGAATTCACTGGAATTGTAATCCGAACCGATATATTGCTCAACCCGCGGTGCTCACGGTGCTCGCGGTTCACCGAGTGCACGGCGTGCGCGCGAGTGCACGGTCTGTCGACGCGAACACCCCGTGCACTCGGCGAGATCCCGTGCACTCGACGAGCAGGTAACACCGTGGGCGCCGATCAGCGGCGGACGCGGGCCCGCGTCTTCGCCACGCTCGCGAGCGTGGCACGCACCGGGGTGCCGAGATAGAGGCCGAGCGAGGCGCCGGAGGCCAGGCCGATGCCGATGACCGCCGCATCGATGAGCGATCCCCCCGCGAGCAGCATGCCCGTGGAGGTGCCGGCCGCGTGGACCATCTCGAGCAGCCCCTGGAACACCGCGACTCCCGGGACGAGCGGCACGATCGCGGCGGTGGTCACCGCGACCGAGGGCACGTGCAGGTTGCGTGCGATCAGCATCCCGAGGAAGCTCGCCAGCAGGGCACCGACCGCGCTCGCCGCCGCGGGGTGCAGGTTCAGCGCCACCGATGTCGAGTAGCCGGCGAGGGTGACAGCGCTGAGCAGCGCGCTGACGAGGATGATCCGTATGCCGGCACCGTTGAACACGGCTACGGCGACCGCGATGATGATCGCTCCGGCGAACTGGTTCACGAGCGGTCCGAACGGCGCGGGGTCGTCGGGGAGGTCCATGGTGAAGCCCAGGACGCCGCCGAGTTCCAGGCCGACGAGGATGCCGATCACCACGCCGAGTGTCTGCATGGTGAGATCGAGGATGCGTCCGCCGGCCGTGAGGGCGAAGCCGTCGATCGCGTCCTGCGCGGCGCCGACCACGGTCAGGCCGGCGAGCATCAGCACGATGCCGGAGGCGACGATGATCGACGGGCGGATGCCGACGAACGGTTCGATCCCGGCGGTACCGAGCGCGGAGACCACGACAGCCACGACCGTGGTCACGAATCCTCCGGCGATCTGGCTGAAGAACAGCGGCACCCGGAGTCGCGCGAGCCCCGCCTGTGTCAGTGCCGCGCACAGCGCCGCGACGAACGTGAGACCGACGATGATCGGGGCGGCGCCGAGCATGATGCTGACGCCGACGGCGAGCAGGGCGCGCGCGACGATCACGACCGGCTGCTGGTACCGGAACGGTACCCGTCGGATGGCGCGGAACGTGGTGCGCGCGGATTCGAGGTCGAGGCCGCCGTCGATGTCGGCGACCAGGGCCTGCACGCGCTGCAGCTTCGCGTGATCGGGAGCGGTGACACGCACGACGCGCACGAGGGTCTCGGGCCAGACCTCGCCGCTCAGATGGAACGACACCGTGATCGAGTTGTAGGTGACGTCGACCTGCACGCCCCGCATCCCGTAGGCATCGCACACACGGGTGATCGCGAGCGTGACCTCGTGTGCTGAGGCGCCGACGGCGAACATCGATTCACCGATGCGGGTCGCGAGATCGAGCACCCGGGGGACCGTGCGCTCGTCGATGACGGGCATCGCCTCGGTGTGCGCGACGGCCGAGGGATCGGTGTGCAGCAGACGGCGCACGGAGGAGAGCAGTGGCCGGCGGGATCTCGCGGACATATGCTCCATTCTCCCGCCCGGGCGGGTGATCGGGGGAAGGCTGTCCGGTCGTGGGTGCACTCGCTCGCGGTTAGCGCGTCGGACGTGGTCCGCACAACCCCCTTGGGGCCTGCTCCGCGTGATGGCACCGTCGGAGACATGAAACTCGTATCGTACGCAGGCCAACAGGTGGTCACGACGGACGACGTCGCCGAGGCGCTCGTCGCTCTCGCCGCCGCCCTCGCGAGTGAAGGGGAGTCGGCGGCTCTGCGGCTTCCCATCGTGGTGGACGGGAAGAAGGATTCCGCTGACCTGATCGTCGGCGTCGGCAACGATCTGCTCGTCGGTCCGCAGACCTCCGACGGCGATGACCCCGACTTCTCCGAAGACGCCGCCCAGATCCGCATGCACCCCCTGTTCCCGCAGCGGACCCCCGGCGACGACGAGGACGACGGCGGATTCGGGATTCCCGCGGTCGACATCGACATCGAGCACGGTACCCGCGCTTAGCGCACCCGCTGGGCCGCTGTAAAGGGGAGCGCGGTGAGCGCGCCGCACGCATATTCTGCTGGGGTGCCGCACTCTGCCCCACCTGATCATGACGTCCTCTGGGCGTGCGTCGAGGAGGGCTTCCACGTCGGGAGCCGCCGCGGCGACTTCCTCGGATATGTCGACAGGCAGGCGGGCGGCGCGTATCGCGCGTTCGACGCCCGGTCCCGTATGCTCGGCGACTTCGCGACGCTGGCAGCAGCCACGAACGCGGTGGAGCAGCTGACGGGGGAGCCCTCGCCGACGGTCCGCGACGGTGAGCAGGGGGTGGCGCTGTGAACGGCGGCACGGCACCCGGGTTGATCTCCTTGGTGTACACGAGCACCGCGTCTCAGCCGCTTCGCGCGACGGCTCTCGAGCATCTGCTGACCGTGTGTCGACGTCTCAATCTTCGACGGGGCATCACCGGGATGCTCCTTCATCGGGAGGGGCGGTTCATTCAGGTGCTGGAAGGGAATCCGGACACCGTGGCGCGCGTGCTCGAGAGCATCCGAGGGGATTCCCGACACCATGATCTGCGGGTGCTCCTGGAGGAACCGATCCGCGAGCGTCGGTTCGCGGACTGGACCATGGGGTATCGGCCACTGCAGCGCCGCGCGAGTGCTCCCACCGGGTACCGGGACTCCTTCGCAGATCTGGATGCGGGATCGGATGTCGGCACAGCGGTGAGAGCGTTGACCGAGCTCACGCTCTGGTTCCGTGTGCGCGCGGATGATCGGTCCTCATCGCCGGTGGAGTCGGACCCGGATGAGGTCCTGGATGAGGACGGGGTGCCGCGGCACGACGACGCGATCGTCTGAGCGGTCTCGCGTCCGGGCCGGCCGGGCCGGGAACGGTACGGAACGGTCCCCTCGGCCCTGCTCCAGAGCCCCGCACTGCACGCAGATCTCGGTGTCGCAGATCTCGGTGTCGCAGATCTCGGTGTCGCAGCTCTCGGTGTGGGACGCAGGGTTCAGTCCTGCGCGAAGACCTCGGGGTGCGCGGCGATGAGCTCGGCCTGCTCGGTCCACGAGAGGCCCACGATGCTCAGCACCACGCGGACGACGGTCGAATCCGCGTCGGTCGTGGTGAGCCGCAGTTCGCGCAGCGTTGCTCTGGCGGTCTCCTCGATGAGGAAGGCGAGCAGATCGGCCGGCATGTCTCCCCGGAACGCCCCCGAGTCCACTCCGACGCTGGTCAGATCGCGGATGCGGCGACGCAGCGGCGCCAGGGCGAGCACGGTATCGGCCAGATGCGCATCGTCGAGGGCGATGTTGGCCGAGGCGCGCACGGCGGAGGCCTCCCGCCACAGCCGCGTCGCCATCCGTGCCAGGGTCACCCGGGGGTCGGACTCGTCGGTCGTCTCGGCGATCGCGTTGAACCGCTGCGCACCGACCGCGATCACCTCGCGGAGCAGGCTGTCGCGGTCGGCGAAGTGTCCGTAGACGGCGCGGCGGGTGAGGCCTGCCGCCTGCGCGATGACATCGAGCGACGCCGTGGGGTTGGTCGCGAGCACCGACTGCGCCGCGCGCAGCAGGGCCTCCCGGTTGGCCAGGGCGTCGCGTCGACGCGGCGGGTTCGGTGCGGTCACTTCGGGTCCTTCGGGGGCGCGGGGATCAGGACATCAGCTTGGTCGACGCGAGCGCCTCGACCAGTTTGCGGTTGTAGGTCATCAACGGCCGCCGCAGCACGAGTCCGAGGAGCAGCGCCGGAACGATGAACAGCGCGAGTGCGCCGAGCGCCCACCAGAAGTCGGCCTGGTAGACGCCGGCGATCGCCGATCTCACCATGTTCACGGCATAGGTCGCGGGGAGGAAGGGACTGACGCTCTGGAACCAGTCCGGAAGCAGCTGCAGGGGGTACGCACCGCCCGACCCGGAGATCTGGATCACGAGCAGCAGCACGGCGAGCGCCTTGCCCGCGTTGCCGAACGCGACCACCGCCGTGTACACGATGAGCGTGAACACGGTCGAGATCGCCCACCCGGCCAGGATCAGCAGAAGCGGATGCGCGGGTTCGATCTGGACGAAGAGGATCAGGCCGAGCGTCAGCAACGTGCTCTGCGCGAGACCGACCAGACCGAAGATGCCGTAGCGGCCGAGGTACTTCTGCGTCGGCGTGAGTTCGGGGCGGTCGGGGAGCGTCTCGGCGTTCACATCGACGCGGATCGTCACCGTCATCAGAAGGGCACCGACCCACAGGGCGAGGATCATGTACAGCGGGGCCATGGCCGCACCGAACCCGGCCACGGGGAAGACCGCGGTGCGATCGAGGCGCACGGGCTCGGCGAGCGACGTGGCCAGCACACCCGGATCGGCGCCGATCAGCGCGCTGAGATCGCCGGTGTCCGCGGCCTTCGCGATCGACTGCTGCACGGTGTCGAACCTGTCGGCCAGGGCGTTCAACGATGCGGACAGCTGCGTCGTGGCCTCCTGCGCTCGCGACAGCGTCGACAGCACGGAGTCGGATGCTCCGGACAGCCCGGAGGTGATGCCGGACAGGTCGGAGCGGATCGCCGACACGTCGGACCCGATCTGCGTGAGCGTGGACGACAGGGCGTTCAGCTGCGCCTTCAGCCCGTCGTCGTAGGTGCTCCGGGCGTCGGCGATCGCCTTCTTGGCCTCGGCGATCGCCGCCGTGATCTCCTGGTGCGAGCTCTGTGCCGAGTCGTTGCCGGCCGCGATCTCGGTCGCCGCAGTCTGCAGGCGCTGCTGCAGCGCCTGCTGCCGCGCGATCGCCTCGTCGAGTCGGCTGATCACGGCGTCGAAGTCGGGCTGGGCGGATTCGGGAAGGTTCGGTCCGACCTGCGTCACCAGCGTGTTCTTCACCGCGGCATACTGATCGATCTGCTGCTGCACGCGCTCCGCGAGCGTGGTGATCGCCTGCACCTGGCTGCCGCTGAGCGAGGCGGCACCTGCGTAGAGCTCGTCGATGCGCTGGCCCACCGCGTCGTAGCTGTTCGATGTGGCCTCGAGGGCGTCCGCCAGCGACTGCGCCGCCGTCTGCAGGGTCGATTTCAGCGTGCTCGCCGCATCCACTCCGCTGCCGAGAGCGCCCGAGGTGTCCGAGAACGCGTCGCCGGCCTCGTCGACCAGGGCCGACGCGCTGTCCAGCAGCGGTCGGCTCGTCTCGAGCAGGGCCGTGAACGTGTCGGCCGTGCGCGCGCCCGAGCGCAGCTGAGCGCCCACGCTTCCCAGTCGAGTCTCGATGCGCGTGAGCGTCGCCTGCGTGTCTTCATCGGTGAGGTAGTCCGACATCGACGAGACGAGGCCGAGCGCCACGTCGCCGAGTGTCTCGGCGAACGTGTCGCTGATCGCGGACGACACCCCCTCCGCGCCCTGGCCGGTGATCTTCGGCGCCAGGGCGTTCTTCTTCTCGTTCGTGTAGAGCGCGATGTGCGTGCGGTCGCCGCCGTCGGCGTAGAACGTCAGCATGTCGGCGCTGAACGTCTCGGGCAGCACGATGGCGGCGTAGTACTCGCCCGACTTGGTCCCATCGATCGCGTCGTGCTCATCGGTGATCACCCAGTCGAGCTGGTCGTTCCCGCGGAGCTGGGAGAGGACCTGCTCGCCGACGTTCACCCGGATCGGGACGAGGTCGCTCTCGTACCCGGCGTCGGTGCTGGCGACGGCGATCTTCAGGTCCTTGGTGTTCGCGAACGGGTCCCAGCTGGCGATGACGTTGAACCAGGTGAACAGGGAGGGGATGACGACCAGGCCGAACAGAACGATGCACGCCATCACGTTCTGGGTCGCGTGACGTATGTCGCGGGCCGTCAGGTGCAGGATGTCCTTCACGCGCGGTCCTCCCCTTCTGTGGGCTCGTCGTCGGCGGGCTCGTCGTCTGCGGTGGGTGCTTCTTCCTCCGGGGGGAGCGGGTCGTCTGCCGCCCCGGTGGCGGTCGCTTCCTCCGTCGGCTCGGAAGCCGCGGGGTCGGCCTCCGGTTCCGCTTCCGTGTCGCCGGTGGTCTCCGACTGTGCTTCCGGATCGAACCACTCCGTGAGCAGTGCGTCGGCCTCGGCGCCGGCGAGCGGCGCCTCGGAGGTGTCCCGGTCATCCGCCTCAGCGGGTGCGACCGGTGCGACCGGGGCGACCGGTACGTACGGGACGGTGGCGGACGACTCATCAGCCGCGGGTCGCAGAACCGCTGCAGGGCCGGCGGGGCCGGCGAGAGCGAGCTGGCGCAGTTCGGCGTCGTCGAGAGCAGCGACCTCTGCGCCGTGCTCGAAGCTGTGCTTGATGTACTCGATGGCCACGAGGAACCCGATCACGAGCAGTATCCAGAGGGTCCACAGTCCCAGCAGCAGCGCTTTCGATCCGGGGAGCGCCCAGGTGAGGACGCCGAGAACGACGAGCCCCGCGACACCCGTGAGCACTGTCGCCTTCAGCAGCGTCGGGTAGCGGCGTGTGAACGGCTCGGCCCGCCGAGCGAGGTCGTCGCGGTACTCGGCGCGGTTCGACAGCGCCCGGATGACGTCGGTGAGCCGGTATCCGCTGCCGACGACCTGCACCTTCTCGCCGATGAGGAGGTCGGTCGAGAGCACCTGCCGGTTGAAGAGCAGGGTGAAGTTCGCGAGGCGGCGACGCAGGACGAGTCCGAGGAGGAAGGCGAGGGCGACGAACACGGCGAGGGCGCCGAGGAAGCGCCAATAGTGGCCGTCGTAGAAGCCCCCGATCGTCTCCCGCATGGCGTCGATGCCGTAGGAGAAGGGGAGGAGGGGATAGATCGCACGGAAGAATCCGGGCATCAGCTCGATTGGGTACAGGCCGGACGCACCGGGGATCTGCATGATCACCAGCAGGATGCACAGACCGCGGCCGACGTGCCCGAACGCGACGCAGAGGGCGTAGATGATGCTCACGTACGCGAGGGCGATGAGCACACCGGTGCCGACGAACGCGGCGGCGCTCACGGTCTGCACGCCGATGATGAGGTTTCCGATGCACACGATCAGCGCCTGGCCCACGGCGAGCGTCGCGAAGAGGAAGAAGCGGCCGAAGTAGGCCTCGCGCACCGTGACGCCCTCGACGCCCTCCGTGTCGACCTCGACGCGGAAGATCACCATCAGCACGAAGGAGCCGATCCACAGCGAGAGGTTCGTGAAGAGCGCGGCCATCGCCGACCCGTAGGTGTCGACCGGGAACACCAGGTGCTCGTCGACCTCGACCGGAGAGGAGATGAACTGGGCGATCTGCTCGGGTTCCAGATCGGTCAGGGTACCGAGCAGGCCCCATTCGGATGCAGCGTTGAGCGCGACGACGTCGGTGCGCGACGTCTGCAGACCCTGCTCGATGCCCGCGAGGTCGTTGTCGAAGCTCTCCAGTGCCGACGAGGTGGCGACGAGTTGCGAGTCCAACCCTGCCAGCAGTTGATCGGCCTGTGCGAGGACGCCCTTCTGCGCGTCCAGCGCCCCTGAGAGCGATCCGACGCTCGCCGACAGCTGCGACATGGCGCTGTTCAGTGAGGGGACGGTGCGGGTGAGGATGTCGCGCATCGCCGATGAGGCGTCGCGGGTGTCCTGCATCGCCTGGTCGACCGCGTCGGCTGTCGCCTGAACGGAGCGCACCGTGTCGGAGGCGGCGGTCTTGAGGTCCTTGAGGTCGGCGAGCAGCTGCTGGTCGGTGGCGTTGCGCTGCTGCAGCGAGGCGATGACCTCGGTCAGGCGCTGCTTCGTGTCCTCGCTGAGATCGGTGTCGTCCAGGAGCGCCTGCAGTCGGGTGACCGCAGCCTCGTTCGCCTTCAGCACGTTCGAGACGTCGTCGATCCCGGCGTCGATGCGCACCCCCGCCTGCTCGAGGCTCTGGGTGAGACGGGTGATCGAGACGTTCGCCTTCGATGAGACGTCGGCGAGCAGCGTCGTGCCCCGCAGGAACGCGGTGGTGGCACTGTCGCTGAACGCGATCACCTCCTTCTGCGTCTCCGCGATGATCGACTGCGTCTGGGCGAGCGACTTCTGCACATCGCCGAGCGTCTTGTCGACGTCGCCGAGCGTGTTCCGTGCGGACGAGAGCGTGCCGCGCGAGGAGGCGAGCCCGTCCTGGGTCTCGGCGAGGTTCTCGCGGGCCGAGGCGAGTGTCTGCGTCGCCTGGTCGAACGCATCGAGGGTGTTGTCCCTGGCGTTCAGCAGCCGCAGCTCGGTGGAGTCGCCGACGTCCTTCAGCGCGTTCGTCGCCGCGAGTGCCACCTGCTCCTTGAACGCGCTCGTGACCTGCTTGTCGAGTTCGGAGGCGCCGACGTCGGTGATCTTCGGCGCGATCGCCCCGGCCTTCTCGTTGACGTAGTACTGCAGCGACGGTTGCGTGAAGTCGCCGCTGGTGATGCTGAGCAGGTCTTCGCTGAATGCGGCGGGGATGACGATGGCCGCGTAGACGTCGCCCTTCTTCACGGCCTCCTGGGCCTCGTCTTCGCCCATGAAGGTCCAGCCGAGCTGGTCGTTGTCCTCGAGCTGCTCCGTCACCTGCGCGCCGATGTCGATGTGGCCGGTGAGGTCGGAGGTGGCGCCCTCGTCGAGGTCGACGACCGCCACGCGGATGTTCGCGGTGTGGGCGTAGGGGTCCCAGAACGCGTTGATGTTGAACCACGCGTACAGGGCAGGGGTGATGAGCACCCCGATGATGATGATCCACGCTTTGGGGACGCGGGAGAGTCTCTTGACGTCGCGCTTGTAGACCCGCCAGCTCTGTTTCACAGGACGAGTTTACACATTACGTGCACATCAACGTGCAAGTTAGCTGGAAGCGGATGCATGCGTCAGTCCAGGGTCGTGACCGTCAGGGGATTCCGGACGGCGGGTCGTAGAGTCGCCTGATGAACGACATCGCACTGATCACCGGCACCTCGTCCGGAATGGGGCTCCACGCCGCCGTCGAACTGGCACGACGAGGCCTGCACGTCGTCGCGACCATGCGCGACACCGGGAAGGCCGGGGCGTTGCGGGACGCTGCGGCCGAGGCGGGCGTCGAGGTCGACGTGCGCGCCCTCGATGTCGTGGATCATGCGGCCGCGGCCCGGCTGGTGGCCGAGATCGAGGCGGAGCTCGGCGGCATCCGCGTCCTGGTGAACAACGCCGGACAGGGAAACGTCGCCACCGCCGAGCAGCTGACGATGGAGCAGATCCAGGCGCAGCTCGACATCAACTACCTGGCGCCGGTCAACCTCGCCAAGCTCGTGCTGCCGGGGATGCGCGAGCGTGGCAACGGCCGCATCCTCACGGTGACGAGTGTCGGCGGCGCGGTCGGCCAGCCGTTCGCCGATGCCTACTGCGGGGCGAAGTTCGCCGTGGAGGGCTTCATGCAGTCGCTCGCGGTGGTCGCCGAGCGCTTCGGTGTCGGGATCAGCGTGATCGAGCCAGCCGCGGTCGCCAGCGCCTTCGTCGAGAACGCGATCCGGCCGGAGAGCGGTGGTCCCTACGGTTCGCTCCTGGATGCGTACATCGTGCGAAGCACCGGGGCCTTCGCGAACGCGCAGTCCGCCGAATCCGCGGGGGCGGCGATCGCGGCGGCAGTCCTCTCCGACGAATACCGCTTCCGCTGGCAGAGCTCGGAGGGTGCGACGCGGTTCGTGGGTGTCTCCCTCGCCGACACCGACGGCAGCGGCGTGCTCGGCTTCACGCGATCGTGGATCGCGGCGGGTTGATCACTCCGCCCGCACGCGCTCGTCGATCGCGCGCGGTCGCCGGTCGGGCCTCGTCTTGACCGCAGCCAGGCGCCGGCACCTCCGACCCGCCTCCGACGGCACTTCCGAAGAACCCGCGTCGGAGCAGCGACGATCAGCGGTCGCTCTCCAGGGCGAACGTGTTGCCATCGGGGTCTGCGAACCACACGATCCGACCTCCGCCGGCCCTCGCCGTGATGCCCCGAGCATCGTGGCTGAGTCCGTCGTAGCGCAGGAAATCGAGGTCGTTCGCCGCGAGCTCGTCGACAACCTGATCCAGGTCGTCGACGTGCCAGGTCGCGACGGTCGCCTGCGAGGTGCCTGCGGTCGTCGACTGATAGACGTGCAATGCCTCGTCGCCGCCTGAGCGATAGACGCGACTGCCACCCGAGATCCGCGCGCTCGGACCCGACCGTGCCAGGGGGAGCCGCAGAGTGCCCTCATAGAAGGTGACGGCGCGGTCGATGTCCGACACGGCGACGGACGCGTGTAACGGGAAGTCGCTCAGGGGCCGCGGAACCGCGGTTCTCTCGGGGCGATCCGCGATGTCAACGGCTTCGGGAGCGGCGGGCCGCTCGTCGGTGCTCAAGACCGACATGAGGATCGAGTCGACCCACTCGCCGTCCCAGAACAGCGTGTCGCGTTGGTGGCCCTCGTACCGGAACCCTGCCTTTTCGTAGGAGCGCTGCGCGCGGGGGTTGAACGAGAAGACGTCGAGACTCACTCGGTGCAGCCCGATGCGGTCGAACGCGTGATCGAGAACGGCGCGGGTCGCTTCGGTGCCGAAGCCGCGCCCGAGCCGGCCGGGATTCAGCGCGATGCGGAAGTTCATCGACGCATCGTCCGGCTCCAGCTCGTTGAGGACGATCTCGCCGACGTACTCCTCGGAGCCGAGCTCGATGATCGCCCAGTCGGCGCGATCGTCGCGGTCGGCGAGGGAATCGAGGTGTCGCACCACCGCCTCGCGGGTGAACACCTGACGCGTGCCCGTGAGCCGCATGCTCTCGTCGTCGAGCAACCCTTCCCACACGCCGTCGAGGTGGGCGACGCCCAGGGGTTCGAGGCGAAGTCGCGGGGTCGACAGCGTGGCGACGTCCGTGAGCGCCGAGACGTCGACGGCCGGCGGGTTCATGCCTACACCCCCTCGAAGACCGGACTGAGGAAGCGGCGCTCATAGCGGCGGATGCACCGCGTCCTGCGCGCGAAGTCGAACGCCTCGACGCACTCCGGGTCGGTCTTCGAGGCCGTCCGGTAGACCTCGTACTCCGCGAGGGAAGGGAAGGTGAACAGGGCGAAGGCCTCGTCGCTGTCGCCTTCGCTCGGCAGGAAGTAGCCGTGGTGGGTGCCGCCGTGCTTCTCCACGAGCCGGATCCAGGTGCGCCCGTACTCGGTGAAGTCGTCCAGCTTGTCGGGGTCGATCTCGTAACGCAGATGAACGGTGATCATGCGGATGATCTTTCCAGATCGGTCCGGATGTCGCAGAGCCCGGACACTACGCTGAGCACGTGACGAACGCGCGCGATATGGTCCACATCCCGGGCGGGACCTTCCTGATGGGGTCAGACGACTTCTATCCCGACGAGCGCCCGGCGCACCGGCGTGAGGTCGCTTCGTTCTTCATCGACCGCTACCAGGTGACGAACGCACAGTACGCCGAGTTCGTCGACGCCACCGGGTACGTCACCGTCGCCGAGCGCGAGCTCGATCCTGCCGCGTTCCCCGGCGCCGATCCCGCCGATCTCGTGCCGGGCGCGATGGTGTTCACACCGACCTCCGGGCCGACGAACCTGGGCGATTGGCGCAATTGGTGGCGCTGGCAGCCCGGCGCGTACTGGCGTCGTCCGTTCGGACCCGACTCGACGATCGACGATCGCCCGCAGCATCCGGTCGTGCATGTCGCGTTCGAAGACGCGGTCGCCTACGCCGACTGGGTGGGGATGCGGCTGCCCACCGAAGCCGAGCACGAGTACGCGGCACGCGGGGGAGTGGACGGCGCCCCCTTCGCCTGGGGCGACGAGGCCTACCCGGGCGGCATCGCCCAGGCGAACTCGTGGCTCGGACGTTTCCCCTACGACAACCAGGGCGTGGGAGGTACGGCGCCGGTCGGCTCGTACCCCCCGAACGGCTACGGCCTCTACGACATGATCGCGAACGTCTGGGAGTGGACGACCGACTTCTACACCCCTCGGCACATCCGCCTCTCCGACACCCCCGTCGACGCCGGCAAGCGCACCAACCTGCTCGCCGTCGCCAGCGCGCAGGAGGGTTTCCCCGACATCCCGCGCCGCGTGCTCAAGGGTGGGTCGCACCTCTGCTCACCGGACTACTGCCTGCGCTTCCGCCCGGCTGCGCGCTCGCCGCAGGCCGAGGACACCGGTATGTCGCACATCGGATTCCGTCTCACCCGCTCCGAGTGAGGCGCCCTGGGCGCAGCCGCGAGAAGGTGCTTGGCTTCGAGCGAGGGCGATCGCCCCGTCTCACGCGTCGAAGCAAGGAGTCGTCATGGCTGACAAGCCCAACATCCTCATCATCTGGGGCGATGACATCGGCATCAGCAACCTGAGCACGTACTCCGACGGCCTCATGGGCTATCGAACGCCGAACATCGACCGTATCGCCGACGAGGGTGTGAAATTCACCGACTACTACGGCGAGCAGAGCTGCACCGCGGGGCGCGCGGCCTTCATCACCGGCCAGAACCCGTATCGCACCGGACTCACCAAGGTCGGGATGCCGGGGGCGAAGCTGGGTCTGCAGCCCGAAGACCCCACGATCGCCGACGCGCTCAAGCACCACGGCTACGCCACCGGTCAGTTCGGCAAGAACCACCTCGGTGACCGTGACGAGCATCTGCCGACCGCGCACGGCTTCGACGAGTTCTTCGGCAACCTGTACCACCTCAATGCCGAGGAGGAGCCGGAGCACCCCGACTATCCGACCGACGAGGAATTCCCGGGCTTCAGTGAGAAGTTCCGCCCGCGGGGTGTGCTCCACTCGTGGGCGAACGAGGACGGCACCCAGCGGATCGAGGACACCGGTCCGTTGACGAAGAAGCGCATGGAGACCGTCGACGAGGAGTTCCGCGATGCGGCCGCCGACTTCATCCGCGCCCAGGCCGAGGATGATACGCCCTTCTTCGTCTGGTTCAACTCGACGCACATGCACTTCCGCACCCACACCAAGGAGGAGAGCAAGGGGCGGGCCGGGCGTTGGCAGTCCAACTATCACGACACGATGCTCGACCATGATGACGTCGTGGGGAGTCTGCTCGACCTGCTCGACGAGCTCGGGCTCGCCGAGAACACGATCGTCATGTACTCCACCGACAACGGCCCGCACATGAACAGCTGGCCGGATGCGGGTATGACCCCGTTCCGCAATGAGAAGAACTCCAACTGGGAGGGCGCGTACCGCGTGCCCGCGATGGTCCGCTGGCCCGGACACATTCCCGCCGGTACGACGCTCAACGGCATCGTGAGCCACAACGACTGGTTCGTCACGCTGTTGGCCGCCGTCGGAGACACCGATATCGCCGAGCGGTTGAAGGCGGGAACAGAGCTGCACGGCACGGACTTCACGGTGCACCTGGACGGGAACAACCAACTGGACTACATAACGGGTGCCGTCGAGCACAGCCCACGTCGACACTTCTTCTACGTCTCGGACGACGGCGACCTCACGGCGCTGCGCTTCGAGAATTGGAAGCTCGTGTTCCTCGAGCAGCGTGCCGTGGGGACGCTGCAGGTGTGGCAGGAGCCCTACATCGAGCTGCGCTTCCCGAAGCTGTTCAACCTCCGCACCGATCCATACGAGCGTGCCGACATCACATCGAACACCTATTGGGATTGGGTGCTCGACCACGTCTTCCTGTTCGTCCCGGCACAGGCGTACGTCGCGCGGATGCTGCAGACGCTCGTCGAGTTCCCGGCACGGCAGGAATCGGCGTCGTTCACGATCAACCAGGTAATGGCGAAGCTGGAGTCGACGGCCGGCAACTCCTGACGGTCCACGACAGTCCCTCAGCCCGGGGTGGCTCGGACGAGGGGGGATCGGCTGGATCAGGCGTGCGTGCCTCGATCATCCGATCGATTGATCGAGAGGCGTCGTATCTCGTCGGCCGTCCAGCCGGCAGAGTCGAAGGTATCGGGTTCCGTGACGATCCTGTCGAACATAGAGATGAGGGGACGGAGGTCCTGGTCATCGGACCCGATTCGCGCGGCCAGGTGGTTCTCCTCGCCGTGGACCGGGCGCCAGTCGAGTTGCCAGCCCGCTTCGAGCGCAACGCGATTCCAGAAGATGCGCTGGGTCCGCCCATTCCCCTCGCGGAAGGGGTGGATGTAGTTGATCTTCTCGTAGTGGTAGGCGAGCCGCTCGACGAAGGAAGCGCGAGGCAGGCCGGCCAGGAAGTGATCGGCGGCGAGTTCGGAGAAGCAGATGCCGGACGCACGCTCGATGAAGCCGTAAGGGAGGAAACAGTCAGCGCCGGGAACGTTCTTGCGAACATCAACCGTGCGGAGACTCCCCGCCCAGTCATAGAGGTCTTGGAAGAGGTGCCGGTGGATTGCCTGGAGCTCCCGGAGATCGTTGGTCGGGGTGACAGGTGCATCGAGGAGCTGTAGCGCACGGGCGGAAGGAGAGGTCGGCCTCAGCGGCGGCGAGCGTCTCGGCTGTTGCGGCTCCGACGAGGTTCCGGAGCACATTGCTGTGCGGAATCAGATAGGGGTCGGCGAACTCAGGAGAGTCCATACCGTGCGCGCACCCGATCCACGAGCTCATGCGAGTCGATCGTTCCTGCAACGTAGGAGTCGGCGTCAGCACGGGTCTCGGGCGTGACCTCCAGGCCTTCGATCTCTGCGCTGTGAATCGTGTCTTCGACCCGACGTGATCGAGCTTGAGCGATCGTCATGTCTGCCTCCCTCCGCCGCCTCATTCTAAGCGTCGCGTGAGACATCCGCGTGGGTGTCCGCTCAGCCGCGGGGCGGGCCCGACGACTGACGGATGATGAGCTCGTGCGCGGTCTCGATCGTCCGCGCCTCGTCGCTCGCGGGGCGGAGGATGAGGGAGACGGCGTGCTGGCCCATCTCGAACATCGGGATCCGCGCGGTGGTGAGGGCGGGGGCCACGTCCGCGGCGACGGCGATGTCGTCGAAGCCCACGACCGACATCTCGTCGGGTACCCGGATGCCGTGCTGCCGCAGCTCGCTGAGGATGCCGATCGCCATCGCGTCGTTGAGCCCGACGATGGCGGTGACGTCGCGGTCGAGGAGCTCGCGGGCGCCTTCGATGCCGCCCTCGCGGGTGAATGCCTTGGACACCACCGTCAGCTCGACGCCGGTGCCGTCCGTGCCCTCACGCAGGCCCGCGATACGGTCGGCGACCGTGTTGAGGTCGAGTGGACCGGCGACGACGCCGATCCGGCGGTGTCCCCGTTCCGCGAGGTGTCGTCCGACGGAGACTCCGGCGCGCTGGTTGTCGGGCAGCACGGCATCGACCGGCAGGTGGTGGCGACCGATGACCGCGACACGGCCGCCGGCCAGGGTGAAGTCCAGCAGCGCCTCGGTCATCCCCTGCTCGCGATCCGGATCGGCGTATCCCGATCCGGCGATGATGATCGACCCCACGCGTTGGCGCAGCAGCGACTTCACCTGCGCGAGCTCGCTGTCGGGCGTGCGGTCGGCCTGGGCGATCTGCACCGAACGGTTCTCGAGGGCCGCGCTGCGGATCACACCGCTCGCGATGTCGGAGAAGTAGGGGTCGCCGATCTCGTGCACCACGAGGCCGATCGTCGGTACGAGCCCCCCGGCGAGGCCCCGTGCGTGCATGTTGGGTTCGTATCCCAGCTGCGTCGCGATCCCGCGTACATGCGCGGCGACCTCCGGAGAGATTCCGGAGCCGCCGGTCATGGCTCGTGACGCGCTCGCGAGCGAGACCCCGGCGGCTTCGGCCACATCGATGAGTCGTGGCGCCCCTTCACGCTTCACGAAACCTCCCCCATGGAGCAAGATCAACGCTGATTGCGCGGAAGGTTGCTCTTCGTTCTTCGGTCCCACTATAGTGGCGGAAGCGCTTACGAAAGCGCTTTCGCTACGATGACGTAGGAGACTCGGATGACTGCACCCAGATACGGTCGACGGATCGCTGCAGCGATCGGAACGCTGTCGATCGCCGCGCTCACGGTTTCGGCCTGCTCGGCGACCGGCGATCAATCCGAGGGGGGTGGCTCCGACGATCCGATCGTCATCGGCATCTCGCTGCCGCTCACGGGAGACTTCTCGGAGCCGGGGAAAGGCGTCGAGCGCGGTTACGAAGCCTGGCGCGACATCGTCAATGAGAACGGCGGCCTCCTGGGCCGACAGGTCGAACTGAAGATCCTCGACGACCAGTCCAACGCCGACCGGGTCGTCTCCGACTACGAGTCGCTGATCGCGCAGGACGGGGTCGACCTCGTCTTCGGTCCGTTCTCCACACGTCTCGTGGTTCCCTCCGCCCGCGTCGCGCAGGAGTACGGGATGCTCTTCGTCGAGCCGGCCGGTGCCGCGGAGGAAGTCTTCGATCAGGGCTTCGACAACCTCTTCTACGCCGCTCCCGCCATCGCGAACGACCACTACAACAACCTCGCCGATTACCTGCTCGCGCTCCCGGAGGGCGAACGCCCGGAGACGGCAGCCGTCGCCTCGATGGACGACCCGTTCGCGCAGGGCACGGCCTACGGCCTCAGGGACAAGCTCGAGGATGCCGGCGTCGAGATCCTCGTGAACGAGGTGTACCCGCCGAACACCACCGACTTCTCCACCATCGCGGCGAAGATCGCGCAGTCGAACGCCGACATCGTGATCGGCGGCACGCAGTATCAGGACGCCGTCAACCTGATCATCGCGCTGCAGCAGCTCAACTATCAGCCGGAGCTCGCCGCATTCTCCACCGCTCCGACCAACCCCGAGTTCGCCGCCGCCATCGGCGGTGCGACCGAGGGCATCCTCGCCCCCACCGGGTACTCGCCGAAGTCGCAGTTCCCCAGCAACATCGAGTTCGTCGAGAAGTACACCGAGATGCACGGCAACCCGCCGTCGGAGGACGAGGCCAACGCCTACACGACCGGTCAGGTCGTCGCCGCTGCGGTGGAAGCCGTCGGCTGTGCCGAGCAGGGCGAGTGCCAGCAGGAGCTCATCGACTGGCTGCGCGACAACGAGGTCGAGACCGTCGTCGGTCCGCTCAGCTGGGATGAGACCGGCAAGCCCACCGGCGCCCACCTCATCCAGCAGTGGATCGACGGCGAGATCCTGATCGTCCTCCCCGAGGACGTCAAGGAAGCCGACTTCCTCTTCCCGAAGCCGACGTGGTGATCCACCCGTGAGTGGATCACTGCTGCTGCAAAGCCTGATCCTCGGCGTCCTGCTGGGAGGGCTCTACGCCCTCCTGGCGGCCGGGCTCACGCTGTACTTCGGGATCATGCGCGTCGTCATGATCGCGCACTCGGCCTTCCTCATCCTGGCCGCCTACCTCGCGTGGTGGTTCAACCGGGAGACGGGCATCGATCCGCTCGTCTCGCTCATCGTCACCGTGCCCCTGTTCTTCGTGACCGGCGTCGTGATGCAGCGGCTGCTCGTCTCGCGACTCAAGCCGTTGACTCTGACCATGATGTCGGTGCTGCTCACCTTCGCCGTCGCGCTGATCATCGAGGGAGCTCTCGGGTTCTTCTTCACGGGGACCCAGCGCCGCATCCCGCTGCCGTACGCCAGCGCGAGCCTCGACTTCTTCGGCGCACAGGTGCCGGTGGTCAAGCTCATCGCGTTCGGTCTCGCGGCCGTGGCCCTCGCGCTCCTTTTCGTGCTGCTCAAGTACACGAAGTTCGGTCAGGCGCTGCGGGCGACGATCCAGCATCCCGAGGCTGCGCGGCTCGTCGGCATCAACACCGATCGGGTCGCCGGGTACGGATTCGGACTCGGGCTCGCCACCGCGGCGATCGGCGGCACCGCGCTCTCGCTCGACGCCACGATCTACCCCTCCCTGCACTGGCACTGGATCGGGCCGCTCATGGCGATCATCGTCGTGGGCGGACTCGGCAGCATCCCCGGTGCCGCCATCGCGGCTCTCATCCTCGGAGTCGCGCAGAGCCTGCTCCAGCTTCCGCTGGGGCCGACGTGGGCGCAGACGGTGTTCTACGTCGCGCTCTTCGCCACGCTCATGTTCCGTCCGCAAGGTTTCTTCGGAGGTCGTCTTGCCCAGCGTTTCTAGCAGAGAGCCGATCGCCACCGAGACGGTCGTGATCGCTCCACCCGCCCCTGTGCGTCGCCCCTCCACGAAGTGGGTGGGCATCGTCCTCCTGATCGTCGGGGCCGCGCTCGTGCTCTCCTTCCCGACCATCGCCCCGAACCCGTACATCCTCTCGGCGGGCGTCGTGATCCTCAACTACGCCGTGCTGTCGACGGGGTGGAACTTCATGGGCGGATTCACGGGCTACATCTCCCTCGGGCATGCCGCGTACTTCGGGCTCGGTGCCTACGGCACCGGACTGCTGATCAAGTTCCTCGACCTTCCCGGGTTCGTGGCCTGGATCCTCGCCGCCGTGCTCGTCGTGATCATCGCGATCCCGATCGGAATCGCCGCCCTCCGGGTGCGTGGCGCCTCGTTCGTGATCGTCTCCATCGCCTTCGTACTGATCATGCTGCTGGTGTTCCAGAGCTGGCGTGATGTGACCGGCGGATCCGAGGGACTGAACGTGCCACGTCCGTTCGACGTGCTGCGGCCGGAGCACCACCGCATCTTCTACTATCTGTTCGCCGGGCTGCTGGCCGCAGTTCTCGTGGTGTGGTGGATCATCGACCGGTCCAAGTTCGGAACGGCGCTCAAGTCGATCCGCGAGGACGAGGACAAGGCCCAGGCGCTCGGGGTGCCGACCACGCGGTACAAGCTCATCGCCTACGTGCTCTCGGCGCTGTTCGTCGCGCTCGGCGGCGGACTCTACGCGCTGTGGTTCGGCGATCTCGACCCGATCTTCCAGTTCTCGATCCTGATCGGCTCGTACATGGTGCTGATGGCGTTGCTCGGCGGGGTGCGGAATCTCTTCGGCCCGCTGCTCGGGGCCGTCGTCGTCGGCATCGCGCTCGAGTACTTCAAGCTCGAGTTCGGCGACACCCAGTTCCACCTCATCGCCACCGGCATCCTGCTCGGCATCGTCGTGCTCTTCATGCCCGACGGCATCATCCCGGCCGTGAAGGGGCTCTTCACCCGGAAGTCCCACGCGGCGTCGATCCGTGAGGTGACGGCCGGCGAACTGCTCGAACAGAACAAGACCCGAACAGCGGATGTCCCGACGAAGGAGACCTCGTCATGAACGCCCCCACCGCACAGTCCACGACGCTCGAGAGCCTGAACACCGTCTCGATGACCAAGTCCTTCGGCGGCGTCACAGCGGTCGACGGTGCCACGGTCACGTTCCAGGAGGGCAAGGTCAACGGCCTGATCGGGCCGAACGGCTCGGGCAAGACCACCTTCTTCAACTGCGTGACCGGCATGATCAAGCCGGACTCGGGAGAGGTGCGCTACCGGGGGCAGGCGATCACCCGCAAGTCGCCTGACCGCATCGCCCGCGCCGGGATCGGACGCAGCTTCCAGTTGTGCCGGGTGTTCCCGCGCATGACGGTGATGGAGAACCTGCTCGTCGCGGTACGCAGTCCGAGCGTCTGGCATCAGCTCCGATCGGCAGCCGACCCGGACGAGGTGGAACGGGCGCGGGGATGGCTGCGACGCGTCGGCATCGACCACCTCGAGCACGCCGAGGCGCGCAACCTCAGCTACGGCCAGCAGAAGCTGCTGGAGCTCGCGGGGGTGCTCATGGCCGAACCCGACACGATCATGCTCGACGAGCCGGCGGGAGGCGTGAACCCCGCGCTCATCGGACGCATCGCCACCCTGGTGCGCGAGCTCAACGACGAGGGCAAGACGTTCATCATCGTCGAGCACAACATGGAGATGGTCATGAGCCTGTGCGACCACGTCGTGGTGTTCGACCGCGGGCGTCAGATCGCCGAGGGGACCCCGGCGATCATCCAGCAAGACCCCCGAGTCCTGGAGGCCTACCTTGGAGTCTGAAGCGAAGAATCTGCTCGAGCTGCGCGACATCGAGGCGGGCTACGGCCGTGCGGCGCTCGTGCTGCGCGGTCTCACCGTCGAAGTGCCGCCCGGGTCGGTGGTCTGCCTCGTGGGCCCCAACGGGGCCGGCAAGTCGACCGTGCTCAAGGTGGCCAGCGGCATGCTCAAGCCCCGGTCGGGGACGATCGAGGTCGACGGCCGAGACATCACGGGGGAGGGGCCGCAGTCGATGCTGCGTCACGGGCTCGCGCACGTGCTGCAGGGACACAGCGTGTTCCGCGAGATGACGGTCGGTGAGAACGTGATGCTCGGCGCCTTCACGCTCAAGGATCAGAAGGTCATCCAGGAGCGCGTCGAGTTCGTGCAGAACCTCTTCCCCATCGTGGGGGAGCGGTGGAAGCAGCTCGCCGGCCTGCTCTCGGGCGGCCAGCAGAAGCAGGTCGAGTTCGCACGGTCGCTCATGGTCAGCCCCAAGGTCGTGCTCCTCGACGAGCCGTCGATGGGTCTCGACCCCAAGACCACCGAGAAGGTGTTCGAGCAGATCGTGCGCATGCGCGATGCGGGCACCGCCGTGCTGCTCGTCGAGCAGAACGCCCGGCGCGCGCTGGAGACCGCCGACATCGGGTGCGTCCTCGACCTCGGCCGCGTGCACATCTCAGGTCCGGCATCCGAGCTCCTGGCCGATCCGACCCTCGCCGCGCTGTATCTCGGCGGCAAGCCCGCCGTCCCCGACGCGGGATGAAACCCGGGCGGGAGGAGGCAGCGACGGCCTCCTCCCGCCTTTCCCGTCCATCCGGCGAAAGCGCTTCCGAAGGCGCTTATGCCCCGAACTGCAGTACCGCTCGAGCCTTCTCCGCTGCAGTGCCGGCCCGGAGAGGGGCACGACCATCGGCACGACACCACACGACGACGACGTTGAGAGGTTTCTGATGCACGAACGAATCATGCGAACCGCGAGCTCGAGTTCCCGATCGGTCGCACCGCCTCCTCGATCCTTCGGCATACGACGAACGGGTGCGGTCGTCGCCGCGGCCGCCGTGGTCGGAGCGCTGCTGACCACGAGCCCTGCTGCCGCGGCGGAGCCGTTCACCGAACTCGTCGACTTCGAGGCCTACGAGCGCGTCGCACTGAACGGGCAGGACGGATGGACGTCGTCCGCGGCTCCCCGTGTGATCGCCGATCCGCTCAACGGTAACAACCAGGTCGTCGAGTCCGTCGGCGGCGGTCAGCAGTCGTATCGCGCGATCCCGGCCATCGCCGAGGGCACCACCGGCACGCTGTTCTTCCGCTTCCTGCGCACCGGCAGCGTCGACACCTCCTTCGGGGTGACCGATGTGGATGCGCCGAACGACTACGCGCACAGCCGCGCCTACGTGAACAACCAGAACGACGACGTTCTGCGCGTGCGCGACGGCGGGTCGTTCGCGCCGGCGGGCGTGTGGTCGAAGGACGCCTGGCAGTGCGTGTGGATCGTCGCCGACAACGCGGCCGACAAGGTCACCGTGTACAGCCAGGGCGGCGCATACGAGCAGCAGACCCGCCTCCCCGAGGGCGCCGAGCAGCAGTTCGGTTTCCGCCAGGCGGTGAACGGCGCGCTCGACCGATTCTTCTGGAAGAACGGCGCCACGAGCACGGGTCGCCTCCTGCTCGACGACGTGGCCGTCGACAACACGGGCGAGAACCTCGCGATCGCGACGGGCAACCCGGGCGACTGCGCACCGGGCGGCACGGCGAACGAGCCACTGCTGAACCCGCTGCCCGACCCGGGAATGGCCGACCTCGGCATCGAGGTGACCGAGCTCGCGCAGCTGCCCGCGTCGCAGACGACGCCGGCCACGCAGGACCCGCGCCTCGTGCGCCACAACCGCATCACGCACCTCGACGAGGTGCCGGACGACTCCGGCCGGCTGATGGTGCCCGACAACAACGACATCCTCTACCTGGTCGACAAGGAATCGGGCGAATACGTCCCATACCTCAACGTCCGGAACGAGTTCATCGACAACTTCCACAACAGTGCAGGGCTCGGGACGGGCCTCGGCTCCGCGGAGTTCCACCCCGACTTCGCCGAGAACGGGCTGTTCTACACCGTCCACACCGAGGGCGGCACGGCGCTGACCGAAGACACCCCGGACTTCCCGGCCTTCGGCACCACCGCGTTCCACAGCGTGATCACCGAGTGGAAGGCCGACGACCCGTCGGCGGAGACCTTCGCCGGAACGCACCGCGAAGTCATGCGCATCCCGTTCGCGGGTCGGGTGCACACCGTGCAGCAGATCGCGTTCAACCCGACGGTGTCGGAGGGCGATGCCGATTACGGCAACCTCTACATCCTGGTCGGAGACGGCGGCAACGGTGTCGGCAACGGCAACCCGCAGGATCTGGCCACACCGCAGGGCAAGATCCTGCGCGTGAACCCCACGGGCGACGACAGCGAGAACGGCGAGTACGGCGTCCCGTCCGACAACCCGTTCGTGGACGAGGCGGATGCCCTGCCGGAGATCTACGCGGTGGGCATGCGCGACCCGCACCGCATCAGCTGGGACACCGAGGGCGACCACACCATGTATCTCGCGCACATCGGCGAGTGGCAGGTCGAGTCGATCTACGCCGTCGAACCAGGAGACAACTTCGGCTGGTCGGTGCGGGAGGGTTCCTTCCTCGCCGAGAACCGGCAGATCTTCCCGCTGCCGACGGACGAGGCCGAGAACGGCTTCACCTACCCGGTGGCCGCCTACGATCACAACCGCGACCCCGGCCAGACCGGTGATGCGGGAGTGGCCGTGAACGGCGGATTCGTCTATCGCGGTGAGATCCCCGAACTCCAGGGGCGCTACCTCTTCACCGATCTGGTGCGCGGTTGGGTGCTGTCCACGGATGCCGAGGAGATGGTGCGCAACGACGGCGACATCGACGACCTCGCCACGATCGAGGAACTGCGGGTCTTCGCCGACGGTGAGGAGACGACGTTCCAGAAGCTGGTCGGCGACACACGCGTCGACCTGCGGTTCGGCTCCGACGCCGACGGCGAGCTCTACCTCGTCTCCAAGGCGAACGGCAAGATCTGGAAGGTCACAGGGGCGCGGACGGTCGATGAGCCGACCAACCCGTTCGTCCTTCCGGCGCTCGCCCCGAACGTGGTCACGCACCATGATTTCGACCACCCGGACGCGGCGACGCCGACGATCGAGGTCGATCAGGGGCGCTCCGGCACCGATATCTCGCTGATCAACGGCGGGGTCGAGATGCGGGTCGCGGACCGCGCCTATCCCGGTGCGGGAGAGGCCCTGCAGACACAGCAGATGAGTCCGCGGACCGCGTCGAACGACGACTGGAAGGCGGGCATCTACGACGCGGACGGCGTCGATTCGCTCGGCGCGTTCGCCGACACCGACAAGGCCGCCGTCATGGGGTGGTTCAAGCCGACCGGCGATCACCCGGCCCCGAACTCGGGCACGGCGAACCCCGACGACGTGTACAACGCGATCGGTCTCGCGGGCGTGCTCACCGGTACCTCCGACGGTCACGCGGTGCGGGCGCTGCTCGAGGTCATCACGGTCGACGGCGAGCTCAAGCTCGTGGCGCTCGGGCGTCGAGTCGACGGCGCAGGTTCGTGGACGTTCGCGGCCGACCTGCCGTGGAACGAGATCCTCAAGAAGGGGCAGTGGGTTCACCTCGCGGCGACCTTCGACTTCGCGGCGGGCGAGATGAAGCTGTTCATGAACGGCGAGGAGCTCGCGGGGAAGTACACCGCGGCGAACCCGTGGGGTGGAGGAGCCACGTCCGACACCGCACCGGCCGGCATCAAGATCGGCGGCAGCTTCCCGCAGAACACGAAGGAGGCCAATCCGTTCAACGGGCGGATGGACGACATCATGCTGCTCGACACGGTGCCGACGGCCGAGCAGGTCGCGGCGCAGTATGCGCTGTACGCCGTGCCGCCGGTCGAACCGCCGACGCCGCCGACCTGCACACCGGACGGCGAGGTCATCACCGACGTGATGGAGGAGGGCGACTGGGCGCCGCGGACACCGGCCAAGTGGGACTTCCCCGGTGACCAGATCGTGCTCACCGAGGCGGGGACCAACCCGAACGACGGGATCCGCCGGCCGTTCGAGTACGCCGTGCTCACCGAGGGGCCGGAGCTCGGCTCGTTCGATCTCACCGGCGAGGTGCGCCTCGACGAGAAGGCCTCCGTGAACAACCGCGACGTGATCATCGTGTTCGGCTGGAAGTCGGACACGGAGTACTACTACGCACACCTCTCGCAGGACAACTCGATCTACCCGCACAACGGCATCTTCAAGGTGAACAAGGCGGATCGGGAGCGGATCGACGATCAGTGGGACGGCGCGATCGGTGCTCCACCGGCGGTCACGGACGAGGAGTGGCACGACGTGCGTGTGGTCCGCTGCGTCGACAGCGGCGAAATCGCCGTCTACGTGGACGGCCTCGACACCCCGCTGATGACCGCGAACGACACGACGTTCCCCGAGGGCCGGGTGGGCTTCGGCTCCTTCGACAACTTCGGGCGCCTGCGCGACCTCTCGATCACCGCGGCGGCCGTGGACACCACGGCGCCCGCGGTGACGGTCAAGAGCGGTGCGGAGTTCACGGTCGGACGGGACGGCGCCTACAGCAGGGCATCGTTCCAGCTCCAGGATGTCGGGTTGATCGATCGGCTGACGCTGAACGGGGTGCCGAAGGACCTCACGGACGCGGTCTGGTCGGACCTCAACGGTGTCGTCCCCGGCGCGTTCGGGGCGGTCGAGGGGGAGAACACCCTGGTCGTGTACGACGTGGCCGGCAACGCCACCACCGTGCGATTCACCCTCGACGTCACCGGTCCCGCGGTCACCGTCAAAGACGGTGGAGCGTTCACCGTCGGTGCGGGCGGCTCGTACGGCCTGGTGTCGTACAAGCTCAACGACGCGGGCAGGGTGGATCGGCTGGTCCTGAACGGGGTGGGGAAAGACCTGACGGACAACGTCTGGTCAGACCTCAACTTCGTGAAGCCGGGAGCGTTCGGAGCCGTCGCCGGGGCGAACACTCTGATCGTGTACGACGTGGCGGGCAATGCCACGACCGTCCCGTTCACCCTGACGGGTGGTTCGCCGTGACGAGCGCCGCACGATAGTCCACGTCGTGCGAAGGAGCGGGCCCCGGGAAGCAGATCCTCCCGGGGCCCGCTCCGTCGATGACCGCGTCCGAGAGTCGACCGACCGGAGATCGCGCCCGAGGAGGATGGAGGGGGTGACCGGGACACTGGGGAGAGCGCGGGTCACCCACCTCCGCTGGCCGGGGAGCCAGCAGTGGGAGGAGCGGAAGAGGCCGCTCCCGAGATGAAGACGGTCCCCACCGCCTGCATCACCGGTCCCATCACATCAGCCGGAGAGTCGTTCGATCGCAGTTCAGCTTCGACTCCGTATCGATGTCCCCCGACTGAGGTGCCGTTCGTAAGGCGTGAAGTGGTCGCCGCCGTCGACGTAGGTATCGGCGGGAGGACGCGGGGCGCGTCACGATTCCCCGGCGGCACTTCCTCTGATGCCGGCGTGCGCGGCCACTGAGGCGACTCGTGGCCATCACTGCAATCGCTCGGAAGTGCCACGTCAAGGGGATCCCGTCCTCTGGAGAGCTCCCCGCGGTGCGGTGGGGTGGGTTGTGCACGGTCCGCGGATCTGGGGGACAGCACAACACGAACCGTGCCCATCGACAGCAGCATCCGATCCTCCATTCGGGTGCCGAGGTAAGGAACAGCATGAGAAACACCAAGTCCGGCCGTTTCGCGCTCAGCGCGGGCGCGGTCGCCATCCTCGCCGGGGGGCTCTTCGCCGCCCCGCTTGCCGCGAGCGCTGCGGAGACGGATGCTCTCGACGTCGCCGTCAACCCCACCTCCGAGTGGGCCAACGGTGACGAGCAGATCGTCAGCATCGCTGCCTCGAACAACACCGACGAATCCGGCGTCGTCGACCTCACCTTCGGCGTCTCCGGCACGAACGGTCAGGAATGGCGACAGGACATCCTGGGCCACACGTCTGCACCGACCGTGACGATCGACGGCTCCCAAGTTCCGCTCACCTGGTCCGGAACGCAGGAGAAGCACCTGAGCTTCGAGGTCCCCGCAGGAAAGACTGCTCTCGTCTCTGCTCCGTTCACCATGAGAGCGTGGACCACGGATACCCACTCCGAGTACGCCACCGTCTCGGCGAGCACGCTCACCACGAGCACCGACACGGTGCCGGGAAACTGCCAGACCGGCACCGAAACGGACTGTCGCGCGACATGGGATGTCCCGCAGTGGTATTCGGAGGAACTCACACTCGCCAGCACTCCCGCAACCGGGGGCACGGTGCAGGCGGGGGATACGATCACCTACTCGCTCACGGCGCTCACTCATCTGTGGAACGCGAACGAGAACGTCGTCGCCGCAGCTGATCTGACGGACCTTCTCACGCACGCCACCCTCGTCGACGGCTCGCTGCAGACCACGAGCGGCTCCGTCGACATCGATGCAGACAACCGCCTCCACTGGAGCACCGCCGAGCTCGACCCCGCCGGTGTCGGCGACAACGGCTCGGGAGACCCTGAGACCGCCACGTTCCAGGTCACGGTCGACGATGACACGGCCGAGGGTTCCGCCCTGCAGGTCATTGCCGGCGGATACGGCTTCCACCCTCTGTTCGGTTCCGAGGGCCGCATGCTCGAAGCAGCAATGGACCCGACGACGGGCGCGATCACTCCCACGGCCGCGGCCACGAGCACCCTCACCGTCGCCGCCTCCGACGACATTCCCGTGCCGGCCATCACCGTGACCGGAGTCGACGACCAGGTCAACACCGTCGGCGATGATGTGGCGGTTCAGGTCGAGGCGTCGTCGAGCGACTCATCCGCGCTGAGCTACTCGGCTGACAACCTGCCGGACGGAGTGACCATCGATTCCGCGACCGGTGTGATCTCGGGCGTTCCTACTGCGGCCGGTGAGTACACCGTCACCGTGTCGGCATCCTCCGACTCGGCGGCAACGGTCGACACCACGTTCCTCTGGACCGTGAGCGCAGCATCCGCACCGATCCCGGATGACAGCACCGGGGCCGACACCTCCGACGGTGGCACGGCGACTGCGGGTGGACCCTCCGTGCACACCGGAGGAGCGCTCGCCGCCGATGCGGACTCGACGGCTCCCTGGGCGGTCGGCGGATCCGCGCTGCTCGCACTGCTGGCGGCGGCGGCCGGTGTGATCGGTTTCCGCAAGGTCCGGGCGCAGCGTAGCTGAGTCCTCCGTCCCGAGGTCGGCCCCGTCGTCTCGATGACGACGTGGGCCGGCTTCTCGGTGCGTCTCGTCCTTCGCGGGCTCGTCCTTTCTCCCGCTCCCTCCTGACAGATTCGATGACATGAACATTCCGACCGTCTCCCCGACTCCCGGCGATGCCGACACCGCGTCCGTCCGGCGCGAGCGCAGGCTCCCCTTCGTGTGGATCGCCGGCGCAGCGGTTCTGATCGTCGTCGCGGCAGCACTTACCTTTCTCTTCGGCGCGGGCGAGGAGCCCTCCGCGCCTGCGGAATCGACACGAGACATGGCCGGCAACGCGGTGGTGCTCGAAGACCCGATCCAGACCCCTCAGTCCCTCGCCCTCATGAACGTCGTCGAGGACCTCGGTGAGCGCTTCGCCGTACCGTCGGTGGGCTTGGACGTGCCGCTCGGCGGGCTCGACATGGTCGATGGTGAGATCACCCCACCGGGGTTCACATCGGCGTACACCGTGCGGAACCTGGGCGTCCCCGATGATCCGTCTGCGGGCACGACCTACGTCGTCATGCACTCGATCCCCGCTCCTGGCGTCGCGCCGGGCAACTACCTGATCGATGTCGCCGACGGACGTGCCGCCGTGCCCGCGGGTGCGCAGGTGCTGGTGGGAGAGAAGGTCTACGCGGTGGACTCGTCGTACTCGGTGGACAAAGGGGAGCTCTCCGCGCAGTCCGCGCTGTGGGCCGACCGTCCGGGACGGCTCGTGATCATCACCTGTCAGCAGCTTCCCTCCGGCGCGCGCTCGGTCCAGAACACGGTGATCGAAGCCCACCTCGTTGCCTCTTGAGACCCGATCGGGGTCTCGATTCCTCCGATCCCTCGCTTCTTCTGTCCTTCCAGGCCAAACTGAACGCATGTTCGGCAATCAGGTTGCCCTCACCGATGCGGTCGCCTACGTCCGATCCGGTGTCGACGTCGCGGTTTATGGTCGGCCGGGTAACGGACGCACCACCTTCCTGCGCCGCCTTCAGGAGGTGCTGCGGGCGAGCGGCTTCTCCGTCCTGCTGATTGCCGGCGCGCCCGGACTGAAGCGCGTTCCGCTGGGAGCACTCGCGGCGTTCTTCGGTGACCCCGCGCAGGTGTCGCGGTTGCCGGACGTCAGTGGCTACTCCCAACGCCTCAGAGAGGCGGCGCAGGCGGACTTCGTCGTGCTCGTCGATGATGCCGACCACCTCGACGACGCGTCGTGGGGGGTCATCCGGGCGGTTCAGCACCAGATGATGTTCCCCGTCGTGACGACGCACCGCCGCGTCAAGGAAGTGCTTCAGGGAGCGCGCAACCCTCACCTCGGACGCGCCTACCAACTCCGCTTGCAGCCGTTGCGGCTGGATGAACTCGAGGCTCTGCTGGAACAGCGCGCCGACGCGGCGATCGACCCCGCGACGTTGAGCCGCATCTTCGGCAAGTCCGGAGGGCTCGCGGGCCTCGCCATCGGCATCTGGGAGGTCGGTATCCAGGAGGGGCAACTGGTTCTGGTCGACGGCGTATGGGTGGCGCAGAGTGAGCTGTGGAGCCCGACGCTCGGTCGTCTCGTGGAACGCCACATCGGACCGCTGGGGCGACGGGAGAGAGGTGCGCTCGAACGCCTGAGTCTCGGTGGCCCGCTCGATCTCGACAGCACCGTGGCTCTCCTCGGTGGGGCTCTCGTCGAGAAGCTCGAGGAAAAGGCTCTTCTCACATTCGAGCCGGTCAACGGTCAACTGCGGTCGGCCGTCGCTCCGCCTCTGATCGCCGAGTACTTCCGACACCTCGCGCTTCCTGCGCGTGCCGCCCGGTTGGCGCGCGGGGACGCGGGATACATCGCGGATGAATCAATCCTTCGCGGGGTCACCGACGTCAGCGACCTCCACGCCGCGCAGCCGGACGCGATGTTCGTTCGCTCGGTGCAGGACGCGGCCCGCGCGCGACTCCTTCTCGCTCGAGCCGGATGGGAGCAGGACCCGAGCGCGAGGAACGCCTTCGCGTATCTGCTCGCGCTGGGCGCCGGTGACCTCGGACAGCGGGAGGTTCGTTCGATCCTCGACCGCACGGTCCATGATGACGACCTCATGGCGAGTGTGCGATTGCGGGGCTGGCACTCGGCCTGGCTCGCCGGACGGGGAAGCGTCGCACAGGCGAAGCAGTTGCTGCGCGACGGTGAGTCGTCTGCAGGGAAGTTCCGTCCAGCGCTGCAGGCGGCGCGGATGCGTCTGGAGCTGCTCTATGAGGGATACGACGGAGACATCCGCGATGAAGTCGCGCCACCAGAGGGGCTCCCCGATGACGTTCGCGGATTCGTCCGCGTCATCCGGGCCGCCGGACTCCTCATCGCCG
This sequence comes from Microbacterium sp. TPU 3598, assembly GCF_002356155.1. Taxonomy (NCBI): domain Bacteria; kingdom Bacillati; phylum Actinomycetota; class Actinomycetes; order Micrococcales; family Microbacteriaceae; genus Microbacterium; species Microbacterium sp. TPU 3598. The sequence goes on along the minus strand of NZ_AP017975.1, from coordinate 3,149,343 downwards.
GACGGATCATGGCCGCGGAGGAGGAGCTGGCTGAAGTGGATCCTCACAGTCTGGGCGCGGACTGGGCAGATCACGAGACCGTTCGCGGCCTGGTGCGCCTCGCGAAAGGCGAACATGCCCAAGCCACTCTTCTCGCCTACAGTGCGCTCGATCACGCGCGCGCCTCCGCGGATGCCACCGCCGTGCGCACGACCGCCTACTTCGCTGCGCTGTGCCAGCTGGTCCGCGGAGACTATCGGGAGGCCACGACGTTGGTGGAGACGGCGCTCGCGGTCGGGACTCCGAGCTCGAACGCGCCGACCTCGCTTCTGGGAGCGCTGTGTATCGGGAGCATCGTGGCGGGACGCACCGGGAGCGCAGGCCTCGCCCAGACGAGATTGGACCAGGCGGAGCGCCTCGCGATCTCGGATGGACCGTTTCCCGCCATGTCGACGAGCTGGCCGCGCAGCCAGATTCAGCTCGCCGCCGGGCGCGCCGATACCGCACGTCAGGAGCTTCTCCAGGGTGCTGAGCGCCTCTGGCGACGCGGGGCACGGTGGAGCGCGGTGCTGGTGCATCTGATCGAGTTGGAATTGTGGCCTGATCCCGAGCGATTCGAGGAGCTCCGTCCGCGTCTCGATGCCGTCGAGGGGGAGTTCGTCGGCGCCCTTCGCACATATGTCGAGGCACTCGTCACGAAGAATCCGACGCAACTGGAGGAGTCCGCACCGCGGCTCCTGCGCACCGGACGCGCCGGCTTCGCCGTCAACGCCTACGACCGCGCGGCACAGCTCTTCGAAGACGCGGGTCATGCGGAGGATGCGGAACGCGTACGCCGTGCCGGGGAGGAACTCATCGCCGGTCTCGAACCGGGGACGTTCGACGCGGCACGCTTCCGCAGCGCGGATATCCTGCTGACGAAGCGCGAGATCCAACTCGCGCGCTTGGCAGCCATGGGCTGGTCGAACCAGCAGATCGCCACGGAGCTGGTGCTGAGCGTGCGCACGGTGGAGAGCCATCTGCACCGCATCATGAAGAAGACCGCGACGACCAGCCGCCGAGACCTCGCCGAGTACCTTCCCGAGAGGTCTTTGTGACGGTCGAACCGTCGAAAGTCCCGGGTGGCGGCGGAGTCTCCCGCGCTACCCGGAGTACGGGCGCACGCAGGTGTCCTGCGCCGCACTCTGCCCGTCGACGTTCGCCGGCAGGCTCTCGGGCTGCGTCTCGGTGCCGGGCTGCGCCTCGGTTCCGGGCGTCGTCGTCGGTCCTTCGGACGGCGAGGCGACCGGCGGGGTGGCCAGCTCGCTGCCGCGGCCGGTGTGGTCGGCGCTGATGTCCACCGTCTCGCCCGAGGTCACCCGCTCCATCAGCGCGGCCGCGGCCTGCTCATCGGGGACGACACGATCGCCCGCCGGAAGGTGCGGATAGGAGACGAACGCGAGGTTCTCGAGGGGGAGGTCGCTGAAGACCTTCGCCATCGACGCGAGGGTGCCGAGGTCGGCGAGCGGCGTGGACAGTGTCATGTTCCTGGTCGCCGCATCGGCGATCCCGTACAGCTTCACCGGATCCGTCAAGGTGGACCGATCGCGGAGCGTGCGCACCAGAGAGGAGAGGAACACCTGCTGCGTCGAGATGCGGGCGAGGTCGCTCCCGTCGCCGATGCCGTAGCGGGAGCGCAGGAGCGCCAGAGCCTGTTCTCCGCTGAGGTCGTAGGTCCCGGCTTCGGGGATCTCCAAGCCGGAGTGCCGATCGTGTACCGGACCTGCGAAGCAGATGGGCACGCCGCCGACCGCGTCGGAAGCGTCGATCACCCCGGTGAAGCTGATCTCCGCCGCGTAGGCGAGATCGATCCCGGTGAGTGCCGTGACCGTGGAGGCGACGCACCCCAGTCCGCCGCGGGCGAGGGACTCGTTGAACTGCACCCGGTGACCGGCATCCCAGGTCTTCCCGGAGTCGGGGTCGGTGCATGCGGGCATGTCGACGAGCAGATCGCGCGGGAAGGAGATCACGGTGGCCGCGTCGTGCGACTCGTTCACGTGCAGCAGCAGCGTCACGTCGTTCCTGCTGCCTTCGACGTCGCCGCCCTCACCGTACTGTGCCCCCTGCCCTGCGCGACCGTCGGAACCGACGAGCAGCACGTCGAACTCGCCGTCGAAATCCGCGACGACGGGTGGCTCGTCCGTGCGTGCGGGGTGCAGGTCGACCGTGGTGACGTTCTGCGACAACCGGATCGCCGCGACCGCGACCGTTCCTCCGCCGATGACCAGGACGGCGATTGCGGTCAGGGTGAGGAAGCGCCGCAGGCGTCTCCGGCGCTGTCCGCTCGGAGACGCCTGTCTGCGCGGAGAAGGGGACGGGGGAAGACTCATGGGCACGACCTCTCGACATCGGCGAACGGCCAGTGTCGAGGAGGAATGTCACACGAGTGTCACACGCGGGGCATGGTCACACGGAACGTCGCCCCGGGAGACCGGACCAGGAGTGTGAGGTCTCCGCCGAGGAGCCGTGCGTTGTCGCGGGCGATCGCGAGACCGAGCCCCGTTCCCACCCCGTCGGGGCGCGAACGGTCGGTGGTGACGAAGCGGTCGAACACCCGCTCCGCGTCGGCCTCGGCGATGCCGGGGCCCTGGTCGCCGACGTCGATGTGCACCGCGTCCCCGTCTTCGTGCACCCGGACGGTGAGGGGTGGTCGCCCGTGCCTGGAGGCGTTCGTGAGCAGGTTCGCCACCACGGTGTGCAGCCGGGCGGGGTCGGTGTGGATGCGGAGATCGGGGGAGACCGACACCTCGACGTGATCGACCCCTGTCGCGTCGATCACGTCGTCCAGCAGATCGGGGAGAGAGAGAGTCGTGCGGTGCACGCGCGCGACCCCGGCGTCGAGGCGGGAGAGTTCGAGCAGGTGCTCGATCAGCGAATGCAGGCGGCGGGTTCCGGTGCGTACGACCGCGGCGGCGACCGCCCGCTCCTCCGCCGTCGTCTGCTCGTCGTCGTCGAGGAGTTCGTCGACGGCCATCATCGACGTGAGGGGCGTGCGCAGCTCATGGGCGACGTCGCTGACGAGCCGTCGGGACTCCGCTTCCCGGCGCTGCAGCTGCGCGATGGTGGACCCCAACTGTTCGGAGGAGAGGCGAAGAGCATCGGCTACCCGGTCGACGTCGTCGAACGACGGTTTCCACGCCGGTGGCCCCTCGCCGGACCCGACCGCCTGCGCGGTGTCGACCAGACGGCGGAGCGGGCGTGTCAACGCTCCGCCGAGAAGGCGTTCGAGCAGCACGACGAGCACCACCACGCCGCCGCTCAGGAGCGCCCCGGAGATGACGAGCTCCCGCACCTGCTCCCGCTGCGGCTCCATCGAGTACGCCGTGACCACGGCGAGTCGGGCGTTCGGGTCCTGGGGGAGATCGTCCCGCACCACGGAGACGAAGAAGACATCGCGTCCTTCGAGCGTGGTCATCAGCGACGTCAGGTCTCCGGAGCGACGGGTGTCGTCGATGGCGAGCGCATCCGGCACCTGGTCCGGCCGGAGCTCGCCCGCGCTCCGGCCGCTGTCGAGGTCGATGATGACCGTCTCGCCGGGAAGGATCTCGGCGTAGTACTTCCAGGTGTCCTCGGGGGACCCGGTGGAGATGGACGTGAACAGGGCGTCCGCGGTGGTCGAGAACTCGTCGAGCAGCCCCTGTTGCCGGGATTCGTAGACGATCCGTCCCGCGGTGAGCACCACGACCCCGGTGACGAGGACCGACACCGCGATCGTGCTGCCCACGAGGGCGAGCGCGATCGCCGCACGGAGGGTGGGGCGACGACGACGTGCGGTCATCGCAGCCGGTACCCGATCCCGCGGATGGTCTCCAGCTGCGGCGTCGAGACGTTCGCTGCGGTCAGTTTGGCACGCAGCCGCTGGATGGCGGTGTCCACGACCCGCGGGGTGTCGGGCGGCGACTGCGCCCAGACCGCGTCGATCAGTCGGGAGCGGCTCAGAGCGTGTCCGTCATTCAGGGCCAGCTCATGGAGGAGCCGGAACTCGGTGGCGCTCAGCGGGAGGGGCTCGCCGTCGGCCAGCGCCTCGGCGGAGTCCTCGTGCAGTTCGAGCGACCCGACACGCAGGGGCTCCACGGTGAGGCGGGAGCTGCGACGCAGAACCGTCCGCAGGCGTGCTTCGAGCACGGCCACGCTGACGGGCTTGGCGATGTAGTCGTCGGCTCCGGCGTCGAGGCCGACGACGACGTCTGCATCCTCGTCTCGCGCGGTGAGCATCACGGTCGGGAAGCCCCATCGGGTGCGGATCTCTCGGCACAGCGAGAACCCGTCGCCGTCCGGGAGCATGACGTCGATGATCGCGACATCAGGGACGATGAGTTCGGCGAGCCGGCGGGCCGAGGCGACATCCTCGGCTGTATCGACGGTGTGACCTCGGCGTCGCAGAGCGGTCGTGAAACCGAGGCGGATCTCCGCATCGTCGTCCACGAGCATGACCTTCATCAGGTGCCCACCTCCTCGGCCATCGTGCGCTTGCGATGATAGACGGGCGCGCCCGTGCGCATGCTCCACGCCCGTGGTCGCACGCGCCGCAGGAGATCGCACGCGGCGCAGGAGGCCGTCAGGCGGACCGGCTACCCTCGTGGCATGCGCCGAATCGTGGTCCTCCCCGTCGTTCTCGCTGCCGGACTCGCCGCCGGGCTCCTCGCCGGGTGCTCGCAGGTGACGCAGATGGCCGGCGACGCCGTGGGCATCGACGTGGAGGCGACCTGCACGACGATCGACGACGCCTACGGGCAGTACCAGTCGCTGCTCGACCAGGGTGAGGTCTCGGCGGAGCAGGCCGATGCCGCCCGCGATGAGCTCGTCTCATCGCTCGAGGGGCTCGCGGCGAATGTCGACGGCCAGCTGGGAGACCTCATCCGCTCGGGTGCCACGCAGATCGGCGGCATGACAGACCTGCAGGCTCCCGAGACGGTCGAGGCGATCGAGCAGCTCAAGGACTCGGCCTCGGCGTTCTGCGGCTGATCCTCCGGCCTGTGAGACGATGCCGGAGATGAGCACTGCGGCTGAAGACGAGCTCCGCGTCCTGCGGGCCCGCGCCTATGGTCCGACGGCGGACATCGAGAACGACCCGGCCGCGCTCCGGCGCCTCCAGCAGCTGGAAGCGATGCAGCAGCCGAAGCCCGCGGTGACCGATGCCGTCATGCCCGTTCCCGACGTCGAGCAGCTCGGGCGGGCCGCCCGAAACCGATCGGCCGACTCCGCTCGGCACGAGACATGGCCGGGAGAAGGCACGCCGGAGCCGGAGGGGGATGCGCTCGACGTGTTCGCCGACGCCCCCGCCGATGTTCCCGCCGATCCGTCGGATCCGGTCGCACCGAAGGAGGAACCGGCGGAGCGCATGGCGGCCTGGTTCTCGGAGCGCACGACCACGGTCCTGTGGTGGGTCGCGATCGTGGCTGCTGCCGCGATCTCGGCGGCCGTCACCTTCGCTCTCGTGAAGATCGCTCCCGTCGCCGTCTCCTCCGGAGCGCCGCAGATCGCCACCCTCGAACCCACGTCGGCCCTGCAGATCCCGGCAGGGTGGATGGGGGCCGGCCCGAGTTCCGCCGTGTTCGACTTCTATGGCCTGGCTCTGATGGAGACCACGGGAGGGTATGGCGGCGGGGGCATCGGAAGCGAGTGCTTCACCGTCGCCCGCGCCGACCAGGTTCCGAAAGCGGAGGAGTTCGACGCCTCCTCGAGCTGGAGCTATGACGGACCCATCTACACCGGCTGCGCCGTCGGCACGTTCCCCGCGACCGTCGAGGTCCCGTTCGACAGCAGCGCGCCGAAGGAACTCAGCGAACGGTTCCCCTCGGGAACGGCGCTGCAGTTCGTGTACGACGGCGAGCGCGTCGGGGTCTTCCTCGACAGCGAGGGAGCAGACCGCTAGCCGACGACCGGATCCCGGTCGTCGGACGTGCCGGCTGTCACCGAGGCGCGCTGCCGTTCGGCGTACTGCGTGCCCCACCGTGTCAGTTCGACGAGCAGCGGCGTCGCGGTCGTGCCGAGTTCGCTGAGGCGATACTCGACCTTCGGCGGCACCTGCCGGTACACCGTGCGGGTGATGAGTCCGTCCTCCTCCAGCTCGCGCAACTGGCGGGTGAGCACGCGCGCGGTGGGGTTCTCCAAGAGGCGCCCGAGTTCTCCGAACCGCAGCACCTCGTGCTCGCCGAGAAGCGTGAGGATGCTCGGCTTCCAGGCCCCGCCGAGGACCGCTATCGACACCTCGGCGTCGCATGACTCCGACCAGTCGCGCACGATCCGCTCGGTCTTCTCCCTCATCGCACCCTCCTCGTGCCGGTCGCCCATAGTATCCGTGGTGTCAGTACGTGACAGGAATGACCGTACTTGCAGCTTCTGTCTGTACTTTACAGACTGAACACGTGACTTCCACCCCCACCGTGACCGCTGCGCGTTCGACCCTTCGTCTCTGGTTCGCGATGGTGCCTCTGCTGCTCGGGATCCTGATCGGCGCGCTCGCCATCAGCAGCGTCTCCACGGCGCTTCCGGCCATCCGCGGCGAGCTCGCCCTCAGCGACACCGAGGGTCTCTGGCTCGCCGACGTCTACGCACTCTCGCTCGCAGCGACGCTCATCCTCGCGGCGCGGATCGGCGACGCCTTCGGGCGGAAGCGGATCGTGCTGATCGGCCTCGCCGGATTCGCGGTGCTCAACGCGGTCGGCGGATTCGCGCAGAGCGGACTGCTGCTCATCGCGGTCCGGGCGCTCCTCGGCGTCGCCGAGGCGTTCGTCGTCGCCGGCGTGGTCGCCACGATCGGTGCGAAGTACCACGCCAGGGAACGAGTGCTGGCGTACGGGCTGTGGACGGCGACGTTCGGAGTGGGCAGTGCGCTGGGACCGGTTCTGGGTGGGCTCCTCGCGGAGGGGCCGGGATGGCGCTGGCTGCTGCTGGGGAGTGTGCCCCTGGCAGTGCTCGCCGGCGTGCTCGCCCTCTGGCTGGTGCCCGATTCCCGCAGCTCCCGGGCGCCGTCATGGGATCTTCCGAGCATCGCCACGTCGATCGTGGCTCTCGGCGCGCTCGCCTTCGCCCTGCACGAGGCGCTCGTCGCCCCCGTGCCGGCGGGGATCGCCGCAGTGGTCGCCGTCGGCAGTCTCGTGTTCTTCGTCCTTCGCCAGCGGAGGCTGTCCGAACCGCTCATCGACATGCGCCTGTTCGGGATCCCGGGATTCAGTCCCGCCATCACCCGCATCCTCGTCGCGAGCGGCGTCTCCTCGGCATCCGTGCTCCTGGTGAGCCTGCACCTGCAGGACACGAGAGGATGGAGCGCCGCCGATGCCGGTCTCGCGATCCTCCCGCAGGCGGCAGCCATCGCGATCGGCGGAGTGATCGCCCCGATCGCGCTCCGCTGGGTGCGGGCCGAAGCGCTCACCGTCGGGGCGCTGCTGCTGCAGGCCGGCGGAATGGCGTGGCTCTTCACCGATCCCGAGGTCGTCGCCGCGCCGCTGGCTCTCGTCGGCTTCGGCTTCGGCATCGGGGCGACGCTCGCGGCCACCGCGCTCTTCGATGTCACCACCGAAGACGACGCCGGTCAGGTCGGCGCGATCCAGGAGGTCGGCTTCGCGCTGGGCGGCGGTCTCGGGATCGCGGTTCTGGGAACGATCGCCGCGGTGGTCGTCGGCGGCTTCACCACGGCGGTGCTGGTCGCCGCGATCGTCGTGGTCGCCGCTGCCGTGATGCCGCTCGTCCGTCGCCGGACCGGGGCTCCGCAGCGGTCGATCGGCTGACGGGTCGGTCAGCGCCGGTCCTGCTCCAGAGTGGTGCGCGCCAGCTCTCGCGCCACCTGGAACGGCTCGGCGAAGGTCTCCATCCCGACCGTGACGATCGCACCTTCGTAGAGCAGCATCATGGCCTTCGACATCAGTGCGGGTTTCGAGAGGCGCGCTTCGCGGCACAGCTCGAAGAACAGCTCCAGCAGCCAGGCCTTCTGCCGCGACACCTCGGGAAAGACCGGGTGGCCGTCGTGGCCGTCGCCGATCTCCGCTCGGGCGTTGATGGCACTGCACCCTTTCGGGCTGTATTCGTCGGACCAGGTGATCGCCGCGTCGAACACGGCGAGGACCCGATCGATGCCGGGCTCGGGAGTGCGGTCGAGGTGCCGGGCGACGTGCGCGCGCCAGAGTGCGTCGCGGTGCTGGAGGTAGGAGATGACCAGGGCTTCCTTCGAGCCGAACCGATCGTAGAGCGTCTTCTTCGTGACCCCGGCCGCGTCGGCGATGGTGTCGACGCCGACCGCATGGATGCCGCGTTCATAGAAGAGTCGTGACGCCGCGTCGAGCACGCGGGTGGCGCCGGGGGTGAGCGGGGCGAGTTCGGGAACCGGGACGGCCATGTCTTCACTATACCGCTCTGACTACACCGACCTGTATAGTCATCGAGATGAGTAAACAGATCGGTGTACTTCGTCTCGTGGTGACGGTGCTGGCCTCCGCGGCGTTCGTCGTGACGTGGAGCTCCGGCTTCCTCGTGCCCGCGATCGCCGTCGAGGCCGTGGCGCCCCTGACCCTGCTCGTGTGGCGGTTCGTGCCGCTCGCGGTGATCCTGGTCGTCATCGTGGTGCTCACCGGGGCCTCCGAGGGCATCACTCGCGTCGATGTCGGGCGGCAGGCGCTCATCGGCTTCTTCGCGCAGTTCGGCTACTGTGCATCGGTCTATGCGGCGATCGCGGCGGGCGTCGCGACAGGGACGACCGCGCTGATCGACGCAGTGCAGCCGCTCATCGTCGCGGTCCTGGTCGGTCCGCTGCTGGGCCTGCGCGTCCGCGGAGTGCAGTGGGCCGGACTCCTCGTCGGGGCGGCGGGTGTGCTCCTGGTCGTGCGGTCGCAGCTCGACGATTCGGAGGCGCACCCGCTCGCCTACGTCTGGCCGGCGCTGGCGATGGCCTGTCTGATCGTCGGCACGTTCCTCCAGCGCCGCTCGGCGCCGCGGACCGGCACCCTCGTCACGCTGGCCATCCACGTGACCGTGACGGCCGTGGCACTCGTGCCCATCGCCGCGGTCTTCGGAGCGCTCGCGCCCCCGGCATCCGTCTCGTTCTGGCTCGCCGCAGGATTCGCCGCCGCCTTCCCGACTCTCGCCGCCTACGGGCTGTACTGGTGGCTGCTGCGCCGGGTGGGCATCACAGCATTGAACGCGCTGCTCTTCCTGGTCGCTCCGACGACCGCAGCCGCGGGAGCGCTGCTGCTCGGGGAGCCGCTCACCGTCATCACGCTCCTCGGATTCGTCCTGTGTGCTGCCGGCGTCGCGGCCGTGCTCGTGAGCGAAGCACGTGCCGGGGGAGAGGGTGAGCGCGATGTTACGATGGCGACGGCAGCTGCGAGGGAGTGACGACCCTCGGCCTTCGGGCAGGCGGCTCCCGCGCGTCCGGCGTATCGACGAGAGGCCGATGAGCGATCGGCGAAGGTGTGGTGGCACCGCGATCTAGCCCCCGCCCGCACCTCCAGGGCTTTCGCCACCTGGAGGAATCATGTCGTCATCCGACCCCGCTCGCACTCTCGCCGCCCGGCTTCCGTTCACGCCCCCTGGCGCGCGCATCACCCTCATGGGACACGTGCATCGGCGCAGGGAACTCGCCACCGTGTCGTTCCTTATCCTGCGCGACCGCACCGGACTCGCGCAGATCGTGTTCCGGCCCGAACAGCTGCCGGAGGGCGGCCTGCCGGGTGAGGAGACGGTCGTGCGCATCGAAGGTACGGCCACGGCGAACGCGCATGCCCCCGGCGGCATCGAGGTGACCGCTCCCGACATCACCCTGCTCTCGGAGCCCGCGCGCACCCCGGTCGTCGAGCTGTGGCGTCCCACACTCGACGCCGCGCTTCCGACCGTGCTCGACCATGCGGCCGTGACCTGGCGGCATCCTGCCCAGCGTGCCAAGTGGGAGCTGGCGGCGGCGAGCATGCGCGCATTCCGTCACACGCTCGACGCCGAGGGATTCACCGAGATCCAGACGCCCAAGCTCGTCGACTCCGTCACGGAGTCGGGGGCCAACGTGTTCCCCGTCGACTACTTCGGCACCACCGCCTACCTCGCGCAGAGTCCGCAGTTCTTCAAGCAGCAGCTGGTCGGCGTCTTCGAGCGCGTCTACGAGACGGGGCCTGTGTTCCGAGCCGAGCCGCACGACACGGTGAGGCACCTCGCCGAATACGTGTCGCTCGACGCCGAGCTGGGCTTCATCCGCGACCATCGCGATGTGCTCGCGCTGCTGCATCGGGTCCTGCTCGGCATGATCGACGGCATCCGCACCGAGAGCGCGGAGGCCGTCGAGCGCCTCGGTCTCGCTCTTCCGACGATCCCCGACGAGATCCCGGTGATCCACTTCCAGGACGCGCTGCGGCGGGTCGGCGCCCCGGACGACGAGCCCGACCTGGCTCCCGCGCACGAGCGCGCTCTCGGCGAATGGGCGAAGGAGCGGTACGGCAGCGACGTGCTCGCCGTGGAGGGGTATCCGATGCGCAAGCGGCCCTTCTACACGCACTCCCAGCCGGACGACCCGCGGTGGAGCAACAGCTTCGACCTGATCTTCCGTGGCCTCGAGCTCGTGACCGGCGGGCAACGCCTGCACCGTCACTCCGAGTACGTCGCGGCCATCGAGGCGCGGGGTGAATCGCCCGACGCCTACTCCGCGTACCTCTCGGCCTTCGCCCACGGGATGCCGCCGCATGGCGGTTTCGCGATCGGGCTGGAGCGCTGGGTGTCGCGGCTCATCGAGGCGTCGAACATCCGTGAGGTGACGCTCTTCCCACGCGATCTGCACCGGCTCACCCCGTGAGCGGTCGGCGTCGGCATCCGTCGTGACTCCTTGGGTCGCGGTGCGCGATAGCATCTGTTCCATGAACTTCAACCTCTCCGCATGGTGGTGGCTGCGATAGCAGCCGGTTGAAGCAAGATCACGGGCTGCGCGGCAGTTCGTGACAGCACCCGAGAACTCCGTGCGGCTCCCGACGCAGGGAGAGACAGATGGATTCGTTCACCGCGACCGCGCAGCGATCGACGGAGGTCGCCGACGCCGTGGCCCGGCACCCGGAAAGGTTCCGCGTGCTCACGGGGGAGCGCCCGACTGGGGCGCTCCACCTCGGACATTTCTTCGGCACCATCCGGGAGCGCGTGCGGCTGCAGGATGCCGGGGTCGAGACGTTCCTCGTGCTCGCCGACTACCAGGTCATCACCGATCGCGACACGACGGCGCACGTGCGCGACAACGTGTACGGTGCGGTCCTCGACTACCTCGCCGCGGGGATCGACCCGCAGCGGACGACGATCTTCACCCACTCGTCGGTTCCGGCGCTGAACCAGCTGCTGCTGCCGTTCCTCAGCCTCGTCACCGAGGCGGAGCTGCACCGGAACCCGACGGTCAAATCGGAGCTCGAGGCGTCGGGGCGGGCGCTCAGCGGGCTGCTGCTGACCTACCCGGTGCATCAGGCCGCCGACATCCTCTTCTGCAAGGGCAACCTCGTGCCGGTGGGGAAGGACAACCTGCCGCATGTGGAGATGACGCGGGTGATCGCTCGGCGGTTCAACGACCGGTACGGCGCGATCTTCCCGGTTCCGGAGGCGCTGATCACCGCGACCCCGGAGGTGCCGGGGCTCGACGGCCGGAAGATGTCGAAGAGCTACGGCAACGCGATCGCGCTGTCGATGACACCGGACGAGACCGTCGCGGCGATCCGTCGCACACGGACCGATCAGGATCGGCGGATCACCTTCGACCCGCAGCATCGCCCCGGCATCTCGGCGCTTCTGACGACGGCCGCTCTGTGCCTGGACGTCTCTCCCGAGGAGCTGGCGGATCGCATCGGCGACGGCGGCAGCAGCGCGTTGAAGTCGCTCGCCGCCACCGCTGTGAACGAGTTCCTCGCTCCCCTGCGGGAGCGCCGCCGAGCTTTCGCCGCTGATCCCGACCTCGTACGCTCCGTGCTCCGCCGGGGGAACGAGCGTGCCCGTGGCATCGCCGACGCGACCCTCGACGAGGTGCGGGAGGCGATGGGGACCGTGTACTGAGTGCGCATGCCTGCCGCGGCGGTGGCGCTCGCTAGGGGCGGCGCGCTTCGATGAGGTGACGGGTCGAGTGCGCGATGAACGGACCGTCCTGCTGGATCAGGTCGTGGAGGTCGCGCAGTCGGTCGCGGCTGTTCTCCACGGTGAATCCCGGCACCCACCAGATCACCTTGCGCAGGAGATAGACAGCGGCGGCGACGTCGTGGATCTCGATGCGCAGGCGCGCGGTGCGCAGGTCCACGATCTCGAGCCCGGCAGCCTCCGCGGCGGCGACCTCATCATCCTGGTGGCGTCCGCGGCGTGCCTCGGGCTGCGGGCCCAGGAAGAACTCGATCAGCTCGAACGCGCTCGCCGGCCCCACGTGCTGCGCGAAATAGGTGCCGTCGTGCGTCAGCACCCGTGCGATCTCCGACCACCAGATCGTCGCGGGGTGCCTGCTGGTCACCAGGTCGAAGGCCTCGTCGGCGAAGGGCAGTGGAGGCTCGTCGGGGTCGGCGACGACCACCACGCCGCGGGGGTGCAGCAGCTGCGTCGCGCGACGCACGTTCGGGGGCCACGACTCGGTCGCCACGGCCGCTGGCGGGAAAGACGCCGCTTCGGCGAGCACCTCGCCGCCCCCGGTCTGGATGTCGAGCGACGCCGAAGCGGTGCCGAGACGGTCGGACAGCAGGCGGGCGTAGCCCCACGGCGGCCTCTCCTCGGTCGCTCGGCCATCCAGCCAGGCGAAGTCCCACCCGGTGACGTCAGCGGTGTCGCCGGCCTCGATCAGCGCCTCGAAGGAATCCGTCATGGGTCGATTCTCCCAGCCCGGTCTACTACGGGTGAGATGCCCCGGCCCGCCTTCCGTTCCTCGCGCTCCTGCGGTCTACTGGACGCGAATCGACCGATGGGCGGGAAGGAAGATCGACATGTATCGGAGCAACGGAAACTACGAGGCCTTCGCGCGGCCCCGCAAACCCGAAGGGGCGGACGACAAGACCGTGTGGCTGGTCGGGGGCGGCCTCGCCGCGATGGCGGCGGCGATCTTCATGATCCGCGATGGCCAGATCGCCGGCGAGCGGATCACGATCCTCGAGGAGCTGGGTCTTCCCGGTGGAGCGCTCGACGGCATCAAGTATCCGGAGAAGGGATTCGTGATCCGCGGCGGGCGCGAGCTCGAGGACCACATGGAGTGTCTGTGGGATCTGTTCCGCTCGGTGCCATCGCTCGAGATCGACGGCGCCAGCGTGCTCGACGAGTTCTACTGGCTGAACAAGGACGACCCGAACTCGTCCCTGTGCCGGGTGACGGAGAAGCAGGGGCAGGACGCCCACACCAACAAGCTGTTCACGCTCTCCGACAAGGCGCAGAAGGACATCATCGATGTGATCCTCGCCACGCGGGAGCAGATGGAGGGCAAGCGCATCGATGAGGTGTTCGGCGAGGAGTTCCTCGCGAGCAACTTCTGGCTCTATTGGCGCACGATGTTCGCCTTCGAGGAGTGGCACTCCGCCCTGGAGATGAAGCTGTACCTCCACCGTTTCATGCACCACATCGGCGGTCTCCCCGACTTGTCGGCGCTCAAGTTCACGAAGTACAACCAGTACGAATCGCTCGTGCTGCCGATGCGGAAGTACCTCGACGACCACGGGGTGCGGTTCCGCTTCCATCACACCGTCACCGACGTGCACTTCGACCTCACGGACGGGCGCAAGCAGGCGACGCGCATCGACTGGATCGTGGATGGCGAGCCCGGTGGCGTGGACCTCGGACCGGACGATCTGTGCCTCATGACGATCGGGTCGCTGACGGAGAACTCCGACAACGGCGATCAGAACACGGCGCCCCGGCTCCTCGACGGTTCCGCCCCCGCGTGGGACTTCTGGAAGAAGGTCGCCGCGAAGTCGCCCGACTTCGGGCGCCCCGAGGTGTTCTGCAACGACATCGACAAGACGAAGTGGGAGTCGGCGACGGTCACCACGATCGACGAGCGCATCCCCGCGTACATCGAGAAGATCGCGCAGCGCGACCCCTTCTCGGGGAAGGTCGTCACCGGTGGCATCGTCACGGCGAAGGACTCGTCGTGGCTGATGAGCTGGACCGTGAACCGGCAGCCGCATTTCAAGGCGCAGAAGCCCAACGAGATCGTGGTGTGGGTGTACGGGCTGTTCGTCGAGACGCCGGGCGACTTCATCAAGAAGCCGATGCAGGACTGCACGGGCGAGGAGATCGCGCAGGAGTGGCTGTATCACCTCGGGGTTCCCGTCGCGGACATTCCCGAGCTCGCCGCATCCGCCGCGAAGACGGTGCCGGTGATGATGCCGTACGTCACGTCGTTCTTCCTGCCGCGCAAGGCCGGCGACCGCCCGCAGGTGGTGCCGGAGGGCAGCGTGAACTTCGCCTTCCTCGGTCAGTTCGCCGAGACCACCCGCGACACCATCTTCACGACCGAGTATTCGGTGCGCACCGCGATGGAGGCGACCTATCAGCTGCTCGACATCGAGCGCGGTGTGCCGGAGGTGTTCAACTCCACCTACGACATCCGCTACCTGCTGAAGGCGACCGCGCGGTTGCGCGACGGCGAGGCCGTGCACATCCCCGGGCCGAACTTCGTGAAGGGCAAGCTTCTCGACAAGCTCGACAACACCCAGATGGGCGAGCTCCTCACCGACTTCGGTCTGATCCCGGCGCACGGAAGCACGACCAGGCGCGAGCGAGCGGACGACGCCATCGAGTGACCGGCTGCGGGGGAGTGGGACGCGACCTCACTTCCCCGCCGCGGAGTAGCTTCTGCACGACGCAGTTTCGGGTGAGGGCGGGGCACACGGCCGAAACGGTCGGCTACGCGCACAATGGGGGGACGATGACGACCGCCTTCTCTCGTTCCGTCTCCGTGGTGATCCCGGTACGGAACGACGCCCGCCTGCTGGAGGTGTGTCTGCGGGCGCTCGAGCATCAGACCCGGATCGCCGATGAGATCGTCATCGTCGACAACGGCAGCAGCGACGACACGGTCGCCGTCGCCGAGGGGTTCGGGGCACGGGTCGTCACCGAGCCGGTCCCGGGCATCCCGCGCGCATCGGCGGCCGGTTACGACGCGGCGACGAGCGACATCATCGCCCGGCTCGACGCCGATTCCCGCCCGGGGCCGGATTGGGTGGAGCGGATCGAGCGCACCTTCCGCGACCGCCCCGACGTCGACTTCGTCACCGGCGAACCGCGCTTCTACGGTTCGACGCCTCTGGTGCGTTGGATGGGGACGCATCTGTACATCGGCGGCATGTACGCCTCGATGACTCCGGTCCTCGGGCACGCACCCCTCTATGGATCGAACATGGCGATGCGTGCCTCCGTCTGGCGGGTGCTGAGCGGAGAGGTGCATCGGGAGGCGACGAACATCCACGACGACTTCGACCTGTCGTTCCATGTGCGTCCGGAGATGACGGTGCTGCGCGATCGGGGCCTCGTGGTCGAGGTGTCGGCGCGACCGTTCCAGGACTGGGCGTCTCTGCGACGGCGGTTGAGCTACGTGCTGCCCACGGTGCGGTTGCATCTGTCGCCGGAGCCTCTGCATCAGCGGCGCCGGGCTCGGCGCGAGGCCGATAGGTCCGCAGCCGGTCGGTGACGCCGGAGGCGGGTCAGTCGCGAGCCCGCGTGTAGAGATCGAGCAGGTCGGCGGTCAGCTGGTGCGGTGTGGTCTCGCTCGGGCTGTGTCCCGTCGGGTACGCCCGGAACTCCGCGCCGATCTCGCGTGCATACCGTTCGTGGGCGGCGAGCGGCCACAGGTCGTGCGATCCCGCGACGACGAGCTTGGGCATCGGCAATCCCCGCACGCGGCTGCGCAGATCGGGAGCGGCCATCATCAGGCCGACGATCTCATCGACGCTGCGTCTGCTCGTGAGCGCGAACCGCGAGCGGACGAACTCGAGGCGCCGTGGGGGCACCCGGTTCTTGTTCGTCACGATCCCCCAGATCATGAGGCCGGCGCCGCGACGAGGACTCGCGATCGGGGCGAGGGGTCCCAGCCACTTCATGCTCGCGAACACGTTGCCGGAACCGGGAGGAGTGGTCAGGAGCGTGAGGGAGAGCACGAGGTCGGGGCGACGGACGGCGACCAGCTGTGCGACGGTGCCGGCGAACGAGTACCCGAGCAGATGCGCCGGCGCGCCCGCGTCGAGGAATGCGACCAGGTCGGCGATGAACAGCTCGTACGTGTAGGCGGAGTCTGCGCCGGCCGCGTGCGACTCGTACTGCCCGGCGAGGTCGAACGACTGCACGAAGTACCCCGCCTCGGCCAGCAGCGGCAGCATCAGGGCGAAGTCTTCTTTGGAGCCGGTGGCCCCGGGCACCAGGACCACGCGCGGACGCTCGGGTGCGCCCAGCGAGATCACGGACAACTCGCCGCTGGGGGCGCGGAACCACGATCTCGTCGATCCGGCGGGAGGCACGGTCCAGTCGACGTCCCCGATGGCCGCGTCGAGAGAGGCCGGGGCGCCGGGCGCCCGTCCGCTCCTGGAATCAGTCGACACGCTGACACGGTACCGCTCGGTTCCGCCGAGCAGAAGCACGACGCGAGCACATACGCCTTTAGTTGCGCTTTGGCAACTAAAGGCGTATGGTTGACCTCGATCAACTTTCTACGCAGGAGCGTTACCCCGTGACACACACCCCATCCGCACCCCCCGAGACGACCCGGTCGGCTCGCGAGGTCTTCACCGCGATCTCCGGACTCGTCGTCGGCATGTTCGTCGCCGTGCTCTCGGGCACCGTGGTGTCGACCTCGATGCCGGTCATCATCGCCGACCTCGGCGGCACGCAGTCCCAGTACACCTGGGTCATCACCGCGAGCCTTCTGGCCACCGCCGTCTCGACCCCGATCTGGGGCAAGCTCGCCGACCTCGTCGACCGCAAGGTGCTCGTCCAGATCTCCCTCATCCTCTTCACGGTCGGCACCGTGATCGCCGGCTTCTCGACCGACACGAACATGCTCATCGCGGTCCGCGTCATCCAGGGCATCGGCGTCGGCGGCCTGATGTCGCTCGTCATGATCGCCGTGGCCCTCATCATCTCCCCGCGTGAGCGCGGCAAGTACATGGGCGTCGTCGGCGGCATCATGGCCCTCGGCACCATCGGCGGCCCGCTGCTCGGCGGACTCCTCACCGACGTGTGGGGCTGGCGCTCCAACTTCTTCGTCGGCGTGCCGTTCGCGATCCTCGCCCTGGTGCTCCTGCAGTTCACCCTGCACCTGCCGAAGCCCCAGCGCGACACCAAGGTCTCGATCGACTACTTCGGCATCGTGCTCCTCGCGGTCGGCGTCTCGACCCTCCTGATCTGGGTCTCGATGGGCGGCAACCAGTTCGACTGGGACTCCTCGACGAGCATCATGCTGATCGTCACCGCCGCGGTCGCGATCGCCGCGTTCATCACGGTCGAGTTCTTCGTCAAGGAACCGATCGTCCCGATGTCGCTGTTCCGCAACCGCACCTTCACCCTGTCGGTCATCGCCTCGATCGCGATCGGCGTCTCGATGTTCGCGACGTCGGTGTTCCTCGCGCAGTACTTCCAGCTCGCCCGTGGCGCCACGCCCACCGAGTCCGGCCTCATGACCATCCCGATGATCATCGGCCAGATGGGGGCGTCGATCATCATCGGCCAGCTCGTGAGCCGCTTCGGCAAGTGGAAGGGCTGGATGCTGACCGGGTCGGTCCTCGCGACCGCCGGCGTCAGCCTGATGGCCACGCTCCGCTACGACACCCCGTTCCCGCTCGTCGCCGTCTACATGTTCGTGCTCGGCGCCGGCCTCGGCATGGTCATGCAGAACCTCACGCTGATCGTGCAGAACGACACTGCTCCGCAGCAGCTGGGCGCCGCCTCGTCGAACGTGAACTTCTTCCGCACGATCGCCGGCACCATCGGCGTCACCGTGATGGGTTCGCTGCTGTCCACCAGCGTCGCGAACTACATCACCGATGCGCTCGACGGCTTCGTCCCGTCGACACCCGCCGAGATCGACGCGCTCAAGCACCTCGCCTCGGGTGACGTCCCCAAGGTCGGTCAGCTGCCCGACACGATCCGCACGATCGTCGAAGGAGCATACGGCCACGGCATCGCCGATTCCTTCATCATCGCGATCCCGCTCGCGGTGATCGCGATCATCGCGATCGCGTTCATCAAGAACAAGCCGCTGTCGACCAAGAACGCCGCCGAGCAGATGCTCGAGCAGGCTGAGGAATCGGTGATCGAGGTCTCCGAGGCCGAGGTCGGAGCCTCGCTCTCCACCGGAACCATCCGGATCGAGGGTGCCGGCAGCGCCCCCGCGACCGGTGCGGTCCGCGTTCTCGAGCGCGACGATCGTGCCCGTGATGACGTTGCCCGCGAAGACCGGGACGGGGAGCGCTGAGGTCATGGCCTCGGCAGGGGTCGCGGCGTCGGATGTCGACAGTGCGCTCGGTGACCTCCAGGCGCATCTGAACCTCATCTTCGCGAGGACCCGGTCGCTGTGGAAGGAATCCGCAGCCCGGGTCCACCCGGAGCTGCAGGTGGCCGGCTACAAACTGCTGACCTTCATCGACAGGGCGGGAACGGCCAACGCGCACGAGATCGCCGAGCGGTTCGAGATGGACAAGTCGGTCATCAGCCGTCAGGTGCGGATGCTGGAAGAGCTCGGTCTCCTCGAGTCCCGCCCCGACGAGCGCGACGGTCGGCTGCGGGTGCTGAGCGTGACCGCCACGGCCTGTGATGCGCTCGCCGCGGTCCGCCGCGACTACGGCACCCGTCTCCAGGCCGTGATCGATGAGCTGACTCCCGAAGAGATCCGGGCGGCGTCAAAGGCCTTCCGGCTGCTGGCCGAGGTCTGACCCGAAGCCCCGCCGTCACGATCGACGGCGGGGCTTCGCCGTACACTGGCGAGCATGAGCGCCTCCTCCGACGCCCCTGCCGATGATGCCGCCGATGATGCCGCCGATGATGCCGCCGATGATGCCGCCGATGATGCCGCCGATGATGCCGCCGATGATGCCGCGGGGGCCCCTGGCGAGACCCGTGCATCCGCTGCCGCGACCGACCTGCTGGGCGACGCCGACCTCGACCAGGCCGTCACCAGGGTCGAGCAGGAACTGGGTCGACTCTTCGCGCGGATCCGCATCGGCTGGCGTGAGGCCGCAGCGACCGTGCATCCCGATCTGCAGCCCCTCGGCTATCAGGTGCTGACCTCCATCGCGACGGGAAAGGCGACCTCGGCCGGAGCGATCATCGAACGGCTGCAGACCGACAAGTCGGCGGTGAGCCGCCAGGTGCGACAGCTCGAACAGCTCGGACTCGTGGAGAGTGTGCCGGACCCGCAAGACCGCAGGGCCCGTGTGCTCGTGGCGACCGACCTGGCGCAGGAGCGGGTGGCGCTCGCCCGTTCGCGCTATGAGGGGCGCATCGGCGAGCGGCTGCGCAACTGGACCGCGGCCGATCTCGACCACTTCGCCGATCTGCTCGCCGGCCTCGGCGGCTGAGGGAGACGACCGACCTCGTCCGGCGGAGCGAAACGCCGACCGGGAATATGCTGATCCCCTCGCGCCTTACCTCCCACTGTGAATCTCTACGAGCCCGCCGTCTTCGGCGCCCTGCAGCTGTCCAACCGCGTCGTCATGGCGCCTCTCACCCGCACCCGTGCGGATGACGACGGTGTCCCGACCGCGACGATGGAGGAGTACTACCGGCAGCGTGCGGGGCAGGGGCTCATCATCTCCGAGGGCACGTGGCCGGTCGCCGAAGGCAAGTCGTACCCCGGGCAGCCGGGCATCGTGACGCCCGGGCAGATCGAGGGGTGGAAGCCGATCACCGCAGCCGTCCATGACGCGGGGGGAACGATCGTCATGCAGCTGATGCACGGTGGCCGTGTGGGGCACCCCGCCATCTCGGGCGAGGCGCGAGTCGTCGGTCCGAGTGCGCTCGCGGCACCCGGGCAGACGCGCACGCCCGAGGGCAAGGCCGATCTGCCGGTTGCTCATGCGCTCACCCTCGACGAGATCCCCGAGGTCGTCGACCAGTTCGCGCAGGCCGCCCGCAACGCGATCGCCGCCGGCTTCGACGGTGTCGAGGTGCACGGCGCGAACGGGTACCTCGTGCACGAGTTCCTCTCGCCGGTGTCGAACATCCGCGAGGACTCGTACGGCGGATCGCCCGAGAACCGCGCGCGCTTCGCGATCGAGGTCACCGCGGCCGTCGCCGGTGCTGTCGGAGCCGACCGCACCGGCATCCGCCTGTCGCCGCAGCACAACATCCAGGGTGTGCTGGAGGAGGACGATGCGGATGTCCGCGCGACCTACACGGCCCTCGCCGAGGGTCTCGCGCCGCTCGGCCTCGCGTTCATCGACGTGCTCAACGCCGACCCCGCCGGAGAGCTCGTGCAGCACATCCGTCGCACGGCGGGTGCGCCCCTGATCGTCAACACCGGCTTCGCGGCGGAGACGACCAAGGATGAGGCCGAGTCGCTCGTCGCCGACGGACGGGCGGACGCCGTCGCCGCCGGTCGTCCCGTGATCGCGAATCCCGACCTGGTCGAGCGCTGGATCCAGGGAGCCGAGCTCAACGACCCGCGTCCCGAACTGTTCTACGGCCGGACCGCCGAGGGATACAGCGACTACCCGTCGCTGGAGTCGGTGCGCGCCGGAGTCTGAGGCGGCGTCGACAGGCGCGTGAGGGCGAGGTCGATGAGGGCGAGAGCGTCCCGCGGGATCACCGCGGTGCACACGACGTGCTCGTCGACCCGGAAGCCGATGCTGTAGACGAACGGGTCGGTGTCGACGCACAGCGCGGGATGCTCCTCGCCGTCGACCTCGACCGAGGCGTCCGATGCCGAGGCGGCCGTGGTCTTCCCGGTCCCGTCGGCGTCGGCACGGGGGTCGGTCGAGAGGCCGAGCTCGCCGCGGAAGCGGTTGCGCAGGATGTGGTCGGTGTGCGCGGCGAGCTGCTCGGCGAGAGAGGCCCCCTCCCGGCCGGGCGATGCATGCCAGGTCGTCCGCACCGCCTCCCACAGCATCGGGTACCGGAGGGCCTGCACCTGCGCGATCAGCCAGGCCGGACGACCCCAGGGCGGCTCTTCCGTGAGGGAGCGCCGTGTGGGTTCGTCCAGCTCGATCTCGTTGCGGGGATCGGCATGGTCGTCGGGGTGCCGCCACAGCGTGTAGCTGAACGATGCCGAAACCTCGTCGCGGCCCGCTGCGCCGGAGATCTCCATGAAGCCGGCCACGGGGAGTCGCGTGAGAGCGCGCTGCGGCTTCAGCTCGAATACCGGGAAGGGGAGGCTCTGCAATCGGGCATCGGACTCGATGCTCGGGTCGGGGGCATCGGTCGGGACCACTCCGCTGTACTCCATCGGTCCAGTGTGGCGCGATCGCTCCCGGATCACAGCACGATGTCGCCCGCGGTGTCGAGAGTCCGCCATCCGGACTCCCGCGCTCCCGGTCGCGGGAGCGTGTCCGCCTCGACCAGTGCTCCGAGGTCGATGCCGGTGAGTGCGGCGATGTCGGCGATCGGCACCTGGAACGTGCGGAAGGCGCCGAGCGGGGGGACGGCGAGCGTCTCATCCCGCATGTCGACGAGGTCGGACTGATCGAGCACGAAGCCCGCGGCGGCGAGGCCATCCGGTCCCTGCCACGCGGCGACCTTCCAGAAGCGGAGGGGCACGCGGATGCCTCGGTAGGGAGGATCGCTCTCGGCGAGCACCGGGGCGGTGAACACCGACAGGCGCTGATCGGTGCTCTCGGCGTAAGCGAGCACGTGGTCTTCGAGGCCGAGCCACAGTTCCTTCGACTGGTTGAATCCCGCAGCCTGCGGTGCAGCGTTGGGATAGAAGAAGGTCGCCTCGCTGGCGGCGCGCGCGGTCTGCGTCGGTCCCCATCCCGGGTCTCGTCGCCGCACGAGGTGCCCGCGGTCGAGGTCGTTCCGCGTGTACACCTCGGGTCCCGTCTGCTCGTCGGCCGGGAGGCGGTCGTCGAGTCGCCAGTCGCCGGTGCGCGGCAGGTCCTGCAGCGTGGCGCCGTCGATGTTCACCGCCGTGACCGCCGCGAGACGCCGCTCGGGGTCGAGCAGCACCGTGAATCGCGGATACGGGAGCGAACGCATCTCGCGTTCGGGACAGGGGAGGGGGAGCCGTTTCCCGAGGAAGTCCGATTCGTAGCCGTCGGTCATGCCCCCATCGTGCCCGGTGCCTCCGACGTGCGCACCCCGAAGTCGAAGCAGACCATGCGGATCTTTTGACATAGGTCAAAAGATCGCCTACGGTCGAACCATGGCCCAGGCACCCGATCGCGAAGACGTCGAAGATGGCATCGTCGGGTCGACCGCGGCGGAGATCTCCGAGAGCGTGCGCGACCTCGTCGAGCGGGGCGCATACGCTCCGGGAGACCAGCTGCCGTCGGTCAGATCCCTCGCCGCTCGCCTCGGCGTGAACAGGAACACGGTGCTGGCGGCCTATCGTTCGCTGGTCACCGCGCGCATCGCCGCCACGGGTGGCCGCACCGGAACCACGGTGCTCGGGCCGGCGCAGAACCCCGACGAGGGATTCACCCCCGGCTCGGTGCTGCGTGATCTCGGCAGCGGCAATCCCGATCCCGCCCACCTTCCCGACCTCGCAGCCGCCTTCGCCGCTGTCACGCCCGGCCACGTGCTCTACGGTGAGTCCGTCATCGACGCCGACCTCGCCGAATGGGCGACCGAGTGGATCGCGGCCGACCATCCGCGTCCGTTCCGCCTGTCGATCACCGCCGGGGCGGTCGATGCCGTCGAGCGCCTCTTGGCCCAGACCCTGGTGCAGGGCGACCGCGTCGGGCTCGAAGACCCGTGCTTCCTCTCCAGCATCCACACCGCGCGTCTCGCCGGATACGTGCCGGTCACCATCCCCGTCGATCGCGAAGGGATGACCGTCGCCGGCCTGCGTGCGGCCCTCGAGAGCGGCGCGCGCGCGATCGTCTGCACGCCGCGTGCCCACAACCCGACCGGTGTCGGCACCAGTCCTGCACGCGCACGAGAGCTCCGCGAGGTCCTCGCCGATCATCCGCACGTGCTCGTCATCGAAGACGACCATTTCTCGATGCTCGCACCCACGCCCTACGAGAGCATCATCGCCCCCACGCAGCAGCGGTGGGCGCTGGTCCGCTCGGTGTCGAAGTTCCTCGGGCCCGACATGCGCCTCGCGGTGACGGCATCCGATCGGGTGACCGCTCAGCGTCTGGCGCTGCGCCTGAGCCCCGGAACCATGTGGGTGAGCCATGTGATGCAGCGGCTCGCCGCCACGATGCTGCGCGATGACGAGACCCGGGAGCTCATCATCGAGGCGGGCGCGCACTATGCGGGGCGCAACCGCCTCTTCGTGTCGATGCTCGTCGAACAGGGGATGCATGCGCAGGCGGACAGCGGGCTCAACGTGTGGGTCGACGTCCGCGACGATGCGACGGAGATCAGCCGTCGCCTCGCTTCGCGCGGGTGGCTCGTGCGCCCCGGCTCCGAGTTCGCGCTCGATCCCGGCAGCTCGCAGGGCTCCACCCAGCTTCGCCTGACCGTGCACACGCTCGACGACGCGGAGATGCAGCGCCTCGTCGACGACCTCGTCGGGGTCGCCGGGGGCTCGAGCGCGGCGGGGGTGGAGGCGTGACCACGTCCCGGCCGGAGAGGGCCGATCATCGGATCGGACGCTCCTCGCGGTTGGAAGGCGTCCTGTACGACCTGCGCGGACCGGTTGCCGAGCGCGCGGCCGAATTGGAGAAGCGCGGAGAGTCCATCCTCCGTCTCAACATCGGCAACCCCGCCCCGTTCGGCTTCGACGCCCCGCCGGCCATCGTCGAGGCTCTCCGCTCGGCGTTGCCTCAGGCGCACGGCTACTCCGAGTCGGCCGGTCTTCCCGAGACCCGCGAAGCGATCGGAGCGCATTACGCGCTGCGCCCCGGATTTCCCGCACTGGGGATCGACGACATCACCGTGGGGAACGGCGTCTCGGAGCTCGTGGGGCTGACGCTGCAGGCGCTGCTCGAGCCGGGCGACGAAGTGCTCATCCCGAGCCCTGACTACCCCTTATGGACGGCGTCGACCGTGCTGGCCGGAGGGCGAGCGGTGCACTATCCGTGCCTCGAGGCCGAAGGATGGACGCCCGACCTCGCCGCGATGGAGGCGGCGATCGGTCCGCGAACCGCGGCCATCGTGGTGATCAACCCGAACAATCCGACCGGTGCGGTCTACACGCGTACGGTCCTCGAGCGGATCGCCGAGCTCGCGCGGCGCCACGGCCTCCTGCTGCTCTCGGACGAGATCTACGACCGGGTCGTCTTTCCGGGATACGCGCATGTGTCCATGGCGCAGGTCGCCCCCGACGTTCCGTGCGTCACGTTCGCCGGGCTGTCCAAGACCCACCGTGTCGCGGGCTACCGTGCGGCATGGATGACGACGACGGGGTTCCACCGCGACGATCCCTTCCTCTCCGGGGTGCGTCTGCTCGCCTCGATGCGCATGTGCGCGTCGGTGCCGGCCCAGCACGCGATCACCGCGGCCCTCACCCACGACGACTCGCTCGACGCTCTGGTGGCGCCCGGCGGCCGGCTGACGCGGCAACGGGATGCGGCCCTCGAAGCGCTCGAGGCGATTCCCGGGGTCGATACGCAGCCGGCGGGTGGGGGGCTCTACCTCTTCCCGCGACTGGATCCCGAGGTGCACGGCATCGAAGACGACGAGCAGCTGGTGCTCGACTTCCTCGACGCCGAGCGAATCCTCCTCGTACACGGCAGGGCCTTCAACCTGCAGACGCCCGACCACCTCCGAATCGCTTTCCTTCCGGAGGCCGAAGTGCTCACCGACGCGCTCCGTCGGCTCGGAACGTTCCTGAACGGGTACTCGCCGCCAGGACGCTGAGCACATCCGACCCGGTGGAGTGACCGAGTGGCCAGGTCGCGGTCCGCAAGACCGTGCACGCAGGTTCGATTCCTGCCTCCACCTCAACCGGGCTCATGCGAGCCGCCGCCGACGAAGGGCTTCCACGATGGACAGCGCATTCATTCCCGCCGCCAAGCCGATCATCGGCGATGACGAGGTCGCCGCCGTCGAACGCGTGCTCCGCAGCGGCATGCTCGCCCAGGGGGCGGAAGTCGCAGCCTTCGAAGCCGAGTTCTCCGCGCAGTTCCTCGACGGACGGACGGCGGTCGCCGTCAACTCCGGCACGAGCGGTCAGCTGCTCGGGCTCATCGCCGCAGGCGTGGGTCCGGGGGATGAGGTGATCGTCCCCTCCTTCACCTTCGCGGCCGTCGCCAACTCCGTCGTCCTTGCTGGGGCGACTCCGGTCTTCGCCGACATCGAGCCGGCGCACTTCACCCTCGACCCCGAACGGGTGCGGGCGGCGATCACCCCGAGGACGAAGGGGATCATGCCCGTGCACCTGTACGGGCACCCCTTCCTCGTCGATGGCATCGAAGCGCTGGCGGCAGAGCACGGACTCGCCATCTACGAGGATGCCGCGCAGGCGCACGGAGCCGCCTGGCGCGGACGTCCGGCGGGAACCATCGGTGCGTTCGGGATGTTCAGCCTGTACCCCACCAAGAACATGACCGCCATCGAGGGCGGCATCGTCTCGTGTGCTCGGGACGATCTCGCCAGGACCGTCCGCCTGCTGCGCAATCAGGGGATGGAGACGCAGTACGCGAACGAGATCGTCGGGTACAACAACCGCATGAGCGAGGTACATGCTGCGGTGGGGCGTGTGCAGTTGCGCAAGGTGGGAGAGTGGACGCGGCAGCGACAGCGGAACGCCGCCCTGCTGGATGCCGAGCTCGCCGGCCTCCCCGGTCTCACCGTGCCTCCGGTCGCTCCCGAAGCCGAGCACGTCTACCACCAGTACACCGTCCGCATCGCCGACGGCGAGCGGGATCGTGTGCGTGATGCCCTGCGGGACGAGCATGGGGTCGGCGCAGGCGTCTACTACCCGATCCCGAACCATCGGCTGCCGTCCCTGCAGAGGTTCGCCCCGGAAGCGGAGTTGCCGGAGACCGAGCGGGCAGCGCAGGAAGTGCTCTCCATCCCGGTTCATCCCTCACTCTCGTCCGCCGATCTCGAACGGGTGATCGATGGGCTCCGAGCGGTGCTCGCGGCCGGTCGCTGATCGGTTCCGTCACACGGACCTGTCACGGTCGATCATCACGCGGCGAGCGTCAGCCACGCTCGAGGCGAGTGCCCGATGCGCTGAGCGAACACCCGCGAGAACGCCGATGAGCTGGCGTAGCCCAGTTCCGCCGCCACGGTGCTCACGGACACGCCCGCGCGCAGTTGCTCCTGGGCGATCGTGAGCCGCCACTCCGTGAGATAGTCGCCGGGGGAGCGCCCGAGCACCTCTTTGAAGCGGGCGGCGAATGCGCTTCGCGACATCGTGGCGGTGCGGGCGAGGGCCTCCAGGCTCCAGGACTCTCCTGGGGCCTCGTGCATCGCGACCAGTGCGGGGGCGAGCCGCTCGTCGGCGAGGCCGGGTATCAAGCCTGGCGGGAGGTCGAGTCGTTCGGCGTGATCGAGCATCCACCGCAACAACTGGATGAGCACGACCTCGAACATGCGATCCGCCACCAGGGGGCGACCGCACCGCACGTTGTCGACCTCGGAGAACATCAGGTCGAGTGCGGGGCTGAGCGTCTCGACCTCGTCGAGCGGCAGGACGATCGACGACGGCAGAGTGCGCACCAGCGGGTGCGTGGCGCCGCCGTCGAAGTCGAGCGTCGCGCAGGCGAAGTCGGATTCATCGGTCGGTGCGTTGAGGAAGGAGTGGTCGATCGGGCGGGGGAAGAACAGCAGGCTCGGTCGGGTGATGACCTCGCGCTCTGAGCTGCCGTCCGCACGGCGGTGCGTCACCTCCATCTCGCCGCGGCGCAGGACGTGCAGGAAGCCGTGGCCGCCGCTCGCCGGAAAGACCGTCGTTCCGCAGAGGGGGCCGTTGTGGAACAGCCGGGTCCGCACGCGGAAGCGTTCGAGCAGGGGAGAGAGGCGGTCGACGGCGGGCATACCTTCAGTATCGTGGACGATATGTCATGAAAGCAAGACTCTTTGGTGCGTATCGTCCGATATGTTTCGAAAGACTGAAGTGAGCCCGGATCCGGGCCCATCCCGTCATCGAAGGAGCATCCCGTGCCCAACGTCCCTCTCATCGACCGCGACAACGCCACCGGAAACGTCAAGGAGCAGCTCGACCAGATCGCCGGCGCTTTCGGAGCCGTGCCGGCCATGTTCCGCGCCGTCGCCAATTCTCCTGCTGCTCTCACGAGCATGTGGAGCGCATTCGGTGCCTTCGGCGGAGGATCCCTCGGCGCGGCGCTCGGCGAGCAGATCGCCGTCGCCGTCGCCGACCGGAACTCGTGCCAGTACTGCCTCGCAGCGCACACCGCCCTCGGCAAGAAGGCCGGTCTCAGCCGCGAGACGCTCACCGCCGCGCAGAGCGGCGAGTCCGACGACCCGCGCACGGCGGCACTGCTCGCCTTCGCGCTGAAGCTCGTCGAGGAACGCGGCCAGGTGTCCTCGGCGGACGTCGACGCCGTGCGCGCGCAGGGCTGGACCGACGAGCAGATCGTCGAGACGATCGCACAGGTCGCGCTGAATCTGTTCACGAACTACGTGAACATCGCTCTGGATGTCCCGATCGACTTCCCGAGCGTGGCGCTGCGTCGCGCGAGCTGAACGCCGCCACGCAGAAGGGGCCGGGTCCGTGCGGACCCGGCCCCTTCTGCGTGCACGGTCGGCTTCTGCGTGTGCTGCGCGCCTCGTAGGCGGCGGCGTCAGGCGGGGGAAGTCGGCTTCTCGACCGCATCCAACCAGGCGGCGATGGTGGAACGAGCCGCCTTCTCGAGCTTCGGTCCGTAGGCTCTGGCATCCTCGCGGATGATGCGCGGATCGATGCCGTTGTGGTGCAGCTCGTGCGCGTGGCCGATCAGCCAGCGACCGATCGTGCGGTGGTCGGCCTCGAGGTGGAACTGCAGGGCGAGCACGGCGTCCGTGCTGAAAGCCTGGTTCGGGAACTCGGGCGTAGAGGCGAGATGGCGGGCGTTCGGGGGAATCGTGAAGGCGTCGCCGTGCCAGTGCAGCACCGGCATGCCGTCGAGCGGACGCAACGGCGAATCGAGGCCCTCCGTGGTGAGGTCGAGCGGTGCATAGCCGATCTCGACCGCACCTGTCGGGCGCACCTCGGCACCCAGCGCCTCGGCGATCAGCTGCGCGCCGAGACAGATCCCCAGCAGAGGCCGCCCGGAGCGGAGTCGATGGGAGACGGCCTCCTTCGACGCATGCAGCATCGGATAGCCGTCGGCGTCGTGCACGCCGATCGGACCCCCCAAGACGACCAGGAGATCGGCGTCATCCACCCGCTCGATGTCGATGGCCTCGATCCCGAGGTCGACGTACTGCACGCGATACCCGCGTTCGCGCAGGAGCGGTTCGATGTTTCCCAGGTCTTCGAAGTGCACGTGCCGGAAGGCGAGCGCGGTGCGCTCCCACGGGGTGGCGTTCGTCATGCGGGCAGCCTTTCTGCGACGTATTCGGCGAGCTCGGTGAGACGGTGCGAGTACCCCCACTCGTCGTCGTACCAGGCGGAGATCTTCACCTGCGACCCGATCACCCGGATCAGCCCGGCATCGAGGATCGACGAATGCGGATCGATGACGGTGTCGGCGATGGCGATCTCGTCGTCGGCGCAGCGCAGGATGCCCTTCAGCGGGCCGTCGGCGGCGGTCTCATAAGCGGCTCTGACCTCGTCGACCGTGACCGGACGGGAAGCGGTGACCGTGAGATGCGTGATGGAACCGCTGATCGCCGGGACGCGCAGGGCGAAGCCGTCGAGACGGCCCTCGAGTTCGGGGATCACGCGTCCGATGGCCAGCGCCGCCCCGGTGTCGCCGGCGGAGATCTTCGTGCCCTTCCCTCCGGCGGATCGTGGATCGGAGTGCGGGATGTCCTGCAGGAGAAGGTCTGCCGAGTCGGCGTGGATCGTCGTCATGAGGCCGGCGTCGATGCCGAAAGCCTCATGGAAGACCTTCGCCACGGGGGCGAGGCAGTTCGTCGTGCAGGAGGCGCTGGAGATGACGTGGTGCCGGGTCGGGTCGTAGGTGTGCTCGTTGACCCCGCGCATGAACGTGCCGTCGTCGCCCGCGGTGGGAACGGTCATGATCACCTTCCTGGCCCCTGCGGTCAGATGCTTCCTCGCGTCTTCGGACCGGGTCTCGGCCCCCGTGGACTCGATCACGATGTCGATCCCCAGTGCCGCCCACGGAAGCCGCAGCGGATCGCGCTCCGTGAACATGCGGATCGCGTGGCCGTTGAGGAAGAGGTGCTTGTCGTCGAACCGCACGCCGCGGGTCGACGGACCGCTGTGACCGTCTCGCTGCAGCAGCTCGGCGAGAGCACGGGGCCCGCGCGGATCGTTCACCGCGACGAGCTCGAGCTCCGAGCGGCGGGCGAGCAGCAGGCGGAGCTGGTTGCGGCCGATCCGGCCGAGCCCGTTGACGGCGATCCTCGTTGGCATGGTGGTCCCCTCCGTGGCGCGGTCCCCCCGTGCCGATGATAGTTTTGGCCTATGCCAAAATTATCACATGTGCGAAGCGGAGATTCCTGGGAGTTCGAACGCGCCGGCGTGCTGTTCGACTGCGATGGCGTCTTGGTGGACTCGGTCGCGTCGGCGGCTCCCGCCTGGGAGGCCTGGGCGCGTCGGCACGCCCCGTCGTTCGACTTCCTCCGGGATGCGCCGCATGGCATGAGGCCGAGTGAAGTCGTCGCGGGTCTGGTGGGCCCGGATGCCGCGGCCGCCGCGACTGCAGAACTGGTCGCCCTCGAGATCGAGGCGGCCGTGCATACGAGAGCGATCCCCGGTGCCGCACGCCTCGTGGGGTCGTTGCCGCGTGATGTCTGGGCGGTCGTGACGAGCAGCAATAGCGCCGTGGCGCTGGCCCGGTTGCAGAGCTCCCACGTGCCACGGCCTCCGACCCTGGTTGCGGCGGAGGACGTGCCTCGCGGTAAGCCGGAACCCGACCCGTACCTCCTCGGCGCCTACCGGCTGGCGCGTGCTGCCGAGGACTGCATCGTGTTCGAGGACTCGGTCCCGGGGATCCGCTCGGCTCGCGCGGCGGGTGCCGGATTCGTCGTCGGCGTCGGAGCAGGATCGGCCGACGGCGATCCCGACGTGGTGGTCGCAGACCTCCGCGCGGTTCGGTGGCGGGACGGCGTCCTCGTGGTCGACACCGCCGGCGGGGTCGACTGACGTGCCGGTAGAGCGTCAGTCGAGCGTCGTCAGGGCGCGGTCGATCACGTCCATGGCGATGTCGATCTGATCGTCGGTGGTCGTGAGCGTCGGCAGGAATCGGATGACGTTCGAGTCGCTGCCCGCGGTCAGCAGCAGGATGCCGTGCTGGGCCGCGTAGGCCGCGATCGCCGACGCGGCCCCGGCTGCCGGCAGCGACGTGTCGGGGTCGCTCAGCTCGAACGCGTACATCGCGCCGATCCCGCGGACGTCTCCGATCAACGGGTGGCGGGAGGCCAGGGCGGCGAGATGGTCCTGGAGGCGTGCGCCGATGCGCAGAGCCTCCGCGAAGAAGTCGCCGCGGTCGAGCTCGTCGAAGACCGAGAGGGCGGCGGCGATGGAGACCGGGTTGCCGCCGAAGGTGCCCCCGAGCCCACCCGGGTCGGGCGCATCCATGATCTCGGCGCGACCGGTGACGCCGGCGAGCGGGAGTCCGGCCGCGATGCCCTTCGCCGTGAGCACGAGATCGGGGATCACGCCGAAGTGCTCGCTCGCGAACCAGGTGCCCGTGCGGCCGAGCCCCGTCTGGATCTCATCGGCGATGAACACCACGCCGTTGCGCGTGCACCATTCCTGCAAGGCGGGGAGATATCCGTCTGCAGGAACCACGAATCCGCCCTCGCCCTGGATGGGTTCGGCGATCAGAGCGGCGAGGTCGGCGGTGCCGATGCGCTGTTCGAGGTGGGCGATCGTCCGCTGCGCCGCCTGCGCGCCGGTGAGTCCATCGCGGTAGGGGTACGAGTTGGGCACGCGGTGGATGTCGGGGGCGAAGGGCCCGAACCCGGTGCCGTACGCGGCCTTGTGGTTCATCGCGAGTGTGAGGTTGGTGCGCCCGTGGAAGGCGTGGTCGAGGGCGGCGACCGCGCGGCGACCGGTGTATCGACGAGCGATCTTGACCGCGTTCTCGACGGCCTCCGCGCCGGAGTTCACGAACACCGAGCGCTTCTCATGGTCGCCCGGCGTCTTCTCGGCGAGGCGCTCCGCCAGTCGCACGTAGCCCTCATAGGGGGTCACCGTGAAGAGGGTGTGCGTCACCTGCTCGAGCTGTGCGGCGGCGGCGGCGATCGCGGCCGGATTGCCGTGCCCGATGGTGGTGACGCCGATGCCACTGCCCAGGTCGAGGAAGCGGTTGCCGTCGACATCGGTCACCCAGGGACCCTCGGCGTGCGCGATGTACACCGGCAGAATGCTCCCGACACCGCGCGCGACCGTTCTCGTGCGACGTTCGTGGATCGACCGGCTGCGCGGGCCGGGCACCTCGGTCAGGAGGGAAGGCGCGGCGGACGCGTCGGGGAGGACGAGAGACGAGGGCATGGCGGCTCCTTGGGTGAGCGGTGCCGAGCGAAGGACCTCGCCCGGTCGATTCGGCCTAAGACTATGTTACAGTTTGACCTATGTCAAAAATGGAAGCACCGGTCGGCTCCGACGACCGCTATCCCACGGCGTTCACCGTCGAGGACTTCCGGCGCAACCTCGCGGGCGTGGAAGCACGCATCGCCGCGGCGGCGCGCCGAGCGGGCCGTGACCCGGACGAGGTGACGCTGCTGCCGGTGAGCAAGACCGTTCCGACCGATCGCGTCCGGGTCGCGATCCAGTCGGGTATGCGCCTGCTGGGCGAGAACAAGGTGCAGGAGGCGGTGCGCAAGAACGGCGAGACCGCCGACCTCGATGTGTCGTGGTCGATCATCGGACACCTGCAGACCAACAAGGCGAGAGATGTCGCCGCATTCGCTGCGGAGTTCCAGGCTCTCGACCGGCTGCGCGTCGCCGAGGCGCTCGATCGGCGTCTCCAGGCCGCGGGTCGCAGCCTCGATGTCTTCGTGCAGGTGAACACCTCGGCCGAGGACTCGAAGTTCGGGATGCCCCCCGAAGAGCTCCCGGCATTCCTGGAGGCGCTTCCCTCCTACGGGACGCTGCGGGTGCGGGGCCTGATGACGCTCGCCATCCTCACCCCCGACGACACCCGCGTACGTGAGTGCTTCTCCCTGCTGCGCACGCTGCGAGATCAGGCCAGAGAAGACGCCCCCGACCTGATCGGTGCGGGCGAGCTGTCGATGGGCATGTCGGGCGACTACGAGATCGCCGTCGAAGAGGGGGCGACCTGCGTGCGCGTGGGGCAGGCGATCTTCGGAGCCCGCGCGCTCCCGGACAGCTACTACTGGCCCGAGGGCTGAACGCGCGTGCTGCAGACCCTGCGCGCGTACGTCGAACTCACCAAGCCCCGCATCCTCGAGCTCCTCCTCGTCACCACGATCCCGGTCATGGTGTTCGCTGCCGATGGCCTGCCCGATCTGGGTCTGATGGCGGCGGTGCTCATCGGCGGGGCGCTGAGTGCCGGGTCCGCCGGTGCGTTCAACATGTACATCGAGCGGGAGAGCGACGCGCTGATGGAACGGACGGCTCAGCGTCCGCTGGTCACTGGCATCGTCTCACCGCGGGCTGGGCTGACCTTCGCGTGGGTGCTCGCCGCAGGCTCCGTCGTGTGGATGCTGACTCTGGTCGGTCCGTTGCCCGCTGCGCTCTCGACAGCGGGACTCGTGCTCTACGTGGCGTTCTACACGGTACTGCTGAAGCGTCGCACCGAGCAGAACGTGGTCTGGGGCGGTGTCGCGGGGTGCGTTCCCGTGCTCGTCGGCTGGAGCGCGGTGCGAGGCGGCATCGAATGGCCGGCCGTCGTGCTGTTCCTCGTGGTCTTCTTCTGGACTCCGGCGCACTACTGGCCGCTCTCGATCCGGTACCGGGACGACTACCGGCGTGCGGGCGTGCCGATGCTCGGTGCGACGCGCGCCCCGGCCTATGTCGCCGTCAGGGTGATCGGGTTCGCCGTGGCGACGGTCGTGTGCTCGCTGGCCCTCCCGCTCGTCGCCGAAGTCAGCGGACTGTACGTGGTGACGGCACTCGCCGCAGGCGCGGGTTTCCTCTTCTCTGCGTACCGCATGCGCGTGCGCGACCGGCGCGGTGCGGAGCTGCGCCCCATGCTCGTCTTCCGCGCGTCGATCGTCTATCTCGCGGTGCTGTTCCTGGCGGTGGGCATCGATCCGCTCTTGACGCGATGACGCGATGACGCGATGACGCCGCGCCGCGGAGGGAGCCTCAGTCGTCGGTGCGGAAGCCCGCCGGCTTGTGGGTGCCGTCGCAGAAGGGCTTGAGCGCCGAGAGGCCGCAGCGGCACAGTGCGACCGTGCGGCGGTGCTGTGCGATCTGCTCGCCGTCGGCCGTGCGCAGATCGATCTCGCCCCGCACGAGCAGCGGGCCGTCGGGGTACGGCGTGATCGTCGCGCGATCCTCGCCGCTCACGACGGTGTCCGTTCGCGGAGGGATGAGGCACCCGCGGACCAGGACTCCAGGATGTGCGCCCCGCCCCACCCGTCCATCGTGAGGCCGGCGGCGGCACCGAACATGATGTCGGGCAGGAGCTCCGGGCGGTCCTCGGCGAGGCTGCCGGCGAGGTCTCGGGCGGCGATCTGCTCGTGCACCGCGTCGGCCTCGACGTGCTCGTCGAAGTACTCGGTGACATCGGGGGCGAACCCCAGCCGGCGCAGACCGTCGGCGTACAGGCGGCAGGGAATCGACGAGGTCATCTCGTAGGCGGCCAGGTGTCCGACGATCGAACCGACCAGGCGGCGATTGAGTCCGAACATCGACATCATGTTGAGTGACGCGAGCGTGACGGCGGGCAGATCGTCGATGTATGCGCCGTAGGTGTCATCGAGACCGGCCGCACGCATCGCTCGCGCGAAGAGGGTGGCATGCACGCGATGCGGGCGTCCGCCGCCGTACTCGTCGGACTGGATCTCGACGAGCGCCGCCTTGGCGCGTCCGTCCAATCGAGGAATCGCCCAGGAGTGCGGGTCCGCCTCGCGCAGTGTGTAGGCCGAACGCTGGATGAGCATCTCCTGCGCCTGCGCCTCGGTGGCCTTCTTCGCGAAGTACCGCGAGAGACTCGGTCCGGAATCGGCGCCCGCGAGCGCGAAGAGCGCTCGACCGACGGCATCCACCGTCGGCTCCGGGAGGTCAGGCATCGGCACCTTCGCGCGCAACTCGCCCTCGAAGGCCGCTTCGAGCAGGCACCGGGTCGCGAGGAGCGCGGGATCCCACTCCCGATCGGGATCGAGCTGCGGGAGCGATCCGTAGGCGGAGGCGTAGAGCACGAACAGGGCGAGCTGGACGTCGTCGTCGCGGACGACGTCGGCGCTCGCCGCGACGACCTCCTCGGCGAGGGTGGTGTGGTCGCCGGCGTCTTCCGCGCCGGTGAGATGCGCGATCACGGCGCTGCTCACCGGCCCTCTGTCGGAGAATGCCAGGGCTGGTGCGGATGCCGGGGCGGTTGCCGGGGCGGATGAGGTCATGTGTCGAGCTCCCAATCGATGCGGACACTCCGTATCCTGCGCGGAACGGTGGGATCCGGCCAGGGACTTGACGTGGGCTCTTCCGTGAGCCACGCGCGGGAGCTGCCGGAGCGATGCGCGGGGTGGACTGCGGGCGCGGCAGTAGGCTGACGTCGATGACGCCGACGGCCTCCTGGTCCCACTACGCCTCACCGCGCCATGCGATGCGACGATTCCTGATCTCGTGCCATGGAGCCGGGGAACAGGCGGGCCTGCAGCCGCCTTTCCGTCAGCGGGCACTCCCGACCCGCGGCCTCGTCTACATCTCCGAAGGGCGCGGCACCTACGAGGAGTACGAGCCGCGCGGCCTGCAGGTGCCGGTGGCGGGCCCGGCGGTGATCTGGCTCACGCCCGGAGTCCGTCACGGATACGGCTCCGACGCCCGGGGGTGGTCGGAGCACTGGGTGCTGTTCGAGGGCGAGCCCTTCGCGGCATTCGAGACGACCGGACTGGGAGGGCGCCACCGGCCGGTGCAGAAACTCCTCCGGCCGGTCGAAGACGCGGATGCGATCTTCCGTGAGCTCTGCGTGGCTGTCGCCGCGGTGGGGGCGCGGGCGGAGATCGCCGCATCGGTCGCGACGCAACGGCTCCTGCTCGCCATCCTCGATGCCGCGGATCCGGCGGAAGGGGCGGCGGCCGGTGCCACCATCGTCGACCTCGTCACTCGTGGTGCGACCCGGACCCTCTCGGTCGCCGAGCGGGCAGCCGCCGTCGGGCTCACCGCGCGCGAGCTGGGGGATGCCGTGCGTTCCGCGACCGGGCTCACAGTGAACGATCTGGTCATCGAGGTGCGCATCGCGCAGGCCCAGTCGCTCCTGGCGGAGACCAGGCTCGATGTGGGCCAGATCGCCGCGCAGGTCGGCTACGACGACGCGGCCTATTTCTCCCGACTCTTCCGCCGGCGCACGGGGGCCGCGCCATCGGCGTTCCGCCGGCAGCAGGCCCGATCGCGCTTCGACTGAATACTCCAAGTCGCGGTCGGTTCATCCCGGATAATCCAATGATCCGGCGGAAAAGTCCATGGACGGAAGTCCAAGTGTCGCCGACGCTGGAGTCATGCTCACCTCCAACGGATACACCCTCGACGATTCTCCGTCCCGCCTGGGCAGGATGGAGCCCGTGCCGGACGCCATTCGCAGCGACAAGGATGCGCTGTGGGATCGGTTGCGTCGCGACGGCTATCTCTATCTGCCGCAGCAGCTCGATCCGCAGCTGGTCGCCTCGTTCCGCGAGTACTACTTCACGGCGATGGCGGACACCGGGATCACGGAGCACGGTTCCGATCCCGCCGTCGGCATCGGCGCGCAGGGAGAGATCGACAGGGCGAAGATCCGCGCCGCCCTGTTCGAGGAGATCGTTCCGGGGGAGCGATACGCGGCGCTGACCGGACACCCCGACATCCGCGGGTGGTTCGAATGGTTCCTCGGCGATGACGTGCACCTGCACCGGCGCAAGATCATCCGCCACATCCGTCCGGGCGAATCGGGCATCGGCACCGCCACACAGGCACACTACGACCTCGTCTATCTGCGCGAGGGAAGCGAGCGCGTGCTCTCGATGTGGATCCCCCTGGGAGACTGTCCCGTCGAGCAGGGCGGTCTCACCTATCTCGAAGGCAGCCACCACTGGG
The DNA here is from genome assembly GCF_002356155.1 of Microbacterium sp. TPU 3598. Classification (NCBI taxonomy): domain Bacteria; kingdom Bacillati; phylum Actinomycetota; class Actinomycetes; order Micrococcales; family Microbacteriaceae; genus Microbacterium; species Microbacterium sp. TPU 3598. The sequence continues at coordinate 3,113,036 of NZ_AP017975.1, read as the reverse complement.
CCCTCGCCGCCGAGCGGGAGCGCGGTGACAGGCCCCCGGCTGCGTCGATCACGGCCGACCTCCCCGCTCTCGCCGAGGCGCACGATGCGCGGTGGCTGCTCGCCGACTACCGGGCCGGCGACGTGATGGTCCATTCGTCGTACGTGGTGCACGCCAGCACCGACAACGTCGACCCGCAGGGGCGTATCCGTCTCTCCACCGACATCCGCTATCAGCGGGCATCCGAGCCGATCGACTGGCGCTGGCAGGAGCACTGGCACGAGGACGACGGTCTTTGAGCAGCCGGATCGCTCAGCCGCAGGTCTCGAACACGTAGGCGCCGTCGTCCGGTGTGACGAGATCGCGGTCGCGGAGCACCATCGCGGCGGGAGAGGCGTCGTCGGCGCACATCTCGGCGAAGGACCGCGGGAGCTCGTCGGCGTACTCGATGTCGATGACGTGGTCGCCGTAGACCGACGTGTAGGCCTCGCACTCCTCATACGCGGCGCATTCCTCGGTGACGGCGAAGTCGAAATCGGCCCGCGCGCGGAGCGGAGCCGCGTCCTCGGCGGCGTTCTTCTGCCCGGCGGCGAGTCCCGCGGTGTGGGCGGCATCGACGAGGAGCGAGGCCAGTGCCCGGTTGTCGTCGAACGAGAGGGAACCATCGGACCGTGAGTACGAGTCGAGGTTGTCGAATTCCACCGCGTCGAAGCCGGCATCCGCGCAGTCGTCGATCCAGGGCTTCACCGTCTCGGAAATCCTGTCTCGATGCTCCGCGGTCGAGGTGTCGAGCAGCGCCTCGTCCGGCCAGTCCGGATCGAACACGACCTCGCCCCCGCGCTGGAGCAGCAGATCGCGCGGCCAGTCTGCGAGTTCGCCCGGCTGCGTCTGGAAGCCGTTCACGTAGCAGATCGAGTACACGCCGGGTACGGGCTCGGCGCTCCGGTCCCGCCCGACGATGCCGACCTCGGGGTCCGGTGCGTAGGCTCCGCCCAGCTGGTAGTCGGGCACCGAGCCGGAGGGCGGAAGGGTGACGCCCGACGAAGGCGAATGCGCGGGCGCGGGGGAGCAGGCCGTCAGCGCGAGCGCTCCGACGACGATCAGACCGGCCCATCGGCCTCGCGCGAGTGCGGCCACGGTCATCGCGGCACGGGGCCGGTCGCGGCGGCGTCGGCCGGTGTCGGTTCGGCCGGATTGCGGCGGATGCCGATCCACGACACCACGCCGCCGATCACGAGCAGCGTCGCCGTGACCCATGCCGCGCTGTGGAACCCGTCGAGGTCGAGCGCACCGCCGACGATCGTCGACAGCATCGCCACCACGAGCAGCCCGGCGACACGCGAGACGGCGTTGTTGACGGCCGAGGCGATACCCGAGTGGTTCTCGTCGATCGCTCCGAGGATCGCGGCCGTGAGCGGAGCGACCGTGAGCGAGAGCCCGAGGCCCATCACGATCATCGCCGGCAGCACCTGCCACCAGTAGTCGAAGTCGGCCGAGACGAGGAGCAGCATGAGGGCGCCGACGGCCATGAGCAGCGGTCCGACCGTCATGAAGATGCGCGGTCCCCACCGGCCGGCCCACTGGCCCGCGCGCGAGCTGACGAGGATCATCAGGATGGTCATGGGCAGGCTGGCCAATCCCGCGGCGGTCGCGCTGAGGCCCGCCCCCTGCTGCAGGTAGACGCCGACCACGAAGCCGTTGAGCGACAGGGCCGCATACACGAAGAAGGTGGCGAGGTTGCCCCAGCCGAAGTCGCGCACCCGGAACAGCCACAGGGGCATGAGGGGCGACGCCGAATGCTGCTGACGCCACAGGAACAGGGCGAACAGGGCGGCGCCGGCCACGGCCGGAATCCAGATCGCGGGCGACTGCCACCCCAGATTCGGCTGTTCGATGAGTGCGAAGACCACGGCGCCGAGTCCGACCGCGCACAGCGCCCCGCTCCACCAGTCGACCGTGATGCCACGGGGATGCTCGGGCAGACGAAGACGGGAGAGCAGGAGGAGAGTGATGCCGATCGGGATCACGTTGATGAGGAAGACGAAGCGCCAGGACAGGTAGTCGACGAACAATCCGCCCAGCAGCGGACCGACCAGCTGTGCTCCCGTGGTGAACGCCGTCCAGACGCCGATCGCCCTCGACTGCACGTCGGAGCGCATGGTCGCGGTGATCAGTGCGAGCGAGCTCGGCACCAGCAGCGCACCGGCGGCCCCCTGCGCGGCCCTGGCGATGATCAGGACGAGTGGATCGAATGCCGCGGCCACGGCGATGGATGCCACGCCGAACGCGATCAGCCCGATACGCATCACCAGCACCCGGCCGTAGGCGTCCGACACCGATCCGGCCAGCAGGATCAGGGCACTCAGAGTGATCAGATAGGCGTCGACGACCCACTGCTGGGTGGTGATGCCGCCTCCGAGCTCGCGACTGATCGCGGGCAGCGCCACGTTGACGACCGTGCCGTCGAGGAACGTCACGAACGACGCGAGCACCGCGATCGAGATCACGAGGCGCTGGAGCGGGGCGAAGGAGGCCACAGGCCGACCATACCGTCGTCGTCGGACGTCGGGGCCGGCGAAGATCAGGGCCGGCGAAGATCAGGCCGGCTGCTCTGCGGGGGCGGGAAGCGGTGCGGCTGTCCCTGCGCGGAGAAGATCGCCGAGGGCACGCGTCCCGCCCTCGGCGACGGCGCGTCGCTGGCGCTGCGCACCGGACCCGTCGGTGCGCAGCCGATCCATGCCGTCGCGGACCCGATCCTCGTCGCCGAGTTCGCGGAGCGTGGGAGCGATCGCGGACAGCATGCGGTCGGCGAGCTTCCAGGCGTCTTCGGCCTCGCCGGTCTTCGGATCGAGCAGGCGTGCGTCCATCCCTCGGCGGGCCGCCGTCCACAGAGAGGCGTCGATGCCGTCGACGCCGATGTCGGCGAGCGGCAGATCGGTGGTGAGCACGAGCGCGCGGGAGAGGAGCGCGGCGGACACCGATTCCTCGGCTGTCAGCTGGGCGTCGAAGACCCGGACCTCGACGGTCGGGTACCGCTCCGATATCCGGGCCGACCATGACAGCGACGCCGCATCGGTGAGCGCGCCGACGTCGATGAGACGCTGCACACCCGAGCGATAGTCGTCGTAGTCGCGGAAGCATGGCGGCGCCCATGACGACGGCAGCCGACGGATCAGGATGCTGCGCCAACTGGCGAAGTCGGAATCCCGTCCGTTCACGAACGGGCTGTTCCCGGTGAGCGCCAGCAGCACGGGGAGCCAGCCGCGCACCCGGTTCAGGGCGCGGACCCGCTCCTCGTCGTCGGTGACCTCGACGTGCACGTGCAGCCCGTTGACCTCGTGGTCGCGCGTGAGATGTCCGAGCTGCGATGCGACGTCGTCGTAGTGCGGCGAGGGCGATACAGCGGAGGACCGGGTGGAGGCGAACGGGGTGCCGGTGCCGGCGGCGATGGCATGCTGATCCTGGGCGTGCCATCCGATGAGGCCGCGCAGATGGGCCAGCTGCGCTTCAGCGTCCGTCGCGGTCGTGACCGGCTCGGTGAGGCACTCGATCTGCGAGGTCAGGTACTCTCTCGTCACCTCTCCGCCCGTCCGGAGGCGCGTGATGCGCTCGCGAGTGCCGGCGGTGAGCGTCACGGGCACCAGCGAGTGCGCATCGAGGAAGAGGAACTCCTCCTCGATGCCGAAGCGCGCCATCCCCGGCCTCAGTGATTCCTGAGCGCGGAGATCAACTCGGATTTCCGCTTGCCGCTGTAGCCGGTCAGACCGAGTTCCTTCGCACGCGCGCGCAGCTCCGGCACGGTCCAATCCTCGTAGTCTCCGTGTTCGCCGCCGCGGCGCCCCACGGCACTGCGCCCCTCTTTCGCCGCGGCGTTCGAGATGCGCGCGGCCTTCTCCTTCGAGGCGCCGTCTTTCCTCAGCTCTTCGTACAGCTCGGGATCCTTCAGCGAGTTGTCGCGTCTTCCTGGCATGTGCTCGTCTCCTTCGCGCACTCGGAGGGGGTAAGTCAACCCCCTCGGGCATAACGCTTCCCACGGCTAGCGTGGAGGCACCACAGTCGGGCGTTCGCGCCTGCCGAAAGAAGGGAAAGACCGATGAACATCCTCCTGATCATCGTCATCGTCGTCGCAGTGATCCTTGCGATCACCGGAGGACTGGTGCAGTCGCTCCAGTTCCTCCTGTGGGTCGGGCTCGTCCTCCTCGCGATCGCTGTGATCGCCTGGTTGATCCGAGCGATCAGCGGCAGCCGCAAGGTCTGACGACTCCACACGTCTGACCCATCGAGGTGAGGCCCGCCGTTCGGCGGGCCTCACCTCTTCGGTGTGTGGGGCGTCTTACTTCTCGAACGCGTCCCGGACGCTGTCGCCGGCCTTGCCCGCGGCGTCCTTCACGTTCTCGCCGGCCTGCTTGGCGGAGGCCTTGACCTGATCCGCCTTGCCCTCGGCTTCGAGCTTCTCGTTGTCGGTGAGCTTTCCGACGCCTTCCTTGACCTTTCCGGCGGCCTTCTCGGCGGCGTTCTTGATGTCGTCTGCGGCACTCATGTGCGGCTCCTCTCGTAGGCGGATCGATTGCTTCCGACACTCTCACTCCTGCGGAGAAGCGGCCACGGGATTGACAATCGGCTCGCACCATGACAACGTTCGGCGCCCATCGACTCATGCACCGGGAAGGACTAGCCTGGCGCCAGGCGGGTGGTCCTGCCCGCGGACCTCGACCAAGGAAGCGGTGTGCGATGGACTCGATGATGATGGGCGCCATGTCGAAGAACATGGAGTCGATGCCCGACATGCAGATGATGGACATGGCCGTCATGCAGGCGTGCATGGATGCGTGCGCTGCCTGCGAGCAGGCCTGCACGGTGTGCTCGACGCAGATGATGGACTGCTCACCGGCGTGCATGAACTGCGCCGACATGTGCAACACCATGATGCGGTCGATGATGCGGATGCAGGGCATGACCCCGGCGTCGATGATGGCGATGCTGAACGCCTGCATCGCGATGTGCAGGACGTGCATGGACGCGTGCGCGCGGCATGCCGACGAGAGCGACGTCTGCCGGATGTGCGCTCAGGCGTGCCAGGCCTGCATGGATGCCTGCACCGCCATGAAGGACATGCTGATGGCGAGCGCCTGAACCGGAGGCGGGCTCAGGCGGCATCGACCCGGATCGTCATCGACGAGGCTGGCATGCTCGACCAAGACCTCGCCCACGCGCTCATCACCATCGCTGACAAAACCGGGGCTGGTGTCGCACTCATCGGCGACCGTGCGCAGCTGCCCGCCGTCGGACCCGGCGGTGTCCTTGACCTGGCCGTCGCGGCATCCCGGCGCCCCATCGACCTCACCGAAGTGCACCGGTTCAAGGACAAGGAGTACGCGAAGCTCACGATCGCGATGCGCGACCGTCACGAACCCGGAAGGCTCGAACGCGGCAACATCACCATCCACGCCACCGACGCGGAAGCATGGGCAGCGATCAGCACGGACGTCGTCCGCAAGGCAGAAGCCGGCGCAACCGTCGTCGTCACCTCCAACGACGCCGCGACACAGCTAAACTCCCTTGCCCAAGACGCGCGCGCCCGCGCCAGCCTCACCCGCACACCGGCCGTTGAGGTCGCCGGCAGCGACGGCTTGAACATCCGTGTCGGCGACCGCATCATGACCCGCAGCAACGACAAAGACCTGCGTGTCGTGAACCGCGACACCTGGACCGTCGCCCGCGTCCACCGCGACGGATCTGTGACCGTGAAGGAGCACGGGCGGAAGGCATGCTTACCCGCCGAGTACGTCGAGGCACACGCACCTCGCCTACGCCTCGACTGAGTACGGCGTCCAGGGCGCCACCGTCGACTTCGCGCACGACATCGTCACCGACTCGTCCAGCGCGCAAGCCGTCTACGTTTCCGCGACCCGCGGCCGGGAGCACAACACCCTGCACCTGGTCGCCGGCGACGTCGACGTCGCCGAAGCACGCTCCATCTTCACCGGAGCGCTGCGCCGCGAATCCGGAGACCGCGGTGTCGAAGCCGCCTGCGAGAACATCAGCCGCGACCTCCACGGCATCGTCCTCCCCGCCCCCGGCGTCGACCTGAAGCTGCGCGACGAGCTCGCAACCGCGAGCTGGGAGAAACGGCCCCCGGGGATCTCTGACACCGACCCCGCTGCCGGGATCGCCGCGCTCGAGCAGGAGTACCGGAGCGCACTCGAGGGGGTATCCAGCGCCGAACACGAACGCGTTGGAGCACACGAACGCGCAAGCATCGCAACCTGGGAACGTGACTACGCGATGGTGGAACAGGTGCGCGTCAACGCGACTGAAGCCACATTTTTCCGCCGTTGCACTGCCGAGGAGGCCTACGAGAGAGCGCGGCGACAGTTCATCAGCAAGCACGGCAATGAACCAGCTCCCCAGCCTTCCGAGCAGCTGCGCGAGACATGGCGCCGTGAAGCGATCGCGCCCGGCTGTGACGAACGCCTGGGCGCTGCTCGTCGGAGCGTCCAGGACACGATATGACTGGATATCCGGCTTATCGCTGCGAGGACTATTCGCCCTCAATCGCCCGCCGTGGGGAGCCTTGAAGGCTGAGGTCCTTCAGGATCGACGTCACCAGACCTTCGGTCGAAACGTCGTCCCGCGTACGCGCGTTTCGTCGTGCCAGGGGAGCGGTTGCCACCCGTCGTACCGGTCGCGGATCGTGTCCTCGCCGAACTTCTTCAACAGTGGCCGTCCTGCGTGGCGACGGATCGTCTCGTCGAGACCGATGTCGAACTGGTAGATCCGGGTCTGCCCGCGGTGGCCGTCGTGCGGGCACTTGAACAGCGCTGAGTAGTCGCGCAGATTGACGATTCCGTGCCGTCGTGGGCCTCGTCGCCGTTTAGCACTACTTCGATTCCCTTTCTGTCCACCAAAGAGGGGACAGACAGCCGGTGGCGAGTGATGATTGCCTGGAGGTAGAAACCGGCCTGGCAGTGAACAGACCGGAGAAAGAGAGGCGGTGCGCATGGCTCCCTACGACATCGTGTGGTCCATTGGGTTGGTGCCGGTGCTCGTTCTCACGGGGGCGGCGCTGGTGAGCTTGTTTCGACGGGCACCTCGGATGACTCTCATTGTGTCGCTCGTGTGGTTCTTCGTGATCGTTTTCCTGCCCATCGTCGGGCCGCTTCTCTGGTTCCTGTTCCGCGCCGTCCACCGAAATAGGCCAGAGATGGAGAACTCATGAAAGTATTCAGCACGACCCTTGCAACGGCGGTAGCTCTGAGCGCCGTCCTCTTTGTTGGGGCCCCGGCACACGCTGCCGGATCAGATCTGTCCAGTACGAACGAACAAGCGATACGGGAAGCGTTGAGCACCGTAGCAGTCGATCCGGACACGCAGGACGCCCTTGTGCAGAAGCTCGAGGACGGGGTGCTGTGGGACTCGATGACGGGGGAAGCGCCGGTCGACGTCGAGACTGAGGTGCGCGATGGATACACCGTCACCACCGAGCACTTCGCAGACGGATCCGTCACGGAGACCGGCCAGGAAATCGGTCAGGAAGCTACCCAGGCCGAACTCGCGGCGATGGTCGCAGCCGCCGCGCCTTTCCTCGATGATGGATACACCGGCGACTACACGGTGACTCCGCTCACAAGCCGTGCGAGTGGCATCACCAGCTGTAAGTTCGGATACAGCGCGGGCGTGCGATACGCCAGCAACTGCCACATCTACTACCACGGCGTAACGGCGAGCAACAGCTTCAAGGCGAACTACCAGCAGTGGAGCGGTGGTTCGAAGGCTCAGTACATCAACGGAACAGCGCAGTTCGTGTCTGTGACCATGACCGTCTCGAACGAGGCGGTCAACACCTACGACAACGGAACTCGTATCCGGTACTCGTTCACCACCGGCCTCGCGGGTTGGGGGAGCATCCCCGGATACCTGCAACTAAAGGTCACGCCCACCGGTACCGCCGTCACCTACGGCTAAGCCTCGGCCGATGGAGGGCCCTCCCAGCAAATGACGGAAGGACCCTCAATTGCGCAACCAGCGGTGCGCCCGCGGTAGAACGCAGCTTGGAACAGCTTCGAGTCCATCTGACCGAAAAAGCGGGCTCCCGGCCACTCAACTCTGAGTGGCCGGGAGCAGCTGCTTTGGAAGCGCGAATCGAGGGCAAGGGAGAGTCTGGTGATCGGGGATCATTGCGGCGATCTTCTCGATCACTCCGGAGGAGCATTCGTCAACCGAACTGAAATAAGATCCATTATCGGTTATTCCTCATTAACCAAATGACTGCTCTGGTGACCGAATACTGAGGATTCGATCGGAGAAGGCGGCATCGACGAGGCTGGGCATCTCGTCTGGGTCAACAGCGGAGAGGTCCACGTTAGGGTCCGCGTACGCGTCCACCCCTAGACGTCCGGAGCCGTTGCCCCATAGAAATAGCCGGATTCCGTGAACTGTGAGCGCGGTCTTGATCACAAACGCGCTGAGGAACGCGACGTTGTTGTGCTGTAGTTCTTGTTCAAAGACCTTCTCCCGCGGCCCGTAGCTGTAGTGCCCATCGATCAGATTCTCGCGCACTAAGCCATCCACTGCGTCGGCGAAACGTTCGTAGTCGTCTTCGGCGGACAGCTGTCGAAGCTCGCGGAGGTCAAGAACAACATCCCTCGAATGAAGCGATGACACTCGCTCGGGAGGGTCTGCCAGCACCAGTGGCCGGAGGCTGGCATATATCGCGTAGTGCAGTCGTAGTTGGTCGCTCGACAACCGGGAAACGACCGACGTCCAGGCGACCCCGGCGTCGTCATGGCCGGACGGGCTGCGGGAAGACGAGAGAACTCCGCTCAGATACTCGGAGACGACGGCGGCGTCCGTGAACTGTGCGCTTTCAAAGACTTGTGATGCTACCCGTGTACTTGCGAACCCAGGATCTTCGCCTCGTGCGCTTGCTGCAGCTTCGCGCGCTTCAGTCTTGGCGAGAAGGCGTCGAAGGTTGCCTTCTCGAAGGCGATCTGCCCAATTCTCCCCGATTACATCAGCGCTCGGGCCGAATAGGCGGGTAATGAGGTTGGCAGCGACCTTCGTGCCCTCGGCCGAGCTGTCACTGAGTGCTTTTGAAGCGGCGCCGAGAGCTGCAGTTGACACGGGATCCATGGCGGAACACTACCGTGCGGATCCGGCCTCAATCGCGCCCGCCCAGAACTACTGAGAATCGGGACGCGGAGCATCGTTCGACTACTTCCGATCCGATCGCATCAGTGTTGCCAGGACCGCGTCTGCACCGTGCAGCTGCGGTTTGCGGTAGGCGTGTTGGATCCAGCTCACGACGCCCGTGGTTGCGGCTGCTGCTGCGCCTACGGCTGCGCCTAACGCCAGGTTGTCAGAAGTGGCTGTGGTGGCAAGCGTCGAGATGGTGCCGTACAGGAGAAGTTCTGTCACCGCGGCCTTGGTGGCGCGTTGCTTCTGGCCGGAGAGTTCTCGCTCTACGCGTCGAACCTGAGGCTCGAATACGTCTTTGGCGCGCTCCTCTAGTTCTTGAGGTGTCGCGGCTCCTGCGTCGCGGGCAAACGTGCGTAACTGCGCACGCCAGTCAGCGAAATCGGCAGAGGACGCTCGTATCGCCGCCGCCTCGCGAATGGATACGTCTGTCGTGGGCAGCACGATCGAGGACACCTGAGCAAGTATCTGTGGTGGGTAGCCAGCCGTGGGCGTTGCGTTGACCTTTGCTTTCAGCAGCGCGAGATCTCCAGGCCGACTGGGCGCATACGTGGCCTGCGCGGAGTCCGCGACGGCCAGTGTCTTTGCCAGGTAGAAGAAGAAGTGTTGATATTCCCACGCTGCGTCGGCAGGCTTCAGCCGTCCGCTGCCAGTGATGTGGAAGCCTCGCAGGTTGTCCCAGAGTGGCAGCCTTGCGTCCTCATCCTGGAGGGAGCGCATCACGGTCTGCATTCGTTCAGAGCGGGCATCGAACCGAACTGATGCTTCTAGAGCGGATCGGCGTCTCCTCAAGACAGCCCATTGGTTGCGCAGGATGATCACGCCGGATCGGATCGGTATCTCGAGTTCATACAAGTTTCGAGAGATCTCCGACAGGCGAGCGGCGACACCGGCCCAATCGTCGCCAAAGCTCGCGGCGGAGTCGGCATGAGCCCAGATAGCGCCACCGGTGCTGATCCGCATTGTTTCACGCCCGTTTCGCATGTACCGAAGATCGCGCAGGGTCGGCAGGGCCGAGGTGTCAGCGAAGAAGTCGGCGAACGGGTCCAGTGCGAGGAGTTGTGGATAGTAGAGAAGAGCGTCACTCAGTTCCGCTCGAGCTACGGGATCCTCCCAGTACCGAGCGAACATTCCCCCCATCACGTGAGTCCCCTCAGGCGCGGCGCGTTCTGCGTCTGCCTGACTAAACTCCAGCAGCCGGTCGCGAAGATCCTCAAGCTGGGCTCGGGATAACTTGCCCCAGGCCAGTCGGTCGCCGCGTTCGCCCAATGCGTTCTCTATTACATCTAGAACAGTTGCCTGTACGTGCTCCATGCTCTTCTAGCCCCCACCGATCGTCGAAGTTCCATCAGTTCTGTCTCCACTATGGCCCGAGTGGGTCAGAACCTGAGTGCTCCTCTCTTTGGACGGTGCTGGGGTTTCGAATGGGTAGGCGCTCTCTTCAGCGCAAGTGGGGGCGGTACCGTAGAACCGTGTTCTATGCCTATGTTGACGAGTCGTACACGACAGATCGCTACTACGTCGCTGCGGCCGTCGCCGACGAAGCTGCTTGGGCGTGCGTTGACGCCAAGCTCACAGAGATCAGGGTAAGAACCCACAACGCGCACGGAACCCCGCTTGATATTGAGTTCCACGCCGACGAGCTCATGAACGGGCGCAAGGATTGGGCTCCGCTGAAGGGGAAGCACCGTGAGGCCGCCGGCATCTATGCGGCCGTCCTCCAGGCTGCATCTGACTGCAGCGTGCGGTTCGTGCTCCGAGGGCTCGATCTCCAGAGGCTGCATGCCCGCTACAAGTACCCGGACCATCCACATGCGATCGTTCTGGGGCACACGCTCGAGCGGTTGCACGAGCGCTCAAGGGACCATCACATGAGTGCAAAGGTCACTGTCGTCGCCGATGAGATCGCTACTCAGGCGCAGCATCTCGACCAGTTCGAGGGATATCAGAAGTGGGGCACGCCCGGCTACCGAAGCTCGACGCTCTCGACGATCGTGGCGCCTATCTCTTTCGCTCCGTCGCACTCCGTGAATGGGCTCCAGATCGCGGACTTCGGCGCCTACCTGCACCGGCGCCGATCGACGCAGACGGAGCGCCACCCACAGGCGGTGCGCGTCATGTCCAGGCTCAGCGGGATCCTCGACGAGATGACGGCGCACAACCACACCTGGGAGCCGTAAAAGAACTAGGACCCCGCAATGCGAGGTCCTAGGCGTGCAACGTTCCGGTAACCGGCCCGTCGCTGTTTTTGATTCTACTACATCGGCTGCCTGAGGTGGCGGGCTAGTCGGTGTCCATGCGTTCGTGGGGTTCGTGGCCGGCGCCGTCGCATCGTTGGAAGACGCCGTACTCGCGGCTGGTGAATTGTGGGATGTGGTAGTCGAGGATCTCGCGGTAGAAGGTGTGTAGTGAGGGGGGGCGCCCTTGATGCGGAGGCGCATGTGGGTCCATTCGTCGTAGATGCCGGCGAGCCGGTGCACGGCGTCGGGGTGCTCGGTCCAGCGGATGCACCATCGCCCGGATTTCACGAGCCCGATCGTGCCGGTGAGGTAGTCCTGGAATGTGCCTTCCACCCACTCGACGAGCTCAGGCGGCGCGGTGGTGAGAGGGACACTCCATGCGAGCAACGAGACCGATGATTCGTCTTCGTCGTCCTCGGTAACCGGTGTGCTCTTCGCCGCGTCCAGCGTCTCGAGGGCGACGTCGAGCTTTCGTTGTGCGGGGGTGAGCTCGTGGTGGGCTTCTTCGTGGCGCCGTGCTGCGCGTGCGTGTGCGCGGGTCTTCTTGGCGAGTTCGCGTTGCGCGGCCGCAACCTGCCAGGGCAGTTTCGCGTCGTCGCTCGTGTAGTCATCGACCTTCGCTTCCGCGACAGTGACATCGTCGTTCGCGTCGGCCAGCGCATCGTCGGCGGCGTCCGCTTTCTCCTCGGCGCTGTGCAGAGCCTTCTCGGCAGCGGCGACGTCCATCGCAGCGGCGGCGATCGCGAGCTCGTCGACGACGAAGCCGTCTTCGGCGGTCTCAGACATAAGCGTCCTCCTCCACCTGGTGGTGCACACGTTCGGGGCGCATCGCGACCAGCTGCCGGAGGCGCTTGTCTGTGAACCACGGCCGCGCCCGTACGAGCGCGGCCCGGCATCCGGAGGCGAAGACGATCATGCGGCCGACGGAGAGGGCGTCGAGATCTGCGACGTCCATGATCCGTTCCGTGCGGCGGGAGACCTGTGTGGAGCCACTGCCACGGCCGGCGCTGGTGGAGCGTTCGGTGTATTCGTAGTCGCCGATCAGGTCGGACACGTTGCGGTAGAACGACGCGGAGGCGTTACCGCCGGCGTAGATCCACCACATGGACGCAGCGAGCAGCTTCTCGAATCCACCGTTCGGCCATACCTGCTTACCCTGGTCCTCGCGCTGCAGAATTGTCACGACGACGTTGCCGCGGGCGCGGTAGTGGCTTTACCTGTCGGGAAGGGTCGGGGCTCAGGAAGAACGATCAGACGGCTGCGACGTTGAACTGCGTGCCGCCGACGGCCAGCACGCCGTAGCGCGCGTGGAGTGCGACGGGGGTGCCCGGAGCGGCTTCGAGCGCAGCGCCGGAGCCGTTCCACAGATCGTGCGCTTCGCCGTCGAGCGTGCGCACCACGAGGTCTCCCGATACGGCGTCGGCAGACTCGACCAGGGCGTCGACCCACTCCGTGGGCGTCGCCGAGGCGATGCGTGCCTGGATGAGGTGCAGAGCATGGCCGGGGGCGAAGGAGGAGCACCGGCCGCCGTGGCTGCACATGCACGCCGCACGCTCACGCACCGGGAGGGGCGAAAGGCGGTTCAGCGGCGTGGACACGGTGGTCTCCTTCTGGTCGGACGTTCCGGAAAGACTAAGACGCCCGTCGCGCTGTGCCCAGGCGGGTCGACACGGAGTGAAACAAACGGGTGTAAGCTCGCCGGGTGCTGTCGTCGATGAGCGCCCACGGGGCGCAGAACGGAGCTGCAGGCGCCTTCCGCGCCGCAGACAGAGGCTGAGGACCCACCGGAGGCGGAACCCCCGTCCCCGGTGTCGTGACGTACCCGGCATCCGCGTCCGGGACCTTCCTCCCATCGACTCGCCCTCGCGGCGACCACCCCGAAAGCACTCATTCTCATGCGTCCCATCGACGAGCGCGGCATCCGCGCCTCCTTCCTCAACGCCTCCCGCAAGGAGGTCTCCGACCTGACCCTGCCGCACGGCTTCGCCGAGATCGACTTCGATCGCCTCGACTTCCTCGGCTGGGCTGACCCGAAGATGCCCCGCCGGGCCTACGTCGTCAGCTGGATCGACGACGCCCCGGTCGGCGTCTTCCTGCAGCGCGCCGAACAGCGCGTGATCGCGCGGGCGCAATGCTCATGGTGCGAAGACGTCACGCTCCGCAACGACGTGCAGCTGTACGTCGCGCGCAAGGCCGGGCCGGCCGGACGCAAGGGCGACAGCGTGGGCGTGCTCACCTGCGCCGAGTTCGGCTGCAACCACAATGTCCGCATCCTGCCGCCCCTGGCCTACCAGGGGTTCGACCGCGAGTTCGCGCGCGACCTGCGCATCCTGCGACTGCAAGAGCACGTGGCCGGCTTCCTCGCCGAGGTCGCGGGGCAGGCGGGCTAGACGATCCGGGCGCGCACATGCGCCCAGGCGGGTGCGGCCAGCTCCGCCGACCGACGGGCGAACTCGTCGAAGCTGCGACGACCGGGCCAATCGGTCGGCAGCATCGAGGGGGGAAGCCCCGGGTCGGTGTACGGCAGCACCCGCCAACGGTCGATCAGCTGCACGTACGCGGCGAACGGCTCGGCGGGCAGCGTCGCGAGCGCGCCCTGGAAAGAGAGATGCTCGCCGCGCAGCGCCTCCAGGTCCCACCACTGCGCCGCGGCCTCGATCAGCGTGCCGGCGGGGACGGGCACGGATGTCGGGAACAGCGTCGCCCAGCCGCGCACGTCGAGTTCCTGGAGGATCTGCTCCACCTCCGCCTGAAGGTGGCCGGGACAGATCCACAGCGCCGGCGATACGACACCCGCGCCGATCCACTGCAGCCGTCGACGCAACTGGTGGCGTACGCTCCGTGCGCTCTCGGGGATCGAGAACGACACCAGGCACCAGGTGTCGGCATCCGTCATCTCCCGCATCTCGAAGATGCGTCGATCCCCACGTTCCAGCATCCCGGTGGCTGCGGGATTGAGGCGATAGCCGATCTGCTCTTCGCGCGAGGCGAGCAGCAGGCCCTTCTGCTTGAGGCGGGCGACACCCGTGCGTGCCTGTGCCGCTTCGATGCCCAGGTCGCCGGCGAAAGCGACCAGGTCGGCCGTCGAGATCCATCCGCCGAGCGGGCGCAGGAAGACGCCGATGAACGTCCGCAGCAGCGAGGCGGTGCTGCCGGGGCGCGCATCGATGTCGTCGAGCACGGGGGCGACGGCGGGGTCAGAGGTCACCGGACTCCAACGCGTCACGCACCGCGAGAACGCCGGTGACCGTCTCGACGTGCGAAGTGCTGAGCGGGGAGAGGCCGAGGCGGATGCCATCCGGGAACCGGAAGTCGGGGATGATGCCGTCCGCCCACAGGCGCCGCGTGACCTCACGGAAGTCGGGGTGGCCGATCGTCACATGACCGCCGCGCACCTCGGCGTCGCGGGGGCTGAGCAGTCGCACGCCGAGAGGGGCGAGCAGCTCGTCGTAGGCCTGCACCGCAAGATCGGTCAGCGACTGCGACTTCGCCCGCACGCCCTCGACCGTCGACTGCTCGATGAGGTCGAGCATGCCCTGCATCGCGAGCATCGAGGTCACCGGCGGCGTGCCGCTGAGCAGTTGGCGGATGTCGCCCGCTGGTACGTACTCCGGCCCCATCGCGAAGATGTCGGCGGCGCTCCACCAGCCCTGGATCGGCTGGCGCAGCACACCCTGCAGTCCGCGTCGGAGGTAGGCGAAGGCGGGGGAGCCCGGCCCGCCGTTCAAGTACTTGTAGGTGCAGCCGACAGCCATGTCGACACCCCACTCGTCGAGCTGCATCGGCACGACGCCGGCCGAGTGGCACAGGTCCCACATCATCAGGGCGCCGGCCTCGCGCACCGTCGCGGTGATACCCGGCATGTGGGCCAGGGCTCCCGAGCGATAGTCGACATGGCTCAGCGACACCAGGGCGGTGCGTGCGGAGACGACGGCCTCGACATCGGCGATGGTCACCCCGTGCACCGGGTCGGGTTCGATCCACCGCAGCGTCATCCCCGTCTCGGCGGCCACGCCCTCGGCGAGGAACCGGTCGGTGGGGAAGTTGCCCGCCTCGATCACGAGCTCGGTGCGGTCCGGATCGGCCGACGCGGCGGCGCGCATGAGCTTGTAGATCAGCACGCTGGTCGAATCGGCCACGACGGTCTGGCCGGGGGCGGCGCCGAGAGCGACCCGTCCGATGCGGTCGCCCAGCTCCATCGGCAGCGCCATCCACTGCTCGTCCCACGAGCGGATCAGCCGCGTGCCCCAGTCGTCCCGCACGAAGGCGGCGATCTTCTCGGGGACATCGCGCAGGGGACGCCCGAGCGAGTTGCCGTCGAGGTACGCGGTGACGCCGGGAGCCTCGGCGAACGCATCGAGGTGGGCGCGCAGCGGGTCGGCCGCATCGAGAGCGCGGGCGAGGTCGAGGAGCGAGGAGTCGGGCGTCATGGTCATGTCACACCTTCAGGTCTGCGGGGGTGAGGGGGCGGGCGTCGAGCGGATCGGCGGTCGAGGCTGGTCCGCCCGAGAGGAGGAGCACGGAGGTGGGGTCGAACGGATCCCCGGGCGCGAGTGCGCGCAGGAGGGCGGCGTCGTCGAGCCCGGCTTCGCGGAGGGCGGCGATCTCGCGCGGGTTCAGGTCGACCGGCATCGGCCCGTTGCCCAGATCGGTGCCGTAGAGCACGGTCCCGCCTGCGGCGTGGAAGCGACGCACGTTGTCCATCGCGATCGCGCGCTCGGGGTCTTCGTGGATCGCGAGCGTCGAGATCCACGAGGCCGAGGCCGCCTGGCGCACGATCTCCGCGTCGTCGAGGCGCTCCGTGAACGGGGCATGGGCCAGGTGGGAGGCGCCGAGACGCACGACGCGCTGCGCTTCGCCCGCCCCTTCGGCATGCGCGACGACCGCAAGGCCGTGCTCGTCGGCCGCCCGCACGATCGCGCGGAAGAGGTCGTCGGAGAGCACCGGTCCTGCGGCGCTGTTGCTGGTGACCTTGAGGCGGGTGGCTCCGGCCGCCGCCATCCCGGCGACCGCGGCGGCGGCGGAATCCGCGTCGGTGATCTCGCGGACGGAGCCCTCCGGTGCCCAGTCGCGGTCGGAGGGGTAACCGCCCGGAGCGGTCAGGAAAGCGCCGGCATAGTCGATCGCGACCGCCTGCACGGCGAGCCGGCTCAGCACCTGGGGGTTGCCGCCGAGGTCGATCACGCGGCCGAGGCGCGACCCTGCCAGCAGGCCGTGCGCGACGAGCTGCAGGTGCACGTGGTGGTCAGTGAATCCGCCGGTGATGGCGCCGCGGATGCGGGGGAGGTCGGGGGTGGGGCGCTCATCGCGCAGCCGCACGCGCCCGTCGGCGAGCTCGACGACGCCCTCGCGCCATGCGGTCCCGTCGAAGAACGTCGCGGCCTTCATCAGCTGCCGATCTCGGTGCGCACGGTGTAGAGCTCGGGGAAGAACGTCAGGTCCAGCGCGCGCTGCAGGAATCCGACCCCGCTGGAGCCACCGGTGCCGACCTTCATTCCGATGGTCCGGGCGACGGTCTTGAGGTGCCGGAAGCGCCAGAACTGGAAGTTGTCCTCGAGGTCGACCAGGTCTTCGCACGCCTCGTACAGGTCCCAGTACCGGCTCGGATCCTGGTAGATCTCGCGGATCGCCGGCACCAGCTCCGGGGTCTCCCGGTACGGCTCGCGCACGTCGCGCTGGAGGATCGAGCTCGGGATGGGCAGCCCACGGCGGGCGGCGAAACGCAGGAATTCGTCGTACAGGGTCGGCTTCTCCCACTCGGCGGTGAGCAGAGCGAGGTTGGCGGGGTGGTCGGCGAAGACGCTCAGCATCTTCGCGTTCTTGTTGCCGAGGGCGAACTCCACCGCCCGGTACTGCACGGACTGGAAGCCCGACGAGTTGCCCAGTGCCCCGCGGAACTGTGCGTACTCGGTGGGGGTGAGCGTGGCGAGCACCGACCACTGCTGTGTCATCACGTCTTGGATGCGCTTGACCCTGGCGATGCGCTTCAGGGCCTCGCGCAGGTCGTCGCGGGCGAGCAGCTCGCGAGCGGAGGACAGCTCATGCAGCAGCTGCTTGAGCCACAGCTCGGTGGTCTGGTGCTGGATGATGAACAGCATCTCGTCGTGGTGCTGCGGTGCGCTCACCGGGTGCTGCGCGGTGAGCAGCTGGTCGAGCGCCAGGTACGAGCCGTAGGTCATCCGCCCCGAGAGGTCGGTGACGATACCGGATTCGAGGGCGCGTTCGTTCTCGGTGTGCATGCGCCGAACATATCACTATCGTGGCGAGCGTCACAGGAGTGTTATGTCACGCTGGCGGCTCTTTCAGAGCGCGGGGGTGCGCGTCGGCGGCGTGCGACGCGTGCCAGGGCCGCTTGCCGCTTCGAATGCCGAGGCGAAACGCAGCAGTCGCGTGTCGTCGTACGCCCGTCCCGCGAATGTCAGCCCGATCGGCATGTCGATGTCGCTCATCAGTCCCATCGGCACGGTGACGGTCGGGATGCCGAGGTGACGTATCGCGAGGTTGCCGTTCGCGATCCACACGCCGTTGCGCCAGCCGAGGTCGGCGGATTCCGGGTTCACGTCCATGTCGGCCGGCCCCACGTCGGCGATCGCGGGGAAGACCACGGCGTCGAGCCGCAGCACATCCATCCACACCTCGAGGTCACGGCGGCGGGTCTCCTCCAGGCCGCGCAGCCCGTCTTCGAGCTCGGGCATGTCCCTGAATGAGACGTCGGGATGGCGGCGCACCCAGTCCGGATACTCGGCGATATCGTCGTCGAACCCGGTGTAACGGTCGGGAAGCGCGCCCTCCGGATGCGGGAAGATCCTGGCGCCGTCGACCTCGGCGAGCGAGCGCAGGCCCGGGTCGCCGTTCGCCTGCAGGAAGTCCTCCCACGCCCACGCCGAGAGGTCGACGATCTCGCGGTGCAGGTACTCGGGTGACACCAGGCCGCGAGTCGCGATGGTGTGCGCCCCCGGACGGTCTCTCTCGTAGTTCGACACCACGGGGAAGTCGACCTCGATCACTGTCGCTCCGGCAGCGGTGAGGACGCGGCGGGCGGCCTCCCAGCGCGCGATGATGCTCGCCCGTGTGTCGATGCGCCGGCCGGTGGGGCCGCCGATGCCCGGGCTCTCGGTGCTGCCGGCATCCGGGTCCGCATTGATGTACATGCGGGGGATACCGATGCGTGCACCGACGAGCGTGCGCGCCGTGTCCGCGGCGAGGGCGCGATACGACTCCGGGCGGACGGCGGATGCGGCGGGCAGCTCGACCCACGGCTGCGCCCGCCAGAAGTCGCCGCGGGTCTCGGCGTCGTCGGCGACGATCACGTCGAGCACCTCGAGCAGATCGGCCATCGAGCGGG
This sequence comes from Microbacterium sp. TPU 3598, assembly GCF_002356155.1. NCBI lineage: Bacteria > Bacillati > Actinomycetota > Actinomycetes > Micrococcales > Microbacteriaceae > Microbacterium > Microbacterium sp. TPU 3598. The sequence continues at coordinate 3,094,277 of NZ_AP017975.1, read as the reverse complement.
TGTGCGGCACCACGACGTCCATGGTCGGCACGAGAGGCCAGTTCCCGCGGGTCGAGATCACGCCGCGTGAGGGGGTGTAGGCGCACAGCGCGTTGTTGGTCGCGGGGCCCCGGCCGCTCGACCAGGTCTCCTCGCCGAGGCCGAAAGCGGCGAAACTCGCCGCCGTCGCCGTGCCGGAGCCGTTCGACGAGCCGGAGGCGAAGGGCGCTGTGAGGAAGGCCGCGTTGTACGGACTCTCCGCGCGACCGTAGGCGCCACGCTGCATGCCGCCGTTCGCCATCGGAGGCATGTTCGTGAGCCCGAGGCAGATGGCTCCGCCCGCACGCAGCCGCTCGATCGTGAAGGCATCGCGCTGGGCCACGAGCTCCGCGAAAGCGGGACTTCCCGCGGCGGCGGTGAGGCCGCGCACGAGGTAGCTGTCCTTCGCTGTGTAGGGGATGCCGTCGAGGGGCCCGAGGGCCTCGCCGCGGGCGCGACGAGCATCCGATGCCGCCGCCTCGGCACGGGCCTCCGGGTTGGCGACGACGACGGCGTTCAGCGCCGTAGCCGTGCCGGGGGCGTCGAAGGCGGCGATGCGCGCGAGGTAGGCGTCGATGAGTTCGACCGCGGTCGTCTCGCCGGTCTCGAGGGCGCGCCGCAGCTCGGCGATGGATGCCTCCACCACGTCGAACATCAGTGGCTTCCGTCGAGGGCGGGCTGCTGCTGAGTGATGCAGTGGATCCCTCCGCCGCGGTCGAACAGCGGGCGCGCATCCACCGTGACGACCCGGCGTCCGGGGTAGGCGTCGGCGAGGATCGCGCGCGCCGCGGCATCCGCCTTCTCGTCGCCGAAGCCGCACGCCACCACGCCGTCGTTCGTGACCAGGTGGTTGACGTAGCTCCAGTCGACGGGCCCCTCCTGGTCCGTCAGCGTGGAGGGTGCGGGCAGGTCGATCACCTCGAAGCGGCGCCCGGCGGCATCGGTCTGCTCCGAGAGCAGGGCGCGCAGCTCACGGGTGACGGCGTGGTCGGGGTGCTCGGGGTTCTGCTGATCGTGCAGCAGCAGCCGCCCGGGCGAGACGATGGTGGCGACGATGTCGACGTGGCCGTTCGTGCCGAAGTCGTCGTAGTCGCGAGTGAGCCCACGGGGCAGCCAGATCGCCGTGGTCGCGCCGATCGTGCGGGCCATCTCGGCCTCGATCCGCTGCTTGTCGGCGTAGGGGTTGCGCCGAGGGTCGAGCTGCACGGTCTCGGTGAGGAGCACGGTGCCCTCGCCGTCGACGTGGATGCCGCCGCCCTCGTTCACGAGTGTGGAGCTCACGAGCTCCGCCCCGACGGCGCCGGCGACGATGCGCGCGTGCTGCGCGGCCTTGCGCCACTCGGCCCATTCCGGCGCACCCCAGCCGTTGAAGATCCAGTCGACCGCACCGAGCACTCCCGGCCGGTCGTCGTCGACCACGAACGTCGGCCCGGAATCGCGCATCCAGAACTCGTCGACCGGCGCTTCGACGATCTCGATGCTGCTGCTGAGCATGCGCCGGGCCCTGTCGACCTCGCTCGGGTCGACCAGCATCGACACGGGCTCGAATTCTGCGACCGCATGGGCGACGGCGGTCCAGGTGGCGTAGCCCTCTTCGCGCGCCGTGTCGGTGTCGCCGAGGGTCTCGCCCTCTGCAGGGAACGCCATCCAGGTGCGCTCGTGACGTGCGGTCTCGGTGGGCATGCGCCAGCTCATCGTGATCTCCTCGCTGCTGCCGGTTCTTCTATTGAACATGCGATCAACAGGTGTTACGGTAACCCCTGATGAAGACCACGTCAACAGGTGCGGGCGCTCGCCGGATGTCGCCGGAGGAGCGCGATCACTCGATCCTCGACGGCGCGATCGGCCTTGCGCGCGAGAGTGGTCTCGAGAGCCTCACCGTGCGGGCGGTCGCCGCTCGCGTCGGGGTGACTCCGGCGCTCGTGGCGCACTACCGGCCGGGGATGGACGCGTTCGTCGCCGATGTGTTCGGGCTGATCGTGGCGGCTGAGCGCGACGAGGTGATCGCCGCGTTCGATGGCGCCGACGGCCCCGCCGCGCTGCGGGCCGGTCTGCTGCGCCTGATCGAGACACTCCTCGACGCCGACCGCGACGACGTCACCCTGATCTGGGTGCAGGCGTGGGCGCTCGGTGCTCGCAACGAGGCGCTCGCCGCCCGCGTGCGGCAGGAGATGGACGCGTGGCAGAGCGCGCTGGAGCAGATCTTCGCCCGGGTCGCGGCGACCGGTGCGATCGCGGCCGGCCGCGCCGACATGGCCGCGTGGCTGCTGCTCGCGATGGTCGACGGAATGAACGCGCACTCCCTCGTGAAGTGGGCGCCCCGCGACCGCGCCGACCTGGCCAGGCGTGCACTGTCGGCCGTGCTCGACACCGCACCGCTCGACACCGCACCGCCCGACACCCGATCTGCCGACTCCCGATCTGCCGACTCCCGATCTGATGACAAGTAAAGGAACGCCCATGGATGCTGTGCGCATGCACGCGGCCTCGCCCGAATCGACGGCGATCGTCGACGCCGTGCTCGACTACTCGCGTCGTCGCATGCTCGCCGCCGACGTGCCGCTCGACAAGCCTCAGTCCGAGGCCGAGCTGAACCGCCTCGTCGGGCCCACGATCACCGATGCGGGACTCGGGGCCGCGCGGGCCCTCAGCGTGTTCGAGCACGTCCTCGCCCCGGCGTGCCTGACCACGAGCCACCCGCTGTATCTGTCGTTCATCCCGACAGCGCCGACCATGGCGGCGATCGCGTTCGACCTCGTCGTGTCGGCATCCGGACTCTACGGCGGCAGCTGGCTCGAGGGTGCGGGGGCCGTGCACGCCGAGAACGAGGTGCTGTCGTGGCTCGCGAGCGAGTTCGGGCTGCCAGAGACCGCGGGCGGAGTGTTCGTGCAGGGCGGCACGATCGGCAACCTCTCGGCACTGGTCGCCGCGCGCGAGGCGGCGAAGGCGCGGCTGATCGCGGCCGGCAAGGAGCTGCCGAGCCGATGGAAGATCCTGTGCAGCGTCGAGGCGCACTCCTCGAACAAGTCGGCCGCGAAGGTGATGGATGCCGACGTGCTGCTGGTTCCTGCGGGCGACGACGGCGTGCTGCGTGCGGAGGGCGTGCGCGAAGCCCTCCTCGCGCACGGTGACGAGATCTGTGCGGTCGTCGCGACCGGCGGCTCGACCAACTTCGGCATCGTCGACGACATCGAGGGGATCGCGGCGCTCAAGGACGAGTTCGATTTCTGGCTGCATATCGACGGTGCCTACGGCCTCACCGCGATGCTGGCGCCGGAAGCGCGGCACATCTTCGCCGGCGTCGAGCGCGCCGACTCGGTCATCGTCGATCCGCACAAATGGCTGTTCGCACCGTTCGACTGCTGCGCGCTGATCTACCGCGACCCCGACAGCGGGCGCCGGGCGCACACGCAGCATGCCGAATACCTCGACATCCTCACCGACGTCGACGAGTTCAGCCCCTCGGACTACTCCATCCAGTTGACGCGTCGCCCGCGCGGCCTGCCCATGTGGTTCTCGGTCGCGACCTATGGGGTCACGGCCTACCGTGAGGCGGTGAGTGCCGGACTCGCGCTGACGCGACGGATCGCCGCGGAGATCGCCCGACGTCCGGAGCTGCGTCTGGTGCGAGACCCGCAGCTGTCGATCGTGGTGTTCGAGCGCGACGGCTGGGAGCGTGCCGACTACGACCGATGGTCGGCGGCCCTGCTCGACTCGCAGCGGGCGTTCGTGGTCCCCAGCTCCCATGCCGGGCGTCCGAACACACGCTTCGCCATCCTGAATCCCCTCACCACGTTCGAAGACCTCGTCGGCATCCTCGACACGATGAAGTAGCCCGGCGGCCCCGGTGCGCGAGTCCGGCTGCGGATGCCGGTGCGCGACAGTGATCGAACCCGTGGCGGTTCAGCCGGCCATCCCGGCGATGAGTCGACGCAGGCCGTACTCGAAAGCGCGGTCGACGTCGCCGCCGAGCCGGAACGCTCCGGACAGCTCCATCTGCAGGAAGCCGGTCGCCCAGGCGGTGAACAGACGGGCGGCGTCGAGCGCGTCGTCGTCACCGACCAGGGAGGCGGCGGCGCGCATGAGGGGTGCCGCCGAACGTTCCAGCGCGTCATGCGGAGCCGCGATCGTGAACATGATCCGGAAGCCCTCCGGATGCGCGTGCGCGAAGTCGCGGTAGGCATGAGCGAGCGCACCGATGTCGTCGCCCGCGGCTTCGAGCCGCGCCGTGAGCGCATCGATCGACGCGGTGGCGACGGCGGCGTGCAGAGCATCCCGGTCCCGCACCCGCTTGTAGAGCGAGGGGGCGCGGACGCCCACCCTGTTCGCGACCGCCTGCATCGTGAGGCCCGAAGGTCCCGCGACCTCGAGGATCTCCCGTCCGGCCGCGACGATCTCGTCGGTGGACGTGCGTTCCGGTGTCGGCATCGGATCCTCCCTGGATGGCTATTGACAATAGCCATGATAGCTACGTAACGTAGCCATCGCAATCATCCCGAGAGGATCCGCCATGAAGCTCGCACCGCACCTGCACCGCCTCGGCAACGACATCGTCGCCTCGTACCTGATCGACCTGCCCGAGGGCATCACCCTGATCGACGCGGGGCTGCCAGGGCACTGGCACGATCTGCAGCGTGAACTCGCCGCGCTCGGTCGCTCGCTGTCCGACATCCGCGGACTCGTCCTCACCCACGGCGACGGCGATCACATCGGCTTCGCCGAGCGGCTGCGCACAGAGGCGGGAGTGCCGGTGTTCATCCATGCGGCCGACAGCCATCGTGTGCGCACCGGGGAGAAGCCGAAGACCGCGATGGGGCCGGCGAAGATCGGGCCCACGCTCGGCTTCTTCGCCTACGGCCTGCGCAAGAACGCCCTGCGCACACATCACGTGTCGGTCGTCACGGAAGTCGGCGACGGCGACGTGCTGGATCTGCCCGGTGCTCCGGTCGTCATCGGGATGCCCGGCCACTCGCCGGGGAGCATCGCGGTGCACGTGCCGGCCGTCGACGCGGTGTTCGTCGGCGACGCGCTGACCACTCGGCACGTGCTCACGGGACGGACCGGGGCGCAGCGCGCGCCCTTCACGGACGAGCCCGACGAGGCGCTCGCCTCGCTCGACCGCCTGGCCGCGGTCTCGGCCTCCTGGGTGCTGCCGGGTCACGGCGCGCCCTGGCACGGCTCCCCGACCGACATCGCCGCCGCCGTGCGAGCTTCGGACTGAGGCCCACGCCCGCCGTCAGCGGTTGCCGAGCACGGTGGCGGTGTCGCTCACGGTGATCTGCGGGGGATACAGTCCCATGACGTGCAGCGCGGTCGCGTGGTTCTCCGCAGTCGAGCCGGCGCAGGCATCGGCGGCGATCGTGACGTGCGCACCCGCGTCGGCCGCGGCCAGAGCCGTCGAGATCACGCAGCAGTCCGTCGAGACCCCGGCGAGTACCAGGCGCCCTCCGCGACCGACCACCGCTTCGAGCTCGGGGCCCCACTTGCCGAACGTCGGCAGGTCGAGGCTCGGATGCGGGGAGAGGTCGATCGCTTCGGGCACCAGGGCGAACAGCGGGTCGCCCGGCGGCTGGTCGGCGAACGGCCAGGCCGCGAAGTAGTCGCCCCAGGAGGTGGACCGATCGGCGGTCGGCACCCAGCGCGTCACGAGCACGCGGTCGCCGAACGCCTCCGCCAGGGCGCGGATGCTCGGCATCGCCTCGGCGAAGAAAGGTGAACCCCACGCAGACGCCGGCGAGGCGAAGATCGCCTGCGGATCGATCACCACGAGCCAGGTGTCCCCGGCCGCCGGAGTGCTCACACGGCCTCCTGGCGCCGGATCTTCGCGGCCCTGGCGACGTAGGTCACGAGGAACGACAGCACCAGCGCGAAGAACACCCCGAGGTTCGCGTATGCCCACTCGCCGTCCCTGCCGCCGATGAGGAACAGCAGGTAGCCCTGCCAGTTGTTCCACGCGGCATCCTCGGCGAAGTTGTTCACGACCAGGCCCCAACCGATCACGCTCGTGACGACCAGGGTAGCGATCGATGTCCAGTCCCACGCGCCGTAACGACCGTTCTGATCGAACAGGGCCTCCTCGTCGTAGTCCTTCTTCCGACGCAGGATGTCGGCGATCAGGATGCCGGCCCACGAGGCGAGCGGCACACCGAGAGTGATCAGGAAGCTCTGGAACGGCCCCAGGAAGTCGGTCGCGAAGAACACCACGAAGATCGTGCCGAGCGTGAGGATCACGCCGTCGATCGCGGCCGCCGACGGGCGCGGGATGCGGATGCCGAGGCTGAGCAGGGTGAGCCCGGAGGAGTAGATGCCCAGCACCGCGCCCGAGACGAGCGCGAGCACGGCCGTCAGCAGGAACGGCACGAGTACCCAGGGAGGGAGGATCGAGGCGAGCGCGCCGATCGGGTCGGCGGCGATCGCGTTCATGAGGTCTTCGTCGGAGCCGCCGAGCAGCAGGCCGAACACCACGAGGATCACGGGTGCCACGGAGCCGCCGATCGTGTTCCAGGCGACGATCGCCCCGTCGGACGCCGTGCGCTTCTGGTACCTCGACCAGTCGGCGGCGATGTTGATCCAGCCGAGCCCGAATCCGGTCATCACCATCACGAGCGCGCCGATCACCTGACCGACACCGCCGTCGGGGCGGGCCAGCACGGCGGCGAAGTCGATCGCCGGCGCCGCGAGGACGATGTAGACCACGGTGACCACGCCGGTGATCCAGGTGAGCACCGACTGCAGCTTCATGATCGTGTGATAGCCGAGCACGGAGGCGGTCACGATCAGCGCTGCGACGATGACGGTCGCGACGATGCGCAGCCAGATGCTGTCGCCGTCACCGCCGAGTTGCGTGATGACGGTCGCGGTGGCGAGTACCGCCATGATCGCGAGGAACGTCTCCCAGCCGATCGAGGTCAGCCACGAGACGATACCCGGAACCTTCTGGCCCTGCACGCCGAACGCCGCGCGGGAGAGCACCATGGTGGGCGCCGAGCCGCGCTTGCCGGCGATCGCGATGAGCCCGCACAGCAGGAACGACACCACGATGCCGATGATCGAGACGAGCGTCGCCTGCCAGAACGAGATGCCGAAGCCCAACACGAACGAGCCGTACGACATGCCGAACACCGAGACGTTCGCCGCGAACCACGGCCAGAACAGGTCACGAGGCTTCGCGGTGCGCTCGGATTCGGGGATGATCTCGATGCCCGCACGCTCGATGAGGGCCGGCTTGATGTCCGTCATGCTCACATCCTGGCACTGCGGGGGCGCGGCCGGGCGGACTTCGCGTGGGCCGGATCCGCCCGCGTGCTCAGCCGGCGAAGAACGACTGCGCGGTGCGGGCCAGATCGTGCAGGTCGGAGACCCCGGCGAGCTCTCGTGCGGAGTGCATCGAAAGGATGGGGATGCCCACGTCGACCGTGCGGATGCCGAGGCGGGTCGCCGTGATCGGGCCGATCGTCGAGCCGCACGGCACGCTGTTGTTCGACACGAACTCCTGCGTCGCGACGCCTGCGCGCTCGCACCAGCTCCGCCATGACGCCGTGCCGATCGCATCCGTCGCATAGCGCTGGTTGGCGTTGATCTTCAGGATCGGTCCCGAGCCGAGCACCGGCTGCACTACGGGGTCGTGCTTGGCGGCATAGTTCGGGTGCACCGAGTGTCCGACGTCGCTCGACAGGCACCACGACGAGGCATACGCCTGACGGCGCGCGGATCCATCGGCGCCCAGCCTCGAGTACACGCGCTCGAGCACGTCTTCGAGGAAGGGGCCGGCGGCCCCGGAACGGGACTCCGAGCCGAGCTCCTCGTGGTCGAACGCGGCGAGCACCGCGATCGGTGCGCCCGCGGGCGGTTCGTGCGTCGCGAGTGCGACCACGCCGGCGTGCACCGAGGCGAGGTCGTCGAGACGGCCGGAGGCGAAGAACGCGTCGTCCTTGCCGAACACCGCGCCGCGTGCGGAGTCGGCGATGACCACGTCGTATCCGCGGATCTCGGACGCTGCCACGTCGGCCGCTGCGGCGAGTTCGGCGAGGATGTCGGCCTCGGTCGGGTCGCCCAGCCCCCACACGGGCTGCGTCTCGGTCTGCTTGTCGAGGGCCAACCCGTTGTTGACGCCGCGATCGAGGTGGATCGCGAGCTGCGGCAGGCGCAGCAGGGCGCCGGTGTCCGCCAGCACGACACGGCCGTCGGCCAGCGCCAGTCGCCCGGCGAGGCGCAGCTCGCGGTCGAGCCAGGAGTTCAACAGCGGTCCGCCGTACACCTCGACTGCAGCCTGCAGCCAGCCCCGCGAACCGGTGGTCGGCTGCGGCTTGAGCTTGAACCCGGGGGAGTCGGTGTGCGCGCCGAAGATCTGCACCGGCGTGGTGGTCGCGGCGTCCGACGGCACGACCCAGGCGATCGCCGCGCCGTCGCGCACGACCACGAAGCGCCCACCGGGCTGAAGAGGCCATTCGTCTTCCTCGTGCAGCCGCGTGAACCCGGATTCCTCCAGTCGTCGAGCGACCTCGGCCGCCGCGTGGTAGCTCGAGGGCGAGGCGGCGACGAAGTCGGCGAGGTCCTCGGCGTGGGCGAGGGCTGCGGGGGTGACGGGCATGTCGTGACCTTCCTGGAGAACGCGGTGCTTCGAGCGTAGTCGGGGACTTCGTCCGAAGGCGGGTCTACCACTTTCGGCTACACCCGGGTTAGCCTTCCAGCGGGGGAGATGCCGGTTCGGGCTCTTCCGTGAACCGGGGAGAACTTCACATGCGTGCACACCCACGTCTGTCCATTCGTCGCGCCATCGCGGGGGCGACTTCGGTACTGCTGCTGGCTGCTGGCCTCACCGTCGTCACCGAAGCGGTCGCTCCGACATCGGCATCGGCGGCGCAGACCCCGACCAGCTGTCAGGGAACGGTCGCCCTCGTCAACGGCGGGTTCGAGGCGCCGGTGATCCCGAACGCCTCGGTGTCGCTCCCCGACGAGAACCAGGTCCCCGGGTGGTTCACGAACGACAGCCTGAACCAGATCGAGCTGTGGAGCAGCGGATTCAACGGCGTCACCGCCGCCGCGGGGCGGCAGTTCGCCGAGCTCAACGCGAACAGCCCCAGCCGGCTCTATCAGGACGTGGCGACGACGCCGGGCCAGACGCTGTCGTGGTCGCTCAAGCACCGCGGGCGCACCGGGACCGACGTCATGCGCGTCGTGATCGGCACCCCGACCGGAGCCCTCGTGCAGAGCGGCCCCAACCTCTCCGACGGGAACACGGCCTGGGGCGCGCACACCGGCACGTACACCGTTCCCGCGGGTCAGACGGTGACGCGCTTCGGCTTCGAGGCGGTCAGCTCGGCTGGTGGCAGCGCTTCCGTCGGCAACTTCCTCGACGACATCACCTTCGGAACCGGCCCCTGTCTCATCACGAACAAGTCGGTGACCAATCTGACGCGCGGAGGCACGACCGCTGAGGTGGGCGACACGCTGCGCTACACGGTCACCACGAACAACGGCGGCGGGAACCCGGCGCTGCAGTCGGTGTCGTCCGACGTGCTCGCCGCAGGGATCGACTTCGTCCCGGGCTCGCTCAAGATCATCAGCGGAGCGGGCACGGGCGCCCTCACCGACGCCGCCGGCGATGACCGCGGCTCGTACACCTCGGGGAGCCGCACGGTGCAGGTGCGCCTCGGCGACGGGGGTACCGCCACCGCCGGAGGGTCCATCGGCGTGGGAGCGAGCACGAGCTACACCTTCGACGCCAAGGTCAATGTCTCGGCCGCGGCGACCACGATCGTCAATGAGGCACGGGTCGCCTTCCGCGACAACGTCGTCGGCCAGGACCGCACCTCGGTCAGCCAGGAGACCCAGACCCCTGTGAACGCCGCCGCCGACCTGGCGATCACCAAGAGCATCGACACGGATCCGCTGGTCGCCGGCCAGCCGGTGACGTTCACGATCGGTGTGACGAACAACGGCCCGCAGACCGCGACAGGGGTGACGGTCACCGACCCCATCCCTGCAGGCATCACGAACGTCACGGTCGACTCGGGTGACGTGACGTGCACCGTCACCGCGACGGTGAACTGCGCCGTACCGGACATGGCGGTCGGGCAGAGCACCGAGATCAAGATCACCGGAACGCTCTCCCCGTCGGGCGACCCCGGGGCCTCGTTGTCGAACACCGCCACGGTCTCGGGCACCCGCACCGATCCGAATCTCGCGAACAACACCGCGAGCGTCGTCAGCACGATGTCCGCCCAGACCGACGTGTCGATCGTCAAGACGTTCTCCCCGTCCACGCCGGTCGCCGGCGAGCAGGTGACCTACACCCTCTCGGTCTTCAACGCCGGGCCGTCCGAGGCGCGCAACGTCGTGGTCACCGACCCGCTGGACCCGGACACGACCTTCATCAGCGCCGATCCCGGCCAGGGCACGTGCACGGCCCAGGGGTCGATGCTCACCTGCCAGGTGGGTACGCTCGCCCCCGGCGCGAGCTCCGTCGAAACCTTCGTCGTGGTGGAGATCAACCCCGGCGCCACCGCTGTGCTGCAGAACACCGCGACGGTGACGACCAGCACGACCGACACGAACCCGGCGAACAACGTCTCGTCGACCAGCTTCCAGCCCGATGTGATCGCCGACATGGCCGTCGTGAAGACGGCCTCCGCCGCGCAGGTCTCGGCCGGCGACACGATCGACTTCACTCTCGCTGTACGCAACCTCGGTGCGTCGGACGCCGTGAACGTGGCGCTCGTCGACACCGTGCCCGAAGGGTTCTCGGTGACGGGTGTCGACGCCCCGCCCGGCGCGACGTGCACATCCACCGCGAGTTCGATCATGTGCACCTGGGCGTCGTTCCTCGTCGGGGGACCGTCGAACGTGGTCGTGCACGCTCTGGTCGACGCCGATGCACCCGTCGGCACCGTGACGAACACCGCGTCCGTCGCGGCCCCCGCGGCCGACCGGGACACCACGAACAACTCCAGCTCGGTCGACGTCGAGGTCGTCCAGAGCGCTGACCTGAGCATCGTCAAGACGGCGCCGACGACGGGCGAGCCGGGGAGCTCTTTCACGTACACGCTCCGGGTTGCGAACGCGGGGCCCTCCGTCGCCCGCGGCGCCTCGGTCTCGGACACGCTCCCGGCGGGATTCCTCGACGTCGTCGTCAACGGACTGGGCTGCTCGATCGTCGGAGGGACGGTCGGGTGCGAGCTCGGCGACATCGCTCCCGGGGGATCGGTGGCGATCGAGGTCACGGGCACGTGGAGCACGACCGCGACGGGCGTGGTGTCGAACACCGCGACGACCACCTCTGGGACTCCGGATCCGAACACCGACAACAACACCTCGACGGTCGACGTCACGCTCGCGCCGAACGCCGACGTGAGCGTCGTCAAGACGACCTCGACCCCGACGGTTCCGCTCGGCGGGACCGCGACGTTCGAGGTCACGGTCACCAACGAAGGTCCGTCGGCGGCCGCCGGCGTGGTGCTCGACGAGCTGCTCCCCGTCGGGTTCATGCTCACCGGAGCCACGCCGTCGACAGGCACGTGGTCGATGGAGGACGCGCGCTGGACGGTGGGCACCCTGCTGCCGGGCGACTCCGAGACGATCACCGTCACCGCGACCGTCAACACGGAAGGACAGCTGACCAACACCGCGACGGCGAGTTCGCGTACGCCGGATCCTGACACGTCGAACAACACCGGCACCGCGTCGGTGACCGTCACGCCCTCCGCCGACCTCGCGATCGTCAAGACGATCTCGGCGAACCCGGCTCCTCTCAACGGCGCCGTGACCTACACGCTCGTCGTGACCAACAACGGGCCGAGCATCGCCTCCGCCGTCGCGGTCTCCGATGCCCTTCCCGCCGGCCTGCTGAATCCGTCGACCGCCACCCCCGGGTGCACGGTCACCGGATCGCAGCTCGCGTGCACGCAGCCGACCCTCGCGGTCGGCGCCACCTTCACCGCGACGGTGAGCGGCACGGTCGACCCGTCGATCGCGGGTGCGACGCTGTCGAACACGGCGACGGTGACCTCGAACACTCCTGACCCCGACCCGAGCGACAACACCTCGACGGTGACCGTTCCGGTCTCGGGAACGCCGCAGGTCGAACTCGTCAAGAGCGTCAGCGCTCCGACCGACACCGACGGCGACGGACGCATCGGTGCGGGTGACACGGTCGCCTATACCTTCACGGTCCGCAACACCGGCGACGTCACGCTCACCAGTGCCGCGATCACCGACCCGCTGCTCGGCGGTGCGGTGGCGTGCGCGGCCTTCGCCGCACCCTTGGCACCGGGCGGCACGGTGACCTGCGCGCCGGTCTCGTACACGCTCACGCAGGCGGACGTGGATGCCGGGACGGTGCGCAACACCGCCGCGGTGACGGCCCAGTCGGCCCAGGGCCCCGCGACCGACGATGCCGAGGCGAACGTCACGATCGCGGCGACCAACGGCATCAGTCTCGCCAAGAACCCGTCGACCGTGGTCGACGTGGACGGCGACTCCGCCGTCGGAGCCGGTGACACGATCGACTACACGTTCACCGTCACGAACAACGGCACGACGACGCTGCGCGACGCGGTGATCACCGACCCGATGCTCGGCGGAACCGTGACGTGCCCCGAGCTCGATGGAATCGCGCTCGCACCGGGGCAGTCGGTCTCCTGCACACCGATCACCTACACGCTCACCCAGGCCGACATCGACGGCGGGCTCGTGCACAACGAGGCCGCGGTCACGGCGAACGCACCGATCGGCACGGTGACCGACACCGCGCAGGCGGACGTGGACATCACCGGTACCGCGGCGATCGAACTGCTCAAGAACGTCGGGCGCGTGCTCGACGCCGACGGCGACGGCTTCATCGGTGCCGGTGACACGGTCGACTACGCCTTCTCGGTGCGCAACCTCGGCACCACCACCCTCACGGGTGTGGTGATCACCGACCCGATGCTCGGTGCGGGAACCCTCTGCGCGGTCGGTGCTCTCGCGCCGGGCGGCACCTCGGACTGTGGCTCGTTCACGTACACGCTGACCCAGGCCGACATCGAGGCCGAGATCGTCCGCAACACCGCCACGACGACCGGCACCAGCCCGCTCGGTCCGGTCAGCGACGACGCATCGGCCGACGTCGTGATCACGGGCACGAGCTCGATCGAGCTGACCAAGACCCCGGGAGCGATCGCGCTCGGGGAAGACGGTCGGGCAGGAGCCGGTGACACGGTCGGCTACACGTTCACGATCCGCAACAGCGGCACGACGGTGCTGCGCGACATCATCCTCGACGACCCACTGCTGGGTGGCAGGGTCGACTGCGCCGCTCTTGACGGTCTCGAGCTGAGTCCGGGTGACGAGGTCACCTGCGGGCCGGTCGACTATGTGCTCACGCAGCAGAACGTCGACGACGGGACCGTGCACAACGTGGCCACCGTCGAGGGGCAGTCGCGCAACGGCAGCGCCGACGCCCAGGACGAGGCCGACGTGCGCGTCGCGGGCACCGACGACATCACGCTGCTGAAGTCCGCGGCAGCCGTGGTCGATGCCAACGGCAACGGACGCACGGATGCCGGTGACACCATCGCGTACACGTTCACCGTGACGAACGCGGGCACGACGACCCTCACAGGCGTCACGGTCAGCGACCCGCGCCTCGGGGCGGCGGTCACGTGCGATGCGACCGAGCTCGCCCCGGGTGAGTCGACCGTCTGCGCGGCCGGCGCCCCTGCCGTGCTCACGCAGGCCGAGATCGATGCGGGCGAGATCGAGAACACGGCCACCGCCACGGGAACCGGCACCTCGGAGATCCCGCCGGTCGCGACCGACACCGTGGTGACCCCGCTCGTGGCACAGCCGGCCATCGCCCTGACGAAGACCGGCGGCGACTACGTCGATGCCGACCGCAACGGGAAGATGAACGCGGGCGACACCATCGCCTTCCGGTTCACCGTCACCAACACGGGAGCGGTGACGCTGACGAACGTGAAGATCGACGACCCGAAGCTGGGTGGCGTCGTCGACTGCGCGATCCCCGCCCTCGCTCCCGGCGCCACGGCGAGCTGCGGTCCGGTGACCTACGCCCTCACCACGGCGGACATCGCGGCGAGCACGGTCGTCAACGTGGCCACGGCGAGTGGCGTCGGCGGGGCCGTGACGGTCACGGCTGCCGCCACCGCGACGGTCGACCTGAACGGGCTCGCCGCCACGGGTGGCGTGATCACCGGAATCGGCTGGGCGCTCGCGTTGCTCGCGGTCGGGGCCCTGGTGCTGCTGATCGCCCGCGTGCGTCGCCGCGACGTCGAGGTCTGACGCCGCTCCATCCGCACGACGCGCCCCGCCCGATGATCGAGCGGGGCGCGTCGTCGTTTCCCCGCCGTTCATCCGGTCGCGTTAGGCTCGTCCCGATAGCGCCTAGGGTTCCGGGGTTCGCGCCCGTCTGGTCCGAGCGGCGCCACGGCCCTCCTCCACAGGAGAGCCGTCATCTGACAGGACAAAAGCCCGGAGGACCCTGTTCGTCGCGCCGCGCGCCGGACGGAAGGGTCTCGTCGTGTCTCCACTCGCCTTCGTCCTGGTCTTCGGCGCCGCCATCGCCCACGCGGGGTGGAACATCATCGCGCACGGCATCAGCCGGGCCGGAGCGCCGTTCCTGTGGTGGGGATCAGTCGGCAGCACGGTCGTGTGGATCGGCGCGGTGCCGTTCACCGGCGGTCTCGGGGCCGACGACCTGGGGTCGTTCGCCCTCGGCGTCGCCGTCTCGTCGGTGCTGCACGTCGGTTACATGGCGGTGCTCCAGCGCGGGTACCGGGAGGGCAACCTCTCCACCGTCTACGCGACGGCGCGGGGCACGGGCCCCTTCCTCTCGGTGATCGTGGCCGTGCTGCTGCTCGGCGAGCGTCCTTCGGCGGTCGCGCTCGTGGGCGTCGCCGCCGTGATCGTCGGCGTCGTCGCCATCGGACTCGTCGACCGGGGGAGAGGGGCGGGTTCTCGGCGGCTCGATCCCGGCATCGTCTTCGGGCTCCTCACCGGTGTCGCGATAGCCGTCTACACGATCTGGGACGCGCACGCGGTACGCACCTGGGGCCTCTCGCCGGTCGCGTTCATGGTCGGAACCACGCTGCTGCAGGTGCCGTTCTACTCGATCGCGGTGCGTCGGCGCTGGGGTGCGGTGTGGGCGCTCGGGCGCACGCAATGGCGCCGCATCCTGGCCTTCGGCATCCTGTCGCCGCTGTCGTACATCCTGGTGCTGACCGCGATCCAGATCGCACCGGTCGCGCTGGTGGCCCCCCTGCGCGAGGTCAGCGTGGTGCTGGTGAGCCTGTTCGGGGTGTTCGTGCTGCGGGAGTCGCGTCCCGCCTGGCGGATCGCGGCGTCGCTCGTCGTCGTCGCGGGGATCGTCCTGCTCGCGTGGTGATCAGCGGAAGCTGACGAGACCAGCGTGCGCGGCCGTCACGAGGATCTGCACGCGGTCGCGCAGGTGCCACTTGGACATCATGCGGCCGAGATGCGCCTTCACCGTACCCTCGGAGACGATCAGCGCCTTGGCGATCTCGGCGTTCGACATGCCCTGGGCGAGGCAGTGGAGCACCTCGACCTCGCGCTCGGTGAGCGGCTCGAGGGCGTCGGCGTCGGCCGCCACGGGCGTAGATTCGCGGACGTGCTTGATCAGCATCGAGGCGATCCGGGGAGAGAGGGAGCTGGCGCCGCTGTGCACTTCGCGGACGCCCGTGACGATGTCGTCGGCGCTGGAGTCCTTGAGCAGGTAGCCGGAGGCGCCGGCGCTGAGCATCGGAAGCACCGTGTCGCTGCCGTCGAGCGTCGTCACCGCGAGGACGCGGACGTGCGGCCAGCGCTCGGCGATCACGCCGGTGGCCTCGATGCCGTCCATCTCGGGCATCTGCACGTCCATCATCACCACATCGGGCTGCTCGCGTTCCACCGTGGCGATCGCTTCGAGGCCGTCCTCCGCCTGCGCGATCACGGTGATCTCCGGGTCACGCGACACGAAGTGCGACAGCGCCGAACGGACCAATGGATCATCGTCGACGATCACGACACGGATTTCCTGCATAGGGGGAAGCCTAACGGCGGGAGCGCTTCGATGACGTCATGTAGACCTTTGGCCAAAAACCTCTAGACGTGAGACAGATGTGCGCCGCGTTGTTCGCCGAGAAGATGAATACAGACATCGACGAACGACTACATAATGGAGGTGAACGTAATGACTTTCTGGCAGCAGGTTGGCAAGTTTTTTGGTCTCGTCCGCTAGCGTACCTGGCGAATAGGAGATAGTGAACCATGGCCTTCGACCAGTCCACCCGACGATCTGCGGATTCGTTCCGGTTGGGTCGGGGCGAGAAGCTCAGCGCGATCGAGCGGATCGTCGTCCTGGTCATCGTCTCCATCACCATCGCCACGGACGTCATAGGTTTTTTCACCACGCCGGGTGTGAACCCGGTCGCACTTTTGGTGAGCGTCGCATGTACCGCAGCGTTCGCCCTCTATCTCTGGAATCCACTCATCGCGACATGCGCCCTCGGCGTCGTGTTCGCGACATCATTCCTCGTGGGAACCGAGTCCCAGGTTCTGACCGCAGCCGCTGTCGCGGCCGGGCTGGTCATGAGGCTGGGATGGACCTCCCTGATCCTGTCGTACACCGGTGCGTTCCTCATCGCTGCAGCACTCGTCGCCAACGGCGATGCCGACACCGATGTGAACGTCGGTCTGTTCCTCATCTTCGCCACGGTGGCCGGAGCTGTCGGGTTCGCCCTGCGGCTCGCCTTCGCTCGGGGCAGTCGCCTCGAACGCGAACTCGAGGAGCGCGCGGAACAAGAACGTCAAGCAGTGCTCGCCGAGCGACGATGGATCGCCGGTGAGCTGCACGACAGCATCGCGCACCACCTCACGGTGGTGGCGCTGCACGTGCAGATGCTCGAAGACCCCGAGACCAGCACCGATTCGCAGGAAGCGATCCGTGTCGCCGCGCGCAAGGCGATGACCGATCTTCGCTTCGTGATCGAATTGGCGGACGACGGTCCGCAGTCGTCCAGTGTGCAGACGGGCGACCTCGCAGCGGCGATCGACGAGGCGCAGAGCGAGTTCGAATCCGCGGGTCACTCCGTGGCCCGCGACGGAGACCCCCGCGACGAGCGCATCCCGCGTGCCGTCGAGATCGTCCTCGCGCGCATCGTGCGCGAGTCCGCCACGAACATCCTCAAATACGCAGGACCCGGTGAGGTGCAGATCGACCTCGCCGTGGACGACGACGTCGCCCACCTCACGCTGCGCAGCCCGCTCCCGACGACGCCGCGCCGCGAGCTCTCCTCCAGTCGCACCGGCCTGGGAAGGATGGCGGAGCGCGTCATGGGCGCGAGCGGCGAGTTCAGCGCCGGCGAAGTCGAGGGATTCTGGGTCGTGTCGGCCCGACTTCCGGTCGTCTGATGCTCTAGAGTGTGTGAGCACCCCTTCCACGATCCGCGAGAACCTAGACGAAAGTCTAGAGAAGTCTCGACGTTCGACCCTGTGGAACGCGTTGCAGCCTCCCGTAATCTGAAGGCTCCCCAGATAAAGCGTCCCCAGCGCTGCGATCGCGGGCGCGGTCTTTCTGGCTTCTGAAACACCTTGCGCGCTCGCGATCGCCTTCTGCGTTAACGGCCGATTCTCCGGCCTCCCGACCGGTGCTCATGCACGTCCTGCTAGGCGCCGACGGCACGCATGAAATGGCCGTCGGTGGAGATCCCCGACGCGGCGACCGTGAAGCGCACGACCTCGCTCAGGTAGCGGTCCTCCGAGGCCTCGAAGATCCGCCCCTCCGCATCGCGCGACGTGCGTGTGAGGCGCAGGATAGGCGTGCCACGGGGCACGCGCAGCAGTGCGGCATCCTGATCGTCGGCGGCCACCGCATCGATGACGTGCTGCAGCGTGACGATCGGGTGTCCGACCGAGCCCAGGTACTCCGTGATCGAGACCTCGTCGAGGTTCACCTCGAACAGTCGTCGTCCCGCGACCTCCGTGTAGTGGAGGCGCTCCAGCATGGTCGGCCGGCCGTCGAGCAGGCGCAGCCTGACCACGCTCACGATGGTGTCGCTCGCGTCGACGCCGAGTGCTGCTCCCAGATCGCCGGCGCGCCGCAGGCTCAGCTCCTGCGTCTGTGCCCCCGGGGTGACGCCCAGCTCCCGAGCCCAGCGCGTGAACGGCACCGACACGTCGACGGCCTGATTGGCCTTGCGGGCGACCACGCGCGCCGGCCGCCCGCGGCTCGTCTCGATCAGGCCTTCGCCGCGCAGAGCGGCCAGGGCGTTGCGGATCGGACCGCGAGATGTGCGCCACTTCTCGGCGAGGTCCGCCTCGGTCGGGACGTCGTCGCCCGGGCGCAGGGTGCCCGCCGCGATCTGCGCGCGAAGGTCGTCCGCGATCTGGGTGTACACAGCTTCGGCCACATAGGTACATTACTTCGCCATCTCGGTGAGCGCGATCACGTTCGAGGAGTGTTCATCCAGGCGAATGCTCGGTAAACGAGCCCTGAACTCTTCCGAGTTAGGTACATATCTCGGCGTGGCACCTGAGAGAGTCTTCCGTGGATCACCCCTCACACCCTGAAAGGTCCTCATGAAGCTTCGCGCTCTTCCCGCCCTCGCCGGCGTCGCGCTCCTCGCCCTCGGCCTCGCCGCCTGTTCCGGCTCGGCCGACGCAGCCGGCACACCCGGTGCCGACGAGTCGTCCTCCGCCAGCGGATTCGCGGTCGACGAGAACACGCTCGTCTTCGGCGTCGTGCCCGACTCGGTCGACACCGAGACGAACTACCAGCCGCTCATGGACTACATCGCCGAGATCACCGGCAAGACGGTCGAGTACCACGAGTCGACCGACTACGCCGCACTCATCGAGGCCGCGGTCGCCGGCAAGGTCGACGTCGCGTCGTTCTCCGGATTCACCTACGTCACCGCCACCAACAACGGTGCCAAGCTCACCCCGATCTCCTCGATCGTGACCGAAGAGGGCCAGGAGCCGGGCTACTTCTCGCAGGCGATCGTCCCGGTCGGCAGCGACATCACGAGCATCGACGACTTCAAGGGCAAGAAGGTCTGCTTCGTGGACCCGTCGTCGACCTCGGGCTACCTGTTCCCGTCGTACAACCTGCTCAAGGCCGGCATCGACCCCAAGACCGACATCACCCCGGTGTTCGCCGGCAAGCACGATGTCAGCGTCACGAAGGTCGGCGAGGGTGTGGAGTGCGAGGCGGGCTTCGCCGAGGACTCCGAGGTCGAGAAGTCGGACAAGGTGAAGGTCGTCGACGAGACGATGGTGCCCGGTGCGCCGCTGGTCTACTCCTCCACGCTCCCGGACGACGTCTCGAAGAAGCTCATCGACGGCCTCGCCGAGATCACGATCGACGACATCATCGCCGCGGGCATCGACGGTGCCGACACCGACGCCTTCCGCAGCGTGTTCTACGCCACGAAGCCGGTCGACGACGCGTACTACGACCTGATCCGCGACATCTGCAAGGAGACCGAAGCGGAGCAGTGCAAGGCCTGAGCCCGGCCTGACCTTTCGCCTCACCCGGCGCCCTCCGTCTCGTCCGCCTCACCCCGGACGAGACGGAGGGCACCACCGCACGACTCACGACAACACAGGAGCTACGACATGACCGCCTCGGCATCCGACGCCCTCATCCGCCTCGACGGCGTGACGAAGACCTTCGGGACGACCACCGCGCTGAAGGATGCCTCGCTCGAGGTGTCCCGCGGAGAGATCGTCGTGCTCCTGGGCCTCTCCGGCTCGGGGAAGTCGACCCTGCTGCGCCACCTCGACGGCCTCGAGATCCCCACCGCGGGCTCCGTTGAGGTGCTGGGCGCCCAGGTCCCGTCGCTGAAGGGAAGGGCACTGCGCGACCTCCGCAGCCGTGTGGGGTTCATCTTCCAGCAGTTCGAGCTGGTTCCCTCTCTCACCGTGCTCGAGAACGTGCTCACCGGCTCTCTGTCGGGTGTGCGCGGGCCGCGTCTCGGTCTCTGGGGCTACTCGCGGGCGGCAAAGCTCACCGCGCTCGAGCACCTCGACCGCGTCGGGCTCCTCGACCGCGCCTACCAGCGCAGCGACACCCTCTCGGGTGGGCAGCAGCAGCGCGTGGCCATCGCCAGGGCCCTGATGCAGAAGCCCGACATCCTGCTCGCCGACGAGCCGGTCGCCTCGCTCGACCCGGAGTCGAGCGAGCAGGTCATGGCGCTGATCAGGGAGATCGCCGCCGACGAGGGACTCACGGTCGTGTGCAGCCTGCATCAGGTCGACCTCGCGATCTCCTGGGCCGACCGCATCGTGGGTCTGCGCCACGGCGAAGTGGTGCTGGACACCCCGACCGACGGTCTCACCAAGGCCGAGGTCATGGAGATCTACGGCCGCGTCGCCACCACGACCGCCGAGATCCGTGCCGTGGCCGAGGAGCTGGTCGAGGCGGCTGCGCAGGTGGCCGCATCATGACGGCCCTCGATTCCGCGACGGATGCCGCCACACGCGGCGGAGGCCCCGTGAGTCAGGGCGGCGGGCGCAGCGTCGCCGAGCGTGCCCCGAAGCGTCCGATCTCGCCGGAGCGGATCGCGGCATCCCTCACCCTGGTCGCCCTCGTGGTGCTCGGCATCCTCGCCGTCCGCGATGTCGACATCTCCCTCCCGGCGATGGTGCAGAGCTGGGGCAACGCCGAGAACTTCATGGCACGCGTCGGCGGTCTCACCTTCCCCGCCCCTGGCGACCTCGCCTGGCTGATCGCCCTCACCGTGGGACTCGTGCTCGTGGGCACGCTGCTCGCCGCCGTGCTGTCGGTGCCGATCGCCTACCTCGCCGCCGCCAACACCACGCCGGGCAACGGATGGCGCGCAGCCGCGCGGTTCATCGGCGTGCTCACCCGTGCGCTTCCCGACGTGGTGCTCGCGATGGCGTTCGTGCTGATGTTCTCGCTCGGCACCCTTCCCGGGATCCTCGCCATCGGCATCCACTCGATCGGCATGATCTCGAAGATGTTCGCCGATGCGATCGAGCAGATCGATGAAGGCCCCCGCCTCGCCATCCGTGCGGCGGGCGGCTCGAAGATGCAGGAGTTCACATCGGGCATCCTGCCGCAGGTGCTGCCCAGCTGGGTGGCCACCGTGCTGCACCGCAACGACATCAACCTGCGCGGCAGCGTGGTTCTCGGCTACGTCGGCGTCGCCGGTCTGGGCCTGGAGATGTCGTATGCGTTCAAGTCGCTCAACTACGGCAAGGGCCTCGGCATCGCCCTCGTGATCTTCATCCTGTGCGTCGCGATGGAGATCGTCTCGAGCATGGTCCGCGGCGCGATGCTCGGCGAGCAGAAGCACACCCGATCGTGGATCGACAGGATCCTGCATCCGCGTCTCGGCGCGAACGCCGCATCGGCACCCGACGCCCGCCCCGCCTGGGCGGCCAGCCCGGAGACCGCGGTGCGGCGGCCCTGGACCGCGCAGCGCGTGCGCCACACGATCGCCGGCGTCATCGCGGTGCTCGTGGTGATCGGCAGCGTCGTGGTCAGCCAGATCAACTGGATGGACCTCATCACGTTCTGGGCCAAGCTGCCAGAGGTGGCGGAGAAGTTCTGGCCGCCGTCGTTCGGCAACTACGACGCGAGCGCGATGTTCCAGGCGATGCGCGAGACCGTCGCGATCGCCCTCGCGGCCACCGTGCTCACCCTGCTCCCGTCGTTGCTGCTGGGTTCGCTCGCGGCACGCAACGTCGCCCCGAGCTCCGGTGCCCGTGGCACGGCACGTCTGCTGCTCGTCGGCATCCGGGGCATCCCGGAGCTGATCCTCGCGATCGTGCTCGTGGTCATCACGGGCCTCGGCGCACAGGCCGGCGTCATCGCCCTCGCGATCGGCGGAATCGGGCTGCTCGGCAAGCTCATCGCCGACTCGTTCGAAGAGGTCGATCGCGGGCCGGAGCGGGCGTTGCGGGCCGTGGGGGCGACACGACTGCAGACCTACACCTCGGCCACTGTGCCGCAGGGGATGCAGGCGCTCATCGGTCACAGCTTCTACATGCTCGACACGAACATCCGCGCGGCGACGATCCTCGGCATCGTCGGCGGCGGCGGCGTCGGCTACTACCTGCTCAACGCCAGCCAGGGCTCTCGCTACGAGACCGTGACGGCGATCGTGCTGATGATCCTCGCCACCGTGCTGGTGGTCGAAGGGCTCGCGATGTGGATGCGGAAGGTGTTCCGATGAATCGTCCTCTCGACACGGCGGACGTGGTCGTCGTCGGCTCCGGGATCGTCGGTCTCGGTGCGGCCTACGCAGCGGTCCGGCGCGGTCTGCGCGTGATCGTGGTCGACCGCACCGAGGCACCGGTCGGCGCCACGATCCGCAACTTCGGGCACCTCTGCATCGGGGCTCAGGGCGGGGAGGCCCGGCGGTACGCCGACATCTCGCGCGACCTGTGGCTGCGCCTCTCCCACGATGCGGG
The DNA here is from genome assembly GCF_002356155.1 of Microbacterium sp. TPU 3598. NCBI lineage: Bacteria > Bacillati > Actinomycetota > Actinomycetes > Micrococcales > Microbacteriaceae > Microbacterium > Microbacterium sp. TPU 3598. The sequence continues at coordinate 3,071,822 of NZ_AP017975.1, read as the reverse complement.
CTTCTGGCTGCGCGAGTCGGGCACGCTGGTCGCCGCCCGGCACGACGATGAGCTCGCCGTGCTGGAGGCCGCCTCCCGCGAGGGCGGGATCCGGATGCTGGATTCCACGGAGCTCCTGCGTCTCGCCCCGCTCCGTGCCGAGGGACTCATCGGCGGCGCGCACATCGAGACCGACCTGCAGACGGATCCGCGCACCGCGGCGGATGCCATCGTGCGTCACCTGGCTCGTCTGGGTGTCGAGTTCCGCTTCCGTACCGCCGTCACCGCGGTCGGAGACGGACGTGTCGAGACCACCCGCGGTCCGATCGCCTGCGGGAGCGTCGTCGTCGCCGTGAACCACGACATCGATCAGCTGCTCCCCGAGGTCGCCGAACGGCACGGGGTGGTCCGCTGCGCCCTGGACATGATGCGGGCGGCCGTGTCGTTCCGGCATCCGCTGGCGGCGCCGCTGCTCACCGGCTGGTCGCTCGTCCGCTACGGTCGGTTCTCCGACGGACTCGAGGCCGCCGTGCTGCGGGAGCGACTGCACACCGAGCGGCCCGACCTCGCCGCGATCGACCTCAACCAGATGTACACGCAGCTCCCCGACGGCACGCTCATCATCGGCGACTCGCACTCCACCGCCGTGGCCCCGGCGCCGTTCCAGCCCGAGGCCGCCTTCACCGCCTTCCTCAGCGAGGCGGAAACGCTGTTCGATGCGCCGGCGCCCCGCGTGATCGAGCGGTGGCAGGGCGTATACGCGAAGGGGCGGCAGGAGTTCCTGATCGACCGGACCGACGACGGTGTGCTGGTGCTCGCCGCCACGACCGGCATCGGGATGACCACAGGGCTGGGGCTCGCCGAAGAGAATCTCACCGCCGCCTTCGGGTGGGCGGCAGCAATGGAAGGAACATCATGACCACTCCTCTCGAACTCGTCGTCCTCGACATGGCGGGAACCACGGTGCTCGACGACGGCGTCGTGGAACAGGCGTTCCAGCGCGCCGCCGAGCGCACGGGCGTCGCGGACCGGATGCCGTGGGACGAGGCGCTCGACTACGTGCGTGTGACGATGGGGCAGTCGAAGATCGATGTCTTCACGCACCTCTCCGGTGGCGACGCCGAGTCGGCCGCACGGGCGACCGCCGCGTTCGAGGGCGCGTACGCCGAGATCGTCTCCGAGCAGGGAGTCTCCGAGGTCCCTGGCGCCGCCGACGCGATCCAGGGGCTGAAGGATGCCGGGTTGACGGTCGTGCTCACCACCGGCTTCGCCCCGGTGACCCGCGACGCCCTGATCGACGGTCTGGGCTGGGGCGATCTCGTCGACCTCGTCCTGTCGCCGATCGATGCCGGACGCGGGCGTCCCGCCCCGGACCTGGTGCTCACCGCGCTGCTGCGCACGCAGACCGCCTCTGTCCAGGCCGTCGCTGTCGCCGGCGACACCGTCAGCGACGTCGAGTCGGGCCGCCGAGCCGGTGCCGGATTCGTCGCGGGCGTGCTGACCGGTGCACACGATCGTCCGGCGCTGAGCGCCGCAGGGGCGGATGCCGTGCTGAGCGATGTGACCGCCTTGCGCGGCGTGCTCGTCCAGCGCGAACTGCTCCCGCTCGTCGCCACCTCCTGAGAGGCCCGACATGGGAACGCTGCTGATCCGTCCTCCCGGGCACCGGAGAGACGTCGCCCTGCGCCCGGCGGCGACCGCGATGGTCTGGATCGGCGAGGGCCATCCGCACGAGACGATCGCCGTGCCCGGGGTCGCGCTCGCCGACGGCGACGTGCTCGTGGCGGTCGAGATGTCGACGATCTGCGGTTCCGATGTGCACACCGTGCAGGGCCGTCGATCCGCGCCGACGCCGCTCGTGCTCGGACACGAGAGCGTCGGGCGGGTGATCGCGACCGGCGACGCCGGAGCGCTCACCGTCGACGGCACTCCGCTGCGGATCGGCGACCGGGTGGTCTGGTCGGTCACGGTGTCGTGCGGGTGCTGCGACCGCTGCCTGCAGGGCATGCCGCAGAAATGCCGCGACCTGGGGAAGTACGGACACGACCGCGTCGGCGCGCACGGCGATCTCACCGGAGCCTTCGCGAGTCATGTGCAGCTGCGGGAGGGGACGGCCATCGTGCGCGTGCCGGAGGCGCTCCCCGCCTCGGTGCTCGCCCCCGCGTCGTGCGCCACGGCGACCGCCTGGGCGGCGGTGGCGAGGGCCGCCAAGGACCGCGACCTGGACGGGGCCGCCGTGCGGATTCACGGGGCCGGACTTGTCGGGCTGTCGGCTGCGGCCATCGCAGCCGAGCAGGGCGCGACCGTCGAGGTGCTCGACCCCAATCCGGATCGACGTGCGCTCGCCGCACGCTTCGGCGCGACGGGTCTCGCCCGTGAACCCGACGTGGTGATCGAGGCCTCGGGGCATGCTGTGGCCGAGGCACTCGCGGGTGTCGCGGTCGGGGGAACGGTCGTGCTCGTCGGGAGCGTGTTCCCCGCCGACCCGGTGCCGTTCGATGCCGAGAGCATCGTGCGACGGCTGGTCACGGTCGCCGGTGTCCACAACTACACCGGTGCCGAGCTGGCCGATGCCGTGGCCTTCCTCGCCGGACGGGGGCGGGCCTACCCGTTCGCGGATGCGGTCGGCGCGGTGCGCGGGCTGTTCGAGATCGACGCGGCTCTGGCGGCAGCCGCCGGCCCGGGCGCGCCCCTGCGGATCGGGCTCATCCCGGGGCAGTGACGCCCGGATCGCCGACGCTACTCGTCGGCGTCCTGACCGCGCAGGGGCCCGAGCGGGCGGAGCCCCTCGGAATGGAAGGCGAGCAGGCGAACGGCGGCGGTGACGGTCGCGGCCAGGACCTCTTCCGGGTCGCCGACCAGAGCGAGCCTCCGATGACCCGTATCGTCAGCGGTGGCCCAGCCCAGGTAGACCGTCCCCGCGGGGTGACCCCCCTGCGGCTCGGGGCCTCCGACGCCCGTGGTCGACACGGCGATGTCGGCGTCGAAGAGGCGCCGTGCCCCCGCGGCGAGCTGTTCTGCGCACGAGGCGGAGCAGGGATCGGTCCCCGGTGTCAGCCCGAGCACCCGCTCCTTGACGTCGGTCCGGTAGGCGACGACGCCGCCGGCGAACCAGTCCGAGGCCGCGTCGCCGGAGCCGATGGTGTGCGCGAGCAGGCCGGCGGTGAGCGACTCCGCCACCCCGACCCGCAGCGGTCGCTCGGCGGCCAGCTCACTCAGTCGCGCGATGTGGCTGCGCATGCCGGGGCCGCCGCTCGCGCCGTCTGTCTCGGTGTCGTTCGCGTCGTCCGTCTCGGTGTCCGGATCGGCTGTGGGGTCGTCGTGCAGGGTCACCGTGAGATGCTCTCCACCGTCTTGCCGGTCGTCGCCGCGGAGAGCGAACGGGCGATGTCCGCCTGACTGACGATCCCGACCAGCCGCCGATCGGCGATCACCGGCAGGCGTCGCACCTGGTTCTCCTGCATCCGATCGAGGGCCACACGGATGTCGTCGTCGGCGTCGACAGTGACGGGCCTGCCCTTCGCGAGTGCGGACGCCGGCGTCGTCTCCGGGTCCATCCCGAGGGCGATCGCTCCGACGACGATGTCGCGGTCGGTGAGCATGCCCTTCAGCTTGCTGTCCTCGCCGCAGATCGGCAGGGCGCCGACATCCAGATCCGCCATGACGGACGCGGCGATGCGCAGCGAATCGTTCACCCCGATGCACCGCGGACTCGGCGTCATCAGATCGCGGGTGGTGGTCATCGCTCTTCGCTCTCGTCATAGTCGGGGCGAGGAGGCTGGAGCGGCTGGTCGGAGTATTCGCCGCCCGCGCGGCCTCCGTACGGGCGACCGTGATCGGCGAACTCATCCCGCGCGAACACGAGAGTCCACGGACCGGCCGTGAAGTGCGCTCCCGTGCGCAGTGTCTCGGAGTCCTCATCGACATGGGTCGCGTCCACACCCAGGCTCGCGTTCGTCTCGCCCTCGCCGTGCATGGTCAACACATACTCGTCGCGGTCGTCGTGCGTGATCGTGGCATGCACGGGGTCGGTGTCGGCGAGGCGCAGCTCGTTGCCGTCGGCCGAGCCGATGCGCACCACGTCGTCTTCCAGGGCGAATTCGGTGCGTTCGTCGTCCCGCGTGATGCGCAGCCGCGGGTTTCCCGCGCCCCACTGGGCGTGGGTGGTCGTCGGCGTGTAGCCCTCGTCGGGACGGTCGTCGATGTGTCGGTCGTTCATGGCATTGCCCTTCTCGAGTTCGAGTGACCCCGAGGCTAGGCTCCGGTCGATGTCTCGCCGAGGGGGTTGACTTCGGTGTATCGAGTCGGCATCGGGCACACCTGCCCGTGAGGGCGGCATCCGGCGGAGGAGTGCGCGACAATGGATCGAAGCCGTCGTCTCGGCCAGGCAGCGACCAAGGAGCACCACCAATGGGAAAGTTCGTCTACGAAGGCGGCGTGAAGACCGAGATCGAGGACCGCGCCCTCACCCACCTGCAACTCGTCATCACCGCGAAGCTGCGGCGCGGCGAGCCGTTCCCGTTCAGCTGGCGCGAAGATGCGAGCGTGGGCGGCGGGCGCACGACCGTCTGGATCCAGCCCGGGAGCTCGCTCGTCTTCAAGTACTTCGGCAGCCGTCAGCCTTCGATCAACCGCGCGTGGATCGAGGCGCTGGCGTTCACGGCGAACGCTCCGAGCGGTCTGTACCTGGTTCCCGAACCGGCTGAGGCCGGCGACGAGCCCGGTGCCGGAGAGGTTCCGGTCACGCCCCCGCTCTGACCTCCGGGGCTCTCCTCGAGCCCACGCACCTCATCGAGACCCACCGGCGCGGAGCATCCGTCGGTGGGTCTCGGCGTTGCGCCCCGGACATCGACGGCACCCTGGCGAACGGCGAGATCTGTCAACCCCCTGACGAAGGACGGGACGATCGGGGAGGGTTGCTCCGACGACGACACGTCCGACGAGACGAGGAGGATCGGCCATGACCGACGACACCACCGACCCACGGCACGCGCACCGCGAGGAGGGTTTCCCCGCACAGCACCAGGACCAGCCGGGACTGACCGAGGAGACCAGGCCCGAACCGGACCACGGCGAGCGGACCTACGTCGGCCACGGCCGCCTGGACGGACGCCGCGCCCTCATCACCGGCGGAGACTCGGGCATCGGGCGGGCCGTGGCGATCGCCTTCGCACGCGAGGGTGCGGACATCGCGATCGCGCACATGCCCGAGGAGCAGGACGACGCGGAGGACACCCTCGCCCTGGTCCGCGAGGCGGGACGCACCGGAGTGGGCTTCGCCGGTGACCTGCGGGACGAGGCGTTCGCGACCGAGATCGTGGCGGGGACGCGGAGTGCGCTCGGCGGACTCGATGTGCTCGTGCTCAATGCCGGCTACCAGCACGACATCGACGGCTTCGAGAACCTGGAGACGGAGCGGATGCGCCGGGTGTTCGACACCAACCTCGCGGGAATGCTGTTCTCGGCACGGGCGGCCTACCCCCGGCTCGAGCCTGGAGCGAGCATCATCGTGACCGCGTCCGTCCAGGCCTACAACCCGTCGCCGGGATTGATCGACTACGCCATGACGAAGGCGGCGCAGGTGGCGTTCGTGAAGGCGCTCGCGGAGGAGGCAGGAACCAGGGGCATCCGGGTCAACGCCGTCGCGCCCGGGCCGATCTGGACGCCGCTGATCCCGGCGACCGGGTGGGACGCCGAGCGGCTGGCGACCTTCGGAGACGACACCCCGCTGGGCCGGGCGGGACAGCCGGCAGAACTGGCCGGGGCGTACGTGTACCTGGCATCGTCCGAGTCGTCGTACACCTCCGGATCGGTCATCGCGGTCACGGGCGGCAAGGCTCTCTGATCTGCGTCGAGGCGGCGGTCCGGCCGGGGGCCGCCGCCTAAGCTTGTCTGGTGCAGAAGCCCGCCGCGTCCAGTCCCCTCGTGGGGGTCGCGCTCGTCATCGGCTCCTGCCTCTCGCTCCCTTTCGGGGCCGCGGTCGCGGCCCAGCTCTTCCCCGTGCTCGGGCCGTGGGGCGTGACCTCGCTGCGCGTCGCGATCGCCGCGATCCTGCTCGTCGTCATCGTGCGCCCGCGACCGCGGAAGTGGACCCGCCCGCAGTGGCTCGCCGCGGTGCTCTTCGGTGTCTCGCTCGCCGCGATGAACGGCTTCTTCTACGCCGCGATCGATCGCATCCCGCTGGGCCCCGCCGTCGCGATCGAGTTCCTCGGTCCGCTCGTGCTCGCCGCCGTGCTCACCCGCAAGCTCGCGGACTTCGCCTGGGTCGGGGTCGCCCTGCTCGGCATGGTCGTCCTGGGCATCGACGGCATGATCGGCGCCGAGCCGCTCGATCCGCTCGGGGTCGTGTTCATCCTCATCGCCGCCGGCTTCTGGGTGATGTACATCCGGATGAGCGCCCGTGTCGGCGCGCTGATCCCCGGGAGCAGCGGACTGGCGATGGGCCTCGTGGTCGCGGCCGTGCTCCTCATCCCGGTCGGTATCCCCGCCGCATCGACGGTCGCGATGGACCCGCAGCTCCTGCTGCTCGCGGCGATCACCGCGGTGCTGTCGTCGGTGATCCCCTACAGCTTCGAACTCGCGGCGTTGCGCCGTCTGCCGCAGCGGGTGTTCGGGGTGCTGCTGAGCCTCGAACCCGCGTTCGCGACCCTCGCCGGGTGGCTCATCCTCGGGCAGGACGCGACACCGCTGCGGATGCTCGCCGTCGGGCTCGTGATCGCCGCGAGCGTCGGCACCACGCTCGGCGTACGGAGGGACCGTCGCGACGGCGGCCCCTCCGGCCCCTTCACCGCGCCGATACCGCTGCCCGACTGACCGCGGGCGTCGGCAGCGGGAACCGCCGCCGCAGGATGACACGCTGCACGAGCGTCCACACCACGGTGACCGTGAGATACAGCGCGGCAGCGAGCGGGACGAACGCGGCGAAGACGGCGGTGAGGTAGTGCATCGCCGAGACGACGCGCAGCATGGCGGGGGAGTTCAGCGGAGAATCGTCGCCCTCCACCGGTGCCGGACGGAAGACGCGACGGGTGATCTCGGCGACGACGATCATCACCGCCAGCAGCGCGCCGAAGACGAGGAACGTGGCAGGGGTCGCCGTGCCGCCGAAGAGCGCCGACACCAGGCTCGTCCCGAGCGGCGCACCGAACAGGTCGTGTGCGAGCAGTTCGTTCGGGTGCCCCGCGATCTCCGGTCGGAGGAACAGCGTGTAGAGGATGCCGACGACCGGGGCCTGTGCCAGCACGGGAAGCATCCCGGCGAACGGCGACGTGTTCTCGGCCTTGTACAGCGCCAGCGTCTCCTTCTGCAAGCGCTCGGGTTCTTCTTGTGGCGGCGCTGCAGCTCACGCAGCTTCGGGGCGAGGCGCGCCCTGGTCTGCTCGGCCTTGGCCTGGGAGATGCCGACGGGAATGAGCAGCGCCCGCACCAGCAGAGTGACGAGGACCACCGCGAGGGCGGCCGCCGAGGCACCGGCGAGGGGGGTGAGGAGGTCGGAGAGCCCGGTCAGGGCGCCATAGGCGGCGTCGAGGAGGGCGGCGAGAGGGGGGAAGGCGAAGATGTCCATGCGGGTGTCCGTTCGTGGCGTCGGGAAGGGTCGGCGAAAGCCGCGTGGTCCCGTCGTGTGAACGGACTACGCGGCGGTCGCGACTCCCGGCGCCCGAGGGCGCGGATGCCCCGCGGCATCGGGATCGCTCTGCGTGAGGAGGGTGCCGACGTCGATGGCCCGCAGCGGATGCGGGGCGTCGGCTGTGGCCCCGGGGCGCACGCTCAGCACGATGGCGAGCGTGAGGGCGGTCACGGCGAGCAGCGCGATCGCGAGGCCGAGAGCCGCCGCGTCGGGCATCGAGACGAGACCGAGCGCGGTCGCGACGAAGCTCAGCATCTGCCCGAACCACTCGCTCATGTGCGCGCTCCTCCCTGCGACGAGGGTATCACCGGGGTCTGCGCTTCGCCCCGGCTTCGAATCGCGCGAAGCGTCGCATCGGCGGCTCGAATGCAACCGTTCGCGCGATCCGAACGGAGACGATACCTGCGCCGCGGGCGTAACGTCGAAGCATGAGTGACCTGCGCGCCCTGCTCGGCATCGATCATCCGATCATCCTCGGCCCCTTCGGCGGGCTCTCCTCGACGGCGCTCACCGCGGCCGTGAGCGATGCGGGCGGACTGGGATCGTTCGGCTTGTACGGCTACGACGGCGATCGCATCCGCGCGACCGGGGCCGAGCTGCGTTCCCTGACCGATCGACTGTTCGCGGTGAACATCTGGCTGCCCAGAGGCGATGAGGTCGAACCGAACCCGCAGCACACGGTGTTCGCGCAGGCACTTGAGCCCTTCTACGAAGCCGTGGGGGTCGAGGTTCCCGGAAGACCCGAGCGCTATACGCCCTCCCTCGATGAGCAGCTCGACGCCATCTGGGAGATCGACCCCGCGGTGCTGAGCGTGGTGTTCGGGGTGCCCTCCGACGCGCTGGTGGAGGAGGCCCGACGTCGCGGCGTCCGGATCGTCGGCACGGCGACAACGGTGGCGGAGGCGGTCGCGCTCGCCGCAGCAGGAGTGGATGCCGTGGTCGCCACCGGCGCGGAGGCCGCCGGTCATCGGGTGTCGTTCCTGCGCCCTGCCGAGGAGTCGCTCGTCGGGACGTTCGCCCTGATCCCGCAGGTCGTCGATGCGGTCGACGTGCCCGTGATCGCCGCGGGAGGCATCGCCGACCGGCGCGGTGCGGCCGCGGCGTTCGCTCTGGGCGCCACCGGTGTGCAGGTCGGTACGGCCTTCCTCGCGACGGCGGAGTCGGCGGCGAACCAGGCGCACCGTGACGCGATCCGCTCGACCGCCGCCGACGAGACCGTGCTCACGCGCGCGATGAGCGGACGCCTCGCCCGGGGTGCGCGCAACCGCGTGGTGCGGGCGATCGAGGCGAGCGGCACGATCGCGCCGTTCCCGATGCAGAACTGGCTCACCGGACGTTTTCGCACGGCGGCCGGCGAGCAGAACCTGGGCGCGTTGCAGTCGCTGTGGATGGGGCAGGCCGCGCCGCTCGTGCGCCATGGCGTCGCCGCGGACGTGTTCGCCGAACTGCTCGCGGGGGTTCCGGGGGCTCCTTGACGCTCGCTGACGCTCGCTCTGCGGCGTTCCGGTCGCAGTTCCTGCCGCGCTGACGGCCTCGGAGCGACAGGAAGTGCGACCGGAACCCTCGCGAGCCAGACGCTGCTCCACGAGCCAGACGCTGCTCTAGAGGATGACGGTGGACTTTCCGTGCACGATCACGCGGTCCTCGGCGTGCCACTGCACGGCGCGGGCGAGCACCAGGCGCTCGACGTCGGCACCGCGGCTCTGCAGCTCGGCCGCCGACTCGGAGTGGGTCACGCGCGTGACATCCTGCTCGATGATCGGTCCCTCGTCGAGGTCGGCGGTCGCGTAGTGCGCGGTCGCGCCGATGAGCTTGACGCCGCGATCCTTGGCGCGCGCATACGGGTTCGCCCCGATGAACGCGGGCAGGAACGAGTGATGGATGTTGATCACCGGGGCTTCGAGACGGGTGATGAAGTCGTCGGTGAGGATCTGCATGTAGCGGGCGAGCACGACCAGGTCGACGTTGCCACGCAGCAGTTCGAGCTGTCGCTCCTCCATCGCGGACTTGTCGCCGGAGGGGATGTGCACGAACGGCACCCCGAACGAGCGGACGGCCTCCGCCAGGTCGGGGTGGTTGGAGACGACCATCGTGATGTCGATGTCGAGCTGTCCCCGCTGGGTGCGCCAGAGCAGCTCCATCAGGCAGTGATCGTACTTCGAGACGAAGATCGCGACGCGCTTGCGACGGGCCACGTCATGCAGCGACCACTCCATGCGGAAGCGCTCGGCGACGACCGCGATGTCGGCCTCCAGTGCGGGACGCGCGGCCGCCAGCCCGTCGAGGTGGATGACCGTGCGCTGGAAGAAGCGGCCCCCCTCGGAGTCGGTCGAGTGCTGATCGAGCGAGATGATGTTCGCCCCGTGCTGCGCGAGCACGCCGGCCACGGCGGCGACGATGCCGGGCTGGTCGTCGCAGGCGATGAGCAGGCGGGCGGTATCGGGCTGAGACATGGGGGCTCCTCGAGGGTGTGCATCGATTCTGCCGTGGATGCGCCGAGCGGGCGAATCGCGAAAGATCACCCGCAGCGCGTCACCCGCGAGGCGGCGGGCTCACCTACCCTGAGAGCATGGAAGCGAGCGACCTCGGTCTGGTGCTGATCCCCCTGCTGGCGGTCGCCGCGCCGTTGCTCGCGCGTGGTGTGCGACCCGTGGTGCGGGTGCCCATCGTCGTGTTCGAGCTCGTGCTCGGCATCCTCGTCGGCCCGGCCGTGCTCGGCTGGGTCGAGCCGGGACCGCTGCTCGAGAAGCTCAGCGACTTCGGCCTGGCGCTGCTGTTCTTCGTCGCCGGAACCGAGATCGACTTCAAGATGGTCGCGGGCAAGCCGCTGGCGCGCGCATCGCTCGGGTGGCTGCTCAGCGTCCTGCTGGGCATCGGGCTGGGGTTCTTCTTCGCGCCGGGGGAGGGCATGGTGGTGATCGGCATCGCGCTGAGCTCGACCGCGTTGGGCACGCTGATGCCCATCCTGCGCGATGCCCGCGAGCTCGACACCCCCTTCGGCCGTGCGATCAGCGCGATCGGCGCGGTCGGCGAGTTCCTGCCGCTCATCGCGATCTCGATCTTCCTGAGCACGCGGACGACGCCGATCGCCACCGTGATCCTCTTGACCTTCGTCGTGCTCGCCGGTCTCGCCGTGCTTCTCGCCAATCGTGTGCCGCATGGACGGCTGCACCGCATCGTGCGCGCCACGCTGCACACCTCCGACCAGTTCGGCGTACGCTTCGTGATCCTCCTCATCGCCGCGCTCGTCGGCCTCAGCGTCATGCTCGACCTCGACATGCTGCTCGGCGCCTTCGTGGCAGGTGCGATCTGGCGCATCATCATGGCGCGCGCCCCGAAGAAGGACGCGGAAGAGGTCGAGAGCAAGATCGAGGCGATCGCCTTCGGTTTCCTCGTGCCGATCTTCTTCCTCTACACCGGCGTCACCTTCGACCTGCAGGCGCTGCTCACCTCGTCGTCCGCGCTCGCAATGGTGCCGATCTTCCTGGTCGCCCTGCTGGTGATCCGTGGATCGGCGGCGCAGCTCTCTGTTCCGCACGGTGCGAGCGTGCGCGATCGGGCGGCCCTCGGGCTCCTCGCCGCGACCGGCCTGCCGATCATCGTCGCGGTGACGGCCATCGGTGTCGACCAGAAGATGCTCGACACCGGCACGGCCGCGGCGCTGGTCGGGGCCGGCATGCTGTCGGTGCTGCTGTATCCGCTCATCGGCATGACGCTCCGCGGCGATCGCGCCGAGGTCGTCGGGCCGACGCACGCCGCCGAATCCACGCAGGGAGAACTGTGACCACCGCATCCGCCCTCCTGACCCAGGCCGTGAAGGACCTGAAGGACGCTCCGAAGGAGGGCCTCGGCGAGCAGCGCGACTCCCGGTGGCGCGGGCGTCGCATCGTGCGGGTCGGCGCGGCCTGGCACCTGGGCGTGCTGCTGCTGACCGATACGCATGCGCTGGCCACGAATGAAGTGTTGCGCGCCGCCGACCCCGGTCGCCGCGGCTACACGGCCGAGTCGGCGAGGGAGCGCGCCGAGCGCCGTGCCGAGGCCCTGCGCGGCGGCTTCGACGAGGGCGACGTGGTGCACGTGGGGTGGAGCGTGATCGACGTCGATGCGGTGGATGCCGGCGGTTCCTCGGGTCCGCTCGCCCTCATCGATGCGGTCCCCTCCGTGCTGTGGAGCACCGCCGGTGGATTCATGCCGCTGGAGGCATACCTGCGCGAGCGCGTGGCGCTGCTGCGCGACTCCGCGTCGAGCTGACGCCGGCGAAGCGACTCCGGCGAAGCGACTCCGGCGGACCGACTCAGGCGAAGGTCTCGGCGAAGCGGCGCAGGAGTGCTGCGCCCTCGGTGACGAATGCGGCGAGCACCTGCTGCTGCACCGCGTCGAACTCGTCGGGGTCGAAGTAGCCGGTGGTGCGGTAGAAGGTCATCCGGTCGGCGAAGTCGCGAGGCGTGGGCTCGGGGTGGAACTGCGCCGCATACAGGTGCGTGCCCACGCGGTAGGCCTGCACAGGGCAGACCTCGTTCGTCGCCAGCAGCACCGCACCGGGAGGCACGTTCGCTGCGCTCTCCTTATGCGCGGTGAACACGGTGAGGGCGGAGCCGCTGGGACCGAAAACCGGGTCGAGCGCGCCCTCGGGGGTCGTCTCGATCACGGTGGCGCTCGCGGGCTCGGGGGTGTCGGTCACGACGTCTCCACCGAGCATGCGGGTGACGACTCCGATGCTGAAACAGGTGAAGAACACCGCGATCTCCGCCGCCATCGCCGCATCGGCGAGAGTCCGCAGATCGGCTTCGACGCGCATCTGCTCCGGAGTCTTCACGGCGTCGGAGACGTTGAAGGGCGAGCCGCCGACCACGACGCCGCGGTAGCCGCGCAGGCGCTCGATGTGCAACGGCGTCTGCAGCAGGTCGAGCCGGTCCACCACGTCCACGCCCAGCGCCCGCCGGAACGAAGCGTGCTCGGCATCCGCCGCCCCGATCTCGGGACGCACGCAGATGTAGAGAAGCGAGGCCATCAGGAGATTCTAACGAGCGTGCGGCGGTCGGCCGTCGCGGTCGTCAGCGCGAGGAGTTTGCCGTGCGGCCGCGGACGATGCCCACGAACGTCTCGACATCGGGTGTGGTGCGCTCGCGGGGCCAGGCCAGGGCCACGGTCGAGGTCGGTCCGTCCGTGAGGATGCGGTGGTCGGCGTCCTTGCGGTGGTGCTTGCGGGCGAGCGACATCGGGACGATCACGATGCCGACTCCGGATGCTGCGGTCGCGATCGCGTCATCGGTGGGGAGCGCCGCGAACGTCGCCGGGAGTGCGCCCGGGAGATCGAGGGGACCGAGCACATCGTCGGTCAGCGCGATCACGATCTCACCCTCCAGGTCTGCCGCCGTGAGGTCATCGGCCGCCATCAGATGCGAGTCCGCCGCGGCGACCACGACGGGGAGCTCGTCGTAGAGCGGGATGATGTGCAACGACTCGTCCAGGAGGGGCAGGCGCACCAGGGCGGCATCGAGATCGTCCAGCGCTGCCCGCGAGGACGCCGCCTCGATCTCCACGAGTTCGAGCGGAACGTGCGGCATCCGCTGCTTCCACGCATCGACCCACTTGCCGGGCGTCGCGCCGGGCACCGCGCCCAGACGGAAGGTGCGCGGTGCCTCGGGTTCGGGCTGCGGAGAGTCGAAGACCACCTTGGTGGTCTTCTTCTTCGGCTTCTGCGGGGGGAAGCGCTCGGCAGGAGCGGCCTTGTTCCGGCGAACCGGCGTGCCGCGGCTTGCGCCCTTCGCGGGCCGTCTTCCCTGATTCGCCATGGGGACCAGGCTACTCGGCGAGCGGCCCCGGCACCTCCGGTGACGCAGCGGGGGTCGCGGCCGCGAGCTTGCGCTGCGCCCGGCGGATGAGTCCCGTGGCGCCGCCGACGAGCAGCAGCACCCCCGCGGTCAGCAGCAGGATCGTGATGATCGTGGGCGGGGTCAGAGCCAGGAGCGCGTCCGCGACCGCTTCGCGTCGGGTTTCGTCGGCGAGCGCCCAGAGGGCACCTCCCGCGATGGCGGCGAACAGGAGCCCCCAGATGATGGCGGCCCAACGGGTGCGGGGCGGGGTGGTCGTCTCGGTGATCGTCGGCGTGCTCATCACTGGTCTTCCTTCGCGGGCTCGATGACGATGACGGCGATCTCGCCGCTCGACTGATGGACGGTGACCGGCTGGACCGTGGTCGTCGAGGCGTTCTCCGCGGCGATCTTCTCCGACACGGACGAGCGTCCGTCGCGTTCCTCGACGGGCCAGACGCCGCTGTCGACGATCCCGCCTCTCTCCTCATCCTGCCGCGTCCAGGAGACGGTGGCCGTATCGACGGTGGCCCGCAGATCGAGCTCCACTCCCGGCTGCACGTAGATGAAGGTGTTCCCGGAACCCTTGTCCACGACGATCGACCGGGGGCTGTCGTCGTGCGGGTTCAGCGTGACGTACACATCTCCGAAGGGCTGGCGCACATGAGCGGGCGCGTTGTTGCCGATCGAGGCATAGCCGAGTGTGACGCCGGGGAAGGCCGAGAATGCACCGGCCACCAGTCCGCCCACCAGCGTGAGCACTGTCGCGAAGGCCAGGAAGCCGCTCCGCCGACGGAACGCCCCGGCGACGATCATCCCGAGGGCGAGGATGAGGGCGGCGGCGAGCAGGCCCAGTGCCCCGCCGAGGGCTTCCCCACCGGCGACGAGACCGACGGCGGCACCCGTGATGATGGCGAGGCCGATCATGGTCGCGGCGAAGGCGAAGCCCGCTCGCGGGTTCGATGCGCGGCGGATGCGGCGGCGCTCGGCCGCCTCCGCGGCGAACACGGCGGCCTCAGCCTGTCGCTCCCGGCGCAGCTGGTCGCGGGCGGCCCGTTCGACATCCTGCTGCTGGCGCCGCCACGCTTGATCCTGTTCCTTCCAGGCGGCATGCTGGGCGCGCCACGCCTCGAGGGCGAGAGGGTCCTGGGATCCGGGCGGCAGCGGGGCCGGCGGCGCCGGCGGGGTCAGCCCGAGCCCGGCATCCGGCGCGGCGGGCTCCGTCACGGTGTCGGCAGCGGGGAGCGCCTGCGTGGAGAGAGTGGCGTCCGCCCCCTCGGCGGTACCCGAACCGTCGAGGGGAGCGGACGCGGCCGGGGCCGTCTGATCTGTGGAAGCCATCGGCAGATCGGACGCGGAAGCACCCGGGGTGCGGCTGGCCGCGCGCACGATCAGGAAGAGCAGACCGGCGACGAGCACCAGCCCGAGGATCCAGCTGATGAGGGACAGAGCGGACCAGCCGTCGTATCCGAGCCCGAACAGGCGGCCGGCGAGGGGCGCGGTCGGGAACAGGCCGATGACGGCCATCGCCAGGATGCCCCACTGCACGGGCTGGTAATCGCGGCGCAGGAGGTCGCGCACATGCACACGTCCGTCGATGTCGGGCAGCAGTGCCCAGGCGGCGGCGTAGAGGAAGATCACCGGCAGTCCGAACAGGGCCGCGACCACGAGCACACCCCGCACGATCAGCGGGTCGATGCGGAGGCGGGCGGCGATGCCGGCGGCGACACCGCCGAGCCAGCCCTCGGAACGGGCGACGCCGAGACCGGCGACCCAGAGCAGGAAGCGATCGGCACCGCGCGGGATGTCGGTGCCCGGAGCGCCGACGGCCGGAGCGGCGGGGTCGGCGGGGGGTGGGGGCGCAGTCGGAATCGTCATGCTTCGATCCTGGCGGCGACAGCGGGATTGCTGCCATGGGGGGAACCCCTGAACGGACCCTGATTCCGGGCAGGGGAGCCCCCGGAGCACACGTGCGGGTGATTGGATTGCCACATGTCCTCTTCGGCGCACGTTCCCGCGCGACCCCCGCGTGCCGCGGCACCGCCGCGCCCGCCGTTGACGCGCGATCGCGACTGCCTGGTCGCCGGCGTCAGCACCGGGCTCGCGCGTCATCTCGGCGTGCGGGTGTGGACCGTGCGGGCACTGTTCATCGCCCTCACCCTGTGCGGCGGCGCAGGAGTGCTCCTCTACGCCTGGTGCTGGATGTTCACGCCGTGGGAGGAGGGGGAGGGCGCGCCGACGAGGCGGATGCCGGTGGCCTGGCTGCTGCTCACTCCCGCGGCCGTGGGGATGCTCGTCGTGCTGGTCTGGCGCGGGGGCAGCGACTGGTTGAGCGGATCGATCCCGCCGGACCTCGCCGCGCTGGTCGTGGGCGGTACGGCGGCGTTTGCGACGGGTGCCGGGCTCTGGGCCACGCTGGTCGACCGCACGGACACGGCTCGAGGACCCCGGCACAGCATGAGCATCCGGATCCTCTCGATCCTGCTGCTGGCTCTGCTGTTCACGATCCTGCTGTCCTGGCCGATCGCTCGATCCGGCGTGGCACTCGTGCTCCTTCCTCTGGCCGGACTCGCGGCCGTGGTGTCGTCGACGTTGATCCCCCGATGGCGCGAGCTCTCGGGTGAACGCGTGCGCCGCATCCGCGAGGAGCAGCGCAGCCAGATGGCCGCGCACCTGCACGACTCGGTGCTGCAGACGCTGGCGCTGATCCAGAACGGCGCTGATCCAGAACAGGGCGGGGGCCTCCAGCGAGGCCGCACGCCTCGCCAGGGCGCAGGAGCGCGAGCTGCGCGCGTGGCTGTACGACGGGGACGCCCCGGCCGACAGCGACCTTCCGACAGACCTGCGCGACTATGCGGGAGCTCTCGAGCTCGACTATCCGGTGCGCATCGACGTGGTCTCGGCCGGACTGTCGACCGAACGTGCGAGCGGGGAGCTCGCGGCGGCCGCCAGGGAGGCGATCCTGAACGCAGCCCGTCATGCGGGTGGCGAGATCTCGGTGTACATCGAGGGGAGCGCTTCGGGCGTCGACGTGTTCATCCGTGACCGAGGTGCAGGGTTCCGCCTCGACGACGTGCCCAGCGATCGGCTGGGCGTGCGGGAGTCGATCATCGGGCGCATGCGGCGTGCGGGTGGCAGCGGAGCGGTCCGCAGCGACGAGAACGGCACCGAGGTGCACCTGCGGATCATGACGGGCCCGCTCCAGGATCGCCCGGCCGCGCGGCCGGCACCCGCTCGGGAGGAACAACGTGGCTGACAGCATCCGGGTCGTGATCGTCGACGACCACTCGATCTTCCGCTCCGGCCTGCGTGCCGATCTCGACGCGGGCGTCGACGTGGTCGGCGAAGCGGCCGACGTGCCCTCCGCCATCACCGTGATCGGCGCGACACGGCCGGATGTCGTTCTTCTCGACGTGCATCTCCCGGGCGGAAGCGGCGACGATGCGGCCGGCGGCGAAGCCGTGATCCGCGGTTCGGCACCCACCGGCGCACGGTTCCTCGCGCTGAGCGTCTCGGATGCGGCGGCCGACGTGGTGCGGGTGATCCGTGCGGGGGCCAGGGGCTACATCACCAAGGGCTCGTCCGGCATCGAGGTCAGCAGCGCGGTGCGGGCGGTGGCCGAGGGAGACGCCGTGTTCTCGCCGCGACTCGCCGGCTTCGTGCTGGACGCGTTCGGGGCGGTCTCCGGAGAGACCGCCACCGCGACCGACGAGCTCGACCGGCTCTCGGCGCGCGAGCAGGAGGTCATGCGCCTCATCGCCCGCGGGTACGCCTACAAGGAGGTGGCGTCGGAGCTGTTCATCTCGATCAAGACGGTCGAGACGCACGTGTCATCGGTGCTGCGGAAGCTGCAGCTGTCGTCGCGGCACGAACTCACCGCATGGGCGTCGGAGCGGCGCCTGCTGTAGTCGTGGCGCAGAACCGGCTTGTGCGTCGCTCCGATTCGCGAGACTCTGGCCTTGAACGAACCGGGCGCCGAGCCATCGGCAGCACAGCGGGACGGAGCGAAAATGAGTGCAGGAAGAGCATTCGGAGCGATCGGGGCCGTCTCGTTGCTGGCTTTCGCCTTCGCATTCGCCTCGCCGCCACGGCAGGCTTCGGCCGCCGAGATCGGGGACGTGTTCACTTCGATCACGATCTCGCCGGTGCTGGGAACGCCGTGGCAGCAGACGAGTGATCCCACGTCGATTCCCGATGGATCGCTCGTCGATGTGTCGTTCGCCTTCACCCTCCCCGACGAGGCCACAGCCGGCGACACCGCCACCATGACGTTCCGGAGCTCTGGAGGCGTCACGACGTCGGTCGCCGACCTGGCGCCCTTCCCCATCCTTTCCGCGGACGGTGAGACGATCGCCATCGGCACCGGGGCAGGCGACACCGTGACGGTGACGTTCGCCGCGTACGTGGACACGCATACCGCCGTCAGCGGTTCCGGGACGTTTCAAGCCAGGGTGAGCGCCTCGGCCGCCGCAGCGACGCCGTCGGCCTTCGGCATCCCCATCGCGGTGTCCAGTGGCGAGTTTCCTGCAACGGTGAGGATCTATCGCATCACCGACGTCAGTACCGAGGCCGTAGGCGTACATGGAACGGTGCTCGACGACACATCCCTCGAGTGGAGGTACTTCAGCGCTATTCCGCTGTACAACCTCGATCTCGCCCTGATGGATGGTGCCAGCGTCGTGGATTGCGCGGCGCTGCATCTCGAATACCGCGACGCCGCGTGGACGCCGGGAGATCCGTATCCGAGCGACGCGCAGTTCGGTGCGCCGGTCGGTATCCCGACCGCGAGTTGCACGCCCGTGTCGGGGGGACTCGATTCGGCCACGCAGGTCGTCAGCGTCGTGCCGGAAGCACAGGTGCCGGCCGGAACGCTCCGCGAGTTCCGGCTCATCGCCGGCATCACTTCGGATGAACAGCCCGAGTTCCAGGCGGTGCTAGCGACGAGCGATGCGGGGTCCACGCAGACCGTCTCGTTCGTCGGGTTCGCGGAACGTCAGACCGCACGCGGCGTCGGGCAGGGAACACTCATCCCGCTCCCGCCGGAGCCTGACCCGGACACGTCGGATGGCGGTACATCGCAAGCCGACACGCTGGCGGACAGTGGACTGTCGCCGAGCGCGCTACCGGGACTCGGCGTGGTACTGGTCACGCTCGGTGTTCTGGCGATCACCGGCTCACGCCGGTTCCGGCATCTGGAAAGGCAGCAGTAATGCTGCCGAGGGCTCGGGCGGTCAGGCCGCGAGCCACAGGCCCTTCTGGTCCGTCGCGATGGTGAGTCCCGCGGCGACCGTCTCGTCGTCGCCGATCCTGGCGCCGCGGACGATGCGCGCTCCGGCGCCGATGTCGGTGCGGACACCCACGTAGGCGTGATCGCCGATCGCCGCACCGTGGCCGACGTGCGCGTGCGCGTCGACGAACGCGCCTTCGCCGATCACGGCATCCTCGTCGATCCAGGCGCCGCGGGCGATCGTGGCCCCGGCGCCGACGCGCGCCCCCGGTTCGATATACGCACCGGCCTCGATGTGCGCTTTCGGGTGCACCTTCGCGCCGTGCGCGACGAGCCCCCGGCCGTTCGCGTGCTTGCGATACCGCAGCGTCGCGCCCTGGTCGTTCTCGATGTCGACGTAGTTCTTGCCCACGATTCCTCCCGTGCTCCGGAGTTCTCCGGATATATCAACAACCACGGCAGAGGCGGATTCATTCCCGCGGATGGATGTGGTCAGCGCTGGCAGGAGGGGCACCAGAAGGTGACGCGCTCGCGGGTCGGATCGGCGCCCTGCTCGCCGCGTCGGATGAGGGTTCCGCAGCGTCGGCACGGGCGCCCGGCGCGACCGTACACCCAGGTGCCCTGACCCGGGCGATCGATGCCGGTGAAGGTGCGGTGGCGGCGGTCGCGATTGGCGCGGATGGTGCGGACGCCGAGATCGATGAGGGTGGACACATCGACGTCCGGCGTTGGCGTGGTCGGCAGGATTCCGCGCAGGAACAGGAGTTCCGCGGCGTACTCATTGCCGAACCCCGCGACGTTGCGCTGATCGAGGAGCGCGACATGGATGCTGCGCGTATCGGCCCCGAGACGCCTGACCGCTTCGGCCGCGTCCCAGCTGTCGGCGAGGGGATCCGGCCCCAGGTACCCCACGAGCTGGTCCTCGTCGCGCGTGGCGACGACCTCGATCTCGGCGATGTCGACGCCCACGGCTTCACTCCGCGGTGTGCCGACGACGGCGCGCACCTTGAACGCCGGGTGCCGCCACTTCTCTCCCGGGCGGTACGTGAACCAGGCGCCGTCCATGCGCAGATGCGAATGCAGTGTGCTGTCGCCGATGCGCATGAGCAGATGCTTGCCGCGGGGAACCACGCCGTGCACGGGCTGCCCGGTCAGATCGAGCGTGGCGAACCGGGGGACGCGGAGGTCGAAGCGGGTGACCTCCGCACCGGCCAGCGCTTCGTCGAGGCGTCGGGCCGTGCGGAAGACCGTGTCGCCTTCGGGCATCAGGAAGCCCCGAGGGGCGCGGGCGGGGGCGGCGTCGGGGTCGTCGTCGTGGGCAGCGCAGCGGTTCCGGCGCGGGTGAGCATGTCCCGCGCGAGCATGGTGCTCCCGGCGACGGCGGCGGGCATGATCGCGACGGCGCCGCCGGGGATGAGGAAGCAGAGCTGGGTCGCGACACCGAAGCCGAGCACCCGTGCGCGGCTGCCGGAGAACAGCACGGCTCGGTCGGCGGGGCTGAGGTCGCGGGCGTCGAAGGCGCGGCCCGTCAGTTCGCGTGCGAGCAGTCGACCGGTGAGCACGACACCGGCGATGGTGCCGAGGAATCCACCGACGGCCGGGATGAGGCCGATCAGCAGCACGAGGACCGCGATCAGGATGCCGAGCAGGACCAGTCGGAGCCCTTCGCCGAGGGCGCTCCAGAAGCCGCCGCCGTCGGCAGGGGGAGCGTCACCGAGATCGACCTCGACCGCGTGCCAGATGCGCTGATAGAACGGGTCGCCGATCGTCAGGGTCAGAGCGCTGAACACGACGCTGGCCAGGGCGAGCGCCGCCGCGACGATCACGAAGCTCACTGCGGACCGCAGCAGTCCGCGCCACGGTTCGAGCCACCCCGCGGCGAACGGCGTCAGCCAGGTGGAGACCGACGGCAGCGAGATGATCAGCGGAACGAGTGCGGCGGCGAGCAGGATCAGCGCGATGATCGCGGGGATCAGTCCGAGCACCATGAGACCGGGCCGCGTGCGCCACAGGCCGAATCCGCGCAGCAGCGTACGGATGCCGGCGGCGAACTCTCGGATCATGGCTTCCAGCGTAGAGGCATCGCTCAGACGACCTTGCGGAGGGTGTATCCGCGCGGCGTCGCCACGAAGCCGGCCTCCTGCAGGGCGAGCGCGAGTGCGGTGCCGTAGACCCCCTCGCCGTTGATCTTCTCGACGGTGAGGGTATCGAGGCGTCGGCTGCGCGCGGTGGCAGCGAGGTCGGCGGTGGCGGCACGCAGCACGTCCACGTCATCGCTGAACGACAGCACCGTGCGGCCACCGCGTTCCAGGGAGAGCACCAGGGTGCCGTCGACCAGGACGACCAGACCGCCCGCCTTGCGCCCGGGGCGGTGCGACACCCCGTCGAGCTTGGGCCAGCCGAGCGCCGCACCGTAGGGGTTCGCGGGGTCGGTCGCGGCGAGGGTGACGGCCGTGCGGGGTGGTGGATCGGCGAGGCCCGCGTAGGTGCGCAGTCGGTCGACGGTGCCTGAGGCGGCGAATTGCGCGGCGCCGAGCTTCTCGATCACGTAGCCGCGGCGACAGTGCCCCGCCTCTTCGAAACCGGCGAGCACTCGATAGGCCTGCGCGAAGCCGCCGGGCACGCCTTCGGCCTGCACGGCGCCGCGGGTCACGACGCCGTAGCGGTCGAGCAGGAGGCCGGCGGTGACGGTCGCCCGACGGGAGGGATCGGTCTCGAGTGCGGGCAGCAGCGACCAGCGTCCGCCGATCGACGCGGGCCGCGGTGCGGCGGATCCGGTGAAGGACACGCCGCGGTAGGTGCGGGCACGGGGGGCGCGGCGCTTCACCTTGTGTGCCTGCGAGCCGCCGGCGAGGAGAGAGCGGATCGGGGCGAAGGTGTCGTTGGTGACGTAGCCCGACCACGTCAGCGACCACAGCGCCTCGAGCACGGACTGCTCGTTCTCGGCCGCGGCCATCTCTTTCAGCTGGCCGGCGAAGTAGGCGCCGCCGACGTCGAGGGCGATGAGGATACGTGATTCCAGGGAGTCGGAGGCGATCTCGGTGTCGCGTTCCGGGAGGGTGAAGGGCGCGATGTCGGCGGGATGCAGCGACACCCAGCCGTCGCGCCCCGGAAGCGTGCCGTGCCCCGACCAGATGACCTCGCCGGCGGCCGTCAGCTCATCCAGCATCCCGGGGGAGTAGTCGCGCACGCGGGAGGGGAGGACCAACGATTCCCAGGCGCTCGCGGGAATCGGAACACCGGCGAACTGCTCGATCACGCTGAGCACGCCGTCGACGCCGTCGAGGGGGCGACCGATGTGCTGCCAGTCGGGCAGGAATCGGGCGTACGCCTCGGGGGAGACCGGTTCGACCGATCCACGGATCGCGGCGAGCGAGCGCATCCGCAGGCGGCGCAGCACCTCGGTGTCGCACCATTCGATCGCATCGCCGCTGCCCGCCGCCTCCGGCAGGAAGTAGCCGCTCGTGATCCGCCCCGCGGTCTCGAGGCGCTGCAGGGTGTGCCGGGCCACCGCGGCGCCGAGTCCGAACCGGGCGGCGATGGCATCCGTCGTGAACGGGCCGTGCGTGCGGGCATGGCGGGCGACGAGGTCGCCGAGCGGGTCGGCGACGGGTTCGAGGAAGGCGACAGGGACACCGGTCGGGAGCGCAGCGCCCAGGGCATCGCGCAGGCGTCCTGCATCTTCGATCGCCGCGACCCGGCTCGTGCCGGCGATGGTCACGGGGATCGCCCGGCGCGCGGTGATCAGCTCGTCGAGCAGGGCGGCTGCCGAGGTGTCGACGATCGAGTCGGGGTCGAGGCGGGCCGTCGCCTCGTCGGCGTCGAGGGGGCCGAGCATCCGCAGCAGGTCGGCGACGCCCTCGAGTCCGCGCGCTCGGCGATCGGGGTCGAGACGCTGCGCCTCGCGCTCGAACTGGGCGATCACGTCGGGGTCGAGCAGTTCGCGCAGCTCGACCGTGCCCAGCAGCTCGCCGAGCAGTGCGGGGTCGACCGAGAGAGCGGCCGCTCTGCGCTCGGCGAGAGGGGAGTCGCCCTCGTACATGAAGGCGCCCACGTAGCCGAACAGCAGGTCACGGGCATACGGCGAGGGCTGGCCGGGCTCGGTCTCGACGAGGCGGATGCGGCGGTCGGCGATCGACGTCGCGAGGGTGCGCAACGAGGGGAGGTCGTAGACGTCCTGCAGCACTTCGCGCAGGGTCTCGAGGATCACCGGGAAGGTCGGATGGCGCCTGGCCACCTCGAGCAGCTGAGCCGACCGCTGTCGCTGCTGCCACAGCGGGGTGCGCTTGTTGGGATTCATGCGGGGCATGAGCAGTGCCCGCGCCGCGCACTCGCGGAAGCGGGAGGCGAACAGGGCGGAGCCACCCACCTCTTCGGTGACCAGGTGTTCCAGCTCGTCGGGCTCGAACACGAACAGCTCTGCGCCGGGCGGCTCGGCCTCGGCATCGGGGATGCGCACGATGATGCCGTCATCGCTCGCGACCGCCGACCCCTCGACGCCGAGGCGCTCACGCACCCGGGCATTGATCGCCAGCGCCCAGGGTGCGTGCACCTTCATGCCGTAGGGGGAATGCAGGATGACACGCCAGTCGCCGACCTCGTCGCGACCGCGTTCGACGGTGAGCGTGCGGTCGGTCGGGAGCGTGCCCGTCGCTTCGCGCTGCTCGGTCAGGTGCGCCATCAGGTTCGCTCGCGCCTGCTCGTCGAGTCCGGCGTCGATCAGTCTCTGCGCCGCCTTCTCGGGCGTGGCCGCCGACACCTCGCGGGAGAACGCGCCCAGAGCCTCGCCGAGCTCGAACGGCCGGCCGATCCCGTCGCCGTGCCAGAACGGCACCTTGCCCGGCTGCCCGTAGGCAGGGATCACGTTGACGCGGTCGTGGGTGATCTCCGCGATCCGCCAGCTCGTCGTACCGAGCGTGAACACGTCGCCCACCCGCGACTCGTAGACCATCTCCTCGTCGAGCTCGCCGACCCGCGCGCCCGTCGATTCGCCGGCCACGAAGACGCCGAACAGGCCGCGGTCCGGGATCGTGCCGCCACTGGTCACCGCGATCCGTTGTGCTCCCGGTCGCCCGGTCAGCGTGCCGGCATCGCGATCCCACACCAGTCGAGGGCGCAGCTCGGCGAACTCGTCGGACGGGAATCGACCGGCCAGCAGATCGAGCGTCGCCTCGTAGGCCGAACGCGGAAGAGCCTGGAAGGGCGCCGACCGGCGAACCGTCTCGAACCACTCCTCGACCCCGATGGCTCCGAGGGCGCTCGCGGCGACGGTCTGCTGCGCGAGGATGTCGAGCGGGTTGCGCGGCACCTGGATCGCCTCGATCTTGCCCGCGAGCATCCGCTCGGTCACGATCGCGGTGTGCAGCACGTCGCCGCGGTGCTTCGGGAAGAGCGCGGCGCGACTGATCTCGCCCACCTGGTGACCGGCGCGGCCCACCCGCTGCAGACCGGAGGCCGCCGAGGGTGGTGCCTCGACCTGGATCACGAGGTCGACCGCTCCCATGTCGATGCCGAGCTCGAGGCTGCTCGTCGCGACGACGCAGCGCAGCACGCCGGACTTGAGCTCTTCCTCGACCTGCGCGCGCTGCTCCTTCGAGACCGAACCGTGGTGCGCTTTCGCGAGCACGGGATCGGCACCTGCGGTCGCTCCGGCCTGCGCCATCATGGCGGCGGGTACGGTCGCCGCCGGAAGTTCGACGCCGATCCGCTCGGAGTAGATCTCGTTCAGACGCCCGGTGAGGCGCTCGGCGAGCCGACGGGAGTTGGCGAACACGATCGTCGAGTTGTTCTGCAGGATGCGGTCGACGATCGCCTCCTCGACGTGCGGCCAGACCGAGCCGGTGACCTCGGAGTACTCGGCATCGGCGGCATCCCCCGGCACACCGGGAGGGGGCGGCGGGTTGGTCATGTCATCCATCGGCACGACCACGCCGAGCTCGAAGGTCTTGGATGCGGGGGGCGCGACGATCTCGACCGGAGCCGAGCCGCCGAGGAACCGGGCGACCTCGTCGATCGGGCGGACGGTGGCCGAGAGTCCGATGCGCTGCGCGGGAGTCTCGATGCCGTTCGCGCGGCGCAGCGCGTCGAGGCGCTCCAGGCTCACGGCGAGGTGCGCGCCGCGCTTGGTGGCGGCGACCGCGTGCACCTCGTCGATGATCACGGTGTGCACGCCGCGCAGCGTCTCACCTGCGCGGCTCGTCAGCATGAGGTACAGAGACTCGGGGGTCGTGATGAGGATGTCGGGCGGGTCGGACACGAGCTTGCGCCGATCGCTCGAGGTCGTGTCGCCCGAGCGCACGCCGACCGTCACCGCCGGCGCCGGGACTCCGAGCCGTCTGGCCGACTGTCCGATGCCGATCAGGGGCGAGCGGAGGTTGCGCTCGACGTCGACGCCGAGCGCTTTCAACGGAGAGATGTAGAGGATGCGCGTGCGTGGCTCGCCCTTCGCCGGAGGGGCGGTCTCCGCCATGCGCTCCCGGAACACGCTGTCGATCGCCCACAGGAACGCCGACAGTGTCTTGCCCGACCCGGTCGGTGCCACCACGAGCGCATGCTTGCCCGCGGAGATCGCATTCCAGGCGCCTGCCTGCGCCGGCGTGGGCGCGGGGAAGGCCCCCCGGAACCAGTCCTGCGTCGCGGAGGTGAAACGGTCGAGCACGTCGCTCATCCCTCCATCTTCGTCGAGGCCGGGGACATCGGGGTCGTGAACGATGTCGGCGGAAGGCGGGAGGTTCGCATGCGCACACCTCCCGCGACCGCGAAGCGACGGCTTTCGGCGGAGGTCGTTCCCCTCACATCGCGACGGCGAAGGGGCGTCGTACCTCGGTACGACGCCCCTCGACAGTGGGCACTTCGGGCCGACGCGACGGGGTGGCCTCCGCTCATACCGTCTCCCTATGCCCACCGAGAACACCACCCCTCCGTCCGCCGGAAACGCTCTCCGCATCGTCGCCTCGATCGTCGGAAGCCTGCTCGTCGCCGTCGCGCTGACCATCATCTGGGTCGCCCGTCTGAGCATCGACCGCGTCCTGTATGTGAGCGGACTCGGAGCCGACGGCGAGCCGACCGCGGGATGGTTCGAGCTCGCACTGCTGCTCCTCGTCACCGGTGGCTTCGCTGTGGCCTGGGCCTCGCGCGGGCTGCGTTCGACGGTGCCGTGGTTGAGCATCTGGTCGCCGTCGTTCTCGGTGGCGATGGCATCATCGCTGTTCCTGGTGGCCTCGCAGGTCACGTGCACGACCGGGTGCCCGCTGCCGGTGGGGCCCGCGTTCACCTGGCAGGATCTGGTGCACACCACGGTCGCCGTGCTCGCCTTCGCCCTGGCCGCGTTCGCGATGCTGCAGGTCTCCTTCGTCGAAGGTCGGCGCACGCTCCGGGTGCTGTCGCTCGGCGCAGGCATCTCGACGGCCGTGATCGCCGCGGCGGGAGGCATCCTCTCCCTGCTGCAGTTCCGCACGGACATCGGCAGCATCTTCGAGCTCGTCGCGACCACCATCGGCATGGGGTGGCTCGCGATCCTCGGAATGGACACGGCGGTCGCGCAGCGGCGTCGTGCGGTGCGGCGCGAGACGTGGAAACCGGTGGCGCCGACCCTCGACCCGCATCAGAGCACCGCGCGTCGCACCGCGACGGGTGCGCTCGTCGCCGTCTCCCGCTGAGGAACCCGACGTGCGGTGCGTAGAGTCGTCACATGCGAGAGTCAGCATCCGTCGGCGAGAGCGGGGTCCGGTCGGTGGACCTGCCGCGGCCGCCGGGGGTCGTCCGGCGGTTCTGGGGAAACCACCCCTGGCTCTTCGACGGTCTGCTCACCTTCGCCTACCTCATCGTGAGCGTGTTCTGGGCGGTCGTCGCTCCCCTCTCCTCGGGCGACTGGACTCCGCTCGCTCCGATCGTCGTCCCGGTAGTGCTGGGCGTTCTTGCGGCGGGAGGACTCCTCTTCCGCAGGCATCGGCCGTGGCTCACGTTCGCGGTCTTCGCGGTCGTCGCGGTCGTCGCGCTCATCGCCGACACGCCTGCCGAGCCGATCGGCGTCGGCTTCGCCCTCTACGCGCTCTTCGTCTACCGCTCGAACCGCAGCGGATGGGTCGCCTTCGGGGTGACGGTGCTGGCCGGGGTCGTGGTGCTCCCCGCTCTCGACTGGCTGCGCCGCGGTGCCCCCGATGGCGGCTTCACGTATGTGCCGGGCAGCCTGCTGTTCCTCGTCGTGATGCTGATCGCCGCGCTCCTCGGAGTCACCGTGGGTGACCGGCGGCGCTACATCGGGGCGATCCTCGACCGCGCCAACCAGCTCGCACGCGAACGTGACCAGCAGGCGCGGATCGCGACGCTGGCCGAGCGCGCGAGGATCACCCGCGAGATCCACGACGTCGTCGCGCACAGCGTGTCGGTCATGGTGTCGCTCGCCGACGGCGCCGGCGCGCTCGCGGAGAAGGATCCGCAGCGTTCGCGCAGCGCCATCCAGGAGATCGGCGAGGTCGGACGGCAATCGCTCGTCGAGATGCGCCAGCTGCTGGGCGCGCTCGGCGACGACGCGGACGACGGCGAGGAGCAGAGCCCGCTGCGCCCCAACCCCGGACTGGCGGAACTCACGGCCCTGGTCGAGACCTTCCGCTCCGCGGGTCTGCCGGTGACGGTGCATATGCAAGGGGCGGCGCCCGGGTCACCGGCGCTGCAGAACACGATCCACCGCATCGTGCAGGAGGCGCTCACGAACGCGCTGCGCTATGCCAAGGACCCGCGTGAGGTGCTCGTGAGTCTCGATCTCCGTGGAGAGGTCCTCGTGATCGAGGTCACCGATGACGGCCGGCAGGGCCCGCCGGCGGCCTCGGTCGGATCGGGCCGCGGCCTCGTGGGCGTACGGGAACGTGCGCGGCTGGCCGGCGGGACGGTCGACGCCGGTCCGCTCCCCGAGGGCGGATGGCGCGTGCGGGTGGAACTTCCCGAACAGGAGGAACAGGGATGACCGAGGAGAAGATCCGGCTGCTCATCGTGGACGACCACGAGTTGATCCGTCGCGGTATGCGGATGGTGCTCGATGCCGAAGATGACATGCAGGTGGTCGGGGAGGCCGTCTCAGGAGCGGAGGCCGTGCACCTCGCGGCCGATCTGCGACCCGACGTGATCCTGATGGACATCCGGATGCCGGAGATGGACGGGATCGAGGCGACCAGGCGCATCGTCCGGAGCACGCCGTCGAGCCGGGTGCTGGTGCTCACGACCTTCGACCTCGACGAGTACGCGTTCGGCAGCCTCCGCGCAGGAGCGAGCGGGTTCCTGTTGAAGAACACCCCGCCCGCGCAGCTGACCGCCGCGATCCGCGCGATCGCCGCCGGTGACGCCCTTGTCTCGCCGCGCGTCACACGGTCGATGCTCGACCTGTTCGCCACCCGTCTTCCCCGACAGGCCGAGGCGGTCGATTCGCGGCTGGACGTGTTGACCGAACGCGAGCGGGATGTCTTCCTCGCGATCGCCAAGGGATACAACAACACCGAGATCGGCGAGAGCCTGTTCGTGTCGGAGTCGACGGTGAAGACCCACGTCGGCCGCATCCTGCTCAAGCTCGATCTGCGCGACCGCGTGCAGGCCGTCATCCTCGCCTACGAGGTCGGCCTCGTCTGACGGTTCCGGTGCGACGACGGCGCGCGCCGAGGAAACGGAGTCCCGGCGCGCGTCGTCGTCTTCCGCGCGTTGTCGTCCTCCCGCGCGTCACTGCTCCAGCGAGACCTCCTGGAGCGCGCCGTCGGCGTCGATCTGGAGTGTCAGATCGAGGTCGAGCCGCCGCAGGAACGCATCGTCGTGACTCACGATGAGCACGGCCCCGCGGTAGGCGCGGAGGGCGTCGACGAGCTGGTCGACCGTGTCGAGGTCGAGGTTGTTCGTCGGCTCGTCCAGCACCACGAGGTGGGGTGCCGGGTCGGCGAGCAGCAGCTTCGCCAGCGCGACGCGGAAGCGTTCGCCACCGGAGAGGGCGGCGACCGGTCGCTCGGCGGTGGCCCCTCGGATGAGGAACCGCGCGAGGCGGTTGCGCAGCTCCTTCTCCGGGACGTGCGGCGCCGCGGCCGCGATGTTCTCGAACACCGACCGCTCCTCGTCGAGGCCGTCGACCCGCTGCGGCAGGTAGCCGATCAGGTCGGTATGGGCTTCGGCATGCAGGGCTGGCCGTACGGAACTCAGGACCTCCGTCTCGGATCCGCTTCCTTCCCGCCCCTGCGGCCCGACGGGAGTCATTGCTCCTGAGCTGTGAACGCCGGTGGCGACCAACCGCCCCAGCAGTGTGGTCTTCCCCGCGCCGTTGCGTCCGATCAGCGCGACCCGCTCCGGCCCCTGGATCACCCACGCGCGTTCGTGATCGCCGACCGTCGCGATGCGGCGGCTGCGCGACACCTGAGGGTCGGGCAGCTCGATCTTCATCGACGAATCGGAGCGTACCCGTCGCCCGGCTTCGTCGAGCACCGAGCGCGCGGCATCCTCCTTCGCTCCGACCTCGGTGCGGAGCCTGCCGGCCGATACCTCGGCGGCCATCTTCCGGCCGTGCGCGACGATCTTCGGGACCCGCTTCTCGATCTCCGCCTTCTTCGCCGTGCGCGCGCGGTGGGCGAGCTTCACCTCGGCTTCGATCCGCTGCCGTTTCTCCTTGCGGAGCACCTGGGCGGCGGTGACCTCGGCCTGCTTCGCGGCATCCTGCTCGGCGTCCAGCCACGCACGCCATTCCGAATACGGACCGCCGAACACGCTCAAGGTCTGGGCGTACAGCTCGGCGGTATCGTCCATCAGCTCGAGCAGCGACAGGTCGTGGCTGACGACGATGAGCGTGCCTTTCCAGGCGCGCACCATCGCCGCGAGCTTCGCCCTGGCGTCACGGTCGAGGTTGTTGGTCGGCTCGTCGAGGAGCGTGATCGGTGCGCGGCGCAGGCGGATGCCGGCGATCGCCACGAGCACGGCCTCCCCGCCGGAGAGCTCTCCGACCCTGCGGTCGAGGAAGTCCGGCGCGAGACCGGCCTCCGCCAGGGACGCCTCGGCGCGCGCCTCGATGTCCCAGTCGTCGCCGACCGCGTCGAAGTGGGCGGGATCGACGTCGCCGGCGCTGATCGCCCGCACGGCGTCGAGCGCCTCCGACACTCCGAGAAGCTCGGCGACGCGGCGGTCGACGTCGAGAGTCAGCTGCTGCGGAAGGTACGCGACCTCGCCGGATGCCGTGACCATGCCCGAGGTCGGTTCGAGCTCGCCGGCCATCAGCCGCAGCAACGTCGACTTGCCCGCGCCGTTGCGACCGACCAGGCCGGTGCGTCCCGAGCCGAATGCGCCCGAGACGCCGTCGAGCGCGACCGAGCCGTCGGGCCAGGCGAAGGTGAGCCGGTCGAGGATGACCGACGCGTGAAGAGTGGTGGGAGTTGACATGAGTGTCTCCTGTCGAGTGCGAGGGTGCACTGACACCGAGCCCCTGCCGGGCCGTGACACGCGTCACAGGATGCGAGAGGAGAGGGTCTGCCGTGGAGTCGGCGATCGTCGGGTCAGCGCGCGGAAAGAAGAGCGCGGAGGCGACGGATCAGATCAAAGGACTTCCAGACACGGCGGACAGGACTCCCCGACGATACCCGGGGTTGTCAGGATCGCGCAACTCCCGGGCGTGTCGAATCTCCGTCGCGTGGGGGATGCCGTCGAGCCGACGGGTCCGTACCGTGGAGTCATGGCAGATCAGGATCCGAGTCCGCAGGAGTCGCGTTCGCGCATGGGGCTGGGCGTCGGGCTCGCGCTCGGGGTGGCGATCGGAGCGTCGATGGGCGCCGCCCTGCAGAACTGGGCGCTCGGTATCGGGATCGGAGTGGCGATCGGTGTCGCGCTCTCCGTCGCCATCACGTCGGGCGGGGGTTCCCGCCCGGGAAGACAGCCTGAGGGCGACCCTGACGACGCCCCTGACAGCGACGGCCCTGACGGCGACGACACCGACGACGGCCCTGACGGCGATCCCGGCGCTTCCGCGGAGAAGCCAGAGGAGAAGCCCGACGAGAAGCCCGAGCTCTGATCAGCCGTTGGTGATCCCCTCCAGCCACTTCGTGAGGAACCGGTGCACGTCGGTCAGCTCCTGCTCGGAGATGCTGTGCGTGAGGCCGGTGTACACCCGTCCGGAAAGCTCGGAGTGCGCAGGCAGCCACTGCGCGGTGTGATCGATCAACGCGGGCGGGATGACGTCGTCGTGCGTGCCCCGACCCCAGAACACGTGCGGGCGCAGTTCTGCCAGCGACTCGTCGTTCGGCAGCTCGCCCGGTGCCGCGTAGCCGCTCAGGACCGCGACGGCTCCGAAGCGCTCCGGTGCCAGGCGCAGAGCCTGCAGCGACACCGCCGCGCCCTGAGAGAAGCCGAGCAGGGCGACCGAGGGGGCATCGGCCGCCGCGGTGTCGAGCCAGCGCAGGAATGCCTCCGCCGCGACGGTCACGGCCTCGGAGCTGCGCCCGTCGAGCCCCTCGATCGGATACCAGGAGCGCCCCGGCATCGGCCACGGGGGTGCGAGGGGCGCAGCGACGGATGCGACGGCGATGCCCTCGGGGAGGAAGGGGACGAGTCCGAACAGGTCGTGCTCGTCGGCGCCGTAGCCGTGCAGCAGGACCAGCAGTGGCATCCCCGCGCGGTCGGGGGACGACCATCGGGTCGCGGTGTCGTCGATCGTCAGGTTCTCGCTCACACCGTCATCCTGCCAGGGACGACAGACGTGCACGCGGTGTCGGTTCGAGGAGGCGGCTGGTAGAAAGGACACATGGCCGTCCGCACACCTGATCCCGATCCGGAGCCCGATGACGACGGTCTCGGTGACTTCCCGGATTCGAACCGGCCCGCGCCCGACGCGAATCCCGGCTGGCTGAGCGAGTTCGAGCTCGAAGAGGCTCGGCGCCGTCTGCCGATGCTCTACGTCGAGGCGATCCCGGTGCGCACCGACGGCTCCGGCCAGGTGATCGAGATCGGCATCCTGCTGCGCTCCACTCCGATGGGCGAGATGACGCGCACGATCGTGTCCGGTCGCGTCCGCTTCGGTGAGACGATCCGCGACGCCCTCTTCCGCCACGTCGAGAACGACCTGGGACCGATGGCCTTCCCGCTGCTGCCGCCGCAGCCGCTGCCGTTCACGGTGGCCGAGTACTTCCCGATCCCCGGGGTGAGTGCGTTCCACGATGATCGGCAGCACGCCGTGTCGCTGGCGTTCGTGGTGCCGGTGACGGGAACGTGCGAGCCGCGTCAGGACGCTCTCGAGGTCACCTGGTTCTCGCCGGAGGCCGCCGGTTCCGACGCGGTCGCAGCCGAGATGGAGAACGGCCGGGGCACGCTCATCCGCCAGGCTCTCGCGAGCCTCGGTCTGCTGCGCTGACGTCGTATGCGCTGACGTCCGCTGCGCTGACGTCTGCTCTGCTGGCCTTCGCGGCGCTCAGACCGTGGTGAGCCGGGCGAGTTCGGCGACGAAGGCGTCGACGTCGGCTTGCTCGGTGTCGAAGCCGCACATCCACCGCACCTCCTTGCGCGCCGCGTCCCAGTCGTAGAAGCGGAACGAGTCGCGGAGCTGGTCGGCGACTCCGTCGGGGAGCGTGGCGAACACGCCGTTGGACTGGGTCGGCTGGGTGAATCCGACGCCGCGGATGGAGCCGTCGGCGATGCCGGCCTCGATCTCGGAACGCAGACGGGCCGCCATGGCGTTGGCGTGCTGGGCGTTGCGCAACCAGAGGTCGCTCTCGAGCAGGGCGATCAGCTGCGCCGACACGAATCGCATCTTCGACGACAGCTGCATGTTGAACTTGCGCGAGTACTTCAGTCCGTGGGAGGCCTCGGGGTTCAGCACGACGATCGCCTCGCCGAGCATGGCACCGTTCTTCGTCCCGCCGAAGGTGAGCACGTCGACGCCCGCGTCACGGGTGAACGCGCGCAGCGGCAGGTCGAGGGCGGCAGCGGCGTTCGAGAGGCGTGCGCCGTCGAGGTGCAGCTTCATGCCGCGCTCATGCACGTGGTCGGCGATCGTGCGGATCTCGTCGGCCGTGTACAGCGTGCCGAGCTCGGTGGTCTGGGTGATCGAGACGACCAGCGGCTGCGCGCGGTGCTCGTCGCCCCAGCCCCAGGCCTCGCGGTCGATCAGCTCGGGGGTGAGCTTGCCGTCGTCGGTGGCGACCGTGAGCAGCTTGAAGCCGCCGATCTTCTCGGGCGCCGCAGCCTCGTCGACGTTGATGTGCGCGGTGGAGGCGGCGATCACCGCGCCCCAACGTGGCAGCATCGACTGCAGGCCGGTCACGTTCGCGCCGGTGCCGTTGAACACCGGGAACGCCTCCACGCCCTCGCCGAAGTGCTCC
Organism: Microbacterium sp. TPU 3598; assembly: GCF_002356155.1. NCBI lineage: Bacteria > Bacillati > Actinomycetota > Actinomycetes > Micrococcales > Microbacteriaceae > Microbacterium > Microbacterium sp. TPU 3598. The sequence continues at coordinate 3,038,853 of NZ_AP017975.1, read as the reverse complement.
TGGAAGACCTCCTGCAGGCGCGCGGTGTACGCGTCCTCGCCGTAGGCGCTCTGGTGGCCGCCGTTCGCCGCGACGATCGCCGCGAGGATCTCGGGGTGGATACCGGAGTAGTTGTCACTGGCGAAGCCCCGGATCGCGGGGTCATGCTGGATGCTCACCTCCCCAGCCTAATTGTCCGGCCGGTGCTTGCGGTGCGACGACGATGTTCTGTCCGGAGAGGGGCTTCCGGATGTCGGAGGCCGGTCCTACCCTCTTAGGCATGCAGCGCACCGCAGCGAAGAGGGCCTTCGCCAACGTCCTCGTCAACACGCTCATCGCGAACGTGACGACGAGCTTCCTGTGGTTCGCGCTCACGTTCTGGGTCTACATCGAGACGCAGTCGGTGCTGGCCACGGGCATCATCGGCGGTGCCTACATGCTGTTCGTCGCGTTCTTCGCGATGGCGTTCGGCACGATCGTCGATCGAAACCGCAAGCACACCGTCATGGTGATCTCGAGCGTCATCTCGGCTGCCGCTTTCCTGGTGGCCGGGGTGCTCTACCTCTGGCAGCCCGAGGCGGCCCTGCTCAACCTGGGAGGACCGTGGTTCTGGCTGTTCTCTGGCATCATCCTGTTCGGCGGAGTCATCGAGCAGCTGCGCAACATCGCGCTGTCCACGACGGTCACCCTGCTCATCCCCGAAGAGAGACGTGCGAACGCCAACGGCCTGGTCGGCACGGTGCAGGGCATCGCCTTCCTCGTCACGAGCGTGTTCTCGGGACTCTCGATCGGCTTCCTCGGCATGGGGTGGACGCTCGCGATCGCGATCGCCACCATGGCGCTCACGTTCGTGCATCTGCTGTTCGTACGCATCCCCGAGGGCGATCCGGAGCCCGACCCGAACGCGTCGAGCGCGCTCGACTTCCGGGGGAGCGTGCGGGCCATCCGGCTGGCTCCCGGCCTCTTCGCACTGATCATCTTCTCCACGTTCAACAACCTCATCGGCGGCGTCTACATGGCGCTCATGGATCCTTACGGGCTGACGCTCTTCGACGCCCAGACCTGGGGATTCGCCCTGGCGTTCGCGTCGACCGGATTCCTGGTCGGCGGGGGACTCGTGGCCAAGTTCGGTCTCGGTCCGAAGCCGATGCGCACGATGCTGCTCGTGGTCATCGCGATGGGGCTGCTGGGCTCCGTGTTCATGCTGCGGGAGTGGTGGCCGCTGTATGTGGTCGGCATGTGGGTGTACATGGCGCTGGTGCCTCCGGTGGAGGCGGCCGAGCAGACCGTGATCCAGAAGGTCGTGCCGTTCGAGCGGCAGGGGCGCGTGTTCGGAGTGGCCGCCGCGATGGAGGCGGCAGCGGCCCCGATCACCGCATTCCTGATCGCACCGATCGCCGAGTTCCTGATCATCCCGTACATGGACACGGCGCAGGGGCAGCGGCAGTGGGGGTGGCTGCTCGGCGAGGGAGAGGCTCGAGGCATCGCGCTCATCTGCCTGTTCGCCGGACTGATCATGGTCGTCGCCGCCACCCTGGCCTTCTTCACCCGCTCGTACCGCAAGCTCACAGAGCTGTACGCAGAGGCTCCGGAGCAGGAGATCGCGGGGGCGGAGGAGGAGATCTCGGACCGGACACCGGACGATGACGAGACCGAGCCCGTCGTGACCCGGCGTGCGGACGCGCCGCCCGTCGTGCCGGGGATTCCCCCCGAATCCGGGGGACCGCGTCGGTGATCCCGGGCGGAATCAGGCCACGTCGAACACCCGGTCGTTGAGCTCGGCGGCGTCCGCATCCCACAGCGCGACGATCCGTGCAGCGAGCACCTCGGCGTCGAGCGCCTGGGCGCGGAACACGACGGATGCGGCCCGCAGTGGCTCCCCGGCCTCGCGCGACGCCTTGGCATACCCCTGCGCGACCGCTCGGGCCCAGGCTTCGCTCGCGGCCTTGACGGCGGCGTAGTTCGCCCCGCCGGCGAGGGGACGTGCGACGGCGGTCGAGGAGACGATCGCGAAGCGTCCGGCCGCGGAGGCGCGCAGGGCAGTGTCGAACGCCCGGCTCGTGGCGCGCACCGCTTCGAGTGCCGGCAGCAGGGCGGCGAAGTCAGCGTCGGATTGCCCGGCCAGCCCTCCACCACCGCGCCAGCCGCCGACCAGCGGGACCACCGCATCCACGGGGCCGATCCGCGAGGCCACGGCGGTCATCGCGTCGAGGGAGGTCGCATCGGCGACCTCGACCTGAGCCCCGGCATCTGCGAGTTCCCGCAGGCGCTCTGTGGAGCGGCCGGTGGCGATGACACGGGCATGCGCGGCGACCAGTGCGCGTGTGGCGGCGAGGCCGGCGGCGCTGGTCGCTCCGGCGAGGACGACGGTGCGTCCGGCGGCGTTCGAATCGGTGCGTTCAGCCATGTGTCCACTCTTCCGCGTCGTCGGGGCTTCTGCGGCCGGAACCCGCGGAGAGATCCGCAGAACAGGTTCCGGCCGCAGCGCGGTGCGCCCCAGCGTCACACTCGGAACGCGCGCGGTGCGCGCGTGGTCTTCATCCTCAGTCGTCGGTACCGCGGATGCCGACAGTCGACTCGATGACCGGCTTCATCTTCTTGTCGAGGGTCTCGAAGAACATCGACAGCGGGAACTCGTCGTCCATCACGGCGTCCGTGTAGCCCTTCGGCGCACCGGCGAGGATCTCGTCCGAGAGCCCGCGAGCCCACTGCGATGCCGGGTGCGGGGTGAGCGTGCCGCGCACCAGTTCGTATGCGGCGAGCCAGTGCGCGACCTTCGGGCGGTCGATCGAGTGCCAGTACAGGTCGTCGATCGCATCGCCCAGAGCCACCACGGCATCGGGCACGTTGTCCCAGTCGAACGCCAGAGCGGTGTCGGTCCAGTGCAGCACGCCGCGCTGGTGCAGCCATGCGAACAGCAGCTGCCCGCCGACCGCGTCGTAGTTGCGGGTGCGGGTGCCCGTGATCGAGAAGCGGAAGATGCGGTCGAAGATCACCGCGTACTGCACGAGGTGCGCGTAGTCGTGCATCTCCTGCTCGGTCGCGGTGAGCTCCTCGCCGGCGTCGATGCGTGCCGCGAGGGCGCGCTCGATCTTCACGGACTCGCGGAACGCCGTCATGTCGCAGCGCATCTCCTCGAGCGAATAGAGGAAGAACGGCATCCGCTGCTTGATCATGAACGGGTCGAACGGCAGGTCTCCGCGCATGTGGGTGCGGTCGTGGATGATGTCCCACATCACGAACGTCTTCTCTGCCACCTGCTGATCGTCCAGCATCGCGGCCGCGCGCTCCGGCAGGTCGAGGTTGGTGATCTCGGCAGCGGCACGGGTGACGCGACGGTAGCGGGCCGCCTCGCGGTCCTGGAAGATCGCGCCCCATGTGAAGGACGGGATCTCGCGCATCGCGACGGTCTCGGGGAACAGCACGGCCGAGTTGGTGTCGTATCCGGGCGTGAAGTCGACCAGACGCAGCGAGACGAACAGCTTGTTGCCGTAGTCGCCCGCTTCGAGCGCCGCGATGAACTCCGGCCAGATCGTCTCGACGATCAGCGCTTCGACCAGGCGGTCGCTCGATCCGTTCTGCGTGTACATCGGGAACACGACGAGGTGACGGATGCCGTCGACGCGGTGCTGCTGCGGCTGGAAGGCCATGAGCGAGTCGAGGAAGTCCGGCACGCCGAAGTCCGAGGCGGACCAGCGGTCGAAGTCGACCACGGAGGCGGCGAGATACTCGGCGTCGTGCGGGAAGGCCGGGGCGAGCGCGTGGATCGCGGCGGTGATGGCGCCGACCAGCTCGCGGGCCGCGGCATGATGAGCGGCGTCCGGGATCGAGCCGTCCTTGATCTGCATCTCGCGGATCGCGATCGCCGCGTCCTTGAGCTGTGCCCAGGCGGTCGACTGCTCGGCGATCGATGCGTCCTCGACGACCTCGGGTTCGCCGACGATGGCCTGAACAGCGGAACTGTTGGCGGAAAGAAGGGACATCGGGACCTCCGATCGGAGTTTTTGACGGAAAGATTCCTGCACAAACGGAATCCTGACGATAATCTTACAGCCATGGATGACTCTGTCGACCGCGCGATCCTGACCGCGATCTCCCGTGACGGCCGTGCCACGCTCTCCCAGCTCTCGGATGCGGTGGGGCTGTCGGTCTCGGCGGTGCAGTCGCGCCTACGTCGGTTGGAGACGCGGGGAGTCATCTCCGGATACCAGGCGATCCTCGACCCCGAGCAGGTGGGCACGCCGCTCTCGGCGTTCATCGAGATCACCCCGCTCGACCCGGCGCAGCCCGATAATGCGCCCGAGCTGCTCGAGCACCTGGACGCGATCGAGGCATGTCACTCCATCGCCGGCGATGCCAGTTACATGCTCTTCGTGCGGGTTCCGTCACCGCGTGCGCTCGAAGAACTGGTGCGCGACGTGCGGCTCGCGGCGAACGTCAGCACCCGCACGACCGTGGTCCTGCAGACGTACTACGAGCACCGGCCGATCATCCCGGTGGGCTCCACCGAGTAGTCGGACGAGCGGGCGTCAGAGCATCGCGCCGACCATCGCCTCGCCCAGCGGCGTGCGCAGATGCAGCATCCTGGCGCCGTGGCGTTCGCTGGCGATGAGACCGCCGCCCCGCAGCACCGAGAGGTGGTGCGATGCCGTCGATATCGCGATGTCGGCATCGCGTGCCACCTGCGAGGTCGTGCGGGCCGTGCCGGCGCCGAGCAGGATGGCCGCTCGGGCCGGCCCCAACAGGGCGCCGAGGGCGTCGGCGATCTCGGTGGCGTCGCGGGCCCATCCGGCCGTGACTCCCCGGGCGGGATAGAACAGGGTGGGCTGTGCCGGCGGCTCGGTGAGCACCATGCATCCCCATGACGACATGACGGACGGGACCAGGACCATGCCGCTTCCCCAGCAGTCGACCTGTTCGCTGTGGCGGCGCAGCGAGACGCGGACGGCACCGGACCCCCAGGTCACCTGTCGGTGCAGATCGCCGGCCATGCCGGCGATGCCCGCGCTCGCCATCGTGCGTGTGCGGACGGCGATGTCGGCGCGCAGCAGCCGGTCGACCTGCGGCCACACCGGGGCGAGTGCGGCGTCCCACACGGCGCCCCACGCGTCGGCGATCAGGCTGCGGGCGCGGGCGGGGTGATCCCGCATCTCGCGGAGAGCCTCTCGCCGGGTTCCGCTCGACCGCGCCACCATCTTCCCGAAGTCGACGCGCATCGGGCCGAGGGATGCGGCACGCAGTTCGTCGAGCTCGATCTCGGGCGTGAGGTCCCAGCGGGGCGTGGTCGTCAGGAAGTCGGGCAGGTAGCCGTCGTCGCCGATCACAGTGGCGAGCAGCGCGACGTCGTCGCGGGGGAGGCGGTCGCGTACGGAACGCAGCCACCCCCATTGCAGGGGGTGGGCGGTCGGTCGCCGTAGTACCCGTACCGCGTGCGCGAGCTCGTGTCCGGGCGAGATGCCGAACCGCACCGCCTCGACGTCACCCGGGCTCAGGTGGAACTCGACGCGGTGATCGGGGTGCTCGACGCCCTCGATCGGGCCGGAGTTTCGATCCACGTCGAAACTCTAGGGACTCTTCGCGAGTCTGTCGAGACTGGTGCCATGAACAGCACATCACCATCGAACGGGGTCGTCTCCGGGGCGGACATCCGCATCGGTACGGGCGGCAGCCGCAGGTTCGTGGGAGCCGAGCACGGCGCCGAGGTGTCGTACTTCTTCGTCGAGAACCAGCCGGGGGAAGGGCCGGGGCTGCACTGGCATCCCTATCCTGAGACCTGGGTCGTGATCGAGGGCATTGCCTCGATCACGGTGGGCGAGGAGACTTTCGTGGCCGGGGTGGGAGACACGGCCACCGGGCCCGCCTTCATCCCGCACCGCTTCACCAACGTGGGGGACGGGGTGCTCCGCATCATCGGCATCCACGCCTCCGCCACCATCATCCAGACGTTCCTCGATGAGGACTGACCACAGGAGCACCGATGTCCTTCCAGGCATACCTCGACAACATCGAGACCAAGACCGGCCTCACCCCGCGGCAGTTCATCGCGCTCGCGACCGAGAAGGGGTTCGACCGCACCACCAAGGCGACGCCGATCGTCGCGTGGCTCAAAGAGGACTACCAACTCGGTCAGGGGCACGCCATGGCGCTCGTGCACGTGATCACCAAGGGCCCGCAGATCAGCGACAAGCACGTGGGCACGGGCGGTGCCCACGCAGACGCGTCCGACACCCTGTGGCTCGACGGCAAGGACAGCAACCCGAACTCCTGATGGGCCCTCACGCTGAGGTCGGGCATCGCCCCGGCCAGTAGGATTCCCTGCGTGGCAGCATCCTCCCAGCGCAAGAAGAAGACCCCGACCGCGAAGCGCACCCCGGTCCGCACGAGCGGCAACCCGGCGAAGCGTCCGGCGATCGAAGCGGGCCCCGTGACGGCCTCCGACTGGGTCGGGGCCGCGCGTCTTCGCACCCTTCCTCTCGCGATCGCGCCGGTCGTGATCGGCACGGGAGCCGCGCGCAGCACCGGGCCCGAGTTCCACTGGGTCATCGCGCTCGCCTGTCTCGCCGTCGCGGTGCTGCTGCAGATCGGCGTGAACTTCACGAACGACTACAGCGACGGCGTGCGCGGCACCGATGCCCACCGGGTAGGGCCCGCGCGCCTGACCGCATCCGGGCGGGTCGCGCCGCGCACCGTCCTCATCATCGGGCTGGTGTTCTTCGCGCTCGCCGCGCTCGTCGGGCTGGCGATCGTCGTGCGCACCGGACAGTGGTGGATGCTCGCGGTGGGCGCCGCCTGCATCGTGGCCGCCTGGTTCTACACCGGCGGCAAGCGGCCCTACGGCTACTACGGCCTCGGCGAGGTCTTCGTGTTCGTGTTCTTCGGGCTCGTCGCCACCCTCGGCACGACCTGGGTACAGATCTTCGCGCTGCCGCAGCAGGCGTGGCTCGGTGCGATCGCGACCGGCCTTTTCGCCTGCGCCGTGCTGCTCGCGAACAACCTGCGGGACATCGATCAGGACCGCGAAGTGGGAAAGCGCACGCTGACGGTGCTGATCGGACGCCGGGCCACCCAGGTGCTGTTCACTCTCTTCGTGATCGCGCCGTTCGGGATCGCGGCCTTCCTGGCGTTGGCGTTCCCGATCGCATGGATCTCGCTGCTGGCGCTGCTCGCAGGGCTCCCGGCGATCGCCATCGTGTGGTCCTACCGTCAGCCCAAGGAACTCGTGACCGCTTTGGCGCTCACGTCGCTGACGTCGCTGCTCTACGCGGGCGCCCTCTTCTGGGCGTTCGTCGGCTGAGCGCAGCCGGGGCGCTCAGGCCCTGGCGTCGCCGTCGATCGAGTCGTTCGACTCGTCGATGACCTGGTCCTCGGCGTCCGCATCGGCCTGTCCGGCGGATGAGCGGCTCTCGCGGCGTTCCTGCAACCGGGCGGAGGCGTCGGTGAGGGGCGTACGCAGGAACAGCATCGAGATGCTCATGCCGATCAGCGCGGCGAAGATCGCGGCGAGCCACCAGAACTCTCGGAAGATCGGGAAGAACACCCAGAGGATGGCGAGCGGGACGAGGAACGCCAGCAGCCGCAGCACGGTGTAGACGAGGAAAGGCGCGGGCTTCTTCACCCCTCCAGTCTACGTTCGCTGCGGACGGCCTCCGTCGCGGGTGCCGTCGGCGGTCCCGTCGTCGGTGCTGCGGGGGATGCCGAGTCGGGGGAAGGGGATGCCGCGCACCACGCGCCGCCACGGGTGCTCGCCGAGCGACCACAGCAGTCCCGCCTCGAGGTCGAGGGCGAGGTCTTCGCATCCGACCGGCAGCGGCACCGGAGTCGGAGCGAGCGCCTCGCGCCGGCCGCTCCAGAGCGTACCGGGGTGCATACGGTCGGATTGCGACACGAAGTGCCGATCGCCCCAGCGGACGGCCCCCTGCATCCGCGGGATGCCCGGGGTGAAGCGATCGACCTCGGCGAAGTCGTCCTCGGCGCTCGCGGGGACGATGAACTCGCCGATCCGGCCGCTGTCATCCGTGCGGTGCTCACCGATGAGCACTCGCGGCAACGACGCGCCAGCGTCGTCGAACACGCGGCCGAGGTACGAGCAGCGCAGCGCGATCGGATGCGCGCGGGTGCGTACCGCGATGAGCGCCGTCGTGCGTCCACTGCGACGGCGTGCCCCGGCCAGTCGCTGAGCGAGTGCGCCGTGCACCTGACGGATGTCGGACATGTCGAATTCCCAGACACCGCGTCCTGTGGCCGCGGCGAACAGGCGATCCCCGAACCAGGCGAGCCCACCGGCGTGGATCCGCGCCGGTTGCAGCTCGCCCTCGTCATCGGTGACCGCGAGCAGGATGTCGATGTGGCGCGAGCGCTCCAGATCGACGAGCGTGACGCGGGAGGCGAGGTGCTCCCCGGAGAGCTCCTGACGGAACCAGCTCACGGCCAGGGTGCGTCGCCCGCGCCACTCGCCGACGTCGACGCCCTGCGGGTACCAGCGCCTGGTCCACGTCCTCGCGCTGAGCCATCGCAGATCGACGGTGTCGCGACGACGCTGCCGCACGGGACGCCAGGTCGATCCGAAGGGCCAGAGCATGCTCCCATCGTCGTCGATGCGTCGCGCGGGTGCGAACCGAACCTCGAAGAGCGCGGCATCGCGGCGCGTAGATTCCATCATGCTGGCATGTATTATGTTACCGGAGGTCGATTTCGTCTCTGGGAACGAATGCGACGACGAAGAACGTCTCGGGGGAGTCTGATGGGGGTCAGACGACCCCGTGGCCCGCGGGGTCGTATCTGCGATCCTGCATCCCGAACGTGTCACGTTCGGCAGTGCGATGCACTGGGAGGTGTGGTTCCGTTCGGGTGCGGGACCACACCTCAGTGCTCGTCTCCGTGGACACCCATCGTTCACCTCCGCGTCGCCATCCGGCAACGACCGCCTGGCACCATTCCCGGACACCGTCCGTCTCCGGGAGTCCTGTGCGCACACCCTTCGTCACCGTCATCCTGCCCGCGAAAGACGCCGGCGAGTACATCGGGACGACGCTCGAAACCCTCACCCGCCAGTTCGACGATGCCGGAGCGGTCAAGCTCGTGGCCATCGACGACGGGTCCCGCGACGACACCGGCGAGCTCATGCAGAAGTACGCGCAGTGCTTCGATTACGCCGAGGTGCTCCGGAATCCGACGGCGCGCGGGCTCGCGACGGCCCGCAATCAAGGCCTCGCGCATGTCGAGGGCGACGCCTTCTGCTTCCTGGACGGCGACGACTGGATGCAGCCGCGGCGGCTCGAGGTACTGCTGTCGCGTATGCGGGAGCTCGGCTGCGACTTCGTGCGCACCGACCACGTCACGGTGACCGATGGACAGCGGGCGCTCGTCCGCGCACCGCACCCGTGGCGGGAGCGGGTGACACCGCCGCGAGAGGCGATCCTGCCCGAGAACGAGTCGACGATGGTCGACTATCCCTACGCCTGGGCAGGGCTCTTCCACCGCCGGATCATCGACAGCGGTCTCGCGGCGTTCCCGGAGGGCCTGTTCACAGCGGAGGACCGTCCTTGGATCTGGCGACTGCACCTGCAGGCCCGATCGTTCGCTGTGGTCGATGCGCCTGCCCTGCTCTACCGCCGGGGCGTCGCCACATCGCTGACGCAGGTGCACGATCGGCGGCAACTCGACTTCGCCAGGGCCATGAATGAGGTCGTCTCAGTGGTCGAGCAGGACGCGGAGGCGGAGCGCTTCCTGCCCAAGGTCGTCTGGACCGCACTCGCCCTCAGCTCCCACCACCTCGTGCGCGCACGGCGGATGAGCCCACAGCTGCGCACGGAGATGCGATCCGGGATCCGCGACATGCTCCGCCGGCTCCCCACTGATGAGGTGACTGCGGTGCTGGGGCGCCTCGGCGGGCCGCGCCGCCGCGTGCTCGCGCGCATCCTCCGACAGGCAGGGCGTGCGGCATGACGCAGATCTTCGCGCTCCACAGCGCCTATGGCCTGGCGACGGCCGTCGCCGGGATCGATTCCGGACTCCTCGACGCGTCCGTCGGCGAGCGCCTCCTGGTTCCCTTCACCTCGTCTCGAGTGCCCGAGACGGTGGTCGGGATCGCGCACGACCCGGCGCTCGGATCTCTGCGTGCGCGGTTCGACCGTATCGAGCCGTGGGAAGACCTGCTCGGGCCCATGCATCCGAGTTCGTGGGAGCCGGCCGATTCCGACCTGCCGATGCTGGAGCGGCTGTTCGCACGCGCGTGGGATCTGGATCCTCACGATCTCGAACTGTTCGTGCAGAGTCCGCAGGTCGCGCCGGCCCGCACACTGATGGCGTTGTTCCCGCAGGCGCGCATCACGATCATCGGCGATGGTCTGATGACGTACTCGCCGATGCGGGTGCGGATCCCCTACTCCGTCGCCGCACGCATCGAACAGGTCGTCTACGCCGATGTCGTACCGGGGGTCCGACCGCTCGTCGGGTCACCTGGTGCACAGGTCGTGCCGGTGCCGCCGCGGGTGTTCGCCGCCGCCCTGGGCGAGACGGATGCCGGCTCGACCGAGCCTCCGGACGAGTCCGGCTCGACGGTGCTCGTGCTCGGACAGTACCTGTCGGCGCTCGGACTGATGACGGCGGCCGCCGAGATCGATCTGCAGACGCGCCTGGTCGACCGCGCGGCGCAGTGGCGACCGCGGCGCATCGTGTTCAAACCACATCCGGCCGCTCCGCCGCTGGTGACCGCCGCCGTCGAAGGGGCAGCGGCCCGTCGCGGCATCGACTTCGAGGAGTATCGCGGCCCCCTCCCCGCGGAACTGCTCGCCGAGCGACTGGACGCGGTGGCGGTGGTCGCCGGGTTCTCCACCGCGCTGCCGACCGTGCATGCGCTCTTCGGCCGGGCGATCGGTTCGGCGGGAAACGACACCGTGCTGGCCGCCCTGACGCCTTTCGAGAACAGCAACCGGATTCCCGTCACCCTGGTCGACGCCCTCACGCGTGAGGACTCGCCCTACGCCGATCCTGCCCGACTGCAGCTGCTCATCGACGCGGTCGGCTATGCGATGCAGCCGGAGATCGCCGGCCACCTGCGGGGTCGGGCCGAGGAACTGCTGCGTGGCCTCGACGCCGACGAGCGTGCTCGGTACTTCACGCCCCGACGGCTCGCCGAGCTGCGGCTGCCCGGTGCGCCGGCGGAGAACGCCCTGCGTCGTGCGCTGCGTCCTGCCGGGGGAGTGGGCAGGATCGAGGAGTGGCGCCTTCACGCCCTCGGGGCCAGGAGGCGGGCAGGGCGTGCGTGGCGGGCGCTACGCGGACGATGACGATGGCGACGACGAGGATGTGGACGATGGACGAGCGGAAGCCCCTCACGGTGGCGATCATCCCGGCGCGCGGGGGATCGAAGCAGGTGCCACGCAAGAACCTGCAGCGCGTCGGCGGTGTGCCCCTGGTCGAGCGTGCGGTCCGCGCCGCGGCCGCCGCACCCGGCATCGATCTGGTCGTCGTCTCGACAGACGATGACGAGATCGCTGCGGTGGCGACGTCGGCCGGCGCGCGGGTGGTCCGTCGCCCCGCGGCGCTCTCCGGTGACACCGCGACCTCGGAGAGCGCGATCCTGCATGCATTGGACGACCTCGAGGCGAACGGAGACGCCGTCGGCATCGTGGCGTTCCTGCAGGCGACCTCGCCGTTCATCCCGAGCGATGCGCTCGCTGACGCCGTGGAGGAGATCCGTGCCGACCGTGCCGACAGCGTCTTCTCGGCTCACGAGACCTACGGGTTCCTGTGGCGGGAAGGGGAGGGGAGCGAGGCGGTGGCGATCAACCACGAAGCCGCGCACCGCCCGCGCCGACAGGACCGGGAGCCGCACCACCTCGAGACCGGCGCGTTCTATGTGTTCCGGGCCGCGGGCTTCCGCGAGAACAGGCATCGCTTCTTCGGCAGGACCCGCATCGCGGCGGTGCCGGAGTGGACGGCGATCGAGATCGACGATGCGGATCAACTCCGCGTCGCCCGTGCGCTCGCCCGCCTGCACGAGGCCCCCACGCCCATCCCGGTCCGCGCGGTCGTCACCGACTTCGACGGCGTGCACACCGACGACACCGCGATCATCGACGCCGACGGCGGTGAACGGGTGCGGGTCAGCCGGGAGGACGGCATGGGCGTCGCCCTGCTGCGCCGAGCCGGCGTGCCGCTGCTGATCCTGTCGACCGAGGTGAATCCGGTGGTCCGCGCTCGCGCCGACAAGCTCAGGGTCCCCGTGCTGCACGGCATCGACGACAAGGAGACGGCGCTGCGCAACTGGGCGCGCGACAACGAGGTGCCTCTCGGCGACATCGCCTACCTCGGCAACGACGTCAACGACCTGCCGGCGATGCGGATCGTGGGGTGGCCGGTCGCGGTCGCGAACGCGCATCCGCTGGTGATCGAAGAGGCCCGTGTCGTGCTGCGTCGCAGAGGTGGAGAGGGTGCGGTGCGGGAGCTGATCGAGCGGGTGTTGTCGAGCTGACCGATGCCGGTAACCCGGCGGTCGCCCGGTGTTCATCCTCGGCCCGTATCCAGGAAGGAGGGGTAGCACCAACGCTCGAACACCGGAGGAATCATGACTGTCAGCATCGGCTCACGAGTGATCGGCGGCGGGCGTCCTGCCTACGTCATCGCAGAGATCGGCCTGAACCACAACGGCGACGTCGACATCGCGAAGAAGCTCATCGACGTCGCGGCCCGAGCCGGTGCCGATGCCGTGAAGTTCCAGAAGCGCACTCCGGAGATCTCGACGCCGGAGCACATGCGCGACGTTCCGCGCGAGACGCCCTGGGGTGTGATGAGCTACCTCGACTACCGCCGTCGTGTCGAGTTCGGGCGCGACGAGTACGTCGAGATCGGCGACCACGCCACGATGCTCGGCCTGGACTGGTTCGCCTCGCCGTGGGACGTTCCCAGCGTCGCGTTCCTCGAAGACCTGAACGTGGTGGCCCACAAGGTCGCCTCGGCCAGCCTTACCGACACCGAACTGCTGATCGCGCTGCGAGAGACCGGCAAGCCCGTGATCCTCTCCACCGGCATGTCGACCATCGAGCAGATCGACCGGGCGCTCGACACGCTCGGCACCGATCGGGTGGTCCTCATGCATGCGACGTCGACCTACCCGCTGGAGCCGGAAGAGGCGAACCTGCGGGTGATCGCGACGCTGCGCGACCGCTATCCCGGAGTGCCCGTCGGCTACTCGGGTCATGAGCGCGGACTGCAGATCTCTCTCGCCGCCGTGGCCATCGGAGCCGTCGCCGTCGAGCGCCACATCACCCTGGACCGCACGATGTGGGGATCCGACCATGCGGCCTCGCTCGAGCCGACGGGCCTCGAGCACCTCGTACGCGACATCCGTGTGATCGAGCGTGCGACCGGCGACGGCGTCAAGCGGGTGTTCGACAGCGAGCGTGCGCCGATGGCGAAGCTGCGCCGCGTTCCGGCATGACGGCGGCCACCGGCATCCGCGTCGTCGCCATCGCGGATGCCGACTCGTTCGTGAAGTGGGCCGCCTCCCTTCTCGGTTCCGTGCCGGGTGTGCGCCCGCACCTGCTGCTCGTGCGCACACCGCTCACGGCCAGCGCGGAGCAGCAGCGCACGGCTCTCGCCGGCACGACGCTCAGACCGGATGACGTCACCCGCATCGGGTTCGCGCAGACGGAGGCCTGGCTGGCCGGACAGCGCCCCGACGTGGTCCTGCTCGCGGGGCGCGGACCGTTCGTGCGGCTGATGGGACGCGTGATCGACGCGTTGGAGCATCGACCGGTCACGGTCTCGGGACTGCCCGGCATGGCGATCCCCGCCCAGCGCGGGGCGCTGGACTACCGCCGCCACACCGATCTGCTGGTCGTGCATTCCCACAGGGAGGTGCGGGCCTTCGAAGAACTCGGCCGCCGCATCGGGGTGCAGACGCCGGTGGCGCTCGCCACCCTCCCGTTCGCCCGGCGGCGGCAGCGCATGCTGCGTCCGGAGCGCGTCGGCATCGATGCGGTGGCGGGTCGGCGAGCCGGTCTTGCCTCTCGGGGCGGTGGCGTCGCGGTCGCCGAGCGCCCTCCGCGGCCTGCCCCGGTCAAGCCACCGGCGACCGACGTCGTCTTCGCCGCGCAGGCCCTCGTTCCGCTCGCGAAAGACCAGCGGGCCGAGATCGCGGCCATGCTCGTGCGGGCGGCCGAGGCCGAGCCGGGTCGCCGTGTGGTGGTGAAGCTGCGTTCGCGGCCGGGGGAGTCGGAGACCCACCTCGAGCGCGAACCGTATGCGGGGCTGCTGCCGTCGCGCCTGCCGCCGAACCTCGTTTTCTCCTACGACTCGATGAGCACCGCGCTCGAGACGGCCGCGGGCCTCGTCACGGTGAGCTCCACCGCCGCGATCGAGGCCACGGCTCTCGGTGTGCCCGTGATCGCCCTCGACGCGTTCGGGGTGAGCAAGGACCTGCTGAACACGGTGTTCGTGGGAAGCGGGCTGCTCGGCGGTCGCAGCGAGGTCGTGGCGGGGCGCTTCCGGCATCCGCACCCTGACTGGCTGCGCGACAACTACTTCCACCCCGATGGCGAGTCGACGTGGTGGGAGCGGGTCGAGCAGCTCGTGGCGCTGCGGCGTTCAGGGGCACTGCCGGCGCGGCGGGTGCCGTCGGCCCGCGGCGGATCACTGCACGAGGCCTGGCATCGGGCGAGTGTGCTCGGCGCAGAGGATCGCACGATACGAGGGACGGTGGCGCTGGCCATGGGCGCGCCGGCGACCCGAGCGCTGGCCGCGGTGCGCGGACGCCGACTGCCCGCCGACGGCGGAACCTGGGCGGACGCGTCGACCGACTACACGTTGGAGCCGAACCCGTTCGACGACTCCCTCCGGCGCTGAGCGAGCGCGCTCCTCGGCGCTGCCGAAACCCAGACGCTTCGTTCCACCGTCGGGGTGTCGCGCCACGACGCGCGGATGATGCGCCACTGCGTCTGGGTTTCGGCATGCCCGCAGCGGCGCACCACCGGGCGCGGTCAGTTGCTGCGACGGATCGCGCGCACTCCGACGATCAGTCCGACGACCGCGACGGCGAGCGCCGAGACCCAGCCCCACAACACGGTGACATCGCCGAGGTCTCCCGCGAACAGGGCACGCTCGGCCTGGACGACCCAGTTGACCGGGTTGACCGAGGCGACGGCTCGCATCCAGTCGGGCGCCGCGTCGAGGGGCAGCAGCATCCCCGACAGGATCAGCAGCGGGAAGATCAGCGACTGCTGCACACCCCAGAACAGCCACTCCCGATCCTTCGTCGCGAGAGCCAGCGAGTACGACAGCGAGCCGAGACCCACTCCGAACACGGCAAGCAGTGCCAGGCCGATGAGCAGACCGGGGATGTCGGCCGCGAATCCGAACGGCCAGGCGATCAGCACGATCACCAGAGCCTGCACGACGATCGGTGCGATCTCCTTGAGAGCACGCCCGACCAGCAGCGAGGAGCGGGCGAGCGGGGCGACCAGAGTGCGCTCGTGCGAGCCGGTCATCATCTCGTACTGCAGGTTCGACCCGGTCGACCCGGTGCCGAACAGCACGATCATCACCAGCACGCCCGGCACGAACCACGCCAGCGTCTCACCGGCCGGCTGTCCGGAGTCGCCGATCAGCAGGGGCGCGAACAGCCCGAGGAAGATGAGCGGCTGCAGCAGGCTGAAGATCAGCGTGAAAGGGTCGCGGAGCACGGGCTTGAGTTCGCGCGTCAGCACGTTCCGGGTGTCGCGCGCGAGGTTCGGGCGCACGAGGGTGTCGTTGACGGTCATGAGAGGACTCCTGTCGTGCGGTTGTCGGAGGCGGGGCTGTTCTCGGGGTGCCGGGAGCGGATGCTTCGCCCGTGGCATCCGCTCCTTCTCCGGCATCGCGGAGGGTGCGGCCGGTGAGGGCGAGGAAGACGTCATCGAGCGTCGGCGGTACTCCTGTGGCCCGACGGACCAGGATCCCGGCGGCGTCGAGTTCGCGCACGATCACCGGGAGCAGCCGGTCGCCGTCCTGCACGGCGAGGGAGATCGATTGCCCGTCCGCGGTCACCGGCGCCGGGCTGAGACGGGCGACCACGGCGCGGGCGCTCGCCGCCTCGGCGGCATCCGCGAATCCGAAGGTGAGCACGTCGCCGGCAAGGGTCGCCTTGAGGGAGGCGGCGTCGTCGTCGGCGATGATCCGCCCCTTGTCCATCACCATCACCCGCTCGGCGTAGCGGTCGGCCTCTTCCAGATAGTGCGTGGTGAGGAACACCGTGGTGCCGTGCTGCGTGCGCAGGTCGAGGATGTGCTCCCAGAGGTTCGCCCGGCTCTGCGGGTCGAGTCCGGTGGAGGGCTCGTCGAGGAAGATGAGGGGAGGTGCGTGCATGAGTCCGAGCGCGATGTCGAGTCGGCGCTTCTGTCCGCCGCTGAGCTGCTGCACACTGCGGGTCGCGAAGGACGTGAGATCGAGGGAGTCGATGAGCTCGTCCGCTCGCCGGGCGCTGTCCCGACGCGACATGCCGTAGAAGGCGCCCTGGCTGAGCAGCTCGTCGCGTAGGCGCTGCGAGAAGCTGCCGCTCGTGAGCTGACCGACATACCCGATGCGTGCGCGTACCCCGGCCGCGTCGGAGCGGATGTCGTGGCCGACGACCCGCGCATGGCCGGAGGTGGGCGGGATCAGGGTGGTCAGCATCCGCAGAGTCGTCGATTTGCCGGCGCCGTTGGGACCGAGGAAGGCGACGAGCTCTCCGCGCACGGCGGTGAAGGAGACGTCGGTCACGGCGTGGACCGGCGTCTTCTTGACGGTGAAGACCTTGGTCAGGCCTTCGGTCTCGATGAGGGATTCGTTCATGGGAGCGAGCGTAAGAACCAATGCGGACAGATCCTGTCCGCATATTCTGACAATCTGAGACGCATGACCGACACCACCTCCCGTGCTCTCGATCTGCTCAACCTGCTGCAGACGCACCGGCACTGGCCGGGGACGGAACTCGCCGCCCGGCTGGGAGTGACCGAGCGCACCGTGCGCCGCGACGTCGATCGGCTGCGCGAACTCGGCTATCGGGTCGAGTCGACGCCCGGTGCGGCGGGCGGATACCGGTTGGAGGCGGGGAGCGCCGTGCCTCCGCTGCTGCTCACCGACGACGAGGCGGTGACCATGGCGATCGGACTCCGCATCGCCGCCACGCAGCAGCTGGTCGGCGGACCCGACGTGACGCTCACGGCTCTTGCGAAGCTGGAGCAGGTGCTTCCATCGGCGCTGCGGCAACGGGTGAACGCGCTCGCCGCATCGGTGCAGGCGCCGCGCATCGGAGAAGGGCCGGTGGTCTCACCCGAGGTGCTGGGGGAGATCGCGCTCGCCACCCGCGACACCGAGCGGCTGCGCCTGCGGTACCTCGACGGGGAAGGGCGCGAGAGCGTGCGCCGCGTCGAGCCGCATGCCCTGGCCCCGGCCGGTCGCAAGTGGTTCCTGTTGTGCTGGGACCTCGATCGGGACGACTGGCGCACGTTCCGCGTCGACCGCATCGCCGCGGTGGAACACACGCGTGTGCTGTTCACCCGTCGCGAGATCACGGAGGACGAGATCGAGGAGCGCGTGCTCGTCGCCTCGTCGTGGTCGCCGCAGAAGGTCGAGGCGGCCGCCGTGATGGAGCTGCCGCTCGCCGAGATGCAGGAGCGCTTCGGGCCCTGGTCGCAGGGCGCGACCGCTGTGGGGGAAGAGCACACCCGCTGGCCGGTCGGTGGCTCCGATTGGCGCGAGGCGATGTACGGACTGCTCTGGATCCCGGAGGGCATCGAGTACACGGTCGCCCTGTCGGATCCGCACCGCAGCGAGCTGCGCGAGGCGGTCGCACGACTTCTGCGCGCCCTCGACGCCCCGGAGCCGGATGACGCCGGGTGACGAAGAGGCGTCATCCGCAGACTCATAGGGTTATCCCAGGCAACCATCCTGGCGGGGAAGATCACGGCCGGGTAACGTCAGTCCCATCGCGGCGATCCGGGCGGTCCCGGGCCTCAGTTCATACCTGAAGGCGTTGCGGGTTCGACTCCCGCCGTCGCGTCCATTTGAAGGCATCTCACCCGTTCCGGTCGCAGTTGCTGCCGCCTCGACGCACGCAGAACGGCAGGAACTGCGACCGGAACACGACGGGGTTCCCGGGGAGGATCCGCCTCACAGCCCCAACTGGTCCAGCCTCTCCTCGAAGCGCACCTGCACGTCCTCCGGCTCATCCCCCTCGGACTCGGCCCAGATCGCGTCCAACTCCTTCTGCACCGACTCGGGCAGGGCGGCGAACTTCTCGTCCCAGGCAGCGACCGGCGTCCAGTAGCCGACGACCTTGAACCGGGTCGCGGGCAGGCCGAGCTCCTTGCGCAGGTACTTGCGCACGTCGCGCAGCGCCACGGTCTCGCCGGCCACCCACACGTAGCCCTTGTCGAGCGGGAGCCGGTCGTCGACGATGCCGCGCACGAGCGGGCCGAGCGCGCTGGGTCCGTGGCCGTTGCCGCCGACCACCCAGGTCACCTCGACGTCTGCGCCCACCTCGAGAGCGACGCGGTCCTCCTCGCTCGGCACTTCGAGCACGACCCTCGTGCGCACGCCCTCCGGGGCCTCGGCGATGATGCGCGCCACGGCCGGAAGTCCGGTGAGATCGGCGACGAGCACCTGCCAGGTGATGCCCTCCGGCGGCGAGTACAGGCCCGTCGGGGAGTTGAAGCCGAGTACGTGCCCCGGCTCCGCCCGCGCGGCCCAGGGGCCCGCGACACCTGCCTCGTGGATCACGAAGTCGATGTCGAGTTCGCCGGCATCCGGGCGCACGCCGCTGATCGTATAGGTCCGCATCGGGGCCTCGGGTGCACCCTCGGGCGTCTCCCACCAGTCGCCCGCCGGTACGGGCAATGAGACATCCTTGGGGTCTTCGCCGTGCGGGAAGAACACCCGCACGTACTCGTCGCCGATGCCGGTGCTGAGGAAGTCGGCGACCCCCTCGCCGCCGAGCGTGACGCGGACCAGGGTCGGGGTGAGGGTGGTCGTGCTGCTGACGATGCCGCGGTGGATGCTCACGGAGTCTCCGTCTCTGTAGGGCGAATCTCTTGGGTGGGGGATGGCTCGGTGCGGGTGGATGTGCTGCGGGTCTGGGCGAGCCAGGAGTCGCGGTAGAGCCCCTCGGTCGCGAGGAGCTCTTCATGCGTGCCGCGCTGCGTCATCCGTCCGTCGGCGAAGACGACGATCTGCTCGGCGGTCACTGCCTGCTGCAGTCGGTGGGCGATGAGCACCGCCGTGCGTCCCTCCCGCAGTGCCGCGATCGCGTCTTCGACGGCTTCGCGGTGGTGGAGCCCCACGTCTGCGGTGGCCTCGTCGAGGATCACCACATCCGAGTCGGCGAGGAAGGCGCGGGCGACCGCAAGCTGCTGGATGCGCCCCTCGTCGAGCGGTACGACGGAATCGGCGGACGAGCTCTCGCCCTCTGCGGACTCCTCACGACGCATCGCCTCGACCGCCCACTGCGCCCCGACCGCCCGCAGCGCCGCCACCATCTCGTCGCCGCTCGCTTCGGGGGCGACGAGGCGCAGGTTGTCGGCGATGCTGCCCCGGAAGTGGTGCAGCTCCTGCGACAGGTAGTACGGGGCGTCTGTGCGGGACGCCAGGTGCACGCTTCCCGACGTCGGCGGGTGATGTCCGGCGATGACGCGCGCCAGCGTGCTCTTGCCCGACCCCGAGGTGCCCACCAGCGCCGCCGTGGTGCCGGGGTCGACCCGCAGGGTCACGCCGCTGATCCCCCGGCCGGTGGTGGGGTAGTGGAACGTCACGTCCCGCACCTCGATGCCCGCGGATGCCGGTGGTGCAGCTTCCGTCTCCGGGCTCTGGGCGGCCGGCGCGGGCGCGAGATCGATGACCCCGACGAGTCGCGCGAGACCGATGGCTGCCCGCTGGATGTCGTCGAGTCCGAAGATCAGCTGTCCGACCGGGCCGAACAGGCGATGGAACAGCAGCGCAGCAGTGGTGACCGCGCCTACCGTGACAGCGCCGGCGGACTGCAGCAGGAATCCGGCGCCGAGGATCGCGGCCAGCCCGACGAGCTCACCGCCGTTGATCCAGCGGAACAGGCGATTCGTCACCCGCACGCCCTCGATCTGCATGTGGATCGACGCCACCGCGCGCTCGCGCACCCGCTCGAGAGCGGGCTCCTGCTCGTTGAACGCGGTGAGGGTCTCGATGCCCTCCACGGCGTCGAGCACGGCCTGGCTGCGCGCGGCCTCGCGCACCCGTACCTCGCGGAACACCACGCGGGACTTCCGCAGAAAAGCGCGCGTACCGAGGATGTAGAACGGCGCGGAGGCGAGGCCCGCAAGCGCCAGCCAGGGATCCAGAGCGGTCAGCGCGACCACCGAGACGCCGATCGCGAACCCCGCGGACAGCAGGGTCGGAGCGACGTTCCCTCCGGCTTCGGCAACGGCATCGACGTCGCCGGTCACGCGGGAGAGCAGATCGGCGCTCTCTCCGTCGTCGACCGCGCTGACGGGCAGCCGCATCGCCGAGGCGAACACGTCTTCACGCAGGCTCGCGAGCATGTCCTGCACCAAGCCGGTGAGCACGCGCACGGCCCACAGCATCACCACAGCGGCACCGATGGCGCCCAGACCCGCACCGGCGACCCACCCGGCGATGGTCGCGAAGCCCGCGTCGGACGACACGGCATCGACGATGCGCCCCAGGCACGCGGGCATCACGATCCCGAGAGCGGATGCCGCGAGGAACAGCGCGGCGACAGCGGCGGTACGACCGGGATGCTGTCGCAGCAACCCACCCACGACGGCCCGCACACGGGAGCCGGAGGCGATCGGGAGCAGCGCGGCGGTCGAGGTCGAGTCACTCATGGCGTGTATCCGATCCTTCGGAGGGAAGCTCGACGACCCGGTCGCAGGCTCCGAGCAGCACCGGCGAGGTGGTGATCACGATCACGGTCTCGGTGTGCTCTGCAAGGGCGCGGGCGATGTGCGCCTCTGTGATGGCGTCGACGGCCGAGGTGGGCTCGTCGAGCACGAGCACGTCGGCCTCCGCGTGCAGGGCTCGGGCGATGCCGATGCGCTGGCGCTGTCCGCCCGAGAGGCGTCGCCCGGCCTCTCCTACCTCTGACTCCCACCCTCCGACCTGCACCACGGTGTCGTGCAGCGCCGCCATCTCGATGAAGGGCGCGTGCGGCTGGTCCTCCACGCCGTGACCGCGCACGGCCTCGCGCAGGGAGCCGCTCACGATCGTCTGCCCGTGGGGCGGGGCTACCACGCGCCGGCGATACTCGACCGGGTCGAGGTCGGTCAGGTCGTGCAATTCGCCGTCGATCGCGAGCGCGACCCGGCCGCGGTCGGGTCGGGTGCGCAGACCGAGCAGACGCGAGAGGGCGCGGGCCGTGTCGCTGTCGGCGGGACGGATGCCGAGCAGTTCGCGCTCGCGCACCTCGACGGGCGCGGAGGCGGATCCCGCGCGGAAGGTCAGGACGACGTCCTCCGCCGGTCGTGCCGGGGCGGCCGCCGCGACGGGCGCATCGAGCAGGTCGTCGGCGTCGATCACCTCGGCGAGTCGCTTGGCCGAGGCGAGCTTGTGGATCCAGTTCGAGGGGAAGGAGCCCGCATACGCGAGGTAGCCGCTGATGAACTGGGCGAGCCCGAGCACCGTGACCAGCTCGCCGATGCTGATGCGGCCCTCGGAGGCGAACCAGGCCGACATACCCGCCAGCGCGGTGGTCGCGATCGCGGCCAGCGTTGCGCTCACCGCCTCGTATGACGCGAGGGATCGGCCGGCCGCCGTGGCGGCGCGTCGAGAGGTGTCGCTCGCGGCGATGTAGCGGCGCACGGCCTCCTCGCGGGCGCCGATGCCCACGAGCACCCGGAATCCGCTCATGAAGTCGGCGGCGACCGCCCCGGCCTCGGTGGCCGCCTGCTGCTCGACGAGGCCACGGCGTTCCAGCGGGCGCGACACGACCTGCATCACGAACATCATCGCGATGGTCGAGCCGAATACGACGAGCGTCGCGACGGGCGAGATCACCAGCATCGCGAGACCGGCTCCGAGGATCGCGGCGATCGTGGAGCACTGCTGTGCGACCGACCAGGCGACGCCGGCGACCCGATAGGTGTCCGACGTGACGAAGGTGAGGGCCTCACCGGGGGTCACCGTGCGGCGGGAGAGCCGCGGTCGCAGCATCCGGGAGAGCGTGAGGTGGCGCAGCGCCTGCTCGCCGTAGCCGTAGATCGACACCATGAGGCGGGACGCCGACTGGTAGCTCAGGGTCAGGACGAGGAACGTGCCGACCAGCACGCCGAGCCAGAGCGCGAGAGCTGCGGGGTCGGCGGGGAGCACGGCGCGGTCGATCGTCGCGCCGATGATCACGGGGATCGTCGCCTCGGCGAGCGCATGCACGATGAGCAGCGCGGTCGCTCCGGCGAGGGCGATGCCACGCCCCTCCGACTTCAGCGCGATCCCGAAGAGCCTCCGCGGCGTGGGCGTCACGGTGTCCGCCGACCGAGCGGGAGCACCAGCGGCGTCCCGGAGACGGGGTCGGTGATCACACGACACCGAAGGTCGTACACGGCGTGTACGAGCTCGGCCGTGATGATCGCGCGCGGATCGCCCTGCGCCACGATGGCCCCGTCGCGCATCGCCACGAGGTGCGTCGCGTAACGGGCCGCATGGTTGAGGTCGTGCAACACGGCGACGAGCGTGGTGCCGCTGCGGTGCAGGTCGGCGAACAGCTCCATCAGGTCGATCTGGTGCGCGATGTCGAGGAAGGTCGTCGGCTCGTCGAGCAGCAGATGCGTGGTCTGCTGGGCGAGGGCCATGGCCACCCAGACGCGCTGCCGCTGCCCACCGGAGAGCTCGTCGACCAGGCGCCGCGACAGATCGGTGACCCCGGTCGCGGCCATGGCCTCGGACACGGCGCGTTCGTCGGCGCTGCTCCACGTGCGCAGGGCGCTCTGGTGCGGGAACCGCCCGCGACCGACGAGATCGGCGACCGTGATGCCGTCGGGGGCGAGGGACGACTGCGGGAGCAGACCCAGCTTGCGGGCGACCTCCTTCGGCTTGAGCGAACGCAGTTCGTCGCCGTCGAGCAGCACGGCGCCGGTGGTCGGGCGCAGCAGCCGGGCGAATCCGCGCAGCAGGGTCGACTTGCCGCACGCGTTGGGTCCGATGATGATCGTGAACGAGTTGTCGGGAACCTCGAGAGTGAGGTCGGAGATGATCGGGGTGTCCCCGTAGCCCAGCGTGATGTCGCGGGCCCGCAGCGAAGCGGTCATGGGTGTTCCTTTCAGGTGCGGCGCGCGTACTGGGCAGCGAGCAGCCAGGCGAGATAGAGGCCGCCGACCGACACCGTCACGACGCCGACCGGCACAGCGACGAGCTGGGCCACGGCGTCCGACACCACGACGAGGGCGGCGCCGGTCAGCATCACGGGCACCGTGCCCATCGGGGTGTTCGAGCGGGTGAGGCGCTGCGAGATCTGCGGGGCCGCGAGGGCGATGAAGGAGATGGGGCCGGCCGCGGCGGTCACCAGCGCGACCAGGGCGACGCCGAACACCATCGCTGCGAGACGGGTGCGACCGGGACTGATGCCGAGGGCGGTCGCCGCGTCGTCGCCCATCTCGAGCACGGGAAGCGTGCGGGCGAGGGGGAGGGAGAGCAGGGTCACGATCGCGAACACGATCGCCGCCGGGATCAGCTGGTCGAAGCCGAGCGAGGCGATCGAGCCCGCACCCCAGGTAGCCGCCATCATGGCCTTCTCGACGCTGACCGAGATCAGGATCCACGAGGTGAGGGATCCGAGTCCCGCCGAGACGCCGATGCCGACGATGATGAGCCGGAACGACGACATCGTGTTCTTGCTGGCGAGCACGTAGACGAGCAGCGCGGTGAACAGGCCTCCGACGAGCGCACCCGCCGCCTTGAACATGTAGGTGTTCAGCTCGAAGACGATCATGACCAGCGTCACACCGAACTGTGCGCCGATGCCGAAGCCGATGATGTCGGGGGAGCCGAGCGGATTGCGGGTGAGGGACTGGAAGATGCCGCCGGCGAGCGCGAGGGCTGCTCCGCACAGCACCGCGAACAGCACGCGCGGCAGGCGCCATTCGAACACCACCTGGCGGATGTCGGGGTCGGATGCGGGGTCGAAGATCGCTCGGATGACGGCCGCGAAGTCGACCTCGTAGGCGCCGAGAGTCATGGAGAACAGGCCCGCGCCGATGATCACGACGACCAGCAGGAGGCTGACGACGACGGATCGCACCGGGATGAGCGCGGCGATCCGCGCGGTCTCGATCCGGAACAGGCGGCGTCCGTGATCGACCGGCACGAACGCGGCAGGCGCGGCGTCTGCGCGGGGTGCAGCGACGGGCTTCTGGTCGATGCTCACAGGCCGCTCACCCGCTTGCGACGCACGAGCATGATCAGGATCGGGGCTCCGAGGAGGGCCGTGACGATGCCGACGCGCATCTCCCCGTTCGGGAGCACGATGCGGCCGAGGATGTCGGCGAACAGCAGGAAGGCGGGGCCGATGATCATCGAGTACCCGAGCACCCAGCGCTGGTCGGGGCCGGTGAACCAGCGGACGACGTGCGGGATCATGAGCCCGACGAAGGCGATGGGTCCGGCGGCGGCGACGCTGGTTCCGGCCAGCAGGGTGACGGCGATGATGACGAGGATGCGAGTCACGCGCACACGTGCACCGAGGGCCTGCGCCAGGTCGTCGCCGAGGGCCAGGGCGTTCAGGGAGCGCGCGCACAGGAGTCCGATCAGGAGACCGGCGACGATCAGAGGCACGGCCCAGGTGAGCTGGTCGAGGGTGCGTCCACCGATCGAGCCGACGCCCCAGAACCGCATCACCTGCAGGGTGCTGTGGTCGCGCAGCACGATCGCGGTGGTGAAGCCGGTGAAGGCCGCGCCGAGGGCGACGCCGGCGAGGGTGAGCTTCATGGGGGTCGCCCCCGAGGCTCCGAACGAGCCCAGTATGTAGACGAGCATGGTGAGGACGAAGGCTCCGCCGAGGGCGAAGGGCACGTAGGCGCCGGGGGCGGTGAGGCCGAGCACACCGACGGCGAACGTGACGGCGAAGGATGCACCGGCGTTCACACCGAGGATGCCGGGGTCGGCCAGCGGGTTGCGGGTGAAGGCCTGGATCAGGCCGCCGCACACCGCGAGAGCGGCACCCACGACGATGCCGAGCAGGGTGCGCGGCACACGCAGCTCCATGACCATGAGGTGCAGCGGGTTCTCGTCGTCGTAGGAGAAGAGGGACTGCAGCACGGTGACGGGGTCGATCGCGCGGGCACCGACGGCGAGCGAGGCGATGGCGGCGATGGCCAGCACCACGACCGAGATGACCAGTCCCGCCACGAGCGTCCCGTTACGGTGCGGGGAGTCGACTGCACGACTCCCCGCACCCGTGTTCGAGACGTCCGTGCCGTCATCCGTCGCCAGGGACATCTCTCGGATCACTTGCCGGTGATGGTGGGCTCGCCCTGGAGTGCCCCGGCGAGGTCGTCGACGTACGTCGGCAGGATGTACTTCAGCGAGAGCACGGTGGGCGCGCTGATGGCCGAGGCCTCGGCGTCGTCGGCGTAGATCACGTACGAGCCGTTGGCGATCGGGTTCCAGCGCGACACGACCTTGTTCTCGACCGTGTACGTGCCCTCGTCGGCGCTGCCGCCCCAGGCCGCGAACAGATCGGCCTCCACGTCGTAGAGGTTCTCGAGGCTGACGCCGGTGTACCAGTTGTCGCCCTCCGCGGTCTGGAGGAAGGTGTCCATCGCCGGGGTCGAGGTGAATCCGAGGGCCTCGGTGATGCGCACGCGGGGGTCGTACTCGAGGTAGACGCCGAGGTCGGTGCCGCCCTCGTTCAGGGTCAGACCCCAGACGAAGGTCTTGTCCTCGAACTCGGGGTGCTCGCCGGCCAGGGTGGTGATCTGCTTCTCGGTCTCGGCGATCAGCTCATCGGCCTTGTCCTCCTCGGACAGTGCCTTGCCGACCGTGCGGGTCATGTCCTCCCAGGTCCCCGGGTTCCAGGGGCCTTCGATGTAGGGGACGGTCGGGGCGATCTCGGTCAGGCGCTCGTACTCGATGTCGGAGACGCCGGAGTAGAGGCTCAGGATCAGGTCGGGCTTGAGCTCCTTGATGGCCTCGTAGTTGGGGCCGTCCTCGAGGAAGGGGATGATCTCGGGGGTCTCGCCGTACTCCTCGGTGACATAGTCCTCGAACCAGGGCTGGTAGCCGCTGTCGCCTGCACCCCAGACCTCCTCCATGCCGACGGGGTTGGTGCCGAGGGCGGCGACGATGTCGGCCGTCATCCAGCCGAGGGTGACGATGCGCTGCGGCTTCTCGGGGATCACGGTCTTGCCGTGGCCGTGCTCGATGACCACGCCGTCTGTTGCGGTGGAGGCGGAACTCGATTCTTCGGGGGTGGACGAGCACCCGGCGAGGGTGAGGGCGGCGGCGACGGCCGCGGCGACGAGGGCCGAGCCTCGGCGGATCTTCGGGCGCGCAGAAGCGAGCGACATGGTTCTCCTTCGGGAAGGGGGGAGGGTGTTGCCGCGTCGACGCGGCGAGAAGTTAGGTAAGCATGCCCTAACAGAACGATGCTAGAACGCGGATCCTGCGCTCAGTGTCGCGGGAGCGACGACTTGTATCGCGGAACCGACAACAACGGTCGGATTCGCCGTCAGGGGATCAGGATCGCCCCGAGGTCACCGCCAGTACAGCTGGTGCGCCGCGTCGGCCTGCACGCGCGCCACGTGCTGCCGGGGGGTGAGCCCGAAGCGCTCCTTGAACGCGGCGGAGAAGGCGCTCGTCGTGGCGTAGCCGCAGCGGTGCGCGGCCGCACCGATCGGAGTGCCGTCGACGATCAGGCGCGCCCCGAGGGTCATCCGCACGCCGGTGCGCCACCGCCCGAAGCTCATGCCGACGTCGTTCTGGAAGATGCGCAGGACCGTACGCTCGTGGAGCCCGTGCGCGAGGAACAGCTCGATCGCACTGCGGGGGTCGCCGGGGTCGGCGAGAACGGCCTGCACGAGCGGGGCGACCCGCTCATCCGCCGGCATCGGCACCTCGCCCCATTCGCTCGCGGCCTCGGGAAGCGGCTGCTGCAGCATCTCGATGAGCACCGACTGGATGCGCACGCGCAGGTGGGTGGGCATGTCGTTGATGCCGAGGTGGAGCAGCATCTCCTGCACCGCGCGCGGCACCAGCACCCGTGTGATGTCGTCGATCGGGGCGATCAGCGATGAGTCGGGGATGTACGTGTAGCAGCCGGTCGAGTCGGGTTCGTGATGGGCCGTGTGCGGGGTGCGTGCGGGGATCCACACGCCCTGACCGGGAGCGAGGCGCCACCTCGTGTCCTGCAGGTGCACCCACACCGTGCCGCGATAGCACCAGGCCAGCATCGGGTCGGCGTGGCTGTGCGGAGGGGAGAGCGGGCGGGTGCCGGTGTCCTCGGCGGTGACCACGCCGGTGCCCATCAGATACGGCTCGTTCACGGTCGACGGATACGACGGGCTCGCTGCCCAGTCGTCCTGCCGGTATGAGTTCATTCGTGCTCCGCATGAGGCGGCGCCGACTGCTCGGGAAACAGGTCCTGCCGCCATCGCCATGCTATCCGGGTGAGGCGCGATGGCCCCGCGAGGGCCGATGATGGACACATGCCTTCCGCCCATCGCCCCGGTCTGCGGGTCTCGTCGGGTCTCACGATCCCCGAGGCCGAGTTGTCGTGGCGCTTCTCGCGGTCATCCGGGCCGGGGGGACAGGGCGTCAACACCGCGGATTCCCGCGCTGAACTCGTCTGGGATGCGGCGAACTCCGCGGTGCTCTCACCGCATCAGCGCGAGAGGCTGCTCGACCGACTGAGCGGTCGCCTGGTCGATGGAGTGCTGACGATCGCCGCGTCCGAGCGCCGTGCCCAGTTGCGCAACAGGGATGCGGCGCGGGAGCGGCTCGTCGCCGTCGTCGCAGAGGCTTTGCGCCCGCCGGCACCACCGCGACGGCCGACGAAGCCGAGTCGGGGGTCGAAGGAGCGCCGGCTGAAGGCGAAGCAGCGGCGCACCGACGTCAAGAGTCTGCGACGACGCCCTCGCGACGACTGACCCGGCGCCGGAGAATCACCTGGCGAGACGCTCTTCGACAGGGTCCCAGCCACTCGCGAGCACCCGGAATCCCGCGTCCACCGTCTCGAGTGGATCTTCGCTGTCGTTGATCAGCAGTTGCATCTGCAGGACGAATCGGGCGTAGACGCGGATCTCGGCGACCGGCTCGGCGAGCCCGAGCTCGTCGGCGATGGCCGCGGCGAGGGCATCCTCGTGTCGGAGCCACATCTTCGCGGCATAATCGCGCAGGGCGGGTGTCTCGTTGAGGAAGCGCATGAACACGCGGGTGACGTCATCACCGTGCTCGTCGAAGTTCGCCCTGATCTCGGCGGCGAAGAAGTCGTGGATCGCGCGGTTGATCGTGCGTCCTGCGGGCCGGTCGCGCACGGCCGAGACCAGACGGTCGCGCTGTTCGTCGTCCTCGTCGAAGACGAGAGCCTCCTTCTGCGGGAAGTGCGCGAACACGGTCGTAGGGGAGACGTCCGCCGCATCGGCGACCTCGCGGATGCTGACGTTGTCGAAGCCGCGCTCGAGGAACATCATCGTCGCGACGTCGGAGATCGCCTTGCGGGTCGCGGCCTTCTTGCGCTCGCGGCGTCCGAGGGGCTCTGGGTTCGTCATGACCGAAGTCTATCGTGGACCGACTACAAACCTGGCTTGACACCAAAACTGGTATCGGTACACTTTCGGTATGACTTCACCCAACGTCCTCACGCGACGGGATCAGAACCGCGCGTGGATCATGCTCATCGTGCTCACGATGCTCACCGTCATCGGTATGACGGTCGTCCTTCCCGTCCTGCCCTTCGTCGTGCTGCAATACGTCTCGCACGAGAGCGACCTCGCCATCTGGGTGGGCGTGCTCGAGGCCGTCAACGGCCTCTGCGCCTTCCTGGTCGCCCCCTTCCTCGGCCGGCTCTCCGACCGCTTCGGTCGTCGACCCGTCATCATCGTCGCCGCGTTCGGCGCCGCATTCTCGATGGCGCTGTTCGGCATCGGCGGTGCGATCTGGGTCCTCGTGCTCGCGCGCATGATCCAAGGCCTGACCGCGGGAGATCTCCCCGCCCTCTTCGCCTACCTCGCCGACATCACCCCGCCGGAACAGCGGGCGAAACGCTTCGGTCTCCTCGGCGCTCTCACGGGAATCGGCACCATGGTCGGCCCGGGGATCGGTGGTCTGCTCGCCGCGGTGAGCATTCAGCTTCCCGTCTTCCTCACCTCCGCCGTCGCCCTCACGATCGCGATCCTCAGCATCTTCCTGCTTCCGGAGAGCCTCAAGCCCGGCAATCGCATCAGCGCCATCCGGCTGCGTGACGTGCAGCCGTTCGCGGTCTTCAAAGAGGCGTTCGGGCGCAAGGAGCTGCGCGGACTGATGATCGGCTTCGGTCTGCTCGCCCTGCCGTTCGGCTTCTTCGTGAACAACTTCAGCGTCCTCGCGCTGGACTCCATCCAGTGGGGGCCGACGCAGATCGGACTCCTGACCGCGGCCGTCGGCATCATCGACATCCTCATCCAGGGTGTGCTGCTCGGCATCCTGCTCCCGCGCATCGGTGAGCGCGGCGTGATCATCAGCGGCATCGTCGCGCAGATGGTCGGTCTCGCGGCGCTCGCCATCGTCGCGTCGATCTTCGCCCAGCCGTGGGTGTTCATCGTCGGTGCGCTCATGCTCGCTGCCGGCCAGGGAGCATCCCAGGCGGCGATGGACGGTGCCATGTCGAACGCGGTGGGCGACGACGAGCAGGGCTGGCTCGGCGGAGCGACGCAGTCACTGAACGCGGCCATGGGCACGGCCGCCCCGCTCATCGCGGGGGCGCTCTACGCGCTGGTCAGCCACGCCGCCCCGTACTGGCTCGGTGTCGCACTGATGATCGTCGCCGTGATCGTGGTCAGCCGTGCACACATCGCGAACACCGCGAAGCGCCCGGTCACCGATGGTGTGGGAGCGACTCCGGTCGAAGCCGTCGAGACCGTCGGCTGAGCATCAGGTTGCGGGAGCTGCCGGACGCGGCAGCTCCCGCAACCGCGTGATCGAGGCGAGCAACTCCTCCGGCGTCGTGCCGAGATTCCCGAGTGCCAGTGCCGCCGACGCGCTGAATCCCGCCGAGTCGATCGGGAGGCGTGCCACGTTCGGCACCAGCCCCTTCTCGTTCGTCACCCAGTTCCCGGCGGCGGCGTGCCAGGCGTGCGCGGTCAGCATGGCCGTCGTGGTTCCGCAGAGGGAGACGTATGCGACGTCTCCCGCCTTCGCGCCCTTCACGGCCGCGTTCAGCAGGAAGTCGACCTGCCAGAGGCTCGTGAGGAACGCCTCGCGCAGCGCCGCGGGATAGGGGGTGACGCTCCGTGCCAGACCGACCAGGAGTCCCTCCGGATCGCGAAGCGGCACGCTGGTGGCCACCTCGCCCGCATAGGCGACATCGAGGAAGCCGAGGGGGTGACCCGGTTGGGTGTGGAAGGCGAACTCGCCGCGGACGGCGCGAGCGCATTGCTCTCCGACGCGGGTGACGTCGCGGAGGATGAGGTCGACCGGCACGCCGTCGACCATCAGCCAGGCGCCGCCGTCGACCCAGGGTCCCCATCCGCCGCGCTCGGCGACCTCGACGGGTTCGCCCGTCCACCCGCTCGCCACGCGCGCGATACCGGCGCGGTCGACATCCGAGTCCACGTAGAGCCCCAGATCGATGTCGGAATCGGGTCGGTGCGTCCCGCGGGCGCGACTGCCGCCCAATGCGACGGCACGCACGCCGGGAACCCGGCTCAGTTCGTCGGCCATCGAGCGGAGGCGGTCTTCATCGAGCACGACACCGATCGTACTCACGTGGTCTCACGCCGTCGGAGAGAACAGACGCCATCCGGAGATCGACCCACCCGACGCGTTCTCGGACGGCGTGGGCTCCGTCAGTCCTTCCCGCCCCGTACGAGTTCGAGCCCGGCACCCGCGAACTGGCGCAGCGTCGCATCCGGCAGGAACGCCCGCGTGAGTGCTCCACCGATGCGGGTGAGGTCGCTCTCGTCGCGGAAGAGGAGATACATGGTCTCGTACCGGGGGTGGAACTTCTGCTTGAACCGATGCAGCGACCCGAAGCCGTACACCGGTTCCAGCGCATCGGCCAGCCGGTCGCTGAGAGCGGCGATCATCCCGGCGTCCGGCGGGTAGTCGTGGGCGAGGGGCGCGCCGGAGAGCGACATGATCTGCGCGCCCTCCTCGGCGAACTGCTTGGCCGAGGAGCCGATCAGATACTCCATGACGGGCCCGAAACCGCCTTCGCGGCGACGCATGAGGTCGAGGGTCCAGCCCCGCACCGCACCGTCGTCGCCGTACACCGGCAGCCAGGAGAGGAAACCGTCGACGTCGCCGTTGGGAGCGAGCGCCAGGGCGAGCCTCACCTCCGGATCCTCGGCCTCGTCGAGGGTGCCGAGGGTGAAGCGCATCTCGGGCAGGTCCTTGTCTCCGACCCAGGCCTCCGAGATCGCTCTGAGCTGCTGCTGCACACCCCACGGCTCCGCTTTGAGGTGCGTCATGCGGAAGGTCATCTCCTCGCGACCGGCCTTGTTCAGTGAGGTGCGCACCGAGTTCCAGCGCTTGCCCGTGAACTCCAGCCCCGGCAGGTCGACGATCGTGTCGTCGGCCACGACGATGCTGCGCCAGGTCGAGGGGACGGCCGCCCGCGTGGCCTCATCCGCACTGAAGAAGCAGGGAACGAGGCCGGCGAGCTCCACGGCGTGGATGAAATCGTTCACGGCTTCTGCGCGTGTCTCCGCCGGGCCGATCGGGTCGGCCAGGGCCAGGGCGACGCCGTTGCGACGCTGGTACGCGACGATGCCGCCGGCCACCCGGGCATAGCTGTTGCCCTCCCAGGTGGTCATCCACGAGAGCGTCCCGCCGCCATGAGTGCGCAGCTCGCGCTTCATGTCATCGACGTTCGGAGCGGGCTGGATGCCCAGCTTGGCGCGGCGCTTGGCTCGGAACGCGCGTCGCACCCACACCAGGTACACGAGCATGATGAGCCACAGGAAGCCGTTGGCCATCGCGAGCTCGGTCTCACCGTCCCAGCGCAGATCGAGCTCCGCCTGGCTCGTGATGATGATGAGGGTGAGTACCAGCGCGGCGCCCGAGACGTTGAACAGGCCGAGCAGGATCGCGAGCACCCACGCGAAGCGCCGCCCGCGACGGAGCCCGTTCACGAGCACGAGGATCACGACGAGGTCGATCGCAAGGTCGATGAATCCTCCCGACGCGGGATCGGTCGGTCCGAAGGGTCCGTCCGTGGGCAGGAAGGTCGTGATGATCTCGACGGCGCCCAGGACGAGGATCGCCACCACGGCGATCAGCCGCTGCTCGCGGACCGTCGTGTGCCGCACCCGCAGCGATCGGTCGACGACGAGGATCAGCAGCACCGCGAGCAGGTGCTCGAGGTCGGCGACCTTGCCCCAGAAGAGCATCGCGATGAACACGAAGCCGAGCAGGATGAGCCAGCCGCGCACCCGCCACGGCGGACGGAACAGGCCGACCGCGGCGGCGATGCACGCCATGGTGCCGCCCGATGCTCCCACGTCGAGCGCCTGGGCCTGCTCCGCCGCCCACGCCCACGGGAACTGCGAGAGCACGTACAGCAGCAGGGCGGTGGCGAAGATCGCGAACAGCTGACCGAGCCAGTAGTAGGCGAGCGCCACGCGCGATCCGCGACGGAACTCCAGGTAACCCATACCCCAGAAGCCTGCGATCGTGAACAGGTACACCCAGGGCTGGTTCACGAAGAACGTGCCGGTCAGGGGCGTCCACCACTTGCCGTCGGCGAGGTTCGGGAGCCCGTAGGCGACTGTCTGGAAGAGTGCGGTGTCCTCGAACGGCGCCCAGAGGCCGCTCCAGACGACCCCCACCGCGATGATCAGCAGCACCATCGTCAGCGTCGCCGGAATGCGCCGGACGACGGCCATCACCGGATGGGGAGAGGGGGAGTGCTCCTCGGTCATGCGCTCAGCGTAGCGAGGGCTGCGTCCGCACGGGCGCGGGCACTCCTACTCCCCACGAAGCACTCGACGAAGGTCGGCGATCTCGTCGTCGGTCAGACCGCCGCTTCGCAGATAGCCCGCGACGTCGCCGTGGTTGTCGTCGATCCAGTCCATCGCAGCCTCGATGGCGGATGCCGGAGCCTCGGTCGCGAGCGTCTTCAGGGCCGGCGTGAGGGGGACGCCGAGCGAGGTGATCAGTGCGGTGAGGGCTTCGGCGAAACCCCGCGCCAGATTCTTCTCCGTCTGCGTGTAGTCCTCGACGATCGCCTCGCGAGGTGCTTCGGCGACGAGCAGCAGGATCGCGGCGGCGAGCCCCGTGCGGTCCTTGCCCGCAGTGCAGTGGAACAGCACGCCGGGTCGTTCGGTGCGCGAGGCTTCGAGCACCGTCCGCGCGATGGTCGCGAACGGGGTGGCGCTGGCCGCCAGGATCGAGACGTACAGCTCCTCCAACGTCGGCACCTGCTTCAGCACCTCGGCGACCTGGGTCACCGAGAGTCCCGCTCCGTTGGCTGCAGGGAGCAGCTGCTTCACCATCTCGTCCATCGCGCCGCCCTGCATGGGCAGAGTCAGGAGCGTCACGCTGCCGTCGTCGGGCAGGCGATCCGCGGCGCGTGCGCGTTCGCCCTCGGTGCGCAGATCGATCACGGTGCCGATGCGGAGGTCGGCCAGCGCCTGCATCCCCTCGTCGGTCAGCGCGGCGAGCGCGTCCGATCGGAAGAGCAGACCGGAGGCGAGCGTGCCGCCGCCCGAGGTCGGGATCCCGGCGAGTTCGCGGGCGTTGTGGGTCGTCTGCAAGGCGGTCGTGATGTCGATGGTCATTCTGGCCCTCTCCTGGGTATGCGGCCAGAATATCGGTGCGGCGGGACCGCGCGGCTTCGACACGGAAGCCGCGCGATCCGCCTTTCCACGTCAGCCGTTCACGGCCTTCTCGATGGCCTGTTCGAGGTCATCCCACTCCTGCAACACGATCTTCTCGCCGTCGATGAAGAACGTCGGCGTGCTGTTCACCCCGAGCTTCTCGCCGTCGGCCTTGTCGGACTGCACGCGCTCCGCGGTGGCCGGGTCGGCGATCGCGGCATCGTACGCGCCCATGTCGAGCCCGAGATCCTGGGCGAACCCGCGGAACACCTCGGGGGTCTCCTCGGGCTGCTCGCCCCACTGCGCCTGCGTCTCGAACAGACGGCGGTACATGTCCTCGAAGCGGTCCTGCTGCCCGGCGGCCTCGGCGGCCAGCGCGGCCTGCGTGGAGTTGATGTGCCCGGGCAGGGGGAAGTAGCGGACGACATACGTGATCTCGCCGTCGTACTTCTCCCTGAGGTCTTCGACGACGGGGTAGAACGCCCCGCACGCCTCGCACTCGAAGTCGAGGAACTCGACCACGGTCACGGCGCCCTCGCCCCCGTCGTCGAGCACATGGGAATCGGTGCGGACGGTCTGCTGCGGCTCTCCGCCCTCCGCGGGCGCGGCGGGTTGCTGTTGGCTGATCGCGAAGACGATTCCGGCGATCAGCAGGACGATGGCGACGGCGATGGCGATCAGGGTCGCTTTGACAGAGTTCTTCATGGGGTCTCCAGACACACGGGTACGACGAGGGAAGGGTGCCGCTTTCGGGCGGCTCGATGCGCGCGTCGGCGGGTCAGGTGCGGGAGATGGAGAGCTGCGTGAGAGTCAGGGCGGGGACGAAGGCGCGCGGACCCGCGCGACTCGGCGACACCGTGCGCGGGGCGCGGGTGCCGAGCGGCCGGGTGCCCCCGGCGAGCCGGCGGAACAGCAGGACCAGCGCGACGCCGCCGAGCACCGCGAGCAGGCAGATCCCGACACCGGAGCTGAGCACGTCGATCGTGGGCGCTGCCGCCGGGTCACCTGCCGTCGGGGCGGCAGCCGTCGACTCCGAGACGCCGGAGGCGAGACACAGCGTCGCATGCACATCGGCCGAACCCCGCGAGGTCGACCAGGCGCCGACCACGAGTAGGAGCGCGAGGCCGACGGCGGTGATCACCCGGGCGATCAGCATCCGCTCGGCCCGCGCTCGCGGCATCGGATCCGGCGATGAGGGCAGCATTTCCCGCGCAGTCTAGCAACGGCGCCTCTGTCCTCCCCGGGGCCGGGGAAGCCGTGGCGCGCCTACACTGGAGGGGTGGCGAGACTACTGATCGTCGGCGGCTTCCTCGCCGCCGTGTTCTGGGTGTTCAGCATCGTCGACTGCGCAGTGCAGCCGGCGACGCGGCACCGCGGTGTGTCCAAGCCCGTCTGGATCCTGATCGTGGTGCTCCTTCCCGTGATCGGAGGCATCCTCTGGTTCGTGATCGGCCGTCGACGTGCGAACGATCCCGGGGTCCGTCCGGTCGTCGCGCCCGACGACGACCCGGCCTTCCTGCGCAGCATCAGCAAGACCGAGCAGGATGCGCGCATCCGCCGCCTCGAAGAGGAGCTCGCCCGTCTGGACGAGGAGACCGACGAGCCTCCCGCCACGGACCAGCGCCCGTGACCCCGTCGCCGGCCATGGATGCTGCGGCATCCCTGATCGCCGACCTCGTCGCCCAGGGCGTGCGCCACATCGTGGTGTCTCCGGGCTCACGCTCGCAGGCCCTCGCGCTCGCCGCGGTACGGGCCGCCGATGACGGACACGTCCGGGTGCACGTCCGGATCGACGAGCGGGTCGCCGGCTTCACGGCTCTCGGAATCGCCCGTGAGACGGGCGTGCCCGCCGCGGTGGTGTGCACCTCGGGAACGGCCGTCGCGAACCTGCTGCCCGCGGTGATGGAGGCTTTCCACTCCGGGGTGCCGCTGCTGCTGCTCACCGCCGACCGGCCGCCCGAGCTGCGCGGGGTCGGTGCCAACCAGGCGACGCTCCAGGACGGCCTCTTCCATCCGTGGGTGCGTGACCAGCTGGACGCTCCGGTGCCCGGGGATGGCGACTGGTCGGGACTCGCTGCGCAGGCCGTGGCCGCGGCGATGGGTGCTCGCGAGGTCGAGAGCGGCCTTCGCGGGATCTCCGGACCCGTGCATCTGAACCTCCCGTCCCGGGAACCGCTCTCGGGCGATCTGCCCTCGATCGCCATCACCCCGGGCGAGGCGCCGGAGGCTCTGAGAAGCACACCGTTCGAACTCGACCGCGGGCCGCGCACCGTCGTGGTCGCCGGGGCCGACGCCGGCCCCGCTGCCGAGGAGATCGCGCACGTCGGAGGCTGGCCGCTGATCGCCGAGATCGTGAGCGGCGCGCGATTCGGACGCCAGATCGTGCACGGCTACCGTCGACTGCTCGCGCGTGAGGATCTCGGCGGACGCGTCGAGCGGGTCGTCGTCCTCGGGCATCCGACACTCAGTCGTGAGGTCGCCGCACTCCTCTCGCGTCAGGATATCGAGGTCGTGGCCGTGCACCGCGGCGGCGAGGAGCTGAACCTCAATCACCGTACGAGGGGGGTCGACGCCGTCGTCGTCGCTCCGGGCGTCGCGGATCGCAGCTGGCTCGGGGAGTGGATGCGAGCATCCGCGGCCGAGACCGTCGACCTGAGCGAGCGCGCCCCCGATCCGGAAGCGCTGGCGTCCTCCGATTTCGCGGCGCGCAGGCAAGCTGTGAAGGCCGAGCTCGACGCCGTCCGCCGTCCGCTCGATCGCGAGCTGCTCGTCGATGCCGTGTGGCGCGCCACCTGGCCGCACGACCGCCTGGTGTTCGGCTCCTCCCGGCTCGTCCGCGTCGCCGATCAGGTGCTCGGCGGCAAGAAGGTCCCCGTCCATGCCAACCGCGGTCTCGCCGGCATCGACGGCACGATCGCCACCGCGACCGGAGTCGCGATCGCGAGTCAGGCTGCCGGCGCCCCCGGCGTGACGCGGGTGCTGCTGGGCGACCTCGCCTTCCTGCACGACGTCGGCGCCCTGCTGCTGCCGCCTGACGAGACCGAGCCCCGGTTGCAGGTCGTCGTCGGCAACGATGGCGGGGGCACGATCTTCGACTCTCTCGAGGTCGCATCGTCAGCACGCCCCGGCGACCTCGATCGCGCCTTCTACACGCCGCACACGGTCCGCCTCGAGCACCTCGCTCTCGCGTACGGCTGGGAGTACCAGCGGGTCACCACCCGCACGGCACTGGATCAGGCCCTGACCTCGCCTCGTGGTGGACGTCAGATCATCGAGGTGCCACTGGCGCGTTGACTGGCAGGATGTGCGTATGAACGCGCACACCTGGACGCAGACGCTGCGAGTCGACGAGGGATTCCGTCTCGCCGACATCGACCCCGACGCCAAGCCCGGATACGACCACGGCAAGTCCCGCGGGGTCTCCGACCTCGCAGCCGGGCTCACCGACCTCAATGTGCTGCAGGAGCGGCTCTTCGCCGAGAGTCGGGCAGGGGTGGCGAAGGATGCGGTGCTGCTGGTGCTGCAGGCGATGGACTCGGCCGGCAAGGGCGGCATCGTGCGGCACGTCGTCGGCGGCGTCGACCCGCAGGGCGTCGCGCTCGCCGCGTTCAAGGCGCCGACGGCAGAGGAACGCGCGCACGACTTCCTCTGGCGCATCGAGAAGCGTCTGCCTGAACCGGGGTTCATCGGGGTGTTCGACCGCTCCCACTACGAGGATGTGCTGATCGGGCGTGTGCGCGAACTCGCCCCGCCGGACGAGATCGAGCGCCGCTACGACGCCATCAACGAGTTCGAGTCCCGGGTCGCGGCATCCGGCACCCGCATCGTCAAGGTCATGCTGCACATCTCACCGGAAGAGCAGAAGTCGCGGCTGATGGAGCGACTCGAGCGTCCGGACAAGCACTGGAAGTACAACCCCGGCGACGTGGACGAGCGGATGCTGTGGCCGCAGTACATGGAGGCGTACCAGGCCGTGTTCGATCGCACCTCGACCGAGGTGGCTCCGTGGCACGTGATCCCCGCGAACGCCAAGTGGTACGCCCGGCTGGCCGTGCAGGAACTGCTGCTCGCGGCCCTGGAAGACATCGACCCGCAGTGGCCACGTGCCGACTTCGATGTCGAGGCCGAGAAGAAGCGTCTCGCCGCCAGCTGAGGGTCGGCCGCGGTCAGGCCAGCGCGTCGACCAGGGGGCGGAACTTCACGCGCGTCTCGAGCAGTTCGCTCTCCGGGTCGGAGCCGGCGACGATTCCGGCGCCTGCGTAGGCCGTGACGCCGATCTCTCCCTGGCGCTCGGCGAACTGCGCGCAGCGCAGCGCGATCGCCCACTCGCCGTTGCCGGCGGCATCCACCCAGCCCACGGGGCCGGCGTAGCGCCCGCGGTCGAAGGGTTCGAGCTCGCGGATCGCGTCGATCGCCGCCGGTGTCGGCGTGCCGGCGACGGCGGCGGTCGGATGCAGTGCCCGCACCAGGTCGAGCGCGCTCTCCCCATCGGCCAGCTCGCCCTCGACGTCGGTGGCCAGATGGAACAGATTCGGCAGCTTCAACAGGAAGGGCTGCTCGCTCGCCGCCAGCGCCCGGGTGTGGGATCGGAGCGAGGCGAGCACGCTCTGCACGGCGTACTGGTGTTCGTCGAGGTCTTTGACGCTCGACGCGAGGTGAGCGGATGCGGCGGTGTCGGCGTCGGCGTCCGCGCCACGGCCGATCGTCCCCGCCAGCACCCGTGCGGTGACGGTTCCGTCGTGCACGGTGACGAGCGTCTCCGGGCTCGCACCGATCAGCCCGTCGACGGCGAACGCCCACGTGTCGGGGTAGCCGGTCGAAAGGGCACGCACGAGCCGACGCAGGTCGGAGCCTGCCGGGATGCTCCCGGTGAGGTCGCGGGCCAGCACGACCTTGCTCAGGTCTCCGTCGGCGATGCGGGCGAGGGCGCGGCGCACCGAATCCTGGTATCCCTGCGGGCTCTGCGCTCCGGGGCCGACGGTGCCGGCCCAGTGCGGGCCGTAGGGCTGGGTGACGAGCTCGTCACGGTCGTCCGGAGCACCGGCGAGGCGGAGCGTGGTGCGCCAGAACCGGTCGCCGTGTCGCCCCACCACCTGCGTGGGCACCACGAGCACGCTGTCCGCGGCCGAGTCCTCGTCGAACGCGAATGCCCCGAAGGCCACGAGCCCCGTGCCCGGGAGGCCCATCGGGTCGGAGATCTCAGACTGCGCCGCCATGGTGCGCCAGGCAGCCGCGAGGGTCTCGACGCGTGACGTTCCGGCTTCGACCGCGGGACGGATCTCCGTGAGCGGTCGGCCGACGGCGACGATCCCGTCTCCGCGGCGCAGCCAGGCAAGAGGGCGGGCGGGGTCCGCGTAGGCCAGGAGGTCTTCGACCGGTTCGATCTCGCGGGTCTCCACGACCAGGTGGGTGGTGTGCACGCCTCCAGCCTATGCCGCTCAGGGCGCATGGATCCGCGTGGTCGTAGGGTGAGCGGATGAGCGACGCACGTCCCGCACCCGGCACCGAGATGGTCTTCCAATGGCGCAAATGGGATGGCTCGCCGCACTGGCGGCACGAGTGCGTCTATCTCGGCGCCGACGAGTGGGGTGACTGGATCGGGCAGCCCGTCGGATGGCACAGTGTGCGCCCCGGCGCCGAGTTCCACGCGGGCGGTCCGAACGTCACCCTGGTCCCGGCGAGCGGTGACCATGCGCTCACCGTCAATCGCCGTCACCGCAAGGGCATGCGCATCTACATCGATCTGGGGTGGGACATCGGCTGGTCCGATGATCCGCTGCTGGCGACCGGGATCGACATGGACCTCGACGTGGTGCGCGTGGAAGGGGAACGGGGAACGTGGGTCGACGACCGCGACGAATGGGCCGACCACAGTGCCCGTTACGGCTACCCGACCGATGTCATGGCGCATCTGGAAGCCCTCGCGCTCGACCTCGAGGAGCGGGTGCGGGCCCGGGTCGCGCCGTTCGACGATGCGACCGCCGATCCCTGGCTCGACCGCCTCGAAGCGCTGGGCCTCGCGCCTAGACTGAACTCGTGACCTCGAACGAGAAGAACCGCGCCGATCTCGGCAAGGACCCCGCCCGCGTCAGCGGCATGTTCGACCAGGTCGCCGCAGGGTACGACCGGACGAACACCGCGATGACCTTCGGCAACGACGTGCTGTGGCGTGCGGCGACCACCCGAGCGGTCGCTCCGAAGCCGGGGGAGCGGATCCTCGACCTGGGGGCGGGCACGGCCTCGTCGTCGGCGTCCCTTGCGCGGAGCGGTGCCGAGGTGGTCGCGGCCGATTTCTCTCCCGGCATGCTCGCCGAGGGCGAGCGCCGGCACGGCGCCATGCGCAACCTGTCGTTCGTGCAGGCCGATGCCACGGATCTTCCGTTCCCGGATGCGACGTTCGACGCGGTCACGATGTCGTACGCGCTGCGCAACGTGAACGATCCGAAGAAGGCGCTGAGCGAGCTCTACCGCGTGACCAAGCCCGGAGGGCGACTCGTGATCAACGAGTTCTCGACCCCGCCGGGAAAGCTCTTCCGCAGTGCCTACCGCTTCTACAACGCCCAGGTGCTCCCGCGGGTGGCCCGCGTCGCCGGTACGAACGGCGACGCCTACGACTATCTGAACGAGTCGATCCGCGAGTGGCCGGACCAGAAGCGGCTCTCCGCCTGGATCCGCGAGGCGGGCTGGAGCGACGTCGCCTACCGCAATCTCTCGTTCGGCATCGTGGCCCTGCACAGAGCGCGCAAGCCGGAGTGAGTCTCTCGGGCGAAACCTCGACATCCGACGAAGGTAGGCTGAGAACGTGACTTCGAGCCCCATCGCCCCGGGTTCGCGACTGGCGAGCCGTCTCGGCTTCAGCGATCGCGTCTTCATCGGCCCTGCCGCCCGACGTGTCGCGCGCGCCATCGAAGACGGGCTGGAGCTCGTCGAGACCGGCCTGGCCGACGACGTCCGCGTCGCCGACCCGCTGGCCGACGCCGCCAGCCGTTACCTGTACGAGGCGGGCGGCAAGCGCATCCGTCCCGTGCTCACGCTCCTCGCCGCGCAGCTCGGCGACGGCAACACCACCGAGGTCATCGACGTCGCGAAGGCCCTCGAGATCACGCATCTCGGCTCGCTGTACCACGACGACGTGATGGACGGTGCCGACCGCCGCCGAGGGGTTCCCGCCGCGCATGCCGTGTGGGGCAACAACATCGCGATCCTCACGGGCGACATCCTGTTCTCCCGCGCCAGCCAGCTGATGTCGCGGCTGGGGGAGCGTGCCATCCGTCTCCAGGCCGACACGTTCGAGCGTCTGGTGCTCGGTCAGATGCACGAGACCCTGGGACCGCAGGACGGCGACGACCCGATCGAGTTCTACATCCAGGTGCTCGCCGACAAGACGGGCTCCCTGATCGCCGCGGCCACGCAGGGCGGGGTGATCTTCTCCAACGCTCCCTCGGAGTACGAGGAGCCCCTGCGCGTGTACGGCGAGAAGATCGGAGTCGCGTTCCAGTTGCTCGACGACGTGATCGACCTCTCCGCGAAGCCCGAGGAGACCGGCAAGGTGCCGGGCACCGACCTGCGCGCCGGCGTTCCGACGATGCCGTATCTGCTGCTCAAGGCGGAGGGGGACGAGGCGTCGATCGACCTCGCGGCGCGCATCGATGACGGCGTCGCCCTCATCGCCGACGGCGCGGACCCGGCCATCCTCGACGGCCCGTTGGACGAGTTGCGCGACCACGTCGTGACGCAGAAGACCCTCGAGCTCGCCCACGCGTGGACGCGCGACGCCGTCGACGCTCTCCGACCTCTCCCGCGCGGAACCGTGCGCGAGGCGCTGACCCGATTCGCTGAGACCCTCGCCGAACGCTCCAGCTGACTCCGCGCGGCGGCCCTTCGGGCCGCGGGCACCGGCTGCGACGGCATACGAAAGGACCTCCCATGACCAAGCTCAGACTGGCCATCGTCGGTGCGGGCCCCGCCGGCATCTACGCGGCGGACATCCTGCTGAAGGCGGAGCGCAAGTTCGACGTCTCGATCGACCTGTTCGAACAACTCCCCGCGCCGTACGGACTGGTGCGCTACGGCGTCGCCCCTGACCACCCCCGTATCAAGGGCATCATCACCGCCCTTCGCGACGTGCTGGACCGCGGTGACATCCGCCTGTTCGGCAACGTCCGCTTCGGCGAGGACATCACCCTCGAAGACCTCAAGAAGCACTACAACGCGGTGATCTTCGCGACCGGTGCGATCCGTGACACCTCGCTCGACATCCCCGGCATCGATGCCGTCGCCTCGTACGGGGCGGCGGACTACGTCAGCTGGTTCGACGGCCACCCCGACGTGCCGCGTGAATGGCCGCTCGACGCCGCTTCCGTCGGCGTGCTCGGCAACGGCAACGTCGCGCTCGACGTGGCCCGCATGCTGGCCAAGCACGCGGAGGACCTGCTCGTCACCGAGGTGCCGGCCAACGTCTACGAGGGCCTCAAGGCCAGCGAGATCACGGATGTGCACGTGTTCGGGCGGCGGGGGCCGGCGCAGGTCAAGTTCACTCCGCTCGAACTGCGCGAGCTCGGCGAGCTGCGCGACGTCGACATGGTCGTCTACGACGAGGACTTCGACTACGACGATGCCGCCAAAGACGCCGTCGCCAGCAACAAGCAGGTCATGGTCATCGATCGCATCCTGCAGTCGTGGCGCAAACGGGATTCGGTCAACAACGCGGGAGGCACGGCATCGCGCCGTCTGCATCTGCACTTCTGGGCGAAGCCGGTCGAGGTCCGCAAGGACGAGAACGGTCGCGTCGCGGCTCTCGTGTACGAGCGCACCCGGCCCGACGGCCAGGGTGGCGCGGTCGGCACCGGCGAGTTGCGCGAGGTGCCCCTGCAGGCTCTCTACCGTGCCATCGGCTACTTCGGATCCCCGCTTCCCGGCGTTCCGTTCGACAAGAAGCACGGGGTGATCCCGAACCGCGAGGGCCAGGTCCTCGCGAAGGACTCGAACGACCGCGTGCCCGGCATCTACGCGACCGGATGGATCAAGCGCGGCCCGGTCGGGCTGATCGGGCACACGAAGTCCGATGCGATGGAGACCGTGCGCCACATCATCAACGATCAGGGTTCCTGGTGGCACCCGGAGGACCCCTCGGAGGAGGCGATCGTCGAACTCCTGCAGGAGCGCGGTGTGCGCTGGACCGACCTCGATGGCTGGCACCGCCTCGACGAGCACGAGATCGCTCTCGGTGCCCCGGAGGAGCGCGCCCGCGTGAAGGTGGTCCCGCGCGACGAGATGGT
Organism: Microbacterium sp. TPU 3598; assembly: GCF_002356155.1. Lineage (NCBI taxonomy): Bacteria > Bacillati > Actinomycetota > Actinomycetes > Micrococcales > Microbacteriaceae > Microbacterium > Microbacterium sp. TPU 3598. Next base: position 2,995,646 of record NZ_AP017975.1, on the reverse strand, counting down.
CCGCGTCTCGCGCGGCGAATAGCGCGGTCGCGGTCGGCCTTCCCCCGAGCGGTCGCGCTCTCGGCTAGCCTGGCGACGACGGGGGAGGAACGCATGGCCGAGTGGATCCCTGATGTCCTGGGCGACGAGTTCGAGCAGCTGACACTCGATCTCGGCACGGACGATCAGGGCCCCGTGGTGGCGACTCTGGTGCGTGCGCTGCCGAAGAGGCCCGGTCTGTGGGCGCGGGCGAGCGGCAATCGTCCGCCTCTCGACGGAGTCGATGTGCTGTACGTGCACGGCTGGTCCGACTACTTCTTCCAGAAGCGGCTCGCTCGATTCTGGACGTCTCGGGGGGCCCGCTTCTTCGCCCTCGACCTGCGGAAGTACGGTCGCAGCCTCCGCGACGGGCAGACCCCGGGCTACATCGCCGACCTCGCCATCTACGACGAGGACATCGGGGCGGCGCTGGATGCGATGGGTCGAGGTGAGGGCGGCCTCGAATCCGATCGACGACTCGTTCTTCTCGGGCATTCCACGGGCGGCCTGACGTTGAGCCTGTGGGCTTCCCGGCACCCGGGCGCGGCCGACGCGGTGATCCTCAACAGCCCCTGGCTGGAATTCCAGTTCGCGCCGGCGAGGGCCGCGATCGCGCCGATGGTCGAGCTGCAGGCGCGTATCCGGCCGATGGAGGCCGCACCGCAGATCGACCTCGGCTTCTACACCCGCGCGCAGCAGGAGGTCGCCGATCCGGACGACCCGATGGAGGTCAACCCGGTGTGGCGTCCCGCGCAGACCATGGCGGTGTACGCGGGGTGGCTGCACGCCGTGCTCTCCGGGCACAAGACGGTGGCCGCGGGGCTGTCGATCACCGCACCGGTATGTGTATTGCTCTCGGCACGATTCGTGCCGCCGACGCGCTGGTCGAACGATCTCACCTCCGCCGACTCGGTGCTGGTGGTCGACGACATCGCGCGTGCGGCACTCCGCCTCGGTCCCAGTGTGACCGTCGAGCGCATCGACGGCGCGCTCCACGACGTCTTCCTCTCCCGACACGACGCGCGGGAGGACGCCTACCGGCGCTTGGACAGATGGGTCACGGGTTGGCGCGCGGCGCTGTGACGGGGCTCACAGGTAGTACATCGCCCTGACCAGGCGTTCGGCTCCATCGCCGTCGGCATCGCGCACGGCGTCGCGGAAATCGTCGTAGACCTGCCCCATCCGCGCCCGATCGGACGCGGGAACCACCCAGTCCCGAAGGTTGCGGAAAAGCACCATGCTCGCATCGTCGATCAGTGTGCGATGCTGCTCGTTGCCGCTGTGCGAGCCCAGGTACGAGAACACGGCCCAACGGGCGCCGGAGGTCGTCGCCAGGTCGTCCAATGACGCATTCATCGCGGCGACGAGCGTGATGACATGCTCGCGCTGAGCCGCCGTGAGCCTCGGCACCGCCAGTCGCGCCGCGATTCCGGCCTGATACCCCGCGAACTCGAGCGACTGCGCCATCGTCTCGGGCGTCACCGCCGTGACCTCGGTGTACCGGCTCGGGTACATCGTGACCATTCCCAGTCGCTCCAGGCGCTGAAGCGCCTCTCGAACAGGTGTGCGCGACACATGCAGCTCTTCGGCGACGTCGACATCGCGGATGCGCTCACCCTCTGCCAACGTGCCGTCGATGATCTGCCTTCCGATGTGGTGGAAGACCTCCTCGGCCAAGAGCTGCTTGCTCTCTCCGATGTTCGTCGATCCGATACTCGCCATGGACCTGCCCCCAGTTGTCCTTCTGATCCCGAGCGCCCCATGATTCGCCCGGGAGGGCAACTACATCATGAAGTCGCATCGGATGCCAACAGCCCCACCCGAGTCCGCGAACCGCGTGGGGGCGCGCAGCGTGACTCAGGTGGGCTCTTCTTACTCGCGGTCTTCTTGCTCGCGGTTCCGTGGCCGGCGGATGCAGGGCATCCGCCGGCCACCGAAGACGCGAGCGCATGGAACTGCCGCGGCCTCGTCCCCACGAGGGCAAGCTCGCAATCCCGAGATCGCGTAGCCCTACGACGGCAGTGCGTCATGCGGCGTTCGCGTCATCGGTCGCATTGAGTCGACCACTCCCAGTCTTGGGCACCGCAACCCATATATCGGTATGCAATCCAACAATGACGAGAGAGGGGGCCGAGTGCGCTGCACCCGACCCCCTCCCCGCGACGTGTCGCGGCGGCTTACCGGTAGTTGATGAACTGCAAGTCGAGATCGAGGTCGGCACCCTTGAGCAGTGCGATGACCGACTGCAGGTCGTCCCGGCTCTTGGACTGCACGCGCAGCTCGTCGCCCTGGATCTGGCTCTTCACTCCCTTGGGGCCCTCGTCGCGGATGATCTTGTTGATCTTCTTCGCGTTCTCGGAGGAGATGCCGTCCTTGAGCGTCGAGACGATGCGGAACTCCTTGCCGCTGGCGAAAGGGTCGCCCGACTCGAGGCTCTTCAGGGAGATGCCCCGCTTGATGAGCTTGGACTGGAACACGTCGAGCACGGCCTTGGCCCGCTCCTCGGTGTTCGCGATGATGAGGATGCTCTCGCCGCTCCAGGCGATCGACGCACCGGTGCCCTTGAAGTCGTAGCGCTGCTCGATCTCCTTGCGGGCCTGGTTCAGGGCGTTCTCCGCCTCCTGGTGGTCGACCTTCGAGACGATGTCAAATGAACTGTCAGCCATGGTTTCATCCTACTCAGGGGCTCAGCGCGTACACATTGTCGGAGATCCGGGTGGCTCCGTCCGGGGTGGGATAGTCGTCCGGAACGGTCACGAGATGGCCGGCGGGGCCGCTCATCTCGACGGGGCCGCCTTCGCTGCCGCACCCCATGATCCCTGCGGTCTCGTCCCGGTAGGCGAGTATGCAGACAGAGCCCTGATCCAGCCCGCGCAACAGCCAGAGCGAGCTGCCGGAATGCTCGCCGACGTACCGCGCCGACGAAAGGTCGGCGATGTCTGCGGGGTCCTGCTCGATGAACGCGTCCGGAAGGGCGTCTGCGCCTTCGGCTTCACGGTCCAGAACGGCGTAGCCGGTGGCGAACGCGGTGCACCCGCTGAGGACAGCAGCGGAGAACGCCAGGACGATCCCTGCCGTCATCCGCGCGATGCGAAGCGAACCATCAGCCATGTCGGCAGTCTACGGGGCGACCTCTTCTCTGCAGGTGGAAGCGTTTTCACACCTGACGGGCACCCTTCTCTCGGTCACGGGTTGATATCGACGCCCACTCTCATTGCAAACAGCGTCGATTTCGATGCATACTGTAAGCGCTTGCAGTCCTTGCAGGTGATCAGCACTGAGAGAGGCACACACCAATGAAGGTGAACAAGAGGGGCATCGTCGCCGCGGGCGCGATCGCCATCGTTTCGACTCTGACGCTTGCCGGCTGCTCCACGGGGACCAGCAGCGACGACACCTCGGGCTCCGACGACAGCGGAAAGCTGGTCGTCTGGGTCGATGCCGAGCGCGTCGATGCACTGCAGGGCGCGGCAGACGCCTACCAGGAGAAGACCGGCGTCAAGGTCGAGCTCACGGGCAAGTCGGTCGACGACATGAAGGACGACTTCATCCAGCAGGTCCCGACCGGCAAGGGCCCCGACATCGTCATGGGCGCGCACGACTGGCTGGGCGAGCTCTCCACGAACGGAGTGGTCGCGCCGATCGAGCTGGGTGACAGCTCCGAGGACTACCTCCCCGTCGCCCTGCAGGCCGCCACCTACGATGGCACCGTCTACATGCTTCCGTACGCCGTCGAGAACATCGCGGTCCTGCGCAACGCCGATCTCGTTCCCGCCGCCGCGACCAGCTTCGACGACATGGTCTCGAAGGGCACGTTCGTCGTGGAGCAGGGCACCGAGGGCAACCCGTACCACCTGTATCCGTTCCAGACCGCTTTCGGGGCCCCGGTGTTCGGCACCGATGACACCGGCAGCTACGACTCCACCGACCTCCAGCTGGGCAGTGAGGGCGGCTTCGCGTTCGCCGACTGGCTGGGCGCGCAGGGCGCAGCGGGCGTGCTGAACACCGACGTCGACGGCGAGATCGCCAAGCAGCAGTTCCTCGACGGCACCGCGGCCTTCTGGCTGACCGGTCCGTGGAACGTGGGCGCGGCCACCGACGCGGGCATCAACGTCGCGATCGACCCGATCCCGAGCCCGACCGGTGAGACCGCCTCGCCGTTCGCCGGCGTCAAGGGCTTCTTCGTGAGCTCCGAGTCGAAGAACAAGGTCGCGGCCAACGACTTCCTCGTCAACTACATCGGCACCGAAGACGTGCAGCTCGAGCTGTTCAAGGCCGGCAACGTCCTGCCCGCGCTGACCGCTGCCGCCGACACCGCGGCTGCCGATCCGATCATCGCCGGCTTCCAGGCCGTCGGCGCCGACGCCGTCCCGATGCCCGCCATCCCGGCCATGGGTGCGGTCTGGCAGTACTGGGGCGTGGCCGAGGCCGCGATCATCAACGGCGAGGACCCGACGACGACGTGGCAGAAGCTCGTCGACGACGTGACCGCCGCGATCAAGTAACAGCCAGAACACTGACTCTGCCGGGGTGGGCGTCTTCGTCCGCCCCGGCAGGATCATGACGAGGACGACATGACAGACACCGACGAGCGCACAGCTCCTCCGACCAGACGCCAGCGCCAGGCCGCGAAGATCGCGGAGGCCGCATCCGGACCCATCGGCTGGATGCTGCTGAAGATCCTCCTGCTGGCGGTGGTCGACGCGATCGCGCTGTATGCGGCCTTCGTGCTCTTCGCCCACCAGGAGTGGTTGATCCTCGGCATTGTCGTCGTGGTCGCCGTCCTCGTCAACTACATCTACTTCTCCCGCAAGCGCATCGCGGCGAAGTACCTCACGCCGGGCATCATCTTCCTGGTCGTGTTCCAGGTCTTCACCCTGCTCTACACCGGTTACATCGGGTTCACGAACTACGGCACGGGTCACAACGGGACCAAGGACCAGGCGATCTCCTCGCTCCTCGCATCGGCCCAGGAGCGGGTCGAGGATTCGCCGACCTACCCCGTCACGGTGGTCGAGCAGTTCGGCACCTACGGGCTGCTCGCGACCGATCCGGAGTCCGGCGACGCGCTGCTCGGCACCGCGGAGCAGCCCCTGGAAGAGGTCGACGCCCGGTTCGAGGGCGGGAAGGCCGTCGCGGTCGACGGCTGGACCACGCTCCCGCTCGCGACCGTCTTCACCCTCTCCGAAGAGCTGGAGAAGCTCTCGGTCCCCTTCAGTGATGATCCGAACGACGGCAGCCTGCGGGCTCCCGACGGGCAGAAGGGCTACCTGTACGTCTCGACGCTCGAATACGACGAGGCCGCGGACACCATCACCGACACCACCACCGGCACCGTGTACGCGGACACCGGTGACGGAGCCTTCACGGCCGAAGGCGGAGAGCAGCTCCTCCCCGGATGGCAGACGACGGTCGGGTTCGACAACTTCGTTCGCGCGGTGACCGACTCGTCGATCCGCGGGCCGCTCATCTCGGTCACGCTGTGGACCTTCGCGTTCGCGCTGATCTCTGTCGCGACGACGTTCTTCCTCGGACTCCTGCTCGCGCTCGTCTTCAACAACACCCGCATGCGATTCCGCAACGGATACCGGATCATCCTCATCCTCCCGTACGCGTTCCCCGCGTTCCTCTCCGCGCTGGTCTGGGCCGGGATGATGAACGAGAGCTTCGGCTTCATCAACCAGGTGATCTTCGGCGGGGCCGCGATCCCGTGGCTCACCGACCCGGTGCTCGCGAAGGTGTCTGTGCTGCTGGTGAACCTGTGGCTCGGCTTCCCGTACATGTTCCTCGTCTGCATGGGCGCCCTGCAGGGCATCCCCGAGGATGTGAACGAAGCCGCGGTGATGGACGGCGCGAACCCGTGGCAGGTCTTCCGGCGGATCAAGCTGCCGCTGCTGCTGGTCACCGTCGCGCCGCTGTTGATCTCGTCGTTCGCGTTCAACTTCAACAACTTCAACCTGATCTACATGCTCACCAAGGGCGGTCCGCGCTTCAGCGACGTGTCGATCCCCGTCGGGCACACCGACATCCTGATCTCGATGGTCTACAAGGTCGCCTTCACGGGGCAGACGCGCGACTACGGTCTGGCGTCGGCCTTCACGATCCTGATCTTCATCGTGGTGGCCACGATCTCGATCATCAGCTTCCGCAAGACCAAGGCCCTCGAGGAGCTGAACTGACATGAGCACCCACAGCCCCACCACCGGGCGATCCGCCGACACTCGCTCCACCGACGACCTGCAGAGCCTCGCTCCGCGGCGCCGCAGCTTCGGCGCGTGGTTCGCCGACACCGGATGGCGACACCTCGTCGCGATCGTCGTGAGCGCCTTCGCCCTGTTCCCGCTGCTCTACGTCGTCTCCGCTTCGCTGAACCCGAAGGGGACGCTGACGGGCTCGAACCAGCTCTTCTCCGCGATCGGTATCGACAGCTACGTGCGCATCCTGAGCGACCCGCAGAACCCGTACGGCACCTGGTTCCTCAACACGCTGCTGATCGCCGTCGTCACCGGCGCGGTCACCGTCTTCATCGGCGCCTGCGCCGCATATGCCTTCTCGCGCATGCGGTTCGCCGGACGACGGGTCGGTCTCGTCACGATCGTCGTCGTGCAGATGTTCCCGCAGCTGCTCGCCGTGGTCGCGATCTTCCTGCTCATGTCGACGCTGGGGGACTGGTTCCCCGCCATCGGGCTCAACACGCACACCGGGCTGATCCTGGTGTACCTCGGTGGAGCGCTCGGCGTGAACACCTACCTGATGTACGGCTTCTTCAACACCATTCCGAAGGAGATCGACGAGGCGGCCCGGATCGACGGCGCCGGTCATGCGCGCATCTTCTTCACGATCATCCTGCGTCTGGTCGCCCCCATCCTCGCAGTGGTCGGCCTGCTGTCGTTCATCGGCACCGTGAACGAGTACGTGATCGCGAGTGTCATGCTCGTCGACGTGGATCAGCAGACGCTGGTCGTCGGACTCACCAAGCTCGTCGCCAACCCGCGGTATGCAGACTGGTCCGCGTTCTCGGCCGGCGCCGTGATGGCCGCGATCCCGGTGATGATCCTGTTCCTCTTCCTGCAGAAGTACATCGTGGGCGGGCTGACGGCAGGCGCGACGAAGGGCTGACGGCACGGGCGGTCGTCCCTTCGGTGGCGACCGCCGTCCCTCCCCGGGTCCTCCTCTCCCCGGCGCTTCCCGCTCACTTGTCTCGCATGCTACCTTGTCATGCATGACAGCGGACGTCGGCGCCCAGATGCGCAAGGGCGTGGTCGAGTACTGCGTGCTCGGTCTGCTCGCGCGTGAGCCGATGTACGGCTGGCAGCTGGCCGACGCACTCACCGGTGCGGGATTGATCGCCAGTATCGGGACGCTGTACCCGCTGCTCGGGCGGCTGAAGGACAACGGCTGGGTCACCACCTTCGACCAGCCCTCCGGAAGCGGTCCGGTGCGCAAGTACTACCGGCTCACCGCCAGCGGGACCGACCAGCTCGAGCGGTTCCGTGCGCAGTGGACCCCATTCGCCCGTGTCGTCACGGGCATCGTCGGAGAGGGACGACCATGACAGAGCTCACCGCAGACGACCTCCGTGCGGATTACCTCGCGCGGCTCGACGAGGCCATGCGCAACCTGCCGCACGGTGTCGCGAGCGACATCCGTGCCGGCATCCTCGAAGAGCTGCAGGGACTGGACGCCGAAGCGACGGCGGCGCGCATCGCGCATCTCGGCGATCCGGTCGTGATCGCGGATGAAGCCCAGGCGGAGGTGCCCTCGGCGACGATCGTCGGTGCTCCCACGATCGCCGCAGCGCCCACACCCCGTCCGCCCGCGACATCGACGAGAGGGTTCGCGATCGCTGCGGCGCTCACGTTGAGCTTCGGAGGGATCGTGGTGCCCGTGGTCGGCTGGTTCGTCGGCGCCGCGCTCGTGAGCGCGAGTGCACTCTGGAGGGCCTGGGAGAAGGCGATCGCTATCGTCGTGCCGTTCGTCGTCACCGGCATCTCGTTCCTCACGGTCTCGACGCTGACGGCCCTCGCCTCGTCGGAGACGGGAAGCAGCTCCTCGGGGACCGGGACGCCCCCGGAGGTTGCCGCCGTCAACCCCCTCGTCCCCGGCGTGGGGGAGTGGCACGTCCTCATCCTCCTCGGGTTCCTCCTCGTCCCCCTCTCGGGGCTGTGGCTGCTGTGGCGACTTCGCGGGCGCACCGCAGGATGACAGGCGCTGCCGTTGCCGGATATCGGCGTTGCTCCGCAGCCTGTCGGGGCTTCGGCCGTAGCGTGGAGCCATGGCACGGGTGGGGGGACGCAACCTCGGGATGAGCTGGTTCGCCGGGATCGTGTGCGTCGGCATCATCGGGGCTCTCGTGTGGCTGTCCCTGCCGATGGTCCCCGTGCTCGCGCAGTTCGCGGGCGATGCGCTGCGCAGCGCGCTCCCCTGAACCCGCGTCACGACGACCGGTCCTCGCGGATGACGACGCGTCTCCGCGTATGACGACACGTCGGCACGCCTCCGCGAGCGGTCGTTCGCGCGGAGGTACCCTCGCAGTGCACGTATCCGATGAGAGGCGCACCCCATGAGTGACCCCAACGTTCCCCAGCCCGAGAAGCCGGCTGACGTTGACGACGTCGTCGGCAGTGCGAACGAAGGCCTGGACGCCGCTGCGGCTGCGGGTGCTGGCGTTCCCGGCAACAACGACGGCGTGAACGACGGCATCGATCAGAAGCCCGTCGCAACGCCGGTCGACCCCGACCTCGCCGCTTTCGAGGAGGCCGAGCGTGATCACCCCGGTACGTTCGCCTCCCCGCCGCCGGCCGTGACGCCTGCTCCGGTCGCTCCGTCGCGCGACTACGCCGACGAGGTCAGGGCTCAGGCCGACGCCGAGACCACCTCGTTCTACCCCGAGCCCGTCGTGGGCGAGCCCGTCCCGTTCGGCCACGAGCAGTCGGGGATGGCCGGTGCGGCGTATGCCCAGTACGGCGATGAGCTCGAGACGCGCGTCGTCCCGTCGGAGCCGCTCGTCGCCGCTGCCGCACAGCCGCAGCCCATCTTCGTCCAGGCGCCCGAACCGCCCCGTGACCGCGGCAACCGCGGCACCGCGGGAGCCATCGGACTCCTGGCGACACTCGTCTTCGCGGTGCTCTACCTGGGGGCTGCGCTCGGACTCGGTGCCATCGCCGGAGATGTGACCGGCGAGAACATCGGCCAGACCGCGATCGCACCCCTGATGACATGGGGGTTCTGGACGCCCGTCGTCGTGTTCTTCCTCGGATTCTGGCTGCTGGGTGCGGTCATCAACCGTGGACGCTGGGGCCTCTGGGTCGTCTTCGGCCTCATCGTCGGCGTCATCGCGTATGGGGGCCACATCCTCGGGCAGCTCTTCGAAGCTCCGTTCTGGAAGCTCAGCGCCAGCCAGGGACTCGACCTCGTCGGGGAGCAGATGGTCGCCCCGCTCGCGATCGCGGCCTTCGTGTTCGCCCGCGAGCTGACCATCTGGTTCGGTGCCTGGGTCGCCCGAAGCGGTGCTCGCAAGACCGAGCTGAATGCCGAGGCGCAGCGCGAGTACGAGCGCACGCTCGAGGCCGGCCCGACGCTGTCGAGGTAATCACGAACTCCACCACGCCGAACCCCCGGGGACCCGAGTCCGCGGGGGTTTCGGCCATCCTGGCGGTGGTGCTCGCCACCATCAGCTTCTTCGCGCTCGCGGTGTTCGGGCTCGGCGCCGTGAGCATCGCCACCGACACGGACATCATCGCGGTCCCCGATCTCGGCCAGACCCCTGGCGTGGTCGGCATGATCGCGGCGGTCGTCTCGTTCGCGCTCGTGCTGTGGTCCACTCTGCGTCGACCGCATCCGTCGTATGTCGCCACGATCGCGATCGCGCTGGTCGCCGGCCTCGTCCATCTGGTCGCGGTATGGGTCGCCGTCCTCGTCGGCGCCGGGAGCATCGTGCTCGCGACAGCGGTCGCCGGCGGTCTCGTGCGAGGCGGCGCGAGCGCCGTCCTCGTGCTGGCGGGCCTGATCGCCGGATGGGGTGGGATCGCGCTGCGTCGCACGCGCGCCGAGCATCCGCGTTGGCCGTGGGAGCGCGACGAAGAGGAATGACGTCCGAGCGATCCTCCCTCCGCGCCCCGCCGGGACCGGGAAATCGCGACGGTGACGGGCGACGCGCCGTACTCTGGTGGGGTGGAGCGCTCGTTGGAGACGCAGGTGGACCAGGCCGTGGAGGCATGGTTGCGCTGGGTGCCGCGCTGGGAGCCGGCAACCCATCGTGGTCGCGTCGCGCCATGCCGCCGGTGCCTCGGATCGCCGATCCTCTCCGCAGCCGGTATCGGTGCCAACGTGCCGCACGGCGTGCAGCACGGCCTCTCGACGCGTATCAAGACCATCGTCGATCACGCCGTCGCGGAGTACACGGCGCGGAATCTGCCGATGCTGCAGCGCGAGCTGGATCAGCAGGCTGCACGGAACCGCGCCCGCAGCTACCGCCCGGCCGAGGACCTCGATCCCGAGTTCGACGGGCTGCCCCTCGATCCGGATCCGGTGCCCGGAGCACCGTTCCTGTTCACGATCGCGGGGCTCGCAGACGAATCCGCCGCCGCGCTGCCCGCACTGCCCCCGCTCACGGAGGAGGCGAAGATCGCCCTCCGTCAGGAGGTCGCCCTCGCCGACGAGTACGCCAACATGGTCGGCCGCGAGATCTGCGGGATCCTGTTGCGTCATCGCATACACATCCAGGCCGCGATCTCTCAGCACGTCGAACCGCAGATCGAGGCACTGCTGGCTGAGCTGACCGAATCGCTGGACTCGCCGTTCGATCCCGATCTGCCCTGATCCTGCACTCGGGCCGCGCGGCCGGAGTTGCGCTCATTTGACCGCTACGTTACGCGGCATTACACTTGATCAGGTGTGTGCACGCCTCCGCGTGTGCGCTGGGCGCCGGCACCATGCCGGTCCGCCCCCACGGCATACCCATCACACCAAAAGCTCGTCGGTTCCGGCGTGCCGGTGGGTCATGATGTGAAACCCATCACGCTGTCACCGTGCAGCACTATGAGGAGAGAACGTGCCAACCATTCAGCAGTTGGTTCGCAAGGGTCGCTCGCCCAAGGTCACCAAGACCAAGGCGCCGGCGCTCAAGTCGAACCCGCAGCAGGCCGGGGTCTGCACCCGCGTCTACACCACCACCCCGAAGAAGCCGAACTCGGCGATGCGCAAGGTCGCTCGTGTGAAGCTCCGCAACGGCACCGAGGTCACCGCGTACATCCCCGGTGAGGGTCACAACCTGCAGGAGCACTCGCTCGTGCTCGTGCGTGGCGGTCGTGTCAAGGACCTCCCCGGTGTGCGTTACAAGATCGTCCGTGGCGCCCTGGACACCCAGGCAGTCAAGAACCGTAAGCAGGCTCGTTCCCGCTACGGCGCGAAGAAGGGTTGAGTTAGATGCCTCGTAAGGGACCCGCCCCGAAGCGCCCCGTCGTCAACGACCCGGTATACGGCGCACCGATCGTCACCTCGCTGGTGAACAAGATCCTCGTCGACGGCAAGAAGTCGCTGGCCGAGTCGATCGTCTACGGCGCCCTCCGCGGCGTCGAGGCGAAGAACGGTCAGGACGCCGTCGCCACGCTGAAGAAGGCGCTCGACAACGTGCGCCCGACCCTCGAGGTCCGCAGCCGCCGCGTCGGTGGCTCGACCTACCAGGTGCCGGTCGAGGTCAAGCCTCACCGCGCCAACACGCTCGCTCTGCGCTGGCTCGTGAGCTACGCGAAGGGCCGTCGTGAGAAGACGATGACCGAGCGTCTGCAGAACGAGATCCTCGACGCATCCAACGGCCTGGGTGCCGCGGTCAAGCGCCGCGAGGACACGCACAAGATGGCCGAGTCGAACCGCGCGTTCGCTCACTACCGCTGGTAAACAGCTTCGCCCGCCCCTCGGCCACTCGCCGCGGGGCGGGCACCCCCTCTTCGCAGTACGACTGCTCGAAAAGATAAGGACACTCCTGTGGCACAAGACGTGCTCACGGACCTGAGCAAGGTCCGCAACATCGGCATCATGGCGCACATCGATGCCGGCAAGACCACGACGACCGAGCGCATCCTGTTCTACACGGGCGTCAACCACAAGCTCGGTGAGACGCACGATGGCGCGTCGACCACCGACTGGATGGAGCAGGAGAAGGAGCGCGGCATCACGATCACGTCTGCCGCCGTGACCTGCTACTGGAACAAGAACCAGATCAACATCATCGACACCCCCGGCCACGTGGACTTCACGGTCGAGGTGGAGCGCTCGCTCCGCGTGCTCGACGGTGCGGTCGCCGTGTTCGACGGCAAGGAGGGCGTCGAGCCCCAGTCCGAGACCGTCTGGCGTCAGGCCGACAAGTACAACGTCCCGCGCATCTGCTTCGTCAACAAGATGGACAAGCTCGGCGCCGACTTCTACTTCACTGTCGACACCATCATCAACCGCCTCGGTGCCAAGCCGCTCGTGATCCAGCTGCCCATCGGCGCGGAGAGCGACTTCATCGGCGTCGTCGACCTGATCGAGATGCGTGCACTGGTCTGGGCCGGAGACGCCAAGGGTGATGTCACCATGGGCGCCTCCTACGAGATCCAGGAGATCCCGGAGGACCTCAAGGAGAAGGCAGCGGAGTACCGCCAGCAGCTCCTCGAGACCGTCGCCGAGACCGACGACGCGCTGCTCGAGAAGTTCTTCGGTGGCGAGGAGCTCACGGTCGCCGAGATCAAGGGCGCGATCCGCAAGCTGACCGTCGCCAGCGAGATCTACCCGGTGCTCTGCGGTTCCGCGTTCAAGAACCGTGGCGTCCAGCCGATGCTCGATGCGGTCGTCGACTACCTCCCGAACCCGCTCGACGTGGGCTCGATCGAGGCGCACGACCCGAAGGACTACGACACGATCATCGAGCGTCACCCCGACGCCAATGACCCGTTCGCCGCCCTCGCGTTCAAGGTCGCCGTGCACCCGTTCTTCGGTCGCCTCACCTACGTGCGCGTCTACTCGGGTCACCTGGACTCCGGTTCTGCGGTCGTCAACTCGACCAAGAACAAGAAGGAGCGCATCGGGAAGATCTTCCAGATGCACGCCAACAAGGAGATCCCGGTTCCCTCGGTCACCGCCGGAAACATCTACGCGGTCATCGGCCTCAAGGACACCACCACGGGTGACACCCTCACCGACCCGACGGCTCCGGTCGTCCTCGAGTCGATGACGTTCCCCGAGCCCGTCATCGAGGTCGCGATCGAACCGAAGACCAAGGCCGACCAGGAGAAGCTGGGTGTCGCAATCCAGAAGCTCGCTGAAGAGGACCCGACCTTCCGCACCGAGCTCAACCCCGAGACCGGTCAGACGACCATCAAGGGCATGGGCGAGCTGCACCTCGACATCCTCGTGGACCGCATGAAGCGCGAGTTCAACGTCGAGGCCAACGTCGGCAAGCCGCAGGTGGCGTACCGCGAGACGATCCGCAAGACCGTCGAGAAGCACGACTACACGCACAAGAAGCAGACCGGTGGTTCTGGACAGTTCGCAAAGATCCAGTTCACCATCGAGCCGCTCGACCTCGACTCCGAGAAGACCTACGAGTTCGTGAACGCCGTCACCGGTGGTCGCATCCCTCGTGAGTACATCGGCTCGATCGACGCCGGTTTCCAGGACGCGATGAACGTCGGCGTGCTCGCGGGCTACCCGATGGTCGGCGTCAAGGCGACTATCGTCGATGGTGCAGCGCACGACGTCGACTCTTCGGAGATGGCGTTCAAGATCGCGGGCTCCATGGGCTTCAAGGAGGCCGCTCGTCGCGCCAACCCCGTGCTGCTCGAGCCGCTGATGGCCGTCGAGGTCCGTACTCCCGAGGAGTACATGGGCGACGTCATCGGCGACCTGAACTCGCGTCGTGGCCAGATCCAGTCGATGGAAGACGCCGCAGGCGTCAAGGTCGTCCGCGCTCAGGTCCCGCTGTCCGAGATGTTCGGCTACATCGGCGACCTGCGCTCGAAGACCTCGGGCCGCGCCGTCTACTCGATGGAGTTCCACAGCTACGCTGAGGTTCCCCGCGCGGTGGCCGACGAGATCGTCCAGAAGACCAAGGGCGAGTAATCGTCCTTCTGGGAGCCGGGCCCCGGTCCGGCTCCCAGGACACCTACAACTTCACATTCCCTCTCTACTAAACTGAGAACCTAACCCGTAGAGAACCGGTCGCAAACCAGTGCCCGGTCACCTCTACAACGACGTCCTGAGGAGGACCCAGTGGCTAAGGCCAAGTTCGAGCGGACCAAGCCGCACGTCAACATCGGAACGATCGGTCACGTCGACCACGGCAAGACCACGCTCTCCGCAGCGATCTCGAAGGTGCTTGCTGACAAGTACCCGTCCGACACCAACGTGCAGCGTGACTTCGCTTCCATCGACTCGGCGCCGGAAGAGCGCCAGCGTGGTATCACCATCAACATCTCGCACATCGAGTACGAGACCCCGAAGCGCCACTACGCGCACGTTGACGCTCCCGGCCACGCCGACTACGTCAAGAACATGATCACCGGTGCGGCTCAGATGGACGGCGCGATCCTCGTGGTCGCCGCCACCGACGGCCCCATGGCTCAGACGCGTGAGCACGTGCTGCTCGCCAAGCAGGTCGGCGTTCCGTACCTGCTGGTCGCGCTGAACAAGTCCGACATGGTCGACGACGAGGAGATCCTGGAGCTCGTCGAGCTCGAGGTCCGCGAGCTGCTCGCCGGCCAGGGCTTCGACGAGGACGCTCCTGTCGTCCGCGTCTCCGCTCTCAAGGCCCTCGAGGGCGACGAGAAGTGGACCCAGGCGATCCTGGACCTGATGCAGGCTGTCGACGACAGCGTTCCGGACCCGGAGCGTGACCGTGACAAGCCGTTCCTGATGCCCGTCGAGGACGTCTTCACGATCACCGGTCGTGGAACCGTCGTCACGGGTCGCGCCGAGCGTGGCACGCTGGCCATCAACTCCGAGGTCGAGATCGTCGGACTCCGTCCGACCGTCAAGACCACGGTCACGGGTATCGAGATGTTCCACAAGCAGCTCGACGAGGCCTGGGCCGGCGAGAACTGTGGTCTGCTGCTCCGCGGCACCAAGCGTGAGGACGTCGAGCGCGGTCAGGTCATCGTCAAGCCGGGTTCGGTCACGCCGCACACCGACTTCGAGGGCACCGCGTACATCCTGTCCAAGGACGAGGGTGGCCGTCACAACCCGTTCTACACGAACTACCGCCCGCAGTTCTACTTCCGCACCACCGACGTCACCGGCGTCATCTCGCTGCCCGAGGGCACCGAGATGGTCATGCCCGGCGACACCACCGACATGACGGTCGAGCTGATCCAGCCGATCGCCATGGAGGAGGGCCTCGGCTTCGCCATCCGTGAGGGTGGACGCACCGTCGGCGCCGGTACGGTCACGAAGATCATCAAGTAAGCATCTGCTTCCTCGCAAAGGGGTCGGACCTTCGGGTCCGGCCCCTTTGTCGTCGATGCCGCCCTGTGGGGCGCGGTGCTGTCGTCGACCCGGGACGCGAGGGTTCCGTTTGCCGGGGTGGACATGCACAATGAGTGTGGTCGGCTCGATCGGTCGGCGGCACACCTTCAGAAGGGGAATCACATGGGCATCGAAGACGCCGTGAACAAGGGCAAGGATCTGTACGAGCAGAACAAGGACAAGATCGCCGAGGCCGTCAAGAGCGAGCAGGCCGAGGACATCAGCGACAAGGTGCTCGACGGCGTCGCGGACTTCGCCAAGAAGATCGCCCCCGGTGCCGCGGACAAGATCGATGAGATCCGCGACGGCGCTGACAAGGCCGTCGGCAACGAGTAAGAAAGACCGCAAGCCCTGAGCGGCGATCCACCACCTGTGGGTCGCCGCTCGTGCGTGCTGGAGGGGCAGCGTCCGTGCCGGAATGTCGTCGGATGTGGCGCATTCACGGTTGTATCCAGTAGGATCGTCTCGACCGCCTGGGGATCTTGCGGTCGGGGGAGCCGAAGGGGTTCGGTTTCCCGAAGCACGCGGAGTTCCGCGTACAAACTGGGGATATGCGATCTTGGGGATCATCGTGCGACGCGCGCACTCATTGCGCCTGAGCGTCACCCCGCCTGCGCGGCGGGTCTTCCGCCGCGCCCTCGGTCGAGGAGTTCGGCGTCCCTTCACGCCGGGCTACTCGCGTTCGGTGTGCCCCCTCGCACTGAACGCCCTCCCCAAGCGGGGCGAGGCATGGGGATGCCTCGCCCCGCTATCTCCCGCACTCTGACCTGTTCACGCACCGTCTGGAGTCGCGTTCGACAGACCGCGACACGCCCGGGTTTGCACAAGTGAAATCAGCCGTGGCAGAATAGACAGGTTCGATATTCCGTCGCCGCTGTGCGTGCGTCGGATCACTGCCAGGGCAGTGCATAGACGGCGCCTCCTCCGGGACGGTGCAGGGTTCTAGGCCGCGGGTAGCAGAACACACCCCGACACCCTTCTTCACGAAGGCTTCCGCCGTGCGCGGCGGAAGGTCGGCATCCGGTCGCCTCACGGCTTCCGGCTGACAGAAGAACAGTGGTGCAGCAGATCGACTCGCGAGGGTCGTTCTCGTGCCGAGGCGCGAACAGCGCCGACGTGCGTCCAATGCCCCAGGGCCACCCGGTCCCGGTCGGTAAGACGCTTAAAGAGAGAGAGCAGACAATGGCGGGACAGAAGATCCGCATTCGCCTGAAGTCGTATGACCACGAGGTCATCGACACGTCCGCACGCAAGATCGTCGACACCGTGACCCGTGCGGGCGCAACCGTCGTCGGCCCCGTGCCCCTTCCGACCGAGAAGAACGTCGTGTGCGTCATCCGGTCGCCGCACAAGTACAAGGACAGCCGCGAGCACTTCGAGATGCGCACCCACAAGCGTCTGATCGACATCGTCGACCCGACGCCCAAGGCCGTCGACTCGCTGATGCGTCTCGACCTGCCGGCCGATGTCAACATCGAGATCAAGCTCTGAGGTTCGACATGGCTGACATCAACTCCAAGGTTTCCAAGGGCATGCTGGGCACGAAGCTCGGCATGACCCAGGTGTGGAACGAGAGCGGCAAGCTCGTTCCCGTCACCGTCATCGAGCTGGCACCCAACGTGGTCACCCAGGTCCGCACGCCCGAGAAGGACGGCTACAACGCCGTGCAGATCGCGTACGGCCAGATCGACCCCCGCAAGGTCAACAAGCCGCTCTCCGCTCACTTCGAGGCAGCCGGCGTCACGCCGCGTCGTCACGTCACCGAGATCCGCACCGCGGACGCCGGCGACTACAACCTGGGCCAGGAGCTCACGGTCGACGGCACCTTCGAAGCGGGCCAGCTCGTCGACGTCGTCGGCACGAGCAAGGGCAAGGGCTTCGCCGGTGTCATGAAGCGTCACAACTTCAAGGGCGTCTCGGCTTCGCACGGTTCGCACCGCAACCACCGCAAGCCCGGCTCGATCGGCGCATCGTCGACCCCGAGCCGCGTCTTCAAGGGCATGCGCATGGCCGGCCGTATGGGTGGCGAGCGCGTGACCGTCCTCAACCTCACGGTGCACTCCATCGACATCGAGAAGGGACTCATGCTCGTCAAGGGCGCAGTCCCCGGTGCTCGTGGCCGCATCGTCTATGTCCGCAACGCAGTGAAGGGTGCCTGATCATGGCTGACTCCACTCTCGCGCTCGACGTCCTCAAGGCAGACGGCAAGAAGGCAGGCTCGATCGAGCTTCCCGCCGCGCTGTTCGACGCCAAGACGAACATCCCGCTCATCCACCAGGTCGTCGTCGCGCAGCTCGCGGCGGCTCGCCAGGGCACGCACTCGACCAAGCGTCGTGGCGAGGTCTCGGGTGCCGGTCGCAAGCCCTTCAAGCAGAAGGGCACGGGTAACGCCCGTCAGGGTTCGATCCGCGCGCCGCACATGACCGGTGGTGGCATCGTGCACGGCCCCAAGCCGCGCGACTACTCGCAGCGCACCCCCAAGAAGATGATCGCCGCCGCCCTGCTGGGCGCGCTCAGCGACCGCTTCCGCGGTGACCGCATCCACGCCATCGAGTCCTTCGGGATCGACGGAACGCCTTCGACCAAGACCGCGGTGAACTTCCTCACCAACGTCGTCTCGTCGAAGAACGTGCTCGTCGTGATCGAGCGCAACGACGACGTGACGCTGAAGAGCATCCGCAACCTGTCGAACCTGCACGTGCTGACGTTCGACCAGCTCAACGCATACGACGTGCTCGTCTCCGACGACATCGTCTTCACCCAGGCCGCGCTCGAGGGCTTCATCGCCTCCAAGTCCGGCGCCAACCAGGAGGTCTCCGCATGAGCGAGCAGGCATCTGTTCTCCAGACGGCCCTGAACAAGGACCCGCGCGACATCATCCTGAAGCCGGTCGTGTCCGAGAAGAGCTACGGTCTCATCGATGAAGGCAAGTACACCTTCCTCGTCGACCCGCGCGCTTCGAAGACCGAGATCAAGCTCGCCATCGAGAAGATCTTCGGCGTCAAGGTCGCAGGGGTCAACACCCTCAACCGCGTCGGCAAGGCACGCCGCACCCGCTTCGGCACCGGCAAGCGCAAGGACACCAAGCGCGCCATCGTCACCCTGAAGTCGGGCACCATCGACATCTTCACGGCAATCGGCTGATCCGGGGGATAAGGACAATAATGGCTATTCGCAAGTACAAGCCCACGACCCCGGGCCGTCGCGGCTCGTCGGTGGCTGACTTCGCCGAGATCACTCGATCGACGCCGGAGAAGTCGCTGCTGCGCCCGCTCTCGAAGACCGGTGGTCGCAACAACCAGGGCCGCATCACGACCCGTCACATCGGTGGTGGCCACAAGCGCCAGTACCGTGTCATCGACTTCCGTCGTAACGACAAGGACGGCGTCAACGCCAAGGTCGCTCACATCGAGTACGACCCCAACCGCACCGCGCGCATCGCGCTGCTGCACTACTTCGACGGTGAGAAGCGCTACATCCTCGCTCCGGCGAAGCTGAAGCAGGGCGACATTGTCGAGTCGGGTGCCGGGGCTGACATCAAGCCCGGCAACAACCTCCCGCTGAAGAACATCCCCACGGGTACCGTCATCCACGCGATCGAGCTCCGCCCCGGCGGCGGCGCGAAGATGGCACGTTCGGCCGGTGCATCCGTCCGTCTCGTCGCCAAGGACGGCCCCTACGCCCAGCTGCGTCTGCCCTCGGGCGAGATCCGCAACGTCGATGCGCGCTGCCGCGCGACCATCGGCGAGGTCGGCAACGCCGAGCAGTCGAACATCAACTGGGGTAAGGCCGGCCGCATGCGCTGGAAGGGCGTCCGCCCGACCGTGCGTGGTGTCGCGATGAACCCGGTCGACCACCCGCACGGTGGTGGTGAGGGTAAGACCTCCGGTGGTCGTCACCCCGTCTCCCCGTGGGGCCAGGCTGAGGGTCGTACCCGTCACGCCAACAAGGAAAGCGACAAGTACATCGTGCGTCGTCGTAACGCCGGCAAGAAGCGTAAGTAGGAGTAAGAGAAGATGCCTCGCAGTCTTAAGAAGGGCCCCTTCGTCGACGATCACCTGCTTCGCAAGGTGGTCGTGCAGAACGAAGCCGGCACCAAGAACGTCATCAAGACCTGGTCCCGTCGGTCCATGATCATCCCGGCCATGCTGGGTCACACGATCGCGGTCCACGACGGACGCAAGCACATCCCTGTGTTCGTGTCCGAGACCATGGTCGGTCACAAGTTGGGCGAGTTCGCGCCCACCCGCACCTTCCGCGGCCACGAGAAGGACGACAAGAAGGGGCGGCGCCGCTAATGGTCGAATCGATCGCACGCGTGCGACACATCCGCGTGACCCCTCAGAAGGCTCGTCGTGTCGTCGCGCTCATCAAGGGCAAGCAGGCACAGGAAGCTCTCGCGATCCTCAAGTTCGCACAGCAGAGCGCCAGCGAACCGATCTACAAGCTTGTCGCGTCGGCCATGGCCAACGCGCAGGTGAAGGCGGATCGCGACGGCGAGTTCCTCGACGAGCAGGACCTGTACGTGGCCAACGCGTACGTCGACGAGGGCACCACGCTCAAGCGTTTCCAGCCCCGTGCTCAGGGTCGCGCTTTCCAGATCAAGAAGCGCACGAGCCACATCACGGTCGTGCTCTCGACGCCTGAGGCAGCTCCGGCCGCCACGGGCGACAGCAACAAGAAGGCGAGCAAGTAATGGGACAGAAGGTAAACCCGTACGGCTTCCGTCTCGGCATCACGACGGACCACGTCTCGCGTTGGTTCTCTGACTCGACGAAGCCGGGTCAGCGCTACGCCGACTACGTCGCCGAAGACATCAAGATCCGTAACCTGCTCAAGACGCAGCTCGACCGCGCCGGTGTCTCGAACATCGAGATCGAGCGCACCCGTGACCGCGTCCGCGTCGACATCCACACCGCCCGTCCGGGCATCGTGATCGGTCGTCGTGGGGCCGAGGCCGAGCGCATCCGCGGCGACCTCGAGAAGCTCTCGGGCAAGCAGATCCAGCTGAACATCCTCGAGGTCAAGAACCCCGAGGCCGACGCTCAGCTGGTCGCACAGGGCATCGCCGAGCAGCTCTCTGCTCGTGTGGCGTTCCGTCGTGCGATGCGCAAGGGTCTGCAGGGCGCGCAGCGCGCCGGCGCCAAGGGCATCCGCATCCAGGTCTCCGGCCGCCTCGGCGGCGCCGAGATGAGCCGTTCGGAGTTCTACCGCGAGGGTCGTGTGCCGCTGCACACGCTGCGCGCGAACATCGACTACGGCTTCTACGAGGCGAAGACCACCTTCGGCCGCATCGGCGTGAAGGTCTGGATCTACAAGGGCGACCTGACCGCGAAGGAGCTCGCTCGCGAGCAGGCCAACGCACCCAAGGCTCGTCGTGACGACCGTGGTGGCGACCGCCGCCGTGCCCCGCGCAACGAGGCACCTGTCGCAGAAGGAGCGTCGGCATAATGCTCATCCCCCGTAAGGTCAAGTTCCGCAAGCAGCACCACCCGGGTCGCTCGGGTCAGGCCACCGGCGGCACGAAGGTCTCCTTCGGCGAGTACGGTATCCAGGCCCTCACGCCCGCTTACGTGACGAACCGTCAGATCGAGTCCGCTCGTATCGCGATGACCCGTCACATCAAGCGTGGTGGAAAGGTGTGGATCAACATCTACCCCGACCGTCCGCTCACGAAGAAGCCTGCCGAAACCCGCATGGGTTCCGGTAAGGGTTCCCCCGAGTGGTGGGTCGCCAACGTCAAGCCGGGCCGTGTCCTCTTCGAGGTCGCGGGTGTCGACGAGGAGCTCGCACGCGAAGCTCTGACCCGTGCAATTCACAAGCTGCCGCTCAAGGCACGCATCATCAAGCGCGAGGAGGGCGACGCGTAATGGCGATCGGCACCAAGGAGCTCGCCCCGGCAGAGCTCGACACATTCGAAGACCAGCGCCTCGTCGAGGAGCTGCGCAAGGCCAAGGAGGAGCTGTTCAACCTCCGTTTCCAGTCGGCCACCGGCCAGCTGGAGAGCCACGGCCGCATCCGCGCCGTCAAGCGCGACATCGCGCGCCTCTACACCGTGATCCGCGAACGCGAGCTGGGCATCCGTGCGACGCCCGCTCCGGTCGAGGCTCCGGCCAAGAAGGCGACCAAGTCGAAGGCGAAGAAGGCGGACTCCGCCGACGACGCCGTGAAGGAAGAGGCTGAGTGATGGCCACCAAGAAGGAAGCGACTGTGGAGACGCAGGCCGCAGGACACGAGTCGTCCGAGCACGACGTCCGCGACTCCGCTGCCCGCGGTTACCGCAAGGCACGTCGCGGCTACGTCGTCAGCGACAAGATGGACAAGACCATCGTGGTCGAGGTCGAGGACCGCGTGAAGCACCCGCTTTACGGCAAGGTCATCCGCCGCACCTCGAAGGTCAAGGCGCACGATGAGGCGAACTCCGCCGGCATCGGCGACCTGGTCCTGATCAACGAGACCCGCCCGCTGAGCGCCACGAAGCGCTGGCGCCTGGTGGAGATTCTGGAGAAGGCCAAGTGATCCAGCAGGAATCCCGACTCAAGGTCGCCGACAACACCGGCGCCAAGGAGCTGCTCACCATCCGCGTTCTCGGTGGCTCGAAGCGCCGTTACGCGGGACTCGGCGACACCATCGTCGCGACCGTCAAGGACGCGATCCCCGGTGGCAACGTCAAGAAGGGCGATGTCGTCAAGGCGGTCATCGTCCGCACCAAGAAGGAGGTCCGTCGCCCGGACGGCTCCTACATCAAGTTCGACGAGAACGCCGCAGTGATCCTGAAGAACGACGGGGAGCCCCGCGGCACCCGTATCTTCGGGCCGGTCGGTCGTGAGCTTCGCGACAAGAAGTTCATGAAGATCGTCTCGCTGGCGCCGGAGGTCATCTAATCATGGCGAAGATCAAGAAGGGTGACCTGGTTCAGGTCATCACCGGTGCCACGCAGGAGCGTGGCGGCGACCGCGGCAAGCAGGGCAAGGTCCTCGACGTCCTTTCCGACAAGAACCGCGTCATCGTCGAAGGCGTGAACTACGTCACCAAGCACACCCGCGTCGGCCAGACGCAGCGTGGCACCAAGACCGGAGGCATCGAGACCGTCGAAGCCTCCATCCACATCTCGAACGTCGCACTCGTCGACCCCTCGACCAAGAAGCCGACCAAGGTCGGCCACCGGGTCGAGGAGCAGACCAAGGACGGCGTCAAGCGCACCGTCCGCGTGCGCTACGCGAAGAAGAGCGGTAAGGACCTCTGATGAGCACCGACACTGCCGCGCCGGCTGGCAAGATCCAGCCGCGCCTGAAGCAGAAGTACAACACCGAGATCAAGAAGGCGATGCAGGACGAGTTCGGTTACGCGAACGTCATGCAGATCCCCGGACTGGTCAAGGTCGTCGTGAACACCGGTGTCGGCGAGGCAGCTCGCGACAGCAAGGTGATCGATGGCGCGGTCGACGATCTCACCAAGATCACCGGCCAGAAGCCGATCGTCACGAAGGCTCGCAAGTCCATCGCGCAGTTCAAGCTGCGCGAGGGTCAGGCCATCGGCGCGCACGTCACCCTCCGCGGTGACCGCGCGTGGGAGTTCGTGGATCGCCTCGTCTCGCTCGCGCTGCCCCGTATCCGCGACTTCCGCGGTCTCTCGGGCAAGCAGTTCGACGGCAACGGCAACTACACCTTCGGTCTCCAGGAGCAGAGCGTGTTCCACGAGATCGATCAGGACAAGATCGACCGGGTTCGCGGTTTCGACATCACCGTCGTCACCACCGCGAAGACGGATGAAGAGGGCCGGGCACTGCTCCGTCACCTCGGATTCCCGTTCCGCTCGGAAGACGCACAGGCGTAACACCCTCGACGGGCTCAGTGGTCTCGTGTCACTGAGCCCGTCGATGTGCACGTACAATTGAAAATTGCGTGTCATCGCAGGCCGTCTGTCGTGTAACGGCAGCCGGAACCTCATGAACAAAGGAAATCAACAATGACAATGACAGACCCGGTCGCAGATCTGCTGACCCGTCTGCGCAACGCGAACTCGGCGCACCACGATTCCGTGACCCTGCCGTCGAGCAAGCTCAAGACGCACATCGCTCAGATCCTCCAGCAGGAGGGCTACATCGCCGGCTGGGAGACCTCTGACGCCCGCGTCGGACAGAACCTCACGCTGACGCTGAAGTACGGTCCCAACCGTGAGCGCTCCATCGCTGGCATCAAGCGCGTCTCGAAGCCCGGTCTCCGCGTCTACGCGAAGTCGACCGAGCTTCCCACGGTCCTCGGCGGCCTTGGCGTGGCGATCCTGTCCACCTCCTCCGGTCTTCTCACCGACCGTCAGGCAGAGCAGAAGGGCGTGGGCGGAGAAGTTCTCGCCTACGTGTGGTAATTCGAAATGTCGCGTATTGGACGACTTCCCATCGACGTTCCCGCGGGCGTGACCGTTTCGGTCGACGGCCGCGAGGTCGCGGTGAAGGGCCCCAAGGGTGAACTCACCCTCACGGTGGCCAGCCCCATCGAGGTCGCGGTCGAGGAGAACCAGGTTCTGGTCTCCCGTCCCGACGACGAGCGCGAGTCGCGGTCGCTTCACGGCCTGACCCGCACGCTCATCAACAACAACATCATCGGCGTGACCCAGGGCTACACCAAGGGTCTCGAGGTCGTCGGCACCGGTTACCGCGTGCAGCAGAAGGGCAGCTCGGTCGAGTTCGCCCTCGGCTTCTCGCACCCGGTTCTGATCGACCCGCCCGCCGGCATCACGCTCACGGTCGAGGGCACCACCAAGCTCACCGTCAGCGGGATCGACAAGCAGGCTGTCGGCGAGGCAGCTGCCAACATCCGCAAGATCCGCAAGCCCGAGCCGTACAAGGGCAAGGGTGTGCGCTACGCCGGCGAGAACGTGCGTCGCAAGGCCGGAAAGAGTGGTAAGTAACCATGGCTCTCAAGTCAAAGTCTGACGCCCGCGCGCGTCGTCACGCCCGCCTTCGCAAGAAGGTCGTCGGCACTGAGGCGCGTCCGCGTCTCGTCGTCAACCGCTCGGCCCGCCACGTCTTCGTGCAGCTGGTCGACGACAGCAAGGGTCACACCGTGGCGTCGGCTTCGACGCTCGAGACCGACCTGCGCTCGCTCGAGGGTGACAAGACCGCCAAGGCCCGCAAGGTCGGCGAGCTCCTCGCCGAGCGTGCGAAGGCTGCCGGCGTTTCCGAGGCAGTGTTCGACCGTGGCGGCAACCGCTACGCCGGTCGTGTCGCCGCCATCGCCGACGGCGCCCGCGAGGGGGGTCTGGCACTGTGAGTGACAACAAGGAGAACGAAGTGACCGAAGCGGCTGCTGCCACTTCCGAGACGGCTGCCGGCACTACGCAGGCTGAGCCGGCTCGCGATTCGCGTGATGGCCGCCGCGGCGGTCGTGACCGCAACCAGGGTGGCGGCCGTGACCGCAACTCTCGTGACCGTGGCGACAACCAGTTCCTGGAGCGCGTCGTCACCATCAACCGCGTCTCGAAGGTCGTGAAGGGTGGTCGTCGCTTCAGCTTCACCGCCCTCGTGGTCGTCGGTGACGGCAACGGTCTGGTCGGCGTCGGCTACGGCAAGGCCCGCGAGGTCCCTCTGGCGATCTCGAAGGGTGTCGAAGAGGCCAAGCGCAACTTCTTCCGCGTTCCGCGCGTCGGCAGCACCATCCCGCACCCCGTGCAGGGTGAGGCGGCCGCTGGTGTGGTCCTGCTCCGTCCGGCCGCTGCCGGTACCGGTGTCATCGCCGGTGGTCCGGTCCGCGCCGTGCTCGAGTGCGCCGGTATCCACGACGTGCTGTCGAAGTCGCTCGGCTCGTCGAACACGATCAACATCGTGCACGCGACGGTCACCGCCCTGAAGCAGCTCGAGGAGCCTCGTGCGGTCGCCGCGCGTCGTGGCCTCGAGTTCGACCAGGTCGCCCCTGCGCGCCTCGTGCGCGCCGAGGCCGAGGCCATCGCCGCACAGAAGGTAGGTGCCTGATGGCCGCGCGACTGAAGGTCACGCAGATCAAGTCCAAGGTGAGCGAGAAGCAGAACCAGCGTGACACGCTGCGCAGCCTCGGTCTGAAGCGGATCGGTGACACCACCGTCCGCCCCGACGACGCGCAGACGCGCGGTTACGTCAAGACCGTCGCCCACCTCGTCAAGGTTGAGGAGATCGACTAATGGCTGAGAAGAACGAGGCCGTCGAGGCTGAGAAGGCCACGAAGAAGGCTGCAGCTCCCAAGGCTGCCGCCGAGAAGAAGCCGGCCGCGAAGAAGGCTCCGGCCAAGACCGCTGCCGCCGACGCCAAGGCTGAGGGCGCTGCCAAGAAGCCGGCCGCCAAGAAGGCTGCGCCGAAGAAGGATGCTCCGGCGTCCCGCCCCGGCGTGCTGAAGGTGCACCACCTGCGTCCCGTGCCCGGATCCAACACCGCCAAGACTCGCGTCGGCCGTGGTGAGGGCTCCAAGGGTAAGACCGCTGGCCGTGGAACCAAGGGCACCAAGGCGCGCAACACCGTTCGCGTCGGCTTCGAGGGTGGGCAGATGCCGCTGCACATGCGCACCCCGAAGCTGCGCGGGTTCAAGAACCCGTTCCGCGTGGAGTACCAGGTCGTGAACCTGGAGAAGCTCGCGGAGCTGTACCCGAAGGGTGGCGATGTCACCATCGGCGACCTGGTCGCCAAGGGTGCCGTTCGCAAGAACGAGAAGGTCAAGGTTCTCGGAAACGGCGACATCGCCGTGAAGCTCACCGTTTCGGTCGACAAGGTCTCGGGTTCTGCCGAGCAGAAGATCGTCGCGGCTGGCGGATCCGTCAAGTAACCGCTTAGCAAGAGGGGTCGGAGATTCTCCGGCCCCTCTTGTGGTTTCACACTCCGAGACCTCGCTCTGGGGCCGCATCCGGCGGGCCTGGTATCGGTGGCGAATTCCGGGAAGCCCGGTTTGCGTTACCCTGGTCTTTCAGCCGTCCTTCGGGAATCGGCAACCTTTTCAGGAGGAACGTCCTTGTTTAGCGCCATCGCGCGGATCTTCCGCACCCCCGACCTGCGTCGGAAGATCGGTTTCACACTCGCCATCGTTGCGATCTACCGGCTCGGCTCCAACGTCCCGGCGCCGTTCGTGAACTTCCCGAACGTCGAAGAGTGTCTTGCCGCCAACGCGGGCACCGATGGGCTGCTCGGACTGGTCAACCTCTTCTCCGGCGGCGCGCTGCTGCAGCTGTCGATCTTCGCGCTCGGCGTCATGCCGTACATCACCGCGACGATCATCACGCAGCTCCTGCGCGTGGTCATCCCGCACTTCGAGGCGCTCCACAAGGAAGGACAGGCCGGCCAGGCCCGTCTGACCCAGTACACGCGTTACCTCACGATCGCCCTCGCGTTGCTCCAGTCGACGACTCTCGTCACGGTGGCCCGCAGCGGCCAGCTCTTCGGCACGACCGATCTCGCGGCCTGCCAGCAGCTGCTGACGAACGACGTGTGGTGGGCGCAGTTGCTCATCATCATGGCGATGACGGCCGGTACCGGCCTGATCATGTGGTTCGCCGAGCTCGTCACCGAGCGCGGCATCGGCAACGGCATGTCGTTGCTCATCTTCACCTCGATCGCCGCCACGTTCCCCGGTGCCATGAGCCTCATCTGGCAGACCAAGGGCTTCGAGGTCTTCCTGCTGGTGCTGCTGGTCGGAATCATCGTGATGGGGCTCGTCGTGTTCGTCGAGCAATCCCAGCGACGCATCCCGGTGCAGTACGCCAAGCGCATGGTGGGTCGACGCACCTACGGCGGCACGAACACCTACATCCCGATCAAGGTGAACATGGCGGGTGTGATCCCCGTGATCTTCGCCTCGTCGCTGCTGTACATCCCGGCACTCATCGCGCAGTTCAACACCCCGCAGGACGGATCGACTCCGGCCGCCTGGGTGACCTGGATCACGACGAACTTCACGTCGGGCAACAGCCCGGTGTACATGGCCGCGTACTTCCTGCTGATCATCGGGTTCACGTACTTCTACGTGGCGATCACGTTCAACCCGGTCGAGGTCGCGGACAACATGAAGAAGTACGGCGGTTTCATCCCCGGCATCCGCGCGGGCCGCCCGACGGCCGAGTACCTCGACTACGTGCTCACCCGCATCACGCTCCCCGGCTCCCTGTACCTCGGTCTGATCGCGCTCATCCCGCTCATCGCTCTGGCCACCGTCGGCGCCAACCAGAACTTCCCGTTCGGCGGCGCCTCGATCCTCATCATCGTCGGTGTGGGTCTCGAGACGGTCAAGCAGATCGACGCGCAGCTGCAGCAGCGACACTATGAAGGGCTCCTCCGATGACAGCATCCGCACGTCTTCTCATCGTCGGCCCGCAGGGCTCCGGCAAGGGCACGCAGGGCGTGCGCATCGCCGAGTCCTACGGCATCCCGGTCGTCTCGACCGGCGACATCTTCCGGGCGAACATCAAGGAGGGGACGCCCCTCGGGCAGCAGGTCACGGCGATCCTCGACAAGGGCGACCTCGTTCCGGACGAGCTGACGAGCGAGATCGTGCGCGACCGCCTGTCACAGGAGGATGCCGCTCACGGCTTCCTGCTCGACGGCTACCCGCGCAACACCGCGCAGGTCGCCCACCTCGAGTCGTTCCTCGCCGAACGGGGACAGGCGCTCGACGCCGTCATCCTCCTCGACGTGCCGCGCGAGGAGAGTCTGGAGCGTCTGACACTCCGTGCGACCGAGCAGGGACGCTCCGACGACACCCCGGAGGCCATCGGCCACCGCCTCGACATCTACGAGCGCGAGACCGCCCCGATCCTCGAGGTCTACGGGGCCAAGGGCATCGTCGACCGTATCGACGGCGTCGGCTCCCTCGACGAGATCACCGAGCGTATCGCCGAGGCCCTGGCCGCGCGCGGTCTGCGTCTCGCGGCCTCCGCCTCCTGAGATGTTCCGCCGGTCGATCTACAAGACCCCGGCTCAGCTGCGGGCGATGGTGGAGCCCGGGCTGATCACGGCAGCGGCACTGGACGCCGTCCGCCCCCTGATCAAGGCCGGCGTCACCACCCTCGAACTCGACACCGTGGCGAACCGCACGATCCTCGCCCGCGGCGCCGAGTCGAATTTCCAGCTGGTGCGCGGCTACCACCACACGACCTGCATCTCGGTGAACGAGCAGGTCGTCCACGGGATCCCGGGGGAGCGGGTGCTCCAGCCGGGTGACATCGTGTCGGTCGACTGCGGTGCGCAGTTCCAGGGGTGGAACGGCGACAGCGCGATCACGGTCGTCGTGCCCGACCCGGAGCGCCCGGAGCTCGTCGCCCAGCGCGAAGAGCTCTCCCGCGTGACCGAGGGGTCGATGTGGGCGGGAATCGCCGCCATGGCGTCCGTGTCGTCGATCGACGAGATCGGTGCGGCCATCCAGGACTACATCGAGGCGCAGGGACCGTCCGCCGTTACCGGTGAGCCCTACGGCATCCTGCGCGAGTACGTCGGACACGGCATCGGTCGCAAGATGCACGAAGCCCCCAGCGTCTTCAACTACCGCACACCCGACCGCGGTGAAGACGTGAAGCCCGGCCTCGTGCTCGCGATCGAGCCGATGGTCACCGCCGGCGGGGAGGCGACCTTCATCGAGGAGGACGACTGGACCGTCACGACGGTCGACGGTACGGACGGCTCCCATTGGGAACATAGCGTCGCCCTGCATGATGGGGGTATCTGGGTGCTGACTGCGCCCGATGGTGGAAGAGCCGGACTCGCCCCGTTCGGGGTCGAGCCTCGAGAGATCGGAAAGTAATGGCAGCGGCGAAGAGCAACACCAACTGGTTCGCGATCGGCGTCTCCATCGCCGTGGTCGTGGTGCTGGTGGCGATCGGTGGACTCGTGGTGTTCCTCAACAACCAGGCGACCTCGCCCGGCGCGGCGCCGAAGGCCAACGACACCTTCAACTCCGAGACCGGTGCGGTCTCGTTCGGCGACGGTGAAGACACCATCGCGGTGTTCGTCGACTTCCAGTGCCCGGTCTGCAAGACCTTCGAGGACCAGTTCGGTGCTCAGCTCGAAGCCGCGGCTGCCGACGGCCGCATCACGCTCGAGTACCACCCGATCGCGATCCTCGACCGCTTCTCGCAGGGCACCGAGTACTCCTCACGGTCGGCAGGTGCCGCGTTCTGCGTCGCCGAGTCGAACCCTGACCTGTACCTCGACTTCGCCAAGACGCTCTTCGAGAACCAGCCCGAGGAGAACTCGACAGGTCTGACGAACGACCAGCTGGCCGGCTTCGCGACCCAGGTCGGTGCGGACGACGCGGTCTCGTGCATCACCGACGAGACGTACCGCAAGTTCGGTGCGGCGCAGGCGAAGTCCCACGAGATCGCCGGCACGCCGACGGTGGACATCAACGGCACGCGCCTCAACCTGCAGGACCAGGCCGACCTGAAGAAGTTCACCGACCTGATCAGCTGAACCGGCGGCTTCCCGGCCCTGGCCGTCAAGTTGCCGGATGGCTCCGGAGCGTCTAACATAGATCTTTGGTGCTTTGTGCCTTGATTCGGCGTGTCCGGCGGTGCAGCACCACAAACCAATCACCCACCGCAGATCGACCGATCTGCAGAAGCGTCAGCGAGGCTATGGCTAAGAAAGACGGTGTCATCGAGATCGAGGGCGTGATCTCCGAGGCTCTGCCCAACGCGATGTTCCGCGTTGAGCTCAGCAACGGACACAAGGTCCTTGCAACGATCTCCGGCAAGATGCGGCAGAACTACATCCGTATCATCCCCGAGGACCGTGTGGTCGTGGAGCTCAGCCCCTACGACCTGACCCGCGGCCGTATCGTCTACCGCTACCGCTGATCGGTCGAGAAGTAACGGCCTGCCCCTGCCCGGGGCGGTACGAAGACAGCGAACAGGAAACATCATGAAGGTCAACCCCAGCGTCAAGCCCATCTGCGATCACTGCAAGGTGATCCGCCGTCACGGCCGCGTCATGGTGATCTGCAAGAGCAACCCGCGTCACAAGCAGCGCCAGGGCTGAGTCCCTGGCGGGCCCGCCGGTCTGATCGACGGGCCCGCGCTGCGCGGCATCGCTCACGCACATCTCACAACTGAAAACACAACGGCAGGATCAGAACTCGCGGAAGCGGGGGACACCTCGGGGCGGAGGCCCGGGCACCGATCCTGTTCCACACCTCCACAACACCCAGGAGAACCGCATGGCACGTCTTGCCGGCGTTGACATCCCGCGCGACAAGCGCGTGGTGATCGCCCTTACCTACATCTACGGCGTCGGCCGTACCCGCTCGGTCGAGATCCTCAAGGCGACGGACATCGACGAGAGCATCCGCGTGAAGGACCTCAGCGACGACCAGCTGATCGCCCTCCGCGACCACATCGAAGGCAACTACAAGGTGGAGGGTGACCTGCGCCGCGAGGTTGCAGCAGACATCCGCCGCAAGGTCGAGATCGGCTCCTACGAGGGCATCCGCCACCGTCGTGGTCTCCCGGTCCGTGGTCAGCGCACCAAGACCAACGCCCGTACCCGCAAGGGCCCGAAGCGCACCGTCGCAGGCAAGAAGAAGGCCCGCTAAGCGCGGCCCCAGGGACTAGGAGAACACTTTCATGGCTGCACCCAAGGCCGCCGCGCGCAAGCCGCGCCGCAAGGAAAAGAAGAACATCGCGCTGGGCCAGGCCCACATCAAGTCGACGTTCAACAACACGATCGTCTCGATCACCGACCCGTCCGGCGCCGTCATCGCCTGGGCATCGTCGGGTGGCGTGGGCTTCAAGGGCTCCCGCAAGTCGACCCCGTACGCCGCAGGCATGGCCGCCGAGTCGGCTGCCCGCCAGGCTGCGGAGCACGGCGTCAAGAAGGTCGACGTCCTCGTGAAGGGTCCGGGCTCCGGCCGCGAGACCGCGATCCGCTCGCTGCAGGCCGCCGGCCTCGAGGTGGGTTCGATCCAGGACGTCACCCCGCAGGCGCACAACGGCTGCCGTCCGCCGAAGCGTCGCCGCGTCTGATTCGCGTGTCGAGCCGCTCGGTCCCTTCGTGGTCTGAGCGGCTCGACGCCCGCGTGCGGGCATCGACTTCCACAACTCAAAACCTCACCCCACCACATGTCATATAGCGGGCATGTGATCGAAAGGAACACAGAGTGCTTATTGCACAGCGTCCCACACTGACCGAGGAAAAGATCGTCGAGAACCGTAGCCGGTTCATCATCGAGCCTCTGGAGCCCGGCTTCGGTTACACGATCGGCAACGCGCTGCGTCGCAGCCTGCTGTCGTCGATCCCCGGTGCTGCTGTCACCAGCGTTCGCATCGACGGCGTGCTGCACGAGTTCAGCACCATCCCCGGCGTGAAGGAGGATGTCACCGAGATCATCCTCAACATCAAGCAGCTCGTCGTCTCGTCGGAGCGCGATGAGCCCATCACCGCGTACCTGCGCAAGACCGGTGCGGGCGAAGTCACCGCCGCTGACATCTCGGCTCCGGCCGGTGTCGAGGTGCAGAACCCCGAGCTCGTCATCGCGACGCTGAACGACACCGCGAAGTTCGAGCTCGAGCTCACCATCGAGCGTGGCCGTGGCTACGTCTCGGCGACGCAGAACCGCAACGAGTACGCCGAAGCCGGTCAGATCCCGATCGACTCGATCTACTCGCCGGTCCTCAAGGTCAGCTACCGCGTCGACGCGACCCGTGCCGGGGAGCGCACCGACTTCGACAAGCTCGTCCTCGACGTCGAGACCAAGTCGGCCATCAGCCCCCGCGACGCCGTCGCTTCGGCTGCGAAGACGCTCACCGAGCTGTTCGGTCTCGCCCGCGAGCTGAACGTCGAGGCCGAGGGCATCGAGATCGGCCCGGCGCCGGTGGAGGCAGTGAACTCCAGCGAGCTGTCGATGCCGATCGAGGACCTCGACCTGTCGGTCCGCTCGTACAACTGCCTGAAGCGTGAGGGCATCAACACCGTTTCCGAGCTCGTCGCCCTGTCGGAGACGCAGCTCATGAACATCCGCAATTTCGGCCAGAAGTCGGTCGACGAGGTGCGCGACAAGCTCATCTCGCTCGGTCTGTCGCTCAAGGATTCGGTGCCCGGTTTCGACGGCGCCCACTTCTACGGCGGCAGCGAAGACGAGTCCTTCTGATACCCGACCTTTCTGACCAGGAGTTAGACGATTATGCCCAAGCCCACTAAGGGTCCCCGCCTCGGAGGCGGCCCCGCACACGAGCGCCTGATGCTTGCCAACCTCGCGGCGGCGCTCTACACCCACAAGTCGATCAAGACGACCGAGACCAAGGCCAAGCGCCTTCGTCCGCTCGCCGAGCGTCTGATCACCTTCGCCAAGCGTGGCGACCTGCACGCGCGTCGTCGCGTGCTGTCGGTCATCGGTGACAAGGAAGTCGTGCACGTCCTGTTCTCCGAGATCGCGCCGCTCGTCGCTGACCGTGAGGGCGGCTACACCCGCATCACGAAGGTCGGCAACCGCAAGGGCGACAACGCGCCGATGGCCGTGATCGAGCTCGTCCTCGAGCCCGTCACCCCGAAGGCGAAGTCGACCAAGAAGGCTGCTGCTCCGAAGGCCGAGAAGGCCGAGAAGCCGGCTGAGGTCGTCGAGGAGGCTCCCGCTGAGGAGGCTCCCGCCGACGAGACCGTCGAGTCCGGCGCCGAGTCGCAGGCCGAGGGCGAAGCAGCCGAGGCTGCCGCCGAGGACGCTGTCGAGAAGAAGTCCGAGTAAGCACTTCGCTCACGAAGAAGCCCGCCACCCCGAAAGGGATGGCGGGCTTCTTCGTGTACCCGGTGACGTCGTCAGCGGGTACGCAGATCCTTGCGCAGGATCTTCCCCGAGCTCGACTTGGGGATCACATCGATGAACTCCACCTGGCGTACCTTCTCGTGCGGCGCGACATGCGAGGCGACGTGGGCCATGACCGCCTCGGCATCGAGTTCGGCTTCCGGCTGGCGTACGACGAAGGCCTTGGGCATCTCCTGGCCGTCCTCATCGAGTGCGCCGATCACGGCGGCATCCGCGATGGAGGGATGCTCGAGCAGCACGGCTTCCAGCACGGCCGGAGCCACCTGGTAGCCCTTGTACTTGATGAGTTCCTTGAGCCGGTCGACGATACGGTAGATGCCCTCATCGGTGACGGTGGCGACATCACCGGTGTGCAGCCAGCCGTCGGCATCGAGCATCTCTGCCGTGGCGTCCGGGCGGTTGAGGTAGCCGACCATGACCTGCGGTCCCCGCACCCACAGTTCGCCGGGCTCGCTCGCGCCCTCTGCCGGCACTGTGACGTCTTCGCCCGAATCGGGATCGACGAGCCGTGCTTCGGTGTTCGGCACGAGGGGCCCGATGGTCGAGCGGTCGATGTCGGTGCGTGCCTCGGAGATGAGGTTGACCGCGGGGCTGGTCTCGGTCATGCCGTACCCCTGGGTCACGATGCACCCCAAGCGGTTGGCCACCGCCGAGGCCAGGGCGCCGTCGAGAGGAGCGGCGCCGGAGAAGATCACCTTCACGGCGGAGAGGTCGTACTGGTCGACGATCGGATGCTTCGCGAGCGCGACCGCGATCGGGGGAGCGACGAACACCCAGGTGGTGCGGTGCTCGGCGATGATGCGCAGGAACTCGGGGAGGTCGAACTTCGGCATCGTGACGAGCCCGGCCCGTTGACGCAGCGCGAAGTTCAGCAGTACCGTCATGCCGTAGATGTGGAAGAAGGGCAGGACGGCGAGCACCCGGTCACTGGCATCGACGCCGAGGACCGGACGGCACTGCGACACGTTGGCCACCAGGTTGCGGTGCGTGAGCATGACGCCCTTCGGGCGGCCGGTCGTTCCCGAGGAGTAGGGGAGGACGGCGAGATGGGTCGCCGGGTCGAATGTCACGTCCGGTGCGGGGTGCCCTTCGCTGAGCAGCGCGGGGAGGGACGGGTGGCCCTCGGCGCCGTCGAGAACGATCACGTGGTCGGCGTCGAACCCGAGCTTGTCCGCGGCGGCCTGTGCGCCGGGAAGCAGAGGGGAGACCGTCACGAGCCAGGTCGCTCCGGCGTCGGTGAGCTGGTTCGCGATCTCGTCGGCGGTGTAGAGGGAGTTGATGGTGGTGGCCGTCGCCCCCGCGCGGAGGATGCCGTGGAAAACGGTGGCGAAGGCCGGGATGTTCGGACAGAGGACGCCGACAGTGGTGCCCACCCCGACTCCGCGTGCCGCGAGGGCGCCGGCGAAAAGGTCGATCTGTCCGACGAGCTGCCGGTAGGTGGTGGTCGCCCCGCTCATCCCGTCGACGAGGGCGATGGTGTCGAGTTCGGCTTCGGAGAGATCGCCGAACAGGAACTCGTGGATGGAGACCTCGGGGATCTCCACATCGGGATAGGTACTGCGAACCATGAGATCTCCTTCGATCCGGGCAGGCTGACGACGACGTCGAATGCGATCCAGTGTCGCACACAATGGCACTGCGTCCCAGGGGTGACGGGCCTCAGACGGCGTCGTTCGACCGGTAGCGGGTACTCGGGCGGCCCTTGGTCGAGTAGTCGAGCGTGCGGGTCGCTCGGCCGGAGCCGGCGAGATGCTCGAGGTAGCGGCGGGCGCTGACGCGCGAGATCTCGAGGTCGTCGCCGATCTCGGTCGCCGAAGCGTCGGGGCGCGCAGCGAGAGCTGCGCAGACACGATCGAGCGTCTCGGCGCTCAGTCCCTTGGGGAGCCCGAGTCGCTGTCGGAACGCGATGATCGCATCCGCGGCCTCGACCCGTCGCACCACGTCATGCAACTCGGTGTGATCGCGCAACAGCAGCGTCGCTCCGATGCCTTCGCCGTCTGCCTCGCTTCCGGTGCTGCGGGCGACGAGCACGTGCGCCCCGACGATCACCGGCCGGCCGGCGGACTCGCCCTGCCGGAGCACCGTGGCGAGCTCTGTGCCCAGGACCTCGGCGGCGGGTTCGCCGTCGAGATCGGCGGCATCCCTGTCGAGGAATCGGGCGGCGGCGTCGTTGACGAGCGTGATCCGCCCGGTGCCGTCGACCGTGATGACCCCTTCGCTCAGACCGTGCAGCGTGGTCTCCTGGTTCTTCACGAGAGCGGCGATCTGGTGGGGTTCGAGACGGTAGATGCGCCGCCGGATGATGGAGGTCACCCACGCCGAGCCGAACACCCCGAGAACAGCAGCCGCCAGCATCGCCGAGATCAGCCAGACGAGATTGGCCGAGAACTCCTCGTTCAGCTCCGACTCGAGAATCCCGACGGATGCGGTGCCGATAACGTCGCCCTCATCGTCGCGGATGGGGACCTTGACCCGCCACGACGTGCCGAGCGTGCCGGTCTGCGTGCCGACGTAGATCTCGCCGGCGAGGGGGATCGACGGGTCGGTGGAGACCTTCTCGCCGATGCGCTCCGGATTCGGGTGCGAGTAGCGGATGCCGTCTTCGTTGGCGACGACGACGTAGGCGAGATCGGAGGCCTCGCGGATGACCTCGGCGATCGGCTGGATGGCTGCGGAGGGCTCGGCATCGTCGAACGCCGCGTGCACCGTCGGGAGCGCGGCGATCGACTGGGCCACGGCCTGCATCCGGTCCTTGTACGCCTCGCGGAGAGCCTGCTCCTGGAACGCGCCGGCCACGATGCCGGTCGCCAGGGTCACCAGGAACACGATCAGCGCCTGCAGCACGAGCAACTGCACGCGGAGCGTCATCTTCGAGGCCACCTGCTCATTCTGGCCCTTCGGCGAGTGCGGTGCGAGCGGGCGGGAGCGCCGCTCGTGACCAATAGTTCCGAAACTCCGACCAATGGTTTCCGAAGCTGGAGCAGGCGCCGCTCCCCCTCCAGGGTGGAGCCACAGCACCACGAACGCTCAAGGAGGAGCGCACATGAAGAACGCACGCATCGCAACCCTGGCCGGGCTGGCCGCGGTCGCAGCCCTCACCCTCACCTCGTGCGCGGGAGGCAGCGCAGCGACCGACGACGGCGGAGGGGAAGCAGAAGCCGCCACCGTCACCGACGTCTCGATCGTGGTCCCGGCGGATCCCGGTGGGGGATGGGATCAGACGGGCCGGGCGCTGTCGCAGGTGCTCACGCAGGACGACCTCGTGGCCTCCGCCCCCGTGACCAACGTGGGCGGTGCCGGTGGCACGGTCGGCCTCGCCCAGCTCGCCAACGAGAAGGACCCGAACACGCTGATGGTGATGGGCCTGGTCATGGTCGGAGCGGTCGAGACCAACGCCTCGGCCGTGCGGATCGAGGACACCACACCGATCGCCCGACTCACCGACGAACCGCTCGTCGTGGTGGTGCCGGCCGACTCGAAGTACGACACGCTCGAAGACCTCGTCGACGACGTCGTCGACAACGGCCAGGCGGTCACGATCACCGGCGGCTCGGCGGGCGGCGCCGACCACATCCTCGCCGGTCTCATGCTCGAGGAAGCAGGACTCGACGGGGCCGAGATCGCCGAGAAGCTGAACTACACGCCGAACTCCGGCGGCGGCGAGGCCGTTCCGCTGCTGATCGGCGGCAAGGTCGCCGCGGGCATCTCGGGCGTCGGCGAGTTCGCGCAGCACATCGAGAGCGGCGCGCTCAAGGCTCTGGCTGTCTCGAGCGATGAGCCGGTGTCGCAGCTCCCGGATGTCCCGACCATCACCGAGGAGGGGTACGACGTGGTCCTGACCAACTGGCGCGGCGTGATCGCCCCCGGTGGCATCTCCGACGGCGAGAAGGACGAGCTGGTGCGCGTGATCACCGAACTGCACGAATCCGAGGCGTGGACGGAGCAGCTGGAGACCAAGGGGTGGACCGACGCGTTCCTGGTCGGCGCGGAGTTCGATGACTTCCTCACCGGGAACATCGAAGAGGTCACGGCGACGCTGAAGAACATCGGTCTGGTGCAGTGACATGACGGTCCCCGCCTCATCGGGGATCGAGGAGCAGGGGGTGCGGGTCGACCACGATGGTCGACCCGCACGCCGCTCTCCCTCCGTCCCCCTCGGCGAGCTCGTGTTCGCCGGAATCATGGTCGCGCTCGGCGTCTTCGCCGTCGTCGGCATCTTCCTGATCCACGTCCCCGTCGGGATGAAGGCCGGTCCGACGGTCTTCCCGATCTTCGTCTCGGTCATCCTGCTCGCCTCGGCCGTCGCCGTTCTCATCGGCGTGCTGCGCGGGGAGCGCGGCGGTGCGGAGGAGGCGGAGGACATCGATGAGAGCCTGCCGACCGACTGGGTCACCCTCGCCAAGCTGGCCGGTCTCGTCGTCGCGCACCTGCTCTTGATCGAGCCGCTGGGGTGGGCGCCGGCGGCCGCTCTGCTGTTCGGCGGGGTCGCGTGGTCGCTCGCCGCCAAGCGGTGGTGGATGGCGTTCCTGATCGGCATCGTGGTCGCGCTCGTGATCCAGGTCGTCTTCGGCGGTCTGCTCGGCCTGTCGCTGCCCTGGGGCCCTGCTCTCGGCTGGCTCGGAAGGATGTTCTGATGGACAGTTGGACCCTGCTCCTGGAGGGCTTCGCGACCGCGCTGCAGCCGCAGTACCTCGCCTTCGCCTTCCTCGGCGTCCTCGTCGGCACCGCGGTCGGGGTGCTCCCGGGCATCGGCCCCGCGATGACGGTGGCGCTGCTGCTTCCCCTCACCTACACGCTCGACCCCGCAGCGGCGTTGATCACGTTCGCGGGCATCTACTACGGCGGCATGTACGGCGGCTCGACGACGAGCATCCTCCTGAACACACCGGGGGAGTCGGCCTCGATAGTCACAGCGATCGAGGGCAACAAGATGGCCAGGATGGGGCGGGGCGCTGCCGCGCTCGCCACCGCCGCCATCGGGTCCTTCATCGCCGGCACCCTGGCGACGCTGGGCCTCACGCTGCTCGCACCGCTGCTCGCGCAGTTCGCCGTGAACCTCGGGCCCGCCGACTACGTGGCCCTCATCGTCATCGCGTTCATCACGGTCGGCGCGCTGATCGGCAGCTCGATCTCGCGCGGCATGCTCTCGCTCGGCGTCGGCCTCTTCCTCGGGCTGGTCGGCACCGATTGGCTCTCCGGCCAGCAGCGCTACACGCTGGGGCTCCCGGCGCTGTCCGACGGCGTCGACATCGTGCTGGTCGCCGTCGGCCTGTTCGCGGTCGGGGAGACGTTCTACATCGCCGCCCGGTTGCGGCACGGCGGGGTCGACGTGATCCCCGTGACCCGCGGGTGGCGCTCGTGGATGACGAGGTCCGACTGGCGGAGGTCCTGGAAGCCGTGGCTGCGCGGCACGGCGATCGGCTTCCCGATCGGCACGATCCCCGCCGGCGGTGCGGACGTCGCCACGTTCCTGTCGTATGCGACCGAGCGCAAGCTGTCGAAGCACCGCGACGAGTTCGGCCGCGGTGCGATCGAGGGCGTCGCCGGTCCGGAGTCGGCGAACAACGCCGCGGCCGCCGGAGTGCTGGTGCCCCTGCTCACGCTGGGCCTGCCGACGACGGCGACTGCGGCGATCATCCTCACAGCGTTCCAGTCGTACGGCATCCAACCGGGACCGCTGCTGTTCGAGAGCCAGTCGAACCTGGTGTGGGCGCTCATCGCGAGCCTCTACATCGGCAACGTGATCCTGATCGTGCTCAACCTGCCGCTCGTGGGCATGTGGGTGAAGCTGCTGCAGATCCCGCGGCCGTATCTGTACGCGGGCATCCTCCTGTTCGCGGTGTTCGGGGCATACGCACTGCACAGTTCGCCGTCGGACATCGTGATCCTGCTGATCGTCGGCATCCTCGGCTACTTCATGCGCAGGTACGGCTATCCGGTCGCGCCGCTCGTGGTCGGCATGATCCTGGGGCCGATGGCCGAGGAGCAGCTGCGCAAGGCGCTGCAGCTGAGCCAGGGGGATCTGAGCACGCTCGTCATGCAGCCGTTCGCGGCGATCGCCTACGGGGTGCTCGCCCTGCTGATCGTCGGCGGACTCTGGTTGCGGCGTCGCCAGCGCCGGTACGAGCAGGCGCTGACCGCGTCGATCGCGGTGCCGATCAAGGCGGACTCCGAGGTCTGATCCGCGACGCGGGTTCGAGAGGGGAGGAGGCCGCGAGTAGGCTGATCCGGTGAGTGACGTACAGGCCCCCGCACGAGGGCCTCGCGCCTACGCGGCGTTCATCGGCATCGGCCTTCTCGCCGGCCTCCTCTCCGGACTCTTCGGCGTGGGCGGTGGCACGGTCATCGTTCCGCTTCTCGTGCTCCTGCTGCACTTCGATCAGCGCCTCGCGGCAGGGACATCCCTCGCGGCGATCGTGCCGACGGCGAGCGTCGGCGTCATCTCCTACGCCACGACCGGGTCTGTCGCCTGGATCCCCGCGATCATCCTCGCCGCCGGCGCCGTGGTGGGTGCGCAGATCGGCACACGGCTGCTGCCGCGCATCTCGCAGACCGCCCTGCGCTGGGGTTTCGTCGGCTTCCTGCTGGTCGTGATCGTCAGCCTCTTCCTGGTCATCCCCTCGCGCGATGCCGCGTTCGAACTGTCCTGGCTGACAGGTATCGCCCTCGTCGGCGTGGGCATCGGCACCGGCATCCTCGCCGGGCTCATCGGCGTCGGCGGCGGTGTGATCGTCGTGCCCGTGCTGATGCTGGCGTTCGGCACCAGCGACCTGGTCGCCAAGGGCACGTCGCTGCTCATGATGATCCCGACGGCGATCTCGGGCACCGTGGGAAACCTCCGCAACCGCAACGTCGATCTGCTCGCCGCGCTGCTCATCGGCGTCTCCGCCTGCACGACGACGGCGCTCGGGGCATGGTTGGCGACGATCGTCGATCCGACTCTCGGCAACATGCTGTTCGCGGCATATCTGGTCGTGATCGCGGTGCAGATGGCGATCAAGGCGGTCAGAGGGCGCAAGCGGGCCTGAGCGTGTCCGGATGAAGGGATCTTCATCCACGGCTCATCTGCCCATCATGATCGACGGGCATCATGGGGTCATGTCCACTCCACGACGCCTTCTCGTCACCGGCGCCCTGATCGCGATCCCGGTCGCCTTCGCGGTCGGAAGCGTCGTGCTGGCGCAGATGCCGCCCTCGCCGCGGATCCCTACCGAACCCGTGTCGGTGCAGCTCGCGCCGCCGGTGCCGAGCGAGGCGCCTGCGCCCGCGCCCGCGCCTGCGCCGGCACCTGCGCCTGCGCCGGCACCTGCGCCGGCCCCTGCCCCGGCACCGGTACCTGCGCCTGCGCCCGCCCCACCCGCTGGCGACGACGACGATGACGGTGGCGGCGATGATGACTGACGCCCCTACCCTGCCCCTGGATCTCGACGAGAGCGCCACGCCGCACGCGCCGACGCGTGCGGCGGCGCAGGGCCTCGCGGCCACCGGTGCGCCGCTGCGCACCTTGCGCCGCCGCACTCTGCCTGCCCGCTGGCGTATCACGCTGTGGATCATCCTCAGCACCGCCATCACGCTCCTCGCCGTCGGCATGGTCGGCCGCAGCATCTTCCTCGCCGGTGTGGAGCAGTCGGCCAACGCCGAGATCGAGCAGGAGGCCTCTGAGTTCTCCCGATTCGCGGAGGATGCCGCGGCCAGTGGTCACACCACGGCCGAGGAGCTGGTCAGCGAGTACGTCGCCCGCCAGTCCGTGCACGAGAACGAGGTCGTGATCGCCACCGTCGAGGGGGCAGTGATCGCGGTCGCGAACGGCCGGGTGCAAGCGACGGATGCCTCCGCGCTCGCTGCAGTGCCGGGCGGCGAGGCGCTCGTGAACCGACTGCTCGATGAGACGTCGGCGTCCGGCTCGATGGATGCGCCCGACGTGGGCCCCCTGCGCTGGGGTCGGTTGGAGTTCACCACCGGTGATCGCGGTGGCGCGGTGCTGATCGTGCAGTACACGCAGGAGGCGCGCTCGCAGGTCGACGCGGGATTCGCCACGATCGCGTGGGTGGCGCTGATCGGGATCCTGCTCAGCTCCGGCGTCGCCTGGCTCGTCGCCGGGCAGATCCTGGCTCCCGTGCGAGAGGTGTACCGGGTCGCCCGCGACATCGGAGAGCACGACCTCTCGGCGCGCGTGCCGGTCGAGGGCACCGACGACATCGCGGCCGTGGCCACGACCTTCAACCAGATGCTCGACCGCCTCGAGGCCGTGCACGCGACGCAGCAGCGGTTCGTCGACGATGCGGGACACGAGCTGCGCACGCCGATCACCATCGTCCGCGGCCAGTTGGAACTGCTGAGCGAAGACCCGGAGGAGCGTGCGGCGACCCTGCGTCTCGTCAGCGACGAGCTCGACCGGATGAGCCGCATCGTCACCGACCTGCTCGTGCTCGCGAGGGCCGAGCAGCCCGACTTCGTGCGGGTCGCGAACTGCGACACCGCCGCCCTCACCCTCGACATCGAGGCCAAGGCGCAGAACCTCGGAGATCGTCGCTGGCAGCTCATGGAGGTGGCCGAGGGGACGGCGGCGCTCGATCCCCAGCGGGTGACCCAGGCCGTGCTGCAGCTCGCGGCGAACGCGGTGCAGGTGACCGAGACAGGTGACCGCATCCTCATCGGTTCGCGCTTCGACGGCGAGGGGAGCGAACGGCGGCTGCGGCTGTGGGTGCGCGACTCCGGTCCCGGGGTCGCCGTGGCCGACGCCGAGCGCATCTTCGAGCGCTTCGCCCGCGGAGACAGCTCCGGTGCGCGACGAGGGTCGGGGCTCGGGCTCGCGATCGTGCGGGCGATCACCGATGGACACGGCGGTTCAGCCTGGGTCGACAGTGTGTTCGGAGAAGGTGCCACGTTCGGCATCGACCTTCCGGCACCCACCACCACGCGGTTCGACACCGCGGCAGAGAGGAGCGAGTGAGATGCGCAGCATCCTCATCGCGGAAGACGACCCGCACATCACCTCGTTCGTCCGCCGGGGCCTGCGCGCGGCCGGCTACGAGACCGCCGAGGCGGCCGACGGCCACACCGCGCTGCTGATGGCACGCAGCGG
This sequence comes from Microbacterium sp. TPU 3598, assembly GCF_002356155.1. Lineage (NCBI taxonomy): Bacteria > Bacillati > Actinomycetota > Actinomycetes > Micrococcales > Microbacteriaceae > Microbacterium > Microbacterium sp. TPU 3598. The sequence goes on along the minus strand of NZ_AP017975.1, from coordinate 2,953,280 downwards.
CATGTTCGATCTGGTGCTGCTCGACATCGGGCTCGGCGGCATGGACGGTTTCGACGTGCTCGCCAACCTGCGCGGCGAGGGCGTCGCGACACCGGTCATCATCCTCACCGCCCGTGACTCGGTCATCGACACGGTGCGGGGCTTGGAGAGCGGGGCGAACGACTACGTCACCAAGCCGTTCCAGTTCGCCGAGCTCATCGCCAGGGTGCGGCTGCGGATCGGCGACGGCGAGGGACGCGCGGCCGGCCCCGTGCTCACCCACGGCGATGTGCGGGTGGATGTGCGCGCCCGCACGGTCACGGTCGACGGCGACATGCGCGAGCTCACCTCGCGGGAGTTCGCCCTGCTCGAGGTGTTCCTGCAGAACGCCGGCCAGGTGCTGTCGCGCGACCAGCTGATCGGGCACGTGTGGGGGATGGACTTCGATCCGGCCTCCAACGTGGTCGACGTGTACGTGCGGGCACTGCGCGGCAAGATCGGTGTCGATCGCATCGAGACGGTGCGCGGGGCGGGATACCGATTCCGATGAGTGACCCCACCCATACCCATACAGAGAACGCGAGCCGGGTGGCCGAGCCGTCGGCGATCGAGCGCACGCGATTCTCGACGATGCCGCCGCAGCGCCCGACCCCGTTCACCGGTCGCAACTCGGCCGGACGTGGCTTCGCGGTGCGCCGGCTCGGGCGCGGGCGCATCCTCAGTCTCATCGCCCTCGGACTCGTGCTGATCGCGGGGCTCGCCATGGCGCTGTCGTCGCTGTCTCAGGGTGCCGGCCCCAGCCGGGTGACCATGCCGATCGCCGTGACTCTCACCGTGTTCCTGCTCGCGGTGTGGGCGTGGACATCCACCGGCCTCGATGACACGCTCGTCGCCTTCCTCGCCGCGATCGCCCTGATCGTCACCGGCGTGCTGCCGGCGAGCGACTTCTTCGCCTCCCTCGGCGACGAGACGATCTGGCTGCTCATCGGCGCGTTCGTGATCGCCTCCGCAGTGTCGTCCTCCGGCCTCGCTCTGCGCGGTGCCTCGCATCTGCTGCGGTTCGCACGCGGGCCGCGGAGCCTGTTCCATCTGACGACCGTCGCCCTCACGCTCACCGCCTTCGCCGTGCCCGCCACCTCCGGGCGCGCCGCGCTCGCCGTCCCCGTGCACGCGGCGGTCGCGGCCGCGCTTCCCGGACGCGAGCGGGTGATCCGCGCCCTCGCCCTGCTGATGCCGACCGTGGTCCTGCTCTCGGCCGTCGGCTCGCTGCTCGGCGCGGGGGCGCACATCGTGACGGATCAGCTGCTGCGGGCCGCGGGCGAGCAGGGCTTCACGTTCCTGAGCTGGCTCTGGCTCGGGCTGCCCCTCGCCGCGGTCTCGTCGCACCTGGCCTGCGAGCTCATCCTCTGGCGCTTCACCCGCCGCGACGACCGCAGCACGCCGCTGCGGATGAGCGCGACGGATATCGGCCGCTCCGCATCGACCGCCGTGACCGGGCCGCTCAGCACCATGGAGCGACGCGCTGGCGTGCTGCTGGGCGGTGTGGTCCTCCTCTGGGCCACGGAACCGCTGCACCATCTGTCGCCGGCACTGGTCGCCCTCATCGGAGCCGTCGCCGCCGTGACGCCCGGGATCGGCTGCCTGACCTTCCCCGCCGCGATCAAGCGCGTGCCGTGGTCGCTGCTGCTGTTTCTCGCCGCGACTCTCGCGCTGGCATCCGCGCTCACCAGCACGGGCGCCGCCGCCTGGTTGAGTTCGTCGGCGCTCGCCCCGCTCCGGGGGCTCGGCGCCGCGGGAGCCGTCGCGTTCGTGCTCGTGGTCATCGCGATCTCGACCGCCGCGCACCTGCTGATCCCGTCGCGGTCGGCCCGCTCCGCCGCGATCGTCCCGGTCGTGATCGCGCTCGCTCCCGCACTCGGCGTCTCCCCGATGGCGGCGGCGTTCGCCTCGACCGCCGCGGCCGGGTTCTGCCACACGCTCCCCAGTTCGGCGAAGCCGGTCGCCATGTTCGCCGACCCCGACATCGTGAGCGGGGGCTTCACCCCGCTGGACCTGCGCCGGCTCTCGGTGCTGCTGGCACCGGCGATGTTCGTGCTCGTGGCCGTCTTCGCCCTGTGGGTGTGGCCTCTGATGGGGCTGCCGCTGCTGCTCTGATCCGCGGCCCCGGCCCATCCCACACCCGCTTCACTCCGCGTGCGCCGCCGGTGCACCGGTGCTCGTCGTGCCCGCACACCGGGCGCTCGTCGCCCGTCTCGGGCGCAGAAGGAGGAATCATGTCGATCCACACCCCGCAGCGCATCCTGGTCGCACCCAGTGGCTTCAAGGAGAGCCTGAGCGCCGAGGCCGTGGCCCAGGCCATCGCCGCCGGCGTTCGTCGGGTCATCCCCGGCGTGCAGGTGGACGAGTACCCGGTGCCGGACGGAGGAGAGGGCACGGCCGCCGCGCTCGCCGCGGCGACCGGAGGAGAGCTCATCCCGGCACGGGTGACGGGCCCCGTCGGCGAACCGGTGGACGCGCACTGGGCGCGGCTCGGTGGGCACGCCATCGGGACCGCCGTGGTCGAGATGGCGTCGGCGGCGGGTCTGCGGCTCGTGCCGCGCGATCGCCGGGACCCGGGGGAGACGACGACGCGCGGCGTGGGCGAGCTGATCGCCTCTGCACTGGACGCCGGTGCGGAGCGGATCGTGGTCGGCTGCGGCGACTCCGGCACGAGCGACGGCGGTGCCGGGGCGCTCGAAGCGCTCGGCGTGCGCATCCTCGACCGAGACGGTGTGCCGATCACCGCGGGCGGGCGGCATCTCCGCGATGCGGTGCGCCTCGATCTCGCGGGTCTTCATCCCCGCATCGGCGAGGTCGAGATCGTGCTCGCCTGCAACATCCACAACGTCCTGTGCGGACCGCGCGGCGTGGCCAGGGTGTTCGGTCCGCAGAAGGGGGCGACGTCCGAGCAGGTCGAGGAGCTCGCGGACGCCCTCGACGTCTGGGCCGGTCTGCTCGAGGAGCAGAGTCCGTTCGGAGCGGGGATGGATGTGCGCACCGGCGGCGGCACCGGCGCCTCTGGCGGGCTCGGAGCGGGTCTTGCCGCCGTGCTCGGTGCGCGTCTCGCCCCGCGTTTCGAGGTGCTCCTCGACAGCGGGCTGCTGCCCGAGCCCCTCGATGAGCTGATGGCGGTGGCCGATCTCATCATCACCGCCGAAGGGGCGATCGACTTCCAGACGCCTCGGGGCAAGGTGCCGGCCGAGATCGCGATGCGCGCCAGAGTCGCCGGCGTGCCGGTGCTCGGCATCGCCGGATCGCTGGGTGTCGGCGCGCCGACCGTGCATGACATCGGCATCGACGCGATCGCCTCGATCATCACCGTGCCGATGCCCCTCGAACAGGCGGTGGAACACGGTGAGGCACTGCTGCGCGACGCCGCGGAGCGCAGCATGAGGATGGTGCTGCTCGGATCGGCGATGTCCGCACGTGCGGCCTGAACTCCCGGGAGCCGACCCGCGGCCTGGTTCGCCGCCACCCCTCGGTAGGATCGAGGGGTGGCAGTGAACCAAGATCTGGTCGGCCGGGAGTTCCCGCCGACGGCCCCGTACCTCGTCGGCCGCGAGAAGGTGCGCGAGTTCGCTCGTGCCGTCTTCGCCGACGCCCCGCAGCACACCGACCTGAAGGCGGCCCGCGCGGCGGGCTTCTCCGACGTCGTGGCGCCGCCGACCTTCGCGATGGTCATCCAGGACCTCACGCTCCAGCAGCTCCTGGGGCAGGAGGATTCCGGCATCGTGCTCGCGCGCACCATCCACGCCGAGCAGCGCTTCACCTACACGCGCCCCATCGTCGCGGGCGACGAGCTCACCGCGCAGCTGCGCGTCACCGGCATCCGGATGATGGGCGGCAACGCGATGATCACCAGCGAGGCCGAGATCACCGACCCCGCGGGTGCTCACGTCGTCACAGCCACCAGCGTGCTGCTGGTCGGTGCCGAGCCGAGCGCGGATGAAGGAGAGGCCGCCTGATGGGCTACACCGTCGGAGACGTGCTCGCCGAGCGCACCGTGCACCTCACCCGCGAATCGCTGGTGCGTTACGCGGGAGCGTCCGGTGACTTCAACCCGATCCACTACCGCGATGATGTCGCCGCGTCCGTCGGGCTTCCCGGCGTGCTCGCGCACGGCATGCTCACGATGGGCATCGCCTCGTCGGTGGTCGTCGCGGCGCTCGACCCGGCCACCCGCATCCTCGACTACGGCGTGCGCTTCACCAAGCCGGTCGTGGTCGACCCCGACGAGGGCGCTGACGTCACCGTCGTCGCCACCGTGGGTGCCGTCGACGACGAGGCCGCGCGCATCGACTTCAAGGTCACATTCGGCGAGACCACCGTGCTCGTCAAGGCGCAGCTGCGCATCGCTGTCTGATGAGGGCGAGCTGATGCGGGAGATCGAGCCGGTCCGTCTGGCGGAGCTGACCACGCTGCGCACAGGAGCAGCACCGGAGCGGATGTTCGAGGCGACGACGACGGCGGGTCTCGTCGATGCTCTGCGTGAGACGTGGGCGCGCGGCGACGAGTGGTTCGTCCTCGGTGGCGGCTCCAACCTCTTCGTGGGCGACGAGCCGTTCGAGGGCACGGTCATCCGCGTGCGCACCGAGGGCATCGACGAGCTGCCGTCCCCGCACGCCGGCCGCATCCGTCTGCGCGCGCAGGCCGGCCACGGGTGGGACGACCTCGTCGCGTATGCCGTCGCCCACGGGTATGCGGGCCTCGAGGCCATGAGCGGGATCCCCGGCACGGTCGGCGCCGCCCCCGTGCAGAACATCGGGGCGTACGGGCAGGAGATCCAGGAGACGCTGGTCGAGGTCGAGCTGATCGACGAGTCGACCGGCGAGATCTCGACGGTTCCCGCTGCCGAGCTCGGGCTGGGTTTCCGCACCTCGGTGCTCAAGCATCACCATGGCAGTGTGCCGCTGCGCCGTGCCGTGATCCTCTCCGTGACCGTCGACCTGCTGATCGCGGGCGAGCGTGTGGTGCGCGGTGAGCAGCTGCGTCGGGCACTGGGTCTGACCGATGAGACACCGGTTCCGCTCGGCTGGGTGCGCGAGCGCATTCTCTCGACTCGCGCGTCGAAGGGCATGCTGCTCGACGCGGATGACCCCGACACCCACGGCGTCGGCTCCTTCTTCCAGAACGCGATCGTGACGGCGGCGGTCGCCGGCTCGTTGCCCCCGGAGTGCCCGCGCTGGCCGGTCGCCCCCGATCTGGACGCCGTGACCGTGATCCCGCTGGCGTCTTACGACGGACAGGTGCCGCTATCGAAGCCCGCGGCGGTCTCCGACGTGAAGGTGAGCGCGGCCTGGCTGATCGAGCAGGCGGGCATCCGCAAGGGGTTCAAGCTCCCGCGCTCCCGCGCATCCGTGTCGACGAAGCATGCGCTCGCGCTGACCAACCGTGGCGGGGCGACCGCGGGTGAGGTCGCCGAGCTCGCCCGGTTCATCCAGAGCAGGGTGCACGCCGAGTTCGGTCTCGTGCTGCAGCCGGAGCCGGTTCTCGTCGGCGTCGAACTCTAAGGCGTCGAACGCCAAGGCGTCGAACCGCAGGACACGTCGGCTGTCGCGGCTACACTCGCGGCATGAGCGGATTGATCCCGTACCTGCTGTTCCCCGGCAACGCCGCGGAGGCGCTGCGTCATTATCGATCGGTGTTCGGCGGTGAGCTCCAGCTGCTCGACTACGCCACCGCAGGGAGGCACGACGGCCCCGGCGATGCGATCGCGCACGGGCAGCTGAGCGGACTGGTCGAGATCGCCGGAGCGGATGCCGGAGCCGATGACGATGCCGTGCAGATGGGCGGCATGTTCCTCTCGCTCCTCGGCACGGCCGACGCCCTCACTCTGACCGACTGGTACGACGAGCTCGCCGCCGGCGGCCGCGTGATCGACGCACTGCAGAAGCGACCCTGGGGTGACTTCGACGGCACGCTCGTCGACCGTTACGGCGTGCGCTGGCTGATCGGCTTCCGTCCCGAGGACTGAGGTGTCCCGCTGCCGAAGTAGGAACGAGACGACGGCAGGAGGATCAACACGACCGCCGCCGTGGTGACGGCGAGGGCCGCGATGGCGACCCAGAACTCCCAGATCGGGGCTGCTACCGCCGGAACATAGAGCGCGAGCGGGAGCGGGAACAGCAGGGTCGCGTATCGGGCCCACGACTTTCGTCTGATCACGAGCACCGTGATGGTCGCGTAGACGACCACCGGTACGAAGGCGAGCGCACTGAGCCACTGACGCGACTCTCCTCCCCAGTACCAGAGGAAGGGAGCGACCGCGAGGGAGAGGAAGAAGACCAGCACGGTCACCGTGATCAGGATGGGGAATGCCACCCGCAGAGTCACCGGCATCCGCTCATACTCCTGCTCGCCGTTCGTCATGCCTCCAGTATCGCTGACCCTCGCCTGAGGGCAGGAGACGTCGTGACGAAGGCCCCTCCCATCTGCAGACGGGAGGGGCCTTCGTCGGGTTCCGCGGGTCAGGTGAACAGACGCTGCAGGCGCTGCACGCCCTCGAGCAGCTGCTCGTCGCCCAGTGCGTATGACATGCGGATGTAGCCGGAGGGACCGAAGGCCTCGCCGGGGACGACCGCGACCTCGGCCTGGTCGAGGATGAGATCGGCGAGTTCGAGCGAGGTGGTCGGGGTCACGCCGCCCCAGGTGCGGCCCAGCAGGCCCTGTACGTCGGGGTACACGTAGAACGCGCCCAGCGGGTTCGGTACGACGAGGCCGTCGATCTTCGACAGCTCCGAGACGATCAGCTGGCGGCGACGGTCGAAGGCCTGGCGCATCTGCTCGGCCTCGTCCTGCGGGCCGGTGAGCGCGGCGATCGCGGCCTTCTGGGCGACGTTGTTCACGTTGCTGGTGAGGTGCGACTGCAGGTTGCCGGCGATCTTGATGGCATCGGCCGGGCCGACCATCCAGCCCACGCGCCAGCCGGTCATGGCGTAGGTCTTCGCGACGCCGTTGACGAGGATCGTCTGGCCGGCGACCTCGGGCACGGCGTCGACGATCGAGGTGGCCTTGACACCCTCGTAGGTGAGGTTCTGGTAGATCTCGTCGCTGATGATCCAGATGCCGTGCTCGAGCGCCCACTCGCCGATGGCCTTGGTCTCCTCGGCGGTGTAGACGGAGCCGGTGGGGTTCGACGGGGAGACGAACACGAGGGCGGTGGTGCGGGCGGTGCGTGCGGCTTCGAGCTGCGCGACCGTGACCTTGTACTCCTGGTCGGCCCCGGCGAAGACCTCGACGGGGGTGCCGTCGGCGAGGCGGATGGCCTCGGGGTACGTGGTCCAGTACGGGGCGGGCAGCAGCACCTCGTCGCCGGGGTTCACCACGGCCTGGAAGGCCTGGTAGACCGACTGCTTGCCGCCGTTGGTGACGATGACCTGGCTCGGAGACACCTCGAGTCCGGAGTCGCGGAGGGTCTTCGCCGCGATCGCCTCGCGCAGCGCCGGGAGGCCGGGAGCGGGCGTGTACCGGTAGCTCGCCGGGTCGGCCAGAGCCTCGGCCGCCGCATCCACGATGAACTGCGGCGTCGCGAAGTCGGGCTCGCCGGCAGCGTACGAGATGACGTCCTTGCCTTCGGCCTTGAGGGCCTTGGCCTTGGCATCGACCTTGAGGGTCGCGGACTCGGCGATGGCGGACAGCTTGCGGGAGAGGGGAGCGCGTTCGGTCACGATTACGAGCGTACTCGGGTCGGTGCGGCAGGAGAGGTGTGGGATGCCGCCAAGATCCGGAGTTCTTTCGGGTTCGGAAGGTCAGCCGGCGACGAGTCCGTGCGCCTGTGCGACGGCCGGAAGCGTGATGCGTCCGCCCTGCACGTTTAGACCCGCGGCCAGAGCGGCGTCGTCGGCCGCCGCCCGCTCCCAGCCCTTGCCGGCGATCGCCGAGACGTAGGGGAGGGTCGCGTTCGTCAGCGCACGGGTCGCGGTCTCGGGAACCGCGCCCGGCATGTTCGCCACGCAGTAGTAGATCGAGTCGTGCACCGCGAATGTGGGGTCGTCGTGGGTGGTCGGGCGCGAGCCCTCGAAGCACCCGCCCTGGTCGATCGCGATGTCGACGAGCACGGACCCCGGCTTCATCGCGGCGACCATGTCGTCGGTCACGAGCTTGGGAGCCGCGGCACCGGGGATGAGCACGGATCCGATCACGAGGTCGGCGGTCTTGAGCTCTTCGGCGATGTCGTAGCGGCTTGACGCACGGGTCTCGAGGGCGCCGCCGTAGCAGTGCTCGAGCTCGCGCAGACGCGGTAGGGAGACGTCGATCACGGTGACCTTCGAGCCGAGTCCGAGGGCGTTCGCCGCGGCGTGTTCTCCAGCGACGCCGCCGCCGATCACGACGGTTTTGGCGCGCGGCGTGCCGGCGATGCCGCCGAGCAGCATTCCACGTCCGCCCTGGGAACGCAGCAGCGAGTACGAGCCCATGGTGACCGAGAGGCGTCCGGCGATCTCGCTCATCGGCACGAGCAGCGGCAGGCTGCGGTCGGGGAGCTGCACGGTCTCGTACGCGACGGCGGTGGTCCCTGCCTCGACGAGGGCCGTCGTCAGCGCGCGGTCGGCAGCGAGATGCAGGTAGGTGAAGAGGGTGAGGTCGTCGCGCAGGAAGCCGTACTCCTGGGCGATCGGCTCCTTGACCTTGATGACCATATCGGCCTCGCCCCACGCGTCGGCGGCGGTGGCGACGATCTCGGCGCCGGCGGCCCGGTAGTCGTCGTCGGTGATGCGCGAGCCGAGCCCGGCCCCGGACTGCACGAGCACCCGGTGGCCCTCGTGCACCAGGCGGTCGGCGCCGGCGGGAGTGAGGGAGACGCGGTTCTCGTTGTTCTTGACCTCTGTGGGGACGCCGATCTTCATTGATCCTCCAGGTTCGATGCGGTGCGGCACCCAGGATCGCAGAAACATCGACAGAACAACAGAATCGGTGAAGATGATTCGCGTGATGCGGAAATCCTGAATAATGCTTCGTATGGAGACGACCTCAGAGGCCCCGGAGCCGAACACCGTTCGGGCCCCCGCCCTGGATGCGATCGACGCCAGGATCGTGCAGCTGCTCACGGCCGACGGGCGCATGACGAATGCCGAGCTCGCCGGGCGTCTGGGTGTCGCGCCCTCGACGGCGCACACCCGGCTGCGCGCCCTCGTGGATCGCGGCGTGATCACGGGCTTCCACGCGAGTGTGGACGAGCGGGCGCTCGGCGCGGGCCTGCAGGCGATCATCGGTGTCACGCTGCGTCCGAGCGGACGCCGGGAGAGCATCGTGGAGTTCGCCGACCGCGTGCGCGTGCTGCCGCCGGTGATCCAGCTCTTCTTCCTCGGTGGCGACGACGACTTCCTGCTGCACATCGCGGTCGCCGACTCGTCCGAGATGCGCGAGTTCGTGCTGGAGCATCTCTCGGCGCAGAGCAGCGTCGCCTCCACACGCACGAGCATCGTGTTCGACTACCACCGCAACTCGGTGGCCGCTTCCTTCCGCTGACGGCTGCCGCGGGTCAGGCGCCGTAGGACGCGGGCAGTGCGCAGTAGTCGGCGAACCGCCGCGTCGGATGCGCGGGGTCGGTCACGTCGACGATCGCACCCGCGACCGTGTGCGGTGGCTCGTCGCCGGCCAGCTGCCACACCGCGTAGTTCCACATGCCCCTGGTGCGCTCGCCGAGCAGAGCCGCCGGTCCGGAGACGAGCAGGATGTCGCCGCTCTTCGGGCCTTCGCGGAACGCGGTGACCACGGAGCGGAGCTCGGCCTCGGCACCGTCCGGTGAGTGGTCGCGGATGACCGGCTGCCCTGACGCCGTCAGCGCGGCCGCGAGGTCGTCTGCCGCCTGTCGCGAGCGCCCGGCATCCGCCCCGGCCACCGCGAGCAGTCGTCGGCCGCGCGGGTAGAAGTGCAGGAACTCGGAGGCGATGTCCGCCCAGACGTCGGTCATGCCTCCAGGCTACGCCCGGGAGGGGTATGGGAGCGGGAACAGAGGGAGCCCCCGGGACCACGGCGGATGCCGCAGTCCCGGGGGCTCCCTCCTGTGCTCAGTCCTCGTCGATCAGGAACCGGCTGTAGGCGCCCAGTGTGAGGAAGGTGGGGAACTCCTCCTGGAGGGCGACCTCGCGGAAGATCTCCGCCGCGTCGTCGTACCGGTCGCCGTGGCTGCGCGTCGCCTGCGCGAGCACCTGGGCGATCAGACCCTCGATGTACTCCGCCGTGATCGGGGTGCCGTCCTGAGTGGTGCGGTCCTGGTGGATCCACTGCCACACCTGCGAGCGGCTGATCTCGGCCGTCGCGGCATCCTCCATCAGGTTGTCGATCGCCACGGCCCCGAGTCCGCGCAGCCAGGCCTCGAGGTAACGGATGGCGACCGACACGTTGTCGCGCACGCCCTGTGCTGTGATGGGCCGGCCGATGTGCAGGTCGAGCAGGTCGCGGGCCTCGACGTGCACGTCGTCACGCTGGCGGTCGACCTGGTTGGGGCGGTCGCCCAGCACGGCATCGAACTCCGCCTGCGCCGTGGGGATCAGGTCGGGGTGCGCCACCCAGGTGCCGTCGAAGCCGTCGCCGGCCTCGCGCTTCTTGTCGGCGGTGACCTTCTCGATCGCGCGTGCTGTCACCTCGGGGTCGCGGCGGTTGGGGATGAACGCGCTCATGCCGCCGATCGCGAAGGCGCCCCGCTTGTGGCAGGTCTGCACGAGCAGATCGGTGTACGCCCGCATGAACGGCACCGTCATCGTGACCTCGCTGCGATCGGGAAGCACGAAGCGCGCCCCGCGGCCGCGGTAGTTCTTGATGATCGAGAAGATGTAGTCCCAGCGGCCGGCGTTCAGGCCCGCGCAGTGGTCGCGCAGCTCGTAGAGGATCTCGTCCATCTCGAACGCCGCCGGCAGGGTCTCGATCAGCACGGTCGCGCGGATCGTGCCGTGCGGGATGCCGATGTACTCCTCGCTGAACGAGAAGACGTCGTCCCACAGCTTCGCCTCCTCGCTGGACTCCAGCTTGGCGATGTAGAAGTACGGTCCGCGACCGCCGTCGATCAGCGCCTGCGCGTTGTGCAGGAAGTAGAGGCCGAAGTCGACCAGGGAGCCGGATGCCGAGGTGCGACGACCGGCGCGGTCGATGAAGGCGATGTGCTTCTCGGGCAGGTGCCACCCGCGAGGGCGCATCACGATCGTCGGCGTGCGCTCCGCCGTGACGCGGTACTCCTTGCCGGGGCCGGATTCAGAGGCAGGCGATGTGAACGACAGCTCGCCGCGGATGGCGTCACGGAGCGACAGCTGCCCCTCGATGACGTTCTTCCAGGTCGGGCTCGTGGCATCCTCCTGGTCGGCGAGCCACACCCGCGCGCCGGAGTTCAGCGCGTTGATCGTCATCTTCGGGTCGGTCGGTCCGGTGATCTCGACGCGGCGATCCTCGAGACCGGGCCCGGCACCGGCGACCCGCCAGTCGCGATCCTCACGGATGTGGGCGGTGTCGTCGCGGAACTTCGGGTCGTGACCGTTGCCGATCTCGAAGCGACGGCGCATGCGGTCGGCGAGGCGGTCGTGGCGACGGGAGGCGAAGCGGTGGTGCAGCTCGGTGAGGAAGGCGACCGCTTCGGGGGTCAGGATCTCCGCGTAGCGGTCGCGGAGGGGGCCGGTGACCTTGATCGCGGGACCCTGCTGGGTCGTCTGGATCGGAGCCGTGGTCGGGGGAGCGGTGGGAGTGGTCATGATCGTGGGTCCTTTGAGTCGTGTCGAGTACTGCGACGAATGCGTCGAGCACCGCGACGAAGAGGGGCCACGCGCCCGGAGGGGGCGTGGGGATCAGTGGAACTGCGCGGCTTCGGTGGAGCCGGCGAGGGCGAGTGTCGCGCTGTCGGGGTTGAGCGCGGTGGAGATGACGTCGAAGTAGCCGGTGCCCGCCTCGCGCTGGTGCTTGGTGGCGGTGTAGCCGTCTGCTTCTGCGGCGAACTCGGCTTCCTGCAGCTCGACGTATGCGCTCATGGCGCGATCGGCGTAGCCGCGGGCGAGGTCGAACATCGAGTAGTTCAGGGCGTGGAAGCCGGCCAGCGTGATGAACTGGAACTTGTAGCCGAGGTCGGCCAGCTCCTGCTGGAAGGTCGCGATCTCGGCGTCCGACAGGTGCTTCTTCCAGTTGAAGCTCGGCGAGCAGTTGTACGCCAGGAGCTTGCCGGGGAACTGCTCGTGGATCGCTGCGGCGAACGAGCGGGCGAGCTCGATGTCGGGCTCTCCCGTCTCGACCCACAGCAGGTCGGCATAAGGGGCGAAGGCGAGGCCGCGGCTGATGACCGACTCCAGTCCGGGCCGGATCCGGTAGAACCCCTCGGTGGTGCGCTCGCCGGTGGTGAACTGCTGGTCCCGCTCGTCGACGTCGCTGGTGAGCAGGTCGGCGGCGAGGGCATCGGTGCGGGCGATGATGACGGTCGGCACTCCGGCGACGTCGGCCGCGAGGCGGGCCGCGTTCAGGGTGCGGATGTGCTGCTGGGTGGGCACGAGCACCTTGCCGCCGAGGTGGCCGCACTTCTTCTCGCTGGCCAGCTGGTCCTCCCAGTGGATACCGGCGGCACCGGACTGGATGAGCGACTGCGCCAGCTCGTAGGCGTTCAGGGGCCCTCCGAAGCCCGCCTCGGCGTCGGCGACGATCGGCGCGAGCCAGTCCTGCGTGGTCTCGCCCTCAGCGTGCTCGAGTTGGTCCTGGCGGATGAGCGCGTTGTTGATGCGGCGCACGACCGCCGGCACCGAGTTCGCGGGATACAGCGACTGGTCGGGGTAGGTCTGGCCGGCGAGGTTGCCGTCGGCGGCGACCTGCCATCCGGAGAGATAGATGGCCTTGAGTCCCGCCCGCACCTGCTGCACGGCCTGGCCGCCGGTGTAGGCGCCGAGCGCACGGACGTAGTCCTCGGTGTGCAGGAGGTTCCACAGATTGTCGGCACCGCGATGGGCGAGCGTGGCCTCTTCGCGGACCGAACCGCGGATGCGGATGACGTCTTCGGCCGAGTAGGTGCGCTCGACGCCGTCCCAGCGGGGGTCGGTGTCCCAGATCTCCTGGAGCTCGGCGGCCGTCTGAACCTGGTCGCCGGCTCGCAGACCGGCGGGGCGGGGCGTCGGGGTGTGGGCGGTGTTCGTCATGGTGTCTCCTCGGTGGATCCGGCGGCTGTGCCGGTGTGGCGTGGTTCCACTGTGCGTGAAGTTCGGAGGGTTGACCGACCGGATGCGAGGAGAAGATCGATGGAAATTCTGTTTCTGTGACAGAATCGGCCGCATGAGCACCATCGACGCTGCAGAAGAGACCGACGCTCTCACGATCGGCCGCCGCATCCGCCAGCTCCGCACGGCGAAGGGCATGACCCTCGACGACCTCGCCTCCGCCGTCGATCGGGCGCCGAGCCAGATGTCGATGATCGAGACCGGGAAGCGTGAACCCAAGCTCACGCAGCTGCAGGCGATCGCCCGGGCGCTCGGGGTCACGATCGACGCCCTGCTGGAGGGCGAGCCGCTCGACGAGCGCAGTGCGGTCGAGATCGCACTCGAGCGGGCGATGAAGGGGCAGACGTTCCAGGCGCTGGGCATCGAGCCTTTCCGCATAGCGAAGAGCCTGCCGACCGACGCTCTGAAAGCACTGCTCGCCCTGCACGGCGAGATCGACCGGCTCAAGGATGAGCGGGCCGCGACACCGGAGGAGGCCCGGCGGGCGAACGTCGAGTTGCGGCACCTGATGCGTCGGCAGGACAACCACTTCGCCGACCTCGAGGCGAAGGCCGCCGAGATCCTCTCCGCGGTCGGTCATCCGGGTGGTCCGCTGACCCAGCGCACGGCGTCCGAGATCGCGGCCTACCTGGGCTTCACCCTGCACTACGCGCCCGACCTGCCGCAGACCACCCGGAGCGTCGCCGACCTCGCGAACGGCAGGCTCTACCTGTCGAGCAGCGTGCCCGCGAAGGGCGATGCCCGCACCGCGGTGCTGCAGGCGCTGTCGAGTCGCATCCTCGGGCACTCCGAGCCGCGCAGTTACGCCGAGTTCCTGCGTCAGCGCGTGGAGACGAACTACCTCACCGGTGCGCTCCTCATCCCCGAGGCGCACGTGGTCCCGGCGCTGAAGGATGCCAAGCAGCGCCGGGCGATCTCGATCGAAGACCTGCGTGACGCCTACTCGGTCTCGTATGAGACGGCTGCGCATCGGTTCACGAACCTCGCTACCCGGCACCTCGACATCCCCGTGCACTTCCTCAAGGTGCATGAGTCGGGCACGATCACCAAGGCGTACGAGAACGACGACGTGAACTTCCCCACCGACCGTCTCGGGGCCATCGAGGGGCAGATGTGCTGCCGCCGGTGGACCTCGCGCGTGGTGTTCGATGAAGACGACCGCTTCAACCCGTATTACCAGTACACCGACACCGGGAACGGCACGTACTGGTGCACCGCCCGGGTGGAGTCGTCGAGCGAGGGGCTGCACTCCGTCAGCGTGGGCGTGCGCTTCGACGACACGAAGTGGTTCGTGGGGCGCGACACCTCGCATCGGGGCGTCTCGAAGCACTCGGTCGAGGTGTGCTGCCGCCGGGCGCCGGCCGACCTGGAGGACCGCTGGCGAGACAACTCCTGGCCGAACGTGAAGACCCCGCGCACGCTGCTGGCGACCCTTCCGACCGGGGCCTTCCCCGGCGTCGACACGACCGACGTGTACGAGTTCCTGGAGGCGCACGCCCCCCGCTGACCCCGCCCGTCCCCGCCCTCCGCCTCCGCTCCCGCCCGCTCCGCCCGGCGTTCCGGTCGCAGTTGCTGCCGCCCGGGAGCGGCGAAGGCGACAGGAAGTGCGACCGGAGCAGATGGATCGACTCGCGCGGGCATCCTGCGCAGGCTACGGAGCGGACGGAAGCGGGGGTTGAGCCAACACTGAACACCTGTTAGGTTTTCGCGTGTTGAGGGCTCCGGTCAGCGGCGCCCGTTCTCGATGAGGAGACGTGATGAAGCGATGGATGGGCACACTGGCCACGGTCGGACTGGTCGTCTCAGGCCTGGCCCTGGCCGGACCGGCGGCGGCGGGAGGTGGCCGTCAGGGCGACGCCGAGCTCACGCGCTGGGCGCAGGACACCTGGGGCTCCCTCGTGGCGATGACCGATGAGGAGACGGGCCTTCCGGCCGACAACATCACCGGCGACCTGCAGACCCCCAGCGCATACACTTCTCCGACGAACATCGGCGGATACCTGTGGTCGACCGTCACGGCGCGAGACCTCGGCATCATCGGCGCCGACGAGGCGCGCAGCCGCATGTCCGCCACGCTCGACACCCTCGAAGGGCTCGAGCGCAATGACGCGAGCGGCATGTTCTACAACTGGTACTCGCCCACGACGGGGGAGAAGCTGACGACCTGGCCCGACTCCGGCGATCCCGTGCACCCGTTCCTCAGCACGGTCGACAACGGGTGGCTGGCCGCCGCCCTGCGTATCGTCCGCGAGGCGGATCCTGCCCTCACGGTGCAGGCGGACGCCCTCTACGACTCCATGGACTTCGCCTCGTTCTTCGATCCCGCGGGTGCCGCCGGCCTCCCCGCCGGCACCAACCGCGGCGGTTTCTGGGACGAGGTGCCGCCGGACTGCAGCGTCGCGGCCCCGATGTACAACGGATCGGGCGAGACCGCCTACTACACCTGCCACCACTACGACACGACCGTGAGCGAGAGCCGCATCGCGACCTATCTCGGCATCGCCAACGGCCAGATCCCGGCGACGGCGTTGTACGGCACGCATCGCACGATGCCGCCCGGCTGCGACTGGGCCTGGCAGGAGCAGCTTCCCGAGGGGGAGTACCGCACCTACGACGGCGTCGAGGTCTGGGAAGGCGCGTACAGCTATGACGGTATGTCGTTCGTCCCCAGCTGGGGCGGCAGCATGTTCGAGTCGCTGATGCCCGACCTGCTCGTCCCGGAGACGAAGTGGGGTCCGAAGTCGTGGAAGCTCAATCATCCGATCACGGTCGCCGTGCAGAAGCAGCACGGGCTCGACGAGGCCGGATACGGGTATTGGGGCTTCTCGCCCGCGAGTGATCCCTTCGGCGGATACGCGGAATACGGCGTCGACATCGCGGGCATGCGGTCTGACGGCTACACGTCCGACGTGGAGAAGACCGACGTCGATGTGGACCGTCCGGGCTGTGCGGTGGGCACGAATCCCGCTCCCGAGTTCGGCGACGGCGTGATCACGCCGCATGCGGCCTTCCTCGCGCTGCCCTATGACCGCAAGGGTGTGCTGCGCAACCTCGAAGGCATCGAGGAGGATCTCGGCGCCTATGGCCCCGGTGGGTTCTACGACGCGGTCGCCGTGAAGAGCGGCACGATCGCCGAGCGCTATCTCTCGCTCGACCAGTCGATGATCATGGCGGCGATCGGCAACGAACTCACGAAGGATAAGCTCAAGGACTACTTCGTGGATCGCGAGATGGAGAAGCTTCTGCGTCCCGCGATGCGGCAGCAGGAATTCAGCTCGTCGTGGGGTGCGGGCGGCAACGGCCACCAGGGCTGAACCGCCGCTTCCCTCGACGAGGGATGGGAGTGGGCAGTGGGAACGGACGGCCAGCCGACAGCGGGTCGTGGCCCCCGTGGCTCCTACGCCACAGGGCAGGCGCGACGGCAGGCGATCGTCGACGAAGCGCTGGTCGTGTTCTCCCGGACCGGATTCCACGGCGGGTCGCTGCGGGAGATCGCGAAGCGCGTCGGCGTGACGCCTGCCGGCCTCCTGCATCACTTCGCCGACAAGGAGGAGCTGTTCGCCGAGGTGCTGCACCAGCGCGACGAGAAGGTACGAGCGGCCGCGGGCGATCCCGCGGAGCACACCCTCCTCGAGCAGGCGAAGAGAGTCGTCGCCCACAATCAGACCTCGCGCGGCCTCACGTCGTTGTACGCGATCGTCTCGGCCGAGGCGACCGATCCGGAGCATCCGTCGCACGCCGAGTTCGCCGCCCGCTACCGGGCCCGAGCCGACGAAGCCGTGGAGATCCTCCGCCGTGGGCAGGACGCCGGTGAGGTGCGCGACGACATCGACCCCGCGCTCGCCGCACGCCTGATCAGCGCCGTCATGGACGGGATCCAGCTGCAGTGGCTCCTGGACGAATCCGTCGACATGGTCCCGCTCTTCGACGAGTTCGTGCGCCGCTACCTCTACCCTGCCGCTCCTCCTCAGTCCTGACGGCTCCCGCTCCGCCCGCGCTCCCGCTCTGTGTCGCCGAGTGCACGACTTCCTGCCGAGTGCACGGCTTCTCGACGTCGACAAGTCGTGCACTCGGCGAGTTCGCGTGCACTCGACGCCCGTCCAGCCCCCGTCCGTGTCGCGCCTGTCGTCAAAAGTTAGTTTGATCTTGCTTAGTCAATCTTGACTATGTTACTTTCATCGAGCCATCAACGACGAACGGCCGAGAAGGGACCCTCATGGCTACTTCCTCTGCGGAAACCCGATTCCGCATCACTGCCACCCTGACGTGCGTTCTCGCCGCCACGCTGACGCTCGGAGCATGCTCCGCGCAGACGCCAGGCGGCGATACCGCCCCCACGAGTGCGAGCGACACCGACGCCTGCAAGCGGAATCAGGATGCCGGCACCATCACCTACATCTCCGGCTACGGCTACTCCGCCAGCGCCGGCCAGCTCGACGTGTTCCTCGCCGAGGAGCTGGGCTACTTCGACGACCTGTGCCTCGATGTCGAGATCAACGCCTCCGGGGCGAACGGGCAGCAGCTCGTGGCATCCGGTCAGGCCCAGTTCACCGCTCTCGGTTCTGCATCCGACGTGATGCTGGCGGCGGCGAACAGCAAGAACCTCACGGCGGTCGCCACCTACGGCACGACCCCGCCGTTCTCGATCTTCGGCAACGAGAAGCTCGAGAGCCTGAAGGACCTCGAGGGCGGATCGCTCGGATACTTCATCAACCTGACGCCGATCGCCTCGGCCATGCTCGACGAGGCCGGCGTCGACGTCTCGAAGGTCGAGATGGTCAAGATGACCAACTACGACCCCACGGTCGTCGTCCGCGAGCAGGTCGACGCGATCGTCGGCTACGCCTCCAACCAGCCGCAGTCGCTCAAGGCTCAGGGCCTGCCGTTCAGCGAGTTCCTCCCCGCCGATCTCGGCGTCGAGGGTACATACAACGTGATGGAGGTGAATTCCCGATTCCTCGACGAGCACCGCGAGGTCGCCGCCGACTTCATGCGGGCGAGCCTCAAGGCGCTGCAGTACTGCCTGGACGAGTCGGATGCCTGCATCGACAAGCTCGCGAAGCTGGCCGAGGACAGCGGTCAGGGCGCAGCGTTCCCCCGCGACCAGCTCGCCCGCACGTGGGAGGTGGAGTCCGCGTGGGTGCGCGAGAGCGCCGGCGGGAACCCCGGCGTGCAGAACGAGTCGATGTGGGAGCCCGAGTACGCCCTCGTGAAGAAGTACGGCGACGTCAAGGAGCTGCCCGCGATCGCCGACATGATGGACGCCGACCTGGTCGCCGACCTCTACGACGGCGACGCCCTGATCTGGCAGGAGAAGTGATGACGGTCGCACACGGCGCCGGCGTCGAGGTCAGGAACGTCTCGAAGTCGTTCGGCGTCGACGGCGCGAAGGTCACCGTGCTCGATGATGTGAGCCTGACGATCGGAATGGGCGAGTTCGTGTCGGTGATCGGCCCGAGCGGCTGCGGCAAGTCCACACTGCTCAAGGTCGTCGCCGGCCTTCTCGACGCCGACTCCGGAAGCGTCACGATCGACGGCGAGAGCGTCACGGCGGCTTCGCGCGACAAGAAGATCGGTCTCGTGCCGCAGTCGCCCGCACTGCTGCCGTGGAAGACGGTGCGCGAGAACGTCGAGCTGCCGGTGCGGATCAACGCCAAGGCCAACGCCGGGCGAGCGCTCCGTGATCCCGCGGAGCTGTTGTCGACGTTCGGGCTCGGACAGGCGATGAAGAAGTACCCCGGTCAGCTCTCGGGCGGCATGCAGCAGCGCGCCGCGATCGCGAGGGCCTTCGTGTTCGACCCGGCCATCATGCTGATGGACGAGCCGTTCTCGGCGCTGGACGAGATGAACCGCGACCTGCAACGGATCGCGCTGCTGGAGTTCTGGCAGTCCAACCGCAAGGCCGTCATGTTCGTCACGCACTCGGTGCCGGAGGCGATCATGCTCTCCGACCGCATCGTGGTGATGGCGGCGCACCCGGGGCGCATCGCCCAGGTGATCGATGTGAACCTGCCGCGGCCGCGCACCGAAGAGGCCTACGCGACGGACGAGTTCCGCGAACTGGAAGCAGTCGTGCGCGGTGCGCTGCGCGCGCAGACGGAGAAGGCCCATGTCTGAGCTGACGATGAGAGACACGACCGCGACCCTCGCGACCGCCCGCCTGAAGGCCCAACCACGCCGGGGAGTTCCTTCCTGGCTGCGCTGGGGAGCGTGGGGACCCACGTTGATCACCTTCGTGATCGCCGCTCTCCTCTGGCAGGTCGTGGCCTGGACCAACCCGTACGTGCTGCCGACGCTGGAGGCGATCGGCGCCAGCCTCGTCGATGACGCCGGCATGTACTGGTCGAACTTCCTCGTCACGCTCCTCGAGGTGGTGGTCGGCGCCGCCGCCGGCATCCTCGCCGGATTCCTCCTGGCGGTCGTCATGGCGGAGTTCCAGATCATCGAGCGGGCGGTCATGCCGCTGGTCATCATCGTGATGGTGACCCCGATCGTGGCGATCGCCCCCGCACTGGTCGTGGCCTTCGGCTTCGGCATGGTGCCGAAGTTCATCGTGACGGGGCTCGTGGTGTTCTTCCCGATGCTCGTGAACTCGCTCGCGGGTCTGCGCGACGTCGATCAGAAGGCGCTCGACGTCTTCAAGACGCTGCACGCCTCGCGGTGGGAGATCTTCCGCGAGCTGCGCTTTCCCGGCAGCATGCCCTACGTGTTCGCAGGGCTCCGCATCGCCCTGCCGCTCGCGGTGGTCGGCGCGGCGGTCGCCGAGTTCGTCGCGGCGGGACAGCAGGCCGGTCTCGGCTCGCTCGTCACCACGTCTGCGGCGCAGGCGAACCTCGCGGTCACCTGGGCCAGCATCGCTCTGCTCTGCCTGCTCGGAGTGCTCCTGATCATCGTCCTCGCCCTGGTGCGCAAGCGCGTGCTCTGGTGGAGCGACGGCGAGGTCACGGCCAAGGGCTGACGCGGCACCCTCATCCCGGGACGGGCGCCCCCCGACCCGTCCCGGGGTTCCTCCGCCGTGCCCGGAACCACTCCAGAACCACCAGAACGAACCACCCACAAGGAAGGCACCCGCACATGACCGATCAGAACACCGTCAAGCAGTTGCGTCTCGGCCTCTTCGAGAACGCCCAGGCGAACGACTCCGGCACCGCCACGTGGCGGCACCCCGACAACGGGCGCTACCTGTTCGACAAGCTCGAGTACTGGCGCGACACCGCGCGCATGGTCGAGGACGCCGGGTTCGACTTCCTGTTCCTCGCGGATGCCTGGGGGTGGGCCGACGTCGCCGGCGAGCGTCCCGACATCTGCTCCCTCGAAGGCCTCGATCTGCCGCGTCTGGACCCGGCGATCATCCTCGCCGCTCTCATCCCCGAGACGACGCGCCTGGGGCTCGTCGCCACCGGCTCGACGCTGCTCGAACCGCCCTATTCGTTCGCGCGACGGATGGCGACGCTCGACATCCTCTCCGGCGGCCGGATCGGCTGGAACGTGG
This sequence comes from Microbacterium sp. TPU 3598, assembly GCF_002356155.1. Lineage (NCBI taxonomy): Bacteria > Bacillati > Actinomycetota > Actinomycetes > Micrococcales > Microbacteriaceae > Microbacterium > Microbacterium sp. TPU 3598. Next base: position 2,932,595 of record NZ_AP017975.1, on the reverse strand, counting down.
TCACCACCGGCACGGCCGACACGGCTGTGCAGGGCTTCGGCGTGCCGATGGTCGGCCACGACGAGCGCTACCTCATGGCCGACGACTTCATGCAGGTCGTGTACAAGCTGTGGGAGCAGGCGTGGGAGGAGGGCGCACTGGAGCGCGACAAGTCCGGCCGCTTCGCCGACCCGTCCAAGGTGCACCGCATTGCGCACGACGGCCCCTACTTCCGCTCGCACGGCTACGGCAACACCTCGCGCTCGCCGCAGGGCACCCCTGTGCTGTTCCAGGCCGGGGCTTCTCCCGCGGGCCGGGAGTTCGGGGGCAAGCACGGCGAGGCGATCTTCGTCGGCAGCGGCTCGGTCGAGCAGCTGCGTGCGCACTCGTCGGCGATCCGCGAAGAGGCCGTCAAGAACGGCCGCGGGGCGGACGAGGTGAAGATCATGTCGGCATTCGCCGCGATCGTCGGCAGCACCGAGGAAGAAGCGCAGCGCAAGTACGCCGAGGTCGCCGACGCGCAGAACCCCGACGTCACCGTCGCCTCCTACGCATGGTTCACCGGCCTCGACCTCTCAGCCTATGCGCCGAACACGCCGATGTCGGAGCTGAGCACCGAGCTGTCGCAGACCCAGGTCGCCCGCTTCGCCGACAAGACGGTCGGCGACGTTCTCGGAGACTGGCACGCGCACGGCGTCGGCGCCCGCCCGATCGTCGGCACCCCCGAGCAGGTGGCAGACCGGATGATCGAGCTCGCCGACGGCGCCGACCTGGACGGATTCCTGTTCGCTCCCGTCATCCCGCCGGCGTCGACGGTCGACTTCATCGAGCACGTGCTGCCGATCCTCAAGGAGCGGGGTGCGATCGCCGAACCCTCGGCCGAGCCGCAGTCGCTGCGTGAGCGTCTGATCGGCACGCCGACGCCGGCGCTCGCCGACTCGCACACCGGCTCCCAGTACCGACGGACGATGTCGCGTGTCTGACACCCTCACCGGTGTCGCCGTCGTGGGGAGCGCGAATCTCGATCTCGTGGTCGAGGTTTCGCGCCCTCCCCGCGTCGGCGAGACCCTGCTCGGTCGGGCCGGCGGCCGCTTCGCCGGGGGCAAGGGGCTGAATCAGGCCGTCGCCTCCGCACGCAGCGGGGCTCCGACCCGGTTCTGTGCGGTGGTCGGAACGGACGAGGCCGCCGACGTGCTGCAGCAGACGCTGGCGGATGCCGGAGTCGCGGCGGCCCTGCGCCGGAGTGCCGCCGTTCCGACCGGCGTCGCCCACGTGCTGGCCTTCGACGACGGCGACAACAGCATCATCGTCGCGGCCGGTGCGAACGCCGAGCTCGACGTCGACGACGCGGTCGCCGGGATCGCAGGCGCGGCGGTCGTGCTCGCGCAGCTGGAGGTTCCGCTCGCGAGCGTGGCGGCCGCCCTGCGCGCGGGCCGGACGGCCGGAGCCCTGACGATCCTGAACGCCGCGCCCGCAGATGCCGAGGCGGTCGAGATGCTCGGCGACGTCGACGTGCTGGTGGTGAACGAGACCGAGTGCACCGCGCTCGGCGGCATCGACCGGCTGCACGCCGCCGGAGCCCCGGTCGTGGTTCTCACCCGGGGTGCCGGGGGAGTGGTGCTGCATCGCGCGGGGAGCGATCCTCTGCAGGTCGACGCGTTCCGGATCGATCCGGTGGATACGACCGGCGCCGGCGATGCGTTCTGCGGAGCCCTGGCCGCCGCGCTCGCCCAGGGAGAGGCAATCGAGACGGCGCTGATCCGGGCCTGTGCGGCCGGCGCCGTGGTGGCGCAGCATCGGGGTGCGACGACGTCGGCCCTGTCGCGCGAGTCGATCGACGCGCTCGTCTCGTCGCGCTGACCTCAGGCCGACGAGGCCGCGTCGGCCGACGCTGCGCCCTCGGTCGTCTCGCCGGCGAATGTGTACTCCCCACCGCGCAGACGTTCCAGCAGGTCGAGCAGCCACTGCTTCTCGGCCGTGAGGCGGGCTGTGGAGAGGTCGAAGATCTCCCGCACGTACTTGGGCGTCGTCTCGGAGCGCAGCGTGTCCTGCACGTCGAAGCCGTTCTGCGTGATGATCGCGTCGCTCTTGATGAGGCGGTGCTCGAGGCCGGCGATCACCTCCTGCCGGCTCAGAACGAACATGAACGAGGCGACGGTCATGATGGCCTGGGTGTCGAAGGCTGCGACGTTCCAGAGGTTCTCGCGCAGCATGCGCTGCAGTTCGACCTCGCCGGCCGGGGTGATGCGGTAGGTCGTCCGCGCCGGGCGCTTGCCCTCGGCCTCGGTGCCGCTCTCGGCGATGTAGCCGTCGACCTCGAGGGCGCGCAGGGCGTTGTAGATCGATCCGGGTTGGATATGCGCCCACTCGTCGACGTGCCAGGTCATGAGTTCGCGACGGAGGAAGTACCCGTGCACGGGCTGGAACTGCTTCACGGCGCCGAGGACGACGAGGCGGGTGGTCGACATGCACCTCATGCTAACGGCTGGCCTTCGCCTTTCCTGTTGTTTGCATGATCAAAGTTGCCTATTATCAAAACTAGTCAAAGTTGACTAACGAAAGGAAGCCGAAATGACGACTGTCGTGACCGACGCGCTGACGAACGATACGGTCCCGCGCGACCTCGCCCTCCGCCGGGCCTTCTCGGTATACCCGACCGGGGTCGTGGCCCTGGCCGCGCACGTCGACGACCGTGCCGTGGGAATGGCGGTCAACTCCTTCACCTCGATCTCGCTCGAACCGGCGCTGGTGGCCATCAGTGCCGCCCGTACGTCGAAGACCTGGCCGGTGCTGCGCACCGTGCCCGAGCTCGGCATGAGCGTGCTCGCCGCGCACCACGAGCCCCTCAGTCGCTCGCTCTCGGCGAGGGAAGGCGACCGGTTCGGCGGCCATGAGTGGCGCCGCACCGATGGCGGAGCCGTGTTGATCGCGGACGCAGCGCTCTGGCTCACGTGTCGCCTGCACGGCACGTTCGACGGCGGCGACCACGAGATCGCGCTGTACGAGATCGCCGACATCACGCTGTTCGACGACGTCGAGCCCCTGGTCTTCCATCAGAGCCGCTACCGCTCGATCGCCGCCCCCGAGAACGCGTGAGCGCGTCGCCGCCCGGGACGATCGTCGGACTGGTCGTCCCCGGCGACGGTCGGGGTCGCGAGCTCGGCTTCCCGACGGCGAACCTGGCGCTCGACCACGAAGATCTGCCCGACGACGGGATCTACGCGGCGTGGGTGCGGATCGACGACGACCTGCTGTCGTGGGCGGCGAGTGTCAGTGTCGGGATGAACCCGACCTTCGACGGCGATCGCGAGCGACGCGTCGAGGTGCACCTGCATGATGCCGACATCGACCTCTACGGTCGGCGCCTGTGCGTGACCCTCGTCGCGCGCCTTCGCCCGACGCTGCGGTTCGACGGCGTCGAGGCGTTGATCGCCCAGACTGCCGATGACGTCATGCGGTGCCGGGCGGTGCTGGCTGCGGGAGCGCGCATCCACTCCTGACCCGCTCTTGGCCCGATGTTGGCCCGCTGCTCCGGTTGCAGTTCCTGCCGCTCAGACGTCGCGGGGGCGGCGCGAAGTGCGACCGGAGCGTTCCCGCCGCGCGGGGTGCGAGCAGGAAGCACGTGGATGATCGGGAGCGTGCAGCCGCCCCGGCTCAGTCGCGGGCGGTCTGCAGGATCGTCCAGAGCTCGGCGCGGGCGGGGAAGGTCGACAGGTCGACGTCGAGCAGCGCGCCCGCGTGGGCGATGCGGGAGCGCAGGGTGTGCCGATGCACTCCGAGCGCGACCGCGGCGGATTCCGCTTTCGCGTCATGCTCCAGCCAGGTGCGCAGCGAGCGTTCGAGCTCGGCGCCGGTACGGGCGTCGTGCTCGCGCACCGGGGCCAGGCGCGATTCGGCGACGAGGCGCGCCTCGTCGGTCGCGAGGGCCGTGAGGATGCTCGACCCGACGGTGTCGGAGTAGCGGGCGACCCCGTGGGTGCCCTGCTGACGCAGCGCCGTGAGCGCCTGCGCGTGTGCCCGGGCGAACGAATCGTACCCTTCGGGATCGGAGACGCCGATGCGGATGCCGAAGCGGGCGGCGACCTCGTCGAGCAGGGCCTCGTCTCCGGCTGAGACGCACATCGTCACCCCGTCCTCGGATTCGGCGAGGAAGATCGAGGTTCCGTGCTCGGCGCGGTGCCGCTCCCACCAGTCGGCGAGCGGCCCTGCCGGCGCGTCGGCGGCGACGGCCACGAGCACGGGTGCGGTGGGCAGGCTGCCCAGCACCCTCCTGGCCAAGGTGGGGTCGTCGGCGAGGAGTGATCTGAGGAGCTGTGCGTGCAGGCGACGACGGCTGCGGGCGAGCTGCTCGCTCTGCTCCATCGCGAGTCCTGCCATGGCGATCACCGAGGTCACGACCGACCGGGCTTCGGGATCGAGCGTATCGACGGCGAGGGCGATGACGCCCCGCAGATGCCCGCCGCGGCCGACCGTGAACAGCATGAACGAATGGTCTTCGATGCTGAGCGACTGCCCCGCCTCGAGTCCACGGGTCAGGATCTCCACCGCGCGATTCCCGAGCTCGTCGAGCACACGGGCCTCCACCGTTTCGCGAGGGTGGGAGAGGGTGAGCGCTCCGGCGGCGTCGAACATCCCGGCCCAGACGCCGATTCGCCGCCCGAGTTCGGCGATCGTCGCATCGAGGCCGTGCGGTCGGAGGGCGGCGAGAGCGAGGGCACGCTGCGTGTCGAGGGCCCAGGACCGTCGGGCATACGCCTGAGCCGCGATCGCCTCGGAGTGCGCGCGGGCGACGGCGATGAACGGGGTGCGGTACGGGACGGCGAACAGCGGCATCCCGTGCGCGGCGCACGCGTCGACGAGCTCTTCGGGGATGCCGGACCGGTGCACCTCGGTTCCGAATCCCAGACCGATCACCCCGCGGTCCGCGAGCCGCCCGACGTACGTGTCGATGCTGACGGCTTCGTCGAACTGGGTTCCGGTGGTCAGCAGCGCCAGGTCTTCGGACAGGAACGGGGTGGGGTCGGCGAGATCGGAGCTGTGCACCCAACGCAGCGGGCGGTCGAGTGCCCCATCGGGGATGTCGCCTTCGCGGGGGATCAGAGAGAGCCCGAGATCGCGACGCTGCAACAGGGCGCGCAGGGTCGGCTGGGCGGTGACGACCACGGTGACCTCCGGCGAGTTGTACGAGCGGGCGATTTGCTTCTCCAGATTGTACAGACCGGTGAGTGCAGGCGGCTCGGTGGCCGCCGTACGCTCGCGAACATGGCACTCCTCGACACCGCAGCCCCCGCAGTCCCTCTCGGCGGACCCGACCTCCCCCAGGAGCGTCGTCTGGTCACGGATCTTCCCGGCCCCCGTTCCGCCGAGATCCTCGCGCGCAAGGCGGATGCCGTGGCAGCGGGCGTCGGACACACCGTTCCGGTCGCCGCTGTCGCCGCCGGTGGTGGCGTCGTCGTGGACGCCGACGGGAACTCGCTCATCGACCTCGGCTCCGGCATCGCCGTGACCACCGTCGGCAACGCGCACCCCAAGGTCGCCGCGGCCGTCGCCGCTCAGGCCGCGCAGTTCACCCACACCTGTTTCATGATCTCGCCCTACGAGTCGTACGTCGGCGTCGCCGAGGCGCTCAACCGCGTGACCCCCGGTGACTTCGCCAAGAAGAGCGCCCTGTTCAACTCGGGCGCCGAGGCCGTCGAGAACGCGATCAAGATCGCCCGCAAGCACACCGGTCGCCAGGCGGTCGTGGCCTTCGACCACGGCTACCACGGCCGCACCAACCTGACCATGGCGCTCACCGCCAAGTCGATGCCCTACAAGAGCGGTTTCGGCCCCTTCGCGCCCGAGGTCTATCGGGCGCCGATGTCGTACCCGTTCCGCGACGGACTCGATGGACGTGAGGCCGCGGCCCGCGTCATCCTCCAGCTCGAGAAGCAGATCGGCGCCGACAACCTGGCCGCGGTCATCATCGAGCCCATCCAGGGCGAGGGCGGCTTCATCGTCCCCGCCGACGGGTTCCTCCCCGCGATCGTCGAGTGGTGCCGCGCGAACGGCGTCGTGTTCATCGCCGACGAGGTGCAGACCGGCTTCGCCCGCACCGGGCACATGTTCGCGAGCGAGATCTTCGGCATCGAGCCCGATCTGATCACCACGGCCAAGGGCATCGCCGGCGGTCTCCCGCTCGCTGCGGTCACCGGTCGCTCCGAGATCATGGACGCCTCGCACTCGGGCGGCCTCGGTGGCACCTACGGGGGCAACCCCATCGCCTGCGCCGCAGCCCTCGCCTCGATCGACGTGTTCGAGAACGACGGCGTGATCGAGCGGGCGCGCGAGATCGGCACGATCCTCATCGACCGCCTCACCGCGATCCAGCAAAACGACCCGCGCGTCGGCGACGTCCGCGGCCACGGTGCGATGATCGCCGCCGAGTTCGTCGACCCCGAGACCAAGGCGCCGAACGCCGCTCTCACGGCCGCCGTCGCCAAGGCGTGCATCGCGCAGGGCGTCATCGTCCTCACCTGCGGAACCTACGGCAACGTCATCCGCTTCCTCCCTCCGCTCTCGATCGGCGACGACCTGCTGAACGAGGGACTCGACATCGTCGCCGCCGCCCTGGCCGCCGCCGAATAGCATCCGGGCCGCACTCCCGTGCGGCCCGACCCCCTGTCCGGTCGCGACCCCAATCGGGGGATTTCGGGTCGCGACCGGCACTACTTCCCCCAACGAAGGAGTTGCAGATGTCTGAGATCACCCGCGACGTGCTCATCATCGGCGCCGGAGCCGCAGGGCTCACCGCCGCGAACGACCTGCGCAAGGCCGGCCTGTCGGTCGCCGTGCTGGAGGCCCGCGACCGCGTGGGCGGACGCCTGTGGACCGACGTCATCGACGGCGCCATGCTCGAGATCGGCGGTCAGTGGGTCTCGCCCGATCAGGATGCGCTCAAGGACGCCATCGAAGAGCTGGGCCTCGAGACCTACAGCCGCTACCGCGAAGGCGACAGCGTCTACGTCGGCCCCGACGGGAAGACGCACCGTTTCACGGGGGAGATGTTCCCCGTGTCGCCGGAGACCGAGGCCGTGATCGCCCGGATCACGGGCATCCTCGACGCCCTGGTCGCCGAGATCGACCCCGATCAGCCGTGGGCGCACCCGAACGCCGAGGAGTGGGACTCGATCACCTGGGACGCCTGGCTGCGCTCGCAGACCGATGACGACGAGGCCGTGCGCAACCTGGCCTTCGCCACGGGATCGGCGATGCTCACCAAGCCCACGCACTCGTTCTCGCTGCTGCAGTCGCTGCTGATGGCCGCATCCGCCGGTTCGTACTCGAACCTCGTCGACGCCGACTTCATCCTCGACAAGCGCGTGGTCGGCGGTCTGCAGCAGGTGCCGCTGCGTCTCGCCGAGCGCCTGGGCGACGACGTGCTGCTGAACCAGCCGGTCCGCAGCCTCGAGTGGTCGGACGCGGGGGTCGTCGCCACCACCGACGAGCTCACGGTCCGCGCCCGCCACGCGATCCTCGCGCACGCGCCGGTGCTGTACAGCCGTATCTCCTTCGATCCGCCGCTGCCGCGTCGTCAGCACCAGCTGCACCAGCACCTCTCCATGGGCTTCGTCATCAAGGTGCACGCGGTCTACGATCGTCCGTTCTGGCGCGAGCAGGGTCTCAGCGGCACCGCGTTCAGCCCGTACGAGCTGTCGCACGAGGCGTACGACAACACGAACCACGGCGACGAGCGCGGCACCCTGGTGGGCTTCGTCTCCGACGCCAACGCCGACGGCGTGTTCGAGCTCTCTGCCGAGGAGCGCAAGGAGCGCATCCTCGAGTCGCTCTCGCACTATTACGGCCCAGAGGCCAAGAACCCGGTCGTCTACTACGAGAGCGACTGGGGCAGCGAGGAGTGGACGCGTGGTGCCTATGCCGCGAGCTTCGACATGGGCGGCCTGCACCGTTACGGCGCGGACCTGCGCACGGCGGTCGGCCCGATCCACTTCGCCTGCAGCGACATGGCAGGAGCCGGGTACCAGCACGTCGACGGTGCGATCCGGATGGGACACCTCGTCGCATCCAACATCGTCGATGCGAGCCGCGAGTCCGGCGCTGTCGAGAGCAGCAGCTGATGACCGGCTCGGTCGTCGTGGGGTACACGGCGACGGATGCGGGAGCGGATGCCGCGGCGCTGGGCGCGCGCATCGCCCGCAGCCTGGGCGCGACCCTGCACCTGGTGATCGTGCTGCCGAACGAAGGAACACGCAACGCCGCGGTGCCGCCGGAGCGCGCCTATGAGGAGCACATCCGGTCGCAGGCCAGGAAGTGGCTCGCCGACGCCGTCGTCCGGCTGCCGCAGGAGCTGACCCGCAGCGGTCATGTCCGGTTCTCCGAGTCGTTCGCCGAGGGGCTCATCGCCGCCGGCGAGGAGTTCGGCGCCCGGGTGATCGTGATCGGTGCGGCGGGCGGGGGCATCTTCGGACGCCACCGGCTCGGGAGCGTCGCCTCGGAGCTGTTGCACTCGTCGACCATCCCGGTGGCGCTGGCACCCGTGGGAACGGCTCAGCAGGACGACCACGTCATCCCGCGCGTCACGGTCGCCGTCGGATCGAGGCCGGGCGCCGATGCGCTGCTCGACGAGGCTGTCGCCCTCGCCGGCGACAGCGGCGTCGACCTGCGCCTCGTGTCCCTCGTGCCGTTCGATGTGCCCCCGGGGCTCGATACGGGCGCGATCCGCACGGTCGGTGACGACCACGGGCAGGAGGTCCTCGCGATGGCGACAGAGCTGCTCCCCGACGGGCGCACCGCCGCCGTCGAGAAGGCTCCGGGCGACACCGTCGAAGATGCGGTCGCGAACCTCTCCTGGCTTCCCGGCGAGGTGGTCCTGGTCGGCTCCAGCAGGCTGGCGCAGCCCCGTCGTCTCTTCCTGGGCTCCACGGCGGCGAAGATGCTGCACGAGCTGCCCGTCCCCATGATCGTCGTCCCGCGCACCCGCAACGAAGCAGGAGAACGCTGATGAGCAGCACCAACCGGGCGACGGAGCCCGAATCCGGTGTCACGACCGGGATCTCCACCAAGGGCCTGAGCGCCGGAACGGTCGGCCTGATCGGCGCGGTCGTGATCGGCATCTCGTGCATCGCACCCGCCTACACCTTCACCGCCGCCGTCGGCCCTGTGGCCTCCACGGTGGGGTCGCAGATCCCCGCGATCATCCTGGTCGGCTTCATCCCGATGCTCCTGGTCGCCTTCGGGTACCGCGAGCTCAACAACCGGATGCCCGACTCCGGCACCTCGTTCACCTGGGCGGCCCGCGCGTTCGGTCCGTGGGTGGGCTGGATGGCGGGCTGGGGCCTGGTCGTCGCCACGATCCTCGTGCTGTCCAACCTCGCGGGCATCGCCGTCGACTTCCTCTTCCTGCTGATCTCGCAGATCACGGGCAACCCCGACATCGCCTCCCTCGCGAGCGTCACCTGGATCAACATCGGCGTGTGCCTGCTGTTCATGCTCGGGGCCACCTGGATCTCGTACCGCGACATGCAGACGACCCAGAAGCTGCAGTACTGGCTCGTCAGCTTCCAGATCCTCGTCCTGCTCTTCTTCGCCGGTGCGGCGATCGTGCAGGCCGTCAACGGCAACGGCTTCGACTACCAGCCCTTCGATCTGAACTGGTTCAACCCGTTCGCGATCTCGTCGTTCAGCGCCGTCGCCGCCGGACTCTCGCTGTCGATCTTCATCTTCTGGGGCTGGGACGTGACCCTCACCATGAACGAGGAGACCAAGGACCCGGAGAAGACCCCGGGTCGCGCGGCCACCGTCACGGTGCTGATGATCGTCTCGCTCTACCTGCTGCTCGCGGTGGCGATGATCATGTTCGCCGGTGTCGGCACCGGTGCGCTGGGTCTCGGCAACGAGGACATCCAGGAGAACGTGTTCTTCCACCTCTCCGGCCCGATCCTCGGCCCGCTCGCCTTCCTGGTGTCGCTCGCGGTGCTGACCAGCTCGGCGTCGTCGCTGCAGTCCACGTTCGTGGGACCGGCGCGCACGCTGCTGGCGATGGGGCACTACGGCGCCCTGCCCAAGTCGTTCGCGAAGGTCAGCCCCCGCTTCTTCACCCCGGGGTACGCGACCATCATCTCCGCCATCGTCGCGTCGGCCTTCTACGCCGTGATGCGCGTCGTGAGCGAGGACACGCTGTGGGACACCATCCTCACGCTCGGCATGATGATCTGTTTCTACTACGGGATCACCGCCTTCGCGTGCGTCTGGTACTTCCGCAAGCAGTGGTTCGACTCGACGAGGAACTTCTTCTTCACGTTCCTCTTCCCGCTCGTGGGCGGTGCGATCCTCGCGGTGCTGTTCTTCACGACGCTGATCGACTCGATGGACCCGGCCTACGGCTCGGGTTCTCAGATCGGCGGCGTCGGCATCGTCTTCATCCTCGGAATGCTGATCATCGGCGTCGGCATCGTCGTCATGGTCTGGAACGCCATCAGACGGCCGGCGTTCTTCCGCGGTCAGACGCTGAGCATCGACGCACCTCCCAGCCGACGCACGCGCTCCTAGCCCTCCTCACAGAAAGAGAATCATGAGCACTCAGACCGAACAGGCGCTCCTGGACAGCATCCCCACCGGCCTCTTCATCGGCGGTGAGTGGATCGACGGCGAGACCGGCGGCACGTTCGACGTGCAGGATCCCGCGACCGGTGCCGTGATCCGCACGATCGCCGACGCGACGCCCGCAGACGGCATCCGCGCCCTCGATGCGGCCGTCGCCGCGCAGGACGCGTGGGCCGCGACGGCTCCGCGCGTGCGCAGTGAGATCCTCCGCCGGGCATTCGACCTCGTGCAGGAGCACAAGGAGGACCTGGCGCTGCTCATGACGCTCGAGATGGGCAAGCCGCTCGCCGAGGCGCGTGGCGAGGTCGGCTACGGCGGCGAGTTTCTGCGCTGGTTCAGCGAGGAGGCCGTGCGCATCAGCGGCCGCTACGGCATCAACCCCGAGGGCACCGGCCACATGGTCGTGTCGCAGCGCCCGGTCGGACCGTCGTTCTTCGTGACGCCGTGGAACTTCCCGTTCGCGATGGCGACGCGCAAGATCGCTCCGGCACTCGCGGCCGGCTGCACCGTGGTGATCAAGCCCCCGGCGCTCACGCCGCTGACGACGATGTACTTCACGAAGCTGCTCGAAGAGGCCGGCCTTCCCGCCGGTGTCGTCAACGTCGTGCAGACCTCGAAGTCGAGCGCGCTGTCGGCGCCGATCATCGCCGACCCGCGTCTGCGCAAGCTCTCCTTCACGGGCTCGACCGAGGTCGGACGCAAGCTCATCGCCCAGGCGGCGGAGGGCGTGCTGCGCGTGTCGATGGAACTCGGCGGCAACGCCCCGTTCGTGGTGTTCGACGACGCCGACCTCGACAAGGCCGTGGACGGTGCGCTGGCCGCGAAGTTCCGCAACATCGGACAGGCCTGCACGGCGGCGAACCGTTTCATCGTGCACAAGGACGTCGCGGGCGAATTCGCCAAGCGTGTCACCGAGCGCGTCAACGGCATGAAGATCGGCCGTGGCACCGAAGAGGGCGTGGCGATCGGACCGCTCATCGACGCGGATGCGGTCGCGAAGGCCGGCGAACTCGTCGACGATGCGGTCGGTCGCGGTGCGACGCTGCTCGCAGGTGGCAAGGCTGTGGAGGGCACGGGCACGTTCTACGAGCCGACCGTGCTGACCGATGTCGTCGCGGGAAGCGCGATCCTGCGCGAGGAGATCTTCGGACCGGTGCTCGCGATCGCGACCTTCGAGACCGAGGAAGAGGCCGTGCGCCTGGCGAACGACACCGAGTACGGACTCGTGTCGTACGTCTTCACCGAGAACCTGCAGCGCGGCCAGCGGATGATCGACGGGCTCGAGACCGGCATGATGGGTCTCAACGTGGGCGTTGTCTCGAACGCGGCCGCACCCTTCGGCGGCGTCAAGCAGTCCGGCGTCGGCCGCGAGGGCGGCTTCGAGGGCATCCACGAGTACCTGTCCACCAAGTACACGCTGATCCCGGTCTCCTGATTTCCGATGCGGGGCCCGCGCGTCGGGCCCCGCACCACCACACGAGAGGACATGTCATGACCGACTACGCCGTCACCAACCCCGCCACCGGAGAGACGCTGGCGTCCTTCGACACGTTCACGGATGCCCAGATCGATGAGGCGGTCGCCGCCGCCGACGAGGCCCACCGCGAGTGGTCGCGCTCGTCGACGGTCGCCGAGCGCGCGGCCCTCGTCCGGCGTGCCGCCGAGCTGCACCGCGAACGCCGCGAAGAGCTCGCCGACATCTTCGTGCGTGAGATGGGCAAGCCCCGCGAGGCCGCCCTCGGCGAGGTCGACTTCGCCGCCGACATCGCCGAGTACTACGCCGACCAGGCGGAGTCGATCATGGCCGACCAGCCGATCGCGATCCTGGGGGAGGGGTCGGCCATCATCCGCCGTTCCTCGCTCGGCCCGCTCGTCGGCATCATGCCGTGGAACTTCCCGGCGTACCAGATCGTGCGCTTCGCCGCTCCCAACCTGATCGTGGGCAACACGATCCTGCTCAAGCCCGCCCCGCAGTGCCCGGAGTCGTCGACCGCGATCGAGAAGATCTATCACGATGCCGGATTCCCGAAGGGCGCCTACCAGAACGTCCTCGCGACGAACGAGCAGATCGCGACGATGATCGCCGACCCGCGCGTGCAGGGCGTCTCGCTCACCGGATCCGAACGCGCCGGTGCCGCGGTCGCCGAGATCGCCGGACGCAACCTCAAGAAGGTCGCACTCGAGCTCGGCGGCTCCGACCCGTTCATCGTGCTCTCCACCGACGACCTCGACGCCACGGTGCAGGCCGGCGTCGATGCGCGCCTCGACAACAACGGGCAGGCCTGCAACGGCGCGAAGCGCTTCATCATCGTCGACAGCCTGTACGACGCCTTCGTCGAGAAGTTCACGGCGGCGATGGCGGCCGTCGAGGCGACCGATCCCATGCTCGACGACACGGTCCTCGGTCCGGTGTCGTCCGAGACGGCTGCGGTCAACCTGCAGAAGCAGATCGACCAGGCGGTCGAGCAGGGAGCGACGCTCCTCACCGGCGGCACCCGTGACGGCGCGTTCTTCGCTCCGACCGTGCTGGCTGACGTGACGCCCGAGATGAACGTCTACCGCGAGGAGCTCTTCGGCCCCGCCGCCGTCGTCTACCGCGTGGCGGATGAGGACGCGGCGGTCGAGCTCGCGAACGACACCACCTTCGGTCTCGGCTCCTACGTCTTCACGACGGATGCCGCGCAGGCGGAGCGCGTTGCCGACAAGATCGAGGCGGGCATGGTCTACGTCAACCTCGTGCTCGCCGACAGCCCCGAGCTGCCGTTCGGCGGCGTCAAGCGCAGCGGCACGGCCCGCGAACTGGGTCACCTGGCCGCGGACGAGTTCGTCAACAAGAAGCTCATCCGCATCGGCTGAGCGCACGATGAACGGCCCCTCGCAGAACGCGGGGGGCCGTTGTCGCATCCACCACCGAATGCGGGACGGATGCCCTGTCGGTGGGGACATCGAGTGCGAGACAATGGCGGCATGAGCGCGCACACCGACCCCATCGAGATGCTGACCACCGACCGGAGCCGGGAGCTGCTCGGCACGCAGGAACTGGGAAGACTCGTCACCCACGTCGGGGACACGATCGACATCTTCCCGGTGAACTACGTGGTCGACGGCGACGGCATCCTGTTCCGCACGGCGCCGGGCAGCAAGCTGTTCGAGCTGACGGTGAACACCGACGTGCTGTTCGAGGTCGACGATCATACCGACACGGACGCCTGGAGCGTCATCGTTCGCGGGCACGCGACCGCTCTGGAGGCGGATGCGGACGTGCACCGCGCGGATGCCGCGGGCCTTCGCCCCTGGATCCCCACCCTCAAGCGCGTCTACGTGCGCATCGACCCGACGTCGGTCTCCGGGCGGGCGTTCCGTCGCAGTGCAGAGCCGGACCGGGATGGTGCTCAGGAGTACTGAGCGCCGCTCGTCGCCCTCAGGCGGAGAAGAGCTTCAACTCCTCGGAAGTGAAGTAGTTCTGGGTCACGTCCGTGATGCGCACGAGGTACTTTCCCCGCTTCCCGTCGATCGAGACGACGGTTCCGACATTGCCGGTCATCGTCGGTCCGGTGATCTGCACGGTGTCTCCGATGGCGAAGTCGCTCATTCTGCATCCTCTCGTCGTGCCGTGACCCCGGATGCGCCGGCGAGCGTCTCGGCTTCTTCTGATGCTTCGAGGCTAGATCGCGCGTCGAAGCGGCGACAGTGTCGGATGTCGGCAGTTCGAGTGACATCTGTCACGGTCGTCCGACGAGCCTCAGCCCCGTGCCTCGGGCGTAGGGTCGAAGCATGGCAAACGTCGCTGAGAACATCGTCAAGACTCTGCACGCCAACGGGATCGACCGTGTCTACGGCATTCCCGGGGACTCGCTGAACGGCTTCACGGATGCGCTGCGCAAAGACGGCACGATCCGATGGGTGCATGTGCGGCACGAGGAATCCGCCGCGTTCGCCGCCGCCGCCGATGCCGCAACCACCGGCGAGCTCGCCGTCGTCGCCGGATCCTGCGGGCCCGGGAACCTGCATCTGATCAACGGCCTCTACGACGCCAACCGCTCACGTGTTCCCGTGCTCGCGATCGCCGCCCACATCCCCACCACCGAGATCGGAACCGGATACTTCCAGGAGACGCATCCGCAGGAGCTCTTCCGCGAGTGCAGCGTCTATGTCGAGTACGTCGCCGATCCGAAGCAGATGCCGCGCCTGATGGAGATCGCCATGCGTGCTGCCATCGAAGAGCGCGGGGTCGCGGTGCTCGTGATCCCCGGTGACGTCGCCCTGGCGGACATCGCCGACGACCGTGCCGTCGTGATCGAGCGCACCCGCCCGGTGGTCGTGCCCAATCCGGCGGAGCTCGAGAAGGCGGCGACGCTGTTGAACGCCGCGAAGAAGGTCACGATCCTCGCGGGAGCCGGCGTCGAGGGCGCGCACGACGAGGTCATCGCGCTCGCCGACACACTGGGTGCTCCCATCGTGCATGCGCTCCGCGGCAAGGAGTTCATCGAGTACGACAACCCCTTCGACGTGGGGATGACGGGGCTTCTCGGCTTCGCTTCGGGCTTCCGGGCCATGGAGGCCGCCGACGCGCTGCTGGTGCTGGGCAGCGACTTCCCGTACGAGCAGTTCTACCCCGACAACGCGACGACGATCCAGGTCGACATCCGTGGTGCCCAGCTCGGCAAGCGGCATCCGCTCGATCTGGGGCTGGTCGGCGATGTGCGTGCCACGGCGGACGCACTGCTGCCTCGACTGGCGCGCAAGGACGACCGCACGCACCTCGACGATGCCACCGCGCACTACCGCAAGACTCGCAAGAAGCTCGACGAGCTGGCGGTGCCGGCCAAGGGCAAGCGTCCCATCCACCCGCAGTACCTCGCTCGTCTCCTGGACGAATACGCGGCCGACGATGCGATCTTCACGGCCGACGTGGGGTCGCCGACCGTGTGGGCGGCCCGATACCTCTCGATGACCGAGAACCGGCGACTGATCGGCTCGTTCACGCACGGCTCCATGGCCAATGCGCTGATGCACGGCATCGGGGCCCAGGTCGCACACCCCGACCGTCAGGTCGTGGCGCTCGCGGGTGACGGCGGCCTCTCGATGATGCTCGGCGAGCTGCTGACCCTGACGCAGAACAAGCTGCCCGTGAAGACCGTCGTGGTCAACAACTCGTCGCTGAACTTCGTCGAGCTCGAGATGAAGGCCGCCGGTTTCGTGACGTACGGGACGGGGCTGGACAACCCCAGCTTCGCTGCGATCGCCGAGGCGATGGGGATCTTCGCACGCCGGGTGGAGCGGAGCGAGGACCTCCCCGACGCCGTCCGCGAAGTGCTGGCCCATGACGGTCCCGCTCTGCTCGACGTGGTCACCGAACGGCAGGAGCTCTCCATGCCGCCCGCGATCGAGGCGGCGCAGGTCAAGGGCTTCGCGCTCTACGCGATCCGCACGGTCATGTCCGGGCGCGGCGACGAACTCCTCGATCTCGCGAAGGCCAACTGGCGCCAGCTCTTCTGAGACGGCGCCCCCAGCGACGGCGCCGTCTCGCCGGCCCTGCGCTCAGCTCTCCAGGTGCGCGCGGATCTCGGCGGCTTCGCCGTGACGGCCGAGTGCCTCGAGCACGTTGCCGAGCTCGAGGGCCGACACCTGCAACAGCGGCGGGTGTCCGGCCGCGTGCTCGATGGCGCTGCGGTAGACCGGGACCGCGTCGGCTGAGCGCTCGTTGCCGGCGAGCACCCGTGCCGCGAACAGCTCCGAGCCTCCGGCCGAGCCCAGGTCTCCGAGCGCTGCGAAGCCGTCGGCCGCGGTGAGAGCAGCCGAGACGGCTTCATCGACACGGCCGAGCTCGGCCAGCGCCCGTGCGCGCGAGTCGGTCACATCCGCGAGCAGCCACTCGGCCTCGTGCTGCTGCGCGAGGGCGGCGACCTCGTCGAAGAGCCCGAACGCCCGCTCATCGCCGCGTCCGCCGTAGGCCTGGCCGAGACTGTGCAGAACCTCGGTGAGCGCGCCGACGGCTTCGGGCGCGCGCCGCACGATCTCGGCGGCGGACTCGAACAGGGCGATCGCATCGTCGTGCTCGTCGAAGCGCGCGAGGATCTTGGCCTGCTCCGTCATCGACATCGCCTGGTCCGCGTGCTCCTCGGCCTGCCCGAACAGTTCGGAGGCATAGCCGTGCGCACCGACCGACTGACCGAACTCGCCCGCGGCGCTCAGGGCGCGCGCGAGCATCGACACGGTCATGGCGCGCGAGCCGGCGGGGACGTCGGCCTCCTCCTCGCGCTGCAGCACGTCGCCGAACAGCTCTGCGGCTTCTTCTGCATCGCCGACACGCAGCATCGCGCGCGCGAGACGGAAGTCGAGTCCGGTCGTGTCCGCTCCGGCTTCGCCTCCCAGGCGCGCGGCGAGGCGGTAGCGCGAGACGGCTTTCTCCGGCTCGTCCGCGTCCTCCCAGAGGGCTCCGGCGAGCAGGTGCGCGTCACCGAGCGCGCGGGTCGCTCCCAGTTCGGCGAGCAGGCGGCAGGCCTCGTCGGCATCGGCCGCGCCCTCCAGGTATGTGTTCCCGCCGCCGCGCACGCGTGCGCGGGTCTGCAGCGCCTGGGCCCGGTGGCCCGCGCTGAGGTCGTCCTGAGCGAGGAAGCGGTCGAGCAGCGCGCTCCCCGCTTCGAGGTCGCCCTTGCTCAGCACGGCCGAGATGGCCAGCAGCGTCGTGGTGTTCGTCAGACGGGTGTCCTCGGCCTCGGCGAACGACCGCGCCGCCACCTCGGCGTGATCGAGCGCGGCGTCGGGTTCGCCGGACTGCAGGTGCAGGGCGGCGCGGCTGATCGCGAGGTCGCCGCGCGTCCAGGCGGGCAGGTCGTCCGATGCGCCGATCTCCTCTTCGAGCGCGGCGGTCGTCTCCGGGGTGTTCAGGCCGAACGTCGCGAGGCCGATGCGCTCCTCGAGGTCGGCCTGCACGTCGCGGCCGGCCGCCCGCAGCGCAGCGATGCGTTCCGGCAGAAGCTGCAGGGCCTCGTCGGCGCGATCGAGGGCGATCAGGATGCCCAGGCGCATCGAGAGCAGCTGGGCGCGCTTGGCGGGGTCCTCGACCTCGAGGGCACGGGGCAGGGCCTCGAGCGTCTCGTGCTCGGCGCCGAACTGGGCGAGCTGCATCGCCCGCTCGAACCATCCGTCCGCGTCGACCGGTGTGGTGGTGGGTGCCGCGGCGACGAACGCGTCGGAGCGGATCGGAACGTCGTACCGCTCGTCCGCCAGCGCCCGCATCCGTTCCAGGCTGCGGGCGTGCCCGTCCGTCCCGTCACGCTCGTCGAAGCCCGCTCCGATCCGCTCCGCAGCGGTCCACGCGGCTGCCGCGAGCTCGGCGGCGCTCCAGGTGCCGTCGTGCTCGCCGAAGAACGGGACGAGGGCGGCCGACTCCGCGCCGCGCACGGGAGTGTCGCCGTGTCCGACGGCCGTCACCCGGTCCAGCGCCACGGCGAGGGCCGCGAGAGCCGCGAAGTGGGCGTCGACGTTCAGGCCGTCGTGCGCGAGCCAGGAGATGTGCTTCTCGACCAGTGCGAGCGCGCGCGCCTCGTTGCCGGTGAGGGCTGCGAACACGATGTTGTTGGCGACGATGCGAAGGTTGTCGGGGTTGTCCTTGGCCAGTCGGTAGCTGCGCAGATGCGCGGTCTTCGCCTCGTCGAGGCGTCCGGCACGCAGGTAGGGCAGGAGCACGCGCGAGAGGGCGTGCTCGGGCTCCTCTCCACAGGAGAATCCGCCCTCGATCATCTCCTCGACGAGCACGATCGCCTCGGCGTCGCGGTCGGTGTCGGCGAAGAAGCCCGCGATCTGACTGCGTCCACAGGCGTCGCAGTGGCTGTGGTCGTCGCGCGGCGTCGCCTCCAGCTGCACGCGCAGCGCCTCGGCCTCGTCCATGCGACCGGCGTCCCAGGCGTCCTCGAAGCGCGCGGTGAGCACGCCGCTGACGCCGAGCCCCGCGGCGCGGTAGTGCGACTCCATGTCGTCGAGCACGGCGGCGATCTGCTCCTGCGAGAACGCGGGGGAGGACCGCAGCGACGAGGCCATCCACTTGAACTGCCACATCAGATCGGCTCCGCCGTTGTCGAGATCGGCCGGGAAGCGCTGCGGGTCGGCATCGTGATGGGCGAGGCACCACGCGAACGAGTTGAGCATCACGTCGGTGGCGCCGTTCATGTTCGCCGACGCGGTCTGACGCATCCGAGCCTCGTACTCGAGCCGCTCGTCGCCGATCTCGATCGCCAGGGCGACGGCCTCGGAGACCAGCGCCTGCTCTGCGGGCCCCCAGGGGGTGCGATCGATCTCCTCGATCAGCTGCTGGAAGCGCTTCTTCGGACGTGCCATGGAGGGGACCTTTCGGTGAAGAGTCAGCGGGCGTCGCCGAAGGGGATGGTGTCGCCCTCCAGACCGGCCGAGAGCGAGACGAGGTCGGCGAGGGCGCTGGTCATCAGCGTCCGGTCGGCGTCCGCGAGCGGATGGTGCCCGGCGAGAAGCGCCTGGATGTAGAGGAGCTGCACGGTGCGCGCGAAGACGGCGTCGTCCTGCACGCGCACCAGGGCGCGCACGACCCGATTGGACCAGTTCAGGCACAGGCGCGCGCGCAGATCGTCGTCGCGGGCGGATGACAGGGTCTGGTCGATGCGATCCAGCACACCGCCCCAGAGGGCCCCGGTGACGCCCCTGGTGCGTCCGCGGTCGATCGCCCGCAGCACCTCGGGGTCGGCCACGTAGAGCCCGGCCAGATCGGGGCGGTCGATCGACCGGACGACCACGGAGCAGTCGGATGCGGCGAGCACGGCACCGGCGCGCGCTTCGAGGGCGACGGCCGCATCGCGGTCGTCGAGGGGTGGCGGATCGAGACGATCGAGTTCGCCCGTGACATCCACCTTTTCGACGGAGACGTGCGGGTAGAGGTCGGGCAGCATCCGGATCAGATCGGCGTCGTAGAGGTAGCCGCCGTTGACGAGCACCTCATCGGAGGGGGAGATGCCGGCCACCTGGCGGAATTCGTCCACGCTCTGCGCATAGCGGATGTGCGGGTATCTCTCGACGAGGTCGCCGACCCGCACCGTGCCGTGCGTCGTCTCGACCGTCAACCAGCGGGAGATGAAGTGGGCGAGCTCCTCGTCGTGGCGCACCAGGGATTTGAGGCCGACCTCGTGCACGGCGACGAACTGCGCGAGACGATGGGGTTCGCGCAGCCCCAGCTCGAGCACCCAGCGGCGGATGCCGGCGCCCAGCTGCTCGCGCACGCGTTCGAGCGCCGCGTCCTCGACGAGCGATTCCCTGCTCGCGGTGGGAGCGAGGCCGGTGGAATCGATCACGGCGCGCACGAAGAAGGCCCAGTCGGGGAGCACGTCGTCGACGCGCTCGGAGAGCAGCATCCGTCCCAGGTACATGCGCGTGGCCTGGCGTGCACCGGGAGGAGGGGCGAACGGCAGCACGTACGCGAGGCCGCGCGTGCCCGTCGCGGGCTCGCTCAGCTCGATGACGTCGAGCGGACTCGCGCCGAGGAGATCCCGACCGTAGCCGACCGCCGCTTCGGGGTCCTGCGCGGCGTCGAGGAACGGAGCGTCTCGGGTGATGTCGATGTCGCCGGCGGCGGCGTCGATCGTGACGCGCACCGGCAGGAACTCCCCGAACGTCGTCGCCAGCTCGTGCACGGCGGCGGGGCGCAGCAGCTCGTCGGCGTCGAAGCGCGGGACGAGGTGCACACTGGTGCCGATCGGCAGCTCCTCGTCGATCTCGGCCACCTGGAACGTGCCGTCGGCACTGCCGGTCCACTCGACCGAGGCGCCGCCGCGGGCGCTGCGCGAGCGGATGACGATCGTGTCGGCGACCATGAAGCAGCTGAGCAGACCGATGCCGAACTGCCCGAGGTAGTCGCTGCGGGGGAGGTCGAAGATGTCCCGCTTGGAGCTGCGGCCGACCGTCGCCAGCAGATCGGCGACCTCCGTGGCGGTCAGTCCCACGCCGTCGTCGCGCAGCACGAACTCGCCGGTCTCGGCGGTCAGCGGAGTGATCCGGATGCGGCCGCCCCCACCGTCGACCTCGCGGCGGGCGGTGATCGCGTCGCGAGCGTTCTGCAAGAGTTCTCGCAGGTACACGCGAGGACTGGAGTAGATGTGCCGGCTGAGCAGATCGACGACTCCGCGCAGATCCACCTGGAACTGCTGCACTTCAGCGCTCACCGGCGCTCCCTCCTCCTGCATACGCTCGCTGAGCCTAACAAGAACACGCCATCGCGATCCCGGTTCGGCGCGACCGGATCGATGCCGTATGCTTGTGGGGCAGTTGTTGTCTGCATTCTTTCGCCATGCCTGGGGTCTTTTGATCGCGGCTACGGTGGCAGAGTGGGGAGAACACCCCGAGACCTCCCGGTCTCTAGGGCGGTAGCTCAATTGGCAGAGCAGCGGTCTCCAAAACCGCAGGTTGCAGGTTCGATTCCTGTCCGCCCTGCGCGTCAGCGCAACGCTGACACACGAAAGGTACATTCAGGATGGATCAGGACGAACCGCGCGGCGAGGTCGTCGCGGCCGGCGCCACCCGCGAGAAGAAGGGCAACCCCTTCTCCCAGTTCTTCGGGAGCATCGCCCTGTTCATCCGCCAGGTCATCGCCGAGCTCCGCAAGGTCGTCACCCCGACTCGCAAGGAGCTGTTCAAGTTCACCGGGGTGGTGCTCGTCTTCGTGATCATCGTCATGGGCATCGTCTACGGCTTGGACTTCGCCTTCGGGCTCTTGGCGCACTGGGTGTTCGGAATCCCTGGCTGATGACCCCCGCGGCTCGCGCCGCAGCTATGGAGAAAACAACGTGTCTGAACGATATTCCGACGACGCCGACTGGGCGACCGCCGCAGAGCAGTCCAGCGAGGAAGACGAGGCCCAGGAGGGCAACGTCCTCGCTGAGGAAGAGCTCTCGGTCACCTCGGCGGAACACGTCGCGGTCCACGTCGAAGATGAGGACGGCGAAGAGGATGACACGGCTGACATCGACATCGACATCGACGACCCGGAGGCGGACGCGATCGTGAACGACGCTCTCAACCTGGACGAAGCGGCTGAGTCTGAGGCTGCCGCTGAGGTCCTCAACGAATCAGTGGCCGAAGAGGTCGCCGAGCAGGAGGCGGAGGCGGCCGACGAGGTCACTCCCTACGACGGTCCCGAGCTCGGCGCCGACGACGCGCAGGCCGACGAGGACTCCTCGACGGACGAAGACGACGAGGACGCCGAGGAAGACCCGTACGAGGCCTTCCGCATGGACCTCCGCATGCTCCCGGGCAAGTGGTACGTCATCCACTCCTACGCCGGTTTCGAGCGCAAGGTGAAGGCCAACATCGAGCAGCGCAAGTCGACGCTCGAGGTCGAGGACGAGATCTACCAGGTCGAGGTCCCGATGGAAGACGTGGTCGAGATCAAGAACGGCCAGCGCAAGATGGTCACCCGCGTGCGCATCCCCGGCTACGTGCTGGTGCGCATGGAGCTCACGGAAGACACCTGGTCGGTCGTGCGGCACACCCCGGGTGTCACCGGCTTCGTGGGCAACGCCCACAACCCGACGCCGCTGCGCTTCGAAGAGGCCTTCAACATGCTGAAGTCGCTCGTCGAGGTCAAGGACGTCCCCACGGCCAAGAACATCGCGTCGAAGGGCGGCGTCGCCGTCGCTCGTCCGCTGCCGGCCGAGGTCGACTTCGAGGTCGGCGAGACCATCACGATCAAGGAGGGCTCGTTCGCGGGTCTTCCCGGTTCGATCAGCGAGATCAAGCCCGAGAGCGGCAAGCTCACGGTCCTCGTCTCCCTCTTCGAGCGCGAGACGCCGGTGGAGCTGTCGTTCGACCAGGTCACCAAGATGGTCTGACACACATTCACACGAGAACGGCCGTCCCTCTCGGGGCGGCCGTTCTTGCGTCGGGCAGGCGTCCGTTGCGCCGCTGAGCGGCCGTGGCCCGCAGGACTCCTTCTGATCGGGTAGACTTGTGTGGTTTGTGCGACGCTTCGGCGTGCGCGGAGACGACCACGTTCCGGAACCGCCGGATCTGTGGGAGAAGCGGATGCTCCGGCATCCGATTCGATGAAAGGAAAGAGAATGGCACCGAAGAAGAAGGTGACCGGCCTGATCAAGCTTCAGATCAACGCCGGTGCAGCCAACCCGGCGCCGCCGATCGGCCCCGCGCTCGGTCAGCATGGCGTCAACATCATGGAGTTCTGCAAGGCGTACAACGCCGCGACCGAGTCGCAGCGCGGCAACGTCATCCCCGTCGAGATCACCGTCTACGAGGACCGCAGCTTCACCTTCGTCCTGAAGACCCCGCCTGCTGCGGAGCTCATCAAGAAGGCCGCCGGCGTCCCCAAGGGCTCCGCGACCCCGCACACCGTCAAGGTCGCGAAGATCACCAAGGACCAGGTCCGTCAGATTGCCGAGACCAAGCAGGCCGACCTGAACGCGAACGACATCGAGGCCGCGATCTCGATCATCGCCGGCACCGCCCGTTCCATGGGCATCACGGTCGAGGGCTGAGGAGAATAATCATGGCTACCAAGTCCAAGGCTTACAAGGCTGCCGCCGAGAAGATCGAGGCAGACCGTTTCTACACCCCCACCGAGGCCGTCGC
This sequence comes from Microbacterium sp. TPU 3598, assembly GCF_002356155.1. NCBI lineage: Bacteria > Bacillati > Actinomycetota > Actinomycetes > Micrococcales > Microbacteriaceae > Microbacterium > Microbacterium sp. TPU 3598. Next base: position 2,909,408 of record NZ_AP017975.1, on the reverse strand, counting down.
CCTCGCGAAGGAGACCGGCTCGACGAAGTTCGACTCGACCGTCGAGGTCGCGCTGAAGCTCGCCGTCGACCCCCGCAAGGCGGACCAGATGGTGCGCGGCACCGTCATCCTGCCCCACGGCACCGGTAAGACCGCCCGCGTCATCGTCTTCGCCACCGGCCCCGCGGCCGAGGCTGCGATCGCCGCAGGTGCCGATGAGGTCGGCGGCGCCGAGCTCATCCAGAAGGTCGCCGATGGCTGGACCAACTTCGACGCCGCTGTCTCCACCCCGGAGCTCATGGGCCAGGTCGGTCGTCTCGGAAAGGTGCTCGGACCGCGTGGTCTGATGCCGAACCCGAAGACCGGCACCGTGACTCCGAACCCGGCCAAGGCCGTCGAGGAGATCAAGGGCGGAAAGATCGAGTTCCGCGTCGACAAGCACGCCAACGTGCACTTCGTCGTCGGCAAGGCATCCTTCACCGCAGAGCAGCTGAACGAGAACATCGGCGCAGCGCTCGAGGAGATCGTCCGCCTCAAGCCGTCGAGCTCGAAGGGCCGTTACATCCAGAAGGGTGCGGTGTCGACCACGTTCGGCCCCGGCATCCCGCTGGACGTCAACTCCATCTGAGTCTGACTCTCTGAAACGCCCCCGGGTTCGCCCGGGGGCGTTTCTGCGTCCTGCTGGCGCTCGAACGGGGCAGGGCCCCGAGAGGGCCGGCCAGCCCGCGAAACGCAACGTCATCGGATGCGGCGAACCGCCGAGCGCCACGTACTGTAGGGGAGTTCCCGCGTCGGTCGCGTAAACTCGCACCGCGCTTCACACCCCAGGAGGGTTCATGTCCCGTCGTCTCATCGCCGTCACCGCACTCGTCGTCGCCGCCGCAGCCCTGACCGCCTGCAGCGGGTCGAGCACGCCCGCGAGCACCTCGGGCAGTGGCGAGAGCTCCGCGAGTTCGGAGTACGGTCTCGCGAAGGACGGCACGCTCACCGTCGGAACTGAGGGCACGTATCGCCCGTTCAGCTTCCACGGCGACAACGGCGCCGGCGACCTGACCGGATACGACGTGGAGATCATCGAAGCCGTCGCCGACAAGCTCGGCCTCGAGGTGAAGTTCGAAGAGACCCAGTGGGATGCGATCTTCGCGGGCCTCGACGCCGGACGCTTCGACGTGATCGCCAACCAGGTCACGATCAATGACGAGCGTGAGGCGAAATACCTCTTCAGCACGCCCTACACGGTCTCGCCCGGCGTGATCGTCGTGAACGAGGACGACGACTCGATCTCGTCGTTCGCCGACCTCGAGGGCAAGACCACCGCACAGTCGCTCACGAGCAACTGGAACGACCTCGCCACCGAATCGGGTGCCAAGGTCGAGGGCGTCGAGGGCTGGGCGCAGGCCGTCGAGCTCCTGCGTCAGGGCCGCGTCGATGCGACCATCAACGACAAGCTGACGTTCCTCGACTACGAGACGACCAACAGCCCGACCGGTCTGAAGATCGCCGCCGAGACCGAAGATGCCGGCGAGCAGGCCTTCGCGTTCACCAAGGACAAGGAAGCGCTCGTCACGGCGGTCGACGGGGCGCTCGACGAGCTGCGTGCGGACGGAACTCTGGCCGAGATCAGCAAGAAGTACTTCGGCGAAGACGTCTCGCAGTAATCGATGGAGAACCCCTGGCAGCTGTTCCTCGACTCGCTCGGGCCGATCGCCTGGGCGGGGCTGACGGCGACGGTGCCGCTCGCACTGGCATCGTTCACGCTGGGACTCGTCATCGCCATCGGCATCGCGCTGATGCGGATCTCCGTGAACCCGATCCTCTCTGGCGTCGCGCGGTTCTACATCTCGGTGATCCGGGGGACGCCGCTGCTGGTGCAGCTGTTCGTGATCTTCTACGGCATGCCGTCGATCGGGATCACGATCGATCCATGGCCGAGCGCGATCATCGCGCTGTCGCTCAATGTCGGCGGCTACGGCGCCGAGGTGGTGCGTGCGGCCATCCTCTCCGTCCCGCAGGGGCAGTGGGAGGCCGCGTACACCGTGGGGATGAACCGCACGCGCACGCTCACGCGCATCATCCTGCCGCAGGCGGCGCGGGTGTCGGTGCCGCCGCTGTCGAACACGTTCATCTCCCTCGTGAAGGACACCTCGCTCGCGTCGCTGATCCTCGTGACCGAGCTGTTCAAGGTGGCCCAGCAGATCGCGTCGACGACCTACGAGTTCATGGTGCTCTACCTCGCCGCGGCGCTGGTCTACTGGGTGTTCTGCCTGGTGCTGTCATTCGGGCAGAGCGCCCTCGAGAGGAGGCTCGACAGTCGTGTCGCGCACTGACAACACTTCAGAGGCTCTGCTCACCGCCCGTGGCCTGCACAAGAGCTTCGGTGACAACGAGGTGCTCCGCGGCATCGATCTGACTCTGCACCGTGGCGAGGTCGTCGTGCTCATCGGCCCCAGCGGCTCGGGTAAGACGACCGTGCTCCGTGCGCTCAACGGGCTCGAGACACCGGACGCCGGCACGATCGTGGTCGCGGGCGGGCCGGAGATCGACTTCGCGCCCGCCGTGCAGCCGAAGCCCCGCGTGCAGAAGCAGAAGCGACTCGCGCTGCGCGACCGTTCCGCGATGGTGTTCCAGCACCACAATCTCTTCCCGCACCTAACGGTGCTCGAGAACGTCATCGAGGGGCCGTGGCGGGTGCAGGGGCGTCCGAAGGCCGAGGTGGTGGCCGAGGCGCTCGCGCTGCTCGACCGGGTCGGTTTGGCCGACAAGGCGGATGCCCGCCCGCACCAACTCTCCGGAGGGCAGCAGCAGCGCGTGGGAATCGTGCGCGCGCTCGCGCTCAAGCCCGACCTGCTGCTGTTCGACGAGCCGACCAGTGCGCTCGATCCGGAACTCGTCGGCGAAGTGCTGCTCGTGATCAAGGAGCTCGCGGACGAGAACTGGACCATGGCGGTCGTCACCCACGAGCTGAGCTTCGCGCGCGAAGCCGCCGATCACGTGCTGTTCATGGACGGCGGCGTCGTCGTGGAGCAGGGGCCGCCGGCCGAGATCTTCAGCGCGCCGAAGCACGAGCGCACGAAGCGTTTCCTCACCCGCATCATGCGTCCGCTCGACGGCGTCTGATCGCGCTCGGTCCTCGCCCTGCGCGTCGATCGGTGGCAGGATGCCCTCGTGGGAACCATCGACGACTACCTGGCAGAGCTCACCACGGCGGATCGTGAGGCGATCGATCGGGTCTACGCGGTCGCGCGTCAGGAGGCGCCGGAGTCCGAGCAGGGCAAGGGCTACGGCATGCCCGCGCTCGTGCACGGCGGCAAGCCGCTGCTCTCGGTGATGCGCGCCAAGAAGCACATCGGCATCTACCCGTTCAGCCCGGATGCCGTCGCGGCCGTCGCGGACGATCTGGAGGGGCATCCCGGCGTCAGCGTCGACAAAGGCACCATCCGCTTCCAACCCGAGCATCCGATCCCACACGCCGTGCTCGAGAGCCTCGTCCGCGCCCGGCTCGCGCAGATAGACAGCGTCTGACTCCGCTCAGATTCCTAGCACCGGCAGCACGAGGCTGATCGCGATCGCGATCATGATCACGGCGATCACGGCGTCGAGGATGCGCCACGACCGCGGGGTGCGCAACCAGCGCCCCAGATAGCGGGCGCCGAACCCCAGCGCCGTGAACCACAGGATGCTGGCGGCGATCGCCCCGCCCGCGAACAGCCAGCGCTCGTCGCCGTGGGTGGCCGCGATCGATCCGAGCATCAGCACGGTGTCGAGATAGACGTGAGGGTTGAGCCAGGTCAGCGCGAGCGTCGTCAGGATCACGGGTGTCAACCGCGTGCGAGTGAGCGTCGCCGTCACGCCGCTCGATGCGAGCGATGCGGAGGGCGAGGAGTCGGAGGTCTCGACGACCAGCTCCTCACCTCCACGCCAGGCCCGGCGTGCGGCCAGGATGCCATAGGTCAGCAGGAACAGCGCCCCCGCCCATCGTGCGACGACCACCAGCCACGGCGCGGCGGAGATCACGAAGCCGAGCCCGGCGACGCCCGCCGCGATCAGCGCTGCGTCGGAGAGCGCGCAGATGGCCACGACGGCGAGGACGTGCTCGCGGCGGATCCCCTGACGCAGCACGAAGACGTTCTGCGCGCCGATGGCGACGATGAGGGAGAGACCGAGGCCGAGGCCGGCGAGAACCGTGAGCATGGATACAGCCTAGGAACGGCCGGACATCAAGAGAAGCGAAGATTTCTACCGAACCATTAGCATCGCTGATGTGCGAATCGATCCCGAACTCGCGGCCACCCTCGCCGCCATCGTCGACGAGGGGACACTGGATGCCGCCTCGAGGCGACTGCAGATCACTCCTTCCGCGGTGAGTCAGCGGTTGAAGACTCTCGAGCAGCAGCTGGGGCGCATCCTGGTCGTGCGCACCAAGCCCGCACGGCTGACGCAGGCGGGGGAGGCGGTCGTCCGCCTGGCGCGGCAGGTCGCTCTGCTGGAGCATGATGCGCTGGCCGGCGTGGGTATCGACGAGGCCGGCGCGGCGCGCAGGATCAGCATCCCCCTCGCGGTCAACGCCGACTCGATGGCGACCTGGTTCCTCGCTCCGCTCGCGCGCCTGTCCGCCGCGCACGACATCGACTTCGACCTGCATCGCGATGACCAGAACTTCACCGCGCGTCTCCTGGAATCGGGGACGGTGATGGCGGCCGTCACGAGCGAGGAGACTCCGGTCTCCGGCTGCTCCGTGTCGCCGCTCGGAGTGCTCGAGTATCGGGCGATGGCAGAGCCGGGGTTCGCCGCCCGATGGTTCCCGAAGGGAGTGACATCGACCGCGTTGACGGCCGCGCCGTTCGTCGACTTCGACCGTCGAGATACGCTGCAGCACGAATGGCTCAGGGCGATGTCGGTCGCGCAGGAGGGCGTGCCGCGGCACTACGTCCCGGCATCCCATGACTACGCCCTCGCCGTCACCCTGGGGCTCGGTTGGGGGATGGTGCCGTTGTTGCAGGAGTCGGCTGGGCTCGTGCCGTTGGGGGGACCGACCCTGCGCGTGCAGCTCTATTGGCAGCAGTGGAACCTGCGCTCGGAGTTGCTCGACACGATCGCCGCGGAGGTCGCCACCGAGGCCCGGCGCGTGCTCGGCGGCGCCCCGATCACTCGGCGGCGGACGAACCCGGCGTCACGCCCGAACCGAGGGCGTGCAGCAGCCGGGTGAGGTTGCCGATGTCGGTGAGGCTCCACTGCTCGAGCGTGCGCAGCAGCAGGCCCTCCTGCGGCAGTCGAGCCGCTGACAACCGCTCCGTGCCGAGGGGCGTGAGCTCCAGGAGGGACGAACGGCCGTCGGCGGGGTCGGCGGTGCGCTCGATCAGACCGAGTTCCTCCAGCTCGCGCACCGTGCGGCTGACCTGTCCCTTGTCCATGAGCATCCGCTCGGACAGCGTCGACACGGTCACCCGTTCGCATCGGGCGATCGTCGTGAAGATCTTGTAGGCGCCGGGCAGCAGACCGGGGCTCACCCGATGGGCGTTCTCGGTGATGACGCGGCGGAAGTGCGTGATCAGCTCACTGAACTCCGCCTCGAGGGCGCGGACCGCTTCGGCCCGCGCCTCCGGGGTGTCGATGTCTTTCTCAGCGTCGGGCATCGGAGGCGCCGTCCCCACGGTCACCTGCGCGGTCGACGACCGTCACGGTACCGGTCGTCGGGGCACCGGAGAGCGCAGTCGCGTCGGCGATCGCCACGTCGACCGCGCCGTCGACGCTGCCGTCGACGGGCTTCTTCTTCGCGGCGTCCGCCTGGGCGCGCTCCGTCGTGGTCATCGTCGTCAGCGGTCGGTTCGGCAGGAACAGGATCGCGATGAGGCTGATCACCGCGAGCGGGATGCCGATCAGGAACGCGTGCGAGATGGCCTGGGCGTAGAAGTCCTCGATGATCGAGCGCACCGGTTCCGGGAGGAGTCGGACCTCCGGCAGTGTTCCGCTGGAGAGCTGTGCGGCGACTTCGGCGCCCTTGTCGCCGAGCTGGGCGATCGCTGCCCCGATGCGCTCCTTGCCGTCGCTGAACAGACCGGTGAGGCTGTTCGCGAGCACGGCGCCCATGACGGAGACGCCGATCGTGCCGCCGAGGCTGCGGAAGAAGGTCACGCCCGAGCTCGCAACGCCCATCTCGCTGGGCTTCGCGACGTTCTGCACGATGAGCACGAGATTCTGCATGGTCATGCCGACGCCCGCGCCCATCACGAACATGTAGATCGAGACGAGGACGAAGTTCGTGTCGTAGTGCAACGTGGACAGCATCACGGAGCCCGCGATCAGCAGCACGGACCCGAGGATCAGGTAGCCCTTCCACTTGCCGAAACGGGTGACGAGCTGGCCGATGACCATCGACGAGATCAGGAGGCCGGCCATCATCGGCAGGGTCATGAGCCCGGCCTCGGTCGGCGTCGCACCGCGGGAGAGCTGCATGTACTGCGCGAGGTACACCGAGGTGCCGAACATCGCGACGCCGATCGAGATCGACGCGAGCACCGAGAGGGTGAAGGTGCGGCCGCGGAACAGCGTGAGCGGGATGAGCGGCTCGCGCACCTTGAGCTCGACGATGATGAAGGCGATGGCCGAGACGATGGCGCCGCCGACCATGAGCACGGTCTCGGTGCTCCACCAGTCGAACGTCGAGCCGGCGTTGGTGATCCAGATGAGGATCAGCGAGACGGCGGCCGACAGCAGCACGATGCCGAAGTAGTCGATCGACACCTTGCGGGTGCGCTCGGTGCTGATGTGCAGAGTCTTCTGCAGGATGATCAGTGCGGCCACGGCGAAGGGGAGGGCGACGAAGAAGTTCCAGCGCCAGTTGGCGACGTCGGTGATCCATCCGCCGAGCAGCGGACCGCCCACGGTGGCGACAGCCATCACGGCACCGAACAGACCCATGTAGCGGCCGCGCTCGCGCGGGCTGATGATGTCGGCCATGATGACCTGGCTGAGGGCGGCGAGCCCACCGCCGCCGATGCCCTGGATGGCGCGGAAGGCGATGAGGGTGTTGGTGTCCTGCGCGAATCCGGCCGCAGCGGTCGCTCCGACGAAGACGATGATCGCGATCTGGATCAGCAGCTTGCGATTGAACAGGTCGGCGAGCTTGCCCCAGATCGGGGTCGAGATCGCGGTGGTGAGGAGCGTCGCCGTGATGACCCAGGTGTAGGCGGCCTGGTCGCCGCCGAGGTCGTGCACGATGACCGGCATCGAGGTGGAGACCACCGTGGTGGCGATCATCGAGACGAACATGCCGAGGAGGAGGCCGGTGAGGGCTTCGAGCACCTGGCGATGCGTCATCTTGACGGGAGAATCCGTGGTCATGCGTGACCTTTCGCAGAAGGGTGGTGGAGATGCTGCGACAGCTCTGGCGCGCACGAGATGGTTGAACTGCGTCAACTATACGCTGATCGTTGATATACGTCAACGATCTTAGAGAGGGATTCGGATCTGCGCGGGATGAGCGAATGTCGTGCGCGAAATCGCCTTGTTCTGCGGATGAGGCGGGGAGAGGATGGCGCAAACGCGCGGATGCGGGGTCGTTGAGGGGCGACCGGACGACAGGCATTCGCGTGGTTCACGAATTCCTGAGGGGGAAGCGACATGGCAACCAAGGCAACCCAGCGCAAGGTCCTGGCGGTACTGGCCGGTGGACTCGTGCTCGGCATCGGCACCGCAGTGACGCTCGCGGTCTGGAACGACTCCGAGTTCGCGAACGGCACGTTCACCGCGGGCGCATTCAATCTGCAGGGGTCCACCGACGGCACCGCGTACGCCGACCACAACTCCGCCGGCACCGCGGCGACTCTCGCCTTCACCCTGCCGGCGGGGCTCGTGGGCAACATGTCGCCGACGAGTTCGGTCTACGCCGGATTCTGGGTGCGCCTCGCAGCCGGCACCACGAGCGGAGCGAACCTCGTCGCCGACGGCACGACGGCCGACCCCGCCGCGAGTTCGAACACCGGTCATCTGTCGTACTCGATCTACCAGCTCGCGCCGGGCGCCACGTGCAACGCGGCGAGTGCCACGGGCACGCCCATCGCGACCGGAGCGACGCTCGATGTGCAGACCGGCGTGACGCAGGTTCCGCTCACGGCCGGCGGCACCTCGGCCGTGCCCGGCACAGCGGTGCAGCTGTGTTTCAAGGTGACGGCGGATGCGTCGCTCACGCCGAGCCTGGTGACCAACGCCACCTGGAAGTTCACGGCCACGTCGACGAACTGAGCATGTGATGGTCACCCGCAGAGATGTGCGGGAGAGGCGGCGGCTGCGCTCCCGTCGGCTGAGAGCCGTCCTCGCGGGCGGGCTCGTGCTCGGCATCGGCGTCGCCGCCACCCTCGCCGCCTGGAATGACTCCGAGTACGGATCCGCCAGCTTCACGGCCGGGAGATTCGACATCGTCGGAGCGGTCGACGGTTCCACGTTCTCGAGCCACGCCACCACGGGCGCGGCGGCGACCCTGAACTTCCAGCTCGCGCCCACCGCGATGGCGCCGGGGAACGCGACGTATGCGCTGTTCAGCGTGAAGACGGCGAACCCCTCGGTGGCGGGAACCCTCCAGTTGACCGCGGGAACACCCGGCGGCACGGGGCTCGCGACGTATCTCACCTACGGTGTGCGCACCATCGCGGGCACCACCTGCAACGCGACCACGTACGCGGCGGGGACGGCCGTCGTCGCGGACGGGTCGGCGCTCACCGCCGGGGGGTCGGGGACGCAGGCGGTGACGGCGAACGGTGCGGCTCAGGTCAACTACTGCTTCGCGGTCACCCTCCCGACGACGGCCCCGAACGCCGCGCAGGGACTCTCGATGACGCAGACCTGGCAGCTCCTCGGAACGTCGTCGTAGGCGCGGATGGCAGGGAGGAGGACGAGATGACGACCCCCATGACGCGAAGGAGCCTGCGCGAGAAAGAGACGTCCCTCGCCGCGGTCGAACCCCACGCGACCGCGGCGAGGGTACATACCGGCATGCGGCCGGGGCGTGTGATCGGCGACGCGCTGCTCTGGATGGCTGCGGTCGCCGGGGCGATCTGCATCCTGCTCGTCGTGCTCGCCTTCACGGCGCAGATCACGCTCATCATGTTCCGCACCGGGTCGATGTCCCCGACGATCCCCGCGGGCTCCGTCGCGGTGGTGCAGCGCGTCCCGGCGACGGAGATCGAGGTCGGCGACGTCGTGACCGTCGACCGCGAAGGGGAGCTGCCGGTGACCCACCGCGTCACCACGATCGTCCAGGGTGCGAGCGCGGATGAACGGGTGATCACGATGCGTGGCGACGCGAACGCCGCAGACGATCCCTTCCCCTACCCTGTGACATCGGTGCGGAAGGTGCTGTTCTCCGTTCCCGGTATCGCGCTCGTCGTCGCGGGCATGGGGAACCCGATCGTGCTGGGAGCTCTGACAGTTGCGGCGACGTCGCTGGTCGTCTGGGCGTTCTGGCCGCGCGGGCAGCATCGGTCCGGGCGCGATCCCGACGGGAACGGGCCATGAGGCGCGCGCTCGCCGTCGTCCTGCTCTCCGTCCTCGCGGTCACGATGCCGGTGGTCACGATGCCGACGGCCGCATGGGGTGCGCCGACGACGCAGATCATCCAGGGGTCGGTCCTGCGCCTCGTCTCCGTCGCGGACTGGGCGGCAGCCGGCAGTCTGCTGCCGGGACAGCCGGTGGAATGGGACATCGCGGTGAGTGCCGATGCCCCGGATCCGGGGGCCGTGCGGATCGCGGTCAGCGCGACGGGTGATGCACAGCTGCTCCTCGACGCCGCCCTGTGCCTGCAGGAATGGACCGACGCCGGATGTCCCCATGGTGCCGCCACGCTTCGTACGGCGTGGAGCATCCCGCGCGACGGGGTCGAGATCCCGCTCGCACAGGTCGCCGACACCGAGACGGCGCATCTTCGCCTCGCGATCTTCCTGGATCCCTCCGGGGGTGCGGGTGCGGGCAGCACCGATGTGCGCGTGCACGCGCAGGGGGCGGGCGAGACGGTGATCGTGGGGTCGGACGGCGGCCTCGCGACGACGGGGCTGCCACCGGGCATGCCGTGGGCGGTCATGGCCGGCTCGGCGCTGGTGGCGTCGGGCATCGCACTCGCGGGTCGGCGTCGACGCGCGACATCAGAGACGCGGAGTCGACGATGAGGCGGCCGACGCGCGCACGCATCCTGGCAGGGGCCCTCGGCATCGTCGTGCTCGTCGGCGTCGCCTCGACGCCCGCTGTGCAGGTCACCGACGCCGCGTTCACCGACAGCGAGTATGCGACGCGCACGTTCACCGCGGCGACCCTGGCCGCCCCCGTGGTCACCTCGTGCACGGTGACGAGCTTCCTCGGCACGTTCACCGGCTTCACGATCACGTGGACATCGCCCTACCTGACCGTGCAGCAGCGGCTGTCGATCAACAACGTCGTCGTCGACAACAGCAACGTCACGCAGAGCGGATCCGGCCCCTACACCTACTCGTCCACGATCAGCTCCGGATTGCTGAACACGCTGCTGGGGAGTCTTCTCGGATCGTCCAACGCGGTGAAGGTCGAGACGATCTACGCGGGAACGTCGTGGGTCTCACCGGCCGCGACACGCACGCTCTCGGTCGGTGGTCTGCTCGGTCTCGGTGGCAACAACACCTGCACGTGAGGCCCGGCTCGGCCCCGGCGGGGGCAGATCAGTCGGCGAGGGCCAGCGCGCGGAACGCGTCGCGTTCACGGAGCTGTTCGCGCCGGCTCGCGGCGGCATCCATCACCCGGCTCGGAACCTGCTGGCCGGTGGTGCGTCGGTAGAGCTCATCGATGAGATCCGTGGCGAGGCCGACGAGTTTCGCGATCTCGCGGTCGTCGCGGTCGATCCACACGCAGCGCGGCTCATCGTGGATCGGGGCGAAGTCGACGTGCTCTTCCCAGACGAACAGGGTCCGCTCGGCACCGAGCACGTGCTGCTGCCACCACACCTGACGGAGGTAGGTGCGCGGGATACCCCGGAACGCCTTGTTCGTGGTCTTGATCTCGGCGAGCTTCACGCGTCCGTCGGCGTCGACCGCGATGCCGTCGGGGGTGGCCAGGTGTCGGTGCTCGACCTCGGCGCGGAACAGTGCGGAGGAGGGAAGGATGCCATGGGTGGCCGCGACCCATGCCGCGATCTCGGGCTCGCGTCGTCGACCATGATCGGTGTAGGCGTTGCCGCCGAAGCGGGGTCCGCCGCCGAGCTTGGAGTCGGCCGCGCGGGCGATCGACTTCTCCGAGGTGAGACCTGCCACGTCGGTGGCCGTGATGCCCCGCGAGCGCGCACGCAACCATGCCACGCGGTCGCGGGAGTCCGCGACGATGCGTGCAGAGAGTTCCGGGGTCACCCTTCGACCCTAACCCCGCGCGCCGACCCTCCCTCCCGTACACGCCGCCCTCCCGCCCCCTGCCCCCCGCGCCGCCCGCCCTCGCCCCGCCCCTCCCCGTCGCTCCCTGCCTCGTTTCGCCGTCGAGTGCACGGCATCTCGTCGAGCGCACGGGACCTGTACGTGAGTACGCCGTCCATTCGGCGACATCCCGTGCACGCGACGAGCGTGCCAGTGCTCCTGCACATTCGCAGAACGGACGAGGAAACGGAGGGACGGCGGGGGAGGGTGGGGAAAGAGGGAAAGTGAGGGGTGGCGAGAGGCAACCATGGGGCATGCCGCACGTATCACCCGCTCTTACTCAGCTCGTCCGCTCGCGCGCAGACCTCCTCCAACACGGATGGACGGATCGGAGGATCACCGCTGCCGTGCGGGAAGGAGAGCTTTTCGCCTTCCGCCGTGGATGGTTCATGTCTTCGACTGCTCGGGAGAATCTGTGGCCGGAGCAGAGGCACCACGCCCATGTCATCGCGGTGGCGCGCGACGCACGGGGGCCAGCCGTGATGTCGCACGCGTCCGCCGCCGTGCTCTGGGGTTTGCCGCTCTACGCGATGCGGCCCGCCCGCGTGCACATGACGACGGCGACGCCGAGGCGCATCTCGAGTGCACCGGATGTGTTCCGTCATGTCGCTCCTCTGCCGGCCGCCGACGTCACAGTGCGCGGCGGGATCCGATGCACGTCGTTGTCGCGAACGGTCTTCGATCTCATCCGCTCGCTGCCGGTGGCCGCGGCCGTCGCAGCGGCTGATGCGGCGGAGCGGCAGATTGCCGAGCGGCAATGGGAGTGGGACCTGGATGCTGTCGTCGCGTGGCGTCGTGGACTCGGCGAGAGGCTGAGCGAGGCCGGAGGTGCCCGGGGGATCCGTCAGGCACGGTGGGTGGCGGAGTTCGCCGATGGGCGGGCGCAGCTTCCCGGCGAGAGCGTGAGCCGACTGCAACTGCGCAGACTCGGCTTCGCCGACCCCGAGCTGCAGGTTCCGGTCGACGGACCGGACGGCACGCAGTACTTCGTCGACTTCGGGCTTACCGATGTCCGCAGCTTCGGCGAGTTCGATGGAAAGACCAAATACCTCGATGAAGCGCTGCGCTCGGAGCGCACGCTCGAGCAGGTGCTGTTGGCAGAGAAGCAGCGAGAGGACTGGATCCGGGGTCGAACCCGTTGGGGCTTCGCGCGGTGGGGGTCTGAGCACATCGCAACCCCCGCCGCCTTGGCTACACGCCTCTCTTCCTTCCACATCACCCCACCCTGAGTCGCCCCGCTGCCAGGCTGTCGCGTCGAGTGCACGGGATCTCGCCGAGCGCACGGCAACTTCGTGCTGGGAACCCGTGCACTCGTTGAGATCCGGTGCGCTCGGCGGAGGGCGGAGAGGCGGAGGGCGGAGGGTGGAGGGAGGGGGATTTGGGGGAGCGGGGCGGGTGGGGTACAGTTATGTCGAACCGAAGACCGCTGGTCATCGTCGTGTGCGCAAGCATGCAGCGATCGAAGCTCTGCATAGCAGGGGCCCGCGCAGGCCACGAACTCTCAAAGCTCCGTGCGCTTGCGCCGGAGCTTTTTCTCTTGCAGGTGGTCCAGGTCGGCGCCTCACCACCGTGCGGCGCCTCGTACACACCAAGGAGTGACCATGGCGCAGAAGGATGCATCGGTCGCCGAGCTCACGAAGTCATTCGAGAACTCGACTGCCGTTCTGCTGACCGAGTACCGCGGTCTGACGGTTGCCCAGCTCAAGGAGCTGCGCAACAGCATCCGTCAGGACGCTGAGTACGCCGTGGTGAAGAACACGCTGACCAAGATCGCCGCCAACAAGGCTGGCATCTCCGCGCTGGACGACGACCTCAAGGGTCCGTCGGCTGTCGCGTTCGTGCACGGTGACTTCGTCGCCACCGCCAAGGCTCTGCGTGACTTCGCCAAGGCCAACCCGCTTCTCGTGATCAAGTCCGGCATCTTCGAGGGCAACGCCCTCACCGCGGACGAGGTCAACAAGTACGCCGCGCTCGAGAGCCGTGAGGTTCTGCTGGCGAAGGCTGCGGGCATGATGAAGGCGACGATGGGCAAGGCTGCCGCCACCATCGATGCTCTTCGCGAAAAGCTGGAGACCGCAGAGGCCGCGTGAGCGACCTGCGATCTCGTCTACAAACCCCATCTATCTAGGAGATACATCATGGCGAAGCTTTCCACCGAGGAACTGCTCGAGCAGTTCGCCGGCCTGACCCTCATCGAGCTCAACGAGTTCGTGAAGGCGTTCGAGGAGAAGTTCGAGGTCACCGCTGCTGCTCCCGTCGCCGTCGCCGGTGCCGCGGGTGGCGCAGGCGCTGCTGAGGCTGAGGAAGAGAAGGACTCCTTCGACGTCATCCTCGAGGCTGCTGGCGACAAGAAGATCCAGGTCATCAAGACCGTCCGCGAGCTCACCTCGCTGGGTCTCGGCGAGGCCAAGGCTGTCGTCGACGGTGCCCCGAAGGCCGTCCTTGAGGGCGCCAACAAGGAGACCGCCGAGAAGGCCAAGGCTGCTCTCGAAGAGGCAGGCGCCACGGTTACCCTCAAGTAATCGCGACGCTCACGCGTTTCTCGTCGAAGGCCCCGGGTTCGCCCCGGGGCCTTCGTGCGTTCCGGGTGGTTTCCGCCGTTGCCGACGCTTCCCGGGGCTGTCCTCCCGGTGCACCCAGGAGCCCGGGCCGCGGCCCGGCCTGCATCCCGGCATGCTGCGAAGTCAGCGCGGAGGAGCCGTCGAGCTGCGCACGACGAGGGCCGACGCCGCGTAGATGCGCTCCAGCGGTGCGTCGGGGTGCTCCATCCGCTGCGTCAGGAGGCGCACCGCCTCATGTCCCTGGTCGCGCGGTGACTGTCCGATCGTGGTCAGCGCGAACATGTCGGCGTGTTCGTGATCATCGATGCCGACGACGCTGAGCTCGGTCGGCACGGCGATTCCGAGTCGCCGCGCGGCGATGATCGCCCCGATCGCGGCTTCATCGCACACTCCCACGATCGCCGTCGGCCTCCGCCGTCGGTCTCCCAGCAGTCCCGCTGCCGCGGTGTACCCGCCGGGCATCGTCGGAGACCCGCCGGCGACGCGCGCATGAGCCGCGATTCCGGCCGCCTGCAATGCGCCGCGATAACCCTCCAGCCGCTGCGCGTCACCGTAGCTCAGCGTGGCCGCGTCCGTCGATCCGCCGACGAAGGCGATGTCGGTGTGCCCGAGCTCGATGAGGTGCTCGGTCGCGATGCGCGCGGCGGCCGTGTCGTCGATCGACACCGCGCTGGAACCCTCGCTGTACGGGCCGACGCTCACGAGCGGCCGCCCGGTCTGCTGCAGGCGCTCGAGCTCCCGGGCGCTCGGCTGGATGCCGACCGCGATGATCCCGTCGAACCGCCGGCCGGGGAGCACGCTCTCGAACAGTCGCTCCCTGGTCTGCGACCCTTCCGGCACGCCGTAGAGCGACAGGTCGTAGTCGAGGGCGAAGAGCGATTCCTGCACGCCGGCGAGCAGCTCGGCGAAGAACCATCGGTCCACGGGCGGCATCACGACGCCCACTGTCTGCGTGCGCCCGGTGGCCAGGCTCGTCGCGGAGGAGTGGGCGACATAGGAGAGATCGCGAGCGGCGTCCTCGACGCGCTGCCGGGTGGTCTCCGACACGTACCCGCGGCCGCTCAGGGCGCGACTGGCGGTGGCCTTCGATACGCCGGCACGCGACGCGACGTCCGCGATCGTGCTCATCGGTCCTCCTCGACCTGATCACGCAGCTGCGTGGCCCCGACGCGGGGGTGCGCGCCGCGTCAAATCGTAGTCGCCGGCATCCGAAAAAGGAACCGGTTCCAGAGCGGAAGCGAGGGAGCGCTCCCACGTCGGGGGTGCGAGCACGTCGAATGGTTGCGAGCTTGTGACCCTAGCGTGTTGTGCGGGGGTGCGCATGGCCAGTAGGTTGGCCTGGAATCGGTTCCCTAACGATGCCCCGGGGTGGCGTCGCACCAGCCGGGAACCTGTACTCGAAGAGGAGAATTCACATGGCTCTGTCACAGCGTTCCCGGCGTTACGCGCCGCTCGCCCTGCTGGGGGTCGCGGGCATCGCGCTCGCCGGATGCGGGGCTCCCGGAGGGGCACCGGGCACCGACGGCGGCGATGGGGGCGATGCCACCGTCACCATCTACGGAACGATCGTCGATGACGAGGCGAAGCTCCTCCAGGAGTCCTGGAAGGACTGGGCCGACGAGAACGGCATCACGATCAAGTACGAGGGCAGCCAGGACTTCGAGACCCAGCTCGGCACGCGCGCCCAGGGCGGCAACCCGCCGGACATCGCGATCTTCCCGCAGCCGGGACTGTTCAAGGACTTCGCGGACCGCGACTACCTGAAGCCCGCACCCGAAGAGGTCGAGAAGAACGCCAACGAGTACTGGACCGAAGACTGGGTGAACTACGGCACCGTCGACGGCACCTTCTACGGCGCCCCGCTGATGGCGAACGTCAAGGGCTGGATCTGGTACTCGCCGGCGAAGTTCAAGGAGTGGGGCGTCGAGGTTCCCAAGACGCTCGACGAGATGACCGCCCTCACCGAGAAGATCCAGGCGACCACCGGAACCCCCGCATGGTGCGCCGGCTTCGAATCGGGCACCGCGACCGGCTGGCCGGGAACGGACTGGATCGAGGACTACGTGCTGCGTCAGTCCGGACCGGACGTCTACGACCAGTGGGTCACGAACGAGGTCAAGTTCACCGACCCGCAGATCAAGCAGGCGTTCGACTCGGTCGGCGGCATCCTGCTCAACCCGGCCAACGTCAACGCCGGCTTCGGTGACGTGCGCTCCATCAACTCCACCGCGTTCGGAGATGTCGCTCCGAAGCTCGCCGGCGGCGAGTGCGCGCTGACCCACCAGGCCTCGTTCCTGTCGGGCTTCTTCCCCGACGGCACGAAGGTCGCGGAGGACGGCGACGTCTGGGCATTCATGCTGCCGGGCGAGACCGAGGGCGACACGGCCGTGACGGGTGCCGGTGAGATCGTCGGCGGGTTCAGCGACTCCGAGGCGACGCAGAAGGTGCTCGCGTACCTGTCCAGCCCTGAGTGGGCGAACAGCCGCGTCAGCCTCGGCGGCGTGACCTCCGCGAACAACGGCCTCGACCCCGCGAACGCGAAGGACCCGATCCTCCAGGAGACCATCAAGATCCTGCAGGACCCGGACACCACCTTCCGATTCGACGCGTCCGACCTGATGCCCGGTGCCGTCGGTGCCGGAACGTTCTGGAAGGGCATGGTCGCATGGGTCAACGGCACCTCGACCGATGAGGTGCTCACGCAGATCGAGACCGGCTGGCCGAGCAGCTGATCCAGCAGAGGGGCCGCCCCGCACCGGGGCGGCCCCTCTGACCCCACGGCGCGCACTCCGACGTGTGCGTCGATGATCCGGTCCGCGTGATGAAGGGGAATCCGTGAACGCGACTAATTTCTTCAAATGGATCGGCTCGCTCCCGCCGGTCCTGCAGGCCGTCGCCGTGGTCATCGCCTTCGCGGTGGTCGTGGCGATCATCCTGCTCCTGGTGGACATCGCTCCCCGTAGGGGGAAGGTCTACACGTTCGTCCGATTGGCGATGTGCCTGCTCATCCCGCTCGCGGTGATGTTCTTCTTCAACTCCTATTACTGGGCGATGGGAGTCGCCGTCGCCGTCGGCGCCTTGTTCTTCTGGCTCGACTACCGTTCCCGCGATGGCGCGGGATATCTGATCCAGCTCGTGGCCTTCATGGCTCCGGCGCTGCTGTTGCTGATCGTCGGTCTCGTCCTGCCGTCGATCCAGACGATGTTCTCGTCGTTCATGAACTCCTCGGGGAAGGAGTTCGTCGGCCTGTCGAACTACCTCTGGATCTTCACGCAATCCGACGGCATCACCGCCGTCATCAACACGATCATCTGGGTGCTCCTGGTTCCGACGGTCTCCACGATCGTCGGCCTCGCGTACGCCGTGTTCATCGATCGCACCCGGGGCGAGAAGATCTACAAGGTGCTGGTCTTCATGCCGATGGCCATCTCCTTCGTCGGGGCGAGCATCATCTGGCGATTCATCTACGAGTACCGTGGCCCGCAGTACGAGCAGATCGGTCTGCTCAACCAGCTCCTCGTGTGGTTCGGTGGCACGCCGCAGCAGTGGCTGCTCAATGAGCCGTGGAACAACCTGTTCCTGATCGTCGTGCTGATCTGGGTGCAGACCGGTTTCGCGATGGTGGTGCTGTCCGCATCGATCAAGGGCGTACCGGCGGAGCTGCTGGAAGCGGCCGAGCTGGACGGCGCGAACGCGTGGCAGCGGTTCATCTCGGTGACGGTCCCTGCGATCCGCCCGGCGCTCATCGTGGTGCTCACGACCATCTCGATCGCCTCGCTGAAGGTGTTCGACATCGTGCGCACGATGACCGCCGGCAACTACGGCACGTCGACCCTCGCGAACGAGATGTACACGCAGTTCTCGAAGTTCGAGGCGGGACGCAGTGCCGCGCTCTCCGTCATCCTGTTCATCCTGGTGTTGCCGATCGTGATCTACAACGCGCGCCAGATCAAGAAGCAGCGGGAGATCCGATGACCGACACCGTGAAGTCAGACGCCGCCGTCAGCACGCGCGCGATCACCACCGGCGGTGGGTTCGACGGCGCCGCCGGGCGCACCCGCAAGCGCCTGTCCCGTCCGTGGGCGTCGGTGGCGTCCATCGTCATCGCGTTTTTGTGGACGATTCCGACGCTCGGGCTGTTCATCTCGTCGTTCCGGCCGAGGGACCAGATCCAGACGACCGGCTGGTGGACCTTCTTCGCCGACCCGCAGGTCACGCTCGAGAACTACGTCGACGTGCTCCAGTCCGGCACGACGCAGCTCACGATCCTGGAGTCGTTCGTCAACTCGATCGCGATCACGATCCCCGCCACCATCGTGCCGCTGATGATCGCGTCCATGGCGGCCTATGCGTTCGCGTGGATCGACTTCAAGGGGCGCAACGCGCTGTTCATCTTCGTGTTCGCGCTGCAGATCGTGCCGATCCAGATGGCGCTGGTGCCACTGCTGAGCTCGTTCTCCCGAGGGATCAACCTCTTCGGGCTGCAGGTCACGACCCCGCTCGGTGCCTCCTCGGGCTATGCCCAGGTGTGGATCGCTCACTCGATGTTCGCTCTCCCCCTGGCGATCTACCTGCTGCACAACTTCATGTCGGAGATCCCCGGAGAGATCATCGAGGCCGCGCGCGTCGACGGTGCGTCCCGTGGGCAGATCTTCTTCCGCGTGGTGCTGCCTCTCACGATGCCGGCGATCGCTTCTGTCGCGATCTTCCAGTTCTTGTGGGTGTGGAACGATCTGCTCGTGGCGCTGGTGTTCGCCGACGGCGCCGCGGCGCCCATCACGAAGCTGTTGGCCGAGATCACGGGCACGAGAGGAAACGACTGGTACCTGCTCACGGCGGGCGCCTTCGTGTCGATCATCGTGCCGCTGATCGTCTTCTTCGCACTGCAGCGCTACTTCGTCCGCGGCCTGCTGGCGGGATCGACGAAGGGCTAGCGGTACGGATCCGCTTCATCGACGACGCCGCGCCGACCTGAGGAGGTCGACGCGGCGTCGTCGATGTCAGCGGGAGTGGCCGTACTTCCAGCTCACGGCATCGCGGGGCGAGTCCACGAGGACCGCATCGACGCCGACGCGGGCGAGGTCTCGATACCGTTCGGCGTCCGCGACTCCGATCGCCATGAGATTCACACGGTCGGTGGGATCGATGCACCGCACGGCCTCGCGATCCCAGGGGGTGACTTCCACCTCGCTCTTCGCCGTACCCGAGGTGAAGGTCTCACTGACGGTGATCTTGCGGCTATCCTCGAAGGCCATCCAGGTTCCGGCCGCGGGCGGCGGCTCGCACTCGTGTGCGAGGGCGATGTCGAGGAGTCGCTTGCGGGTGACATCGCGGTCCTCTGCGACCTGGACGTCTCCGGCGTCACGGGCTCGACCGGTCGCGGCCGCATCCGTGGAGTAGATGACGGTGTTCTCCGTGCGCTCCGCATCGCGGAGAACGGCGACGACCGCGTCGGCCAGAGGAACGGGATCCGCCTGCTTGAGATCGAGGAACAGCAGGCGTTCGGCGGGGATGTCCGCCAGAGCCTGTCGGAGTGTCGGGAGAAGCGCCGGGACGTCGCGATACGGCGTCTCTTCCGATCCACGAGGGCGGAAGTTCCATCCGGCGTTGAGCGCGGTCAGTTCTGCGGCGGTCTTCTCCGCCACGGTCCCCGTCCCGTTCGTCTTCTCGTCGAGGCCGATGGGCCGGTACAGCACGGGCACGCCGTCGCGAGAGAGCTGGACGGTGATCCAGAGCGCGTCAGCGCCGTCCTCCAGTGAACCTCGGATGCCCTCCCTGGTGTTCTCCGGGTAGTCGGCGGTCCCCGCCCGATGAGCCACGATCAGCGGCGCCTCTTGCCCGTAGCCGGTTTCGGAGTCGGTCCCGGTCTCGGTGCCGGTTTCGGTGCCTGTCCCGGCTCCGACTTTCGGGGGCCGATCTGCCGCGATCATCGGCGCGACGCCGAGCACGAGACCGAGGGTCGTGATACCCGCCACGCGCGCCCAGAATGGATGCTGCTTCGAGAACATGGTGATCTGCTCCTTCGTGAGCCCGCCGCTGGGATCTTTCCCGCCATCAGGTAAATGTAACATTTTAGACTTTCGGCCCTCGGTTCGATCGGCGTCGAAACACATCCCCGTCCGCGGCATCCGCGCGTCTACCCTGAAGGCATGAAGTACGCAGACTCGATCGTCGACCTCGTCGGCGACACGCCCCTCGTGAAGCTGCAGCACGTCACCGAGGGCGTCGCGTGCACGGTGCTCGTGAAGCTCGAGTACCTGAACCCCGGCGGTTCCTCGAAGGATCGCATCGCCGCGCGGATCATCGACGCCGCGGAGGCATCCGGCGATCTGAAGCCCGGGGGGACGATCGTCGAACCCACCAGCGGCAACACCGGAGTCGGCCTGGCCCTGGTCGCCCAGCAGCGGGGCTACAAGTGCGTGTTCGTGCTGCCGGACAAGGTCGGCGAAGACAAGATCGACGTACTCCGTGCCTACGGTGCCGAGGTCGTGGTGACCCCCACATCGGTCGCCCCCGACAGCCCGGAGTCGTACTACAGCGTGAGCGACCGGTTGACCCGCGAGATCCCCGGAGCCTTCAAGCCGAACCAGTACGAGAACCCGAACGGTCCGCGCAGCCACTACGAGACCACGGGGCCCGAGATCTGGCGCGACACCCACGGCGAGGTCACGCATTTCGTGGCCGGCGTGGGCACGGGCGGAACGATCACGGGGACGGGGCGGTACCTGCGAGAGGTCTCGGAAGGGCGGGTGCGGATCGTCGGGGTCGACCCCGAGGGCAGCGTGTACAGCGGCGGCACCGGTCGTCCGTATCTCGTCGAGGGTGTGGGCGAGGACATCTGGCCCGGTGCGTACGATCCCACGGTGCCGCACGAGATCGTGGCGGTCGGCGATGCCGAGGCCTTCGCGATGACCCGGCGCCTCGCCCGCGAGGAGGGCATCCTCGTCGGCGGATCGAGCGGGATGGCCGTCGTGGGCGCGCTGCGCATCGCACGTGACCTGCCGGCGGACGCGGTGATGGTCGTGCTGCTTCCCGATGGCGGGCGCGGATACCTGGGCAAGATCTTCAACGACGGATGGATGCGCTCCTACGGGTTCAGTGACGTGGAGGACGGGGAGACGGTCGCCGACGTGCTCGCGGCTCGTCCGCTCCGGCCGGGAGCGGGGCTCCCCGATCTGGTGCACGCCCACCCGACCGATACCGTGCTCGAGGCCATCGGCATGATGACCGAGTACGACGTCTCGCAGCTGATCGTGCTCAGCGCCGAACCGCCGGTCATGATGGGCGAGGTGGTCGGCACGGTCGACGAGAAGGGGTTGCTCGACCTGCTGTTCCGCGGTGAGGCGAACGCGACCGACGCCGTGGGCGCCCACGTGGGGGAGAGGCTCCCGCTCGTCGGCATCCACACCTCGGTCGCGCAGGCCAAGGCCGCGCTCGCCGACGCAGACGCCCTGCTGGTGACCGAGGACGGCAAGCCGCACACGGTGCTCACCCGTCAGGACCTGCTGGCGTATCTGTCGCGCTGAGAGACACCGAGAGGTCGGCCGACCGAGAGGTCGGCCGACCCGGGGCGTAACCAGGAGGCCGTCCCCGCAGGCGCGGACGTAGGCTGAGACACATGTCCGATCATGCTTTCGCCACCCGAGCCATCCACGCAGGACAAGCGCCCGACCCCGTCACGGGAGCGATCATCCCGCCGATCTACCAGTCCTCGACGCATGTGCAGGACAGCGTCGGCGGCCTGCGTGCGGGCTACGAGTACAACCGTGCGGGCAACCCCACGCGGTCCTCGCTCGAGACCCAGCTCGCGGCCCTCGAAGGGGGCGCGAGCGCGCTCTCGTTCGCGTCGGGACTCGCCGCGGAGGATGCGCTGCTGCGTGGCATCCTCAAGCCCGGCGACCACATCCTGCTCGGCAACGACGTGTACGGCGGCACCTACCGGCTGCTCACCCGGGTCCTCGCACCGTGGGGGATCGAGACCACGACGGTCGAGCTCTCCGACGTGGATGCGCTCCGCGCGGCGATCCGTCCCGAGACGAAGATCGTGTGGCTGGAGACGCCCAGCAATCCGCTCCTGAAGATCGTCGACATCGCTCTGATCGCCGAGATCGCGCACGCGGCCGGCCTGATCGTGGTCGTGGACAACACCTTCGCCTCGCCGGCGCTGCAGCAGCCGCTCGCGCTCGGCGCCGACCTGGTGGTGCACTCCACGACCAAGTACCTGGGCGGGCACTCGGATGTGCTCGGCGGCGCGGTCGTGTTCGGCGATGATCGGTTCTTCGATCAGGTCAAGTTCCAGCAGTTCGCGGTCGGAGCGGTCTCCGCCCCGCTGGACGCCTGGCTGACGACCCGCGGCATCAAGACCCTGGCGCTGCGGATGCGGCAGCACTCCGAGAACGCGCAGGCCATCGCCGAGTGGGCGCAGGATCGGCCGGAGTTCGCGCAGGTCTACTTCCCGGGACTGGCCTCGCATCCCGGCCACGAGATCGCCGCGAAGCAGATGAGCGGTTTCGGCGGGATGCTGTCGCTCGGTCTCGCCGCCGGCGCCGACGCGGCACGGGCCTTCGTCGAGAGCACCTCGGTGTTCCAGCTCGCCGAGTCGCTCGGTGGCGTCGAGTCGCTCATCGGATACCCGCCGGACATGACGCACGCCTCCGTGCGCGGCACCGAGCTCGCGGTCCCGGAGAACATCGTGCGCCTCTCCGTCGGGATCGAAGACGCGGGCGACCTGGTCGCCGACCTCGAGCAGGGACTCGACCGCATCTCGCGCTGACGTCGCACCGGGCCGTGAGAGACGCACCTTCGCATCCGCGGGGGTGCGTCTCTGCTCTGCGCGTGGGCGGGCGGACGAGGCCGTGGCGGCGGTAACATGGGGGCTTCCCCGGTCGAATCGATTCGACCCTTGCACCCCCTGAACTCTGGAAGGACGTCGTGTCCGACGCTCCCCGCACTGATTCCCTCCCCGTCGTGAAGGCGGGGGATTCCGCCGCCGACGAATCGCGGATCCCGCAGCCCGAGCGCACCGCGACGGGGAGCATCCGCATCCCCACCGCGACCGGCGCGATTCGCACCCTCGGCGCGAACCCTGCCACCGCGCCGATCATGCTGCACCCGGGCGATGCCATCTCCCTGGGCCGCCGCACGCTGTACATCATCCTGCTCGGCGCGCTCACCGCCCTCGGCCCCTTCACGATCGACCTCTACCTCCCGGCGTTCCCGGTGCTGGAGCAGGACTTCCAGACCACGGCCGCCGCGATCCAGCTGACCCTGACCGGAACCATGATCGGGTTCGCGCTCGGCCAGCTCGTGGTCGGACCGCTCAGCGACAAGGTCGGTCGTCGCGTGCCGCTGATCGCCGTCACCGCGCTGCACGTGCTCGCGAGCGTCGGGGCGGCCTTCGCACCGGACCTCGGGCTGCTCAGCGTCGCCCGCGTGCTGATGGGAGTGGGTGCCGCGGCCGGCGGCGTGGTGGCCATGGCGATCGTGCGCGACCTGTTCGGCGGGCGTCGACTGGTCGTCATGCTCTCCCGCCTCGCTCTGGTCTCGGGCGTGGCACCGGTCATCGCGCCCCTTATCGGCTCGTGGCTGCTCACGCTCATGCCGTGGCGCGGGATCTTCGGCGTGCTCGCGGCCTACGGCGTGGTCATGCTGCTGTCGACGATCCTGTTCATCCCGGAGACGCTGCCCGTCGCCCGGCGCCAGGGTCACGGTGGCGCCACCATGCTGCAGCGATATCGCTCCGTGCTCTCGGACCGGGTGTTCCTCGGCGTGCTCGTCATCGGCGGGATGACCTTCTCCGGTCTGTTCTCGTACCTGTCGGCATCGCCGTTCCTGTTCCAGGTGACCCACGGGCTCGACGCGCAGCAGTACGGTCTGCTCTTCGCCGTGAACTCGCTCGGCGTGGTCGTCGGCGTGCAGACCGCCTCCCGCTTGGCCGCACGCTTCGGACCGCAGTGGGTCATGGCCTACTCGACCGCAGTGTTGCTGCTCGCCGGCGTCGCGATCATCGTCACCGACCAGCTCGGCCTCGGCCTGTGGGGCACGGTGATCCCGCTGTTCGTCTTCATGACTGCTTGTGGCTTCACATTCCCGAACGTGCAGGTGCTGGCGCTCGACCGCCACGGGAAGGCCGCGGGAACCGCGGCATCCATCATCGGCGCGACGAACTTCGGCGTCGCCGGGCTCATCTCGCCCGTCGTCGGCTGGCTCTCGCACGACGCCGGGATCACCGCGACCACCATGGCGTCCGTCATGGTCGGCTGTGCCGCGATCGGCATCCTGTCGTTGTGGTTCGTCGTGCGCCCGCGCACCGTCGGGATGCTCGCTCCCTGAGTCTTCAGGTGTCGTCCGACAGAATAGGACGATGAACAGGCGCATGCTGCTGTGGTGGGGAGTGGGCCTCCTCGCGCTCGCAACGGTCCTGGGCGCCGTGGTCGTGTTCGCCTACCCGCAGACTCCGGGATTCGACCACTGGTGGAACGAGACGATCGCCGGGGTCCGCGCGGACTGGATGGTCGACTTCGCCCTCGTTCTGAACTGGATCGGCGGCGGCTGGGTCGCGATCCTCGGGGTGCCGCTGCTGGCGATCCTGGCGCTCGTGCTCGCACGGCGCTGGCGTGGCGCGCTGTTCGCGGCACTCTGCTTCGCCGCCAGTGCCGCCGGCGTGCAACTGCTCAAGCAGCTCTTCGGGCGGGCGCGGCCCGACGACATGCTCGTGGTGAGCGACTACGGCTCGTTCCCCTCCGGGCACACGGCGAACGCCGCGACGATCGCCCTCGTGCTCTGGGTGCTGTTCCCGCGCGTCTGGGTCGCGATCGTCGGCGCGGCGTGGGTGCTCGCGATGGCGCTCTCGCGCACCTTCCTCTCGGTGCACTGGGCCAGCGACACCCTCGGCGGCGCCCTGGTCGGCGCCGGCGTGGTGCTGGTGCTCGCCGCCTGGTTGCTCCCGTGGGTGCAGCAGAAGAAGTCGGCGGTCGAGGCGCCGATAGGCTGAGAAGACCCGTCCCCAGAGGAGTCGTCGTGTCTCGCATCCGTCCGTACCGCCCCACCGATCGTGCCGCACTGTATGAGATCTGCGTGAAGACGGCCGACGCCGGGGCAGATGCGACCGGCGTCCTCTCCGACGACTCGCTGTGGGGCGACCTCTTCGCCGTCCCCTATGCCGAGCGTCATCCCGACCTCGCCTGGGTGGTCGAGAGCGATGACGAGCGCACGATCGGCTACATCGTCGCGACCGACGACACCGATGCCTTCTACACCTGGTTCCGCGAGGAGTGGTGGCCGACGCTCGAGGGTCGCCACCCCCGGCCGGCGGAGGTGGTCACGCGGGAGGATCGGATGATCGACTACGGCTACAGCCGCGCCGCCGGCATCGAGCCGAACGTCGCGGATCACCCGGCCCATCTGCACATCGACCTGCTTCCCGAGACCCAGGGTCAGGGGCTCGGTCGCCAGCTCATCGAAACGCTGTTCGCCGAGCTGACCCGACGCGGAGTGCGCGGGCTGCACCTGGGCATCGATCCGAACAACACCGGAGCCGCCGCCTTCTACGAACGGCTCGGGATGACGCGTCTCCCGGCCGAGCCCGGCGGACAGATCTACGGCGTGCGCTTCGACGACTAAACGCCGAACGATCGCGTGGGCGAAGCGAAAGAGCCCCCGCTGGCGCGGAGGCTCTTTCACTTTTGGCGGTGACGGCGGGATTCGAACCCGCGGTTGCTTGCACAACACACGCTTTCCAAGCGTGCTCCTTCGGCCGCTCGGACACGTCACCAGGGAACAACCTGTCCATCCTATCCGATGCGAGGACGACGACGTGACAGGCCTCTGGGGTCCGCGACCTGAACGTCCACCGATGTGAAATATTGCACGTCACACGTCACCTGTATAGCCTCATGTGAGGACGTATCGCATTCGCTGGGGGTGCGGCGTCCAGAGGGGGAGCATGGACGCGAGCTCGATCATGACGGCGAGAGACCGCCACCGCACCACGACGGCTTTCGAACAGTGCGTCAGCGGAAGACGGAACCTCGTCACGGGCGCCGTGTTCTTCGTCGAGGCGGGTGACCACGTCGGTGCGGTGCTGAGCCAGACCCGCCTCGACGACATCGTGTTCGCTCCCGCGGGCGGTGTCGTCATGAGCAGCGGCTCCCGGGTGATCCCCTACGACGGTGCTCTGCGCGAGCCCGGCGATCGGATCATGTTCGACGGCGGGCAGACGTTCGAACTCCGGGAGTACGTGGCGGCTCCCTTCCTTCCGATCGTCGGGCCCACTCTCTTCCGGCAGTGCAACGCCGCGGGCGTGGCCGCGTTCCTGAGCGATGCCGATACGGCGAAGGACTCCGGGATCTTCATCGATCCGCTGCTCAGCAGCACGGTTCTGCTCGACTCCCTGCCGTCATTCCTCGGCTCCGGCCGCGAGGGAGAGGCCCTGCCCCGCGTGCACGTCACCGCGGAAGGCGAGTACAGGGACGGGCCAGACGGGCTCCTGCTCGGCGAGGTGGGCGACGGGCGGGCAGACATCGAGGCCCGCGCAGGAGAAGGCGCCGGCCGAGGGCGGGCGTTCGCGCGCGTCGTCGACCGCGGGATGCTGGAGGCCGATCTCGACGACCGGCCGTGGTTCGCACGGTACATCGGCGCGATCGACCTGCTGCGTCGATGGGAGGGAGTTCCGAATCGCCCCGCCATCTCCGGCTTCGGCGGACACCTCGTGCGGGCTCTCGACGAACTCGCCGCGCTTCCGGGAGTCGTCTCACCACGCGTCCCGTACCTGCTGACGGGCGACGGCGAGGAGTGGATGCTGATCGATCCCGTGAGCCGGCGCGGGATCCGGCTCGGCATCGACAGCGCACGCGCGGCGGAATGCCTGATCGCGACGGCGGACGAGTCCGCGGCGGTCGGATTGCTGGCGGCCGAGCTCGGCAGGGGGACGAGCAGCGTCGCCTCCCTGGTGCAGGAGGTCCGATGCCGATTGGCGGTGGTCGGCCTCGATCCCGCCGCGGGCGGGCAGGCGGGACTGTGATGCACGACGGTGAGCGGGTGGAAACAGGGGAAGTCAGCGGAGCGCGGGCACTCCGCGCATGGATCACCGGGCAGGGGGAGGGGCACTCGCGAGTGTTCCTCCTCGAGAGCGGGGCTCCGGCAGCCGATGTCGCGAAGGTGGCGCGCGGCGACGACGTGGTCCTCCTGCCGGTGGAGAGTGGGATGTACGACGGTCTCGGCAGCGTGGTGCGCTACCGAGGCGCACTGCGAGAAGCGGGTGACGAGCTGTTCCTCGGCGAACACGGCGTCGAACTCCAGGACTATGTCGCTGCTGCGTTCGTCCAGATCGTCGGCCCCACCGTGGTGCGCTTCTTCGACGCATCCAGCGGGCAGGCCTTCCTCGAGGATGCGGAGCTCGCTCGCCGAACCGGGGTCTTTCCCTCGGCGTTGATCGACCCACGGGTGCTGCTCGCGGACCGCGACGCCCTGGACTGCCCGAGGGAGATGAAGACTCCGAAGGCGCTGCGAGTGGGTGCGGACGGCAGTGTCGGCATCGGCGTGCAGGGGCGGACCATCGGCACCGTCGACGACCTGCCGTCCGTTCTCGCCATCCCGCTGCCCCGGGCCGCGGCGCTGGGAGAAGTCGCGACGGGGGATGGGTTCGCCGCCGACCTCGCGAGGCGGGAGTGGATCGGACGCTACCTCAAGGCGACGGACCTCATGAAGATGCTCCGCGCAGAGAACGGCGCCGCCCGGGTCTCGGGATTCGGCTGGTTCCCGATCGACGACGACCTCTCGGATGCCGAACCGTTGACTGCGGATCCGTTTCTGCTCGAGACCGCCGCCGGTTTCATGCTCGCAGACACCGGGACCCTGCGCCGCCAACTGCTCACGCCATCGACGGCCCGGGTCATCGCGGTGATACAGACGTCGAGCACGATCGAGATCGCCACCGAGCGCGTGGCCCGGCTGCGGGGCACATCGTCACCGGACGCGCGTGACCTGTGCCTGCAAGCCCGCACCGCTCTCAACGTCCACACGGGCCGGCGTACCGGATCCGCTGACGGGACGAACGGGGCCGAAGGATGACATCGCCGCACGCGCTGTGGACCTCGATGCTCCCCGCGGACTCGACCTTCGCACCGGAGCGCGTCGCCGTCGGCGCTGCCGGGAACCGGATCGAGTTCGCTGACGGATCCACACGTCTCTGCGCGACGAGCGGTCTCTGGAACGTCCCTCTCGGGTTCGGCAACCCGACGGTCGTCGAGGCCGTCAACAGGGCGAATCACGATGCCTCCTATCTCTCGCTGTTCCGCGCGCCCCATGAGTACGCGCAGCGCGCGGCCGAAGCGCTGATCGAGCTCGCGGACCCCGTCCGCTACCGCCGCGTCATCTTCTCGACCTCGGGAGGGGCGGCGAACGACGCGGCGATGAAGCTGGGCAGGCAGTACTGGGCGCAGAAGGGACTCGCGTCCCGCTCGTTGATCGTGGGCCTGAAAGGCAGCTATCACGGCACGGCATACGGCAGTCACGCCCTGAGTGGGGACGACCTCCTCCAATCCGTCTACGCCGTCGACCGCCGGTCGGTGCGGCATGTATCCCACCGCGACGACGGCGAGGAGCTCGAACGGCTGCTGCAGCGGGAGGGGGCGCGCGTGGCATCGGTCGTGGTCGAACCCGTGCTGGGCAGCGGTGCCTACGCGCTGTCTGAGGCGTTCGTCCAGCGTCTGCTCGCACTGCGCGAGGAGTACGGCTTCCTGATCGTCGCTGATGAGGTCGCGACGGGCTTCGGCCGCACCGGGACGATGTTCGCCACCGACAGGTGGGCTGCGGCACCGGACATCCTCATCCTCTCGAAGGCGCTGACCAACGGGGCGATGGGTGCGGCGGCGCTCCTGGTGGGGGAACGGGTCGCCTCGGAGTTCGTGCGGGGCGGGTGGACGTTCGTGCATGGCGAGACCCAGGCGGGGACGCCGGCTTGTGCGGCGGCGATCCTCGCCGTGATCGAGGAACTGCGCCGCATCGATGTGGAGTCGACCGCTCAGGCACTGGGTATCGACCTGCTTCGCCTCGCGGCCGAGTGGGAGGCGGACGGTGTGGTCGCGGAGATCACCGGACGCGGGTGCTTCCTGGGACTCGGGCTCCGCCACGCGGACGAGAGCCCGCTCTCTGGGCCCGACATCCTTCGCGTCGTCTCCGCGATCGCGGACAACGGCGTCCTGGTGCAACCGGGCCCCAGCTCCATCGAGTTGATCCCGGCCTACGGATTCACTGCGGAGGAGCTTCTCGCCGTGGACGTGGCCATACGTGCAGGCCTGGCCCGAGGAGTGCCGGGATGACCGCGGAGTTCGGTCGACTTCCCACCCTGTGGCAGGGGGAAGGGGCCACCGGCCGGTTGACGAAGCACCTCACGGCCGGCCGAGAGAGCCTCATGATCGTGGATTCGGCGGTACCGGTTGCCCTCCCGTCCGGGCGCCGGACCACGACGATCCAGATCGATGCGTCGTCGGTCGACGTCGCTGCAGTCGTCGAACTGGCCCGACAGATCGTGCGTCGATCGCCGAGCGTCATCGTCGCGGTCGGCGGCGGAACCGTTCTCGACGCCAGCAAGATCGCCGCGCTCGCTCTCGCTCGGGGGCGGGTGTTCGACTTCGCCATCGGGCATGCGTCGAGGTCGGCGCTGACTCTCCTTCCCCACGCATTGCCACCCGTCGACATCATCGCCGTGCCGACGACGCTCGGCACCTCGTCGGAGACCAACAGCGTCGGAGTGCTCAAGAACGACAGCGGATACCGGCTCATCGTGGGTCTTGCCCTGAGGCCTCGCCACGCGATCATCGACCCGGGCAATCTGGCTTCGCTGACGCACGCCGCCGTCCGGGAGGGAGCACTGGAAGCGCTCCTCCGGGTAGCGGGCGCCTCGACGAGCTCGCGGAGGAGCGCGCGGCAGAACCGAGACGCCGTCGCGCTCGGGAGAGCCGTCCTCGATTCCGCCACCCGTGACCCGGACTCGCGCGGGGGAAGGATGCGTCTCGCTCGACTCAGCGCGGCGACCCAGCGCAGCGCGGCGCTGCGGGGGCCGGACCCCTACAGCGCGCGCCACTGGTATGCGGCGAACGAGATCGCCTTCGTGCTGGGGGTCCGCAAGATCGTCGCCACGGCGGCGGTCATCGGCGCGGTCTGGCGGCGGATCTGCGCAGGAGACATGCGCTGGGGAGACCGGCAGAGTCTCCAGGACTTCTGGGTGAACGTCGTGGGCGGGATGGCATTACCGCTGGACCCGCCGACGGGCATCGAGGCCCTGATCGAACGGTGGGGAATCGAGCGTGCTCCGAGACCGAGCCCGGATGACATCGATCGCATCTCCGTCGCCACAGAGAGAGCGTGGGGAAGACGCCACCCGATGCTGCCGGGCCTCCTCGCAGATGACTTCCGTGACGTGCTCCACGACTCACGGTGGAGTTCTGAGCTGGTCGGCCCTGATCGCCGACCTCCGATTTCTGTTGCGAAGGAGGTGAATTAGATGGGCGAGAAAGTCGAGAGCAGTATCCGGTTCCAGGAGCTGGAAACCATGGAGGCCCCCAGTTGGGAGAGCTTCTATCAGGGCGCGATAGGGGCGTTGGTCCTCATCGGGATCGGCGCAGCCGCGGCCACCTGATCCCTGGCACGCGCAGCGACACGGAAGGGAGGTGAAGATGCACACCGCAACGCCGACGCTCGAGTTCACGGAACTCGAGGCCATGGAGGCCCTGAACGACACCGACGACTACATCCGAGGATTCGCCGTGGGAGTCATCATCGGAATTCTCGCCCTGACATAGGGCGGCGACCGACAGCTCGAGAAGGAGGTGCAGATTGCAGATGACGTCTCTGGAGTTCACGGAACTCGAACAGATCGACGCACCGTTGGAATGGTGGGAGCACGCCAGCTACATCATTGCCATCATCGGCGGCGCGGCAGCGATCGCAACCTAGTCCCCGGGGTGCGGGTGGAGCATGCCCGCCCGCACCCCATCGCTCCCGTTGAGAGGCGATGTGTGAATGTCCGGTTTGATCACCGAAGCAGTATCGGCGCGGCTCGAGACCGCGGGCGCGGTTCCCCGGGAGCTGGATCTGTACTCCGGGGAGGGCACCGACTTCTATGAGCGATTGGTCGGTACCGACCGTGCAGAGATTCGAGAGGTGCTGGCGCTCGCGAGCAAGACCGACGACCCCATCCTCGACATCGCCGCGGGCGGCGGGAGGTTGACGGTTCCGCTGGTGAGAACGGGAAGAGAGGTCACCGCGATCGATCTCTCCGACGACATGCTCTCCCACCTGCGTCGAGCGCTTCCTGCGCGATCGACGGTGGAGTGCGTCGTGGCGGACATGCGCGACTTCTCCCTGGGGCGGCGATACGGTCTCGTGATCATCGGTGCCACATCCATCACGTTGCTCGATCGTGCGGGCCGCTCGCTCCTGTACGGAAGTGTGCGTCGTCACCTCGCCACCGGAGGCGTGTTCGCCTTCACCGTCGCGGGAGGCACGGCGGCGCAGAGCCTGGCGGTGTCGAGAACACAGGAGATCGGCGTCCCCGGTCCGCAGGGCGAAGAGACCTACCTCTTCGCGCAGCAGATGGAAGACGGCGGAGCGGCGCGAGTGGTCAACTGGGTGCGCGTCGCCGACATCGCGGCCGGCCTCGAAGCGACGGTGCTCACGAGCCGCCTGCAGGTGCTCGGCCATGACGTCCTCGCCGGGGAGCTCGTCGACGCGGGCTTCGCGGCACCTGCCGTGTCGCCCGTCCGCACCGACCGCGGGGTGGACATCCTCCTGCTCACGACGTCGTGGGCGGGATCCTCGGGAACGGTGGACGACGATGCCACCGGCTGACTCCCCGCGTCGACGCGGCTCCCGCGCGAGGGTTCGGCTCTCTGCCGATGCATGCCCGAGCCTCGCCTCCGGTGTCGCTTTCGAGGAAGGGGCCGACGACAGGGCATGGATAGCGACGATCCACGGAGTGCCGTCGTCGAGGGTGTCCCGGTCGGTCGCCGACCTGCTCTCGGCGATGAACGGCGAGACCGCGCTCCGCGACCTGCACCTGCGCTTCGCCGCATCCGAATCGCTGGAGGACTTCCTCGACCTCGCCGAGCGCTTCCGCGCCAGCGGACTCCTGAAGGGCGACGCGATCCTCCCGCCCGGGCGGCTGACCTACCGCCCGCCATTCACCCTGCAGATCGCGACGCTCCGTGCTCCCGCCCTCTTCCGGCGCGCGGATCGTGTGATCGTCCGGCTGCCGGCTCGGGTGGTCCTGGCGTCGGTGGTGGTGCTGCTCGGCGGAGGGCTCGTGGCCGCCATCGTTCAGGCGCAGGACCTGCTGAGCGTCCTGACCACGCCGATGCCTTTGACCGGCCTGCTGATCCTGATCGCGGTGCTCTCGCTCGCGACGCTGCTCCATGAGGCCGCCCATGGACTCACCCTCGCCCGCTTCGGCGGGAGCCCCCGTCGTGCCGGCTTCATGCTCTTCTACCTCACCCCCGCGTTCTTCGTGGACGTGACCGACGGCTGGCGCCTCCCGAAGAGATCGCAACGCGTGGCGATCGCGTTGGCCGGCCCCGCAGTGCATGCGGTCATCGCCGCCGTCGCGCTCCTCGCCGCTCTCGCGCTTCCGCAGCCGGAGACCGACAGGGCGATGCTGCTGCTCGCTCTCTCCTGCATCGCCGTCGTCATCGTCAACCTGATCCCGTTCGTGCGGTTCGACGGGTACATCGCACTCATGAGCGCGCTCGACGAGCCGAACCTCCGGGGACGCGCCATCCGCGACGCCTCGAACTTCCTCACCCGATTCCTGTTCGGCGGTCGGCGGATCGGCAGAGCCCTGGACACCGCGTGGAGCGTTCCGTTCGGCCTCGCCAGTCTTGCCGCCCCGGTCGTGATGGTCGTGTTCGCCGTCGCACGCACCGCTCAAGCGCTCGCCGGAGGAGGACCGGTCCTCGGCCTGCTGGTGGTCGCATTGGAAGCCGTCGTCGTCCTCGTCGGTGTGGCTCTGCTGGCGAAAGCCCTGCGGCGAGTCCTCCGCTCGGGTGTCTCCCGGCTCCGGTTCGTGTGCGTCGGGGCGGTGGTGGTCGCGAGCATCGTGACCGCCGGAGCCCTCATCCGCGTACCCGTCACCGACACGCTCGGCTTCTCCGTAGACGGGGGCCGGGTGATGCTCCTTCGCGCAGGCGCAGGCGCAGGCGCCGACACCGAGGCGGAGGTGCCGGCGGGCGCCCCGGTCGTGTTGATGAGCAGTGGCATCGTCGCGAACGTGCCGGTGGGAGAGGGCACAGCCAGGCCGCTGCCTCCGACGCCGACGACGGTGCCACTCGACGCGCTGTTTCCCGTGACCGCGGATGGGGTGGCGATACCTGCGGTGGTCGTCGCCGAGGTGCTCGTCGCCGGGAAGAGCGACGGCCTGCCCCCGACGGGGCAGGCGCGGGTCGAGCTCGGTGAGACGGACCTGTGGCAGGCGCTCTGGGCGAGAGGCGTGATGCTGCCGCTGACAGCGCTCCAGGGCGAGAGAGAAGAAGAGGAAGAGAATGAGCGACCACGCGATTGAAGTCCGAGGACTCACGAAGAGGTACGGGCGCCGAACGGCCGTCGAGGAACTGTCGTTCGACGTGCCGCGGGGGACGGTCGTCGGACTCCTCGGCCCGAACGGGGCCGGAAAGTCGACGACGCTGCGGGCACTGGTGGGGTTGATCACTCCGACCAGTGGCGACAGCGTCATCGACGGTGCGCCGTTCTCCGCGCTCGACAACCCCGCATCGCACGTGGGCGTTCATATGGACGGGTTCGGCTTCGAGCTGGGCATCACAGCGAGAAGGCACCTGGAGATCTCCCGCCTCGCGGCCGGCGCACCCCGGGGCCGTGTCGACGAGGTGCTCCAGGAGGTGGGGCTCGCCGCGGATGCCGACCGTCGCGTGAAGACGTTCTCGACGGGGATGGCACAGAGGCTCGGGTTGGCGACCGCTCTTGTGGGTTCACCCCGGACGCTCATCCTGGACGAGCCGGCGAACGGGCTCGACCCCGACGGCATCCGGTGGCTTCGCCGGTTCCTGCGGAGCTTCGCCGAACGCGGCGGCACCGTGCTGGTCGCCAGCCATCAGCTGGCGGAACTCGAGCAATTCGTGGACGAGGTCGTCGTGATCAAGCGCCGTGCACTCTTCGCGGGGCGGTTGCACGACCTCGTCACGGACGACGGCGACTCCCTCGAGAGCAAGTACTTCGATCTCGTGGGAGAAGCGGCAGCATGAGGAACGCGATCCGCAGCGAAGCGCTGCGTGCAGTGAGCGGACTCTCCGTCCTGCCGGTCTATCTCGTGGCCCTGCTCATGCCGGTATTCGTGCTCGTCTCCGACGGTTCCCGCTTCGAGTTCGCCGGTGTCGATCCCGGCACGGCCACCGCGCGCCTGCTGGAGCCGCTCGCGTGGTCGGTCGTCTCCGCGGCGTTCGTCGGTGCGTACTCCGTCACGCGGGAGTACTACTACGGCTCGATGGACAGAACGCTCACCGGGGTCGGCTTCCGTCGCGTCTTCGGGGGAAAGCTCGTCGCGGCGGTGTTGGCCGCCGTCGCGCTGTCGGTGTGCATCTTCGTCCTCTGGACAGGGGGCGTCTCCGTGATCCTGATCCGGAACGGACTGGCGCTCGCTCTCACACCGGAGTCGTGGCAGCTGTATGCCGGCGCGCTGGCCGGCACGGTCCTCGGTGCACTGATCGGAGTGTCCGTCGGCTGGATCACCCGCAACTACTACCTGACGGCAGGTATCGTCCTCATCTTTCCGATGGTCGTGGAGCTCGCACTCGTGCGCACGGCGCCGGAGGTGGCGAAGTTCTCGCCCGGATTGGCACTCGCCGCGCTGGGTGTTCCCGGCTACCAGGGGCGACTGCTCGAGTTCGCGCCCGCACTCGGTGTCGGGCTCGTCTGGGCCGCAGCTCTCGTCGTGATCGCCTGGTTCAGGGGACGTCGGGGAGCCGCGTGATCGGCCGGGCGCTTCGCGCACAGGCGCGCAGCTTCGCCGGTGACGTGGTCCTCCTCGGGATGGTGGCAGCGGCGCTGCTGATGTCGCTCGCCGTGGCGACGAGTATTCCGCCCGACCTCGCGGAGGCCCCGGCGGGCGTCCGATCCGTGTTCGCCGAGTCCTTCACCGTCGTGCTCGCGACGTACGGAGCGGTGCTCGCGGCGGTCTACGGCTCCTTCCGATACACGATCGACCGCCGGGACGGTGTCATCGCGCAACGTCTGATGATGCTGCCCCGGTGGACGATCTTCGTCGCCAGGATGCCGACGGCCGCTCTGGGAGGGGCGATCGTGGCGCTCACCGTCGTCGTCGTCGGGCAGATCGCGCTGAACGTGTCCCGGGGCGGTGCGACCCTCGATGGAGCGACCCTCGATGGAGCGACTGTGGCATCGACTCTCGCCCTCGGGGCGGTCGCCGGGCTCTGGGGGATGGGGCTGGGAGTCGTCGTACAGGTTCATCTCGTCGCTCTCTTCGTGGTGTCGATGTCGATGAGCGGGGCGCTGCTTCTCACGATGTTCTGGAGCTCCGGCGCCGGCTATCTCCCGCCCCTCGTGATGCTCCGAGCCCTCGGATTCGACGTGTCAGCCATGGGCATCCCGCGGAACGATCTTCTCGAGAGCTCCCTGGCGCTCTGGGCGACCGCAGGCTGGGTGCTCGCCGCGCTCCTCGCCGGGGGAGCGGCTTTCATGAAGCGTGATGTCGGCGCGGAGACGACGTAGGATCCCTAGGTGGCAACACCCAAGATCGTCCTCTTCTACGCCTTCACTCCTCTTGCCGATCCCGATGCCATCCGCGTCTGGCAGCGAGACCTCGGTGAGGCGCTCGGACTGCGCGGACGTCTGCTCATCTCGAAGGACGGCATCAACGGCACCCTCGGCGGCGACATCGGCGCGCTGAAGAAATGGCTGCGCTCGTTCCGCTCGTACCGTCCGTTCGCCGACGCCGACATCAAATGGAGCGAGGGGACCGGTGTGGACGCCGAGGGACGCAGCCTCGACTTCCCCAAGCTCAGCGTCAAGGTGCGCGACGAGATCGTGTCGTTCGGTGCGCCCGGTGAGCTCCGCGTCGACGAGAACGGCGTCGTCGGCGGCGGCACGCGCCTGACGCCCGAAGAACTGCACGGTCTGATCGACGAACGTGGCGACGATGTGGTGTTCTTCGACGGTCGGAACGCGCTCGAAGCGCAGATCGGACGCTTCCGTGGCGCGGTCGTCCCCGACACCGAGACGACCAGGGATTTCGTCGAGCTTCTCGATTCGGGCATCTACGACGACCTCAAGGGCAAGCCCGTGGTCACGTACTGCACCGGCGGCATCCGCTGCGAGGTGCTGTCGAGTCTGATGACCGCCCGCGGGTTCGGTGAGGTCTACCAGCTCGAGGGCGGCATCGTCCGATACGGCGAGAAGTACGGCGACGACGGCCTGTGGGACGGATCGCTCTACGTCTTCGACGGCCGGGGCTCCGTGGACTTCTCCGACCATGCCGCGGTCATCGGAGAATGCGTAGGATGCGGGGCAGCGACCAAGCGCACCGCGAACTGCCCCGATCTCTCGTGCCGATCGCAGTTCGTGGTGTGCGAGGAGTGCGGCGCTGTGCCCTGCACCTCTCACGCCGCCTGACGGGTCAGATCGTCACACCGGGCTCGGCGGCTCTCGGGGCGTACAGGGAACGCGGGATCAGCACGGCCCGCACCCTGGTGGCCCGATCGGCGCTCTGCCGCAGGCTCGTGAGAACGTCGCCCAACGGCTCGGCGAGGTCGTCCGTCGCCTCGCCGGGGCGGGCGTAGTTCGAGCGCTCGACCGCATTGGTGAGGTGTCGTATCGCCTCGGCCCCCACGCCGTTCTGCCGCACCAGTCCTGCCGCGCGCGTGCGTGGCGTGTCGGCGTCGGACACCGGGATCTGCAGGTCGATCAGGGTGTCCCGGAGTTCCGCCCATGCCGCAGCGGAATCTCCTCGACGTGCCCTGTTCAGCCGCGCTCGGCGTTCCACGAGCCGGATCAGTGCGGGAAGCAGGAGCAGCACGACGATGCCGAGGGCTGTGAAGACCACCGGCGTCGGGTCGAGGCGGCGCAGGTCGTCGCCGCTGGCCGCGTCGCCGCCGGCATCGTTGCGGTCGATCTCGGGACCCGAGGTCTGCTCGGCCTGCGGTGCCGTGGTCGGGGCCGGGGCGGACGGGCTTCCGGAACCTCCACCCTGCGTCGCTCCGGGGCGGAAGGCGGTGGGCACACCCAGAGACGCGGTGGGCTCGAACGGAACCCATCCGATACCGGGGAACAGCACCTCCGGCCAGGAGTGCAGCCGGTCGCTGGTCACGGAGAACACCGACTCGCTGCCGCGCTTCTCGTCGGTCAGCGAACCGGGAAGGTATCCGACGACGATGCGCACCTGCATGCCCAGGCTCTCCGCCATCAACGCGAACGCCCCCGCGAAATGGACGCAGTATCCCGACCGCGCCTCGAGGAATTCCGCGACGGCTTCCGCCCCGGTGCCGTCGAAGCCTTCCTCCACCGGGGTCTCCAGCGAGTAGGCGAACTGCGAGCGGAACCAGTTCTGCAGCGCGATGAGCCGGTCGTAGTCGGTGCTCGCCGCCGCGGTCACGTCGTCCGCGAGCTCACCGATGATCCCGGGGAGCTCGACCGGTTCGGCATCGGGATCGACGACGGGGGCGGCGGCATCGATCGCGCGGATCTGCTCGAGGGTGGGGATCAATCTCGACGACGTGACCGTGTAGTCGTTCCCGACGGCGTCCGCGCCGCGGGAGTACAGCGTGCGATTCTCGGGGGCGATCCTCCAGGCATTGCTGAGTCCCTGCACGGCGGTGGCGGGATAGGGCACCGGGAGCCAGGAACTCGACATCCGCAGCACGCGGATGGAGGTGTTCTGTTCTTCCGTCGCGATGTCCTCGCCCCATTCCGGGGGACCGAATCCGTCGTTCTGCGCCTGCAGGTCGCCGTCGTCCGGCTGCCAGACGCGGCCGTCGAAGCGCGAGAGCGTGGTCAGACGCAGGTACGGTGCCGTGTCGCCTTTCGCGGCAACGGTGAGGACTTCGACCGGATTGGGCTGGCGCAGGTCGTCTCCGAGACGCAGCGAGGCGTCGACCGTGACGCCGACCCCGTTGCCGGCGAGGCTCGCGGTGACGGGCATCATCGGGGCGATGGCCACTGTCGTCGCCAGCGCGGCGGCTCCGAGCGCGACGGCCAACGACGTCGACGAGCGGCGCGGGGATTCCGGATGCCGGCGTGCGGTGTAGCGGAGGAGGAGCAGGGCGACCACGCCGAAGAGCAGGAACCAGGCCACGTTCGTGTCGCCGAGCGTGACGATCATCGGCACGGCGCCGATGACGCCGGTCAAGAGGACGGCCAGCACGGCCGAACGATGCGCGACGAGATGGTCGAGGAGGATCGCGACGACCCCGAAGCCGATGCCCATCACCGCAGCGAGGCCGGGGGAGGGATCCAACGGCGCGGATCCGAACACCACGGCCTCGACGGCGGAGGCCCCGAGCACGCCGAACAGCGTCAGCGTCGCCGATGTCGGGACGATCCCGAAGATGGCGGTGTCGCCGGCCACGAGCAGCGTCACGACGGCGATGGCGACCACGATCTGCACGGCGAAGGTGACGATGTCCTGCGCCCACGCCGCTCGTCGCCGCAGCAGGTGTCGCGTCAGCATCCCGGTGCCCGCCACGGCGACGATCACGGCGATCACGGTGAAGGACCACGCCCCGGGGCCGATCACCGAGGTGAACGGCCACATCGCCGTGAGCGCCGCCGTCGCCGCGAGTGCGCCGGGGCCGACGATGCCGGCCGGCTCCTCGTGGTCGCGGTGCCAGAAGGCCGGCCTGCGCGTGGCGACGGTCGGCGCCGGCGGGGCCTGCTCAGCGCGGAACATCGCCGACCCCGATCCGGGCCGAGACGGCGTCTTCCCACGCCGCGGGGATGTCGTCCCCGAGTGGGGCCACCGTCCATCCATGGCGGACGGAGGCCTCGGTGGCGCCGGGGAGCAGCTCTGTGCTGAACAGCATCGGTGCAGCGGCACCTGCTGAACGCAGCAGGGCCGCATCCTCCTCGTCGAGGCGGCCCGTGATGTAGACGAGCGGACCGGGCGGGGTGCCGCCGACGAGCGCCATCAGGTCACGGCTCTCTCCGCGCGGGGTGACCGTCGCGAGCGCAGCGAGCAGACCGTCGCGATCGTCTTCATGCCCGCGAAGCGCGCCGAGCAGCGTTCCTGCGCTGTCGAGAACGTCGACGCTGTACCCCTCCGATGCGAGGTGCACGGCCGCGGAGGCGCACAGGGAGACCGCTGCTTCGAAGGCGGGATCCTCGTCGGTGCCCGGTGCGTCCCAACGGCGCCCGCTGCGGTCGAGCACGACCACTGCGTCGGGGCTGGACTCCTCCTCTTCCTGACGCACCATCAACTGACCGCGATGCGCGGTCGCCCGCCAGTGGATACGGCGCATCGAGTCGCCCGGGATGTATCCGCGGGGCGAGAGGTTGTCGCTTCCCTGCCCGAGCCGGGTGGAGGAGGTGTGCGCGGTGCCGCCGGCGGCACCGACACGCACGGCCAGCGGGGCGAGCGCGAACACCTCGGGAACGACCGTCACGCTCCTCGTCTCGCCGAATGCCTGCTCGCGCTGCGCCAGACCGAACGGGTCGACCGTGCGCAGCATCAGCGGCCCGAGGGGCCAGACGCCGCGTCGGACACCGGTGATGAGGTAGCTCAGCTGGCCGGTCTCGGGGGGATATTCACCGCCGGAGTCTCCGGAGACCGCGTCGGGGAGCACATCGTGCCAGAGCCCCCGCGGCACCCGGATCGCTCGCAGCGAGAACCGCACCGTCACTCGTGACGTCTCGGACACGGTCAGCAGATCGGTCGAGATCTGGCGGGTGACCGTTCCGGATCGTCGTGGCAATCGCACCGCGATGAGGGAGAAGAGCGTGACGGCCGCGAGCAGCACGCCGATGTAGAGCAGGACGCGCGTGCCGAGGAGGTTCGCGGCGATCATGCAGCCGAGCGCGGCGACGAGCGCTCCGGCACCGCGGCCGGTGAGGGATCGACGTCTTCGCATGATGAGGTCTGTCAGGAACGCGTCGCGACGGGGACACGCACCCGCTCGACGATCTGGGTGAGGGCGGCCTCGACCGGCTGCGCGCCGGCGCGATGTGCGCCCCTGGCCGGGAGCAGGCGGTGCGCCAGCACAGGGATGAGCAGCGCGGTGATGTCGTCGGGGATCACGTACTCGCGTCCGTCGAGAGCAGCCCACACCTTCGCGGCCCTGACCAGCTGCAGGGTGGCCCGAGGGCTCGCACCGAGATGCAGGTTCGGGTCGGAGCGGGTGGCTTGGGCGAGCGCGACAGCGTACTCCTCGAGCGCGGGGGCCACGTGCACCGAGCGCGCCCAGGCGATGAGGTGGGCGATGGACGCCGCGTCGGCGACGGGCGACACGGCCGCGAGGGGGCTGACGACATCACGCTGGCGCAGCATGAGAGCCTCGGCGGCGGCATCCGGATACCCCATCGAGATCCGCATCATGAACCGATCGCGCTGCGCTTCGGGCAGGGCGTAGGTCCCCTCCATCTCCAGCGGGTTCTGGGTCGCGACGACCAGGAACGGCTGGGGCAGCAGGTGCGTGGAGCCGTCGACGGTGACCTGCCCCTCCTCCATCGCCTCCAGCAGAGCGGACTGCGTCTTGGGGGAGGAGCGGTTGATCTCGTCGGCGATCACGATGTGCGCGAACACCGCGCCGCGCTTGAATTCGAATTCGCGATCCACGGGGTTGTAGACGGACACCCCCGTGACGTCGCCGGGCAGCAGATCGGGCGTGAACTGGATGCGGCGCACCGTCGCATCCACGCTCGCGGCGAGGGCCCTGGCGAGCATGGTCTTGCCGACCCCTGGAACGTCTTCGATCAGCAGGTGCCCCTCGGCGAGGAGGCATACGAGAGCGCTGCGCACCGCGTCCGGCTTGCCGTCGATGACCTGGCCGATCGAGCCGAGGATCGCAGACGTCTGTGCGGCGAACCTCTCGGCATCCATCGATACCGGGGTCAGGGGGGCGTTCTCTGGCATGCGTTCCCTCTCACGTCGGCGCTGCGGTGCGCGTGACTCGATCGTAACCCTGCACGGGGTGCGCCGCTCTGGCAGGTTCCCCTGAGGATGCGCGTGGAGGCGTGCGCGGTTCGGACCATCGCGCCGGTCGGGTTAGGATGGTTGACGGCTCTCCGCGTGGCGGCATCCAGGCCAATTCCCCCAGGGCGGAAACGCAGCAAGGGTAACCGGGCTCTGCTGGGTGCGCGGAGAGTCATTTTCTTTGTGCGGGCGTCTCGTCCCGGGCGCACAGCCCTCTCGTGGCTGCACCTGCGACAATCGTCCGGTGACCGTCACCCCGCCGCCGCAGACGCAGCATCCGCTCGGCCGATTCGCCTCGCCGGTGCTGCTGCTCGTCGCGATGTGGGTCGTGCAGTTCGCCGACGCGATCCTCCCCGGCTCGTTCACCGGATTCGGGCTGCGGTCCTGGGACGTCTCCGGACTCGGCGGCATCGTGCTCGGGCCGCTCCTGCACGCGAACTGGCAGCATCTCATCGCGAACTCCGTCCCGTTCCTGGTGCTCGGCTGTCTCGTCGCGGTCGAGGGCACGCGACGGTTCTGGGCCGTCACCGCGATCGTCGCCGTCGTCGGGGGCATCGGCACCTGGGTGTTCAACGCTCCCGGCACTCTGACGGTCGGGGCGTCCGGGCTGGTCTTCGGCTACTTCGGGTACGTCGTGATGCGGGTGTTCGCCCCCGGCCGTGTGGCGCACCGCATCCTGTACGCCGTGATCGCGATCGTCGTGATCGCGCTGTACGGCGGCTCGATGCTGGCCGGCGTCTTCGGTGTGGCCGACGGCATCTCCTGGCAGGGGCATCTGTTCGGGGCCATCGGAGGTGGCATCGCCGCCCTCGCCGGCCGCCGGCCGCGAACCGGCGGAGCCCTCGCGCCATGAACGCCGCACCGGCATCGCGGGCCGGACGCAGGCCGGCGACGAAGAAGCCGGCAACCAGAGGCACGCGCACGAAGAGCACGTCGAACACCAAGAAGACCAAGAAACGCCGCGGTCCCGGCGCGCGACGGCAGGCGGCGAATCGCCTGCGCCGGCGGAAGATCCTGCAGCGCATCCTGATCTCCGGGGGCGCCGTCGTCGTCGCCGTCGGTCTGTTCGTGCTCATCCCCCTGGGGCTCGCGCGCGATCCCGCGCCGATCTGCATCGACCGCCCGCAGACGTTTCCTGCGGAGGGCATCGAGGGATGGAGTGGTGAGCAGCTCGAGAACGCGGCGACCATCATCCGCACCGCCGCGGTTCTCGGCTACGCGCGTGAGGGGCAGATCCTCGGGGTGATGACGGCGATGGGGGAGAGCAGCCTGCGCAACATCGACTACGGCGACTGGGAGACGCGCGGATTCACCAACCCCGATGGAACCCGGACGACCAGCATCGGACTCTTCCAGCAGCAGGAGTGGTGGGGAAGCGTGGAGCAGCGGATGGATCCGGCGACCGCGACGACGCTGTTCTTCGATCGCCTCGGACGGCTCCCGGACTGGCAGACGATGGAGCCCTCCCACGCGATCCACCGGGTGCAGATCAACACCGACCGCGACTACTACTCGCGGTTCCAGGCGGATGCCACGGCGGTCGTCGATGCGATGTCCGGACCGTGCGAGTGACGTCGCGGCATTTGACCCGGTGAGACGCTCGGTGCGTTCATGGATGCCGCGCCTAAGCTGAAGTCGTGGCGCAGAGCATCTACATCACCTCGGCCGAAGGCCATACCGGAAAGTCGACGATCGCCCTCGGGGCGCTCGACGCTCTGATGCGCGTCTCGCCGCGGGTGGGCGTGTTCCGTCCGATCGCCCGCTCGGTCACCGCGCGCGACGAGATCCTCGAACTGATGCTCGCGCACGACGGGGTGAACCTCGACTACGAGGACTGCATCGGCGTCACCTACGACGATGTGAGGGCCGACCCGGAGGGCGCCCTGTCGACCATCGTCGCGCGGTTCAAGGCGGTCGAGGCCCAGTGCGATGCCGTCGTCGTCATCGGCAGCGACTACACCGATGTGGCCAGCCCTGCGGAGCTCGGTTTCAACGCCAGGATCGCCGCCAACCTCGGAGCCCCGGTGCTCCTCGTTCTCAGCGGTCGCGACCAGCAGCGCCAGGCCGAGCAGTTGGGGACCACCACGGCGCGGTCGGCCGCCGCGATCGCGCAGATCGCGGCGCTCGCCCTGTCCGAGTTGACGGAGGAGCGGGCGGAGCTGTTCGCCGTCGCGGTCAACCGCGCCGACCCGGAGGCGCTCGACGCCATCATCGAGGCGGTGCATGCCGCGCTCCCCGCGGAGAGCACGCCGGTATGGGCGATCCCCGAGGACCGTGCTCTCGTCGCGCCGTCGATCCGTGGCATCCTCGCGGCCGTCGACGGCACGCTGCTCAAGGGCGACGACGATCGTCTCACGAGGGAGGCGCTGACGATCGTCGTCGCGGGCATGTCGATGGTGAACGTGCTGCCCCGACTGACCGAGGAGGCGGTCGTGGTGATCCCCGCCGACCGCACCGAGGTACTGCTGGCTGCGCTGCTCGCCGATTCGTCCGGCACCTTCCCCCGCATCGCCGGCATCATCCTGAACGGGCCGTTCCCGCTGCCGGAGCCGATCGTGCGACTGCTCGACGGCTTTGCCTCGTCGGTGCCGATCATCACGACGGATCTCGGCACCTATGACACGGCGGTGCGCGTGATGAGCACCCGCGGACGCATCTCCGCCGATTCGCGCAGCCGCTATGACCGTGCGCTCGGCCTCTTCCAGGCGCATGTCGACATCGCCGAGCTCACCGAGCAGCTCGGCCTCGCCGAGGCTCACGTGGTGACTCCGCTGATGTTCCAGTATGGACTCATCGAACGCGCACGCGGGGACCGCCGCCGCATCGTGCTGCCGGAGGGGGACGACGATCGCATCCTGCGCGCCGCGGCCACGCTGCTCGCGAGAGAGGTCGCCGACCTGACGATCCTCGGCGACGAGGCAACCATCCGCGCCCGCGCCGTCGAACTCGGCGTCGACATCACGGCGGCCCAGGTGCTCAGCCCGACCGATCCCGAGCTGGTCGAGCGTTTCGCCGCGGAGTACGCCCGGCTACGGGCCCACAAGGGCATCACGCTCGCCCAGGCGGCGGACACGGTGACCGACGTGTCGTACTTCGGCACGATGATGGTGCACCTCGGCCTCGCCGACGGCATGGTGTCGGGCGCCGCGCATACCACCGCCCACACGATCCGCCCGTCGTTCGAGATCATCAAGACCAAGCCGGGGGTGAACGTGGTCTCCA
Source organism: Microbacterium sp. TPU 3598 (assembly GCF_002356155.1). Classification (NCBI taxonomy): domain Bacteria; kingdom Bacillati; phylum Actinomycetota; class Actinomycetes; order Micrococcales; family Microbacteriaceae; genus Microbacterium; species Microbacterium sp. TPU 3598. Next base: position 2,865,081 of record NZ_AP017975.1, on the reverse strand, counting down.
GCGTGTTCCTGATGGCGCTCGCCGACCGCGTGCTCGTCTACGGCGACTGCGCCGTGATCCCCGACCCGACCAGCGAGCAGCTCGCCGACATCGCGATCTCCTCCGCGACGACCGCCCGGCAGTTCGGCATCGATCCGCGCGTGGCGATGCTGTCGTACTCGACGGGGGAGTCCGGATCCGGTGCGGACGTCGACAAGGTGCGCGCCGCCACCGCCCTCGTACGCGAACGGGCGCCCGAGCTCCCGGTCGAGGGGCCGATCCAGTACGACGCTGCCGCGGATGCGGCGGTGGCCAAGGCCAAGCTCCCCGGCTCCGCTGTGGCCGGACGGGCGACCGTGTTCGTCTTCCCCGACCTGAACACCGGCAACAACACCTACAAGGCCGTGCAGCGCTCAGCCGGCGCCGTCGCGATCGGCCCGGTGCTGCAGGGGCTCAACAAGCCGATCAACGACCTCTCCCGCGGTGCGCTCGTCGACGACATCGTCAACACGGTGGCGATCACGGCGATCCAGGCGCAGGGAGCCGAGCAGGCGGGAGAGGCGGCATGAGCGCCATCCTGGTCATCAACAGCGGCTCCTCCTCGTTGAAGTACAGCCTGATCGACATCGAGCAGGAGAATCTGCTCGCGAGCGGGCTGATCGAGCGCATCGGTCAGGAGATCAGCCCGGTCGCGCACACAGTGCGCCCCGCGGTCGACGGCGACGCCGTGCCGACCATGCTCGACGCCACCTACCGCAGTGAGAGGCCGATCGCCGATCACGCCGCCGCCTTCGAGGTGATGCGCGAGCAGTTCGTCACGCACGGCCCCTCTCTCGACGAGCATCGCCCCGTCGCTGTCGGGCACCGTGTGGTTCACGGCGGCGCCCGCTTCTACGCCCCCACGCTGATCGATGCCGACGTGGAGCGGCAGATCGACGAGCTCGCGGTGCTCGCACCGTTGCACAACCCCGCGAACCTCGCCGGCATCCTCGCCGCGCGCGCCGTGTTCGACGGCGTTCCGCACGTCGCGGTGTTCGACACGGCCTTCCATCAGACGCTCCCTCCCGCCGCCTACACCTACGCGATCGATGCGGCGCTCGCCGCGGAGCACCGGGTGCGCCGCTACGGCTTCCACGGCACGAGTCACCAGTACGTCAGCGAGTCCGCCGCCGCGTTCCTCGGTCGTGACCTCGGGGATCTCCGGCAGCTGGTGTTCCACCTCGGCAACGGGGCCTCGGTGACCGCGATCGACGGCGGCCGCTCGGTGGAGACCTCTATGGGGCTCACCCCTCTCGAGGGGCTCGTCATGGGCACGCGCTCGGGCGACATCGATCCGGCCGCGCTCGTGCACCTGTCGCGCCGCGCCGGGCTGTCGATCGACGACCTCGATTCTCTGCTGAACACCCGCAGCGGACTCGCCGGTCTCGCCGGGCGCAGCGATATGCGCGACATCCTCGCGGGCGTCGAGGCAGGGGAGGACGCGGCGATGCTCGCGTTCGACGTGTACGTGCACCGGCTGCGCGCCTACGCCGGCGCCTACATCGCACAGCTGGGGGGAGTGGACGTCATCTCCTTCACCGCCGGCGTGGGCGAGAACGCCGCGCCGGTGCGTGCCGGTGCGATGGCGACGCTCGGCTTCGCCGGTGTGGAGATCGATCCCGCCAGGAATGCGGCACGAGAGCGCGGCATCCGCCGGATCTCCACGGATGCCTCCTCGGTGATGGTCCTCGTCGTGCCGACCGACGAGGAGCTGCAGATCGCGCGGCAGACGGCGGAGCTGCTCTGATCGCTGCGCCGATCCTCCCGCAGGGGTTACCCCGCGGCGCGCGACCGCATTACGCTTGCACAGTGGCACGGAGAGGTGCCGGCCCGACGATCGCCCTTCTCCTGGAGGCTCTGTGCCTGAAGCACTGCCCGACCTGTTCCACGCCGACGGCGTGCTCTTCGACCTCGACGGCGTGCTCACCCCGACGGCCGAGGTGCACATGCGCGCCTGGAAGGCCGTGTTCGACGATGTGTTCGCGCGATGGGGGATCACTCCGCCGTACACCGATGCCGACTACTACGACTACGTCGACGGCAAGAAGCGCTACGACGGCGTCGCGAGCCTGATGCACAGTCGCAACGTCGAGCTGCCGTGGGGCGACGTCGACGACGACCCCTCGGCCGAGACCGTGTGCGGTATCGGCAACCGCAAGAACGCCGCGTTCGCCGCATCGCTGCGCGGCCAGGGGATCGCGCCGTATCCCGGCTCGCTCGCACTCGTCGAGAGCCTGCATTCCGCCGGAGTCCCGCTCGGCGTGGTGTCGAGCTCCAAGAACGCCGAAGAGGTCCTGGGGGCCGCGGGCCTGCGCTCCTTCTTCCGGATCGTCGTCGACGGCGTCGTGGCCGAACGCGACGGACTCGCCTCCAAACCCGCCGCCGACATGTTCGCCGCCGGTGCCGTCGCCCTCGGGATCGACCCCGCCCGTGCGGTCGCCGTGGAGGACGCCACGTCCGGCGCCGCCTCCGCTGCCGCGGCCGGCTTCGCAACCCTGGTCGGCGTCGACCGTGGCACGGGTGCCGACGCCTTGCGCGCGGCCGGCGCCACCGTCGTGGTCGACGACCTCGCCGTCCTCCTTCCCTCTTCCCGCACCGACATCCCGGAGACCGCATGATCGACCGCGACCGCTTCCCCGTCGACCCGTGGCGTCTGATCGACACTCACTACTCGGAGGAGGGCGTCGGAGAGACGCTGTTCTCCGTCGGCAACGGCTATCTCGGCCTGCGCGGCAACCACATCGAGGGTCGCGGCGCGCAGGAGCACGGCACGTTCATCAACGGCCTGCACGAGACCTGGCCGATCCGTCACGCCGAGCAGGCCTACGGCTTCGCAGAGGTCGGGCAGACGATCGTCAACGCGCCGGATGCCAAGGTCATGCGCGTGTACGTCGACGATGAGCCGGTCTCGCTGGACGACGCCGATGTGCGCGAGTACCGGCGCACACTCGACCTGCGCACCGGCGTGCTGGAGCGCCACGTGGTCTGGGAGACGCCCTCGGGCAAGCGCGTGCGCATGCGGGACGAGCGCATCGTCAGCTTCGAGGAGCGTCATCTCGCCGTGCTGCGCCTCGAGGTCGTGGTCGAGAACGCCGACGCGCCCGTCACCATCAGCTGCCAGCTGCTCAACAGGCAGGACGGTGCGGGCGTCTACGCGGGCACACCGATCGGCACGAAGGCCGCGGCGTTCGACCCCCGCAAGGCCGAGAAGATCGCCGACCGCGTGCTGGAGCCGGCCGAGCACTGGCAGGACGGGCTGCGATCCGCGCTCTCCTATCGTGTCGCCGATTCGGGCATGACCGTCGCCGTGGTCGCCGATCACGTCGTCGAGACCGAGAACGAGTACAACGCCCGCACGCTGGTGGAACCGGACATCGCCAAGAACGTGTTCCGTGTGCAGGCGAAGGCCGGCGTGCCGATCACCGTGACCAAGCTCGTCAGCTACCACACGTCGCGAGGCGTACCCCCGCGCGAGCTCGTCGACCGCTGCCGTCGCTCGCTCGACCGGGCGGCGGACGAGGGCGTCGAGACCGTGTTCCGTCGGCAGCGGGAATGGCTCGACGCGTTCTGGGAGCGCAGCGACGTGCAGATCGGCGGGCGCGACGACCTGCAGCAGGCCACCCGCTGGTGCCTGTTCCAGCTCGCCCAGGCCTCGGCGCGTGCCGACGGCGCCGGAGTCCCCGCCAAGGGCGTCTCCGGTTCGGGATACAGCGGGCACTACTTCTGGGACACCGAGATCTACGTGCTCCCGTTCCTCACGTACACCTCGCCACGCTGGGCATACAACGCGCTGCGCGCCCGCGTGCGCATGCTCCCGGCCGCACGTCGTCGGGCCGCGCAGCTCAACGAGGCGGGGGCGCTCTTCCCCTGGCGCACGATCAACGGCGAGGAGGCCTCGGCCTACTACGCGGCCGGCACGGCGCAGTACCACATCAACGCCGACATCAGCTTCGCCCTGGGCAAGTACGTGCGTGCGACGGGGGACGAGGAGTTCCTGCGTCGGGAAGGCGCCGACATCGCGATCGAGACCGCCCGGTTGTGGGCGACCCTCGGCTTCTGGCGTGCCTCCCGGTTGATCGAAGGCATGCCGGGGGAGGGGACCGAGACGTTCCACATCCACGGCGTCACCGGCCCCGACGAGTACACGACGGTCGTGAACGACAACCTCTACACGAACGTCATGGCGCGCTACAACCTCCGCTACGCGGCCAAGATCGTGCGCGAGATCAGGGAGAGCTATCCCGACGACTACGTGAAGCTGGTCGACCGCACCGGCCTCGGCCCCGGCGAGGCCGAAGCCTGGGATCGCGCCGCAGAGGCCATGTACATCCCCTACAGCGAGGGACTCGGCATCCACCCGCAGGATTCGCTGTTCCTCGAGCGTGAGGTGTGGGACCTCGCCAATACGCCCGCCGATCAGCGTCCGCTCCTGCTGCACTTCCACCCCCTCGTGATCTACCGGTTCCAGGTGCTCAAGCAGGCCGACGTCGTGCTGGCGCTCTTCCTGCAGGGCAATCACTTCACGCCAGAGGAGAAGAAGGCGGACTTCGACTACTACGACCCGCTGACCACCGGCGACTCGACTCTCTCGGCCGTCGTGCAGTCGATCCTCGCCGCCGAGGTGGGGTATCAGGACCTCGCGCAGAAGTACTTCGAGCAGTCGCTGTTCGTCGACCTGCACGACCTGCACCACAACGCGGCGGACGGCGTGCACGTCGCTTCCGCCGGCGGGGTGTGGACGGCTCTGGTGTGCGGTTTCGGCGGGATGCGCGACTACGCCGGCGAACTGAGCTTCGACCCGCGGCTTCCGGCGAGCTGGCCGTCGCTGTCGTTCCCGCTGCAGTGGCAGGGATCGACGCTGCACGTGACGGTGACTGCGGCCGAGCTGCGGGTGCAGGTGAGGAACGGACCCCCCGTTCCCTTCAGCGTGCGAGAGACCGCGTACATCGCGACCGTCGACGACGAGGTCGTCGTGCCGCTCGCGGATCAGGGTCCCCTGCTCCCCGGTCGTCCGACGCTCCGACAGTTCGCCGACGCTCGACGCGAGGACGGCACGCGCATGTCGGCATCCGTTCCCGTGATCACGACGACGATCCCGGTGATCGAGACGATCGACTGATGCTCGGGCCCGCCGAAGGTCGGTGGCACGCCGTAGGCTGTTGAGGTGACCACAGCCCTCTACCGCCGCTACCGACCCGAGACGTTCGGCGAGATGATCGGGCAGTCCCAGGTGACCGATCCGCTCATGACGGCGTTGCGCGGTGACCGGGTCGGCCATGCCTATCTGTTCTCCGGCCCCCGCGGGTGCGGCAAGACCACGTCCGCGCGCATCCTGGCGCGGTGCCTGAACTGCGCCGAGGGGCCGACCGACGTGCCCTGCGGCGTCTGCCCGAGCTGTGTGGAGCTGTCTCGGGCCGGCGGCGGATCACTCGATGTCGTCGAGATCGACGCGGCGAGCCACAACGGCGTCGACGACGCGCGCGACCTGCGCGAGCGGGCGACATTCGCCCCCAGCCGCGACCGGTACAAGATCTTCATCCTCGACGAGGCGCACATGGTGACGCCCCAGGGCTTCAACGCGCTGCTCAAGCTCGTCGAAGAGCCGCCGGAGCACGTGAAGTTCATCTTCGCGACCACCGAGCCCGAGAAGGTGCTGGGCACGATCCGCTCGCGCACCCACCACTACCCGTTCCGGCTCGTCCCGCCGGCCGCGATGCTCGAGTACGTCGCCAAGCTGTGCGCCGAAGAAGGCGTGATCGTCGAACAGGGTGTCCTCCCGCTCGTGGTCCGCGCCGGCGGCGGCTCGCCCCGTGACACGCTCTCGCTGCTCGACCAGCTGATCGCCGGCTCCGACGCCCCCGCAGGTTCGGAGACGGTCACCGTCGGCTATGCGCGCGCCGTCTCCCTGCTCGGGTACACGCATGCCGCCCTCCTCGACGAGATCGTCGACGCGCTCGCCGCGGGCGACGCGGCGACCGCGTTCCCCGCGATCGACCGGGTCGTGCAGACCGGGCAGGACCCCCGTCGCTTCGTCGACGATCTGCTCGAGCGTCTGCGCGATCTCATCGTGATCGCGGCGGTCGGCGCCGGCGCATCCGCCGTCCTGCGCGGTATCGCCGAAGACGACCTGGAGCGCATGCGCGCCCAGGCCGCAGAATTCGGCTCCGCACGCCTCTCGCGCACGGCCGACGTGGTGAGTGCGGCACTCGACGACATGTCGGGAGCCACATCTCCGCGCCTGCATCTCGAGCTCATGGTCGCACGGGTGCTCGCGGGAGCGACGGATGCCGCCGTGGCTGCGCCCGCGCCGGCGGGGGAGCGTACCGCGGCTCCCGCCCGACAGGTCGCGACCCCGGCAGCGCCGGCGCCTTCCGCGTCATCCACGATCGCGGCTTCGGCAGGTTCATCGGCTCCCGCGGCCCCGGCGTCTGTGGCCCCGGCGGCTCCCGTCAGCCCGGCCGCCTCCACGCACACGCCGGAGCCGGTCGTCGTCGAATCCGCTCCTGCTTCCGCTGCTCAGACTCGGGTCGTCGAGGAGGCAGCGAGCGAGAGCGTCGGTGCGGTATCCGACGGTGCCGTACCGGAACCCGCGGCTCCTGCGGAACCCGCGGCTCCTGCGGCATCGCAGGGACCGGTCACGTTCGAGCGCATCCGCGCCGCGTGGCCCGCCGTGCTGACGCGGCTCGAGAGCATCAGCCGCACGTCCTGGCTGCTGGCCACGGCCGTGCAGCCCCTGGCGTACGTCACCGAGACCGAGGTGCTCACGCTCGGATTCACCAGCCAGCACGATGTTGCCAAGTTCAAGGGCACGATCCCGGGCTCAGGGCCTTCCGACCACCTGCGTTCCGCGATCGAGAACGAGCTCGGCGTCCGCGTGAAGTACCTCCCCGCCCCGATGCCGACCGGGGGTGCCCCGCGCCAGCCGGCGTCGTCCGGATCCTCGGCACCGAATGATTCCGCTCCCGCATCGGAGCCTGCGTCAGCGCGTTCCCCTCGTTCGCAGGTCCGTGGCGCGTCCGCATCGTCGGTGACGGAGTGGGCCGTCGCGTCGATTCCGACCGCGAACGAGGAGTCGGTGCGCGACGCTCCGATACCGTCCGCGCCGCTCCCCGTCGACGATGAGCCCGAAGAGGTCGAGGCAGCGGCCTCGGCACCGGTTCCCCCGTCCGACGGTGTCATCGATCGCGACGAACCGCCGCTGCCCGGCGACGACGAGGCTCCGGCCTACGACGATGAGCCTCCGTACGACCCCTCGTACGAGCCGCCGGCCGACCCGTCCGTGTCGCGCGGGGCTGCTCCTGACCGGTCGGCGCCGCAGACGCAGCGCACGGCCGTCGCCACTCCGCCGGTCGTGATCGAGCGTTCGCCCTCCGTCGGAGGAGTGCAGCGCTACGGTGAGGCCGTGATCCGCCAGGTGCTCGGCGCGACATTCCTGCGCGAAGAGCCCTACGAGCCCCCGACGAGGTTCTCCTGATGTACGACGGCATCGTTCAGGAGTTGATCGACGAGTTCGGTCGGCTCCCCGGCATCGGCCCGAAGTCCGCGCAGCGGATCGCGTTCCATATCCTGCAGACGCCGACGTTCGACGTCGCTCGTCTCGCTGAGCTGCTCAGTGAGATCCGTCTCCGCGTGCGGTTCTGCGAGATCTGCGGCAACGTCGCCGAGCAGGAGCGTTGCGCCATCTGCCGCGACCCGCGTCGCAGCCAGGCGCTGATCTGTGTGGTCGAAGACGCCAAAGACGTCGCCGCCATCGAGCGCACCAGGGAGTTCCGGGGCCTCTACCACGTCCTCGGCGGAGCGATCAGCCCCATCGCCGGTATCGGACCGGACGACCTGCGCATCGCCCAGCTCATGACCCGCCTCGCCGACGGCACCGTGCAGGAGGTCATCCTCGCCACCAACCCCAATCTCGAGGGGGAGGCGACCGCGAGCTACCTCAGCCGCCTGCTGACGACGATGCAGATCACGGTCTCCCGTCTCGCTTCGGGCCTGCCCGTCGGCGGCGATCTCGAGTACGCCGACGAGGTCACCCTCGGTCGCGCCTTCGAAGGCCGGCGCATCCTGTGAGCCCCCACACGGGCTTCTCACGTCGTGGCTGGCTCCTCTTCGGTGCCATGGCGCTGCTGTGGGGAGTTCCGTATCTGTTCATCAGCGTCGCGGTCGAGTCGTTCTCGCCACCGGCGATCGTGGCGGGGCGCACGCTCATCGCGGCTCTGCTGCTGCTGCCGTTCGCCCTCCGCAGCGGTGCGCTGCGTGCCGCTCTGAAGCACTGGCCGTGGGTGCTCGCGTTCGGCGTCGTCGAGATGGCGGGCCCCTTCCTGTTGCTCGGGCACGCCGAGATGACGCTGCCCTCCGGCATGACGGGCCTGCTGGTGGCGACCGTGCCGCTGTTCGCCGCTCTCATCGCTCTCGGCGGTGGCGACCGCGGCGTGCTGCGGCCGGCCCGCGGGATCGGTCTGCTCGTCGGGTTCGTCGGTGTCGCGGTGGTGGTCGCGGGCCCCGGGCTCTTCGGTGGTGAGGTCAGTCTTCTCGCGGCCGGCGAGGTGCTGCTGGTCGCGGTGCTGTATGCGACCGCGCCCTTCATCGTCGCTCGCAAGCTCAACGATGTGCCGTCCCTCGGCACCATCACCCTCTCTCTTCTCATGATCGGGATCTGCTACCTCCCGATCGGGCTGCTCACTCAGCACGAGGTGCCCACTCTGCCGTCGATCGTCGCGCTGCTCGCGCTCGCCGTGATCTGCACGGCGGTGGCCTTCCTGGCCTTCTTCGCGCTCATCCGCGAAGTCGGTCCGGTGCGCGCGCCACTGTTCACCTATGTGAATCCGGTGGTCGCGATCGTCCTCGGAGCCCTCGTCCTCGCCGAGCCGTTGACCCCCGGCCTGCTGCTGGGCTTCCCGCTGATCATCGTCGGGTGCTGGTTCGCCGCCACAGGTGGTCGGCTGCGGCCGGTCTCTCCCCAGGCTCTCCCGCCCTCCCTCTGAGCCGCGCCCCGCACCTCCTGCCGCGCGCCGCGCCGCGCACCTCCCACTCCGAGTCGTCGAGTGCACGGCTTGCTGTCGAGTGCACGGCTTGCTCACGCGAACATCCTGTGCACTCGGCGACATCCTGTGCACTCGATGCACCGCGGCCTGACACATGCGCAACGGGGCATACGCGCCGATCGTAGAATGAGCGTGGGCGGATCCGCCCGTCATCCCAGGGAGTGATCGTGGCCCTCATCGTGCAGAAGTACGGCGGCTCGTCCGTCGCCGACGCAGAGAGCATCAAGCGCGTCGCCAAGCGCATCGTCGATACGCGTCGTGCCGGTCACGACGTGGTCGTCGCCGTGAGCGCCATGGGCGACACCACCGACGAGCTGCTCGATCTCGCCAACGAGGTCGCACCGATTCCCGCGCCGCGTGAACTCGACATGCTCCTCTCCAGCGGAGAGCGCATCTCGATGGCGCTGCTGGCCATGGCGATCCACTCCATGGGCTTCGAGGCGCGGTCGTTCACGGGCAGCCAGGCGGGCATGATCACCGACTCGCAGCACGGTGCCGCCCGCATCGTCGATGTCACGCCCGTGCGTCTGCGCGAAGCTCTGGACGAGGGCGCGATCGTGATCGTCGCCGGGTTCCAGGGCTTCAACCGCGACACCCGTGACATCACCACGCTCGGTCGCGGCGGATCCGACACGACCGCCGTCGCCCTCGCCGCCGCGCTCGATGCCGACGTCTGCGAGATCTATAGCGACGTCGACGGCATCTTCACCGCCGATCCGCGCGTGATCCCGAAGGCACAGAAGCTCGACCACGTCTCGAGCGAGGAGATGCTGGAGCTCGCCGCCAACGGGGCCAAGGTGCTGTACATCCGCGCCGTCGAGTACGCACGCCGTCACGGCGTCCTGATTCACGCTCGGTCGACGTTCTCGTCGGCCGAGGGCACATACGTTCTGGGCGAGGGTATGAAGAACCCCCGCGAAGCCGAGGGAGCAGTCATGGAAGAACCGATCGTCGCCGGCGTCGCCACCGACTTCAGCCAGGCCAAGATCACGGTCGCGGGCGTGCCCGATGTGCCGGGCAAGGCCGCCGAGATCTTCAAGATCGTCGCGAAGTCGGGTGCGAACGTCGACATGATCGTGCAGAACGTCTCGGCCACCGGACGCACCGATATCTCCTTCACCGTTCCCAAGGCGGATGCGGCGGCCGCCCTCAAGGCCCTCGCCGGAGAGCAGACCGAGGTCGGGTTCCAGAACCTGATTCACGACGACCAGATCGGCAAGCTGTCTGTCGTCGGCGCGGGCATGCGCACGCACTCGGGTGTCTCCGCGACCCTCTTCGAGGCGCTGTCGGCCGGGGGGATCAACATCGAGATGATCTCGACCTCGGAGATCCGCATCTCGGTCGTGCTGCGCGACACCGACCTCACCGAGGCCGCGCGCACCGTGCACACCGCCTACGGACTCGACGGCGACGCCGAAGCCACGGTCCACGCCGGCACCGGCCGCTGATCTCCGCCGTTCATCGCCGTTTTCCTGCCGACTCCGTGCCCCATCGGGACGCAGCGCCGGCAGTTCGTGAGACCACGGTAGACTCGCCGAAACCCTGACACCGGCGCCAGGCGCAGCTTCATCACCCCGACGCCGCGCCCGAAGCCTCGTACGCAGTACCGCACGACGCCAAGGAACATCATGACCCGCATCTCCGATTCAGGACTCTCCGTCGCCATCGTCGGCGCCACCGGCCAGGTGGGCACCGTGATGCGCGAGATTCTCGCCGAGCGGTCGTTCCCGATCCGCGACCTGCGCCTGTTCTCCTCCGCGCGCTCGGCCGGCACGGCCATCGAATTCGGTGGCGCGACGGTCATCGTCGAAGACGTCGAGACGGCGGATGTCGCGGGCATCGACATCGCCCTGTTCTCGGCCGGAGCCACCGCGAGCCGCGCTTATGCGCCGCGCTTCGCCGCCGCCGGCGCCGTGGTCGTCGACAACTCCAGCGCCTGGCGCATGGACCCCGAGGTCCCGCTCGTGGTCAGCGAGGTCAACCCGCACGCGATCGACGAGCGCCCCAAGGGCATCATCGCGAACCCGAACTGCACCACGATGGCCGCGATGCCGGTGCTGAAGGCCCTGCACGCCGAGGCCGGTCTCGAGCGTCTGATCGTGTCGACCTACCAGGCTGTCTCCGGCTCCGGCCTCGCCGGTGCCCAGGAGCTCCTCGGCCAGGTCGAGGGCGTGCTCGCACAAGGCGACACCCTCCGCCTCGTGCACGACGGGTCGGCGGTCGACTTCCCCGAGCCCGAGAAGTACATCGCGCCGATCGCGTTCGACGTGATCCCGTTCGCCGGCAACCTCGTCGACGACGGCGACAACGAGACCGACGAGGAGAAGAAGCTCCGCAACGAGAGCCGCAAGATCCTCGAACTCCCGGACCTCCGTGTCGCGGGCACCTGCGTGCGGGTGCCGGTCTTCACCGGGCACTCGCTGTCGATCAACGTCGAGTTCGCCGGCGACATCACGCCCGAGCGTGCGCGCGAGGTGCTGAGCGTCGCTCCGGGTGTCGTGCTCGACGAGGTTCCCACCCCGTTGCAGGCCGCGGGGAAGGACCCGAGCTTCGTCGGTCGCATCCGCGCCGACCAGTCCGCCCCCGAGGGCAAGGGGCTCGTGCTGTTCCTCAGCAACGACAACCTGCGCAAGGGGGCGGCGCTGAACGCCGTGCAGATCGCCGAGATCCTGGCAGAGCGCCTGGCGGTCATAGCCTGACGGTATCCCCGCGATGTGGAAGCGGTCTGACCGGGCCGTGCCGCATGGTCGGCGGTGGCGTGCCCGCGAACTAGACTGGTTCGGTGACTGAAAACGTCGATGTCGTCCTGATCGGCGGTGGCATCATGAGCGCCACCCTGGGTACTCTCCTGCACGAGCTGCAGCCGGAGTGGAAGATCGTCGCCTTCGAGCGACTCTCCGAGGTGGCTCAGGAGAGTTCGAACCCGTGGAACAACGCCGGCACGGGGCACGCCGCACTGTGCGAGCTGAACTACATGCCGCAGCAGGGTGATGCCCCGCTCGACCCCGCCAAGGCGGTCTCGATCAACGAGCAGTTCCAGCAGAGCCGGCAGTTCTGGTCGTCGCTGGTGGAGAAGGGCGTGCTCGATGCGCCGTCGACCTTCATCAACGCGACGCCGCACATGACGTTCGTGCGCGGTGAGAAGGATGTCGCGTACCTCAAGAACCGGTACGAGGTACTCAAGAAGCAGCCGCTGTTCGCGGGCATCGAGTACAGCGAGGATTCCCGCGTCATCAACAAGTGGGCGCCGCTCCTCATGCAGCAGCGCGTGAAGGGCGAGCCGTTCGCCGCGACCCGCGTTCCCGCGGGCACCGACGTCGATTTCGGCGCCCTCACGCACCAGCTGTTCGACCACCTGACCGACTCCGGCGTCACGCTGCGCACCAACCACGAGGTGCGCAGTCTGAAGAAGCAGAAGGACGGTACCTGGCTGGTCAAGTACCGCAACAGCATCGGTCACACCCCGAGCGAGGTCAAGGCGCGCTTCGTGTTCGTCGGGGCCGGCGGCTGGGCTCTCAAGCTGCTGCAGAATTCCGGCATCCCGGAGATCAAGGGCTACGGCGTCTTCCCGATCGGCGGCCAGTTCCTCAAGACCACCAACCCGACGATCGTCGCCCAGCACAAGGCGAAGGTGTACTCGCAGGCGTCGGTGGGTGCTCCGCCCATGTCGGTCCCGCACCTCGACACGCGTGTCGTCGACGGCGAGGCCTCGCTCATGTTCGGGCCGTTCGCGACCTTCAGCCCGAAGTTCCTGAAGAACGGGTCGATGCTCGACATCGTCTCGCAGGTGCGCGCGCACAACCTGCTGCCGATGCTGCAGGTGGCGGTGAAGAACCCCGATCTCATCACGTATCTCATCAGCGAGCTGCTGAAGAACCACGCCAAGAAGGTCGACAGCCTGCGTACGTTCATGCCGACTGCGAAGGACGAGGACTGGACGCTCATCGACGCCGGCCAGCGCGCCCAGGTCATGAAGAAGGACCCGAAGAAGGGTGGCATCCTGCAGTTCGGTACCGAGGTCGTCGCGGCGGCCGACGGGTCGATCGCGGGTCTGCTCGGTGCTTCTCCGGGCGCCTCGACCGCCGTGCCGATCATGCTCGATCTGCTCAAGAAGTGCTTCCCCGCGGAGTACCCGGGTTGGGAGCCCGAGCTGCGCGCGCTGATCCCCACGTTCGGCGAGAAGCTGAACGAGAATCCGGAGCTCGCCGAGAAGTCGACCGCAGCGACCGCAGCCGCACTCGGCATCAACGTCTGAGGTCGCACCGTGGCGAAGCTCTACTTCCGCTACGGCGCGATGAACTCCGGAAAATCGACCGCCCTGCTGCAGGCCGCCTACAACTACGAGGAGCGCGGGCAGCACGTGCTTCTCGCGAAGCCGGCGATCGACACCAAGGGGGCATCCGAGATCGAGAGTCGGCTCGGGGTCACCCGTCGGGTCGACTTCCTGATCGATCCCGATGACGATGCGCGCGCGATCTTCGCCGCACATCGCGGGCGCATGCAGCATGCGTCGGACGACGAGCTGCTGCCGGAAGGGCCGAGCGACGTCGCCTGCCTGCTGATCGACGAGGCGCAGTTCCTCACGCCGACCCAGGTCGATGATCTCTTCCGCATCGCGGTGGTCGACGGAATCCCGGTCATCGCCTACGGCATCCGCAACGACTTCCTCACTCATGCCTTCCCCGGATCCGCGCGACTGCTCGCGATCGCGCACTCGCTGGAGGAACTCAAGACCATCTGCCGCTGTGGGCGGAAGGCCGTGTTCAACGGTCGCGTCGTCGGTGGACGGTTCGTGTTCGACGGCGACCAGGTCGCTATCGACGAGGGCGCGACCGGATCGGCCTCGCCGGAGCTGACCACCTATGAGTCGCTCTGCGGTACCTGTTACCTCGAAGAGTCCGGTGGTCGCCTGGGCTGAGGTCGGCCCGATCCGTCGAGGCGCCCGTCGGCCGCTGCCGTCGCGCAGCCGTGCACAATCCAGGAAGACAGTCGGCCCCGTGCCGCGGTGAGCCGTCTGCGACGCACGTCGTCGTCTTCTTCCTGAGGTGCGCATGCGGGGCGGGGATCGAGCGTGCCTGTTTGCGTGGTCTGACCACACGCGATACTCTGTGGTCAGACCACAGGAGGTTCGATGACCGACCAGCCGGCGCGCGCATGGCGACTCGTGCTCGAGCACATCGAACGCGACCTCCTCGACGGACGTCTCGGCCCGGGTGATCGTCTCCCGTCCGAGCGTGATCTGGCATCCGAACTCGGCGTCGGACGCTCGAGCGTGCGCGAGGCGTTCCGGGTGCTCGAAGTGATGGGGCTCATCCGCACGGCGACTGGCTCGGGCCCGCAATCGGGCGCCATCGTCATCGCCACGCCCACCGGTGGCATGTCAGCGCTGCTGCGGCTCCAGGTGGCGGCGCAAGGCTTCCCGCTCGACGACGTCGTGCGCACGCGTCTGGTGCTCGAAGACGCGGTCGTCGCCGCGATGGCAGGCGCCCCCGAGCGCGACACGGACCGCGCCCATGAACTGCTCGCCGCGATGGACGCCCCGGGCCTCGCCCCGTCGGAGTTCCTCGCCCTCGACGCGCAGCTGCACCTCTCGCTCGCCGAGGCCAGCGGAAACACGGTCATCGCCGCGATGATGGCGGGTCTTCGTTCCTCGATCGAGTCCTACGTGCAGGCGGGCGTCTCCGCGATCGCCGACTGGGAGGCGATGGCGATGCGGCTTCGCGCCGAGCACCACGCACTCGTCGCGGCGATCGATGCCGCCGACGTCGAGACAGCGCGTTCCCTGGTCCACACGCACATCACCGGCTACTACATGTCCGCGGGCCTGACCCGTGAGATCCACCCCCAGATCTGAGAGGCACATCATGGTGCAGCGCCAATTCCCCAACCCCGTCGAGCTCCTCGAGCTGATGAAGTTCAAGAAGCCCGAACTCGACGGTCGCAAGCGACGGTTGGAGGGTGCTCTCACGATCGATGATCTTCGCCTGATCGCCAAGCGCCGCACGCCGAAGGCCGCGTTCGACTACACCGACGGCGCCGCCGAGGGCGAGCTGTCGCTCACGCGCGCACGTCAGGCGTTCCAGGACGTGGAGTTCCACCCCGGGATCCTGCGACCGGCGCCGACCGTCGACACCAGCGTCGAGATCCTCGGCGGTCCGTCCGCTCTGCCGTTCGGAATCGCCCCGACCGGGTTCACCCGTCTGATGCAGACCGAGGGGGAGACGGCGGGCGCGGGCGCCGCGGCCGCCGCCGGGATCCCGTTCACGCTCTCGACCCTCGGCACCACTTCGATCGAGGGCGTGAAGGCTGCCAACCCGCACGGACGCAACTGGTTCCAGCTCTACGTCATGCGCGACCGTGAGATCTCCTACGAGCTCACCCGTCGCGCCGCCGCCTCGGGGTTCGACACCCTGCAGTTCACGGTGGACACCCCGGTCGCGGGAGCGCGTCTGCGCGATAAGCGCAACGGGTTCAGCATCCCGCCGCAGCTGACCCTCGGCACGATCATCAACGCGATCCCGCGCCCATGGTGGTGGTATGACTTCCTCACCACCCCGAAGCTCGAGTTCGCCTCGCTCAGCACCACCGGGGGGACCGTGGGCGAGCTGCTGGACGCCGCGATGGACCCCACGATCAGCTATGACGATCTCGCCGTCATCCGCGATATCTGGCCAGGCAAGATCGTGATCAAGGGCGTGCAGAACGTCGAGGACTCGGTGCGTCTGCGCGATGCCGGAGTCGACGGAATCGTCCTCTCGAACCACGGTGGCCGCCAGCTCGACCGTGCACCGATCCCGTTCCACCTGCTTCCCGAGGTGCGCAAGGCCGTGGGCGACGACTTCACGGTGATGATCGACACCGGCATCATGAACGGTGCGGACATCGTCGCCGCGGTGGCGCTTGGAGCGGACTTCACGCTGATCGGACGGGCGTACCTCTACGGTCTGATGGCGGGCGGACGTCAGGGTGTCGACCGCACGATCGCGATCCTGCGCAGCGAGATCGAACGCACGATGCGCCTGCTGGGTGTCGCCTCGCTCGCCGAGCTCGAGCCCGCGCACGTGACCCAGTTGACCCGCTTGGTTCCCGTGGCCCGCGCCGCCGCGGAAGCCCGCGTGCACTGAGCCCTGCTCGTCCGGATCTGACCGGGAGGTGGCCACGTCGTCTCAGGACTGCGTGGCCACCGCCCTGGTGCGTGGGGGCCACGGCACCAGCATCGACGTGGTCT
Organism: Microbacterium sp. TPU 3598; assembly: GCF_002356155.1. Lineage (NCBI taxonomy): Bacteria > Bacillati > Actinomycetota > Actinomycetes > Micrococcales > Microbacteriaceae > Microbacterium > Microbacterium sp. TPU 3598. The sequence continues at coordinate 2,848,794 of NZ_AP017975.1, read as the reverse complement.
TGCGGTACTGGGCGTACGCCGGATACTTCGACGCGGTGATCGACTCGGTGAAGATCGTCGAGCCGATGAAGAGCACGGTCAGCAGAGCCGGACCGACGATCGTCGGATTCAGCACCCCGCCGATGACGCCGGCTCCGCCGGTGACCGCAGCCGTCGCTCCGATCGCGTAGAAGGCCCACCACTGCGCCTGCTCGAAGAAGAAGTTCGGGTGCCGGCTGTATCGGAAGAGGCCCGTCGTGGCGAATCCCGGTGCGAGCGTGCCACCCGCCTGCTTCTTCCGCTGATGGAACACCCACTGCTGCTGATCGGCGATCGTCTCTCCGACGAGGAAGGCGACGAATGCGGCGATGAACAGCGCATCCCACCCGGTGAGGGCCGAAGGATGCTGTGCGGCGACCAGCGTCGGCAGCGTGATGAGCACGAGCAGCGCCATCTGATAGCAGATGATGAACAGCGCGTTGAAGATCTGGAACTGCCAGGGCCGCATCCGCCCACGCAGGATGGCCCAGCGGTAGTCCTCCATCCCGGTGTAGCCACCCTTGCGGGCGAAGTTGAAGGTCAGGCGTGCGCCCCACGCGGTGGCGAGCACACCCATCACGACCACACGCGCCGACCCGTCACCGTTCACGAAAGCGCCGGCGACGAAGATCCAGACGTAGGCCACCGGCACGATCGACCACGCGCGGTCGACCCAGGAGGTGTCGCGGGTGATCAGGGAGAGCACCCAGCAGACGGCGCTGGTGGCCGCGGCGACGATGATGACGATCAGCAGGGCATCCATGACGCCATGCTAGGACTCTCGCGTAGGGTCGCGCAGCGCGACACCGCGAAGGTCAGAGCGTCAGCAGAAGCGCGTCGAGCTTGTCTGCGGTGTCTTCCCAGCCGTCGACGGCGATGGCGGGAACACCGATCGCGAGCACGGGGTAGTCGTTGCCCCCCTCATCGAGCCGGTCGCCGTAGAACAGCATCTCGGTGAGGGCGATGCCGGTGTGCGCGGCGAGTTGCCGCATCCCGAAGGCCTTGTCGATACCGGCTTGGGTGATGTCGATCGAGGTCGAACCGCCCGAGCGCACCTCGAGACCGGGAAGGCGTGCGGCGACCGCATCCCGCAGCGCAGCCCGCTTGGCGCCCGTCGGGTCCCAGTCGTGCTTCGCCTCGCGCGGCGCACGCTGACCGAGCGCCGAGAAGGTGATCTGCGATCCGCGGTCCTCGAGGATGTCGCCCCACGGCTCGGCCTCCCAGAGTCCGAGGCGCTCGGCCTCTTCGCGCAGAGCCGTGAGGGCCGCCTGCTTGTCGGCCTCGCTGAGATCGTGGGCGTAGACCGGGGCGAAGTCCGTGCCGTCGTGGCGGAGGTAGCGGGTGCCGCAGGTGGGCAGGAGGTGCAGCCGGGCGAGATCCGAGGGGTCAGCGTCTCCGAGCTGTGCGATCACCTGCGAGCGGAACTGCGCCTCGTTCCCTCCGGAGATGATGGCGACGTCGACGGTGCGCAGCAGAGTGCGGAGCAGCGCGGCGATCCGCGGGTCGATCAGGCCCTTGGAGGGGGCGAGCGTGTCATCGAGATCGAAGGCGACGAGTGTGGGCGCGGTCATGATGTCTCCAGCCTAGAAGGTGGACGCTGGGAGGATCTCGGGGCGATCAGCAGGGTGAAGGCGACCGCGACGGCGACGCCGATGATGGCGCCCGTCGAGTTGGCGACGACATCGTTCACGGTGGCCGCGCGGTGGGGGAGAGCCACACGTTGGGCGATCTCGATCATCGCTGACAGCAGCGGCCCCACCAGCACAGCGAGGAACCAGATACGACGGGGGAGGAGTAGGAAGGCGAGGATGCCGACCGGCACGAAGACGAGCACGTTCGCGATGATCTCGAGCCGGGTGAAGTCGAGCCACTCCCAGCCGAGACGGTGAGCTGTGGCGAGCACGAGGTCGAGCAGATTCGGCATCGACTCCTCGACCTTCGACGGCGTGAGGGTGAGGGCGGCGAGGCCGATCAGGAAGGGGACACCGAGGGCGATCGCCCAGGCCCGGGTGAAACGGCGCGGCGGCGGGAGCAGAGAGTTCATGCGTTCCCTTTCGTGCACGGTCCCGGTACAGAGAAGGCCGCCCCTGAGGGCGGCCTTCCGGTGTTACTGGTCGGGGTGACAGGATTTGAACCTGCGACCTCTTCGTCCCGAACGAAGCGCGCTACCAAGCTGCGCCACACCCCGTTTGCAACCCTCCGAGTCTACAGGGAAATGTTCCCTGCGCCGAATCGAGGCCGGATCACACCTGTGCGGTCAGAGTGAGCAGCGTCGCCTCGGGGCGGCAGGCGAACCGGACCGGCGCGTAGATGGAGTGTCCACACCCCGCGCTGACGTTGAGCGGCACAGTGCGGCCGCCGTGCGACCAGGTGCTGAGCCCCTTGGCCTGCTTGAGCGGGATGTCGCAGTTCGCCACGAGAGCCCCGTACCCGGGAATGCACACCTGACCGCCGTGCGTGTGGCCACCGAGGATCGCATCGGCACCGAGATCGATGAAGCCGTTGAGCACCCGCTGATAGGGCGCGTGCGTGACGCCGAGGACGGGCGTCGCTGCGTCGCGGGCACCGAGAGCCGCGATGGCATCGGGAAGCTCATCCAGACGGTCCCAATCGCGGTGAGCGTCGTCGACACCGAAGAGATCGACGTCGCTGCCCGCGATGTTCAGCCGCGCCGCAGAGTTGTTGAGCTCGATCCAGCCCAGCTCGTCCGCGAAGTACCGATCCATCGCGTCCGTGTCGAGAAGCTCCGGCTTGTGGTGCTTCTTGGACGGTCCGAGGAAGTAGCGGAAAGGGTTCCGCGGAGACGGCGCGGCGACGTCGTTCGAGCCGTGCACGAACACGCCGGGGATGCCGGCGAACGGAGCGAAAGCGCGCCGGATGCCGTCGAGTCCGTTCTCGTGGCCGAGATTGTCCCCGGTGTTCACGATGAGGTCGGGCTTCAGCTCGGCGAGGGAGGCGAGCCAGTCCTGCTTGCGATGCTGCCACGGCGCCATGTGCGCATCGGAGATGTGCAGGATACGCAGCGGTGCGGCACCGGGCGGGAGAGCCACTGTTGAGGCCTCGCGCACGGTGAACAGGTACCGCTCGATCCCGATCCCCCAGATGGCGGCGCCGGCACCCACGGCCCCCACCGCGCCGAGCGCGATGAGGGCCGGGTGCGCGCCGCGACGGGCCGCTACTGGCACGTCACACGCACGGCGGTGGACTTGCTGGCCGCGGTGCCGGGCGCAGGGTCGGATCCGCCGACGACGGAGGTCGGTGGATTGCAGGAGTTGTCGAATTCGATATTCGTGAATCCTGCGGCGCCGAGCGCGGCAGAGGCTTGGGCTCTCGACATCCCGACGAGATTCGCCGGGACGGTCGTGCCCTGTCCGTTGCTGGTCGTGAGGGTCACCGTCGCGCCAGTGGCCGCCTCCCCGGTCGGATCCTGGCCGGCGACCAGGCCGACGGCGAGGTCGCTGTCCACTGCTCCTCCGACAGAGACCTGGAAGCCGGCGTCCGTCAGGATCGCGGTCGCTTCCTCGACGGACTTGCCCACGACACTCGGAACCGTCGTCAGCTGCTGTCGGGTGAGCTTGCCATCGGGCTTCGGGAAGGCGTCTCCACCGTACGCAGCGTTCGCTGCGGCCTGCGCGGCCTGCGCCACCGGGTAACGCATGTCGTTGAGGTTCCAGCCGTTGGCCCTCTTGCGGTAGATGTTCTCCTGGCCCTGCCAGCGGCCGGCCCAGACCGCCGTGGCGACCTTGGTGCTGGACTCGATCATCATCGTCGACCAGGTGTCGTGCGTTCCGGTCTTGCCGATCAGCGGCGTGCCGTCGTTGGGGTTCGCCCGGGAACCGGTGCCGCCGCCACCCATGACGCTCTGCAACGCGAAGGCGGCCGTCGCGGCGACCTCGGGAGAGATCACTCCGTCGGTGCACGACGATGCCGGCAGTTCGCGGTCCTGACCGTCGGGGCCGACGACGCGATCGATCGCGCGCGGTGTGCAGTACTTCCCACCGCTCGCGACGGTCGCGTAGGCGTTCGCCATCGCGAGGGGGGAGATGTTCTTCGGGCCGAGCACGTCGAAGGGCACGTTCTCGTCGGTGACCTTGTCGCCGTTCGCCAGTGTGACACCCATACGGTCGGCGACCTTGTTGATGTCGCAGATATCGAGCTTCGACGCCATCGCGAAGTAACCACTGTTGAGCGAGTTCTTCGTGAAGCTCAGCACGGATCCGGTTCCACCGCCACCGCCACCGAAGTTGCCGATCTCCTTGGTGTTGGCGTTCTGCTTGGCTCCGCAGACGGGGATCTTCAGGTTCGTCTGCACGCTTCCGTTGAGAACCTCGTTGACGGAGTGGCCCTTCTCGAGCCAGTCGATCAGCGTGAAGAGCTTGTAGGTCGAGCCGACCTGGAAGCCACCCGAGTTCCCGTGGTTCTTATCGCCCGCGAACACCAGGGAGGAGTAGGCCTGATCATCGGTGGGAGTCTCGGTGAAGGTCGTGTTCTGCGTCATGGAGAGGATTCGGCCGGTGCCGACCTCGACCGAGACGCCGGCCGCCCCGAAGTACTGGTTGTCGGCGTTGGCGGGAACAACCTCGGCCATCTTCTCGGCGGCGGGGTTCTGGATGCGGTAGTCCAGCGTCGTGTAGATCTTGAGGCCACCGCGGCGGAGCAGATCCGTCCGCTCCTGCTGGGTCTTGCCGAAGGCCTCGTCGTTCAGCACGATCGACTTCACGTACTGGCAGAAGTAGGCGCTCGTGCCTGCGGAGGCGCATCCCTGCGTCGGTGGGTTCAGCGCGGGGGCGATCTCCGAGGCATCGGCTTCGTCGTACTGCGCCTGCGTGATCTTGCCGTCCGTGAGCATGCGCCCGAGCACGTAGTGTCGGCGGTCCTTCGTGAGCGAGTATCCGTCCGCCGCAGTGTTCAGGGCGACGCCCTCGGCGTTGGTGGTCGTGCCCTGTTCGGCCTTGTCGATGCGATACGTGTTGGGGTTCTGCACGATGCCCGCGAGAGTCGCCGACTGCGCGACCGTGAGGTTCGCCGCGGTCGTCGAGAAGTAGTAGTTCGCGGCGGCCTCGATGCCGTACACAGTGCCACCGAAGTTGGCGATGTTCAGGTAGCCGAGCAGGATGTCGTTCTTCGAGAAGTCCTTCTCGATCTGGATCGCGTAGCGCATCTCCTGCAGCTTGCGCTCGATGCCCTTGGCCCCGGTCGCGTTGGTCGCATCCTTCCAGCACTGCTGGAGGTCCTCAGAGTAGGTGTCGGACGTGGTGTCGACCTCCTGCTCGCACTTCTGGATGAGGACGTTCTTCACGTACTGCTGGCTGATGGTCGACGCACCACGGCTGGACGTGCCGCGTACGTTGTCCACCAGAGCCTTCACCGTGGCGCCGATGTTGACGCCGCCGTGGCTGTAGAAGTTCTTGTCCTCACTCGAGAGGATCGCGTCGTACAGGTTCGGGGAGACCTGTTCGTACGTCACGGGGACACGGTTCTGCTCGTAGAACGACGCGAGTTCGACCTGGGATCCGTCGGGGGCGGTCGCGTAGATGGTCGACTGCTCCATCGGCGTGCTCGGGTCGAGGCTCTCGGGGAGCTGATCGAAGAGCGTGAGGGCCTGGGTGCCTGCGAGACCGGTCATCGCGAGGACCGGAGTGACGCTGGCCGTGACGAGGAGACCGGCGACGGCGCTCAGGCCGACGAGCCCGACGAGACCGCCGAGCACGCCTCTCACCGTGCGATTCTTTTGGGGCATACGCTTGATCGTAGGGGAGTTCCCTGAATACCGCCTTTGACGAGCCCGCCCCGGATCTCGGGTGTCGTGCCCCGATCGACAGGAGTGCCATGACCACGTGGGAGTACCTCACCACGCCGCTGCTGATCCACAACACCGCAGCCATCCTCAACAACTGGGGCAAGCAGGGCTGGGAGCTCGTCCAGGTCGTGCAGGGCCCCGAGGGCGGGCTCGTCGCCTACTTGAAGCGCCCCGTGACGTCGGATGCGTCGACGAACGCCGGTCTCGCAGCCGCAGAACAGGCCGCCCGTCAGTTCGAGGGAGGCCAGGCATGAGCGTCTCCGCCCGTCTTGCCGAACTCGGCATCGAGCTCCCGGCCGTCGCTGCCCCGGTCGCCGCCTACGTCCCGGCGGTCGTGCACGGCGGTCTCGTCTACACCTCCGGGCAGCTTCCGTTCGTCGACGGTGCGCTTCCGGCCGTCGGCAAGGTCGGCGGCGAGGTCTCCGCCGAGGACGCCAAGTCCTACGCCCGCACCTGCGCGCTCAACGCCCTCGCCGCGGCAGCGGATGCGGCCGGCGGGATCGATCGCATCGTCGGTGTGCTCCGCGTCGGCGGCTTCGTCGCCTCGGCGGAGGGCTTCACCGGTCAGCCCGGCGTCATCAACGGCTCGAGCGAGGTACTCGGTGAGATCTTCGGCGATGCCGGGCGTCACGCCCGCGCGGCCGTCGGCGTCGCCGAGCTTCCGCTCGGCAGCCCGGTCGAGGTCGAGGTCGCCTTCCTGCTGGCCTGACACCCGGCGCGGCATCCAGCCGCCGGTGAACCAGAAACGCGCCTCCCCGTCGGGGGAGGCGCGTTTTCTGTCTCGTCCGGGTGGCTCTACTTGACCTGCGCCGAGATGATGCTCATCACCGCGGTGTCGGCGAGGGTCGTCGTGTCACCCACCTCGCGGCCCTCGGCGACGTCGCGGAGCAGGCGCCGCATGATCTTCCCGGAGCGGGTCTTCGGCAGCTCACCCACGATGTAGACATCGCGCGGGCGGGCGATCGCGCCGATCTGCTCTCCCACCCAGAGGCGCAGCTGCTGGGCGAGGCCGGCAGGCTCGTGCGCGGCGAGATAGCTCTCCTTGATGATGACGAAGGCCACCACTGCCTGACCGGTCGTCTCGTCCGAGGCACCGACCACGGCGGCCTCGGCCGTCGCTTCGTGCGCGACCAACGACGATTCGATCTCCGCGGTCGACAGGCGATGTCCGGAGACGTTCATGACGTCGTCGACGCGACCCAGCAGCCACAGGTCGCCGTCGTCGTCGAGGCGCGCGCCATCCCCGGCGAAGTAGTAGCCCTGGTCTTCGAACTTCTCCCAATAGGTCTCCCGGTAGCGCTCGGGGTCGCCCCAGATGCCGCGCAGCATGCTGGGCCAGGGCTCGGTGATCACGAGGAGGCCGCCGCTGCCGTTGCCGACCTCGACGCCGCTCTCGTCGACGACGTCGATAGAGATCCCGGGCAGAGGCACCTGCGCGGAACCGGGCTTGGTCTCGGTGACTCCCGGAAGAGCGGACACCATGATCGCGCCGGTCTCGGTCTGCCACCAGGTGTCGACGATCGGGGTCTTGTTCGCCCCGATGACCTCGCGGTACCACATCCATGCCTCGGGGTTGATGGGCTCTCCCACCGAGCCGAGCAGTCGCAGCGACGACAGATCGAACTTCGCGGGGACGCTGCGGCCGATCTTCATGAACGAGCGGATCGCGGTCGGCGCGGTGTAGAAGATCGACACCTTGTACTTCTCGATGATCTCCCACCAGCGGCCGGGGTGCGGGGCATCCGGTGTGCCTTCGTAGAGCACCTGGGTCGCGCCGTTGGCGAGGGGGCCGTACGTGACGTAGCTGTGTCCGGTGATCCAGCCGATGTCGGCCGTGCACCAGAACACATCGGTCTCCGGGTGCAGATCGAAGACGTACTTGTGCGAGTACGCCGCCTGGGTCAGGTACCCGCCTGAGGTGTGCAGGATGCCCTTGGGCTTGCCCGTCGTGCCCGAGGTGTAGAGGATGAAGAGCGGGTTCTCGGCGGGGAAGGCCTGTGCCGTGTGCTCGGTGGAGGCGGCAGGGACGGCGTCGTGCCACCAGATGTCGCGTCCGTCGGTCCAGTCGACCTCGTTCTCGCCGCGGCGGACGACGAGGACGTGCTCGACGGTCTGCTGCTCGCCGTCGCCGCGGTCGGCGAGGGCCTGATCGACGGCCGGCTTCAGCGCCGAGACGCGACCCTTGCGGTAGCCGCCGTCGGCGGTGATGACGAGCTTGGCGCCGGCGTCGTCGATGCGCGAACGCAGGCTGTCGGCGCTGAAGCCGCCGAACACGACGGAGTGGATCGCTCCCAGGCGGGCGACCGCGAGCATCGAGGCGATCGCTTCGGGGATCATCGGCAGGTAGATCGCGACGCGGTCGCCCTGGCCGATGCCGAGACCTTCGAGCACGTTGGCGACGCGCTTGACCTCGTCCGTGAGCTCGGCGTACGTGATGCGGCGGGAGTCGCCCGGCTCGCCTTCCCAGTGCAGGGCGACGCGATCGCCGTTGCCTGCTTCGACATGACGGTCGAGGCAGTTGTAGGCGACGTTCAGCTCGCCGTCCTCGAACCACTTCGCGAAGGGCGGGTTGCTCCAGTCGAGCACCTGGGTGAACGGCTTGTGCCAGTGCACCAGCTCTCGGGACTGCTCACCCCAGAAGGATTCGCGATCGGCGGCGGCACGCTCGTACAGCTCGGGCGAGGAGATGGTGTGGGCGACGAAGTCCTCCGACGGCGGGAACTTCCGGGTCTCGTCGAGAAGATGATCGATCTGGCTGCTCATCGGCAGGCGCTCCTTTGCGGCATACGGGTCTTACGAGCATGGTCGTGGGGGTGGCGACCAGGTCACGGCGAATCTATCTCCGCGGCCTCCTGTCGCATACTGCCGAAAGTCGGTAGTGCGGCCGGTTTTGTCAGGACGGTCGCCTTGCGTACACTCGACGACAGCCGAATTCTCATTCCGGCCTTGGCGTGCCCGATTCCCCCAATCGTGGTTCGTCGTGGGCGGCATCTCATTCCCCCCGTGAGATGCCGCCCATTCCTTTGGGAGCGCTCCCTGCCGTGCCGGGTTCCGCCGGAGGCGTCGCCTGCACCGTGGGCGGATGAGTGGTCTTATTCACAGGCGCTGAGCCGACCCGCGCCTCACGCCTTTCCCACACGACGGCCGCGCATAGCGTCGCGTCCATGCCTGATTCCTTCGTCATCCAGCCCAGGGGAGTTCGTTCGGCTGCGCCCGAAGGGGAAGCCCCGCCCGAGACCCGTCGCCTGGATCCGGCGTTCGGGCCGCTTCTCACCCACCTCGACGATGCCGTCACCGATGTGTTCGTGAACGGGGCGAGCGGGCTGTTCGTCGACCGCGGGAGTGGAGCAGAGCCCGCACCGGGGTGGAGGGCTTCGGAGCGGGAGGTCCGCGACCTCGCCGTCGCACTGGTCGGTCTCGGGGGACGCCATATCGACGACCAGGCGCCCTGCGTCGACGTCCGTCTCGATTCCGGCGTCCGGGTTCATGCGGTCCTCGCACCGGTGTCGACCACCGGAACCGCCCTCTCGATACGCATTCCCCGCGTACGTGTCGCGGATCTCGACGCGCTCGCCGCTCTCGGTGCCTTCGATGCGCGCCAGCATGCCTGGCTGCTCGGGCTGGTGGCCGAGCGGGCGAACATCCTCATCACCGGGGGAACCGGAACGGGCAAGACGACGCTGCTGTCGGCGCTGCTGTCGGAGGTGTCGTCGACGGAGCGCATCGTCACGATCGAAGACGTCGCCGAGCTGCGTCCGCGTCACCCGCATCACGTCGCCCTCGAAGCGCGGCAGTCGAACCTCGAGGGCGCGGGCGGCATCTCTCTGGCGCGACTGGTGCGCGAGTCGCTGCGGATGCGTCCCGATCGGCTGGTGGTCGGGGAGTGCCGCGGTGAAGAGGTCCGGGAGCTGCTCACCGCCCTCAACACCGGTCACGACGGGGGTGCGGGCACTCTGCACGCGAGCGGGCTCCGCGACGTCCCCGCGCGGCTCGAAGCCCTCGGCGCCCTCGCCGGGATGGACGCGATCGCTCTCGCGCGGCAGGCGGTCAGCGCGTTCACGATCGTCCTCCACCTCGACCGCGCGCCCGGGGGCACCCGTCGCATCCGGCAGGCGGGGCGTCTCGTGATCGTCGGGGATCGTCTCGATGTCGAGGAAGTGCAGCCGTGGTGATGCGGTGGGGCCGTGTGGGGCGACGAGGGTCGACCGGCGCGACGGATGCCGCGACCTCGGTGCAGACGCTGGCCGTGCTGCTGCAGGCGGGGGCTGCGCCGGTCATCGCGTGGCGCCACCTGGCCGAGGCCGATGATCCGCAGGCGCGGGCTGTCGTCGACCGCCTCGATCGTGGCGTGCCGCTTCTCGAGGCCATCGAGGCTGAGGGCGGGGCGTGGATCGATCTCGCCGCCGCCTGGGAGATCGCGACGACGGTGGGGGCGCCGCTCGCCGAGGTTCTCCGCATGATCGCGGAGACGCTGCGAGACTCCGAGGCCGCGGCTGACGATGTGCGCATCGCACTCGCCGAACCCGCAGGAACCGCACGGCTGCTGCTGTGGATGCCGTTCGCCGGGGTGCTCCTCGGGTTCGCACTCGGGTTCGACACCATCGGAGTGATCTTCGGGAACGTGTTCGGCGCCGCCTGCGTCACCGTCGGCCTGCTCCTCGTCGCCGCGGCGCATCTGTGGACGACGCGCCTGCTGCGGCGGGCACGACCGGCGCCCGGCACCCCCGGGATGCACGCAGAGCTCGTCGCGGTCGCACTGTCGGGCGGGGCCTCGATCGATCGTGCGCATCAGCTGGTCTCGCAGGCGTCCCCCTCGGAGACCGGCGATGAACGCGTTCGCTCCGTGCTCGAGCTCTCTCGCGCCGCGGGGGTGCCGGCAGTCGAGCTGCTCCGGGCCTCCGCGGCCCAGGACCGACACGCCGCCAGAGTGCAGGGGCGGCTCCGTGCCGCGAAGCTCTCGACACGCCTGTTGTTCCCGCTCGGGGTCTGCACGCTGCCGGCTTTCCTCCTTCTCGGTGTGGCGCCGCTACTGCTCAGCGTCCTCGTATCCGCGCCGATGCCGCTGTGACGTTCCCGAACACCCGTACACCCCGATGCCCTGCATCCCACAGAAAGAAGGAACACGATGAAGAACATTCCCCTGCTGGATCGACGGCGCGCCGAGGCGTTGTTCGGCGACGACACCGGAGCCGCCACGGCCGAGTACGCGATCACGACGATGGCTGCTGTGGCTTTCGCAGGACTCCTCGTCGTCATCATGCGATCGGACGAAGTGCGTGGCATTCTCACCGATCTCGTGCGCCGGGCGCTGACGGTGTCGTGATGAAGATCACGAGACGATCCCGGAACGCCCGTGGCGTCGGCGAGGTGTCGCCGGCGCCGCGACACGCGGGCGACCGCGGATCCGTCTCGGCGGAGTTGGCCCTCGCTCTTCCCGCGGTGGTGCTGGTGTTCCTGCTCGGCGCGGGAGCTCTCGGCACGGCATCCCGCCAGGTGGCGCTGCAGGATGCCTCTGCCGACGCGGCGCGCCTGCTCGGACGCGGCGAAGAACAGGGCACCGCGAAACGCGTGGTGCAGTCCGCAGTCCCGGGAGCGAGGATGACATCCTCGCTCTCGGGCGACCTCGTCTGCGTCAGCGCGTCGCTCGACGTTTCCGTCGGATCGGTGCTCCGTCTGCCTCTTCGTGCCAGGAGTTGCGCGCTCGACGGGGGACTCTGATGGCAGGTTCGGCGCTCGCGGCGGGAGTTCTCGCCGTCGCGGCGACGCTGTCCCTCGGCCTCGCCGCTGTCGGCGGGGCTGCGGTGACAGCACAGCGGGCGGCGGGTGCCGCTGATGCCGCGGCGCTCGCCGTCGCGGACGCCGCGAGCGGTGCCGTGCCGACCGACGAGCAGCCCTGTGAACTCGGAGCGAGGGTCGCGCGGGCGTCGGATGCCGTGCTCACCGGCTGTGTCCTCAGGGGCTTCGTGGCGACCGTGGAGGTGCAGGCGGCGTACGCTGGACTCGCAGCCGTCTCCCGAGCCCGTGCCGGGCCACCCGAGGGATAGCGACGGCAGCGCGACCTCGCTCACTGTGAACGACCCCGCACAGTGGTGTGTATGGTGTGCTTCGAAGAAAGGACGCACCCTTGGCTGAAGGCAAGAAGCTCGTCATCGTCGAGTCCCCGACGAAGATGCGGTCTATTCAGGGATACCTCGGCGACGGCTACGAGGTGCTCAGCTCCGTCGGCCACATCCGCGACCTCGCTGACAAGAAGGACATCCCGGCTGCGGACAAGCAGGCCTACGGGAAGTACTCCATCGACATCGACAACGGATTCGACCCGTACTACGTCGTCTCCGATCGGAAGACCAAGACGGTCGCCGAACTCAAGCGCGCGCTGAAAAGCGCCGACGAACTCCTGCTCGCCACTGATGAGGACCGCGAGGGCGAGGCGATCGCCTGGCATCTGCTCGAGACCCTCAAGCCCAAGGTGCCCGTGAAGCGGATGGTGTTCCACGAGATCACCAAGGATGCGATCCAGGCCGCAGTCGGCAACACACGCGAACTCGACCACGACCTCGTCGATGCACAGGAGACCCGACGCATCCTCGACCGTCTGTACGGCTGGGACGTCTCGCCCGTGCTCTGGTACAAGGTGAAGACAGGCATCTCGGCCGGACGCGTGCAGTCCGCTGCGACCCGCCTGATCGTCGACCGGGAGCGCGAGCGCATGGCGTTCACCTCCGCCGAGTACTGGGACGTCGATGCGGCGGCTGCCGCGACCGGCACCTCGTTCAAGATCCGTCTGGTGCGCGTCGACGGGGGCCAGCTCGCTCGCGGTAGCGACTTCGATGACGACGGCAAGCTCAAGAAGGCCGTCGTCATCCTCGATGAGGCCGCAGCGTCTGCCCTGGCGAAGGCCATCGACGCCGTGGGCGCCGGCACCGTCACCAAGGTCGAGGCGAAGCCCGGCACCCGCAGCCCCTACGCTCCCTTCACGACATCCACGATGCAGCAGGAAGCCGGGCGCAAGCTCTCGATGGGCGCGAAGCAGGCGATGGGTGTCGCCCAGCGCCTGTACGAGAAGGGCTACATCACTTATATGCGTACCGACTCCACGTCGCTGAGCACCCAGGCGGTGCAGGCGGCGCGGAGCCAGGCGGTGGCCCTCTACGGCGACGCCGCGGTACCGCTGAAGCCCCGGGTGTACAAGTCCAAGAGCAAGAACGCGCAGGAGGCCCACGAGGCCATCCGTCCGTCCGGTGACAACTTCCGCACGCCGGCCTCGCTGTCGTCGGAACTCGACCGCGACGAGCAGCGCCTCTACGACCTCATCTGGAAGCGCACCGTCGCCAGCCAGATGGCCGACGCCAAGTACGAGACCACCACGGTCACGATCGCCGTCGATGCTGCGGGCAAGAAGGCCGAGTTCACGGCCTCCGGGACCGTGTACACCTTCAAGGGCTTCCTGGAGGCCTACGAAGAGGGTCGCGATGAGAAGCGCGGCGACGCGGACGCCGCGGAGAACCAGTCGCTCCCCGCTGTCGCGGTCGGCGATCAGCTCGCGGTGTCGGATGCGGAGGCCAAGGGGCACCGCACCACCCCGAAGCCGCGATACACCGAGGCTTCGCTCGTGAAGGTGCTCGAGGAGAAGGGCATCGGTCGCCCCTCGACGTTCGCCTCGATCCCCGAGACGATCCTCGATCGTGGGTACGCGGTCAAACGTGGGCAGGCCCTCGTGCCGACCTGGCTCGCGTTCAGTGTCGTGCGCCTGCTCGAAGAGCACTTCGCCGAACTCGTCGACTACGACTTCACGGCTGCGCTCGAAGACGACCTCGACACGATCGCCCGCGGCGAGCAGAACCGGGTCGAGTGGCTCAAGTCCTTCTACTTCGGATCCGACAACCACGTGGGTCTGCGCCAGGTCGTCGACAACCTCGGTGAGATCGACGCTCGTGCACTGAACTCCACGCGCATCACCGACACGGCCACGCTTCGCTTCGGCAAGTACGGCCCGTATCTCGAGGTGGCCGACCCCGCGAACCCCGAGGCCAAGCCGCGCATCGTCAACGTGCCGGAAGACCTCGCACCCGACGAGCTGACCGCTGAGAAGGCTCAGGAGCTCATCGACGCTCCCGTCGCCGGCGACCGCGTGCTGGGGGAGAACCCCGAGAACGGCAAGATCATCGTGGTGAAGGACGGCCGGTTCGGGCCGTACGTGCAGGAGAACGACCCCGTGTCGGAAGACGCGGCGGTCGACGAGACCACGGGCGAGGTCGTCGAGGCTCCGAAGCCGAAGCGCGGTGCGAAGAAAGAGGCTGCCCCGAAGCCCCGCACTGCATCGCTCTTCCGTTCGATGTCGGTCGACGAGATCGATCTCGACACCGCGCTGAAGCTGCTCAGCCTTCCCCGCATCGTGGGCGTCGACCCGGAATCCGGCGACGAGATCACGGCGCAGAACGGCAGGTTCGGGCCGTACCTGAAGAAGGGCACCGACTCGCGTTCGCTCGAGTCCGAGTCGCAGATCTTCGACGTGACGCTCGAACAGGCACTCGAGATCTACGCGCAGCCGAAGTACGGCGCCGGCCGTCGGGCCTCCAGCGCGCTCGCCGAATTCGAGGCCGACCCTGTCAGCGGGAAGCCGATCCGCATCCGCGACGGCCGTTTCGGCGCGTATGTGACCGATGGCGAGACGAACGTGACGATCCCGCGCGGTCAGACCGTCGACGACATCACCTTCGAGGTTGCGGTCCAGATGCTCGCCGACAAGCGTGCCAAGGGCCCGGCTCCCAAGCGCGGGGCGGCCAAGAAGGCTCCTGCCAAGAAGCCTGCAGCCAAGAAGACCGCCGCCAAGAAGGCCCCTGCGAAGAAGCCGGCAGCGAAGAAGACCACCGCTGCCGTGTCCGCCGCTCGTTCGGCGGCGGCCAAGAAGGCCGCGGCGACGCGTGCGGCCAATGCGGCAGCGAAGGCGGCGGAGAAGGCGGACTCGTGACCTCAGGGCACGGGGTGTGGATCACGTTCGAGGGCGGCGACGGCTCGGGGAAGACCACGCAGTCGAATCTGCTCGCCGAGTGGCTCGAAGGCGCCGGACGCACGGTGGTCCGCACGCGTGAACCCGGGGGTTCCGAGGTGGGACAGCTGATCCGAGACATCGTGCTGCACCATCGGGGCGACATCGCGCCCCGAGCGGAGGCACTGCTGTACGCCGCGGATCGGGCTCACCATGTCGCCACCGTCGTGCGACCGGCGCTCGAGCGGGGCGACATCGTGCTGCAGGACCGCTACCTCGATTCGTCCGTGGCGTATCAGGGTGCCGGCCGCGTGCTCGACGCGGCCGAGGTCCGAGACCTGTCGCTCTGGGCGGCGGAAGGCGCGCTTCCGGACCTCACGATCCTGCTCGACCTCGACCCTGCGGCGGCGCGCACCCGTCTGGACTCCGCCGACAAGCCCTTCGACCGGCTCGAAGCCGAGAAGGCGGAGTTCCACGAACGCGTGCGCGACGCCTTCCTCGCACTCGCGGAGGAAGAAGAGGAGCGGTTCCTCGTCGTCGATGCCTCCTCCGCGCCGGAGATCATCGCGGAACGGATCCGTGCGGGAGTCGACGCCCTTCTCGACTGAGCCGACCTGGCCGGTCGGCTCGACCACGATCTCGTGCGGTGGGCGTCGGTGGTCGCGATTAGGCTGAGTGCATGCCCCAGACCGTTCCCGCCCCTTTTCCCTGGGCGGATGTGTGGGGGCAGGACGCCGCCGTCGACACTCTCCGCGCCGCGGCATCCGATCCGTCCGCGCTCTCGCACGCCTGGTTGATCACGGGCCCGCCGGGGTCCGGGCGCTCCACCCTCGCGTACGCGTTCGCCGCGGCGTTGATCGCCGACCGACCTGACGATGAGAATGCGATGCGGCAGGTGCTCGCCGGTACTCACCCCGACGTCACGGCACTGCGTACCGACAAGGTCATCATCACGATCGCCGAAGCGCGCGGTCTGGTCGAACGCTCGTACTTCGCGCCCTCTGCGGGGCGCTATCGGGTCATCGTGGTCGAAGACGCCGACCGCATGGTCGAGCGCACCTCCAACGTGCTCCTGAAGGCGCTCGAAGAGCCGCCGGAACAGACGGTGTGGATCCTGTGCGCGCCGAGCGAGGCCGATCTGCTCCCCACGATCCGATCGCGCGTGCGGTCGTTGCGGTTGCGGGAACCCGATGTCGCCGATGTCGCCCGGCTCATCGGTCTTCGCACGGGCGTCGATGCGGGCGTCGCAGAGCAGGCGGCACGGCACGCCCAGCGCCACATCGGCATGGCTCAGCGACTGGCCACCGACGATGCGGCTCGGCGTCGGCGAGACGAGACTCTCCGCTCCGTCCTCGGCGTCAGGGGAGTCGGCGATGCCGTCGAGGTCGCCGGGCGCATCATCCAGGCGGCGACGGAGGATGCGAAGGCGCTCACGGCCGAACGCGACGCTCAGGAGCGCGCTTCGCTGCTGCGTACCATCGGCATCGCCGAGGGGCAGGCGGTGCCGCCGGCGCTGCGCACGCAGCTCTCCGCGCTCGAAGACGATCAGAAGAAGCGGGCCACCCGGAGCCTCCGCGACGGGATCGACCGTGTTCTCACCGATCTGCAGTCGTTGTTCCGCGATGTCGTGATGGTGCAGTTCGGACAGGGCGACGACCTCATCAACAGCGAGTTGCGCACCGAGCTGTCCGACCTCGCTTCCGC
The DNA here is from genome assembly GCF_002356155.1 of Microbacterium sp. TPU 3598. Lineage (NCBI taxonomy): Bacteria > Bacillati > Actinomycetota > Actinomycetes > Micrococcales > Microbacteriaceae > Microbacterium > Microbacterium sp. TPU 3598. The sequence continues at coordinate 2,832,283 of NZ_AP017975.1, read as the reverse complement.
CTGGTCCGAGACCCGTACTCTTGTCGTACTTGACCACCTTGCCGAGACGCGGCAGTCGTTGGAGCGCAATGTCGCTCCTCTGCTCGCCCTGGAAAGCTTGCTCGTGACGATCACGAGCGGGAGGAAACCGTGAACAATCGATCGACTTCCCGCTGGCGTCGAGCCGCCGCGATCATCGCAGGGCTCGCAGCCGCATCCGTCGCACTCTCGGGGTGCCTGTACGCGATGATTCCCGAACAGTCCTCGCGGCCGGCGACGTCCAGCGAACCCGACACCGAGGGCGTCGCGGAGGATCTGCTGCCCTTCTACTCGCAGGATCTCACCTGGACCGAGTGCGGCGTCGGCTTCGACTGCACCGACGTGACGGCCCCTCTCGACTGGGAGGACCCGGGCAAGGGTGAGATCACCCTCTCGGTGGTCCGGCACCGTGCCGAGGGCACTCCCGTCGGTTCGCTGCTGACGAATCCGGGCGGCCCCGGAGCCAGCGGCGTCGACCTGATCCTCAACAGCCTCGACTTCGCGGTCGGAGCCGACCTCATCGAGAACTTCGATGTGATCGGCTTCGATCCGCGCGGAGTCGGTGACTCGACCGCGGTGAAGTGCTACGACGCCCCGCAGATGGACGACTACCTCTATGGCATTCCCTCCGCTGCCCGTGGGACGGCCGAGTGGGAGGCCGAGCTGCTCGACTCCCACAAGGCCTTCGCCGAGGCGTGTGATGCGAACAGCAACGGCATCCTGCCCTACATCACGACCGTCAACGCGGCCCGGGACATGGATCTGATCCGGGCGGTGCTGGGCGACAAGCAGCTGAACTACCTCGGCTACTCGTACGGCACGTTCCTCGGTGCGACCTACGCGAAGCTGTACCCCGAGAAGGCAGGCCGCCTGGTGCTCGACGGCGCCATCGATCCGGCCGTCCCCGGGCTCGAGGTCGGGGCGACCCAGGCGCTCGGATTCGAATCCGCGTTGCGCGCCTACATGCAGGACTGCCTCGACTCGGGGGAATGCCCGTTCAACGGCACCGTGGACGAGGCGATGGCCGATCTGGGCGCACTGCTGGCGAGCGTCGACAGCACGCCTCTGAAAAGCGGAGACGGCCGCATGCTGGGCGCCGACTCGCTGATGACGGCCATCATCGCCGCGCTCTACTCGCAGGACAGCTGGGGCTACCTCACGCAGGCGCTCGACGAGGCTCTTCAGGGTGACCCGACCTCGGCACTGTTCCTGGCCGACTTCTACAACGGCCGAGAGAACGGCACCTACACCGACAACTCCGCCGAGGCGTTCCGTGCCTACAACTGCATGGACTACCCGGTGGAAGACGACCCGGCCGCGGAAGCGGCGACGAACGCGAAGATCGCCGAGGGCGCCCCGACGATCGCGCCGTACTGGACGGGCCCCGACTCCTGCGCGGTCTGGCCCTACCCGCCCACGGGCACGCGGGGTGAGATCAAGGCCGAAGGCGCCGGTCCCATCCTCGTGATCGGCACCACGAACGACCCGGCCACCCCCTATGAGTGGTCGGAGTCGCTCGCGAAGCAGCTCGAAGAAGGCATCCTCATCACGCGCGTCGGCGAGGGCCACACCGGCTACAACAAGGGCAACGCCTGCGTCGATGATGCGGTCGAGGCGTTCCTGCTCGACGACGTCGTGCCGGAAGACGGTCTCCGCTGCGAGTGATCGCGGCCTCGATTCGCGAGTGAGCGCGAGACAGGGTAATATCGGTGATCGCGCCGCTCACGCGTCGCACGCCGCTTTAGCTCAGTCGGCAGAGCATTTCACTCGTAATGAAAAGGTCGTCAGTTCGATTCTGACAAGCGGCTCCGAAGGCCCCGTGATGCGAAGAACATCACGGGGCCTTTCCCGTTCCGCACCGCGTACCCTCGAAGCATGAGCAGAGCGCTTCTCATCGTCGATGTGCAGAACGACTTCACCGAAGACGGCGCCCTCGCCGTCGCGGGGGGCGATGCGGTGGCCGCAGCCGTCACGGCATTCCTCGCCGCCCACACGGGCGACTACGCGGTGGTCATCGCCTCGAGGGATTGGCACGATGCCGACGGCGACAACGGCGGACACTTCGCCGACGCGCCCGACTACGTCGACTCCTGGCCTGTGCATTGCGTCGCGGGGACCACGGGGGCGGCGTACGACCCGCTGCTCGCGACCGATCCCGTGACGCACCACGTCCTCAAAGGGCAGGGGAGGCCGGCGTACTCGATGTTCGAGGGGCAGACAGAGGCCGGGGAGACGGTCGGCGCCATCCTGACCGCAGCAGGTGTGCTCAGCGCCGACGTGGTGGGCCTCGCGACAGATCACTGCGTCAGGGCGAGCGCCCTCGACGCCATCGCGCACGGCGTGCGGGTCCGCATCCTCACCGACCTCGTCGCCGGTGTCGCCGCGGAGACCAGTGATGCCGCACTCGCCGAACTCGTCCACGCGGGGGCGGAGCTGGTCGAGAGCGCCGACGCGTGAGCCGCAGCGTCCTGCTCCTGCGGGCGGTCAACGTCAGCGGCCGCAACAGGGTGCCGATGGCGCGCCTCCGCGAGCTGCTCACGGCAGAGACCGAGCTGAACGACGTCTCCACCTACATCGCGAGCGGCAACATCATCTGCGAAACACCGGAGCATCCGGCTGCCACGTGTGCGGCCGTCCGCATGGCCATCCACGATGAGTTCGGCGTCGACACTCCGGTCATCCACCGCACTCATGCGCAGCTGGTCTCTTCGGAATCCGCCCAGCCGTTTCCCGAAGGCGACGTGAAGTCCGTGCACGCGATGTTCCTGGAGGGTGCGCCCTCGGGCGACGCGATCGAGGCGTTGCAGCAGCGTCTCCGCGACACCGAGCGGATCGCGCTGATCGGCGACGACCTGTGGATCGATTACGGTGCGGGCGGCGTGCACTCCACGAAGCTCACCAAGACGGTGCTCGATCGCGCGCTCGGAGTGGCTGGAACGGCGCGTAACCTGCGGACGACGCGCACGCTCATCGAACTGACGGCGTGACGCCGCCCAGTTCGCCGCTCAGCGCTGCCGGAGGCGTCTGCGAATGCGCCTGCACGTCGACCCGGCGCGTGTCACAGGCGGTGCACCGCACGTAGAGCACGACGCCCTCGCTCGTCGGATGCCGTGACTCCACCAGCCAGGCGTGCTCGTGCGCCTCGGCGGCGGGGCGGATGCGGGGGACGGGAAGGGTGTTCAGCGAGGTCATGCTTCCAGCGTGATGTAATGGTCTTATGCATCTCAACCCTTACGGCGAGTACGCGGTGCTGCTCGCCGCGTCGCTGGCCAACGACTGGCCGGAGACCCGCGCAGGGATCGAGGAGCGCACCCTGGAGCTCGGGATGACGCAGACGTTCCCGCCCGCCGCCGACGACCACGAGAAGGTCAGAGCCGTCATCGACGACTGGCTGGCGATCGTGGATGAACCCGACCCCGACGCGCGGGCGGTGCTGCTCAACGCACAACTCGCCGCCGCAGCCGCCTATCCGAGATTGACGAACCACGACGGCGAGGGGTGGCACCTGCACTACCGCGACGACGTCCCGTCCCTGCCCTACGTGCTCCGGGCGATCATCAGCCTCGGCACGTCGCTGCACCTTGTCACCCGGGGAATGAGCCGGCTCGGCCGATGCCAGGCCACGCCGTGCACGAACGTCGTCGCGGACGTGACCCGCAACGGCCGCCAGCGCTTCTGCTCCGTGCGCTGTGCGAACCGTGCGGCCGTGCGTCGGCACCGTGCGCGAGCCTGAGAGGCACTGTGCGCGAGCCTGAGCCTGACCGTCAGACGGTCTGTCCGGCGTGCTTCCCTTCGCCGATCTCCTCGACGAGCTTCGCGTTGAAAGCCGGCAGGTCGTCGGGAGTGCGGCTGGAGACCAGGCCCTCATCGACCACCACCTCCTCATCCACCCACGTCGCTCCGGCGTTGCGCAGATCGGTGGTCAGGCTCGGATAGCTGGTGAGCGTGCGTCCGTCGACGACACCGGCTTCGATCAGGATCCACGCACCGTGGCAGATCACGCCTACCGGCTTGTGCTGCTCGAAGAATGCTCGTGCCAGGTCGATCGAAGCCTTGTCCATGCGCAAGTGATCGGCGTTGGCAACGCCGCCGGGGAGTACCAGCGCGTCGAAATCGTCCGCACTGGTCTCGGTTGCGCGCAGATCGACGGCTTGCTCATGGCCGTTCTTGCCGGTGATGGCAGCGCCGTCCGGAGCGATCAGGGTCGCGCTCGCGCCTTCTGCCGTCACGGCATCCCAGGGACTCGTGAGCTCACTGTCTTCGAATCCGTCTGTCGCGAGGAATGCCACGCGGCTGCCGCTGAGAGTCATCGTCCGTCCTTTCCTGGAGAGTCGTCCGCCGTTCGGGGACGACTCGACGATCTCCCGGATCGGGGGACGATGGAAGGGGGTGGCCGAGGTGATGAGCCGGTGATAAGGGGGAACGGTCTTCCACGGAGCGCTCGTCACAGGTGCGCGAGTCCCGGCAGTACGATCCAGATATGCGCGTCCGTCCTGCACTCGTCCTCCTCCCGGTACTCATCCTGCTCGCGGGGTGTGCCCCCGAGCCGGCGTCGAGCCCTTCGCCCTCCGCATCGAGGACCTCTTCACCCACGCCCACCCCGACCCCCTCGGCGATCGAGACCACGGAACCGCCGGCGACGGGAACGGAGTTCACCACGACTGCGCTCGTCGATCTCTGCACCGAGAGGACCCGAGCTCTCGCACCGGATGCCACGTATTTCGGAGACATGGCGACCACCGAATGGCTCGCGTCGTCGTCGCTCTGGTTCGTGGTCATCCCCAAGTCGCTCGACGGTGCGGACAGCGTCGCGGTGTGCGGCATCGGGGGAAGCCAGGAAACGCCGGTCTTCGCTCTCGAAGGGGAGTCGCTGCCGGACGGTGTGGCCGACATCCGAGCGGAGCTGTTGTCGGGCGCGCCCGGCGGCGAGTCCTGAGACAGTCGCCGAGCGGCGACCTGCGGTGGGCCCCGTGGGGCTCGAACCCACGACCCGCGGATTAAAAGTCCGATGCTCTGCCAACTGAGCTAGAGGCCCCTCATCAAAGTCTAGTGCGCACGACGAGGGGCCGTCGGCGACACAGCACCGCCGACGGCCCCTTTTCCCTCTCGGGATCCTCCCCCTGCTTCCGAGAGGGCGCGTGCCGGGTGTCCTCCCACCCGGCGATCCCTGGCTCAGGAAGCCGGGGGCATCAGAACCGTGTCGATGAGGTACACGGTCGCGTTCGCGGTCTTGACTCCACCGCAGATCACCTTGGCGTCGTTGACCATCAGGTCGTCACCGCTGCCCGTGACCTCGAGCTCGGCGCCCTGCACGGTCTTGTGCATGCCGTCGATGTCGGCCGGGTCGATCTGGCCGGGAACCACGTGGTACGTCAGGATCGAGCTCAGCGTGGCGCTGTCGGTCTTGAGTGCCTCGATGGTGGCCGGGTCGATCTTCGCGAACGCGTCGTCCACCGGTGCGAAGACCGTGAACTCGCTGCCGTTCAGGGTGTCTACGAGGTCGACGTCGGGGTTGAGCTGTCCGCTCACCGCCGAGACCAGCGTGGTCAGCAGCGGGTTGTTCGAGGCCGCGACCGCGACCGGGTCCTGCGACATTCCCTCGACGGAACCCGCGCCGTCCGGCACAGCGTCGGCGTACGCCGCGCAGCCGGGGCCGACCAGGTTGGCTGCCGGGTCCATCTCCATCGGCGTCGACTCCGACGTCTCCGGTGCCTTCGGCTCGGAAGACGAGTCCGAGGTGCTGCCGCTGCCCATGGAACAGGCGGAGAGCAGGAACGCGCTCGCCAGGCCGAGGGTGATTGCCGCGGTGACCTTCTTCTTGGTGCTGAACATGTCGAGCTCCTTCAGAAAACTGAGCCACGGCCTCTCCGTGGCGTCGAGTGCTGTTCGGAGCCCGTTCGGGATCGGATGGGAAGAATCTCAGAAATCTTGGAAACAGCTCCGACGACGGCGCCGGAGCGCACGATTCGCGAGGTCGATTCCTTCACATTCGGGTGACGTCTGCACGTGATCGGGGAGGAGATGCGGCATGCTTATGGGGATGGTCATCGATGGGTTCGACGTTCCCGAGGACGGAGCGACGCAGGATGCTGTCGCCGACCTCCTCGTCCGCGTCGCCTCCGGTGATCAGGCTGCCTTCGCCACGCTCTATGACACGCTGTCCTCCCGCGTGTTCGGCCTCATCCTCCGCGTCCTTATCAATCGCGCGCAGAGCGAAGAGGTGCTCCAGGAGGTTTTTCTCGAGATCTGGCAATCCGCTTCCCGCTTCGCTCCGAACAGAGGTCAGGGACGAGCGTGGGTCATGACGATCGCTCATCGCCGGGCCGTCGACCGAGTGCGGGCATCGCAATCGAGCGCGGACCGGGACGTACGAGCAGGATTCAAGGACATCGGCGTCGCGCACGACAGTGTCGCGGAGCAGGTCGAATTGGGGATCGAGGGAGGGAAGGTCGTCGAGGCGCTTTCGGGGCTTCCGGAAGCTCAGCGCGAAGCACTCGTCCTCGCGTATTACGGCGGTTACAGTCAGAACGAGATCGCGGCCCTCGTGGGGGCGCCGCTGGGGACAATCAAGACACGGATGCGAGACGGTCTCAGCCGTCTGCGTACGGCGATGGGGGTGACGGCATGAACGAGAAGGACTTCGAGGAACTCGCGGCAGGTGCCGCGCTGCACTCGCTCTCCGCTGACGACGAGCGTCGATACCGTTCAGCCCTCGCGGAGCACCCGGAATGGGAGGACACGGTGGATGCGGATATCGCGACGGCCGCGTCGCTCGCAGACCGTGTCGAGCCCGTCGCCGCTCCCGCACACATCCGATCCGCGCTGCTCGCGCAGATCGCGGACATGCCCCAGAACGGTGGATCGCGGACCGACACCGACGTCTCGTCATCGCACGAGGAACGTCCCGCAGTCGTCGACGTGTCCCACACCGAGCCTCAGCCCGAGCCGAAGAAGCAGCGTCGCTGGACCCGCACCGTCTTCGCCCTGGCGGCGTGCCTCGCCGTGCTGGTGGGCGTCGGCATCGGCGCGGTCGCCCTCAATCAGCAGCTGAACCCGCCCGCGAGTGTCATCGCGCTGCAGGAGATCGAAGCAGCCGACGACGCCCAGCAGGCGACGGTGACGCTCGACGACGGAGGAAGCGCGACAGCGCACTGGTCGGCTTCCACCGGCAAGGCCGTGCTCGTGGCCGATGGTCTCCCGAGTGCGGGTGAAGGCCAGACGTATGAGCTGTGGTTCGTGCGCGGTGACGCTCCCGTCTCCGCCGGAGTGTTCGATGTGGACGGTGGTGACGCGACCGCCCTCCTCGCCGGTGATATGCAGGCGGGGGACGCGATCGCGGTGACCGTGGAGCAGGCCGGCGGATCTCCGTCGGGCCAGCCGACGACCGATCCGGTGATCGTCATCCCCACGGCGTGAGCCGCACTGATCGCGCGTACCCTGGAGGGATGCCCGAGCAGTATCATCGCCCCGTGCGCCGCCCGACGAGCGCCTTCGACAACATCGTCGGCGCACACGACCCCGCCGAGGAGACGCGTATCGCGCATGCCACGGCATCCGCTCTGCTGACCCGCGTCCGCGCCGACGAGAGCGGAGCGAGCGCCGAAAGACTCGTCGCCTTCACCGCCGAACACGGAATCGACGAGATCGCGGAGCTGTGGTCGAAAGCACCCTCACGGACTCTCCCCGGCGCCCTGTGGCGCCTCTACGTGCTGCAGCTCGCGATCCACGGCGACCCGCAGACCGCGGCCCTCCTATACGACCGCGGGCGCGTCGAATTGCCGTCGGCGGATGCGGCGATCGCCGGTGCGCCGGTGCCGGCGAGTCCGGACGAGCTGGTCGCTCTGATCGACACGATCCTGCGGGGGGCATTCCGTGGCGACTTCGCCGTGGCGCTCGACCGCGCCGCGGCCTTCTGCCGAGTGCAGGCCTCCGGGGCGACGCACACGGCTGACGACTACGAACCGACCGAGCCCGCACGATCCAGCGAACTGACCACGCGAGCGCTGCGACTGAGCAGTTACGGACAGGATCTGGCCGCATCCGCCGTGCTGTGGCGGATGGATGCGCTCGCCTGACGAGCATCGGGTGGCCCGATGGGAAGGCGATCCGGATGAGCGAAACCGCTCCGGGCAAGAAAAGACCGGGCCGCAAGAACGCCTCTCGGCGGAAGGCCGCTCGCAGCGGCAAAAATTGGAGCCCGGGGTTATGCGGCCCGGCCACTCCATTGTAACGCGACGCGGCGGACGGTATTCCCGCCCTCTAGGCTCGGATCATGACCGGGCGCTTCGCACTCATGATCGATCCCGTCGCCGCCGACGAACAGCGCAGCGACTTCTCCGAGACCTTCACGCAGGTGGACGCCGCCGCCCCCGCGCTCAGTGTGGGGGAGCTGAGCACACAGCGCGGTGACGGGGTGTTCGAGTCGATCGGCGTGGTCGACGGGCACGCGCAGGAGGTCATCCCGCACCTGGAACGCCTCGCCCACTCGGCACGGCTGTGCGACCTTCCGGTCCCGAATCTCATGCAATGGCGGCAGGCGGTCGATCAGGCGGCTGCACAGCTCGGAGCGGGCGAGTCCGTCATCAAGCTCATCCTCAGCCGCGGAGTCGAGCACGGGCCCACCCCGACGGCATGGGTGACCGCGGCCCCGGCCTCCGACTTCTCCGCCGTGCGAGAGCATGGTGTGCGCGTCGTGACGCTCGACCGCGGGTACGACCTGGGCGCAGCGGAGCGGGCTCCGTGGCTGCTGCTGGGAGCGAAGACGCTGTCGTACGCCGTGAACATGGCGGCCCTGCGCGAGGCGCACCGGCGTGGTGCGGACGATGCGATCTTCCTCTCGAGCGACGGCTTCGTGCTGGAGGCTCCGACGGCTTCTCTGATCCTCCGCTTCGGCGACCGTTTCGTGACCCCGGCTCCGACGGGTGGCATCCTGCACGGTACGACGCAGCTCAGTGTGTACGAGCACCTCGCCGCCCAGGGTTTCGACGTCGGGTACGACCGCATCCCGGCAACCGACCTTCCGCAAGCGGACGCCGCGTGGCTCGTGTCGAGCGTGCGCCTCGCCGCGGCGATCACCGCCGTCGACGACGTCTCCCTTCCGGTCGACCGCACGCTCACGGCCGCGCTGAACCGCTACCTGCTCTCGCCGCGCGACTGATCCCACCCGTCCACCCCTTCCACTCCCGCCCGCCTGCCCTCCCGCCTGCCAAAACGCCAACCTGCCCGCCCGCCTGCCAAAACGGAGGGCACCCGTCGGCGGCACGGCGCGTCTGGCCGCGACACGCTCCGGCTCTCGCTCCTGATCTCCGTTTTGGCGAGTGCCGACCAGGGCTGAGGCTGGCGAGTGCAGACGAGGGCGAGGGTTCGCGGAGTCATCACACCGGCGCGAGGTGAGCCCCGCGTGCGACAGCGCCGCGGATCGCGGCCTCGACGAGAGGCCAGTCGTCGACGATCAGCTCATACGTGAATCGCAGAGTCGTGTATCCGGCGGCCGCAGCAGCTGCGTCACGCCGCAGATCTTTGCTCCGCTCCTTCTCCCTGGCATGGTTCTCACGGCCATCGGCCTCGACGATCAGGAAGTCGCCGATGACGATGTCGACCTCCCCGACACCGGAGACGGGCACCTGGGTCCTGACCGCGATCCCGATCCGGTGCAGCCGAAGCCGGATGAGTGACTCGAGTCCGCTGTCGGCATCTGCACGAGCGAACGCGACGAGCCACCGCATCGACGTCGGAAGATGGCGGCGAAGCCAGTTCAGCCCCGCGGGGGAGAGCAGTGATCGACGCAAGGCCGATTCGAGCGCGGCGAAGAACGTGTCCTCGCCACAGCACCCCGCGATCTGAAGGAGCGCATTCGGGACAGGGGCAGCCTCGCCGACGCGCGCACGACCCTCATCCCAGTGCAGCACGCAGGCGTCGCATGTCGATCGTGGAGTTCCCGCGGCTCCCATCCAGATGTGATTCGACGAAGGAAGACGGAGCACCCAGAGACCCTGCTCCGCTGCAGCTTGCGCACAGCCGATCGTGCCGCCGTGAGACGCCGCATGCACCCAGGCCTCCGTGGCGTCGGGGAGCGCATAGACGCCCTGGCGTGGTCGCAGCACTTCGCCGGAACGCACCGCACGCGAGAGCTCGTCGCGGCTCACTCCCCGTCGTCGAAGCTCCGACGTCCGTGCCATCCGCCCGAGCGCACTCAGCACAGGAGCGGCGCGCACGAAGGACATCGCCTGATACTGCCCTGAGCGCGCCGTCGGTCGAGGCCGAAACCGTACGAGCTATGGACAACACGCGGCACCCCGCGACCGTGCAGGAGAAGTGCGCCTCGTTCGGGGAGGCCAAGACCCAGACCACCGAACGACCGGACGGCGTGTCAACAGGTGACACGCCGTCGGCGACTCAAGTGATCTGGGTTTTGGCGAAGAAGCAGCAGGGGTGCAGCAGCAGGGACCCAGCGCTCAACCGAAGCGGCCGGAGACGTAGTCCTCGGTGGCCTGCACCGACGGTGTCGTGAAGATCGAGGTCGTGTCGTCGTATTCGATCAGCTTTCCGGGCTTGCCGGTGCCCGCGATGTTGAAGAACGCGGTCTTGTCCGACACGCGGCTCGCCTGCTGCATGTTGTGCGTCACGATCACGATCGTGAACTCGTTCTTCAGCTCGCCGATCAGCTCCTCGATCGCGTACGTCGAGATGGGGTCGAGAGCCGAGCAGGGCTCGTCCATCAGCAGCACCTGCGGCGAGACGGCGATCGCACGGGCGATGCACAGACGCTGCTGCTGACCGCCGGAGAGGCCGGAACCGGGCTTGTCGAGGCGGTCCTTGACCTCGTTCCACAGATTCGCACCGGTGAGCGACTTCTCGACCAGGGCATCCTGATCGCTCTTCGACATGCGGCTGTTGTTGAGCTTCACGCCGGCGAGGACGTTCTCCTTGATCGACATCGTGGGGAACGGATTCGGACGCTGGAAGACCATGCCCACCTGGCGGCGGACGAGCACCGGGTCGATGCCGGGGCCGTAGAGGTCCTTGCCGTCGAGCAGCACCTCGCCCTCGACGCGGGCGCCGGGGATGACCTCGTGCATGCGGTTGAGGGTGCGCAGGAAGGTGGACTTGCCGCAGCCGGAGGGGCCGATGAACGCGGTGACGCTGCGCGGCTGGATGTCGAGGGAGACGCCCTCCACGGCGAGGAAGTCGCCGTAGTAGACGTTCAGGTCGTTGACTTCAATGCTCTTGGACACTGCAGTTCCTTGCTTGTCGAGTCGAGGCTCAGCGGCCGGTCTTGGGTGCGAAGATCTTCGCGACGAGGCGCGCGATCAGGTTGAGCAGCATGACGATGATGATGAGCGTCAGGGCTGCGGCCCAGGCCCGCTCCACGTATGCCTCAGCGGGGATGCCCTGGTACGCGTACTGCGAGTACGTGAACACCGGGAGCGTCTGCATGCGTCCGCTGAACAGGTTGTAGTTCATCGCGTCGGTGAAGCCGGCCGTCAGCAGCAGGGGCGCGGTCTCTCCGATCACGCGCGAGATGGCGAGCATGACACCCGTGGTGATGCCGGCGATCGAGGTCGGGAGGACCACCTTGACGATCGTGAGCCATTTCGGCACCCCGAGCGCGTACGACGCTTCGCGCAGCTCGTTCGGCACCAGTCGCAGCATCTCCTCGGTGGAGCGCACGACGACGGGGATCATGAGCACGGCCAACGCGACCGAGCCCGCGATGCCCATGCGCACGCCGGGTCCGAAGATCAGCGCGAAGACGGCGTAGGCGAACAGACCGGCGACGATCGACGGGATTCCCGTCATGACATCGACGAGGAAGGTGATGATGCGGGCCATCCGGCCGCCCTTGCCGTATTCGACGAGGTAGACGGCCGTCATCAGACCGATCGGGATCGAGATGATCGCGGCGGCGAGGGTGACCAGGAGCGTGCCGATGATGGCGTGCAGGGCGCCGCCGCCTTCACCGAGCACTCCCCGCATCGATGACGAGAAGAACAGTCCGTCGAAACGGGCGACGCCGTTGGCGACCACGGTGATCGCGACGGACACCAGCGGCACCATCGCGATGGCGAACGCCGAGGTCACGATTCCGGTGATCAGGCGGTCCAGCGCCTTCCTGGAGCCTTCGATGATGCGCGACATCACGTAGATGAGCACCAGGTAGATGACCGCGCCGAGAACGACGGAGCCGGCGATGTTGAGGTCGGATCCGCTGGCGAGGGCCTCGAGAGCGAAGGGCGTGAAGCCGATGAGGAGGGAGAGGGCGAGGAGCGCCCACGGCGACCAGCGGGGGAGGTGTCCCGAGCTGAGCGACAGCTGGGTGGGGGCCGCGCTCGCCGTGCGAGACGATTCAGGGGCGGTAACGGTCATGTCAGTTCGCTCCCGAGAATTCCTTGCGGCGGTTCACGAACCAGCGTGCGAGAGCGTTCACCGCGAACGTCACGACGAACAGGATCAGACCGGTCGCGATGAGGATGTTGATGTTGACCTGGTACGCCTCGGGGAACGTCAGCGCGATGTTCGCTGCGATCGTGGAGGGGTTCGTGGAGGTGAGCAGTTCGAAGGTGACGGCCTTGCTCACCGAGAGCACCATCGCGACGGCCATGGTCTCGCCGAGCGCACGGCCGAGGCCGAGCATGGAGGCGGAGACGATGCCGGAACGGCCGAAGGGAAGAACGGCCATCCGCACCATCTCCCAGCGGGTGGCGCCGAGGGCGAGGGCGGCCTCCTCGTGAAGGCGAGGGGTCTGCAGGAAGATCTCGCGGCAGATGGCCGTGATGATCGGGACGACCATGACGGCGAGCACCATCGCGGCGGTCAGGATCGTCCGTCCGGTAGGGGAGACGACGCCGTCGAAGAACGGGATCCAGGAGGCGTTCGTGTTCAGCCAGACGTAGATGGGCTGCACAGCGGGAGCCAGGACGAGGATTCCCCAGAGGCCGAACACGACCGAGGGGACGGCGGCCAGCAGGTCGACCACGTAGCCCAGGCCCTGAGCGAGCCGCCGCGGTGCGTAGTGCGTGATGAACAGGGCGACGCCGAGCGAGAGCGGCACGGCGAGCAGGAGGGCCAGGAAGGCGGCCCAGACCGTGCCGAACAGGAGTGGGCCGACGTAGTCCCAGAAGTTCGTCTTGAGGAGCGAGGCATCCTCGGCTGTCGCGGTGAAGGCCGGAATGGACTGCACGATGAGGAAGATCGCGACCGCGGCCAGCGTGATCATGATCATGGATCCGGCGGCGACCGCCGTTCCGGAGAACCAGAGGTCACCGGCGCGCTTCTTCGCGACGATGCGCGTCGACGCCGGCGAGGTCGTGGCTGTCATGGGAGCTGCTTCCTGCTCAGTGGAGATCGGGTGTCTGACGCGAGCAGACGGTCTCCGGGACGCCGCGCGGCGTCCCGGAGACCGTCACTGGCTCACTTGATGAGGTCGATCGCAGCCTGAGCCTGCGTGCGCAGGTCGTCCGAGATCGGGGCGCTGCCGGCGTTGGTCGCGGCGGCGTCCTGGCCCTCGGCGCTGATCGCGGTGGTGAAGAACGCCTTGGTCAGCGCGGCGACGTTCTCGTCCTCGTACTCGGCGCAGCCGATGAGGTAGCTGACGAGGAGCACGGGGTACGCGCCGTCGGCGGTGGTGGTGCGGTCGATCGCGAAGGCGAGGTCGCCGTCGGTGCGGCCTTCCTCGATCTTCGAGGCGTCGAGCGTGGCGGCGGCGCCTTCGGCCGAGTGCGGCACGAACTTGTCGCCGACCTTGACGTTGACCGACGAGAAATCGGCGGCCTGCGAGGAGTCGATGTAGCCGATGAGGCCCTGTCCACCCTTGACGGCGTTGGCGACGCCCGAGGTCTTCTCTGCGGACTCTCCGGCGAGGTCGGCCGGCCACTCCTCGACGCTGCCCGCGGTCCACACGTCACCGGCGGTCTGCGCCAGGTAGTCGGTGAAGTTGCCCGTGGTGCCCGACTTGTCGGAGCGGTGGACGGGCGTGATGGCGAGATCGGGGAGCTTGGCGTCGGGGTTGTCCTTGGCGATCGCCGGGTCGTTCCAGTTGGTGATCTTGCCGGCGAAGATCGACGCGATGGTCTCGGGGTCGAGGTTCAGCTCGTCCACGCCGTCGAGCGAGAAGACGATGGCGATCGGCGAGATGTATGCGGGGATCTCGATGAGGTCGGAGCCGTCGACGCACGCGCCGAAGCCGCCGGCCGAGATCTCGTCGGTCTTGAACGCGCGGTCCGAGCCGGCGAAGTTGACCGCGCCCTGCTGGAAGGACTCGCGGCCACCGCCCGAGCCCTGCGGGTCGTACTCGACCTGGGCGTCGGGGTTGGTCTTCTGGAATTCGGCGGTCCATGCCTGGATGGCGACCTGCTGCGAGGAGGCGCCCGCGCCGACCAGGGAACCGCTGACGGTGGCGGTGCTGGAGGTGGGCTCGTCGGTGGAACCGGTGCCTGCTTCGTTCGCGGCACAGCCGGCGAGTGCGAGGGCGGCGACGGCGCCGATGGCGCCGATTCGTGCGATTCGGGAGATCTTCACTGTGGATCCTTCGATCTGGAATGGGTGGGGCCCGGTGCAGGGCACACAGTGACGCTATGGGCGACGGTTAACGAGACTCTCCCGAGCAGGTGAACGGCAGGTGAACGACGGGCGACTCTCTGGGGTGCTCCCGCGAGAAATCAGGGGTCATCAGACCTTGGGGATGTGCGTCTCGATCGCGATGATCCCGGATCCGGGGTTCGTGGCCGACAGGTGCACGACCGAGAACGCGGCCGGCTCGAGGTCTGCGGCACTGCTGAGATACGACCCCTGGATGGTGCCTGTGGCCAGGGCGATCTCGGAGAGCAGACCCGGAAGCACCGGCCCGTGGCTGCACAGCACCGCAGGCTTGCCGGCGCGGATGCGGCGACCGACGACCGCGCGCAGATCGGACTCGCCGTCCTCCCAAGCGTCCTGGCTGATCTTCTCCGTCTTCACGGGCTTGCGATCGAGTGCGCGAGCGAGAGGAGTGATCGTCTCCACGCACCGCACCGCGTCGCTCGTCACGATCCTGCGCACGCCGAAAGCGCGCAGCGGTCCGACGATCGACTTCGCCTGCTTCCGCCCGCGGTCGGTGAGTGGCCGTGAGGCATCCGACCCGTCCCACTCCGAGCGGGGCGTCGCCTTCGCGTGCCGCAGGGCGATCACCGGGAAGGTGCGCAGCACACCGTCGTCGACGAGGTTGGAGAAGAAGTCGAGGATCTCGAGGTCGACGGGGTAGCTCAGGCGCGCTCTCGCCTTCTTCACGCTCACCCACTCGAGCGCAGCGATCTCCCGGTTGGGAACGAACGTCGACTCCCGGATCGCGGCGTCGGTCGCCTCTGCGGCCCAGTAGTGCACGACCTTCTGCTTCTGCGACGCCAGGTGATATCGGCTCACACCGACCGAGACTCCGAGCGAGACCCGGATGCCGGTCTCCTCCTGCACCTCGCGCACGGCTGTCTCGGCGAGCATCTCCCCAGGATCGACCTTGCCCTTGGGAAGCGTGATGTCGCGGTACTTGGTGCGGTGGATCAGCAGGATGCGCAGCTTGCCCTCGACGAGGCGCCACACCACGGCTCCCGCCGCGTACACGGCCTTGTCCGTCCACTTCGAGTTCGTCGTGGTGCCGACCGGGAGCTGCAGCTGCCGCGTGTTCATCGGACCGCCCGCGCGCGACGACGCCGCTGGATCAACCCCATGGTCTTGTCCTGCAGGTCGATCAGGGGCTTGCCCTCCGCGTCGACGGCGTGGCGCTCCCAGACCCCTCCTGCACCGAGATGCCACGAGGTCGTGCCGGCATCCATCGCCAGGTCGAAGAACGTTCCGAGCTCTTTGAGGTGGGCGGGGTCGGTGACGCGCACCAGGGCCTCCACCCGGCGGTCGAGGTTGCGGTGCATCATGTCGGCACTGCCGATGTACACCTGAGGATCGCCGCCGTTCTCGAAGGCGAAGATGCGCGAGTGCTCCAGGTATCGACCGAGGATGCTGCGCACCGTGATGTTGTCGCTGATCCCGTCGAGGTCGGTGCGGAGACTGCAGATACCGCGCACCCAGACGTCGACCTTCACACCCGCCGCGCTCGCACGGTAGAGCGCGTCGATGATCTCCTCGTCCACCATCGAGTTCACCTTGATGCGGATGTGCGCGGGAATCCCCGCCTCGGCGTTCTTCCGCTCGGCATCGATCTGGCGGACCAGGCCCTTGCGCAGGTGCAGGGGGGCGACCAGGAGGCGCTTGAACTTCTTCTCGATCGCGTAGCCGCTGAGCTCGTTGAAGAGTCGTGTCAGGTCCTTGCCGACCTGCGCGTCGGCGGTGAACAACCCGAAGTCCTCGTAGATACGGCTGGTCTTCGGGTTGTAGTTTCCGGTGCCGACATGGGAGTAGTGCTGCAGCTTGCCGTCTTCCTCGCGGATGACGAGCGCGAGCTTGCAGTGGGTCTTGAGCCCGACGAGGCCGTAGACCACGTGCACGCCGGCCTTCTCGAGCTTGCGCGCCCAGACGATGTTGTTCGCCTCGTCGAAGCGGGCCTTCACCTCGACGAGGGCCAGCACCTGCTTGCCCGCCTCCGCCGCGTCGATGAGCGCCTGCACGATGGGGCTGTCGCCGGAGGTGCGGTAGAGGGTCTGCTTGATGGCGAGCACGTGCGGGTCACGGGCGGCCTGCTCGAGGAACGCCTGCACGCTCGTGGTGAACGACTCGTACGGGTGGTGCACCAGCACGTCCGACTTGCGGATCGCCTTGAAGATGTCCGCCCGGTTGCTCGATCCCGCGGGCTGGAAGGCCACGGCGGTGGTCGGCAGGTGCGGCGGATACCGCAGGTCGGGGCGATCGATGCGGGACAGGTCGAACAGACCGCGCAGGTCGAGCGGCCCGGGAAGCCGGTAGACCTCGAGGTCGGTGATGTCGAGTTCGCGGACCAGCAGGTCCATCGTGACATCATCCATGTCGTCGGTGATCTCGAGACGGATCGGCGGACCGAAACGTCGACGCAGCAGCTCGGCCTCGAGCGCCTGGATGAGGTTCTCGCTCTCGTCCTCCTCGATCTCCACGTCCTCGTTGCGCGTCAGACGGAACGCGTGGTGGTCGAGCACCTCCATGCCGGGGAACAGATCGCCCAGATGATTGGCGATGAGCTCCTCCAAGCGCAGGAAGCGCTTGATCTCGCCGCCTCCCGGAACCTCGACGAAGCGCGGGAGCATGGGCGGCACCTTGAGCCGAGCGAACTCCTGCCGTCCGGTGCGGGCGTTGCGGATGCGGATCGCGAGGTTCAGCGACAGCCCCGAGATGTAGGGGAACGGATGCGCCGGATCCACGGCGAGCGGCATCAGCACAGGGAAGACCTGGGCTCCGAAGTACTCCGACAGCGCCGAGCGCTCGCCGTCTGTGAGCTCGGACCACTCGGTGATCTCCACGCCGGATTCGGCCAGAGCCGGACGCACGAGCGAGGTCCAGGCATCCGCGTGCCGCAGCTGCAGGGCGTGCGCCTCGCGCGAGATGTCGGCGAGCGCGTCGACGGGGGAGCGGCCGATGTTCGTGGGCACCGCGAGACCGGTCATGATGCGGCGCTTGAGGCCCGCGACGCGCACCATGAAGAACTCGTCGAGGTTGCTCGCGAAGATCGCCAGGAAGTTGGCACGTTCGAGTTCGGGAAGCGAGGGATCCTCGGCGAGCTCGAGCACGCGCTGGTTGAAGGCGAGCCAGCTGAGCTCGCGATCCAGGTAGCGGTGGTCCGGGAGCTGGGAGTCGTAGGACTCGATGGCGTCGAAGTCGTCGTCTTCGGCGTCACCCAGCCCGGCGTCGGCGAGTGCGGGATCGATCATGGGGTACATCTAAGCACCGAGAGGTGACGCCCGTGTGAACGGAGTCGATCGTCAGCCCGCGCTGGCGAGGCCCTCATCCTCGTTGACGTTGAAGCGGTAGCCGACGTTGCGCACGGTGCCGATGATCTGCTCCTGGTCGCCGAGCTTCGCCCTGAGCCGTCGCACATGCACGTCGACCGTGCGGGTGCCCCCGAAATAGTCGTACCCCCAGACCTCGCTGAGCAACTGCTCGCGGGTGAACACGCGAGCGGGGTGCGTCGCCAGGAAGTGCAGAAGCTGGAACTCCTTGTAGGTGAGATCCAGAGGCCTTCCGCGCAGTTTGGCGGAGTAGGACTGCTCATCGATCGTGACGCCGGATGCCTGCACGCGCGCGGGCTCGGCGACCTCGTCGCGTCGGGCGAGGGCGAGACGGAGTCGGGCGTCGATCTCCGCGGGCCCCGCCGTGGAGAGCAGGACATCGTCGATGCCCCAGTCTCCCGACAGTGCGCTCATCCCGCCTTCCGTGACGACGAGGAGCAGCGGCGCATCCTGCCCGGCGGTTCGCAGCAGGCGGCACAGCGACTTCGCGGCGACCAGGTCGTGACGGCCATCGACGATCACGACGTCGTACTCGGGGGCGTTGACCAGCTGTGAGGGCTCTGCGGGTATCTGGCGCGCGCGGTGGCTCAGCAGCTCGAGCGCGGGGAGCACCTGCTCGGAGAGCGGAGCGTTGGTCAGAACCAGCACCTGGGCCACGCGCACTCCTCACAGACGCGGATCGACGTCGTGCCGCCATGATACCGGGAGCGATGCGCAACAATGGAGACATGACGGATCCCGCACTCGCACCGCGCAACGCGTTCGTCGGTGTGCTCGTCGTCTGGGCCACCGCGTTCCTCGCCACCGTCGCCATCGGCATCTTCGTGCCGGAGGAATGGCGCGTGTCCTGGCTGCTGGTCGGGTTCGGCGGCGTCGTGCTCCTGTCCTTCGCCGTGCAGCTCTGGTACGGGCGTACGCAGGGTTTCATCTTCCGGGTGGCGGGGAGCGTGATCGGCGGTCTGCTGCTGATGGGCATCATCTCGGTCGGATTCGGTCTCGCGGCGCTGATCCCGTCCTGACACCGGCGCGGCGCGGTAAGGTGGAGCACATGGACCTCATGGCGCTCGAAATCTTCTTCATCGGCCTGCTGGGCCTCGCGAGCCTCGCTATCGTCTTCGTCTCGGCAGTGGTGCTGCGCAACCTCTTCCGCGGCCAGCGCTGACGCGACGATGCTCGAACTGCCCGTCGACCTTCCGGCCGATCTCGTCCCGTTCGCGTGGCTGATCGGCGTCTGGGAGGGAACAGGTGTCATCGACTACCCGGTCGGTGACGAACGCCTGCAGGGCGAGTTCACGCACCGGATCAGCTTCAGCCATGACGGGGGTCCGTTCCTGAACTACTCCGGCACGGCCACGTTCCTCACGGAAGAGGGCGCCCCCGCCGCGGCGTTGCTGGCCGAGACAGGCTTCTGGCGTCTGGCGCGCCCGGCCACGGCCGCGGATCCCGGTCCCGCACTGCTGCCTCCGACCGCGCCCGCCGTCGCACGCACGGTCGACGACGTGGAGGAGCTGCGCGCGCCGAGCGGCGGATTCCCCATCGAGGTCTCGCTCGCGCACGCCGACGGCGCCCTCGAGCTGTACATCGGCGAGATCAACGGTCCGCGCATCGACATCGGATCGGACGCCGTCGTGCGCAGTGCCGGTGCGAAGGTGCACACGGCGTCTTCGCGCATGTACGGCCTCGTCGACGGTCACCTGCTGTGGGCCTGGGACATCGCCGCCCTCGGCACCCCGCTGCGCTCCCATGCCTCGGCTCGACTGGCCAAGGTCTGAGATGTCCGTCTTCGGCGGGATCGACGGTGCCGTCACCGACGGCGATCTGATCGCGCACTTCGGCGATGCGTTCCGTGAGCAGCGGCGTCTCGCCGACGGCGCTGCCCTCGCGCCCCTCGGCGACCGCACCGTGATCGAGGTCGCGGGTCCCGAACGGCTGAGCTGGCTCGATTCGATCACCTCGCAGGCCGTCGGACGGCTCGCCCCCGGAGAAAGCACCGAGCTTCTGGTTCTCGACCCGCAGGGCCGGGTGGAACACGCGGCCGGCGTCATCGACGACGGTGCATCCACATGGCTCATCGCGGATGCGGGAGACGCCGAGGCGCTCGCCGGCTGGCTGACGCGCATGAAGTTCCGCACCCAGGCCACCGTCGACATCCGCGCCGACCTCGTGCCGGTCGGGTTCATCGACGGCGGTGTCGTCGCTGCGGCGGCCACCGCCGCCGCAGCCTCGCCGCACGGCATCGCTCTCGTCTGGGCCGACCCGTGGCAGCGGATCAGCGTCGGCGGACACCAGTACTCCGAGGTCATCGAGCATCCGGCGGCCGACTATGCGTGGCGGGTGGCGATCCTGTCCGCGGACGGGGCTGAGGCCCTCGCCGCGTCCCTCGATCGGGAGGCGCTCGCCGGTCTCCTCGCTGCCGAGGCACTGCGCGTGGCTGCCTGGCGCCCGCGCTGGACGACAGAGGTCGACGAGCGTTCGCTGCCGCACGAGTCCGACTGGATCCGCAGCGCGGTGCACTTGAACAAGGGCTGCTACCGCGGACAGGAGACGGTCGCGAAGGTGCACAATCTCGGTCACCCGCCCCGCCGTCTGGCCGCCCTCCACCTCGATGGCAGCGATGCGGTGCTTCCCGAGCCGGGCGCGCCGGTGTACGCCGGCGACGACGAGGTCGGGCACCTGACCTCGGTCGCGCGTCACCACGAAGACGGTCCCATCGCTCTCGCGATCCTGTCGCGGCGCGCGCCGGTCGGGGATCTGGTGGTGCGCGCGGACGGCATCGACATCGCCGCCTCGCAGCAGGTGATCGTGCCGGCTGACGCGGGGGCCACCGCAGATATCCCGCGCCTCACCCGTCTGTCTCGCCGACCCACGGCACCGGACCCGCGCGATTCCGTCTCCGGCGCCGGAAGCTGAACTCAGGCGGGGAGCGGGGCGACCGCGGACCAGGGCAGCGTGAGCTCGCCCAGGCGCCACCGAGTGCGTCCGCCGAGCACAGGCCATCCCTGGTCCCGGAGTGCGCCCACGGCGGCGAGGAAGCGCTGCGTGGCGCCGAACGTCGAAAGCGGAGCCGCGCGGTCCCACTCCCGATCGAGATCGACGAGCAGGGAATGGATGCGCTCGCCCGGGACGTTGCGGTGGATCAGCGCCTTCGGCAGACGCTCGGCGACGATGCTCGGGCGCTCCAGATCGGCGAGACGCAGGGAGATCGTGAAGCGCAGCGGCGCAGCGTGCGCATCCACGTCGATCCAGCTCGACACCCGGCCGATCTCGTCACAGGTCCCCTCGAACAGCAGGCCGTCAGGGGCCAGGCGGGAAGCCATCAGGGACCAGGCATCCGCGACGTCCTGCTCGTCATACTGCCGCAGCACGTTCATGGCGCGGATCACCGCGGCCGTGCGTCCCTCGGGGAGCGGAACCTCGAAGCCGCCGCGCGCGAAGGAGACAGACAGATCGGGAGCGAACGGCGTTCGCCCCGCACGCACCTCGGCGAGCTGGGAGTCGGCGGTCGCGACGCGCGCGGGGTCGATCTCCAGGCCGCGCACCTCGACGTCGTCGCGCACCCGGACCAGGCGGGTCGCGAGCTCGAAGGCGGTGACGCCGCTGGCGCCGTAGCCGAGGTCGACGACCAGCGGATCGGATGCCCGCCGCAACGCGGCGCTCGCCGCGATCCAGCGATCGTTGCGTCGCAGTCGGTTGGTCCCCGTGGTGCCGCGGGTCGGCCGACCGAGGGGAGATGACGCCATGTCTCCATCCTCCCAGCATCCGAATCGGGTGCCGTGCCCCGGGCGGATAAACTGACGGCATGACTGCGACGCGCACCCTCATCCTGCTCCGCCACGGCCGGAGCGAGTGGAACGAACTGAACCTGTTCACCGGTTGGGTGGACGTCCGCCTCAACGCGCAGGGCGAGAAGGAGGCCCGCCGCGGTGGTGAGCTGCTGGCCGAGTCCGGCATCCTCCCCGACGTGCTGCACACCTCGCTGCTGAGCCGCGCCATCCAGACCGCGAACATCGCGCTCGATGCCGCCGACCGGCTGTGGATCCCGGTGACCCGCTCCTGGCGCCTCAACGAGCGCCACTACGGCGCGCTCCAGGGCAAGGACAAGGCGCAGACGCTCGAGGAGTTCGGTCCCGAGCAGTTCCAGCTGTGGCGCCGCTCGTTCGACGTGCCGCCGCCCGTGCTCGACGACGAGAGCGAGTTCAGCCAGGTGAACGACGTCCGCTACGCGGGGATCGATGGGGAAGTGCCGCGCACCGAGTCGCTCAAGCTCGTCATCGACCGTCTGCTGCCGTACTGGGAGAGCGCGATCGTCCCCGACCTCGAAGCCGGCAAGACCGTGCTCGTCACAGCGCACGGCAACTCGCTGCGTGGTCTCGTGAAGCACCTCGAGGGCATCAGCGACGACGACATCGCCGAGCTGAACATCCCGACCGGCATCCCGCTGGTGTACGAGCTGGACGAGAACAACGTCCCCACCGGACCCGGCCGCTACCTCGATCCCGAGGCCGCCGCCGCCGGTGCCGCCGCCGTCGCGGCGCAGGGCAAGAAGTAAGAGCTTCTGCTCGAAACGCCGAAGCCCCCGATGCACACGCATCGGGGGCTTCGGCGTTTCTCGATGTGCGGGTCAGGCGTGGCCGAACTCCTGCTGGCCCAGCTCCTGCTGCTCGACGGCGAGGGGGATGTCCTCCTCCTCGACGGCCCAATCGCCCGTGGCGAGGTAGACGACCTTCTTCGCGACGGCCACCGCGTGGTCCGCGAAGCGCTCGTGGTAGCGGCTGGCGAGCGTGGCATCGACGGTCGCCGTGGCCTCGCCCTTCCAGTTGTCGCTGAGCACCTTCTCGAAGACGGTGGCGTGCAGCTCGTCGACGTCGTCGTCCGCGTTGCGGATGGCGTCGGCGAAGCGCAGGTCCTGGGTGCGCAGCAGCTCGGAGAGCGTGCGGGCGACCTCGACGTCGAGCTCGCCCATCTTCACGAAGGTGCCCTTGAGGCCCTTCGGGATGGCGCGCTCGGGGAAGCGGAGACGGGCGAGCTGGGCGATGTGCTCCGACATGTCGCCCATGCGCTCGAGCGAGGCGCTCACGCGCAGAGCCGTGACCACGATGCGCAGGTCGCGGGCGACCGGCTGCTGGCGGGCGAGGATCTCGATGGCCTGCTCGTCGAGGGCGACGGCCAGCTCGTCGATCTTCGCGTCGTCGGCGATGACCTCCTCGGCCAGGGCCACGTCGCTCGTCGCGAACGCCCTGGTGGCCTTGTCGATCGAGACCGTGACGAGGTCGGCGATCTCGACGAGACGATTCTGAAGGTCCTCGAGGGACTGGTGGAAGACTTCGCGCATGTTGGGGCGCAACCTTTCATTCGGATCTCGGCTGTGTCAGCGCGAGACGGCGGGTCGTCCGCACGAGAGCAGGTCTGTGCTCCCGCACAAGCCCGAAGCGATTGTCTGCTTCGAAGGTTAACGAACGGTGCCCAGCACGTGAATAGTACTTCTCCTGTTCCCGCCAGGGCGCGGAAACCCGCCGGACGGACGGTGAACGCACTCTACGCTTGTGTCATGACCTTGCCGCAGCTCGCGCTGTCTTCGCTCGCCATCGGGCTGGTGATCGGCGTCGGCCTCTCCCTCCTCGTGGTGTGGGCATACCGTGCACGGGCGCGGGTGCAGGAGGAGACGTCGCTGGCGATCCCGGCCGGCATCACCGACGTCCTGCACAGCATGGACGATGCCGCGGCGATCGTCGACACCTCCGGCCTCGTGCTGGCTTCCTCGCAGGCCGCGACGCGTTTCGGCATCGAGGTCGGCTCGACGCTCGACCACCCGGAGCTCCGCCAACTGGTGCGCGGCGTCCGGGAAGCGGGCGGCTCCGTCACCGAGTCGATGCGCATCACACGTGGGGGACTGAGTCTCGACCCCCGTCTGGTCTCGGCCCGTGCCAGCGTGATCGGCACCCGCCTGGTGCTGCTGATCATCCGCGACGTCACCGAGCAGGAACGACTCGACCAGATGCGCCGCGACTTCGTGGCGAACACCAGCCACGAGCTGAAGACCCCCGTGGGCGCCGTGAGCCTTCTCGCCGAGGCCATCGAGTCCGCCGCCGACGACCCGGCCCAGGTGCGCATCTTCGCCGCACGCATCTCCGCCGAGGCCGGAAGACTCGGGCAGCTCACCGGGCGCATCATGAGCCTGTCCCGGCTGCAGGCCGAGGACGGCCTGACGAAGGTCGGTCCCGTCGCGATCGACGAGGTGATCGCCTCCTCGATCGAGGCCCATGTCGTGCAGGCGGATTCCGCCGGCGTCGAGCTCGCCAGGGGAGGCGACCGCGGGGTGTTCGTGCGCGGCGACGCGCAGATCCTGATCGAGGCGGTCGGCAACCTGATCGCCAACGCGATCGTGTACTCGCCCCGCGGCTCTCGCGTCGGAGTCGGCGTGCGGGCGGAGGCGGGCGTGGTCGAGATCGCCGTGTCCGACCAGGGCATCGGTATCGCCGAAGCAGATCGCGAGCGCATCTTCGAACGGTTCTACCGTGCGGACGAAGCCCGCTCCCGGCGCACCGGGGGTACCGGTCTCGGGCTCTCCATCGTCAAGCACGCGACGCAGCGGCACGGCGGAGAGGTGCGGCTGTGGTCCCGTCCGGGCCGGGGCTCCACGTTCACGATCCGTCTTCCCCGGATCGACGCCCCCGACAACCTCGACGCGGGCAAGAAGAGCAAGAAGAAGCGTGCGCGCAAGGCGGCCAAAGCCGCGTCGTCCGCGCGCGTTCGAAACGGAGAGAGAGCATGACCCGAATCCTTCTCGTCGAAGACGAGCCCGACCTCGCCGACCCGCTCGCGTACCTGCTCCGGCGTGAGGGTTACGAGGTGGAGATCGCCGAGGACGGCCCCGGCGCTCTCGCGGCCTTCCGGGAGCGCGGTGCCGACATCGTGCTGCTCGACCTCATGCTTCCGGGGATGCCGGGCACCGAGGTGTGCCGACAGATCCGGTCCACCTCGGCCGTGCCCATCATCATGCTCACGGCGAAGGACTCCGAGGTGGACATCGTCGTGGGTCTCGAGCTCGGCGCCGACGACTACATCACGAAGCCCTACTCGTCCCGCGAGCTGCTCGCACGCATGCGTGCCGTGCTGCGTCGGGTCGTGCAGGCCGAGGGTGAGCTCGACGAGCGTGTGCTCGACGGCGGGCGGGTCTCGCTCGACATCGACCGGCACACCGTCTCCGTCGCCGGCGCGCAGATCAACATGCCGTTGAAGGAGTTCGAGCTGCTCGAGGTCCTGATGCGCAACTCCGGACGCGTCCTGACCCGCGGACAGCTCATCGACCGGGTCTGGGGGAGTGACTACTTCGGCGACACCAAGACCCTCGACGTGCACATCAAGCGCATCCGCTCGCGCATCGAGGAGAACCCGAGCGAGCCGGTCATGCTCGTCACCGTGCGAGGTCTGGGGTATCGCTTCGAAGGCTGATCCTCAGGCGGAACGGAGAAGAGGCCGGCACCCTGCGGGGGTGCCGGCCTCTTCTCGATTCGGTGACGCGTCAGTTCGCGGGCGCCGGAGCTGCCGTGTCGGTCGGCAGGGGTGTCGGGCGAGGGGTCGACTCCTTCTCGGAGGGGACCAGGTCTGCGTAGTACGGGAGAGTGCCGTCGAGTACGGGCACCTCGGTCTTGACGCCGGTGGAGTCTCCGGACTGGAAGTGCATCTCCACCGTGGCGCCGGGCTTGGTGTCGAGGCCGACGATGCGCAGCGGCTCCTCATCGGCGCCCAGGCTCACCGTGCCCCCTGCGGGGACGGTGACGACGAGCGGATCCAGGCCCTCGACGGTGATCGTCAGGGTCGCCTTCTCCTCGGAGGGGTTCACGATGGCGGCGACGAAGTTTCCGGTCGACCCGTCTTCGGTGGCAACCACGAGGGCGTTGCGCACGTCGATCGGGCCGTCGGCGTCGGACACGTTCACTCCGTCGGACGCGGCGTACTCGGTCTTGGTGGACTGCGGGGTGATGAACGTGCACCCGGTCGCACCGAGCAGAACGAGGGCGCTGAGGGCTGCAGACGCAACAAGGCGCGATTTCACGGGTCCTCCTGAGGTCCGGCGGGGATATCCGCATCCATTCTATGCGTAAGTCGTGAGGGCTCCTGCGGCACCGGAGGCGCGAACCTTAGCGCATGACCCCTGTGGTATCCTTGAGGTTGCCGAAAGGACACGTTTTTATGCTTTTTGAGGTTGGCGAGACCGTCGTCTATCCCCACCATGGCGCTGCGACCATCATCGAGGTCAAAGAGCGCATCATCAAGGGTGAGGCGAAGAAATACCTGAAGCTCAACGTCACCCAGGGCGATCTCATCATTGAGGTCCCCGCGGAGAATGTCGACCTGGTCGGCGTTCGTGACGTCATCGGCAAGGAAGGCCTCGATCATGTTTTCGAGGTGCTGCGAGCACCCTTCACAGAAGAGCCCACGAACTGGTCGCGTCGGTACAAGGCGAACCTCGAGAAGCTCGCCTCCGGCGATGTGATCAAGGTGAGCGAAGTCGTTCGCGACCTGTGGCGTCGTGACCAGGACCGCGGACTCTCCGCGGGTGAGAAGCGGATGCTGGCGAAGGCTCGTCAGATCCTCATCTCCGAGCTGGCGCTCGCCGAGAAGACCGACGAGGACAAGGCGGGCGCACTGCTCGACGAGGTCCTCGCGTCCTGAGCTGTTCCACGACGAAAGGCGGGTGCTTCGGCATCCGCCTTTCGTCGTCTTCGCCGGTAACGTGATGCTGTGACCATCCTCCCCGTCCCGCGTACCGCGATCATCGTCGTCGCCGCCGGCTCAGGCACGCGTCTGGGCGCACGCGCCCCGAAGGCCTTCGTCGGTATCGATGCCCGTCCCATCCTTCGCCATGCGCTCGACGGCGTCTTCGCCGCGGCCCCGGCTCAGGTCATCGTGGTCGCCCCGGAAGGGTGGGAGGGCGACGCCGAGACAGAGCTTCGAGAGGCCGCCGGCGAACGGGCCGACCTCGGACGTGTGGTCGTGGGCGGTGCGACCAGACAGCAGTCGGTCGCGGCGGGTCTCGCCGCGCTCTGGGGCGACGTCGAGACGGTGCTGGTGCACGATGCGGCGCGCGCTCTCACCCCTCCGACGCAGATCGATGCGGTCGCCGCGTCGGTGACGGCAGATGTCGGCGTGATCCCGGCGCTGCCCGTGGTCGACACCCTCAAGAAGGTCGTGGACGGTGTCGTCGTCGCCGCGGTCGACCGTTCCGAACTCGCCGCGGCGCAGACGCCGCAGGGGTTCCCGAGGACGCTGCTCGAGTCCGCGTACGCCGCGGCACGCGACGGTGGCACCGAGTACACCGACGATGCGGCGCTGTTCGCTGCGGCGGGTCATCCCGTGCGCTACATCGGGGGCTCCGAGCGGGCTTTCAAGATCACCACGCCGGCCGACCTCGAGCGTGCCCGGCATCTGCTCGGTACGAGAGCCGCAGCATCCGGCATCCCCCGCGTGGGCATCGGGACGGATGTCCACGCTTTCGGCGGCGAAGGGAACCTGTGGCTCGCCGGGCTCGAATGGGAGGGGGAGCAGCCGCTGTCCGGTCATTCGGACGGAGACGCCGTCGCTCACGCGATGGTCGACGCGCTCCTCGGGGCCGCGGGTCTCGGCGACATCGGGGAGCACTTCGGCACCTCGCACCCCGAGTACGCCGGCGCGCACGCCGACGTCTTCCTCGCCCGCACCCGCGAGCTCCTCGCTGGAGCCGGATTCGACATCGGCAACGTCTCGGTGCAGTTCCAGGGCAATCGGCCGCGTTTCAGCCCTCGACGGGCAGAGGCCGAGGGCGTTCTGTCCGCTGTCCTCGGCGCCCCGGTGACGGTGACCGCGACGACGACGGACGGGCTCGGATTCCCCGGGCGGGGCGAGGGCATCGCGGTGACGGCCATCGCGTCGGTGATCCCCACCGGTCCCAGAGAAGGCTGACGATCAGGGGGAGGAGGCCTCCCGGTCGGTCGCCGAACGTCATATCGGACGGCGAATAACGCTGCGGGGGCTGGCGCTCAGCGGTCGCCGAGTAGGCTTGAGCGGTGACAGTCCGCCTCTACGACACCCGCGCGCAGCAGCTGCGCGACTTCGTGCCTCTCGATCCCGAGAACATCACGATGTACGTGTGTGGACCCACGGTGCAGTCGGGGCCCCACATCGGGCACGTCCGGGCCGCTCTGAGCTTCGATCTGCTGCGCCGCTGGCTGGAGTACCGCCACGGTCGGGTCACGTTCGTGCGCAACGTCACCGACATCGACGACAAGGTGCTCGCCAACGCGACGGACTCCGAGCCGTGGTGGGCATTGGCGTACCGGATGGAGCAGGAGTTCACCGCGGCGTATGCGGGTGTCGGTATCCTGCCGCCGACCTACGAGCCTCGGGCCACGGCGTCCGTGCCGCAGATGCAGGAACTCATCGCGGTGCTGATCGAACGCGGCCACGCCTACCCGGCGCCCGACAGCTCCGGCGACGTGTACTTCGACGTGCGCTCCTGGGCGGAGTACGGGTCGCTCACCCATCAGTCCCTCGACGCCATGGAGGCCGCAGAGGATGCGGACCCTCGGGGCAAGCGCAACCCCCAGGACTTCGCGCTCTGGAAGGGCAGCAAGCCCGAAGAGCCGGCCGATGCGACCTGGGCGTCGCCGTGGGGATCCGGGCGGCCCGGATGGCACATCGAATGCTCCGCGATGTCGAAGCGCTATCTCGGCGCCGAGTTCGACATCCATGGGGGAGGGCTCGACCTGCGCTTCCCGCACCACGAGAACGAGCTCGCGCAGTCGACGGCAGCAGGTGACGGCTTCGCGCGCTACTGGGTGCACAACGGGCTCGTGACCGTCGACGGCCAGAAGATGTCGAAGTCGTTGGGGAACTTCACGTTGGCGGCCGATGTGCTGGCCGCGCACGATCCACTGGTGGTGCGGTACGCGCTGGCCGCCGCCCACTACCGGTCGAGCCTCGACCTCGGCGACTCGTCGTGGGCCGAGGCCGAGGCGGCTCTCAACCGGATCGGCACGTTCCAGCAACGTGCCGCACGTGTTGCCGGAGGGGGCATCGGGTTCCTCCTGTCGCAGAGCCTCCCCGCCGCGTTCGCAGCGGCGATGGATGATGACCTCGGTGTGCCCCAGGCACTCGCGGTGCTGCACGAGACGGTGCGAGCGGGAAACGCGGCGCTGGACGCGGGGGAGGACGCCGCCGCGCTCGATGCGCTGCGCGCCGTGCTGGCGATGACTTCCGTCCTCGGCCTCACGCCCACTTCCGATGCGAAGACCGGCGCTTCGGAATCCGCTCTGGACGCCCTCGTCCAGACGATGATCACCCAGCGCGCCCAAGCACGCGCTGACAAGGACTGGGCGGCGGCGGATCGCATCCGAGATGCGATCGCCGCCGCAGGAATCACGCTGGAGGACACTCCGGCCGGAACTCATTGGAGTATCGATGGCTAAGCCAGGGCGCCCCGGCGCGAGCAAGGGAAACAAGAAGGGCCCGACCAAGGGCACCGGCGGACTCGGGCGCAAGGCGCTCGAGGGGCGGGGACCGACGCCGAAAGCGGAGGACCGCGCCTGGCATCCCGCGGGCAAGCGCAAGGCCGCAGCCGAGCGCTACGCGGCAGCCACGGGCGGCAAGGGACGTCCCGGCGGCAGTCGGCCGGGCTCCGGTGGCGGGGGGAACCGTGCGCCCAAGGCCAAGGCGGGGGACGACACCGAGAACGTCACGGGTCGCAACTCGGTCCTCGAGGCACTGCGCGCGAAGATCCCGGCGACGGCGTTCTACATCGCGCAGCGCGTCGAGATGGACGACCGCGTGAAGGAGATGCTCTCGATCGCCACGCATCGGGGCATCCCCGTGATGGAGGTCACGCGTCCGGAGCTCGACCGTATGGCCGGGTTCGACGGCGTGCACCAGGGCGTCGCTATCAAGGTGCCGCCGTACGAGTACGCGCACCCACAGGATCTGCTCGAGCAGGTCATCGACCGCGGAGAGGTCCCCCTGTTCGTCGCCCTCGACGGCATCACCGACCCCCGCAACCTGGGCGCCATCATCCGTTCCACCGCGGCGTTCGGCGGGCAGGGCGTCATCCTTCCCCAGCGTCGCTCGGCCGGCGTCAACTCGGCGGCTTGGAAGACCAGCGCCGGAGCCGTCGCCCGCACCCCCGTGGCGCTGGCGACCAACCTCACCACGCAGCTCAAGGAGTTCAAGAAGCAGGGCGTGTTCGTGCTCGGTCTCGACGGTGACGGCGACGTGTCGCTCCCCGAGCTGCAGCTCGCCGATCGTCCCGTCGTGATCGTGGTCGGCTCGGAGGGCAAGGGACTGTCGCGCCTGGTGTCCGAGACCTGCGACCAGATCGTCTCGATTCCGATCTCCGCGGCCACCGAGTCGCTGAACGCCGGTATCGCGACATCCGTCGCCCTGTACCAGGTCGCGTCGCTCCGCGCCGCGAAGAAGAACTAGACGTCCGAGGGAAGGCTGACCATGGCTCGCATCATCGTGATCGGAGGGACCGGGTACGCCGGTCGCCACATCGTCACGGAGGCGGTGAGTCGTGGCCACGCCGTCATCGCGATCTCGCGTTCGGAACCGACCGATCCGGTGGCCGGAGCCGCCTACCTGCAGGGCTCCGCGCTCGACCTGGCGCCCCTCGCGGACGCGTTCGTCGGTGCGGATGCCGTGGTGTCGGCGCTCTCTCCACGCGGCGACATGGAAGACCGTGCGCTCGAGGCGCTGTCGAACGTCGTCGAGCAGATCGCCGGTACGGCGACCCGTCTCGGCGTGGTCGGCGGTGCCGGAGGAAGCCTGGTGGCGCCGGGAGGCCCGCGTCTGTTCGATCAGGACTTCCCCGAGGAGTACAAGCACGAGGCGCAGGTCGGGATCGACTCGCTCGCGCTCCTCGAGGCGACCGACGCGGGGCTGGACTGGTTCTTCATCCATCCGGCTGAGGTGTTCGGTCCTTGGGCGGAGGGCGAGCGTACCGGCCGCTATCGCGACGGGGGCGATGTGATCGTCCGCGATGCCGAAGGCACGTCGTACATCTCCGGGGCCGATTTCGCCGTCGCCGTGGTCGACGAGATCGAGCAGGGCAACCACCACCGCGAGCGTTTCACCGTCGGCTACTGACCCCCACGCTCCGCCCACTCTTCCCCCCCCCCCCCCACGCCCGCCGGGCCGCGTCGAGAGCACGTGATCTCGCCGAGCGCACGGCTTGCTGGCGTCAACAGGCGGTGCACTCGAAGACAACCCGTGCACTCGACTACCCCCCCGCACTCGACGACAACCCGTGCGCGGGGAGCGGAGGGGCGGTCAGACCAGGTCGCGCCAGTCGACGTCCTCATCCTCGTCGGCCACCGGGGTCACGCCGGTGATCACCGGAAGGCTCATCGTCTCGGTGGGCGGCCCCATGATGGTGGCTTCGTCGCGTCGGTGGCGCAGCACCTCGTTGATGTAGCTGGTGAGCACCTCGGCGAGTGGGATCGAGCGTCCTTCCGCCTGAGACAGGTACCAGCGGTGTTCCAGCACCTGGTGGAACACCTCAGCCGGCTCGAGCTTGGCGCGCAGCTCGTAGGGGATCGCGCGAACGACGGGCTCGAACACGCGGGTGAGCCACTCGTGCGCGTACATCTCTTCGTCCGCCCATTGCTTGGTCGAGCGCGCGCGGAACTCGTCGAGGTCGTTGAGCAGCCGTCGTGCCTGGTTCTCCTCCACGTCGAGCCCCGTGAGACGGATGAGGCGCCGCTGATGATGCCCGGCGTCCACGACCTTCGGCTGGATCTCGACGACGGTGCCGTCCGCGGTGGTCGACATCGACATCTCATCGATGTCGAATCCGAGGGCGTTGAGCCGTTCCACGCGCTCGGTGATGCGCCACGTCTCGGCGGCGGAGAAGGACTCCTGTGCGGTGAGCTCGGCCCAGAGCGAGCGGTAGGACGACACGATGCCGTCGGCGATCGCGACCGCATCCACCCCGTGCTCGAGGCGTCCGCCGGCGGCGAGGTCCATGATCTCGCCGGCGATGTTCGTGCGAGCGAGGTCGAGATCGTAGGCGCGCTGCCCGTCGGTCAGACCCTCCTCATGGAGCTCTCCGGTCTCCGCGTCGACGAGATAGGCGGCGAAGGCCCCGGCATCACGACGGAAGAGGGTGTTCGACAGGGAGACGTCGCCCCAGTAGAAGCCCACGTTGTGGAGGCGCACGAGCAACAGTGCGAGCGCGTCGACCAGACGGTTGGCGGTGTCCGGGCGCAGGACGCGCGTGAACAGCGCACGGTACGGCATCGAGAAGCGCAGGTGCGAGGTGACCAGTGCCGCGGGGAGGGGATCGCCATGGGCATCGGTGCGCCCCGCGATCACAGCGACCCGGTCGACGCACGGTACGTCGAGCCGGGCGAGGTTGCCCAGCATGTCGTACTCGCGCTGTGCCATCTCGGCAGTGGTCTCCTTGACGGCGACGACGCGACCCGAGAGGTCGGCGAACCGGACGAGGTGGCGGGAGAGCCCCTTGGGGAGCGAGACGATGTGCTCGGACGGCCACTTGGCGAGCGTGGTGGACCAGGGGAGGGCGAGCAGTCCCGGATCGACCTTGCTGGCGGTGATCCGCAGCGAATCCTGCATGATGCTCCTGGTGGCGTACGAAGAGGAAAAAGAGACGCGGCGCAGGCGACCGAGGTCAGCCTGCGCCGCGTCTGTGGATCCGATCAGGCGGAGACGACCGGCTTGTCGTTCAGACGGTCACCCGACTCGATGTCGAACGCGTGCACGTGGCCGGCCGAGGCGGCGAGCGTGACGGTCTCGCCGGCGTTCGGGTGGTTGCGACCGTCGACGCGAGCGACGAGGTCGGCGCGCTTGCCGTTGATCTCGGTGTGACCGTAGAGGTAGCCGTCGGCGCCGAGCTCTTCGACGAGGTCGACCGTGACCGAGAGGCCCTTGCCGTCGGCGGGGCCGACGACGATGTCCTCCGGACGCACGCCGACCGTCACCTGCGAACCGTTGGCGCGACCGACGGTGTCGCGGTCGAGCGGGACGACCTCGGTGCCGAAGCGGATGCCGCCCTCGGCGAGGTCGGCCGAGAACAGGTTCATCGCGGGCGAGCCGATGAAGCCGGCGACGAAGACGTTGTTCGGCTTCTCGTACAGGTCGCGGGGCGAGCCGACCTGCTGGAGCAGACCGTCCTTGAGGACCGCGATGCGGTCGCCCATGGTCAGCGCCTCGGTCTGGTCGTGGGTGACGTAGACCGTGGTGACGCCGAGACGACGCTGCAGCGATGCGATCTGGGTACGGGTCTGGACGCGGAGCTTGGCGTCGAGGTTCGACAGCGGCTCGTCCATGAGGAACACCTGCGGCTGACGCACGATCGCACGGCCCATGGCGACACGCTGACGCTGACCACCGGAGAGGGCCTTCGGCTTGCGGGTCAGGTAGGGCTCGAGGTCGAGGAGCTTCGCGGCCTCGAGCACGCGTGCGGCGCGCTCTTCCTTGCCGACGCCGGCGATCTTGAGCGCGAAGCCCATGTTCTCGGCGACGGTCATGTGCGGGTACAGGGCGTAGTTCTGGAAGACCATCGCGATGTCGCGGTCCTTCGGCGGGACGTCGGTCACGTCGCGGTCGCCGATGAGGATGCGGCCGGCGTTGACCTCTTCGAGGCCGGCGAGCATGCGCAGAGATGTGGACTTACCGCAACCGGAAGGACCGACGAGGACGAGGAACTCTCCGTCACCGACCTCGAGGTTCAGCTTGTCGACGGCCGGACGGGTTCCACCGGGGTACAGGCGGGTGGCTTCGTCGAAAGTCACAGATGCCATTGTGTTTCTCCTTCACCGGCAGGTACGTGCCGGACGATCCGTAGTGATGAAGCGGTGGGGTGAGCCACCGTGACCCGTCTTTGGGTCGAGATCAGTATGACATGAACGGCTGTACCTGGGTATTTCTCAGCCTCACTGGTTAGCATCGATCTCGGCCGCGCCCAGCGGCGATCGTCGCTCAGCGGCGGTCGGGGCCAACCCGGACCCCCGCAGACTCACAAGAGGAACGATGTCGAGCGACGAAACGCCGAACGTCCCCACACCTCGCAATTCTCGCGAGGCCGTGCGGGAGAAGGCTCAGAAAGTGCACGCCCAGCAGTCGAGGGCGCGCCTCATGCGACGGATCATCATCGGCGCCGTCGCCGTCGTCGCGGTGGGGGCGATCGGCACCGCCGTGACCCTTGCGGTGTCCGCTCAGGTGTCGAAGCCGAAGCTCACCCCGACGGGGATGGAGTCGGATGGCGTCGTCGTCACCGACATCACCGCCGTTGCCGGATCCGATGAGGTCCCCGCGACGCCCTCGGCAGAGCCGACCGATGCGGGCGCCTCGACTGAGCCGACCCCCAGCGCGACCTCCTCCGACAAGGTCGACATCCACGTCTACGTCGACTACCTCTCGCCGGACGCCGGAAAGTTCGAGCGGGCCAATGCGCGTCAGCTCGCCGGTTGGATCGGGGAGGGGGCGGTCACCGTCAGCTACCACCCGGTCGCCTTGCTCACCGCGAGCTCGAACGGCACCAAGTACTCGTTGCGTTCCGCTGCGGCCGCCGCGTGCGTCGCCACGCACTCGCCTGCGCAGTTCTACGCCTTCAATCACGACCTGCTCGACGACCAGCCCGAGGTCGGCAGTGACGGGATGTCAGACGAGGACCTGGCGAATCTGGCAGCCGCCGTCGGCACCGACAATACCAAGGCCGTCCGGTCGTGCATCGAGAACGGTGACTTCGTCGGTTGGGCGAAAGAAGCGACCACGCGCGCACTCGACGGACCGCTCGCCGGCTCGAAAGACCTGATGCTCAACACCGCACCCATGATCGTCGCGAACGGCGAGGCGTACGTCGGTGCGTTCGACGACCCGGCGGAGTTCTCGCAGTTCGTGCTCAGCGTCGCGAGCGACGCGTCCCGTGCGACGCCGTCGCCGACGTCGACCACCACGCCCGCCCCGTAGTTCGATCCGGGGTCGATGCCATCGCTAAGCTGATGGATGGCATCCGCCGACTTGGCGCAATTGGTAGCGCACCGTACTTGTAATACGGGGGTTACGGGTTCGAGTCCCGTAGTCGGCTCAAGAAGTAGCGGTTCGGAAAGCAGAAGACCGCCTCGGTTTCTACTCGAGGGCGGGCATCAGGGCAGCCCAGGTCCGGGAATGGGTAGCATCGAGGATCGAGCGTCCCGGAGGGCGAAGACCCCCACCAAGCCTTGCGGCTGGGCGGGGCCTTGTGTCGTTCAGGCTGTCGCGCTGAAGAACGCTGCGTTCTTACTCGGGCGCACCGATGTAGCGCGAGAGGTATATGAACGTGTCCCACGTCACGCCGGGAACCGTGGACAGCTCAGGCAGCGCCATAACGTCGGTTGCACCAGCGTTACGAAGGAACGCGATCTGATCGCGGAACGTGTTGTACTCCTGCGGCGTCCCGAAGTTCGTCTTTCCGCCGGGGCGAAGGTGAACCACGATTCCATTCGGTGCTCTTACGATTGCTTCCACTGAATCCTCCATCGTTGTCGTTGTTGGCGTGCCGTTGTAGACACCGTTGAATTCCCAATGCCAGGGTTCGGGACGTGACGTCCCGGGCTCGGCCCAGGCCGGGTGTATGTAGCCGAACTGTCGGGCATTCGACTTGAGCCACAGGTAGATCGGATGGCTGAAGCTCAGCTGCACTCGATTGGTGTCGGCCAGGTCGACGGCGATTGCCCATCCGTGGTTCGAGGTCCCCGGCTCCGCAGCCTTGTCTCCGTACTTCTCCTTCGCACGGACCTGCTCGGCGAGATCTCGGTAGCCGTCATTCACGGTGATGTTGTGCCCAAATTGAGGGCGGAACGCGTTGTTCAGCTGAACGAGCGCGTCTCGTGCGTCTGTCCGTAAGATGCGGACGGTGTCCCAGGGCACGGGAGCCAGGATGTTGACCGGGATGCGACCGTTCTGGTAGTTGCCCCAATCCGCGAACGCCGGAGCTGCGTGCCCGACGAGTGGTCCGGCGGCCGCGACAATCGCAGCGATCGCAGAGGCGGACAAGAAGGTTCGTCGTGAGACAGGTTTACGGCCGGCGGGTGGTGACGCTGTGACCGTGCGTTCGGCCGCAACGATCCCCGGCGGCGGTGCCTCGAGGGTTGTGTTCATGGAGCCAGGCTATGGCTCAGGCGTCGGCCCGCGCTGTCCCCTTTTCGGCCTACAGACACTCGACCGCGAGCCTCGATAGGTTGAGAGATCCCCACCTGGCTGTCCGAGTTCTCGTGGTCGTTGCAGCACCTGATCCAGGGAACTCCGCCCGGTCGGCAGGGCGGGGCCCCGCGGCGTTTCCGGGGCGAGGACGTGGGGCCGCCGATGTAGCCGGTGCCAGTTGTAGGCGGGCCGGGGATGCTCCTCACGAATGTGATGGGCGGGGGGATCGAGGTGTCGCCGACGTTCCTGATCGGGGCTGCCGAGGGGTACTCGGTCGTAGGTGTTGTCGGACGAAGGGTTCTGCTCCTCGACCCTGGTTTCCACTCATCGCCGCCCTTCGGGGGGAAGGCCTCGCTCACGTGCGTGCGCGGGAGCATCGCGGCGGCCTGTCCCTCGCCCTAGGCTGGTCTGATGCTCCACGGACTGATCCGCCCGCTCGAAGCCCACAGCGTCACCCTCAAAGGCGAAGATCTCGCCGAGGTCCGTGCACAGCTGACCGCCCAGGCGCCTGCGGGATGGGACCTGGTGTCGGCCATGGCGACGATGGAGAAGGCCGGATCGATGCGATCCGTCGAGGGCAAGTTCCTGCGTCGCGACGGCATCCGCGAGATCGAGGGTGACGACATGGCCGCGCTCGAGTCCCAGGTGCCGGAAGGATGGCAGCTGCTCTCCGTGTGGCGGGCGAGCTGACGCGCGTCCGCCAGCCGCTCGTTCGGAGAGTTCAGTCCAGGTGAGGTGAGTCCGCGTCGCCGGTCGGCGGCGCTTCGACCACTTCCTCGATGAGGCTGATCCCGCCCGTGGAGCTCGCCGACCGCATGAGGTCCTGAATCCATTTCGGGTTGAGCTGAGGGGCGTCTGGCTCGTCGAAGGTGAAGCGCAGCGGGATCGATGGGTGCAGCCAGATGGTCGAACGGCCGGGGGCGTCGCCGTCGGGGTGCCGCCACGACAGGGTGAAGCTCTCATTGCGTCGCAATTTCGTGGCGATGACCACTTTGAGATGTGCGAGTGCGCGGTCCTCGATGTGGATCTCGTCACCGCTGCCGTACTGGATCGTTCCCATGAGTGAACGATAGCCGCGACTTCGACCTCGTCGCGTCTCCGGTGACGGCTGGGTGCGAGAAGTACATTCCGGAGTATCGCGCTACAAGGTGATATGTTACTAAGCGTTGAGTTTCCTGGTGGATTCAACGAGATCACGCCGGGTCGATGACGGCGCAGGTGGCCGACTCCCCGCCGCGGCCACCTGCGCTTTGCCTCGTGCGTCGCGCGATCGAGAAGCGCCAGGGGAGGGGGAGGCGATGGGCAGCTCGTCCGAACTCCCGACGGTCACGTCGGAGCGGCAGCCCGGCTGCCCCCACGCGCAGGCGCTCACACGGGCGGCATACGCGCGCGAGAAACGACTGCTGCAGATCGAGCTCCTCAAACTCCAGGCGCACATCACGCGCTCGTCGGAACGGGTCCTCATCCTGTTCGAGGGGCGGGATGCGGCGGGCGCGGGCGGTGCGATCGCACGCTTCATGGAGCACCTGAACCCCCGCGGCGCTCGTGTCGTCGCGCTCGACAAACCCAGTGATGTCGAGCGGACGCAGTGGTATTTCCAGCGCTACGTCGCGCATCTGCCGTCGGGCGGCGAGATCGTGCTGATGGATCGCTCCTGGTACAACCGAGCGGGCGTCGAACGCGTGATGGGGTACTGCTCGTCGGCGGAGTACGAGGAGTTCATCCAGACCGCGCCGGAGTTCGAGCGCATGCTCGTCGGTTCGGGCATCCGCCTCATCAAGCTGTGGTTCTCGATCGGCGAGGCGGAACAACGGCGCCGGTTCACCCGTCGCGGCGAGGATCCGCTCAAGCAGTGGAAGCTCAGCCCCACCGACCTCACGAGCGTCGACAGATGGGAGGACTACACCGAGGCAGCGGCGGCCATGTTCTTCCACACGGACACCCCGGCCCTCCCGTGGGTCGTCATCTCGTCGAACGACAAGAGGCGCGCGCGGCTGGAAGCGATGAGATGTGTTCTCGCACGGTTCGACTATCCGGGCAAGGACCCGATGGTCGCCCACGCTCCGGATCCGCGGATCGTGGGCCGCCCCTCGCAGATCCACGACGAGGGGGAGGCATCGCCACCGTGACGTTCATGGAGCGCAACACGGCGTCGTCCGGGAATGCGGGAGGCGGGCTCACCGGTTGCTCTCATCATGACCCGCATCGGTACCAGTGATCTCGACGTCCTTCCGCTCTCGCTCGGCGGCAA
The DNA here is from genome assembly GCF_002356155.1 of Microbacterium sp. TPU 3598. Lineage (NCBI taxonomy): Bacteria > Bacillati > Actinomycetota > Actinomycetes > Micrococcales > Microbacteriaceae > Microbacterium > Microbacterium sp. TPU 3598. The sequence continues at coordinate 2,793,946 of NZ_AP017975.1, read as the reverse complement.
CGTGTTCGGCTGGACAGCCGACCGTGACACGTCCTTCGCCGTCCTCGACACCTTCGTGGACGGAGGCGGAGACTTCATCGACACCGCCGACTCGTACAGCGCGTGGGTGCCGGGAAACGAAGGAGGAGAGAGTGAGACGATCGTCGGCGAGTGGTTGGCCTCGCGCAAACCTGCGGGTGTGGTCGTCGCGACCAAGGTCAGTCAGCACCCGCAGTTCCGCGGCCTCTCCGCCGCGAATGTCCGCAAGGCCGCCGAGGCCTCGCTGAAGCGCCTGGGCATCGATGAGATCGACCTGTACTACGCGCACTTCGATGACGAGACCGTTCCGCTGGAGGAGACCATCAGCGCATTCGGGCGACTGGTCGAAGACGGGCTGGTCCGGCACGTCGCCGTGTCGAACTACTCCGCCGAGCGCATCCGCGAGTGGGTCGAGATCGCCCGTCGCCTCGGAGTCGCGCTGCCGGTCGCGGTGCAGCCGCACTACAACCTCGTGCACCGCAACGAGGTCGAGGACACGATCATCCCGGTCGCCGAGGAGTTCGACCTCGGACTCATCCCGTACTACTCCCTGGCCAGCGGCTTCCTCACCGGCAAGTACCGCTCGACGGACGCCGCGGGTCAGGCGTCGCCCCGGGCGCAGGGCGCCGCGAAGTACGCGACCGAAGCGGGCCTGCGGATCATCGACGCGCTCGAGGAGATCGGCGATGCGCACGGCGCTTCGATCGCCGCGACCTCGCTCGCGTGGCTTCGCGCACAACCGACCGTGGTCGCACCGATCGCGAGCGCGCGAACCGTGGAACAGGTTCCCGACCTGCTCGCCGGGGCGCGTCTGGAGCTCTCGGACGATGAGGTGCAGCGGCTCGACCGCGTCTCGGAATGGGCGCCGTCGCGCGCCTGATGAGATCGGGCTAGTCGCCGACGAGCCCGAGCCGATGCGCCAGGATGACCGCGTGGATCCTGTCCCGCGCGCTGAGCTTCGCCAGCACACGACCGACGTGGGTCTTGACCGTGGACTCGCCGACGTACAGACTCTGAGCGATCTCTGCGTTGGTGAGTCCGCGGCCGATCGCGAGGAAGACGTCCCGCTCACGTTCCGTGAGCGATTCGAGAGCAGCGCTCTCCTCTGCGGCCGGAGTCGCGGGCGCTCCGCCGAGCCGAGGCGTCACGTGCTCCAGCAGCGCTCTCGTCACACGCGGGGACAGCACCGCATCCCCGCGGTGGACGGCGCGCACCGCGGAGATCATCTCGTGGCGCTGGGCATCCTTCAACAGGAATCCGCTCGCGCCCGCGCGGATGGCTCCGAACGCGTATTCGTCGAGATCGAAGGTGGTCAGAACGAGCACCTTGGTCTGCGGACGTTCTCGGACGATGGCCTCGGTGGCGGCGATGCCGTCCAGCTCCGGCATCCGGATGTCCATCAGCACCAGGTCGGGAGCGAGCAGCGCGCTCTGCGTGATCGCCGCTTTCCCGTCGCCGGCTTCGCCGATGACGACGATGTCCTCCTCAGACTCCAGCACCATGCGGAAGCCGAGACGGATCAGCTCCTGGTCATCCACCAGCAGCACTCTGATCGCCTGCGTCATGCGTCGTCCTCCATCGTCTGTCGCGGTGCGGCGGGCCTGCTTCCCGATGTGGGAAGCACCGCCCGCAGAATCCATCGTCCTCCATCCGCAGGTGCGGATCGCACCGTCCCATGCACGTGGGCGGCACGCTCGGAGAGCCCGCGCACACCGAATCCGTCTGAGCCGATCTCACCCGAGACGCCGTCGTTGACGATCTCGATCACGACCGTGTCGGCCGTGTACTCCAGCCGCACGGTGATGCTCTTCGCGGTCGGGGCGTGGCGCATGGCGTTGGTCACGCCCTCCTGCACGATCCTGCCGATCGCATGCGCGACGGCGGGGGAGACATCGGCCTGCCCGATGACGGTGAGCGTCGCCGGGTAGCCCGCGCGCTGAGCCGTCTCCACGGTGTCACGCGCGGGTACGGGTTGCATCGGCGCCAGGGGCAGCGGCGATTCGTCGTCGCGCAGCACACCGAGCATCGAACGCATCTCGGTGAGAGCGCCTCTGGCGGTGTCCGCGACGGATACCGCAGCCCTCCGGGCCTGTTCCCGATCGGGGGTGGCGGCCGCCCCTTCGGACAGTGCGACGATCACGGTGAGGGAGTGGGAGACGATATCGTGCATCTCCCGTGCGATGCGGGCGCGTTCCGAGGCGGCGGCGAGTTGCGCCTGCTGATCGCGCTCGATCAGGAGTTGACGGGATCGGTCGATGATGGCGAGGAGATAGCGCTTGCGGCCGCCCACATTGACCCCGACGAGCGTGCCGATGAGCCCGAGCGCGACGTAGCCGAGGGCGGTATCGATGCCGACCTGGAGCAGGGTCGTGCCGGTCAGCATGAGGATCGTGGTGAGTCCGAGGAACCAAGTGGCACCGATCCCGTAACAGATCCAGGCCAGACGCGCCGATCTGTAGACCGCCACGCCGTAGCAGGCGACGAGCAGGAGGACGATGCCTCCGGACATGCCTGTGAACAGTCCGACGGTCCCCAGGCTCACCGCAGCGACGAAGGGACCCAGGGGTGCCCGTCGACGCCAGAGGAGAGTGCTGCATCCGATCGCGACCATCACCAACGTCGCGATGTTGATGGCGATGTATGTGCCCTCCGGGAGCGAGGTGTTGGGGTACGGCGCGGCGGGGGCGAGGGACAGGAACAGGCAGATCAGCGCGAGCAGGATGTCGGCGAACAGCGGATGGCGGGCCCAGAACCGTCGGAACAGGCCCGGGGCGCGCGGAAGCCGCAGCTCCTCGTCCTCGCGGACCGAGTCGCTGCGGCTTCGCGTTCTGCTCACAGGCCGACTTTACGCGTCGCGGGTGCGCAGCACGCCCCACGCGACGGCAGCACCGCCCACGACCCAGCAGGCCAGCGTCAGGAACGCAACCGGAGCGTCGAGTGCGGCACCGGCTCCGGGCATGATCGCACTCCGTGCGGCGGCGTCCGGAAGGTAGGCGGCGGCCTGCAGGACCCATGCCCACGTCTCTCCGGCGAAGGAGAAGAAGTTCGCCACGATCGGCAGGACGAACAGCACACCGACGGTTGCGGCGATGGCGCCCGCACCGGAGCGCAGGACGAATCCGAACGCGATGCCGATGAGCGCGAAGACGGCCATCGACAGGGAAGCCACCACGATCGGAAGCACCGATGCTGTCGGGTCCGACCAGTCGATGCCCTGGTCACGCGGGGCGACGATGAGGGAGACGGCCACCGCGGAGACGACGAAGATCACCAGCGACGAGACGAACAGGAACAGTGCCAGCACCGTCGACTTCGCGGCCAGCACCGAACCGCGAATCGGGTTCGCAGTGAGCGTCGAACGGATCATCCCCGTGGAGTACTCGCCGGTGACCGAGATCGCGCCGATGATGCCGGCGAGCAGCATCGTGAACTGGATCGGCATGACCACGGCCTGGATCGGGCTGAAGTCCGGCACGTCGACAGCGAGGGCGATGAGCACGGCGATGCCGACCGTGAGGGCGGCGGTGATGCCGATCGACCACCACGTCGAGCGCAGGGTGGCGAGCTTGATCCACTCGCCGCGCAGTGCGCGCATGAACGTCAGCCGACGACCGGTGTCGACGCGTGTCCGCGTGGGAGCGGGAGCCTGTGTCGTGGTCATGAGATCTCCTTGGTGCGGTACTCGACGGAGTCGCCGGTGAGGGCGAGATAGGCGTCTTCGAGTGATCCGGTGGTCGGGGTGAGTTCGTGGAGCGGGATGCCGCGGTCGGCGGCCAGATCGCCGATCCGCGCGGCGGGCAGCCCCACGACGTCGAGCAGATCGGGAGCCGAGCTCACGATCTCCACCTCCGGCCCTCCGACGGCGGCAGCCAGGTCGGCTGGTCTCGGTGTGCGGACCCGCACCGTGTTCCGAGTCCAGGAGCGCACGAGCTCCGCGAGCGGGGCATCCGCGAGCACCCGACCGCGGCCCATCACGATGACGTGGTCGGCGGTCTGCGCCATCTCACTCATCAGGTGGCTCGAGAGCAGCACGGTGCGCCCCTCTGATGCCACGTGACGGACGAACTGGCGCACCCAGCGCACCCCCTCGGGGTCGAGGCCGTTCACCGGCTCGTCGAGGATCAGCGTGTGCGGGTCGCCGAGCAGTGCCGAAGCGATGCCGAGGCGCTGCCCCATTCCGAGCGAGAATCCGCCCGCGCGTTTACGTGCCACCGACCCGATGCCCGCAAGGTCGATGACCTCATCGACTCGGGAGGAGGGGATGCCGTGTGTCGCGGCCATGGCGCGGAGGTGGTTGCGAGCGGTGCGACCGGTGTGCACCGCCTTGGCGTCGAGGAGGACACCGACTTCGGTGAGAGGTGCGCGGAGCTTGCGGTACTCGCGTCCGGCGATGGTGGCACGCCCCGACGTCGGGCGGTCGAGGCCGACGATCATCCGCATGGTGGTCGACTTCCCGGCGCCGTTCGGGCCGAGGAAGCCGGTGACGCTGCCCGGCTTGACCGTGAACGACACGTCGTCGACGGCGGTCTTGTCTCCGAACCTCTTCGTGAGGCCTTCTGCTGTGATCATGGGCACAACGTTACGGAGCGCCCCGGGTGTCGCGCGTCCCCCTCAGGTACACATCTGACGGCGAAGTGTCCGACCCGCGTGGGACATCAGCGGTCAGGCGCGAGGGCGAGCCTGCACCCGCGCGGCCATCTCGTCTGAAGCGATGACGGCCGCGTCGATGATCTCCCGCGACGCCGGTGCGGTCAGCCAGTCATGGCTCAGGGTGGACGGGACGAGGAGGGGCATCCGGTCGTGCAGGTCGACGAGGTGAGGGGGAGCGGGACGCATCACGATGGAATAGCACGTGAACCACTCGCCGTCGGCCGTGCGGCCGCGCTGCGTGACCGCAGCCATGCCGAACAGAGTGCCGTCGTCGACGATGAACTCGTTCCACTGCCGAGACGGCTTCTGCATCTCGTACCAGCTCGTCGCGGGGACGATCGCTCTCGACTTCGCCCCGCCCGGACGCTCCTGCAGCCGCTCCGAGCGGGTGTTGATCGAGGGGAACTTCGCCGGCTCGCCGTCGACGAGGAACCCCCACCACGCGGGTTCGAGGGTCGGGGCGGTATCTGGCTGCACGATCAGCGGGTTGAGGTTGCGCAGGTTCTTGCCCGTCGGTCGGACGGTCTCGCCGGCGTTCTCCTGCGCCCACACGCGGAGGCCCTCGAGCACCGCATCGTCGGCGGCGGCGAGGAGTTCGGCATCGGTGAATCGGGGATCGAGTCCGTAGCTCGCGCACATGCCGCCAGCGTAGTCCCGGCCTCGGACATTCACGGGCGAGGAGCGGCCGGCGGCTCGGGTAGGGTCGACAGGTGCCAGAGACCCGTCGACTTCCCGCTCCACTGGCCCTCGGAGGAGCGGTCGCGATCGGTGTCATGACGGCGATCCAGGCGCGGATCAACGGGGTGCTCGGTGTGCGCGTCGACGACGGGATCGTCGCCGGCTTCGTCTCGTTCTCCGTGGGACTCGTGGCGCTCGCCGTCGTGATCTCCGCCCTCCCGTCGGCTCGGCGAGGCGTCGCACGCCTGTGGAGCGGCATCCGACACCAGACGATCCCCGTCTGGATGCTGCTCGGGGGAGCGTGTGGCGCACTCACCGTCTCGACCCAAGGTCTCACCGCCGGTGTGCTCGGCGTCTCCCTGTTCACCGTCGGTGTGGTGGCGGGGCAGACCGTTCACGGCCTCGTGCTCGATCGGATCGGATTCGGGCCCGCAGGAGTCGTGGCGGTCACGCCAGGGCGGGTGCTCGGGGGGCTGCTCGCGCTCGCCGCGGTCGGCATCTCGCTCTCCGGCGACGTGCTGGCCACCGCGCCGCTGTGGATGCTGCTGCTCCCGTTCGCCGCGGGTGTCGGGATCGCCTGGCAGGCAGCGACCAACGGGCGCCTGGCCCAGCGGGCGCGTTCGCCCCTCGCCGCCACCCTGATGAGCTTCATCGCCGGCACCGTGGTGCTCGCCCTGGCATCCGGGGTGAGCATCGCGTTCCGCGGCGCACCGGCGGGGCTTCCCACCGAGCCCTGGCTGTACCTCGGAGGGTTCCTGGGCGCCTCCTACATCCTTCTCGGCACGTTCATTGTGGCGCAGACCGGGGTGCTGCTCATGGGCCTGGGGTCGGTGCTCGGGCAATTGGTCACGTCGGTCGTGATCGACCTCATGTGGCCGCCCGCGGCCGGACCAGCGCTCTGGCAGGTGCTCGCGATGGTCGTCGTGGCCGTCGCGTCGGTGGTGGTCGCGGTTCCGTGGCCGCGTCGCCGCTGAGGGGTTACCTCTTCTCGGCCTTCTTCGACTTCTCCGCTTTCTTGGCCTTCTTCACCTTCTTCACCTTCTCGGTGGTCGTCGCCGTCTTCGGGGCATTCTCGGTATTCGCGTGCGGCATGCGCGTGACGAGTGTGCGTGCATCGACGGACTTGCGCCGACCGGGCTTCTTGTCTTCGGGCTTGCCTCCCACATACAGCCAGCCGAGGAGCTCCTCGTTCTCGGCGAGGCCGTGAGCTCTGGCGACCGCCTTCGCGCGCGTGTAGTGGCCGGTGCGCCAGATGACGCCCCACCCCGCTTCGTCGAGGAGCAGGCTCAGCATGTGGGCGACACCGGAGGCGACGGCCTCCTGTTCCCAACGGGGTACCTTCTCGCTCTTCCGGTAACTGGCGACGACGGCGATGAGCAGAGGGGCACGAAGCGGCTTCGACGAGGGCGAGGAGTCGCCCTGGGCCTCGGCGATCGCCGCGCCCAGCACCTCGCGATCCGCGCCGCGGAGTTCGATCAGCCGCCAGGGGCGCAGAGAAGAATGATCGGCCACACGGCCGGCCGCCGAGACCAACGTGAGCAGTTCGTCGCGAGTCGGCGCGGTGTCTTCGACCTTCGACCAGGACTGCCGTGCCAGGACGGCGTCGAGGGCGCTCACGAGGCTTCGGGAGTGAAGTTCAGTGCGATCGAGTTCATGCAGTAGCGGTCGCCGGTCGGCGTGCCGAATCCGTCGGGGAAGACATGGCCGAGGTGCGATCCGCAGTTGGCGCAGCGCACCTCGGTGCGCACCATCCCGAGGCTGTCGTCCTCGATGAGTTCGACCGCATCGGGGCGGATCGACTCGTAGAAGCTCGGCCATCCGCATCCGGAGTCGAACTTCGTGCCGCTCTTGAAGAGCTCCGCATTGCATGCGCCACAGGTGTACAGGCCCGCACGCTCCTCGTCGAGCAGCTCGCCGGTCCAGGCCCGCTCGGTCGCGGCCTGGCGCAGCACCGCGTACTGCTCTTCGCCGAGCTCCTCGCGCCATTCTTCTTCGGTCTTGTCCACGCTGTACGACATGTGTCCTCCTGAGTCCCGTCCATTCTCCCCCGTGCGACGGGGTATCGGGTGCTCCGGGTCAGAATGGACGCATGACGGATGCCGTGCAGGAACGATACGCACGATTCGCCCGTGACGAGGCCCCCGGCCGCAGCGCGCTGTACGCGGAATGGGCGGCCGGCGTGGCGGCCGATGTCGAGGTGAGGCGCATCCTGCTGCGGATTCCCGAGACCCGGAGGCAGCCGCCCCTCGTGTTCGCCGTCACCCGTCTGCTCGGGGCCGAGCTCGCCGGTTATCCGCAGTGGCGGGACTTCGTGCTGCGCAACGCCGACGAGGTGGTGGCGGAATGCGCCCGTCGCAGCCTGCAGACGAACGAACCGCTGCGCCTCGCCGCGCTGCTTCCTGTGCTGTCTGAGATCGAGGGTCCGATCGCGTTGCTCGAGATCGGAGCCTCCGCCGGGCTGTGTCTCTATCCCGACAGGTACTCGTACCGCTTCGTCGATGAAGAGGGTGCGCTCCGCGTCGGCCTTGATCCCGTGGAGGGACCGTCGACCGTCGTGCTGGAGAGCCGGGTGACCGGCGCGATGCCCCCGCTGCGGATGCCGCAGGTGGTGTGGCGAGCGGGCATCGATCTGGCGCCGCTCGACGCGGCCGACCCACGTGACCGGGGATGGCTGCGGGGACTCGTGTGGCCGGGTGAGGAGGGACGGGAGCAGCGGATCGATGCTGCGCTCGAGATTGCGGCCTCCGATCCCGCACTGCTCCTCGTCGGAGACGCTCTGGAACGCATCGATGCCCTGGCGGCTGACGCGCCTGGGAATGCCACGCTCGTCATCACCACGCCCGGAGTGCTGGTGCACATCCCGCGAGCGCAGCGGAACGCACTGGTCGCCCGCATAGCCGCGCTGGACGCCCGCTGGATCACGATCGATCCGCCGGGCGCGCTCGACGTCTGGGTGCCGTCGGTGGATGCGGACGGCTGGCCGGGCTTCGTCGTCGCCATCGACGGGAGGGTGCGCGCCGCCGCCGATCCCCTCGGAGGCTGGTGGGAGTGGCGAACGTCTCCCTCGACCGTCGCGTCCTAACCTGGACTCATGCTCGGAGACCTGACGGAGCGCGATCGCGCGATCCTCGCCATCGAGGTCGCCTGGCCGCGGCACGGCTCAGCCAAGGAAGAAGTCATCCGCGCCCAGCTGGGCATGAGTTCGGCCCGCTATTACCAGCTCCTCGGGCGGCTCATCGAGTCGGAAGCCGCTCTGGCGTACGATCCGATGCTGGTGCGGCGGCTGCGCCGCATCCGGGATTCACGCGCCAGGCAGCGCTCGGCTCGCACACCGGGTTTCGTCGGCTGAGAAGAGCCGTCGGCGGCTTCCCGAATCGGGTGTTCCGCGCCGCGGATCGGAATGCCAGGAAGGTGACGCTAGCATCGAGGGGTGTCCAAGCCCTCCCGCGATCGCTTCGATGACGTTCCCCGTTCCTCCGGACGTGTGGGAGCGCATCGCGCCGAAGCTCCGGGGATGAACGGCTGGGTCGTGCTGCTCTGGTCCTTCGTCGCCGCCCTCGTCCTCATCATCGCCGGGATCTTCGGTTCCCTCGTGGTGATGGGGCGCATCTCGCTCTTTCCCGAGGCGGCGTCCACGCCGGTCCCCACTCCGGTCGAGACGGGTGTGGTGGACACCTCGGTCTCCGTGATGATCCTCAACGGCACGCCGGACGAGGGGCTCGACACGCAGATGCGGGACGTCCTCGTCAACAATGGATGGGCGCCGGACATCGTCTTCGCCGGAGACAGCTCGAGTCAGGACTTCGCCACCACCACCGTCTTCTACGTCAACGATGAGGATGAGCTCGCCGCGATCGGATTGGCGAACCTCCTCGGTGGCGCTGCCGTGCAGCAGAGCGACTATTACTCCGGTCAGACGGAGGACGGTCTGAAGCAGTTCACGGTGGTGATCGGCCTCGATCGATCGAGTTCCGCGCCCGAGACGCCCGGGGAGACCCCGGCCCCCTGACCTCCGCGTGCGCCACTCCTCCGGCGGCTTGCACTCGAAGGTGTCGAGTGCCAGAATGGCGTTAGCACTCTCTTACTCTGAGTGCTAAACCCAACGTCTACGTCCAGGAGGGACGAAAAAACTCATGGCAAAGATCATTGCTTTCGATGAGGAGGCCCGCCGCGGCCTCGAGCGCGGCCTGAACATCCTCGCCGACGCGGTCAAGGTCACCCTCGGCCCGCGTGGCCGCAACGTCGTTCTCGAGAAGAAGTGGGGAGCCCCCACGATCACGAACGACGGTGTCTCCATCGCCAAGGAGATCGAGCTGGACGACCCGTACGAGAAGATCGGCGCGGAGCTCGTCAAGGAGGTCGCCAAGAAGACCGACGACGTCGCAGGTGATGGCACCACGACCGCCACGGTCCTCGCTCAGGCTCTGGTCCGCGAGGGTCTGCGCAACGTCGCAGCCGGCGCCGACCCCATCTCGCTCAAGCGCGGCATCGAGAAGGCCGTCGCCGCGATCACCGAGGAGCTGCTCGCCAGCGCCAAGGAGATCGACTCGAAGGAGCAGATCGCTGCCACGGCTTCCATCTCCGCGGCTGACCCCGCGATCGGCGAGCTCATCGCCGAGGCGATCGACAAGGTCGGCAAGGAAGGCGTCGTCACCGTCGAGGAGTCGCAGACGTTCGGTACCGAGCTCGAGCTCACCGAGGGCATGCGCTTCGACAAGGGCTACCTGAACCCGTACTTCGTCACGGACCCGGAGCGCCAGGAGGCTGTCTTCGAGGACCCGTACATCCTCATCGCGAACCAGAAGGTCTCCAACATCAAGGACCTCCTGCCCATCGTCGACAAGGTGATCCAGGACGGCAAGGAGCTCGTCATCATCGCCGAGGACGTCGAGGGCGAGGCTCTCGCGACGCTCGTCCTGAACAAGCTCAAGGGCATCTTCAAGTCGGTCGCCGTCAAGGCTCCCGGCTTCGGCGACCGCCGCAAGGCGCAGCTGCAGGACATCGCGATCCTCACCGGTGGACAGGTCATCACCGAAGAGGTCGGCCTCAAGCTCGAGAACGCCACGCTCGACCTGCTGGGTCGTGCGCGCAAGGTCATCGTCACCAAGGACGAGACCACGATCGTCGAGGGTGCTGGTGAGGCAGACCAGATCGAGGGTCGCGTCACGCAGATCCGTCGCGAGATCGAGAACACCGACAGCGACTACGACCGCGAGAAGCTGCAGGAGCGCCTGGCGAAGCTCGCCGGTGGTGTGGCCGTCATCAAGGCCGGAGCCGCGACCGAGGTCGAGCTCAAGGAGCGCAAGCACCGCATCGAGGACGCTGTCCGCAACGCGAAGGCGGCCGTCGAGGAGGGCATCGTCCCCGGTGGTGGCGTCGCGCTCATCCAGTCCGGAACGAAGGCGCTCGACGCGCTCTCGCTCACGGGTGACGAGGCGACCGGCGCGAACATCGTCCGCGTCGCGATCCAGGCTCCGCTGAAGCAGATCGCGCTGAACGCCGGTCTCGAGGCCGGTGTCGTCGCGAACAAGGTCGCCGAGCTCCCCGCGGGGCAGGGCCTGAACGCGGCTACGGGAGAGTACGTCGACATGTTCGGCGCCGGCATCATCGACCCCGCGAAGGTGACCCGCTCGGCGCTGCAGAATGCAGCCTCGATCGCGGCGCTGTTCCTCACCACCGAGGTCGTCGTCGCTGACAAGCCGGAGAAGGCCGCTGCTCCCATGGGTGACCCGTCGGGTGGCATGGACTTCTGATCCTGCTCTCATGACAGAACGCCCCCGGCTTCGGCCGGGGGCGTTCTGCGTCGATACGCGTCTGCGTCAGCGGAACAGGCTGGCCGAGTACTGATCGGCGTCTGCGTACTGGGTCGCGACCGCGCCGAGCGACGTTCCGATCGATTCGAGCACCTGCTCCACATGGAGCTGCGCGCCCTGCCACTGCTCGGCGCACGTCTGGAAAGCATGGGATGCCGTGCCGGACCACGTCGACTGCAGCTGTCGGAGCTGCGCCATCAGAGTCGCGGACTCGCCCTGCAAGCGCTCGATCGTTGCGCGGGTGGCGCCGTGGGCCGCGTAGACGGCCTCGGTGTCGACGGTGAAGACAGACATGGGAACTCCTTCTCGTAGGGGTTCCGAGGCTAAGCGAGCGTCGGCGTCCGTATCCTCTCCGGGTCGCTGTCATCCCGTGCGCTGTGAGCAACGGGGCAGCCGGGCAGGCGGTGCAGAGAGCGCCCGGCGTCGGAACGGCCGCTACGGCAGGTCGAGTCGATCCAGAGGCTGCGTGTCTTCGAGGAGATGCGCAGGCGTGGCGCGCGCCGGTGCGAGCGGGAGAGTCACAGTGAACGTCGCACCCCCACCCGGAGTCTCCGATACATCGACGCCGCCGTGGAGCGCTTTCAGGATCGACGCGACGATCGCGAGTCCGAGGCCGGAGCCTCCGGTCTCCCGCGCGCGGGAGGTGTCGGCACGCCAGAAGCGTTCGAAGATCTGCTCCCGGATCTGCGGCGGGATGCCCTCGCCGTGATCGACGATCGCGATGCTCGCGGTGCCGGCCGCCCGGTCGGAGTCGACCACGATCTCGATCGGCCCGTCCTCGGGGGAGAAGCGGCGCGCATTGCCCAGGAGATTCGTGACGACCTGGCGGACCTTGTTCTCTTCGCCGAGCACGATCGGCGGGGTGCGCACGGGCAGATCGGGAACTTCGGTGAAGTCGATCGCGGGAGTCTGGTCCGGCTGCCGAGGGCGACGGCGAAGACGCGAGAGCGTGGCTCGGGAGAGGCCTCGCGGCGTCGGCGGCTGCGGTGGTTGGAGAGGTGGGATCTCGTGCAAAGGTACCGCGGTCTTGCTGTCCGCGGTGCGGTCGATCACCGTCACGGTCCGGCCGGGGGCCGCGGCACGCAGATCGAGCGCTGCATCCCGCGCGATCGGCCGTAGGTCGAGGGGGACGATCTCCGGTTCGCGCTCCTCGTCGAGCCGGGCGAGAGCGAGGAGGTCCTCCACCAGGACCCCCATCCTGATCGCTTCCTTCTCGATGCGCTCCATGGCCCGCGCCGTGTCCTCCTCGCCCTTGATCGCGCCCATGCGGTAGAGCTCCGCGTAGCCGCGCACGCTCACCAGGGGGGTGCGCAGCTCGTGGCTCGCATCGCCGATGAAGCGCCGCATGTGCTGCACGGTGCGGTCCCGCTGTGCGAGCGAGCGATCGACCCGGTCGAGCATCGTGTTGATGGCGGTGTTCAGCCGGCCGACCTCGGTGGTCGGCTCGAGGTCGGTCAGCCGCTGCCGGAAGTCGCCGGCCGCGATCGACATGGCGGTGGCCTCGACCTGACCGAGCCTGCGGAACGTGAGTGTCACGAGCCCGCGCGTGAGCAGTGCGGCGATCAGGATCGTGATCAGGGCGATCGAGATGTAGATGCCGAAGTACTGGCTGATGATGCGATCGGCGGGTGCGAGAGGAAGAGCGACCAACTGGATGCGCAGGACACCGCCTTCCGAGGGGACGACGGCGACCGCCGCGTGGAACAGCTCGCCTTCGGCTCCCGTCATCTCGAGCGGGATCTGATCCGTGTTGGCGGTCGCCTTCGCGAGCGAGTACTGCGAGGGGAAGAGAGGCGCCTGGCCTGAAGTGCCTCGTGCCGTGGCGCGGAGTTCACCCGTCGCATCGTAGATCGCGAAGGAGAAGTCTCGAGGCTGCTCATCGCGCGGGCTGTAGGTGGTGACGCCGTCGACCGTCACCGTGTCGAAGTAGCGGTCGACGAGATCGCTCGAGACCAGGGCGGGCAACTGGGCATCGATGTTCGCGACCAGGGCGTTGCGCAGGATCGGCACCGTGCCGATACCCGCGACGAGCAGCCCGAGCGCCAGCACCGCCACCGTGACGCCGGTGACCTTGGCCCGAAGGCTGATGCGCCGCCACCAGCTGGTGACCGCATCGGGCTTGTGCGCCATGCGGTCCTCCCCGGTGCGGCGGCTGCGCCGCGAGGCGGCGTCGTTGGTGGTGCGGTGGTCGTCAGACCGTCTTGCCGACCTTCAGCATGTAGCCGAAGCCGCGCTTGGTCTGGATGAGCGACTCCTCGGTGTGCGGGTCGATCTTGCGACGCAGGTAGGAGATGTAGCTCTCGACGATGCCGGCGTCACCGTTGAAGTCGTACTCCCACACGTGGTCGAGGATCTGCGCCTTCGACAGCACGCGGTTGGGGTTGAGCATCAGGTAGCGCAGCAGCTTGAACTCGGTCGGGCTCAGCTCGATCGGTTCCTTGCCGACATGAACGTCATGCGTGTCCTGGTCCATGGACAGCTCGCCGGCGCGGATGATCGACTCCTCGTCGGCCTGCATCGTGCGGCGGAGGATGGCCTGAGCCCTGGCGACGATCTCGTCGAGGCTGAAGGGCTTGGTGACGTAGTCGTCGCCACCCGCGTTGAGTCCCTCGATCTTGTCCTCGGTGCCGTCCTTCGCCGTGAGGAACAGGATAGGCGCCGTGAATCCCGCGCCGCGGAGGCGCTTGGTCACGCTGAACCCGTTCATGTCGGGCAGCATGACGTCCAGGATGATGAGGTCGGGCTCCTCTTCGAGGACGGCCGAGATCGTGGCGGCGCCGTTGGCGACCGTCTTCACCTGGAATCCGGCGAAGCTGAGACCCGTGGAGAGCAGGTCGCGGATGTTGGGTTCGTCGTCGACGACCAGGATGCGCGGAGCAGTCATGTCCCCATTATGGTGACTTCGGCCATGGGGATGCTGACTATTGTGCGGAACGGCGTGGAGTCGCCCCTTCGGGAAGCGTGCGTACGCATCCTCCGATGCTGTGTGCGCAGTCCGGAGGAGTGAGATCGTCCCGGGGGTGGATGCGCCGCACAGGTGCACGGGAGAGGATCGATGCATGAGCTGGTACGAGGACGTCACCGTCGCCCCCGGAAGCCCTGAAGCCCCCGGAAGCCCCGTCGCCCCGCCGGACCCGCCTGACGTCGATCAGGTCGCCTATCATCGACTGGCGCATCTGCGTCCGCGGTATCGCTGGTGGCGCATGCTGCTGACCGGACTCGTCGGCATCGCCCTCTACGTCGCGATCCTCGTGATCGTGATCGTGCCGTTGGCCATCGTGTCGATGTTCGTCCCCGGGTGGGGTGTCGAATCGCAGACGCTCCTCACCACCTCGCAGTTCTTCGACCTCGACCGGCCGTGGCTGCTCGTCGCACTGGTGCTGCCGCTGATCCTGATGATCCCCGCACTGCTGCTGGCCTCGCGCATGGTGGAGGGTCGCGGTGTGGGGCTGCTGTCATCGGTCACCGGACGGCTGCGGATGGGGTGGCTCGGAAAGAGCCTGCTGCTGGCGCTCGCCGTGTTCGCCGTCTACTTCGCTGTGGTGCTGGGCTGGTCGGCCCTGAGCGGCGATGCGGTCGTCGCGGACTTCTCCCACCCCGGGCTCTGGACGATGGTGCTGCTCGTGCTGCTGCTCATCCCTTTTCAAGCCGCCGCGGAGGAGTATGTGTTCCGCGGATACCTGATGCAGTTGGTCGGGAGCTGGCTCCGTCATCCCGCCTTCGCGATCCTGCTGCCCGTGCCGCTGTTCGTGCTCGGTCACGGCTACGACATCTGGGGTGCGGCGAGCGTGGGCATGTTCGCGATCGTCGCCGCCTGGCTGACCTGGCGTACGGGGGGACTCGAAGCCGCGATCTCCCTGCACATCGTCAACAACGTGCTCATCTTCCTGCTCGGATCCGTCACGCTGGTCGATGCCAACGCGACTTCGGGGACCGCCGTCGACCTGCTCGCCTCGGCACTGGCCATGGTCATCTACGCCCTGCTCGCCGACCGCTGGGCTGCAAGGCTCGGGATCGCACGCACGGCCCGGGCCGCATCAGCGCCGGCCGGAGTGCTCGGAACCCATCGACTGGGCGGCGTACTGCACGGCCGCACCACCGGAGCATGATCTCCCGAGGTCAGGCGGCGATCGCGTCCGAGTCCATGATCGTGTAGCTGTAGCCCTGCTCGGCCAGGAAGCGCTGACGGTTCTGGGCGTAGTCCTGGTCGATGGTGTCGCGGGCCACGAGGGTGTAGAAGCTCGCGGTGTGGCCCGACTGCTTCGGGCGCAGCAGGCGGCCCAGACGCTGGGCTTCCTCCTGACGCGATCCGAACGACCCGGACACCTGGATCGCGACGGAAGCCTCGGGGAGGTCGATCGAGAAGTTCGCCACCTTCGACACCACGAGCAGCGAGATGTCGCCTTCACGGAACGCACGGTAGAGCTCTTCGCGCTCGTCGACCGGGGTCGCGCCGGTGATCTGCGGGGCGTTCAGGGCCTCGGAGAGCGACTCGAGCTGATCGAGGTACTGCCCGATCACGAGGATGCGTTCGCCCTCGTGCTTCGCGATGAGCTCGCGCACGGCCTGGACCTTCGCCGGGGCGGACGCCGCGAGACGATACCGCTCATCGTCGGTCGCCGCGGCGTACTCGAGCCGGTCGTCCGGCGGCAGATCGACGCGCACCTCGTAGCAGGCGGCGGGGGAGATGAAGCCCTGCGCTTCGATCTGCTTCCAGGGGGCGTCGAAGCGCTTCGGGCCGATCAGGCTGAAGACGTCGCCCTCGCGACCGTCCTCGCGCACGAGGGTGGCGGTGAGGCCGATGCGGCGGCGCGCCTGCAGGTCGGCGGTCAGCTTGAAAACCGGCGCGGGGAGTAGGTGGACCTCGTCGTACACGATGAGCCCCCAGTCGAGCGCGTCGAGCAACGCCAGGTGGGCGTACTCGCCTTTGCGCTTCGCGGTGAGGATCTGGTAGGTCGCGATGGTGACGGGCTTGACCTCTTTCGCCTGGCCCGAGTACTCGCCGATCTCCTCGGGGGTCAGACTGGTGCGCTTGAGCAGTTCGTCGCGCCACTGCCGCGCCGACACCGTGTTCGTGACGAGGATCAGCGTCGTCGTCTTGGTCGCGGCCATCGCGCCGGCGCCCACGATCGTCTTGCCGGCACCACAGGGCAGCACGACCACGCCCGATCCGTCCTTCGCGAAGGCGTCGACGGCATCCTGCTGGTAGGGACGGATGTGCCAGCCGTCCTCGGCGAGGTCGATGTCGTGCGGGGTGCCCGGGGTGTACCCGGCGAGGTCTTCGGCGGGCCAGCCGATCTTCAACAGCTCCTGTTTGATCTGCCCGCGCGCCCAGGCATCGACGACGAACGTCTCCGGTGTCGGGTGCCCGATGAGCAGCGGCTGGATGCGCTTGTTGTTCGCGACCTGCGCCAGCACCGCGGGATCGGAGGAGCGCAGGATGAGCGTTCCCTCCTCATCGCGTTCGATGACCAGACGCCCGTAACGGTTGACGGTCTCGCGCAGATCGACGGAAACCGAGGGGGGCACCGGGAAGCGCGACCAGCGGTCCAGAGTCTCGAGCATGTCCTCGGCGGTGTGCCCTGCGGCGCGGGCGTTCCACAGACCCAGACGCGTGATCCGGTACGTGTGGATGTGCTCGGGAGCCCGTTCCAGTTCGGCGAAGATCGCCAGTTCATGCCGGGCGCTCTCGGCATCGGCATGGGCGACTTCGAGCAGCACGGTGCGATCGCTCTGGACGATCAGGGGGCCATCAGACATAGCTCACCAGTTTAGCGGTCGTGCGGGGTGCGAGGCCTATGACGCGACGATCGTCGCTGTGAGGATGCTCGACACGGGAAGTGTCCGTTCGACATCGGCTGCACGGTCGCGCCCGCGGAGTCGGCCACCGCCCATCCCGGTCGCTTCCAGGAGGAGCTGTCGGGTGGACCCGTCCGGCATCCCCACCGTGACTTCGAGGACCGACTTCGCCCGCACGGCCGCTTCGAGCTCGCGGTCGAGCCACGCGGCGTCGGCATCGGGCCCCTGGTGGGACCGGAGCCGCGTGATCAGCGGCATGAGGTCGGTGGAGTCTCCGCTCGGAGCGGGGGCAGGGGGAGCAGGGTGGCGCTCCCGCACCAGGAGGGATCCGTCGGGGCCGACGAGCGTCGCGGGGTACCGCGCGTCTGTGAGAGCCCAGTACACCGTGTCGCGTCCGACGCGTGTGGTCAGGGAATCGAGATGCGCCGACAGAGCCAGCGGACGCAGCGACTGGTCCACCGCCATCGCCTGGATGAGGTGAGCGTCGGAGCTCTCGATCCGCGTGCGGCCGGTCTCGTCGTCCGTCGAGACGCGGACCAGTCCGTGACGCTGCGCTGTCTGCGCGATCAGGTAGCCGAGGGGCTGCGGGATTCCCGTGAGGGAGACGGAGGTGAGGAAATCGAGGATCGACGCCTCGGTCTCGCCGGCGACGAACGCGTGCGCCACGGACTCGGAGGTGAAACGGTACGACGACGCCTGGGCCGCGGACTCACGGGCGGCGATCGTGCGCAGCCGCACATCCAGCGCCGGCTGCAGCGGACCCGGTGCGATCGCGGTCAGGTCGTTCTGCAGGAAGATGCGATCGACCTCGGCCGGCAGCAGTCGCGCGAGAGCCTCGGCCTCCGCGTCGCCTCCGCGTCGCAGGCTCACCGCCCATGCGGGTTCGGTGCCGTCTTCGGCGATCAGGCCGAGGAGCGCGGCCGCATCCTGCAGGACGTGCGCATGCTCGGCCCAGGTGGGATCCCAGGGGTGGGCGAACGGCCAGGCCTCCGGAGGAACCCATCCGCCGCCTGCGGAACGGACACCACGGGGAAGGGCGTCCCGGAACGCGGTGACCAAGACAGCCCATCGGTCCGCTGCCGACGAACGCAGCCATTCCTCTGCGGACTGGCTCGATCGCAGCCGCCGGTCCGCGGACACGGCGAGCCCGGCCTGGAGGGCGATCGCGGCGAGGGTGTCGACGATCTCGGTGGGGACGCCGGCCTCCGCCAGCTGGCGCTTCTCACCCGCGCTGACGCCGCCGCCGGTGAGGAGGGCGAAGGGGCTCTCCCTCGCGATCAGGAGCAGGTCGGCGAGGACGGCCACTGTCGTGAAGGCGCGCTCGGCCGCGTGCGCCGCGGCGGCCTCCGAGGACGGAGACGCCGGTGCCGCGGAGGGCGGGAGGGGGATCGAGCGCCCGGCGATCGCGGTCACGACCGGTGGATAGGGGGTGCCGTCCGGGCGGAGCAGTGCGAGCGCCGTCAGCTGTTCCCGGTCCTGCCCGGCTTCGCGGCCGGACGCGGCGTCGAGCAACGCGCGCGCTTCGGATGCCGTGAGCGCGGGCAGGACACGCGACAGCGACGCCGGATCGAGCAGTGCCTCGGCGGCGTCGAAGAAGTCGTGCCACGCGGCGTCGGCGCGCACGGCCCGTGCCGCGAAGAGGCGGAGGAGGTCTTCGTCGCGCGCCGCCGCCAGCCAATCGGCCAGCGGTCGCGCGTGAGTGCTCATGGGCGTGGCCTCAGGAACGCGACGACGCGCGGCCCTTCCGGATGAAGCTCATCGTCAGGAGCGTGATGATCATGAGGAACGCCACCGGCAGTCCCCAATAGGGGATCGCGGCGATCACGGGCCAGATGCCCTCGCCGAATGCGGCCTGCCCCATCCCGAGCGCCGTGCCGATGATGATCGCGAAGAAGCACACCACCGACGCTGCGGCGATTCCGAGCGCGGTGAACGCCAGGATGCGATCCAGCCGGCGGATGGGAACCTCCGGTTCCGAGTTCTGCGTGCTCATCCGCATCAGCCTACTCGCACTGAGGCTTCTGCTCTGCGCGCGCCGCGACCGGTAGGCTGGGGGCACGCGCACGAGCGCGTCCACTGTTCTGCATATCGATCTCAGCGAGGTTCTCCCATGCCCACCGGCAAGGTCAGGTTCTACGACGAAGACAAGGGTTTCGGCTTCATCGCCAGCGATGACGGCCAGGACGTCTTCCTGCACGCCTCCGCGATGCCTGCCGGCACCGCGGTGAAGGCCGGTGCGCGCGTGGAGTTCGGCGTGGCCGACGGCAAGCGCGGGCTGCAGGCGCTGTCGGTACGTGTGCTCGAAGCGCCGCCCAGCCTCTCGAAGGCCAAGCGCAAGCCGGCTGACGACATGGCCATCATCGTCGAGGACCTCGTGAAGCTCCTCGACGGCATCGGCGGGGATCTGCGCCGTGGACGCTACCCCTCCTCCGCTCAGGGTCGCAAGATCGCGGCCGTCCTGCGCAAGGTCGCTGATGACCTCGAAGCCTGACGCCGACGCGCGTCTCCTCGACGCCCATGATCTCGCGCTGGCCGCGCTGGCCGAGATCACTCCGGCGTCCACCGTCGGCCCCGCCGCCGGATATCTCGCCGAGGACGACGGGTCGGTGTCGCTGCGCTTCGAGAACCGGCTCGCCGGCTACCCGGGGTGGTACTGGACGGTGACCGTCGCTCGCGTCGAAGGCGAGGAACCGACGGTACTCGAGGTCGAGCTCCTTCCCGGTGACGGCGCTCTCCTGGCCCCGGAGTGGGTGCCGTGGGCCGAGCGTCTCGCCGAGTACCGCGCGCATCAGGTCGAACTCGCCGAGGCGGCCGCGGCCGCCGGGGACGACGCAGCCGGCGAGGAAGCGCTCGACGCCGACGAGGACGGTGTCCTCGAGGACGACGACCTCGACGATGACGATGACGATGACGACGGTGAGGCCGACATCCTGCACGCCGGCGACCTGGACGGCGTCGACATCGACGAACTCGATGAGGGCGTCGCCGACGACGAGGAGTCCGACGACGAAGAGTCGGAAGACGAAGAGTCCGACGACGACGCCGACGCCCTCGATGAGGACGCCGGCGAGGTCGACGAGGAGGAGTGACGCCGGGCGCTCAGGCGCCCAGGTTCTCCAGGACATACTCGATCGATCGGGTCAGCTGGCGCACGTCATCCGGCTCGATCGAGACGAATGTCGCCACCCGCAGCTGGTTGCGCCCGAGCTTCCGATACGGCTCCGTGTCGACGATGCCGTTGGCGCGGAGGGCCTTGGCGATCGCCGCGGCGTCGATGCTGTCGTCGAAGTCGATCGTCGCGACCACGGGGGAGCGGTGCGACGCGTCCGTGACGAAGGGCGTGGCGACCGAAGACGCCTCGGCCCAGTCGTACAGCACCGAAGACGACTCGGAGGTGCGTGCGGCCGCCCAGCCGAGCCCGCCGTTGTCGAGGATCCAGCGGAGCTGGTTGTCGAGGAGGTGCAGGGTCGTGAGCGCGGGGGTGTTCAGCGTCTGGTTGAGGCGCGAGTTGTCGACTGCGTTCTTCAGGCTCAGGAACTCCGGGATGTAGCGACCCGATGCCGCGATGCGCTCGATGCGCTCGACGGCAGCCGGCGAGACCGCGGCGAACCACAGGCCGCCGTCGGAGCCGAGGTTCTTCTGCGGCGCGAAGTAGTACACGTCGGCCTGAGCGGCGTCGAAGTCGATGCCTCCCGCGGCACTCGTCGCATCGATGACGGTCAGGGCGCCGTCGGCGGCGATGCGCTGGATCGGAGCGGCGACGCCGGTCGAGGTCTCGTTGTGCGGCCAGGCGTACACATCCACGCCCTCCACGACCTCGGCGACGGTGAGCGAACCGGGCTCGGCCTTGCGCACATCGGGCGCCTCGAGCCAGGGGGCGCCTGCGGAAGCGGCGAACTTCCCGCCGAACTCGCCGAAGACGAGGTTCTGGCTGCGCTGCTCGATGAGGCCGAAGGCCGCAGCGTCCCAGAAGGCCGTCGATCCGCCGTTGCCCAGGATGATCTCGTATCCCTCGGGAATGCGGAACAGAGCGGCGAGCTGCTCGCGGATGCTGCCGACGAGGTTCTTCACGGGCGCCTGTCGATGGGATGTCCCCAGGATCGAGGCTCCCGACGTGACCAGCGCCTCGAGCTGCGCAGGGCGCACCTTCGAGGGACCGCAGCCGAAGCGGCCGTCGATGGGCAGGAGGTCACGGGGAATCTCGATCGCCATGCGTCGATTCTAGGGGGCGCCCGGCATGTCTCCGGACCGCAGCGAGTCCGATGTCGGTCCGGGAATGTAGGCTTGCCTAAGAACCTCGGAGGGCCTGCACATGACCGACCTGATCGACACCACGGAGATGTACCTCCGCACCATCCTCGAACTCGAGGAGGAGAACATCGTGCCGCTGCGCGCGCGCATCTCCGAGCGCCTCGGCCACTCGGGGCCGACCGTGTCGCAGACCGTCGGTCGGATGGAGCGCGACGGACTCGTCATCGTCTCGGAAGACCGCACGCTCGAGCTCACCGACGCCGGCCGTCGCAAGGCGGTCGACGTGATGCGCAAGCACCGTCTCGCCGAGCGTCTGCTCTCCGATGTGATCGGACTCGACTGGGCGTTCGTGCATGAAGAGGCCTGCCGGTGGGAGCACGTGATGAGCGAGCAGGTGGAACGTCGCCTGGTAGAGCTGCTCGGACACCCGACGGAATCGCCGTACGGCAACCCGATCCCCGGTCTCGACCAGCTCGGCGACGTGCCGGCGCGCACCTTCGACGAGGGGGTCATCGGTCTCGTCCAGCGTCTCAATGCGGCGGGGGAACCGGTCGAGGGCACGGTCCGTCGTCTCGCCGAGCCCGCGCAGGTCGATCCCGAGCTTCTCGAGCAGCTGCGCGATGCGGGAGTCGTTCCCGGAGCGCACGGCGACTTCCGCTTCAGCGAGGGTTACGTGCTCATCCAGATGGACGGCAAGGAAGACGGCCTCGAGCTCCCGGTGGAGCTGGCATCGCACATCTTCCTGGTGGGCGAACCGGCCTGATCCCGCGCGGAAACCGGGTGCGACACCGCCACGGAGACGGGGCGTCGCGGGCTTCTGCGAGGATTGCCAGTTTCCCAGGGTGACATGATCGTTATCTTCCGGTAACCTCGGTCAAGTCGCCAGCGAAGAAGCCCGCTGGAGATGAACCCGCGAAGATCGCCTTCCAGGCTCGTCGTCTTCACGGCAGGAACGCACAAAGTACCCGAGCTACATTCGTGCCACGAGAGCAGAGTGCCGACGAGCCAGCGCTGACCCGAACAGCGTGAGGGCCCAGGAGGACCAAGTTTTGGCCGCAGACATCGAACCGCCCGCGAAGAAGACATCTGAAGACCGCGTACCCGCCCGCCGCACCGGCGCGAGGGTGAGTGCTCGCAAGGCCGTCAAGCCACTCCGATCCATCGCCATCTTCGGGGCCGTCGGCGCACTCGTCGCCGGCATCGCCCTGCCCGCTTTCGCCTCGTCGAAGCCGAGCGAGGCTGCGCCGACGACCGTGCAGCAGCTTGCTGCCGTCGACGCACAGTCGCTCGTCGTCGCCTCCCAGGCCACCGCGGCGCCGCTCGCTCGCGGCACGTTCAGTGCGACGACTCCCGAGGAGATCGCGAAGAAGAAGGCAGAAGAGGCTGCTGCCGCCCGTGCCGCTGCCGCTGCCGCTTCCACCGCATCGACTTCCTCCCGCTTCAACACCGCGGGCTACGCGCTCACGTCGCCGGGATCGGGTGAGGTGCGCTATCCGCTTCCGATGGGATCGTGGAACGTCAGCCGTACCGTGGGCGGTGGGCACAACGGTGCCGACATGCTCGCCCCGGCCGGCACCCCGATCTATGCGGCTGCCGCCGGTGTGGTCCGCGCCTCCGCCGAGAGCATCGGCGGCTACGGCGTGGCCGTGATGCTCGACAGCGTCGTGGGTGGTCAGCGTCTGCAGACCACGTACGGCCACATGCTCTACGGTTCGCGTCAGGTACAGGTCGGCCAGACGGTCTCCGCCGGACAGCTGATCGGCTACGTCGGCAGCACCGGTCGCTCGACCGCGAACCACCTCCACTTCGAGGTCTGGATCAACGGCGGACTCGTCGAGCCGATGTCCTGGCTCTCCGTCAACGCCGGCTGATTTCCGGACACGCCTCCTTCCATTCATCCGCCGTTTCGCCCTGCACCCAGGGGGATGGGTTAGCCTGATCCCGTTGTCGTACAGGTGGGAGAGGCTGATGGAGCGAATACCGACCATCCGAACCATGGATGCCCTCGGTCGTCACGTCCTTCTGCATAGCCCGCAGGGATGCCACGGCGTTGCCGTGCGCGAAAGGCGCTGTCTTTAGACGGCGCCTTTTTTCGTCCCCGCGTTCGATCTGCCTCCTGCACGACCTCGTGTGAGTCGAGAGTGCCGGGAAGCCGTCCCGGCGGATCGAGAGGATGACGAATGCGCACACTGGTCCTGAATGCCGGATACGAACCGCTCGCGATCGTGTCGTTCAAACGAGCCCTGGTGCTGGTGATGAACGACAAGGCGACCGTGATCGAACGCGTGGAGGAAGACCCCGTCTGGGGCACCCACGGCGTCTACGATCGCCCGGCGGTCATCATCCTGGCGCGTTATGTGCGGGTTCCGACGAGCAGGCGCGTGCCGGTCACGCGTCGCGGTGTGCTGCGCCGCGACAACCACCGCTGCGGTTACTGCGGCAAGGCGGCGTCGACGATCGATCACGTGCTGCCGCGTTCGCGCGGGGGAGCGGACTCCTGGGAGAACCTCGTCGCCTGCTGCCTCCGCTGCAACAACGTCAAGAGCGATCGCACACCGCAGGAGATGCGCTGGCAGTTGCGCTTCACTCCGCGTCCTCCGCACGGCACCGCCTGGACGGTGCGGGGGACCGAACGCAGCGATCCACGGTGGGAGCCCTACCTGGCGCTCGCCGCCTGAGACGTCGAAGAGGGGCCACCCTTCGGATGGCCCCTCTTCGACGTCGTGCCCGCGACAGGATTCGAACCTGCGACCTGCCCTTTAGGAGAGGGCTGCTCTATCCCCTGAGCTACGAGGGCGTGCACCCAGTCTAAGCGACCGGATGCACGCCGCCACGTCTCAGCCCTCTCCGCGCCGCCACAGCTTCGACGGCCACCAGATGGCCTTGCCGATGTCGTAGGTCAGGGCGGGAACCAGCAGCGAGCGGACGACGAAGGTGTCGAGGAGCACGCCGAAGGCCACGATGAAGGCCAGCTGCACGAGGAAGAGGATCGGGATCACCGACAGTGCGGCGAAGGTCGCGGCGAGGACGAGACCCGCCGAGGTGATCACCCCGCCCGTGATCGAGAGCCCACGCAGGATGCCCTCCCGCGTCCCGTGCGCCTTCGATTCCTCACGGACGCGCGTCATGAGGAAGATGTTGTAGTCGATGCCGAGCGCGACGAGGAACACGAACCCGAAGAGCGGAACCGCGGGGTCGGCGCCAGGGAACGCGAAGATCCCGTTGAAGACGAGGGCGGAGACCCCCATCGCCGTGCCGAAGGACAGCACCGTCGTGAGGATCAGCAGCACCGGTGCGAGGATCGACCGCAGCAGCAGCATCAGGATGAACATGATCACCACGAGGATCACCGGGATGATGAGGTTCCGGTCGTGGATCGATGCATCGTTCGTGTCGATCGACGTGGCCGTGACACCGCCCACGAGCGCGCCCATGCCGTCGAGTTCGCCACGCAGCTCGCGCACGGTCGACGCGGCGGCGGCGGAGTCGGCGGCATCGGTCAGGGTGCCCTGCAGGAGCACCTCTCCGTCGACCGTCGTCGGCTCGGGTGCGGGCGTGCCGGGTGCTCCGATCGCCGAGATGCCGTCCTCGGTGACGGGGGCGCTGCCGCTGGGCGAATCGGCGGCCGTCACGGAGACCCCGTCGACACCGTCGTTCGCGAGCAGGACGTCAGCCGCATCCTGCAGCCGATCCTCCTTCACCACCACGTAGACGGGGCTTCCGGATCCACCGGGGAAGTGCTCGCCGAGCGCGACCTGTCCGTCACGGGCCTCCGACGCGCCGAGCACCAGGTCGGACTGCGGCACGCCATCGGCGTCGAGCTGGGTGATGCCCGCCGCCCCGGCCAGGAGCACGAGCGTCGTCACGATCCAGATCACCCGTGGGCGGCGCTTGATGAGGCCGGCGAGACGTGCCCACAGGCCCGTCGTGCGCATGCCGTGCTCGGCGGCGACGACCTCCGGTTCGAAGCGGGGGCGCCGCGGCCAGAACACCGCGCGGCCGAAGAGCAGCAGTAGCGAGGGCAACAGGGTGAGAGCCGAGAGCATCGCGAACACGATGCCGATCGCCGCGACCGGCCCCAGGGTGCTGTTCGACTTCAGATCGCTGAGCAGCAGACAGAGGAGTCCGGCGATCACGGTGCCGCCCGACGCGACGATCGGTTCGACCGAGCCCTTCCATGCCGCCATGACCGCCGTTCCCTTGTCCTGCGCGATGCGCAGTTCCTCTCGGAAACGCGCGACGAACAGCAGCGCGTAATCGGTGGCGGCGCCGATCACGAGGATGAAGAGGATCCCCTGTGTCTGACCGCTGAGCAGCAGCACCTCGAACTTCGCCAGCCACCACACCACGAGCAGAGCGACGCAGAGGGCGAACAGGCTCGTCGACAGCACGACGAGTGGCAGGAGGAACGATCGGTAGACCAGCACCAGAATGACGAGGACCGCGAGGAGGGCGACGCCGAGGAGCAGCCCGTCGATGCCGGCGAAACCGGCCACCAGGTCGGCGCTGAAGCCGGCGGGTCCTGTGATGTACACGGTGACCCCGTCGGGGACCGCGTCGCGCAGTTCCTCGCCGAGAGCCGTCGTCACGTCCGCGAGCTCGGCATCGGCGTCGATCGGGATGAACGCCTGCACCGCCTGCCCGTCATCGGAGGGGAGCGCCGGAGAGACCTCGTCGCCGACGCCTTCCACCTTCGGCGCATTCGCGACGGCGTCGGAGATCGCGTCGATCTCCGACGCCGTGAGCGCGTCGTCGGACGTGAACACGGCGATCGCCGGGATGGAGTCGCTGTCGTTGAACTCCCCGAGAAGCTTCTGCACCTGGGTGGCATCCGCCGATTCGGGGAGGTAGGTCGTCTGCTCGTTGGAGGACACCTCGTCGACCTTGCCGAACAGGGGCCCTCCGAGTGAGGCACCCACCAGCCAGACGAGGATCAGCGCCACGGGGAGGAAGATCCGCACCCAGGAGTGTCGTCGTGAACGCTCCCTCGCGGACGGGGTCGGCGTGGCATCGGGGCGGGACATCGGGTTCCTTTCGGGCGGAGCTGGGGGTCAGGAGATCCAGGCGACGATGAGGATCATCGTCGCGAGGAAGCCGGCGAAGTAGTTCAGGGCGATGAAACGTCGCCAGGCGCGGTTCGTGGAGGCGGAGGTCTCGTCGGTCACGTTCCACCACGGCGCCGCGTTGACGATGTAGGGCAGCGCGAGGGCGGCGGCGAGCGTGCCCGGCCAGGGGGTCAGCAGCATCGCCGCCCCCGCGATCACCCACAGCGACACCGACAGTCGCACCGTCGCGCGTGCGCCGATGACCGTCGCGATCGACGAGATCCCGGCTTCCCGGTCAGGGCCGATGTCCTGCACGGCTCCGAAGGCGTGGGCGGCCATGCCCCACAGGAAGAAGGCGCCGAGCGTGATCGCCGCGCCGACGGTCACGGGCGCCTCGGCCAGGGCGAGCCCGACGATGGCGGGGCTCACGAAGTGCGTACTGGAGGTGACGGAATCCAGGAACGGGCGCTCCTTGAATCGGAGGACAGGCGCGGAGTAGGCGATGACCGCGAACACGCTGACCGTCAGCCAGAGCCACGACGCCGGGTTTCCCACCACGACGAGGTAGACCAGGAAAGGGATGTTGGTCGCCGCGGCCGTCCACAGCGTCGCTCGATGGATGCGAGGGGCGAGGAGAGCCCCTTCGATGCCGCCCTTGCGCGGGTTCGCCAGATCGGAGGCGTAGTCGAAGACATCGTTGATCCCGTACATCGCGAGGTTGTAGGGGATCAGGAAGTACAGCGTGCCGATCACGAATGTCAGATCGATCTCGCGGGTGCTGAGGAGGTAGGCGGCGGCGAAGGGGAAGGCGGTGTTGATCCAGCTGATCGGACGCGACGACAGGATGATCTGGGCGATGTCTCGTCCGATGCTGCTCGGCGGAGCTGCGGCGGTGCTCATCGTGAAGTCTCCTCATCGATCGGTCGACGATCGTGCGCCCGCCGCCGGGCACGCATCGCGGTCCACAGGGCCGGGAGGAGCAGCGCCCCCGCGAGCGGATAGGCGAAGTCCTCGATCGGAGCCAGGCCGACGTGCACGCCGAGCAGCGGGTCCTGCGCATAGTGGAACAGGCCGCTCGCGATCATCGCGGTATCGAACGCCGCGGTGAGCACGAACAGCACGACCACGGTCAGCAGCACGGCGAGCGGGCGCGGGCCGCGCGTGCGGGAGGCGAGCGCGAGCCCGATTCCGCCCAACGTGGCGACAGCCACGAAGCAGGCGGAGAGCTGGAGGTAGGTCATGATGCCTCCGCCTCGTCGCGCCGCCGCGCTCGGCGTCGGGAGATGACCCGGGCGGATCCGGTGTAGATCACCATGGTGCACACCACGAGGAACACCAGGAACACGGGTTCCTCGATGGGAAGCTCGGGGGCCAGGAGCAGACCCGACGCGATCGCGCCCTCGCCCCGGAAGAAGATCCCGTTGGCGATGCCCGCCACGTCCCAGAGCACGAAGAAGACGAGGCCGACGGCCGTGACGACCGCGGCCGACACCGCGTCGCGCCAGAAGAAGAGGCGGAACCGCCAATCCAGCAGCAGCATGCAGCTCAGCGACAGGAGGAGGGCCGCCAGATACACGACGCCCATCAGGGCGCCTCCGTCATGGCAGCGGAAGAGCCGGGAACGGGGAGCGGGCCGGGGGAGTGGTCGCCGCGGACGCGCTTGAGGACGATCTCCGCACTGATCAGGCACATCGGGACACCGACGCCGGGCGCGGTGGTGGCCCCGGCGTAGAAGAGGCCCTGCACGCGCCGAGAAGTGTTCTGCGCGCGGAACATCGCGCTCTGCGAGAGGATGTGCGCCGGCCCCAGCATTCCTCCGCGCCAGGAGTGATAGTCGTCGCGGAAGTCTGCGGGACCGGTCGTCTCGCGCACGACGATGCGTTCGCGGAGGTCGGGGATCCCCGCCCACGCCGAGATCTGATCGATTGCCGCATCCGCGGCGCGCTCGATCTCGGGCGATCCCGCTCCGTCGGGTCCGCCGTGTCCGAGATCGACGTCCGCCGGGACCGGGATCAGCACGAACAGGTTCTCGCTGCCGGCAGGGGCCACGTCGGGATCCGTTGCGCTCGGCCGGCACACGTAGATCGATGCCGGCTCGGGAACGGTCGGCGTGGCACCGAAGATCGCGTCGAAGTTCGCGTCCCAGTCGTCGGTGAAGAACAGGGAGTGGTGTGGCAGCTCGGGGAGTGTGCCGCGAACCCCGAGCATCACGAGGATGCCGCCCGGTCCGCTGGTGCGCCGTGCCCACCACGACTCGGGGTAGGTCTGCAGCGAGGGGGGAAGCAGCGCCGTCTCGGTGTGGTGCAGATCGGCCGCCGAGACCACCACATCGGCGCTCTCCGTGTGCGTGGAGCCGGAGGCGTCGACCCAGCCCACGCCGGTCACGTGGGTACCGTCGCCGCCGTCCTGGGTGCGGATTCCGGTGACCTCCGCCCCGGTCTCGATGCGGACCCCCGCATCGCGCGCCAGCGCCTCGATCCGCTCGATCACCCGCCAGAAGCCGCCCTGCGGATAGCTGACTCCCTGGTCGAGATCGAGGGCGCTCATCAGGTGGTACATCGCCGGCGCGCTTCGCGGGTCGGTGCCGAGGAACACCGCGGGATAGCCCAGGATCTGTCGGACCACGGGGTGCGTGAAGCGCCGGGCCGCGAAGGACTGCAGGCGTGTTCCGAGCAGGGCGGAGAGGCGCGGCAGTGCTCGGAGGACCTCGGGGGCGAGGAGCGAACGCATGCGCGTGAAGGGGTTGTAGAGGAAGTACTTCTGCGCCATCGCTCCGGCATGCTGCGCGGAGTCGAGGTAGGCGTCCAGCGTCGCCGTGGAGCCGGGCTCCAGCGCTTCGAAGAGTCCAGTGACCTGATCGCGTCCTGCGGGGACGGTCACGGGACCGGATCCGCCACCGACCGCATCCGGGTCGCGGAACACCCGGTATCCCGGATCGAGGGGGATGAGATCGAGCTGCGCATCGGTCGTGGTGCCCATCATCTCGAAGAAGTGGTCGAAGACCTCGGGCATCAGATACCAGGACGGCCCGGAGTCGAAACGGAAGCCGTCACGTTCGATCGTCCCGGCGCGGCCGCCGACGCGATCGTTCTTCTCGAGGATCACGACCTCGTGCCCGTCCCGGGCGAGCAGTCCCGCGGTCGCGAGACCGGCGACTCCGGCACCGATCACCACAACCCGGCTCATCGGTCCCGCTCCATCGCTGTGACGAGCACGGACCGCGCGGCGAGAGCGGCTTTGATCGGATCCGGAACGCGTACCCGGCGCCGGTAGAGGACGTCGGCGGGGGTCTGCGCCACACGGCGGGTCAGAGCGGCGAACAGAGCCAGGGCGCTGCGCACCGCCGCGCGGGCGTCCTTCGGCAGCAGGGGGATAGCGTCACGCGCGTCGGCCAGTTGCCGGAACACGGTCTGCACCCATGCGTCCCGGTCGGCATCGGTCAGACGCGCAGCGCCGCCGAGGTAGCCGCGGTGCAGGCGGTCGGTGTCATCGGCGAGGTCGCGCAGGAAGTTCACGTTCTGGAAGGCCGCACCGAGCTGACGGGCGCCGTGCCGCAGCGTCGCGAGGTCTTCGGGCGCACGTTCGGTATCCCGGAGGAACACCCGCAGGCACATGAGACCGACGACTTCGGCGGAGCCGTAGACGTACGCCGCGTGGGCTTCGACGTCATAGGCGGCGAAGCCGGCGTCTTCGTCGATGTCTGCGCGCATCGAGTCGAAGAACGGCTGCGTCAGGTCCTCGCCGATCCCGCACTCGCGCGCGGTCCGCGCGAACGCATGCAGGATAAGATCGCTGCTGTAGCCGCTGCGCATCGAACGATGCGTCTCCGCGATGTAGGAGTCGAGCGCGGCGGATTGCGCGGTCACGTCCAGACCAGCTTCGGCGGCGACGCCGTCGACGATCTCATCGGCGATGCGCACCATCGCATAGATGTTTCGGACGTGCTGGCGATGACGGCGTCCGAGAAGACGGGTCGCGAGTCCGAACGACGTCGAATAGCTGCGGATGACATCGGTCGTCGCGATCTCCGCCGTGCGGTTGAAGCGCCGGAGGGCGGTGCTGTCCCGACGATCGGCCGCGTCCGCGTTCATCGGCTGCGACTTCCGACTCGGGAGGCGAGGGTGCGCAGTACCTGTCCGGCCGCCGGGGGCAGACCATCGGCTTCCGCTTCGAGGAGTGCGGCGTCCGTGGCATCGAGATGCTCCTGCACCAGGCCTCGGACGAAGGTCTCCGAGCCGCATTCGCGCAGTCGATCACGGGCAGCGGCACCGTCGGTCGGGCTGAGATCCGGTCTTCCGAAGTGCAGTTCGATGTCGTCCCACTGGCTCGTCATGCGGGCGTAGGCGATGATCGCGGTCTCCTTGCCTTCGCGTAGATCCGAGAACGGGTCCTTGCCGTGCTCTTCCGGGTCTCCGAACACGGAGAGCAGGTCATCCTGCAGCTGATAGGCGAGGCCGAGGTGCAACCCGATCATGGCGAGATACTCCTCGGTCGCAGCCGACGAGGCGGCGAGGACCGCCGCAGCGCGCAGCGGGAGCACGAAGGAGTATGTCGACGTCTTGTACGCGCTCGTGGAGAGGATCGTGCGCAGATCGGGGGCGATGATGCCGTCGCTGAGGGCGACGTCGGCGTGCTCGCCGGCCACCGTCTCGAAGATGGTCTGTTCGAGCAGGCCGAGCAGACGATCGCGGGCTTCGGGCATGACGTCCGCTCGGGCGAAGCCCAGCACCGCCGAAGACAGGAGCAGGTCTCCGAGCAGGATCGCGCTCGATCGGGCCCAGTGCAGGGCGGCTTCGGTCGGTCGCGCCGCGTGCTCGGCGACGAGCGCACCGATCAGATTGGGACGCCGTCGTCGCATCAGATCGCCGTCGATGACATCGTCGTGCAGCAGGAAGGCGAAGTGGAGAAGCTCGACATGGGCTGCGACATCGATGGCCGTGCGCGTCTCATCGGCGGTCAGGGGAGCGGGGGCCAACGCGTGCGTCAGATCCAGGAGGAGCCGGGGGCGGATGAGCTTTCCGCCGAGGGCGTGCTCCTCCGCGGCCCGCCACAGCCCCACGAACTCGTTCCCGTACCGCTCTGCGGCGGCGCTCCTCTCGGAGAATCGATGACGCAGCGCCTCCTCGATCCGCGTCGCGAGCGATTCCTCGGTCGTCGTCACGCTCATGCGTCACACCTCGCCGAGTTGTCGCAGCTGCGGCAGCTGCTCCACGAGCCAGGGGCTGAACGCGAAGGGTGCATGCGTGACAGCCTCGATCAGCGAATCGACTTCGACCCAGATCCATTCCGACACCTCATCGGGATTGGCGGCCGGGTCGCCGTCGAGGATCGTGACGTGCACGGGGCAGATCTCGTTCTCGACGATGCCACTCGCATCCACCGCGCGATAGCGGTAGTCGGGGAGTGCCATGCGGATCTCGGTGAGGTGGATGCCGAGCTCGCCGACGCCATGTCGGCGCACGGCCTCGTCCATCGTCTCGTCCGGTCGTGGATGACCGCAGAAGCTGTTCGTCCAGACGCCCGGCCACGTCTTCTTCGCGAGCGCTCGACGAGTGAGGAGCAGCCGCCCCTCCCTGTCGAGGACATAGCAGGAGAAGGCGAGATGCAGGGGAGTGTCTCTCGTGTGGACTTCGCTCTTCGGGAGCGTGCCGAGAGCTGTCCCGTCTTCGGCGAGGAGGGTCACGTCGTCCATGGCATCTCCCAGATCTCGAGCGTTCATATTTAGCTAACTTGGTGAGTAGTCAACTTAGCATGAAACTGTTGGTGTGTAACATGATCGCATGACCACGGAGCCCGGCACCAGCCCGCACGCGGGCGCGCAGGATTCGCTCCCCGTCGGCGACGGCGGATCGCGAACGTCCGCGGATACGCCTGACGGGCTCGTCCACTCGGCGATCTACGACGTCGAGGCAAGTGATCCCCGCAGCGTCCTGATCGATCGCAGCGGTGTTCCGCCGGAGGAGTTGAAGCAGATCGCCCGGGTGATGGAGTCGCTCGCCGGACTGCGCGAAGCCGAGCAGGCGCTGTCCCAGGCGTCACGTCGATACATGCGTCTGAATGAGACGGACATGCGTGCGTTGCACTATCTGATCGTGTGCGCGAACCGGAACCTGGTGGCGACGCCGGGGGGAATCGCGCACCACCTCGGTGTCTCGACTGCGGCGACCACGAAGCTCCTCGATCGTCTGGAGCAGGGAGGCCACATCACGCGTGCCCCTCACCCCACCGACCGCAGGGCACTGGAGATCACCATCACCGCGGAGACGCGACATGCAGCCATGGAGACGGTCGGTCGTCAGCAGGCGAAGCGCTTCTATTCTGCCGCCCGTCTCACTCCCGCTGAAAGGGAAACCGTGATCCGATTCCTCACGGATATGACGGAGGAGATCACGCTCCGCGACGAAGCCTGGGTGCAAGAAGGGGCGTAAAGTTCCCCCGCTTCAGCAGGGGAACTCGACGATCTCGGTCTGCGATCAGTGCGCCGCGTTGTACGCGTCGACGATCTGCGCGGGAATGCGGCCACGCTCGGAGAGCTTGTGTCCGTTCTCGTTCGCCCACGCGCGGATGGCCGCGACCTCAGGGTTTCGTGCAGGTCGCTTGCGAGTCGATGTCGCGCGCGGAGAATTCGACGAGCCGGCCTTTCGGCCTGCTGCCACATAAGGCGCCAACGCCGAACGCAATTCATCCGCATGCGCGGCATTCAGATCGATCTCGTATGCCGTGCCGTTGAGCGAGAAATGCACCGTCTCGCCTTCGCCCACTTCCAGGACGCTGCCATCGATGTCGTCGACCAGCTGATGCACAATTCTTCTCGCCATGATCGCGACTTTACTCGCTCCGAGGAAATGCGACAAGTTGCGAATAGCGAGCCGCGGTAATGTGACGCGCAATACGCAATAAATCAATTCTGTGTGGTCAGGGGAGAAGTCCGGCGCGGCGAGCCCTCGCCACGGCGGCATGACGAGTCGAGGCGTCGAGTTTCGACATCGCCGTGCCGAGGTAGGCCTTGACGGTCCCCTCGCGCAGACCGAGCTGCGCGGCGATCTCGGCATTCGTCGAACCGAGAGCCGCGCATGCGAGGACATCGGTCTCTCGCGGAGACAGGTGGACGGTGGGGATGGGGCTCGTCGCGGGTGATGCGACGTCACCGGCGAGGGTCATGAGTCGTCGTTCGACCTGCGCGATCCGGTCGCGGACATCCGCGTCTTCCACGGAGGCGGCGATGCTCCGCAGCTCTGCGAAGCTCTGCCTCAGCTCCTCGCGCTGTGCCGGCGCCACGACCTCGTCGCCGCGCGTGGTCTCCTGCAGACGGCGCTGCACCTCGTCGCGGATGCGCAGCTCATCGGCGACGGCCTGCGCGACCTGCATGGCGGGTGCCGTGGTCACACCGCCTACCCGCTCCTCATCCCATCCGCCGGCGTACAGCACTCCGCGGGAACGGCCGTGGACCACGATCGGCAGCGCGAGGAGGGTGCGCAGGCCCTCGCCGAGGACGAACACGTCGTAGTCGTGCGTGATCTGCTGTGACGACCCGTAGTCGCTCGTCATCCGGGGGCGGAGCTCCATCATGGCCCGCCCGCCGAGCCCGCGCTCGGGTCGCACCCGGAGCCCGTCCAGCGACCGCGTGCGCGCACCGACGATGCTCGTGACGCTCACGACGCCTTCTTCGATGAGACCGCCGAACGCGACGGGGAAGCGCGTCCGCCTGGCGAGCTCGCGCACGGCGTTCGCGACGAGATCCGCCTCGGATTCGCGGGTGACGGGTGAGGACACGACTACCTACTTCCGGGGTGACGCTGTTCCCCGTTTCGTAGCGTCGACGATATCACCCGTGTCATCGTCACCGTCGTCGTCGCGGACGGCGTCGGATCCATCGGCTCCCAGGGGAAGCGTGTGGACCCGGCGGCCTACTCGCCGGGTCCACGACGTGGCCTGCCGACCTCAGTGCGCCTCGAGGTCGAGCAGGAACCGCTTGCGCTCGGGGTGCGCTCCGTACTGCCCTGCGCTGCCGTCGGAGCGCACCACCCGATGCACCGGCACGATGATCGAGAAGGGGGTGATGCGGCACGCGGTGCCGACGGCGCGCGCAGCCCCGGGGTGACCCGCGAGGATCGCCACCTCCCCGTAGCTCATGGTCTGGCCCCACTCGATGCTGCAGATGGTCTGCAGCGCGGCGAGGGCGAACCCGTCGACGAGCCGCCAGTCGAGGCGGATGTGCCTGTCGAAACGCACCGGCTCGCCGTCGAAGTAGTCGGACAGGAGATGAGCGAGTTCGTCGGCGGCTCCGGGGTCGGGCTCTGGCACTGCTCTCAACTGATGGGACACGCCTTCGAGCAGCCAGGGCACGCGCGGGTCTTCGGACTCGGAGAGGTCGAATCGCACGATGCCCTCGTCGGAGAACACCGCGAGAGCATCCCCGAACGGCGTCGGGGCGAAGTCGTAGCGGAACGTCATGCCCCCATCCTGTCCGCTCGGCTCGACGCGGAACCGCATGCTTGACGTTCCGAGTGGAGAACGCGACCCGGGTTCACATCGGGCAGGAGAAGTGCGCCACCCCCTACGTAGCGCAGAATCGCCGGAAATTCGGCGGAAACCCGCCTGGGATACCCCGTCTCCGCAGGTCGCACGCCTAGGGTGTCAGTGTGTGGCGACGTGAAGACAAGTCTGCGGACGACACAGCGGTGGATGCTGCTGTGTCGATCAGCGATCTGCACGGAACCACGACAGGCCTCGACATCGCACACGCCGCAGAGGCCGAGCGGACGCGTCTGAGGGCCGAGGCAGCCGATCTCGGTGGCCCTTCGCCGCTCGTGAGCTTCCGTGACAGCCCGGAGTCGGGCATCGACATCTCCAAGGCGCACCCGGGGAGCTTGCCGCAGTTCATCACCGGCAAGTCGACTCTCCTCTCGAATCTCTTCCGCGACGAGGTCGGGCTGCGGACCGCTCGACTCGCCGCGGAGCGCATCACCGCGAAGAACACCGAGCTCCGTACCGTCCGCGGGATCGAAGCCGTGCACCTCGCCGTCGGAGTCGCCCGGTGGCGCATCGGGGGAGCGGGTTTCGCGGCCCCCGTACTGCTGCGTCCGTTGGCGATCCGCCGCCACCACTCCGATTTCGAGTTGAAGCTGCAGGGCACCTTCGAGGTGAATCCCGAACTCGTGCGGATCGCTCGCGACCACTTCGGCCTCACGATCGATGCCACCGCGCTCGCCGCGTTGGCCTACGACGGCGGCATCTTCAAGCCGCAACCCGTGATCGACAGTCTGCGCGCGATGACGCGTTCGATCGACACGTTCTCGGTCGAACCGCGTCTGGTGGTCTCGACGTTCGCCGATGTGTCAGGACTGATGTCCCGCGACGGGGGCAGCCTCGATCATCCGGTGCTGAACGCCCTGGCCGGTCACGTGGGAGACCGCGAGCGCGTCACCGCTCCGCGAGCTATCCCGCATCACATCGGCCCGGATGATCGCGCACCGGCCTCGGACAACCTCCTCCTGGATGCGGACGCGGAGCAGGAAGCAGTGCTGGCCCGTATCGCGGCAGGGCATTCCCTCACCGTCGCGACCCTTCCCGGAACCGGGGGGACCCAGACCGTGATCAACGCGCTGGGTGAACTGGTGCGCGGCGGCAAGCGCGTGCTCGTCGTCTCCGCGCGGCGCTCCACCTTGGACGGGGTGCGTCACCGACTCGCCGGGATCGGCCTCGACAGCCTGGCGATCTCGCCGGCGAGCGTGCGGCGCGATCTGGTCAGGGCCATCGGACGCAATGAGAAGGCCACGGCGCCCAAGGTCAGCGAGGTCGACGATGCACTCGTGCGTCTGCGGACCGTCCTGCGCGACTACCGTCAGGCGCTCAGCGCACCCGTCGCCGGACTGGACGCCTCGGTGCTCGACGCCACCCGTCAGCTGACACGGCTGGCGTCGCTGCCCGTGCCGCCGTCGACCACTGCCCGACTCGGCCCCGATGCCCTGCGTCGACTCGCCGCCGATCGCACCGAGGCCGCCGAGGCGCTCGCCCAGGCGGCCCGTCTCGGCGAGTTCCGCTTCGGCCCGAACGACTCGCCGTGGTACGGCGTCACCTTCTCCAGCACCGAGGCCGCTCGTGCCGCCCACGAGCTCGCCGGTCGACTGCACGCGAACAGCGTTCCCGCCGTTCTCGAGCGCGGCTACGAGCTGATCGCCCAGACCCACATGCGGCCGTTCTCGACCATCGACGAACTGGGTGAGTACCTGCGTCTGCTGCAGGGGATCCGCGACTCGCTGGACCGATTCAGCCCGACGGTGTTCGAGCGGCCGCTGGGCGAGCTCATCCAGGCCCACGGTTCGCGCCGCGACGCGCCGGGGCTGTCCGGGGCGAACAGACGTCGGCTGCGGCGTCTCGCGAAGGAGTACGTCCGTCCGGGCGTGCACGTCACGGAGATGCACGAGGCGCTGTTGCGCATCCAGGCGCAGCGCACGCAGTGGCAGCGGTGCGTCGAGGCGGGCGTCGCGCCCGAGATCCCCCTCGGTCTCGCCGACGTGTACGTGGCCTGGCAGCGGGTGGAGGCCGAGCTCGCCGAGCTCGACGCCGCACTCGGACGACGCGAGCCGTTGGCGTCGCTCCCGGTGGCGCGACTCGTGCGCACGCTCGCGGGACTGGCCGCCAAGTCCGATGTCTTCGAGAACCTCGTCGAACGCGCCCAGCTGCGCGACCGACTCGCTCTGCTCGGGCTGGAGCCCCTGCTCGCCGAGCTCTCCGTGCGCCATGTCTCCGAATCCCAGGTGGGGGAAGAACTCGAGTTCGCGTGGTGGCAGTCCCTCCTCGAGCGCGCGTTGCAGGACAACCGCGCCCTCCTCGGCGCGAACACCGCAGTCGTCGATCGGCTCGAACGCGACTTCCGGCTGGTCGATGAGGCGCACGCCGCCATGGCCGGACCGCTGCTCGCCTGGCAGCTGGCCAACCAGTGGCGGATCGCGATCGTCGACGAGCCGCAGCAGTCGCAGCACCTGCGCCGTGCGCTGACGCAGTCGGCGACCACGACCGCGCAGGTCGTCAGCGCCGCGCCCACCCTCGTCGACGTGCTCGCCCCGGTCTGGATCTCGTCGCCGTACCTGGTGCCGGAGATTCCGGACTCGGTGGAGTTCGACACGGTGATCCTGGTCGATGCCGCAGCGATCAACCTCGCAGAGGCCGCCCCGGCGATCCGGCGCGCGCGCCAGATCGTCGCGTTCGGCGACCCGGTGACGCAGCGTCCCACGCCGTTCCGCATCGCGGTGGACCCGGAGGAGTCGTGGGAGGCCGAGGTGCCGTTCGACGACGTCTCGGCCTTCGAGCGGCTCTCCGAGCTCCTGCCGGTGATGACGCTCACCCGCAGCTACCGTGCGGGCGGCGAAGACCTCGCGGAGCTCATCAACGATGCCTTCTACGGCGGCGAGATCGTGTCGCTTCCCTGGGCGGGCTCGTATCTCGGTCGCGGAAGCCTCACGGTCGACTACGTGGAGGGCGGCACGGGAACACCGGACCCGATCTCCGGCGCCGTCGAGAGTCCGGACGCCGAAGTGGCGAGGGTCGTGACGCTCGTGGTCGAGCACGCCGTGCATCGTCCTGCCGAATCGCTCATGGTCGTGACCGCGAGCGCGCGCCATGCCGAGCGCGTACGCGCCGCCGTCACCTCGGCGTTCGCCGGGCGCTCCGACGTCGCGGACTTCGTCGGACGCGACACGGTCGAGCCGTTCGCGGTGCTGACGCTCGAGGAGTCGGTCGCCGAGAGCCGTGACCGCGTCATCTTCTCGCTCGGCTTCGGACTCACCAAGCACGGTCGGGTGCTGAGCGACTTCGGCGATCTCTCCACTCCCGACGGAGAGCGACTCCTCACTGTCGGGATGACGCGCGCGCGCCGCTCGATGGTGCTCGTCTCCTCGATCCGTCCCTCCTCCTTCGACGACGGACGCCTGGAGCATGGAGCGGCGACGCTGATGTCGATCCTCGGCGGACTGGCCGCCCGCAGCCGAGACGCGCGCCTGGAAGACCTCGCCGATCCTCTCACCCTCGCCCTCGCGCGGGAGCTACGGCGTCTGGGCGCCTCGGTGGACGTCGACTATCGCGGATTGCTGCCGCTGGTGGCCCAGCACGGTGGCAAGGCGGTCGTGATCGAGTCCGACCCGGAGACACGGGGCGAGTCTCTGCGGGAGACACTGCGGTTGCGACCACACGTGCTACGTCGCCTGGGCTGGCACTATGTGCGTGTGCACGCCTTCGATCTCTACAGCGACCCCGTGACCGCCGCGACGCGGATCGCCGCGGTTCTCGGCATCTCGGAGTCGACGCCGCGTGCGGAGAACGACACGCAGCCGATCGACATCGCCGACACCCGCGATGACTGACGAGTCCGACACCCCGACGCCGCGCCAGCGCGTGGTGCGGGTCACCGGTTCACGGCGTGCCCGCCTGACCCCGGTGCCGGGGAGCGACCCGGCACCGGAGTCCGGCCCCGCCGAAGTGCCTCCGCGGTCGCGGCCGAAGGGCGCCAAGGGGCCGAACGACGACCAGCTGATCCAGGATGTGCCGCCGCACTACTGAGGCGCCGGAAGAACGGAGTCGCCGGATGACGGGGCAGTGCTGTCGCTGAACGCCGTGTCCGGTCGTCCGGGCAACGGAACCAGAGACGCACGGCCCTCCGAAGAGGACCGTGCGTCTCGGGTGCGAGCGGAGGCGGTCAGGCTCCGCGCTGTGCCTTGAGCAGGTCGCGGATCTCGACGAGCAGCTCGGACTCGGTCGAGGCGGCCGGCTCCTCCTCGGGCTCCTCGGCCGGAGTGCCCTTGCGGGCCTCGACGCGGGCCTTGAACGTGTTCATCGGCAGCACGAAGACGAAGTAGACGACGGCGGCGACGGCGAGGAAGCTGATGATCGCCGAGATCAGCTCGCCGATGGGGAACGTGACGGTCTCGCCGTAGATGTTCGTCACGGGGATGCCGAACTGACCGGCGGCATCCGCCTTCAGG
Organism: Microbacterium sp. TPU 3598; assembly: GCF_002356155.1. Taxonomy (NCBI): domain Bacteria; kingdom Bacillati; phylum Actinomycetota; class Actinomycetes; order Micrococcales; family Microbacteriaceae; genus Microbacterium; species Microbacterium sp. TPU 3598. Next base: position 2,754,712 of record NZ_AP017975.1, on the reverse strand, counting down.
AAGAGCGCGATGAGCGGGTTGATGATGCTGTTCACGACGGCCGTGACGATCGCGGTGAAAGCCGTACCGATGACGACAGCGACGGCCAGGTCGATGACGTTGCCGCGGAGCAGGAAGTCCTTGAAACCTTTGAGCATGGGATCCCCCAACAGATCGGGGCCTCAGGAAGAGGCCGGAGTCGACGCAGCCGCCGGTTTGGCGCTCGTCGTCGATTCCGTCTTCGATGATGCCGAACCATCCTTCGATCCACCGGATTTGGCGCGCGAGTCCGTGCGATAGAAGCCGGAGCCGTTGAAGGTCACGCCGATCGAGCCGTACTGCTTGCGCAACGCGCCACCGCATTCGGGGCACACGGTGAGAGCGTCGTCGGCGAAGCTCTGCACGGCGTCGAACTTGTGTCCGCACGAGGTGCAGGCATAGGCGTAGGTGGGCATGGGGGTCCTTGCGATCAGCGTCGCCGCGGCGACAGGGTGAGGGTCTGCGACGGGGTCACGACGCCATCCACGGGCTGGTCGTGCACCTCGCGCGGAAGTTCGTCGAGTACCTCGGAATCATAGATCACGGCATAGACGGGCGGGCACTTCTCCATCGAGCCGATGGTCTTGTCGAAGTAGCCGCGCCCCCAGCCCATGCGCATCCCGGTGCGATCGACAGCGGCAGCGGGGACGATCATGAGGTCGACGTCGTTGACGGCGATCGGGCCCAGCACCTCGCCCGTGGGCTCGGGCAGACCGAACAGCCCCTCGCTGACCTCGTCGTCGTCGGTCGCCACGGCCCAGTCCAGCAGCCCATCGGCGCGAGTGACGGGGAGGAGCACGCGGATGCCGCGCCGCACGGCCCTGGTCACGAATTCACGGGTGCCCGGCTCGGTGGTGGTGGACAGGAAGCACGAGATGGAGCGGGCGCCGAGCTCGTCGATCAGGGCGTCGAGGCGTTCGCCGATGGCCGTGGCCGCGGCGTCGCGCTGCGTGTCGGAGAGGAGCTGGCGTCGTTCGCGGAGTTCGGCGCGGAGTGCACGCTTCGCATGTTCGACGTCGTTCGACATGGCTCCGAGTCTACGTCGGCGCTCACCACTAGGCTGGCAAGATGGCTGACCACAAGATCAAAGCCGTCATTCCCGCCGCAGGCCTGGGGACGCGATTCCTCCCTGCGACGAAGGCGATGCCCAAAGAGATGCTGCCCGTCGTCGACAAGCCGGCGATCCAATACGTCGTCGAAGAGGCGGCGAACGCCGGTATCGACGACATCCTCGTCATCATCGGCCGTAACAAGAACGCCATCTCCAACCACTTCGACTCCGTGCCGGAGCTCGAGGTGAAGCTCATGGAGAAGGGCGATACCGGTCGTCTCGAGCGCGTGATGAAGTCGAGCGATCTCGCTGACATCCACTTCGTCCGCCAGGGCGAGCCGAAGGGGCTCGGTCACGCGGTCCTGCGTGCGCGCACCCACGTCGGCGACAGCTCTTTCGCCGTGCTCCTCGGAGACGACCTCATCGACGAGCGCGACCCGCTCCTCACCGAGATGATCGCCGAGCATGAGCGTTCGGGCGCGGCCGTGATCGCGCTCATGGAGGTCGACCCCGCGAACATCCACATGTACGGTGCGGCCGCCGTCGAGCCGCTCGAGGGGTCCGACGCCGTCCGGGTGACCGGTCTCGTCGAGAAGCCCGCGCAGGAAGACGCTCCGTCCAACCTGGCCATCATCGGCCGCTACGTGCTCCCGGCGTCGGTTTTCGACATCCTCGAGCACACCGAGCCGGGCAAGGGCGGAGAGATCCAGCTCACCGACGCGCTGCAGGTGCTCGCGACCGATCCCGACGGCCCCGGCGTGGTCGGCGTCATCTTCGGCGGACGCCGTTACGACACCGGCGACCGCGTCGACTACATCAAGGCGATCGTGCAGCTCGCCGCGGACCGCGATGACCTCGGGCCCGAGCTGCGTCCCTGGCTCAAGGAGTTCGCGGAACGCCTCTAGGCGACTCTGCGGGCGTCGGTGCGGCATGGATCTGGCGACGGGAATGCGACACGGACCCATAGAACTGCGGCTCGTCCGTGCGAAGGATGCGCGACCGCTGCAGCATGAACTGCTCGCCAACAGGTCGTGGCTCCAGCCGTGGGAGGCGACCGTCCCCTACGGCTCGGTGTCGTTCGACATGAGGCTCAGTATCCGACGCCTGCTCCAGCAATATCGTGACGGCTCGGGCTATCCGTTCGTCATGGAGTACGACGGCGAGGTCGCGGGACAGCTCAACGTGTGGGGAGTGTCCCGCGGCTCGCTGTGCTCGGCCACGATCGGGTACTGGGTGAGCGAGCGGTTCGCCGGCCGGGGGATCACTCCGACTGCGGTGGCGATGGCCACGGACGCGTGCTTCACGGAGTACGGACTGCACCGCATGGAGATCTGCATCCGGCCGGAGAACGCGGCGAGTCTGCGCATCGTGCAGAAGCTGGGGTTCCGGTACGAGGGGCTGCGTCGTCGTTACATCCATATCGACGGCGACTGGCGCGACCACTATGCGTTCGCCCTGACGAAGGAAGATGTGCCGCAAGGGGTGCTCGCACGCTGGCTCAGCGGTCAGGTGCCGCCTGACGCCGCAACGGTGCCCCCCTCCGACCGCATCTCGCAGTGAAAAGGGTCATCTGGTCCTGATCCGGACGGACACGCCGCGACACGCGCCTTACTGTACGGCCCAGCCAGCTTCCAGCCCTTAGCGTTGTCGGTATGGACGGGCCGGTGCTGAGCGGGGGAGTGATCGTGCTCGTCGCCGTGCTGCTCTGGATGCTCTATCTGCTGCCATCCTGGCGGGGGCGATTCCAATACAACGCCGCTGAACGCAACGCGGTGCGGCTGAACCAGGCCCTGCGTGTGCTTGCCGAGACGAGCGAGACTCCCGGTGAAGTGCGCTTCGAGTTGAACGCGCGCACCGCGCTGGCCCAGCAGAAGCTGGCCAAGCGGGTGCAGTCCGAACGTGAGGCTGCCGAACTCGAGTCCCTTCGTGAGCAACTCGCGGCGACCAGGGCCGATCCCGTGATCCGACGGGCACGGGCACGTCGACGTGTCCGTGTCGCCGCGACCAGCACCCTCCTCGTCGGACTCGTCATCGCCGGCCTCGGTGTGTGGCAGCTCCTGGCTGCCGGGAGCTCGGCGCTGCTGTGGATCGGTGGCGCCGCCGTCGTCGTCGCCGGCATCGCCCTGCAGCGCATGGCCGCTGTCGCCGGTCGAGTCGCACGCGCCACGCACGTGGTGGCCACGCCGACCGCCCCGCGCGTCGCCCCCGAGCTGCACGACCAGGGGCGGGCGACGTGGACACCGCGTCCGCTGCCGGAGCCGCTCGTGTCGGTGCCCGGGTCTCGTGCGCAGGCTGCGCAGGCCCAGATGGAGGCACAGGAACAGCGTCGCAAGGCCGCGCGCGTCGCCGCCCTGCGCGAGCGTGCGGAGCAGATGGCCCCCGAGGCGCCGGTGGCGCTGCCCGCGGCCTCGTCGCCGTACGCACGGATGGGCTTCGTCGACGACGCCGAGATCGAGGCGCACGTGCGCGAGCTGCTCTCGCGCCGCGCCGCCGGATGACCGCTCGCGGCGCGAACAGCTTCTCCGTCGTGATAGCGTAGATGTCGTTCAAGGGCCTATGGCGCAGTTGGTAGCGCGCCTCGTTCGCATCGAGGAGGTCAGGGGTTCGAATCCCCTTAGGTCCACCGGACACTGAAGCCCCCAGGCACATGCCCGGGGGCTTCAGTCATCTCCGGGGTGCCGGCGCATGGGCGTTAGAGTGAGCTGTGCCGTCGCAACCCGGGAGCGTTCCGCTCCACAACGCCGTGATGCGCTCGCATGCGTTCCGATGAGTGAGGTGCTGGCCCGTCTGCGCGGGCAGATCCTCGACGGAACCTACGCTGGGGGAGCAGGGCTTCCCAGCGAGATGGAGCTGGCCGCCCTCCACGGGGTCTCTCGACGGACGATCCGCACCGTGCTCGCCACCCTGGCGCGCCAGGGCCTGGTCGAGTCGCACCGGGGCTCCGGGTGGTTCGTGCAACCCAGCCAGCCGCAGGGGTTCGACCGGATGCGCTCGTTCACCCAGTGGGTGCGTGGCCGCGGGCGCAGCCCCGGTGGACGCATCGTGGCCCGCACGACGCGGAAGGCCACGGCGCGAGAAGCGCGACTGCTCGGGATCCGCACGGACGCAGACGTCCTGACCTTCACCCGTGTGCGGACACTCGACCAGCGCCCCGTGATGGTGGAGCGCTCGACATGGGCGCCCTGGGTGGTTCCGCACGTCGCAGGTCTTCCGGATGACGTGGTCTCCACGACGCGGGTGCTCGCAGACGCCGGGATCGTGGTCTCGTCGGGAAACCATCGGATCGAAGCGGTGGCTGCGGCGACTGAGGATGCGCGTCTGCTCGGAGTGCGCAGATCCAGTCCGCTCCTGCAGGTGCGACGCGAGACTTTCGCCTCGAACGGCCGACCCGTCGAATGCGCCGAGGATCGCTACGTTCCGCACACGATCTCCTTCGAAGCGCAGGCCTTCGGAGCGGCCGCGCTCCCCGGCGAGGACTGAACGGGTCGCGCGACCGCGCTCCCCGGCGAAGACTGAACGGGTCGCGCGACTGCGCCCACTGTGCGCACCGGGTCGCCCGGATCGCCGCGCGGGCGGCCGATGACACGTCTGCGTCGGCCGGTGTTCACCCCGGCGTCATCTTGCGGCGGTCGATTGGGGAAGTCCGATTTCTTCTCGTCTCACAGAGGATGCTCCGTGTCTCGTCGTAAACCGCCCGCCCCCGATCCGTCCCTTTCTCGCCGCGGATTCGCGCGGCTCCTCCGCCCCGCATCGCTCGTCGCCGTCGCCGCCTGTATCGCGGGGCCTGTGCTCCCGGCTGCTGCGTCGGTGGCCGTACCGGTCGTCACCACGTCGAACGCGACCCTCGCCGTGACCGATCCCGAAGACGTGTCGCCCGCCACCGAGACGGGCGGCACCATCATCCGCCTCGAGGGTGAGGCACCGACCAGCGGTCGGGTGGGGAGCGCTGTGCTGCTTCCTTCGGCCTCGGCTGCCGATGTCGACGGCTCCGCGAGCGAGCTCGTCGTCACGGTGGAAGACCCTTCCGGTGTCGTCACGATGGTGATGCCGGAGGAATCGGGCGGATATCGATTCACCCCGACCATCCCCGGCGAGTACGTCGTCGCCTACTCGATCAGCGATGCCGCGGGCGGTGTGAGCGAGGAGACCCGCACGATCACCGTGGCCGGTGCGCCGGATGCGGCCGTGGCTGCGGCTCCGAGCGTCGCAGCGGCGCCGGCGGTCGAGGCCGGAGGACCGGACGTGCGCTTCGCGGCGATCGGTGACATCCACGTCAACTGGGACGAGCTCGCCGAGGCCTACGACTTCTGGGCACAGGAAAACGTCCAGACCGCCCTGTTCGTCGGCGACCTCACCAACAGTGCGACGCCGGGCGAATTCGCCGGACTCAAGCAGACGATGGATTCCAAGGCAGGCCTCGGTATCCCGGCGATCGCGTCGCTCGGAAACCACGACGTCTCGGGTATCTCCTCGTACGACCTGTTCACGCAGGCGACGGGCGGTCAGAAGCCGAACGCCGACTACACCGTGAACGGCTACCACGTCATCACGGTGTCGCCGGGCAGCGGCACCATCGACCCCGACACGGGCAAGCCCTCGGGAGCGAGCGGCGGCAACTACGCCTACGCCCAGTCCTGGTTGCAGCAGAGGCTGGCAGCCGCCACCGCCGAAGACCCGAACAAGCCCGTCATGGTGCTGGTGCATCACCCGCTCCAGTGCACGCACTACGTCTCGAACGAGTGGTACGGCACGGGCCTGTCCAGCGGCTGCGGCGACGGCTTTCAGTCTGTGTTCGACGACTTCCCCCAGGCGGTCGTCTGGGGCGGCCACATCCACACGCCGCAGAACATCCCGACTTCGATCTGGCAGGGCCAGGAGAGCCGGTCCGGCGATCGGTCGACTCAGGGCTTCACCACCGTGAACGCGCCTCCGCTGGCGTACTACGAGTTCGAGTCGGGTGTCGTGAACTCGAGCCCGACCAGTCGCGGCAACGACACCACCCCGGATGATGCGGGCAACAACCGCCAGACGGCCATCGTCGAGATCACCGGCACGACAGTGACCATCAAGAACTACGACCTGCTCGCCGACCAGTGGATCGACCAGACCTGGACCTGGGACGTGGCCGACTCGGTCGATGAGACCAAGTCCTATGACGAGCGGTTCCCGTTCAACAACACTCACCGCGCCGCGCAGTCCGCCGGCCCGATCTGGCCGGAGGGTGCGGCCGTGACCGTGGCCGACATCGCGAGCACGAAGGCGATGGCCTCCTTCCCGCAGGCCGTGCCCGCGCCGAACTCCGTCGGCGACATCGTGCACAAATACCGCTACTCGACGGTCGACGTCGCCACCGGCGAGGAGGTGAACTCGTTCCTGCAGTGGTCGGGGTTCTACAACCTGCCGATGCCGGTCGACCGCAGCCACGAAGTGTGGAACCTGCTCCCCGGACGGGAGTACGAGGTGCGGGTCACCCCGATCAACGCCTGGGGCAAGGAGGGTGCCGCGCTGACGACGCGGTTCACCAGCACCGAAGGCAGCGGCGGTGAGGGGCCCTTCGACCCCAGCAGTCTGACCTTCGACGACCTCCGCGCCGCCCTGCCCACGGCTGATCTCCTGGATGTCGGCTTCGCGGGCGGCACGGCGAGCGACTCCTCTCCGGCCGCGCGTCCGCTCACCGCAGGCGCCGATGCCCGGATCGAGAACGATCCCGGCGTGGGATCCGATGTCGTGATCGGCGCGGAGGGGGCTGCCACCGGCATCCGCACACCGAAGTGGACCGACGCCGAGTACGCGGCACTGCAGGATGGGTTCACCCTCGACACCACGTTCCGCCTCGACTCGATCTCGGGCGGCTACGTCGACGTCTTCGGTGGCATGCAGAGCGGCGGCATCGGCCTCGAAGCCGTCGGCACCAGCGCGACGACGTACGAGCTGCAGTTCTGGTACGCCTCGCCGCGTCCGACGGTCAGCCTGAAGTACGGCCAGTGGTACCACGTGACCGCCTGGTACGACGGTCACGATGCGCGGCTCTACGTCGACGGCGTGCGCAAGGCCGAGACCGAAGGGGTGTCGTTCTCCGTCAAGCCCAGTGCGGCCGATGCGCGCTACATGGTGATCGGCGGTGACGCGAACACCTCGGGCGCGCTCGACGACTCCACGATGGACGGACGGATCGCCGGAGTCGAGGTCTACAGCGCTCCCCTCTCGGACAAGGACGTGTATCGCGTCGCGACACGGGAGGTCACCGCACTCGACACGATGCCGCCGCTCGTGCGCGTCGCCCCGGAACCTGCGGGTGAGGCCACGGTCGGAACCGCCTACACCGCCCCGCGCGCCGAGGCCGTGGACAACTCGGGACGCGTGAGCACGATGCTCGAGGTGACCGACCCGTCGGGTGCCCCCGTGGCGGTCGACGACCCGGCGTCCGGCCTGCGGGCGCTCGCCGCGGCTGCCGGAGACGGATACACGTTCACCCCGACCGCGACCGGCACCTACACCCTGAAGTACATCGCGACCGACGCGGCCGCCCGGCAGAACCAGGTCACGTTCACCGTGACGGCGATCGCGGGGTCGGACGGTGGCAACCCCGGCGGTAACCCCGGTGGCAACCCCGGCGGTAACCCTGGCGGCGGCCCCGGTAGCGGCGCGAACCAGGGCGGCGGCTCCGCCGGTGGACAGTCCGATCCACTGGCGGCGACCGGTGGCCCGGCCCCGACGATGCTCGCCTTCGCCGGACTGCTGCTGCTCGCCGGTGGCGGGGTCCTGGTCCGGCGGCTGCGGCGTCGTACGGAGGGTCAGGCATGACGACAGCACGTCGTCGTGCGGCGTCGCGGACGCGCACCCGACCGTCGATCCGCACCCTCGTCGCCGGAGCCGTCGCCGTCGCCGGGGTCGCCGTCAGCATCATGCTGGCGGCGGCCCCGGCCCCGGCCGCGGCGCACAGCTACTCGGCGACCGTCTTCGCCGATGTCTCGGAACCGGAACGCGGCGTCGTGCGCACCGTGCTCGACATCGAGTACGTGCTTCTCGCCACCGACGGGGCGCGAGAGATGGGCGACACGGCCTTCGAGCAGGAGGCCTACGCGGATGTGCAGGCGAGCGGTCGAGACCCGGAGAAGCTCACGCCCGCGGTGCTCGCCGAGCATGCCGATACGGTCGAGGGATACGTGCTGCCGCGTTTCTCGGTGAGCGTCGCGCAGGAGGGTGAGCCGACGGATGCCTGCCCCAGTGCCGTGGTGGCGCCCTACGAGATCGTCATCCGCGACGGTGTGCCGCATGCACGTCTGGTGATCGAAGCCGACTGCTCGGACCAGGTCGAGGCGATGCCGGTGCCGTACCGGATCACGACCGAGCTGTTTCCCGGAACGGCTCCCGGCGGCATGACGACGACCATCGTCGACTACGACGTGCGCTCGGGCTCCGGGGTGGCGAACCTCGACACCGACACGAACCCCTCGATGGTCACCACGACCGACTGGGGCTCTCGGATGGGCGAGTTCCTCGTGCTGGGGGCGGAGCATCTGCTGCTCGGCCCCGACCACCTGCTGTTCCTGCTGGCCCTGATCATCGGATCTCGACGGCTCCGGGATATCGTGCTGGCGGCGACGGCGTTCACGGTCGCGCACTCGGCGACCTTCATCCTCGCCGCCCTCGGGGTGGTGAGCATCCCCGCCTGGATCGTCGAGCCGGCCATCGCCCTGTCGATCGCCGTCGTCGCGCTCTGGGAGATGCGGCGGTTCCGGCGTGCACGGGGTGTGGACGACGCAGGCTCGGGCAGCGGTCTCGCGGAGGTGCCGGTTCTCCGAGGCCGGCCGCTCACCGGGACCGGAGGATCCGCTGTCGCTCTGCGTGAGCGGATCCTCGCGACGCCGTCCCCTGGGGCGACGGTCGACGGCTTCACCCGAGGGGATCTGCTGCGCATCGGGGTGGTCTTCGCCTTCGGGCTGATGCACGGCGTGGGCTTCGCCGGAGCGCTGGGAATCGACGAGCCGTTCTCGTGGGATCTGCTCGGGGCGCTCCTCGTCTTCAACGTGGGTATCGAGCTGGCGCAGCTCCTGGTGATCGCGGTGGTGTTCCCGCTGTTCGTGCTGCTGCGCCGTCGGCTGCCGTCGGCGGGCTTCTGGATCGCGGCTGTGGTCGCCGCGATCGGGCTGTTCTGGTTCGCCGAGAGGCTGATCGCCGGAGTCTGATCCGCGTGCGCCCGCCTCCGACACGGGGGTGGGCGCACGGTGGTCTCAGCCGCGAGCGGCGAGCCCGGTGAGCAGTTCCAGCACGCACAGCGCCGCGAGCCGCACGGTGCGCGCATCGTCGGCGTCGGCGGTCGCATCGACCTCCGCGAGGTCGGCACTCACGACGCGGGCGTCCGCAGCCACGCCACGGGTGAGCGCGCGCAGTTCCCACGCCTGCAGACCACCCGGCACGCTCGCGGGGCAGCCGGGTGCGACCGAGCGGTCGCACACGTCCACATCGATGTCGAGATGGACGCGCGGATCGGCTCCGGCGCCGGCGACCTCCACCGCCTCCGCGACCACGTCGTCGATGCCGCGGCGGCGCAGTTCGTCGAGTGTGATGACGCGGATGCCCCAGTCGGCGGCGCGCCGGGCGTAGGCGGCCGAGTTCGCGAAGTCGGCGATCCCGATCTGCACGATCCTCGTCGGGTCGATCCGAGACGTGTGCAGCGAGGATGAGCCGGGGACGTCCTCCACCAGGCGCCGCACGGGCGTGCCGTTGGAGACGCCGTCGCGCAGGTCGAAGTGCGCGTCGAAGGTGATCAGTCCCGTCGCCTCGGCGCCGAGTGCCACGGGATATGTGAGCGAGTTGTCGCCGCCGAGTGCGATCACGAGTCTCGTGGCCGCGGCGAGATCGCGCACGCGGGAGATGACCCTCGCTTCGCCGGCGGAACCGTCCGGGTCGGCGACGTCACCGGCGTCGGCGATGCGCAGCACGTCATCGAGCTCGAACATGGGAGGCCCCATCGCAGTCGTCCCGTAGCGGGGGAGCGCATTGCGGATGGCCGCGGGCGTCGCGTGCGCGCCCGTCGGCGAGAGCGAGGTGCGCCAGGTGGGCACGCCGAGCAGCACGGCGTCGGCGGCGGCGTCGAAGGCGGCCCAGGATCCGGCGCGCGGCCAGAGCGGGTCGTGACTCAGCTGTCGGGAGGAGGGGGACATGGTCAGACTCCGGGGATCAGGGCGTGGGCGATGGAGAAGATGGCGAGACCGGCCAGGGCGCCGACGAACGTGCCGTTCAGGCGGATGTACTGCAGGTCGCGGCCGACCATGAGCTCGATCTTCTCGGTGGTCTCGGCCGGATCCCAGCGCTCGACGGTGTCGGTGATGATCGAGGCGATGTCGTGCCGGTAGCGGTCGACGAGGAAGACCGCGGCGTCGGATACCCACGTGTCGACCCGATTCTGCAGCGCGGTATCGGTCGTGAGGCGCTCGCCGACCTCCTGCAGTGCCTGCACGGCGCGGCGGCGCAGACCGCTCTGCGGATCGGCGAGGGCCGTGAGCAGGCCGTTCTTCGCGGTGTTCCAGGCCTCGGCGGCCAGGGCGCCGACACGGGGGCTGTCGAACAGCGAGGCCTTGGCGTTCTCGAGCTTCGCGCGCGTGGCCGGATCGTTCTGCAGGCTGTCCGCCAGACGCGCCAGGTAGCCGTCGACGGCGAGACGAGCCGGATGGCGCGGGTCGGCCTGCACGGCGTGCACGAACTTCACGGCCTCGTGATAGACGGTGTCGTCGACGAACCGGTGCGCGAGCTTCGGCACCCACCCGGGAAGCCGTCGCGAGACGAGGCCGCTGAACGAATCGGCATTCGCATCGAGCCAGCGGGCGATGCTGTCGGCGGCGAGGTCGACAGCGCCATGATGGGCATCCGCCTCGACGATCTTCTCCAGCCACGCTCCGGCGGGCGGACCCCATTCGGGATCGACCAGGTGTTCGCGGGCGAGGTCGGTGATCAGGTCGCGTACGTCGTCGTCGCTCAGCGCATTGAGCACGGCCGTGGCGATCGTCGCCCCCTCGGTGCCCACCCGCTCGGCGTGCGGGGCCTCGCGCAGCCATTCACCGGCGCGGAGCGCGATCCGCGTGCTCGACAGCTTGGTGCGCACCACGTCGGCTGCGAGGAAGTTCGTCTCCACGAACTCCCCGAGGGAGCGGCCGATCTCGTCCTTGCGGTTCGGGATGATCGCGGTGTGCGGGATGGGCAGCCCGAGCGGACGGCGGAAGAGCGCCGTCACCGCGAACCAGTCTGCGAGGGCACCCACCATGCCGCCCTCGGCCGCAGCGCGCACATAGGCGAGCCCGTCGAACCGCTGTTGGAACGCGAAGGCGAACACGAACACGACGGCCATGAACACCAGAGCCCCGAGGGCGACGGCCTTCATGCGTCGGAGCGCGCGGAGGCGTTCCTGGTCGGCGGGCGAGAGCTGCGTCATCGGTGTTCGCGGCATGACGTCATCCTTTCACGGTGCTGCCCCGACGGTCCCGACCGGCGACGGTGCGGTGTCTCGGTGCGCAGACAGCCGCGCACCCGGAGAGACGAGTACCCTCAAGGGGTGATCGAAGACATCAAGAAGCGTGCGCTGCACCGCACCAGCATCCTCGAGGGGCAGATGCGCGGCGTCGCGCGGATGATCGAGAACGAGGACTACTGCATGGACATCATCACGCAGTCCCGTGCGATCCAGCGCTCGTTGGAGTCGCTGAACCGGCTGCTGCTGGAGAACCACCTGCGTACGCACGTGACGCACATGTTCGACGAGGGCGGCGAGGAGCGCGACAAGGCCGTCGTCGAGCTGCTCAAGGCCTTCGACTTCGACCGCAAGTAGAGCGCTCCGGGGTCGGGCACGACACAGCGCCCCGACCGACTCGTCGAGGCGCTGTGCGCGGACTCACCGGCCGCTGTCGTCGAACACCTCACCCTCCATGGCGTCATAGCCCTCGGTCTGCGGATCGCCGTGCGAGCCGCCCGAGATCGCGTACTCCTCCTCCGGGGAGAGCACCAGGCGGTGGCGGAAGAACAGCCCGAATCCGAGCAGGATCACGACGTACACGATCGCGATGGCGATGATCGCCGGGCCGAACGTCGGGTTCAGCAGGAATCCGACGAAGATGAGTGCGGCGATCACCAGCGCGACGGCCGCACCGGGGATGCCCCACGGGCTGCGGTACGGGCGGTCGACGTTCGGATACTTCTTCCGCAGGATCATGAACGACACCAGCTGCAGGCCGTAGGCGAGCACGGCACCCCAGACCGCGATGTTCAGCACGATCGCACCGGCGACCGAACCCGCGCCCTCGGCGTCGACGGCCGCGAGCACATCGAGCACGATGAGGGCGACGAAGCCGATCGCCGCACCAACGACGAGAGCCACCCAGGGGGTCTGTCGCTTGCCGGTGAGGGACAGGAACCGCGGGTAGTAGCCCGCACGGGACAGCGAGTACATGTTGCGGCCGTAGGCGAACATGATGCCCTGCAGGGACGCGAGCAGTCCGATCAGGGCGAAGAGGGCGAGCACCGCGGCGAGCTGGTCGCCGACGATCGCGCGGAAGCCGTCGAGCAGGGGCTCGCCGGCGGTGCCCGTGGCCTCGGCCCCGATCACGCCCGTGTTCAGGAACAGCACGAGCAGACCCGTGACGATGAGGGTGCCGCGAGCCCAGAATCCGGCCTTGGGGATGTCGCGGGTGGGATTGTGCGATTCCTCCGCGGCCAGGGGCAGCTCTTCGATGCCGAGGAAGAACCACATCGCGAACGGGAGGGCGAACAGGATCGGCAGCACCCCGTGTGGCAGGAACTCGGTCTGGCCCGGATCGGGCGCGATGTTCCATAGAGCGTCCCAGCTGAAGGCGCCGGAGAAGATCGCCATCAGGGAGAAGACCAGGATGATGCCGATCGAGATGATCGACACGACGATCGCGAAGCGGAAGGAGATCGCCGCGCCCGCGGAGTTCAGCGCGATGAAGACGACGTAGAGGATCAGGTACCAGAGCCACCCCGGCAGTTCCAGCCCCAGCAGCTCGCTCGTGATGCCGTTCGCATACGACGCCGAGAAGTAGACGATCACCGCCGTGGTCGCCACGTATTCGATGGTCTCGGCGGCGCCGGTCACCAGGCCGCCCCACGGGCCCATCGCGGAACGGGCGAACGAGTAGGCGCCGCCGGTGTGCGGCATCATCGCGGCCATCTCGCCGATCGCGAAGATCATGCCGTAGTACATGAGGACGAGGATCACGAAGGCGATCAGCATCCCGCCGAAGCCCGCGAAGTCGATACCGAAGTTCCATCCGGAGAAGTCGCCGGAGATGACGGCTGCGACCGCGAGCCCCCACAGTCCCCAGACGCCGGCGGATCTCTTCAGCGTCCGTTTCTCGAAGTACTCACTTCCGGCACGTGTATAGGTCGCCCCAGCGACCTTGCGGGACTCACTGCTCTGCTCAGACATCCGCTCTCCGTTCGCATGCACACAGGCGCCGGGTGCACCTTGCGGATGATTGTGGCAGTCAATGGTGGTTTCGTCTACCTTTAGACGCCGAGGTGATCTACTCTGAGGGCGAAGCCGGTCGGCCGATCGCTTCACCACGACGACGGGAGCGAGAAGATGTCGGGAAACCTGAGCATCGAGCAGCTGGATGCCGGCATCGCCGCCGGCGAGATCGACACGGTGATCGTCGCCTTCGCCGATGCGCAGGGACGGCTGGTCGGCAAACGGGTCTCCGCGAGGCTGTTCCAGGAGGACATCCTGCATCACGGCGCCGAAGCCTGCGACTACCTGCTGTCGGTCGATGTCGACATGAACACGGTCGACGGCTACGCGATGTCGGGATGGGATCGCGGGTACGGCGACATGGTGCTGCGGCCCGACGTCGCGACCCTCCGCCGCATCCCGTGGCTCGATGGAACCGCGCTCGTGATCGCCGACCTGGTGTGGGGGAACGGTGAACCGGTGGGGCCCTCGCCGAGAGCCATCCTCGATCGGCAGCGCGACCGTCTCGCCGAGCGGGGCTGGACAGCGTTCTCGGGCACCGAGCTCGAGTTCATCGTCTTCGACGACACCTATCGCGAAGCCTGGGCCCGCAAGTACGAGGGGCTCACACCGTCGACCGATTACAACGTCGACTACAACCTGCTCGCCTCCACGCGCCTCGAACCCCTGCTGCGCGACATCCGCAACAGCATGGACGGCGCGGGACTGTACTGCGAGGGCGTGAAGGGGGAGTGCAACCTGGGGCAGCAGGAGATCGCGTTCCGCTACGCCGAGGTGCGCGAGACCGCCGACCAGCATGCGCTCTACAAGAACGGCGCGAAGGAGATCGCGGAGCAGCACGGACAGGCACTCACCTTCATGGCCAAGTTCAACGAGCGCGAGGGCAACAGCTGCCACATCCATCTCTCCCTGCGTGCCGACGACGGCACCCCGGTCATGGCGGGGGACGGCGAGCATGGGTTCAGCCCGATCATGGAGCACTGGATCGCCGGCATCCTCGCGACCCTACGCGAATTCACCCTGCTCTACGCGCCCAACATCAACTCGTACAAGCGGTTCGCGAAGGGCAGCTTCGCCCCGACCGGCGTCGCCTGGGGCATCGACAACCGCACCTGCGCGCTGCGCGTGATCGGCTCCGGCTCCGGCCTCCGGGTCGAGAACCGGGTGCCGGGCGGCGACGTGAACCCCTACCTCGGCATCTCGGCGATCATCGCCGGGGGCCTGTACGGCATCGAGAACGAGCTGCCGTTGCCCGAGTGCTTCACAGGCAACGCCTACGAAGCCGGCGTCGAGCACCTGCCCACCACCCTCCGGGAGGCGGCGCAGCTGTTCAGCGAATCATCCATCGCCCGCGCGGCGTTCGGCGACGACGTCGTGGACCACTACCTGAACCAGGCGCGCATCGAGGTCGAGGCCTACGACGCCGCCGTCACCGACTGGGAGCGCATCCGTGGTTTCGAGCGGCTCTGACCCGGCACCGCTGATCGGTGTCACGACCTATCTCGAGCGGGCGCAGCAGGGGGTGTGGGATGTGCGGGCGGCGTTCCTGCCCGAGCAGTATCTGACCGGGGTGACGGATGCCGGCGGCATCGCGCTGCTGCTGCCGCCGCAGGACCCGGCGTCGGCGGAGGCCGCCATCGCCGGCATGGACGGCCTGATCCTCTCCGGAGGTGCGGATGTCGCTCCCGAGCTCTACGGCGAGGAGCGGCATCCGCTCACCGATCCCGCACGCGTGGACCGCGACGCGTGGGAGCTGGCGCTGTTCCGTGCGGCCGAGCGACGACGCATCCCGGTGCTCGCGATCTGCCGAGGGCTGCAGCTCGTCAACGTGGCACGGGGAGGCACACTCCAGCAGCATCTACCCGAATCGCTCGGCACCGAGCGGTACCGCCTCGGCGGCGGCATCTTCGCCGAGAACGACATCGAGGTCTCGGACGACACCGCGCTCGGTGAGGTGCTCGGTGCGGGCGGCGTGCGCGTGCACAGCTACCACCACCAGGGCATCGATCGCCTCGGGGAAGGGCTGGTCGCGGCTGCGCACTCCGACGACGGACTCGTGCAGGCGTTCGTCGACACCTCGGCCGGCCACATCATCGGCATCCAATGGCATCCGGAGGAGAACGCCGACGACCGGCGCCTCTTCGCCGATCTCGTCTCACAGGCTCGTGCGCTCGCCGCGCGGCGGAAGGAGGGCGCCCGATGAGCGCGTTCACAGTCATCAACCCGTCGACCGGGAAAGCGATCCGCGACGTCAGCCGTGCCGATGCCGCCGAGACCGATGCCGCGATCGCCCGCGCCGTCGCTGCTCAGCGCCGATGGGCGGCGCTCGCCCCGGTCGCGCGGGCCGATGCCCTCCGGTCGTTCGCCCGTGCGGTCGAGGGCGCGGCCGAGGAACTGGCGCAGCTCGAGGTACTCAACTCCGGGCATCCGATCGGCTCCGCCCGCTGGGAAGCCGGCCACGTGGCCCAGGTGCTCAACTACTACTCCGCCGACCCGGAGCGGCTGTCCGGGCGTCAGATCCCGGTGGCCGGTGGCCTCGACGTCACCTTCCACGACCCCTACGGCGTGATCGGCGTCATCGTGCCGTGGAACTTCCCCATGACGATCGCGTCCTGGGCGTTCGCGCCGGCGCTCGCCGCGGGCAATGCCGTGGTGCTGAAGCCGGCCGAGCTCACACCGCTCACCGCGATCCGCCTGGGCGAGCTCGCGCTCGAGGCGGGGCTCCCCGAGGGGCTGTTCCAGGTCGTCACGGGCTCGGGCTCCGTCGTCGGTCAGCGCCTCGTCGAGCATCCGGACGTGCGCAAGGTGGTCTTCACGGGCTCGACCGAGGTCGGGATCGAGGTCGCCGCCGGATGCGCCAGGGCGCTCAAGCCCGTGACGCTCGAGCTCGGCGGCAAGAGCGCGAACATCGTCTTCGCCGATGCCGACCTCGAACGCGCGGCGGCGGGAGTCCCGGGCTCGGTGTTCGACAACGCCGGCCAGGACTGCTGCGCACGCAGTCGGCTCCTGGTGCAGCGCTCGGTGTACGACCGCTTCCTCGAGCTGCTCGAACCGGCCGTGACCGCGTGGCGCGTGGGCGACCCCGCGCGTGAGGACACCGACATGGGGCCGCTCATCTCGGCGGGGCACCGCGACACCGTCGCCTCGTTCCTCGACGACGCCGACATCGCGTTCCGCGGGAGCGCGCCCGAGGGAGACGGCTTCTGGTTCGCGCCGGCCGTCGTGCTCGCGGCTCCCGCCGACCGCATCGCCCAGCAGGAGGTGTTCGGTCCCGTCCTCGCGGTGATGCCCTTCGAAGACGAGGCCGACGCGATCCGCCTGGCGAACGACACGGCCTATGGTCTCGCCGGCTCGGTGTGGACCGAGAGCCTCGGGCGCGGGGTGCGTGTCGCGCGTGGTGTGCGCAGCGGCGTGCTGTCGGTGAACTCTCACTCCTCGGTGCGGTACTCCACGCCCTTCGGCGGCATGAAGGCGTCGGGGCTGGGGCGCGAGCTCGGGCCGGACGCCGCGGAGCACTTCACCGAGACCAAGAACGTCTTCTTCGCGACCGATGAATCCTGATCGTCGCGCAACCCACCCCATCCGGAACGGAGAACCCACATGAGCATCGATCTGACCCAGCGACTGAAGGACCGCGTCGCCATCATCACCGGTGGCGCGAGCGGAATCGGGTTCGCCACCGCGCAGCGCTTCGCAGCGGAGGGTGCGTTCGTCGTGATCGCCGACGTCGATCCGGCCACGGGCGAGACGGCGGCTGCCGAGGTGGGTGGGGTGTTCCGCCGGGTCGACGTCGCCGACGAAGACCTGGTCAATGCGCTGTTCGACGGCGTCGCCGAGGAGTTCGGACGTATCGACATCGCCTTCAACAACGCGGGCATCTCACCGGCGGACGACGATTCGATCGAGACGACCGAGCTCCCGGCGTGGGATCGGGTGCAGGACGTGAACCTCAAGAGCGTGTACCTGTGCAGCCGCGCCGCGCTGCGTCACATGGTGCCGGCGGGACGCGGGTCGATCATCAACACCGCCTCCTTCGTCGCGCTGCTCGGTTCCGCGACCTCGCAGATCAGCTACACCGCGTCGAAGGGCGGCGTGTTGGCGATGTCCCGCGAGCTGGGGGTGCAGTTCGCGCGCCAAGGAGTGCGGGTGAACGCGCTGTGCCCCGGACCGGTGAACACCCCGCTGCTGCAGGAGCTGTTCGCGAAGGATCCGGAGCGGGCGCAGCGGCGCCTCGTGCATGTGCCGATGGGACGCTTCGCCGAGCCGACGGAGCTCGCAGCGGCGGTCGCCTTCCTCGCCTCGGACGACTCGTCGTTCATCACGGCGAGCGCCTTCGTCGTCGACGGCGGGATCACGAACGCCTACGTCACCCCGCTGTGAGCGCCCCTCACCTCGCTGTGACAGGGTGAAGGCATGAGCGAGCACCCCCACGACGGCGACCTCGTCGAGGTGCGCAGAGCGGTCTACCGGCCGTTGCGGCGCGGCAACGCCCTGGAGGACACGGTCGCCCGGCTCGTGCAGACGATCCGTCTCGGCGTCGTCGCTCCGGGGGAATCCCTGCCGCCCGAGCGCGAGCTCGCGGCATCGTTCGGGGTCAGTCGCGACACCGTGCGCGAGGCGATCCGCGAACTCGCGGACACCGGCTACCTGCTCCCGCGGCGCGGCCGGTACGGAGGGACGTTCGTCGCCGATCCGCTGCCGCACCCGACCGTGTCGGGCACCGTGACCGCGGAGGAGATCGACGATGTGCTCGGGCTGCGCCTGGTGCTCGAGACCGGTGCCGTGCGTGCCGCCGCGAGCCGATCGCTCGACGCCGCGACGCGCGCCGACCTCTGGGCGCGGCACGAGGCGGCTCTGCCGGCCGGGCCGGATGAATACCGGCGCCTGGACACTTTGCTGCACCTGGCGATCGCCGAGGCCGCGGGCATCCCCTCGCTCGTCGCGCTGGTCGCCGAGAACAGGGCGGATGTGAACGCCTGGCTCGACACCTTCCCGCTGATGCCGCGCAATATCCAGCACTCGGGCGCGCAGCACGAGGGCATCGTCTCGGCGATCCTCGCCGGACGCCCGGATGCGGCCGAGGCCGCGATGCGCGATCACCTCGCCGGATCCGAAGCGTTGCTGCGCGGGTTCCTCATCTGATCAGCGCTAATCGGTCGCGACTTCGACGATTCGCAACGGATATCGTTGCGAATTGATCAAGAGACTTCCGATTTCGCTATACCTGGCGACTTTCCTGTGCCAGACTCGCGGCAAGCGAATCTCAATGGGGAGGCTCCATGCCCGACACCACCCGAACGTCGACGGCGACACTCGACGCACCCACCGTCACCGGTGCGGTCCGCATCGATGGCGTGACCAAGCGGTACGGCACCGCCATCGCGGTCGACGACCTGAGTCTCGACGTGCAACCGGGGGAGTTCCTCTCGCTCCTCGGTCCGTCGGGCTGTGGGAAGACGACCACGCTGCGGATGATCGCAGGCTTCGAGTATCCGGATGCCGGGGACATCCTCATCTCCGGCCGCAGCGTCCTGAACCTGCCGCCCTATCGGCGCGAGGTCAACACCGTCTTCCAGGCCTACGCCCTGTTCCCGCACCTCACGGTCGCCGAGAACGTCGCCTACGGTCTGCAGCAACGGCGCGTTCCCAAAGCCGAGCAGCGGGAGCGGGTGAGTGAAGCGCTCGACATGGTGCAGCTGCGGGCGTTCGCCGATCGCAAGCCGACGCAGCTCTCCGGCGGCCAGCAGCAGCGGATCGCGCTGTCGCGGGCGCTCATCAACCGGCCGAGCGTGCTCCTGCTGGATGAGCCGCTCGCGGCGCTGGACCGTCAGCTGCGCGAGGAGATGCAGCTCGAGCTCAAGCTCCTGCAGGCCCGCCTCGGTACGACTTTCGTGTTCGTCACGCACGATCAGGCCGAGGCGCTGTCGATGAGCGATCGGATCGCGGTGATGCGCGCGGGACGGATCGAGCAGCTCGATGCGCCCGCGGCCATCTATGCGGAGCCCGCGTCGGCCTACGTCGCCTCGTTCATCGGGCAGCAGAACTTCGTGCACGGCACGGTGCGTGCCGACGGTGAGGCCGTCGACACGGCGATCGGCGTGATCGCCGGTCGCTGGGGTGGCGAGCGGGTCGCCGCCGGTCAGCCGGCGGTCGCTGCGATCCGGCCCGAGTACGTCCGCCTGGAACAGGGCGAGGGTGCAGGGGTCCGCGGTCGTGTGCTCGGGGTCTCGCATCTCGGCGAGACACTGCAGGTCGCGGTGCGCATCGGCGAGGATGCCACGTTCCTCTCGCGCATGCCGGCGCCCACCGCGCCGGAGGTCGGAGTCGACGACGAGGTCCGTTGCGTCTGGAATCCCGCGGATGCACGGCTGTTCGCCGCGGACGGCATCCCCACGACGGCGACGCACGTGATCACCCTGCCCAAGGACGGCGGCCGGTGACCGGTACGCCTCCGGTGCGGGTGCTCGCGCACCGGAGCGCCGCGCGGGTGATCCGCACCGAGCTGACCAGGCGCGGCTTTCTCGCCACCGCCATCATGGCGGGCGGCGCGGTCGTGCTCAGCGCGTGCGCACCGGGCCAGAACGCCGCGGCCGTGCACGCCAAGGGGGGACCGCTCGAGGACAAGCTCTCGATCTACAGCTGGGGCGACTACGACGCGCCGGAAGTGCTCGAGCAGTTCACAGCCGAGAGCGGCCCGCGCATCGTGCTCGACGCCTTCAACTCGAACGAAGAGCTGATCGCCAAGCTCGTCGCGGCGCGGGGCACCTCGGGCTACGACATCGTGGTGCCGACCGGCGTCTTCGTCGGACCGATGGCCGAGAACGGCCTCCTGCAGAAGTTCAACCTCGACCTGTTGCCGAACATGAAGCACGTGGCGCCGGAGTTCCGCGGGCGCTCGTGGGATCCGGGCAACGAGTACTCCGTGTGCAAGGCATGGGGGACGACCGGTTTCGTGTACGACAAGAGGGTGATCTCCCGAGAGCTCACGACCTGGAACGACTTCATCGACGCCGCACAGAATGAGGCCTCCGGTTCGACCTCGGTGCTCGACGATCCGGCGCCGCTGCTCGGCATCTACTTCTGGGCGAACGGTATCGACTGGACCACCACGGACCCGGACGACCTCGACGCCGTCGAGAAGTTCCTGGTGAAGGACCTCGCGCCCCACATCTCGGCGTTCGACTCGTACCCGGGAGGTTCGTCGATCCCGCAGGCCTCGCACGCGCTGCTGCAGTCCTACAACGGCGACGCGCGGCTCGGCATCTTCGAGTCCGACGACCCCGATCGGTGGCAGTGGGTGCTGGGGAGCCCCGCGACCGAGCTGTGGATGGACAACTGGGCGATCGCCGCCGGTGCCCCGCACCCCGAGGCGGCACACGCATTCATCGACTTCGTGCTGCAGCCCGACGTGCAGCTCGCACAGGTCGACTACATCGGCTATGACACCGGCATCTCGGGGATCCGGGAGGAGGCGGAGGCCGCGGGGCTGGAACGGCTCGACATGGTGTTCTTCGACGAGGAGCAGGTGGCCACGATGCACGAGGGCAAGCTGACGGACGCACAGGACCGCGTCGTCTCGATCTGGAACTCGATGAAGGCGGCTGCCGGTGCCTAAGCTCAAGTTCGGTCTCGCCATCCCGGCCTGGGTGTGGTTGCTCGTCTTCTTCGTCGCCCCGATCTTCATGGTGATCGTGTTCAGCTTCGGATACAAGCCGAGCATCTTCGCCACGCATGCGCTCGACCACCTCTCGTTCGACCGCTACCTCGAGGCGCTCTCGCCGACCTTCTTCAGCACGTTCCTGAACACGCTGTGGATCGGCATCCTGGGCACGGCCCTGTGCCTCGTGATCGGCGGGCCGGTCGCCTACTGGATCGCGGTGAAGGCACCGCCCTCGAAGCGGGGGTTGCTTCTCGCGCTGGTGATGGTGCCGTTCTGGACCAACTTCCTGGTGCGTACCATCGGCTGGCAGGTGATCCTCGCACCCGAGGGCTGGCTCTCGCAGCTGCTGCAGGGGATCGGGGTCATCCCCGGTCCGCTCGACCTGCTGTACTCGCGCGGCGCCGTGCTCCTCGGCGTCGTATACAACTACCTGCCGCTGATGATCCTGCCGCTGTTCGTCGCCTTCGACCGGGTGTCGGGACCGCTGCGCGAGGCGAGCAAGGATCTGGGTGCGAACAGCGTGACGACGTTCCTCCGGGTGACGGTGCCGCTGGCCCGACCCGGCATCATCGCCGGCGTGCTCCTGGTGTACATCCCGCTGATGGGCGACTACATCACCGCCACCGTGCTGGGCGGAGCGAAGGGCAACATGATCGGGCAGGTGGTGGCGAGCCAGTTCCAGACCGCGCAGAACTGGGCATTGGGCTCGGCGATGGCCGTGCTGCTGATCATCGTCATCATGCTCTCGATCGCGGTCGCGGCCGGACTCCTCTGGCTCCTGACCCTGCCGCTCAGACAACGCAACCGACTCGTCCTGGGGGAGGGATCATGACCGATACGAAGACCGCCATGACGGCACCGCGCGTGCGCCGGGGAGCCGGACGCTTCGTGCTGCCGATCTGGGCGGCGCTGGTGTTCCTGTTCCTGTTCCTGCCGATTCTCGTGATCATCGCGTACTCGTTCAACGTCGGGCGCCTGCTGGTGTCCTGGGACCACTTCGGCTTCGACTCGTTCCTCGCGATCGTGAACAAGCCCGCGATCCGCGACGCCGTGCTCGTGTCGGTGCGCACCGGTCTGCTTGCGGCTCTGCTCGCCACCGCGCTGGGCACGCTGGCGGGCATCGCGATGGCACGCAATCCCGGCAGGTGGGTGTGGTGGTTCCTCGGGCTTCTGCTGCTCGTGTCGGTCACGCCCGAGATCGTCGACGCGGTCGCGCTGCTGCCGTGGCTGGTGTTCCTCGGGCAGGATGCCGGGATAGGCATCTTCAACGACGGCACGATGAGACTCGTGGTGGGGCAGTCGCTGTTCTCGATCGCCATCGTGTCGTACATCGTGCGGGCGCGGCTGGTTGGGCTCGACGCCCGCCTGGAGGAGGCATCGGCCGACCTCTACGCGCCGCCCGTGCGCACGTTCCTCAAGATCACGCTGCCGCTCGCGATGCCGGCCGTGCTCGCCGGGTTCCTGCTCTCGTTCACGCTGAGCCTCGACAACACGGTCGTGTCGGCGTTCGTGCAGGTGTCGGGAACGACGCCGTGGCCCGTCTACGTGCTCAGCGCGCTGCGCAGCGGCTTGCGTCCGGAGATCGCCGCGGTGTCGACGATCATGCTCGTACTCACGCTGTTGGCGCTCGCGCTGGTGGCCGTGGTTCTGAAGAGGGCGGGGGACTCGGCGACCGAGATCGCCCGCACGATGGCAGGGGGTTGAGCGTGGGATACGCAGATCTGGTGTTCACGGGTGGCGTGCGCGGAGGGCGGGTGTTCCTCGCCGATGCCGCGCGCACCACGGCGCACGCGGTCGCCGTGACGGACGGGTTCATCAGCGCGGTGGGGCACGACGTCGCGGCGCTGATCGGGCCGGAGACCGAGGTGATCGACCTCGCCGGCGGACTGCTGGTGCCCGGATTCCAGGACGCGCACGTGCACCCGGTGTGGGGCGGGTTGGACATGCTCCGCTGCGATCTGTCCGCTCTGGCCACCCGCGAGGAGTACCTCGACCGGATCGCCCGGTATGCGGCCGCGCACCCGGACGACGAGTGGATCCTCGGGGGCGGATGGCAGATGTCGGCGTTCCCCGGAGGCACACCGACGGCAGAAGACCTCGACTCCGTCGTGCCCGATCGCCCGGCGTTCCTGCCGAACCGTGACGGACACGGTGCCTGGGTCAACTCCCGTGCGCTCGCGCTCGCCGGCATCACCCGCGAGACGGCCGACCCCGCGGACGGGCGGATCGAGCGCGATGAGACCGGTGCCCCCAGCGGCACGCTGCACGAGGGCGCGATGGGCCTGGTCAACCGGCTCCTGCCGACCGAGGCGCCCGAGCGACTCGTGGAGGCGCTCCTGCAGGGGCAGAGCCACCTGCACTCCTACGGGGTGACGGCCTGGCAGGACGCGATCGTCGGCACCGAGTACGGCGATGCGGGCGATCCGCTCCCGGCCTATCGGACCGCCGCCGCATCCGGGGCGCTCACCGGTCGCGTCGTCGGCTCCCTGTGGTGGGATCGATCACGGGGCCTGGAGCAGATCGACGACATCGTGCGCCGTCGGGACGAGAGCACGGTCGGCCGCTTCCGGGCGCGCAGCGTGAAGATCATGCAGGACGGCGTCGCCGAGAACTTCACCGCCGCGATGCTGGAACCGTACTGCGACGGCCACGGGCACCCGCGCGAGGATTCGGGGATCTCCTTCGTCGAACCGGAGCTGCTCAAAGAAGCCGCGACCCGGCTCGACGCCCTCGGCTTCACGCTGCACTTCCACGCGATCGGCGACCGCGCCGTGCGCGAGTGCCTCGATGCGGTCGAGGCCGCCCTCGTGCGCAATGGGCCGCGCGGCAACAGGCATCACATCTCCCACATCCAGGTCGTGCACCCCGACGACATCCCACGGTTCCGGGCCCTCGACGTCACCGCCAACATGCAGATGCTGTGGGCGACGCTCGAGCCGCAGATGGTCGACCTCACCATCCCGTTCCTCGGAGCGCAGCGCAGCGCGTGGCAGTACCCGTTCGGCGACCTGTTGCGTTCCGGTGCCGCGCTCGCGGCGGGCAGCGACTGGTCGGTCAGCACGCCGAACCCGATGGCGGCGATCCACGTGGCCGTCAACCGCCGTTCCGCGCCGACCGAGTGGGAGGGCGACTACGAACCGTTCCTCCCGGAGCAGGCGATCGACCTCGCCACGGCCCTCGTCGCCTACACGGCGGGATCGGCGCGGGTGAACCACCTCGACGACACCGGGACGATCGCGGTGGGGATGCGGGCCGACCTCGCCCTGCTCGACCGGGATCCGTTCGAGCATCCGGCGGAGGAGATCGGTCTGACCGAGGTGCGCGGCACCTGGGTCGAGGGAGTGCGGGTGTTCGACTCCGTGGGCGACTGAATGACACCACACCGACAATTACGCCGAGGGAAATCGGGGGAGTAGCTCAGGGCCCCTCGGTCGCTAACCGCCCCCAGACCTGGTGCGTTGCGATCTCCTCGGCGGCCGCCGGACGCACAACGATCTGCGTGCGAAAGGTGGGGCCGGCGTAGACCTCGGGAAGCCACCAGTCGAACACATCGACGTGAGAGCGGAGTTTGCCGCCTAATCGTATATCGGTCGCTCTTCGCGATGTGGCGCGGGTTTCGCTGGTCCGTCCCCCGAATGGTGGACAGACAGGTTCTGCTGGAGTGCGGGATGCTTGTGCGCGCGGCGGGTCGAGTGATCGGAGAAACACAGTGAGATATCGAACAAAGGTTTCGGCTGGGGCGGTGGTGGCCTCCCTGGCTCTGATCTGTACGTGGGTGGGTCCGGCATATGCGTCCGAGGATGTTGACACGGTTTCGGTGGCAGACGTTGAGCGGGCTCTTGCCGGAGTGAGGGCAGGTTTGGTTGAGGATGCGGCGGCGTCTTCGCGTACAGATGATGCGGTGGCGGTGCTCGATGTCGGGGGAAGCACGGCTACCGTGCCGCGGGATGCGTCCGAGGGAGTGCAGCTCGCCGTCGGGGATGCTGTGGTGGGCATCAGCCTTCCTGCTGCGGAAGGGGGTGAAGCGGGCGTCTCATTGGAATCGGGGGCTGTCGCATACCCCTCGGATAACGGTGTGGCTAACACGGTCGTGCCATTTTCAGATGGTGTGCAGATGCTCACCACGATCGCTTCATCGAAAGCTCCCGAGCGCTTCGCCTACGGAATCGACGTTCCTGTCGGCGGTTCGGTGATGTTGGTCGAGGACGGATCAGCGGTGGTTGCGGATCGAGATGGCATCACGGTGCTCACAACGAATGTGCCATGGGCGGTCGATGCGAACGGCGCTGCAGTTCCGACTCGATACGAAGTTGATGGCACTCAGCTCGTGCAGGTCGTTGAACACACTGCCCGCGATGTGGCCTATCCGGTCGTCGCCGATCCGACCTATTGGTGGGGAGGGAAAACGTGGATCCCCGCGAACAAGGTCTCGATCAGTCAAACTGCGTCCATCCTGTACGCACTGATTCCAGGATTTGTTGGCCCGGTAGCTCTCTACAACGTGGGGCTGGGGCTTTGCAACCAGGCCGGTAAGGGCATCTGGGTGTACTGGACCTGGGCGGGTCACATCTGGTGTACAGGACCGTAAGGAGATAAGGAGCTTCAACCATGGTCTCTCTCAATGAACTTGGCCCTATGGCGAAACGGAAGCGCAGTCTTCTCATCATCAGCTGGGTGGCGCCTGTCCTCGCGCTGGTCGCAGCTATCGTTTTCTGGAATGACCCTCCAATGCTGAGCGCGATCGCTGCAGCGATCTTGCTGCTCATGATGACGGCGCTCTATCTTGTAGAAAGAAGATTCTCCAGAGCCCTTATCGCGGCTCTGAGGCGTCAACAAACATGAAGTGACAAACGAGAAGGGGTGAGAGCGGCTGCGCTCACCCCTCCGCTGTTCCGGACTAGCGGCTAGTGCCCTCGTTGAGGTTCGCGTGGGTCGTAGCGAGGGCTGTAGTCGGGCTCGTAGTACGAGGGTCGAAGGTCGTCATCTGAAAACCCGTGTTCTCGCGTCAGCCTGCGGCGGCCTCGTCGGCCACGGAGAGCGCTTCGTCGAGCACGGTGAGTCCGCGCACCAGGTCTTCTTCGCTGATCACCAGCGGCGGGGCCACGTGCATGCGGTTGAAATGCGTGAACGGCCAGACACCGGCCTTCTTGGCGGCAGCGGCGAAGGCGCCCATCGGAGCGGCATCCGCGCCGGAGGCGTTGAACGGCACGAGGGGCTCGCGCGTCTCCTGGTCACGGACCAGCTCGACCGCCCAGAACAGTCCGAGACCGCGCACATCCCCGACGCTCGGGTGCTTCTCGGCCCAGGAGCGCACGGTCGGACCGACCACGCGTTCGCCGAGGTCGCGCACGCGCTCGAGGATGCCGTCGCGACGGAACACCTCGAACGTCGCGACGCCCGCCGCACAGGCCAACGGGTGCCCCGAGTAGGTCAGCCCGCCGGCGAAGGGCATCGTGTCGAAGGCGCTGGCGATGCGGTCGGAGATCACCACGCCGCCGAGGGGCACGTAGCCCGAGTTCACGCCCTTCGCGAAGGTGATCAGGTCGGGGCTGGCGTCGAACGCGTCGATGCCGAACCATTCGCCCAGTCGCCCGAATCCCACCATGACCTCGTCGGCGATGTAGACGATGCCGTAGCGGTCGCACAGCTCGCGCACGCCCTGCAGATATCCGGGCGGCGGCACCAGCACGCCGTTGGTGCCGACGACCGTCTCGATGATGATCGCCGCGATCGTCTGCGGTCCCTCGAGCTGGATCGTCTGCTCGAGATGCGCGAGTGCTCGTTCGGACTCCTGCTCCGGGGTCTCGGCGTGGAACGGCGAGCGGTACAGGTACGGTCCGAAGAAGCGCACGGCGCCGGAGTCGACGGTGTCGTTCGCCCAACGCCGCGGGTCGCCGGTGAGCGAGATCGCGGTCGATGTGGAGCCGTGGTAGCTGCGGTACATCGACAGCACCTTGCGACGGCCGGTGAACTGGCGGGCCATGCGCACCGCATACTCGTTGGCCTCGGCGCCGCCGTTGGTGAAGAACACCTTCTCAAGACCTTCCGGCGCGACCTCGGCGATCAGACGCGCGAGTTCCCCGCGCACGTCGTTGGCGATCGCGGGCTGGATCGTCGCGAGACGCCCGGCCTGCTGTTGGATCGCCGCAACCAGGTCGGGATGCTGGTGCCCCAGGTTCAGGTTCACGAGCTGGCTCGAGAAGTCGAGGTACGCGTTGCCCTGGTAGTCCCAGAACGTCGAGCCCTCGCCCGCTGCGACGGGAAGCGGATCGATCAGGCCCTGCGCGCTCCAGGAGTGGAACACGTGGCCGCGGTCGTCCGCACGCACCTGCGCTTCGGCCTCGGGCGCGGGGAGCGGGTGCGAGACGCCGTGGCGGTCGGTGAAGTTCGTCATCGTGGTCGCTCCTCGTCAGTGGTTGCTCGGGAAGCCCAGGTCGACCTGGGAGGGCGTGTGGTCGGGCCACCGGGTGGTGACGACCTTGGAGCGTGTGTAGAAGTGCACCGACTCGGGACCGTAGATGTGGGAGTCTCCGAACAGCGAGTCCTTCCATCCGCCGAACGAGTAGGCGCCGATCGGCACCGGGATCGGCACGTTGACGCCGACCATCCCGACCTCGATGTCGAACTCGTACTGCCGGGCCGTGCCGCCGTCGCGCGTGAAGATCGCGGTGCCGTTGCCGTAGGCGTTGGCGTTGACCAGCTCGACCGCCTCGGCGTAGGTCTCGACGCGCACGACCGACAGCACCGGGCCGAAGATCTCGTCGTCGTAGACCTTCATCCCCGGGGCGACCTCGTCGATCAGGCTGACGCCCAGGAAGAAGCCCTCGGAGTCGAACTGCTTCTGCGTGCCGTCGACGACGACCTTCGCGCCCTCGCCCTCAGCCCCCGTCACATACGAGGCGACCTTGTCGCGGTGCTCGCGGGTGATGAGCGGACCCATCTCGCTCGCGGCATCCGTGCCGGCACCGATCGTGAGGCCGCCGATGCGGTCGGCGATCGCGGTGACGAGGTCGTCGGCGATGTCGCCGACGGCGACCAGCACCGAGACGGCCATGCAACGCTCGCCGGCGGAGCCGTAGGCGGCGGAGACGGCAGCGTCGGCAGCCGCATCGATGTCGGCATCGGGCATCACCACCATGTGGTTCTTCGCGCCGCCGAGCGCCTGCACCCGCTTGCCGGCGGCCGAGGCGCGCTGGTAGATCGAGCGGGCGATCGGGGTCGAGCCGACGAAGCTGACGGCGTCGACCCGGGGCGACTCCAGGATCGCGTCGACGGCCTCCTTGTCGCCGTGGACCACGTTGAGCACGCCGTCGGGCAGCCCGGCCTCGGCGAAGAGCTTCGCGAGCCACACGGAAGCCGACGGATCCTTCTCGCTCGGCTTGAGCACGACCGTGTTGCCGCAGGCGATCGCCGAGGCGACCATCCACAACGGCACCATGACCGGGAAGTTGAACGGGGTGATCGCCGCGACGACGCCGACCGGCTGCTTGACCGAGTGCACGTCGACACCGCGTGACACCTGCTCGCTGCGTTCACCCTTGAGCAGATGCACGAGTCCCGCCGCGAACTCGACGTTCTCGATGCCGCGCGACACCTCGCCGGCAGCGTCCGAGAGCACCTTGCCGTGCTCGGAGGTGACGATCGCGGCGAGTTCGGGTGTGCGCTCCTTGAGCAGCTGCCGCAAGCGGAAGAAGACGTCGGCGCGCTTGATCAGGCTCGTCTCGCGCCAGGCGGGGAGCGCGGCCGCCGCCGCGGCGATGGCGGAGTCGACCTCGGCGGTCGAGGCGAATGCAACCTGCTTCGACACCTGGCCGGTAGCGGGGTCGAAGACCTGGCCGGTGCGGGCCGCTTCTGCGGCCTCCACTCCGTTGATGACGTGACGGACGATGTCCACGATGTTCCTCCGAGGCTGAAGAATACGGATTCGAACACTCTGACTGAACGTTCGATACGCTGATGTTCCTCAATGATCACAGAGCGGAAGAGCGTCGAGTGGTGTCAGAACGTCAGGACTTGAGCCCGCATCGGACAGATCGTCCGAGTCGGGCAGGGGGTGTGCTCACGGTGGCCGACGTTCTCGCCGATTCTGTGCTGCAGGCGGGCGCACCGGACGTGGTCGTGGGCGGCGCCGCTCTCGATGCCGACGTGCGCTGGGTGCATGTCTCCGACAGCGCAGGAGTCGCCCGACTGCTCGACGGCGGCGAGCTGCTGCTCAGCACCGGGGCGGGATGGCCGACGGCTCCGGACGAGCTGCGCGACTTCGCGAGAGCCCTGCACCGTGCGGGGATCGCGGGCATCGTCGTGGAGCTCGGGTCCGGCCAATCGCAGATCCCCGATGCCGTGACCGAGGTGTGCCGGGACGTCGGTCTCGCCCTGATCGCCCTGACCAGCGAGATCAAGTTCGTCGCGGTGACGGAGTCGGTGCACAGATCGCTCATCGCCGCTCAGACGGATGCGCTGCACGAACGCCAGCGCCTGCACGAGCTCTTCACTGCGCTGAGCCTGCAGGGCGCTCCGGCCGACGTCGTCGTCGCCGAGACCGCGAGAGCGCTCGGCGCGCCCGTCGTGTTGGAGAACCTCGCGCACGAGGTGATCGCGCTCGAGACCCTGCGCACGCCGGTCGCGCAGGCGCTCGGACAGCTCGACGCGGCCGATCGCATCCCGGTGCAGGCGCGGGGGGTGCGGTGGGGAACCCTGCTCGCCCTTCCGGGCCCCGTGCACCCGGCGGGCCGGCACACGGTGCTCGAACAGGGGGCGACGGCACTGGCCTTCGGCTGCCTGGCGGACGGGGGCGACACCGAGTGGTCGCTGCTCGCGCAGCGGGGCATCATCGACGATCTGCTCGGCGCGCGGTTCGCGAACCCGGCCGACATCGCCGCCCGTCTGGCTTCGGGCGGGTTCGCTCTTTCGGGTCGGCACTGCCACGGCATCGTCGCCCGCGGGGCGGAGTCGGCGGCCGAGCTCGCCTACCGGGCTCGGCAGGCCGGGGCCGCCGTGGTCGCCGCACGCGTGGGAGAGGACGACGTCGCCCTGCTGTCGCTCCCTGAGTCCGCCCCGCTCACCGATGCTCTCGCCGTGCGCATCGCGGGGCCCGCGCGCACGGTCTTCGTCGGCCCTCCCGCCGAAGATGTCCTGGGGCTGCTCGCTTCGTTGCGCGCGGCGAGAGACCTCGCGGCGAGCGACCGCTCCGAATCCGGCCCGCGCGTGCGACGCGTCGACGACCGTCCGCTCGAGCGCTTCATCGCCTCGCTGCGCGACGATCAGCGCCTGCTCGCGCACAGCGAGCGGATGCTCGCCCCGGTCGTGGCGTACGACCAGGAGCGGCGCGGAGATCTGCTCGACGTGCTCGCGGCGCTCGTCACCCACCCCGGTAATCGCTCCGCGGCGGCGGCCGCGAGCCACCTCTCGAGATCCGTCTTCTACCAGCGGCTCACCCTGATCGGTGATCTGCTCGACGTCGACCTCGACGACGGGGAGACGCTCGCCGCGCTCCACCTCGCGCTGCTGGCGAAGCGGAGCGCGGTGCCGGTGGCCTGACCCGTATCCGCCCGATCGGTGCGCGCGAGGGTCAGAGCACCGACTGCGCGCGTGTCAGCACGTCGCGCAGGATCTGCTCGATCTCGCGGAATTCCGAAGGCCCGACGGTGAGCGGCGGCGCGAGCTGGATCACGGGGTCGCCGCGGTCGTCGGCACGGCAATACAGACCGGCCTCGAACAGGGCGGGGGAGAGGAAGCCGCGCAGCAGCCGCTCGGACTCGTCGTCGTCGAAGGTCTCCTTGGTCGACTTGTCCTTCACGAGCTCGATGCCGAAGAAGTAGCCGTCGCCCCGCACGTCGCCCACCAGCGGCAGGTCGAGCAGCTTCTCGAGCTCGGTGCGGAACAGCGGGGAATTCTCGCGCACGTGCGCGTTCAGCCCCTCCTCGTCGAAGATCGCCAGGTTCTCCAGAGCGACAGCGGCCGACACCGGGTGTCCGCCGAACGTGTAGCCGTGCGGGAAGGACAGATCGCCCTTCGAGAAGGGCTCGTAGATACGGTCGCTGACGATGGTCGCGCCGATGGGGGAGTAGCCGCTCGTCATGCCCTTGGCGCACGTGATCATGTCGGGCACGTAGCCCAGGCCCGTGCACGCGAAGGTGTGACCGAGGCGGCCGAAGGCGCAGATGACCTCGTCCGAGACGAGCAGCACGTCGTGGCGGTCGCAGATCTCGCGGACGCGGGCGAAGTAGCCGGGAGGGGGCGGGAAGCATCCGCCGGAGTTCTGCACCGGCTCGAGGAACACGGCGGCCACGGTGTCAGCGCCTTCGAAGAGGATCATCTCCTCGATGCGGTCGGCCGCCCAGCGTCCGAACGCCTCGAGGTCGTCGGCGGGTCCACCCATCTCGGCCGCGCGGTAGAAGTTGGTGTTGGGCACGCGGAAGCCGCCGGGGGTGACGGGCTCGAACATCGACTTCATCGCCGGGATGCCCGTGATCGCCAGCGCGCCCTGCGGGGTGCCGTGATACGCGACGGCGCGCGAGATCACCTTGTGCTTGGCGGGCTTGCCCTGCAGCTTCCAGTAGTGCTTCGCGAGCTTGAATGCGGTCTCGACCGCCTCGCCGCCCCCGGTGGAGAAGAAGACCTTGTTGAGGTCGCCCGGCGCCTCGTCGGCGAGACGGTCGGCCAGCTCGATCGCTGCCGGGTGCGCATACGACCAGAGGGGGAAGAAAGCCAGCTCGGAGGCCTGCGCCGCCGCGGCCTCGGCCAGCCGACGCCGACCGTGGCCGGCGTTCACGACGAAGAGTCCGGCCAGGCCGTCGAAGTACTCCTTGCCCTTGGCATCCCAGATACGATGCCCGTCTCCCTTGACGATGATGGGCACACCCGACTCCGCCATCGTCGACTGCCGGGTGAAGTGCATCCAGAGATGGTCCTTCGCCATCGTCTGCAGTGCGGACTCGGAAGGGATGGTGCGTGCGGTGCTCATCTGGTCCCCCAGTTGTAGAGCTGCTTCTGCAGCTTGGCGTAGATGAAGGTTTCGGTGGAGAGGACGCCATCGATCGGGCGGATGACGTCGTTGATCATCGCGAGCAGGTCGTCGTCGTCCTCGCAGACGACCTCGGCGAGGACGTCGAACGAGCCGACCGTGATGACCACGTAGTCGACGGACTCGATCGCGGCGATGGCCTCGGCGACACGGCGCGCGTCGCCGGACACGCGGACGCCGATCATGGCCTGGCGGTGGAAGCCCAGCTGCATCGGGTCGGTGACGGCGACGATCTGCATCACACCCGACTCGGTGAGCCGCTGCACCCTCTGGCGCACCGCGGCTTCGCTCATCCCGACGGTGCGGCCGATCTCCGAATACGAACGACGGCCGTCCTCTTGGAGCAGCTCGACGATCGTCTTCGAGACCGCATCGAGGGAAGGGTGCTTCTTCGCCGGACTCATGGTGCGATCTTCGCACTCCGCAATGCGCTCGGCAACCGATTTCGCAGAATCTGGCGATTCGTCCAGCGGAATCGGCAGGAAATTCAGATCTCGAGCGGACCCAGCCAGGCGCTCGCCGCCGTCGAGTGCGCGGATTCGGGGTCGGAGGGGTGGAACGCCCCGGCCAGCACGTCGCGGTAGAGACGCGACAGCTCGTTGGCCGAGAAGTACGACCCGCCACCGGCAACGAGCATCGCCTCGTCGACGACGTGCTTGGCCATCGTGATCGCCCGGTGCTTGACGCCGGAGAGCTGCGGGAACCAGCGCGCGCCGTGATCGACGCCGTCGTCCACATCACGGGCGAGGGAGGCGATCTGCGGCGGCAGGGCGTCGTAGGCGATGGCCATGTCGGCGATGCGCCAGCGGATGTCGGGGTCCTGGCTGTAGGCGAGGCCGGTCTTCTTCGAGTGCCGCTTCTGCGCCGTCGTCACGGCGAGCTCGAGCGCTCGCCGGGCGATGCCCGTGTAGACGGACGCGAGCAGGATCTCGAAGACCGAGAAGATGCCGAACACGATCGGGTCGGGGCTGGGCCCGGGGTCGATGCGCCGCACCACGTGCGCGGCATCGGCCACGGCGCCGTTCAGCCGGGTGGTGCGGCTCTGCGTGCCCCGCATGCCGAGGGTGTCCCAGTCGTCGGACGTCGTGACGGCGTGCGTCCGCTCCACGAAGGCGAACACGAGCTTCGGCCCGTAGGGGCTGGTGGTGTCGAGGCCGTGCAGCCCCAGCCGCGTCCAGACCGGAGCGAGGGAGGTGAAGATCTTGGTCCCGGTGAACGCGTAGCCGCCGTCGCCGTCGGGCACGGCCGCGGTGTCGCTGCCGAACAGCACCAGGTCGTTGCCGCCCTCGCTGATGCCGAAGGCGAAGACCTCGCCTGCCGCAGCGCCGTCCTGCACGAACTCGAGGCCGGCGACGCCTCTGTCGGAGAAGACCTTCGCCACGCCGGTCCACACGAGATGCATGTTGATGGCCAGCGCCGTCGCCGGCGCGGCACCGGCGAGACGCTGCTGCAGGATGGCGGCCTCGGCGAGTCCGAGCCCCGCCCCTCCGCGCTCCTTCGGCACCAGGATCGACAGGTAGCCGGCCGCGCGCAACTCGTCGAGGTCCTGCTGGGGGAAGGTGTTCTCGCGGTCGTGGATCGGTGCGCGCTCGCGGATGCGCTCGAGAAGGTCGTCGGGCAGGAGCGTCGCAGGGTCGAATGTCATGCCAGAGCCTCCAGAAGCTGACGGACGGATTCCTCCGGGCGGTCGCGGTGCAGGGAGTGTCCTGCACCCTCGACGACGGAGAGGGTGATCAAGGGGTTCGCCGCGAGGACCTCGTCGGCGAGCTCGCCCGTGAAGATGCTGTAAACCGCGGGGTCGGCGCCGATCACATGCGTGGGCACGGTCAGACGCGCAGCCTCGGCCCGCACATCCCAGGGCTGATTCTGGGTACTGGTCTGCTCCACCGCCCACGCGCTCGCACGCAGCACCGCGTCGACCTTGAGCTCCTGATCCTGCGGATGCCAGTGCGGATGCTCCGCCTGCACCACTTCGAGGCGGGTGTCGGCGAATGCGCGCTCCTGGCTCCGTCGCACGATCGCCGCATCGCGCCCGCCCACATGGATCGCGGGGTCGATCAGCACCAGCCGTCGAGTCCATTCCGGGGTCGATGCCGCCGCGACCGTGCTGGATGCGCCGCCGAGCGAATGGCCGATGACCGCGTCCCACGCGCCGCCGCCGTCCGGGAGGGTGGCGGCGAGATCGGCACCGTACGCGGCCACCGAGTAGTCGAGAGCGCGCGGTGCATCGCCGTGACCCCGCAGGTCGACGGCGGTCGCGTGCCATCCCGCTGCGGCGAGAGCGTCTCCGAGACGCCACATCAGTGCTCCTGAGGAACCGAGACCGTGGACGAGGAGAGCGCGACGGGATGCCGACGGGGAGCCCCACGAGATACGGGGCAGGGTGAGCGGGGCGGGCATGGCACCAGCCTACGACCGGTGGTGTTCAGGCGGCCGGGATCACCCGAGCCGCGTCAGGCGAGCGGCACCAGCGGTGGGAGGTCGGCGGCGATCGTCAGCACGCGCTCCGCGGCCGCGTGGCCGGCGGAGAGGCGCGCGGCGAGGTCGGCTCCGTCGAGGGTCGCCGCCAGGAAGCCGGATGCGAACGCATCTCCCGCGCCGACCGGCTCGACGACGTCGACCACGGGAGCGGGCACGAAGATCGGCTCGTCGTCGCCGTGGAAGGCGGTGGCGCCGACATCGCCGTCCTTGACGACCAGCAGCGCGCAGTTCGGGAGGAAGGTGCGGACCTCGGCGGGTGTCGCGGTGCCCCAGATGCGCTCGGCCTCGTCTCGGCCGACGAAGGAGATGTCCGCGGTGTCGGCCAGGCGGGCGAGCGTCTCTGCGGCATCCTCCCTGCTCCACAGCGGACGCCGGTCGTTCACGTCGAACGACACGAGGGCTCCCGCGGTGCGGGCGTCGGAGAAGAGCTGGTCGACCGTCTCGCGGCACGACGCGGACAGCGCGGGGGTGATCCCGGTGGTGTGCACGATCCGCACCCCGTCGAGACGCCGCGCGGTCAGGAACCCCGGCTCCATGCGGGAGGCAGCGGATCCCCGACGGTAGTAGTAGACGGAGGAGGATTCGGCGCCCGGATCCTTGAACATCACGCCGGTGGGCGCGGCATCGTCGCGCTCGACCCACAACTCCACACCGCGCCGCTCGAGCTCTGAGGCGACCCTGTCGCCGAGCGGGTCGGCGCCCAGGCGCGACGCCCAGGCGACGCGGTGTCCGGAGGAGGCGACGCCGGCGGCCACGTTGGACTCGGCGCCGGCCAGGCCGATCGACGCCTGCGCGGCGTCGGCGAGCGGGGCATCCGTCGGAGTGATCAGCGCCATGGTCTCGCCGATGCAGACGATCTCGGGGGCAGAGGTCGAAGAGATGAGGGAGCTCATGAGGGGGTGACCGCCAGGGGTTCGGTG
Source organism: Microbacterium sp. TPU 3598 (assembly GCF_002356155.1). Taxonomy (NCBI): domain Bacteria; kingdom Bacillati; phylum Actinomycetota; class Actinomycetes; order Micrococcales; family Microbacteriaceae; genus Microbacterium; species Microbacterium sp. TPU 3598. The sequence continues at coordinate 2,719,078 of NZ_AP017975.1, read as the reverse complement.
TCGGGATGCGGGCTCGCGTCGCGGTGACGCAGATCGGGGAAGGAACGGACGAAGACGACGGCCACGAGCAGTCCCACCGCGGCGAAGATCGTGGCGGCGAGGTAGGCGCCGCGCCAGTCGCCGACATCGACGAGGAAGCCGGCGACCGCGGATCCGGCGGCGGCGCCGATGAGTTGGCCGGTGCCGGCCCAGCCGAAGGCCTCAGCGGTCTCGCTGAACTTCACGCTGGCCGAGGTGATCGCGAAGAGCACGGCGAGAGCCGGAGCGATGCCGATGCCGGCGAGGATCAGGGTGCCGCCGAGCCAGAACACGTTGAGCATGACCATCGTCAGGCCGAGGCCGATCGTGACGATCAGCAGACGGCGCGCCATGGCCCACGGCCCGATGGGGATGTGACCGAAGGCCAGACCGCCGGCGAGGCTTCCCGCCGAGAACACGGCGAGCACGAGACCGGCCGCGAGGCTTCCGTGCTCGAACGTCGCGACGACTCCCACCTCCACAGCCGCACAGGCTCCGATCAGGAGGAAGCCGATCACGGTCGCCAGCAGCACGGGAGGCTTGAGCACGACCGTGCCCAGAGCGTTGCGGCTCCGGGGGATGCGGACTCGTCCGACCTCGGGGGAGAGGATGAACCAGGCGCCGCCGCCGACGAGGATGATCGCCACCAGCAGCAGGCCCTCCGGCGTGCCGATCTGGGTCGAGACGAGCGTGATCACGACGGGGGCCAGCACCCAGATGATCTCCTGCAGCGAGGCGTCGAGGGAGAACAGCGGCGTGAGGTTCGAGGAGTTGACGAGCTTCGGATAGATGGTGCGCACCGCGGCCTGGACGGGCGGGGTGGAGAGTCCGGCGACCATGCCGAGAGCCATGTAGCCCGGTACCTCGAGCGGCAGCAGTGCGAGGCACAGCACCGCCACGACGCACACCGACAGTGTGAGCGTGAGCACGCGTCGCATGCCCCAGACGCCCATCCAGCGGCTCGTGATGGGACCGGCGATCGCCTGGCCCACACTGGTCGCGGCGAGGACCAGGCCTGCCGATCCGTACGATCCGGTCTGCTGCTCGACGTGCAGCAGGATCGCCAGCGACATCATTCCGTTGGGGAAGCGCGCGGTCAGCTGAGCAGCGATCATGCGCGCCACTCCCGGCGTGCGAAGAAGATCCCGATATCCCGCCACCAGACCACGGTACCGGGCCGCGGGGTCGGCCGCCGAAGAGGTCGATCCGCGACACGCCCGCGACACGCCGAAGGTCGATTTCCACAGGAATCCGAATGTCAGTGGGGCGTCGTAACGTCCCCCCTGTGGATGGATCGCTCACAGGGGCTTCTCAGCCGCGATTTCACGCGGTTCGAGTGCCTCCGGACGAGGGCTCGGCCTGTGGAAGAAACGGTGGAGAACCTGTGTTGTATCTGTAGAGAACGGTGGATAACTACACGGATGTAACTACTACCCCTTGTGGTCGCCCCCAATGTCGGTCCCCATATGTAGTATTGAAGTCCCGGCAGGGGGTCTACCGGGAAACAGCCTGATGAGAAGCGGGCCAGAGATTTGAGGGGTTACGAAAAAGATGTCGATCACGGTCTACACAAAGCCTTCCTGCGTTCAGTGCAACGCCACCTACCGTGCCCTCGATGCCAAGGGCATCGAGTACGAGATCCTCGACCTGTCGGAAGACCCGACGGCGCTCGAGCAGGTCAAGGCGCTCGGCTACATGCAGGCACCCGTCGTCGTCACCGACGAGGGTCACTGGTCGGGTTTCCGTCCCGACAAGATCGACGAACTCGCCTCCCGTCTGGCGTGACGCCGCATGAGCGCCGTCGCGACCGCAGCGCCGCTCCTGATCTACTTCTCGAGCGTCTCGGGTAACACCGCGCGGTTCATCGAGAAGCTCGGACTCCCGTCCCGACGCATCCCCCTCCACCGACACGAAGAAGACCTCGTCATCGACGAGCCCTTCGTGCTGGTCACCCCCACCTACGGCGGGGGAGCGGGACGCGGCGTCGAGAAAGGCGCAGTTCCGAAACAGGTGATCCGGTTCCTCAACGATGAGCGCAACCGGCGCCACATCCGCGGCGTGATCTCCGCGGGCAACACCAACTTCGGCGACGCCTTCTGCCTCGCCGGTGACATCATCAGCCGCAAGTGCAACGTGCCTCACTTGTATCGGCTCGAGATCTTCGGCACACAAGACGATGTGGATCGCGTGAGCGACGGATTGGAACGACGGTGGCAGCTTCAGTGACCGAGACAGTGGCATTCAAGGCGAACCCCTCTTACGAGGGTCTCGACTATCACGCCCTCAACGCGATGCTCAACCTGTACGACGCGAACGGGAAGATCCAGTTCGACGCCGACAAGCGCGCCGCGCGGGAGTACTTCCTGCAGCACGTGAACCAGAACACGGTGTTCTTCCACTCGCTCAAGGAGCGTCTGGACTACCTCGTGGAGAAGGAGTACTACGAGGGCGCCGTCATCGAGAAGTACTCGATGGAGTTCATCCAGAAGCTCAACGACCTCGCCTACGGCAAGAAGTTCCGTTTCGAGACGTTCCTCGGCGCGTTCAAGTACTACACGAGCTACACGCTGAAGACGTTCGACGGCAAGCGCTACCTCGAGCGCTTCGAGGACCGCGTCGTGATGACCGCCCTCGGCCTCGCCGACGGCGATGAGAAGCTCGCGGTCGCGCTCGTCGAGGAGATCATCTCCGGTCGCTTCCAGCCGGCCACCCCGACATTCCTCAACGCCGGCAAGGCGCAGCGCGGCGAACTCGTCAGCTGCTTCCTGCTGCGCATCGAAGACAACATGGAGTCGATCGCCCGCGGCATCAACTCGGCCCTGCAGCTCTCCAAGCGCGGCGGCGGCGTCGCCCTGCTGCTGTCGAACATCCGCGAGTCGGGTGCGCCGATCAAGCAGATCGAGAACCAGTCCTCCGGCATCATCCCCGTGATGAAGCTCCTCGAAGACAGCTTCAGCTACGCCAACCAGCTCGGTGCGCGTCAGGGCGCCGGTGCGGTGTACCTCAACGCCCACCACCCCGACATCATGCGCTTCCTCGACACCAAGCGCGAGAACGCCGATGAGAAGATCCGCATCAAGACGCTGTCGCTGGGCGTCGTGGTTCCGGACATCACGTTCGAACTCGCCAAGAACGACGAGGACATGTACCTGTTCTCGCCGTACGACGTCGAGAAGGTCTACGGCGTTCCGTTCGGCGACATCTCGGTCACCGAGAAGTACCGCGAGATGGTCGACGACCCGCGCATCAAGAAGACCAAGATCAACGCGCGCGAGTTCTTCCAGACCGTCGCCGAGATCCAGTTCGAGTCCGGCTACCCGTACGTCATGTTCGAAGACACGGTGAACAAGGCCAACCCGATCAAGGGTCGGATCAACATGTCCAACCTCTGCAGCGAGATCCTGCAGGTGAACACGCCGACCACCTACAACGACGACCTGTCGTACGACAACATCGGCAAGGACATCTCCTGCAACCTCGGCTCGATGAACATCGCGCTGTCGATGGATGCCGATGACCTGGGGCAGACCGTCGAGACGGCGATCCGCGCCCTCACCGCGGTGAGCGACCAGAGCCACATCGGCTCGGTGCGGTCGATCGAGGACGGCAACGACCGCTCGCACGCGATCGGCCTCGGCCAGATGAACCTGCACGGATACCTTGCCCGCGAGCATGTGTACTACGGCTCCGAAGAGGGCATCGACTTCACGAACATCTACTTCTACACGGTGCTGTTCCACGCCCTGCGGGCGTCCAACAACCTCGCGATCGAGCGGGGCACGACGTTCGACGGGTTCGAGGACTCGAAGTATGCGTCGGGGGAGTTCTTCGACAAGTACATCGACCAGGCGTGGGTTCCCGCGACCGAGAAGGTCAAGGAGCTCTTCGCCGGCAAGCACATCCCGACCCAGGACGACTGGGCCGAGCTGAAGGCGTCGATCCAGAAGCACGGCATCTACAACCAGAACCTGCAGGCCGTCCCGCCGACCGGCTCGATCTCGTACATCAACAACTCCACGTCGTCGATCCACCCGATCGCGTCGAAGATCGAGATCCGCAAGGAAGGCAAGCTCGGTCGCGTCTACTACCCGGCGGCGTTCATGACGAACGACAACCTGGAGTACTACCAGGACGCGTACGAGATCGGCTACGAGAAGGTCATCGACACCTACGCGGCCGCCACGCAGCACGTCGACCAGGGTCTGTCGCTGACCCTGTTCTTCAAGGACACCGCCACCACGCGTGACATCAACAAGGCGCAGATCTACGCATGGCGCAAGGGCATCAAGACGATCTACTACATCCGTCTGCGTCAGCTGGCGCTCGAGGGCACCGACATGGCCGAGTGCGTCTCGTGCATGCTCTGACCTGACAACCTGTCGACCCGAGAACGCGGCTGAAACCCGAGAAACGACGAAGAAATGACTCCTGAAAGACTCAAGCTGGTCTCCAGCGTGCAGGCGATCAACTGGAACCGCATCCAGGACGACAAGGACCTCGAGGTCTGGAACCGTCTGGTGAACAACTTCTGGCTGCCCGAGAAGGTGCCGCTGTCGAACGACGTGCAGTCGTGGAACACGCTCACCCCCGACGAGCAGCTGCTCACCATGCGGGTGTTCACCGGTCTCACGTTGCTCGACACGATCCAGGGCACCGTGGGCGCGGTGTCGCTGATCCCCGACGCGATCACCCCTCACGAAGAGGCCGTATACACGAACATCGCGTTCATGGAGTCGGTGCACGCGAAGAGCTACTCCTCGATCTTCTCGACCCTCGCGTCGACGAAGGAGATCGACGAGGCGTTCCGCTGGTCCACCGAGAACCCGAACCTTCAGAAGAAGGCTCAGATCATCATGGACTACTACCAGGGCGACGACCCGCTCAAGCGCAAGGTGGCCTCCACCCTTCTGGAGTCGTTCCTCTTCTACTCGGGCTTCTACCTGCCGATCTATTGGTCCTCGAAGGCGAAGCTGACGAACACGGCCGACCTGATCCGCCTCATCATCCGCGACGAGGCCGTGCACGGGTACTACATCGGCTACAAGTTCCAGAAGGGCCTCGAGAACGAGACCCAGGAGCGCCGCGATGAGCTCAAGGACTACACGTTCTCGCTCATGTACGAGCTCTACGACAACGAGGTGCAGTACACGCAGGACCTCTACGACGGTGTCGGTCTGACCGAAGACGTGAAGAAGTTCCTGCACTACAACGCCAACAAGGCCCTCATGAACCTGGGCTACGAGGCGATGTTCCCCTCCAGCGTCACGAACGTGAACCCGGCGATCCTGTCGGCACTCTCGCCGAACGCCGACGAGAACCACGACTTCTTCTCGGGGTCGGGCTCGTCGTACGTCATCGGCAAGGCCGAGGCCACCGAAGACGACGACTGGGACTTCTGAGAAGTCTTGGAGACTCTCTGAACTTCGTGCACCAGCGAAGGTCTACCGGGTGGAAGAGCCGCGGAATCACTCGATTCCGCGGCTCTTCTCGTGGGCCAAGCGGGCTCGTCGCTCCTCCTCGCGCTTCGAGTACGTGGCGGCGCGGATCGCATCGTCGGATTCCAACCCCGTCCCCAAAGCTCCGCCGAGTGTCGCGGCCGACGCGACGAACCAGGTGAGCACGAACAGATCCTCGACGCCGACGGCACGGCCGAGGGCATCGCTCATCACCGTCGTGTCGAGGACGAACAGCGCCCAGGCCAGGTTCACGACGTACAACGCCAGATAGCAGATGATGATGCCGATGGTCAGAGTCAGCAGCGTCGAAGTGTTGTAGAGACGGGATCTCTCTCGCGCCTGTGGCGAGTCGTTGTCGGGGCGGTCCCAGAGCCTGCCGTCGATCACGATCCAGGCGATGATGATCGTGATGGAGGCCAGCGTCGCCGCAGTCAGTCGCCAGCCGGACAGCGAGATGGCGAGCGACCACACCGTGGGCTCGATGGTCGCCACCGCCCCGGTAGCCAGGGCCGCCACCAGGGCGGACTTGAGCCCAGCGGCGAGCAGCCACGGACGGTTCGCCAACACCATGCCCAGAAGTACGCGTCCCCGGGCGCTGATGCGGGGAAGCGGCAGACGCTGTTCCCGGGGCGAGGCGGGTTCCGCCATGCCGCTGACGAGTCCTCGCACCGCGTGGCGGGCGCGGGCCTGCACGCGGTAGCCGCCCAGAGCGGGCAGTGACAGCACCGCGGACTGGCGTCGCGGATCGATCGCCGCCAGCAGGTAACGGCCGTCGTCATCACGAAGAGGAAGCTCGGTGACGCCGACGACGAGGTCCCACCGGTTCTGCTCGGCGTGCGCGCGAAGGCGTTCGAGGGCGGTGTCCACGTCTTCAGAACCGACGGTGAACGGCTCGCTCACGAGTTCGACGATCCAGCCCCCGGCCTCAGACGAGACCGGGGGTGTGAGGTCGGTCATCCGACGCGCGACGGCCGTGGGCGAAGCCGGGTCAGCCACGAGACCCACTCGGATCGGCTCCATCTCCGCAACCTACACCCGCCTCGAGACGACCGCATCGGCAACTGCGGCTCCTGAGGTGATCGGCGTCTGTCATGGGCCACCCATAGAATTCGGGAATGCGCACGCACAGAAGCCGCCTTGCAGAGCCATGCCCCTGACGCGCGAGATGCTCCTCCACGAGATGGAGGCGACCCTCGACCGCATCGGTGTCGGCATGAACGACTGGCCCGAGCGGGTCGACGTCGCGACGCTGTCACCACGTGGTCAGCTCGTGGCGCTGCTGCTCGTCATGGACGTGAGCCCCAGACGTGTGAACGGCTGGCGATTCCGGTCCGCTGAAGACGACATCGTGCGCTTCCTGCCGCGGAAGACCCTGCCCTGGGACTCCGACACGGCCGTGTTCGCGCTGCAGGCCGCATTGAAGGTCGATTGCATGAATTACATCTGCGGACCGGCTCTGCGGGGCGCGGAGAAGGCGATGGCTGACGGTTACGTCGATACCGCCTTGTACGAGGCACTCGACGCCTGCGCGATCCACCTTGCCGGCCTGATGCACGGGCGGATCGCGACCCGTTGGAACGTCGACAAAGACCTCAAGACGGCCAACCGGCTGCTGGCCTCTTTCCTCCCACCCGGAGTCCTCGACCTGACGGCCGTCCACGACGGTGACGAGTGGGCGGAGCGAGCCCGGCAGCTGGCCCGCGCGCACCCGGTCGACGATGTCGAGCCCCTGATCCGCCACCTCGCGGTGCTCGGTCACAAGACCCCGTCCCAGACCTGGCAGCGACAGCTGCAGGAGGTGCTGCGTCCCGACGCTGCTCGCGCTCTCGTCGGGGAATGGGTTCGTGCGGCACGGGAGACGGAAGTCGCCGAAGACGGTCATCTCTACGCGCCCTCTAACGAAGACCTGGTGCGGGCCGCCGTCATCGCCGCACGCTCGATGGACGTGACCGAGGTGCCCGCAGCGGTGCTGGGTGCCCTGGTGCGGCAGGGCGCCGAGACCCGCCCTCCTTCCACGGAGTCTCTGGCGCTCCGTGTGGCCAGCGCTGCCGTCGACACGCTCGCGCAGCGCTCCGCCGACGGCGACCTGGCCGAACTGGAGGCCCTTCTCGACGACATCTCCCGCCGCGACCTTCTGAAGCGGATCGGTGCCGCACTGGGGCCGGAGGCCGTTGCGCGCGCGGGGAAGCGCGACGCCGAGCTCAAGAAGGAGAAGGCCGCCGCCGTGCGGGCGAAGGCGAGTCCCATCCCGAAGCTCCTGCGCGGAGAGGTCGACCGCATGCTGGAAGAGCACGTGAACGGCACTATGCGCGAGCTGGGCTTCCGTAAATCGGGCCGCACCTGGCGCCGGTGGGTGGATGCACGCGTGGAGGTCGTCGATTTCTACTCCAGCGACCTGTACATGAGCGTGCAGTACGGGGTGCTGTTCGAAGGGCTGCATCCCGAAGGCGGCCCGGCGACGCAGCGGGACCCGAAGCGGGTGAAGCCCTTCGAGCTCGACCTGCTCGTGTCCGACACCGGATGGTTCGCTGACGACGACGTGCTCGACCTGCTCGCCGAGCGCGTGCGCACGGAGATCATCCCGTTCCTCCAGCGCTGCGGCGACCGCACCGCGCTCTTCGAGCTGCTGCTGCACGGGGTGGGTCTGCCGCCGGTCGTCGACCGCGGGGATCCGAGGTTCCGCGACACGGACTACTCCGTGTCCTTGCGCAGGAGGCCCGCGCAATCGGGTGTTCTGCTCGGAGCGCTCGCCTGCATCGACGGGGACCGTGCCGCAGCGGAGAGCTGGCTCGGCGCGGCCGACCGGCAGGTCGATCCCCTCAGTCACCATGCCACGAAATCCGAGATCGACTACTGGCGGACGCGCGTCGCCGCCCTCCCTGCGTCGTAGCATCATCTCGATGCCCGAGGAGACCCGCCGCCGAAGCGCGCGTGCGTGTGAAGGTGACACGCACGCTCGTGCGCAATCCCCTCGTCGTGGGCGCCGTGCTGCTTCTCGCGGCCATCGCATTCACGCTGCTGGGCGATGACCTGAGCTTCTTACCGTTCCTGCTCATGCTGGTCGGCGGCTGGTGCTTCGGCTTCGCGTTCGTGAATGCGACGCAGGGAATCGTGCCGGCGCGCAACGGGGCGGTGCTGCATCTCGGCGTCGCCGTCGTCCTCGGTGCGCTCGTCGCGTTCGTGGTGGAGTTCGGGGGAGACCTGCTCGATCCGTTCCCCGAGGCGGTGCGCGGGATCGCCGTGGTCCTGCAGCTTGCAGCGATACCGGCCACCGGGTGGATCTGGCTCGCACTCATCGGCCGTGTCACCGACTTCTTCGCGCGCCGTGACACGAAGAAGAAGCCGCCGCCGGTGACACCGGACTGGGAACGGGAGGAGAGTGGCGACGGGTCGATCGTGCGATTCCCCGCCATCGAGCTCCGGATGCGTGCGCTCACCCAGGCGATCGTGGCGATCGTCGTGGTCGCCGGACTGTTCGGTGTCGCACTCCTGATCGCACTCGACGACATCGTGATGCGGATGGGGCCTCGGATCGCGATCGTCCTCATGGGAATCGTGGTCGGACTTCCGGTGTACCTCGTGTTCACCGCGATCCTGCGCCGACGCACTGCGCAGTGCACGGTCGCCTTCGGGAACGACGAGCTACGTGTGCAGGTGGACGATGAACTCCACACGATCCCGTTCCGGAACCTCGAGTTCCTGCGCTGGCGGTGCCGCAGCGATTACGCGCGCATCGAGGTGCGCGGCTCCGGTGCCGATCTGTCGTTGTTCGCCGGGCTCGCCACACCGCCGCGAGGCTTCTCCGCCGAACTCCCCGCCCTGCCGCGACGGGTGTATCGACGACTCGAGCTGGCAGGACTCACCGTCGAGAAGGCCCGCCGGGGCGAGGTCATCACGTTCCGCGCGCCGTCGGAGCCGTCGTCGCGCGCACCGGCGCACTGAGCGCATGTCCGTGACCCGTGCCAGGATCCGAGCATGGAGAATCTCCGCCTCCGGATCTGGTCCGAGAACGACCTCGAGCTGCTGCGCGCGGCCAACACCCCGGAGATGACCGCGCATCTCAACGGCCCGGAGACCGAAGACGAGATCGTGGGACGGCACGCCCGCTACCTGCGTCTGGTCGCCTCCGGTGAGGCGCGGATGTTCGTCATCGAAGACGGTGAGGGACGCTCTCTCGGATCGATCGGCCATTGGCACGTCGTCTGGCGGGAAGAGCCTGCGCTCGAGACGGGATGGTTCGTTCGGCCTGAGGCGCAGGGGCACGGTGTGGCGTCCGCCGCCCTTGCTCTCCTCATCGACGACGCCCGTGAGCATCGCCACGACCGACGCTTCCTGACGGCGTTTCCCGGGGTCGAGAACCCGGCATCGAACGGGGTGTGTCGACGCAACGGATTCACCCTGGCGGGGAGCTTCACGGAGGAGTTCCGCGGCGCCGAGCTGACCGTGAACGAATGGGCCCTCGACCTCGCGGAGTGACCGAGATCACTCCGCTGGATACTCCTGCGCCTTGAGCAGTCGGGCCAGGTGTGCGGCGTTCCTCGTCGCCGTCCCGATGGCCGACGCGACCTTCTCGGGTGTCTCATCGAGATCCTTGTAGTCGACGGTGTGCATCGCCTCGCCGTTCCAATAGACCGAGCCCTGTGCGGCGACCGTGTATCCCACGTCGTTCAGCGACTGGAAGAGGATCGCCGCGATGTGGTGCGCGCCGTCTTCATTCCCGACGACGCCCGCGATGGCCACCTTGTCGAACAGGGTGGGACGGCCGCGGGCGTCCGTCTCGCCGAGCTCCGCATCGAGGCGTTCGAGCACGCGCTGTGCGACGCTCGAATGCTGCCCCATCCACGTGGGGGTGACGAGGACGAGGATGTCGGCGTCCAGCACCCGTCGACGGATCTGGGGCCATTCGTCGTCGCCACCCATGTCCTTCTCGACACCGGGGCTGAGGGAGAGGTCGACGGCGCGGACCACGTCACCGGTGACGCCGTGGTCGGCGAGACCGTCGAGCAGCTGCGTCGCGAGGAGATCGGAGCTGGAGGGCGCGGGCGACGGCTTGAGTGTGCAGGAGATGGCGACCGCGGTCAGTGGTGTCTTCATGCTCCGAGCAGACCAGACGAGGAAGAACATGCACAGGGGGTTTCCGAGTCCGGGCTATCCTGGTAGACGGCACCGACGACAGGAGATCACGTGATCCTCAGCTTCCTCTTCTTCATGATCCTCTTCATCGGAGGGATCCTGCTGATGGGCATCTCGTTCGGGCTGCCGGCGTTCCAGGCTCTCGCCTTCTGCGGTGGGCTCCTGCTGGTGACCCTGGCCATGGCCTTCCTCTTCCGCCAGGGCGGCTCGGCCACCCGCCGGTCGAACAACTGGTCGGGCAACGCCACCGAGTGACTCCCCGCGGTCCGCGGGTCGTCAGGCGTGGCGGCTGACCGCCGACGGTCGACGGTTCACCGTCGTCTGGCGAGCCTCGCTTCGAGGTTCGCCCTGACAGCGGGCCACTCCGGCTCGATGATGGAATACTCCACGCTGTCGCGCAGCGCGCCGTTGCGGTAGCGGCTCATGGCCCGCATGACGCCGTCCTGCTTGGCGCCGAGCCGCTCGATCGCCGTGCGCGACTGGAAGTTCACCCATTGCGTGGTCAGGCCCACGCGGAAGACTCCCAGCGTCTCGAACGCGTGCCGGAGCAGCAGCAGCTTGGACTCGGCGTTCGTGCCCGTGCCGTGTGACGACGGTCGGTTCCACGTGAAGCCGATGTGCAGCCGGGGAACGTCGGCGACGATGTCGTAGTACGACGTGAGTCCCAGGATGCGACCAGTGGCGTCGAACGTCGTGAAAGGGACCATCTCGCCCTTCTCGACGAGCCCGAGCCGGCGCTCGACCTCCGCGGCGACACCATCGGGTGCGGGTACCGAGGTGTACCAGGCCGTCTTCCACAGGTCTCCCTCCTCCACGGCCTCGATCAGTCCATCGACGTGGGCGCGTTCGAGGGGACGGAGTTCGACGAGTTCGCCGGTCAGGGTGACAGGGGAGGGCGTGACGAGGAAGGGCATGACGATATTCAACCAGCGACGAGGATCGTCTGACGCAGCAGCCGCTGGTAGGCCGTGACGAGCTCGATCGTGACCTCCAGCTCGAAGGCCAGGCTCGCGAGATGCGGACCTCGAACCGCTTCTGCTTCCGCGTAGGCGCGCGGCGTGATGAGCTGCGACGCCGCCCATTCATCCGCCTGGCGCTCCTGCTGGGCGCGGATGGCGGGGGTCGGGGCGGGAACGTGGCCGAGAGCGGCGTGTCCGAGCTCGTGCGCGAGCACGCTGCGAGTGGTGCGGACGCTCATGCCGGGGCTGAGGCGGATCGTGCGAGTCGCGGGGTCGTAGCCCCCGCGCGTTCGACCGGTCCGCTCGACGACGCGAACCCGCTGTTCATCGGCGAGCCGGAGAAGGTGGTGCATGGTCACTCCTCCCGTGCCGATCTCGCGCCGGGAGCGGTGCCCGGCCTATTCGTAGAGGTCGTCGGTGTCGGCGTCGTGGCGGACACCGGATTCGAAGGCGACCTCTCGGGTATCTTCGCGCGGGCCGGCGACATCGGGCGCGCGTCGGATCGGCGTGATGCGCGCGACGGCCTCTCCGTCGGCGCGGAGACGTTCTTCCGCGCGTGCCAGCAGCACGTGGGGTTCGACACCGAGATCGGCGCACACCGCGTAGACGACGGGGACCGGGATCGCACGCTTGCCCGTCACGTAGTTGTCCAGTGCGCTGCGCGCGATCCCGATGGTGCGCGCCATGGCGGCGATGCTGCTGCGCGACGCGGCGATCTCGGCACGCATCTGGCGCCCGACAGCGTCGTTGAAATCCTCGGCAGGTGTCTTCACCCGGCTCACCATAGCAGCGAGACGACGCCAAAATGCTGCCATTCTGGTCCATTCGACCGCCATGCGGGTTCGTTCGTGGCGGTAGTGTAGGCGTATGGGGACAGAATTGCGTCATTTGCTGGCATCCGAAGTCGACGGGGCCCGGTTCCACGCCGGAGTGTCCTTCTCCGAGCTCTCCGCGCGCTCGGGCATCGACCCCGATGCCCTGGGGAATCTGCTCGACGGCATGGAGGACTTCACGGTGGTCGACCTCGCGCGCATCGCCGGAGTCCTCGGCGTTCCGGTCACGGCGCTGATTCCCGGCGCCGCGACCGAAGATTCCTGACGACGTCGGTGCGGGGCGGTAGCGTGATGCGCATGAAGACAGTGCCGTTCGGATCAGCCACCGCCCCCGCCGTGATCGCCGGCATGATGCGCATCGACGACAAGGACGACGCTCACATCCGCACGCTGTACGGCACCGCGCGGACGGCGGGCATCGACTTCTTCGACCACGCCGACATCTACGGCGGCAGCATGCACCATTGCGAGGCGCGGTTCGCCGACGCGTTGCAGCTCACCCCGTCCGAGCGTGACGAGATCGTGCTGCAGACGAAGTGCGGCATCGTGCCCTCGCAGGGGATGTTCGACTTCTCGTACGCGCACATCCTGGCGCAGGTGGAGGGTTCGCTCGCGGCGCTGCGCACGGACCGCCTCGACGTGCTCCTGCTCCACCGCCCCGACGCGCTCGTCGAGCCCGACGAGGTGGCGCGCGCGTTCGACGACCTGGAGCGCGCGGGCAAGGTCAGGGCGTTCGGCGTCTCGAACCACACGCCTCGCCAGATCGACCTCCTCCGCACGGCGGTCCGGCAGCCGCTGGTCGCGAATCAGCTGCAGCTGTCGATCACGCACGCGCCGATCATCGCGCAGCCGGTCGCGGCCAACATGGCCGGACAGGAGCAGAGCGTGGTGCGCGACGGCGGTGGCATCGTGGAGTACTGCCGCATCAACGACATCACGATCCAGGCCTGGTCGCCGTTCCAGGACGGGTTCTCCCACGGGGTGTTCCTCGGCAACCCCGAGTACGCGGAACTGAACGCCGTGATCGATCGCCTCGCAGCGGCGTACGACGTCGCGCCGATCGCCATCGCGACCGCGTGGATCACTCGCCACCCCGCCGGTATGCAGGTCGTGCTCGGTACCACCACACCCCAGCGGGTGCAGGACGCGGCGGCCGGAGCCGACATCACGCTCACGCGGCCCGAGTGGTACGAACTGTTCCGCGCCGGCGGGCATCTGCTGCCGTAGCCCGAGCGGCACGGCGCGGCGTCGTCTACCCTGAACTCATGTCGTTCCTGTTCTCGCTCCTCGTCATCGCGCTGATGATCGGTGCACTGATCGACATCATCACGCGGGACAGCTCGCTGGTGAAGTTCCTGCCGAAGCTGGCGTGGATCATCGTCGTGATCCTGCTGCCGTTGATCGGTGGCCTGCTGTGGTTCGGGCTCGGGCGTGACTACGGCGAGTCCGGCATCCAGATGCCGCGGATGCGGAGAGCCGAGCGACCCGCGACGCCGACCGATGTGCGTCCGGCGCCACCCAGGGAGACCCGCACGACGGAGCAGCAGATCGCCGACCTCGACCGTGAGATCGAGGAGTGGCGATTGCGCCAGGAGATCGAGAAGAAGCGCGGCACCGACGGCGAGGGGCCCGCCGGGGCGGCGAACGCCGGCTAAGCAGCGGGTTCGCGGTCGAACGACTCGCGGATCGCCTCTTCGAGGGTCGGGTATCGGAGCTCGAATCCGGCCGCGGTGAGCTTCTCCGGCAACACCCACCGACTCTTCAAGATCAGCTCGGTCTCGGTGCGCATGCCGATCGCTCCGAGTTCCAGCATCCACCGCGGCATCGGCACACCGATGCGCGCGCCCAGCATCCGACGCACCGTCGCCATGAATTCGACGTTGTCGACCGGGTGCGGAGATGCGGCGTTAACGGGCCCTTCGAGGGAAGGCGTCTGCTCGAGGAACTCGATGATGCGGGCCACGTCTTCGATGTGCACCCAGCTGAAGCGCTGGCGGCCGCGACGGGCGCCGGGGAAGTGGCCGGTGCCTGCGGCCCGACGCGCAGCGCTGACCGGCCATCGTCCGTCGTACTGGGGTCCGCCGAGCCCGAGCCGGGCGAGGTCTTTCACCGGACCGAGGACACCGCCGTGGCCGAGGACGATGGCGCTGCGCAGCGCGACGCGTCGCGTGGAGGGGAGGTCGTCGGCGAACAGGGCCTTCTCCCAGGCCTTGGCGACCTCGACCGAGAACCCGGTGCCGATCTCGCCGGTCGACTCGGTCATGGCACGGTCTTCCGCATGACGGTAGATGGTCGCGGTCGAGGAGTTCACCCAGAGCGCCGGCGGCGTCGAGGCGCGGGCGATCGCGGTGCGCAAGGATGTCGTCGTGTCGAGGCGTGAGCGGAAGATCTCCGCGCGATTCTCCGGTGTGTAACGACAGTTCACGCTCTTGCCGGCCAGGCCGACCACGAGGGCCGCGCCATCGACGGCGCGGTCGATCTCGACCTGGTCGCCCCAGCGGATGTCGGCGCCCGAACGGGAGATCGTGACGACTTCACGGCCCTCGGCGCGGAACCGCGGCAGCAGGAATCTGCCCATGAAACCCGTGGACCCGCCGACCACGACCCGTCCTGCGCTCATGCCATCTGCTCCGTCTCGGAATGGTGGATGCGATAAGTGAAGTCGCCTCGATACTCGTACACGCGGCCCAGCAGCGGCGCGTCGACGGTCAGCGACATGCGCTGACGGTCGAGGGCGTCGTCGAAGCGTTCGGTGAGGCGGATCACGGGGGTGACCGCACGGGGGAGGCGCACCCGAAGGCGTCCGAGACGCAGGCCGACCGCGCGACTGGTGAGGTGCAGGGCCCCGTGGTGGACGTCCACATCGAAGCAGGCGGCGAGGAGGGCGGGCTCTCCGAGCTCGTCGACCACGCGACCGTGTCGCGTGAGTGCGGCCGCGTCGCGCATGGTCCACGCGCCGTGACGAAACTGGAAGGTGCGCTCTCCGATGGCCCTCGACGCGATGGTCCGATTCTCCACGCGGAACGGCACATCGCGCTCCCATCCTGCGGCGACCACCCCGCGGCGCTCGAGCAGCCGGAGCAACGGCCACAGCCATCGCCGCGGGGTGCCGACGCGCCCGAACACCCCTTCGCCGATGCCGACGGCGCCGTCGGGGATCGCCTCGAAGTACGTGCGAAGCCGGGGATGCAGCTCATCGATGCGCTCGCCGAGCGCCCGGGCGTAGGGAGACTGCGGCACGGGCGTCACGTTTCGAGCCTAGCCCGGTCGTCGGGGTCCCGATCCGCGCCACGTCCTGCTCAGGATGCGGGTCGCAGCAGTCGGTCGAGGAGCGCGAGCGCTTCGTGCTGCGGTGCGGTCTCGTCGAGCAGCCACTGCGTCTGCAAGCCGTCGGATGCCGCGACGACGAGGGCGGCGACCGCATCCGGGTCGATATCGTCGCGGATCCGGCCGTCCTCCTGCTGGCGACGGACGACGTCGGCGAGTCGGGCGCGGAGGCGGCTGAAGCGACCGGTGGCGAACGTGCGGGCCGCCGGGTGTCCCTCTTCGAGAGCGGTGGCGACGAGGGTCGAGTAGAGCTGGACGAGGCCGGGGATCGCGCGGTTGGTCCGCGCGGATTCGATCATCATCTCCACCGGTGTCGCATCCTCCGGGGGAGAGCTGGACTGACGGGACGGGACCGTGCTCTCCTCGTAGACGGCGACGAGGAGCTCTTCCAGCGAGCCGAAGTAGTGCGTGAGCGCCGCATGGGTGACCCCGACCTCGCGAGCGATCGCCCGCAGGCTCGTGCGGTCCGCGCCGCGCTCGGCGAAGACCTCGATCGCGCGATCGAGGATCTCCTGTCGTCGAGCGATCCCCTTGGCGTACGCGCCGCGTGGGCGGGGAGGATCGGCGTGATCGGACGTGTCGGGGGGCATGTGGCGAGTCT
Source organism: Microbacterium sp. TPU 3598 (assembly GCF_002356155.1). NCBI lineage: Bacteria > Bacillati > Actinomycetota > Actinomycetes > Micrococcales > Microbacteriaceae > Microbacterium > Microbacterium sp. TPU 3598. The sequence continues at coordinate 2,702,751 of NZ_AP017975.1, read as the reverse complement.
AGTCAATCAAAACTTCCGCATGGAGGTATTTGGTGATAGCGTGCCTGCACGGGACAGCGGTCCCGCCACGTCACCGATGACCGAAGGAGCACGACCGATGACGATTCGGACTTCCCTGCAGCTGTTCACGATCAAGGACGAGCTGGAGGCCGACCTCGAATCCTCCCTGGCGGCGGTCGCCGCCCGCGGATTCACCGCCGTGGAGCCCTATGACTTCGTCCGCCGCGCCGAGCCCCTCGCTGCCGCACTGTCCACCGCCGGGTTGGTCGCCCCGTCCGGCCACGCCTTCCTGGCGTCGGAGTCGTTCGTGAACCCCGACGGCAGCGGCACCACGGTGCCGGTGCCGTCACCCGCTGAGGTCTTCGCCGCAGCGAAGGTGCTCGGCATGGACACGGTCATCGATCCCTACACCGAGCCCGCGCGCTGGGAGTCGGTCGAGCAGATCGAGCAGACCGCGCGACTGCTGAACGAGGCGGCGGAGATCGGTGCGACCGTGGGCGTGCGCGTCGGATACCACAACCACGCACACGAGCTGGAGGCCGAGTTCGACGGCGTCACCGGATTGGAGGTCCTCGCGGGCCTCCTCGACGAGCGCGTCGTGCTCGAGGTCGACCTGTACTGGGTCGCCCGCGGCGGCGTCGACCCCGTCGCGCTGCTCGAGCGTCTGGGCAGCCGCGTCGTGGCCGTGCACGCCAAGGACGGCACGCTCGACCCCGCGCTCGCCGGCGCCTACCCGCCCGCCGACCAGGTGGCCGCGGGCGAAGGATCCGTTCCGCTCGTCGAGGCCATCGCCGCGGCTCCGGCCCTCGAGCTCGCGATCGTGGAGTTCGACCACTACGAGGGCGACCTGTTCGACGCCATCGAGCGCAGCCGGGTGTACCTCGACGAGAAGGTCGCCGGCTGATGGCGGTCGGCACCCGTTCGTTCGAGGACGGCCCCGTCGGCGTCGGCATCATCGGCGCCGGGAACATCAGCGATCAGTACCTGTCGAACCTCACGACGTTCCCGGATGTGCGCGTCCTCGCGATCGGCGACCTGCTCGAGGACCGCGCGCAGGCGCAAGCCGAGAAATACGGCGTCCCGCGCTCCGGAGGCGTCGACGCGGTGCTCGCCGATCCGGAGATCGACATCGTCGTGAACCTCACGATCCCTGCCGTGCACGTCGAGGTGTCCGAGGCGATCATCGCGGCGGGCAAGCATGTCTGGACCGAGAAGCCGATCGGCGTGAGCCGTGAGGAGTCCCGCCGACTGCTGGAGAAGGCGGATGCGGCCGGTCTCCGCATCGGAGTCGCCCCCGATACCGTGCTCGGACCGGGTGTGCAGACGGCGAAGCGGGCGATCGCGCGCGGCGACATCGGCCGTCCGCTGTTCGCGCAGACCACGTTCCAGTGGTCGGGACCGGAGATCTTCCACCCGAACCCCGCATTCCTGTACGCCAAGGGCGCGGGCCCGCTGCTCGACATGGGCCCCTACTATGTATCGGCCCTCGTGCACGTCTTCGGCCCGGTCGCCTCGGTCGCGGCCCTCGGGCTTCAGGGGACGCCGACGCGGCGTGTGCAGGTCGGCGAGTTGGCCGGCCAGGAGTTCCCGGTCGAGATCCCGTCGACCCTGAGCGTGCTGATGGACTTCGAGCAGGGAGGGCAGGCGCAGAGCGTCTACAGCACCGACTCGCCCGTCATCCGGCAGGGGATCGTCGAGATCACCGGCACCGAGGGCACGATCGTGATCCCCGACCCGAACACCTTCGGCGGCGCGATCTCGATCACCCGACCGCTCACGCGTCTGTTCATCCCACCGGAGCCCGTCCAGCAGGACATCATCGACGTCGAGCAGGAGGGTGTGCTCTCCGGCCGCGGCGTGGGGCTGCTCGACATGGCACGCTCGATCGCCGCCGGTCGCCCGCACGTGGCGACGGGGGAGTTCGGCTACCACGTGCTCGACACGCTCCTGTCGATCGAGGAGGCCGCCGAATCGCGCAGCTTCGTCGACGTCGAGAGCACGCTCGATCAGGTCGGTTCGATCGCCTCTGACTTCGACCCGTTCGAAGCGACGCTCTGATCGCAGCCGGTGGCGGCGGCGGTGGCGGCGGCGGAGGTTCGGATCACCGAGCCTTCGTCGCCACCGACCGGATCAGGGGGCAGATTCGCGCGTGCTGATCAGGCAGCGCGTCGATCAGGCGGCGGGCTCGCGCAGACGGACGAGTCGCTCGTGCCCGGTCTCCTCCAGTTCGGCGATGTCGTCGCGCGACTTCAGGAAATCGGAGAACGAGCGGTAGCCGAGGGCCTTCTCGCTGAAGGACGGATCCATGCGGCGCATGTGCGTCTTGACCGCTGAGCTGTGCAGCCACTCGTCGGCGTCGGCCTTGTCGTGGCCCAGACGCAGCGCGCGCTCGAGCAACTGGGTCGCCTCGCCCTGCTCGTCGAGCTTGGGCTCCTCGACCTTGGGTGCGGCCGCCTTCGACTTCGCCCGGCGCGGGGTCTTCGCCTTGACCGCGTCCGCGATATCGGGCACAGTCTCGGGCGCGGGCTCCGCGACGGCCTCGGCCTTCGCGGCGACGGCGGGCGCCGCCTTCACGGGGCGGACCACACCGGGAAGCGAGTCGTAGGATTCGAACTCGTCGCACGCGGCGGCCAGCGACTTGGCTGTGGAGCCCGACACTCCGACGCCGATCACGTAGCGTCCGAGACGCTTGCACCGCTGAGCCAGCGGCACGTAGTCGCTGTCGCCCGCCACGATCACGACGTGCGTGAGGTCGGGCAACCGGAACATGTCCTCGACCGCATCGACGGCGAGGCGGATGTCGGCGCCGTTCTTGGCGTAGGCGGCTGCCGGGAACAGCTGCACGAGGTCGACGGCGCGCGCCACGAGCTGCGAACGGTACTCGGCGTTCACGGGAGACGACCAGTCGGCGTAGGCCCTCGTGAGCACCAGGGTGCCGAACGAGGCCGCGTAGTCGATGATGGCGCCGACCTCGATCATCGCGCGACTCAGCCGGTCGGTGACCTCGGGATCGTTCGGGTTCTCGCTGATCCGCTGACGGTCCTTGCCGTAGGCGTTGCGTCCGTGCACGCGGTCGTACCAGGAGATGACGATGTTGTCGAAGTCGAGGTAGACGGCCACGCGGGCATCGGTGGTCTCGGCCATGATCAGACCTCCTCACGGGGATAGCGGACGCCGATCTGCGCTCTGATCTCGTCGAGAGCGCCCATGATGGCGACGCTCTCGGCGATGGGCAGGATGTCGCCCTCGAGGATGCCGTCGCGGACGAGCCGCTCGGCGGCGAGTGCCTGGTACTGCATCCCGCGGCCCTCGACCTCGGACGTGTAGGTCTCGTGAACGGTGCCGTCGGGGAGGACGACCCGGAACGTGGTCGGGCTGTACCAGACCGCATCGATGTCGATGCGGGCGGCCGTGCCGATGATGCTCGCGACGTTGGGTCCGGCGGCGCGCGACGACGACAGACTGGTCGAGATCGCTCCGCCCTCGTGCGTCATGACGGTCGCGACCTCGGAGTCGGCTCCGGTCGCCACGAGCCGGCCGACGGCGTGGAGCGTGGTCGGTGCGCCGAGGATGTCCCAGATGAAGGAGATCGGGTAGATCCCGAGGTCGAGGAGCGCGCCGCCGCCGAGCTCGAGGGCATTGAGGCGGTGGGTGGGGTCGGAGGGCAGCAGCTGCGTGTGGTCGGCGCTCACCGCGCGGATCTCGCCGAGGACGCCGTCGGCGATGAGCTCGCGGATGCGGACCATGTGCGGCAGGTAGCGGGTCCACATCGCCTCCATGACGAGCAGGCCGCGTTCGGCCGCAAGCGCCTGCAGATCCTCCGCCTCCGCGCGGTTCAGCGTGAACGCCTTCTCGGCGAGCACGTGCTTGCCGTTCTCGAGCGCGAGCCGGGCGTTCTCGTGATGCATGGGGTGCGGCGTCGACACGTAGATGATGTCGACGTCCGGGTCGGACACCAGCGCCTCGTACGAGGGGTGCGCGCGGGGGATGTCGAAACGGGCGGCGAACGCGTCCGCCGACTCCTGCGAGCGGGACCCGACGGCCACGAGGTCGAGCCCCGCGGTTCTCAGATCGGACGCGAATGCGCCGGCGATACCGCCGGTCGCGAGGATTCCCCACCGAAGACCTGTCATGGTCTCAGCGTAGGGGGTGTGCCGGCTGTGACGGACTGTTACATCCCGTGACGCCCGGCATCGGCGCCCTGGCAGCGGAGGCTCGACGGCTCCTACCGTGACGCCATGACCGAACCCCTCATCATCGGCGCCATGGTGCGCACCCTGGGCGCGTACCCCTCGGGCTGGCGGCAGCCCGGCGCGCATCGTGATCCCGCGTCCGACGCCGACATCCTGCGGCACATCGCGCGGGAGGGGGAGGACGCCGGCCTCGACTACCTCTTCTTCGGGGACTGGCTCGCCACCGGCCCGGATCTGGAGTTCCGCGACCCGTACCTGCTGGCCCGCATCGATCCCGTGAGCGCCGTGCTCTTCCTCGCGGGGGTGACCTCGCGGATCGGCCTGATCGCCACGGTCAACACCACGTACGCCGACCCGTACACGACGGCACGCTCGCTGGCGTCCCTCGACGTGCTCACCCGAGGCCGTGCCGGGATCAACCTCGTCACCGGCGCCGAGCCGCGTGCAGCGGGCAACCACGGCCGCGAGGCGCACGCCGACAACGAGTCCCGCTACGACCGGGCGGAGGAGTTCGTCGAGGCACTGCGCCGACTGTGGGACTCGTGGGGCGAGGACGCCTGGATCGCCGACGCCGACCGCGGGGTGCTGATCGACCCGGAGGCACTCCGCGCCGCCGACCTGCGGGGGACGCAGGTGCGCGTCACGGGACCGCTCAACGTCGCCCGCCCGCCGCAGGGACAGATCCCGATCGTGCACGCGGGGACATCGCCGCGCTCGAGGGCGCTCGCGGCCACCGAAGCCGATCTCGCGCTGACGGCCGCGCCCACGCTGGCCGATGCGATCGCGACCCGTCGACTGCTGCGTGACATCGCGGCGGAATCCGGACGATCGCCGGATGCGCTGAAGGTGATCGCCCCGGTGCTTCCCGTCGTCGCGGACACGGATGCCGACGCGCGACGCATCGTGGAGCGGCTGCTCGCCCTGGTGCCGCTGGCCGAGGGGCACCAGGCGGCCAGAACGGCGTTCCCGTCGAATCGCACCGTCGCCGCGCTCGCCGATGCATTCGACGTCCCGCTCGACGACCCGCTGCGCACCTCGACCTTCGACGCGCCCGTGACCTCTGCGGAGGCCCTGCGGCTGGGAGAGCGCGGCGCCGCGCTGATCGAGCGCCTCGGCATCATCGCCGGGCTGCGCGTCTCCGCATCGAAGGTCTCGGGATCGGGCATCGGGAACGGCGATCCGCTCACATGGCGGCACCTGGTCGCCGCGCATGCGGTGCCGGCGGCGTTCGTCGTGGGAGACGCGGCGACGATCGCCGACCATTTCGAGACCTGGCGTGAGGAGGGCGCCGCGGACGGGTTCAACGTGCTGTCGGCGTTCCAGCCCGCGCAGTTCGAGGCTTTCACGCGACAGGCGGCTCCCGAGCTGCGCCGTCGCGGCCTGCTGCGAGACGCGCAGGAGAGCACCCGAGCGACCCTCCGCGACCGTCTGCGCATTTCCTCGTATGTCGACGCGTGACCACGCGTGTCGCCACGCGACATCCGGAGTCGGCCACCTCGCGCCGGAGGAACCGCGATTCCTACGGTGAAGTCACCTCACCACAGCACCCGAAGCACCGCACAGCACCCGAAGCACCGCACCCGAATCCTGGAGGCCCACCCATGAACCGTCGTCTCATCCGCGCCGCGGCCATCGCGCTGCCGCTCGTCCTCGCGGGCAGCCTCGCCGCCTGCGCGTCGACGCCCGCACCGGCGAACTCGCCTGCCGAAGGCGGCGACCCCGTCACGGGAGGAACGCTCACCTACCTCGAGCACCAGGCGTACACGAACCTCTACCCGCCGCAGGCCGGCTTCTACCCGAACGGCGGCATCGTGAACAACATCGCGGCCCGTCTCACCTGGCAGAATCCGGAAACGCTCGAGATCGAGCCCTGGATCGCCTCCGACTGGACCGTGAACGACGACGCCACCGAGTACACGTTCAACCTGAACCCCGACGTCACGTTCTCGGACGGCACGGTGCTCGACGCCGCGGCCGTGAAGAAGAACTTCGACACCTACGGGCTGGGCGATGCCGAGCGGGGACTCACTGTCTCCGAGGCGATCAACAACTACGCCAGCAGTGAGGTGGTCGACGAGGACACCGTCACATTCCATTTCTCGGCGCCGTCGCCCGGGTTCCTGCAGGCGACCTCGACGATCAACTCGGGCCTCCTGTCGCCTACGACCCTCGACGGCACGATCGAGGACTTCGGTGCGGGCAACGCGGCCGAGATCATCGGCTCGGGGCCGTTCACCGTCACGGGAGAGAAGCTCGGCACCGAGTACACGCTCACCGCCCGCGACGACTACGACTGGGGCCCCGACAGCGTCGACAACGACGGCCGCCCCTACCTGGATGCCGTGCACGTGCTGATCACGCCGGAGGACTCGGTGCGCATCGGCTCGCTGCTCGCCGGCCAGGCCGACTACGTCCGCTACGTGCAGGCGTTCGACGAGGACCGCGTCGAGGCGGCCGGCTTCACGCTCTACGCCCCGCAGACCCGCGGGGTGAACAACTCGATCGCCCTCCGCCCCGAGAACCCGCTGCTCTCCGACATCCGCGTCCGGCAGGCGATCATCTCCGCCGTGGATGCGCAGGAGGTCGTGGACACGCTCTTCACCGAGAACTACCCGGTGGCGACCTCGGTGCTGTCCTCTCAGGCCCTCGGCTACAAGGACGAATCAGAGCACTACGAGTACGACCCGAAGAAGGCCGAGAAGCTGCTCGACGAGGCCGGATGGAAGCCCGGTGCCGACGGCATCCGCGAGAAGGACGGAGAGCGTCTCGCGATCACGGTCTACGAGGCCAAGCCGCAGCCCCTGTCGAAGCAGACCCTCGAACTCGTCGCGCAGCAGCTGGCGAAGGTGGGTGTCGAGCTCTCGGTCAAGCCCGGCGACGCCGGCAGCTACGCCGAAGACACCCGTGACCCGCTGAAGACCGGCTTCTACCACTCGATGGTCGGCCGGGCGGATCTCGACGTGATCAAGAGCCAGTACTTCACGAAGAACCGCGACGTGCTCATCTCGAAGGATGCGAAGCTCGACGAGCTGCTCCTCGCGGTGGCCTCCGAGCCCGACGCCGACAAGCGCGTCGCTGCGTCGCAGGCCGTGCAGGACTACATCGCCGAGCAGGCCTACGTCATCCCGCTGTTCGAGGAGCCGCAGGTGTACGGCACGGCGACATATGTGCACGGCGTCGCGTTCGAGTCGGTGGGGCGCCCGACGTTCTCCGGCGTCTGGCTCTCCGAGCACTGATCGGCATGGTGCGTCGATGAATTTCGTCCTCCGACGAGCCGGGCAGGCCGCGATCGTTCTGATCGCGGCCTTCACGGCCACCTTCTTCCTGCTGCAGCTGTTGCCGGGCGATGCGATCCTGATCAAGTTCTCCGACCCCAGCCTCGGGCTGTCGCCGGATCAGCTCGACAGCATCCGCGCCACGTACGGTGCCGACCTGCCCTGGTGGCAGCAGTACGTGCACGCAGGGCTCGGCTTCCTCGCCGGGGACTTCGGATTCTCGACGCAGTTCGGCACGCCGGTGCTGGCGATGCTCGCCGAGGCGCTGCCGGCGACACTGCTGCTCGCGTCGCTCGGACTCCTCGTCGCGCTGCTGCTGGCGGTCCTGATCGCGGGGCTCTCGTCCCTCGCGCCGTTCGCCTGGCTGCGTGATGGTCTGCGCCAGATCCCCGGCCTCTTCGTCGCCGTGCCGGTGTTCTGGCTGGGCATCCTGCTCATCCAGGTGTTCTCTTTCGGACTCGGCTGGGTGCCGATCGTCGGGGCCGACCCGGCGAGCGGGCTCATCCTCCCCGTGCTGACCCTCGCGGTGCCGATCTCGGCGCCCTTGGCGCAGGTGCTGGTCAGGGCGATCGATCAGGTGCAGGCGCAGCCGTTCGTCACGGTGGTGCGCGCGAAGGGCGCGCCGCCGCTCTGGGTGCTCACGCGCTCGGTCGCCCGCAACGCCGCGGTGCCGACGTTGACCATCGCCGGCGTGCTGTTCGGAGAGCTCGTCGGGGGAGCGGTCGTGACCGAGACCGTGTTCGGTCGCACGGGAGTGGGCAGGCTCACGGAGCAGGCCGTCACGAACCAGGACATCCCGGTGCTGCAGGGCGTCGTGCTGCTCTCCGCTCTCGGTTTCGTGGTCATCAGCTTCGCGGTCGACCTCGTCACCCCGCTCATCGACCCGCGCCAGCGGACGCTCACGCGCTCCCGCCCATCCGCCGCGTTCGCCCCCTCGAAGCCCGCACCCCAGGAGGTGTCAGCATGACCGCTCCCGTGATCGCCGAGACGAGCGTCGAGCCCGGAGCCGTGCCGGCACCGACCCCTCAGGAGCAAGCGCCGGCACCTCGGCGGCGTGGTCGTCTGCACGGCCGCGCCTGGGGCCTGTATCTGGCGCTCGCCGTCGTGGCGCTCGCCGTGCTCTGGGCAGTCATCCCCGGGGTGTTCGCCCCCGGCGACCCGCTCACCGGCGTACCGGCCGACAAGCTGCTGCCGCCGAGCGCCGCCCACTGGTTCGGAACCGACACCCTCGGACGCGACCTGTTCGGACGCGTCGTCCATGGCGCGGTGCATTCGCTCTCCGGCGCGCTGATCGCGGTCACGGTCGGCCTCGCGCTCGGCACGGTGCTGGGCGCGATCGCCGGGGCCGTGGGCGGTGCGGTCGATGACGTGCTCATGCGCGTCGTCGACGTGCTCCTCGCGATCCCCGGCCTCCTGCTGTCGCTGTCGGTCATCATCCTGCTCGGATTCGGCACCGTCAATGCCGCCATCGCGGTCGGTCTCGGCAGCGTCGCCGCCTTCGCCCGGCTGATGCGCGCCGAGGTCGCCCGCGTGCGGCGCACCGAGTACGTCGAGGCGGCCTTCGGCAGCGGCGCCACCTTCTTCGCGGTGCTGCGTCGGCATGTGCTGCCCAATTCGCTCACACCCATCGTGGCGCTCGCTGCGCTGCAGTTCGGCACCGCGATCCTGGCGATCTCGACTCTCGGTTTCCTCGGCTACGGCGCCCCGCCGCCCACCCCGGAATGGGGGCTGCTGATCGCCGAAGGACGCAACTACGTGGGGACCGCCTGGTGGCTCACGGCACTTCCCGGTCTCGTCGTCGTCGCGGTCGTTCTCAGCGCCAACCGCATCAGCCACCGCATCGGAAGGGGGACGCGATGAGCGTTCTGGCTGCGACGGATCTGCGGATCTCCTACGGGGGTCGCGAAGTCGTGCACGGCATCTCGTTCGAGATCGAGGAGGGCGAGACCCTCGCGCTCGTCGGCGAGTCGGGATCGGGCAAGTCCACGACCGCTCATGCGCTCCTCGGTCTGCTTCCGGCCGGCGGGAAGGTCGATGGCGGGACCGTGGCACTCGGAGACCTCGACATCTCCGGATGGACCGATCGCGCGCTGCGGGGCATCCGCGGCGCGGAGATCGGCCTCGTGCCGCAGGACCCCACGACCTCGCTCGATCCGGTGCGTCCGATCGGCGCGCAGGTCGAGGAGATCCTGCGCCTGCACGGACACCGGGACCGGCGTTCGCGTCGCGCGCGTGCGATCGAGCTGCTCGACCGCGTCGGCATCGACGATCCGGACCTGCGGGCGCGCCAGTACCCGCACGAGCTCTCCGGCGGTATGCGGCAGCGCGTGCTGATCGCGACCGCGATCGCCCTGCAGCCGCGCCTGCTGATCGCGGACGAACCGACCAGCGCCCTCGATGCCACCGTGCAGCGCAAGGTGCTCGACCTGCTCGACGAGCTGCAACGTGAGGAGGGCACCAGCATCCTGCTCGTGACCCACGACCTCGGTGTGGCCGCCGATCGCGCGGAAAGGCTGGTCGTGCTCAAAGACGGCCGGATCGTGGAGCAGGGCCCGAGCGCAGTGGTGCTCGCTGCGCCGTCCGCCCCGTACACGCGGCAGCTGCTCGCCGATGCTCCTGCATTCACGACCGGATTCCGCCGCCCGGAGGCGCCGCCGTTCCTGCGGGACGCGGCGGCCGTCGCCGCGGAGAACCCCTATGCGATCGTGGCCGAGGGGCTCGTGAAGGAGTTCCGCGTCGCGGGGCGCGAGCGCTTCCGCGCGGTCGACGACGTCTCGTTCCGCGTGCGTCGGGGCACCACTCACGCTCTCGTCGGGGAGTCCGGGTCAGGCAAGACGACCACGGCGCGGCTGGTCACGCGCTTCCATCAGCCCGACGCCGGCACGATCGAGGTCGACGGCGAAGACGTGACCCACGCGAAGCGCGAACAGCTGCGCGCGCTGCGCCGACGCGCGCAACTCGTCTACCAGAACCCGTTCGCCTCGTTGGATCCTCGTCAGCACATCATCGACATCGTGGCGGAGCCGCTGCAGAACTTCCGCGTCGGATCGAGCGCCGAGCGCCGAGAACGGGCGCTGGCCCTCCTCGACCGGGTCTCGCTCCCGGCCGACGTCGCGAGGCGCACTCCGCGCGAGCTCTCGGGCGGCCAGCGACAGCGCGTCGCGATCGCCAGGGCGCTCGCGATCGATCCGGAGGTCGTGGTGCTCGACGAGGCGGTGTCAGCGCTGGACGTGACCGTGCAGGCGCGCATCCTCGAGCTGCTCACCTCGCTGCAGTCCGAGCTCGGGCTCACGTACCTGTTCATCTCGCACGACCTCGCGGTGGTGCGCAGGATCAGCCACACGGTCTCGGTGATGCGTCGTGGCCGGATCGTCGAGGAAGGACAGACGGAGGAACTCTTCCGCGACCCGCAGCACGACTACACCCGGGAGCTGCTCGCCGCTGTCCCCGGACGAACGGAGACCGTCGTATGACCACCGCACCCACCGTCGCCTTCTTCACCCGCCTGCTCGACGACGCTGCACCTGTCGAAAGGTATGCGCTCGCGACCGCGCAGATCCAGCAGGCCGAGCTGCACGGGATCGGGAGGGCCTGGGTCGCCCAACACCACTTCCACGCGGCCGAGGGCGGGCTGCCGTCCCCTCTGGTGTTCCTCGCCCACGTGGCCGCCGTGACCCGCGGCATCCGGCTCGGAACCGGGGTCATCACCCTGCCGCTGGAGGATCCGGTGCGGGTGGCCGAAGATGCCGTGGTCGCTGATCTGCTCTCCGGGGGGCGCGTGGATCTGGGACTCGGCAGCGGGGGGACACCGTCGTCGTTCGTGCCGTTCGGGGAGGACGCGCGCGACAAGGCGCCGACGTACGACCGCAAGCTGCGGACGCTCCTCGACGGCCTCGCCGGACGCGACATCGGGGCGGGCAACACGCTCTACCCTGACGCCGGAGACCTCGCCGACCGCATCTGGCAGGCCACGTTCTCGGCGCCCGGCGGGCACCGCGCAGGAGTGCACGGGCACGGTCTGCTGCTCTCGCGCACGCAGCCGCGCCGCACCGACCACCTGCGTGCACCGCTGTCCGAGCTGCAGGATCCGATCATCGACGCGTACCTCGATGCGCTTCCGGCCGGGGCGGAACCGAGGATCACCGCGTCGCGGACCGTGTTCGTCGCGGACGACCGCGCCGAGGCACTGCGGTTCGCCGAGGTCGGGCTGCGCCGGGCAGCGGAGGGCTTCCGTCGACAGGGGCAGACCATCCCCGGAGACAGCATCGACGAGTTGATCGCCGCTCTCGACACGCACCTGGGCACGCCCGAGGAGGTGGCGGAGTCGCTCGCCGCCGACACCACCCTCGCCCGCGCGACCGAGGTGGCCTTCCAGGTGCACTCGGTCGACGCCCCGCACGAGCACGTGCTGCGATCCATCGCCCTCTTCGCCGATGAGGTCGCGCCGGCCCTCGGCTACGCACTCAGCCCTTCCGCCCCAGACACCCTCACCATCAAGGAGAACGCATGACCGACGACATCGTGGACCGCATCGTGGAGGTGACGCCGGAGCTGGATGCGCTGCGCCGTCGTCGGCCGGTCACCCGAGAGCAGTTGCAGGCGAGCTTCGACGCACTCTTCCGACCGGTCACGGTCGAACACGTCTCGCAGGCGGAGCGCGAGCTCGTCGCCGCCTTCGCGACGGGGCTCGCCGGAGCGGATGACGCGACCGCGGTGTTCTATGCCGACCGCGCACAGGACGCGGATCCGGAGACCGCGAGCGTCGTGCTCACCGAGGCCGACGGCGCGGCCGTCAGCGGACCCTTCGGCGTGTACACCGAACTGGGTCTGCAGGAGGAGAACACGGAGGGGGAGCGGTACGTCCCCTCCGACGCGGTCACCGCGGTCATCGGTGAGCGCCTCGCCGCCGCCCTCGCACACACGCACCTGCTCGTGTTCCGGCCCCGCGAGGCCTCGGGAGCCGACCTCGGGCGGCTGCTCGACGCCGGGTGGTCGACCGACGGGATCGTGACGCTGTCGCAGCTGGTGTCGTTCCTCGCCTTCCAGCAGCGTGTCGTCACCGGACTCCGCGTGCTCGGGGCCGCGGGGCTGGCGGCCGCTCCCGATACCGCCGTCTCCGAGGAAGAGGAAGCCGCATGACCATCGAACAGACCGTGCTCCGGCACGACGACGCCCCGCACCCGCACGCCTTCACCCGCGGGGAGGTCGGCTGGGTCCCGCACCTGGACCCCCTCGCGGAAGACGAGCTGACCGCGCGGCACTACGACGGTCTCGTCGACGCCGCACGGGCGAAGAACGACTACTTCCGACTGCTCGCCCGCGACCCCGAGGTGCTCAGGGCGCGGACCCTCGTCGACAAGGACATCTTCTACAACGCGGCCGAGGGGCTCCCGCGTGCCGACCGCGAGCTGGCGGCCACGGCGGCATCCCGCCGCAACGGCTGCGTGTTCTGCGCGTCGGTGCACTCGCGGTTCGCCGCACACCACAGCAAGCGCGTCGACGACGTCGACCTGCTGCTCGACGAGGGCGTCGATGCCGACCTGGGCGAGCGGTGGAACGCGATCGTCGCGGCATCCGTCGCGCTCACCGATGCCCCCAGCGCATTCGGCGAGGAGGAGATCGGGCGGCTGCGCGCGGCAGGGCTCGACGATCTGGAGGTCGCCGACGTGATCCACGGTGCCGCGTTCTTCAACTGGGCGAACCGGCTGATGCTGTCGATCGGACGGCCGGTGGCGCCGGCCTGACCCGGAGCCCTGCGCTATGGCAGCAGGATGATCTTGCCCGAGGCGGCGCCGGATTCCATGAGCTCATGGGCCTGCGCCGCTTCGGCGAGCGGCAGCTGCGGTCCGAGCTCGATCGTGAAGTCGCCGGTGTCCAGGAGTGCGATCGTCTCGGACAGCGCCGCGGCGCGCCAGGCGAGTTCCTGGTCGGTCAGCGGCACCGGCGATCCACCGGAGAAGGCGCGGATGCCGAAGGACGCAGCATCCGGACCCCGCACGATCGTGGCGATGCGGTCGCGGTCGGACACCAGCGCGAGCGAGGTCTCGATCGCCTCGTCGGTGCCCGCGCAATCGAGCACCACCGTGACGGCGGACGGAGCCGCCTCGCGGACCCGGTCGAGCAGGCCGTCGCCGTAGGCCACAGGGATGGCGCCGAGCTCGCGCAGCTGGTCGTGACGGGCGGGGCTCCCGGTCGCGATCACGGTCGCACCCCAGGCGACGGCGAACTGCACGGCTGCCTGTCCGACGGCCCCGGAGCCTCCGTGCACGAGCAGCACGTCGCCCTCGGTCACCCCGAGCGAGCGCAGCGCCTGGTAGGCGGTTCCGGCGGGGATGCCGATGCCCGCGCCCTCTGCGGTGGTCACGGAGTCGGGGAGCTTCGCGAGGTTCTCGGTCGGGACGGCGAGCGCCGAAGCGTAGGTGCCGTGCCCATCGCGGATCGCCACCCGGTCGCCGACCGCGAAGTCGTCGACGCCTTCGCCGAGCGCTTCGACGACACCGGCACCGTCGAAGCCGACCGGACGAGGTTCGGTGATCGGCGGCGACGGGCGCTTGCCGCCGCGCAGCTTCGCATCGATCGGGTTCGCCCCCGCCGCCTCGATGCGGACGACGACCTCGCCGCGGCCCGCCACGGGGTCGGGGATCTCGATCAGATGCAGGACAGCGGGGGAGCCGATTTCGGTGTACACGATCGCGCGAGCCATGCATTCAGGCTACCTGCGCCGACAGTGGCGGTCACGGATCAGCGCCCGGACAGCACCTTCATGATGCGCTGCGGCGACACCGGCTGCGCGGTGCCCAGACGCTGCGCGAACACGCTCACGCGGTACTCCTCGAGCAGCCAGCGCGCGTCGACGAGCGCCGGCGAGGCGTCGGCCGCGAGCGGGATCGTGCCACCGGCGTCTTCGAAGGCCTTCGCCATCCGCTCGTACTCGGTCATGCGTGCACGGTCCTTGCCGGGCTCGCTGGACAGGGTCTTCAACCGGTCGAGCATCCCCTCCAGGTACCGGGGGAAGTGCGCGAGGCGGTCGACACCGGCGGTGGAGACGAACCCGGGGTGCAGCAGTCCGCTCAACTGGGTGCGGATGTCGTTCAGCGGGCCGAGCAGGGCGAGCGAGTTCTGCGACTTGATGCCGCGCTCCACGTCGCGTGACTTCGTGAGGATGCGTGCGACCAGGGAGACGCAGGCGAACAGCTCATCGACGAGGACGGCGGAGACCGCGTCGCGCACGCGGGCGAAGCCCGCCTCGTCGCGCACGATGCCATCCGGCACGATGCCTTCGATGACTGTGCGGGCGACCGCCGCACGCGCGTCCTCGATGAGGGCGGCGGCCGACGGATAGGGCGAGGCGGCGAGTGCGAGCTTCTCCTGGCTGGTCAGGTGCTCCTGCACGTACGAGGAGGGCGAGGGCACACCCAGCAGCACGAGACGCAGCACGCCGTCGCGGGTGGCGGCCGCCGCGGCATCCGGGGTCGATTCGACGCGCACCGATACGCTCTTGCCCTGGTCGACGATGGCCGGGTACCCGCGCACGACCCCGCCGGCGACGCGGGTGTCGAGCACCTCGGGCAGTTCTCCGAAGGTCCAGGCGGTGAGGCCGGTCTGCTCGAGGGGCGCGGCCGCGATGCGTTCGATCCCGCCGCGTTCGGTGCCGCGTCTCGCTCCCGTCCCCCCGGAGCGGGGAGGAGCTGCGATCGAGCGGGCGACGCTGCTGCGGGCGCGGTCCGAGAGCTGGGTCTGCAGCGCCCGCAGGTCGCGTCCGGATCCGACGATCCTGCCGCGTTCGTCGACGGCGCGGAAGTTCATGCGCAGGTGCGGGGGCACGCGCTCGTCGTCGAAGTCGGCGGCGGAGACCAGCTGGTTCGCGAGCGGCTGGATGCGGCGGGCGAGCGCCTCCTTGAGCGTGCGCGGAGGCAGGCCGCCGTGCGACTCCGGCCCCTCCTCGACGAGCTCGGCACCGAACTTCTCGGCCCAGTCTGCGGCGGGGACCACGTGGCGACGGATCGCCTTGGGGAGGGCGCGCAGCAGGCCCGTCACCAGTTCGGCACGCAGGCCGGGAACCTGCCAGTCGAAGCCGCGGTCCTCGATCTGCGCGAGGAGCGGCAGCGGCACGACCACGCTCACGCCGTCGTCGTCGGCGCCCGGCTCGAACCGATACGCGAGGCCGAGCACCTGGTCGCCCTGGGTCCACCGGGTCGGGAACTCGCGCTGATCCGCACGCTCCTCGTCGTCGATCAGGTCGCTCTCGCGCATCACGAGCAGCTTCGGCGTCGTCGCCATGGCCTCTCGCCACCAGCTCTCGAACGACCGCACGTCGAACACCTCGGCGGGGATGCGCTCGTCGTAGAAGCGGAACACGGCCTCGTCGCCGGCGAGGATGTCGCGGCGACGCTCGCGCTCCTCGAGCTTCTCGAGGCGCTTGCGCAGTTCGGCGTTGCTGCGCCAGAACGCGCTCACCCGCTTGTCGATCCGTGTCGGATCCCACTCGCCCTCGACGAGAGCGTGCCGCACGAACAGCTCGCGTGAGGCAGCGCGGTCGATGCGGGCGAACTGCACGCGCCGACGCGGGATGATCTCGAGGCCGAACAGGGTCACCTTCTCGAAGGCGACCGCAGCACCGGCATCCTTCGACCAGTGCGGCTCGGTGACCTGACGCTTGGCGAGGTCGCCGGCGAGGGGCTCGGCCCAGGCGGGGTCGATCGCGGCGACCGTGCGGGCGAACGTGCGGGAGGTCTCGACGATCTCGGCGGCGATCACCGCACGCGGACTCTTCTTGCGCAGACCGGAGCCGGGGAAGATCGAGAAGCGGATGCCGCGCGCCCCGCGGTACTCGGCGATGCGACGGCCTTTCGGTTCCTTCGCAGGGGAGTGCGCCTTGCCTGCGGGGGCGGTGCGCTCGTCGAGGATGCCGATCTGCGAGAGCAGGCCCGACAGCAGTGCACGGTGGATGGCATCGGGATCGCTGGTGCCGCCGTCGTCGCCCGCTCTCCGGTCGTCGCGGGGGCGGTCGGGCGTCTTCACGAGCGTGCGCAGCTGGCGATGCACGTCGAACCACTCGCGCACTCGCACGTAGTTGAGGTGCTCGGAACGGCACAGGCGGCGGAACGCGCTCGAGCCGAGCTCGCGCTGCTGCTCGCGCAGGTGGTTCCAGAGGTTCAGCAGGGTGAGGAAGTCACTGGTCGGGTCGACGAAACGCGCGTGCATCCGGTCGGCTTCGTCCCGGCGCTCCTCCGGCCGCTCCCGCACGTCCTGGATGGTCATGCCCGAGACGATCGCGAGCACGTCACGCGTCACGGTGCCGCCGGAGTCCGCCTTCCCTGCTTCGATCAGCATGCGTGCGAACCGCGGATCGATCGGCATGCGGGAGATGTCGCGACCCGTGCTGGTGAGGTGCGGGGTACCGTCGCGGCGCGATGCCTCGACGGCGCCGAGCTCGGTGAGCAGGTCGAACGCGGCCTTCACGCCCCGGGAGTCGGGCGGGGTGAGGAAGGGGAACGCGGTGATGTCGCCGAATCCGAGCGACAGCATCTGCAGGATGACCGAGGCCAGCGAGGTGCGCAGGATCTCGGGCTCGGTGTACTCCGGTCGCCTGTCGTAGTCCTCTTCCGAGTAGAGACGGATCGCGATGCCGTCGCTGGTGCGGCCCGCACGGCCCGAACGCTGGTTGGCCGAGGCCTGGGAGACAGCCTCGATCGGCAGGCGCTGCACCTTGGACCGGTTGCTGTACCGGGAGATGCGCGCGGTGCCGGTGTCGATCACATATTTGATGCCGGGCACCGTGAGGCTGGTCTCGGCGACGTTCGTGGCGAGGATCACCCGGCGGCGCACGCCGGCCACCCGGCTGCGCTCGAACACCCGATGCTGGTCGGCGGCGGAGAGGCGTCCGAACAGGGGCAGCACCTCGGTGGGGGCGCGGTCGTTCGCGTAGGCGCCGCGCACGGCATCGGCGGCATCGCGGATCTCGGCCTCGCCGGGGAGGAAGACGAGAACATCGCCCGGTGCTTCCCGGTCGAGCTCGCGCAGGGCCGCGACGATCGCCGAGACCTCGTCCTCCGGCTCGGGCGGCGCATCCTCTTCGTCTGCATCCTCGACCGGCCCGCGGTAGCGGATCTCCACCGGATAGGTGCGGCCGGAGACCTCGATGATCGGTGCCGGGGTGCCGTCCGGAGCGGCGAAGTGCTTGGCGAAGCTCTCCGGATCGATCGTCGCCGAGGTGATGATCACCTTGAGGTCGGGGCGCTCCGGGAGGATGCGGGACAGGTAGCCGAGCAGGAAGTCGACATTGAGGGAGCGCTCGTGCGCCTCGTCGATGATGATCGTGTCGTAGCGGGTGAGCAACCGGTCGCGGTGGATCTCGTTGAGCAGGATGCCGTCCGTCATCAGGGCGATGCGCGTGACGTCCGACACCTTGTCGGTGAACCGCACCTTGTATCCGACGAGCGTGCCCAGCTCGACGTGGAGCTCTTCGGCGACGCGCTCGGCGATCGTGCGGGCGGCGAGGCGTCGCGGTTGCGTGTGGGCGATGCGCTCCCGACCGAGTTCCAGGGCGATCTTCGGCAGCTGGGTGGTCTTTCCCGATCCGGTCGCACCGGCGACGATCACGACCTGGTGGTCGCGGATCGCGTCGGCGATCTCAGCCCTGGCGGCACTGACCGGCAGCTCCGGGGGAAAGGAGATCACGGGGGAAGACATAGCCCTCCATCGTATGCCGGGATCGGTCCTCCACGCACCGAAGCCGGCCTCTACGATCAGGGGGTGATCACAGCTCTCGCCCCCGTCCGGTGGTTCCACGAGTTCGGACGACCTCCGCGCATCCTCGGGCTCGACGTCGCCCGAGGACTGGCGATCCTCGGCATGGCCGGAGCGCACATCGGCGAGACCGAGCCGTTCGACTGGTTCGACCCGTCGACGTGGACCGACCTGGTGCATGGACGCTCGTCGATCCTGTTCGCGGTGCTCGCGGGCATCTCGATCGCCCTCATGACGGGACGCAGCGCGCTGCCCGAACGTGAGCGCATCCCCGGCATCCGCCTGAACCTCATCGGCCGCGGCGCGGTGATCTTCGTGATCGGCCTGGCCCTCGAGATGTTGAACACCCCGATCGCAGTGATCCTCACGCTCTACGGTCTGCTCTACGTCGCGGTCATCCCGTTCCTGCGCTGGAGGCCCTGGCAGCTGCTGACGGGGGCGGCGGTGCTCGCACTCCTCGGTCCGGCGCTGCTCGCGTTCCTGAACGCGGTGATGCTGAACCCCTACGGTTCCGGCATCGGGTTCGTGCTGTACGGCACGTACCCCATCACGGTCTGGATGTCACTGGTGCTGGCCGGCATGGCCCTCGGACGCCTGCGCGTCGAGCGGATGCGCACCGCGGCGGTCGCGCTCGGCGTCGGATTCGCGCTCGTGGTGGTCGGGTACGGTCTGGGCGGGGTCGGCCACGCCGCCGGTCTCGCCGGCGACGTCGGGAACGGCTCATCGGGGACGGAGGTCTCGTCGGGCAGCTCGATCGTCGACCCCGGCTTCGTCGACATGGGCACGGCTCCCACCGGGTGGGAGGCCTACCCGCAGGCGTTCGCCGAGACCGACCCGCTCCGTGCCGTGCTCACGGCGGTCTTCGCCGTCGACCCGCACAGTGGAGGTACGGCCGAGATCCTCGGGTCCGGCGGGTTCGCCCTCGTCGTCATCGCCCTGTGCCTGCTGCTGAGCACACCTCTGCGCTGGGCGCTGCTCCCGCTGGGTGCGCTCGGTTCCATGCCGCTCTCGGCATACAGTGCGCATGTGCTCTCGATCATGCTGGTCGGTGGACCGGGGTCGTTCTTCACCAGCAACACGTTCTGGGCCGCGACCGCGATCGCTCTGCTCCTGCTGACCACGCTCTGGTCGATGTTCTTCGGCCGCGGACCGCTCGAACGCCTGGTCGGTCGGGGAGCGACGGCGATGGCGTCGGTGCCCCGGAGCTGACTCCGTCGATGCCCACCACGTCGCCGACCATAGGGCCGACCACGTCGCCGACCACGACGAGGGCCGAGAAGACGATGTGCTAGCGTGGAACGGCGACGCTTTCTGGCGTCCGCGACCGACCCCGTCTCGGGTCGGACTGGGGAGTTTCGAACTGGGGAGTTCACACCACCGCGTTGCGGCGATCCATTCGCCGTCTCGATGTCGTCGAGTGCGCGGGGGATGACGCCTGCGCGTTCGGAACGGCATCGACTGGGGAGTCACGGTGGGGAACACGAGTTTCGGGCGACGGGCACGCGGTGCCGTCGCATCAATTCTGACGGCCGGCCTGCTGATCGCGGGTCTGTCCGGTGTGGGAGCGACGGCGGCCGCTGCAGCCGACGTGCCGCCGACGACGCCGCCGCAGCTGCAGCGCGACGAGAACGTGGTGACGTCGGATCCGATTCCGACCGTCCAGATCGACAACGGATACGTGTGGGCGCAGACCACGATCGGCACCACCGTGTACGCGGTCGGCAAGTTCGACAACGCGCGTGAGCCGAAGGCCGCGCCCGGCACGGCCCTCACCGCACGCTCGAACGTGCTGGCGTACGACATCGTCTCCGGCGCGCTGTCGTCATTCGCCCCGAAGGTCAACGGCGTGATCAAGGCCGTCGCGGCATCGCCCGACGGAACGCGCATCTACATCGGCGGATCCTTCAACAGTGTGAACGGCAAGGACCGGTGGAACTTCGCGGCGCTCGATGCGAAGACCGGCGAGCTGGTCCCGCAGTTCGCGCCGTCGATCGGCGGCAGTGGCGTGTACGCGATCACCACCGACGGATCGAACATCTACCTCGGGGGTCTGTTCACTCAGGCCAACGGCGTCGCCCGGAAGAACCTCGCCGCCTTCGACCAGAAGAACGGTGCGCTGCTGAGCTGGGCTCCCCAGGCCGACCGCCAGGTCGATGCCCTGGTGATGGATCCGGCCGGCACGAACGTCATCGTCGGAGGGCGCTTCTCGACGGTCAACGGCAGCAGTCTCCGTGGCTCGGCCGCTGTGGACAAATCCACCGGTGCAGCGGACACCTCCTGGGGCATCTCCCAGGTCGTGAAGAACAGCGGGAGCAGCAGCAACTCCGGTATCTTCGCCCTCGCCACCGACGCGAACTCGGTCTACGGCACCGGGTGGAGCTGGGCCGGCGGGGGCAACCTCGAGGGCACGTTCGCCGCAGAGGCGGGAACAGGAGCGGTGCGCTGGATCGCGGATTGCCACGGCGATCACTACGGCGTGTACTCGACCGGCAAGGTCGTCTACACGACGAGCCACATGCACTCCTGCAACACGATGGGCCTGCAGCCGCAGAAGAACCCGGCGGTCTACCAGTACGCCGAGGCGTACACGGCCGATGCGCGCGGCACCCTCTCCGCGAACACCTACTCGGGGTACGCCAACTGGGCGGGAACCCCTGCGCCGTCGCCCTTCCAGTGGGCTCCGGACTGGTCGGTGGGCACCACCACCGGACTCGGCCAGGCGGGCCTGTCCATCACGGGCGCGGGCGACATGATCTCGATCGGCGGCGAGTTCCGATCCGTCAACGGCGGTCAGTTCGAGGGACTGGTCCGGTTCTCCACGAACCCGCCTGGCGGCGCCAAGGACGGTCCCCGTGTCGCCGCTGCGGACTGGAAGCCCACGGCGGGCACATCGCCCGTCCCCGGGCGCGCTCGCGTGACGATCCAGACGAACTGGGATCGGGATGACCTGACCCTCACCTACGAGCTGTACCGAGCCGGAACCGCTGAACCTGTGGCGAGCACGACTGCGGACGGCACCTGGTGGAAGCGCGCGACGGTCACGCTCGATGACCCGACGGCGACGTCGGGCGCGACGCAGAGCTACACCGTGGTCGCGAAGGACGCCGCCGGGAACACCGCGACCAGTGCGAGCGTGAACGCGAAGGCGAACGCGGGGACCGTCTCGGCATACACGGCCAAGGTCCTCGCGGACGGTCCCTCGCTGTACTACCCGATGGGAAACATCTCGAAGGATTGGGCGGGCGCTAACACCCCGGTGAACGGGTCGGGCGCCACGGTCTCGTCGGCCGGCATCGAGAACAGCGGCACGGGATCGACCGCCTTCAACGGCACCACGACCGGCCGGGTCTCGTCCGACGCCAAGGCGGCGGTGTCGAAGGATTTCTCCTCGGAGATCTGGTTCCAGACGACCACGAAGACCGGCGGCATGCTCATCGGCTCCGGAGCCGCCAAGACGGGAAGCTCCGCGACCGTCGACCGACAGCTCTACATGACGAACAGCGGCACTCTGACCTTCGGCGTCTTCGCCGGTCAGACGCGCGCCACGGTGGCAGGGGACAAGGCGCTGAACGACGGAACGTGGCATCACGCGGTCGTCTCGCAGAACGCGGAGGGGATGAAACTCTACGTCGACGGTGAGCTCGTCGCCTCGGATCCTGCGGTGACGACGTCCAGGACCGACTCCGCCTACCTCCGCATCGGGGGCGATGCCCTCGCGGGCTGGCCGTCGGCTCCCTCGTCGAACTACTTCAAGGGTGCGCTGGACGAGGCCGCGGTGTACCCGTTCGCGTTGAACGCGGATCAGGTGCGGTCGCACTTCCAGCTGGGGAAGGGCATGAAGGCTCCGACGGCGGCATTCACGGCGCAGTCGACCGATCTGAGCGTGGCGGTCGACGCGTCGGGCTCGTCCGCGGACGGCGGAGCATCGATCAGTGCTTACGCCTGGGACTTCGGCGACGGTTCGACGGCCACGGGCGCGACCGCGACGCACGAATACGCTGCAGCGGGGAC
The DNA here is from genome assembly GCF_002356155.1 of Microbacterium sp. TPU 3598. NCBI lineage: Bacteria > Bacillati > Actinomycetota > Actinomycetes > Micrococcales > Microbacteriaceae > Microbacterium > Microbacterium sp. TPU 3598. The sequence goes on along the minus strand of NZ_AP017975.1, from coordinate 2,680,523 downwards.
CTACACGGTGCGCGTGACGGTGACGGACAGTCGTGGACTGTCGGCATCGAGCGAGAAGCAGGTCGTGGTCACGGCCCCCGTCGTCGCCGATGTCGTCGTGGCATCGGACGGGTTCGATCGTGCGGTCGATTCCGGCTGGGGCACCGCTGATGTCGGTGGTCTGTGGACGCCGATGCAGGGCAAGTCGACCGCGCTCTCCGTGGCAGAGGGTGCCGGGGTGATCGACCTCGCCGCAGGGCAGACGCGCGAGATGCTGCTGGACGATGCATCGGTGCGGGATTCCGCCACGACGATGTCCTACACGCTCTCGGCCGGTCCGGAGTCCGGCACGGCGTACGTCGGTGCGGGTTCTCGTCGCGCCGGCGACAGCGGGTTCCGAGCCCTGGCCTGGCATCGCGCCGATGGGGCGGTCTGGGTGGTGATCCAGCGCAACGGGACGGCGATCGCCAGCGCGGCGGTCCCCGGTCTGACCTGGAGTGCCGGGACGATGTTCCACCTGTCGACGGAGACGTCGGGTTCACCGTCGACGACCATCCGCGCCAAGGTGTGGGCCGACGGCCAGCCCGAGCCGGCGGCGTGGCAGGTGTCCGCGACGGATACGACGTCGACGCTCCAGGGCGAGGGATCGCCGTCGGTGTTCTCGTATCGGGCCGGCAGCGCGACCGGCACGAACATCGTGCGGGTGCACGAGGTCAAGGCCATCCGCTCGGGCGAGTGAGCTCAGGAACGAGTGCGCGGGTGGGGGCACCGGATCGGGTGCCCCCACCGGTGTCTCTCAGAAGTGCGTGCCGCCGTCGATGCGCACCTCGGTGCCGGTGACGAAGGCACCGTCTTCGCTCGCGAGCATCGCCACGACGCCGGCGACCGATTCCGGTCCGGCGAAACCCTGACCGATCGCGGGCGCGAGCTTCATGAACAGGCTCATGTCGGCGTCGGCGGGCAGGCCCGGACCGTTGCTCTGGTTGCTCTGGCCGGATCCGTCGGTCATGCCGGACGAGATCGACCCGGGCTGCACCGCGGTGAAGCGGATCCCGCTCTTCGCGTATTCGGCGGCGAGCGCGTGGGTCATCGACTGCACGCCGCCCTTGCTGGCCGCGTAGGCAGCCATGTAGGGGTGCGCGAAGCCGGCTGAGGTCGAGCTGAAGTTCACCACGGCGGACGACGAGCCGTCGAGCAGTGCGGGGATCGCCGCGCGGATCACGAGGAACGTGCCGACCAGGTTGATCCGGATGACCTGCTCGAACTGGTCGAGCGTCGTCTCGTGGGTGTGCGAGGAGCGCAGGATTCCGGCGGCGTTCACGAGCACGTCGAGTCCGCCCAGAGCAGCGACGGCCTCGGCGACGCCGGCAGCCACGGAGGCTTCGTCGGCGATGTTCATCGTGACGGTCGTGAGGCGTTCGGCGAGTGCGCCGGCCTGGGCGACCGTGTCTTCGAGACCCGCGGTGCTGACGTCGGCGGCGACGACGCTGCCGCCTTCGCGGAGCATGCGCAGCACGGTGGCCTGACCGATGCCCGACCCTCCGCCGGTGACGAGCGCCCGACGTCCTTCGTAGCGGTTCATGATCTTCCCTTTCGTGGTGAATGTCGTGGTGGATGCGGTGATGGTGTCGCGAGGCGACGTTCCGTTGTAGGCAGACTATGCCTGTATGGCAGAACGTGCCACATAGACCCAACCTGCCGCGGCGTTCGCCTATTCCCGTACGCTGTGACGGTGGAGACCTCGACCCTCACCGAACGCCGCCGGGCCGCGACCGAGCGGGACATCGCGGACGCCGCCGCCGCGCTGTTCGCCGAGCAGAGCGTGGCGGGGGTCACCGCCGAGCAGATCGCGGCGCGCGCGGGTGTCTCGGTGCGTACGTTCTACCGGTACTTCGCCCGGAAGGAAGACGCGATCACGCCCATCCTCAGCGTCGGCGCCCAGCGCTGGCAGGAGGCATTCGCGCAGGTGGGGGAGCTTTCGCTGCGGGAGCGGATCCCCGCCGTGATCCACGCCCAGCTCGCCGAGGGCGGGTCAGGGGAGCGGTCATCCGAGGGGCTCGAACTCGACACGATGCTCGGCGTGCTCCGGGGCCTCGACGACGACACGGCGATGCGCGATGTCTGGCTGCGCGTCAACGACGACTCCGAGCGTCGACTGCGAGCGATCCTCCGGGAGCGGGGGATCGCGGTGTGGGATGCGGCTCTGCTCGCCGCTGTCGCGACGGCCTCCATCCGCGTCGGTCTCGAGCAGTGGGCGGCGGATCCCGACGGTGCTCGTCCCGCGGAGCGCGCTGTCGAGGCCTTCCAGGCCATGTCGCAGGGGCTCGACGGGCTCGACTGACTTCTTTCGTCACCGGCCGGTCCGACCTGTCATCACAGGTCATAGGCTGGAGGCATGACGATTCCTGCACTCGAACTGAACGACGGCAACTCCATCCCGCAGCTCGGCTACGGCGTCTTCAAGGTGCCGCCGGCAGAGACCGAGCGGGCGGTGAGCGAGGCGCTCGAGATCGGCTACCGCCACATCGACACCGCCGCCATCTACGGCAACGAAGAGGGCGTCGGCGCCGCCATCGCCGCCTCCGGCATCCCGCGCGACGAGCTGTTCATCACGACGAAGCTCTGGAACGACCGTCACCACGACGACGAGCCGCGCGCCGCCATCGGCGAGAGCCTCGAGAAGCTCGGACTCGACGAGGTCGACCTCTACCTCGTGCACTGGCCGACCCCGGCCAAGGACGACTATGTGCACGCGTTCGCGAAGCTCATCGAGCTCCGCGAGGCGGGTCTCACCCGCAGCATCGGCGTCTCGAACTTTCTGGTCCCGCACCTGGAGCGCACGGTCAAGGAGACCGGCGTCGTCCCGGCCGTGAACCAGATCGAGCTGCACCCGGCGTACCAGCGCCGCGAAGAGGTCGCCTGGGCCGACGCGAACGGCGTCCGCATCGAGGCGTGGGGTCCTCTCGGCCAGGGCAAGTACGACCTCTTCGGCATCCCGGCGGTGGCAGATGCCGCCGCAGCGCACGGCGTCACCCCGGCACAGGCGGTGCTCCGCTGGCACCTGCAGAAGGGCATCATCGTGTTCCCGAAGTCGGTGCGCGCCGAGCGGCTGCGTGAGAACCTCGACGTCTTCGGCTTCGAACTGACCGACGCCGAGATCGCGGCGATCGACGCCCTCGACCCGCTCGACGGCTCCGGCCGCGTCGGCTCGCACCCGGACGAGGTCAACTGACCCCGCTCCCGTGGGACGGAGCCTCGGGCTCACATGACGCCCCGTGTCGCATCGCGCGACACGGGGCGCCGTCGTGAGTACCGTCGAGGCATGACAGCTCCGTTCCGCGTCGTCGCCGTGTCGGGATCCCTGCACGAGCCCAGCAAGACGACCGCCCTCGTCCGCGCGATCACCGCCGCCATCGCCGAGCGCGCCGAGGTCGAGTCGCAGCTCATCGAACTGACGCAGATCGGTCCGGGACTGGCCGGCGCGCTGCAGCGCGATCAGCTGCCGCCGGAGGTCGAGGCGCAGCTGCAGGCGATCGAATCGGCCGACCTGCTGATCGTGGGCAGCCCCGTCTACCGGGCGTCGTTCACGGGGCTCTTCAAGCACCTGTTCGATTTCGTCGGCCAGTACGACCTGGTGGGCAAGCCGGTGCTGCTCGCCGCGACCGGTGGCGGCGAGAAGCACGCGTTGATCATCGAGCACCAGCTGCGTCCGCTGTTCGCGTTCTTCCAGGCGCTCACCCTTCCGCTCGGCGTCTACGCGAGCAACACCGACTTCGACGGCTACGAGATCGCCTCCGAGGTGCTCGAGGCCCGCATCGCGTTGGCTGCCGAGCGCGCCCTTCCGCTGGTGGGGTATGCGGCATCGCGTCCGATCGAGCTGCTCGTCGGCTGACCGCACCCCCTCCGCGCGGCGTAGCGTGAAGGCATGACCAATCGGCTCGCCGACACTCTCAGCCCGTATCTCCGCGCGCACGCCGACAACCCCGTCGACTGGTACCCGTGGGGCGAGGAGGCATTCGACGAGGCGCGGCGGCGGGATGTGCCGCTCCTGATCTCGATCGGCTACTCGACCTGCCACTGGTGCCATGTGATGGCTCGGGAGTCGTTCGCCGACCCGGCCACCGCCGCGCTCATCAACGACGGGTTCGTGGCCGTCAAAGTCGACCGTGAGGAGCACCCGCAGGTGGACGGCGCCTACATGGCCGCGGCCTCCGCCTTCACGCAGAACCTCGGCTGGCCGCTCACCGTGTTCGCCACACCGCGTGGGCGCACCTTCTATGCCGGCACATACTGGCCACCGGAATCCCGGCCGCCGATGCCCGCATTCCGCGACGTGCTCGCGGCGGTGCGGGAGGCGTGGACTCTGCGTCGTGCGCAGGCGGAGGAGTCGGCGGATGCCGTGACCGACGCGCTCGCCCGGGCGGCGGAATCCGCACCATCGGACCTGCCGGACATGGTCGCGATCGCCGCGGCGGCCGCGTCCATCGCGCAGCGCGAGGATCGGCAGTTCGGCGGCTTCGGCGGCGCGCCCAAGTTCCCCGTCGCCACGACACTGCGATTCCTGCAGCATCCGCTCGTGCGAGAAGGCGCTCCCGAGGCGGCGGCCGCGGCGGCACGCGCGCTCGCGGCGATGGCGGGTTCGGACCTGCGCGACGCCGATGGAGGATTCTTCCGTTATGCGACACAGCGTGACTGGACCGTGCCGCACTACGAGCGGATGCTGACCGACAACGCGCAGCTGCTCGAGATCGCGCGCGACGCGGGAGACGAGCAGACCGTGCGGGGCATCGCCTCCTTCCTGATCGACGTGCTCCAGCGCGACGGCGGGGGATTCGGTGCGGCGCAGGACTCGGAGTCGACGATCGACGGCGTGCGCAACGAGGGCGGGTACTACCTTCGCGCCCTCGCCGACCGTACGGGTCTGGAGGTGCCGGCCGTCGACGGGAAGGTGATCACCGGTTGGAACGGACTCGCGATCGCCGCCCTCGCCCGGGCGGGGGCGGCCTTCGGGGAGCAGGGCTGGATCGACGCGGCCGTCTCCGCTGCGGAACAGGTGCTGCGGATCAACCGGGATGCCGACGGTGCCCTGGTACGTGCTTCCCTCGACGGGCGGGCATCCGCCGCGGTCGCGACCGCCGCCGACCTCGGGCTGCTCGCCGACGGTCTGTTCGCGCTCGCCCTGGCGACGGGCGACGCGGGGTGGGCGGTGGAGGCGCGCGTCGTCCTCGACGAGGCTCTCGAGGGGGCGGCCGGTGACGACCCGCTCCTGTCGGCCCAGGGCATCGCGACGTCGCCCGATCAGACCGATGGCGACCTGCCCTCAGACGCGGCGGCCGTCGCCGGTGCCGCCCTGACGGCCTGGTGGCTGGGGGCGGGGGAGCGATATCGCGAAGCGGCCGTCTCGACGGTGAGCGCGCTCGCCGAGCGCTCTCGGGAGCAGCCGTTCGCCCACGGCACGCTGCTGCGGGTGGCCGCAGGACTCGCCGTTCCACCTCGCCAGCTCGTCGTGGTCACCGAGGCACGTGGCAGCGCCCTGGCCGTGGCGGGGAGGGGTGCGGACGCCGAGGTGGTCGCCGTGGTCAGCGCCGAGCAGGCGCGATCGTTCGCGGATGCGGGATTCGCCCTGTTCCAGGGCAAGGATGCGACGACGGAACGCGCCTACGACTGCCGGGCGTTCGTGTGCCGACTGCCGGTGAGCGATCCCGCCGAGGTGTCAGTCGGGCGCTGACGGTCGGCCCGCGCTCCCGCCGGGGGCTCCTACGCTGGGAACGAACCGGTTTCGAGGGAGGAACGGGCATGACCGTGCAGCACATCGAGTGGGTCGACATCCCGGCGGGGACACTGCAGCGGGGAACGCCGCTCGATCAGATCGATGCCCTCACCGTCCGGTATGCCGCCACCGGTGTTCCGCCCGCCTGGTATCGGAAGGAGACGCCGCGCACGCCGGTCGCCGTCCCGGCGTTCCGACTCGCCCGCACCCCGGTGACGGTCGCGCAGTGGGCGGCGTACGCGGAGGCGACCGGCGCCCGCGCCATCTCCGGGATCGACGAGCATCCGGTGGTCGGGGTCTCGTGGGACGAGGCCACCGCCTACGCCGCATGGATCGGCTCGCAGCTCGGCGTGGACGCCCGCCTGCCGACCGAAGACGAGTGGGAGCGGGCGGCGCGCGGCGACGACACCCGCGAGTTCCCGTGGGGTGACGAGTACGTCCAGGGCCGGGCGAACCTGTTCGATCTGGGACTGGGCACCACCACACCTGTCGGCGCGTTTCCCGACGGCGCCAGTCCGTTCGGGGTGCTCGACATGGCCGGCAACGTCGACGAGTGGACCTCGACCCTGTACGCGCCGTATCCGGGAGCGCCCGATGACGTCCCCGCCGTCGAGGACTGGGCGGCCGACCCGCACATCACACGCGGCGGAGCGTTCCGCCACGACGTGGATCTTGCCCGCTGCGCCCGACGGCACGGGGCGTACGAGGCGGACCTCGTCGCTGTGGGCATCGGCTTCCGCCTCGCGGCGCCCGCGATCGCGACAGCGTGACTGTGCAATCTGACTAACCGTCGCCCCAGGAGTGCCGGTCGGTTGCGCGAGATGCGCAGCTTCCGGTGCGCCGATTGCTCAGTCGATGCGATCCGTTCTACTGTTGCGCGACAGCAGGCGGTGCCGCTCGGGGGCCGCCCATGGATCACAGCAAGGACGCTCTGACGATGCCCCTCCCCACCCGCGCCGGACTCGACGCCGTTCCCGCGTACCGTCAGGGGCGCTCCGCCCCGGCCGGTGCCTCGAAGCTCTCCTCGAACGAGTCCCCGCATCCGCCGCTGCCCTCGGTCGTCGCGGCCGTGCGCGATCGCCTCGACGGCATCCACCGCTACCCGGACATGAGCGCCGCCGCCCTGCGCGAACGGCTGGCCGACCGCTACGGCGTCGATCCGTCGGAGGTCACGGTCGGTGCGGGGTCGGTCGAGATCGCCGCTCAGCTCATCCACGCGGTCGCCGGCGATGGTGACGAGGTGGTCTTCGCGTGGCGGTCGTTCGAGGCGTACCCGTCCCTGGTTCGCATCGCCGGTGCCACGCCCGTCCCGGTGCCGCTCGACGCAGACCACGGACACGACCTCGACGCGATGCTCGCGGCGATCACCCCGCGCACCCGCCTGATCTTCGTGTGCAACCCGAACAACCCGACGGGCACCGTGGTCGGCGCCGACGAGCTCGAGCGCTTCGTCGCCGCGGTACCGCACGACGTGCTCGTGGTGATCGACGAGGCCTATGTGCACTTCGATCGCACCGAGAGTCGAGGTGCCGGCATCGAGCTGTTCCGGCGGCACCCGCATGTGGCGGTGCTGCACACGTTCTCCAAGGCCTACGGGCTCGCGGGCCTGCGCATCGGCTATGCGATCGCCCCGGCCGCCGTCGCGGAGAACCAGCGCAAGGTCGCCGTGCCGTTCGGCGTGACCGACCTCGCGCAGACCGCGGCGCTCGCCTCGCTGGACGCCGAGGACGAGCTCGCGACACGCATCGACGAGGTCGTCGTGCAGCGCGACCGGCTCCATGCCGTGCTCGTGGCGGCCGGATGGCCCGCCGTCCGGTCCCAGGCGAACTTCGTGTGGGTGCCGTCCGCCGACCGCACCGCGGAGCTCGAGCACCTGCTGCAGGAGGGCGGCGTGATCGCGCGCGCCTTCGCCGGGGAGGGCATCCGCATCTCCTCGGGCTCTGTGGAGGACATCGACCGGGTGGAGGCCGCGCTCGCAGGCGCCGCCCGGGAACGCGGTGCCGCTGCGCGTGTGGAGGTCGGCGCATGACCGATGACCGCATGACCGAGATCCCCCGACCACCACGACCACCAAGGGCCTGCACCCGGGCCTGACCCGCCGCCAGATCTCGATGATGGGGCTGGGAGGTGCGATCGGCGCCGGGCTGTTCGTCGGATCAGGGCAGGCGATCAGCATCGCGGGGCCCGCCGTGCTGGTGTCGTACCTGGTCGCGGGCGGCATCGTCGTGCTCGTGATGGCCATGCTGGCCGAGATGGTCGCCGCCCGGCCCAGCTCGGGTGCTTTCAGCTCGTACGCCCAGAAGGCGATGGGACGCAGCGCCGGCAGCGCGGTCGGCTGGCTCTACTGGATCCAGCTGGTCGTGGTGATCGCCGCCGAGGCGACCGGTGCCGGTGCGATCGTGGCCAACTGGACGCCGGGCATCCCGGCCTGGGTGTGGGTGCTGATCTTCGTCGTCGCGCTCACCGCGGTGAATCTGTTCGGGGTGCGCAACTACGGCCGCTTCGAGTTCTGGTTCGCGGCGATCAAGGTCGCGGCGATCATCGCCTTCCTCGTGGTGGGGGTGTGCGCGATCGTCGGGCTGATCCCCGGTGTGCCGGCGACCGGCATCGCGAACCTGGTCGACAACGGCGGCTTCGCACCGAACGGCATCGCCGGGATCGCCGGCGCCCTGCTGATCGTCGTCTTCGCGTTCGGAGGTACCGAGGTCGTCGCGATCGCCGCCGCGGAGTCGAACGATCCCGCCCACAACATCCGCCGCATCGTGCGGGAGGTGCTCGTGCGCATCCTCGTCTTCTACGTCGGATCGATCTTCGTGATCGTGGCTGTGCTGCCCTGGAACGACCCCGCCGTGAAGGCGGGGCCCTTCTCGGCGGTGCTCGAGACGCTGAACGTGCCCGGCGTCGGTCTGGTGATGGACCTCATCGTGATCATCGCGCTGCTGTCGGCCATGAACGCCAACATCTACGGCGCCTCGCGCATGGCGTATTCGCTGGGGGAGCGCGGGCTCGCCCCGCTGGCCGCGACCCGCACGAGCCTCAAGGGCGTGCCGTTCGTCGCCGTGCTGGCCTCCGTGGCGTTCGGGTTCGTCACGGTCGGGCTCAACTGGGCCTTCCCTGACGTGGTGCTGCCTGCCCTGCTCAACGTGGTCGGCTCGACGCTGCTCGTGATCTGGACCGCCACCGCGGTGGCGCAGATCATCCTCCGCCGTCGCGCGGATCGTGCCGGCGAGGCGATGCCGATGCGTATGTGGGGCTTCCCCTGGCTGTCGTGGCTGTGCCTGGTGCTGCTCGCCGCGGTGATCGCCCTCGCGATGATCGATGAGGCCGCGCGCATCCAGCTGCTGCTCACGCTGGGTCTCACCGCCGTCCTCCTCCTCGTCGCCCGGGCGACCAGGAGCGTGGCCCGGCCCGGCGTCCCACGGGAGTAGCGATGCGCATCGATCGCCTCGACGCCCAGCTCATCCGCCTGCTCACGGAGTCGCCGCAGCTACCGATCCTGGAGTGCGCACGGCGACTCGGGATCGCGCGCGGCACTGCGACGAGCCGGCTCGCGCGCCTGCACGAGGGCGGGGTGATCGAGGCGATCGTGCCGCGGATCGATCCGGCGGGTTTCGGCTACGGCGTCGTCGCGTTCTGCCTGGTCGAGATCGATCAGAAGGTGGGGCACGACGACGTCGCCACGGCTCTTGCGGATGCCGTCCCCGAGATCGTCGACATGCACACCGTCACGGGGGCCAGCGACATGCAGCTGCGGCTGGTGGCGCGCGATGCCACGCGGCTGCAGGAGGTGCTCGATCGGGTCGCCCTGGTGCCGGGAGTCGCGCGCACCGCCTCGTCGATCGCGATGCGCACGCATCTCTCGGGCCGTGTGCTCCCGCTGGTCGAGCACGTCGCCGCGGACGAGGTGCTCTAGGGCGACGGCGATCCCGCTAGCATCGTCGTCATGGTCGCTGCTCCTGTGCTCGTGGACCTCGACCGTGACAGCGTCGCGATGGGCGACGACATGTCCTCCCATGCGCGCCGCCTGTCGTTTCCGGACGGCACGCGCCTGGCAGATCTGCTCGAGGCGACGCATCCGGAGATCGAGAACCGCGGATGGTCGTGGGTCGCCGTCGTCGACGGCACCGTGTCGGCGGTGTGGTCGGTGGACCACGGTGTGCGTCTGCTGGTCAGGAACCGCCGACTGCGAGGGTCGGCGTCGCCGATCCCGGTCGTCTTCCGCTACTTCCTGCAGCTCGATCCGCAGTGGCTGCACGGGCGACTGGCGGCGGGCGCTGCGGCGAATCGGGATGCCCTGAGCGTGGAGTACGCGCCGCTCGCGGCCGAGCGCCTGGAGACGGAACAGCGCCGCCGCGAGCGGGAGGTTCCGGAGAAGCTGCTCTCGGCAGCGGCCGTCGGCGCGCTCGCGCGGCTCGGCGCGACGATCGACCTGCACTCCGACGCGCGCTGTCGGTTCCTCGCCGCGGGGGAGCGATGGGTCGTCGTGCGTTCCGACTCCATGACGGTCGTCTACCGCGCGGAGACCCCCGCACCGATCGCGTCGCTGCGTCCCCGCGCCTTCGCCGAGCTCTGGCTCGCGACGGCTGTGGGGGCGCGTGGACGGCAGGCGCACGGCCTTCCTCCGTTGCCGCCATCCGCGTCGACGGAGGTTCCGCAGCCGGAGACGATGGCGTCCTGGCCCCCAGGCACCTCGCGATGGTCGTTCACCGGCGAGGACGGTCACGTCGCTCAGCTCTCCGGCGAAGACGCCCTGGACTGGTACCGCTTCGCGTTCGGGCGCACGCTCGACGAGATCGTGGGGTCACTCGCGGTCTGAGGGACGCCGTGGTGCGTCGGGCGGGCTCACACCCAGCCGGGCAGCCAGTTGTGCACCAGCCAGAACTCGTACGGCACGCTCATCCCCGTCCACAGGGGAAGGAAGAACGCCGACACGAGCACCACGAACGCGAGGAAGATCATCACGGTGCGCTCGCCGGACTGCCGCCGGTGCAGCGGATCCTCACGTCGCCCGGCGATGATCCGCAGCGTCATCGCCAGCGCGAGCACGAGGAACGGCATCATCACGACGGTGTAGAACTGGAAGATCGTGCGGTCGGGGAACATCAGCCACGGCACGTAGGTGACGGCGAGGCCGACCAGGGGGATGCTCAGTTCCGGGCCGACGGGCTGCCGGGTGATCCAGCCTCGCACCAGGCGGTAGAGCAGGTAGATCGCTGCGGCCACGCCCGCGTACCAGATGAGCGGATTCGGGATCGCCGAGATCACGCCGATGCAGTGGTCCGTCCCGCAGCCCGCGGGGTCGGAGTCGACCCAGACCGCCGTGGGGCGCAGCAGGAACGGCCACTCCCAGGCGGGACTCGCGTAGGGGTGGCCGCGAGTGAGGCCGACGTGGAAGCCGAGCATCGACTCGTGGTACTTCCACAGCGCGATCAGCGGGTTCGGGTCGCTCTGGCGGTCATAGCCCCCTGCCGTCACCAGCCAGCCGGTCCAGCTGATCAGGTACACCGCCAGGGCGGGGAAGACGAGCAGCACGAACGAGACCGGCCCCTGTCGGAACGCGGCCGCAGTCGGCCACAGCACCACTCCCGCGCGACGGCGGGCGAGCGCATCCGTGACGACGACGTACAGGCCGAAGCCCGCCAGCACGTACAGCCCCGACCACTTCACGGCCGACGCCGCGCCGAGGGCGGCTCCCGCGGCGATCAGCCACGGACGACGCCAGAGCACCGGACCCCAGAACGGATCCGGGGTGTCGGGATCGCGCTTCTCGAGCACGGGGATCGTCCGCTGCCGGTCGATGATCACGAAGAGCACACCCAGCAGGACGAAGAACGTCAGGATGCCGTCGAGCAGGGCGATGCGACTCATCACGATGCTGAGACCGTCGATCGCGAGCAGCGTCCCGGCCACGCTCGCGACGATCACGGAACCGCTGAGCCGTCGCGCGATCAGGTAGACCAGGAGCACCGAGGCGCTGCCGAGCACCGCGGTCGCGAGTCGCCAGCCGGCGCTGTTGTCCGGCCCGCCGATCGCCATGCCGAGCGCGATGAGCCACTTGCCGAGCGGCGGATGCACGATGAACGCGCCCTGTTCGGACAGCGGCAGCTGCTGCAGCGTGACGAAGGCGTCGTTGGCGTTCTCGCCCCAGGTGCCCTCGTAGCCGAGCGTCCACAGCGACCAGGCGTCTTTGACGTAGTACGTCTCGTCGAAAGCGAGCTGATGCGGATGGGCGACGTTGATCAGCCGGAGGAGGGCAGCGATCGCGGTGATGACGAGGGGTGCGAGCCACCGGATCGCGCGTCCCCAGTCTGGGGCGTTGAGCAGGCGGTCACGCAGTCGCCCGTAGCGCGTCAACCGCTCATCGGGAGCGGGAAGCAGGGGCACGGGCGCGGTCACCGCTCCAGCCTAGACAACCGGCCTTCTCGGCCGGCTGCATCCGGCCCGCCTAAGCTGGGCGGGTGATCATCCTCGCCGCCACTCCGATCGGAAATCTCGGCGACGCGTCGCGCCGTCTCGTGGAGGTCTTGGAGAACGCCGAGGTCGTCGTGGCCGAAGACACCCGCACCACGCAACGTCTGCTGAAGGCCCTGCAGATCGAGAACCGCCCGCGCCTGATCGCCCTGCACGACCACAACGAGAAGCAGAAGGCCGCCGAGCTGGCGGCTCTCGCGGCCGAGACCGACATCGTGGTGATGAGCGATGCCGGGATGCCCACCGTGAGCGACCCCGGCTACGGGCTGGTCGCCGAAGCGGTCGCTCAGGGCGTCACGGTGACCGCGATCCCCGGGCCGAGCGCGGTGCTGATGGCACTCGCGATCTCGGGCCTGCCCACCGACCGCTTCACGTTCGAGGGGTTCCTGCCGCGCAAGCCGGGGGAGCGGCGTTCGACTCTGCGCGCGCTGGCGGCCGAACCCCGCACCATGGTCTTCTTCGAATCGCCCGCCCGCCTCGCGAGCTCCCTCGCCGACATGGGGGCGGCATTCGGCGACGACCGGCGGATCGCGGTGTGCCGAGAGCTGACGAAACTGTACGAGGAGGTGCGCCGCGGCACAGCATCGGAACTCGTCTCCTGGGCCGAGGACGGTGTGAAGGGCGAGATCGTCGTCGTGGTCGAAGGGGCGGCGCACCGCGATGCCTCCCCGGAAGACGCTCTCGCGCAGGTGCAGAAGCTCGTCGCCGACGGCATCCGGTTGAAGGACGCCGCCTCCGAGGTCGCCGGCCTCACCGGTCTCTCCTCCCGCGACCTCTATCAGGCCGCCCTCGCCGCCCGCTCCGGAGGAGCGTGACCGTGAGTAAGGCGGCGACCGTGTACGACGTGGCCGATCGGGCCGGCGTCTCGATCGCCACGGTCTCGCGTGTGCTGCGCTCGCCGGATGCGGTGCGCCCGGTCACCCGTGAGCGCGTGCTCGACGCCGTCGCCGCGCTGGGGTACGTGCCCAGCGGCAGCGCCCGCGGACTCGCCGAGCGTCGAACCGGGGTGCTCGGGCTGTACTTCCCGGGGTTCGACGCCGCCGAGGATGCTCCGCCCCTCGACGCGCTCTCCGCCGCCGACGCCGACGCACCGCCGTTCGAGATCGTCCGCGACGAGGTGGAATCCGACGGCCGGCACACCTCGATGCTGTTCCTCGACGAGGTGCTGCGCGGTGCGGAGCTGGAGGCGTGGAAGCAGGGTTTCGTGCTGATGGTCGGCGTCGGGCGGGACGACCCTGACCGCTCCACCGTGCGCGACATGGCGGGCCGTGTGGACGGGCTCATGGTCCTCGCGAGCAGCGTGCCGGACGACGTGCTGGCCCGGCTGGCGCGGCGCATCCCCGTGGTGGTGCTCTCGGGTCCTCCCCGCGGCGATCACTACGACCACGTCACGGTGAGCAACGCCGAGGCGATGGGTGAGCTGACCAGGCACGTGCTGGCGCAGGTGGGAGACGGGCGGCTCGCGTTCCTCGCGGGGCCCGCGGATTCGCCGGACGGCCTGCAGCGCTGGGAGGGGTTCGCGGCCGCCGTGACGGCTGCCGGTGATGGGCTCGACGACGTGACCGTGCTGCGCGGCGACTTCACCCGCGCATCGGGGCGCCGCGCGGCCGAGGAGCTTCTCGCCGCGGGGGTGCCGGCCGCGCTGATCGCCGCGAACGATCAGATGGCGCTCGGAGCGCTCGACGTGCTCCGAGGCGCCGGTATCCGCGTGCCGGACGACGTCCTGGTGACGGGCTTCGACGGGATCGAGGCCGCCGCGCTGTCGCAGCCTCCGCTGACCACGATCCGTCAGCCGATGATCGACCTCGGCCGGGCGGCCGTTCAGGTGCTCGCCCGGCGGCTGGAGAACGCGGAAGCCGACCCGGTGGTCGCCCGGCTGCCCCTCCAGATCCTGCTGCGCGAGAGCTCTCAGCGCCCCGTCTGAACGGTGCGGCCATGGTCGGCGCGCCCGTGTCAAGGGGTTGCGATCGCAAAATGTATGCGCTTACAATCACTGAGGCGGTGCACACCGCCCTGAGACGGCGCAGGCCGTGCGGGTGTTCCGAAGTTCCGGTGGTCCGGCAGGGGCGCCCTTCATGACAGAGACGACATGAGGTGGCAGATGTCAGGTGGCAGAACACCGGGACGGCGCATGATGCAGCGCTGGCGCCGAGCGACGATCGTGGGCCTCGCGGCCGTGGCGGTCGCCCTCAGCGGCTGCAGCATCCAGATCACATCCCAACCCGATCCGTCGATCGGCGCCGACACGATGCTGATCAATGCCGACAAGGGCAACCCGTTCTTCACGAAGAACTTCAACCCGTACCTCACCAACACGCGCACCGCGTCGCGGTGGATCTACGAGCCGCTGATCCTGATCAATCCGCTCGACGGCACGCAGAACCCGTGGCTCGCCTCCGAATGGAGTCAGCCCGACGCGCGCACGATCGTCATGACGATCCGCGACGACGTGAAGTGGAGCGACGGCGAAGACCTGACGCCCGAGGACGTGGCCTTCACGTTCCAGCTGCTCAAGGACAACCCGTCGCTCGACATCAAGGGCGCATGGCAGCACCTCGACAGCGTCGAGACCGAGGGCAGCGACGTGATCCTGCACCTCAAGACCGAGGACGCGCCGTCGCTGGCGATCCTCGGACAGACCATGATCGTCCCCGAGCACCTCTGGTCCGACGTGAAGGACCCCGGCACGTATCGCAACGAGGATCCGGTCGGAACCGGGCCGTTCGTGCTCGGCAACTACAACGACCAGCAGTACTCGATGGACAAGAACCCCGACTACTGGCAGGCCGACTCGATCGAGATCGAGCACATCATCCTTCCCGCCACGAACTCGCAGCTCGACACCGTCACCCGCGGTTACGACTGGGCCTACTCCTTCATCTCCGACGTCGAGGGCACCTGGGGCGCGGCGAGCGAGCACAACGCGTGGTGGTTCCCGCCCGGCGGCGTGATCGCGTTGATGCCGAACCTCGAGGTCGCGCCCTTCGACGACGTGAACGTGCGACGCGGCATCGCGCTCTCCCTCGATCGTGAGGAGATTGCAGAGACCGCGTCCGAGGGATACATGAAGCCGGCGGGTCAGACCGGTCTCATCCTTCCGAACCAGGAGCAGTACCTGGATCCGAGCATCCCCGATCAGGGCATGATCACGCAGGACGAGGATGCCGCTCTCGCCGCCTTCGCCGACGCGGGCTACACCCTCGACGGCGACCGTCTCGTCGACGCGAACGGCGAGCAGCTCGAGTTCGCGCTGACCACGGCGAACGGGTATTCCGACTGGACCAGGGCGGCGCAGACCGTGCGCAGCCAGCTCGCCGACGTCGGCGTGAAGGTCACGCTCAAGCTTCCGCAGCCCGCGGGATATCAGAGCGCGATCAGCAACGGCGACTTCGAGATGGCGATCGGCGGCATGGGCAACGGCGACGTGTACCAGGCCTACAACAACCTGCTCTCCAGCGAGTTCTACGTGCCGTCGGGAAAGCCGACCGCGAACAACTTCGAGCGCTACAAGTCGGACAAGGTCGACGCACTGCTCGCCGAATATCGCGAGACCGTCGACTCCGCCCGCCAGGCCGAGATCGTGAAGGAGCTGCAGGGCGTCGTCTACGACGAGATGCCCGTGATCGGCCTCTACTACGGCGGCATCTGGGGCCTGTTCAGCGACGCCAAGTTCACCGGCTGGCCGAGTGAGGAAGACCCGTACATGATCCCGCAGAACTACGACTCCGCGCCGCTGGGCATCTTCACCCGGCTCGAGCGCGTGAAGGAGGACGACAAGTGAAGTACGTGCTCCAGAAGTTCGGCCTGTTCGTGCTCACCCTGTGGGCCGCGGTCACCCTGAACTTCTTCCTCCCGCGCATGATGCCCGGTTCCCCGGCGGATGCCGCCATCGCCAAGCTGTCCCAGAACGGGCCGGTGTCGGACGCCACGCGCGCCGCCATCGAGGCGCAGCTGGGTGTTCCGACCGGATCGCTGTGGGACCAGTACATCGCCTATCTCGGCCAGGTCGTCCGGCTCGACTTCGGCGTCTCGTACACGTTCTATCCGCAGTCGGTGTCGAGCATGGTGTCCACGGCGCTGCCGTACACGATCGGGCTCGTCGGCATCGTCACGATCCTCGCGTTCGTGATCGGCACGCTGATCGGCGTCGCCGCCGCCTGGCGTCGCGGCACCTGGCTCGACACCCTCCCGACGCTGACCGGTTCGTTCCTCAGCACGTTCCCGTACTTCTGGACCGCGCTGCTGCTGCTGTTCTTCTTCGGCTACGTGCTGCACTGGTTCCCGACCACCGGCGCCTACTCGGCGACCACGACACCCGGGTTCACCTGGGAGTTCCTCGGAGACCTGCTCAGCCACGCGTTCCTGCCGGCCCTGACGATCCTGCTCACCTCCCTGGGCGGATGGATCATCGGCATGCGCAACGCCATGATCAATACGCTCGGCGAGGACTACATCACGTTCGGCGAGGCGAACGGGCTGCACGGCCGCACGATCGCCCTCCGCTACGCCGCGCGCAACGCGATCCTGCCGAACCTCACCGGCTTCGGGCTCACGCTCGGCGGTGTGGTCGGCGGATCGATCCTGGTGGAACAGGTGTTCGGGTATCCGGGCATCGGCTATCTGCTCTTCAACGCCGTGATCGGGCAGGACTACCCGCTCATGCAGGCGCTCTTCCTGATGATCACCGTGAGCGTGCTCATCGCCAACTTCCTCGTTGACATCCTGTACGGGGTACTCGACCCAAGGACCCGCCGATGACTTCCACCATGAACGTCAAGATCCCCGCCGAGCGCATCGCCGCGCCCAGCCCATGGCGCGCCTTCGGACGCATGGTCGCCACCCTCTGGAGCAATGGCAAGGCACGGCTCGGGTTGTGCATCCTCGCCTTCTTCGTGCTCGTGGCGGTGTTCGCCCCCGTCCTCGCCCCCTACGGCGCGAAGGACAACACCTTCGAGCGCAACGCCGATGCGTCGTGGGCGCACTGGCTCGGCACGACGGCCGCGGGGGAGGACGTGCTCAGCCAGCTCATCTACGGCGCACAGGTCAGCCTGCTCGTCGGCTTCGCCGCGGGCATCCTGTCGACCATCGTGGCGGTGCTCATCGGTCTCAGCTGGGGCTACATGCGCGGTTTCGCCGGCGAGGTGGTCGGCTTCATCGTCAACCTCTTCCTGGTGATCCCCGGACTCCCGCTCATGATCGTGATCGCCGCGTACCTGCAGAACGGCGGCATCCTGATGATCATCGCGGTCATCGTGGTGACCGGCTGGGCCTGGGGCGCCCGTGTGCTCCGCAGCCAGACGCAGTCGCTGCGCGGCAACGACTTCGTCACCTCGGCGCAGTTCTCGGGTGACAGCAGGACGCGCATCATCTTCCGCGAGATCCTGCCCAACATGACGTCGATCATCGCCGGCACGCTCTTCGGGGCGGCGACGGCCGCGATCCTGGCGGAGGCGGGCCTGGAGTTCCTCGGCCTCGGCGACTCCAGCATCGTCAGCTGGGGCACCATGCTCTACTGGGCGCAGAACTCCAACTCCCTGCTCACCGGACAGTGGCTGCTGCTGTTCGCCCCCGGTCTGTGCATCGCACTGCTGGCGTTGAGCCTGACACTGATCAACTTCGGCGTGGACGGCATCTCCAATCCGCGCCTGCGAGAGGGGAAGGGTCGATGACCGCCATGGCACCCGCGACCACCACCACGGAGAACGACATCCTGCTCGAGGTGCAGGGGCTGTCCGTCGAATACGCGTCGCCGGGCACGAAGCCCGTCACCGCGGTCGAGAACGTGTCGTTCTCGCTCCGCCGCGGCGAGTTCGTCGGTCTGGTCGGCGAGTCGGGGTCGGGCAAGTCGACCCTCGGCTTCGCCCTCACGCGACTGCAGAAGCCCCCGGCGCGCATCAGCGCGGGGCGCATCCTCTTCGGCGGGCGCGACATCCGCGAGCTGGATGCCGAGGAGCTGCGTCGTCAGCGTCAGGGCGGATTCGCCATGGTGCTGCAGTCGGGCATGAACGCCCTCAACCCCGTGCGCACGATCGGCAACCACTTCCGCGACATCTTCGCGGCGCACGGACACGTGCTCAAGGACGCCCGCGATGCGCGTGCCCGTGAGCTCATCGGCAAGGTTGGCCTCGACGCGTCGGTGCTCGCCCGTTACCCGGGTGAGCTCTCCGGCGGTATGCGCCAGCGTGCCTCGATCGCGCTCGCACTGTCTCTCGAACCACAGCTGATGGTGTTCGACGAGCCCACCACGGCGCTCGACGTGCTCGTGCAGCACGCGGTGATGGACACGATCAAGGAGCTGCAGCGGGCCGAGCACTTCACCGCCATCCTCATCAGTCACGACCTCGGCATCGTGCTCGAGGCCACGGACCGGGTGATGGTGATGCACGAAGGGCACATCGTCGAAGACGCCAGGAGCATCGACATCCTCGAGCGCCCGCAGGACGAGTACACCCGGATGCTCCTCAGCCACTACGCGGACCCCCGCGCGGAGAAGATCGAGATCCCCGGCTTCCTCGACGCCGGTACCCGCCGTCGTGAAGGACGTGCGCGGACCGACGTCACCGAGACGCTCCCGACCGTGTCGTCGCGCGACACCCGTCGTGCGGATGCGGCGATCGTGGTGGAGGGCGTCTCGAAGCACTACCCGGCCCCTCGCCGTGGGCAGGACGCCGTGACCGCGGTCGACGACGTGTCGTTCCGTCTCGAACCGGGGGAGGCCCTGGCACTCGTGGGCGCCTCGGGCTCGGGCAAGTCGACCATCGCCAAGATGCTGACGGGGGTCGAGAAGCCCACCTCCGGCACGGTGCACTTCGGCGATGTCGACGTCGCGACGCTCAAACGCCGTGGACTGCGCGACCTGCGCAAGGACGTGCAGATGGTGTTCCAGGATCCGTATGCGGCGCTCAACCCGCTGCACACGGTCGAGTACGCCCTCACCCGTCCGGTCATGAACTACACGACGCTGCGGGGGCCCGAGGCGAGGGCGCGAGTGCTCGAGCTGCTCGAGACGGTGGGCCTCACGCCCGTCGAGCAGTTCGCCGCCAAGCTGCCGCACCAGCTCTCCGGCGGGCAGCGGCAGCGCGTCGTGATCGCCAGGGCGCTCGCGAGCGACCCGCAGGTGCTGATCGCCGATGAACCCGTCTCGATGCTCGACGTCTCGCTGCGTGCCGGGGTGCTGGCGCTGCTGGAGGACCTGCGCGAGAGGTGGGGCATCAGCATGCTCTACATCACGCACGACCTGCTGAGCGCGCGCCTGGTGACCCAGAACATCCTGGTGCTCAACGGCGGCCGGGTGGTCGAGCGCGGCGAGACCTCGGAGGTGCTGCAGCATCCGGAGGATCCGTACACGATCCAGCTGCTGGACGCGGTGCCCAATCCCGCGCGCCTGCGCTGACCGTCACGACTTCAACACAAGAGAGAGAGGAGAGCACTCGTGCTCGCATTCCCCGACGGCTTCCTGTGGGGTGCCGCGACAGCGGCCCACCAGGTGGAGGGCAACAACACCACGAGCAACTGGTGGGCGATGGAACACGCGCCCGGCTCGCCCATGGTGGAGCCCTCCGGTGACGCCGCCGACCACTTCCACCGCTACCCGGAGGACATGCGGCTGCTCGCCGCCGCCGGGCTGAACTCCTACCGGTTCTCGGTGGAGTGGGCGCGGATCGAGCCCGAGCGCGGCTTCGTCTCCCGGGCGATGCTCGACCACTACCGTCGCATGATCGACACCGCCCGCGAGAACGGGCTCGACCCCACGGTCACGCTCATGCACTTCACGGTGCCGCAGTGGTTCCAGAAGGACGGCTTCTGGCGTGCCGACGACGCGGTGGATCTGTTTGCCCGCTACGTCGAGACCGTGCTGCCGATCCTCGACGGCATCGACTACGTGTGCACGATCAACGAGCCGAACATCGCGGCGATGCTGGCCGGGGGAGAGGACGCGGCGAACCTCGTCGCCTACGGCCTCCCGAACCCCGATCTCGCCGTCGCCGACACGCTGCTCGAGGCGCACCACCGCGCATCGGAGATCCTGCATTCGGTGCCCGGTGTCAAGGCCGGATGGACCATCGCCACGCAGGCGTTCCACTCCACGGGAGAGCCGGGAGCCGACGAGATGCTCGCCGCGTACGGCGACCCCCGCGACCACTGGTACCTCGACCAGTCGGCCGGCGACGACTTCGTCGGCGTGCAGGCCTACACCCGCACCTTCATCGGTCCCGAGGGCCCGCGCCCGGTGGCGGACGATGTGGAGACCACGCTGACCGGCTGGGAGTTCTTCCCCGAGGCGCTCGAGATGGGAGTGCGCAGCGCCTGGGAGCGCAGCGGGGGAGTGCCCGTGCTCGTGACCGAGAACGGCATCGCGACCGATGACGACACGCGGCGCATCGCCTACACGCAGGGTGCGCTCGAAGGACTGCACCGCGCCATCTCCGACGGCATCGACGTGCGCGCCTACCAGCACTGGAGCGCGCTCGACAACTACGAATGGGCCAGCGGCTTCCGGCCCACGTTCGGCCTGATCGGCTTCGACCACGAGACGTTCGAGCGCTCGCCGAAGCCGTCGCTCGCCTGGCTCGGAGAGGTCGCGCGCCGCAACGGCCTCTGAGAGGCGCCGCCGACCCCGCCGCGGATGCGCCCCCGGCATCCGCGGCGGGGTTACCCTCGGGTCATGACGAACGCGATGCACGCGACGCGGGGGGAAGAGACGCGGCGGGACACCCTCCGGGCAGCCGCCGCCGGCCTGAGCGCGTCGTTCCTCGCCGTCGGCCTGGCGGAGCTCGTCGCCGCGGTGGTGGAGCCGAGCGCGAGCCCGTTCGCCGTGATCGGGAGCGGGCTCATCGATCTCGCACCGAGCTGGGCGAAGGACACCGCCATCGCGCTGTTCGGCACCGGGGACAAGGCGGCCCTGATCACGGGGATCGCCGTCGTGCTCGTCGTCGTCGCCGCCGTCGCCGGGATCCTGGAGCGCAGACGATCCGGTATCGGGGCGGTGATCCTGGGAGCCCTCGGCGTTCTCGCCGTCGTCGCGGCGATGGTCCGACCCGGCGCGGGACCCTTCGCCTGGCTCCCCGGTCTCATCGCCGGGCTCGTGGCGGTGATCACTCTGCGTCTCCTCGTGGCACGCCTGCGACCGGTCGCGGGCCTGCAGCCCGACGACGAGGACCGGAGGCGGTTCCTGCTGTGGACCGCCGGGGTCGCCGCGGCCGGCGCCGTGGCTCTCATCGTCGGGAACGTCGCGCGCGGCGCGAGCCGTTCGATCGAAGCCGTCCGCGCGGCCCTGCGGCTGCCGAGCGCGGCACGCGCAGCGGCCACGGTTCCTGCCGGCGCGGAGCTGGGGATCCGCGGTCTGGCTCCCGTCGTGACACCGAACGCGGAGTTCTACCGGATCGACACCGCGCTCATCGTGCCGCAGGTCGACCCGGCCGACTGGTCGCTGCGCATCCACGGGATGGTCGACCGCGAGATCGAGATCACCTGGGACGAGCTGCTGGCCATGCCGATGCAGGAGTCCGACGTGACGCTCGCCTGCGTGTCGAACGAGGTCGGGGGATCACTGATCGGCAACGCCCGCTGGCTGGGTCTTCCGGTGCGGGAGCTGCTCGCGCGCGCGGGTGTGGATCGCGACGCCGACATGGTGCTCTCGACCTCGGACGACGGGTTCACGGCATCGACCCCGATCGAGGCGCTCACGGATGACCGCGACGCTCTGCTCGCGATCGGCATGAACGGAGAGCCGCTGCCGATCGAGCACGGATTCCCGGTGCGGATGGTGGTGCCGGGTCTCTACGGCTATGTGTCGGCCACGAAGTGGGTCACACAGCTGGAGGTGACGCGGTTCGACCGTGCCACGGCCTACTGGACGACGCGAGGGTGGTCGGATCGCGGGCCCATCAAGCTGCAGTCCCGCATCGACGTCCCGCGCCGTGGGCAGTCGGTCCCGGCGGGGGCCGCGGTGATCGCCGGGATGGCCTGGCAGCAGCACGTCGGCATCGCCGGGGTGGAGGTGCGCATCGACGACGGCCCGTGGCGCGCCGCCGAGCTCGCGACCGCGATCTCCGCCGACACCTGGGTGCAGTGGAGTCTCGACTGGACCGCCGAGAGCGGTGCGCACACCATCGAATGCCGGGCGCTGAGCGCCGACGGCGAGACGCAGACCTCGGATCCGGCTGCCCCGGCACCCGACGGCGCGCAGGGATGGCACCGCATCGACGTCTCCGTCGGCTGAGCGCGTAACCACCCGCGGCATCGCACCTAGAATTGCTCCATGCCCGCAGGCGAATCCTTCTACATCACCACGCCCATCTACTACCCGTCCGACGTGCCTCACATCGGTCACGGGTACACGACGGTGGCCGTCGACACGCTCGCACGGTGGCACCGCCAGGCGGGGGATGACACCTGGATGCTCACGGGCACCGACGAGCACGGTCAGAAGATGCTGCGCGCGGCGGCGGCGAACAACGTCACCCCGCAGGAATGGGTCGACAAGCTCGTCAGCGAGAGCTGGTTCCCGCTGCTGACGACGCTCGACGTCGCCAACGACGACTTCATCCGCACGACGCAGGAGCGGCACGAGACGAACGTGCAGACGTTCTTCCAGCGCCTGTACGACCGCGGGTACATCTACGCGGGCGAGTACGAGGCGCTCTACTGTGTGGGCTGCGAGGAGTTCAAGCCCGAGTCGGAGATCGTCGACGGCACCGGTCCTTTCGAGGGACTCAAGGTCTGCGCGATCCACTCCAAGCCTCTCGAACTGCTGCAGGAGAAGAACTACTTCTTCAAGCTCAGCGAGTTCCAGGACCGCCTGCTCGAGCTCTACAAGACCCAGCCCGATTTCGTGCGCCCCGACTCCGCGCGCAACGAGGTCGTCTCCTTCGTGAGCCAGGGCCTGAAGGACCTGTCGATCTCGCGCTCGACCTTCGACTGGGGCATCCCGCTGCCCTGGGACGAATCGCATGTCATCTACGTGTGGGTCGACGCGCTGCTGAACTACGCCACGGCCGTCGGCTACGGCTCCGATGAGGAGACCTTCGCACGCCGCTGGCCCGCCTACCACGTGGTCGGCAAGGACATCCTGCGCTTCCACGCCGTGATCTGGCCCGCGCTGCTGATGGCGGCCGGCCTCGACGTGCCCAAGGGCGTGTTCGCGCACGGCTGGCTGCTCGTCGGCGGCGAGAAGATGTCGAAGTCGAAGCTCACCGGCATCGCGCCGACCGAGATCACCGACGTCTTCGGTTCCGACGCGTACCGCTTCTACTTCCTCTCGGCGATCGCGTTCGGCCAGGACGGCTCCTTCTCGTGGGAAGACCTGTCGGCCCGCTACCAGGCCGAGCTCGCGAACGGTTTCGGCAACCTCGCCTCGCGCACCACCGCGATGATCGAGAAGTACTTCGATGGCGTCGTGCCGCCCGCGGCCGAGTACACCGAGAAGGATCTCGCGATCCAGAAGATCGTGGCCGATGCAGCGTCGAACGCGGATGCCGCCGTCGCGCAGTTCCGGATCGATGAGGCGATCTCGGCGATCTGGACGATCGTCGATGCGCTCAACGGCTACATCACCGCGAACGAGCCGTGGGCACTGGCCAAGCAGGCGAACAGCGGAGACGAGGACCAGCGCGCACGCCTCGGCACCGTGCTGTACACCTGCGCCGAGGGGCTGCGCGCGCTCGCGGTGCTGCTGTCGCCGGTGATGCCGGAATCGACCGAGAAGCTCTGGGTCGCCCTCGGCGCCGCCGAGACCCTGGGTCGCCTGCAGGACCAGCCGATCCGCGAGGCGGGCGCCTGGGGCGTGCTGCGCCCCGGTACCAGTGTCAACGGCCTCTCGCCGCTGTTCCCGCGGGTGGAGTCAGCGGGCTGAGCCGCGGCCCGGAACACAGAGCGCGAAGAGATGGCCGAGACCTACGTGCGTGAGCGTTCGGGGGACGGACGCAAGGATCTGAAGTATCCGTCCGCCCCCGAACCGCTGACGGTTCCGGTGTACGACAACCATGCGCACCTGGAGATCGTCGACGGTGATCAGCCGCTGTCGCTGACCGAGCAGCTCGACCGGGCGGCGGCCGTGGGCATCGCCGGGGTCGTGCAGGCTTCGGGCGACATCGAGTCGTCGCGGTGGGCGGTCGAGGCCGCGGCATCCGACCCTCGTGTGCTGGCCGCCGTCGCGATCCACCCGAACGATGCGCCGACGTACGCAGAGGAGGGGCGTCTGGATGAGGCGATCGCGGTGATCGACGAGCTCGCCGCACACCCGCGCACCCGGGCGATCGGCGAGACGGGGCTCGACTTCTTCCGCACGGAGCCAGAGCGGCAGGCGCCGCAGTTCGAGTCGTTCGAGGCGCACATCGCGCTCGCGAAGAAGCACGGCATCGCGATGCAGATCCACGACCGCGACGCGCACGACGCCGTGCTGGAGACGCTCTCCCGCCTCGGCGCCCCGGAGCGCACGGTGTTCCACTGCTTCTCGGGCGACGACGCGATGGCGCGCATCTGCGCCGACGCCGGGTACCACCTGTCGTTCGCCGGCAACGTCACGTTCAAGAACGCCCAGAATCTGCGCGATGCGTTGAAGGTCACCCCGCTCGATCGCCTCCTGGTCGAGACGGATGCGCCGTTCCTCACCCCGGTGCCGCTGCGCGGACGCCCGAACGCGCCCTACCTGGTGCCGATCACGGTGCGCTTCATGGCCGCAGAGCTCGGTCTCGACGTGGATGAGCTGTGCGCCCAGCTCGCCGAGAACACGCTGCGGGTCTACGGCTCCTTCGACTCCTGAGGCTCGTTCGCCGACCGACTCGCGGGTTCCGCGTCGTCGGGCCCGGTGTCGGCGATGGGCTTCGCCGACACGATCTGCGAGATGGGCTTCCACACCAGCAGCAGCGTGAGGGCGGCACCGACGAACGCGAACCACCACGGTGCGGTGAGCCCCCACACCTGGGCGATCACGCCGCCGAGCGCCTGCCCGACGACCATGCCGCCGAACACCCCGACCATGTTCACCGACGCCACCCGACCCTGGAGCTCGGCGGGGACCAGTCGCTGTCGGACGGTCGTGGAGATCGTGCCCCATACGAACGCGTAGGCGCCGAAGAAGAACATGATGACCAGCGCCACCCAGCCGGTGGTGGTGAGTGCGAAAGACAGGTGCATGAGCACCTCGAGCGAGAGCACGACGCGCATCAGCGTCGCGAACGAGACATGCCGCTCCAGCCACCCGAAGCTGAGGGTCGCGAGGATGCCACCCGCCGCGGACGCGGTCGTGAGGGCACCGTAGCCGACCGCGCCCATGTGCAGGTGCTCGGTGGCGTACAGCACGAGGACGCCCCAGGGGGCCGCCCAGGTGATGTTGAAGACCAGGATGATGAGCACCAGCATCCGCACCGGCGGATTGCGCCACAGCCACCGCAGGCCTTCGGCGATGTCGGTGTGCACGGGCGGGTGGGCGTCCGTCTCCCGGGGCGGGACGGGCGTCTTCGCCATGCGCGAGATGAGCACCACGGCGAAGCTCACGCACACGACCTCGAGCAGGAAGGGCCACGCCGTGCCGGCCGCGAACAGGAATGCTCCCAGCGGGGGACCGGCGAACTGGTTCGCGACCAGGTATCCGGCCTGCAGGCGCGCGTTGCCGACGCCGAGGTCTGCGGGTTTCACGAGCATGGGCAGCAGCGTGCTTCCCGCCGTGTCGACGAAGACCTCGGCGGTGCCGTAGAGGAACGCGACCGCGAGCACGATCCAGATGTTCGCGACCCCGGTGAGGAGGAACACGCAGAGAGCTGCGAGTACGAGGGCTCTGGCGGCGTTGGCGAACATGACCAGGCGACGACGGTCGAAGCGGTCGGCGATCGCGCCGGCGTGCAGGCCGAAGAGCAGCCAGGGGAGGAACTGCAGGATCGCGCCGGCCGCCACCAGGATCGGCGACGAGGTCATCGACGCGATGAGCAGCGGAGCGGCCGCGAGCGCGACGCCGTCGCCGACGTTGCTCGTCCACGACGACGCGAGCAGCCAGCGGAAGTCTCGGCCCATGCGGCGGGGCGCGACGAGTTCACCGAGAGAAGGCACCAGAGAAGACTACTGACGGCGGGGGACATCGAAGGAGTGGGGGAGAATGGGGGGATGACCGTCACCCTGCTCGGCGCCACCGAGATCCGCCGCCTCGCCGCCGAGCTCGACGTCACCCCGACGAAGAAGCTCGGCCAGAACTTCGTCACCGATGCGAACACCGTCCGCAAGATCGTGCAGGCGGCCCGCGTGCAGCCGCACGAGCGTGTGGTCGAGGTCGGACCGGGGCTCGGCTCCCTGACGCTCGCGATCCTCGAGACCGGCGCCTCCGTCACAGCCGTCGAGATCGATCACCGACTGGCCGCCCGTCTCGCGCAGACCGCGGCCGAGCACGGCGTCGAGGCCGATCGGCTCACGGTCGTCGATGCGGATGCACTGCGCATCACCGCGCTGCCGGGGGAGCCCACCGTGCTGGTGGCCAACCTGCCCTACAACGTCTCGGTGCCGGTGCTGCTGCACTTCCTCGAGAACTTCGCCTACCTCCAGCGCGGCGTCGTGATGGTCCAGGCCGAGGTCGCCGAGCGCCTGGCCGCGAAGCCCGGCTCGAAGATCTACGGCTCGCCCAGCGTCAAGGCCGCCTGGTATGGGGAGTGGAAGCTGTCCGGCAACGTCTCCCGCCAGGTGTTCTGGCCGGTGCCGAACGTCGACAGCCTGCTCGTCGGCTTCGACCGCTCCGAGGGCGAGCGCGGCACCGAGGAGGAGCGTCGCCGTACGTTCCAGATCGTGGACGCGGCGTTCAACCAGCGCCGCAAGATGCTCCGCCAGGCCCTCTCCGGGATCTTCGGCAGCTCGGCCGCGGCGTCGGAGGTGCTGATCGCCGCCGGTGTCGCCCCGACCGCACGTGGAGAAGACCTCACGGTCGAGGACTACCAGCGCATCGCGCAGCACGCCCCGGCGGCGGACGCCGCGGCGGAGATCGTCACCGACGACGTCGCTCCCACCCAGTAATCTGGCACCGTGACCGACTCCCCCCGCTTCCGCCCCGATGTCCCCGAGCTGCACCGTCCGTATGCGGCGGACGAGAACCGCTACCAGCAGTTCGCCTACCGCCAGGTCGGCACGTCCGGCCTCTACCTGCCCCCGATCTCGCTCGGGCTGTGGTGGAACTTCGGCGACAACATCCCGCTCGACAACCAGCGCGCACTGCTGCGCCACGCGTTCGACCGCGGCATCACGCACTTCGATCTGGCGAACAACTACGGCCCGCCCTACGGCTCGGCCGAGAAGAACTTCGGACGCATCTTCGCCGAAGACCTCCGCCCGTACCGCGACGAGCTGATCATCTCGTCGAAGGCCGGGTGGGACATGTGGCCCGGCCCCTACGGCGACTTCGCGAGCCGCAAGTACATCCTCGCCAGTGCAGAGCAGTCCTTGACCCGCATGGGTCTCGACTACGTCGACATCTTCTACTCGCACCGCGTCGACCCGGTCACCCCGATCGCCGAGACGGTCGGCGCGCTCGACACGCTCGTGCGTCAGGGCAAGGCCCTGTACGTCGGGATCTCGTCCTACAGCGCCGAGCGCACGGCCGAGGCCGTCGCGGTCGCGAAGGACCTCGGCACGCCGCTGGTCATCCATCAGCCCGCGTATTCGATCCTCAACCGCTGGGTCGAGGACGGCCTGACCGCCACCCTCGAGCAGTCGGGCCTGGGGGCGATCGCCTTCACGCCGCTGGCGCAGGGGCTGCTCACCGACAAGTACCTCGGCGACGGTACGGCCGAGCGCGCGCAGAAGCGCGGCTCGCTGCCGGAGGGGCGGCTCACCGACGACGCGGTGCAGACGCTGCGTTCACTCAACGAGGTCGCGCAGGGACGCGGCCAGTCGCTCGCGCAGCTCGCCCTGCAGTGGACGCTGCGCACCCCCGTCGTGGCCTCCGCACTGATCGGCGCTTCCCGTCCCGAACAGCTGGACGAGAACATCGCGGCGGTGAACGGACCCGCCTTCACGACGGAGGAGCTCGCCCGCATCGACGAGCTCGCCGGCGCCATCGACGTCAACCTGTGGGCGAAGTCCTCGGAGCTGTGACCCGATCATGAGCCATGCCGCGTTCACCGATTCCGTGCACGTGCGCGCCCCGGGGAAGATCAACGTCTTCCTCGGGGTCGGCGGGCGGCATGACGACGGCTACCACGCGCTGGCGACGGTGTTCCAGGCGGTCTCCCTCTACGAAGACGTGATCGCGCGCCCGGCCGACGACTTCTCGGTCACGGTCTCGGGTGTGGAAGACATCGGCTCGGTTCCTCTCGACGACCGCAACCTCGCGATGCGTGCGGCCAAGCTGCTCGCCGCGGCCGTGGATCATCGCGGCGGAGTCGCCCTGGAGATCCGCAAGAGTGTGCCCGTCGCGGGGGGCATGGGGGGAGGATCTGCGGATGCTGCGGCCGCCCTGGTCGCCTGCGATGCGCTGTGGGGCACCGGGCTGTCGCAGACGCGCCTGCACGACCTCGCCGCGCGTCTCGGCGCGGATGTGCCCTTCGCGCTGCACGGCGGCACGGCGGTCGGCACCGGTCGCGGCGATCAGCTCAACCCGGCACTCGCGCGCGGACGCTTCGACTGGATCCTGGTGCCCAGCGAGCAGGGGCTCTCGACGCCCGTGGTCTACGAGCGCCTCGACCTGCTGCGCGAGGAGGAGGGGGCTCTCGCCGACGATCCGCCGCTGTCGCTCGACGTGCCGATCCCGGTGCTGCAGGCGCTCCGGTCGGGCGACCCGGTGAGGCTCGCCGAGACGCTGTTCAACGATCTGCAGGCTGCGGCCCTCTACGAGCGACCCGACCTCGCCGACACGATCCGTCAGGGGGTCGCTGCCGGCGCGTTGCAGGGCATCGTCTCCGGTTCCGGACCCACCGTGGCCCTGCTGTGCCCCGATCCCGAGACCGCACAGGACGTGCAGTCCTCGCTGCGGGAGGGAGGGCTCGACCCCCTGCATGTGCACGGTCCCGTTCCGGGCGCGCGCATCATCGGCTGACGGGCGAGACGCTCACTCCGCCTGCAGCAGTGCGCTCACCCGGTAGGGGATGACCTCGCGCAGGAACAGGCTCGTCGAGGTGCGGAGGATGCCGGGGCACAGCCGCACCACCTCGGCGACGCGGTAGAGGTCGTCCGGGTCCCGGGCGACGACGCGCAGCAGCAGGTCGGTGTCACCGGCCGGCGCGAAGCACTCCAGCACCTCGGGAACACGGCTGAGCGCTTCGATCGCGGCGGTGATCTTGTGCTGGTCGAGCTCGACGAGGATCGAGGCGGCGACGCCGCGGCCCAGTGCCTGCGGGAGGATGCGCGAGCTGTGCGCACGCAGATAGCCACCCGACTCGAGACGGTCGAGACGTGCGTGCACGGTGCCGCGTGCGAGGCCGAGGTCCTGGGCGATCAGGGCCACCGGGCGCCGTGGGTCGGTGTCGAGCACCGTGAGGATCCGTCGGTCGGTCTCGTCGAGGTTGGCCATTTTGATCACCGTCACCTTCTTCGGGTCGCGTGGATTGATCGGATCGATCAATTGAAACTCACTCTATGGTCTGAATGCCCTATACGTGTTGAAATGAGTGTCAGATACGCAGGATGTCGGCCACGAGCGGGCATCACGCGCACTCGACGGAGAGGCCACGAGCCGCCCCTGCCGGGTGTCGACGGCGACGGGCCACGAGCCTCTGCCGGCCCCGTCCCCGGGAGGGGCGGGGCAGGCGCTGTCCCTGAGGTGGCGCTGTCCGCTGATGCGGCCCTGTCCCTGAGGTGGCGCTGTCCCCTGATGGTGCGAGGGGTGCGTCAGTCGCGGGGAACGAGCAGACGCAGCTGCACCATGGCCGAGAACCGGGCTTCCGGATCGGTCAGATCGAGTCCGCTGATCTCCGACAGTCGGCGCAGCCGATACCGGAAGGTGTTCGGGTGCGTGTAGACCCGGGCCGCGGCCACCGCGACATCGCCGAAGGCATCGAGCCAGGCCCGCAGCGTCTCGACCAGGTGCGTGCCCTTCTCCCGATCCTGGGCGAGGAGCTGGGCGACGGGGCCGGTGGGCTGGTCACCCCGTGCACGCACGAGGTCGCCGAGCTCGACCAGCAGTGCCTCCATCTGCACAGCGGTGAAGCGTGCCACCGGTTCATGCGACGGGGCCTGTCGGACCACGCGGAGGGCGCGGTCGGCGTTCGCGCGGGATGAGGGGATGCCGGTGGTCTCGTCCGCCACGGTACCGACGCCGATGCGGATCTCGCTGGTCGCTCCGAGCCGACCGAGGAAGTCGGTGGCCACACGCGCAGCGCGGTTGTCAGCGTCGCTGCGCTCGGCTCCGGATTCGGCATCGCCCTGCTCCGGGCGGGTGCCGACCACGGCGTACACGACATCGCCGATCACGGCGACGGCGGAACGGAGGTAGACCGCGCCCAGGTGCACGGCGAAGGCGTCGGCGATGTGCTGTCTCTCCGCGACGCCCCGGGCGCCGGCCGATGGTTCGTCGTCGGCCTCTTCCGCGGCGGACAGCGCGAGGACCACGCATCGGTGGTCGTTCAGCCGCAGCCGCGCCGTGGCATCCGCCGCCCCCGGACCCCCTTCGAGGATGGTGGCGAGCAGGTCGGCGCGCAGCCGGCGCTCGACATCGGCACCGGCCCGCAGGCGCAGCATGTGCAGGGCCACCAAGCCGGCGGAGTCCTTCAGCGCACGCACACGGTCGGGGGAGAGCGGTTCCTGCACCGCGGCCCAGATCGATCCGAGGATCTCGTCGCCCGCGCGTACCGCCAGCGCCACGCGGGGGAAGGACGGAAGGCCCTCGGTGTTGAGCACCGGACCGACGTCGATCGGATCCTCGCTGCGATACAGCTCCTGGAAGACCCCGCGCTCTTCGAGCTGGCGTGCGAACCGCTCGGGGACCTGTCGTCCGAGAACCGTCTCGATGCGTGCCGGATCGGCTTCGTGCTGGCGCCCCGAGAACGCGACGACCCGGGAGTTGCGGTCCTCGATCGTGACCGGTGCGTTCAACAGGGTGGCGATCGCGTTGGCGAGGGCGAAGAGATCGCCGGAAGGCATCCCGCCGAGCGTGGTGGCTCCCTGATCGCCGACGTCGCCCTCGGCGATGAGCGAGCGCAGCATCGCGGCCAACTGTGCCCACGACGCCCCGCGGGTGAGGGCGAGGACAGGGATGCCGGTGGCCTCGGACGCATCGCGCACCGGCTGCTCGGCGCGCACCGGGGCGCGTAGCACGAGGGCGGAGGCGTGCTGGGCGGCGAGGGTCTGCAGCAGTGCGGCGATCTCCTCGGGGTCGCTCAGCCCGACGCCGAGGACGAGGGCACCGCGCATCGGCATGGCATCGTCGAGGACGTCGTGGATGACGACCGTCTCGATCTCGGCGTCGTCGTCGGCCGCACCGCTCACGACCTCGAGCAGGGTGTTGCCGAGGTCTTCGATGACCCGGCCGAGGCTGGCGCGGGGCCTGGTCGTCACGGACATGAGCACAGGGCCCAGGGTAGGGGGAGACCGCCGGTCGCGGAGCTGTGGGGCACGACGAAATCGTATCGACTCTTGGTCGATCTCGACAGGATCGTCGTGCCCCGCTCGGGCGGTCATCCTGTGCTCAGACGGCGATCCACTCGGTGCGGACCGTCACGGCGTCCAGCGCAGCCTGGTCCGGGGTGACACCGATCCCCGGGCCCGTCGGAACCGTGAGCGTGCCGTCTTCGACGACGAACGGCTCGGTGATGTCGCGGGAGTAGTAGCGGCCCGAACCCGAGGTGTCACCGGGGAGCGTGAAGCCCGGCAGCGCCGCGAGAGCGACGTTCGCCGCACGGCCGATCCCGGTCTCGAGCATCCCGCCGCACCACACCGGGATGTCGTTGGCCACGCACACGTCGTGGATGCGACGCGCTTCGAGGTATCCGCCGACGCGGCCGGGCTTGATGTTCACGATCGAGCACGCGCCGAGGGCGATCGCATCCGCCGCCGCGCGGGCCGACACGATCGACTCGTCGAGGCACACCGGAGTCGTGATGGCCCGGGCGAGCTGCGCGTGGCCGAGCAGATCCTCCTCGTCGAGGGGCTGTTCGATCAGGAGCAGGTCGAACGGGTCGAGCTTGGCAAGATGCCGGGCGTCGCCGCGGTGGTACGCGGTGTTCGCGTCGACCTGCAGCAGCACGTCGTCGCCGAAGCGCTCCCGCACCGCGCGCACGGGGTCGATGTCCCATCCCGGTTCGATCTTCAGCTTGATGCGCACGTACCCCTCGTCGAGGTATCCGCCGACGGCGTCGAGCAACTCGGGAATGGAGTCCATGATGCCGACCGAGACACCGCAGTCGACCCGGTCGCGCACGGCACCGAGCTCGCGGGAGAGCGGCACTCCGGCCGCGCGCAGCTGCGCATCGAGGATCGCCAGCTCGACCGCGGCCTTCGACATGCGGTGCCCCTTGAACTTCGCCAGCGCCGGCGCGACGCCACCCGCGTCCAGATCCTTCACCTGCGCGAGCGCCGGAAGCAGGAATCGCGTGATCACATCCACGCTCGCCTCCACGTACTCGGAGGAGTACAACGGGTCGTTCATCGCGACCCCTCGCCCCAGCCCTCCGCCTCGTCGGTGACCGCGCGGACCAGCAGCGCCTCGCGCACGGTCTGCACCCCGAACGACGTCCGGAACGGCGACACCAGGGGCATCTCGATCACGCGCAGCTCGAATCCGGTGAGCTTCATCCCTGTTCTCCTCTGTCGATGGTGTAGGCGCCGGAGCGGTCGAACGCGAGCACGCGCCCTCCACCTTCCAGCGATGATCCGAGCGTCTCCCGCAGCGCCAGACGCCACGCGGTCGCGCGGGCGGGTTCGGTCAGACGCAGGGTCTCGATGTCGCGCGGCAACGCCACGCGCACCAGGCGCGCGTCGGTGCGATGACGGAGCGGCCCGAGGTCCTCGCCCACGCTGAGCAGGGGCTCGACGCGCGCGAATCCGTCGGCGGATCCGTCGGTCAATCCCTCGTCGGGTCGGTCGGCGGAGACGGCGGGATCGCCGTGGCAGGCGGCCACGACCCGGGGGTCGCGCACATACCAGGTCACCAGCATCCGATCGGTGTCGTCCGCGCCGTTGAGGGCGTCGGCCATGTGTCCGTAGAAGTTGCGGTGATACGACGTCGGGCTCGCCGCGAGCTTCACGAGGTTGAAATGCGCGTTCCGGCTGATGAGCGGATCGAACGTCCAGGAGATCTCGTCCAGCCCCTCGTCGAGCGCCCATGCCCGCTGATGCACCTTGAGGGCGAAGCCGACGCTGCGGCCCCGCATGCGCGAGGAGACACCGGCGATGTGGCTGTGCAGGGCGCGCTGGCCGGGGGCGGCGAAGAACCCGAAGCACGCTCCCACCAGCTCGTCGTGCTCGAAGGCACCGCCCACGTAGCTGCCGGCCTTCGACAGCGCCCGCAGGGTCTCGACGTTGACGGGAGAGGCCTCGCCCTGCTTCGTCCAGATGCTCTGGAACAGCTCGGCGACCCGGGCGAAGTCGTCGACCTCCGAAAGCAGGCGGATATCCACTCCCGCTCTCCTGGCGGCGGCGCTCGCGGCATCGGCCGCCTCCTCCGGCGAAGCGCGGAACGCGGCGGCATCCGTCATGCTCATGCCCTTCCTCCGGCCCGTGCATCCCGATCGAGCGGTGTCTCCCGCTCGGCCAGGACGGTGGCGATCAGCTCCCGCAGCAGCAGGGTGCGTTCGGGGATCATCGCGATCACCACGTGCTCGTCATCGGCGTGCGCGCCACCGCCGACGGCACCGAGGCCGTCGAGCGTCGGCACGCCGAGCGCTGCGGTGAAGTTGCCGTCCGAGGCCCCGCCGACCGCGACGCCCTGGAACGGAGTGAGTCCGGTGCGCGCGGCGATCGCGACCGCCTGCGCGAACAGGTGCGCCGACGACTCCGGCTCCAGCGGACGTCGGTTCGCACCGCCCTCGATACGGACGGACGCACCCGGAATCGTCGGAGGGAGGTCGCGGAGCGCCGCATCCACCCTGTCCTGCTCCGCCACTGTGCGCCCCCGTACGTCGACCGCGAACTCCGCCGCGGCCGGCACCGTGTTCGTGGTGCTGCCGGCGCGCACGAGCGTAGGGGTCACACTGGTCCCCGCCGCGCGGTCGCCGAGGTCGGCGATCGCGAGCAGCAGATGCGCGGCCTCGATGGCGGCGTTCACCCCGCGCTCCGGTTCCAGCCCGGCGTGAGCCGCCCGGCCGGTGACGTGCACCCGGTAGAGCGAGACGCCCTTGCGTGCGATCTTCACGGCGCCGCCCTCGGCCGCGGCCTCCAGCACGAAAGCCGCGGCACAGCCGAGCGCCTCCTCCTCGATCAGTGCGCGTGAGCTCGGCGAACCGAGTTCCTCGTCACCCGTGATCAGGATGCTGACGCCGGTGCGGTCGGGCAGCGCCGCCACGGCGTGCAATGCCATCACCACGCCGGTCTTCATGTCGAAGCATCCCGGCCCCCGCAGCACGCCGTCGTCGAGGCGGAACGGAAGTCTCCGCAGCGAGCCGAGCGGCCAGACCGTGTCGTGATGACCGAGGACCAGCACCACCGGTTCGCCGAACCGCCATCGCAGATGCGTGCGCCCTTCGATCACGATGCGCTCGGGGGCCACGCCCAGCAGCCGCTCGCCGAGGGATGCGACGACATCGGCGCTGCGGGAGACGGCGTCGAGGTCGTCGGAGGGGGACTCGCAGGAGACGAGGGTCTCGATGTCGGCCAGGACCCGGTCGAGGTCCACGTCCGCCTGCACGCTCATCACGACACCTTCGGCGCCGCGCGGACGCCGTGGTGCAGGTAGCGCTCGCCGGTGGGCAGGGAGTAGAAGACCACGGCATGCCACCCCTGCTCGCCCTCCGGCCGCATCACGAACTCGCCGTGACGCACCGGGACCAGCGGGTGCTCCTGCACCGGGTCGGGGAGCAGCGCGGCGAGGGGGCCGTTGAGCGTGGTGCGCATGCGGAGACCTTCGTCACCGCGGAAGATCTCGGTGCGGACCCCGGAGCGGTCGTAGATGCCCTCGAACTCGGAGAAGTCGTCGGCGAACGGCTCCTCCGGAGGGGTGAGGCCCGCCGGCACGTGCACATCCGCGAGCTCGGAGAAGATCTCGTCGAACAGCTCGGCATACAGGTCATGCGTGTTGCCGCCGTTGGTGAGCATCGTCACCGCGAGCTGCTCGTCCGGCAGGATGCGCAGGAACGCGGCTTGGCCGATGGTGTTCCCGTCGTGACCGTAGAGTCGGCGCCCGTCCCAGTCGAACAGGATCCACCCCACGCCCCAGGCATCGCCGAGCGAGTACGGATCGGGCATGTCGACCTCCCGCTGCTGCATCCGTCGCACGCTCTCCTCCGACAGCACCCGCGTGCCGTCGGCGGCGAGTCCTCCCGTGAGGTGCATGCGGGCGAAGGCGAGCACATCGGCGGTGGTGGAGTTGACGAGACCCGCAGGTCCCATCGCGCGCGGGAGCATCCAGGCGGGGGCGAGGGTCGGTCCGTCATCACCCACTTCGGTGTGGCCGCTGGCGGCACGGAACATGATGGCCTCTTCGGGGAGCGTGCAGGAGTGCGTGAGACCGAGGGGCGTCATCAACAGGTCGCGCATCGCCTGGTCCCAGCTGGTACCCGTGATCTTCTCGATCACCCGACCGGCCAGCACGAATCCGGAGTTGCAGTACGACATCGTGGCACCGAGCGGGTGGTTCTGCGCGATGCCGTCGAGCAGCGCGACGTACTTCTCCAGGGTGTCGTCTCCGCGGCCGGTATCGGTGAACACGTCGCCGTCGATCCCGCTCGTGTGGTTGAGCAGGTGACGCATCGTCACGGTGCGGGTGACCTCGGGATCCGACGAGGCGAACTCCGGGACGTACTCCACGATCGGGGTGTCGAGGTCGAGCCTGCCCTCGTCGACGAGCTTCATCACCACCGAGGTGGTCCACACCTTGCTCATCGAGCCGATCTGGAACACCGAGTCGTCGGTGGTCTCGATCCCCGTGCGCACGTTGAGTATGCCGTGGTGCGCATACACGGGCTCTTCCCCGAGACGGAGGATGCC
This sequence comes from Microbacterium sp. TPU 3598, assembly GCF_002356155.1. Lineage (NCBI taxonomy): Bacteria > Bacillati > Actinomycetota > Actinomycetes > Micrococcales > Microbacteriaceae > Microbacterium > Microbacterium sp. TPU 3598. The sequence continues at coordinate 2,644,252 of NZ_AP017975.1, read as the reverse complement.
GAGGGTCGCCCCGGGAACCTTGTGCGCCTCGGCCAGGGCGCTCAGTCGCTGCTGCCAATGCCGGGCGTCGAGTCGTGCGCGCACCGGCTTCCCCGCTGGCGGGGCGTACTGCTCCACCCAATCGATCACCCGCTGCGAGAAGTCGGCGCGGTGCGACGGCGGCCCGGAGAGCACGAAGAGGTGCGAGCCACCGGGGTAGAGCACGAGACGGGTCGGCACCCCGCGCTCGCGCAGCGCCGTGAACCACTGCTCCGCCTGACCCACCGGGCAGCGGTCGTCGGCTGCGCCGTGCAGGATCAGCGTCGGCGTCTTCACCTGATCGACCCGCGTGAACGGCGACTGCGCGGAGATGCGCTCCTCGTCGCGCCACGGCAGACCGCCGTTCTCCTTGGAGGAGAGGTAGTGGCCGAAGTCCGACGTGCCGCCCATCGAGAACAGGTCGGTGACGACGCCACCGGCGACAGCGGCGGCGAAGCGGTCATCGCGCGAGGTGAGGAAGCACGTCATGAAGCCGCCGTAGCTGTAGCCCGTGACGGCGAGGCGCGCCGGATCCGCGACGCCTTCCGCCACGAGAGCGTCGATCGGCTCCAGGAAGTCGTTCGCGTCGTTGACTCCCCAGCCGCCGGATACCGCCGAGAAGAACGCGTCGCCGTAGCCGTCGCTTCCTCGGGGGTTGAGGGTCAGGACCGCCCAGCCGCGTCGCGTGAGCACCTGGTGATAAGGGTGGGCGATGTCCGCTGCCCCGTTCCAGGCGTTGTGCGGCCCGCCGTGGATGTCGAGCAGGAGCGGGAGCGGGCCAGCGGCGTCGGGGTCGCGGCGCAGCCAGCCGGTGACGACCGTACCGTCGGAGATCGTGAATCGGCGCTCCTCCGCGGGCACGAGCTCGAACTCGGGAGTGCCGTAGTCGGTGAGGGTGCGCGCCGTGCCGTCGGAGAGGTCCAGGAGCGCGACATCGCCGAACGACTCCGGTGTGGCGAGCACGATCGCGGCGGACGATCCTGCGACCGACAGCCCCGAGACGTTCGCGGTGCCGTTCACGAGAGGCGCGGCACCGGAGCCGTCCTGCGCGACCCGGTACACGTGCGAGTAGCCGTTGTCGCGAAGGCAGAACACGATGTCGCCGTCCTCCGTGAACTGCGGCATGCCGCCGGGGTAGCCCGGACCACCGGGCATCACGTTGCGGTCGAGGCCGGCGGTGAGGTTCCGCGGGTCTCCGCCGTCGACGGGGAACAGCAGCAGGTCCGCGTTGCCGACCTCGGTGTCGGTGCGTCCGGCCGCGAGCACGTGGCGACCGTCGGGGGTCCAGCCCACCGCCGTCGCCTGCACGTCGGCGGCGCTGACCTGCACCGGGGGGCTGTTCGGGGCGGTGGATGAGCACACGAGCACGGGGATCCGCATCGTCAGGTCCGCATCGTCCTCGACGCTCGCGGAGTAGGCGATGCGGGTGCCGTCCGGCGACCAGAAGGGCTCGGAGGCGTGCGAGCGTCCACGCGTGAGCACGGTGATCTTCCCGGAGGCGACGTCGAGCACGTGCAGCTGCTGCACGAGCGTGCCGAGGGTTCCGGCGCCATCCGCCTTGTAGCCGAGACGGTCGGTGCCGGTGGGAGCCGAACGACGGGCCAGGATGGTGTCCTTGCCCTCTCCGGGGAGGGCCGCGCTGTCGACCGGGGCGGTGAAGGCGATGCGTGCACCATCCGGACTCCAGGCCGCGGCGCCGGCGCCGAGAGGGAGAGCGGTCAGGCTGCGGGCCTCGCCGCCGCCTGCAGGGAGGACCCAGAGCTGCGCGGGGCCGTCCTGCGCGCGCAGGAACGCCAGCTGCGAGCCGTCCGGGCTCCATACCGGCGTCGAGTCCGCCGTCGCGTAGGTCAGCGCGGAGGGGGTTCCGCCCGCGGCCGGAACCTGCCACAGCGCCCGTGCGTCGCGGTCGCCGTCGCGGTCGGTGGTCCGCAGCACGAAGGCGATGCGGGTGCCGTCCGGAGACAGCGCGGGCTGCTCGGGCGTGCGGACGGAGAGCAGGTCGTCGACGGTGACGCGGTTCATGAGAGCTCCAATCGATGGTCAGTCCACTGTGTCCGCTGAGAGCGGGGACCGTGTTGTGGTCGCGGCCGAAACCAGGGGGATGCTTTGGGAGGTGGGCACAGTCCCGAGCGCGGCGTCGGCAGGCGTCCCCGCGAAATGACAGGCAGCGCCCGCCGTGCCCGTGGGCAGCGGAGGCTCCGCGATGACGCAGATCTGACGGTCGGGTCGTGCGGCCGGGCCGATCGGACACCGCGGGTGGAAGCGGCATCCGCTGGGCGGCGCGTGCGGATCGGCCGGCTCGACATCGATCGGTGCGAGCGGATCGACCGCGAGCAGGTTCCCGTGCCGGGTGGGCGCCGCCTGCAGCAGATCCCGTGTGTACGGGTGCTGCGGGTCGGCGAGCACCTGCTCGGTGGGCCCGAACTCGACGATGCGCCCGAGGTACATCACCGCGATGTGGTCGCTCAGGTAGCGCACGACAGACAGATTGTGCGAGATGAACAGCATCGTGAGGTCGAGCTCGCCACGCAGCTCCCGCACGAGGTTGAGCACGGAGCCCTGCACCGACACGTCGAGTGCTGAGGTGATCTCGTCGGCGATCACGACCTCGGGCCGGGCGGCGAGCGCCCTGGCCAGGGCGATGCGCTGACGCTGTCCGCCCGACAGCGCGGCCGGGAGCGACTGCGCGCGGTCGGCGTCGAGGCTCACGAGGTCGAGCAGACGGGCGACCTCGGTGCGCCGGGCGTTCGCACCGCGGATGTCACGCGGCAGCGCCTCGGCGATCGACTCGCCGATCGTCATGCGCGGATCGAGTGAGGAGAACGGATCCTGGAACACCATCTGGATCGGGCGACGACGACGGAAGGTCCGCACGTCCACGCCGTCGAGCGTGATGGTCCCCTCGCTGATCGGGGCCAGCCCGATCGCCGCGCGGGCCAGGGTCGACTTTCCGGATCCCGACTCGCCGACGAGTCCGACGACGGATCCGGATGGGACCACGAGCGAGACGTCGTCGACGGCGGTGAGGCCGGAACGATGCGTGCCGTAGCGCACGCTGACCTGATCGAAACGCAGCTCGCTCATCGCAGGACCGTCTCTTCCTCTTCTGCGGTCGTCTCGTCGGCGACCGTCGCGATCGCCACCGGGACCGGGGCCTCGCCGTCCACCGGGTGCCAGCATGCGACGCGGTGTCCATCGGCATCCGCCACCAGCTCGGGATCGCTCTCGCGGCAGAGATCGGTCGCGAGAGGACAGCGGGCGGCGAACGCGCAGCCGACCGGGAACGCCCCGGGAGCCGGGGGACGGCCGGGGATCATCTTGAGCGGCTCGCTGCGGTCGGCGTCGAGCTCGGGAACGACCTCGAGCAGGGCTCGCGTGTACGGGTGCCGGGCGTCGGTGTGCAGCGTGGCCGCAGGCAGGTCCTCGACGATGCGGCCCGCGTACATGACCAGCACGCGGTCGCAGGTCTGGGCGACCACGGCGATGTCGTGGCTGATCAGCAGGATGGCCGCATCGGTGTCGCGGCGGACGCCCGCCAACAGCTGGAGCACCTGCCGCTGCACGGTCACGTCGAGCGCTGTCGTCGGCTCGTCCGCGATGATCAGACGCGGGTGGTTCATGAGTCCCATGGCGATCATGGCGCGCTGCCGCATGCCGCCGGAGAACTCGTGGGGGTACTGGTGGGCGCGTCGGGTGGCCGCGGGCACCCGGACCGACTGCAGGCGTTCGATCGCCCGATCCATGGCCTGCTTCCGGGTGATGTCCTGGTGCTCGGAGGCGGCCTCGGCGAGCTGCGATCCGATGCGCCTGGTCGGATTGAACGAGGTCATCGGGTCCTGGAACACCATCGAGAGCGAGGTGCCGAGCAGGCTCCGCACCGCGCGGTCCGATGTGGTCATCAACGGCGTGCCGCAGAAGTCGAGGCGGGCGGCGGCGACATGACCCGGGCGTTCGATGAGGCGGGCGGCCGCGAGCGCGGTGAGGCTCTTGCCCGAGCCGGATTCGCCGACGACACCGATCGCCTCACCGCGCGAGATCGTGAACGAGACGCCGCGCACCGGGGTGACCCAGCCGGCCGGCGTCGGGAAGGAGACGCGCAGGTCGTCGACGAGGAGCACCACTTCTTCACCGTCGACCTGCGCGGGCTGGGCGGCGCCGGGCGTGCTCGCGCCGGGGAGCGCGACGGCGGGGAGACGGTGCCGGCGCCTGGCGGATCGTCCGCCGAGGGCTGCGGCCGCGGTCTCGCCCAGGAGATTGAACGCGAGTCCCGCGATGACGACCGCCACGGCGGGGCCGAGGGCGGCCGCCGGGTTCAGGTAGATGCGGTTCAGGCCCTCGCCGAGCAGTCGGCCCCAGTCGTATTCGGGCACCTGCACGCCGAGGCCGAGGAACGACAGCCCGGCGAAGGCGAGCAGCGCCGAGCCGGCCGCCACTGTCGCGTTCACGATGAGCGGTTCGCCGATGTTCGGCAGGACGTGGCGGATCAGGATGCGGAAGCGCGAGACGCCGGCGACCTGGGCGGCGGAGATGAAGTCGCGGCCCGCGATCGCGGCCGACAGGGTCTGCGTGAGTCGGGCGAACTGCGGAGCCATCGCGAATCCGATCGCAAGCACGGCGCCCGTGGAGCCGACGCCGAAGATGACCGCGAAGAACAGGGCGAGCAGGAGGCCGGGAAAGGCGACCGCGATGTTGACGAACCCGACGATCGGGCGTCCGAGCCACCGGGGGAGCACCGACGGCGCCGTGCCGAGGAGGGTGCCCGCGACCACCCCGATGATCACGGCGATCACCGCGAGCACCACGGAGAGCCGGGTCGCGACCAGGACACGGGCGAGCAGGTCGCGTCCGAGGGTGTCGGTGCCCAGCAGATGCTCGGCGCTGGGGCCCTGGGTGATGGCGGCCGGATTCACCTGCTCGGCCTGCGCACCCCAGATGATCGGGGCGAAGATCGCGCCGAGGGTGACGAGGAGCATCAGGCTGAGAGCCGTGATCCCGAGGGGTGAACGGACGATGCCCGACCAGGCGGTGCGTGCCGACATCATGCCTCCCTGATGGTGGAGCGAGGATCGAGGAGCGCGAGGATCACGTCGATCACGAGGTTCACGACGAGCACCCCGACCCCGTAGACGAGCACGATGCCCTGCACGACGGAGTAATCCTTGCTGAGGATCGATTGCACGATCATGGTGCCCAGGCCCGGCCAGGCGAAGACGTTCTCCACGAGCACGGTGCCGGCGACCATGCCGGTCAGGAGCAGGCCGGTGAGGGTGAGGGTCGCGGTCATGGCGTTCGGCAGCGCGTGGCGCGAGTAGATGCGGTGCGGGGCCAGACGTTTCGCCCGTGCGGTGCGGATGAAGTCTTGACCGAGCACCGAGAGCACCTCGACCCGGATGATGCGGGAGAACACGGCGATCGGTCCGACCGCGAGCGCCACCACGGGCAGCACGAGCGAGAACGGCGCGGTGTTGCCCGCCACCGGGAACCAACCCAGCGACACCGCGAAGACGTAGACGAGACCGACGGCGAGCAGGAACTCGGGAATCGCGGCCAGGATGACCGATCCGGTCGCGAAGGCGAGTTCGAGGCCACGTCGCCGCCCGCCGCGGGTGGCGACGGCCATCGTCACCCCGAGGGGGACCGAGACCAGGAGCACGAGCACGACAGCGAGCACGGCGAGCTGCAGCGTGGCGGGGAGCCGGGTGGCGATGATCTCGGAGACCGGCTGACTGGTGATCATCGAGGAGCCCATGTCGCCCGTGAACAGGCCCCCGATGTAGCGGAAGTACTGCACGATGAGCGGCTGGTCGAGGCCGAGCGCCGCGCGTCGGGCCTCGACCAGCTCGGCCGGGGCGTTCAGCCCGAGGGCAGCGCGCACCGGGTCGCCCGGCACGAGGTGGATCATGAGGAAGGCAGCCGTGACCAGCACCCACACCGAGAGCACGAACTGCCCTCCGCGCCGGACCAGGAAGGACACCCACGGGTTGTCCGACCGTGCGGATCTGATCAGTATCGCCTGCGTGGCGGTGGTGCTGGCCATCGGCTGTCTCCGGTCTTCGGTCTACTCGTACATGCGGATCGACGTGGGGTCGATGCCGTCGCCCTCGGTGAACGTCGATTTGGTCGCGAAGGTCGAGCGGTTGATGTTCGCGTACGGCACGACGCTGGTCGTCGCGTACAGGGCCTGTTCCGCGGCGCCCCAGTCGTCGCATCCTTCGCTGCCGGCCTTGGCGGATGCCGCGGTGACGGCGTCGGTGTACTCCGGGTTGTCGATGGAGGCGAAGTTGGTGCCGTTGGGCGGTGTCGGACCGGAGTAGAACGGCACGAGCATGCTGGGCAGCGAGACCGTGAGCGGTGCGGCCGAGATGTCCCAGTCGCCGGTGGAGAACAGGGTCTCGCTCAGCGTCGGGGAGTCCACGGCGGCGACGGTGATGTCGACTCCGAGATCCTTCCACGCGGCCTGGGCGAGCTCCGCCGACGCGTTGCCGGCGTCGCCGAGCTGCGAGGAGTAGATCATGCGCAGCGTCAGCGTCTCGCCGTCCTTGGTGCGCACCCCGTCGCTGCCGGCCTTCCAGCCGGCGCTGTCGAGGGCGGCGGCGGCGGCCTTCGCATCGAACTCCGGCATGAAGCCCGTGAGCACGTCGGCGCGGCAGGGGTTCGGCGACACGGTCACGAGACCCGTCGGAACGGTGCCGGCGCCGCTGCCGAGCACCTGGCGCATCTGGTCGAGGTCGAGGGCTTCGATCAGCGCTTCGCGCACGGCCTGATCGGCCGTGGGGCGTCCCTCTGCCTGATTGAAGATGAACTGCCCCGCCGGGGTCGGGATCTCGGTGTGGAACAGGCCCGCGTCCTTCAGGCGCTGGTTGTCGGGGCCGATCACGAGAGCGGCGTTGACCTCACCGGAGAGCAGCAGGTTGGTGGCGGTCGTCTCGTTCGGGACCACCCGGAACACCACCGCGTCGGGGAGACCCTTCTGCTTCGGGTCCCAGTCGTCGGGTCCCCAGGTGAAGTCGTCGCGGCGGGTCAGCGTGTACTGGCTGTTCGGCACGACCTCGGTCATGGTGAACATCCCGGTCGCGCCGGCGCCCTTCGCGAGCGCATCCGGGTCGTCGATCACCGAGCCGCAGACGATGGAGATGCTCCCGATGTTCTCGATCAGGAACGAGTCCGGTCGTCCGCTGGTGACCGTCACGGTGCCGGTGGCGTCGTCACCCACGGCACTGGTGCCCGGCTGCACCTGCAGCCCGACCAGAGGAGAGCCGTTGGCGGGGTCGCCGATGTGGGTGATGTTCGCGGCCACATCGGTCGCCGTCAGCGGGGTGCCGTCTTCACAGGTGATGCCGTCGCGCAGCGTGAAGGTCGCCGTGGTCGTGTCCGCCTCCCAGGAGTCGGCGAGGCCTGAGGCGATGCTGCCGTCCTCCAGCACTTCCACGAGCCGTGCGTAGAGGAAACGGTCGATGGATCGCGCCACCGACATCACGGTGACGAACGGATCGAGACTGCCCGGATCAGTGGAGATCACCGAGGTGAAGGTCTTGCCGTCGGCGAGCACGCCGTCGGCGCCGTCGCCTCCGCTCGGTGGGGCGCCTGCGGCGCAGGATGTCAGGGCGAGCGCCGCAGCGCCGAGCAGCGCGATCAGCGGGGTACGAGAACGCATCAGAAGCCTCCAGCAGTGTTCGGGATGGTGCAGATGGGTCGTGCAGGGGGAGTGCGGTGGTGCAGGGGGAGTGCGGATCAGACGGTCTGTGTGCGCAGGGCCTCGACGGCGGCGAAGGCGGCACGGCCGATCGAGGCGTCGACGAGCGGCTGCCGGTCGGCGAGCGAGGCGGCCCGGGTGAACACGGCCACCGCGTACCGACGGCCGTCGGGATAGGTCACGACGCCGGCCTCGTTGCGCCAGGTGGGCAGCGTGCCGGTCTTCGCGGCGATGCGCACCTCGCCGGGGAATCCGGCGGTCAGCCGATGCGGCCAGATCTGCAGCGCCATGATGTCGCGCGCCTGACGGCAGGCCTCGGCCGGGGCTGCGGTGTCGGTCCACAGGGCGTTCAGCAGTGTGGTGACATCCCGCGGCGTGGAGTGCGAGGTCCGCAGCGGCTGCACGGCGTCGAGCGCGAGGATCTGCTCTGCGGTCGCGCCGGTGAACAGCTCGTCCAGGTGGCTGTCCGGGGTACCGCCGAGGTCGGCGATCACCGAGGCGAACAGGTCCTCGCAGCATCCGATGAGTCGGGTGTCCGCCAACCCCAGGTCGGCGATGACCCGGTCCATCGCCTCGGTTCCGAGGCGGTGGTAGATCACGTCGGTGGCCGCGTTGTCGCTCATCGACATCATGTTCAGCGCCAGGTCGCGCCAACTGGCCTCGACGTCGTCCGCGAAGCCGGCGGTGCCCACGCCGCCGATCCGGTAGCGCGCCGTCACGGTCGTGCGGGCCGCCGGGTCGAGCTCGCCCGCGGCGACCGCCCGCACGTAGGCGGTGAGCACCAGGATCTTGAAGACCGAGGCGAGCACCACCGGATCGTCGGCGCCGACGGTCACCTCGGGACCGTCGGCCACGCCGATCTCCCGCGCGTGCAGGAAGCCCGTGGCTCCCGCGCCGGCGAAGATCTCGGCGATCTGCGCCGACGTCTCGGATGCCGGGGTCGTCGTGATGGTCACGCGTCCACCCGGCGATCGGCGCGTCCGGTGTGCAGGTACAGCGCGCGGCCGCTGCCGTCGTCGCCGACGAACGCATGCGGCATGTGCATGCCGTTCTGCGGTTCGCGAGGGAGCAGGGTGTCGCCGGCCCAGCCGACGAGCTCCACCGGTTCGGGAGCCGGACCCAGCTCGGCGAAGATGCCCTTCATGGTGCGCTCCAGCCAGATGCGACCCTGGTCGTCGACGCGCACCGTCGAGTCGGAGACCGACGACGAGTAGGTGCCCAGCACCCGTTCGAGGTCGATCGGCACCGGTGACTCCGGAACCGAGGGGAGCGTGGGTACGGTGACCCCGGCGAGAGCCGCCAGCACCTTCGATGTGATCGCGTGATAGGCGTCGACCGTGCGCCCGCCGTTCGTGAGCACGGCCACCGCGACCCCCGCGCCAGGGACCATCCGCAGGAACGCGTTCTGTCCGATCGTGCCGCCGTCGTGCCCGATCACGGGTCCGCCGTCCCAGTCGAAGATCTCCCAGCCGAGGCCCCAGGCATCGCCCATCAGGCCGAGCTCCGGCAGATCGACCTGTCGCTCCTGCATCGCTCGCACGCTCTGCTCCGAGAGCAGCCGCGTGCCGTCGGCGGAGACCCCGCCGTCGAGGTGCATGCGGGCGTAGGTCACGAGGTCGCGTGCCGTCATGGCGAGCATCGATCCGGCCGGGGCGTTCGAGCGCACCAGGCTCCACACCGGCGCGGGGACCGGCTCATCGCCGCTCTCGGCGGGGATGTGCCCGAGCGCTGCACGGAACATGATCGCCTCGGCGGCCGTCGTGGCCACGTGCGTGAGGCCCAGCGGGGCGGCGAGATGCGTGCGCAGCGCCTGGTCGTACGACGTGCCGCGCAGCACCTCGACGATGCGGCCGAGCACCACGAATGCGGCGTTGTTGTACGAGAAGCGCTCGCCGGGGGCGAAGAGCTGCGGAGCGTCGGCGATCGTCGCGAGATACTTCTCGACCGCGTCATCGCCGACACCCGTGTCGTTGAAGAGGTCGCCCTCGAACCCGCTCACGTGGCTCAGCAGCTGGCGGGGGGTGATCGCGCTCGCCGCCGCGTCATCGCCGATCGCGAACGCGGGCACGGTGTCGCGCACCGGGGCATCGAGGTCGAGCAGACCCTCGTCGACGAGCTGCATGATGAGCGTCGCGGTCCACGTCTTCGTGATCGAGCCGATCTGGAAGACCGAGTCCTCGTCGGCTTCGACGCCGGTGTTGCGGTTGAGGATCCCGGCTGCGGTGGTGAAGATCTCGCCACCGGCCAGGATCGCGACGGATGCCGCGGGGATGTGCGCGTCGGCCAGCATCGTGGGAAGGTTCTCCCGCACCCAGCTGCCGATTTCGTTCAGGTCGGACACGTGCGCTCCTCTTCGTCGAGTGGGGCCGTCGTCTTCGGGCGACGGCGATGGGGCCGAGACTATTCGCGTGCTCCATCGCCTCGTTGGTGCCCGGCGACGAGACTTCCCCAGACCTTGGTGCGCCCGGACGAAGGATCGGCGGTCAGCGGCGTCGCACGGCGCGCATGCCCACGTGGAGCAGCTCGGGACCACCCTCAGCCGCGTCGAGCACGCGCCCGACGGGCTGATCGGCTTCGGTGATGAGGGCGCCGTCGGCGCGCACGCGCAGCCGCAGCGGCGGGCGGGCCGGGATGCCGAGGGCGGCGATGTCCTCACGCAGCACCATCGCGAACTCGAGCGCATCGCCGACACGGGTGACGTCGTAGCGCCACTGCCCGGCGTCGTAGGTGCCGACCATCTCCTCGAGCAGCTCCACCGCGTGCAGCTCTGCCGTCTCGGGGGGGCTTCTCGATGCCGCGAAGCCGTGCGAAGCACCAGTCGACGAGCTGCGCCCCGAGCGCCTTGCCGCTGCCGCTGTTGGTCAGCACGGTGACGGCCAGGTGTTCCTCCGGAGCCATCACGAACTCGCTCAGCTGCGTGTCGGAGATGTTCCCCCCGTGCATCACGACGCGAGCCGAACCGTGTCGGCTGAGCAGCCAGGGCAGACCGATCGCGTCGATGGGCGGACCGGCGGCGAGGTGGGGCTGCTGCATCAGGAGCCGGGTCGCGTCGCCCACGGGTGGCGTGCCCTCGGACTTGCCGCGCATCTGGAAACGGGCGTAGGTGAGCTGATCGCGCACCGACGACACGATGCCGCCCTCGGCCGCGATGTCGCGAGTCAAGGGCCAGTGCGGGAACGTCGCCATCGCTCCGTTCTCGCCGGGGACGTGCCCCACGGCATGGGGGCGAGCGATCACGTCCCACGGGAAGAAGAACGTCTCCGTCATGCCCAGCGGATCGAGGACGACGCGCTGCACCGCCTGCTCGAACGTCTCATCCGTGATCGTCTCGATCACGCGACCCAGCAGCCGGATGCCGGCGTTGCTGTAAGAGGCGATGGTACCGGGCGCGAAGAACTGCGGAAGATCGGAGAAGGTGGCCACGTTGCGGGCGAGGGCGTCGTCATCCCACCCTGGCCGATCATCCGCGTCACCCAGGAACCCTCCGGAATGCGTGAGGAGGTGCCGGATGCGCAGCGCCGCGAGGGCCTCCCCGTCGGCGAGACGAAAGTCGGGGAGCACGTCGACCACGCGTGTGTCCAGGTCGAGCGCGCCGTTCTCGACCAGGTGCATCGCGACGGTTCCCGTGAAGGTCTTCGAGGTCGAGCCGACCTGGAACAGGGTGCTCTCCGTCACCGCGGCGCCGGTATCGACCGCGGCGACGCCGGTCGTCGCGATGAGCTCCCGATCCCCGTCGATCACACCGACCGCCGCGCCGGGGACGCCCAGGTCTGCGGCGGTGACGTCCAAGAACTCCTGCAGGTCGTCGTTCATGCGACATCCCCTCGTACGGCGCGGCCCGGTAGGGCTGCGGTCACGATCTCTCCTTCGTGCACGACGCGAGTGCCGTGGACGTAGAGCTCCCGAACGCCCCGCGATGGTCGGATCGGGTCGGCGTAGCTCGCCCTGTCGGTCAACGTCGTCGGGTCGATCACCACGATGTCGGCATCCGCGCCGACCGCCAGATGTCCCTTGCCCCGCATGCCGGACGAGACCTCGTCCAGGACCCGCGCGGGGAGGAACGAGCAGCGGCGGAAGGCCTCGAGCCAGCTCCACGTGCCGCTCTCGAGAACCATGAGCCGCAACGATTTCGCGAAGGTGCCCGCGGTGCGCGGATGAGTGTGGCCGCCGGTGGGAAGCGGCCAGTCGCGCTGTTCGTACACGGTGCGTCCGCCGCTCGCGTTCCACGAGATCGGCATCGCATCGCTCGCCACGATCGAATCCGGGTAGGCCAGGGCACGGTGCAGGTGTGCGCGGTCGAACGGGTCGCCCTCGTCGAGGAACGTGACGATGCAGGTGGCACCGGGGTCCGTCGCGCGTACCTCGCGCAGGCGGGCCTCATCGGCGATGCGCTCGCCGGTGTCGACGAGCACGAGAGACCGTGGAGTGATGCCGAGGCCTGGGAGCTTCTCCGGCGCCAGGAAGAAGGCGCCGATCGCCGTGCTGCCGGCCCCGTAGGGGTATGCCTCGACGGTGACGCGGGATCCGGCGGCGCGGCTGCGGTCGAGTAGGCCCAGCACGCGGTCGACGTGGCGCAGCGAGGTGCTGTTCACATGGCAGTGGTGCATCGCGGCCCCGGTCTCGGCAGCGGCGCGCACGAGCTCTTCCGAGCCGTCGATCGGCGTGCGGGGGTCGGCTTCGATCAGCTCCCGCACGTGCGTGAAGGTCGGGGCGTGCGCTGCGGCGGCCAGACGTGCGAGGTCGAGATATTCGTCGGGATCGGACCGTGGTGCGTATCCCATGAGAACGCCGATGCCGAGAGCCCCCGCCCCCAGCTCGTCTTCGAGCAGACCGAGCCAGCGGCGGCGTTCCGCGGGGGAGGAGGCGCGCTGCCACTCGGGCGTGCCGAGCAGATCCATCGACGCGGTGAAGTCGGCGACGGGCACCCGGTCGAGGTGCGCGTATGCCCGTGCCTGCGACCAGGAGGCCGAGAACCCGTAGTTCAGGGGGCGCCCGTCGGCCGCGGCGCGCGCGAGGGCCTCGGCGATCGGCATGAGCCCTGCTTCGAGGTCGAGGGCGGTGGTGACACCGTCCATCGCCTGCAGCCGGTGCCCCGCGATCGAGTGCACGTGGCTGTGCAGGTCGACGAAACCCGGCCCGATGATGAGGCCGGCGGCATCGACGACCTCGCCATCGGGTGGCGCCGTGAGCCCGTCGCCGACCGCCGCCACCCGCCCGCCCGCGATCAGCAGATCGGTGATCCGGTCGGTCTCCGTCTTCGGGTCGATCACGCGCCCGCCGCGCAGCAGAGTGTCCACGTCGTCACCATGCCATGCGGGCCGGAGCGGATCCGGTGCCGCCCGACGAAACCGGGGGGTCGTTCCGGTGCCCGGGCACAAGCCGTTCGGCGACGGTCCCGCCGTCGAGAGGTGCACGCGCCGGCGTCGACCGACATAATGTAGTGGGGATGTGACCGTGCACACGCAAGGAGGCAAGTGATGTCCACCGCCTCCGAGCGCGCCCGCCTGCCGAGCATTCGCGACGTCGCCCGCCTCGCCGGTGTCTCGCATCAGACCGTGTCCCGCGTGCTCAACGATCATCCGAGCATCCGGCCCGAGACGAAGGCCAAGGTGCTCGACGCCATCTCGGTCCTCGACTACCGGCCGAACCTCGCCGCGCGCGCCCTGGTCACCAGCAAGTCGAACATGCTGGGCATCCTGTCGGCCACGATCGGGGAGTTCGGACCCACCTCGTCCATCGCCGGCATCGAGGATGCGGCGCGGGAGGAGGGCTATTCGGTCTCGACCCTGAACCTCGCCGACACGACGCCGGAGGCGATCGGCCATGCGGTGCGGCAGCTGTCGCGTGAGCAGGCCGACGGCATCGTGGTGCTCGCTCCGCAGGTGCGGGTGTTCCATGTGCTGCGCGGCATGTCGGTCGACATGCCGTTCGTGACCCTGCAGACGGCGTCCGGATCCGATGGAGTGAGTCTGTCCGCCGATCAGGTCGCGGGTGCCAAAGCGGCGACCGAGCACCTGATCTCGCTCGGTCACAGCGACATCCTGCACCTGGCCGGCCCCCAGGACTGGATCGAGGCGGAGTCGCGCATGCGCGGCTATCTCGACGGTCTGCGCGAGGCCGATCTGCCGACGTTCCCGCCGATCCGCGGCGACTGGACCGCCGACTTCGGTTACTTCGCCGGCAAGGAGCTGTCGCTCCGGCGTGACTTCACTGCGGTGTTCGCCGCGAACGATCTGATGGCGATCGGGCTGATGCACGGTTTCCGTGATTCCGGCGTGCGGGTGCCGCACGATGTGAGCGTCATCGGCTTCGACGACATCCCGGTCGCGGCGCACGTGGCTCCCACGCTCAGCACCGTGCACCAGGACTTCCCCGAGCTCGGTCGTCGAGCAGTGCGCATCCTGCTCGCGCAGATCCGGGGGGAGCAGCCGCCGACGTTCGGGCCGCTGCAGACGATCCTGCGCGCGCGCGAGTCCGCCGCGATCCGCTGACGCGTTCCGTGCAGCGCTGGCGCGCCGCTCGAATTCATCGAATCCTTTCGATCCGTGCCGTCGCGTGGTGGATCGAGATGGCGCCGGCAGCAACAGTGTCACGGTCCGGATTCGAATTGCCGGTGCCGACTTGACACCGGTCCCACGGAAGACGACGATATACCGATGTGAACGGTCACATCGAAGGTGACCGCACGTCGCGAGGAAGATCCGTGAGCACCACAGCAACGTTGCCTACCGTGTCAGGCCCCATCCTGGAGATGCGCAGCATCACCAAGGAGTTCCCTGGGGTCAAGGCGTTGGCCGACGTCTCCATCACCGTCCGCGCCGGCGAGATCCACGCGATCTGCGGGGAGAACGGCGCCGGGAAGTCGACCCTGATGAAGGTTCTGTCCGGGGTCTACCCCTACGGAACCTACGACGGCGAGATCCTGCTCTACGGTGAGGAGCAGCGGTTCAGGGACATCGCGGCCAGCGAGCAGGCGGGTATCGCGATCATCCACCAGGAGCTCGCGCTCATCCCCGAACTCTCGGTCACCGAGAACATCTTCCTCGGCAACGAGATCCAGCGCGGCGGACGCATCGACTGGACGGCTCAGAAGGAGCGGGCCATCGAGCTCCTCGCCCGCGTCGGGCTGAGCGAAGACCCCGACGTGCCGATCAAGACCCTCGGCGTCGGCAAGCAGCAGCTCATCGAGATCGCCAAGGCGCTGAACAAGGACGTCAAGCTGCTCATCCTCGACGAGCCGACCGCTGCCCTCAACGAGAACGACTCGCAGCACCTGCTCGACCTGATCCTGGGGCTGAAGGCCAAGGGCATCGCGTCGATCATGATCAGCCACAAGCTCAACGAGATCGAGCAGATCGCCGACGAGATCACGATCATCCGAGACGGCCGCACGGTCGAGACGCTCGACATCTCGCGCGGGGAGATCAACGAGGATCGCATCATCCGCGGCATGGTCGGTCGTTCGCTCGAGAGCCGCTACCCGGATCGCACCCCGAGATCGGCGAGGTGTTCTTCGAGGTCAAGGACTGGTGGGTGCAGCACCCGACCGTGCCGGAGCGCATGGTCGTGAAGGGCTCGAACATCAACGTGCGCCGCGGCGAGGTCGTCGGCATCGCCGGTCTCATGGGTGCGGGGCGCACCGAGTTCGCGATGAGCATCTTCGGGCGCTCCTACGGCACCTTCCTCTCCGGCACCCTGATCAAGGACGGCCAGGAGGTCGCCCTGCACGACGTCGCCTCGGCGATCAAGCACGGGCTCGCATACGTCAGCGAGGACCGCAAGGTGCTCGGACTCAACCTGCTCGACACGATCAAGCGGTCCATCGTCGCGGCGAAGCTCTCGAAGATCGCGCACAACGGCGTCGTCGACTCCCGTGAGGAGTTCTCGGTGGCTGAGCGCTATCGCAAGGCGCTGCGCATCAAGACGCCCTCCGTCGAAGAGGGTGTCGGCAAGCTGTCCGGTGGGAACCAGCAGAAGGTCGTGCTGGCGAAGTGGATGTTCACCGACCCCGACCTGCTCATCCTCGACGAGCCCACGCGTGGCATCGACGTCGGTGCGAAGTACGAGATCTACGCGATCATCAACGAACTCGCGGCTCAGGGCAAGGGCGTCATCGTCATCTCCAGCGAGCTCCCCGAACTCCTCGGCATCTCCGACCGCATCTACACCGTCTTCGAAGGTCGGGTCACCGACTGCATCCCGGCCGACCAGGCGACACCTGAGGACCTCATGCGCAGCATGACCTCCGCGACCCAGAAAGCATCCGCATGACCACCGACACCACCGCAACGAAGCGCGGCTTCCACTTCAAGGACATCACGAAGATGTTCGGGGGAGGGCAGTCGACCCTCCGTCAGTTCGGCATCCTCGGCAGCCTGGTTGTGATCCTGGTCGTCTTCCAGGTGCTGACGTGGATCTTCAAGGGCACCGGACTGACGCTGTCCTCCGGCAACCTGATCAACGTCGTCAACCAGTACTCGTACATCCTGATCCTGGCCATCGGCATGGTGATGGTCATCATCATGGGTCACATCGACCTCTCCGTCGGATCCGTCGCCGCGTTCACGGGCATCGTCGTGGCCAAGGCCATGCAGGACTGGAACCTCCCCTGGCCGTTGGGCATCCTCCTCGGTCTCGGTGTCGGCGTGCTGGTCGGTGCCTGGCAGGGATTCTGGGTCGCCTACGTCGGGGTGCCGGCGTTCATCGTGACGCTGGCCGGCATGCTGTTCTTCCGAGGCGCGAACCAGGCGGTGGGCGACTCGCTGTCGATTCCGGTGCCGCAGGGCTTCAAGGTCATCGGCGCGGGATACCTTCCCGAGCTGTCGTTCATCCCGGTGCCCTTCAACGTCTTCACCATGCTCCTCGCTCTCGCCGGCGTCGCGTGGATCGTGTTCTGGGAGATCCGCACCCGTCGCATCCAGCACAAGATGGGCGCCGACATGGCGCCGCTCTGGGTGAGCGTCACCAAGGTCGTGCTGATCTCGGTCGTGATCCTCGTCGCCGGTTGGCTGTTCGCCACCGGGCGCGAGGGCACCAGCTTCCCGATCTCGGGCATCATCCTGCTGGCCCTCGTCATCCTCTACTCGTTCATCACGAACAACACCGTCTTCGGTCGCCACATCTACGCGGTCGGCGGCAACCGGCAGGCCGCGCGACTGTCGGGTGTGAAGGACCGCTGGGTCGACTTCTTCGTGATGATGAACATGTCCGTGCTCGCCTCGTTGGCCGGCATGATCTACGTCGCCAGGGCGACGGCCTCCGGCCCGCAGGACGGCAACGGCTGGGAGCTGGATGCCATCGCCGCCGTCTTCATCGGTGGCGCAGCCGTCTCCGGTGGAATCGGAACCGTGATCGGGTCGATCATCGGTGGTCTCGTGATGGCGTTCCTCAACAACGGCCTCGCCCTCCTGGGCGCCGGAGCCGACGTGGTCTCCATGATCAAGGGCCTCGTGCTCCTGTTCGCCGTCGGGGTCGACGTCTGGAACAAGCAGCAGGGCCGCCCGTCGATCATCGGATTCCTCACGCGTCGCTTCGGCCGCAAGCAGGACCCGGCGACCGACACGTTCGATCCGACCAAGACGAACTACCCCACGAGCCAGAAGTACGAAGCCCCCGCCGTCGAAGAGACGCGCGGATAGTAGGGGCCCAGGCGCGTACCGCACGCGCACCTGGACCTTCACACACCAGAGAAAGAGATCACATGAAGAAGATTCTTCTGTCGGCGACAGCGCTTGTCGTCGCGGGCGCCTTCGCCCTCACCGGCTGCTCCTCGGAGCGCGGCGGTGACACCGGTTCCGGATCGGGGGACGAGGCCAAGGGCTTCGCCGCCGATGCCACGATCGGCGTCGCCCTTCCGGACAAGACCTCGGAGAACTGGGTCCTCGCCGGTCAGCTGTTCACGGACGGCCTGGAGAAGGCCGGGTTCAAGGCTGACGTGCAGTACGCGCCGGCCAGCAACACGGTCGCCGAGCAGCAGAACCAGATCCAGGCGATGGTCACCGGTGGCGCCAAGGTCATCATCATCGGTGCGAAGGACGGCAAGCAGCTCGCCACCCAGGTCGAGGCCGCCCGTGACGCCGGCGTCACCGTCATCGCCTACGACCGTCTGATCGAGAACACCGAAGCCGTCGACTACTACGTCGCGTTCGACAACTTCAAGGTCGGTCAGCTGCAGGGCCAGGCTCTGCTCGACGGGCTCGCCGAGCGCGCGGGTCATGAAGCTCCGTACAACATCGAGCTGTTCTCGGGCTCGCCCGATGACGCGAACTCGGCCGTGTTCTTCAACGGTGCGATGGACGTGCTGCAGCCGAAGATCGACGACGGCACGCTGCAGGTCGTGTCCGGTCAGACCGAGATCGCCCAGACGGCGACCGAGGGCTGGAAGGCGGAGAACGCTCAGCGCCGCATGGACTCGATCCTGACGTCGACGTACAGCTCCGAGACGCTGGACGGCGTCCTGTCCCCGAACGACACCCTCGCTCGCGCCATCATCACCTCGGTGCAGGGTGCGGGCAAGCCGGTCCCGGTGGTCACGGGTCAGGACTCCGAGGTCGAGTCGGTCAAGTCGATCATGGAGGGTGTGCAGTACTCCACGATCAACAAGGACACCACGCTCCTCGTCGAGCAGTCGATCAAGATGGTCGGCCAGCTGCAGAAGGGTGAGAAGGTCGACGTCAACGACACCGAGCAGTACGACAACGGCGTGAAGGTCGTTCCGGCCTACCTGCTCGACCCGATCATCGTCACGAAGGAGAACGCGGCAGAGGCCTACGCCAACGTCCCGAGCCTCCTCGAGATCGTGAAGTCGTACCAGTAAGACGCACCCTCTTCACGACGCTCACCGTCGTGGAACGGCGAGCCGTCCTGACCTTCGGGTCGGGGCGGCTCGCTCGCGTTCGGCACCGGCGTGGTCCGTCCGCCGCCTTCCTCAGCCGCGGAGGGCGCGGGTGGCCTGGCCCGTGCGCTGCAGAGCATCGACGGTCTCGGTGTATCGACGCTTCGCGACGCCGATGAACAGGCAGTCCACGAGCGTGAGCTGGGCGATGCGGCTCACCATGGCGCCGGCGCGGAAGGTCGATTCGCGCACCTCGGTGAAGAGCGGGTGATCGGCCGCACGCGCGAGGGCAGAATCCTTGGCCGACGTCACCGCGATCGTGGCGGCACCGCTGGCGCGTGCGGTCTCCAGGAAGCGCACCGTCTCGAGTGTGGACCCCGAATGGGAGAAGCCGATCGCGACGGTCAGAGCGGTGGGCAGCACCGAGACGGCCACGGCTTCGTGCGGGTCTGCCGGCATGTGCGCGTTCCGACCGACGCGCAGGAGTTTGTGGGTGAGGTCTTCGGCCACGAACCGACTGGCGCCGAGCCCGTAGAGGAGGATGCGGTCGGCGCGGTCGAGCGCATCGACCGCGGCTTCGAGCACGGCGAAGTCGAGACGGGCGACGGTCTCCTCGATCGCCAGCAGTTCGAGAGCCGCGACCTTCGACACCGCCTCCTGCAGGGTGTCGTCGTCGGAGATCTCCGACCCGTAGGCTCCGCGTGCCGAGAACTGCGCCGCCTCCTTGCCGAGCTCGGCGGCCAGGGCCATGCGCAGCGGCGCGTAGCCGCTGAAGCCGATGGCGCGGCAGAAGCGCACGACCGACGCGACCGAGGTCTCGCATTCCGCGGCCAGCTCGTTGATCGTGTTGTCGATCACGACCGAGGGGTTCTCCCGGACGACCAGCGCGATGCGGGCGAGCGACGGCGTGAGCGTGGAAGCCGCGGCTTCGATCGTCGACTGGATGCTCATCGGTCCTCCATCGTGCGGTGCCGCCGGTGCGGTGAAAATTCTTTTTGCAGAGTCTACTTCGCATGTAGTCTCTTTTCACAGCCTTTTTCCGCCGATCCGAGGAGAGCCGATGAGCGTGCAGAAGAGCGCCTCCGTCGATCTCGGCAAGTCGCGGTGTCGTGTCCTGGTCTCCGACGCCGAGGGCCGGATCGAACGTGACGGTGTCGGCGCTCCCGGCCTGGCCGCAGCAGGCGGGGTGGCCAGCGCGTTCGACGCCATCCTCCCGCTCCTGGCGGGGGAGCGACTCGACCGGATCGGCGTCGGTGCCGCGGGAGCCTGGATGGCACCGGATGCGGCGCAGGGGCTGTCCTCTCGGCTCGCCGCCGAGACCGGTGCCGCAGTCGCTGTCGCCTCCGACGTGGTCACCGCCCACGCAGGTGCGCTCGACGGGGCCGGGGGAGTGCTCCTCATCGCGGGCACCGGAGCGGTGGCGCTCGGCATCGACGCCGATGACGCACGGCTCGTCGACGGCTGGGGGCCGGAACTCGGCGACTTCGGCAGCGGTTCGTGGCTCGGGCGCGAAGCGCTGCGTGCGGTGCTGCGCGCCGACGACGGGTTGGCGCCGGGCACAGTGCTCACCGAGGCCATCGCCGAGCCCGTCGGCGCGGTCACCGACATCCAGGCCTGGCTCGCGGGCGGCGGTCCGCTCCCTCGGCGCCTCGCGACGCTCGCCCCGCTCGTCCTCGACGCCGCGCAGTCGGGCGACGTCGTCGCCGGCGCGATCGTCACCGAGGGGATCCGACTGCTCACGGCGACGGCGTCCGCCGCGTCCGCGCTCACGGCCGACGTCGTGCTCCATGGCGGACTCACCGCGCATTCGTGGTTCCGCGAGTGCCTCACCTCCTCCCTGCAGGCTGCCGGGCGTCGGGTCGTCCCCGCGCGCGGTGACGCCCTCGACGGTGCGCTGCTGCTCGCACGCCGCACCGACCTCCCCCACGAAAGGTTCGTCCACCGTGCCGAATGACGATTCCCGCCTCGCCGCCCTCCTCTCCGTGCTCGACCGCCTCGACACCGAGGCCTCGACGACCGAGCGCGGCGACCTCGACCTGCTCGGCACCGCTGAGCTCGTCCGGCGCATGAACGCCGAGGACCGGCGGGTGCCCGAGGCCGTCGCCGAGCACGCCGAGGAGATCGCGGCCGCCGTCGACGGCATCACCGCGCGGTTCCGGCGCGGGGGGCGCCTCATCTACATCGGCGCCGGCACGGCAGGCCGTATCGGCGTGCTCGACGCGAGCGAGTGCCCGCCGACCTTCGGCACCGATCCCTCGATGGTGGTCGGTCTGATCGCCGGCGGAGAGACCGCGATCCGCTCGGCCGTGGAGAACGCCGAAGACGACGACACCGCCGCGGAGGCTTCGCTGCGGAGGCTCGCACTCTCGGAGAGCGACACGGTGGTCGGCATCTCGGCATCCGGCCGCACCCCCTATGTCGTGGGAGGGCTGACCTACGCGCGCAGCGTCGGCGCCTTCACGGTCGCGATCGCCTCGAACGCCGATTCCGAGATCGGTGCGGCCGCCGAGATCGCGATCGAGGTCGTCACCGGTCCCGAGTTCATCTCCGGATCCACTCGGCTCAAGTCGGGCACCGCGCAGAAGCTCGTCGTCAACATGCTCACCACGCTGTCGATGATCAACCTCGGCAAGACGTATCGAGGGGTGATGGTCGACCTGCTGGCCACGAACGAGAAGCTCCACGCCCGCTCCATCCGCACGGTGTCGCAGCTCGCCGGCGTCGACACCGATCAGGCGGCTGGGGCGCTGCAGGCGGCGGACGGCTCGGTCAAGCTCGCACTCCTCATGCTCGCCGCCGACGCGACGCCCGAGGATGCGGCATCCGCCCTCGACGAGGCCGACGGCATCCTTCGCGACGCGATCGCGGCACTCGCCTGATCTTCATACGCACCTGATCTCGGCACGCACCTGCGTCTCGGGCGCTGGGCGCGGTGCTGATTCCGGACGCCGCGTGCGGCATTGATTCCGGCTGCCGCGTGCGGCGTTGATTCAGGCTGCCGCGTGCGGCGTTGATTCCGGACGCCGGGCGCGGCCCCGGGGCGCTCCGACGTCAATAGGATTCGGGTGTGGATGATCTCGTTCCGGCGGCGCCCTGGTTGCTCGTCGGTGCGGCCGTCGTCGCGGCGGTGGCCTCGCTGATCGCGGGGCGCGCCGTGCCGTGGCAGGGCCGGCAGGCCGTGCTGGTCATGGCGGTCGCGATGCTCGTGACCGCGCTCGCCGGAGATGCCCCGATGGTCGGTCTGGGGCTGGGGGTCGTGCTGCTGCTCTCCGCCATGCTCGGCACGGTGGGGGTGCGCGGAACCTCGGCTGCCGGC
Source organism: Microbacterium sp. TPU 3598 (assembly GCF_002356155.1). Taxonomy (NCBI): domain Bacteria; kingdom Bacillati; phylum Actinomycetota; class Actinomycetes; order Micrococcales; family Microbacteriaceae; genus Microbacterium; species Microbacterium sp. TPU 3598. Next base: position 2,622,391 of record NZ_AP017975.1, on the reverse strand, counting down.
GAGTGCTTCCGCCGTGCGCTCATCGCCCTGCTCCTCGCCGTCTGCGCGTTCGAGAGTGCGGTGACAGGCGAGGCTCCAGAGGCCGGTGCGGGGGCGCACGGAGGTCACGGAGGTCTCTCGGGGCTGCTGTCGGTCGTGATCGTCGCCGGAGTGATCGGCGTGGTGCTGTGGACCGTCGTGGCGGACTGGTTCGTCGAGCCCGTCCATCACGGGCGCACCGCGCGAATGGTCGCGACCGAATCGTGGGCGCTGGCCGCCGGGGTCGCCCTGATGTGCCTGGCGACGTGAGGGGAGTTCCGGGTTCCGATAGCGTGGCGACATGCCTCTCGCTCTGATCACCGGTGCCGCCCGTGCCGACAGCATCGCCGCCGGCATCGTCCCTCGACTGCGCGCCGCCGGATGGACCGTCGTCACCAGCGACCTGCACGATGCCGACCACCCGGCCGACCTCTCGACGCACGAGGGACCGGAGGCGCTGATCGCCGAGGTCACCGCCGCGCACGGACCGATCACCGCCCTCATCCTGAGCCACGCGCACGACATGGAGTCGGGCATCCTCGACACGACCGCCGAGAGCTTCGACCTGCACGTCGCCGTGAACGCGCGGGCGACTCTGCTGCTGATCGCCGCGTTCGCGCGGCAGATCGGCGACGATGGGGGAGTGATCCTCGCGCTCACCAGCGACCACGTCACCGGCAACCTCCCGTACGGCGCATCCAAGGGTGCCCTCGACCGCCTCGTGATCTCTGCGGCGCGCGAGCTCGGTCCGCGCGGGATCTCGGCGAACGTGCTGAACCCCGGCCCCATCGACACCGGCTGGATGGACGACGAGACGCGCACGGGTCTGGCCGCGATGACGCCCCTCGGGCGCCTCGGGCAGCCGGCGGACGTGGCTGCGGTGGTGGAGTTCCTCGTGTCGGACGAGGGGCGCTGGATCTCCGGGCAACTGCTGAAGTCCGACGGCGCGTTCTCGGCGCAGTACTGAGGGGTGCGGGGCGCTCGATCAGTCGCGGGCGCTGGCGATCGTCAGTGCCCGCCGCCGAACTCGATCATCCCCACACCGACGGCGATGAGCGCGACGCCGACGGCCATCATGCTCGAGAAATGGTCTTTGAAGATCACCCGTCCCAGCACGGCGGTCAGTGCGACGCCGGCGGCGGCCCAGATTCCGTAGGCGACGCCCACCGGCATTCCCATCGCCAGGATCGTGCCGAGCAGTGTGAATGCCGCGAGGTAGCCGACGACGATCACGGGGATCCAACGGCGACGTCGCAGCCCCTCGGATGCGCGCAGACTCAACGTCGCGGTGACCTCGCTGGCGATCGCGAGGGAGAGGAGCAGCCAGGTCATGGGGTGATCTCCGTCGTCTCGCGCGTGTGAGAACCGAGTTCGACGAGCAGCACGCCGACCACGATCACGCCGACGCCGATGATCTGCACCGGTCCCAGCAGCTCGCCGAACAGCACGGTGCCGAGCACAGCGGTCAGCACGACTCCGATCGCCGACCAGATGCCGTACGCGACCCCGACGGCCATGCCGCGATCGAGCACCACCGACAGCAGCCACAGTGAGCCGGAGTAGCCCAGAACCACGACGATCAGCCAGAGCGGATGCGTGAATCCCTCTGCCGCACGCAGCGAGAGGGTCGCGGTGACCTCCAGCGCGATCGCGAGCAGCAGGGGCGGCCATGCCGAACGGCGAGGGCGATCTGTCATCGGGGCCTTTCGTGGAGGGTCCGAGGGGGAGAACGCGAGGGCGGCGTGCAGGATTCCCGGCGCGTGTGGAATCGATGGCGGTCGAGAGCGGGACGGGAGCGAGCTGTCGACGTCGGACAGGAGAGGGATCGTGTCACCGCTGATATGCCGGCATGGATTCGAATATAGCTTCGAATGTCGGTGGTGGTCGCGGTAAAATCGAGTATGCCGAATTTGACCGCGTTGCACGAGGCGATGTCTCGCTTGGATGAGGTGTGGGCGGGTGTGGGGGATTCGGGGGAGTTGTCGCGGGAGCAGTTGATCGTGGTGAGCGCGTCGATCGGGGTGTTGCGGCGTCGGTTGGATGCGGTGCATGTGTCGGTGGCGGCGTGTATTGCTCGGGAGTCGCGTGCGGAGTTGGGTGCGGGGAGTCTGGCGAAGCAGCAGGGTTTCCGTAGTCCGGCGACGTTGATCGCGGTGGCGACGGGGGTGTCGAGGGGTGAGGCGTCGCGTCTTGTCAGGGTGGGTGAGGCGACGGCGCCGCGGAGTGATCTTCTGGGGGCGCGTCTGCCGGCGAGGTATCCGTTGGTGAGTGCGGCGTTGGATGCGGGGGTGCTGGGGGCTCCGGCGGCGGCGGTGATCATCGCGGCGCTGGATCGGTGCCGGGTTGTGGCGGGGGTGGAGCGGATCGCTGAGGGGGAGCGGCTGCTGGTGGAGAAGGCGGCAGGGCTCGCGCTCGATGATGTGCGCATGCTCGTGGTGCGGGTGGAGGCGTGGCTTGACCCGGATGGGGTGGAGCCGCGTGAGGACGAGCGCCGTGGCAGGCGGGCGTTGTCGCTGTTCGAGCGGGACGGGATGGTGCATCTGAACGCGGTTCTCGATGTGGAGACCGCGGCGCCGGTGGTGACGGCGATCCGGGGGTTCGTGACGGCGGTGTTCGCGGCGCGGAAGGATGCTCCCGATGCGGGCGCTCCTGATGGGGATCGGCGGACGGTGCCGATGATCCAGGCGGATGCTCTTTCGGTGTTCTGCGCGCATGTGCTCGGGTGTGAGCGGCGGGTTCCGGTGGCGGGTGCGACGGTGATCGTGCGGGTGGGTCTCGATGATCTGGAGGCCGGGACCGGGTCGGCGACCGTGGATGGTGTGGATCAGCCGGTCAGTGTCGGGGCGGCGCGGCGGATGGCGGCCGGGGGTGGCGTGATCCCGTGTGTTCTCGGTGGGGACAGTGAGGTTCTCGATTGGGGGCGGGAGAAACGGTTGTTCACCCGGGCGCAACGGCTGGCGTTGGTGGAGCGTGACGGGGGATGCGCGATGTGCGGTTTGCCGCCGGAGATGACGAGGGCGCATCACATCCGCTGGTGGACACGCGATCGCGGGCCGACCGATCTCTCCAACGGGGTGCTGCTGTGTGAGACCTGTCACCATCGCATCCACGACAACGGGTGGGAGATCCGCATCGACGCTCCCGGAACCGGAACCAGAACCGGGAGTGGGACCGGGACCGGAACCGGGAGTGGGAGTGGAGCGCGGGTGTGGTTCATTCCGCCCCGATACGTCGACCCTGCGCGAACCCCGAGGCTCGGCGGGCGCGCACGCTTCGACATCGCCGCGTGACGGTGTCGCTGCACGATCACGGTGGCTCGGCATCAGCCCGGCGGCTCGGCGTCAGCCCGATCGTGTCATCCTTCGCACTCGGACATCTGCGGCGCGCTCCGCGACAAGCGCCGTGAGGAACGCCCGTCGACAATGAGAAGACGACCAGCTTCTCGACTGTCGCTGGCCCGCGCCACGCTCGAAGGAGAGTCCCCGATGTCCGATTCCGCCGCTTCCGCAGCCGCTGCGCTGCTCGACCGCATCCAGGCGCCGGAAGGCGCAGGCCGGGACATCCCGGATGCCGCGACCCGTGAGGTCATCGGGCGCGCCCCCGTGGCGTCGGTCGACGACCTCGACGATGCGATCGCTCGCGCGAAGGCCGCCCAACCGGCCTGGGAGGCGCTCGGCCACGAGAAGCGGAGCGCACTTCTCCTCGCAGCTGCCGATGCCATCGACGCCAACGCCGAAGCCCTCGCCCACCTGCTCTCCCGGGAGCAGGGGAAGCCGCTCAACGGTCCCAACGCCCGCTTCGAGCTCGGCGCGTGTTCCGCCTGGCTGCGCACCAACGCCACCACGGCGATCGAGCCGCAGGTCCTCGTAGACGACGAGACCCTGCACGCCGAGCTCGTCTACAAGGCGGCCGGAGTCGTCGGTGCCATCGGCCCGTGGAACTGGCCGCTCATGATCAGCATCTGGCAGATCGGCCCCTCCCTGCGGATGGGCAACACCGTCGTCGCGAAGCCGAGCGAGTACACACCCCTGAGCGTGCTCGCGATGATCGCCGTGATGAACGAGGTACTCCCGGCCGACGTCTTGATCGGAGTCTCCGGCGACCGCGAGGTCGGCGCGCGGCTCGCCTCTCACCCGGACATCGCGAAGATCATGTTCACCGGTTCGACCGCGACCGGACGACGCATCATCGAGAGCTCGGCCGGCAACCTCGCTCGTCTGACGCTCGAGCTCGGCGGCAACGACGCCGGCATCGTGCTGCCCGGCACCGACGTCGCGGCCATCGCCGAAGACCTCTTCTGGGGAGCCTTCATCAACACCGGGCAGACCTGCGCCGCGATGAAGCGCCTGTACGTGCACGACTCGGTGTACGACGAGGTCGTCGACGCACTGGCATCGATCGCCGGCTCCATGCCGATGGGCAACGGACTCGACGAGAACAACGTGCTGGGGCCGCTGCAGAACCGTGCACAGTTCGACATCGTCAGCCGCCTGGTCGACGATGCCAGGAGTCGCGGTGCGCGCATCGTCACCGGCGGAGAGTCGGCCCCCGAACTCGGGGAGCTCTTCTACCGCCCCACCATCGTCGCCGACATCGACAACGGCGCGGCGCTCGTGCAAGAAGAGCAGTTCGGTCCCGCACTGCCGGTGATCCGATACAGCGACATCGACGAGGCCTTCGCGCTGGCGAACTCCCTCGACGTGGGGCTGGGCGCCTCGGTCTGGTCGAGCGACCCGGAGGCGGCGCGTGTTGCGGCCTCCCGGATGCAGTCCGGCACCGTGTGGATCAACTCGCACGGCGGACTGCATCCGATGGTGCCGTTCGGCGGCGTGAAGAGTTCGGGCTACGGGCTGGAGTTCGGCGTCGAGGGGCTCAAGTCCGTCGCCGTCACCCAGGTCGTCTCGGGCCCCGGCCGGAAGGCCTGACCCGTGCGCTCTGCCATCGTCGTCGGAGCCGGGACCTCGGGAGCCATCGTGGCGCGTCGTCTCACGGACGCGGGCGTCGCAGTGACCCTCATCGAAGCCGGCGGGTACGACACCAACCCGGCCATCCACGACCCCTCCCGCGCGGGCGAACTCTGGCACTCCGCAGAGGACTGGGATTACTTCACCGTCCCCCAGACGCACGCGGGCGGCCGTCGGCTGCATCTGCCGCGCGGCAAGGTCACCGGGGGATCGCACGCCCTCAACGCCATGATCTGGGTGCGCGGAGCCGCTTCCGACTACGACGCGTGGGAGCGCGCCGGCGCACACGGCTGGGGCTGGGCCGAGGTCGAGCCCGTCTACGAGGCCATCGAGAACGACCTGCTGCCGGTCACTGACGACTACCCGCTCTCGCCGATCCAGGCCTCGATCATCGACGCCGCGGTGCAGGAAGGACTCACGCACAACCCGGACTACAACGCGGGCACACTCGACGGAGTCTCGCAGGAGCAGGTCACCATGCGCGACGGCCGCCGGGTCAACACCTGGACGGCGTACGCGCAGCCCGTCGCGGAGAAGCTGACGATCGTCACCGGACGCGAAGTCCATTCGGTCATCGTGCGCGACGGCCGCGCCGTCGGTGTGCGACTGGGGGAGGGGGAGGAGTCCGAAGAGGTCCTCGCGGACGAGGTCATCCTCTCGGCCGGTGCCATCGGGTCGCCCGTGATCCTGCTGCGCTCCGGCATCGGTCCGGCAGCCGACCTCACCGCGCTCGGCATCCCGGTCGTGCAGGACTCGCCCGAAGTCGGGCAGAACCTCCACGACCACCTCCTGTCGCCGGTGATCTTCACCACGCGGCGCCCGGTCGGGCCTCCGCAACCGGGAGTCTCCGTGACGCAGACGCACCTCTTCTGGCGCAGCCGCGACGACCTCGCCGAGCCCGACACGCAGCCGATCAACTTCTCGGTGCCCATGTGGGGCGAGCTCGAGCCCCGTGGCGACGACGGATTCACCCTCATGGCCGGCCTCGTGACGCCGCACAGCCGCGGCACTCTCCGACTCACCGGCGCGACGCTCGCGGACCTGCCGGCCATCGACCTGGCGGCGCTGGAGGACGACCGTGACGTGGCCTCACTGGCCGCATCCGTGCGGCAGTGCCGTCGGATCGGAGCACGCCCCGCCCTCGGTGAGGAGTGGGGCGCCGTCGAGGTGTACCCGGGCCCCGAGGTCTCAGACTCCGGAGTGGAGGACTGGGTGCGCCGCACCGCGATCACCTACCACCACCAGGTCGGCACCTGCCGCATGGGCACGGATGCGCAGGCCGTGGTCGATCCGCAACTGCGCGTGCGCGGCATCGCAGGGCTGCGAGTGATCGATGCTTCGGTCATGCCGACCGTGCCCACCGGCAACACCAACGCCCCCGCCGCGATGATCGGCGAACGTGGAGCCCGCTTCGTGCTCGAGGGCTGAGGTAAAAGGGCTGAGGTAAGAGGGCTGAGGGACGAGGGCTGACCCCGGACAGATCCGGTGTCGACGCCTCGTCCTCTCAGTCGCCGTGCACCCGACGTCCGGCGAACCAGGTCGAGATGACCTCGGTGCGCACGATGTCCTCGGCGGGGCCGGCGATCGCGTCACGGGCCAGCACGACGAAGTCCGCCGACTTCCCGGGGGTCAGCGAGCCGGTCTCGTCGCCGAGTCCCATCGCGGTCGCGGCGTTGATCGTGAAGACCTCCAACGCCTCCTCGGCGGTGATGGCCTGCTCGGGCCACAGGGTGCCGGGTGCGCGGCCGAGCGGATCGGCTCTCGTCACGAGACCCTGCAGACCTTCGAGGGTGTTCGGAGAATCGCTCACGGGCCAGTCCGAGCCGCCGGCGACGCGGGCTCCCGCGTCGATCAGTGCCCGGTTCGGCTGGGAATGCTCCGCGCGCTCGCCGAGAACCTCGGCCAGCGCCTGCGGGATCACACCCGGATACCAGATGAACGGCGAGATGTCGGCCGAGACGTCCAGAGCCTGCAGTCGCGGGATGTCCGACTCGGCCAGGAACTGCCCGTGCGCGATCTGGATGGGGGTGGTGAAGCCCTCGTCGCGCAGCTGCGCGGCCGCGTCGAGCACGAGACGTGCCGAGCCGTCGCCCGTGCAGTGCACCTTCGCGCCGAGACCGCGCCGCGCCACGGAGCGGAGCCACCCGACGAGCTCGTCCAGGGTCATGGTGGTCTCGCCGTGGAAGTGCGCGCCGTGCGCGGCGTCCGCGAGATACGGCTCGAGGAACGACGCCGTGCGGGCGGGCGGGACACCGTCGAGGAAGATCTTCACGAAGTCCGGGCGGTGGTGCGCGGTGCGGAACTCCTCGCCGCGGTCGAGCAGCGGCTCGCCGATCGGGTCGAAACCGAAGATCTCGTCGTTGATCAGCAACGACGACACGACCCAGGCATCGAGCTCGTCGGCACGGTCGAGCGCAGCCAGGGCTTCGAGGATCTCGACGGACACGCCCGCATCCTGGAACGTCGTGATCCCGAACGAGTTGAGGATCTCGACGCCGCGGCGCGACGCGGCCGCGTGCTGTGCGGCGGTGAGGCCGCCGCTGCGGTCGTATGCCTCCTGCACCGGGATACCCGCAGCCTCCAGCAGCACTCCTGTGGGGGTGCCGTCGTCGGGATCGAGCAGCGTGACGCCCGCCTCAGGGATGCTGTCCGCAGTGATCCCCGCGAGCTCCAGCGCCCGGCTGTTCGCCCACCGGTTGTGTCGTGAGTCCTCCATGAGGACCACCGGACGGCCCCCGGCCGCGTCATCGAGCAGCCGTCGGCTCGCGGTGTTCGCGAGCGACGGCAGCAACGTCGTGGCGACCGCTCCGCCCACGATCCACGCATCCGTCGGCAGGGTGGCCGCTTTCTCGCGCACCCGGTCGAGGATCTCGTCGCGCGTGAGCGAGGGTGCCAGCGACAGCTCGAACAGTTCGGTGCGCCCGGCGAGGGCATGGTGATTGTGCACATCGACGAAACCGGGGTACACCGCGGCGTCGCCGACGTCGAGCAGCTGCGTCCGGCGTCCGCGGAACGACTCGAGGTCAGCGCGCGACCCGACCGCGAGGATCCTGCCGTCGCGGACCGCGAAGGCCTCGACGATCGGGTTCGCCCGGTCGGCGGTGCGGATCACCGATCCGGTGACGATGAGGTCGGCGTCGTCGCTCATGTCAGCGGTCTCCGAAGGTCGCGGGTTCGAGCTCCGGCGTGTGCAGCGTGGTGGAGAGCAGTCGACCGTGTGCACCGAAGGTGAAGTGCGTGGGCACCTCACCGCTCTCGTCGAGGCCGAACAGCACGCCGTGCGAGCGGATCGCGTTGACGTCGCGATGATCGGCGATCGTCACCGAGGCGCAGGGGATGACCTTCTCGCGCCAGGCGAACACGTAGATACCCGGTCGCACCTCCCAGACGCTGTTCTCGTCGGTGTCGGCGAGGCCGCGCTCGGGGCCGGCGAGGCACTGCCACGAGTACCAGCGCGGCGAGAGGTACACGTGCTCGTAGGCGTGCTCGGTGCTGTAGACCCATTCGACGCGGCGCCCGATGAGCGTCGTCGTCGGTGCAGCCTCGGCACCCGAGACCTCGGCGCCCTCGATCACGCCGGGGGCGAAGTGGTGCTGCACCCGGGTGCGCCCCTTCTCGGGCGCGGCGAGGATCTCGGAGATCACCGCGAGGGCACGACCGTGACGGAGGTCGAGGATCAGCGAGACGGCCTCGTTCGGCAGGTACCGGTGGTGGAACTGCACGAAATACAGGTCCGCATCGACTTCGAAGGCCTCGTAGTCGTCGGTGTCGGATGCCGCGTCGGTCGCGTCCTCTGCGCCCGGCTGGTACTCCCAGGTCACGGCGGCGTCGGTGAACCGGTGGACGATACGGGTGCCGCGGGCGTCGACGACCGTGATCTCGCGGCCGCTGAGGGCGGTGCTGTGCGGAGCCTTGTTGGCGTCGAAACCGGGGGCGAGGCCCTCCAGCGGCAGCCAGGTGGAGGTGTCGGCGGGGTTCAGCGTCGTCATGGTCTTCGTGGTTCCTTCTGTCGGTGGGGGCGGGGAGGTCAGCGGTCGCTGAACTTCTCGAGGTCGGTGGCGAGGCCCTCGTACACGGCGGGCCTGGAGCGGCGGAGATAGGCGCCGTAGACGATGCCGCCGATGAGGGCGAGCACCAGCAGCAGCGGCATCAGCCGGATCGCGAGCTCTTCGGACCCCGCCACGATGTTGAAGTTCACGATCGCGAGGACCGAGATCGCGGCGATACCGAGGAACCCGATGCCGGGGGCGATGAAAGTGCTCCACCACCGCGGATCCTGGCGGCGTCGGAAGTACACGACGATCGAGATGGCCGCGAGCCCCTGCAGGATCAGCACGCTCAGGGTGCCGAAGCCGAGCATCGCCGGCACGAGGGTGAGGATCGGATCGGCGCCGGCGATCGCGAAGATGATCGCGACGATGCCCGCGAACCCGGCCTGCACGATGCCGGCGAGCTGCGGGGCACCGTTCGCGCGGGTGCGAGCGAGTGCCTGCGGGAGGATCTTCGCGCGCCCCAGCGAGTAGAGGTAGCGGGTCGCCGAGTTGTGGAACGCCAGCATCGCCGCGAACAGGCTCACCAGGAGCAGGATCATCATCAGGGTCGTCAGCGGACCACCCAGGTACTGCTGCGAGATCGAGAAGATCAGGTCACCGGTCGGCAGATGTTCGAGGGCGGTGGCCTGCGCCTGGGCGACACCCGTCGCGCTGACGACCGCCCACGTGGTGACACCGAGGATCACGCCGATCGCGATGATCGAGGTGTAGGTGGCGCGCGGGATCGTGCGCAGCGGCTGCTTCGCCTCCTCGCTGAACAGCGCGGTCGCCTCGAAGCCGAGGAAGCCGGTCGCCGCCAGCAGCAGGCCGATGGGCAGCGACCCGGAGAACACGGCCTCGGGGCTGAAGGCCGCCAGGTCGTATCCGGTCTGCACGAGCACGGAGATGTCGAAGACGACCAGCATGAGCACCTCGAGCACCAGGCAGACGCCCAGAACCTTCGAGCTGAAGTCGACGCCGATCCGAGCGAGGACGAAGCACACCACGATCGACAGCAGTCCCCACACCAGCCAGTTCACGTCGAGACCGGTGAGGTCGCGGATGATCGTCTGCATGAAGAAACCGCTCGTGCCGATCGTGCCGACCACGAAGAAGTTGTAGCCCAGCGTGGCGATCAGACCCGCGATCAGGCCACCGGTGCGCCCGAGGCCCTTCACCACGAAGGCGTAGAAGCCGCCGGCATTGACCAGCTGCTTCGACATCTGCGCGTAGCCGATCGCGAAGAGCAGCAGGATCCCTGCCACCAGGAAGAACGACATGGGTGTGCCGCCGCCGTTGCCGAGGGCGATGGCCAGCGAGGCCACGACCACGATGCCGGTCAACGGTGCGACCGCGGCGAGGACGAGGAAGACGATTCCGGCGACGCCGAGGGCGCCAGGACGGAGGGAGGTGTGGTTCTGCGTCGTGGACGCAGATGTCGGGTCTGCCACGTCGGCTCCTTTGCTGGTGACGGCCGTGCGGACACGGCATCGACGACGAGGGGAATCGTCGATAGAGCGAGTCTGCTCGCGCCGCCGCAGCGGCGCTTGACCCTGAGCGAAGGACGGTGGTGTCACCGTGCACAGCCTCTCGGCGAGCGTTCGCGGTGCCGATGAGGGGGTGGAGGATGACCGGGACGACACCGCCGTCCTCAGATCGCACCGCCCGGTGCCAGACGGCGTGCGGAGGACGAGATGGATCTGCAGCTGCAGGGGACGACGGCCCTCATCACGGGAGCGGCCGGCGGCATCGGCCGCGCCACCGCCCACGGGCTCGCTGCGGAGGGCGTCCGTGTCGCGCTGCTCGACAGGGACGGTGCGGCGCTGCACGACGTGGCCCGCGACTGCCCGGATGCGGTGGTCCTGGTGGCCGATGTCACGGACGAGGGCCAGGTGCAGGCCGCCGTGCACGCCGGGGTGGCGGCGCTGGGGAGGCTCGACGCGGTCGTCTGCTGCGCCGGTGTGTCCGGCCCGGTGGGGACGCCGATCGAGGAGACCACTCTCGACATCTGGAATCGGGTGCTCGCCGTCAACGTGACGGGGTCGTTCCTGGTCCTGAAGCACGCCCTGGCGGCGCTGCGCGAAGCGGAGGCCGCCTCCGTGGTGCTGCTCGCCAGTGACTCGGCCCTCGTCGCGTCGCCCGGCATGGTGCCGTACTGCACGTCGAAGGCGGCTCTGGTCCAGTTCGCTCGCGCGCTGTCCGTCGACCTCGCCGACACCCGTGTCCGGGTGAACACGGTGGCCCCGTCGATCGTCGACACTCCGATGAGTCGGAGCGACCTCGGCGCTGCGGCCTTCGACGATCCGCCGTTCCCGGTGCAGAGCGCAGCGGAGGTCGCTGCCCACCTCGCGTACCTCGTGTCGCCTCGCACCAGGGCCGTCAACGGCACCAGCATCCTCAGCGACTTCGGGTACACCGCCCGTTCGGGATTCCCCGCCTGACGCGACCGCGTCGGGCAGCAACAGCGCACGCGCGCCAGAACACACAGGAGCACACATGGGAGCTGTGGTCGGATCGACCGTCTCGGGACGCGTCGTCGTCATCACCGGAGGAGGAACGGGCATCGGAGCCGCCATCGCCGAACGATACGCGGCCGAAGGTGCGCATGTCGTGGTCGTCGGGCGTCGCCCGGAGCCCCTGCATGAGGTCGAACGCGCGGTCGGGGCCCTGCCGATCATCGCGGATGCGGCCGATACCGCCTCCGCGAAGGCTGCCGTCGCCGACGTGCTCGCGCGGTTCGGGCGCATCGACGTGCTGGTCGCGAACGCGGGCGGCCACGGATTCTCGCCGGTGGGGGAGACCGACGACGAGAGCTGGGATGCGGCGATCCGCGCGAATCTCACCACGGCTTTCACGATGGCGAGGGAGGCACTGCCCGCGCTGATCGAGGCGAAGGGGCAGATCGTGATCGTGTCGTCGCTCGCGGGGCTCTTCGCCGGACCCTCCGTCGCCGGGTACACGGTCGGCAAGCACGCCCTGGTCGGGCTCACGCGCACTCTCGCGCGGGACTACGGCCGGCACGGTGTGCGCGTGAACGCCATCTGCCCCGGGTGGGTGCAGACGCCGATGGCCGACGAGGAGATGGACGAGTTCGCCACGCACGCCGGTCTCGGCTCCCGCGAGGAGGCCTACGAGAAGGTCACCGCTGACGTGCCGCTGCGCCGTCCCGCCCGACCGGCCGAGATCGCCTCGGTCGTGCGGTTCCTCGGCTCGGGGGAGTCGTCGTACATCACGGGGGCGGTGATCGTCGCCGACGGCGGCTCGCACGTGGTCGACGTGCCGACCATCGCCTTCGATCACGCCGGGATGTGATCCGGCGCGCGGTCCGCGCTCATCCGCCGAGATAGGCGCGGTGCAGGAGGCCGGGGTCGGCTCGCAGGGCATCGGATGCCCCTTGGAACGACACCCGGCCTCCCGCCACGACCACGGCTTCCTGGGCGAGATCGAGGGCGAGCTGCGTGAACTGCTCGACGAGCAGCACGCCCACCCCGGAATCGGCGATCGACTTCACGATCGGTATCAGGCGCAGGAAAACGACGGGGGCGAGGCCCAGCGACATCTCGTCGATGAGCAGGATGCGCGGCTTCGCGGCGAACGCGCGCGCGAGCACCACCATCTGCTGCTCGCCGCCCGACAGCAGGGCTGTCGGCGCATCGATGCGCTTCTCGAGCTCGGGGAACTGCGCGAGGGCGGCGTCCAGCTCTCCGGGGGTGCGTGCGGTGAGGGAGATGTTCTCGCGCACGGTCAGCGAGGGGAAGACGGCGCGTCCCTGCTCGATGTGCACGATCCCGCGGCGGGCTCTCGCGACGCGGGACAGCCGGTCGATCGGCTCGCCGTCGAGGGTCATGCCGCCGGCGGAATGCGGGGTGACGCCGGAGACCGATTCGATCAGGCTCGTCTTGCCCGCGCCGTTCGGGCCCACCAGCGCCAGCACCTCGCCTCCGGTGACCCGCAGCGAGACGTCGGAGATCACGGGACCGGCGCCGCGACTGACGGTGACACCGTCCAGGACGAGTTCGCTCACTTCAACAGCTCCGTCTCTCCCATGTACGCCTTGACGACGTCGGGGTTCGCGAGGACCTCGGCCTGTGGTCCGCTGGCCAGCACGCGGCCGAAGTCCAGCACCGTGAGGGTCGGGCACACGGAGCGGACGAGATCGAGGTCGTGCTCGATGATGATGAGGGCGACGCCGTAGCGCGCAGGCAGGTCCCGCAGCCTCGCGGCGAGGGCGAGATGCTCGTCATGCGAGAGCCCCGCGGCGGGTTCGTCGAGGATCAGCAGACGGGGACGGGAGACGACGTTCGCGGCGACCTCCACGAGCCGGCGTGTGCCGACGTCGACGCTCGACAGGCGTGCACGCGCGGGTGGGCAGCCGAAGAACTCGAGCACCTCGTCGATGTCGGATGCGGCGAGCCGGCGCCGGGCCACGAACCGCACGTATGCGCCGACGGTGAGCGACGGCGGCACCCGGTCCTGCTGGAAGGTCCGGCGCAGACCGAGACGCGCGCGCCGCGTGGGGGAGAGGCCGACGAGGTCGCGGTCTCCCAGGAGCACGCGCCCCGTGTGCTTCGGGAGGAACCCGCTGATCGCATCGACGAACGTCGACTTCCCGGCTCCGTTCGGACCGATGAGTCCCATGATCGACGCGGCGGGAACCTGGAACGAGACGTCGTCGAGGGCCTTCAGGGTGCCGAACTGCACCGTCAGGCCGTCAACGGTGAGCACCGGCGTCCCGGCGAGCGCCGCCTCGTCGACCGTGGCCGTGGTCGTGGTGGTGATCACCGCGGCATCCGCTCCGGCGTCAGGGGGAAGCGCCGTCAGCGCGACGGTGGCGGCCTGCCGATCCGCGCGGCGCCAGATCAGGTTGCGGATGCCCTGGCCGAGGTTCGTGCCGCTGGTGAGCGCCTGCACACCGAGCACGCCGAAGACGACGAAGCCCCAGTCCTGCGGGATGCCGCAGCGTTTGAGGAGCTCGGGGACCAGCACCCACAGCAGGCCCCGAAGATCGCCATGTCGATCAGGTGCGCGCCCGACATGATCGCGAGCACGTAGAGGGCCAGCGACTGCAGGGGTGTGAAGCTCGAGGCGAACGGGAGTTGCACCTGACCGGCGAGCAGCCCGCCGGAGATGCCGCCGAGGGCGGCCGAGACCGCGAATGCGGTGAGCTTCGCGGTCTGCACGCTCTGTCCGGCGGCGGCCGTGCCGCGCTCGGAGAACGCGACGGCCTTCCAGCTCGATCCCCACCGGCCGCGCTGCAGGAAGAATGCGCCGAGTGCGCAGACGGCGAGCACGACGATGGAGAGGAAGAAGAACTGCCGGTCGTTCGAGAACATCTCGGGACGCTCGATCGCCGTGCCCTGAGCCGAACCGGGGAACTGGATCTGCACGAGCGTCACGTCGGCGGCTGCCGCGAAGCCCAGGGTCACGACGGCGAGGTTCACACCGCGCAGCCGCAGAGCGGGGAGGCCGACGAGAATGCCGACGAGGCCCGCCGCCACCCCGCCGAGGACCAGCCACACGATGAATCCGCCCGGCGCCTGCATCACGTTCAGCAGGGAGACGATCCAGGCCCCCACGGCGGCGAAGGTGAGTTGGCAGAGCGCGATCATCCCTGCGGAGCCGGTGACGATGCCGAGACCGAGGATGGCGATCGCGGCCGTGACCGCGCTGATCGCGAGGAAGACGAAGTACCCCGGCAGGGAGGCGCTGAGGATCGCACCCGCTCCGATACCGGCGAGAGCGACGGCGAACGGCCAGGTGATCCGGAACCAGGGACGGTCAGCGAGCGGCATCCCACACCTCCTTGCGCTGCGTCCAGAGCAACAGGACGACGATGAACAGGAACGGGAGGAAGTTGCGCACCAGCGCCACTTCGTCGATCTGGGCGACGAGACCACCGAGCACACCCAGGACGATCCCGCCGACGACGGCGAGGTCGAGTCGTCGGAAGCCGCCGAGCAGGGCTGCCGCCGCGGCCGGGACGATGAGCATCGCGAGGCTGGTCGCGTCGTTCGACTGCGAGGGGGCCACGATGATGATCGCCATCGCGCTGATCACACCCGTGACGAACCAGACGGCGATCGACAGCGGGCGCGAGCGGATGCCGAGGAGTTCCGCCGTGGTCGGGCGCTCCGAGAGCGCGCGCAGCTGCGTGCCGACCCTGGTGCGGCGCAGCACGAGGCGGACCACGATGGCGGTGATGATCGCCATCGCGACGGTCGCGACCGTGACCTGGCTGATCACCACGCCGCCGAACGAGAACGCCGGTCCGGCGATGATCGGCGTGAACGGCTGCGGCTTGTTGCCGAAGAGGATGAACGACAGGGAGATGAGCAGCAGGAGGGGGCCGACGGTCATCGCCGAACGGGTGGTGGTGGAGGCCTCGGACAGCCAGGTCGCGGCGATGAACCCGATCGCTGCCGAGAGCAGCCCGGCCACCAGGACGCCGAGCACCGAGCCGAGCCAGATCGGCAGGTCGAGCTCGCGCACGAGCCACACCGCGGTGAAGGCCCCGAACATCCCGGTCGCGGCCTGGGCGAAGTTCACCACGCGCACGAGTCGGGACATCAGCGTCAGGCACACGCCGAGGACGGCATAGAGGCCGCCGGCGGCGAGACCGGCGATGGCGCCTTGCAGCATGAGGCGTCCTTTCTGTTCCGAGGGGGGACCTGCCGCCGGTAATGCGCCCGGCGGCAGGCGAGGGGTGACTACTCGCCGATGCGGAGCCAGTCGTCGGCGACCTTCTCCCAGGCGTTCGTGCCGGACTCGAGGATGATCGGCCAGCCCGCGGTGTTCTGGGTGCCGAACGCGTAGGGCGTTCCGACCATCGGGTTCTCGATCGGCTCCATGCCCTTCAGCGCTTCCGAGACGGTCTCGCGGGTGATGTCGCCGTCCATCCCTTCGAGCACCTCGATGAAGTACGTCGCGGCGAGGTACCCGCCCTGGCTGAACGAGGTGAGCGGGATGTCGTTGGCCTCCATCAGCTCTCGCCAGTCGGCGTTGATCTCGCTGTCGTCGGTGAACGGGTAGAACTCCGCCGGCACGTAGATGCCCGCACCCGCGTCGTCGATCGCCTCGGCGAAGTTCTCGCTGTAGACGCTCGTCAGGTAGAGCCAGGTCACGTCGTCCCAGCCCTGGGCGTTCGCGGCCTTGACCTGTCCGATCGCGTCGGGCTCCACGGGATTGATCGCCAGGGCCTTGCAGCCCTGGTCGCGTGCCTTGACGATGTAGGGGGTGTAGTCGGAGGCGCCGTACGGGACGGTGTCGTCGACGTACTTCGGCTTCTTGCCGGTGATCTCGGTCCACTCGTCGATCGCGGCCTGGTAGGTGGGACGCGTGGAACCGGCGATCTCGAGCAGGATGCAGATGTCGTCGAGGCCGAGCACCTCGGATCCGTACTGCAGCGTGAGCGTCATGTCGTTGAACGGTCCGACGTTCGCGGGGGAGATGTTCTCGCTGTCGAAGCAGCCGGTGTCGACTCCGATGCCCGGCATCGAGAGGATGCCCTCCTGCTCGTAGTACTTGGCGTTGATCTCGCACTCGATGAGGCTGGCGGAGCCGACGAGCGCGACCGCGCCGTCGCTGCCGACAAGCTCGCGTGCGGAGGCGGTGGCCGTGGCCGGGTCGCCCTTGTCGTCCAGCATCTTGTAGTCGATCGTGCGGCCGTCGAGCCCGCCCGCCTCGTTGAAGGCCTCGAACACGGCGGCGGCGGCCTGCGAGGCCTCGGGGAAGGTCGCGGGACCGCTGATGGTGTTGACGGAGCCGACGACGATCGGGTCGCCGCTCCCACCGCCGGTTCCGCCGTCTCCACCGGCGCAGCCGGCGAGGGTGAGGGCTGCCACGGCGAGGAGCGCCGCGGTGCCGGATGCTCGTGTGTTCATGTGCTTCCTGCCTCTCGTGTTCGGGTGGTGCTGTGTTCGGGTGGTGCTGTGTTCGTCTGGTGCTGTGCGGGGTGTGCGGTGTTCAGGCGCGCATGGCGCGGTTGACGAGCTCCGTGTCGGTGATCTGCTCGAAGGCGACGACCTCGCCGCCGACGACCCGCCACACATGGGCGACGCGGGCGGCGAAGAAGCGCCCGGTCTGCGTGTAGGTGCCCGAGTAGGTGCCGATGGCCACCACGACGTCGCCGCCGTCGACGATCTCGTCGATCGCGACGGTGTAGTCGTCCCATTCCTCCTGGATACGGCGGAACACGTTCCGGGCGACGGCATCCGGGCCGATGTACGTTCCGGCGTACGGGAAGCCGGCAGCCTCGGTCCAGCGGATGTCGGTGGCGAACGGCGCGAGCATCCCGTCGAGGTCACCGCGGTCGTTGGCGGCGTAGTGCTGGCGGATCAGGTCGGCGTTGCTCATGGGCTCTCCTCGGAGTGGGGGTGCGGCGAACGGTCAGACGGGCTGGGCGTCGGGGTAGGAGACGGCGCCCAGCGGGTAGATGTGGCCGCCGGCCCGCGAGTGCTCGGCATCGCCCTCTCCGGTGAGTCCGAGGAAGATCCCCGTGGTCATCAGCTGGTAGCCGAGGTCGTGCAGCCAGACGCTGGCCACCGCGATACGGAACTCGCGGAAGCAGAACAGGTACAGGCCGTCGGCGAACTTCCACACGGTCGACAGGTCCATGTCGCCGTGGCCGCGCTGCACGCCCTCGAGGCACTGCCAGGCATAGCGCCGGCTGGAGATGTACACGTGCTCGTAGAGGTGGTGCGGGCTGTACCGGTAGAGGTTGCGTTTGCCGATGAGGTCGCGGCTCGGGCCGGGGGCGTCGCCGCTGACGGGCCCCGCATCGGTCGTCGCCGCCCAGAAGTCCTGGCCGACCTGAGGGGTGCCGTCGACGGCTTCGGGGGCGATGCGCGAACGGATGACGGTCGCCCGGTTCGTCGTCGTGGAGAACACCACGGTGACGGCCTCGCGCGGACGGCTCCGCATCGGGATGTTGACGAACACGACGTCGTCCCGCACCCGCACCGCGTCGTACGGGTCGGTGCCGGAGGCTCCGAGTCCGCTCCAGACGACGGCGTCCTCGGAGAACTCCAGGGTCAGGGTCGAGTCGTCGTCGAGGGTGAGGGTGAGGGCGGTGCCGGCGAGGGGGGTGTTCGGCAGGCGGAAGGTGTCGATGCCCGCGGCGAACTCGTCGTACGTGCGCCATTCGTCCAGCGCCGGGTCGGTGGAGGTGTCGGTCATGAGGGTCCTGACGTCGCACGCGGCGGGGCCGCATCGCCCCGGGCACCGCGTCGTCGCGGTGCGCTTGCCTCATGCTGGTGGGGTGTTCCTCATCCCCTCAAGGGGGCGGCGGTCATCGCGCGCCGAGAGTCAACCGGCGTGCCCTCCCGGGCAAGCAACGTGCCGGTGCGCGGCAGACGGAGCGTCAGTTTTCCTGGCAGACGGAGCGTCAGTGCGCGGCAGACGGAACGTCAGTGCGCGCGGCAGACGGAACGTCAGTGCGCGGCGCGATACTCACTGGGTGAGACGCCGAAGGTCGACTTGAACGCGCGGCTGAAATGCGCGGCGTCGACGAAGCCCCAGCGTGCCGCGATGGCCGCGACCGGGCGGTCGGCGAGCATCGGGTCGAGCAGGTCGCGACGGCACTTCTCGAGGCGCCGTGTGCGGATCCAGGTCGACACGGTCACGCCCTGCTCCTGGAAGAGCCCGTGCAGGTGCCTGGTCGAGATGAAGTGCGCGGCGGCGATCGACGCGGGTCCGAGATCGGTCGACGCGAGGTTGCGGTCGATGTACGAGCGGATGCGCTGCACCAGCGCACGGTGCGGGTCGGCGGACACCTGATCGAGTCCGAGCTCGCGTGTGAAGACCGTCGTCACGAGGTCGAGCGCGCTGTGCGCGAGCCGGGCCCCCGTCGTGCCGGCCAGCTGATCGAGATTACCGGCGAGCTGCGTCAGATACGGCACGACCATGCTGCCGAGGCCTTCGTGACCGGAGATGCGCACGGCGGTGAGCTGCCCGACCATCTCGGCCGGGAGGCTGATGAGGTGCTTCGGGAACATCACGACCATCGTGCGGAAGTCGTCGTCGAACACGAGGGAGTACGGGCGGTCGGTGTCGTAGACCGCGAGGTCGCCCGCCTGGAGCACGGCCTCGCGATCGTCCTGGATCAGCAGGCCGGTGCCGGCGATCATCAGGCTGACCTTGAAGTACGAACGGTCGCCGCGGGCGATGAGCTCGGGGGTGCGCTCGACGACATGCGACGTAGCGCGCACGTCGTTCACATGCACCTCGTCGACGGAGGCGCCGCGGATGATCCCTCGGAAGTGGTCGGGTCCGGCGGTCGTGACCTGCAGGGGCACGAAGGACTCCGAGACGGCGGCACGGAAGTCGCTGATGTTGCGCGCGACGAGCGTGGAAACCAATTCGGCGGGGGCGGCGGGTGCACCGTTCATGACTGATCACCTCGGGTGGTGGAACGACGACGTTGTATACGATCCGTTCCGTGATGCTATCACCGGGATCGGCCGTGCGGGACGACGTCTCGCAGATCAGTGCTCGCAGATGCATGCGCCTGCGCCGCAGCAGCCGGTGGACGCGACCGCGTGCGCCTGCGTCGACTCGGGCACATCCATCGCGGGGTTCTGGTCGAGGAAGCCGTAGGGCTTGAACCAGAAGCCGGCGTAGTCGACGGGCATGATGGGCCAGTCCTCCGGGCGCGGGAAATGCGTCAGCCCGAACGTGTGCCACAGCACGATGTCCTCTCCGTCGATCGATCGATCGCCCGCGGTGTACTCCGGCAGGCCGGCGCCGCCCTGGTGGGCGTTGGGATAGCGACCGGCCGGCCAGATCTGCCCCTGTTCGTGCCGGGTGGCCCAGAGGTGCTTCGTGGCGAATGCGGCGCGCGCGGCGACGGAGGATGCGGGATCGGCCATGAGCAGAGCGGTCGGCTCCGGCACCAGGTGGTAGGCGGTCGGGCGCCCGACGCGGTTCGTGCGGGAGGCGCTCTGCACCTCCCAGACGCGGGCGACCGAGCTGTCCGCCTCGCGCTGCGCCTCCGCTTCGGTCGCGAGGGTCGTCTCGGTCCAGCTGAACGCGTTGCCGAAGGGGTTCTCCTGGCCCATCGGCACCCGTTGAGCGTCGACCTCGACCAGGCGGTTGTCCTCGCCGTCGATCGCCACGTCGAGGCGTGCGCAGAAGAGGTGCTGGTGCACCGGGGCGAAGACGCCGGGGGCGAGCTCGGTCGCGTGCTTCTGGCGGACGCCCGGCTCGCCGGCCGCGGCGAACACGATACCGGTCGCCTTCGCGACCACCTCGATCGATCCGTCCAGGGAGAAGTTCCAGTAGAAGCCGTAGTCGTAGTTGCCGATCGTGGAGAAGTACGACACCACGAAGCGGCGCGAGCGACGCACGTCGGCGCGGCCGGCGAGATCGGTGTGCTTCCAGAGGATGCCGTAGTCCTCCTCATGCATGCAGATCACATTCGGGATGCGCACAGGGTGACCGTGGTCGTCGGCGACGTAGCCGTCGAGGTAGCGGATGACGCCGAGGCAGTCGCAGCCGAGCTCGAGGTGGTTGGCGTTCTTTCCGAGCAGGTACTCACCGGCATCGAAGTAGCTGATCCAGAAGCGGCCGGGGGCGGTGTCGCCGTAGGGCACGACCATCTCCGGAACGCTGGCCCGATGGAGCACCGAGCGACCCTGGAAGCAGACGTCGTGCAGCACGAGTCCTTCGCGGGCGTTGAAGTCGACGCGCATCGACCAGCCTTCCCACTCGACGAGCGAGCCGGAGACCGTGAAGCTCGGACCTTCCGGCTGGCTGATCTCGATGGGCTTGAGCGAGGTGCGGGCGTCGCCCTGCGCCTCGGGGTAGTAGTTTCCATGGCCGGCGGGGACGGGCACGTCGCCATGGTCTTCGACGCGGATGACGCTGTTCGCCGCGAGGTCGATGTGCACGATGAGTCCCTCGACCGGGTGTGCCCACGGCGAGTCGTGTTCGTCGTAGCGGAGGAACGTGAGGGAGCGGATCACGCGACGCCCGACCTCATCGGCGCGTCCGGTGTAACCAGGGGCGAGCGGCCCGCAGAACGCGAGGTCCATGTGCGCGGCGAGGCCGCGGCGCGTCATCGCCGCCTGCCATTCGGGGGAGGCCTTCGCGATCGCTTCGGCGCGCTCGTACTCCTCGAACAGGTACTGCGGCTGGCCGTAGGGCGGGGCGTCGTTCGGCACGCGCGCGGTGCGCAGGACCTCGCCCCGTGTGATCGACACGATGGCCTCGGTCGCGACGCCGGTCGCCGTGTCGAGCAGGGTCACATCGACGCGGCGATCGATCGGGGCACCGGGCTGCCACGCGGCGAGCTCCTCCTTCGTGATCTCGTCGGGAAGCAGCATCGGCACGCGGGTGCTCTCCGTCAGGAGTCCTGCCGCATCGAGGACCGCGCGGGCGGCGGCGATCTCGTCGCCCGTCAGCGGATCATGCGGGTGCGCTGCGGCGATCTTCTCGATCGAGACGGGCTGCGGTGCGTGGTGGGACATCATCGACCTCACTATTTTCGAGCAACTGCTCAATAAACGGGTTGCGATGATGATACGACGGGTCGTCGGCGGTCCACAACCACCGATTCCTGGGGCGTCGAGAGGGGCTGGCGCGGCTCAGGCGCGCCAGGGCGCGAGGATGCTGTCGAGCACCGCGAGGTGCGCGGCCGCGGGCTGGGGCTCGGTGACCTCGACGATCTGCTGCCCGTAGGTGATCGAGCGCAGCAGCGACAGCACGGCCTCGGTGGGGGTGTCGGTGCGCAGCTCGCGGTCGTGGACGGCCTCGGCGAGAGCGAGTCGGATGCTGCTCTGCCAGGTCGCGAGCGTGGGGGCTCCGGCGTCAGGCGTGGGGGCGAGGGTCGCCAGTCGTCCCCAGAAGCCGACGACCACGTGCGCCTCGGTGCGGGTGGTCTCATCGATCGGCAGCACTTCACGCATCAGCGCGTGGAGTCTCGCCAGTCCCCGCAGCCCCTCGGTGGCTGCGGCGATGCGGGCGTCGGTGCGGCGGGTGACCTCGGCGGCCGCGGCGCGCACGACCTCGTCGAAGCCCTCGAAGTAGTGCCAGAGCGATCCGGTGGCGACGCCGAGCTCCTTGGCGACGGCGCGTGAGGAGACGCTCTCGTGCCCGTCGCGGGCAGCCACGGCGAGCAGCGCCTCGGCGATCTGCCGGCGGCGCTCATCGTGGTCGACGATGCGGGGCACGTGCCCATCCTCTCGCATCATGACGAGGTCTAGCTATATTGAGCGATTGCTCAATATACTTCCCGGGTGGAACACCTCCTTCCCGCAGCACCGTGGCTGATGGCCGCAGCGGCGATCGTCTCGGCGGTCGCCTGCATCGCGGCGTGGCGCGTCGTGCCGTGGCAGGGACGGCAGGCGGCCCTCGTGATGGCCGCGGTGATGCTGTTCCTCGCCGTCACGGACGGCGACACCCTCACGGGGCTGATCCTCGGCGCCGTCCTCCTGCTTTCGGCGATGCTCGGCACCATGGGGGTGCGGGGCACGCCGTCGGCGGCCACGTGCTGCCACCGCGCCCTCGTGTCGCTCGTGATGGCCGCGTGCGCCTTCGAGAGCGCGTCGACGAACGCCACGGGAGCGACCGGCGCGTCGATGCAGGCGGCGGATGCGGGGCACGGCGGTCATGCACTGGACGGCGTCCTGTCGGTTCTGGTGCTGGTCGGGGTGGTGGGGGTCGTGGTGTGGACCGTCGTCGCCGAGTGGTTCGTGGCGCCGGTGCATCACGGCAGGACCGCACGACTGCTCACGACCGAGTCGTGGGCCATGGCCGTCGGTGTCGCTGCGATGTGCCTCGGGTTCTGATCGGCGAGGCCCGTCTCCGCTGGCCGGTGGCCGACGGGCTGCTACCGAGGCTCTGCGGCGGGGCGCACGAACACCCAGGCCGCGACGGCTGCCACGGCGGCGGCGATCGTCATGGTGACGGCCATGGTGAGGGCATTCGTGCCGCCGAGGCCCGCGGCGAGGGGCGCGAGCACCGGACCGAACAGGAACGTCGCCATGCCGAGCAGGGCCGAGGCCGTGCCGGCGCGTGCGCCGTGGTGGGCGAGTGCGAGCGTCTGGCCGTTGGGGCCACCCAGCCCGGAGCACAGCATGAATCCGATGAGCGCCCCGATGACTCCGGAGACCCCGGTGCCGGTCGAGGTCAGCACGAGCAGCAGGGCGGTGGCGAGCAGCGTCGCCGTGATACCGCCGAGATACACGCGCAGGGGTCCCCAGCGGCGCACCACGAGCCGGCTGGTCTGGCTGCCGACGATGCTGGCCAGCGCCCCCGCCGCGAACGCGAGGCTGAAGGCCTGCGGGCTGAGGCCGAACTGATCCTGCAGCACGAACGACGACATCGACAGGTAGGTGAAGAACGCGACACCGCCTCCCGCCGCGGCGCACAGCACCGCCACGAAGAGGCGATCGCGCACGACGGCTGCGGCGTGCGACCGGAGCGCCACGGGGCCGGCGCCGTGCCGCCTCGACGGGGGCAGCGTCTCGGGCAGGGCGAACACCACGACGAGGAGCAGGACGACCCCGACCGCGCTGAGCACGCCGAAGATGCCGCGCCAGTCCATGATCCGGGCCAGCTGACCGCCGACGACCGGCGCGATGATCGGCGCCGTGCCGGACACGAGGAACAGCAGTGACAGCATCCGCGACAGCTCGACACCCTCGAACTGGTCGCGGGCGATGGCCAGGCAGATCACGATGCCGGCCGAGCCCGCGAGCCCCTGCAGGAAACGGGCGATCAGCAGGAGCTCGATGTTCGGAGCGACGGCGCACACGAGGGAGAGCACCGCGAAAGCCGCTACTCCGACCATCAACGGCAGTCGTCGGCCGAGTCGATCGCTCAGCGGCCCTGCCACGAGCTGGCCGAGTCCGAGGCCGATCATGCACGCCGACATCGTCACCTGCGCGAGAGCCTCCGTCGTGCCGAGCGACGCGGCGAGCTGCGGCAGCTGCGGAAGGTACAGGTCCATCGACAGGGGCCCGAAGGCCTCCAGCATCCCCAGCACCAGCATCGCCCGCAGGGTGCTCATGCGCGGGCGGGCGGGCTCCTCAGGGGCGGGGAGGCTCATCCGCCGAGGCGCAGGATGCGGCGCAGCCAGCTCTCGCGGGCGGCGACGGCGGCCTTCGAGACCTCGGCATCGGGGGAGAACCCGGAGAACCCGTGATATCCGCCGGCCCATACGTGCAGTTCGGCTCGTCCCCCGGTCGCCCAGATGCGGAGAGCGTAGTCGACGGCCTCGTCGCGGAACGTCTCCGCGGCGCCCACCTCGATGAACGCGGGGGCGAGTCCTGAGAGGTCAGCGGCGCGCGCGGGCGCGGTGTACGGCGAGACGCGGTCGGTGAAGCGGTCCTCTCCGGCGATGGCGTCCCACGCGGTGTCGTTGTTGTTCCGATCCCACGCGCCGAAACCGTCGTACTGACGGCTGGATGCGGTCTCGTTGCGATCGTCGAGCATCGGACACCCGAGCAGCTGACCGGCCAGGCGTGGCCCGCCCCGATCCCGAGTGATCAGAGCGACCGCGGCCGAGAGGCCGCCACCGGCGGACATCCCCGAGGCGATGATGCGGTCGGGGTCGATGCCGAGTTCCTCGGCGTGCGCGGCCATCCACTCGAGCGCGGCGTAGCAGTCCTCCGCCTGGGCGGGGCCGGGGTGCTCGGGCGCCAGGCGATACTCGACGGCCACCCCGACGACACCGTGCCGCTCGGCGAGGTCGATGAGCTCCGCCGTGCCGAAGAACCGGGTGCCCAGCACCATGCCACCACCGTGGATCGACAGCACGGCGGGGGCGGGGGCGGGCGCCGGCCGGGCGGGCCGTACGATCGTGATCTCGATGGCGGGAGCCCCGATGGGCCCGGGGATGGTCCGGTCCTCCCACGTGATCGCACGGCCATCGGACTGCATGGCCATGGACGGGATGATCGTCCCGAAGTGGTCGCGATTCGCGTGGATCGTGTCGGCACGCAGCGGGATGATCTCGACCATCTCGACGAACGCATCGAGTCCGGCGACGAGCTCCGGGTCGTAGGGGACAGGCAGCGGCGCGGTCATCGCGCGGCCCGCCAGATGCGACGCAGCCACGACGCGCGGGCCGCGAGAGCGGCGCGCGAGATCTCGGCGTCGGGCATGTACATGTCGAAGCCGTGCGCGCCACCTCCCCACACATGCAGCTCGGCCTGCCCGCCGGTCGCCCAGATGCGCAGCGCGTACTCGGTGTCCTCATCGCGGAACGCCTCGGCCTCGCCGACCTCGATGAAGGCGGGTGGGAGTCCCGCCACATCGGCGGCGCGGCTGGGGGCGGCGTAGGCGGGAGCATCCGGATGGAAGGCGAGGTCGTCGCCCAGCACGCACGACCACGCGAGCAGATTCATCTCGCGCTGCCAGGTTCCGATGCCGTCGTACTGAAGACTGGCGACCGTGGTGTTGGTGTTGTCGATCATCGGGCACAGCAGCAGCTGTCCGGCCATGACCGGACCCTGCCGGTCGCGGGCCAGGAGAGCCACTGCCGCCGTGAGACCTCCGCCCGCGCTGCCGCCGCCGACGACGATGCGCTCCGGATCGACGCCGAGCCCGGCAGCGTTCGCGTGCACCCAGACGAAGGCGGCATAGCAGTCCTCGACTCCGGCGGGGTAGGGGTTCTCGGGGGCGAGGCGGTACTCGACGTTGACCGCGACCACGCGGTGTTCGTCGACGATGTCGACCACGCGCCCCGTCTCCCACGAGCGGTGACCGACGATCATGCCCCCGCCGTGGATGTTCACGAAGGCGGGAAGCACCTCGTCGCGGGTGTCGGCCGGACGGAACACCGTGATCTCGATCTCGGGCGCTCCGGGAGGACCGGGGATGACGCGGTCCTCCCACTCGATGTCGCGCCCGGCGATGACCGCGTCGTTGTCCGGGAACATCCGGTCGACACCGTCGCGCGGAAGGGTGTCGCGAGTGAGGGGCGGCTGCGGATTCTTGGCGAGCTCGTCGAGCACGGCCTGCACCTCGGGGTCGAAGGGCACGGGGGCGACGGTCGGGTGTCCGGCGGCGGTGGCGGTCATGGTTCTCCTGGAAGCGATGGGGGCGGCGGGTCAGGGGCCTTCGGGGTCGACGACCCCGCGGTCGGCCCAGAACGGCTCGACGAGGCGGCGCAGCTCCTCGATGCCGATGCGGTCGACCAGGGCTGCGGCGTCGAGATTCGCGCGCAGCTGGTCGATGCTCGATGCGCCGAACAGCGTGGTCGTGAGTGCCGGATGGGTGAGCGTGAACGCGATCCCGAGCTGCGCGGGTGAGACGTCGAGCGACGAGGCCAGGTCGGAGAAGGCGGGTACATCCGCGATGATCCGCTCCCGGATATCGCCGGGGTCGCGGCCGATCTGCCTGTCCCCGTTGATCTTGCCTGCGAGCACACCGCCCTCCAGGCAGTCGGAGGCCTGGAGCGTCAGCCCCTGATCCCACAGGCGTGCGAAGGGCGCGCCGTCGGGGATCGAGCGCCGGGAGACGCTGTATTTGAGCTGCGCGATCTGCGGCCCGGAGACGCCCTCCGCGGCGGCGATGTCGATCAGGGTCTGGATGCTCGACGCCGACCAGTTGTTCACACCCCAGGCACGGATGAGTCCGGCCCCCTCGAGGCGGGCGAGGTCGAGGACGAGGTCGCGCAGCGCGAGGTCGTCGCGGCGCAGGTCGCCGAGGATCACCAGGTCGGCGTGCTCGACGCCGACCCGCATCAGCGCGTTCTCGAGCTGCGGGCGGAACCCGTCATCGCCGAACGCCTCGAGCCACAGCTTCGACGAGAGCAGCCACTCGTCGCGCCGGAGCCCTGCGGCGCGCACCATCGCCGAGAAGATCACGTCGGTGAAGACGGGCGGCGCTCCCGGTGCGGAGTACACGCCGACGTCGAACAGGTTCACGCCGCGGTCGACGGCCGCCCGGAGCATCGTGACCGCGTCGCCGAAGTCCATCCGGTCGTAGGTGTGCCAGGAGCCGAGGGAGAACAGCGAGGCGTCGATGCCGCTGCGGCCGATCTCGCGGCGGGGCAGGAGGGGAGTGGTCACGGGGTCCTCACCGTCTCGGGTCGATGACGGCCTTGACCTCATCGAGTTGGTGCATGTGGGCGATCTTCGCGGAGGCGTCGGCCAGGCCGACCGGGGCGCTGAACAGGTCGTCCCAGGGGAAGCGGTCGGCGAACGCGGTGAAGAAGTCGATCGCGCGCGAGTAGTCCGAGATGTCGCCGTTGAGCGAGCCGACCACCGTGAGCTCCTTGCCCATGATCGTGCTGAGCGGGAAGCCGTCGCCTGCGGGACCGGTGGACCCGACGATGGCGACCGTGCCGCGCTGTGCCGCCATCGCGATCGCGTCGGGCCCGACGCTCGGCGCGCCGGCGAAATCGAACACGTGGTCGGCTCCGCGGCCTCCGGTGAGCGCCATGACCTGTTCGACGACCGGGCCGTCGCGGAAGTCGACGACCGCGTCGGCGCCGAAGCGTCCGGCGAGTTCCAGGCGCGACGCGGGGGCGCCGATCGTGATGACCTGGCCGGCTCCCGAGATCTTCGCGACGGCCGTGGCGAAGATGCCGAGCGCGCCGGCGCCCTGCACGACCACGCGTGAGCCGGGCCGGATGCGCCCGGCCCGTTCGAAGGCCCGCAGCACGGTCTTGGCCGCGCACCCGGCCATCGACGCCCAGGTGTCCTTCACCGACGCCGGGAGCAGCAGTTTCGCCGCCCCCGGGGTCACGTAGGCATACTCCGAGAGTCCAGCGGTGGCGAAGGGATGCACGTCGGCCCGCTGCAGGAACCCGTAGCCGCGGCGGGAGCACGCGACGGGTTCGCGCAGCACCACGCATCCGTGGCACTCGCCGCAGGTCGACTCGGACCAGCCGATGCGGTCGCCGGGGGAGAGCGGGCGTCCCAGGGCGTCCTTCGGGTCGGGCCCCGTAGCGACGATCTCGCCGACCATCTCGTGTCCGAGCACCATCGGGAGCATGCCGGGGAAGCTCATCCGGCCCTCCCAGATCTCGATGTCGGTGCCGCACAGCGTGGTGCACGAGATGCGCACGAGGGCGGCGCCGGGCTCGATCTCGGCGGGGAGGGGAAGGTTCTGCAGGGTGAGCGGTTCGCCGTGCGCGGTGAGCACGGCGGCGCGGGTCGAAGTCGGAAGCCCGGGGGCGGGCGGCAGGTCGAGCGTGGGGAGGGACATGGTTCTCCAGACGGCGGTGTCGGTCAGACCAGGAGCTGTCCGCCGTCGACGGCGACGGAGACTCCGGTGATGTGGCTGGCGGCGTCGCTCGCGAGGAACAGCACGAGCGGCGTGATCTGGGAGACCTCGGCGATCGAGCCGAGGGGGATGCGCGACTCCCAGGCCGCGCGCGCCTGCGGGTTCGACGCGAAGTCGGCGGTCAGGGGCGTGAGCACAGGCCCGGGGGCGACCGCGTTCACGCGCACGCCCGCCGCGGCGAGCTCGATCGCGGCCGTGCGGGTGAGGGCGTCGACCGCGGCCTTGGTCGCCTCGTAGTGGCCGAGGCCGGGGGTGGGCTGGCGGGCGCCGATCGAGGAGATGTTGACGATCGACCCGCGTCCCGCCTCGGCGAGCAGACCGCCGAAGACGCGGAGCATGAGGAAGGTGCCGCGCACGTTGACCCGCAGGGCCGCATCGACGACGTCGACCGGGACCTCCTGGAGGGTGCCGCCGCCGGCGACGATGCCCGCGTTGTTGACCAGGACGTCGAGTCCGCCGTCGGCGACGACCCGCTCGGCCGCGGCGCGCACGGAGGTCTCGTCGCTGATATCGAGCGTGAGGGCCGTCGCGCCGATCTCAGCAGCGACGGCGGCCGCGGCATCCGCGTTCACATCGCCGATGAAGACCTCGTCTCCGGCGTCGCGGAAGGCGGCGGCGATGCCGCGGCCGAGCCCGGATGCGCCTCCGGTGACCAGGATCCGGCGGGGAGATGCGGTCATGTTCGTCCTCACTGACGGCTGTTCTGACGGGATGTCTCCGTTATATTCTACAAACATAGAAAAACACAACCCCGTGTCTCGAGAAGGCGAAGGAGCCTCCATGCCCGAAACGACATATCCCCGGAAATGCCTGGACCCCGTAGGCGTGCCCGTGCCTCCGCTGGCGCTCGGATCGTGGAACACCTGGGACCGGATGGGGCCCGACGAGGCGGTCGCCATGATCCGCCGGGCGGTGGAGCTGGACGCCGGGTTCTTCGACGTCGCGTACTACAACATGGGCCCGCACGCCGAGAACTCGAAGACCGACGTCCTGTTCGGGCAGGCGCTGCGAGCCAGTGGCGTCGATCGTGCCGACATCGTGCTGTGCGGCAAGCTCTGGCTGTGGGACTGGCCGAACCAGGGATTCCGCGCGCAGCTCGAGGAGTCGCTGGAGCGAGCGGGACTCGACCGCTTCGACACCCTCGTGGTGGGCGACTACCTCGACGCCCCCGATATGCCGCGCCTCGTCGCCGACGTGAACGAGCTCATCGCCGAAGGGCTCGTCGACTCCTGGGGCATCAACAACTGGCGGATCGAGCACACACGGGAGGCGCTCGCCGAGGCCGCGGAGCAGAGCGTGGCAGGTCCGGTGTTCGCGCAGTTGAAGTACGGCATCGCTCGGAGGGCGATGGCGGAGGGCGATGCCTACGGCCCGCTGTTCGCCGACGGCACGCTCGCCCTGCAGGCGTCCGATGTGTTCGAGGGCGGCATCCTGGCCACGGGGCGTGTGCCCGAGCGGAAGATCGGCGCCGACGTCGGAGGCGTCCGTGAGCAGATCGTCGCCGTGTATCCCGAGGTCGCGCGCGTCGCCGCCGGGTTCGGGGTCACACCGGCCGCACTCGGCATCGCCTTCTGCCTGTCGAACCCCGCCACCGCGAATGTGCTGTTCGGCGCCTCTCGTCTCGCGCAGCTGGAGGAGAACCACGCGGCGCTCGCGCTCGCCCGGGATCACGGAGCCGAGGTGCGTGCCGCGCTCGCCGGATGCCGGGTCGACCGCGAGGTGCGGGCCGACGGCGCGTGGTGAAGGGGGCCTACGCCTCGCGCTCGCGGGCGACGGTCAGAGCGCGCTCGAACGTCGAGACGATGACCTGCCGCCGGTCGACGCGGTAGTCCTCATCGGGTTCGAGCTCATCGATGTACTCGTCCCACACGCGGACGTAGCGATCCCGCCAGGCTTCGAGCGTGCTGCTCGGCGGGAACGTCGCCCCCACGCGGCCGGCGGATCCGATGTCGGTGAGGATCTCCAGCCAGGCGGGCGCCATCGATCCGCCCCACTCGTCCGGCTGCAGCTCGGTGTCATCGTCCTCGTCGGCGAACACCTCGGCGATCTTCGCGATGAGATCGTCCGTGATCTCGCTCAGTCCGTCGGCGACGGTGTCGTCGTCGAAGTTCCCCGGTCCCCACGTGCCCACGGCGCCCTCTTCCTCTCGGCCGTTGCGATCGGATCCAGTGAACCACGGAGTGGCTGCGGTCTGCGTGCTCGCGTCAGTGCGCGCCGCCGAACTCGATCATCGCCACACCGGCCGCGATGAGCACGACGCCGATCGCCATCCCGCGATCGAGCGCGACCGACAGCAGCCCCAGTGAGCCGGTGTAGCCGATCACGACGACGATGAGCCAGAGCGGATGCGTGAAGCCCTCGGCCGCAGAGGGGTCGCGCTGACCTCCAGGGCGATCGCGATCAGAAGAGGTGGCCAGGCCGACGGCCGCGGGCGGTCTGTCGTCGAGTGCCTTTCGTGGACCGCACGGGAGGGAAGGGGTTTCCGCGCGCAGCGCTCGACCGGGAACGACCGTCAGAATACCGGCATCCATTCGAAGATATGTTCGAAACTCGCGACCTGCTTCGGTAGAATCGAGTCATGTCGAAGTTGGCCGTACTGCACGAGGCGATGTCCCGCCTCGACGCGGCGTGGGCTGGCGCCGACGAGTCGGGCGAGTTGTCGCGCGAGCAGCTGATCGCGGTGAGTGCATCCCTCGGGGAGCTGCAGAGACGGTTGGATGCGGTGCACGTCGAGGTGGCCGCGTGCATCTCCCGCGAGTCCCGTCCGGAGTTGGGCGCGGAGAGCCTCGCGAAGCAGCAGGGCTTCCGGAACCCGGCGACGTTGATCGCGGCGACCGTGGGTGTGTCGCGGAGTGACGCGACGCGGCTCGTGAAGGTCGGGGAAGCCGTGGCGCCCCGCGCAGACCTCTTGGGTGTGCCCCTGCCTGCGAAGTATCCGGTGGTGCGCGAGGCGCTCGGTGCGGGGGTGTTGAGTGCCCAGGCGGCGGCGGTGATCATCGCGCTGTTGGATCGGTGCCGACTGCCGGCGGGAGCGGTGCGTGTCGCCGAGGCGGAGCGGGTGCTCGTGGAGAAGGCGGCGGGGCTCGCTCTCGACGACGTGCGCAAGCTGGTGGTTCGCGCAGAAGCGTGGCTCGATCCGGATGGTGTGGAGCCGCGGCTCGAGGAGCAGCGTTCCCGCCGATCGCTCACCATTCATGAGCGCGACGGGATGCTGCATCTGAACGCGATCCTCGACGCCGAGACCGCAGCCCCCGTCGTCACGGCGATCCGCGGGTACGTGACCGCCGCATTCGCCGCTCGGAAGGATGCGACGGACGCCGATGCGCCGGACGCCGACCGCCGCACGGTGCCGATGATTCAGGCTGATGCGCTCGCCGTGTTCGCCGCGCACGTGCTCGGATGTGAGGCCAGGGTGCCGCTGGCGGGTGCCACGATCGTCGTGAGGGTGGGCCTCGACGACCTCGAGGCCGGCACCGGCTCCGCCGAGATCGACGGGATCGAGCAGCCGGTGAGCATCGGATCTGCGAGGCGCATGGCCGCCGGCGGCGGAGTGATCCCGTGCGTGCTCGGAGCCGCGAGTGAAGTGCTCGACTGGGGGCGCGAGAAGCGCCTGTTCACACGGGCACAGCGGTTGGCGTTGGCGGAACGGGATGGCGGCTGCGCCATGTGCGGGCTGCCGCCCGAGATGACGAAGGCGCATCACATCCGGTGGTGGAGACGCGACCACGGACCGACGGATCTCTCGAACGGCGTGCTGCTGTGCGAGACCTGTCACCACCGCATCCATGACAACGGATGGGATGTCCGCATCGACGGTGGCGGCGGGTGCGCGAGGGTGTGGTTCCTCCCGCCGGCCTCGGTCGACCCCGCCCGCACACCTCGTCCGGGTGGCAGAGCGCGCTTCGACATCGCCGCCTGAGCGCTGCGATCCGAGGGCAGGATGCGCCACGCCCGGCCATGCCTGCGCGCACGGACAAGGCCGGTGCGCCCCGAGGCATGAGTCGGTGCCTCGGGAGCGGGAAACGCTCTTGCGCTCTTTTTCCACGCATGTAGACTAACCAGCACGACACATCGAAGTGACGTCGGATCCGGCCTCCGGTCAGCGGCACCTCACCCCTTCTTCACCACCCCTGCACCCGAGAGAAGGAACCATGAAACGAATGCCCCTCGCGCTCGTCGCGGCCGTCGCCGCGACTCTCGCGCTCACCAGCTGCAGCGGCTCGACACCCTCGCCGTCCGGCGGCAGCGATGTCGAGAGTCCCGATGCTCTCAACATCGGGAACTTCCTCGACATCACGTCCTGGGATCCCTCGCTCGCCGACATCGGCTTCGACGGCCCGTACCTCTCCGCGGTCTACGACGCCCTGATCGCCCTCGACGCCGACGGCAACCCGATCCCGTCGCTCGCCACCGAGTGGAAGGTCGCAGACGACGACCTCAGCATCGACCTCGACATCCGCACCGACGCCGTGTTCAGCGACGGCACCCCGGTCGATGCCGACGCCGTGATCACGAGCCTCGAATACCTCAAGGCCGGTGCTCGTTCGGGGAGGCCTACGTCAATGCCGCCTCCTTCGAGAAGGTCGACGACGACACCGTCCGTATCGCCCTCACCCAGCGCGACGACACGATCCTGTACCTCATGGGACTCGGCCGCAGCTACATCGCCTCCCCGGCGTCGATCGAAGCGGGCACGCTCGGCAGTGAGCCGATCGGCTCCGGGCCCTACGTCCTCGACAGCGCGACGAGCGTGGCCGGCGCCGAATATCACTTCACCAAGGCCGCCGATCACTGGGATGCCGAGACCTATCCGTTCTCCGAGCTGGCGATCTTCCCGATCACCGACGCCACCGCACGCCACAACGCCATGCTCAGCGGTCAGATCAACGTGCAGTACGGCGACGTCGCGAACCTCGAGCAGGCGAAGCAGCAGGGCTGGAACACCGCCGAGCGCGTCTCCGGCTGGGCGGGGCTCGTGATCACCGACCACACCGGCGCCAAGAGCGAGCCTCTCGGCAAGCTCGAGGTGCGGCAGGCGCTCAACTACGCCTTCGACGGAGCCGCCGTCCTCGCTGCCGTCGGCAGCGGAGCCGGGGTCGCCACGAACCAGGTGTTCCCCGACGGTGGGCCGATCAACGACCCGTCGCTGAACGAGACGTACGCCTACGACATGACCAAGGCCAAGGAGCTGTTGGCCGACGCCGGCTACCCGGACGGGTTCGCGATCTCGATGCCGATGTCGCCCATCTTCGAGATGTGGAAGCCGTCGGCCGAGCAGGCGCTCAACGAGCTCGGCGTGAAGGTCACGTGGGACAACATGCAGATGCCGGACTACCAGTTGAACGCGCCGAACTACCCGATGTTCATCTCGTTCCTCGCGATGGACGGCAACGACGTGGCCACCGTCTCCCGTCAGGTGACCAGCGTGCAGTGGTTCAACCCCGAGCCCGACTACGCGCAGAACGAGGTCATCGCTCCGCTCGTCGAGAAGGTGCAGACAGAGCGCGGCGACGCGCAGACCGACGCCGTCAAGGAGCTCAACAAGGCCCTCGTCGACCAGGCGTGGTGGTCGGTCTGGTACCAGGCGAACAACATCTACTACACGGCGCCCGGCATCCAGCTGCAGCCGGTGGTGGGGATGATGTTCCCGACGCTGCGCTACATCACTCAGGGCTGACGCCCGTCGGGGCGGCCGCGACGCCGGCCGCCCCGACACCCTTCCCCCTCCGACCCCCACCTTCCGAGAGGTCCCCATGCTCCTGTTCACGGCGAAGCGGTTGCTGTCCGGCATCCTTCTGCTCGTCGCGGTCTCGATCGGCACCTTCTTCCTGGCGCACCTCGCCATCAGCGACCCGACCGCTTCGCTCCTGGGGACCACGGCGAGTCCCGCCCAGCAAGCGGCCCTGGCCGAGAAGATCGGTCTGGACCGTCCGCTCCTGGTGCAGTTCTGGGACTGGCTCTCGCATGCCGCGCTGCTCGACTTCGGCGTCTCCTGGCGCAACTTCCAGCCTGTCAGCGCACAGCTCGCGATCAAGGTGCCCGTGACGCTGTCGGTCGTGACGTTCGCGACGCTGATCACCGCTGTCATCGGCATCGCCTTCGGGATGATCACGGGGTTGCGGCCGGGAACCTGGTTCGACCGGATCATCAAGGGCATCTCCGTCGTCCTGTTCGCGCTCCCCGGCTTCTGGGTGAGCCTCGTGCTCGTCATGTGGCTCGCGGTGCAGCTGAAGTGGTTCCCCGCCGTCGGCTACGTGCCGCCCACGCAGTCGGTGGACGGATGGCTGCGTTCCATCACCCTCCCGGCGATCTCGCTCGCCCTCGGCGGCATCGTCGCCGTCTCCGAGCAGTTGCGCAATGCCGTCATCACCCAGAGCCGCCAGGACTGGGTGCGCACTCTCCGCAGCCGCGGTCTCTCGGCGACCAGGGTCAACCTGCACATCCTCCGCAACGCCTCACCGGCCGCCCTCACCGTCATCGCCCTGATGTTCGTGGGGTTGCTCTCCGGAGCCATCGTGGTCGAGCAGATCTTCAGCCTCCCCGGCCTCGGACAGCTCACCAACCAGTCCTCGCAGAACGGCGACATCCCGATGCTCCTCGGCATCACGGTCGTCTCCATCGTCTTCGTCGTCCTCATCAACCTCCTGCTCGACCTCGTGCTCGGCTGGATCAACCCGAAGGTGCGCGTCGCATGACCACCACAGACATCCGGGTCGCCTTCGACCGGGCGGCGCAGAAGCGACGGTCGAGCCTGTTCCGTCGCTTCCTCCGGCACCCCGGCGGGTACATCCCGCTGGCGATCTTCGTCCTCATCGTGCTCGTGGGGGTTTTCGCGCCGCTGCTCGCGCCGATGGACCCCAACTTCGTCGACCTCGCCGCAGCCAAGGCGCCTCCGGGGCCCGAACACCTCCTCGGCGGCGACTCGACCGGCCGCGACATCCTGAGTCGTCTCATCTACGGCACCCGCACGACCCTGTGGGGCGCGCTCATCACGATCGTCACCGCGCTCGTGATCGGCGTGCCGTCCGGCGTCGCGGCCGGCTACTTCGGGGGCACGTTCGACCGGGTCGCCACCTGGATCAGCGACGCACTCCAGTCGATCCCCGGCATGATCATCCTGCTCGTGGTGGCCGCGGGCAGCCGCAACAACTTCGAGCTGCTGATGGCCACGGTCGGCGTGTTCATGGTGCCCGGCTACTTCCGCATCGCGCGGTCGCAGACGCTCGCCGTCCGCAACGAGCCCTACATCGACGCGGCCCGTGTCTCCGGGCTGTCGGACGGGCGCATCATCTTCCGGCACGTCATCAGGGCCGTCTACCCGCCGGTCATCATCCAGACGGCGCTCACGGCGGGCATCGCGATGGGCATGCAGGCCGGACTCCAGTTCCTCGGCATCGGCGACTCCAACGTTCCCAGCTGGGGGGCGATGATGCTAGAGGGCTTCCGTCTCATGCTCACCTATCCGCTCATGCTGCTGTGGCCTTCGGCGGCCCTCGGGCTCACGATCGCGGTGCTCGCGATCATGGGATCCACGCTCGCCGAACTCGTGCAGGTGCGCACGCCGCGGGTCTCCCGACGGCGTGCCGACGCCGAGGCCACCCCGACGGCACCGCGGCACGCCGCCACCGGTCACGCACAGCACGCGCCAGAGGATTCGGCGCTGCGGGTCGAGAACCTCCGGGTCGTGCACGCCACGCCGACCGGTGAGACCGAGGTCGTGCACGGCGTCACCCTCGACGTGGCCCCCGGCGAGGTCGTCGGCATCGTGGGAGAGTCGGGCTCCGGCAAATCGCAGACCGTGTTCTCGGTGCTCGACCTGCTGCCCGCCACCGGGCGGGCGGTCGCCGATGCCATCTGGGTGCGCGGAACCGACGTGACGAAGGCGACGCCGAAGCAGCGACAGGCGCTGCTCGGCCGCGAGATCGGCTACGTGCCGCAGGAGCCGATGAGCAATCTCGACCCCTCGTACACGATCGGCAGCCAGCTCGTCGAGCCGCTGCGGCGCACCCACGGTCTCCGCAGGTCGGAGGCCGAGGCGCAGGCACGGGCGATGCTCGTGCGTGTCGGCCTCACCGACCCCGATCGGGTGATGCGCAGCTACCCGCACCAGGTGTCGGGCGGCATGGCGCAGCGGGTGCTCATCGCCGGCGCGATCGCGGGCAAGCCGTCGCTGCTCGTGGCCGACGAACCCACCACGGCGCTCGACGTGACCGTGCAGGCCGAGGTGCTCGAGCTCCTGCGCGAACTCCAGGCCGAGTACGGCATGGCGCTGCTCATCGTCACCCACAACTTCGGCGTCGTCGCCGACATCTGCGACCGCGTGATCGTGATGCGCGGCGGCGACATCGTGGAATCGGGACCGGTCGATTCGCTGTTCGCCGCGCCGACCGAGGAGTACACGCGTCAACTGATCGCCGCCTCGCTCGACGACGCCGAAGGTCGCGCCGCGCTCGACCGCACCAGGATCGAGGCGAACGCATGAGTGCGTTGCTCGAAGTGAGCGATCTGGTCGTGGAGTACGGCCGAGGGCGGACCTCCTTCCGTGCCCTGCACGGTGTCTCCCTCGACATCGCGCCGGGCGAATGTCTCGGCCTGGTCGGCGAATCCGGCTCGGGCAAGTCGACGCTCGGCAAGGCGATCCTCGGCCTCGCGCCCGTGACCGACGGGAGCATCCGCTTCGACGGGAAGGAGATCAGCAGACTCGGCGGCCGTGCCCGACGCGCTCTCGCGGATGACGTCCAGGTCGTCTTCCAAGACCCGTACGGCTCGCTGAACCCGGCCATGACGATCGGCGACATCCTCGCCGAACCGCTGCTCACCAGCGGCATCGGGACGAGGTCTGCCGAGACGAAGGTGCGCGAGATGCTCGACCGCGTCCGTCTGCCCGAATCGGCCATGGACCGCTACCCGAGCGAGTTCTCCGGAGGGCAGCGTCAGCGCATCGCGATCGCCCGTGCCCTCGTGCGCGGACCGCGGCTCATCGTGTGCGACGAGCCCGTCAGCGCCCTCGACCTGACCACGCAGGCGACGATCCTCGATCTGTTCATCGAGCTGCAGCGAGACACCGGGGTGGCGTACCTCTTCGTCTCGCACGACCTGGGCGTCGTCCGCCGCGTCTGCCACCGCGTCGCCGTCATGTACCGCGGCGAACTCGTGGAGGTCGGCGAGGGTGAGCAGGTCACCCGAGCCCCGGAGCATCCGTACTCCGAGCGGCTGCGCCTGGCCTCGCCCGTCGCCGACCCCGTCGCGCAGCGGGAGCGGCGTGCACAGTGGCTCGCTCTGCGGGAGGTGCGCGATGCGGCGGTACGGTAGCTCCAGGCCCGATCACTCCACGCACCGGAATCGGCCGGAAGGACCTCATGCCGAAGATCATCGATCACGACCAGCGTCGACGGGACATCGTCGAGGTGGCCAAGAGCATCATCCTGAAGGGGGGCTTCGAGGCGGCGACGATGCGCAGCATCGCGGCGGAGGCCGGCTTCGCGAACGGCGCACTGAAGCACTACTTCCCCGGCAAGGAGAGCATCGTCGCGGCGACGTTCGAGACGATCCTGCAGCAGATGTCCGAAGGGGTGCAGGCCGCGGGCGAGGAGCCGGCGTCGGCGGACGCCGCGTTGCGGGGGTTCCTGCGGGCGACGATTCCTCGCGACCAGGAGCAGATCGCGGCGGGGCGGGTGCTGCTCGCGCTGTGGGAGTACGCGATGGCCAACGAGGCCCTCGCCGAGCTGTATCGCGGGCACCTGGCGTCCTGGCGCACCTCGCTCATCGAGCGGATGGAGGCGGCGCGCGACGAGGGGTCGATCCGCGACCAGGACTACGGGCCCCTCGCGAACGAGTACATCTCGGCGGCGGTCGGCGCGACGGTGATCAACCTCATGTATCCCGATGGCGAGCGGATCGCCGACTACGAGACCTATATCGACCAGTTCCTGGCGCGGCTCCGCTGACGGCGACGCGCCTGATCCGAGAGGACGGCGCGTCATGACCTCACCCCTTTTCGTCGAGCGGCACCCGGGTGCCGGGCGTCCGGTGGTGTTCCTGCACGGCCTCGCCTCGCAGGGCGCGCAGGACTGGCCGGAAGCCGAGTGGGGCGGATCCTTCGGCGACCGTCCCCGCGTCGTGGTCGATCTCCCGGCACACGGAGCGAGTCCGACGCTCGGCACGGCCCCGACCTCGGCGGTGCTCGACGCGCTCGCGGACGCCGTCGGTGCGGATGAGATCGACCTGGTGGGGTACTCGCTGGGGGCCCGGCTCGCCTGGGACCTGGTGCGGCATCCCGCGGTCGCGGTGCGCCGGGCAGTGCTCGGCGGACTCAGCGCGGGGGAGCCCTTCACCCTGGTCGACCTCCCGGCCGCGCGCGCGGCCGTCTCCGGCGGCGCCGCCCCGGCGGATCCACTCACGGGAATGATCGTGCACATGGCCTCACTGCCCGGCAACAGACCGGGCGACGTGATCGACCTCATCGAGGGCCTGGCCGCGGAGCCGTTCGCCCCGCGGTCCGATGGGCTCACGCTGCCCGTACTGCTGATCGGCGGCACGGACGATGCGATGGTTGCCGGGATCGACGAGCTCGCACAGCTGCTCCCGGCGGCGCGCGCCCACCGCGTCCCCGGTGATCACCTCTCCGCGCTGCACACGGCGGAGTTCCGCACCGCTGTGCAGGACTTCCTGGCGGACTGACCCGGTTGGCCGTCCATCGGTCTCCTCATGCCCTTTAATTCCAACATTCGTAGATAAACATCGAAAGGCCACTCATGACCGACACTCCCACCGCGGACGCGGCCCGGATCCTCGACATCGCCACCGGATACATGGCATCGAAGCAGCTCTTCCACGCCCGTCGCATCGGCCTCTTCGCTGCCGTCGACGGCGGAGCCGACACGGTGCCGGCGATCGCCGAGAGATGCGGGGTGAGTGAGCGCATCGCGCACCTGCTCGCCGACGCGATGGCGGCCCAGGGGCTGCTGGTCCGCACGGACGGCAACTACGTCGTGGCCCCGGATGCGGCCGCCTACCTCACCGGTGCCGATGCGGCGATCGACCTCGGCCCGTTCCTCACGTTCCTCGACGAGATCAGCTACCCGCACTGGCTGCAGTTCGCCCATACGGTCGACACCACCGAACCGGGTGACCTGCAGATGGACGACGCCCGCTGGGCGACCTTCATGGCCGGCGTCATGACGTACAACCGCCTGCACGCCCAGGAGTTCGGCCGACACATCGACCTCGCCGGTGCCACGAAAGCCCTCGATTTCGGCGGGCTCTCGGCGGATTTCGCGCTGTCGGTCATGGCGCAGAACCCGGCGTTGCACACCACGTTCGTGTACGCCCCCGGCTTCGAGGACGGCATCGCCGAAGCCGTGGCGGCGGCGGGCGTCGCCGACCGTGTCGTCGTCGAGATCGCCGACACCGCGACTGCCGCACCCGAGGGGACATACGACGCCGTCTTCGCCAATCACGTCATCCATCGCTTCACCGCCGAGGAGAACGCCCGGATCTTCCGAAACCTGCGGGCGGCAGCGACTCCGGGAGCGACCCTGACCGTGCTCGACTTCTTCCTCGACGACGACGCGGAGCAGCGCGGGATCGACGCCCGGCACGCCGGGGAGTACCTCGTCATCGACGGGACCGTCGTGTATCCGGAATCTCAGGTGCGCGGCTGGCTGAACGATGCGGGCTGGGAGGTGCGGGATAAGGTCGCCCTGCCCGGAAGCCCGCGGGTGCTGGTCGCGACGGCGGTGTGAGAATTCCCCGGCGTCGGGTGCCCGACGCCGGGGGCGCGGACTGGTCCGAGGGGGATCAGAGGCGGGCGGCATGCGTGAACATGCCGCCCGCCGTTTTCGTGCGCGGGCGGGCTCAGTCGCGGGCGAAGACCGTACGGCCGTCGACGATCGTGCGCACCACCTCGAGCGAGGAGAACGGGCGGACGGGCGTCAGCGGGTCCTCGTCGAGGATCGTCAGGTCGGCGACGTGCCCGACCTCGAGCGACCCCTTCCAGTCCGATGCGCCGTCCTGTCGCGCGGCATCCACGGTCATCGATCGCAGGAGCAGGTGGCGGGTCGCTGCGTCGTCGATGAAGCCCGCGTCGGTGAGCAGGGCGAGCGCGGCGTCGAGCTCGAGCCGCCAATCCGGACTCGCGATCGGCGCGTCGCTGGTCACGGTCGTGAGGGCGCCGGAGGCGAGCATCGCGGCCAGCGGCCAGGCCGTGGCGATGCGCGCCTCGCCGAGCTGCGCCGCCGCCCAGGAATGGGTGTGCGCAGCGATCAGGGGCTGCACGGCGAATCCGGCATCGACCCGTCGCATGCGCGCGATCTGCTCGGGCGTGGCCAGATCTCCGTGGACGACGTAGTGCGGAGCGGCCGGTGCGGGCGCATCGGAGAGGCGCTCCAGGACCGCGAGGAACTCGGCGATCGACCGGTCGCCGGTCGCATGCACGGCGATCTGCATCCCGCGGGATGCGGCCAGTTCGACCATCTGCTGGAATGCGGAGAGCGGGTCGCTCCCTCCTCGGGTGAGCAGTGCTCCGGTGGTGCCGTCCGCATACGGCTCCTCGACCCAGGCGGTCGCCATCGGGGGGATGCCGTCGGCGAAGATCTTCACTCCGGGGATCGCAAGCCATCGCGGGTCGTGGGTGGGTGGCGGGGTGCGGATGCCGTGCGCGAAGTCCTCGAGCGTGCTCTCGCCGTCGATCGTGCCGAAGAGCCGCAGCAGGGTCACCCGCGATGTCTGGGCGCCTTCGCGGTGCAGTTCGCCGTAGGTGTCGAGCATGTCGGCGCCGAAGCATCCGGTCTCCCCGGCGTCCTCTCCCGGACCGATGCCCGGTTCGGTGTAGCTCGTGATGCCGTGTTCGGCGAGGAGGCGCCACGCGCGGCGCAGGGCGGATCGTCGCTCGCTCGTGGTCGACACGAGTCTTCCGGGCGGCTGCTCCTCCGGGGGAGTGTCCGAGAAGAACAGGTGCGGCCAGCGCGCACCGAGCCATGCGGCATGCAGGTGTGCATCGTTGATGCCGGGGACCGCGGTGCGTCCGTCGAGTTCGAGGACGTTCCGTGCGTGGAGTCGGGTGGCGGCGGCATCGGTGGCGACGATCACGCCGTCGCGCACGGCGAGGGCGTGAGCGATATCGCCCGTCCCGTCGAAGGTGTGGATACGGCCGCCGCGGATGATCAGGTCGGCGTCGTCGCCGGGAAATGTCTGGCTCATTATTCCACCAGTGTAGACGTAAAACCCGGCCGAATGCGGGGCGGGGACGCACCGATTCGGCGCGCGGTTCTGCGGCTTGTACGCTGGAGACATCCCCCGATTCACCCGGCAACTCGCGCGCCGGCGACCTCGGCGCGCGCTCACACATGCAAGGACGCAGATGAACGATTCCGCGGCACACCGCGACGACTGGACTGAGAGCGAAGAGCTGGCGGAGCGGATGATCCCGCTCATCGGGGCGCTCCGACGCGAACACGACGTCGTCACCTCGCTCCACGGGCACCGCCTGCTCGGTCTGTCGGCGACCGGCCTCGTCGAGGTGCACGAGCGCGTCGCGCAGCTCGGGCACGAGAGGCTCCCCATCGAGGACAGCCTGGCCGTGCTGGAGGCGATCCATGCGCTCGCCCCCGGTGCATCCTCCCTCGATGTCGCCCGCCTCGTCGCCGGCCATGCCGAGAGCGGTCAGCCGCTGGAGACCTACCTCGCAGACGTGCTGGCCCCTGCGATGGGAGCCGTCGCCGCCGAGCCCACCGACGTCGTGCTCTACGGCTTCGGGCGCATCGGCCGCCTGCTCGCCCGCATCCTCATCGCCCACACCGGGGGAGGAAGCGGACTGCGCCTGCGCGCCATCGTCGTCCGCCGCGGCGCCGAGAACGACCTCGTCAAGCGCGCATCCCTGCTCCTGCGCGACTCCGTGCACGGCCGCTTCGCCGGCTCGGTCACCGTCGACGAAGACGCCGAGCAGATCATCGCCAACGGCACCCGCATCCAGGTGATCTACTCCGACGACCCGGCGACCATCGACTACACCGCCTACGGCATCCACGACGCGATCGTCGTCGACAACACCGGGCGCTGGCGCGACGAGGCGGGTCTGTCGCAGCACCTGCGCTCGACCGGCGTCGCCCGGGTGCTGCTGACCGCGCCGGGGAAGAGTCCGCTCAAGAACATCGTCCACGGCATCAACGACGACACGATCGTCGAGACCGACCGCATCCTCTCGGCCGCCTCCTGCACGACCAATGCCATCACGCCCGTGCTCGCGGCGATCGACGAGGCCTACGGCGTCGTCAAGGGACACGTCGAGACCGTGCACTCGTTCACGAACGACCAGAACCTGATCGACAACTTCCACAAGGGCGATCGGCGCGGACGCTCGGCGGTGCTCAACATGGTCATCACCGAGACCGGTGCCGCCAAGGCCGTCGCCAAGGCGCTGCCGCAGTTGGAGGGCAAGCTCACGGGCAGCTCGATCCGCGTGCCCACCCCCGACGTCTCGCTCGCGGTGCTGCACCTGACGATCGAGCGGCCCGCGACGAAGGATCAGGTCAACGACTACCTGCGCCGGGTCTCGCTGCACTCGAAGCTGCGCCAGCAGATCGACTACGTGGAGAGCCCGGACGTCGTCTCCACCGACTTCGTCGGGTCGCACCGTGCCGGCATCGTCGACGGTCTCGCCACGATCGCCGATGAGGACACCCTCATCCTGTACGTCTGGTACGACAACGAGTTCGGCTACTCGTGCCAGGTGATCCGCGTGCTCGAGGTCATGGCGGGCTCGCACCCGATCGTGCTCCCCGAGCGCCGAGAGGTGACGCTGCAGAGCTGAGGTTCCTCGTGCGCCGTGTCGGCGGCACCCGGCATGATGAGGTCATGAAGACCGCGACTCTGCGTGCCGAGCGCCTCCGATCGCACCGCCTCCAATCGCACCGCCTCATCTCGCCGGCTCCCACGGTGACGGATGCGGCGCGCCACATGCTCGCGGTGCAGAGCCAGGACTTCACCGCGGGTCGGTGGGCTCTGGCCGTCCGCACCCGAGGGGAGACCACGGTGCGCGACGTCGACCGCGCCTTCGACCGCGGTGACATCGTGCGCGGGTGGACCATGCGCGGCACCCTGCACACCGTCCCGGCGCGCGACCTCGGCTGGATGCTGCAGGTCACCGCGGGGCGGCAGCGACAGCAGGCGGCCTCCCGCCACCGCGATCTCGGCATCGATGACGACATGGTCGCCGCGAGCGTCCGGGCGCTGACGC
Source organism: Microbacterium sp. TPU 3598 (assembly GCF_002356155.1). NCBI lineage: Bacteria > Bacillati > Actinomycetota > Actinomycetes > Micrococcales > Microbacteriaceae > Microbacterium > Microbacterium sp. TPU 3598. The sequence goes on along the minus strand of NZ_AP017975.1, from coordinate 2,578,910 downwards.
CGGCCCTCCGCGACGGCGGGTGCACCCGCGCCGAGGTGTTCGACATCCTCCAGGGCATCGACATCGACCCCTCGGGCCAGCGCGGCATCCATCTGCTGTTCACGCTCACGATCGACGGTCTGATCTGCCAGGGGCCGGTCGTCGCCAGGGCCGGCTTCGCCCGCGAGCAGCGCTTCGTGCTCGTGGAAGATCACATCCGCGAGCACGTCACGCCCGATGACCCGCTCGCCGAGCTGTTCGTCCGCTACATCGACGGACACGGCCCCGCCGGTATCGCCGATTTCGCCTGGTGGGCGGGCCTCACCCTCGGTCAGGCGCGCGAGGCGGCCGAGCGGGCGGGAGCGGGAACGGACGGTGGCAGGCTCGACGAGATCGACGAGGGTCTCTTCGCCGCGCGCCGACGTCCGCGAAGAGCATCGGGTGCGGCCTCCGTCCACGCCCTCGGCGCGTTCGACGAGTACTACATCTCCTACGCCGATCGCACGACCGTCTGCGCCCCGGAGCATCTCGCGGCCGTCGGCCCCGGAAAGAACGGCATGGTGCGTCCGACCCTCGTCGAGCAGGGGCGCGTGATCGGGACCTGGTCCCACGCGACCGCGACCAGGGGTACGCCGCCTGAGCTGTTCGAGGAGCCGGAGGATCCCGCCGCCGTGGCTGCGGCCCTCGCCCGGTTCGCCCGGTTCGCCGACGATTGAGCCGCAGGGATCACCGACCCCGCCGCGACTACTCGCTCGCGTGGCGCGCGAGGAAGTTGTAGACCTCGTTGTCGTCGACCCCGGGGAATGCACCGCGGGGGAGCGGCGAGAACATGTGCGTGTGCACCCGCGCGCTCGGCCACGCCCGTCCGCTCCAGCGATCGCTCAGCTCGGCGGAGGGGCGACGGCAGCACGACTCGTCGGGGCAGGTCGACACCGCTCTGTCGTTGGTCTCGCGTCCGCGCCACCAGCGGGCGTCGTCGAACGGCACGCCGACCGTCACCGAGAACTCGCCGTCGCTCGACGATCCGGTCTGGGTCGAGCACCAGAACGTGCCGGAGGGGGTGTCGGTGTACTGGTGGTGCTCCACCGTGCGGTTCTGCTGCGTGAACGCCGCGCGTGCCTGGAACTTGCGGCACACCCGCTGTCCCTCGACCGCGCCGGTCACGTCCATCGGCAGCGGCAGGTCGTCGTTCTCGTACACGCGGGTGATCGCGCCGGTGGAATCCACGCGCAGGAAGTGCAGCGCCATGCCGAGGTGCTGCGTCAACAGGTTCGTCATGCGCATGCCGGCGGCTTCGTGCGTCACGCCGAAGCCGTCGCGGAAGTCCTCGACCGCGAGGTTGCGGTCCTTCTTCGCCTGCTGCAGGAACGCGACCGATGCGGTCTCCGGCATCAGGCAGCACGCGGCGAAGTAGTTGATCTCCAGGCGCTGCTGCAGGAAGTCGGCGTAATCGGTCGGCGGTGTGTGCCCGAGCAGTCGGTGCGCCATCGCCTGCAGCGCCATCGAGCGCAGACCGTGGCCACCCGGGATCGACGCCGGCGGCAGGTAGATGCGTCCGTTCTCGAGGTCGGTGACCGAGCGGGTCGAGTGGGGAAGGTCGTTGACGTAGATCAGCTCGAAGCCGAGCTTCTCCGCCATGATGCTCACGGTGCGGTGGGTGAGCGCGCCCTGTACGTGCCCCGCCGCCTTGAGGTGCTTCTCGGCGAGCTTCTCGATCTCGGGGAGGTAGTTGTTCTGCGCGCGCATCCGCAGCCGCAGCTCGGTGTTCGCGCGCCGCGCCTCCTCGGGCGTCGCGATGGCTTCGCGTTCACGCCGCTCCAGCTCGCGGTGCAGCCCCAGGACCGACTCGATCGTCTCGTCGCTCATGCCCTTGGTCACGCGCACGGGCGCGACGCCGAGCTGCCGGAAGACCGGGCTCTCCTGCGCGCGCTCCAGGGCGATCTCGAGGGCGGCCCGACGGTTCGGCGGTTCACCGGAGATCAGGTCGGTCACCTCGGTCTTGGTCGCCTGAGCGATCGCCTGCAGCAGCGAGAGCTTGGGCTCGCGCTTGCCGTTCTCGATCAGGCTCAGCTGAGAGCCGGCCACGCCGACCAGGGCACCGAGCTCGTCGAGCGTGAACCCGTTCTCCAATCGGTGGTGACGGATGCGGTGGCCGAGAGTCGTGAGGTGGATGCCGGAGGACGCCATTCCTTGAGTCTAGCGAAAGAATTGAAGTTCTTATCACTCGAATTGGCCGAAAGTCGCGCTCGAACCGGAAGAAGATAGGTGCAACGCCCCACACTTCAAAGGAGCACACGTCATGGCTATCGCCGAAGTCTTCACCCCCCGCACGTCTCCCGTCGCACCGACGCGTACGTTCGGCGCGGCTCCGACGTATGACACCCCCGCCATGGCGGAGCTGGCCGCCTGGGTCGAGGAGATCCGCGCTCTCACCCAGCCCGACGCCGTGCACTGGGTCGACGGCTCGCGCGCCGAGAACGACTGGCTGCTGCGCGGACTCGTCGATGAGGGCAAGCTCATCAAGCTCAACCCCGAATGGCGTCCCGGTTCGTACCTCGCACGCTCGCACCCCAGCGACGTCGCCCGCACCGAGGGGCGCACGTTCATCGCCTCCGAGCGCGAGGAGGACGCCGGCCCCACGAACAACTGGGCGGCACCTGCCGACATGCACGCCAAGATGGACGAGATCTTCGAGGGCTCGATGCGCGGCCGCACGATGTACGTCGTGCCGTTCTCGATGGGCCGGGTCGGCGGTCCGCTCTCGCACATCGGCGTGCAGATCACCGACAGCGCCTACGCGGTCGCCTCGATCGGCATCATGACCCGTGTCGGCGATGCCGTCACACGGCAGATCGCCGAGGGCGCGCCGTGGGTCAAGACCGTGCACACGGTCGGTGCCCCGCTCGCCCCGGGGGAGCAGGACGTCGAGTGGCCCTGCAACGACGACAAGTACATCGTGCACTTCCCCGAGACGCTCGAGGTCTACTCGTACGGTTCGGGCTACGGCGGCAACGCGATCCTCGCCAAGAAGTGCTTCGCACTGCGCATCGCCTCGGTGATCGCCCGCGATGAGGGGTGGCTCGCCGAGCACATGCTGCTCATCCGCGTGATCGACCCGCAGGGCAAGGCGTACCACGTGGCCGCGGCGTTCCCCTCTGCCTGCGGCAAGACGAACCTCGCGATGCTGCGTCCGACCATCCCCGGATGGCGGGTGGAGACCCTCGGCGACGACATCGCCTGGATCCGTCCCGGCGAAGACGGCCGCATGTGGGCGATCAACCCGGAGGCGGGCTTCTTCGGCGTCGCACCCGGAACCGGCGAATCGACCAACGTCACGGCGGTCGAGACGCTGTGGGGCAACACCATCTTCACGAACGTCGCTCTCCGTCCGGACGGCGACGTGTGGTGGGAGGGTCTGACCGATGAGGCGCCCGCGAACCTGATCGACTGGGAGGGCAACGACTGGACTCCCGAGTCGGGACGGCCGGCAGCGCACCCCAACTCCCGCTTCACGGTGTCGGCGGCGCAGTGCCCGCAGATCTCCGAGGACTGGGAAGAGGCCGTTCCGCTCGACGTCATCCTGTTCGGTGGACGCCGCGCCAGCAATGTCCCGCTCGTGGTCGAGGCCACCGACTGGACGCACGGTGTCTTCCTGGGCTCGAACATCTCGTCCGAGCGCACGGCGGCCGCCGAGGGCACGGTCGGGGAACTGCGCCGCGACCCGTTCGCGATGCTGCCGTTCTGCGGCTACAACATGGCCGACTACTTCGGACACTGGCTCAAGGTCGGGCGCGGTCTGCGCTTCGACAGGGCGCCGCGCATCTTCCAGGTGAACTGGTTCCGACGTGGCGACGACGGCCGGTTCCTGTGGCCGGGCTTCGGCGACAACTCGCGTGTGGTCGACTGGATCATCCGCCGCATAGCGGGTGACGTTCCTGCGGTGGACAGCCCGATCGGTCGCCTGCCGCGCGTGGAGGACCTGAACCTCGACGGGCTCGACATTCCCGCTGCCGACCTCGACGAGTTGTTCTCGGTCGATGCCGAGGCGTGGAAGACCGAGGCCGACCTGACCGAGGAGTTCTACGACACCTTCGGCGACAAGGTCCCCGCAGCGCTGCGCGCCGAGCTGGCGTCGCTGCGCTACCGCCTCGACAAGGCGTAGTTCCCCCGGACCGGTGCCGGTTCGGGGGAGCCGGCACCCTCGGGGCTTCGTGCCCCGCAAACCCGCGAAGGCGGGACATCAGAGACGAACCCATGGCTGAGTGGTCTCCGACGTCCCGCCTTCGTGTTGTCGTGCGTCAGGTGAGCAGCTGGTGTCGCGCGAGGTCGCGGTACAGCGGCGTCGACTCCACGAGCTCGGCGTGCGTGCCCTGGCCGACGACGACGCCGTCCTGCAGCACCACGATGAGATCGCTGTCGACGACCGTCGAGAGGCGGTGCGCGATCACGATGAGCGTGCGGTCGGTCGACACGGCATCGATGGCTTCCCGCATGCGCTGCTCGTTCACGCCGTCGAGCGATGACGTCGACTCGTCGAGCAGCAGGATCGGGGCGTCCGTGAGCAGGGCGCGCGCGATCGCGAGACGCTGACGCTCACCGCCCGACAGCATCACGCCGTCTTCGCCGACGGGGGCATCGATGCCGAGCGGATCGCGCTCGAGCACGTCGCCGAGGTTCACGGCGCGCAGCACCCGTTCGCAGTCGGTGTCCGTCGCTTCGGGAGAGGCGAGCCGCAGGTTCTCGGCGAGCGTGCCGGCCAGCGTCGGCGCATCCTGCTCGACGTAACCGAAGTGGGCGCGCAGCTCGTCGCGCGGGTAGGTGCGCGCGTCGTGGCCGTGCAGGCGGATCGAGCCGCCGGTCGGGTCGTAGAAGCGCTCGATCAGCGAGAGGATCGTACTCTTCCCCGCGCCGCTGGGGCCGACCAGGGCGACGCGGGAGCCCTGCGGTACGGCGAACGACACGCCGCGGAGCACCTCGTGGTCCTGCACGGCGGGGGCGGCGTCCTCCGCGGATTCCAGGTGCGCATCGGCGAGCAGTGTGCGCGCCTCCTTGGCCGCGGCCTGACGGGCGGCGACGACGTTCGCAGGGTAGTGGAAGCGCACGTCGCGGAACTCGATGGCCGGTGCGTCCGCCGCAGCGGTCTCGCGCGGCAGCGAGGCCGCGATCTTCTCGTCGTCCTGCGACTCGGTGGGCAGGTCGAGAACCTCCTGGATGCGGCCGAGCGCACCGAGAGCCTGGTTGACCGAGGTGATCGCGCCGAATGTCGTGGCCAGCGGCATCACGAGCAGGAACAGGAACATGATGAACGAGATCAGCGAGGCGATCGTGATCGCTCCCGCGGCCACCCGGAATCCGCCCACCCCGAGCACCACGAGCAGCGACAGCTGCAGGGCGATGCCGGAGACGGGAACGACCATCGAGGAGATCTTGGCGATGCGCACGCCGATGCCGTAGGCGTCGGAGGCGAGGCCCGACACGGCGGTGGTCTCCCGTTCGGTGGCTCCCGAGGCGCGGATGGTGCGGATCGAGCCGACCGCGCGCTCCACGCCGGAAGCCAGCTCGCCGACCTTCTCCTGCTGCGCGGTCGACGCGGTGCGGATGCGTCCGCTCAGCAGCACGACGACGGCGACCGAGATGCCGATCACCACGACGATGAGCAGCAGCAGGATGGGGTCGATCACGAGCATCGCGATGAGCGCGCCGAGGAAGAGCACGGCGCTGCCGACAGCATCGGCGAGGCCCTGGGTGAGCACGGCGTAGAGCAGCGTCGTGTCGGTGCCGACGCGGGAGACGAGGTCGCCGGTGCGGCGGGCATCGAACTCCGAGGTCGGCAGGTGCAGGATGCGGGCGATCAGCTTGCGGCGGCTCGAGTACACGACCGCGGTGCCGGTGCGCTGGAGCAGGTAGTGCTGGAAGCCGGAGATGACCGACGACACGATCACGAAGCCGACGAGCAGCCACACCAGGATCCCGATACCGGTGTCGGACTGCACGGCCTCGATGACCTGGCCCACGAGCAACGGCTGCACGAGCGAGGTCGCGGCGCCGATGACGCTGAGCACCGCGACCACGATGAGGGTGCGCTTGTGTTCGAAGAGGAAGGGGAGGAGCTGGCGGAAGGTGGCGCGGGGGCCTTCGGGCTGTGCGCCACGTCCGCGGCGGCGTGCTGTCGCCGAACCGGACATGCGGGACCTCTATCTGGAGATGGTACTTCGACCGTACTTCGTTCGCGGTCGAATCCTATGGAGCGGCTGTATGCGGCACATCGCGGGCTCAGGACCGGCCGAATCGCCGATGAGCCGCCTGCTTGCTCACGCCGAGGGCGCTGGCTATCGCCTGCCAGGAGTACCCGAGGTTCCGCGCGCGACGCACGTTCGCCTCCTCGGCACGGGCCACCTCCTTGCGCACCTCGGCGAGCCGGTGCAGCGCGGCCAGGGGCTCGCTGCCGTCGTCCTGTGCGATCGCGGTCGGCATTGTCATGATGGACCTCCTGCGTCAATCATCGTTGACGTGCCCGCGAGTGTCAATACATGTTGACGTGGCAGTGTGGGGGGATGCGGACGAAGAAGTGGATCCTGTTCGACATCGGGGGAGTGCTGGAGGTCGTCGACGACGACGCCTGGCAGCAGCAGTGGTGGGAGCGCTGGCGTGCCGTGGTCGGTCTCGAGCCGTCCGCCTTCGAGGCGCGCATCGCAGAGGCCGACCTTCCGCCGATCGATGTCACCGTCGGCACCGAACCCGCTTTCTGGGCGGCGGTGGGCACGGCACTCGGTCTCGACGAGGTCCAGCGTCGCGCGATGCGCGCGGACTTCTGGGATGCCTACTGCGGCACCGGCAACCACGACCTGATCGCGTACGCGCGCACGCTCTCGGCGCGGGCGGGAACAGCGATCCTCTCCAACTCCGCCGATGGCGCGCGCGAGGAGGAGGAGCGCCGCTTCGGCTTCTCCGAGGTGTTCGACCCGATCTGCTACAGCCACGAGCAGGGCGTGAACAAGCCGGATCCCGAGGCCTACCGACGAGCACTCCAGCGCATGGGCGCCGACCCGGGCGACGTGCTGTTCATCGACGACCATCAGGTATCGGTCGACGGTGCCGAGGCGGTGGGGATCCGCGCCGTGCGACACCTCGACAACGCGACCACCATCGCCGCGATCGAGGAGTTCCTGCGGCCGTGACGTGAATCGTCACGGCCGCAGGATCACAGCTCGACGGCCGCCGCGACGCCGAGGTCGTCGTCGTAGTCGTGGTCCTTGGTCTCGGGGGAGAGGATCAGCGCGATGAACGTGAGCACACCCATCGCGGACAGGTACAGACCCACCAGCCACGGAGCGCCGCCGGCCACCTCCCACAGCTTCAGCGCGATGAGCGGGGCCACCGCGGCGCCGAGGATCGACGAGACGTTGTAGGCGATCGCCGACCCCGTGTAGCGCACGTTGGTCGGGAACAGCTCGGGAAGCAGAGCGCCCATCGGGCCGAACGTCGCGCCCATCAGCATGAACCCGAACACGAGGAACGCCTGGGTGAGCGCACCCGTGAACTTCGGGTCGACCGCGGGCAGGAGGAAGGCGTTGAACGTGAGACCGAACACGATGATGGTCCCGGTGACCCATAGCAGCAGCTTCCGTCGGCCGACCGCATCGGCGATGGGCCCGGAGAGCAGCGTGAAGATGCCGAAGAACACCACGCCGATGATCTGCATCAGCACGAAGTCGGTGTAGCCGAAGCCGAGACCGGGATAGAACTGGGCCGCGAACTTGATCGGGTCGAACGGGGCGCCGGTCGCCTCGGCAGCGGCCTTCGCGGCGGCGGTGGCGGTCTCGAGCGAGGCGGCCTTGGTTCCGTAGGCGAGGGTGAAGTTCGTCATCAGGTAGAACAGCACGTACGTCGCCAGCATGATGAACGTGCCGAGGATGAGCTGCTTCCAGTGGTGACGGAACACGGTCGCGAGCGGGAGCTTGCGGATCACGCCCTTCGTCTCCGCCTTCTTGAAGGTGTCGGACTCGACGAGCTTGAGCCGCACCCACAGGCCGATGATGACCATCACTGCGGAGAACAGGAACGGGATGCGCCAGCCCCAGGAGAGGAACGCCTCGGACTTCAGGACCGGGTTCTCGGCGTGCGGCAGCAGCCAGTTGATCGCGAGGAAGAGGAAGTTGGCGATGATGAAGCCCAGCGGCGCGCCCAGCTGCGGGAAGGTGCCGTACCAGGCGCGCTTGCCCTTCGGCGCATTCTCGGTGGCGACCAGCGCCGCGCCCGACCACTCGCCGCCGAGCGCGAAGCCCTGAGCGAGTCGCAGGATCAGCAGCAGCAGGGCGGCCCACCACCCGATGTCCTGGTAGGTCGGCAACAGGCCGATCACGAAGGTCGCGATGCCCATCGTCAGCAGTGATGCCACGAGTGTGGCCTTGCGCCCGAACTTGTCGCCGAAGTGACCGAAGACCACCGCGCCGATCGGACGGGCGACCATCGCCGCACCGAACACCGCGAACGAGGAGAGGAGCGAGGTGGTGTCGTCGCCGGTGGGGAAGAACAGCACCGGGAACACGAGCACGGCCGCCGTCGCGTACGCGTAGAAGTCGTAGAACTCGATCGTGGTGCCGACCAGGCTCGCGGTGATGACGCGCGAGCGAGGATTCGCGGGCGCAGTGGCAGTACTCATGAAGCTCCTCCGATCGAGTCCCCGGTATACCGGGGGACCCGGGCGAGTTTACGCCTTCCTGAGTGTTTGCTGTGCGCGTGTTTCGCGTGCCATCTCGCAGCGGGACCCAACCCCGGGTCTCCCACGGATCGGCGACGGCAGCCCGTCTGCACGATGATGCGGGTCGGGATCGAGGGGACGATGGTGGACGCGACACTGGTGCCGCTGACGTGAGCGGTCCGCCCGCCTCCCGCGCGGGACTATTCCTCCGTGTCGCCGAGCGCGGGGGCTCCGACGAAGACGGCGCGCGGCTGCAGCACGTCTTCGAGCTCCAGCACGACGAGGTGATTGGCGCCCGCTCGGGTGACGGGTGCGGGCACGGCGAGCGTGCGCTGCGGGCCGTTGCGCCAATATCGACCGAGGAAGAATCCGTTCACGAACGCGTAGCCCTTGCTCCACGATGCGGTGTCGACGAAGAGATCCGCAGGGGCATCCAGGGAGAACTCGGCCGTCCACGCGGTGGGACCGACCTCCCGGCCGCGCTCGCGGCCGCCGTCCGCATCGATCTCCGCGGCGATCTCGGCGACATCCAGGGTCGTCGCTCGCCAGCCCGTCACGGGCGCACCGTCGAGGGTGATCTCGCCGATCAGCCCCTTCTCCTCGCCCAGGCGACGGTCGTAGTTCACGCGCCCCTGATCCTCGACGAGGATGCGGAGGCTGCGGCCATCCGGGATCCGGATCGCGCGGTCGTGCCGAGTGCGGGCGAGTGTGCCGACGGGGTGACCGTCGACGCTCACCCAAGCCAGGTCGCGCACGTCGTCGACGACGAGGAGCCCTCCCGCTCCCGCCGGCAGCTCGGTGTCGTAACGTACGAGGGCGCTCAGATGTCCGAGCTCGTCGAAGGTCTGCGGCAGGGCGGTGGTCGGCGCGGCCGCTGCGACATCGGTCCACGGTCCCGCCGCTCGAAGCGGAACCTCGAACGCGGGGGAGGCCTCGGCCGCCGCGGGCACCTCGTCGGGCACCGGCGCGTAGCGGGCGATCACCTCGCGGAAGGCGAAGAACTTCTCTGTCGGGTTCCCCGTCTCATCGAGCGGGGCGTCGTAGTCGTAGGAGGTCACCAGGGGCAGGTAGCGCCCCTTGTCGTTCGCGCCGTTGGTCAGCCCGAAGTTGGTGCCGCCGTGGAACATGTAGATGTTGACCGAGGCGCCGGCCGCCAGCAGCTCGTCGAGGTCGGCGGCGGCCGCGGCGACATCGGTCGTGTGATGCACGCCGCCCCACCAGTCGAACCATCCGTCCCAGAACTCCGCGCACATCAGCGGACCCGTGGGCTGGTGGCGGCGCAGGGTGGCGAGCCGTTCGGTGCTCCGGGAGCCGAAGGATCCGGTCTTGTGCAGCCCGGGGAGGCTTCCGTCGCTCAGCATCCGATCGACGGGCTGATCCACGGTCGTCAGCGGAACGGTGATCCCGGCATCGCGAGTCGTGGTCACCAGCGACTCGAGATAGGCGCGGTCGGCGCCGTAGGCGCCGTACTCGTTCTCGATCTGCACCAGGATCACCGGCCCACCGTGGTCGATCTGCCGCGGTGCGACGATGTCGTACACGCGGCGCAGGTAGGCGGTCACCTCGGCGAGGAAGGCCGGAGCGGAGGAGCGCAGTCCTTCGACGCTGCCCGTGAGCCACACCGGCAGTCCGCCGTTGTGCCACTCGGCGCAGATGTAGGGGCCGGGCCGCACGATCGCGTCGAGGCCCTCGGCGTGAACCAGGTCGAGGAAGCGCCCCAGATCGTTCCATCCACTCGCGTCCCACTCTCCGCGCCGAGGTTCGTGCGCGTTCCAGGCGACGTAGGTCTCGATCGTGTTCAGTCCCATCAGTCGGGCTTTGCGGATGCGGTCGCGCCACTGGTCGGGGTGCACGCGGAAGTAGTGGATGGCGCCGGAGATCACCCGGTGCGGCTGTCCGTCGCGGAGGAAGTCGGTGTCGCCGAGGGAGAAGGAGGTCACGTGTCGTGGTGCTTTCGATGAGGCGGGCGGAGCCGGCCCGGCGGGGACCGGGCCGGCTCAGCCGCGGGGTCACTTGTTGACGCTGAAGCCCTGGGAGTTCCCGTACTCGACCAGCGCGTCCTGCCAGGCGGTGAGGCCCTCGTTCAGGTCGGTGCCGTTCTGGTACGACTGGCCGACGGTGTCGCCGAAGATGCTGTTCCCGTACACCTGGTAGGGCAGGTAGCTCCAGCCCTCGACCACGTCATCGGCCGCGGCCGCGAGGACCTCGTTGATCTTCTGGCCGCCGAAGTACTCCGGCGCCTCGGCGAGGAACTCCGTGCTGGACAGCTCCGCGGTCGTCGACGGGAATCCGCCAGACTCGAGGGCGATCGAGATGCTCTCCTCGGAGTTGTTCAGCCACCACAGGAAGCCCGCCGCCAGCTCCGGGTTCTTGCTCTGCTTCGTGACGGCCTGCCCGCCCCCGCCGTTCTCCGCGCTCGCCGGGGAACCGTCGTACGTCGGCATCGGCGCGACGCGCCAGTTTCCGGCGCCGTCAGGGGCACCGGAGATGAGGTTCGCGGGCATCCACGCGCCGATCACGAGGCTCGCCAGGCTGCCGTCGCCGAGGGCGCGGAACCATTCGTCGCTCCAGCTGCCGTACGGGGCCAGCAGGTCCTCCTCGACGAGGCGGTTCCAGTTCTCGGTCCACTTCTTCGAGCCGGTGTCCTGCAGGTCGATCGTGACGTCGGTGCCGGAGGTCTCGAACGGCTTTCCCCCGGCCTGCCAGATCATCGAGGTCGCGAAGCCCGCATCTCCCGTGTCGTTGGTGATGTACGCGTCGGGGTTCGCCGCGTGGATCGCCTTGGCGGCCTCGTAGTACTCGTCCCAGGTGGTGGGGACGGCGACACCGGCCGCATCGAACACGGTCTTGTTGTAGAACAGGGCCATGGGGCCGGAATCCTGCGGCAGACCGTAGATCGCGTCGCCGTCGGTGACGGAGTTCCAGGTGGAGGCGGTGTAGTCGTCCTCGAAGTCGGCGAACCCGTACTGCGACAAGTCGGTGAAGGCGTCCGTCAGCGCGAACTGCGGGAACGCGTAGTACTCGATCTGCACGACGTCCGGAGCGCCGGAGCCCGCCTTGATCGCGTTCTGCAGCTTGGTGTACTCCTCGTTGTTGGTGCCGGCGTTCACCAGCTTGACCTTGACGTTCGGGTACTCCTTCTGGAAGGCCTCGACCTGGGCCTCGGCCGACGGTGTCCACGACCAGTACGTGATCTCGCCGCCCTTCTCGAGCGCCGCCTCGACGGAGTCGAACGAGCCGGAACCCGTGTTGCCGGCGCCGGCGTCGCCGCCGGTGCTGCATCCGGCCAGCGCCAGCGCTGCCACGGTTCCTGCGGCGAGCACCGCGAGGGTGCGCCGCGTCGGGGAGGGAAGGTGCTTCATTGCTGTGTCCTTTCGGGAGGTGCGGTCCAGCGTCGGATCGCAGAGGTGATGCAGGGGGTACGGGGAGCTACTGCTTGACGCTTCCCGCGGTGAGACCTGACTGCCAGAAGCGCTGCAGCAGCAGGAAGGCGATGACGATCGGCACGATCGTGAGCAGCGAGCCCATGATCACGAGGTTGTAGATGGGCTGGGACCCCGCGCCGATGGCCTGGGCGCTCCACTGGTTCAAGCCGACCGTGAGCGGATACCAGGCGGGGTCCGAGAGCATGATCAGGGGCAGGAAGTAGTTGTTCCAGGTGGCGACCACCGTGAACAGCGCGACCGTCACGATGCCGGGCGCGAGCAGCCGCATCGAGATCGTGAAGAACGTGCGGAACTCTCCTGCGCCGTCGATGCGGGCCGCCTCGAGCAGCTCGGTCGGCACCGACTCCGACGCGAACACCCAGATCAGGTACAGACCGAAGGGACTGATGAGGGACGGGATGATCACCGCCCACGGCGTGTTCGTCAGTCCGAGCTCGCTGAACAGCAGGAAGGTCGGGACCGCGAGGGCGGTGCCGGGCACCGCCACGGCGCCCAGGACCACGGCGAACACCGCACGGCGTCCGGGGAAGCGGAACTTCGCGAGTCCGTAGCCGGCCATGGTGGCGAGCAGCGTCGCGCCCCCGGCGCCGACCACGACGTACAGGAGGGTGTTCCCGAGCCAGCGCAGGAAGATGCCGTCGCGATACGAGAACGTGGCGACCAGGTTGTCGAAGAATGCGAAGTCGTCGGCGAACCACAGTCCGAACGAGCTGAAGAGTCCCGCCTGCGTCTTGGTCGAACTGAACAGCAGCCACACCAGGGGCACGAGCGTATACAGCGCGTAGAGGATCATGACGATCAGCAGGGTGTTCGACGTGCGCGGCTTCAGCGGATCGTGGCGGCGGTGCGCGGGGCGGGCGAGGGGGAGTGCCATGTCAGCGCACCTCCGACTTCGAGCCGCGCAGCTGCACGACGTAGGCGATGACCGCGGTGATGACGCCCATGATGATGGCGATCGTCGCGGCGTAGTTGAACTGCTGCCCCGCGAACGACAGGTTGTACGCGTACATGTTCGGCGTGAAGAACGTCGTGATCACGTTCGGGGCCAGGGGGCGCAGGATGTTGGGCTCGTTGAAGAGCTGGAAGCTGCCGATGATCGAGAAGATCGTGGCGATCACGAGCGCTCCGCGCACGGACGGGATCTTGATCGAGAAGATCGTGCGCCACGCCCCGGCGCCGTCGAGGGAGGCCGCCTCGTACATGTCGGTCGGGATGGTCTTGAGCGACGAGTAGAAGATCAGCATGTTGTAGCCGACGAACTCCCAGGTGACGATGTTGCCGATCGAGACCAGCATCCACTCCTTGGCGAACGGCGTGATCGCATCGACGCCGAGGATGTCGTTGATGTTGCTCGTGAGGCCGAACTGGTCGCCGTAGATGTAGCCCCACATCAGCACCGCCACCACGGCCGGCACCGCGTAGGGCAGGAAGATCAGGATGCGGAAGAACGACGCTCCGCGCAGGCGGGCGCTGTCGAGGGCGAGTGCGGCGCCGAGGGCCAGGATCAGCATGATCGGCACCTGCACGACGAGGAAGACCAGTACGCGGCCGAACGCCTCCCAGAACTGCGGGTCGCTCAGGGCGCGGACGTAGTTGTCGAGCCCCACGAACGCGGTGCCGCCGATGAGCTTCTCCTGGAAGAAGCTCAGGTACAGCGCATAGGCGAGCGGCGTCAGGAACACCAGGGCGAACACGACCATGAACGGGCCGACGAAGGCCCATCCCCTCCAGTCGCGCTTGTCGCGGCGCCGGATGCCGGGGGCACCCGGGGCTGCGGGGATTTCAGTCGTCATCGACGAGTCCTTCTTACGTTTCGGGCGCACCGTGCGCCGTGTGTCAACGTCAACATATTGGACCGACTGGTAGTGTGTCAACGTCAACATATGAGGGGATGGGTGATCGTGACCCCGGAGCATCCGACAGAGACGTCGACGCGTCGACGTGAGCCCTCGATGGAAGACGTGGCCCGCGAGGCCGGCGTCTCCGGCCAGACCGTGTCGCGCGTCGTCAATGCCAGGGGTTACGTCGGTGCCGCCACGCGCGAGCGTGTCGAGGCCGCCATGCACAGTCTGGGGTACCGGCCGAACAGCGCCGCCCGCGCACTCCGGTCAGGGCGATTCCGCACGATCGGCGTCGTGATGTTCTCGTTCAGCTCTTACGGGAACCAGCGCACGCTCGATGCGATCGCCGTGCGCGCCGCCCAGCTCGGCTATGCCCTCACCCTCATCCCCGTCGAGTCGAGCGCGGGCGAGACCGTGGCCGGTGCGTTCCGTCGGCTGGAGGAGCACGCGGTCGACGGCATCATCATCGTGATCGAGGCGCATCAGCTCGACGAGGCCGACATCGAGATCCCCGAGGCGCTTCCCGTCGTGTTCGTCGACTCGAACCGCACGGCGACGCATCCGTTCGTCGATACCGATCAGGCGCAGGGCGCTCGGCTCGCGACCGAGCACCTGCTCGAACTCGGTCACGACACCGTGTGGCACGTCACCGGCCCCGCGCGCTCCTACTCCGCCGAGCGCCGCCGTGAAGCGTGGCGGGAGACGCTCGAGACGCACGGGCGTACGGTCCCGGAGCCGCTGGCGGGGGACTGGACCGCGTCGTCCGGCTACGCAGCCGGTCTCGAACTGCGTGCGATCGACGGTGTCACCGCGGTGTTCGTGGCGAACGACCAGATGGCGATCGGCGTGCTGCGTGCGTTCCGAGAGATCGGGCTCGACGTGCCGCGAGACGTGAGCATCGTCGGGTTCGACGGACTGCCCGATGCGGCACAGCTCTGGCCGCCGCTGACGACCGTGCAGCAGCACCCGGAGCGCGTGGGCGCGCTCGCGGTGGACGCGCTGCTCGCCGAGCTCGACGGTGTCGAGCGTCAGCAGACCCCGCTCGTCGGTACCGAACTCATCGTGCGGGCGAGCACGGCGGCGCCGCGGACGCGCTGACGGCTCAGCGCCAGATCGCGGCGATCGCGGCGTTGACGGCGGTGAGGATGCCGACGAGCCAGAACACCGCCGGCGGGATGGCCGCACCGCGGCGCTGACGACCCAGGCCGATGCCGAGCAGGGCGCCAATGATGAGCAGGATCACGAGCTTGACGCCGATCTTGACGTAATTGAGCTCGTAGGAGATGCCCCACGGCGCCGCGAGCGCGAGGCCCGCGACCGCGGCGATCGCCATGCCGATGTTCATCAGGCGCGTGAACTCACGCTTTCCGCCGAACGCCTGCGCGGCCCAGGAGCCGAAGAGCACGGCGAATCCGATGAGGTGGACGAACAGCACGATATGACGGAGGGTCTCCATGCCCTCACCGTACGAGTGAGGCGAGGTCCAGCGCTAGCAAGGGCAGGCTGACCTCAGCCGCGCAGCTCCCGTGTCACGAGCGCCGTGCGCAGGGCCGCATTCGCTGCTTCGGCGCCCTTGTCCTCCTTGGAGCCCTCCAGGCCCGCACGGTCGAGACCCTGCTGCTCGTCGTCGAGGGTGAGCACGCCGAAGCCGACGGGCTTGCCGGCGTCGAGGGCGACGCGGGTGAGGCCATCGGTGGTCGCTGCCGACACGTACTCGAAGTGCGGTGTGCCCCCGCGGATGATCACGCCGAGTGCGACGACGGCATCCGCCCCGCCGGCGAAGGCCGCCTGGGCGGCGATCGCGAGTTCGAACGAGCCGGGCACGCGCACCAGTCGGTGCGTGGCCCGGGCCGCGTCCAGCACGCGCTCCGCACCGGCGATCAAGCCGTTCGAGATCGTCTCGTGCCAGGTTCCGGCCACGATGACGACGTTCAGACCGCGTCCGTCGATGGTGCCGATCTCGGGTGCTCCTGCGCCGCTCATTTGTCGTCCTCTCCGTGGGCGAGCGCCTCTGCGAGTTCCGCTTCGCCGATGATGTGACCCATCCGGTCACGCTTGGTCTCCAGGTACTGATGGTTGTTGGGTCCCACACCGACGATCAGCGGCACCTGCTCGACGACGTCGAGGCCGAGCTCGCGCAGCTGCGCGACCTTGTCGGTGTTGTTCGTCAGCAGGCGCACCTTCGACACGCCCAGGTCGGAGAGGATGCCGGCCGCCGCTGCGTAGTCGCGGGCATCGGCCGGCAGCCCCAGCGCGAGGTTGGCGTCGACCGTGTCGAGCCCCTCCTCCTGCAGGCTGTAGGCGCGCAGCTTGTTGATGAGGCCGATCCCTCGACCCTCGTGACCGCGCATGTAGATGACGATCCCGCCCTCCTTCTCGATCGCGTCGAGGGCGGAGTCGAGCTGCGGGCCGCACTCGCATTTGAGCGAGCCGAACGCCTCGCCGGTCAGGCACTCCGAGTGCACCCGCACGAGCGCGGTCTCGCCGAGTTCGCCCGAGACGACCGCGATGTGGTCGGTGCCGGTGATGCGGTCCTTGTAGGCGAGGAAGCGGAAGGTGCCGTGCGTGGTGGGCACGGTGGCGTCGGCGCGCAGGCTCACGCGACGGCCGCGATGCGCACTCGGGGTGGCGCCCTCGGGATCGATCTCGTTGAGGTGGGCGATCAGCTGCTCGATCGTGATGACCGGTACGCCGTCGCGCGCACCGAGCTCGATCAGGCCGGGAAGGCGCATCATGCTGCCGTCCTCCGCCACGACCTCCGCGATCGCGCCGACGGGGCGGAGACCGGCGAGCTTCATGAGTTCGACCGCGGCCTCGGTGTGGCCACTGCGCTCGCGCACTCCGCCGTCGACCGCCCGCAGCGGCAGCACATGGCCGGGCCGGATGATGCTGGTCGACGTGGACTCCGGGTTCGACAGCACGTTCAGCGTGTGGGCGCGGTCGTGGGCGCTGATGCCGGTCGTGACCCCCTGCGCGGCGTCGACACTCACCGTGTATGCGGTCGAGCGGGCGTCTTCGCTGGCGGCGACCATCGGCGGCAGGTTCAGGTGATCGGCGAGATCGGCGGGCATCGGGGCGCAGATGAAGCCCGACGACCAGCGCACGGTCCACGCCACCCACTCGGGCGTCGCGAGCTCTGCCGACAGGATGACATCGCCTTCGTTCTCGCGGTTCTCGTCGTCGGCGACGAGGACGGGGCGCCCGGCGCGCAGCGCCTCCAGGGCCTCGGCGATGGTGGAAAGGCTCATCGCGAGCCTCCTTCCGGTGCGGCGCGGAACGCGAGCAGGCGCTCGACGTGCCGGGCGAGGATGTCGGTCTCCAGGTTCACGCGGTCGCCGACGGCGCGGACGCCGAGCGTTGTCGCGGCGAGGGTCTCGGGGATCAGCGAGACCTCGAACCAGGGGGAGGGGTGTGCAGGGGCGCTGACGGCGCTCACGGTCAACGAGGTGCCGTCGACCGAGATCGACCCCTTGTCGACCACGAGCGGGGCGAGGTCGAGGGGCAGGCTGATCCGCAGCACGCTCCACTGCGCGCCGGGGCGCACCTCGAGCACGTCGCCGGTGCCGTCGACGTGGCCCTGCACGATGTGACCGCCGAGACGGGCGCCGACCGGCATCGCCTTCTCGATGTTCACGCGGGTTCCGACCGTCGCCGACCCGATCGCGGCGACGTCGAGAGTCTGCTTCATCACGTCGGTGTCGAAGGTGTCGGCGGTCGACCCCACCACGGTGAGGCACACACCCGAGACGGCGATGGACTCGCCGTGCACGGCATCGGCTGCGGCACGGGGGGCGCGCACGGTCAGGCGCCAGCCGTCACCCGCGGGGGCGATCGCGGTGATCTCGCCCATCTCCTCGATGATTCCGGTGAACATCAGGCGGCTCCTTCGTTCTGCGGGTCTTCCGCGGGATCGGTGGCGTGCGCGGGGTGCGCGATCGCGAGCAGGTCGTCTCCGAGGGCAAGCCACTCGTCGACGGTCAGGCGTCGGGCCTCGTCGATGGAGCCGACACCGATGTCGGTCAGGGCGAGTCGGCTGCCGCCGAGCAGCACCGGGGCGATGTAGGCGAGCACGCGATCGGCGAGCCCCGCCTCGATGAAGGCGCTGGCGAGCGTCGGGCCGCCCTCCACGAACAGGCTCTGCACGCCGCGGGTGTGCAGGTCGGCCACCACCGCACGCAGATCGCGGGTGTCGAAGAACAGCGGGGTGTGGGGATGCCGGTGCACAGCGGCGTCGGACGGGGTGGGCCGGGAGCCGATGACCACCGGGATCGGCTGGTCGGGGAGCATGGTGTCGCCGTCACGGGCGGTGAGGGCAGGGTCGTCGGCGATCACTGTTCCGGTGCCGACCGCGATGGCATCGGCTGCTGCCCGGCGGCGGTGCACGTCGGCGCGTGCGGTCGGCCCCGTGATCCACTGGCTCGACCCGTCGTCGGCGGCGGCGCGACCATCGAGGCTCTGCGCCCACTTGACAGTGACATGGGGGCGTCCGAGTCGCTGGGCGGTCAGCCATCCGGCGATGAGCGCGTGTGCAGCGTCCGCCTGCTCACCCGACTCGACGTCGACGCCTGCGGACCGCAGGCGTTCCGCCCCGCCGCCTGAGGCGACACCGGGATCGTCGAGCGCGTACACCACGCGTGCGACGCCCGCGTCGATGAGAGCGACGGCGCAGGGGCCCGTGCGGCCGGTGTGGTTGCAGGGTTCGAGGGTCACGACGGCCGTCGCTCCTCGCGCCTCGCCGGGGGCGAGCTTCGAGAGGGCGTCGACCTCTGCGTGGGGGGTGCCGGCGCCGTGGTGCCAGCCCTCGGCGATGACCCTGCCGTCGGGGGAGAGGAGGACCGCACCGACCTGCGGGTTCGCCCCGCGCGGTCCACGGGCGGCGAGGTGGAGCGCGCGATCCATCGCGTGGCGCTCTGCCGCGTTCACTGCCATCCGTCGTCCTCCTCTGAGGCTCCGGGTTCAGACAGGGGTGGCGGAACGGACGCACGGATGCGTCTCGTGCTGCCTCCCTTCCGGACTAGCGAGGTCGCCCTCGCATCACCGTCGGTCCCGGAATTCCACCGGATCGGCATCCCGATCTCTCGAGACGCTCGCGGACTGTCACCGCCGGTTCGGATTCCCACCGACCCCGGAGCACGTTGTTGTTCTGAGTGTACTCAAC
Organism: Microbacterium sp. TPU 3598; assembly: GCF_002356155.1. NCBI lineage: Bacteria > Bacillati > Actinomycetota > Actinomycetes > Micrococcales > Microbacteriaceae > Microbacterium > Microbacterium sp. TPU 3598. The sequence goes on along the minus strand of NZ_AP017975.1, from coordinate 2,559,785 downwards.
GCGTTCGGGCGCATTTCATTCCGCGACAGATCATTCCGCGACAGACGACTTCACCGTGCGGCGCGTCCGCCATCACTTCAGCAGTCGGGAGAGGCGACGGTCGGCCAGCACCTTGCCACCGGTCTGGCAGGTGGGGCAGTACTCGAGCGAGCGGTCGGCGAAGAACACGCTGCGGACCGTGTCTCCGCACACCGGGCAGGCTTCTCCTCGACGCGCGTGCACCTGCATGCCGCGGCGCTTGGCATCCTTCAGGTCCGCCGGCGGTTTGCCGGAGGCTTGGGCGATCGCCTCTGTCAGCGTCTCGCGCATGGCCCCGAACAGGCGGTCGATCTCGGCGTCGTCGAGCTTTCCGGCGATCGCATACGGTGACATGCGCGCGGCGTGCAGGATCTCGTCCGAGTACGCGTTGCCGATGCCCGCGATCACCGCCTGATCGCGCAGCAGCCCCTTGATCTGCATGCGCCGATCCTCGAGCAGGTCGGCGAACGCCTCGCGCGTGAACGCGGCGTCGAGAGGGTCGGGTCCGAGCCGGGCGATGCCGGGCACCTCCTGCGGATCGCGCACCACGTACACGGCGAGCGACTTCTTGGTCCCCGCTTCCGTGAGGTCGAAACCGCTGCCGTCGTCGAGGGCGATCCGCAGGGCGATGGGGGACTTGCCCGGTTTGATGAGCGTGGTCGGGAGCGTCTCGTACCAGCGCAGCCACCCGGCCTTCGCGAGGTGGAACACCAGGTGCAGCTCGTCGCCGCAGGAGAGCACGACGAACTTGCCCAGACGCGCGGATGCGGTGATCGTGGCTCCCTGGAGGGCGTTGATCGGAGGATCGTAGGTCTTCAACGCGGCGATCGCCGAGACGGTCGCGCGCGTGATGGTGTGCCCGACGGCGCGTTCGGCGAGAAAGGTGGTCAGGCCCTGGACTTCCGGCATCTCCGGCATGGGTTCATCCTGTCATCGGGCGCCGACGCTGTCATCCGGTGGGCGCACCCCTCAGAGGATCGGCCAGTCGACCGGCGTGCGGTCGTCCCCGGGGAGGAGGCCGGCCGTCCAGCCGTCGTCGCGCCCGCGCGGGCTCGTCAGCGCCTGCCGCTGCAGGCCCTCGTAGCGGAAGCCGAGGGCCCGGGCGGCGCGGGCCGAGGGGATGTTCCCCGCGACGGCCTGCCAGCGGATGCGGACGAGCCGGAGTCCGACGAAACCCCAATCGATCACGGCCGCTGCTGCTTCGGTGAGATATCCGCGGCCCCGTGCGCCGGCCGTCACCCAGTAGCCCAGCTCGGCGGTCGCGCCCGTGAAGTGATCGGTCATGTTGTGAAGACCGATCATGCCCACGAGCTCGCCGTCCGCATACATGCCCCAGACGACCTCGGAACCGGCGTCCCACTGCGCGGCTGACAGACGCACGAACTGCGCGGCGTCCTCGCGGGTGTACGGACTCGGCACGGTGGTCCAGCGCGGGATCTCCGGATCCTGGCACGCTTCGGTGATCGCGTCGATGTCCGCCTCCGTCGGGGCGTGCAGGACGAGTCGGGGCGTGGTGAGGGCGACGGATTCCATCCCGACAGCCTAGGCAGGCTGGCGTTCCTCGACGGGCGTGGCGGCCGGAGTGTCCGTGGGCGCGACTAGTCTTGTCCGGTGACTGTTCCGGGGATTCTGCGCGCCTTGGAAGAGGCGTCTCTGTACCGTGACGCCCTCAGCTGGGCGCGCACCGACGCCGACCTCGGCCTGGTCGACGGGCTCGACGCCCCGGCGCTCGCCGGCCTGCTCGAGAAGAGGGCGGCGGCGGGACACCCGGCCGCCCTCCTCGCCGTCGTCCCCACCGGGAGGCGGGCGGAGAGCCTCGCGCTGGCGATGCACGCCTACCTGCCCGACGCCGACATCCTCACGTTCCCCGCCTGGGAGACGCTGCCGCACGAGCGGCTCAGCCCGAGCCCGGACACGGTCGGTCAGCGTCTGCAGACGCTGCGCCGGATCGCGGAGTGGTCGGGCGACCACCCGCTCGTCGTCGTCGCGTCCGTGCGGGCCGCGCTCCAGCCGATCGCCGGCAACCTGGGCGAGATCGCCCCGCTCGAACTCGGCGTCGGCAGCCGGGGGCACGAACTCGACCGCGTGGTCGAGCAGCTGGTCGAACGGGCGTACTCCCGCGTCGACATGGTGTCGCGGCGCGGCGAGTTCGCGGTGCGCGGCGGCATCCTCGACGTCTTCCCTCCCACGTCGGAGCACCCCTATCGCGTCGAGTTCTTCGGCGACGAGATCGACCAGATCCGTGCGTTCTCCGTCGCGGACCAGCGCTCGCTTCCGGGTGATGTCACCGGCGTCGACCTGCCGCCCACCCGCGAACTGCTGCTCACGGCCGAGGTCCGCGATCGGGCCCGCGCACTCGTCGGCGGCTTCCCGGCGATCTCGGGCATGCTCGAGAAGATGGCCGAGGGCATCCCGGTCGAAGGCATGGAGTCGCTGCTCCCCGCGGTCGCCGGACCCTTGAAGTCGCTGGCCGAGTACCTGCCGGCGGGAAGCGCCACGGCGGTCATCGATCCCGAGCGATCGAGTGCGCGCGCCATCACCCTGGGCGACACCAACCGCGAGTTCCTCGACGCCGCCTGGAGCGCCGCCACCTCCGGCGCCTCCGCGCCCATCGATCTGGGGGCCGGTGACTTCCTGACCATCGCCGAGCTGCGCGAGGTCGTGCGCGACCGGGGCGGGGTGTGGTGGCGGCTCAGCCCGTTCGGTGCCGGGCTCGGTGAGGGCGATGCGGAGGCCACCAACCTCGGCGCCGCCGTCATCCCCTCATTCCACGGCAACGTCGACGGCGCGATCTCGTTCGTCGAGGCGAAGGTGACCGACGGCTGGCGGGTGGTCGTGATCGCCGCCGGTCACGGTCTGGTCGATCGCGCACGCGACGTGCTCGCCGACCGCGGCCTGGCCGCCCGGGTGGTCGAGACGCTCACCGACGCACCGGAGGGCGGTGTCGCTACCCTCGTCACCGGATCCGTCGAAGCCGGCTTCCAGGTGGCCGAGGCGAAGCTCGCCGTCCTCACCGACAACGAGTTCTACGGCCGGACCATCGGCGGCGATCAGCGTGTCGTCAAGAAGCTCGCCTCGCGGCGCAAGAACGTGGTCGACCCGCTGCAGCTCAAGCAGGGCGACTTCGTGGTGCACGCCACCCACGGCATCGGCCGCTTCGTCGAGATGACCCAGCGCGAGGTGTCCACCGGCGGGCGCAACGCCACCAAGTCGATCCGCGACTACCTCGTTCTCGAGTACGCGCCGTCCAAGCGCGGCTACCCGGGCGACAAGCTGTTCGTGCCGACGGATCAGCTCGATCTGCTCTCGAAGTACGTCGGCGGCGAGGCCCCGACGCTCTCGAAGATGGGCGGCAGCGACTGGTCGCAGGCCAAGGGCAAGGCGCGCAAGGCCGTGCGCGACATCGCGGTCGAGCTCGTGAAGCTCTACTCCGCGCGCATGAGCGCGAAGGGCCACGCGTTCGGCCCGGACACCCCGTGGCAGCGCGAGTTGGAAGAGGCGTTCCCGTTCGCGGAGACACAGGACCAGCTGCAGACGATCGACGAGATCAAGGCCGACATGGAACGGCCCATCCCGATGGACCGGCTGCTCTCGGGCGACGTCGGCTTCGGCAAGACCGAGGTCGCGGTCCGGGCGGCGTTCAAGGCGATCCAGGACGGCAAGCAGGTCGCGATGCTCGTGCCGACGACGCTGCTGGTGAAGCAGCACCTCGAGACGTTCACCGAGCGCTTCGCCGGCTTCCCTGTCAAGGTGCGGCCCTTGTCGCGCTTCCAGACCGACAAGGAGGCGCGTCTCACTCTGCAAGGCCTGCTCGAGGGTTCGGTCGACATGGTGATCGGCACCCACCGCATCCTCACCGACCAGGTGATGTTCAAGGACCTCGGCCTGATGATCATCGACGAGGAGCAGCGGTTCGGCGTCGAGCACAAGGACGCGCTCAAGAAGATGAAGACCAACGTCGACATCCTCGCCATGAGTGCCACGCCGATTCCGCGCACGCTCGAGATGGCGGTCACCGGCATCCGGGAGATGTCCACGCTGGCGACCCCGCCGGAGGACCGGCACCCGATCCTCTCGTTCGTCGGCCCGCGCAGCGACAAGCAGATGGCCGCGGCGATCCGTCGCGAGATCCTGCGCGAAGGGCAGATCTTCTTCGTGCACAACCGGGTGCAGTCGATCCAGCGCGTCGCGAGCGAGCTCGCCGAACTCGTCCCCGAGGCCCGGATCGCGGTCGCGCACGGACAGATGGGAGAGCACCAGCTCGAGCAGGTCGTCGACGACTTCTGGGAGCGCAAGTTCGACGTGCTCGTCTCGACGACCATCATCGAGACGGGTCTCGACATCGCGAACGCGAACACGATCATCATCGACCGCGCCGACAAGTACGGACTCAGTCAGCTGCACCAGCTGCGTGGCCGCGTCGGACGAGGGCGCGAGCGGGCCTACGCGTACTTCCTGTACGACGAGATGAAACCGCTGAGCGAGACCGCGGCCGACCGCCTGCAGACCATCGCGGTCAACAACGACCTGGGCTCCGGCATGCAGGTCGCGCTGAAGGACCTCGAACTGCGCGGGGCGGGCAACCTGCTCGGCGCCGAACAGGCCGGACACATCGCGGGCGTCGGTTTCGACCTGTACCTGCGCATGATCGGCGAGGCCGTGGCGACGTTCCGCGGGGACGAGGTCGAGACCGGGCAGGAGCTGCGCCTGGAACTGCCCCTGGATGCGCGCATCCCCGAGTACTACATCGACAGCGAGCGGCTGCGGCTCGAGGCCTACCAGAAGCTCTCCGCCGCCTCGGCGGCGACCGCCAAGGATGAGGCGATCGACCTGGTCGTCGAAGAGCTCGTCGACCGCTACGGCACGCCGCCCGAAGAGGTCGAAGGCCTGTTGGCGATCTCGCGTCTGCGCCGTCGCGCTGCCCGGGTCGGGCTGACCGACGTCGTCGTGATGGGCTCGAACCTGCGCATCGCGCCCGCGCGGCTCGAAGACTCGATCAAGGTGCGGCTGCAGCGGCTCTACCCGAAGGCGAAGCTCGTGGCCGGGGGAGAGGCGCTGGTCGTGCCGATGCCCACCGTCCCCGCGGCGGTCGGGGTGGGTCTCGAGCCGCTCCCCGACGCACAGCTGCTCGAGTGGGTCGGGCAGCTGTTCACCGCGATCTTCCCCGAGCCCGCCAAGGCCGAGTAGCGCGCGACGGGGGGCCGCGGTACTAGTCTGGCCGCATGTTGTACGAGCACCTCGGGGCTCGGCCCCGCGTCCATGACACCGCCGTCATCGCCCCCACCGCCGTCGTCTCCGGAGATGTGGAGATCGGGCCGGGCTGCCAGGTTCTGCACGGCGCCGTCATCACCGCCGAGGGCGGGGCGATCACGCTCGGCGAGCACGTCATCGTGATGGAGAATGCGCTCATCCGGGCGACGGCGGCGAATGCGGTGCACATCGGGTCGCACACCCTGATCGGCACGCTGTCGAGCATCGCGGGCGCGACGGTGGGAGACGAGACGTTCCTCGCCTCGGGGTCGCGGCTGTTCAACGGCTCGCTGATCGGGCCGCGCTGTGAGGTGCGTGTGAACGCCATCGTGCTCCGTCGCGCCGTGCTGCCGGAGGGCACGGTCGTGCCGATCGGCTGGGTGGCGGTGGGCGACCCCGCACAGCTGTTCTCGCCGGACCGTGAGGAGGAGATCGCGGCGGCACAGCCCGATCTCGACTTCCCGGGGCACGTCTTCGGCGTCGATCGGGACACCCCCGACCTGATGGTGCAGCTGACCGAGCGCTACGGCAGCTCGCTCGCGCGGCATGCCCACGACGTGAGCCTCGACGACGCGCACCGCGGGCAGCACCGCGCATGACGGCGGGCGTGGGCCTGGTCCGTCCCGACGTCGATACGGCCGATGCCGCGCGCATCGCGCTCGAGTGCTGGGGGATGACGGCGACGGCGGAAGAGCTCGGCAGCAACCAGGACCGGAACTTCCTGCTCACGGCAGAAGACGGCACGAGGAGCGTGCTGCGGATCGACAACCCGGTGTTCGGCGACGACGAACGCGACGCCCAGCATGTCGCTCTCGAGGCCTACCGCGCTGCCGGCGTTCGCGTACCGGCAGTGCTCCCCGGCCTCGACGGCGCGCTGACCCAGCGCTGGAACGGCTTCGCCGCGCGGCGCAGTGAGTTCGCGCCGGGCGAGCCGATGGTGGGTTCCGGGTATCTCGCACCCGTCGTGCTCGCGGAGTTCGGCGCGCTCGCCGCCGCCTCCGTGCGCGCGCTGGAACCGCTCCGACACCCCGGGCTGGATCGTCGGCAGATGTGGGACATGCGCGTCGCGTACGAACAGATCGATGCGCTCGCGCCGTCGATCGCCGATGCCGCACTTCGGGGACGGGTGCTGCGCGCCGCGACCAAGGCGCACGCCGCCGTCGAACCTCTCGCCGACCGGCTCCCCGTGCAGACGATCCACGGCGACCTCACGGACGACAACGTGATGGGCGAGCGGGGCGACGACGCACGGCTGCACCCGCGCACGGTGCTCGACCTCGGCGACCTCGGGCTCGGTTGGCGCGTCGCCGAACTGGCGGTGTGCGCGGCATCGATGCTGCACCACGAGCCGGAGCGGCCGCTGCGGGTGATCGAGACGATCGCGGCCTTCCATCGCCAGGTGCCGCTGAGCGATGCGGAGGCGAGGGCGGCCTGGCCGCTCGTGGTGCTGCGCGCTGCCCTGCTGGTGGCGAGCGGGTGGCGTCAGCTCGAGATCGACGGGGACAACGACTACGCGCGTGAGAGGGTCGCGGGCGAGCAGGCGATCTTCGACGCCGCGACGCTGCTGCCGCTCGTCGAGATGACCGAGCACGTGCTCGCCGCGGTCGGGATCGACGCCCCGGGATTCTCCGCGCCCGAACTCGCAGGGGACGACGACGAGGCTCCGCTGCGCGCACTGCTGCCGGATCTCACCGGTCGCGTGGCCGTGATCGATCCGGGTGTCGAGTCCGCCGCCCTCGACAACGGGCGCTGGCTCGAGGAATCGGTCGAGCACGCTCTGGTCGCCGATGCATTCGACCTCGGCGCCGCTGTGGCGGTCATGCCGTACGGGGCGTTCCGCCTGACCCGCGCGACCGTCGACGAGGCGGACCCGGGGCACACCTGGGCGACCGCGACCGAACTGCATCTGCCTCCTGGCCCGCGGGTGCGGGTGGTGGCGCCGACAGAGGCACGGGTGACGCAGCGGGGCGAGATCGCCCGCTTCGCCCTCGACCTCACCGGTCCGGACGACGCCCACGAATGGGTGCTGGAGGTCTCGGGTCTCGATGCGGAGGAGCGGCGCGAGCGCCCCGTCGGTACCGGGGAGACCGTGGCGTGGCTCGCCGCGTCGTTCGAGCCGCGGCGCCTGACCGTCGGAATCCACCGCGACGACGCTCCGGAGCGCCAGGCGGACGGAGCGGCACTGATCGCCCCCGATCGGGTCGCGGCCTGGCGCCGCCTCACCGCAGATCCTGCGCCGCTGCTCGGGCTGCCCTCCTTCGCCCAGCGGGATGAATCGGCGGCGGAGCAGGCGCGCCGTGAGCGCATCTTCGCGGCGGCGCAGGAGCGCTACTACGCGCACCCGCCGCAGATCGAGCGCGGCTGGCGGCACCACCTGGTCGACACCACCGCGCGCACCTACATCGACATGGTGAACAACGTCGCCGGTCTCGGCCACGCGCATCCGAAGGTCGCGGATGCGGCGGACCGCCAGCTGCGCACCCTCGCCACGAACTCCCGGTTCCTGTTCCGCGATCTCGCGGAGTACAGCGAGCGGCTGCTCGAACTGATGCCGGAGGGCAGCGACCTCGACACCGTCCTGTTGGTCAACAGCGGCTCGGAGGCGGTCGACCTCGCGATCCGTCTGGCGCAGGCCGCGACCGGACGGCGGACGGTCGTCGCACTGCGCGAGGCGTACCACGGCTGGACCATGGCGAGCGATGCGGTCAGCACCAGCGCCTACGACAATCCCTCCGCCCTCGCGACGCGCCCGGACTGGGTGCACGTGGCCGATGTCCCCAATCGCTTCCGCGGCACCTATCGAGGCTCCGACGTGGCGGGCGACTACCTCGCCGATCTCGCTGCCGATCTCGACCGGCTGCAGGACGAGGGACGAGAGGTCGCCGCGTTCCTGTGCGAGTCGATCCTCGGCAACGCGGGAGGCGTGGTGCTCCCCGACGGCTATCTGGCCGGGGCCTACGCACAGATCAGGGCGGCGGGTGGACTGTGCATCGCCGACGAGGTGCAGGTCGGATTCGGGCGGATGGGATCGACCTTCTGGGGATTCGAGCTCGCGGATGTGGTGCCCGACATCGTCACGATCGCGAAGCCGATGGGCAACGGTTATCCGATCGGCGGGGTGATCACGACGAAGCGCATCGCGGACGCGCTGTCGACGCAGGGCCAGTTCTTCTCGTCTGCGGGGGGAAGCACGCTCAGCTGCCGGGTCGGCATCGCGGTGCTGGACGCGATGGCCGAGGACGACCTGCAGCACAACGCCGCAGTGATCGGTGCCCGCCTCGCCGAGGGCCTGCGCGGCCTCGCGGACCGGCATCCGCTCGTCGCCGTCGTCCACGGCGAGGGGTTGTACCTGGGCGTCGAACTCGTGCGCGATCGCGAGACCATGGAGCCTGCCGCCGCCGAGGCTGCGGCGATCTGCGAGCGGATGCGCGAACTGGGGGTCATCGTGCTGACGACCTCGGAACGCTCGAACGTGCTGAAGATCAAACCGCCCCTGTGCCTCAGCGCCGAGAGTGCCGACCATGTCGTCGCGATGCTGGATCGCGTGCTCACCGAGGGATGGTGAGGTCGGGCGTCTCCTTCGAATCCCGCCGTCGTTCGGAATGTTAAAAGCGCATTTCGAACCGAATTCACCGTAGCGCTGGCGATTACCTCCGGTCCATACTGTTGCTCAGCGTCGGACGACCCGAAGTCCGACCCATGCGCTGTCCCCCGAGGAGTACCCATGGCCACGAAGACGAAGCCGCTCGCGCACGGCGGAGGAACGCTCAAACGAAACCTCGGTCTGTGGGCGATCGTCGGGCTCGGGCTCGGATACATGACGCCGACGGTCGTGTTCGACACCTTCGGCATGGTCGCCCGTGACACCGACGACGTCGTACCGGCCGCCTACCTGGTCGCCTTGGTCGTGATGGTCTTCACGGCGATCAGCTACGGCAAGATCTCGAGCGCGATCCCGAGTGCCGGTTCGGCGTACACGTACGTGCGCGAGTCGATCCACCCGAATCTGGGGTTCATGGTCGGGTGGACCTCGCTGATCGACTACGTGCTGCTGCCGATGGTCAACTGCCTCATCATCCGCAGCTACCTCGAAGCGCTGTTCCCCGAGATCCCGGGCTGGATCTGGGTCGTGCTGTACTGCATCCTCGTCACCACCATCATCTACCTCACGATGCGCGGCACCTCGAACATGAACATGATCCTCCTGGTGTTCTCGATCGTCGTCATGGCCGTGTTCGTGGTGATGGTGATCGCCCAGCTGATGCGCGGCGAGGGGGCGGGAACGGTCGCGTCGATGACCCCGTTCTTCCACGACGGCGCCACGATGGGCGCGGTGCTGATGGGCGCCACGATCGTCTGCTTCTCGTTCATCGGCTTCGACGCCGTCACGATGTACGCGGAGGAGGCGAAGGATCCGAAGATCATGCCGAAGGCCATCCTGTTGACGGTGCTGCTGGGCGGGGCGATCTTCCTGATCTCGGGTTACCTCACGCAGTTGCGCTTCCCCGACTGGAACGAGTTCGCGCCCGGCGGCGACATGCAGTTCGTCGAGGACTCCACCCTCCCGATCATCGGCAACCTGGTCGGCGGACCCGTGCTCATGGCGGTGCTCACCGCGGCCGGTTTCTGCGCGACCCTCGCCTCGGGCCTCGCCTCGCACGCCTCGGTGTCGCGCATGCTGTTGGTGATGGGGCGCAACAACGTGCTGCCGCAGAAGGCGTTCGGCTACATCAACCCGCGCACCCACACGCCGACGTTCAACATCGTGCTGGTCGGCGCCATCTCCCTGCTGGCGATCCCGTTCACCCTGGAGCTGATCGCGGCGTGGATCAACTTCGGCGCGCTGATCGCCTTCACGTTCGTCAACATCTCGGTGATCGCCTGGTTCGCGATCCGCAAGGGCCGTCGCAAGACGCCCGGCGACATCTTCAACTTCATCGTGATGCCCGGCATCGGCATGGTCCTCACCGGCCTGCTCTGGGCGAACCTGCATGAAGACGCTCTGCGCGGGGGCCTCGTGTGGACCGCCATCGGAGTCGTCTACCTCGCGATCATCACGAAGGGCTTCCGCAAGAAGGTCGTCGCGTTCGACGAGAACCAGGCGGTGACCGGGTACAACAAGGTCGTCAAGGTGCCGGTCGACGGGAGCTGACGACGGCTCCGTGACGCAGAAGAGCCGCCTTCCGAAGAGGAAGGCGGCTCTTTCGTCGCAGGAAGGGACGGATCAGATGACGCCCTGGGCGAGCATCGCCGCGGCGACGCGTTCGAAGCCGGCGATGTTGGCGCCGGCGACGTAGTCGCCCGCGACGCCATGACGCTCCGCGGCGTCGAAGGCGGCATCGTGGATGTCCCCCATGATCTCGCGCAGCTTGTTCTCGCTGTCGCCGAAGCTCCAGCGTTGACGGGAGGCGTTCTGGCTCATCTCGAGCGCCGAGGTGGCGACGCCGCCGGCGTTGGCGGCCTTGCCGGGGGCGAACAGCACGCCGGCCTTCTGGAACGCGTCGACGGCATCCGGCACGCACGGCATGTTCGCGCCCTCCGAGACGGCGCGCACCCCGTTCGCGATCAGTGCCTCCGCGTCGGCGAGGGAGACCTCGTTCTGCGTGGCGGACGGCACGGCGATGTCGACCGGCACCTCCCACACGCTGCCGCCCTCGACGAAGCGGGCGCTCGGGCGACGGTTCGCGTACTCGACGATGCGGGCGCGCTCGACCTCCTTGATCTGGCGCAGCAGGTCGACGTCGATGCCGGCATCGTCGACGACGTAGCCGGAGGAGTCGGATGCCGTCACCGCGGTGGCGCCGAGCTGGGTGGCCTTCTGGATCGCGTAGATCGCGACGTTGCCGGATCCCGAGATGCCCACACGCTTGCCGCTCAGGGAGTCGTCGTGCACGGCGAGCATCTCCTGCGCGAAGAAGACTGCGCCGTAGCCGGTGGCCTCGGTGCGCACTTCGGCACCACCCCACCCCGTGCCCTTGCCGGTGAACATGCCGGACTCGTGGCGGTTGGTGACCTTGCGGTACTGGCCGAACAGGTAGCCGATCTCGCGGCCGCCGACGCCGATGTCGCCCGCGGGAACATCGGTGTGCTCGCCGAGGTGGCGGTACAGCTCGTTCATGAACGACTGGCAGAAGCGCATGACCTCGGCGTCGGACTTGCCGTGCGGGTCGAAGTCGGAGCCGCCCTTGCCGCCGCCGATGCCCTGACCGGTGAGCGCGTTCTTGAAGATCTGCTCGAAGCCGAGGAACTTGATGATCGACAGGTTCACCGAGGGGTGGAAGCGCAGTCCGCCCTTGTACGGGCCGAGCACCGAGGAGAACTGGATGCGGTAGCCGCGGTTGACCTGCAGCTTTCCGGAGTCGTCGATCCACGGCACGCGGAAGAGGATCTGACGCTCGGGCTCGACGAGCCGTTCGAGAATGCCGCCGTCGACGTACTCCGGGTGGCGTTCCAGGACCGGGGCGATCGAGTGCAGCACCTCGTGGACGGCCTGGTGGAACTCCGGCTCGTGCGGGCTGCGGGAGAGCACCGTGTCGAACACGGGCTGCACCGATGCGGCGAGCGGATGGAAGTCGGCGGGAGACGAAGCGGTCACGCGGAAGAGCTTTCTGGTGGGGGATGGTGGTGCAGGCGATCGTGTCGCGTGAGGCTGTGCCGGATCCGGCAGAGATTTCACTCTAGTGGGCACCGAAAGCGGGGGTTCCCGCCGGTTCGGTGGCGACGTCGGTCACCCGGTGTTCTGCAGGCCGGCGGCCACACCGCTGACGGAGAGCAGCAGCAGTCGCTGCTGTTCCGCGTCGGCGCCGGAGCCCGTGGGATCCTCCGCGGCCGAGCGGAGGGCCCGCAGCGCACGCAGCTGCAGGAGCGAGAGCGCGTCGACGTACGGACTGCGCAGCTGCACGGCGCGCTGCAGCACGGGCTTGTTCTCGAGCAGACTTTCGCCGCCGGTGAGGCGGATCACCCAGCGCCGCGTCGTCGCGAGCTCATCGAGCACGAGCTGTGCCAGGTCGTCGCGGTCGCCGAGGGCCAAGTACTGGCGGGCGATGCGCTCGTCGGTCTTCGCGAGGCTCATCGCGACGTTGTCGATCATGGTGCGCAGCAGCGGCCACTCCCGGTACGCCTCGACGAGCAGCTCTTCATCGCCGACGGCGTCCAGGGCGGTGCCGAGGCCGAACCATCCGGCCAGGTTGATACGCGCCTGCGTCCACGCGAAGACCCACGGGATCGCCCGCAGGTCTTCCAGCGACTCCACCGACAGTCCGCGGCGGGCCGGCCGCGAGCCGAGCGCGAGCAGACCGATCTCCTCCATCGGGGTCACGGTGGCGAACCAGGGAGCGAAACCCTCCGCCTTCACGAGGGAGAAGAAGCGCTCGCGGGAGGCGGCGTCCATGATCGACGCGACCTCGGCGTACCGCGCGGCCGCCCGGCTCGTGCGCTCCTCCTCGGTGGGGGAGGAGGCGAGCAGCGTCGCCGCGGCGACCTGGTCGATGTGACGCATCGCGATCGCGGGCTCACCGTAGCGCGCGAAGATCACCTCGCCCTGCTCGGTGAGCTTGAAGCGGCCGTCGACCGAGTGCGGCGGCTGCGCGAGGATCGCGGAGTTGGCGGGGCCGCCGCCGCGTCCGAGGGCACCCCCACGACCGTGGAAGAGGGTCAGCTCGATGCTGGACTCCCGGGCCCACCGCGCGATCTTCTCCTGCGCCTCGTACAGGGCGAGGTTCGCGGCCACCGGGCCGACGTCCTTCGACGAGTCGGAGTAGCCGAGCATGACTTCGAGCCGATTGCCGGTGGCGGCCATGCGCTCGCGGAACTCCGGGAACGTCACGGCTTCCTCGAGGATGCCGGGAGCCGCCTGCAGGTCGGCGAACGTCTCGAACAGCGGCACCACGTCGAGCACCGGAGCGTCGTCGCCGAGGGCGTAGCGGGCGAGGCGGTGCACATTGGCGAGGTCAGATGCGGCCTGGGTGAACGAGACGACGTAGCGCCCGGCGGCGCGCAGCCCGCGGTCGCGCTGGATATCCGCGATCGCGCGGAACACCTCCAGCACCTCCTCGGTCTGCGCGCTGACGGCCTCTCCCGCATCGAGTTCTGCCAGCGCCTTCGCGTGCACCTGGGAGTGCTGACGCACCTCCAGCTCGGTGAGGTGGAAGCCGTAGGTCTCGACCTGCCAGATCAGGTGCTGCACGCCGCCGAACGCATGGCGCTTCGCGCCGGCATCGGCGAGCGACGCCTGCACGGCGCGCAGATCTGCCAGCAGCTCCTCGGGACGTGCGTACGCCTGGGCGCTGTCGTCACCCCGGCGCGTGGCGGCGACGCGACGCGCCAGGATCAGCAGCACGCGGCGGTGCGGCTCGTCGGGAGAGCGGGTGGCGAGCTCGGCTGCCAGCGCGGGCTCTGCAGCGGCGAAGCTCTCCCAGAGTGCGGTGACCTCGGCGCTGGGCGGCGTGTCGTCTGAGGCGAGCGTGAGCGTCCGGCCGATGCGCTCCAGCGCACGCTCGAGCCCGCGCAACACGTGGTCCGCCGCGATCTGCGAGGCCTCGCGCGTGACGGACGCCGTGACGAAGGGATTGCCGTCGCGGTCGCCGCCGACCCACGAGCCGATCCGCACGAAGGCGGGGACGACGGGGGCGCTGGCACCCGAGTCCTCTCCCCGGAGCGCGTCGTCGATGCGACGGTACACATGAGGCACCGTCGTGAAGAGCGTTTCGTCGAAAACGCCCATCACGGTGCGGACCTCGTCGGTCGGAGACGGCTTCTGGGAACGCAGCGGAGCGGTGCGCCAGAGCGTGTCGATCTCCTCCAGCATCCGTCGGCGGGCACGGTGCTCTTCCGATCCGCCCTCGCTCGCGGCGTCGTGCTGCGTGAGCAGCTCCGACAGGCGGCGGATGCTCGACGAGACCGCACGGCGGCGGGCCTCGGTCGGGTGCGCGGTGAAGACCGGGTGGAAGCGGAGGCCTTCCAGGCGGCGGCGCGCCTCGTCATCGCCGACCTCGGTGCGCAGTCGGGCGTACGCGGTCGCGACGGTGTCGGCGGCGTCCTCACGTCCCGGCTGTCCTGCGCGCTCGCGCAGCACGCGCACACGCTGGTGCTCCTCGGCGAGGTTGACCAGGTGGAAGTAGCAGGTGAAGGCGCGGGCGACCTCGTCGGCCCGCTCGACCGTGAACGACTCGGCGATCGCGGCCGCGCGCTCGAACGCGTCGGGGGTCTCCTCGTCGTAGGCCTGGATCGTCGCGAGTCGCAGCCGTTCGACGTCTTCGAAGAGGCCGTCGCCGCCGGCTTCGCGCAGCACCTGCCCGAGCAGCTGCCCGAGCATCCTGACGTCTGTGCGCATCGCATCCGGGATGCCGCGGCCGGCTTCGAAGCGGCCGATCACGCGGATGGCCTCGGTGTTCGTGGGCTCGGAGAAGGAGTGTGCGGGGGTCACCCTTCGAGAGTATCCCTCGGGGAAGGGGTGTCCTGCACGCATGACGGACTGCGTCCGGGCACGCGATCGAGAGAAGCACCGGGGCTTCCCGGCGACCTACGATGGGGGGAATGCGCATCTCAGCGAATCCCCTCCGCGGACAGCAGTTCCCTGCCGTCCTCCTCCTCGTCGCGGCCGGGCTCGGGCTGCTCCTCGCGAACCTCCCGACGCACGACGCGCTCGCCGCCTTCCTCGACTTCCACATCGCGATCCCCGGCACCGCTCTCGACCTGTCCATCGCGCACTGGGTGTCCGACGGTCTTCTCGCCGTCTTCTTCCTCGTCGTGGCCATCGAGCTGCGTCACGAACTGACCCACGGCGAGCTCGACTCCCCACGCAAGGCCGTGCAGCCCGCGATCGCGGCAACCGGAGGCGTGCTCGTCCCGATCGCGGTCTACCTCCTGATCGCCGGCGGCGACGGCACCACGGCGCCGGGCTGGCCCATCCCCACGGCGACCGACATCGCCTTCGCCCTCGGGGTGCTGGCGATGTTCGGCAAGGGGCTGCCGTCGCGGGTGCGCGTCTTCCTGCTCGCGCTGGCCATCCTCGACGACATCATCGGCATCATCTTCATCGCGGTGCTGTTCGCCGACGACGTGCAGTGGCTGCTGTTCGGCCTCGCGATCGTCGGCGTCGCGGTGTTCTGGGCGCTGAGTCGGCTCCTGCACGCCAAGGGGCACCCGCTGATCGCGGTGGCGATGGTCCTGGTCGGCGTGCTCACCTGGGGCCTGGTCGCTTCCTCCGGCATCCATGCCACGATCGCCGGTGTGCTGCTGGGCCTCGTGATGTCGCCCGTTCCCGCCGGTCGCACCCGGCATGCGCTCGAACCGACCGTGAACGGTGCGATCCTGCCGCTGTTCGCGTTCGTCGCGGCGTTCGTCGTGATCCCCGCCGTGTCGATCACGCAGCTGTCGCCGGCGTTCTGGGCCATCGTTGTGGCCCTGCCCGTGGGCAAGATCATCGGCATCTCGCTGTTCGGCTGGCTGGCGATGCGCATCCGCCCCAAGGGCGCCGATCCGGCGCTGCCGTTCGCCGACATCCTCGCCGCGGGAGCCCTCGGCGGCATCGGTTTCACGGTCTCTCTGCTGCTGGCGAATCTCGCCTTCGCCGACGACGGCGGCATCAGGGACCAGGCGATCCTCGGCGTGCTCGTGGGGTCGCTGATCGCTCTCGTGCTCTCCGGGATCATCGTGTCGCTGCGGGCCCGCTGGTACCGTCGGGTCGCATCCGCAGCATCCTGAGAGGCATCATGACGGGAAGTCCGACTCGGGGCCTCTCCGCGCCCGACCGATTCGAGGAGGAAGCGTGAGCGCTCAGCCCGAGACCGATGCCGGCGTCGACGACGCACAGGATCCGCTCCGTCAGGCCGCCGACACCATGCACGCGGTCAGGGACCGCTGCGTGTGGTCGCAGCAGATCACGCACCGCGACCTCGTGCCGTACCTCATCGAGGAGTCGCACGAGGTGATCGACGCGGTCGAGGCCGGCAGTCGCGACGACCTTCGCGAGGAGCTGGGCGATCTGCTGTGGCAGGTGCTGTTCCACTCCGCCATCGCGGCTCAGGACCCGGATGATCCGTTCGACATCGACGATGTGGCGCGCACGCTCACCGAGAAGATGGTGCGTCGCCATCCTCACGTGTTCGCCGGGGAGGTCGCCGACACCCCCGAACAGGTACTGGTGCACTGGAACGCGGCGAAGGCGGCCGAGAAGCGCACACGACGCAGCGTGCTCGACGGTGTGCCGCGGGGGATGCCGGCGCTCGCGCTCGCGCAGAAGCTCGCGGGCCGCGCCGCCGGTGCGGGCGTGACGATCGACCCGACACCGGCCGCCCTCTCGCCGGACTCGGAAGCGGAGCTCGGCGAAGCGCTCCTCGCCCTCGTCGCGACGGCGCGCGCCGAGGGCTGGGATGCCGAGCGGGCGCTGCGCGAGCGGCTGCGGGTGCTCGAAGACGACGTGCGCGCGGCCGAAGCCGCGTCCTGACGCCCGGCGCGACGACGCCGACAGACCTGGGAAGATGGAACCGTGGCTACCGTGAATCCGCCGCGCGGCATGCGCGACATCCTCCCCGCCGACAAGGCCCGCCGTGAGCGTGTGCTCTCCGTCATCCGCGAGCGCTACCTCGCGCACGGGTTCGACGAGATCGAGACGCCCGTCGTCGAGGACTACGACCGACTGCATGCCGGTATCGGCGGCGACAACGAGAAGCTCTCCTACAACATCCTGCGCCGTGGTCTCGATGCCGATGCGATCCGCGCCGCCGCCGACGACCCGGCCGCGCTCTCCGATCTCGGCCTCCGGTACGACCTGACCGTGCCGCTCGCGCGCTTCTACGCGAGCAACCGTGGCCAGCTCCCCACCGTGTTCCGCTCGATCCAGATCGGTCCGGTCTGGCGCGCCGAGCGTCCGCAGAAGGGCCGCTACCGTCAGTTCGTGCAGTGCGACATCGACATCATGGGCGATGACTCCTCGCGCGCCGAGGCCGAGCTGATGGTCGCCTCGCTCGACGCCGTCGACGCGCTGGGCCTCGAGGGCGCGACCGTGCGCATCAACGACCGCCGGGTTCTGGATTGGATGCTCGACAGCTTCGGGTTCACGGCGGAGGAGCGCCCAGGGGTGCTCATCACGATCGACAAGCTCGACAAGATCGGCCCCGAGGGGGTGGCGGCCGAGCTGCGGGAGCGCAGTGCCTCGACTGCGGCCGCCGACGCGTTCGACGCCTTCCTGCGCCGCCCGCAGACCATGGAGTACCACCCGTTCGGCGAGCGGCAGGTCCGCAGGGCGCTGCCCGAGGGGGCACCGGCCGAGCTGGTCGAGCACCTGGTCGGCATCGGCGAGGCCGTGGCCGCGGGGCGCGGGCAGTCCGACATCCCGCTCGTCTTCGATCCGTTCCTCGTGCGTGGCATGGGGTACTACACGGGCACGATCTTCGAGCTCGCGCACCCCTCCGTCGGGTACTCGCTCGGTGGCGGCGGCCGGTACGACGGCATGATCGGGCGCTTCCTCGGGCAGCAGGTACCGGCGGTGGGCTTCTCGCTCGGATTCGAACGCCTGGTCGACTTGATCGCCGATGAGGCCGATGCCGGGGCGCAGGCGGTCGTGCTCATCCACGATGCCGAAGTTCCGGTGCACGAGCTGGTCCGGCACAAGGCGGCACTGATCGCCGGCGGGGCCAGGGTGCGGCTCGAGCGACGCACCAAGAACGTCAAGGCGCTGCTGGAGCGATCGGCTGCCGACGGCTACACCGCCTTCGCGACCGTCTCCGCCGGTGCCGGCGAGCTGGAGCTCAAGCCGCTCTCCTGACGAGCCGGGGTCGTCGCCGGATCCCGTTCACGCCGCGTTCACGGTGTCGGGATGGAATCAGGGCGTGAGCCGCTTCCGCATCCCCGTTCTGGCCGGGGTGACACTCGTCGCGCTCCTCATCGGCTTACGGCTCGTGCTCCGCCGACAGGCGGCGCTCGCGCGACGGCGGATCGGGAAGCCGCTGGGGGAGGAAGCACTCGATGCGGATCGCCTCTGGCGTCGAGGTCTCGACGGAGCGCCCCTCGACCTGCTGGTGCTCGGCGACTCGATCGCCGCGGGTCTCGGAGCCGAGCACCGCAAGGAGACGCTCGGCGGGCGTCTGGCGAAGTCGACAGGACGCCGGATGCACCGCCCCGTGAGGCTGCGCACGGCGGCAGTGGTCGGTGCGGAGTCGCCCGATCTCCCTGCTCAGCTCGACGCCCTGCCCGCCGAGTACCGCCCACACGTGGCCGTGATCGTCGTCGGAGGGAACGACGTGACCCACCGGCTGCCGGTGGGGCTGTCCGCGCAGCATCTGCACGAGACGATCCGCCGGCTGCGCGAGATGGGTGCCGAGGTCGTCGTGGGCACCTGCCCCGACCTCGGTGCGTTGCGCGCCGTGCCGCAGCCCCTCCGGCGGATCGCGTCGAGCCTGTCGCGCCGTCTCGCCGAGATCCAGGACGAGACGGCCCGACAGGCGGGCGCCGAGCCGGTGGATCTGCGCCACGCGGTGGGATCGATGTTCTTCGACGAGCCCGAAGCGATGTTCAGCCTCGACCGCTTCCATCCGAGCGCGCTCGGGTATCGCCGCACAGCCGAGGCGCTGCTGCCGGCGGTGTATCGCGCGGCGGAGAGGTCGCTCAGCTCGCGCCGTCCGTCGGCTCCGCGCTGAACGACGCTGCCCATTCGGCCACCCGGCGGCTGCTCTCCTCGTCGGAGATGTCCTCGACACGGGTCATGACCGACCAGCGCACACCGAACGGATCGCGGATGCTGGCGAACCGGTCGCCCGAGACGAAGGGCGCGGGCGCTTCACGCACGGCCGCTCCCGCGGCGACGGCCTTCTCGACGACCGCATCGACGTCCGAGACGTACAGACCCATGGAGTAGCAGTCGTCGTCGCCGTCGGGGGAGCGCACGAGGTGGTAGTCGGGGTTCGGCTCTCCGAGCTGGAGCAGGCCGAGACCGAAGTCGAGGTCGGCGTGCGCGACCACCCCGCCGAACTCCGTGACGTCGATGACGCGGGCGCCGAAGACGTCGCGGTAGAACTCGATCGCCTGCTTCGCGTCGGGGATCGCCAGGAAGGGCGTGAGGGAGGTGGCGCTGTTCGGGCGGCCGTTCGTCGTGTATGTCCCGTTCGCCCCGATCGTCGGGGTCTTCGCGGAGGTGTTCGCGGCGGTGTCGTTCGTGGTGTCGTCAGTGCTCATGCCGCCACGTTAGGCGGGTCGGGATGGCGGTGGCTTGAAGATCTGCGACAGCATCCGGATGTCGGGTCCGGAGCCTACGCTGGGCCCATGGTGAACCCGAGTCGCGGTGTGCTGTATCCCGCACGCCTGCCGCAGTTCCATCGGCTGCCGGCACCGTCGTCGGTGGCGGATCTGGTCGCGTGGTTCTGGATTCCGGAGTGGGACATCGAGCCCGGGCGCTCGTCGCGGCAGGAGGTCGTCGCCTATCCGGCGCTCAACCTCGTCGTCGATGCGGATGCCGTGACGCTGTCGGGCGCGACCACCCGCCTGTCCCACCGCGATCTGCGGGGGAGCGGATGGGCTGTCGGTGCCCTTCTGCGACCGGCAGCAGTCGTCGCGCTGATCGACGATCCGTCATCCCTGGTCGACGCGGAGCGGGTGCTCGACGCGGGAGAGGACGTCGCCGACCTCCGCCGTGCCGTGGCCGACGCGATGGAGGCGGGTGAAGGGCGCCGGGAACGGGCGGTCCAGGCTCTCTCCCGGTGGCTCGAGAAGCGTGTGGGACCGGTTGGCGAACCTGCACGCCAGGTCAATGCCGCCATGGAGGTGCTGATGGGAGACGGGGCCGCCCTCACCACAGAGGAGGCCGCCACACGCCTGGCGGTCTCGGTGCGGACCCTGCAGCGCATGACGCACCGCCACGTCGGGCTCTCGCCGGCCGCGATGATCCGGCGTCGGCGCCTGCAGGAGGCGGCGCAGCGGGTACGCGACGAGCCGGGAGTCGACCTGGCTTCGATCGCCGCAGAACTCGGGTACGCCGATCATGCGCATCTCACGCGGGACTTCCAGGCTGTGCTCGGCATCGCGCCGCGGGTGTACCGCTCCGAGACGCGCGGCTGAGATCGGACAGGCGGAGCCCCGGAGTCGTGAGAGCTCAACCCCGAGGGCTCAACCCCGAGGAGCTCAGCGCCCCAGGAGTTCAGGCCCGTGTGAGCCGCAGACGCAGCAGGCGGTATCCGATGCCGAGCAGCACGACGGCGGTGCCGATGATCGACGCGAACACGGGCAGGGTGTTCACCAGGACCAGACATCCGAGGGCACCGAGAACCTGCAGCGCTCGCGGGTAGCGTCGCGCACGCCCGCGCTGCCGGAAGGCCGCGGCGTTCGCGATGAGGTAGTAGAGGAGGACACCGAAGGACGAGAAGCCGATGGCACCGCGCAGGTCGGCGACGAGCACGATGGCGATCACGACGAGGGCGATGGCGATCTCGGCGCGCTGCGGAACCTGGTGGTTCCGGTCGATCTTCGCGAGGAACCGCGGAACATCGCCCTCGCGGGCCATCGCCAGGGTCGTGCGGCCGATTCCGGTCAGCAGCGCCAGGAGCGCGCCGAGCGAGGCGGCAGCCGCGGCCACGCGGAGCACCGGAATCCACATAGACGCACCGGCTGCGGCGAGCAGATCGACCAGCGGTGCCGTCGCCCCGATCGCCTCGGCGCCGAGCACGAGCACGACGACCGACCCGACCAGTGCGTACACGACGACGGCGCCGCCCAGGGCGAACACGATCGCACGGGGGATCGTGCGGGCGGGGTCGACGACCTCTTCGCCCATCGTCGCGATGCGCGCGTATCCGGCGAACGCGAAGAACAGCAGCCCGGCTCCCTGGAGCACCCCGTAGACCGTCGCCTCGGGCAGCGGAGGAGGAGAGGCCGTCGGGGCGGCCGCGATACCGAATCCGACTGCGACCGCGAGCCCGAGCAGCGAGCACACCACGAGGATGCGGGTGACCAGTGCTGTGCGGGTCACACCGAAGCAGTTCACGACGGCGAGAAGCACGACGGCCGAGACGGCGACGGGCACCTGCCAGCCGGCGGGGGCTGCATAGGCGGCGAACGTCATGGCCATGGCTGCGCAGCTCGCGATCTTGCCGATCACGAAGCTCCACCCCGCGATGAAGCCCCACCAGGGGCCGATCTCGGCGCGGGCATAGGCATACGTGCCGCCGGCGACGGGGTGGGCGGCGGCGAGCTGCGCCGACGAGGTGGCGTTGCAGTACGCGACGATGGCGGCGATCGCGAGGGCGATGAGGATCCCGCTCCCGGCGACCCCGATCGCGGGTGCCCACACCGCGAAGACGCCGGCGCCGATCATCGATCCGAGGCCGATGGCGACGGCATCCGCGAGTGTCAGGCGACGGGCGAGGGGCATCCCGTCATCGTGGCACGCGGCGGTGAACGGCGGGTGACGCCGCCGCCGCGTGCGCCCGGGCCGTCACCGCGGCGGGCAGGGTGAGGGTGGCGGGATCGGAGCCCCCCACACGCACGGTCTGCTCGCTGGCGATCAGGCGCGAGTGATCGCGCACCGGATCATCGGTGCCCGAGTTGCGCAGATGCAGCGGGTGGGCGCCGGACGACACCTGCACGCGCAGACGCGACCCTGCGGCGAAGCGGTGGGCAAGGGGCGCGAGTTCGAGCCGGATACGGCCGGTCCCGTCGGTGCCGGTGTCGTCGGTGCCGGTCTCGTCGGTGCCGGTGTCGTCGGTGCCGGTGTCCTCGGGCGAGAGACGTCGATACCCGTCGGTGACCGCTCGGGAGACGCCCTTGGAGTCGACCTCGCAGAGACGCACGAACAGGTCGGCTCGAGGATTCGACGATGCGAGACGCAGGGCGATCTCGGGCACTCCGATGACGAGCAGGTCTTCCGGAAGTGGATCACCGGTGAACACGAGGACATCGTCCCGGCGTTCGCGGACGCTCTGTCTGCGTCGCCCGGCGGAGAAGGGATTGAGCGTGCGTCCGCCTCCGTCCGGCGTCGGGTCCGCAGGGTCGTAGCGGTATGTCAGCTCGGTGGTGGGGCGCTCGACACCGCTTCGGTCGAGTCGTCCGTCGGCGGTGAGGGCCATCGACATCGCCGAATGCGGCGGGGGCCAGCTCTCCAGCTCCCGCGGGCCACCGCCTCCGGTCACGTCGAGGCGTACGCCCTCCGCGGCGGCGTCCGCGCGGAAGGAGCGCAGTACCTCGCGGGCGCCGATCACCGTGATCTCGGGGGCGCCGTGCACCCAGTCGCCGATGATGAGGCGCACCGGGCGCCCCGCATCGCGGAGTGCGGCGTAGTCCGCCAGCTGACCGACCAGGAACAGGTCCTGCCATCCAGCCACGAGAGTGATCGGCGGGATGCTCTCGACGTCCTGTGCGAAGTGCATCGGCTCCCACCAGGGGTCGCCTTCGTCGCTGTGCTCGACCCAGTCGCGGAAGAACTGCGGGTCCGCGCCACGTGCCACGCGCACCGCGTCTGCAGGCGGGATCGCGAGCGCACCCCGACGGAAGGCGCGGCGGGCGCGCAGCAGTGCCCACGCCTTCGACGGCAGCGACCGCTCCTGGATGTCCAGCGCGTACGCCCACGTGAGCGGCGTGTCGATCGAGAATCCGCCGCCCGGGTAGAGGATCGCGTCGTCGAACCGCCGCGCCGAGATCGCGATGCCCAGGGCGTCCGGACGCACGTCGCCGTCGCAGTAGGCCCACTGGGTCACGCCGAAGTAGCTTCCGCCCCAGGAGTGCACGCGTCCTGTCGCCCACGGCTGCGCGCGCAACCACCGCATCGTCGCCTGCCCGTCGGAGACCTCGTCGTGCAGCGGGTCGAACACTCCTCCCGACCCGAACGTGCCCCGGCAGCTCTGCACCACGACATGGTGCCCGCGTTCGGCGAGGAACAGGGCCACCCCGGCGATGCCGTCACGCCCGTACGGGGTGCGGATCAGCACCGTGTGCCCGTCGGATCCCTCCGCATGCCAGTGGTCGGTGAGGAGTGCGGCTCCGTCGTCCGCCGAGACCGGGATGTCGGCCGTGCGCGTGACCTTCCGGTGCGTCTGCGGGGGCATGTCGACGGATCGGGAGAGGCGTCGGTACTCCCGGCGGGCCGTGCCGCCGAGACGGGGAGCATCGGTCATCGCACGCCCTTCACTCTGGTGACCGCGAATGCGGCGATCACGGCCATCACGACCGCGCCGATGTAGAGGGCCGCGAAGTTCTCACCTGTCGGCGAGCCTATGCGGGTGGCGAAGAATCCGAAAACGGGCACGAGGATGCCCGGCAGCAGATAGGCGAGGGCCACGATGCCGAGATCCTTGCCGGCGTCATCCACGGAGGGGAGGCACTCCGTCATCAGGGCGACATCGGCCGCGATGTACGCACCTTGACCGGCCCCGACGACCGCGATCCCGACGAGGAAGAACGCGATGTCACCGAAGGAGATCGCCAGTATCAGGCCTCCCGCGCTGGCGAGTGCGCCGATGACGACGCTCGGCTTGCGGCGGCCCGTGCGGTCGGAGATCACCCCGAACACGAATGCCATCACCAGGTTCATGAGCGTGAAGGCCGCCGTGGCCTGCGCCTGCACCGCGGCGATCTCCGTCGGGTCGTCGATGCCGAAACGGCCCGAGATCGTCAAGTAGAGGTAGCTCGTGACCGACACGATCGATGCGGTCATGAAGAAGCGGCACAGCCAGGCCCAGGCGAAGTCGGGGTAGCGGCGGGGGCTCAGCCAGAACGTCGCCAGAACGGCGCTCCAGTCCATCGGGTCGGCGGGCTGCCGGCGACGGATGTCCTTCAGCGTGAAGAACAGCATCAGTGCCAGGAGCACGGAGAACCCACCGGGGATCAGGAACATGCCGACCTGGCCGATCGGGGCGACCACTCCGGCGAGCGACACTCCGCCGAGGATCCCGATCGCGGTGGCGGCCCCCGTGACGGCCGACATGATGGCGCGGATGCTGCGGCGGATCTGGTCGGCGAACAGCGTGTGGACCGTCATCGACACGGCGCCCCAGCCGACCAGGACCAGGATGGTGCCGGCCCCGAGCGCGAGGAGGGAGGGGGCGGTCGCCTGCACGACGTATCCGGACAGGGCGATCAGCGAGCCGGAGAGGATCCAGGGGCGGCGGATGCCGAGGCGGGACATCGATCGATCGCTCAGGCGACCGAAGATCGGCGTCGTGATGAGGATGGCGGCGCCGCCGAGCGTGAGGATGATGCTGAGGTCTCCCGTCGCCTGGTCGGGGCCCCACTCCTTGAGGAGCTGGGGGATCGCGACACTGGCGACGCCCTGGGCGATGCCGGATCCGAGCCACGCGAGCACGAAGGCGATCCAGAACCAGCGTGTCTGGCGCTGACCGGGGATCGCGTCGGTGGTGAGCGGCGGAGCGGGGTCTGCGGGGAAGACAGGATCGACTGCGTGGGTGGACATCATCGTCTCCGGATCTCGGTCGGGGTGGGGAAGTGTCACAGGTGCGCTCCCGTGGTCGTCACTGCATCCGCGGGGGAGTGGCCGGCGGAGCGGTAGGCATCGGCGAGTTCCCGGACGAAGACGTCGCGCCACTGGCGTGCCCCCTCCCACCGACCGGTCAGGCCGGGGGAGGCATGGTCGTGGCCGGCGCCGATGCGCAGGACCACGGGGACTCCGGCCTCGTGCAGCGCGTCGGCGTACGCCGTCGCGCCGTCCAGGAGGGGATCGAATTCGGCGGCGAGGATCAGGGCGGGAGCGAGGTCGCGGTGATCCGGCGCGTCCAGCGGAGAAGCGTCGGCGAGGGGAGCGCCGGAGCGATAGACCTCGGCGAGGCGCATGGCCGCCTCCCAGTCCGCGGCGGCGAGGCGGCGGGGCATCGATGCGCCGACGAGGCGCAGCGCGGCCGGAAGCACTTCGAGTGCCTGGTGGTGCAGAGATGTTCCGGCGTCGCGCTCGCGCAGCGCGGCGGAGGCCGCGATGGTCGCGCCGGCGGAGTTGCCGCCCACGCCCAGCCGACCCGCATCGATCGCGAGCTCGTCCGCGCGTTCGCGCAGATCCGCCAAGGCCGCGACGGCGTCGTCGACCGGAGCGGGGAACGGGTGCTCGGGTGCCAGCCGGTATTCGAGCGACATGATCTGGACGCCGGAGCGCAGTGCGCGATCCGCACAGAGCCGATCGTTGAGCGACTCGTCGATCGTGCCGCCGGTCCAACCGCCGCCGTGCAGCCACAGCATCGTGGGGAGGGCGCCCGGCGCGGCTACGGTGCGGAACCGTCGGGCGCGCAGCGGACCTTCCCCTCCCGCCACCGTCAGGTCGTCGATCTCCACGCCCGAGGGAACCGGCGCGGTGAATTCGGAGGCCAGGAGGTCGCTCAGCTCCCGCTGCGCCCGGCGACGCGCACCCATGGCGGGCGACTCCAGCTCGGGGAGTGTCGCGGAGAGCTCGCGGATGCGCTGGATCCACTCCAGGATCGCCGGACTCAGCGGCGGCTCGTGCTGCTCCTGGTCGCTCATGACGGCGTCCTTCCGTGGAGGGTGCGCAGCTCGGAGACGACCAGGCGATGCGCGGCATCCGCTGCGGGCACGAATCCGGTCGAACCGAGCGAGCCGTGCGTCTGTCCGATGAAGCGCATCGCGGTCACCGGGACCCCGGAGGCGGAGAGCGCTCGGGCATAGGCCTCTCCGTCGCCGCGCAGGGGGTCGAGCTCGGAGGTGAGGATCACGGCGGGCGGAAGCCCCTCGTGCGATGCGGCCCGCAACGGGGACGCATACGGGAGGCGAGCGGCCGCGGCATCCTCGCCGACATACTGCCGGACCAGGGTGCGGCCGACCGCGCGCACGATGACTCCCGGCATCCGCGCATCGATGCCGGCCATGTCGGCATGACCCATGGTCAGATCGAGTGCGGGGTTCTCCAGCAGCTGCAGGGCGATCGGATGCGCCGAGCGATCGCGGTTCATCAGCGTCACGGCTGCGGCGAGGTCGCCTCCCGATGAGGCCCCGCCCACGGCGAGGCGGTCCGGCGATGCCCCCAGCTCCGTCGCGTGGGTGTGCGTCCACTCGAAAGCCGCCCAGCACTGCTCCGGTTGGGTCGGGAACTGCTGCTCCGGGGCGTGGGCGTAGTCGGCGGCGACGATCACGATCCCCGCATCGCGTGCTCGGGCTCGGAACCGCGCGTCCCACGAGACCCAGTCGATCCCGGCGATCGTGAATCCGCCGCCGTAGAAGTACACCAGCGCGGGGAGGCCCGAGCCGGGTGGCGTGCGCTCCTCGCCGGGCCAGTAGACGCGCACGCGTACGTCGGGGTGCCCGTCGACCGGAACGATGTGCTCCTCGGCGGCGGTGGGGAGCGGCGTGATCCCGAGCGCGGCGCTCACGGTGTCGTCGTTCCTGGCAGCGACCCGGCGTCGTCCTGCGGGGTCTGCGGGTTCCTCCTCGAGCAGAGGCGCGACCCGCTCCTCCCACGCTGCCACGGCGCTGTCGAGGGTCGGGCGCCGGAATCGGGACCGCGGTGTCGGCATCGGGCATCTCCTTCGACGGTTCCGCACCGGTGGGTTCCGACCGGGGCGGGTTCCGACCTAGTCTGAGCAATCGAAGAACTTCGATGAAGAAGGGAAGTCCGAGCATGCGCGCACGACCGGGACGGGTCACCATCTACGACGTCGCGGAGCGCGCGGAAGTGAGCATCTCCACCGTGTCGCTGGCGGTGAGTGCGCCGCACAGGGTGCGACCCGAGACCCGCGAACGCATCGTCGCCGCGGCCACCGCGCTCGGGTATCGGATGACGCAGGGGCGGCGCGTGGGGGCCGCGCGCATCGCGGTCGCTGCACCGTTCACGACCTACCCCTCGTACCTGCGTCGCCTGTCCGGGATGCTCCGCAGGGCCAGGGATGCGGCGGTCGACATCATCCCCTACGACCTCGATTCGGCGGCGGCCGCCGATGAGCCGCTGCTCGACGTGCTGCCCACGCGCACGGACGCCACCGGCCTCGTGGTGATGGGGGTTCCGCTCGGCGGCGCGGCACGACGGGCGAGCAGGGCCGCGCGCATCCCGGTGGTCTACGTCGACGTGGTGCCGACGCGGTCGGACGTGGGAGGTCCGGTCGTCCTCGTCGACGACCGTGACGGCGGTGCGCAGATCGGCCGCCACCTCGCCGGCCTCGGACATCGTCGTGTCCTGTTCGTGCATGAGCCGCAGCGCTCGCCGGCCTACGTGTCGGCCGGGATGCTCCGTATCGAAGGGCTCACGCAGCACCTGGCGATGACCGACCTGGCGGTCCCCGATCCCTCCGCGGTCGACGGCCGGGTGATCGCTGCGGCCCGCGCCGCGGGTGCGACGGCGATCGTCGCGAACCACGACCAGTTCGCCGCCGCGGTGCTGTCGGCGTTGCGCGCGGACCCCGACACCGCTCCGCTCGCTGTCGTCGGCTACGACGACGGCGAGGTCGCTGCGGCGCTCGACCTCACGACCGTGCGGCAGCCGTTCGAGGAGAGCGGTCGCACGGCTCTGGAGCTCGTCCTCGGACTGGTGTCGGGCGCATCGACCGCGCACGACACCGTGCGCCTCGCCCCCACCCTGATCGCGAGGGCGTCGACGCTCGCCGGCGGGATCAGCCCCGCGAAGCGGTGACGCGCTTCTTCTCCCGGATGTAGACCTCGCGGCGCACCTTCGCGACGACGTCGCCCTCACGGTCGGTGATGACGGTCTCGAACCACTCGAGCACCTTGGCTCCGCCGCGTGCACGCTCGCGGATCTCCTCCGCCTTCTCCTTCGACACCTCGAACTCGGCGGTGAGCACGCCTCGGCCGGGCTTGAGGAACTCGATCTCGCCGCGGGTGTCCCACACGACGTGGTCGCGTCCGAGCTGGTGCATGACCAGCATGAAGAAGTACGGGTCGGTCATCGCCGACATCGAGCCGCCGAACGCGGTCTTGACGTAGTTGCGGGTGAAGACGTTGACGTGCAGCTCGACGGTCGCGTGCGTCCAGTCCTCGCTGAAGCGGCGGATGCGGATGCCGCTGAAGAGGTTGGGGATCCACAGGCTCATGCCGATCGCGAGACGGCGGGGAGTGATGCGCATGAAGGCCAGTGTGCGGCACCAGGGCGGAAGCGACGAAGACGTCTGGAGGGTTGGCACAGTTGTTATAGTTCGCATAGAATAAGTAGCGATGATAGGAGAGGAGGGTCGGATGCTCATCCGCGTCGATCCCGAGAGCCCCCGCGCGCTCTACGACCAGGTGGCGGCCTCCATCCGCTCCGACATCCTCACCGGGGTCCTCGCGCCCGGCGATCGCCTTCCCGCGGCCCGCGACGTCGCCGAAGCGCTCGACATCAACCAGCACACCGTCCTGCACGCCTACCAGCGGCTGCGCGATGAGGGGTTGGTCGATCTGCGTCGCGGGAGGGGAGCGGTCATCGCGGCCTCGGCTGCGCCCCTCGCCGAACTCGCTCACGACATCGACGAGCTGGTGCGCCGTGCCGCAGCCCTCGGCGTCTCCGCCGACACGCTCGCCGGCATCGTTCATGCGCACCGTGACGCCCGATCCGATCTCGACCGTTCTGATCTCCCCCGTTCCGATCCCGACCGCCCCGACAGCCGCGAGGAGGACTCGCCATGACCATCCACGACCTCACCCGCACGCCGCCTGCGCTGCTGCGACGCGCTCGGCTGACCTTCTTCGTCGTCGCGGTGATCCTGCCGATCGTGATCACCGCCGTCGCCGTCGTGATCCTGCTCGCCTGGCTGCCCACGCTGCCGCCACAGGTGGCGACCCATTGGGGTGTGAGCGGCGCCGACCGGTTCGGCCCGCCGTCCGTGTATCTCTGGATCCTCGTCGGGGTCGGGCTCGGCTTGCCGGCGCTGATGGCGATCGTCACCCTCGCGTCCGTCGGTGCGCACTGGGGCGGGGCGGCCCGGCTGATGGGCGCACTCTCCGCGGGGATGTCCGCCTTCGCGGCCGTGATGAGCCTCGGATCCCTCGCGATCCAGCGTGAGCTCGCCGACCCCGCGGAATCGCCCGGCATCGGGGGCACCATGGCACTCGCGTTCGCCGCACTCCTTCTGGTCGGCGGCATCGCCTGGGCCGTGCAGCCGCGCGTGCGGCCGGAGCAGGGGCGCACGCTCGAACCCCGCTACTCGGTGCACGTCGCGAAGGGCGAACGCGTCGTGTGGGTCGCCACGACGACGATGCCGCGCGGCGCGCTCGCCTTCCTGCTGTTCGTGCTCCTCGGTCTCGTCGCGCTCGCCGCGTACATGCTCGGCACCGGCGTCGAGGGTGGCTGGATCGTCGCGCTGGTCGTGGTCGTCGTGGGCTTCGCCCTCGCGGCGACCGCCTCGTTCCGCGTCACGGTCACACCGGAGGGCTTCTCCGCTCGTGCCCTGCTGGGCTGGCCGCGCATCCGTGTCCCGCTCGACGAGGTCGAGGCGGCGCGCGCTGTCGACATCTCCCCGTTCGGCGAGTTCGGCGGCTGGGGATGGCGCATCGCCGTCGACGGGCGCACCGGGATCGTCATGCGCCGCGGATCTGCGATCGAGGTCTCCCGACGGGGCCGGCGACCCTTCATCGTCACCATCGACGGCGCGGAAGAAGCCGCGGCGCTGCTCCAGGCCTATGTCGACCGCGCGCGGACCGTGGCCATCCCCTCGACCGATCGATCGACGGACTCCGGAAAGGAGACCTCATGAACGACCAGACCCTGAACCCGCGCCGTGTGCCGTGGACCGCGGTGATCGTCTTCGTGGCGGTCTCCTTCGTCCTCTCCTGGCTGGTCGCCCTGCCCCTGTGGCTGGGCGACGGGCTCGCCGAGCCGAGCTCGGTGTTCCTGCTGCCGGTGATGATGTTCACGCCTGCGGTGGCGGCTCTCATCGTCACTTTCGCGATGCGCGTCCCCGCACCCGGGCAGCGCGCCCGCTTCCTCGGACTGTGGCCGCTGCGCCCCGCGAAGCGCGTGATCTGGCTCATGGTCGCGGGGTGGCTCGTTCCGCCGCTGCTGGTGGGCCTGGGCGTCCTGCTCTCCGCCGCGCTCGGTTTCGTGCAGCTCGACCTGACGTTCTCGGCTCTCGCAGCCGAGCTCGAGAAGGCAGTGCCGGCCGGAACGCCACTGCCTCCTGTCCAGGTCGTCGTGTTCGCGCAGCTCGCGATGATCCCCGTCGGCGCGCTGTTCAACAGCCTCTTCGCGTTCGGCGAGGAGCTCGGCTGGCGGGGGTGGCTGCTTCCGGCGCTGCGCCCGCTCGGCACCTGGCCGGCCCTGATCCTCAGCGGCGTGATCTGGGGCGTGTGGCACAGCCCGATCATCCTGCTCGGCTACAACTTCGGGCGCACCGACATCACGGGCATCCTGTTCATGATCGGTGGATGCGTGGCCTGGGGCGTCCTGCTCGGCTGGCTGCGGCTGCGGTCCGCATCGGTGTGGCCGGCGGTCATCGCGCACGGATCTCTGAACGCCGCGGCGGGGCTCATCCTCATCGTCGCCGCGACGCAGCCCGACCTGGCGTTGGCGGGACCACTCGGCGTCGCGACCTGGGTCGTCCTCGCGCTCGTCGCGGTGGTGCTGCAGCTGACGGGACAGTTCCGTGCCCAGCCCGAGCTCGCCGACGCGTCGGGGCGGCTGCTCTCGGCACCGCGGCCTTGACGGAGGGCGGCGCCGGGGGTTGGCTGAGGCCATGGAATCCACCCCCGCAGCCTGGTCCGACGCCGACAGCTTCCTCTCCGATCTGCTCGTCGGTCCCGATCCGGCGCTGGAGTCGGCCCTCACTGCGCAGCGGGCCGCCGGCCTCCCGGAGATCGAGGTCGCGCCCGTCGCCGGCAAACTGCTGAACCTGCTGGTCCGCATCAGCGGCGCGCGCCGCGTGCTCGAGATCGGCACGCTCGGCGGCTACTCGACGATCTGGCTCGCCCGCGCCGTCGGCGCCGAAGGACGGGTCGTGACGATCGAGGCGGAATCGGACAACGCGGCGGTCGCCCGTGCCAGCATCGACGCCGCGGGGGTCGGTGATCGCGTCGACATCCGGGTGGGGCGGGGAGCGGACGTGCTGCCGACCCTGGTCGGCGGATTCGATCTGGTGTTCATCGATGCCGACAAGGAGTCGAACACGATCTACCTCGATTGGGCGGCGAAGCTCGGGCACCCCGGCACGGTGATCGTGCTCGACAACATCGGGCGCGAGGGCGAGATCGTCCGCGACGACAGCACCGATCCCAAGGTCGTGGGCACCCGCGACGGACTGCGGATGCTGGGGGAGGATCCGCGCTTCGATGCCACGGCCCTGCAGACCGTGGGCGTGAAGGGATGGGACGGCTTCGCGATCGCCGTGGTCGTCTGACCTTCCGGGGCTTCCCGCCGCGGGCGATTCGCGTCCGGGCGAGTCCCGGAGTCCGTCGGGAGGCCGGGCTAGACTGGGCGCGGATCGACGACGCTCCACACAACGTTTTCCCCCTGAGCAAGGAGCACATCAGTGGCACTGATCGAGGCTGTAGGCGCACGCGAGATTCTCGACTCGCGCGGAAACCCGACCGTCGAGGTGGAGGTCCTCCTCGACGACGGCATCGTGCAGCGGGCGGCCGTTCCGTCCGGCGCATCCACGGGCGCGTTCGAGGCGTACGAGCTCCGCGACGGAGACAAGAGCCGCTACGGCGGCAAGGGCGTGCTGAAGGCCGTCGAGGCCATCATCGATGAGCTCGGACCGGCGATCGAGGGTGTCGAGGCGAGCGAGCAGCGCATCGTCGACGAGATCCTGATCGATGTCGACGGCACCGAGAACAAGAAGCGCGTCGGCGCCAACGCCATCCTCGGCGTGAGCCTGGCCGTGGCCAAGGCCGCCGCGGACTCGGCCGACCTCCCGCTGTTCCGCTACCTCGGCGGCCCGAACGCGCACGTGCTGCCCGTTCCGCTGTTCAACGTCATCAACGGTGGCGAGCACGCCGACAACGGCATCGACATGCAGGAGTTCTTCCTCGCGCCGATCGGCGCCGAGACCTACTCCGAGGCACTCCGGTGGGGTGTCGAGACCTACCACGTGCTGCGCGCCGAGCTGAAGGCCGCCGGCTACGCGACCGGTCTGGGCGACGAGGGCGGCTTCGCTCCCGACCTGCCCAGCAACCGTGAGGGCCTCGACTTCCTGGTGAAGGCGATCGAGAAGGCCGGGTTCACGCCCGGAACCGACATCGCCCTCGGGCTCGACGTCGCCGCGACCGAGTTCTTCAAGGACGGCGTCTACCGTCTCGACAACAAGGACTGGGACGCCGCCGCGCTCACCGAGTACTACGTCGGACTCGTGAACGACTTCCCGATCGTCACGATCGAAGACGCTCTCGCCGAGGACGACTGGGACAACTGGAAGCACCTCACCGACGTCCTGGGCTCCAAGGTCCAGCTGGTCGGCGACGACCTGTTCGTCACCAACCCGCAGCGTCTCGCCGACGGCATCAAGCGTGGCGTCGCCAACTCGCTGCTCGTCAAGGTCAACCAGATCGGCACGCTCACCGAGACGTTCGACGCCGTCAGCCTGGCGCAGCGCTCCGGGTACACGGCAATGCTCTCGCACCGCTCGGGCGAGACCGAGGACACCACGATCGCCGACCTGGTCGTCGCGACCAACGCGGGCCAGATCAAGGCGGGCGCCCCTGCCCGCAGCGAGCGTGTCGCGAAGTACAACCAGCTGCTGCGCATCGAGGAAGAGCTCGGCGACGCCGCGGTCTTCGCCGGCCGCTCGGCGTTCCCGCGCTACCAGGCCTGAACGCACGACACATCGAAGAAGCCGCCGACACGGCGGTGAACACCGCCGCTGAGCCGGCACGACGAAGGAGGAGCCGTGGCACGACGACCGGCTCCTCCTTCGTCGTCTCCGCGAGCGCAGCCGACGCCCTCGCCCACGAAGAAGGGCGCGAAGCCCCGGGCGCAGGCAGCGACGACGTCGTCTCGGCGTGCGTCGAGCGCGTCCCGAGGCGAGGCGCCTCGCGTCGACGTGCGCGAGTGGGCATCCGGCATCCGGCTCTCGGCGTTCTCCGTCATCATGCTCTCTCTCGTGGTGCTGGGAGCCTGGGTGCTCGTGCCCACGCTCGGGACCTTCATCGATCAGCGTCAGAAGATCGCTGCTCTCGAGGCATCGGTGAAGGTGAGCGAAGACCAGATCGAGGCGCTCGTCGCGGAACGCGAGCGTTGGAACGACCCCGCGTACATCGCCACCCAGGCCCGCGAACGCCTCTACTACGTCAAGCCCGGCGAGGTCGTCTACCTGGTCGACAACGACCTCGACCCCGCAGCACTTCCGCGTGAGCAGGACCCCGTGAGCGAGACGCTCGTCGAGACGCCGACGGACTGGATGCCGCAGTTGCTGCGCACCGTGGTCTCGACCGGGCTCAGCGACACGGCCGCCGTCGCTCCCTGAGCATTCGCTCCGAGCATCCTCCCTGGCGGCTCCCCTACGCTGGTGGGGTGACCACGCCGCCGTTCCCCGCCCCCACGCCCGCCGAACTCGCCGTCGTATCGGCTCAGCTCGGTCGTCCCGCCCGAGGCATGGTGGGTATCGCGGCCCGCTGCGTGTGCGGCAACCCGACGGTCGTCGCGACCACCCCGCGTCTGCCGGACGGCACGCCGTTCCCCACGTTCTACTACCTGACGCACCCGGCGGCGACCGCGGCGATGTCGACGCTCGAGGCCACCCAGGTGATGCCGGAGCTCGCCGCCCTCCTCGCCGACGACGAAGACGTGGCCGCGGCCTACCTCGCAGCCCACGAGGCCTATCTCGCCGACCGTGGGCAGTTCGGAGAGGTCTCCGAGATCGACGGCATCTCCGCCGGAGGCATGCCCACGCGTGTCAAGTGCCTGCACGCCCTGGCCGGACATGCCCTGGCTGCGGGCCCCGGGGTCAACCCGATCGGCGACGCCGCACTCGCACGCTCCTCATGGTCGCCCTCGGTCTGCCGCTGCGAAGACCCCGGTGCCGCCGTGCGCGACGGGGCGGCCCCCTCGGCATGACCGCGCGCCGGAAGCTGCGCAGCGCTGCCGCCATCGTGGTGGTCGCGGCGACCGTGCTGCTCATCGGCGCCTCCGCCACGCCGCCGCCGATCCCCGATGACCCCGCAGATCCGGTCCGCGCCTCGGAGTACTGGCTCGACGGCGCACGCATCCGCGAGGCCTGGCAGACGACCCGCGGCAAGGGCGTGACGATCGCGGTGATCGACACGGGCATCGGCAAGGTGCCGTCGGTCTTCGGCGACGCGGTCGTCGGGGGCACGGACGTGTCGGGGGCCGGTACTCCGGACGGACGCACCCCTCTGGGCGCCGTCGACGGCAACCATGGATCCTGGGTGGCTTCGCTGGCTGCCGGACGCGGTGCACCGGACGGAACGGGCATGATCGGCGTGGCTCCGGAGGCCAACCTGCTCTCGATCTCCGTGGGTTTCGGTGCGGCCGCGGCGGTGCCGTTCACGGAACAGGTGGCGAAGGGCATGAAGTGGGCCGTCGACAACGGGGCCGACGTCATCAACCTGTCGTTCACCACGAACACGCTCGATTGGGACGAGAGCTGGGACGAGGCGTTCCTGTACGCCTTCGAGCACGACGTGGTGGTGGTCGTCGCCGCCGGCAACCGGGGGAGCGGGACGAACATCATCGGCGCCCCGGCGACCATTCCCGGCGTGCTCACCGTCGGCGGCGTCGACCAGACGGGCACGGCCAGCATCGAGGCGTCGACGCAGGGCATCACGATCGGGATCTCGGCGCCCAGCGAAGGCCTGATCGGTGTCTCGGCCGATGGCTCGGTCGTCCCCTGGCGCGGCACGAGCGGTGCGGCGCCCATCGTCGCCGGAGTCGCGGCGCTGATCCGCTCGGCGCACCCCGACATCAAGGCGATCGACGTCATCAACCGCATCATCAAGACCGCGATTCCGGTCGACGATGCGATCAAGCCCCAGGATCCGCTGTACGGGTACGGGCTGGTGGATGCGGCGGCGGCGATCTCTGCGAACATCCCCGCGGTGAGCGAGAACCCCATGGGAGACCTGGCGGAGTGGATCCGCGTGTTCCGCCGTGCGCAGTCGGAACCGCAGCCGGTGGAGACGAGGACTCCGGTCGCCGTTCCCCCTCTTCCGGCCGCAGACGCTCCGACCGAGGCGGGTTCACCGTTGCTTCCCAGCGCGGATTCACTGCGCTACGGTACCCTGCCGCTCATTGCGCTCACCGTCCCTGGTATCCTGGTAGCGCTTGGCGTCACCGCAGCTGCCCGGCGCATCCGATCGGCGCGCATTTCCGTACGCCACACCCCCGACTCCGAGGAGTAGTTCTTCTGTGCCTCAGAACAGCACTGTGCCCAAGATCCTGATCGTCGGCGGAGGGTACGCGGGTTTCTACACCGCGTGGAAGCTCGAGAAGCACCTGCGCAAGGGCGAAGCCGACGTGACCATGGTCGACCCGCTGCCGTACATGACGTACCAGCCGTTCCTGCCCGAGGTCGCCGCCGGCTCCATCGAGGCGCGACACTCGGTGGTCGCGCACCGTCGTCACCTCAAGCGCACGAACGTCCTCACCGCCAAGGTGACGAACATCAACCACGCGCAGAAGGTCGCGACCATCACACCGCCCGTGGGTGAGCCGTACGAGTTCGCGTACGACCAGATCGTCGTCACCGCCGGTGCCGTGTCGCGTACCTTCCCGATCCCCGGCATCGCCGACAACGCGATCGGTCTGAAGACGATCGAAGAGGCCGTCGCGATCCGCGACAAGGTCATGTCGAACTTCGACAAGGCCGCCTCCCTCCCGGCCGGGCCTGAGCGCGACCGTCTGCTGACCGTCGTGGTCGTCGGTGGTGGCTTCGCCGGCATCGAGGTGTTCGCCGAGCTGCGTTCGCTGGCGTCCGCGCTGGTGGCCAAGTACCCGCAGATCAGCTTCGACGACACGCACTTCCACCTCATCGAGGCGATGGGCCGCATCATGCCCGAGGTCTCGCTGCAGACCAGCGAGTGGGTGCTCAAGGACCTGGCCAAGCGCGGAGCCAACGTGCACCTCGACACGCAGCTGACGAGCGCCGTCGACGGCAACGTCGAGCTCTCCACCGGTGAGGTCATCCCGACCGACGTCATCGTGTGGACCGCGGGTGTCATGGCCAACCCGACCGTCGTCCGCGGCGGAGACCTGCCGGTCGAGGAGCGCGGTCGCATCCAGACCCGCGCCGACCTGCGCGTCGGCACTCCCGAGGCGTTCGTCGAGGGAGCGTGGGCGGCCGGAGACGTCTCGGCCGTTCCCGACCTGTCCGGTGGCGGGGTCGGCGGCTTCTGCGTGCCGAATGCCCAGCACGCGGTCCGCCAGGCCAAGCTGCTCGCGAAGAACCTCGTCGCGGTCCTCCGGGGAGAGAAGCCCAAGGAGTACTTCCACAAGAACCTCGGTGCCGTCGCCGGCCTCGGCCTGTACAACGGTGTCTTCCAGTCCGGCAAGATCGCCCTCAAGGGTTTCGTGGCCTGGGTCGCGCACCGCGGCTACCACGGTCTCGCGATGCCCACCTGGGAGCGCAAGTTCCGCGTCATCTGGGGCTGGTGGAACAACCTGTGGCTCGGCCGCGACCTGGTGAACCTCGAGACCGTGCAGAACCCGCGCTACGTCTTCGAGGAGTTCGCGGCGCGCCCGCGCCCGGCTGCTCCGGCCGCGCCCGTGGCAGAGGCTGCTCCGGCCGCGAAGGCTGCTCCGGCTGCGAAGAAGTCGGCGGCCAAGGCCGCTCCGGCCGCATCGGCCGAGGTGACGGAGAAGCCGGTCGCGAAGAAGCCGGCGGCGAAGAAGCCCGCCGCGAAGAAGCCCGCCGCCGAGAAGGCTCCCGAGCCGGCCGAGGCTGCCGCCAAGTAGCAGACACGCTCGCACACGAACATCGGCCCCACGCGCTCCGCGTCGGGGCCGATGTTCGTCTCTGCGGGGCGGCTCCGAGGCCATGCATAGGTACGGCCGGTATCGTCACGCGAGCAAGGGGAGTACTCCCGAATGCGGCGACGTCGTCATTACGAGCACGAGATCGTGCTCCGGCCCGCCGGCCCGTGAGGGTGGAGGAGACCTTGGCACCCGCATCGCGGGCTGCCGAGAGAACCCTGCCGTCGTCCCGGCGTCGTGGATTCGCGGTGGTCCGCACCACGAAAGGGACCACTCATGGGAAAGCTCTCCCGACTGATCGGAATGGCATCCGAAGCACTCGAGAAGAACGCCGGCACGGGGCGCGACCCTCACGCGGCCGACCGATCGCGCTCGCAGGACGGGTCCCGGTCGACGGACTGGGGAGGCATGCTCCGTGGAGCAGTCGACGCGGTCCGCGGTCCTGCCGACCCCGCACGGTCGTCAGGCCAGGACAGGCCTTCGTCGGCCGACCCGTACGCGCCGCCGGCCGCGTCCGGTGGACGACCGCGTCCCGCGCACACGGCACCATCTGCTGCAGACCCGTACGCGCCGCCTCCTCCCGGAACCGCGCGGGGCTCACACGCCGTGACCGACGCCGACCGAGCGGCCATCGCCCGCTACGACTACCTCCTCCAGACGGCGGATCCGCAGCGTGTCGAACAGATCCACCGCGAGGCGTTCGCCCGCCTCACACCTGACCAGCGCGCGCAGGTCGAGGCCCGGATGAGGCAGGAGCTCGAACCCGGTGAGCGACCGCGGTCCTCGTCGGCGGACGACCTCGCCCGCGCCGCCGGACGTGCTGAGGCCATGAAGCCGGGCCGGATGCGCGGACTGCTGTCGCGAGCACGTGGAGCCGGTATCGGTGGCGCGGCTGGTGGTGCGGCGGTCGCGGCTGGTGGCGCGGCCGTCGGATTGCTCGGCGTGGTGGCGGGCGGGGCCGTCCTCAGCACCGTGGCGGGGCCCCTGTTGGAGCAGGCCGCGAACAGCGGCGTCGACTTCGGCGCTATGGCGGAGGGCATCGACATCGAGTCCCTGGCCGCCGGCATCGACGTCGAGTCGCTCACGGGAGGTGCCGGTGAGCTCCTGGGCTCGGCCGGCGAGACCGTGTCGGGTCTGGGCGATGCGGCGAGCGGGTGGGGCGAGCAACTCGGCAATCTCGGCATCCCCGGTATCGGCGACATCTTCGGGCGCTGATCGCGGATGGTCCTCACTGCTGCCGCCGATCATGGCTTCACCGGGCTCACCGGATTCGCGGCCGACGTCCTCACCGCACTCGGGGATGTCGGGGTGGGTGTGCTGGTCTTCCTCGAAGTCCTGGTGCCCCCCATCCCGAGCGAGGTCATCCTGCCGTTCGCGGGGTACCTCAGCCAGAGCGGCGCCCTGAACCTGGGGTGGTTGATCTTCTGGAGCACTCTCGCGTCCCTGCTGGGCGCTTTGCTGCTGTACGGACTCGGTGCCGCGATCGGCATGGATCGGGCCGTGCGCATGCTGGCGGCCACTCGGCTGGTGAGCCGGTCCGACCTCGAGCGGGGAGGGGACTGGTTCGTGCGCAGCGGCGGTTGGACCGTGCTGGTCGGGCGGATGGTCCCCGGCGTCCGCAGCCTCATCTCGATCCCGGCGGGCGCATCCCGCATGAACCTCGTGACGTTCAGCATCTACACGGTCATCGGCAGCGGCCTCTGGAACACACTCCTGCTGGGCGTCGGCGCAGCGCTGGGCACGCAGCACGAGCAGTTGGAGCAGTATCTCGGCTATCTCGACTACGTCGTGTACTCGGCGATCGCGATCGCACTCGTCGTCCTGATCGTGCGGAGGATCCGTGAGGCCTCGGGCGAGAAGAAGCGAGCCATCGACATCGAAGACTGAGAGGGCGGGGGCCGAACCCCGGTGTGCCCCCGCTGGGACTCGAACCCAGACTGAAGCGATTTTAAGTCGCCTGCCTCTGCCATTGGGCTACGGGGGCCTCGCCGCCAGCCTATCGCCGTGCCCGCATGCGACGCGGTGCCGCAGGGGGTGATCCCGAGTCCGATGAGGCCTTAGGGTGGGGGAGTGCTCGACCTCATCGACGAACTGAGCCCCGTCCATGGTGCGCCCGCGGTCGCCCCCGAGTGGGAGGACCCGGCCCGCTACTGGCCGCGCCTGTCCGCCGTGACCGGGCATCTCCCCGCCCCGGTCGCGGTGATCGACAGGGAGGCGCTCCGCTACAACGCCATGGACCTTCTGGTGCGGGCCGGCGGGCTGCCGATCCGTGTCGCCTCGAAGTCGGTGCGCGTGCGATCCGTGCTCGATGCCGTGCTCGCGCTGCCCGGGTTCCACGGCATCCTCGCCTTCACGCTGGAGGAAGCGCTCTGGCTCGCCGAGACGCACGACGACATCATGCTCGGCTACCCGACCGTGGATCGCGGAGGACTGGAACGGCTGTTCGCCGACGAGCAGGCCGCGCAGCGCATCACCCTGATGGTCGACGACCTCGTGCATCTCGATCTGATCGACAGCGTCGCCGGCCCGGGGTCGCGCCCCGAACTACGCGTCGCGATCGACGTCGACGCCTCCTGGCGCTCGTCGCTCCTCGGCCACATCGGCGTCCGACGCTCGGCGCTGTTCAGCGCCGGAGAGGTGGCGGCATTCGCTCGCAAGGTGGTCGCGCGGCCAGGGTTCCGGCTCGTCGGACTGCAGATGTATGACGCGCAGATCGCGGGACAGGGCGATGACGCCGGGCCCGATGCGCCGTTGATCCGGATGGTGCAGGCCCGCTCGCGCAATGAGCTGCGGGAACGCCGGGCAGCCATCGTCTCCGCCGTCGGCGCGATCGCTCCGCTGGAGATCCTCAACGGCGGTGGCACCGGATCGCTCGAGTTCACCGGAAGCGACGAGTCCCTCACCGAGGCGAGTGCGGGGAGCGGGCTCCTGGGCGGCCATCTGTTCGACGGGTACCGTTCGTTCCGACCGGCCCCAGCCTCGGCGTTCGCGTTCGACGTGGTGCGGCGCCCGGCCGTCGACATCGCCACCGTGCTCGGCGGAGGCTGGATCGCCTCCGGCCCCGCAGTCGCGTCCCGTCAGCCGCGTCCCGTATGGCCGGAAGGGCTCCACACGCTCTCCCGGGAAGCGGCTGGAGAAGTGCAGACACCGCTCCAGGGTCCGACGGCCACGTCGCTGGGCGTGGGGGACCGGGTCTGGTTCCGTCATGCCAAGAGCGGCGAGCCGGCCGAGCGCATCGAGAGTTACCACCTGGTCTCGGGCGACGAGATCATCGACGAGCTGCCGACCTACCGCGGCGAGGGAAAGGCCTTCCTGTGACGAGAATCGGCGGCACCTGGCAGAACTGGGGCCGCTCGGCCTCGGTCCGACCCGTGCGTGTGGAGCGTCCGCGCAGCCCGGAGGGCGTGCAGCGCGCGGTGATCGCCGCAGTCAAGCACGGGTTGCCGGTGAAGGCCGTCGGCGCCGGTCACAGCTTCACGGGCATCGCGGTGGCCCCGGGCGTCCTGCTCGAACTCGACGACCTGCAGGGCCTCGTCTCCGTGGACACCGCCACCGGGCGGGTGACGTTGCTCGCCGGCACTCGGCTGCACCGCATCCCGGCTCTGCTCGCGCCCTATGGGCTCGCGATGGAGAACCTCGGCGACATCGATCGGCAGTCGATCGCCGGTGCGATATCGACGGGCACGCACGGAACGGGAGCCGGATACGGCGGCCTCGCGACCCAGGTGGTCGGTGTCACGATGGTCACGGCGGCCGGCGAGTTCCTCCGCATTGACGAGGAGCACGAGAATGAGCTCCTGCCCGCCGTGGCGTTGGGCCTCGGCGCGCTCGGCATCGTCGTCGAGGTGACTCTCCAGTGCGTGCCCGCGTTCGTCATGCACGCGATCGACGAGCCGGTGGCCCTGGACGAGGTGCTGGCCAGCCTCGACGAGCGCGTCGCTGCCGCCGATCACTTCGAGTTCTACTGGTTCCCCCACACCGATGTGGCCCTGACCAAGCGCCAGACGCGCATGCCGGAGGCGACGGTCCGCAAGCCGCTCCCGGCGGTCGGGCGATGGATCGATGAGACGCTGCTCTCGAACGGCGTGTATCGCGTGGTGTGCGCGGCGGGCCAGGTCATCCCCGCGATCACTCCACCCTTCAGCCGGCTCGCCGTCAAGCTCACGGGCGATCGCGAATACACCGAGCTGTCGCACCGGGTGCTCATCCAGAGCAGGACCGTGAGATTCCGCGAGATGGAGTACGCGATCCCCGCCGAGAACGCCGTGGCCGCCTTCCAGGCGGTCCGGGCGCTCATCGACCGACGAGGGTGGCGGATCGAGTTCCCGATCGAGGTGCGGTTCGCGGCCGCCGACGACCGCTGGCTGTCGACGGCCCATGGGCGTGCCAGCGCCTACATCGCCGTGCACCGGTACTGGCGAGCCGACCCCACGGAGTACTTCGGTGCCGTCGAAGAGATCATGCACGAATACGGGGGACGCCCGCACTGGGGCAAGCTCCACACGCTGACCGCGGAGACGCTCCGGGAGCGGTACCCGCGGTTCGACGATTTCGTCACGCTGCGCGATCGCCTCGACCCCGAACGTCGATTCGCCAACCGCTATCTTGAACGGGTCCTCGGCAGCTGATCGGTCTGCGGTCGTCGCCGGGCATGCCCAGTCCACGTGCAGGCTGCGCGTCTAGGATGAGAGAAACACGAGGAAGGGTGGGCCTCTGATGGAATGGCTCGTGCCGGTACTGATCGTTGTCGGAGTGATCCTGCTCGTCGGCATCTATCTGTGGGCCACGTACAACTCGCTGGTGCAGCTGAACGTCCGCGTCGATGAGGCGTGGAGCGGAATCACGGTGCAGCTGAAGCGACGAGCCGACCTCATCCCCAACCTGATCGAGACGGTCAAGGGATATGCCTCCCATGAGAAGGCCGTCTTCGAGAACGTGACTCGCGCGCGTGCCGAGACGCTGTCGGCGGGAGGCCCCGGGGAAGCAGGCATCGCCGAGGGACACCTGCAACAGGCTCTGCGCAGCTTGTTCGCGGTCGCCGAGGCGTACCCGCAGCTGCAGGCGAGCACGAACTTCCTCCAGGTGCAGCAGGCACTGGTCGACACCGAGGACAAGATCCAGGCCGCACGCCGTTTCTACAACGGCGGTGTGCGCGAGCTCAACACCAAGATCAAGGTGTTCCCGAACAACCTGTTCGCGAAGGGCTTGGGCTTCTCCGAGCGGGAGTTCTTCGAGGTCGCCGACAGCAGCGCCATCTCCGAGCCACCGCGCGTGCAGTTCTGATGACCTCTGCCTGACCAGACCCCGCTCACCACGGTGAGAGGACGAGGCCGTCAGCGGTGAATGAGACGTCGCCGCGCAGGCTCCAGGAGTCGGTGCGGTACGTGGTGGTGCGAGGTTCGCCGTTCTGGCCGGTCCCGGTGACGGTGGCCACGAGAACTCCGCCCTCCGCCGTGAAGCCGGCTGGGGAGAGCGCGATGGTCGGTGACTCGTCGATCCGATAGCGGATGCCGGTCACCTCGCGGAACTCCGTCCCCCAGGGGATTCGGATTCCGCAGCCCTCCGCCTCCGTGGTGGCTGGGGCGGTACAGGTGTCGAGGAGCTCGTCGAGCCTGTCCTGTGCGGCAGCCGTCGCTTCCGGGCGCACGGCGACATCGACCGTCGCCGAGGTCTTCGTGCCGGGCAGCACCGACACCGATCTCTCGCCGTCGAGCAGCGTCGTCGGCGCGGCAGCCACGGTGTAGGTCGCAGGCAGCAGCGGAACACCCTTCCCTGCCGGAATGGTCGCGTCGCCGATCGCCACGTCAGAGCCGATGCCCGACTCGATGGTCAGGCTGCCCAGACCCGTGGAGTCGACGATCCAACGGTCCTCCACGACGCCGAGGCTCAGCTGCGCCTCCTGCTCCGCGCCGTCCAGGCGGAACGAGATGTCGGCGACGGCGGATGCTCCGTCGGTGTCTTCACGGACGCGCGTGACCTCCGCATCCTCGATCAGAGAGGTCGCGGCGTCGAACGCGTCGAGGGCGGACGTCGAGACCTTCATCCCGGTGGCCGCCACAGCATCGGCGTCGCCGGATTCCAGGGCGTGCAGGTAGTCGAGTGCCGCCTCCTCGGGAGTGGACGAGTGGGCTGTCGACTGCCAGATCCACAGGCACGCGGCGGCCAGGACGAGTCCAGCGGCACCGCCGATGAGCCACCAACGCGCCTTTCTCACGTCCGGCGCTCCCGCGCATGCAGGTGACGGCCCACGGCACGGCCGTTCGTCGCCCCCGTCGCCAGCGCTGCATGCAGGGCATCGGTGGCGTCGCCCCAGCCGGAGACCGAGACGTTCTCCAGACCCTGCCACCCC
Organism: Microbacterium sp. TPU 3598; assembly: GCF_002356155.1. Lineage (NCBI taxonomy): Bacteria > Bacillati > Actinomycetota > Actinomycetes > Micrococcales > Microbacteriaceae > Microbacterium > Microbacterium sp. TPU 3598. The sequence goes on along the minus strand of NZ_AP017975.1, from coordinate 2,516,385 downwards.
GCCGCGAGGGCGAGCTCTGCCGCGATCGGTTCCGCATCGCCGGGGCGCGCCTGCGGTTCCCACCAGGCGGACTGGACCTGCAGCGTCGACGTCGCGCGGTCGGCCTTGAGGTCGACCCGCGCCACGATGCGGTCGCCGACGAGGACGGGCAAGGAGTAATAGCCGTACCGACGCTTCTCCGCCGGCACATAGATCTCGATGCGGTAGTCGAGTTCGAACGCGCGGAGTGCTCGATCGCGGAACCATACGACGGGGTCGAACGGGGTCAGGATCGCGGCCGCATCGATTCTCCGGGGAAGCACCGCGTCGCGATGCCGCCAGGCCGCGAGTGGACGCCCGCCACGTTCCCAGCCGCGCACCTGCACCGGCTGCAACTCGCCCGCATCGGCGAGGTCGGCGATCGCGCGGGCGACGGCCGCCCGGTCGCGGATCCGGTAGTAGTCGGCGAGGTCGGACTGCGTCGCGACACCGCTCGAACGGGCCGCACGGCGCGTCAGCTCGAGAATCGCATCGGCGCGGGAGACCTCCTGCGAGCGGATGCCGTCGGGGATCACATGTGCGGCCAGCGCATACGTGCGCTCGAAACCGCGGCGCCCGCTGATCGCGACGTCGCCGACACGCCACAGGTGCTCGAGGGCGAGCTTCACATCGTCCCAGTCCCACCACGTTCCCCGCTCTCGGGGTGCATCGGCGCGGAGGTCGGCCGGCCGCAGCGGCCCACGCGCGCGCAACTCGTCCTGCACCCACTGCACCGTGCGCGCGTTGCTGCTCATCCAGGAGTCCTCGCCGGCCCACCGCCGACGGAAGTCCTCCATGCGGAACCGCCACAGCGGCCAGTCCTGGACCGGGATGAAGGTCGCCTCGTGCGCGAGGTACTCCACGTAGTGGGTCGTGCGGGAGAGGAAGACGCGGTCGAGGAGAGCGGGTTCATACGCGCCGAGTCGCGAGAACAACGGCAGGTAGTGGGACCGGGCGAACACGTTGACCGAATCGATCTGGAGCACCCCGAGCCGGTCCATGACCCGGTGCACGTGCCGCCCCGTGACCGATGCGGGGCGGGTGCGTGTGAAGCCCTGAGCAGCCAGAGCGATGCGGCGTGCCTGGGCGGAGCTGAGGGTGTCGGTCACACGGCCAGGCTATCTCCGGCCGCCGACATGCCACCCCCCGGAGAAAGGATGCGTCCGACGGCATACGGCATGACCGTAGACTTGGGCGATGAGCGAGGACCAGCGACCCCGGCTGCGAGATCTGTTCCGTCCGCGCCCGGTCTCCACCGACCGCACCGTGACGACCGAGGCCGACGAGGCGGTGCCCCTGCCCCTGCGGATAACGGCGGGATATGCCTGGCGGCTGCTCCTGATCGCCGCCGCGATCGGCGTCTTCATCTGGCTGGTGATGCTGCTCAAGCTCCTCGTCATCCCGCTGATGGTGGGCATCCTCATCACGGCGTTGCTGTGGCCGGCGTTCTCGTGGATGCTGCGACATGGTCTTCCGCGCTGGCTGGCGATCGCGCTCTCGCTGATCGGCACGGCCGCCATCGTCACCGGATTGATGTGGCTCGTCGTCTGGCAGGTGCGGGCTCAGCTTCCCGACGTGCAGGCGCGCTCGACCGAAGCGTTCGATCAGTTCCAGGTGTGGCTGCACGACGGTCCGCTGAACCTCTCGGACACGCAGATCGCCGACTACCTCCAGCAGGGTCTGGATCTCATCAGCGAGCAGGCGCAGGTACTCTGGACGGGCGCGCTCGCCATCGGCACGACGGTCGGTCACGTCGCCACGGGTGCCCTGCTCGCCCTGTTCATCCTCATCTGCCTGCTGGCCGATGGTGCGGGGATCTGGCGCTGGACCCTCAAGATCTTCCCGCGTCGGGCCCGCCCGGCTGTCGACGGTGCCGCGCGCAACGGGTGGACCACGATCGTGAACTACGCGCGCACTCAGCTCTTCGTGGCCACCATCGACGCGATCGGCATCGGCCTCGGGGCGTTCCTGCTGCAGGTGCCCCTCGCGCTCCCGGTCGCCGTGCTCGTCTTCCTCGGCTCGTTCATCCCGATCGTGGGTGCGGTGGTGACCGGCGCCGTCGCCGTGTTCCTCGCGCTCGTGTACAACGGTCCGTGGATCGCGCTCTGGATGCTCGTGGTGGTCCTCGCCGTCCAGCAGATCGAGGGGCATATCCTGCAGCCGATCATGATGGGTTCTGCGGTCAAGGTGCACCCGCTCGCCGTCGTCCTCGTGGTGGCGGGTGGCGCGATGATCGCCGGCATCCCCGGCGCCCTCTTCGCTGTGCCGCTGGCGGCCTTCGTCAACGTCGCCGCGGTGACCATCAGCTCGGGCTCCTGGCGCACCGGCGTCGGGCCGAGCGGAGACCTTATCTGGAGCACAGTTCCGCGCGAGCGGAGACGGAGGAATCGATGAGCGCAGTCCCCAGCCTGACCGAGTTCGAGCACGCCGCTCAGAGTCTGGCTGAGGTGATCTCGCACACGCCGACGCTGCCCTCGCGAGCCCTCTCCGACATCCTCGGAGCCCCCGTCCTGCTGAAGATGGAGAATCTCCAGCGCACCGGGTCGTTCAAGATCCGCGGGGCGGCGTACCGGCTGTCGAAGCTGAGCGCCGAGGAGCGCTCGCGCGGCGTGGTCGCCGCGTCCGCGGGCAACCATGCGCAGGGAGTGGCGCTCGCCGCGCAGGAGCTCGGCATCCCCGCCACCATCTTCATGCCGTTGGGCGTTCCCGTGCCGAAGCTGCTCGCCACGCGTGGCTACGGAGCGGAGGTCGTGCTGGAGGGCGAGACGGTGGCGACATCCCTGCGTCTCGCCGCCGAATTCTCGGAGCGTACGGGGGCGGTGCTGATCCACCCGTTCGACCACCGCGACGTGGTGATCGGGCAGGGAACGCTCGGTCTCGAGCTTCTCGAAGATGCACCCGATGTCGACACCGTCGTGCTCGGCATCGGCGGGGGAGGTCTCATCGCCGGCGTCGCCGCGGCGGTGAAGGAACGCGCCGCCGAGCTCGGGCGCACGGTCCGCATCATCGGCGTGCAGGCCGAGAACGCGGCCGCGGTCCCGCCCTCGCTCGAGGCCGGAGAGCCCGTCGACATCGTGACGCGACCGACCATCGCCGACGGCATCCTGGTCGCTCGACCGGGCGCGGTCCCCTTCGACATCATCAAAGAGCTCGTCGACGAGGTCGTCACCGTCTCCGACGATGACCTGGCGAGGGCCATCCTCATCCTGCTCGAGCAGTCGAAGGTCGTGGTGGAGCCCGCCGGTGCGGCCGGCGTGGCGGCGATCCTGGCCGGCAAGGTGTCGGCCACGGGGACCACGATGGCCGTGTTGTCGGGCGGGAACATCGATCCGCTCCTGCTGCAGCGCGTGGTCTCCCACGGACTCGCCGCCTCCGGTCGCTACCTCACGATCCGCATCCCTCTGCCCGACCGCCCCGGCCAGCTGGCCCGCGTGTCGGAGCTCATCGCCGAGGCCGGTGCGAACGTGATCGAGGCGATGCATACCCGCCACGGCCACGGCCTCCAGATCAGCGAGGTCATCCTTGAGCTCAGCGTCGAGACGCGCGGACCCGAGCACTCCGAGCACACGCTCGACACGCTGCGCCGCGCCGGCTTCGAGCCCATCCTCGTCCCCGATTGAGCACACCGATCGATCACGCAGAAGCGCCCCCGCGTCCGACAGGATGCGGGGGCGCGTCTGACAGGATGCTCAGCCCGTGTAGGTCTCGACGTTCACGATCTCGACGCTGATCGAGCGCCCGTTGGGAGCCTCGTAGGAGGACTTCTCGCCGACCTTGAGGCCGAGGATGGCCTGACCGAGCGGGCTGGCTTCGCTGTACACGTCGAGGTCGCTGCCGGCCGCGATCTCACGGCTGCCGAGGAGGAAGACCTCTTCACCGCCCGCGACGAGGGCGGTGACCACGGTGCCGGGCTCGACGATCCCGCGGCTGGCAGGAGCCTCGCCGACCTTGGCGGTCTTCAGCAGGCCTTCGAGAGTGCGGATGCGCGCCTCCTGCTTGCCCTGCTCGTCCTTGGCGGCGTGGTATCCGCCGTTCTCCTTGAGATCGCCCTCTTCGCGGGCCGCCTCGATGCGCTTGGCGATCTCGTCGCGGCCGAAGGTGGACAGGTGCTCCAGCTCGGCGACGAGCCGGTCATACGCTTCCTGCGTGAGGAAGGGAACCTGAGCATCGGTGGACATGACGAAGCTCCTTCTTTCGGGATCCCTCCGGCATGCTGCGGGGGATATGCCAAGACGCCCCGGCACGGTGCCGGGGCGTCGTCTTGTCTGGCACGAGTCTAAGCGACCCAGCAGGCGTTCACCAAACCTGTGGTGGCCGCCGAGACGGTCGGAATGGTGACGGAGCGGGCCTGGGAGTGGCTGTCTCCGGCCTCGATCTCGACGATCTTCCAACCCACTACGCCGAACTCCTCGTCGAGGGCCTCCACGGCGCACACGACATCCTTGCCCTGCACGCCGGTCACCTGGAAGCTGATGTTCACGGAGTGCTCGTCGACGAGTTCGAAGCCCAGGTCGTCCGCGTCGACGGACGCCATCGACTGGGCGACGGTCATCCAGCTGAACGCGCCCACGATCAACAGCGCGATCACGCCACCGATGATCCACGGCGTCCGGCGTCGTCGGGTTCGGCCATAGCGTTCGTCGAGCTCTTGTGCGGTCGTCACAGGTGGGTCTTCCGGTCGTTAGGCTGGTGTTACCAGGTTATGCGACCTGCGTACGAAAGGCCGATTCATGTTCTCTCTGTCCGAGACCCCGATGCCGACGCCGAGCATGACCGTCGATCCGGTGTCGGTCACCCCGGGGTTCGTCGGCTTCGCCGCGATCGTCGTGGTCGTGATCGCGGTGATCCTGCTGATCTGGGACATGAACCGTCGCATCCGCCGGGTCCGGTACCGCGAAGAGGTGCGTGACGAGCTGGACGCCGAAGAAGCGGCGCGGGCCGAGGGCGGTGCCGCTGCACCCGGAGCGAACGAATCCACAGCCGACGGCACGACCTCAGCGGAGGGCGAAGGCGACACGCCCGCTCGCTGATCGACCGCTACGGTGCGCCCAGCGAAGGCGACAGCGGTGACAGCGCGATGAGCAGGCACGCGGTCCAGTGGCACAGGAACGCGAGCACCGTGCACACGTGGAAGATCTCGTGGAACCCGAAGTGCCCCGGCCAGGGGTTCGGCTTCTTGAGCGCGTAGACGACGGCGCCCCCCGTGTAGAGAAGGCCTCCCACGATCACCAGCACCATCATCGCGAAGTTCGCGTTCATGAGGTCGACGATGTACATCACGGCCGCCCAGCCGAGCAGCAGGTACAGGGCGACATAGAGCCAGCGCGGCGCGTGGATCCAGAAGACCCGGAAAAGGATGCCGACGAGGGTTCCGCCCCACACCAGGCAGAGGAGCAGTACGCCCTTCGCGGGCGGGAGCGCCAGAACCGCCAGGGGAGTGTAGGTACCGGCGATCAGCAGCAGGATGTTGGCGTGGTCGATGCGCTTGAGCAGCACCTTCACCTTCGGCCGCCAGTCGATGCGGTGGTAGAGCGCCGAATTGCCGAAGAGTAGCAGCGAGGTGAGCATGAACACGGCGGAAGCCCACTTCGCCGGGGCGCCATCGGCCACGACGATGAGGACGATGCCCGCGATCAGAGCCACCGGGAACGTGCCGGCGTGGATCCATCCGCGCCAGGTCGGCTTGACCTCGGTCGCCGCATCCACGGCGGCCGCTTCGAGCAGGGGCAGCTGGGGGACGTCGGGGCCGGAGGGCTCAGGAGTGCTCACGTGCTCACTCTAAGCCGACGCGCATACCGCACAGGGCACATATCCTCAGCGCGCACACACGATGCCGCGGGCCTCGACACGGTAGCGTAGGGAGGTGATGTCACGCGAGAGCCCGGGGCGAGGGCCGCTGTATCGGCTCTACACCAGCCGGCTGCGTCGCCACCTCGATCCGGCCAGCGTGCCGCATCATGTTGCGATGATGATCGACGGCAACCGTCGCTGGGCGCGTCAGCTCGGACTGGACACGCCCGCAGAGGGCCACAGGGCGGGCGCCGCCAAGATGCGAGAGTTCCTCGGCTGGTGCGACGAGCTCGGTGTGCGCGTGGTGTCGCTGTATCTGCTCTCGAGCGACAACCTGCGAAAGCGCGATTCCGCGGAGCTCGCCGACCTCATCGAGATCATCGCCGAACTCGCCGAGGCTCTGTCCCGTGAAGGCAACTGGCGGGTCAAGCACGTCGGCCGATCCGACATCCTCCCGGCGGAACTCGCGCGCGTCCTCTCCGACGCCGAGAAGCGCACGAAGGATCACACCGGATTGCACGTGAATCTCGCCGTCGGCTACGGCGGACGCAATGAGATCGTCGACGCGGTGCGGAGCATCATCACGAAGCACGAGGCATCAGGCGGCACGCTGGAAGACCTCGCCGCCCATCTCACGCCCGAGATGATCGGCGAGCACCTCTACACCGGCGGTCAGCCCGATCCCGACCTGGTGATCCGCACGAGTGGGGAGCAGCGGCTGAGCGACTTCCTGTTGTGGCAGAGCGCGCACAGCGAGTTCTACTTCGTCGAGGCGCTGGGTCCTGATCTCCGACAGGTGGACTTCCTCCGTGCGATCCGCGACTACGCCGATCGGGACCGACGCTTCGGGCGCTGAACGGGTGTCGGGAGGCCGGGGACCAGGGACCTGTGAGCCGTGCCACAATGACGCAGTGAGCACTTTCCGGGACTATGTCGACACGTTCGACACCGAGTCCGGCTATCTGAACTGGGCGGCCTTCGGTCCGCTGTCGCCGTCCGTCCGTGAAGAGGTCTTCGCCGACGCCGATCTGCTCGGCAGCGGGCGGCCGTCATCGCTCTCCCTGGTCGCCGAGCGCATCGGTCAGGCCCAGGAGCTCGTCGCCGAGCTGCTGGACGCGGAGGCCGACGACGTCACGTTGCAGCCGTCGTCGACCCACGGGCTCATGCACGCGCTGTTCGGGCTCTCCGGCGACGTGATCGCGAGCACCGCCGAATTCCCGAGCGTCAGTCTGACCCTGGAGCGCGCATCCACGGCATCGGATCGAACGGTCGCGCCGCGCTGGATCACACCCGACGACGGGCGGGTGACACCCGACACCGTGATCGAGGCCCTCGATGACGAGGTGGTCGCGCTGGCGGTGAGCCACGTCGACTTCCGCACCGGATTCCGCGTCGATCTCGCGGCGCTTCGCGAGTCGATCGGGCCCGACCGCCTGCTCATCGTCGACGCCGTCCAGTCGTTCGGTGTGATCGACGCCGACTACTCCGCTGCCGACGTGGTGGTCGGACACGGCTACAAGTGGTTGCGCGCGGGTCGTGGCAGCGCCTTCGCGTGGTTCTCGCCCCGTGCACGAGAGCGCATCACCCCCGTGTTGTCCGGTATCACCGGCACGACGGCTGCGGGGCTGTTCGTCGACGAACTGCCTGCACCTGCGCCGTCGGCCCGCGCCTTCACCGTGAGCCAGCCCGACACGCTCGCGGCCGGCCGACTCGCGATCGGCGTGCGCGACGTGCGCGATGCCGGCGTCGTCTCGATCGAGGAGCGGCTCGCCCAGAACGTCGACACCGTGATCGAGATCGCCGACCGCCACGGCATCGAGGTGAGCTCCCCGCGCGAGCGCAGCCGGCGTGCGGGCATCGTCGCGCTCGCTCCGGAGGAGCCCGCGCGGCTCGCCGCGGCACTCGCCAACGCCGGAGTGGTCGTCACGGCACGGGGCGCCTCGGTGCGGATCGCACCGCACGCGGGCACCGACGCGGCGACATTCGAGCTCCTCGACGATGCGCTGCGGGCGTTCGGCAACGAGACGTTCATCAGCGCGTAACGAATCACTGGCGTGTCGAATTCGGGTTAATCGCCCGCACGGTCGTACGTTCTAGGCATCGGGCAAGGCGCCCGTTCGAGTCGGCCTCAGGTTGACGACTCGTGACCCCCTGGTCGACTCGTTCGAATAGCCGGGATTCCCCGGGTCGGGAGTGGGTCGTGACCACACGTACAGCGCAGCAGGCCACCAGCACCGCGCAGCAGTCCACCCGTAAGACGTCGAGCCGGGCATCGTCCGCCGATCCGGATCAGGATCTGCGCACGTATGTCCTCGACACCTCTGTCCTGCTGAGCGATCCGCAGGCGTTCTTCCGTTTCGCGGAGCACTCGGTCGTCCTTCCCGTCGTCGTGATCACGGAACTCGAGGGCAAACGCCACGACCCGGAGATCGGCTACTTCGCACGGCAGGCCCTGCGCCACCTCGACGACCTGCGCATCGAGCATGGACGGCTCGACTTCCCGGTGGAGGTCGGCGAGGGCGGCACGCTCCGCGTCGAGCTGGCGAACACCGACTCCTCCGTGCTTCCCGCCGGCATCCGCCTCAGTGACAACGACACGCGCATCCTCTCGGTCGCCATGCACCTCGCGCAGGACGGGCAGGACGTCACGATCGTCTCGAAGGACCTGCCGATGCGCGTCAAGGCCGCCTCTCTCGGCCTGCGCGCCGAGGAGTATCTGGCCGAGCAGGCGGTGGACTCCGGGTGGACCGGCATCTCGACGCTCGACCTCTCCGGTGACGACATCAGCGACCTCTACGAGAGCGAGGTCGGCATCAGCGAGCAGGCACGCGGTCTCCCGGTGAACACCGGACTGATCATCCACTCCGAGCGCGGTTCCGCGCTCGGCCGGGTGACGGGCGATGGCGAGTACCGACTCGTACGAGGAGACCGCGACATCTTCGGTATGCACGGCCGTTCGGCCGAGCAGCGCATCGCGATCGACCTGCTGCTCGATCAGGAGGTCGGCATCGTCTCCCTCGGCGGACGTGCCGGTACCGGCAAGTCGGCGCTCGCGCTCTGCGCCGGGCTCGAAGCAGTGCTGGAGCGGCAGCAGCAGAAGAAGATCATCGTGTTCCGGCCGTTGTTCGCCGTCGGCGGGCAGGAGCTCGGCTACCTTCCCGGCGACCAGGGCGAGAAGATGGGGCCCTGGGGTCAGGCGGTGTTCGACACGCTGGGCTCGGTGGTGTCGGGAAACGTGATCGAGGAGGTCATCGAGCGCGGACTGCTCGAAGTGCTCCCGCTGACCCACATCCGCGGCCGCTCCCTCCACGACGCGTTCGTGATCGTCGACGAGGCGCAGTCGCTCGAGCGCAACGTGCTGCTGACGGTGCTGAGTCGGATGGGCCAGAATTCCCGGGTGATCCTCACTCACGACGTCGGTCAGCGCGACAACCTCCGGGTCGGACGTCACGACGGAATCGCCAGCGTGATCGAGACGCTGAAGGGGCACGACCTCTTCGGGCACGTGACTCTGACGCGCTCCGAGCGTTCGGCCATCGCCGCGCTCGTCACCGAGCTCTTGGAGGGTGGAGAGCTCAGCTGACGACGGAAACAGCGGATGCCGCGGGGACTCGCTCCTCGCGGCATCCCCGGTTTCGGCTCGGTGCCGTTTCGTCCGTTCGCATGGACCCCGCCCGATCGCATGATGCTTTGTCGTGCTCGGTCATTCATTCGTCGGATGGTCATGCGCCTGAGACGCGGAAGCGAATCAATCGGACTGCACGGCGGCGCGTTCCGCACTCGTGCTCACCGTTTACGTGAAGGAGCACTGTCCGAGTGGGCGCACGCCCCCAGAATCGGACGATGATCGACGTCAACGTTTTCCTCGAACGCCTGGGAGGCGTCGCACGCGGAACCCGGCTGCAGGCCTTCGGATGCTCGCGATCGCGGCTGGGCGCGGAGTGCAGAGCGGGTCGTATCGTCCGCGTGCGTCCGGGCGTGTTCGCATCTCGACGCGCAGCGACCGATGTGGTCGCTGCAGCGGCTCACGGGGGCGCCCTCACGTGCGCGAGTGCCTTGAGGATCAGGGAGGTGTGGACGCTGGAGGTTCCGACGGAAGTGCATGTCTGGATGGGGCTCGGCGGGCGGCGACATCACCCGGAGCACTGCGGCTGCGTCGGCCACTTCACTCGCGGTCGCATGGAGGTCGGCATCGCGCCGATCGAGATCGCGTTGACCCACGCATACGCCTGTTACGGGGAGGAGTTCTTCTTCGCCGCATACGAGTCGGCTTGGAACAAGCGGATGCTGACGGCTGCGGCGCGTGCGCACGTCCGCTCTGCCCTTCCTGCGACGGCGCGCTGGCTCGTCGATTTCGCGCGTCCGGACGCCGAGAGCGGCCTGGAGTCCCTGGTGCGGCTGAGGCTCCATCTCATCGGAGTCGCTGTGCGCACCCAGGTGGCCGTCGACGGGGTCGGGCGGGTCGACTTCGTGATCGAAGATCGTGTCATCCTCGAGGCCGACGGTCGCGAGAACCACGACGGTGCCGCGAAACGGCATCGTGATCTCATGCGGGACGCGCGCGCATCCGACCTCGGCTTCGAGACGCTCCGCTTCGACTATTCGATGATCGTGTACTCGTGGGACGTGGTCGAGGCTGCGATTCTGGCCGCGCTCGCACGGGCTCGTGCGTGAAAGTGGCGCACCTGCATGAGGTGATGCCGGATGCACGTGCCGTCCCGCCGAATGGTCATGCAATCGTCGATTGGTCATGCGTGTGCACCGAGAGCGGGGAAGCCGGGCCTGGAAACAGCGGATGCCGCGAGGAAGAGTCCTCGCGGCATCCGCTGTCTCGCGCTTTGGGTCAGCCCGGGTGCGTCATCGACAGCAGGTCGAGTTTCTCGTCGAGCTGCTCCAGGGTGAGGTCGCCGCGCTCCACGTAGCCGAGGTCGATCACGGCGTCGCGCACCGTGATGCCCTTGGCGACCGAGTGCTTGGCGATCTTCGCTGCGGCTTCGTAGCCGATGAGCTTGTTCAGCGGGGTCACGATCGACGGGCTCATGCCCGCGAAGGCAGCGGCGCGCTCGACGTTGGCCTGCAGGCCGTCGATCGTCTTGTCCGCGAGCACGCGCGAGGCGTTCGACAGCAGACGGATCGACTCGAGCACGGCCGTGCCCATGACGGGGATGGCGACGTTGAGCTCGAAGGATCCGGATGCGCCGGCCCAGGCGACGGTCGCGTCGTTGCCGATCACACGCGCGCACACCATCAGCACGGCTTCGGGCACGACCGGGTTGACCTTGCCGGGCATGATCGAGGATCCGGGCTGCAGGTCGGGGATGTGCAGCTCTCCGAGACCCGTGTTGGGGCCGGAGCCCATCCAGCGCAGGTCGTTGTTGATCTTGGTCAGCGAGACTGCGATCGTGCGCAGGGCGCCGGAGGCCTCGACGAGACCGTCGCGGTTGGCCTGCGCCTCGAAGTGGTCCTTGGCCTCGGTGATCGGCAGCTCGGTCTCGGCTGCCAGCAGCGCGATGACCTTCTGCGGGAAGCCGAGCGGGGTGTTGATGCCGGTGCCGACTGCGGTGCCGCCGAGCGGGACCTCGGCGACGCGGGGGAGGGCCGACTGCACGCGCTCGATGCCGAGGCGGATCTGGCGGGCGTAACCGCCGAACTCCTGGCCGAGCGTGACGGGCGTCGCGTCCATGAGGTGCGTGCGACCGGACTTGACCGCGTCCTTCCATAGCTCTGCCTTTGCCTCGAGGGCGACGGCAAGGTGGTCGAGCGCGGGGATGAGAGTGTCGATGAGGGCCTGGGTGACCGCGATGTGCACCGAGGTCGGGAACACGTCGTTGGACGACTGCGAGGCGTTCACGTGGTCGTTGGGGTGAACCGTCGCGCCGAGGATGCGTGTCGCGAGCGTGGCCAGCACCTCGTTCATGTTCATGTTCGACGAGGTACCGGATCCGGTCTGGTACGTGTCGACCGGGAACTCTCCGTCATGGGCGCCGGACGCCACCTGATCGGCGGCCTGGGCGATGGCGTCGGCGATGGCGCCGTCGAGGGTGCCGAGCTCCTTGTTGGCGAGCGCCGCGGCCTTCTTGATGCGGGCGAGGGCGGCGATCTGCGTCGACTCCAGTCCCTTGCCCGAGATCGGGAAGTTCTCCACGGCGCGCTGGGTCTGCGCTCCGTAGAGCGCGTTCACGGGCACCCGCACCTCACCCATGGTGTCGTGCTCGATGCGGTAGTCCTGCTCGGTCATTCCGAACCCTCCTCGGTTGCGGGGTCAGTTCCCTCGGTGGTGACGCCGTCGGCGTCGATTCCGACCGTGATCACGGGCACCGCGGTGCCCTCGGCCAGACGGTAGTTGGCGCCGACGATGCCCAGGTGGCCCGCGGAGACGGCGTCGCTGATGATCTCGGACGACTGCAGCAGGTCGCTCACCGTGTTGCGCAGGTGTTCGATGCCGACGAGCTCCGAGTCGATCTCGGCGACGGTGGTTCCGCCGTTCTCGGCCAGCACCTTCCGCGCCGCGGGGACGATCGGGGCGATCAGCTTCCAGATGTGCGGTGGCAGGGGAGCGGCGTCGATCGCGGTGCCGTCGATCGCTGCGCGCACGGCGCCGCAGGAGTCGTGGGCGAGAACGACGATCAGGGGCACTTCGAGCACCGCGACGGCGTATTCGAGGCTCGCGACGATCGACTCGCCGATCACCTGTCCGGCGTTGCGCACCACGAACAGGTCGCCGAGACCGAGGTCGAAGATGATCTCGGCGGCGAGACGCGAGTCCGAGCAGCCGAAGAGCGTCGCGACCGGGTGCTGGGCCGCTGTCAGATCCTTGCGGCGGGCGACGTCCTGGTTCGGGTGCCGAGGCTCGTCCTGCACGAAACGGCGGTTGCCGTCCTGCATCTGCTTCCAGGCGGCGGTGGGGGTCAGCGGGTGCGTCATGAAGCCTCCGAGATGGTGCGGATCTGCGGAATGAGCGACTCGGCGAGCTCAGCGGTCGAATCCGCCGACCGCGATCCGTAGAGCAGGATGTAGTCGTCGCCGGCCTGGGTGCCGATGGCGTAGGTGACGTTCGCGTTGGATTCGGCGCTGCCCGGCTTGTAGACGTCCCAGTCGAGTCCGCCGATGCGCACCGTGTCGGTGGGGGCGATGCCGTTCAGGCGCTGCGGTGCCCAGGAGGAATCGGCGTCGAACGCCTGCGCGACCTTGATGAAACCACGTTCCTTGTCGGACTTGGGAGCGAGGGTGACCTCCCACACCACGGTGGCTCCACCCTGCATCTCTGCACCGTTCGCACGCCAGAAGTCGCCGAGCTCGGGGATGAGGACAGGGCGGTCCATCGAGGACTCCACACCTTCGGCGACCGCGGCGACGTCGAGGGGCTTCTGCTCGACGGGGGCGCCGCGAGGCACGGCGAAGATGATGACGGCGACCACGGCGAGAGTGACCAGCAGCGCGGCGACGAGGTTGCGCACCGTCTGGCTCGATCGGTAGGCCTTGCTGGATGCGGCCTTGCGTGCGGCGGTCTCGTCCGGAGTCTCGGGGCGGCCGAGTTCGGCGATGATCGGGGGCTGCTTGCTCATGAATCTCCCGCCGGGGTCTCGGCGTCCGAAGCCGCGGCGCGGGCGGCATCCAGGCGGCGCTTGGCCCCCAGCAGCCACTCCTCGCAGCGGGCGGCGAGAGCCTCACCGCGTTCCCAGAGGGCGAGGGAGTGCTCGAGCGTCGGGGAACCCTGCTCGAGTTCGGCCACGACCTTGACCAGCTCGTCACGGGCCGCCTCGAACGACAGCGTGTCCACAGGGGTGTCGTTCAGGGCGCTCACTCCTCCATCTTACGTCGTGTGCCGCGGGTGCTCGGCTCAGGCGTCTTCCGCGATCTCACCCTCCGAGCGGGCGCTCAACGAGCCCCGATCGAGGGTGATCGTGAGCGCGCTCCCGGCCGGCGCGTCGGCGGCGTCACGCAGGATCACGCCGCCGTCGAGATGGGCGATGGCATAGCCCCGGGCCAGCGTCGCCGCGGGGGAGAGCGCGCGCAGCGACGCGCGGAGCTCGCCGGTGCGGCGGCCGGCGTCGTCGAGCTGTCGGTTCACGGCGTCTCGTCCACGTCCGAGCAGCAGCCAGATCTCCTGGGCGCGGGCGTCGATGATCGGCGCGGGCGAGCGCAGCACGGGGCGCGAGCGCAATTGCTCCAGCTGCGAGATGTCGTGGGTGAGTCGCTGCGTCAGCCGCGTGGTGGCGCGGGAACGCAGCTGGGCGATGAGCGCACGCTGTTCGCCGACGTCGGGCACGACGCGTTTCGCGGCGTCGGTCGGGGTCGAGGCGCGCAGATCGGCCACGTCGTCGAGCAGCGGGTGGTCGTTCTCGTGCCCGATCGCACTCACCACCGGGGTGGAGACCGCGGCGACCGCTCGCACCAGCTTCTCGTCGCTGAAGCCGAGCAGCGTCTGCGGGTCGCCGCCGCCGCGGGCGATGATGATCACGTCGACCTCGGGGTCGGCGTCGAGTCGAGCGAGGGCCGCGAGCGTGTCGGGAACGCAGCGGTCGCCCTGCACAGCGGCGTACTCGGTGCGGAAGCGCACCTGCGGCCAGCGCAGTTCGGCATTGCGGTGGACATCCTTCTCGGCGTCGGACCGCTCACCGGTGATCAGACCGATCACGTGCGGGAGGAACGGCAGGCGCCTCTTCCTGGCCGGGTCGAACAGACCCTCCTGCCGCAGCTGCACGCGGAGCTTCTCGAGCCGCTCGAGCTGGTCGCCGAGCCCGACGTGCTTCATCGCGGAGACCGCGAAGCTGAAGTCGCCGGCCTTGACGAAGTAGTCGGCCTTCACTGCGGCGACGACGTGATCACCGACGCCGATGTCGGACGGGATGCGTCCGCGCACGCTCGACCACACCCGGATGGAGATCTGCGCATCGGAGCGGGTGTCCTTCAGTCGCGCGAACACGTTGCCGGCGCGGACGTTCCAGGAGGTGATCTCGCCCTCGACCCAGACGGTGTTCCACCGGGCGATGAAGTCGCGGATGGTCGCATTCAGACGCGTGACCGAGGTGGGGGCTTCAGCGGTCGAGTCGCGGGGTGCGACGGAATCGGCCGGAGGGGTCTCGCCCTGGCCCGTCGTCGCTTCGAAGACTGTCATCCGCTCCCGTTCCGTGCCCCTGAACCTCCCCGGCCGCGCACAGCTGTGCGACGGTAGAATTCAAGGGTGACTTCGACTGCCGTTCATCTCCCCGTGCCCCGCCTTCCACGAGTGCGTGCGGCGGCCGGGCGGCTTCAGGATAACCCGGTGGCCGGACACAAGCGCGTTCTGCTCGCCGCACCGCGCGGCTATTGCGCCGGCGTCGACCGCGCTGTGGTCGCCGTCGAGAAGGCCCTCGAGCGCTATGGCGCTCCGGTCTACGTGCGCAAGCAGATCGTGCACAACATCCATGTCGTGACGGAGCTCGAGGAGAAGGGCGCGATCTTCGTCGAAGAGGTCGACGAGGTCCCCGAGGGCGCTCACGTGGTCTTCAGCGCTCACGGCGTCTCGCCGGCGGTCGTGAACGCGGCCGCCGATCGCGGACTCCACGCGATCGACGCGACATGCCCGCTTGTCACGAAGGTGCATCGCGAGGCCGTGCGTTTCGCCCGGGACGACTTCGAGATCCTGCTCATCGGCCACGACGGCCACGAAGAGGTCGAGGGAACGGCCGGTGAGGCTCCCGAGCATGTGACGGTCGTGAACTCTCCGGAAGAGGCCGACACGGTCGTCGTGAAGGATCCGAACAAGGTCGTCTGGCTCTCGCAGACCACGCTCTCGGTCGACGAGACGATGGAGACCGTCAACCGTCTGCGCACTCGTTTCCCCGAGTTGCAGAACCCGCCGTCCGACGACATCTGCTACGCCACGCAGAACCGCCAGGTGGCGATCAAGAAGGTCGCCGCCGGTGCGGATCTCGTGATCGTCGTGGGCTCGTCGAACTCGTCCAACAGTGTGCGCCTCGTCGAGGTCGCGCTCGAGTACGGGGCGAAGGCCGCTTATCGCGTCGACTACGCCGAGGAGATCCAGCAGGAGTGGCTCGACGGCGTCGAGACCGTCGGCGTGACCAGCGGCGCCTCGGTGCCCGAGGTCCTGGTGCGCGAGGTGCTCGACGCGATCGGCGACGCCGGTTACCGCGACGTCGAAGAGGTGAAGACGGCAGAGGAGGACCTCATGTTCTCCTTGCCCAAGGAACTGCGTCAGGACGCTGCGGGACAGCGCGACGCGCGGGCACTCGGCGGTCGTGCATCAGGAGGAGGCGCGTAGCGGTGAACGCCGCGGAGGCGGAGCCCACCCTCATCGGGTCGGTGCAACGCGCTCTGCGGCTGGTCGACATCGTCGCCAACTCTCCTCGTCCTCTTCCGCCCAAGATGCTCGCGGCGATCACCGGTCTGACCCCGGGCACCACCTACAACCTGGTGCGCACGCTCGTGCACGAGGGTTATCTCGCGTCGGAACCCGACGGGGTCGTGCTCGGCACCCGGTTTCCGTCCTTCCAGGAGCAGATCAGCTCGCGGGGCGTGTTCCTCGCCCGCGTGCGCGCGGCGCTCCGCGAGGTGACGGAAGACGTGGGTGCCACGGCCTATCTCTCACGCTTCGACGACGGGGAGATGCACCTGGTCGATATCGTCGACGCGGTCCGCAACCCCCGTATCGAACTATGGGTGGGGCTGCAGTCGAGCGCCCACGCGACGGCGTTGGGGAAGCAGATCCTCGCAGCCCTGCCGGAGGCCGATCGCCTGGACTACCTCTCGAGGCACCGTCTGCCGGAGCTCACCCCGCGGACGATCACCGACCGCAGGGCGCTGCTCACTCAGCTGGACCGCTCGCCGGGCTGGGCGATCGATCGGGAGGAATACGCCATCGGCGCCACCTGCGTCGCCGTGCCGGTCATCGCGCCGGGGATCACCGCGTCCCTGGCGATATCACTGCCGGCGGATCGGGCCGTCGTGGATCGCACGCTCGTCTCGGCGCTGCAGCAGACCGCGCGAAAGCTCTCGCTGCAGTTGGGGGCGGATGCGCTGGACGAGGGGAGCTCCGGAGCGGAGTTCACTATCTGAAGTACGACCCCTGGTATTGCGGCATGCGTTTTCCTACTATGGGGAGAGTAGCGGCATACATGAACGCTACTGATCGCCTTCAGCGTCCCCAGCGCTGGCGATCAATCTGGATGAGGAGCGTCCCCAGTGCTCCACGTCCGCGGCCCCGAGAAGTCCCCACTTCTCCGGGGCCGCTATCGTTTCCGGCGCGCGGTCCCGCGGCGATCGGCTGTGAACCGGCCAGAGGTGGGGCCGTTAGCATGGCGAGATGAGTGAAGAACGGCCCCGGTACGGCGAAATCGCGACTCCCGAGGAGCAGCGACGAGCGGCCGGTCTGCCGCCGCTCGAAGACGTGGTGATCGCACCGCCCACGACGCCCCTGGCGCCTGCTCCACAGGCAGGTCCTTCGACGAGTGATCCCGCGACGAAGCGATCGCACCCTCTCGATCGTTTCGCGACGATCGCGATGCTCGCCTACGGGCTGATCAACATCGTCGTCACCGGTCTGTCCTACCTCGACCTGCCCACGGTCATGAACCAGACGATGAAGGTCCTCGGCATCGAAGGGGAGTTCACGAACTTCGCGCAGGGGAAGACCTGGGGGACGATCGCCGCGATCGTGCTCGCGGTCGGATGGTCTGTCACCGCCGCGCTCTCGATCCGTCGCCTGCGTCGAGGACGGATCACCTGGTGGCTCCCGATCGTCGGCGCGATCATCACGATGGGCGTGGTGTCGATCTGCATCGCGGTGCCGATGATGAGCGATCCGGCGTTCGTCGCCCACCTCGAGCAGATGACGGCTCCCTGACCTCATCCCGTCGGCGTCGACGCACGACGCCCTTCGGCTACGAAGAAGGGGCCCGGCAGGAATGCCGGGCCCCTTCTGTCGTCTCGCGACCGATCAGCTCTGGGACTGGCCGTACGAGCCGAGCTGACGGGTCGACTCGACCACGCGGGCAGCCATCGCCGACTCGGCGATCTTTCCCCAGGCGCGCGGGTCGTACTGCTTCTTGTTCCCGACCTCGCCGTCGACCTTGAGGACGCCGTCGTAGTTCTTGAACATGTAGTCGGCGATCGCACGCGTGTAGGCGTACTGCGTGTCGGTGTCGATGTTCATCTTGATCACGCCGTTGGCGACCGCGAGGGCGATCTCCTCATCGGTGGAACCCGATCCGCCGTGGAACACCAGGTCGAGCGGCTTGGCGCCGGTGTTGTACTTGGCGGCGACCTCGGCCTGGATCTCGCCGAGGAGCTCCGGGCGCAGCTTCACTCCACCGGGCTTGTACACGCCGTGCACGTTGCCGAAGGTGAGGGCGGCGATGTAGCGGCCCTGCTCGCCGAGGCCCAGTGCCTGGACGGCCTGGTCGACATCGGCGAAGGTCGTGTAGAGGGCTTCGTTCGAGCCTTCGTGCTGCACGCCGTCCTCTTCGCCGCCGACGACGCCGATCTCGACCTCGAGGATGGCGTTGATGTTCTTCATGCGGGGGAGCAGGTCCTTCGCGATCTCGATGTTCTCCGCGAGGGGAACTGCCGAGCCGTCCCACATGTGGGACTGGAAGATCGGGTTGCGACCGGCCTTGACCTCTTCTTCGGACGCGGCGATGAGCGGCTCGACGAAGCCCGCGAGCGCATCCTTCGGGCAGTGATCCGTGTGCAGTGCGACGGTGATCGGGTAGTTCTTCGCGACCTCGGTGGCGAAGCGGGCGAACGCGAGGGCGCCCGTGGCGCGGGCCTTCACCGTGTGGCCGGCGAAGTAGTCGGCTCCACCCGTGGTGACCTGGATGATGCCGTCGGAGCCGGCTTCGGTCAGCCCCTGGAGGACGGAGTTGATCGTCTGCGAGCTGGAGACGTTGAATGCGGGGTACGCGAAGCCGCCGGCCTTCGCGCGGTCGAGCATTTCGGCGTACTGATCCGGGGTGGCGACGGGCATGAGAACTCCTGCGATAGGGGAAGCCGGGACAGCTGCCACTCTATCGGGGCGTGTGGGCCTCTACCGCAGTCATGACCTCCAGTGCGCGAGACCGCTTCTGCTTCCTTGTTAAGAATCGCGAATCCTTCGCGGGATACGGGCCGAAAGGGGCCGGATTCGGACCCGTCGGTGGCTAGGCTGACCGCATGGTGAGTCTGACAGCGGATCTGAGCCCTCTTCGTCCCGACCGTAACCTCGCGATGGAGCTGGTGCGTGCGACGGAGGCCGCGGCGATCCGCGCGGTGCCGTTCATCGGCCGCGGTGCCAAGGAGGCGGCGGACGGTGCGGCTGTCGATGCCATGCGCGCCTTCCTCGGCACGGTCGACTTCCAGGGCCGCGTCGTCATCGGCGAGGGGGAGAAGGACAACGCCCCGATGCTCTTCAACGGCGAGGTGGTGGGCACGGGCCGCGGACCTCTGTGCGACATCGCGGTCGACCCCATCGACGGAACCTCTCTCACGGCCGCTGGTCGGCAGAACGCCCTCTCCGTGATCGCCGTCTCGGATCGTGGCACGATGCTCGACGCCTCGACCGTCTTCTACATGGACAAGCTCGTCACGGGCCCGGCAGGTGTCGGGGTCGTCGATATCCGTCTGCCGATCGGTGAGAACATCCGCAAGCTCGCGGGTGCGCTCGACAAGCCGGTCGACGAGATCGTCGTCTCGGTGCTGAACCGCCCGCGTCACGAGCAGCTGATCCAGGAGATCCGCGACGCCGGCGCCGGCACCCGTCTGATGAGCGACGGTGATGTCGCCGGTGGCATCAACGCCGCCCGTCACGATGCGCGCACCGACATGTGCGTCGGGGTCGGCGGCAGTCCGGAGGGCATCGTCACGGCGTGTGCGATCAAGGCTCTCGGCGGGCACATCCAGGGTCGCCTCTGGCCCCGCGACGATGACGAGCGTCAGCGCGGCATCGACGCCGGACTCGACATGGACAAGGTCTACGAGGCGGACGACCTGGTGCAGGGGAACAACACGATCTTCGTCGCGACCGGTGTCACCGACGGGCAGCTCGTCGCCGGCGTCCGTCGCGAGCGCGGCTACGTCTACACCGAGAGCGTCGTGCTCCGCGGGGCATCCGGAACCCTTCGGCGCATCGCATCGGAGCACCTCGTCTCGAAGTGGCTCTGATCGTTCGGGAGCCTACCGTCCCGTGATCGTCGGCCGGGGAGCCGGCGGCATCGTTATCGAGCCGGTATCGCCCGGCAGGGGCGCGATCCACGGTTCTCCGGGGCGCCGTGTCACAATTGTCACTGGGTTTGTCGCCGTCGACGGAGCCGCCAGGCACCGCAGGCACAGGAGGGCGAACAGATGACAACGCAGCACACGAGCGGCTCGAAGGCCGCCCCGACGAAGATCATCACGACCAACACGGGTCGCATCCTGCGGGTGAGCGCCGATGCGGAATCCGTTCCGGCACCGCCCGTCGCCACACCGGCCGCTTCGGTGGTCGATCCGGCTCGCCGGGCCGACGTGCTCTTCCGTGTGCGTCGAGACGAGGGACACGAGATCAGCGCCTGGTGGATGATCGGCGCGTTCCTCGCGACCAGCGGTCTCGTCATCCTGCTGCTCAGCGGCGTTCCCGGCATCGCCTGAGGGCCGTCCCCGGTCGCTGATCCGCCCGCGTCATCCCTCGTCGAGTCGATGCCTCACGTCGCCGACGTCCGCACGGACCGTCTCGCCACGCGTGGCCTCGAGAGCATCGATCCCGCCGGTCTGGGACGCACCTGAGGCGGTGTCATCCGTCGTGATGAGCTCAGGGGCTGTGAATCTTCTCGCTGCGCCCACCGTGGTGGCAGATGCGGTCGCGAGCGCAGAGGCATCGACGCCTGGGAACTGGCGGGCGGTGACGAGCACGCGCGTCTCGAGTGAGCCGGCGAATCGGTTGTAGCTGTCGACGGTGCGCTCCAGCGCCCGACGCAGGTCGTCGGCATGCCCGGCGAGCGTACCCAGCCGGTCGTACAGCTGTGTGCCGAGGGCGAGCAGCGTGCGCGCCTCGGTCGACACCTCCTGCTGCGTCCAGGTGAAGGCGACGGTCTTCAGCACCGCCCAGAGGTTGACGGGGGAGGCGAGCGCCACCCGGCGGCTGAACGCATAGTCGAGCAGGGTCGGGTCCTCATCGATGGCGGCGGCCAGCAGGGACTCGCTCGGCAGGAAGCAGATCACGAACTCGGGACTGGCATCGAGTCCCGCCCAGTAGGCCTTCTTCGCCAGGGCGTCGATGTGCGCACGGACCGCCTTGACGTGCTTCTGCATCAGCGTGCGGCGTTGCGGCTCTCGCGCGTCGCCCCCGGGGAGAGCGGAGGCCTCGAGGTAGGCGTCGAGAGGGACCTTGGCGTCGACCGCGATCGAGCTGCCGCCGGCGAGGCGGATGACCATGTCGGGTCGCCCCTGACCGCGGTCGGAGGAGATCGTCGCCTGCAGGTCGAAGTCGATGTGACGAGTGAGCCCGGCAGCCTCCACCACGCGGCGCAGCTGGGTCTCTCCCCAGACACCGCGCGTGGCGGTGGAACGCAGAGCGCCGGCCAGCGATTCCGTCGTCGCCCGCAGCGCCTCGTCGGACTCCTGGGCACGACGCAGCTGCTCTTCGAGAGTGCCGAACTGGGCGTGCCTCTCCCGCTCGATGGCCGTGACCTTGGTCTGCATCTGCTGCAGACTCTCGCGGACCGGAGCCAGGGCCGTCAGCACGGCGTTCTGCTGCTGCACCCGCTGCGCTTCCGCACGCTGCTCGTTCCGCGCATGCTCGACGGCGTCGCGGTACAGGTCGTACTGCCGGTCGCGATCGTCACGCGCGGCCGCCAGCTCGGCCTGGGCACGCGCGAGGTCGGCTGCCCCGCGACCGGCACGGAGGAACCAGCCCACGGCGACACCCGCCGCGAGGGCGACGAGGAGGAGAACGACAGCCAGAGCATCCATGTGTTCATGATGCGGCCGGCATCCGACATTCCCGGGTCGCCGCGCACGGATGCCGTGTGACGCGCCGGCCGCGGTGCGGCGGTGCGGCGGTTCAGGCTCTGCGGTTCAGGCCCGGCGGTTTAGGCGACGGCGCGCTCCAGAACGGGCGCGACAGGTGCGACGGGGGCGGTCACGCGCAGGCTCAGGGCATCGGCGAGTGCGTACACGTCGGCCGCGCCGGCCCTCGCGGCCGCATCGATGACGATCTGCGCGCAGGCGCGGGCATCGGCGAGGGCGTCGTGGTGCGCGAACTCCTCGAATCCGGCAGCGGCGGCGGCGATCGGCAGGCGATACGAATCGAGTGTGTACGTCTTGCGGGCGACCTGCAGGCTGCACAGCGAGCGGTAGGGCGGGCAGAGCTGCCCGGTCGCCTCGGAGGCGCGACGCAGGACGTTGAGGTCGAAGCCCGCATTGTGCGCCACGAGCACGTCGGCCCCGGCGAACGCGCACAGGCGATCGAATTGATCGACCCACGTGGCGGCCGACAGCACGTCCTCGGGCTGGATGCCGTGGATGCGGACGTTCCACTCCTGGAACTCGTCGTGCCCTGGCGGTGGCTGGATCAGCCATCCCGTGGTCGCGACGACTTCACCGCCGCGCACGCGGACGAGACCGACGGAGCAGGCAGAGGCCGGACTGGAGTTCGCGGTTTCGAAGTCGATCGCAGTGAAATCCAGTGGCACATCCCCACTTTCCCCCGGCGGCTCGCAGAGGGGTCGGAGACTCGCCGTATGCTGGCGACATGGCTGAGGACATGGCGACGTCGTTCGGAGCGCAGGCCGGGGATTACGAGGCCGGACGGCCCGACTATCCGTTCGAGGCGGTGGCGTGGATGCTCGAGCGGATGCCCGCGGATTCCCGTCGCGTCGCCGATGTCGGCGCGGGAACGGGCAAGCTCACGCGCGTCCTCTCGCAGGCTCCAGACGCCGAGGTCGTCGCGGTCGACCCCGACCCGGAGATGCTCGCCACGCTCCGCGCTGCGGTTCCGGGGGTGCCCACCTTCGTCGGGTCCGCGGAGCAGCTGCCGCTTCCGGACGCGAGCGTCGACGCCGTCGTGCTGGGGCAAGCCTGGCACTGGGTGGATCCGGTCGCCGGCTCCGCGGAGATCGGGCGCACCGTACGCAGCGGGGGAGTGCTCGGCCTCATCTGGAACATCCGCGACGATCGTGTCGAGTGGGTCCGCAGGCTCACCGAGATCATGCACGGCAGTCACGCCGAGATCATGCTCGCCGAGGGAGATCCGGTCGTCGCCGCGCCGTTCGGGCCGCTCGAGCAGGAACGCTGGGAATGGGTCCGCCCCGTCACCCGCGACGTGCTGCACCGGATGGCGGCATCGCGGAGCTACATCATCACCGCCCCTGACGAGGAGAAGGAGCGCATCCGCCGGGAGCTCGACGCCCTCTTCGATGAGCTCGACCTGCATGGCGATGCGACCATCGACCTTCCGTACGTGACCCGTGCGTACCGCGCCGTCCGCGACTGACGCACAGCCCCGCAGGATCGCCGGGCACCGGCCAGGTAGACTCGTGCCCCGTGGCTCTCACTATCGGCATCGTCGGCCTGCCCAACGTCGGCAAGTCCACCCTCTTCAACGCACTCACCAAGAACGACGTGCTCGCGGCGAACTATCCGTTCGCGACGATCGAGCCCAACGTCGGCGTGGTGAACCTGCCCGATCCGCGTCTGGAGAAGCTCGCGGAGATCTTCGGCAGCGAGCGGATCCTCCCCGCCGCCGTGTCGTTCGTCGACATCGCCGGCATCGTGCGCGGTGCGAGCGAGGGGGAGGGCCTGGGCAACAAGTTCCTGGCCAACATCCGTGAGGCCGACGCCATCGCGCAGGTCGTTCGCGGCTTCGCCGACGACGACGTCGTGCACGTCGACGGCACGGTCAACCCGGCATCCGACATGGAGACGATCAACGCCGAGCTCATGCTCGCCGACCTGGAGACCGTCGACAAGGCGATCGCCCGGTACGAGAAGGAAGTCCGCGGCAAGAAGATCGAGCCTGTCGTGCTCGAGACTGCGAATGCGGCGAAGGATGCGCTGGAGCGCGGCGTGCTGCTCTCGGTCGCCGGCATCGACCTGACGCCCATCCGCGAGCTGGGTCTGCTCACCGCGAAGCCCGTCATCTTCGTCTTCAACGTCGACGAGGCCGTGCTGACCGACGACGCGCGCAAGGCGGAGCTCGCCGCCCTCGTCGCCCCGGCGAAGGCCATCTTCCTCGACGCGAAGATCGAATCGGAACTGATCGACCTCGACCCGGAGGATGCGGCGGAACTGCTGGCTTCGACCGGCCAGGACGAGTCCGGCCTCGACCAGCTCGCCCGCATCGGGTTCGACACGCTCGGCCTGCAGACGTACCTCACGGCTGGGCCGAAGGAAGCTCGCGCCTGGACGATCCCCAAGGGGGCGAAGGCGCCTCAGGCGGCCGGTGTCATCCACACCGACTTCGAGAAGGGCTTCATCAAGGCCGAGATCGTCTCGTTCGAAGACCTGGTCGAGACCGGATCCGTCGTCGAGGCCCGCGCCAAGGGCAAGGCCCGCCTCGAAGGCAAGGACTACGTCATGCAGGATGGCGACGTGGTGGAGTTCCGCTTCAACAACTGAGCGAGACAACCTGAGAGGCGACGACGTCGTGGCGCTCTGCCTCAACAACCGAGGGCTGCGGTGATCCGCTCATGGGATCCCACGACGTTGTCGAGCTTTGCATCGGGAACGCCGCTGGTGGGCGGATGTCGGGCACTGATTCCGACCACAGCTGGGGGTAGCGGTGCGCGTGAGGCATAGACCGCGCTCTTGGGTTGGCCGCGTGGGGACATTCTCCATGAACACGGCGAGAGTGCTGTTCTTTCTCCTGATGGGCACCGTGGCGATCGTCGGCTTGTCCCTCGGGGTCGCCCTCTTGAACGCGGACGAGACCCGGTACTGGGGCACGTTCACTGAGGAATCCTGTACCGAGAAGACGCGTTTCGGTTGCAGAAGCGTCGGCACCTGGGTGAGTCACGACGGCACGGTCCAACTCGATGACGTCTACCTCGACGGTGCTCCGGACTCAGACGGGACGGCGGAGGCGCAGTATCATCCCTCGGGGATCGGCAACAGCGACGACGACAAGATCGTTCACACCTCCTTCGGAGTCGCTATCGAGCCGTTCGTCCCCGTCGGAATGATCGCGTTGGCGGGAGGCCTGTCCTATGTACAGTGGCGGAAATGGCGAGGGAGTTGGAAGTGAACACCTCTCCCGTTCCGTGGCGATGAGGAGCCGACGGCGCCGCGGCTGACAGGGTAGCTGGAGCTCCAGGATGAGGAACAGATGGCAGTAGTGACTCCGCTGGAGACACGGTCAACCGGCGGTGGACGGGCGACGAAAGGTGATCTCGCCGGCCGTGCCGTCCTCGCTATCCCCCTCGACGGAATCTGGGAGCTGCACCACAAGCCGTGGGACGAATCGCACGAGGGAGAGTGCGAGGATTCGTACTGGCCACCGGAGGCCGAGACTATCGCCGAGTGGTCGGAGTGGGGCATCGAATGGGTCGAGCCCGCGGAGCTGATCCCATTCGTCCGCACTCATTGGCCCGAGTTCGACCCCGAGAGCATCGCTGCGAAACGCCTCCCGGGGACGCATGAGCAGGTAGGCGAATCGACGCCGCCGTCGTTGCGACGCATGTTCCTCATCCGCATCTGCCTGATCATCGTCATCGTCGGGCTCGTGGTAAGCGGGGTCACCGCCTTCCCTCTGCGCGAAGAACTGATGCTCGGACGCGACGTCCTGAACAACACGGGCCTCAGCGCGGTCTTCCCCGACCTCGCGTCCTGGGTGCAACGGGTCGCTGAGGGGCTCGAGGTCACCGGCACCGAGTACCCGTTCCTCGCCTACGGCACGGACTGGCTGGCGTTCGCCCACCTGGCCATCGCGGTCGCTTTCGTCGGGCCGCTCATCGATCCGGTCCGCAACGTCTGGGTGACCATCTGGGGTCTGATCATGTGCGCGGGCATCGTTCCGCTGGCCCTCATCGCCGGGGCGATCAGGGGTCTTCCGTTCGGCTGGCAGCTCATCGACATCTCCTTCGGTGTCGTCGCTGCCGTGCCGCTCACCATCGCGCTCGTGCTGACACGCCGACTCGAGAGACAACGCATCGGCGCCCACTGACGGCCCGCGTCTGCGCACGACCCGCACGGGTGACAGGATTGACGGATGACCGCAACACTCGTGGCCCAAGGGCTGGCCGGCGGGTACGGCCACCGCACCCTGTTCGATTCCCTCGACCTGACCGTCACGGCGGGTGACGTCGTCGGCCTCGTCGGGGCGAACGGGGCGGGGAAGTCGACCCTTCTGAAGCTGCTGGCCGGTGTCGACGAGCCCCAGGCCGGCACGATCCGGCTCTCACCGGCGGATGCCTTCGTCGGCTGGCTGCCGCAGGAGCACGAGCGCATCGTCGGAGAGAGCATCGTCGACTACATCGGCCGTCGCACCGGCTGCGCGGCCGCGACCGAAGCCATGGATGCTGCCGCAGCGGCCCTGGGGGACCCGTCTCTCGCCGCGCCGGGCACCGATCCTGCCGACACCTACTCCGTCGCGCTGGACCGCTGGCTGGCGAGCGGTGCCGCCGACCTCGACGAGCGACTTCCGGTGGCGCTCGCCGACCTCGGACTCGACCTCGGCGCCGACCCGGCCTCAGCGATGATGACGTCGCTTTCCGGCGGACAGGCCGCCCGCGTCGGTCTCGCCGCACTCCTGCTCTCGCGTTTCGACATCGCCCTGCTGGACGAACCGACCAACGACCTCGACCTCGACGGGATCGAGCGGCTGGAGGCCTTCGTGCGCGGACTCCGCGGCGGTGTCGTCGTGGTCAGCCACGACCGCGAGTTCCTCGCGCGCTGCGTGACCCGTGTGCTGGAACTCGATCTCGCGCAGAACAGCAACCGCGTATTCGGCGGTGGTTATGACGCGTACCTGGAGGAGCGGGCCACGGTCCGTCGACACCAGCGCGAGAAGTACGACGAGTTCGCAGACAAGAAGGCCGACCTCGTCGCTCGTGCCCGGACCCAGCGCGAGTGGTCGAGCCAGGGTGTGCGCAACGCGATGAAGAAGGCTCCGGACAACGACAAGATCAAACGCAAGGCGTCGGCCGAGTCGAGTGAGAAGCAGGCGCAGAAGGTGCGTCAGATGGAGAGCAGGATCGCCCGGCTCGAAGAGGTCGAAGAGCCGCGCAAGGAGTGGCAGCTCGAGTTCACCATCGGCTCGGCACCGCGCTCCAGCTCGGTCGTGTCGACACTGAGCTCGGCCGTGTTCCGGCAGGGGAGCTTCCAGCTCGGACCCGTGTCGCTCCAGGTGAACGTGGGGGAGCGGATCGGCATCACCGGCCCCAATGGCGCGGGGAAGTCGACGCTGCTGCGCGGGCTGCTCGGGCGGCAGCTTCCGGACGAGGGCACGGCGAGTCTCGGTGCGAGTGTGCAGATCGGCGAGATCGACCAGGCCCGCGCCCAGCTCGTCGGCACGCAGCCGCTCGCGGTCGCCTTCGAGGGGCTCGTGCCGGAGATGGCGTCCGGCGAAGTCCGTACTCTTCTCGCGAAGTTCGGACTCAAGGCCGATCACGTGATGCGCGCTGTCGACGAACTGTCGCCGGGGGAGCGCACCCGCGCCGGACTGGCGTTGCTGCAGGCGCGGGGCGTCAACCTGCTCGTGCTCGACGAGCCGACGAACCACCTCGACCTGCCCGCGATCGAGCAGCTCGAACAGGCGCTCGAGTCCTACGAGGGCACCCTGCTGCTGGTCACCCACGACCGTCGGATGCTCGCGACCGTGCAGACCGACCGGCAGTGGCGGGTGGAGGCGGGGCAGGTCGTCGAGGTATGACGGTGTGGACGCCCGATGTTGCGGACGACCGTGGGAACCCGCCAGAATATCGCTCAGGATGCCGGACGGCGACGTCGTGGAGCTCCTCGCCATGAGCCACCAGCGCTCGGGGTGACGTCTACGATCAGAAGGCCTTCATGACCTCGCCCACCACAGCGCCGCGCACGAACATGCTGGCGCTCATCGGCTTCATCGCCGCATTCGTCATGCCTGTCGCGGGCGTCATCCTCGGAGTTTTCGCTCTGCGGCAGCTGCGGACCCCGGGCAACACCGAGTCCGGAGCCGGTCTCGCCCGGTGGGCGCTGGTGATCGGAGCGATCGGCACCGTGTTCTTCGTGTTGTTCTTCATCCTCTGGGCCACGCTGTTCTTCTCGGCTCTGAGCGGCCAGCCCATCGGTCGCTGATCAGAGGCCGATCATGAAGCCCAAGAAGGCACGGGCACGTCTGCTCCGGGCGATGACTGCCACGACGCTCGTGAGAGTGGAGCGGAAGCCGAAGTATGCCGACCATCTCGAAGGCTTCGTGCTGCGCGTGGGAGCGAAGTGGGCGTTGATGGCGCAGACGGTCGACGGCGGATACTTCGACGGCCTGATCGCCTTCCGGGTGCAGGATGCGCAGCGGATCACCGACGACGAGTCCGTGGCAGCGGCGTTCGCCAAGACGCTCCCCGAGTGGCCACCTACGTACACGCCTGAGGTCGACCTCGAGACGACAGCGGGTCTGATCAGAGAACTGGGTGGCAGCGACAATCTACTGGGCATCCAGAAGGAGACGGAACGTCGCGCGACGTGGATCGGGACCCTGGACACGATCACCGGTCGGTACGTGTATCTCCACGAGGTTCGCCCCGACGGCACGTGGCACCCCGCACCCCTCGGCTACAAATTGCGTGCGATCACGGCGGTGGAGGTCGGCAGGCGTTACTACTCGGCACTCTCGGTCGTCGCGGGGGAGAAGCCGCGGCCCGAGCATCTGACTTCGCGCTGAGCCATGCCACGACATCGCGGGTCTGAGGACCGTCCGGCCTCGGTAGACGGTGCAGACGTCGAAGCGGCAATGTCCCGGCGACGGTGGCGGGCCATCCACCGACCGCCCATCCGGCGCGGCGATCCAGTCATCGAGTTCGCGGAGTGGTCTCTGCCGGTCGCCTCCGTCATCATGCTCATTGCGAGCTTCGGAATAGCGAAGCGCGGACCGGTTCCCCGAGAGATATCGGCCATCGCGGTGATCGGGTGCGCAGCAGTCATCGTCCTGGTGATGTTCGTGCTCAGTATCCGCCTATTCGTGAAGCGCGGTATCCTCCCTTTCTCTCGCCGGGCGGCGCTCGCGCTCGCCGGCGTCTCGATCATCTCGCCTCTCGTGCTGTGGGCTCGCTACGAGGGAACGTTGGCGCCTCTGGTGATCACCGCATGCCTGCTGAACGGGCTGTGCCTCCTAGCTGGTGGACTCGCCTTTCTCGCGGGGCGCCGCCGCTCTCCGCGAGATTCGGGAGTCGAAGTCTCGGAGTCGCGTCTCGACGACGCCGCTGCCGGAACGTCTCGCTGACCGCCGGGTCGGGATACGCTGGAACATGGCGGCTTCGGCCGCGGTTCGGTCGCTGGCGTCCACCGTGGACGTTCCGCCGGAGTTCCTGACCCTGACGGCACGAGGAGATTGACGCCGATGACCGACACCCAGATCTTCGAGCCCGACGGCCGCGCGATCCCCTTCGTCGACGAGGGCGACGGTCCCGTCAAGCTCGTCCTGATCCAGGAGCGCGATCTGGCGGCTGATGTTCTCGGCGTCGTCGCGCACTACCTCGCCGAGGAGGCGGGCTTCCACGTGCTGCGCATCGGTCATCGCGCCGAGGTCAAGCATGAAGAGGCCTCGCTGGAGGATCGGGTCGAAGACGTACTCGCCGTGATCGATCACGTCGGACTGGGCGACACGTGGATCGGCGGCCATGGCTTCGGCGGCACCGTCGCACGGGCCTTCGCTCTGGCCCACGCCGATCGCGTGAACGGCCTGGCCCTGCTTGCTGTCGAAGAGAATGACATTCCGCTCGCGCCGGTGATGCCGATCCTGATCATCCAGGGCACGAAGGACATCGACGCTCCGTTCGCCAACGGTGAGCAGCTGCAGTCGACGGCGCCGGAGCGTGCGAGCGTGAAGAGCATCGACGGGGCCGATCACATGTTCCCGATGACGCACCCGATCGAGACCGCCGTGGTCATCGAGGAGTACCTCGACTGGGACTGAGCACCTCGCCCAGAGGCCCTCGCCGAGCGACGTGACCCGCTACCGACCCTGACGCTTCTTGTACGGCTTCGGCTGCCCCTTCACCGCGGGCGTGCGGCCCCTGCCCTTCGATGCTTTGGCCTTTCCTCCGGCCGGGGCGGGCGCATTGCGCACCGGCTCCGGAGCCGCGGCGACCTCTGCCTTCGCTTCGACGAGGAGGAGTTCGCCGACAGGGGTGAGCCGGGTCGGGCCCTCGCGATGGACGATCGGATGACCGACCTCGGCTTCGAGCTTGTCGATCGACGTGTAGAGGGAAGCCAGCGGGATGCCGAGCTTCTCCGCCGCACGCGGGAAATGCAGTTCCTCCGCGAGGACGACGAAGCGGCGGAGCAGGGAGATCTTCACGGTGGCCTTTCCAGTGTTCGCACGGGTGTGCGAGCTTCTTCCAGGTTACGCGGTGCAGACAGACGGATGCCGCGACCCCATCGGCCGCGGCATCCGGAATCCTTCGGTCAGGCGACCTGAGGGGTGACGGCGAAGGACACGGAGCCTTCGTCGTCGACGCCGGCATCGAGGATCTTGTCGTCGAGTGCAGCGGCCGCCGACTCATCGAGGAACAGCCGGGTGCCGGCGACCTCCACGACCTGGTCCTGCGGCTCAGGGTCCGCGGCGACGAGCACGGCGAGGCGTGCACCGCCCTCGGGGCCCTGGGCCTCGGTGGAGTGGATGCGGAGCCCGGCATCCGGTGCGTCGGTCTGACGGCTGACAAGGGTCGTCACGATGGCGGAGGCGTTGTCGGTGAGGGTGAGCACGAGACTCTCCTTCCGGTTGGGGCATGCCACGGTCGCGGCATGTCCGGGCCACGATGCCGGACCTCGGAGATCGTCTCAACCCCCTTGCGCGGATTCGGAGGAGGCTCTTACCCTGCTCGCAGGTTCTTGCGCAGAAACACCTGCGCGGTGCCGTCGCCGTCGGGCACCCGCTCATGCTCCTCATAGCCGCACGACTCGTACAGGCGGATGTTCGCCTCGCTCAGGCTTCCGGTGAACAGCTCGGCGACGTCTGCGCCCGAGGCCTTCTCGGCGCTCTCGAGCAGCAGCCTCCCGATTCCCTCGCCCTGCATATCGGGGGCGATCGCGATCCTGCCGATCAGGAGCAGACCATCCTTCTCGACGTAGCGGATGGCACCGACGAGGCGCCCGTCGATGCGCGCCGTCAGCCCGGACTCGGACCGCAGCTCCGCCTCCAGCTCGGAGAGCGTCTGCGTCAGAGGCGGCATGTCGACGCTCCCGTAGATCGCGGCCTCCGAGACGAAGGCGGCGCGCTGCACGGTCAGCACCTCGCCGGCATCCTCGTCGCCGATCGGGGAGATCACGATCTCCGGCCGGGTTCTGCTCGGATCTTCGTTCACGGCTTCTGCGTGCACGGAGTCTGCTTTCACGTTGTCTGCGTCATTCACCCGAGCCACATTCCGGGTCGCCTCCCCACGGTGTCAACCCCCTCGCCGCGCGTCTCCGCCCCGGCTAGCGTCACCGGCAGGAGGTCACACCATGGCTGAAAGCAAGACCACGAAGACCGGCGGCTCGACGAAGGGCGCGGCGAAGACGACCAGGCAGCAGAACGCGGAGAAGGGGTTCACCGCCTCGACGACGCTCGCGAACAACCTGCAGGCGGTGCTCGTCGACCTGCTTGATCTCGCGATCCAAGGAAAGCAGGCGCACTGGAACGTCGTCGGACGCAACTTCCGCGACACGCATCGCCAGCTCGACGAGATCATCGACGATGCGCGGGCCTTCAGCGACACGATCGCGGAGCGCATGCGTGCACTGCACGCCGTCCCCGACGGGCGCAGCGCGACCATCGCGAAGACGACGTCGCTTCCCGAGTTCCCTGCGGGGGAGGTGTCGACGACGGA
Source organism: Microbacterium sp. TPU 3598 (assembly GCF_002356155.1). Lineage (NCBI taxonomy): Bacteria > Bacillati > Actinomycetota > Actinomycetes > Micrococcales > Microbacteriaceae > Microbacterium > Microbacterium sp. TPU 3598. Next base: position 2,484,625 of record NZ_AP017975.1, on the reverse strand, counting down.
GACCATCGACCTGATCACCGAGCGCCTCGAGGCCGCGGTGGGAACGGTGCGCGACGTGCACGACGCCGTCGACGAAGAGGACCCGACCTCGGCCGACCTCCTGCACGCCATCATCGAGCGGCTCGAGCAGTTCGCGTGGATGGTCAGTGCGGAGAACCGGAGTCCGGCGGGTCGCTGAGCCCTCTCGCGTCCGCGGAGTCGCCGTCACTCGTCGGCGGCTCCGCGGACGAGAGGACGGCCCCGCATGACGCGGGGCAGCGCCACCCACAGGGATACCACCAGCACGACCGCTGCGATGAGAGCGATGATCCCCGCCGTACGGTCCACCGTGAAATCGACGATCAGGGTCGTCACGCCGATGGTCAGGGCACCGATGACGACCAGGTCGATACGGACGATCCGGGCGGCGATGCGGACGAGGTCGGGCTTGCGACGGCGGCCGAAAAGTGCACGATGCATCCCCACCGGCGCGAGTGCGAGGATGGTCGCCACCGCAGCGAGAGCGACGAGGACGACGTACAGATCTCGCTGGAGCTCGTCCATGTCGGTGAAACGCGGCTGGAAGGCGACGGCGAGGAGGAATCCGGTGAGGATCTGCGTACCGGTCTGCATGACGCGCAACTCCTGCAACAGCTCGTCCCAGTTGCGATCCGCCCGTTCATTCGCGGTCTCGTCGCGTCCGTCGGCACGGTCGTCGAGACCGTCCCCACGACCAGATGGTTCTGATGTCATGGTCTCAGTGTGGATTCCGCACTCCGGTGCTGTCCAGACGCGTGCACCCGCAGAACGAAAGAAGGCACGATGACGCTCCCGCCGATTCGCGACTGGTGGTCCGAACTCTCGGAAGACGGGCGCCGGGCGGTGCTCGACAGCAAGACCCCGCACCTGGAAGAGGAGGTGCGCGAGGAGATCCGCGTCATCACCGGCGCCGTGGTCGGGATGGTGGAGTCGCTGAGCGACGACGACCTCGAGTACGCCCGCTCGCACGCCGAGCACGAGGAATGACCTCCTGCGTGCACGGCTCGGCTGCTTACGCGTCGTCGGTCTCGGTCGTAGCCGCATCCTCTTCACGTAGCCGCGGTTCGGTGCGTCGTTCCGGGCGCACGCCGGCCTTGTCGGCGTAGAACGCGCGGATCCGGTCCATGTCCGACGCGACATCGCCGGTCAGGTCGATCGTCGGCCCGAGTCCCGTGGTCATGGTCGTCCGATCGACGAACCCGAGCGTCACCGGCATGCCCGTCTCTCGCGCGATCCGGTAGAAGCCCGATTTCCAGTACTCGTTGCCGCCGCGGGTGCCATCCGGGGTGACCACCAGGCCGAAGACCGTGCCGTCGTGGACCTGGCTCACGACGTCTTTCACCACGCGTGCCGGATCGGCGCGGTCGACGGGGATGCCGCCGAGGCGACGCATGATCGGCCGTCGCCAGCCGTGGAAGAGGCTCTTCTTCCCCAGCCAGTGCACGTCGATATCGAGCTTCCAGGCGATGGCGAGCATCAGGACGAAATCCCAGTTCGACGTGTGGGGCGCGCCCACGAGCACGGTCGGGCGCGTCGGCGCGGCCTCGCTCACGAGCGTCCATCTGCTGAACGCCCAGAAGATGCGGGCGAGGAGTCGTGTGAGCATGGATCAACCGTAGGGGAGAACAGCTGTTCGCCCGCTGTCGACGCCCACCGGGCAGGTTCGGCGCCACCGCCTCCGGGCGGGCGTACGATCGAGGGATGAAGAAAACGCAGCAGTACTCCGTGCAGCAGGAAGCGCCCGTCGGGCTGCAGCCGCTCCTGGACTCTCTGAATCTGCTCGAGGGCGATGCTGCCGGCTATTGCAGCAATGGCGTCTGCCAGTTCCCCGCCCCGAAGAGCGAGTAAGCGGCAGACGCCATCGCAGGCCGTCTACGGAGGGTCAGTGACCGCCGTGGAAACCCTCGCCGGCATCGTCGGCGGGCTTGCGGACGAACGGGCTGAGCGCCACTGCCGCGAGCGAGATGATCGCCGCGATGAGGAACGCCATGCGGGCGCCGGGAGCGCCGGCGACCGCGGTCGACAGCCCCTCCTGCTCGCCCGCGTGCAGGATCGAAGAGTACGTCACCAGCAGCAGCGCGACACCGGCCGCGCCGCCGACCTGCTGCAGCGTGTTCAGCACCGCAGAACCGTGCGAGTACAGCGATCGCTGGAGCGACCCGAGCGAGGCGGAGAACAGCGGCGTGAACGACATCGCCAGGCCGACCGACATCGCCGCCTGCACGATGATGAGAACCCACCATACGGTGTGCTCGCCCACCGTCGAGTAGAAGAAGAGCGACGCCGAGACCAGGATCGTGCCGGGGATGAGCAGCGGACGCGTGCCGCGCGCATCGTAGACACGGCCCATGACGGGCCCGAGCAGCCCCATGAGCAGCGAGCCCGGAAGCAGGATCAGGCCAGACTGCAGCGGGTTGAGACCGGCGACGTTCTGCAGGTACTGCGGAAGCAGCGTCAGCGTGCCGAACATCGACAGCGCCAGGATCGACATGATGATCACCGACAGCGTGAAGTTGCTGGAGCGGAACACGCGCAGATCGAGCAACGCGTCGTCGACGCGCTGCAACACGACCTGACGCCAGACGAACAGGCCGAGCGACACCGCGCCGACCACCAGCGAGATGATGCCGGCGGTCTCGCCCGATCCGCCCTCGCCGCCGAACTGGCTGAGTCCGAACACGATGCCGCCGAAGCCGAGCGCCGCGAGCGGGATCGACAGCACGTCGAGCGGCACGGCGCGGGTCTCACCCAGGTTCGTCATCCACTTGACGCCCATGAACAGGGCGATGAGGGAGATCGGGAGGATGATTCCGAAGAGCGCGCGCCAGCTGGCGAGTTCGAGCACCGCACCCGCGAGGGTCGGGCCGATGGCGGGAGCGAGCGAGATCACGAGGCCGACACGGCCCATCATGCGACCGCGGGACTGCGGCGGCACGACGTTCATGATCGTCGTCATGAGCAGCGGCATCATGATGCCGGTACCGGCCGCCTGGATCACACGGCCGACGAGCAGCACGGCGAAGCCGGGGGCGACGAGCGCCACGAGCGTGCCGAGCGAGAACGCGATCATCGCGGCGATGAAGACCTGACGCGTCGTGAACCGCTGCAGGATGAACCCGGTGGTCGGGATGACCACGGCCATGGTGAGCATGAAGGCGCTCGTGAGCCACTGGCCGAGCTCGGGCGGAATGCCCAGGTCGGTGTTCAGATGAGGGATCGCGATCCCCATCGTGGTCTCGTTGAGGATGGCGACGAAGGCGGCGACCAGTAGCAGCCAGATCACCCGCATGTCCTTGCGGGAGATCTCGCCCCCTGCCGCTGCGGGGGTCGTCGAGATGGAGCCGGTATCGACGGCAGACATGGGCGGCCTCCAGGGCGAAGAAGAAACGGAGTATCGCGAGAGTTCGCAAGAGTCACTCAGCGTAACGGCAGCCGCGGACATTTCATTCCGAATTCACAGATATCCGCCGACGGCGGAGGCGCGGGCCTCGGTGTCCCCGCACGTGAGTACGCTGGCGCCATGAGCATGGGCGGCGGCATGGGCGGTGGCCCGCGGGGTGGTGGCTTCCGCGGGGTCGACGAGAGCGCGCAGCGGAAGCTGAATGCCGAGGCCCCCCGGATCAACGGCCTCGGTGCGCGGGTCGTCTCGCTGTTCCGCGCGTATCGCTGGCGTATCTTCTCCACCGGCATCCTGGTGGTGATCGGCGCCGCGATAGCCGTCGTGCCGCCGCTGATCGTGCAGCGGATCTTCGACGATGCGCTGTTCCCCGTCGCCGGGGGAGGGCCGCACCTCGAACTGCTGGCCTGGCTCGTCGCCGCCATGATCGGTCTCTTCCTGCTCTCCGCCGCTCTCGGAGTGGCCCAGACCTGGCTCACGGCAACGGTCGGCAACAGCGTCACCGGCGACCTGCGTGTGAAGCTGTTCGAGCACCTGCAGGCGATGGAACTCGGCTTCTTCACCCGCACCAAGACGGGCGTCATCCAGTCACGCCTGCAGAACGACGTGGGTGGCGTCTCCGGGGTGCTGACGAACACCGTCACCAGCATCCTGGGCAACGTCGTCACGGTGATCGCCTCGCTCGTCGCGATGATCCTGATCGACTGGCGTCTCACGCTCATCGCCGTGATCATGATGCCGTTCCTGATCTTCGTCCAGCGCAAGGTGGGCCAGGTGCGGGCACGTATCGCGGGAGAGACGCAGGAATCGCTGTCCGAGCTCACCTCGATCACGCAGGAGACGCTGAGCGTCTCGGGCATGCTGCTGTCGAAGGCCTTCAACCGCCAGCGCACCGAGTCGGAGCGCTACCAGGCGGAGAACCGCAACCAGGTGGTCCTCCAGGTGCGCCGGGCGATGAGCGGCCAGGGTTTCTTCGCCGTCGTGCAGGTGCTGATGGCCAGCGTTCCTGCCGTGATCTATCTCGTCTCCGGATACCTGATCGCCGGCGGCACCGGGGCGATCACCGCAGGAACCGTCGTCGCGTTCACCACGGTGCAGGCGCGGCTGCTCATGCCGTTGATGGGTCTGATGCGGGTGTCGCTCGATCTGCAGACGTCGTCGGCGCTGTTCGCGCGCATCTTCGAATACCTCGACCTCGTCCCCGAGATCCAGGATGCGCCCGACGCGATCACGGTCGATGACGCACCCGGGCCGCGAGGACGCCTGGAGTTCGCCGGGGTGGTGTTCCGCTACCCGGACGCGTCCTCCGACGCCCGTCCGACGCTCGACGGAGTGTCCTTCGTGGCGGAACCCGGCCAGCACGTCGCGTTCGTGGGCCCCTCGGGCGCCGGCAAGACCACGATCCTGTATCTGGCTCCTCGCCTGTACGAGGCGAAGGGAGGAGCCGTGATGTTCGCCGGTGCCGACGTGCGCGCGCTCACGCAGGAGTCGATCATCGACAACGTCGGCATCGTGTCGCAGGAGACGTACCTCTTCCATGCCACGATCCGTGAGAACCTGCGCTACGCCAAGCCCGATGCGACCGAGGAAGAACTGATCGCCGCCTGCACCGCCGCGAACATCCACCACATCATCGCCGGCTTCGAGCAGGGCTACGACACCGTGGTGGGGGAGCGCGGCTACCGGCTCTCCGGTGGCGAGAAACAGCGCATCGCGATCGCCAGGGTGCTGCTGAAAGACCCTCCGGTGCTGCTCCTCGACGAGGCGACCTCGGCACTCGACACGGTCTCGGAGCGCGTGGTGCAGGAGGCGCTCGACGAGGCCGCGAAGGGGCGCACGACCCTCTCCATCGCCCACCGGCTCTCGACGGTGATGGGCGCGGACGTGATCCACGTTCTGGAGGCCGGGCGCATCGTCGAGTCGGGTTCGCACGTCGAACTGCTCGCCCGCGGCGGTCTGTATGCCGAGCTCGCGGCCGAGCAGGTAGCGGCGTCGCGCGTGCTCGAGACCGAGGCCGCCGTCGAGGAGGAAGCGACCGGGGGCGCCGTGGCACCCCTCGCCGATCGCCGCGCGGACAAGGCGCCCGCCGATTCCGCGGGGCGGATGCGGTCGCGACCATCACCGCTGCGGTGCCGCTGCTCGCCGAGCCTCGACCGGACGAACGGGTCTACCCGCCTGAGCACTGAGTACTGAGCCCTGAGCCCTGAGTACTGCACCCTGAGGCGGCGTCGTGGCGGCGAGCGTCAGTGCACCGAGAGGCCGCCGTCGACGAACAGCGACTGGCCGGTGACGTAGGCCGAGCCGGCTCCGGCAAGGAACACCGCGGCTCCCGCGAAGTCGCTCGGCAGACCGTTGCGCCCGATCATCGTGCGCGCGGCGAGCTCCGCGACCTTCTCCGGGTCCTGCTGCAGCCGCGCGTTCAACGGGGTGAGCACGAAGCCGGGGACGAGCGTGTTGCTGGTGACGCCGGTGCCACCCCAGGCCTCGGCCTCGGAGCGCATGAGCGATTCCACCGCGCCTTTCGACGCGCCGTAGATGCCGCTGCCCACGAAGGCGCGGTGGGCCTGCTGGGAACTGATGTGAATGAGTCGACCGTATCCGCGTGCGGCCATGCCCTGCGCATAGCGCTGACCGAGCAGGAACGGCGCGAGGGCGTTGACTGTCATCGTCGCGTCCCAGTCGTCTTCGGTGATCTCCGCGAACGGCGGGCGGATGTTGATGCCGGCGGAGTTGACGAGGATGTCGGGCGCGCCGAACGGTGCGGCCGCTGCTTCGCCGACGGCGTGGATCCCGTCCCTCGTGCTGAGGTCGCCGATCACGCCGTGGGCGCGGCATCCGAGCGCGCGCAGCTCGTCGACCGTCTCGCGGACGCGATCCTCACCGCGCGCGACGATGACCGTCGACGCTCCGGCGCGAGCGAGTGCAGTGGCGATCCCCCGGCCGATCCCGGAGCTGCCGCCGGTGACGACGGCGGTGCGACCGTCGAGTGAGAACAGGGAGGAAAGGTAGTCGTTCATGTGTTCACCGTCAGGGGTTCGGAGGGCGGGGATCACCACGCGAGCGCGGCGGCGATGGCGGGGTCGGGCGCGGCGTCGGCGAACTCGGGGAGGGCCCGCAGCTCCGAGATGAAGGCGTCGACCTCGGCGGCGTAGGTCGGGTCGGCATGGCTCTCGGCGATCTCGAGGAGCGAGGCGACGTCCATCGCGAGGATGAGTTCGATGCGAGCGATCACCGAGGCGTGGGCACCGGCCTCGTGCAGCACGTGGAGGCCGCCGCGGAGGGCCGCGAGGTAGTCGCGCAGCACCGGCAGCTGTGCCTTGCCCTGAGTGATCGAGGTGCCATCGGCGCGGAGCCGCCAGCGCACGACCACATCGGGGATCACATCGAATGCGCGTGCCCGGGTGTACATGAGCTGCGCGACCACCTGGTCTTCGTAGGCGACCCCCTCGGGGAAGCGCAGGTCGTGCCAGAACGAGGTGCGGCTCACCTTCGACCAGGCGACGATGTTCGAGACCGCCAGGGGGTGCGCGGCGAGGGTCGTGCCGAGTCGCTCCGGAGACGTGGCCGCAGCGACCCAGGGCTGCACGCGGCCGGCGACGTAGCCGTCACCGCGGACCCGCGAGCGTACGTAGGCGCCGGCGACGAAGTCGCTTCCGGTCCGGCCCAGTGTCTCCGTCATGCGGGCGAGGGCGTTCGGCAGCAGTTCGTCGTCGCCGTCGAGGAAACCGAGGTACGGGGTGTCGACGAGCTCCAGACCGACATTGCGCGCGGCGCCGAGACCGCGGGAGGCCCCGTGGCGGATCGTCGTGAAGCGGGGGTCTTCGGCTGCGGCGGCGTCGAAGATCGCTCCTGTGTCATCCGTCGAGCCGTCGTCGATGAGGATCGCCCGCCATCGTGACTCGGTCTGCGCGCGCAGCGAGTCGAGAGCGGCGGGGGCGAAGGCCGCGATGTCGCGTCCGGGGACGATCAGCGTCACGATCGGGGCGGAGGCAGTCACCTGCTGAGTCTATGACCGTGGCTCAGCCGCGGGCCGCGCGCACCGACTCGGCGACGAGCACAGCCAGCCGTTCGGGAGCATCCGGGGCCAGAGCCGCGCGATCGAACGTGAAACGTACGGCGGTCTGCGCCACTTCGGGGGCCACACCGCAGGCGAGCAGCACGTGCGACGGCTCGTCGCTGCCCGCCGCGCATGCCGATCCGCTCGACGAGATGACCCCGCGGCGCTCCAGCTCGAGCAGAATCGACTCCCCGCTGGTGCCGGCGAACGTGAAGCTCGCCGTTCCGGGCAGACGGCCTCGGGAATCCCCGGTGAGCGTGGCATCGGGGATGCTCGTGAGCACCCGGGTGATGAACCGCGCGGTCGCCGATCCGACCTGCGCCGCAACCGTTACGCGTTCCGTCTCGGCGAGTTCCAGCGCCGTCGCGAGTGCGACGGCGCCCGCGACGTTCTCGGTGCCTGAGCGTCTCCCGCGCTCCTGGCCGCCGCCGTGCAGCAGCGGCTCCACCGGCACGCGCCCACGGACGGCCAGGGCACCGATGCCTTTCGGAGCCCCGAGCTTGTGGCCGGCGATCGACACCGCGTCTGCGCCGAGATCACCCAGAGGGAGCCATCCCGCCGACTGCACGGCATCCAGATGCAGGGGGACGCGGGCGGCACGGGCGACGGCGGCGAGCGCCGACACATCCTGGACGGTGCCGATCTCGTTGTTGGCGTGGCCGATCGAGATCAGAGCGGAGTCGTCCCTGATCGCCGCAGCCAGGTCATCCGGGTCGATCCGTCCGCGCGAGTCCACGGGCAGGAGGGAGACCTCGATGGCGTGGAAGCGTCGTAGATAGTCGGCGGATCCGAGGATCGACTCGTGCTCGATCGGCGAGGTCACCAGATGCCGCCGCCCCGTCTCGAGAGCCGCGAGCATGATGCCCTTCACCGCGAGGTTGTTCGCTTCGGTGCCGCCGGCGGTGAACACGACGTCGCCCGTCCGCATCCCCAGCACGCGCGCCACCCGTGCACGGGCATCGTCGAGCGCGCCCGCCGCGGCCTCGCCGGCCGTGTGATGGCTCGATGGGTTTCCGAACACGCCGGAGAGGAACGGCCGCATCGCTTCGAGCACCTCCGGTCGTACCGGGGAGGTCGCGGCGTGATCGAGGTAGAGCATGCCGGTGCGGGGCAGGTCCGAGGGCGACATCGCGGTCAGTCGATCCGCAGATCCAGGCCCAGATCGAGGGCGCGCGCGGAGTGTGTCAGCGCCCCCACCGAGATCACGTCGACTCCGGTGCGGGCGATGTCGCCGACCGTGTCGAGGTTCACGCCTCCCGAGGCCTCGACCGTGGCACGGCCGGAGATGAGGGCCACCCCCGCGCGCAGGTCGTCGAGCGAGAAGTTGTCGAGCAGCACGGTGTGGGCACCGCCGTCGAGGACGGCCGGGATCTGGTCGAGCCGGTCGACCTCGACGACGACGTGGGTCGTGTGCGGGAGGCGGGACAGCGCCTCGCGGAGCGCCGTCGCGAGGTCGAGCCCCGAACGCGTGAGCACGGCCAGGTGGTTGTCCTTCGCCATCACGGCATCCGACAGCGAGTACCGGTGGTTGTGTCCGCCGCCCGATTCGACCGCATGCCGTTCGAACGCCCGCAGTCCCGGCGTGGTCTTGCGGGTGTCGGCGATGCGAGCACCAGTGCCCTCGATCGCGGCGACGTACGCGGCGGTGAGGGTGGCGATACCGCTCATCCGCTGCGTGAAGTTCAGGCCGACGCGCTCTGCGGTGAGCACACTGCGGGCCGACCCCGAGACCGAGGCGAGCACGTCGCCCGCGGCGAACTCGTCGCCGTCACCGACGTGCAGGTCGATGTCGAGAGTCGCGTCGGTGAGCCGGAACGCGGCGGCGAAGACCTCTCCACCACTGAAGACTCCGGGTTCCCGGGCGACGAGATCGGCGGTCGCGGTGGCATCCGCTGGCAGCAGCGTGGTACTGGTGACGTCCCCCCAGGGCGCGTCTTCTTCGAGGGCCGCGCCGACGACGCGGTTCATGGTGGCGGTGGTCAGCATCAGACGGGCTCCAGGATCGATGAGGGGAGGCGAGAAGAGGCATCGGCGGCGGTTCCGGCCGCATCGACACGATGGTGGGCGCCGACGGATACCGTGCGGGCGAGCGCTGCGGTGGCCGTCGCCTGCGCGAGCAGCAGCAGATTCGCGTCTTCGTGCGCCGACACGGTCGTCGGCGCCGGGCTCTCCGCGGTCCAGGTCTGCAGGACGTCGAGCGCGCGGGAGAGACCGTCTCTGTTCCGCAGCAGTCCGACGTCCTCCCACATCAGCCGCTGCAGCGCAGAGCGACTGAACGCGGGGGCGATCGCACCGCGGCTCCCTTCCGCACGGGGGCGGGCCTGAGGGGAGCCGTGCGCGACATCCGCCCAGGGTCTCGTCAACGCCGCCGCCGCACGGGCCCCGAACACCGCGCCTTCGAGCAGCGAGTTCGACGCCAGACGATTTGCCCCGTGCACCCCGGTGCGTGCCACCTCTCCCGCGGCGAAGAGGCCGGGCACGGTGGTGCGGCCGTCGAGGTCGGTGACCACGCCACCCATCAGGTAGTGCGCGGCCGGCGTCACGGGGATCGGTTCGCGGGCCCAGTCGAAGCCGCGTTCTCTGGTCACCCGATCGATCGTGGGGAACCTCCGCGCGAGGGTCTCGGCACCGAGCATCGTGGCGTCGAGCCTGACCGGGGCGGCCTGAGCCGTGGCGCGGCGTGCGATCGCTCGCGCCACCACGTCGCGCGGTGCGAGCTCGCCGTCGGGGTGGCTGTCGAACACGAACCGACGGGCGTCGTCGTCGATCAGTGTCGCGCCCTCGCCGCGCACCGCCTCGGAGATGAGGAACGCGGGGCCCTTCGCCAGGATCGTCGGATGGAACTGGACGAACTCCAGGTCGGCGACCGCAGCGCCCGCCCGTATCGCGGCGGCGATGCCGTCTCCGGTCGTCCCCGCCGCGTTCGTCGTGTGCGCGTAGAGGTGGCCGGCGCCGCCGGTGGCGAGGATGACGGCATCGGCGGGGATCTCGGAGACCTCACCGTCGAGGAGGATCCGGATTCCGCGCACGGCGCCTTCCTGCCTCAGCAGGTCGACCAGGAAGGCATGTTCGACGAGGGGGATGTCCGTCCGCCGCACGGACGCGACGAGCGCCGCGGAGATCGCCGCGCCCGTGGCGTCACCTCCCGCGTGCACGATGCGGGCGTGGCGGTGGGCCGCCTCACGCCCGAGCAGCAGAGTGCCGTCCACCGCACGATCGAAGCCGACACCGCGTGCGATCAGCTCGGCGATCCGTGCCGCTCCGTCCGTGACCAGCACCTGCACGGCGTCCCGGTCCGACAGCCCGGCACCGGCGTCTCGGGTGTCGGCGGCGTGCAGTGCGGCGGAGTCGTCCGGACCGTAGATCCCGGCGACGCCACCCTGAGCGAGCCCGGTGCAGCCGTCTCCGAGGTCGCGCTTGGTGACGATCGTCACGTCGTGTCCGGCCTCGTGCGCATGAAGCGCCGCGGTGAGTCCCGCGATGCCCGACCCGACGACGATGATGTTCATCGCGCGCCCGCGACCACCGGAGGCCTCGCCGCGAGCATCCGCTCCAGCGCCACACGCGCGGGGTCGGCCACATCGTCGGAGACCGTGATCCGGTTCGGCGTGCGGCCGGCCACCAGCTCCTCCAGAACCCAGGCCAGGTATCCGGGGTGGATGCGGTACATCGTCGAGCAGGGGCACACCACCGGGTCGAGGCAGAAGATCTCGTGCTGCGGGTACTGGGCGGCGAGCCGGCGGACGAGGTTGATCTCCGTGCCGATCGCGAACGTGGTCGGCTCGGTGGCCGCGTCGATCGCTCGGCGGATGTACTCGGTCGAACCGGCCTCATCCGCGGCGTCGACGACCTCCATCGGGCACTCGGGGTGCACGATCACGCGCACGCCGGGGTGCTCGGCACGGGCCTGGTCGATCTGGCCGACGGTGAAGCGCCGGTGCACCGAGCAGAAGCCGTGCCACAGGATCACGCGCGAGTCGAGCAGCTCTGCGGCGGAGGATCCGCCGAGCGCTCGCCGTGGGTTCCACATCGGCATCTGTTCGAGCGGCACGCCCATCGCCTTCGCGGTGTTCCGACCCAGGTGCTGGTCGGGGAAGAACAGCACGCGGCGCCCACGCTCGAAAGCCCACTCGAGCACGGTCTCAGCGTTGGACGAGGTGCAGACGATCCCGCCGTGCCGTCCGACGAAGCCCTTGATCGCCGCCGAGGAGTTCATGTACGTCACCGGGATCACCGGCACGCGGCCGTCGGCGTCGACGGCGTCGAGGTCGCCGAGCACGTCTTCGAGCTGTTCCCAGCAGTCCTCGACCTGGTCGATGTCGGCCATGTCCGCCATCGAGCATCCGGCGGCGAGGTTGGGCAGGATCACCGCCTGGTCGGGCTGCGAGAGCAGATCGGCGGTCTCGGCCATGAAGTGCACGCCGCAGAACACGATGGCTTCGGCATCCGTCCGTCCCTTGGCCGCGGTCGCGAGCTGGAACGAGTCGCCGACGTAGTCCGCATGCTGCACGACCTCCTCGCGCTGGTAGAAATGGCCCAGGATCACGACGCGGTCGCCGAGGGTGGCCTTCGCGGCGCGGATCCGTCTGTCGAGCTCCTCCTCCGTCGCCTCGCGGTACTCGGTGGGCAGCTCTCCCTGACGCGGCGCCCCCGTCGGGATCACGTCGCCCATGGAAGAGCCGGGTCCGTAGCCCGGTCGCGCGTCGAAGTCCCACGGGCCGGCAGCGAGGTCGGTGGTGCACGTGGCGTCGGTCGACGCGCCGCTGACGATGGCCTGGATCGCATGGTCGACCGAGGCGTCCAGCGGCGGGACGGCCGGCGCGGGGACGAAGGTGATACTCATCGGGTGCTCGTTTCTTCGGGACCGAGCGGGCCGCGATCGGCCAGCTCGACGTCGGTGTTGTCGCGGTACAGACGTGCAGGTCGGTGGCTTCCGGTGCGGAACCGGTCGGTGGGGAGCAGGTTGCCCGCGGCCTCCACCTGACGCCGGAAATTGGCGGGGTCGAGGGTGCGGCCGAGAATCGCCTCGTAGGCTTCGCGCAGCTCGGCGAGGGTGAACTCCGTAGGAAGGAATCCCTGGGCGACGCGGCTGTAGCCGACCTTGTTGCGCAGACGCCACAGCGCGTACTCGATGATCTTCGCGTGGTCGAAGGCCAGCTGCGGCAGCTCGTCGATGTCGAACCACTCCACGTTCTCGGGGGCGTGACCGGACGCGCGATGCGCCGCGCTCTGCGCTGTCACATCGTCCTGTCGCAGCAGCGCCCAGTAGACGATCGACACGACCCGGGTGGGGGAGCGGTCGACGGCGCCGAAGGCGTAGAGCTGCTCGAGGTAGCTGGGGGAGAGTCCTGTGGTCTCGGCCAGGGTGCGTGCCGAGGCGTCGACGGGCGATTCGGTCGGGGTGAGCCAGCCGCCGGGGAGAGCCCATTGATCGGCGTACGGCTCGCGGGTGCGCCGCACGAGGGGCAGTGCGAGGACCGCGCGTCCGTCGTCCGTGCGACGCAACGTCAGGATGACCGTCGAGACGGCGACCCGGATGTCGCTAGTTTGAGTCATGGACACCTTAACCTCCGAGACCGATCTTAGTGTCATTCGGACACTTAGTGGGCGCAGATGACGGCGGTCCGCGTCGAGTCCGAAACGTTATCTCGTGGGCGCAGGGAAGCTTGTTCGGCGGGGCGGGGTTTGTTAGGTTACTGTCCTAACAAACCCCTTCGGGAGGAGCCGGCCGGCTGCCTCCCAGGGCCCAGGAACCCCACCTCCGGGGTTCTGCTCCATCCGGAGCGATCCCTCCTGCAGTGCAGCACCGAGAGGAAACAAGAGAAATGATCCGTAACGGAAGGCGCAAGATTGCGCTCACCGCGATTGCCGGAGCATCCGTCCTCGCCCTGGGCCTCACGGCCTGTGGTGGCGGCAGCGACAGCGGCAACGCCGATGGCGACCGGGCCCTGCGTGTCTGGGCCGGCAGCCAGACCCCGATCGCCGCGAACTACAACCCGTTCGCACCGACAGTGCTCCATGGCGCGCTCGGACCGATCTACGAACCGCTGTTCTTCTACAACAAGACCGCGGACTCCGAGCCGGTCGGCCTGATCGGTGACTCGTTCGAGTACAACGAGGACGGCACGGTCATCACCGTGACCATCAAGCCCGACCTCAAGTGGAGCGACGGCGAGCCGCTCACGGCCAAGGACGTGGCGTTCTCGTTCAACTACGAGGCCAACAACCCCGAAGGCAACGGTCTGGTCTCCGCCGAGGCCACCGACGACACGACCGCCGTCCTGACCTACTCGTCCGCGCAGTACACCACGGAATTCCAGCGGATGGGGTCGAGCTACATCCTCCCCGAGCACGTGTGGAAAGACGTCAAGGACTTCGCCAACTTCACGAACGAGGACCCCGTCGGATCCGGCCCCTACGTCGTCGACAAGACCACGAGCGAGTCCTACACGCTGGTGGCCAACGAGAACTACCGTGATGCCGACAAGCTCGGCATCAAGAAGGTCCAGTACATCGCGGTCGACAACAACCAGACCGCTCAGGATCTGCTCGCCGCCGGCAAGCTCGACTGGACCGGCATGTTCATCCCGAACCCGGACGACGTGACCGGCAACGGCAAGATCGACTGGATCAACACGCCCCAGGACCCGACGGTTCTCTACACCTGCTCGAACGCCGACCTCGGCTGCACCGGTCCGCAGACCGACGTCGCCGTGCGTCAGGCGCTCAACGTCGCGATCGACCGCTCCACCATCAAGGACAAGGCGTTCGTCGGGCTGACGGGCGACATCTCTCCCGCGTTCACTCTGCTGCCGCGCGACGAGAAGTGGCTCGCCGATCCGGCCAACGAGGTCAGCCCGCAGGAGGCGAACGCCGCCGAGGCCGGTTCGATCCTCGAGGCCGCCGGCTACACCAAGGGCTCCAGCGGCATCTACGAGAAGGGTGGCGTGCCGCTCGAGCTCACGCTCACCTCGGTCGACGGGTGGACCGACTACAACGACGCCGCGAAGCTGATCGCCGAGCAGGCAGAGGCGGCCGGCATCAAGATCACGGCATCGACCGTGCAGTGGCAGGAGTTCTCCGACTCCCGTCAGGGTGGCGACTTCCAGCTGATCATGGGTGGTGTGATCGGCACGTCCGTCGCCGACCCGTTCCAGATCTACCGCGACTGGTTCGGCGGCACCGCCGTCGAGTCGACGAGCCCCGTCGGCACGGAGGTCCCGGCAGGCCGTTGGAACTTCAGCCGTTACAGCAACCCGGTCGTCGACACCGCGATCCAGTCGGCGATCAGCACGAACGACGAGGCGACGAAGAAGGAGCTGTACGCGACGATTCAGACCGAGATCGTCCGTGACCTGCCCTACATCCCGCTCGTGATCAACGCGACGCAGACCTTCTACAACACGAAGGACTACACGGGCTGGCCGACCGAGGAAGACCTCTACGCCTTCCCGCCGTCCTGGGGTGCGATCGCGGCAGGCTACGTGCTGACGCAGCTGCAGCCGGTCAAGTAGTAAAGGAGTCGGGGAAGAAGGAAGTCAGGAAAACAGTGACATGAAGTTCTATGCACGAAGAATCGGGTTCTACGCGTTCACGCTCTGGGCCGCGATCTCCATCAACTTCCTTCTTCCCCGGCTCATGCCGGGGAACCCGGCCGACATCATGATCGCCAAGATGCAGCGAGCAGGCGGTGAGGTCTCCGAGACCGCCATCCGCAACATCAAGCTCCTGCTCGGCGGCGACGATTCCTCTCTCTGGGAGCAGTATCTGTCCTACTGGGGACGCATGTTCCAGGGCGATCTCGGAGTATCGGTCACCAAGTTCCCCACTCCGGTGACGGAGCTCATCGCCGGTGCGCTTCCCTGGACGCTCGTCCTGGTCGGCACCGCGACCGTCATCTCCTTCGTCCTCGGCGTCGTGCTCGGCGCCTGGGCCGGCTGGAAGCGAGGCACCTGGGTCGACCACCTGATCCCCGTCACGACTGTGCTCCAGTCGATCCCGTACTTCTGGTTGGCGCTGATCCTCGTCTCGGTGTTCGCGGTCGGTCTCGGCTGGTTCCCGATCTTCGGCGGGTACGACGTCTTCGACTACCCGGACGGCCCCGAGCCGACCTGGGCGTTCTTCACCGACGCCGTCGCGCACGCGATCCTGCCCGCTATCACGATCGTGATCAGCTCGGTCGGCGGGTGGATGTTCGGCATGCGCAACATGATGGTCTCCACGCTCGCCGAGGACTACGTGCTGACGGCGGAGGCGAAGGGTCTCCGGCCCCGTCGCGTGCTCACCACCTACGCGGCCCGCAATGCGGCGATCCCCTCGATCGCGGGCTTCTCGATCACGCTCGGTTTCGTGGTCGCCGGCTCGATCGTGATGGAGCAGGTGTTCACCTACCCCGGAATCGGCAAGCTAATGTTCCAGGCCGTGACCAACAACGACTACGCGCTGATGCAGGGACTGTTCCTCGTCATCACCCTGACGGTGCTCGCCGCCAACTTCATCATGGACCTCGTCTATGGCTTCATCGACCCGAGGGCTCGCCAGAATGTCTGACACGAAGAACCCGCTCCTGACGCAGGAGCCACCCGTCACCGCCCCGGCCAGCACGGTCTCGCTCGCCACGCAGCAGGGGCGTAAGCGTCGTCGCATCCTTCCCAGCACTTCGCCGAAGTTCATCGTCGGCGTGATCCTGGTCGCGGCCATCGTGCTGTTCGCGATCATCGCGCCGATCTTCTCGCAGGACCCGCGCAGCACGGCGAACCCTGCGCTCCAGCCGCCCTCCGCGGAGCACTGGCTCGGCACCACCAAGCTCGGCAACGACATGTTCGCGCAACTGGCGATCGGCGCTCAGGGGTCCCTGCTCATCGGTGTGACCGCCGGCGGCATCGCGATCGTGCTGTCGTTGTTCTTCGGCGTTCTGGCCGGATATCTGGGCGGCTGGCGCGAAGACGGTCTCGCACTCCTCACGAACGTGATGATCGTGATCCCCGGGCTTCCGCTGGTGATGGTCATCGCCTCGTTCGTGCCGCAGCGCAGTTGGCAGCTCGTCGCGTTCGTGCTCGGCATCACCTCCTGGGCCGGGGCGGCATATGTGCTCCGGCTCCAGACACGATCGCTCCGTACCCGTGACTACGTCTATGCGTCGAAGGTCGCAGGGGAGCGGTCGTTCCGCGTGATCCTGGTCGAGATCATGCCGAATCTCCTGCCGCTGCTCACGGCCCAGTTCCTCTTCGCGATCATCTTCGCGATCCTCGGAGAGGCCGGCCTGTCCTACCTCGGTCTCGGCCCCAACTCCTCGATCACGTGGGGATCGATCCTCAACGACGCGCAGTCGGGGCAGGCCCTCGGACGCGGTGCCTGGTGGTGGTTCGTCCCGCCGGGGCTCATGATCGCGATTCTCGGTGCCGGCCTGTCGCTCATCAACTTCGCGATCGACGAGGTCATCAATCCGAAGCTGCGCAATGCGCCCGAAGCCGCGCGGCGTGTGCGCAAGGCCGCCAAGACCAAGGGAGTCACCGCATGAGCGAGCCGGTCCTGACGGCGCGGAACGTGTCGATCGAGTATGAGGTGGATCCGCCGGTGAAGGCCGTGCGGGATGTGTCGCTGACGTTGAACCGGGGCGAGATCCTGGGGTTGGCGGGGGAGTCGGGCTGCGGGAAGACGACCCTGGCCTACGGCATGAACCGTCTGCTCAAGGCTCCGGCTCTGATGACGGGCGGGGAGATCGTGTTCCATGACCGGGATGGTCATGACATCGACATCGTGGGACTGGACGGCGAGGGTCTGCGCGCGTTCCGGTGGGACAAGATCTCGATGGTGTTCCAGGGGGCGATGAACTCGTTGAACCCGGTGATCAGTGTCAAGGCACAGATCTTCGACATCTTCGACACGCACCGGCCCGGGATGAGCAAGAAGGCGAAGACCGCGCGGGCGGAGGAACTGCTGACGCTCGTCGGCGTGGACCCCAACCGCCTGTCGAGTTTCCCGCATGAGCTGTCGGGTGGCATGCGGCAGCGCATGATGATCGCGATGGCTCTGGCCCTCGATCCGCAGGTGATGATCATGGACGAGCCGACCACGGCGCTGGACGTGGTCGTGCAGCGGGGCATCATCCGGGAGATCATGCGGCTGCGGGAGAAGCTCGGATTCGCGGTGATCTTCATCACGCATGATCTGCCGATGCTGATCGAGATCAGTGATCGGATCGCGATCATGTTGCAGGGGCAGATCGTCGAGGAGGGAACGGCGGAGGAGATCTACCGGACTCCGCAGCACGAGTACACGAAGCGGTTGCTGTCGAGCTTCCCGTCGCTCAAGGGCGAGCGGGGCGACTTCGTCCGCACCGGTGTGAGCCAGGAGGGCGTCCGATGACCACGAGCATCACGAGCTCCACCGCGGCCGTGCCGCAGGTGGCGACGTTGGAGGCGCGGAATCTGGTGAAGGATTTCCACCTGCGGTCGGGATTCAAGACCAGCATCCTCCATGCGGTGAAGGACGTGTCGTTCACCATCGAGGCGGGCAAGACGGTCGCCCTGGTGGGGGAGTCGGGGTCGGGGAAGTCGACGATCGCCCGGATGCTGATGAAGCTGGAGACGCCCACCAGCGGCGAGATCCTGTTGGACGGGAAGGCGTCCGGGGCTCGGGGGCGCGCGTTGGAGCGGTACCGCGCGGACGTGCAGATGGTGTTCCAGGACCCGTTCGCGTCGTTGAACCCGTTCCACACGATCGTTCATCATCTGGAGCGGCCGATCCGTCTGCACCACCCGGAGCTGTCGCGGGCGCAGGTGCGGGAGCGCGCGGTGGAGTTGCTGGAGCGGGTGCGTCTGACCCCAGGGGAGAGTTTCGCGGAGCGGCGCCCGCACGAGCTCTCGGGCGGGCAGCGACAGCGTGTCGCGATCGCGCGGGCTCTCGCCCCGGGCGCCCGGTTCATCGTCGCCGACGAGCCGGTCTCGATGCTGGACGTGTCGATCCGGCTGGGGGTGTTGAACCTTCTCGCTGATCTGCAGCGCGAGGAGAACCTGGGTGTGCTGTACATCACACACGACCTGGCCACGGCGAGGCACTTCTCGGATGAGATCATGGTGCTCTACAAGGGTGACGTCGTCGAGCGCGGCCCCGCGGACGAGGTCATCCTCAACCCGCAGCACGAATACACCAGGACGCTCCTCGGTGCCGCACCAGAACCCGACAACCTCGGCCGCCTGCGCGACGAGGTGCGGGCCGAACTCGGCATCACCCGCTGACGGCCGGCGCTCCGCCTTCGAATCGCGTGAATGGTCGCGTCTGACCCCGGAACGGGACCATTCGCGCGATTCGAACGCGCTTCCGGAGAATCCGGCACCGAGGATCCGACCGGCTAGACTGGACCCACAATTGAAGACAGGCCGAATGAACCACGCGGGAGAGCCCCGGCGAACGCAGCCGGGCACCGAAGGAGCAAGCCTCCCCGCCAATCTCTCAGGTACGCGTACCGCGCGGTTCCGGCCACTCTGAAAAGCGATCCGGCGACTCTGCGGATCCGCCGACGGTGAAAGCCCCGCCTCCGTGCACGGGTGAAGCTCTCAGGCCCATGACAGAGGGGGAGTTCCGAGGAACGACGGTGCCGCCGTTCCGCCCGACACAGCCCGGGAGAACTCCATGTCCGACCCCCGCTACACCCCGCTGCGCGCACGCCATGAGGCGCTCGGCGCATCGTTCACCGACTTCGGCGGCTGGCAGATGCCGGTGCGGTACACCTCCGACCTCGCCGAACACCACGCCGTGCGCCAGAGCGCGGGCATCTTCGACATCTCGCACATGGCCGAGTTCACGGTCCAGGGCAGCGGGTCCGCCGATTTCCTCGACAACGCCCTGGCCGGCCGCCTCTCGGCGCTGGCCGTCGGGAAGGCGAAGTACTCGCTCCTGCTCGCCGAGTCCGGCGGGATCATCGACGACGTGATCGTCTATCGCCTCAAGGGCGACGACTTCCTCATCATCTCCAACGCGGGCAACCGCGACGCCGTCTCCGCTGCTCTTCGCGATCGCACCGACGGCTTCGACGTCGTGGTGCAGGACGTCTCCGACGACTATGCACTCATCGCCGTGCAGGGACCGAACGCCGAGGCCATCCTCGCCGAAACCCCGGGCATCACCGACGTCAGCATTCCCTGGACCGAGCAGAAGTACTACGCCTGGGCGTCCGCGAACTACGACGGCGTGCCCGTCCTCCTCGCGCGCACCGGTTACACCGGCGAGGACGGCTTCGAGCTTCTGGTCGCCGCCGACCGCGCCGCGTCGCTCTGGGATGCGCTCCTCGCCGCGGGCGCACCGCACGGCCTCGTCCCCGCCGGACTCGCCGCGCGCGACACCCTGCGGCTCGAGGCGGGTATGCCCCTGTACGGCCACGAGCTGAGCCTCGACACCCGGCCGGCGCAGGCGGGCCTTGGTCGGGTCGTCGTGAGCGCGAAGGAGCAGTTCGTCGGCAAGGCCGCTCTCTCCGCCGCTGCGGAGTCGGCCGACGCATCGGAAGCGCCGGTCCTGGTCGGACTC
Source organism: Microbacterium sp. TPU 3598 (assembly GCF_002356155.1). Classification (NCBI taxonomy): domain Bacteria; kingdom Bacillati; phylum Actinomycetota; class Actinomycetes; order Micrococcales; family Microbacteriaceae; genus Microbacterium; species Microbacterium sp. TPU 3598. The sequence goes on along the minus strand of NZ_AP017975.1, from coordinate 2,464,628 downwards.
GTCGCCGAGGGCAAGCGCGCCGGTCGCGCCGGCTACGCCGTGGTCGACGAACACGGGTCGGTGCTCGGTGAGATCACGAGCGGCGCGCTCAGCCCCACGCTCGGTCATCCGATCGCGATGGCCTACGTGACCCCGTCTTCCGCGGAAGAGGGAACCGCAGTATTCCTTGATGTGCGGGGAACCAGAATCCCCGCGACCGTGACCGCCCTGCCTTTCTACCGGAGGACCAAATGACCGATCTCGCCGCACTCCACTACACCGAAGAGCACGAGTGGATCGCCGCTGACGGCGACGCCGTGACCATCGGGATCACCGACTACGCCGCCGAGAAGCTGGGCGACGTCGTGTTCGTCGAGCTCCCCGCCGTCGGCACCGAGGTCACCGCAGGAGCGGTCGTCGGCGAGATCGAATCGACGAAGTCGGTCGGCGAGCTCTACGCTCCCGTCTCGGGCACGGTCGTCGAGATCAACGACGCAGCGGTGGATGACCCGTCGCTCGTCAACGCGGCGCCGTTCGAGGGCGGATGGCTGCTCAAGGTCACCGTTGCCGCCGGTGCTCTCGACGGTCTGCTCGACCGCGACGCCTATGTCGCTCTCACGGAGGGCTGATTCTCCAGTGGTCACTTTCGCCGATCGTCACATCGGACCCACGGATGCCGCGCAGCGCACGATGCTCGCCGCCCTCGGTCTCGACACCACCGCAGCCGACTCTGCGCTGAGTCCGGTAGAGGCGCTCATGCGCCAGGCCGTGCCGGCGTCGATCTACACCGGTCCGTCTGCCGAGGCCACGGATGCGCCCTCGCTCATCCCGTCCGCGGCGAGCGAGACCGAGGCTCTCGCCGAGCTCCGGACGCTCGCGTCGCGCAACACCGTGAACCGCCCGATGATCGGCTTGGGATACTACGGCACCATCACGCCGCAGGTGATCCAGCGCAACGTGCTGGAGAACCCCTCCTGGTACACGGCGTACACGCCGTACCAGCCGGAGATCTCCCAGGGGCGTCTGGAGGCGCTCATCAACTTCCAGACGATGGTCGCCGAGCTCACCGGGCTGACCACGGCCAACGCGTCGATGCTCGACGAGTCGACCGCGGTCGTCGAGGCGATGCTGCTCGCCCGTCGTGCCTCGAAGTCGGCGTCGACCGTGTTCGCGGTCGACGCCGATGCCCTCCCGCAGACGAGGGCGATGCTCGACACGCGTGCTGAGGCCCTGGGTATCGAGATCGTCACGGTCGATTTCGCCGCTGGCGAGGAGCTGCCGGCCGACCTGTTCGGTGTGTTCGTCCAGTACCCCGGGGCATCCGGACGGGTCTGGGACCCGTCCGCCGTCTTCGACGCCGCGCACCTCTCCGGTGCTCTCGCCGTCGCGGCGGCGGATCTGCTCGCACTCACCCTGATCGCCTCGCCCGGATCCCTCGGCGCCGACGTGGCGGTCGGCACGACCCAGCGCTTCGGCGTGCCGATGGGCTTCGGCGGGCCGCACGCCGGCTACATGGCGGTCCGCTCCGGCCTCGAGCGTCAGCTGCCCGGTCGACTCGTGGGAGTGTCGGTGGATGCCGACGGCAAGCCCGCGTACCGGCTCTCGCTGCAGACGCGCGAACAGCACATCCGTCGCGAGAAGGCGACGTCGAACATCTGCACCGCCCAGGTGCTGCTGGCCGTCATGGCATCGATGTACGCGGTGTACCACGGCCCTGACGGGCTGCGCGAGATCGCGACCCAGACGACCGCGAAGGCCGCCCTGTTGCGTGACTGGCTGGTCGATTCCGGTTCCGAAGTCGTGCACGCGGAGTTCTTCGACACCGTGCAGGTGCGTGTTCCCGGTCGGGCGGCCGAGTACGCCGCGCAGGCGCACGACGGCTACGGCATCCTGCTGCACGTCGCCGACGCCGACACGGTCGGCATCGCGGTCGACGAGACCACGACTCTCGGCGAGCTGCACCAGGTCGCCATGGTCTTCGGCGGCAAGAACGAGCGGGCGTTCGGTCTCTTCGGCAACGACAAGCTGCGGGCGCTCCCGAACGACTTGCGGCGTCAGGACGAGTACCTCACGCACCCGGTCTTCCACTCGCATCGCTCGGAGACCGCCATGATGCGGTATCTGAAGAGCCTCTCCGACCGCGACTACGCGCTCGATCGCGGCATGATCCCCTTGGGGTCGTGCACCATGAAGCTCAACGCCGCGACCGAGATGGCCGCCATCACGTGGCCCGAGTTCGCGGGCATCCACCCGTTCGCTCCGGCCGCCGATGTGCAGGGCTACCTCGAGCTCATCGGTCAGCTCGAGGGCTGGCTCGCCGAGGTCACCGGCTACGACGCGGTCTCGTTGCAGCCGAACGCCGGCTCGCAGGGCGAGCTGGCTGGTCTCCTCGCCATCCGCGGGTACCACCACGCGAACGGCGACACGCATCGCACGGTCTGCCTCATCCCGTCGTCGGCACACGGCACGAATGCGGCTTCGGCCGTGCTCGCCGGCATGAAGGTCGTCGTCGTCGCGACGGACGAACTCGGCAACGTCGATCTCGACGACCTGCGCGCGAAGATCGCCCAGCACGCCGACGAGTTGTCGGCCCTGATGATCACCTACCCCTCCACGCACGGTGTGTACGAGGAGCAGGTCGTGGAGATCACGGCCGCCGTGCACGACGCCGGTGGGCAGGTGTACGTCGACGGCGCCAACCTCAACGCCCTGCTCGGCTATGCGCGCTTCGGTGACCTGGGCGGCGACGTCTCGCATCTCAACCTGCACAAGACGTTCGCGATCCCGCACGGCGGCGGCGGCCCCGGCATCGGGCCGGTCGCGGCGAAGTCGCACCTCGCACCGTTCCTGCCTTCGCACCCCCTCGCGCAGAGCGCGGAGCACTTCGGCGGGTTCACGTTCGAGGGCGGTGTGATCTCCGCAGCTCCCTACGGGTCCGCGGGTATCCTGCCGATCTCGTGGGCGTACGTGCGCATGATGGGCGCCGACGGGCTGCGTCGCGCCACGGCAGCGGCCGTGCTCTCGGCGAACTACATCGCGGAGCGCCTCGGCAGCCACTTCCCGGTGCTGTACACCGGCGAGAACGGTCGGGTGGCGCACGAGTGCATCCTCGATCTGCGTCCGCTCAAGGAAGCCACCGGCATCACGGTCGACGACGTCGCCAAGCGCCTCATCGACTACGGCTTCCACGCGCCGACCATGTCGTTCCCCGTCGCGGGAACCCTGATGGTCGAGCCGACGGAGTCGGAGGACGTCGACGAGATCGAGCGCTTCATCGAAGCGATGATCATGATCAAGGCCGAAGCGGAGGCCGTCGCTGCCGGTCGCTGGCCGGCCGATGACAACCCGCTGGTGCACGCGCCGCACACCGCGGTCTCGCTCATCGCGGGGGAGTGGAACCACGCTTACTCGCGCGAGGACGCCGCCTACCCGGTGCATGCGCTGGTCGCCGGAAAGTACTGGCCGCCCGTGCGCCGCATCGACCAGGCCTACGGCGACCGCAACCTGGTGTGCGCCTGCCCGCCCGTGGAGGCCTTCGCCTGAGCCTCGTGCTCATCCGAGCAGACGGTGTCGCGCTTCCGTGTGGAGCGCGGCACCGTCTTCTGTTTCGTGGTGTTTCCCCGGTGTTACAGATGGTCACCACTCAGTAACAGTTCGTTAGCTGAGGGCGGCTGTGGGCGAAGGGGCGGGTTACGCTCAGGTATCCCTGCGTGTTCGATGGTGAGCGCGCAGACTCAGCACTGTCCACAGGAGGACGAAAAGTGAAAAGAAACAGGATTGCCCTCGCGGGCAGCGCTCTGCTCGTGATCGGCGCCTTGGCGCTGGCCGGATGTGCAGGCGGGAACGACTCGGGCGACGAGGGCTCCAAGGGCTCGACGTCGGCCATCATCTCGGCGAACGGCAACGAGCCGGAGAACCCGCTGATCCCGACCAACACCAACGAGGTCGGTGGTGGCAAGATCCTCGACTCGATCTTCGCCGGCCTCGCCTTCTACGACGGCGATGGCGCCCTCGTCAACGACATGGCCGAGTCGATCACGGTCGACGCACCCAACAAGGTCACCGTCAAGCTGAAGGAGGGCAACAAGTTCACCAACGGTGAAGACGTCGTCGCCCACAACTTCATCGACGCGTGGAACTACGGCGCGCAGCTCTCCAACGCACAGCTGAACCAGTCCTGGTTCGCCGACATCGTCGGCTTCAACGCCGACGCCGACTCCGAGCTCACCGGCCTCACCGAGGTCGACGACCAGACCTTCACGATCGATCTGAGCAGCGACGTCGCATCCGACTTCGTGACGCGCCTGGGATACTCGGCGTTCTACCCGCTCCCCGACGCGGCTTTCGAGGACATGGACGCCTTCGGCGAGAACCCGATCGGCAACGGTCCGTACATGCTCGCCAAGGACGGTGCCTGGCAGCACGATGTCCAGATCGACCTGGTCAAGAACGACGACTACAAGGGTGAGCGCGTCGCGCAGAACGGCGGCCTCACGCTGAAGTTCTACACGGCTCCCGAGGGCGCATACGCCGACCTTCTCGGCGGCAACATCGACGTCATCGACCAGATCCCCGAGGCTTCCCTCGCGGTGTTCGAGGACGAGCTCGGCGAGCGGGCGACCAACCAGCCCGCAGCCATCTTCCAGTCGTTCACCATCGGTGGCCAGCTCGCCCACTTCTCGGGCGAAGAGGGCACGCTCCGTCGTCAGGCGATCTCGCTGGCGATCAACCGTGAGGAGATCACGAGCAAGATCTTCGCCGACACGCGTACCCCCGCGAGCGACTTCACCACGCCGGTCATCGACGGCTGGAGCGACAGCGTTCCCGGCTCCGACGTGCTGAAGTACGACCCGGAGAAGGCCAAGGAGCTGTGGGCGAAGGCTGACGCCATCGCGCCGTGGTCCGGCACGTTCCAGATCGCGTACAACTCCGATGGTGGACACCAGGTGTGGGTCGACGCGGTTTCGAACTCGCTGAAGAACACTCTCGGCATCGAGGCGTCGGGTGCACCGTACGTCGACCTCGCGACGCTCCGTGCTGCAGTCAACGCTCGTGACGACGCCGGCAAGCGCACGATCCAGACGGCGAACCGTTCCGGATGGCAGGGCGACTACCCCGCCGTCTACAACTTCCTGCAGCCGCTGTACGGCACGGGCGCATCGTCCAACGACGGTGACTACTCGAACCCGGAGGTCGATGCACTGCTCGCAGAGGGTGCAGCGGCGACGAGCGCTGACGACGCCAACGCGGCGTACGAGAAGGTCCAGGAGATCCTGTTCAACGACCTTCCCGTCATCCCGCTCTGGTACCAGAACTCCATCGGCGGTTTCGGCGACAACGTCGACAACGTCACCGTCGGCTGGAACTCTGTTCCGCTCTACTACGAGATCACCAAGGCCGAGTAGGTCCTTGGAGTGAACGGCAGCGAGGCGGTGGCGGCGACGTCACCGCCTCGCGTCGTGCACTCCGGCTGACTCCGACTCCACGAAAGGAGCAAGGATGCTCGCCTATACCCTGCGGCGACTTCTCCAGCTGATCCCGGTCTTCTTCGGTGCGACGCTTCTCATCTACGCGCTCGTCTTCCTGATGCCGGGTGACCCGATCGCGGCGCTCTTCGGTGACAAACCGCCGAGCCCGCAGCTGCTCGCCACGATCCGAGCGCAGTACCACCTGGACGACCCGTTCCTCGTCCAGTACTTCTACTACATCACCGGCGTCTTCAAGGGCGACATGGGAACGACGTTCTCCGGTGAGTCTGTGAGCACCGTCCTCGCGCGCACGCTTCCCATCACCGGACGCCTGGCCATCATGGCGATCGCGATCGAGTTCACGCTCGCCATCATCATCGGAACGCTCTCGGCGCTCCGCAAGGGCAAGTTCTTCGACCATGTGTCGCTGATCATCTCGCTCGTGTTCCTCTCGATGCCGATCTTCGTCGTCGCCTTCCTCGCGCAGTACTTCCTCGCGATCAAGCTGGGCTGGTTCCGTCCGACGGTGGGCGGTCAGAACGATTGGGGCGACCTGTGGCTGCCCGCCATCGTGCTGGGTCTGAGCCTGTATGCGACGAGCATGCGGCTGATGCGTGGATCTGTCCTCGACACCCTCAACCAGGACTGGGTCCGCACCGCATATGGCAAGGGGCTGTCACGCAACCGCGTGATCCCCGTGCACGTGCTGCGCAACTCCCTGATCCCGGTGATCACCAACTCGGCGACGAACTTCGGTGTGCTCCTCGTCGGAGCGACAGTGACGGAGTACATCTTCAACATTCCCGGCGTGGGACAGACCCTGTTCCAGGCGACGTTGAGGCACGAAGGACCGACCATCGTGTCGTTCGTGACGGTGTTCGTCATCATCTACGTTCTCGTCAACCTGCTCGTGGACCTGCTCTACGGGCTGCTCGACCCGAGGATCCGCTATGTCAAGTGACCGTCCCACCCACTACGTCGCACCGGTGGTGGCCGAACAGCCGCCGACGGATGCCATCAATGTCAAAGGCAAGCCCGCGAGCCTCTGGCGGGACGCCTGGACGGATCTGCGTCGCAGGCCGTCATTCTGGATCTCCCTCGGAATCGTCGCGCTCATCCTGCTGATGGCTCTGTGGCCGACGCTCTTCACGCAGACGCCGCCGAACAACCAGTGCGAGCTCGCGAACTCCAATGCCGGACCGGCTGCGGGCCACCCTCTCGGGTACACGTTCCAGGGCTGCGACATCTGGTCGCGCATCGTGTGGGGCTCGCGCACGTCGATCAGTGTCGGTCTTCTGGCGACCATCATCAGCTCGACTCTCGGACTGATCATGGGTGCGCTCGCCGGCTACTACGGTGGATGGCTCGACGCGGTGCTCTCCCGCGTCGGCGACATCTTCTTCTCGATCCCCTACATCCTCGCGGCAGTCGTCGTGATGACGGTGTTCGCGCAGTACCGCAACGTCTTCACCCTCGCTCTCGCGATCGGTGGATTCGCGTGGGCTGCGACCGCGCGCGTCGTCAGAGCGGAAGTGCTCAGAGTGAAACAGGCGGACTTCGTGATGGCATCGGCCGCGCTCGGCAAGGGGCGCTTCGGCACCCTGATGTCGCATGTGATCCCGAACGCCTTCGCACCGCTGCTCGTCCTGGCGACGCTGGCTCTGGCCGGTGGAATCGTCGCCGAAGCGACACTGAGCTTCCTCGGTGTCGGGCTCGGCAGCGACGTCATGTCCTGGGGCAACGACATCAGCCAGGCGCAGCGCTCCCTGCGCGTCGCGCCGATGGCCCTGATCTATCCGTCGATCGCGCTCACCATCACGGTGCTCGCGTTCATCCTCCTGGGCGAGCTCATCCGAGACGCCCTCGACCCGAGGGCGAGGGCACGCCGATGAACGAATCGACAGCTCCGCTGCTGAGCGTTCGCGATCTCACGGTCGCGTTCGACACGCAGAACGGCACACGACAGGTCCTGCACGGCATCAGCTTCGATGTCATGGCGGGAGAGACGGTCGCGATCGTCGGCGAGTCCGGTTCGGGCAAGTCGACGGCGGCGACGTCCATCATCAAACTGCTGGCCGGCACCGGAAAGGTCACCGGCGGGAGCATCACCCTGGACGGCGAGGAGCTCACGCACCTCTCCGAGCGGGAGATGGAGCGCATCCGCGGCAAGGCGATCGGCTACGTGCCGCAGGACCCGATGTCGAACCTCAACCCCGTCTGGAGCATCGGCTTCCAGGTGGAGGAGGCGGTTCGTGCGAACGGCCTCGCTCAGGGCCGTGCTGCGGTGCGCGCCCGCGCGATCGAGGTGCTCCAGCAGGCGGGGCTCGCCGACGCGGCCAAGCGGCTGCGTCAGTTCCCCCACCAGTTCTCCGGCGGAATGCGCCAGCGTGCGCTCATCGGAATCGGACTGGCTGCGGACCCGCGGCTCCTGATCGCGGACGAGCCCACGTCGGCGCTCGATGTCACCGTGCAGCGCGTGATCCTCGACCACATGGCGAGCCTGACGCGCGACCGCGGCACCTCGATGCTGCTGATCACCCACGACCTCGGTCTCGCAGCCGAGCGCGCGGAGCGGCTGATCGTGATGCAGAACGGCTCGATCGTGGAGTCGGGTCCGAGCAAGGAGATCCTGCAGAACCCGCAGCATCCGTACACGAAGCGCCTGGTCGCCGCAGCGCCGAGCGTGGCATCGCAGCGCATCCAGGCCGTGGTCGAGGACCGCGGCGTGGAAACGCTCGACGACCTCGCCGATATCCCGCCGACCGTTCGCGTCGCTGCTCTCACGAAGGACTACCGCATCCGCCAGGGTGGTTTCCGCAGTGAGATGTTCCGTGCTGTGGACGACGTGTCGTTCGAGATCCCGCGGGGAAAGACGCTGGCGCTGGTCGGCGAGTCAGGCTCGGGCAAGTCGACCGTCGCGAAGATGGTCCTCAAGCTCGAGGAACCCACCTCGGGAACCATCGAGATCGACGGCATGGACGTGTCCGGATTCTCCCGGGCGCAGTCGTTCGGTCTTCGTCGTCGCATGCAGCCGGTGTTCCAGGATCCGTATGGGTCCCTGGATCCGCTGCGCAACCTCGAGAACACGATCGCGGAGCCGCTCGAGATCCACGGTGTGGGTGATCGCACTTCGCGTCGCGAGCGCGTGCGTGAGCTTCTGGATCAGGTGTCATTGCCGCAGGATCTGGCAACCCGCTACCCGAGCGAGCTGTCGGGTGGACAGCGCCAGCGGGTCGCGATCGCGCGTGCTCTGGCGCTCAAGCCGGACATCGTGGTGCTCGACGAGGCGGTCTCCGCTCTGGACGTGCTCGTCCAGGCGCAGATCCTCAGGCTGCTGGCCGATCTGCAGACCGAGCTCGGGCTCACCTACCTGTTCATCACGCACGACCTCGCGGTGGTGCGTGTCTCGAGCGACCTGGTCTGCGTCATGGAGCGCGGCCGGATCGTCGAGCAGGGCACGGTCGATGAGACCTTCGCGAACCCGAAGCAGGAGTACACGAGCCGCCTGCTCGAGGCCATCCCCGGTGCGTCGATCCCTCTGGGCGGCCTCTGATCGTGGCGAGGCTGAACTCTCCCGAGGACGAGCGGACTTTCCGCTCGTCCTCGGGCACGGTCGTCATGGTCGTGAGCCTCGCGCTCGCGGTTTTCCTCCTCGGGGACGCCGTCGTGCGGGGCGGATGGACGCAGACACTGCTGCTGGCTCCCTGGGTGCTTCTCGGCCTGTGGATCGTCTACGAGATCAGCTACGTGTCGATGGTCCGCATCCGCGATGACGGGGCGCAGGTGCAGAACATGCTGCGACGGACGGATTTCGGCTGGCACCGGGTTCGAGACATCGATCTCGAGTGGCAGTTGAAGTTCTCCTTCGACGACGACACGGAACTCACCTGCTGGGGCGGACCGGCGCATGCCCGGCCGAGACGCAGCAAGATGCGCGACGAGGAGACCAGCGTCTCGACCTCGCTGCGCAGCTTCACCGACATCCGAGACCGCTGGCAGGCGGCGGCGGGGCATGGTGCGAGCGCGCCGATCCGCCGTTCCTGGGACACCAGCGCGCTGCTCGCGCTCGGCGTGATCGTCCTTTGGGCGGTTGTCGCCGTACTGATCGTCGCCGCGGGCTGAACGAGTTCTGCCCCCTCGACACGTGCGCCCCCTGCCCTCTTCGTGAGGGCAGGGGGCGCATCGTCATGCGCGTCGAGCCCTTTTCCAGAGGTCGAGCCCTTTTCAGGAGTAGGAGAACCAGTAGCCCGGCTGACCGGCGCGATGCACGCACGATCCGACGCTGTAGCCCTCTTGCATGAAGACCCGTCGTTCGGCCTGGCAGTAGGACAGGTCCGTGAACGGGCCGAACCACGTGGCGGCCTGCGCGCCGGCGGCCCCACCGAACACCATGCCTGCGACCAGGACGATACCTGCGGCCGTTGCGGACAATTTCTTCTTCATCGAATCCCCCCGGATTGTCGTGCCCACGTCGTCGTGGGTGCCCCGAGCCTAGGGTGGGCGTCACAGCCTGTCAACGCACGGGAGGACGGGCTGTGCGCCCGCCCTCCCGTGCGATGGCGCTCAGTAGGACTGGAAATACCAGCCGCCGGTTCCCGGGATGCAGGGCGCTGCCTTCCCGCCACCTCGGACGTAGTCGGTGCGATCGGCGTTGCACTGCGCTGCCGACGAGTACGGCCCGAAAACGCTGGCCGACGCGGGCGCCACGCTCAGCAACGTGAGCCCTGCCGCTATCGCGATCGCGGCCCCCGCCTTGGTCATCCGATTCATCTTCATAGGACATCCCTCCGTGTTCCGTCATTGGAAGCACCCAGGCTAGGACATACCCGCCGAGGGGAGGAGAACGTGCCCGGGGTCCAACACTCAGCCGGGCAACCCGAACAGCTCGGGCCAGGTGGCCGCCGCCCACGGATACCCGACGAACGCGGCGGCGTCGATCACGAAGTGCGCGACGAGGAACGGCATCAACCGCCCGGTGCGCTGATACAGCCAGCCGAAGAGCAGCCCCATCGCCAGATTCCCGATGAAGGCGGGGTATCCCTGGTAGAGGTGATAGCTCGCGCGGAGGATCGACGTGGAGATGATGATCGCCCACGGACTCCACCCGAGCTGCCGGAGCCGGGTGAAGAGATAGCCGAGCACGACGAACTCCTCCTGCAGGGAGGCTCGGGCGGCGGCCAGCAGCAAGACGGGAACGGTCCACCAGAAAGCGCCCACCCCTGCGGGGTCGATCGCGACCGTGAGCCCGAGGGCGCGGCCGGCGAGGTAGAGGCCGAGCCCGGGGACTCCGATGGCCAGGACGAGGAGCACCCCACGTCCGACATCCTTCGCGATCCCCGTGCCGTCCAGCCCCAGCCGCGCCAGGTGCGGGCGGCGCGACTGCCACAGCAGGAAGCACACCAGCAGCACGGGGACGAGCGAGAATCCGATGGCGAGCACCTGGTAGATCAGGTCGAAGATCTCCCTGTCGCTCCGCGAGGGATTGAGCTTCGCCACCTGATCGGCGATCGGCACATCGTCCGTGAGCCGGTAGGCGAGCTGCACGATCGCATACACCGCCGACTGGCCGAGGCCCAGCGCGAGGACGATGGCGATCTCCCACCACAGTCGTGCGCGGGAGGGAGCGGGGGAGAGGTCGGGGAGGTCCCACGGAGCCTGCGGTCGGGTCACGATCTCGATGCTACGACCTGCTTTTCAGGAACAAGCCCTGAGCTTGCGTTATCCTGGAACGTCGGCTTCCCGGCGAAACCCCACATCTTTTAGGACACCTGCATGGCGCACGCCCTCCGTTCTGACCTCCGCAACGTCGCGATCGTCGCGCACGTCGACCACGGCAAGACCACTCTCGTCGACGCCATGCTGCGTCAGACGGGCTCCTTCGGCGAACACGCCCACGTCGATGAGCGCGCCATGGATTCGAACGACCTGGAACGTGAGAAGGGCATCACGATCCTCGCCAAGAACACGGCGATCACATACAAGGGCAAGCACGCCCAGGGCAAGGAGATCACGATCAACGTGATCGACACCCCCGGTCACGCCGACTTCGGTGGCGAGGTCGAGCGCGGCCTGTCCATGGTCGACGGTGTCGTGCTGCTGGTCGACGCGAGCGAGGGTCCGCTGCCGCAGACCCGCTTCGTGCTGCGCAAGGCGCTCGAGGCGAAGCTCCCCGTCATCCTGCTGGTCAACAAGACCGATCGTCCGGACGCCCGCATCGCGGAGGTCGAGGAAGAGGCGCACGACCTGCTGCTGGGTCTCGCCTCCGACCTGGTCGACGATGTGCCCGACCTCGATGTCGACGCGCTCCTCGACGTGCCGGTGGTCTACGCCTCCGGTCGTGCCGGTGCGGCATCGCAGAACCGTCCCGCCGACGGCTCGCTGCCGGACAACGACGACCTCGAGCCGCTGTTCGAGGCGATCCTCGAGCACGTTCCCGCTCCGGAGTACGACGACGAGCACCCGCTGCAGGCCTGGGTCACGAACCTCGACTCCAGCCCCTTCCTCGGCCGTCTGGCGCTGCTGCGCGTCTTCAACGGCACGCTGAAGAAGGGCCAGACCGTGGCCTGGGTCCGTTCCGACGGCACGCACCAGAACGCGCGTATCACCGAGCTCCTGAAGACCCGCGCGCTCGAGCGCTACCCCGCCGATTCCGCCGGTCCCGGCGACATCGTCGCCATCGCCGGCTTCGAGAACATCACGATCGGCGAGACCATCGCCGACCCCGAGGACGTGCGCCCGCTGCCGGCCATCACGGTCGACGACCCCGCCATCTCGATGACGATCGGCACCAACACCTCGCCCCTCATGGGCAAGGTCAAGGGGCACAAGCTCACTGCTCGCATGGTCAAGGACCGTCTCGACAAGGAGCTCATCGGAAACGTCTCGCTCAAGGTCGTCGACATCGGGCGTCCGGATGCGTGGGAGGTGCAGGGCCGTGGAGAGCTGGCCCTCGCCATCCTCGTCGAGAACATGCGTCGCGAAGGTTTCGAGCTCACCGTCGGCAAGCCGCAGGTGGTCACGAAGAAGATCGACGGCAAGACCTACGAGCCGTTCGAGCACCTCACGATCGACACTCCGGAGGAGCACCTCGGGGCGATCACCCAGCTGCTCGCGAACCGCAAGGGTCGCATGGAGAACATGACCAACCACGGCACCGGCTGGGTGCGCATGGAGTTCATCGTCCCGTCGCGCGGCCTCATCGGCTTCCGTAGCGAGTTCCTCACCACCACGCGTGGTACCGGAATCGCGAACGCGATCTCGCACGGGTACGAGCCGTGGGCCGGTTCCATCACGACGCGTCAGAACGGCTCCATCGTCGCCGACCGCCAGGGCGTCGTCACCCCGTTCGCGATGATCGCCCTGCAGGAGCGCATGTCGTTCTTCGTGCAGCCCACGCAGGAGGTCTACGAGGGAATGGTCATCGGCGAGAACTCCCGCGCCGACGACATGGACGTGAACATCACCAAGGAGAAGAAGCTCACCAACATGCGTGCGGCGAGCTCCGACACCTTCGAGTCGATGACGCCTCCGCGTCAGCTGACGCTGGAGGAGAGCCTCGAGTTCGCCCGCGACGACGAGTGCGTCGAGGTGACCCCCGAGGTCGTCCGCATCCGCAAGGTGAACCTCGACGCGAACACCCGCGCGCGGGAGACCGCTCGTCTGAAGCGTCAGGACGCGAACGTCTGAGACCACACTCGGCGAAGCTCCGAGTGAGAGGGCCTCGTGCCGCCGAAAGGCGTGCACGAGGCCCTCTTCTCATGTAAATCCCAGGTGAGGGATGGTTTTCGCTCAGGTTCGTGGTTCAGAGTGGATGACTTGCGCCTGGGACGAGCTCCCGATGAGTCTCCTGCAAGGGCGTACGACCACCCGAAAGTCGAACCCATGCTTCAGAAGACCCGTGCGCTTCGGCGCGCCTCCGCGGCGGCGTCCGCCCGTTCCGCCGCCCACCGCCCCATGACCCTCCTCGGCCTCGCCTCCGCCACCCTGGTCGGCATCACCCTCAGCGTCGGCCTCGCGTCCGCGCCGGCGGTCGGAGCCATCAACCCCGCGGTGGCCGTCACCGCCCCCGCGCTGGCCGGTGCAGAACCCCTCGCGCAGATCACCGAGGATGCGGCCGCCACGCTGGCGAAGGCGAAGGATGCCGCGACGGCGGCATCCACGCTGGAATCCGAGGTCGTCGCGTCCGGGCTCGACGTCGGCGCGGTGACGTCCGTCGACACCACCGACCTGCAGAAGGACATCGACAAACTCGACGACATCGACGTGACGCCGGTGCTCCTGGTGGGGGTCCTCGCCGACGAGGTCGAAGAGGAGACGGCGAACGTCGTCTCCGATACCGACGAGCTTCGGAGCGCGCTCACCGCTGCGCAGCAGAAGCAGGCCGAGGAGGAGGCAGCCAGGGTCGCGGCGGAGCAGGCCGCTGCGCAGGCCGCGGCGGAACAGCAGGCCGCAGCTGCTCTGGCCGCAGCCAACACTCCGGAAGGCGCCAAGGCAGCCGCGCAGCAGATCATGTCGAGCACCTACGGATGGGGCGGCGATCAGTTCTCCTGCCTGAACTCGCTGTGGAACAAGGAGTCCCGTTGGAACTACCAGGCGTACAACCCGAGCGGCGCCACCGGCATCCCGCAGGCCCTTCCCGGCAGCAAGATGTCGTCCGCGGGCTCCGACTGGCAGACGAACGCCGCCACCCAGGTCGCCTGGGGTCTCGGATACATCTCGTCGGTGTACGGAACGCCGTGCAGTGCGTGGTCGCATTCCCAGGCCATGAACTGGTACTGATCCCGGGTCATCCCGCCGAGGATTCTCTAGCCGAAGGCGGCCGTCGAGCGCTACGGTGACTCTGACGGCTGGGGGCGTCACGGATCCGAGGAGGAGAAGTGCTCGACCCGACGGCGTGGCGCGGCGTTCCGCAGGAGGTGTCCACCGGCATCCTGCCGGGATGGGATCGCGTCGAGGAGCTCCTACGCGAGGCGCACTCCCGCTACGCGGGCGAGCACTCGGGCGGCGTCGCCGACTACATCCCCGTGCTCGCGGAGGTGGATCCGGAACTGTTCGGGCTGGTGGTGATCGATGTCGGCGGCGGGCGGCACGACGCCGGCGATGCCCTGCACCCGTTCTCCATCCAGTCGATCTCGAAGATGTTCGTCTACGCACTGGCGATCCAGGAGCACGGCCACGAACGTGTGCGCGACATCGTCGGCGTGAACAACACCGGACTCGCGTTCAACTCCGTGATGGCGGTCGAGCTCAACGATGGGCACCCGATGAATCCGATGGTCAACGCGGGTGCCATCGCGACGACCGCGCTCATGCCGGGTCGGACAGCCGTCGAGCAGTGGGAGCGCGTGCGGGAAGGGCTCTCCGCCTTCGCCGGGCGACCGCTGAGCCTGGACGGCGTCGTGTACGCCTCGGAAGCGCAGACGAACGATCGCAATCGCGCGCTGGGGCGTCTGCTGCGCAGCTACGGTCGGCTCGAGGGGGATCCCGATGAGGTGGTCGACGTATATACGCGTCAGTGTGCTCTGGCCGTGACGGCTCACGATCTGGCGGTGATGGGGGCGACGCTCGCCGACGGGGGAGTCAACCCCGTCAGCGGTGAGCGGGTCGTCTCGGAAGAGGTGTGCCGAGACACCCTGGCCGTGGTCGCGTCGACAGGGCTGTACGAACGCTCCGGCGACTGGCTGTTCGAGATCGGGCTCCCGGCGAAGTCCGGCGTCTCCGGAGGCGTCGTCGCGGTCGCCCCCGGGAAGGGCGCGGTGGCCGGCTTCTCGCCACGGCTCGACGAGGCCGGAAACTCGATCCGATCGCAGATGGCGATCGGCTATCTGTCGCGCGTCCTGGGGTTGAACCTGTTCGCCTCCGCCCCGGCGCGCAGAGATCCCCCCGCACCCTCGGCCGCACCGCAGGAGCACTCATGATCCAGACGGTGCAGAGCCCGACCAAGACCTCGTGGCTGCCGATGGTCAGCCTGTTCCTCGCTCAGGTGCTGATGTCGTTCAACGTGGCGGCGCTGCCGATCTCGCTCGGCGGCATGGTGAGCGAATTCGGTGTTCCGCCCACGGTCGCGAGCACCACCATCGTCATGTACGGCCTCGCGGTGGCCGCCCTCGTGATGACCGGAGCGAAACTCGGCCAGCGGATCGGCTGGGTCGTCATCTTCCGGATCGTGATCGCGCTGTTCGCAGGCTCCTCGGTCATGATGATCCTCGCTCCCACCGTGTGGTGGGCGATCGCCGGCCAGGCGGTCGCGGGAGCAGCCGCGGCGATCATCGTGCCGTCGATCGTCGCACTCATCGCCGAGAACTACCGCGGACCGCAGCAGGCGACCGCCATCGGCGCGATCGGTTCGGCCCGCGCGATCTCGGGGGTGAGTGCCTTCCTCATCGGCGGCACCCTGGGAACGCTGGTCGGCTGGCGCCCGATGTTCTTCATCGTTCTGGGGATCGCCGTGGTGGTCTTCGCGCTGAGCTTCACCCTGCGCGGTGATCGCGGTGACGCCTCGATCCGCATCGACCTCGTGGCGTCGCTGCTGATCGGAGCGGCGATCGTGCTGCTGACGCTGGGTTTCAACAACCTGAACTCCTGGGGTGCCGTGGCGGCGACGACCGACGCTCCCTTCAACATCCTCGGCCTCTCGCCCGCTCCCGTGTTCATCGTCGTCGGCCTCGTGCTCGGCCAGGCGTTCTTCCTGTGGACGAGGAAGCGGATGGCGGAGGGGAAGGTGCCCCTGATCGACCTGAGCGTCCTCGGCTCTTCGCGGGAGCGGGCCGCCGTGTACGCCATGTTCATCGTGGTCGCGCTGGAGGCGTGCGTGAACTTCACGATCCCGCTCTACATCCAGATCGTGCAGGGCCGTACGCCGTTCGACACCTCCATGGCCATGATGCCGTTCAACCTCACCGTCTTCGTGACGGCCACCCTGGTGGTGCGACTGTACCGGCGCTTCCCTCCACGCACGATCGGTGTCGTGGGGTTCATCCTCACCACGGTCGCCCTGGTGTGGTTGTCGTTCGTCGTGAACAACAACTGGGAGACGATCCCGACCATCGTCGGGCTCATCGTGTTCGGCATCGGTCAGGGCGCGCTCGTCACGCTGGTGTTCAACGTGCTCGTGACCGCGGCCCCCGCCGAGCTCGCCGGTGACGTCGGGTCGCTGCGCGGCACCACCCAGAACCTCGCATCGGCGGTCGGCACCGCGCTGGCGGGCGCACTTCTGGTGTCGCTCCTCGGACTCAGTGTCGGTCGTGCCGTGGTCGAGCACCCCGAGCTGCCCCCGTCGCTCGTCGCCCAGGTCGACATGGACAATCTCAACTTCATCAGCAACGACGACCTGCGCGTCGCGCTCGAAGCGACCGACGCGACGCCCGCGCAGATCGACGCGGCGGTGGTGGTGAACGAGGAATCGCGGCTCGGCACGCTCAAGCTCGGCCTGCTGCTGCTGGCGGGGGTCAGCGCGCTGGCGATCCTCCCGGCCTCGCGGCTGCCGCAATACCGGCCGCACGAGATCCCCGACCCGTCTCCGGCCGCCGGTCCGGAATGACGGTCAGCGGAGCTCGGATATGAGCACGGCGCTGGTTCCCGATGCGGTCGCCTCGAAGATGTGCGGGGCATCGCCGGGGTACGTGAGATAGTCGCCGGGGTTCAGCAGCACCGGTTCACCCGCCGGGCCGATCCGCGCCTGCCCGGCCATCAGGATCACGTGCTCGATCGTCCCGGGGTGATGAGGATCGGAACGGCGGGCATCGCCGGGCTCGGCCTGGATCAGGTAGACGTCACGGCGGGCTCCCGGCGGGCTCGCCGACAGCAGTGTCGCACTGTACGCCGCGGCGGAGGAGGGGACACCGGCGAGATCGTCGGCGCGGATGAGCGTCGGTGCGTTCGCCTGCTGATCGACCAGCACGGCGAAGGGCACGCCCAGCGCGACGCCGAGAGCCCACAGCGTCTCGACGCTGGGGTTCCCGGCGCCGCTCTCGAGCTGGGAGACGGTCGCCTTGGAGATGCCGGCGCGTCGAGCGAGCTCGGAGACCGACAGGCCTGCGGTCTCTCGCTCCCGGCGCAGGGTGCGGGCGATACGTGTGCGGAGTTCCTCCATGTGTTCATCATGTCAAACGTTCGTTCGCTTGACTATCCGATCTCGACTGTTCAGAATTATGATCATGTGTTCAGTGGAGCGAACGACAATGCGCGGGATGCCTGATGACCGCGGAGCGTGAGGTCTGGCGCGAAGCGCTCGGGGTCGTCATCGCGACCAGTGCGTACGGTGTCTCGTTCGGTGCGCTCGCCGTGGCATCGGGCCTCGACGTCTGGCAGACCTGTGTGCTGAGTCTGCTGATGTTCACGGGCGGATCGCAGTTCGCCTTCGTGGGCGTCTTCACGGCCGGGGGGCTTGCGGCCCTGCCATCGGCGGTCGCTTCGGCGGCACTCCTCGGCGTCCGCAACGTCGCCTACGGCATGCGGATGTCACCGATCGTCGGGGGAGGTCCCGTCCGTAAGGCGGCGGCCGCCCATTTCACGATCGACGAGTCGACGGCGGTGGCGATATCGCAGGGCGACCCGCGGCTGCGACGGGTCGGCTTCTGGGTGACCGGGATTGGCATCTTCGTCGGCTGGAACATCACCACCCTCATCGGAGCGCTGGTGGGGGATGTGCTCGGAGATCCTCGGACATGGGGGCTGGATGCGGCGGCAGCCGCCGCCTTTCTGGCCCTGCTCTGGCCTCGTCTCCAGCAGCGCCAGGCCATCGCGGTCGGCATCGCCGCGGCGGTCGTCGCCGCGGCCCTCACTCCGTTCCTGATGCCCGGCCTGCCCGTGCTCGTCGCCGCGGTCGTCGCTATCGCGGTCGGCTGGTTCAACTGGATGGGGCGTCCGACCGCGCCGGGCCGCCCATCGTCGGGTGCGGGGCCGGAGGTGAGCTCATGAGCCTGTGGAGCGCGATCCTCCTCGCAGCGTTGATCTGTCTGGCGCTGAAGGCCGCCGGCTACCTCGTTCCTCCCCGGGTGCTCGAGGCGCCACGCACGGCCCGCATCTCGGATCTTCTGACGGTCGCGCTGCTGGCCGCCCTCGTGGCCGTCCAGACCCTCGGCGATGGGCAGGCGATCATCGTGGATGCACGTGTGCCCGCACTGCTGGTCGCTGGTGGGCTCCTGTGGTTGCGGCAGTCGTTCCTCGTGGTCGTCGTGGCGGCCGCGCTGGTCGCCGCCCTGCTGCGCCTGTTCGGCCTCGCCGGCTGATGCTGCGCCCCTCCGCCTGTTCGTCGGGGCCTCGTCGGTAAGATCGACAGGTGCGCGTGAGCTGGATGTCGAGAGTGTTGTCATGGATCGCTGCCGCCCTGGTGGGCGGTGTCTACGGCATCGCCGGCACCATCAGCCACAGTGTGATGTGGGGCCCGATCCCGATCGGCATGATCGTGGCCGCCATCGCCTGCGCGGCCATCCTCGTCGCCGTCCGCGCTCTGACCCACGACAGGGGCGCGGCCGTGGCCGCCGGTCTCGGGATGATCGGCATGCTGGTGCTGATCTCCGGCGAAGGGCCCGGAGGGTCCGTCGTGGTCCCGGCCTCGTTCGCCGGACAGATCTGGACCTATCTGGTCGCCGGAATCGTGTTGCTGGTCGTCGCGTGGCCGTCCGTTCGGCGTCTTCCCGTTCGCACCGAGGGGCCAGCCGCGCAGGAACCCGAGCCCCGCGAGTCGTAGACTGAGGGGGTGACGTATGTGATCGCCCTCCCGTGCGTCGATGTCAAGGATCGCGCCTGCATCGACGAGTGCCCCGTTGACTGCATCTACGAGGGCGAACGCTCGCTCTACATCCACCCTGACGAGTGCGTCGACTGCGGTGCCTGCGAGCCGGTGTGCCCGGTCGAAGCCATCTACTACGAAGACGACCTTCCCGGCGAGTGGCAGGACTACTACAAGGCCAACGTCGAGTTCTTCGACGAGATCGGGTCGCCCGGAGGTGCAGCCAAGGTCGGCGTGTACGCGTTCGACCACCCGATCATCGCCGCTCTCCCGCCGCAGGGCGAGTAGGCGCATTCCGTGAGCGTCCGCGACCTCGCCGACTACCCGTGGGATGCCGTCATCCCGTTCCGTGAGCGTGCCGCGCGGCATCCGGACGGTCTGATCGACCTCTCGGTCGGTTCTCCCGTCGACCCGACTCCCGAGATCATCCGGCGCGCACTGGCGGAAGCCACGGACGCCCATGCCTACCCGCAGACGGTCGGAACGCTGAGCCTGCGCGAAGCCATCGTCGAGTGGTACGCGCGACGCCGGGGGGTGCCCGACCTCCGTGTCGACAACGTTCTCCCCACGATCGGCTCGAAGGAGCTCGTCGCACTGCTGCCGACCCTGCTCGGTCTCGGCGACGGCGACATCGTCGTCCACCCCCGCGTGGCCTACCCGACCTATGAGGTGGGCGCCCGCGTCGTGGGGGCGACGCCGCTGCCCGCGGATGATCCGGAGGAGTGGCCGGAGGGTACGAAGCTCATCTGGATCAACACCCCGGGCAATCCGGACGGGCGCACCTGGACCGTGAGCGAACTCGCCGCCGCCGTCCGTCGTGCCCGTGAACTCGGTGCCGTGCTCGCGAGCGATGAATGCTACGCGGAACTCGGCTGGGACGGCGAGTGGGCGACCGAGCCGATCCCCTCCATCCTCGACCCGCGGGTGACGGACGGGAGTCGAGCGAACCTGCTCAGCGTGTACTCCTTGAGCAAGCAATCGAACCTCGCCGGGTACCGCGCAGCCTTCGTGGCCGGATGCGCACGCATCGTGGGCGAGCTTCTCACGGCGCGCAAGCACCTCGGTCTCATGCCGCCGGCGCCGGTGCAGCACGCGATGGCGGTCGCCCTCGGCGACGACGAGCACGTGGCGGAGCAGAAGGAGCTCTACCGCGTCAGGCGCGACGCCCTGCGTCCTGCTCTGGAGGCGGCGGGCTTCCGCATCGACGGCTCCGAAGCAGGACTCTATCTCTGGGTGACGGAGGGGCGCGATGCCTGGGAGTCGATGGAGCGACTCGCCGCTCTCGGCATCCTCGCCGGTCCCGGGCCCTTCTACGGTGCCGACTCCGGGGAGCACGTCCGGCTGGCGCTCACGGCGCCGACCGCGCACGTCAGAGAGGCGGCGCGCCGACTCTCTGACGGCGATATATAGGTTCTCTCCCTGAAATGGGCTTCCCTTTGGCGGATGTCACAGTAGGCCTGCGCGACTACTAGGCTGTAAAGGCGATTCGGTCGTGACCCGACCTGGCGCTTCAGCGCCGTGAGATCGCCAGTTCAGGCTTGATCAAGATCTTGTCCGACAGCACCGCGACGAGCGGGCTCGGACACTACGAGGAGGTCCGCGTGAGTGCAGCGGCAGACCAGACGGCGAAGCTGACGATCGGCGACACGACCGCGGAATTCCCGGTGCTGCGCGGCACGGCGGGGCACGACAGCATCGATTTCTCCACGCTGACGCGGCAGACGGGGTACACGGGCCTGGACTACGGGTTCGTGAACACGGCCTCCACGAAGTCCGAGATCACGTTCATCGACGGCGACAAGGGCATCCTGCGGTATCGCGGGTATCCGATCGAGCAGCTCGCGGGCTCCACCAGCTACCTCGAGGTGGCCTGGCTGCTCATCTACGGCGAGCTGCCGTCCGCCTCCGAACTCGCGGAGTTCGACGAGAAGATCCGTCGCCACACTCTGCTGCACGAAGACCTCAAGCGCTTCTTCTCGGCGCTGCCGCACACGGCGCACCCGATGTCCGTGTTGTCTTCGGCGGTCGCCGCGCTGTCGACGTACTACGAAGGTCAGACCGACCCGCACAACCCGGAGCACGTCGAGCTGAATATGGTGCGCATGCTCGCCAAGCTCCCCGTGATCGCGGCGTACGCGCACAAGAAGAGCGTGGGCCAGGCCTTCCTCTACCCGGACAACTCGCTGAGCTTCGTCGACAACTTCCTGAAGCTGAACTTCGGCGTGCACAGCGAGGAGTACGAGGTCAACCCGGTGATGTCGAAGGCTCTCGAGCTGCTCCTCATCCTGCACGAAGACCACGAGCAGAATGCCTCGACGTCGACCGTCCGCCTGGTCGGATCCACCGGTGCGAACCAGTTCGCCTCGGTCTCCGCCGGCATCCAGGCGCTCTCCGGCCCGCTGCACGGCGGCGCGAACGAGGCCGTGCTGACGATGCTCGGTCAGATCCGCGACTCCGGCCAGAGTGTCTCGCGCTTCGTCGAGCGGGTGAAGAACAAGGAAGAAGGCGTGAAGCTGATGGGCTTCGGGCACCGGGTGTACAAGAACTACGACCCGCGCGCCAAGCTCGTCAAGGACGCGGCCGACGAGGTGCTCTCGTCGCTCGGAGTGACCGACCCGCTGCTCGATCTCGCGAAGGAGCTCGAAGAGCTCGCGCTGGCCGACGACTACTTCCGCGAGCGTCGCCTGTACCCGAACGTCGACTTCTACACCGGTGTCATCTACAAGGCCATGGGCTTCCCGACCCGTATGTTCACGGTGCTGTTCGCCATCGGGCGCCTGCCCGGTTGGCTCGCGCAGTGGCGTGAGCTGCAGCTCGACCCCCAGACCAAGATCGGCCGCCCCCAGCAGCTGTACACAGGATCGCCGGAACGTCAGTTCCCCACGCGCTGAGCGCGTGACGAGAAAGCGCCCCCTCCGTCGAGACGGAGGGGGCGCTTTTCTGCGTGAGTGCTGCCGGTCGGTGTCAGCGGCCCTGTGAACTGCGGCCGCCCTGGCGGGACTGGTTGCTCTGCGTGGAGTACCCGCCGCCCTGACCATTGCCGGATGCGCCGGAGCGGGGACGACGACGGCGACGCGACGGCGGGTTCGCCGCACCGTTCCTCTCGCCGCCCGCGGGGCGCTGCTTCGACGACTGGCGCTGCTGCTGCGGAGCCTGGACGGGCGCCGGACGCACGTGAGGTGCGCGCTCGGGAACCAGCGCGGTGACGGCAGCGGCCGTGACATCCTCCAGCGGGGCAGAGATGGCTGCCTTGCGCAGCAGATCCTTGACATCACGACGCTGCTCGGGGAGCACGACCGTCACCACGGTGCCGGCAGCCCCGGCGCGGGCGGTGCGGCCGGAACGGTGCAGGTACGCCTTGTGCTCGACGGGCGGGTCGACGTGGACGACGAGATCGACGTTGTCGACGTGCACGCCACGGGCGGCGACATCGGTCGCGACGAGCACGCGCACACCGCCGTCTTCCGGGGCCGCGGAGAACGCACCGAGGTTGCGCTCGCGGGCGTTCTGCGAGAGGTTGCCGTGCAGGTCGACCGCGGGGATCCCCGCGGCGGTGAGCTGCTTCGCGAGCTTCTTCGCCTGGTGCTTGGTGCGGGTGAAGAGGATGCGACGACCGGTGCCCGAGGCGAGCTCACGCACGAGGGCCGTCTTGTTGTCGGCCGAGTCGACGACCAGGACGCGGTGCGTCATCTCGCCGACGGGCACGCTCTCCTCGTCGACCTCATGGCTGACGGCGTTCGAGAGGAAGCGGCGGGCGAGGGTGTCGATGCCGCGGTCCAGCGTGGCGCTGAACAGCAGGCGCTGCCCACCGGCCGGCGTGGCCGTGAGGATGCGGGTGACGCCGGGGAGGAAGCCGAGGTCGGCCATGTGGTCGGCCTCGTCGAGCACGGTGACCTCGATCGCACTCAGGCGCACGACCTGCTGCTTCATGAGGTCTTCGAGTCGACCGGGGCAGGCCACGACGATGTCGACGCCGCCGCGAAGCGCCTGCTCCTGCGGGCGTTGGCTGACCCCGCCGAAGACGGTCGTGACGCGCAGGCCTGCGGCCTCCGCGAGAGGCGCGATGGTCGCGGCGATCTGGGTCGCGAGTTCACGGGTGGGCGCGAGGACGAGTCCGCGCGGAAGGCCGGCGCGACGCTGACCGCCCGAGGCGGCAAGGCGTGCGACGAGCGGCAGGGCGAAGGCGATGGTCTTGCCGCTGCCCGTGCGTCCGCGGCCCAGGAGGTCGCGTCCGGCGAGGGAGTCGGGAAGGGTGTCGCGCTGGATGGCGAATGCCTCGGTCTTGCCGGAATCGGCGAGAACGGCGGCGAGCTCGGCAGGAACGCCGAGTTCAAGGAAAGTAGACATGCAGAAACTCCGTCAGCGCACGAGTGAACGGCGCGAGATAGGGGGTGAGGTGGGCGACGGCGCAGGAATTGCGCATCGGTTCGCCGTTCGAAAGGCCAGCTCATGCTGGTGGTGGGAGCAGTTCCGCTCGCTTCGGTCCTCGGAGACCCCGTGACGACGACGATGTTGCGGGACCGGCGGTACGCGCAACGATGTCAGTCTACCAGTGCACGCATGCCGTCGGCTGCATGTCGCCTCCCGCGCGGGTCGTCGGCTCCGCGGAGACGGGCCGGAAGGCTGCTCTCAGGCGTGCAGAGCCTCGTTCAGGGTCACTCCGACACCGGCGCGACGGACGGCTTCCACCGCACCGCTGAGCGAGTTGCGGCGGAAGAGCAGGCCGTCCTGACCGGAGAGCTCCGCACCCTTGACGGTCTTGCGCCCGCCGTCGGCGGTCACGGGTCCGTCGACGAGGACGATCTTGGTGCCTGCGGTGACGTAGAGCCCCGCTTCGACGACACAGTCGTCACCGAGCGAGATGCCGATGCCCGCATTCGCGCCGAGCAGGGTGCGGGCACCGATCGACACCCGATGCGTTCCGCCACCCGAGAGGGTGCCCATGATGGAGGACCCTCCGCCGATGTCGCTGCCGTCTCCGACGACCACACCCTGCGAGATGCGGCCCTCGACCATCGATGCGCCGAGTGTGCCGGCATTGAAGTTGACGAATCCCTCGTGCATGACGGTCGTGCCGGGGGAGAGGTACGCCCCCAGGCGCACGCGGGAGGCATCGGCGATGCGGACGCCCGCCGGCTGCACATAGTCGGTCAGGCGGGGGAACTTGTCGAGCCCCTGCACCTGGATGCCCGCGCGCTGGAGCTGCGGGCGCAGGCGGGCGGCGTCAACGGGGAGGACGGGCCCGGCGTTGGTCCAGGCGACATTCGGAAGGTGTCCGAAGATGCCGTCGAGGTTCAGCTCGTTCGGGCGCACGACGAGATGCGACAGGGCATGCAGGCGCAGATAGGCGTCGGCGGTGGAGGCCGGTGCCGTGTCGAGGTCGATCTGCAGCTGCACCACCTCGATCGTGACGTCGCGTCGTTCGTCGCTCCCCGCGAGGGGTTCGAGCGCAGCGACAGCCACCTCGTCGGTCGTGACCGCACCGGTGTGCACCTCGGGATACCAGGCGTCGAGAACCGTGCCGTCTCCGGCGATGGTGGTCAGGCCGATACCCCATACGGTGCGTGCGTCGCTCATCCCTCCACGCTATCGCGCTCCCGGGGCGACGACCGCACTCATGACGGGGTAAGTAGGCTGGACCCATGGTGCTCGATCTGACCGCGTCCTCCGTCGACCTCACCCGTGCGATCTGCGACATCCCGAGCGTCTCCGGTGACGAGAAGACGCTCGCCGATGCGATCGAGGCCGCAGTGTCCCCTCTCGACCATCTGGAGGTCTTCCGCCACGGGAACACGATCGTCGCTCGTACCGACCGTGGCCGGGCACAGCGCGTCGCCATCGCCGGTCACATCGACACCGTGCCGATCAATGCGAACCTGCCCACGCGCGACATCGAGATCGACGGAGTCCCCTATCTCTGGGGCCGCGGCACGGTCGACATGAAGGCGGGCACCGCCGTGCAGCTGAAGCTCGCGGCCGAGCTGACCGACCCCGCGATCGACATCACGTGGATGTGGTACGACAACGAGGAGATCGAGGCGTCGAAGAACGGTCTCGGTCTGCTCGCCGCCGTGCGTCCCGACCTGTTCGAGGCGGACTTCGCGATCCTCGGCGAGCCGTCCAACGGTGAGGTGGAAGGCGGTTGCAACGGAACGCTCCGTGCGATCGTGCGCACCACCGGCGTGCGTGCTCACAGCGCGCGTGCCTGGATCGGCGAGAACGCGATCCACCGCGCGGCGCCCGTCCTCACGCGTCTGGCGGAGTACCGCGCCAAGGAGGTGCTGGTCGAGGGGCTGCTGTACCGCGAGAGCTTGAGCGCCGTGCGCATCGCGGGCGGCGTCGCGGGGAACGTCATCCCCGACGCCTGCGAGGTGGAGGTCAACTACCGGTTCGCGCCGAGCAAGTCTGCGGCCGATGCCGAGGCTCACCTCCGCGCAGTCCTCGCCGGCTTCGACGTCGAGATCACGGATGCCGCCGAGGGGGCGCGTCCCGGCCTCGACGCCGAGATCGCGAAGCAGTTCGTGGCGGCGGTCGGCGCCGAGCCGCGCCCGAAGTACGGGTGGACCGACGTCGCGCGATTCTCCGCGCTCGGGATCCCGGCTGTGAACTACGGGCCCGGCGACCCGCACCTCGCCCACCACGATGAGGAGCGTGTACCCCTCGCGCAGATCGACGCCGTGGAGCGGGGCCTGCGCGCATGGCTCACCTCGCACTGAGCGCAACGCGCCGCTGGGCGAAGGCGCCGGTCGCCCTGCGCGTGGCCGTCGTCTACCTCGGAGCCCGGGTCGTCACGACGGTGTTCCTGGTCATCGCCGCCTCACTGTCGACCTCGTCCTCGCGGTTCGGCGCGGAGGCGGGGATCATCGATTTCGTGCTCGGCTGGGACGCGCAATGGTACTGGTTGGTCGCCGAGAACGGCTACCCGACGGATCTGCCCCTCACCGACTCGGGTGACGTCGCCGAGAACGCCTGGGCGTTCATGCCGGTGTTCGCATATGCGGCGAAGGGGATCGGCGTACTGCTCGGGTCCTGGGGTGCCGGTGCGCTCCTGCTCTCGCTCGTCGCCGGCTACCTGGCCTGTCTCGCGCTTCACCGCCTGCTTCGTGATCGCATCGGCAACTCCGCGGCGACGTGGGCCGTCGTGTTCTTCGCGGCGGGACCGATCGCGGCGATGTTCCAGGTGGGGTACGCCGAGACGCTGTTCCTGCTGCTGCTGTTCCTCGCCCTCGATGCGACGACGCGGCGCACCTATGCCTGGCTGTACATCCTGATCCCCGTGATGGCGTTCACACGACCCGGTGTCCTGGCCTTCGCCCTGTTCCTCGGGCTGCACGGACTGCTGCGGTGGATCCGACGTCGGCAGGATCCGCTCACCGGGCGCGAGATCGCACACATCCTCGCGCTCGGCGCGCTCGCGACTCTGTCCGGTTTCGCCTGGCAGGTGATCGCCGGCATCGCGACGGGGGATCCCGGTGCGTATCTCGCGACCGAGCTCGCGTGGCGCCAGCACTGGATCACCGGCGGAGTCGACGGTTTCATCCCGTTCGAAGGGTGGATCCAGGCATCGCAGTTCTGGTTCGCCCTCTGGGGGATGCCGCAGTGGTGGGGGCCGATCGTGCTGGTGCTGTCGGTCGTCGGCGCTGCTGCCGCACTCCTCTTCTCTCCGCAGGTGCGCGCTCTGGGCGCCGACATCCGTCTGTGGAGTGCGAGCTACCTGCTGTATCTGCTCGCGGTGTTCTTTCCGCAATCGAGCACGTTCCGCCTGCTTCTCCCCCTGAGCCCGCTCTGGGGAGCGGTCGCGGTGCCGCGATCACGGCTCTGGCGTGTCGGCGTGCTGGCCGCATGTCTCCTCGGGCAATGGTTCTGGATCTACCACGTGTATGCGCTCGGAAGCACGTTCTGGCAGGTGCCGTGAGGGTGAAGCTCGACCCAATTGTTGCTCCGTGACCTCCAGGTCCCGGTGACACCCGATAAACTCATCCCATACCACCGGAGGAAAGGGAGCCACGATGGCAGCGATGAAGCCGAGGACCGGAGACGGACCTATGGAAGCCGTGAAAGAAGGACGACTCATCATCGTGCGCGTTCCACTCGAAGGCGGCGGCCGCCTGGTCGTCTCCGTGAACGACGCCGAGGCCAAGGAGCTTCACGACGTGCTTGCCGCCGTCGTGGCACCGGCCTGATCGACCTGGGGTCCGCGTCGGCGGATCCGAAAGGGCGATGGATCCTCGGATCCATCGCCCTTTTCGCACGGTCTCGAGCCGCGCGGTCAGCCGCGTTCGGCGAGACTGATCAGCTGCAGCAGACCTTCGCCGGCGGGGGAGACCGTGGCGAGGACCGCCGAGGATTCCTGCGTCTCCTGCACGAGGGACCGGTAGGCGGAAGTGATCTCGTCGCGCTGGACCGGATCGGCTACGCGACCGCCGGCCAGCACGCGGGGCACGAGCACGAGTCCGCCGGTGCGTGCGAGACGCAGACCGTGTTCGACGTACTCGATGACATGCTCGGGGTCGGCGTCGACCAGCACGATGTCGTAGGAGTTCTCGTTCATGCGGGGGAGAACGTCGATCGCGCGGCCCGTGATGAAGCGGGCTCGGGTGGACGGCACCTTGGCATCGGAGAAGGCCTGTCGCGCCGCGGCGAGGTGCTCCGGTTCGTTGTCGATCGAGGTGAGGACCGCCTGGGGTGCGCCGCGCAGCAGCCAGAGACCGGAGACTCCGGCACCGGTGCCGATCTCGACGATGGAGCGGGCCGAGGTCGCGGCCGCGAGCACGGCGATCTGCGAACCCACGGCGGCGCTGATCGGCATCGCTCCCAGTTCGACCGCATGCGCGCGTGCGCGGCTGATGGCGTCGGGTTCCACGATGGACTCGCGCAGGAAACGCGCGTTCGCGTCATGCTCGCTCATGGCCTGTTTCTCCCTGCCTGACTGTGATCCTCTCCAGAGTATTCGGTCGGCGAGTGCGGGGACCGTAGGCGCGGCGGTAGCCTGTAGAGATGACGTTCGGGCTCACCTTCGAGAAGCTGTTGCTGATCGGCCTCATCGCGGTTCTGATCATCGGCCCCGAACGTCTCCCGCGAGCCGCGGAGAGCTTCTCGCGCATGGTCCGCAAGGCCGGCGAGTATCTGCGCGCGACCAAGTCGAGGGTGCGCGAGGAGATGGGGCCGGAGATCGACGACGTCGACTGGCGCAAGCTCGACCCGCGCCAGTACGACCCGCGCCGGATCATCCGCGATGCGCTCATGGAAGAGCCCCAGCCGGCGACCCCGCTGCAGGCGGCCCAGACCATCGCGGAGCCGATCGCCGGAGCTGCGGCCGCGGCGAGCACGGCTCCCGCGACCCGAGCCGTTCCGCAGGAGTTCAGTGCGTCGAACCGCCCTCCCTTCGACGCCGAAGCCACTTGACGTGAACGCTCGCCGATCGAGCGCGCAGGGCTCTGCGCGCTCGGCGCCTAGGAGATCTTCGAGCGGAGGGTGGCGATGTCGTCGTCCGTGAGCAGGCGACGAGGGATCGCGGTCGCGGCCGAGGTGTCTCGCAGCTTCAACAGCACGGCGTCCTTGCCCACTCGCATCCTCTGGAAGGTGCGGTAGGCGATGTCGGAGCGACGACGGCCGCTGCCCATCTGCAGGCTGTCCTCTTCCAGCGATGCCCACACGACGGTTCCGACGGGCATCGCGATCCGGACGGCGGTTCGCGCGCCCGATACCGACATCACGACGGCGAAACCCGCGAGCGCGACGATGATGACCGGCATCCATCCTGCTCCGAAAGGGCCCTGTTCCCCCGGACGGACGGGCGCGCCGAGGTTGAGGATGCTGAGCACGAGGGCTGCGGCGAGGGCGACCCACATGACGAGGGCTGCGGGTCGGGTCAGCGAGTAGATCGCTGCGTCCCGAGCCATTCGTCGCAGCAGACCCTCATCGACGGTCAGAGAGCGGGGAGGCATCGGTCCATCTTCCCACGCGTTCAGGTGAGCGACATCGGCAGCGATCGACCGGAGAGGCCCCTGCCCCGCCGCGCCAGGGTGCTCGCGAGGTCGCGGATGGTCGTCGCCGCGACATCGTCGCTCTCGGTGGAGACGATCGGCTCGCCCGCGTCTCCGCCCTCGCGCAGAGCGGGGCTCAGGGGGATCGAGGCCAACAGCGGCACAGGGACTCCCGGTTCGGAGAGAGCCTCCGATACGGCGGCGCCTCCGCCCGAGCCGAACATGTCGATGACCGTTCCATCGGGCAGCGTGTACGCCGCCATGTTCTCGATGACGCCGATCACGCGCTGACCCGTCTGACGCGCGACGAGACCGCTGCGGATCGCCACCTCGGCGGCAGCGGTCTGCGGGGTGGTCACGACGAGCACTTCCGCATGGGGGAGGAGCTGGCCGATCGAGATCGCGATGTCGCCCGTCCCCGGCGGCATGTCGATGAGGAGGACGTCGAGGTCGCCGAAGAAGACGTCGGTGAGGAACTGCGAGACCGTGCGGTGCAGCATCGGCCCACGCCACGCCACCACCGATTCGCCGTCGCGGAGGAACATCCCGATCGAGATCGTCTTCACGCCGTGCGCGACCGGGGGGAGCATCAGGTCGTCGATGCGCGTCGGCTGCGTGCCCGCAGGGATGCCGAGGAGCCCGGGGATCGAGAACCCGTGCACGTCGGCGTCGACGAGACCGACGGACAGACCCTGCGCGGCGAGTGCGACGGCAAGGTTCGCGGTGACGGTGGACTTGCCCACACCCCCCTTGCCGCTGGAGACGAGGATCACACGGGTGAGGGAATCGGGCCCGAACGGCATGTGGCGTGCGGGCCTCCCGGCGCGGAGTTTCTCGGTGAGAGCCTTGCGTTCTGCCGGCGTCATCACGCCGACCTCGACGTCCACCTCCGCGATGCCCGGAACGGACGCCGCGGCAACGCGGACGTCCGACTCGATCCGCGCCGCCGCTGGACAGCCGACGATCGTGAGGACGATGCCGACGCGGGCTCGACCGCCGTCGACGGAGATGTCCCGGACCATGTCGAGATCCCCGATGGGTCGACGGAGCTCGGGATCCGTCACCGCGGCGACAGCCGCGCGGACACGCTCCGCCGCGGTCACGACGCGGCGCCGGATCGGGGCTTCTCCGGCGCGTCTTCGAGCTCGGCGAGAAGGGCTTTGAGCTCCTGGCGCAGCACGTCGCGCGTGACGACCTGCGAATTGCGCTCTTCGAGCGACATGCGCAGAGCCACGATCTCGCGGGCCAGGTACTCGGTGTCGGCCAGGTTGCGCTCCGCACGCTGGCGGTCCTGCTCGATCTGAACCCGGTCGCGGTCGTCCTGACGATTCTGCGCGAGCAGGATGAGCGGTGCGGCGTATGAGGCCTGCAGGGAGAGCATCAGGGTCAGTGCCGTGAAGCCGAGGGCGGCGTCGTCGAAGCGCAGCTCGTCGGGCATCAGCGTGTTCCAGACGATCCAGACCACACAGAACAGGCTGAGGATCAGCAGGAACGCGGGCGTCCCCATCGCGCGAGCCACCCACTCCGTGAAGCGTCCGAAGCGGTCGCGAGACGTCGCCCGGGGCCGTGTCGTGGTGCGGCCCGGCGCATCGAGGCGCGGAGAGCGGGGCATCAGCGCGTCTCCTTCGTCGGGGCGGCGGGGGTGGATCCAGGGACGGTGCTCGCAGCGGGGGAGGTGTCCTCGCTGTCATGCGAACGCCAGTCGTCCGGAAGGAGGTAGTCGAGGACGTCGTCGATGCTGATCGCTCCGACGAGGCGGTGCGCCGCATCGATCACGGGGAGCGAGACGAGGTCGTAGCTCGCCAGCAGCCGTGCCACCTCGGCGGCGGAGGCGGTGACGGGCACGGGCTCGAGGCTGTCGTCGAGGATCGCGCCGAGCCGCTCATGCGGCGGGTAGCGCAGCATCCGCTGGAAGTGCACGAGCCCGAGCAGGCGCCCGGTCGGAGTCTCGAACGGCGGGAGGGTGACGAACACCGCGGCGGCCAGCGCGGGGTGCAGCTCGTGGCGGCGGATCAGCGCGAGCGCCTCGGCGACGGTGGCGTCGGCCGAGAGGATGATCGGCTCAGGCGTCATCAGACCGCCGGCGGTGTCCGGGCCGTAGCGCAGCAGCATCCTGACGTCTTCGGCTTCTTCCGGCTCCATGAGCTCCAGGAGCTGCTCCAGACGGTCAGGCGCCAGCTGGGCGAGCAGGTCGGCCGCGTCGTCCGGTTCCATCTGGTCGAGGATGTCGGCGGCGCGTTCGTCTCCCAGACGGTCGAGGATGTGCACCTGTTCGTCTTCGGGCATCTCCTCGAGGGCATCGGCAAGGCGGTCGTCCGACAGCTCTTCGGCCACCTCGATCATGCGCTGCTGCGGAAGGTCGAGAAGCGTGTTGGCGAGATCGGCGGCGTGCAGCTCGGAGTACGAGGCGACGAGCTGCTCAGCCGACTGCGACTCACCGGGAGCGCGTTGCTCGGCGACCTCGCTCCATGCCGCGAACGTCGTCGGACCCTTCGCGAACGGGGAGGCACTGGTCTTCGGTCGGCGGAGGAAGAGCTGGCTGATCGCCCATTCGCCGAGGCGGTTCGGTTCGATCGCGATGTCCTCGATGACCGCGGTACCGCTGCCATCGACGAAGCTCACGCGTCGTCCCAGCATTTCGGCGAGCACGCGCACCTCGCCGGCCCGCGGGGAGAACCGCCGCACGTTGATCAGGCCCGTGGTGATGACCTGGCCGGAACGGATCGAGGTGACGCGTCCGATCGAGAGGAACACATGGCGTCGTCCCGGGATCTCCACGACCAGGCCGATGACGCGGGGCGCCGCGGTACTTCGATACACGACGACGACATCTCGGACCTTGCCGAGCCGGTCGCCGACGGGATCGAAGACGGCGCACCCGGCAAGGCGCGCGGCGAAAACCCGTTGTGTGCTCACTTCTCCAGCGTAGTCGGCGGCTCGCGTCTCCGGCGGGTCGGCCGTGCCTCGGGCCGTCCGACGGCACGCGTGGAAGAATAGCCGGATGAGCATGCTGAACCGGCCCGCGAGCGGCACAGACACCGGCGAGATCGTCGCGTCGATGCGCGACTACGAGAGCGCGCAGAAGACGGTCTCGAAGCTGATCGCGGGGGAGGTGCCGGCGCGCGACATCGCCATCGTCGGTCAGAGCGTGCGCACGGTCGAACGCGTGACCGGCAAGCTCGGCTACGCCGCCGCCGCGCGCTCCGGGGCGATCAACGGTGTGTTGATCGGGCTCTTCCTCGCCGCCATCCTCGTGCTCGGCAACCCGGAGGTGCCGATCCAGCTCTTCCTCGGCTTCGTCCTCATCGGTGTCGCGGTCGGGATGATCCTCAGCCTGGTCACCTACGCGATCGTCCGTCGCCGGCGCGACTTCGCCAGCGTCACGCAGTTCGCGGCCGATCACTACGAGGTCACCGTGCTGTCCTCGTCGCTGGGCAAGGCCCGGCAGGTCCTCGGCGCGAACAAAGTGGCGCCCGTGCGACCGCCGGTCAACCTCGACGAGCCGCCGCGCTACGGCGAGCGGATCACGCCCGGCGCGACCTCGCCTGAGCCCGCCCCGGCACCCGGAGATCCCGTGATCCCGCCGCGCCCGGCCGACCCCGTCGCACCGCCGGTCGCCGACCCGGTCGCCGACCCCGAACCCGAGACGACGCCCGAGCCCGGGTCCGCATCGGCGGGGACCGCCGCTCCGTCGACCGTGACCCCGGTCGAGCCGGACGCTGCTCCCGGCACTGACGGCATCCAGGGCGAACGGGCATGACGGCGACCTCCACGCTCTCCGTCTGATGGTCGAGATCCAGGTCGCGCTCCCGGCGGGACTCACCGCCGTGTCCGCCGACTGGACAGCCGGTGACAACGGGGCGACGGTGATCGTGGCCCACGGTGCAGGGACCGGCAAGGACCATCCGTTCCTCACCGGCTACGTCGATGCGCTGAGCGCGACGGGCTTCTCGACCCTCCGCTTCAACTTCCCGTATGTGGAGCAGGGGCGACGGATGCCGGGACCCGCCGCGCATGCGATCGCCACATGGAACGCCGTCGCGGCCTTCGCACGCGAGTCCGATCCCTCGGCGACCCTGTGGGCGACGGGCAAATCGTACGGCGGACGCATGGCGTCGATGGCGGTCGCCGAGGGCATGCGTGTCGACGGCCTCGTCTACCTCGGGTACCCGTTGCATCCGCCCGGACGTCCGGAGAAGCCACGCGTCGAGCATCTGCCGGGGATCACGGTCCCGCAGCTGTTCGTGGAGGGGACGAACGATCCCTTCATCCAGCCGATCTCGCAGTTCGAGGAGGCGATCGCGACCTGTCGGAATGCGCGCGTCGTCTGGATCGACGGAGGGGGACACGCCTTCGAGGTGAAGGGCCGCAAGCGCCCCGCCGCGGAGATCGGGGCCGCACTCGCCCCGATCGTGGCGGAGTTCGCCCTCGGCGGCGCCGAGGAGCGAGGGGGCTCGGTCGGACGCCCCCTCAGCCGATGAGCCTCGACAGCTCCTCGTCCGCGAGCACGCGCCCCACGGTCGAGATTCCCAGTGCGCTCATCCGCGGGTTCGATTCCGCGTAATACCATCCGAGCCCGAGCGCCTGCTGCAGCGCCCATCCCGCGCCGCGCCGCCACTCGAGGTCGTCGACAGCCAGGCCTTCGCGGAGCAGGTGTCGTCCCGGCGCGTCGAAGAGGTGCCAGGCGGCGACCAGGTCGAGTGCGGGATCCGCGGGACCGAAGTCTCCGCCGTCGAGCACACCGGCCAGGCGGGTATCGCCCTCGTGCTCCGCGACGAGGAGATTGAACGGCGTGAGGTCCCGGTGGCTCATCACCGGAGCGCTGGCGGATGGGAGCTCGCGCAGCACCGACCAGAGCCGCCCTGCGCGGGCCGCATCGAAGAGATGCGCACTCCGCCTCAGGCATGTCGCGACCCATTCGTCGTGGTCGCTGAGGACTCCGCCCCGGCCCCTGCCGTCGAACACACGGTCGCGCACGTCGACGGTGCGCAGCGCCCGGATGAGGGCGACCAGGTCGTGCGCGAGCGTCTCGGACGTGGAGGAGAGCACAGGATCCGCCGGGTCACCCTCGATCCACGTCTGCACAGCCCAGGCCGAGTCGAACTCCTCCGACGCGGAGGCGGTGCCGTAGGAGCACGGCGCGGGGAACGGGCTCGACGCCGCGAACTCCTCGAGTGCTGCGGCCTCGCGGACGAGCTCGTGCGCCGCTGCCCCGAGGAGGGGGAAGCGGGCGACGAGTCCGTCGCCCACCCGGATGATCCTGTTCACCGTGCCCGTCATGGGGACCGGT
This sequence comes from Microbacterium sp. TPU 3598, assembly GCF_002356155.1. Classification (NCBI taxonomy): domain Bacteria; kingdom Bacillati; phylum Actinomycetota; class Actinomycetes; order Micrococcales; family Microbacteriaceae; genus Microbacterium; species Microbacterium sp. TPU 3598. The sequence continues at coordinate 2,430,173 of NZ_AP017975.1, read as the reverse complement.
CGCAGGGTCTCGCCACGGAGCTCGGGGAAGCGGCGCGCGATCAGGTGCGCCGCGACCTCGGTCTCGAGTGCGAGCTCGCCCTCATGCATCCGTCGGTGTCAGCTCTGCAGTCGCGCCATCCACGCCTCGACCTCGTCGGCCGTGCGGGGGATGCCGGCCGAGAGGTTCACGGGGCCGTCGTCGGTCATCACGATGTCGTCCTCGATGCGCACGCCGATGCCACGGAGTTCGGCCGGCACGGTGAGGTCGTCGATCTGGAAGTAGAGTCCAGGTTCGATCGTGAACACCATGCCCGGGGCGAGGATGCCGTCGTAGTACATCTCGCGACGGGCCTGGGCGCAGTCGTGCACGTCGATGCCGAGGTGGTGCGAGGTGCCGTGCACCATGTACCGACGGTGCTGGCCGCCCTTGTCGGCATCCAGAGCCTCTTCGGCGGTGACGGGCAGCAGACCCCACTCGGCCGTCCGCTCGGCGATGACCTTCATGGCGGCTCCGTGCACGTCGCGGAAGCGTACGCCGACCTGAGCGGCGGCGAATGCCGCGTCGGCGGCCTCGCGCACCGTCTCGTAGACGCGCCGCTGCACGTCGGTGAACGTGCCGGAGACGGGCAGCGTGCGCGTGATGTCGGCGGTGTAGAGGCTGTCGGCCTCCACACCCGCATCCACCAGGATCAGGTCACCGGGAACCACGGTTCCGTCGTTGCGCGTCCAGTGCAGGTAGCAGGCGTGCGGGCCGGAGGCGGCGATCGTGTCGTAGCCCTCGCCGTTGCCGTCCTCGCGTGCGCGGCGGTGGAAGACGCCTTCAACGACGCGCTCGCCGCGTGCATGAGCCGTCGCGGCAGGAAGCTCGCGGATGATGTCGTCGAAGCCGTTCGCCGTGATCTCGACGGCGCGGCGCATCTCGGCGATCTCGAACTCGTCCTTGATGAGCCGCAGCTCCGAGACGAAGCGGGTGAGGGTCTCGTCCTCGTCGAGCACCAGTTCGCCCTCGACGGCTTCCCTGTCGTCCAGATGGGCGGTGGCGATGTCGAGGTCGGCGGCGACGCCGGCGAGGGACGGTCGCGGACCGATCCAGAACTCTCCGACCGTGGCGTCGGCGTAGAACTCCGTCGTCGTGCGGTCGGCGCGCTCGCGGAAGAAGAGGGTGATGTCGTGGCCGGTCTCGGTCGGTGCGAAGACGAGGACCGAGTCGGGCTCGGCATCCGATGCCCACCCGGTGAGGTGTGCGAAGGCGGAATGCGCGCGGAACACGTAGTCGGTGTCGTTGCTGCGCTGCTTGAGAGAGCCGGCAGGGATCACGAGGTGCTTGCCGGGGAAGGCCGCGGAGACGGCGGCACGACGCGTGGCCGCGTACGACGCCTGGGCGCGCGGCGCGGGAAGCGTCTCCGGGCGTTCGGCCCAACCGGTCGAGATCGTGTCGAGGAAGCCCTGGGGGAAGGGCTGCTTGCGGTTGGTGGTGCCGTTGTCGACAGACGCTTCGACGGTGGGTTCTGCGATCGTGTCGCGCTCTCCTGTGCTCATCCCTCCAGTCTGTCACCTGGCGGGCGGGTGCGGGAGTCAGCCGGCGGGCTCGAGCTGCACGACCAGAGCGCGGTGGTCGCTGCCACCGGCATCGTCCAGCACGACCGACCCCGTCGGAGACCAGTTCTGCGACGCCATCACATGATCGATCGGGGCGCCGGCGAGGGCAGGAAGAGAGTTCGGCCAGGTACCCGTGAGGCCGTTGCCGGTGCGGGACGCGACATCGCGGCAGTAGCCGATATCTCCGCCCTCGACTCCGAGAGGGGCCATGTGGTCGATCGTCGCGTTGAAGTCACCGGCCAGGATGAAGTCGCCCTGGGGGCACTGATCCGCGATCCACTGCAGGTCGCTGCGCCACTGCTGCATCTCCTCCATGCGCGGCGCGACCGCGTGCACGGCGACGATGGTGGGGCCGGAGCCGTCGATCGGCATGAGCACGACGCTGGGCACCGAGCCGGTGTTGCTGGTGCCGTCCTTCGCCGACTCGATCACGGAGTACTCGCCGAGGTCCGGGGCGACCAGCACGGTCGTCTGCCACGACTGCGGCCCGTCCTGCACATCCGGGCGGAACTGCACGTGGTGCACCCACATCGGGTGTCCCTGCTCGCGGAGCATGATCGCGATGCGCTCGCCGACGGCCTCGGTCGTCTCGGGAAGGGCGACGATGTCGGCCCCCTGATCGAGGATCTGCTGGGCGATCACCTCGGCAGACACCGCTTCTCCCGCCGTGTTCCAGGTGAGCACGCGGACACTGTCCTCGGTCTTCTCCGGGAGTGGTGATCCCCCGAAACCGCGAACGGCGCCGATCGCCGCGGTCGCGCCGGCGCCGAGCAGCGCAACGATCAGGACGGAGGCGGCGAATCCGCGGAGCGGACGGGCGAACAGGAGCAGGAGCGCGAGCACCGCGACGACGAGGAATCCGCCGAGCACGATGCCGCGCGCGGACACGAGCTGCGCGAACGGGTAGGTCTGCTCGAGACGGAAGAACTGCGGCCACACCACGACCGCCGTCGCGATCGCGAGCAGCACGGTGAAGAGGATCCCCAGGAGACGAAACATCCCCACCAGCCTAGGAGCGTCGCCTGTGAAGTCCCTGCCTCGACATCCGCTTCCGTGCGCCTCCGCGTCCGCGCGGGTCGCCGCTCGGTACGCTCGGAGGATGGCCACTTCGTCCCACGGATTCGCCGGTCCCGCCGACCTGCACCTGCACTCCAACCATTCCGATGGCACGGAGTCGCCGGCCGAGGTCGTCCGGCAGGCGCACGCGCACGGGGTGCGCACGCTCGCGCTGACCGATCACGACCGCTCGACCGGTTGGGGCGAGGCGGGAGACGCCGCCGTCGCACGGGGGATGACCTTCATCCCGGGGATGGAGCTCTCCGCGAAGCACGAGTGGCGCAGCGTGCATGTTCTCGGCTACCTCTTCGATCCGGAGGATGACGCGCTGCGGGCCGAGACCGATCGCATCCGCGGTGATCGGATCGGCCGTGCCGAGCGGATCGTCCGCAACATCGGGCGGGACTACGACCTGCAGTGGGACGACGTGGTGGCGCAGACGGCACTCGACGCGACGGTGGGGCGTCCGCACATCGCCGACGCCCTCGTCGCCCGGGGCATCGTGCGGGATCGGACCGAGGCATTCGACGGCATCCTGCATCCACGGGAGGGGTACTACGAGCCGCATTACGCACCCGATCCGCTGACCGCTGTGCGTCTGATCACCGAGGCGGGGGGAGTGGCGATCATCGCCCACCCCGTGACGGCGGGGCGCGACCGCATGATGCCCGTGGCGTTCATCGAGCGCCTCGTCGATGCAGGCCTCGGCGGGTTCGAGATCGAGCATCGCGAGAACACGGAGGCAGGCAAGCGGCTGCTGCGAGAGATCGCCGCGAAGCACGACCTCATCATCACGGGCTCGAGCGACTATCACGGCGACGGCAAGCCCAACCGTCCCGGCGAGAACACCACCTCTGACGAGATGGTGGCCAGGCTCATAGCACGCGGCACGGGTACCGCCCCGCGTTTTCCCTGATCCTCGGCATTCTGGCGGTCATCTCCCGGCGAGCTGTCGAGCGGGACCGATACCGTCCGAGGCATGCAGCGAGCGACTTCCCTCGAGCGACGCGTCGACGCGTGGGCTCATCGCCTCCTCCGCGATGCCCCGTCGAACGGCATCCGCGCCGGCCTGATCGAGTTCGCGGTGTTCGTCGTCAAGCAGGCGTGGGCGTGCATCTTCGGGGCGGCGCTGCTGGTCCTGATCGTCGCCGCGCGTCTGTGGTACCCCGACGATGCGGTGCTCGCCCGCAACGACGCACTCACCATCGCCGCTGTGCTCATCCAGGTGGCAATGCTCGTCTTCCGACTGGAGAGCGGGCGTGAGCTGTGGGTCATCGTCCTGTTCCACATCACCGGCACCGCCATGGAGCTCTTCAAGACCGACGTGGGGTCGTGGGCGTATGCCGCGGACGGGATCCTCCGCATCGGCGGTGTCCCGCTGTTCAGCGGTTTCATGTATGCGGCGGTCGGGTCGTACATGGTGCGCGTCTATCGGCTGTTCGACCTCGGGTTCACGCGGTATCCGCGGCGATGGATGACGGCCGTCCTCGCAGCGGCGATCTACCTCAACTTCTTCACCCACCACTGGTGGTGGGATGCCCGCTGGGTGCTCCTGGCGGGAGTCGTGGCGCTCTGGCTGCCCACCGTGATGCACGCGCGGGTGTGGCGGCGCACGATCCGTCTGCCGCTCCTGGCCGTCTTCGGCGGGGTCGCGGTGTTCATCTATCTCGCGGAGAACATCGGCACGTGGGCGGGCGCATGGGCCTACCCGGATCAGGCCGGAGGCTGGCAGCCGGTCTCGTTGAGCAAGCTGAGCTCGTGGTTCCTGCTGATGATCATCTCGGTCGTGCTGGTCGCCTGGGTGTATCCGCCGCAGGTACCGGCAGCCGTGCTGCGCACGGCCGACGAGGCACGCGCACAGGAGCCGGATGTCGGCGACCGACGGTGAACCCGCCGCAACCGGCTCTCGGCTTCCGCGTCCACACATGCGAGAGGGCGCATACGCCGGAGTGAACCCGGTGGATGCGCCCTCTCGGTGACGTGCTCAGGCCCCGGTGACGGGAGCCGCGCCGGCGCCGGAACCGCCACGGCGACGACGGCGACGACGTGCCGGAGCCGGCTTGCCGTCGTGGTGCTCCTTGCCCGCACCGTCATGCGTGCCCGCGCCCTCGGCACCGCGATCGGCGGCCGGTGCGGACTGCCCCTCGCCGGACGTCGACTCCGCCGCGCCTTCGGTGAAGGTCGAACCGACCGGAGTCGTGCTGTTGCGACGGCGACGACGGCGGCGGGTGCCGCCCTCATCGGTCCCCTCGGCGGCGGCGTCGGCCGCGCGCTCGGGTCGACGGGTGCGCTCGGTCTTCACGGACTCCGTCTTGGGCGCCGACACCAGGCGGCCCTTCGTGCCCTGGGGGATGTTGAGGTCCTCGTACAGATGCGGGCTGGACGAGTAGGTCTCGATGGGCTCGGGCTGGCCGAACTCGAGGGCGCGGTTGATCAGGGCCCACTTGTGCAGGTCTTCCCAGTCGACGAAGGTGACCGCGATGCCGGTCTTGCCCGCGCGGCCCGTACGGCCTGCGCGGTGCAGGTACGTCTTGTCCTCATCCGGGATCGTGTGGTTGATGACGTGCGTCACGTCATCGACGTCGATGCCTCGGGCGGCCACGTCGGTCGCGACCAGGACGTCGCGCTTGCCCGCCTTGAAGGCGGCCATCGAGCGCTCGCGCTGATCCTGACCCATGTCACCGTGCACGCCGCCCACATTGAAGCCGCGGTCGCTCAGCTCGTCGACGAGGCGCTGCGCCGCACGCTTGGTGCGGGTGAAGATCACGGTCTTTCCGCGACCCTCGGCCTGCAGGATGCGGGCGATGACCTCGTCCTTGTCCATCGAATGCGCACGGTAGACGAGGTGCTTGATGTTCGCCTGCGTGAGGCCCTCGTCGGGGTCGTTCGCACGGATGTGGATCGGGTTCGACATGAAGCGACGCGCGAGGGCGACGATCGGGCCGGGCATCGTCGCGGAGAACAGCTGCGTGTGACGGACGGCCGGGACTTTCTGGAAGATCTTCTCGATGTCGGCGAGGAAGCCGAGGTCGAGCATCTTGTCGGCCTCGTCGAGCACGACCTCGGTGGCGTGCGAGAGGTCGAGCAGGCGCTGACCGGCGAGGTCGATCAGTCGACCGGGCGTGCCGACCACGATCTGCGCGCCGGCCTTGAGCTGGTCGATCTGACCCTCGTAGGCCTTACCGCCGTAGATGGCGACGACGCTGGTCGAGCGGTTGCTGGTGAGCAGGTCGATGTCTTCGTACACCTGCACCGCGAGCTCACGCGTCGGCACCACGATGAGTGCCTTGACGCCGTGCTCCGGGTCCTTGCCGAGGCGCTGGACGACGGGGATGCCGAAGCCGAAGGTCTTGCCTGTTCCCGTCTTGGCCTGACCGATGATGTCCTGGCCGGGAAGGCCGAGGGGGATGGTCTGCTCCTGGATGGGGAACGCGTCGACGATGCCCTTGGCGGCGAGTGCGTCGACGATGTCCTGATCGATGCCGAGATCGGCGAAAGTTGTCACTTTATTCAGATTGCCTGTCCGGCGAGCCTGCGGGATCGCCACGTTAACGGATCCACGCCGTCTCTTGTGCCACAGGCGCGGGGCCCCGCTCCGACGGCGGGGACACGCCCAGCCTACCCGAGGGGCGCCTCCGGCCAGGAAGGAGCGTTCGGCACGAGTATTGTGAACGTCGTGGTGGACTCGGGAGGACGACCTCGTGGTTAAGTGGTTCTGGCAGCGCGACGACGCGCCGCGACGCACCCTCGCGCTGCGCGGCAGAGGCGAGCAGGGGGATGCGACGCGCATCGATTTCGCCGAACTCGCCCCCGAGCTCAATCGGTTCCTCGGGCAGGCCGCCTATCTGCAACTGGGCTACTTCGAGACGCTGACGCGTCTCATCCGCGCCACGACCGCGCTCTCCGAGAAGGAGTCGCTGTCTCGTGCGGCAGGGGCCGCCTTGACCAAGCATCGGGGGATCGTGGAGCTCATCGCCGAGCACGGTGACGACCCCACGCAACTGATGCTCCCGTTCCGGGAGAACCTCGACGCGTTCCGTCGAAAGACCATCGGCGCGCGCCCACGGGAGACGCTTCTCGCCGTGTACATCACCGCCGGAATGCTCGACGACTTCTATCTCGCGCTGGCGTCCAGCTACGGAGACACCGGGCGGCGCGTGGCGGAGATCCTCCGCGAGGACGACGCTCGACACGAGATCGTCGCCATCATCCAGGAGACGATCGAGAGTGACGAGGAGTGGCGTTCGCTGCTGTCGATGTGGGCGCGCCGCCTGGTCGGCGACACGATCCTCGTCTGCCGCTCTGCGCTGCGGCCCGAGCGTCTCGAGATCGACGAGGAGCGCATCGAACCGGTCTACACCGAGCTCATGGGTGCGCACGCTCGTCGCATGGACGCGATGGGACTGGCGTCCTAGGCGACACAGTTCGACGGGTCAGATGCCCAGCGCCGCCCTGCTCTGCGCGTCGGAGCGCTTGCGCATCCCGGTGATGGCCACGGTCGCCAGTGCGGCCACGACGGGAGCGCCGAGGACGCTCGCGAGCCACAGCCAGATGCTGTCCTCGCCCACACCGGCCCACTGCAGGCCCGTGTAGGTGAGCGCCGAAACGGCGGTGGCGATCGCCGGGGTCAGGGCGACGCCGCGCAGCTCGCGATCACGGATCAGGAAGTGCGCGGCGATTCCCAGAGCGCACGCGCCGATGAGTGCGAGGAGGATGTACATCGCGCGGTCAGGCGACGAAGCCGACGCGACGCGATTCCTCGGTGCCCAGCTCGATGTAGGCGAGGTTCGCGGTCGGGACGATGTAGGAGTTGCCCTTCACGTCGGCGAAGCTCACGTGCGACGCGCTCTGCTCGAGCGCCGCGGCGACCTGGGTGCGGACCTCTTCAGCGCTGGCGCCGGTGTCGAAGCTCAGTTCACGGCCGGTGTTGATGATGCCGATGCGGATTTCCACGCGTGCTCCTTGAAGTTCGGGGACTGCGCCAATTCTACCCCGCGGGCACCGGGCAGGATCGGCCGCGGGGACCGGTTTCGCCGTGAGCGCACAGCACGGACGACTGCGACCCCGGACGTGCCTGGCGGGTGCGGGCTGCGATGTCCGCACGTCCGGATAGCGTGGAGGTCATGACACCCGATACCGCTCAGCGCGCTGTGATCGCCGCAGAGCCGTCGGCATCCGGCGTCATCATCGGCGCGCCGGGAACGGGCAAGACGCGCACCCTCATCGAGCGTGTCGTGCACCTGCTCGACGTCGAGGGGCTGCGCCCCGAACAGGTTCTCGCCCTCACCCCGAACCGCCAGGCGGCGACGGCTCTGCGCGATCGGATCGGCGTGCGCATCGGTCAGGCGACGCCGGGGCCGTTGGCCAGATCGCTCGGTTCCTTCGCCTTCCAGATCGTCCGTGGAGCGATGGTGCGAGAAGGAGCCGAACCGCCGGCGCTGCTGACCGGTGCCGATCAGGACCGCATCATCGCCGAACTGCTCGCCGGAGATGCGGAAGACGGGCGCATCCGGTGGCCCGACGCGCTGAGCACTTCCGTGCGCGCCTCGAAGGGGTTCCGCTCCGAGCTGCGTGCCTTCCTCGCCGAGTGCACCGAGATCGGCGTCGACGCCGCGGAACTCCGGGCCTCGGGAAACGAGGTGTGGGTGGCGACGGCGGAGTTCCTCGTCGAGTACCGCATGGTCCTCGACGCGCTCCGCTCGGCGCACCGCGACGCCGCTGATCTGCTCAGCGAGGCGAGCACCATCCTGGATACGGCAGACGCGAACACCCTCGGCCCGCTCGCTCCCTTGCGCGTGGTGCTCATCGATGACGCGCAGGAGCTCACCCGCGGTGGGATCGCCGTCGTGACGGCCTTGCGCAGCCGCGGGATCGCCGTGCACGCCTTCGGCGATCCCGACATCTCATCCGGGTCGTTCCGTGGAGCCAGCCCCGAGCTGTTCGCCCAGCTCGCCGGCGTGCTGGGAGACGTGCACGTACTCGACGGGCCGCACCGCCAGCGTCCGGCGCTCACGGCGCTCACCCGCACCGTGACGCAGGCGATCGGCGTGTCCGGACGGGTCGAGCACCGGCGCGCTCCGGTGCCGGTGACCGCCGAAGAGGTCGAAGCCGGAGTCGCGACGTTCGTTGCTCCTTCCCCCTATGAGGAGCTCGATCGCATCGCCGGCGTCATGCGCGAGTGGCACCTCTCCGACGGCATCCGCTGGGACCGGATGGCGGTCATCGCCCACGACACCCGGCAGGTCACCGCACTCGAGACCGAACTCGCCGCCAGGGAGATCCCGACACGAGCGGCCGGTGTGCAGCGCCCGCTCGGCAGCGAGGGGATCGTACGCGACATCGTCGGCATCGTGCGTCTGGCACTCACCCCGGTCGAAGAGCGCACGTCGCCCGCACTCGAGGAGGCGCTGCGCACCCCCTTCGGAGGGATGGACGCGATCGGGCTGCGGCGACTGCGTGCGCGCCTCCGACACGTCGAACTCGAGCAGGGAGGATCGACGCCTGCACGCGAACTGCTGCGCCGGGCGATGGCGAATCCTGCGCACCTCACGCTGATCGACGCTCCGGAATCGCGCACGGCCGAACGGTTCGCCGAGACGATCGAAGCGCTCTCCCGCGGCGCGGCGGCGGGGGAGACGATCCACGACCTGCTGTGGCGGGTCTGGGATCAGGCTCGGGCCGTCGACGGCCGGCGGCTGCAGGTCGCCTGGCGCGAGATCTCGCTGCTGCCGACGGGAGCGGAGACGGCTCGTTCGCTCGATGCGCTGGTCTCTCTGTTCGACGCCGCGAAGCGCTTCGTCGAGCGCACGCCGAACGAGAGGCCCGAGGTCTTCGTGCGCGACATCCTCGACAGCGAGGTTCCGGAGGATTCGCTGTCGACTCCCGACCGGCCGGGAAAGGTCACGCTGCTGACCCCCGCCACCGCCCTCGGCACGGAGTTCGACGCGGTCGTGGTCGCCGGCGTGCAGGACGGCATCTGGCCGAACGTGCGGCTGCGTGGCGGTCTGCTGCAGACCTGGCGTCTGCCGGATGCGATCCAGGCCGCCCGCACGGGGATCTCCATCGAGGCGCCAGGGGTCCTTGACCGTCGACGTGCGGCACTGCACGATGAGCTCCGGCTCTTCGTGCGCGCTGTGTCGCGTGCACGCGGTCGTCTCCTGATCACGGCGGTGGACGACGACGACCTCACGCCCAGCCCGTTCTTCGGCTTCCTGCCTGCGCCGGAACCACCCGAGCGGCATGCCTCGGCGGAGCACCCGCTCACCCTGCGCGGACTCGTCGCGCGGCACCGACGCATGCTCACGACGACGGTCTCCGAGCCCGTGCGCCGTGCCGCCGCGGCACAGCTCGCCGTCCTCGCTCGCGAAGGCGTCCCTGGAGCCGACCCGGCGGAGTGGTACGGGATCACCCCGCCATCGACGCAGGCGCCGCTGCGCGATCTCGCCGTCACCGGAGCCCGGGTATCGCCCTCGAAGATGGAGTCCTACGAGGAATGCGGCCTCAACTGGGTCGTCTCGGCGCTCGGCGGCGACACCGTGATGCCGCCGACCGCCGGCATCGGCACGATCGTGCACGAGGCGATGGAGCGGGTACCCGAAGGAGATCTCGAGCGGATGCGGGAGATCGTGGCCGAGCACTGGCCGGAGCTCGATTTCGAGACCGAGTGGATCGGGCGCAAGGAACGACGTCGTGCCGATCTGCTCGTCGATCGGCTGCACACCTACCTGGGCGACGTGCGCCGGGAGGGAGGGCGCGTCATCGGCAGTGAGGTCGAGTTCCGCTTCGCCGTCGACGTGGCTCCCGCGACCGACGAGGAGATCGCGCCGACGGTGCACGCGGTGGGGGAGGACCGGGCGCACAAGGCGATCATCCACGGCTACATCGACCGTGTGGAAGCCTACCCGCCGGGCGCCGGCGAGCATCCGGCAGCTCGAGGCCGCGGCTGGGAGCCGATGTCGGGCGGTCCTGACGGCCCGACGGTCGTGGTCGATCTGAAGACGGGGAAGAATGATCCCGAATCCGACTCCGGTGTGATCGAGCACGCGCAGCTGGCCGCCTATCAGGTGGCGGTCCAGCAGGGACTGATCGAGGGGGCGCCGTCGTCGTCGCTGGCCGGCGCTCGACTCGTGATCGTCTCCAAGACACTCGCCAGGAGCGACTACCGCATCGCCCATCAGCACACGCTCGACGATGAGTCGCGAACGGCGTTCCTGAAGCGCGTGTCGGATGCGGCTCGCGGCATGTCGGCATCCAGCTTCACCGCGCAGGTCGAGTCGCACTGTGCGGACACGCAGCGCCGGGTGCACCCCTGCCGCATCCACACGGTGCCGGCGGTGAGCTCATGACGGGCGTGAGCGGACCGGAGCGGAGCGGAGCAGGGTGGAGCGGCGGTGCGGGCATCTCCGCCACAGACATCGCGGCTGCGCTGGGGCAACCGTCGCCGACACCCGCACAGCAGAGGGTGATCGAAGCGCCGCCGGAGCCTGCCCTGGTCGTCGCCGGAGCAGGAAGCGGTAAGACCGAGACGATGTCGGGGCGGGTGGTCTGGCTCGTGGCCAACGGGCACGTCCGCCGCGACGAGATCCTCGGCCTCACCTTCACGCGCAAAGCCGCAGGAGAGCTCGCGGAACGGATCGCCCATCGGCTCGCGGTCATCGACGAGTACGGACGCCGGGGGCTCCTCCCGCATCTGCCCGAGATCGTGGCGGACGGGTCACTTCGGAGGGTCGACGAGGCCGTGCCGGGCCGACAGCGTGAGCTGGTGCGCGCGCACGTGCTCGACGAACTCGCTGCGCACCGCGGAACGGGATGGGATCCGGTGACCCCTCGTGCTGCGGAAGACCTGATGATCCGGCCGCGCGTCTCGACCTACAACGCCTTCGCCGACGGCATCGTCCGTGAGCACGCGGCGCGCATCGGACGGGACCCCGACGTGGCGATGCTCAGCCAGGCCGCCTCCTGGATGCTGGCACGCGAAGTGGTGCTCCGCAGCGACCTCCCCGAGCTGGAGAACATCGATTTCGCGCTCGGCACGGTCATCGACGCTGTGCAGAGGCTCGCCGGCGATGCCCTCGACCACCGCGTCGACCTCGACCGTGCCGAGCACATCGCCCGCGATCAGGCACTCGCGTTCGAGCCCTATCGGGGCAACGCCGACGTCGAGAAGGCGGCGGTGAACCTGCTCAGTCTGCCGACGCTGACCCGCCTCGTGCGCGACTACATCGCCGAGAAACAGCGCCGAGGCGTGCTCGACTTCGCCGACCAGGTGGGCGGGGCCTACGACATCGTCGAATCGGCTCCCGACGTACGGGCCGAACTGCGCGAGCAGCACCGTGTCGTGCTGCTCGACGAGTACCAGGACACGTCGGTCATCCAGACCCGCTTCCTCGCCGAGCTGTTCCGCGACTCCGCGGTGATGGCCGTGGGCGACCCGCATCAGTCGATCTACGGTTGGCGAGGTGCGAGCGCCGACAACCTCTACGCCTTCTCCCGCACGTTCTCGAGCACCACAGCGGCGCAGACCTACAGCCTCATGACCAGCTGGCGCAATGATCGAGGCATCCTCGGGATCGCGAACCGCGTGCTCGAACCCCTGCAACGCCCGGGGCTCGACGTGCCGCCGCTCGAACCGCGCCCCGGCGCCGGGGAAGGCACCGTGACCATCGAGTACCCGTTCACGGTCGACGAAGAGGCATCCGCCGTGGCGGAATGGTTCGCCGAGCGCCGTGCCGCGCACGACGCCCGCAGCGCCGGTGAGTCCCCGGGCGCGAAGCCGCACACCGGAGCTATCCTGTTCCGTTCGAAACGCCACATGCAGACGTTCGCCGCCGCGCTCGCGGCGCGTGGCATCCCGCACCGCATCCTCGGCCTCGGCGGTCTGCTGGCGACGCCCGAGGTGGTCGACGTCGTGTCGACGCTGCGCGTGGTGCACGACCCCACCGCGGGGTCGGCGCTCATCCGCCTTCTCACGGGTCCTCGTTTCGGTGTCGGCGTTGCCGACATGGCGGCGCTCTACGACCTCGGGCGCACACTCTCCGAGCGCGACCCCGCCATGGCTCCGTTGCCCGAGGAGGTGCGCGCGCGGCTGCGTTCCTCGCGGGGGGCCGACGAGGCGGTCTCGATCATCGACGCGGTCGACGTGGTGCGTGCGGTGCGCGACGACTATCGGCTCCTCGAGTCCATCACGCCCGACGGCAGGGCGAGGGTGCGTGCGGCGGGGGAGATGCTCGAGCGACTGCGCCGCGCGTCCTCCCAGCCGATCCCCGAGCTGATCCGGCTGGTCGAGCTCGAACTGCGGCTGGACATCGAGTTGGCGGCCAACGAGACCAGAGGCCCGGCCCGTGTCGCCGCGACCCAGCTGCGGGCCTTCGCCGATGAGGTACGAGCCTTCCTCGCGGCGGACGAGCGGGGGAGCATCGGCAGCCTGCTCGCGTGGCTCGACAAGGCCGAGAGCACCGACGAGCTCATGCCCCGGCCCGAGCCGCCGGAGGCCGGAGTCGTGCAACTGCTGACGATCCATGGGTCGAAGGGGCTGGAATGGGACGCGGTCGCCGTGGTGCGGCTCGTGGTCGATGAACTTCCCAGCCGGGTCTCCGACACCTCCGGCTGGTTCGGCTTCGGAGTCGTTCCGTTTGCTCTGCGCGGTGACCGCGACGCGCTGCCCCGATTCGAGTGGGATCCGGTCGAGGCGATGGGTGACGAGGCCGACCCCGTCAAGCGCCAGAAGCTCGCGCAGGCCTCACTGTCCGGTGGTGCGACGAAGGCGAATCCCCGGGGCGGCGCGATCAAACGCTTCAAGGATGCCTACCGGACCTATCAGCAGCAGGAGGAGCGGCGTCTGGCGTACGTCGCGGTCACCCGCGCGCGCACCGATCTGCTTCTCAGCGGTGCGCATTGGGCAGGACAGAAGTCTCCGCGCACCCCGAGCCCCTATCTGGTCGAGGCCATCGAGGTGCAGGGGCTCGACGAGGTCGAGGCGGTCGACCCCGACGACAACCCCTATGACGGCCCCGGTTCGACGTTGCGGTGGCCCCTCGACCCGTTGGGGGCACGACGAGAGGTCGTGTCCGCGGCGGCCGCGGCCGTGGATGACGCCGCCCGCAGCGGAACGGCGGAACCGTCGGTGGAGCTCGCCCGCCTGCTGGCCGAGCGTGCGGCGCGGCAGCGCGGAACCGACGCGGACGCCCCGACGCGCGTCCCGGCATCGCGATTCAAGGACTACGTCACCGACTTCTCCGGCACGCTCTCCTCGATCGTCAGACCCATGCCCGAGCGACCGTACCGGCAGACCCGGCTCGGCACGCTGTTCCACGCCTGGGTGGAACAGCGTTCGGAGCTGGTCGGTGTCGGCAGCCGTCCGGATGAGGCCCTCTGGGAGCTCGACGAGGATGAGATCGCGTCGGAACCCGCGCAGGCGACGGTGGAGACGCGGGAGGGGGCGGCAGCGACCGCAGATGCCGCCGATCTCGCCGCTCTGCAGGCGACCTTCGAGCGCAGCGAATGGGGAGGACTGCAGCCGATCGCCGTCGAGATCGAGATCGACTTCGCCCTCGGCGCCGGACTTCCCTCGTCGGAGGTGGCAGGATCGCACATCGTCATCTGCAAGCTCGACGCCGTCTACCGACGTGCCGACCGTGGTGGACGCATCGAGATCGTGGATTGGAAGACCGGGAAGGCTCCGCGAACGGCAGACGAGCGCGAGGAGCGGATGCTGCAGCTGGCGCTCTACCGTCTGGCGTACCATCGGCGCTTCGACGTGCCTCTGGAGGACATCGACGTCGCGCTGTACTACGTCGCGGACGACCTGATCATCCGTGGCGACCGTGTCTACTCGGAGGAAGAGCTCTTCCAGCGCTGGAGCGCCGCCCGCGCCGCACGCTGAGCTTCGTCCGAGTCGGACTCGTCGTACTCGGCCGCAGCGTCCGATGCGGAAGGACGTGTCTGTTCGCGGGGCTCGAAACCACGGGTACCCGCGAAGATGCTCCGCGCCTCGGAGAGATCCTCGGTCTCGACATTGAGCATCTCGGTGCGGTGAGCGCTGTCGTCCTGGTCCCGGTCGGTCGTGCGTCCGGAGTCGATGGTGCGCACCGGTTCCAGTGACTCCGTGTCCTGCGGCGACGACTCCGCCTCCTCCGGGACTTCGATCCACAGTTCTTCGGGGTTGTAGGCATCGGTGTGCATGGAGGTGTCGACCTCGGCGACGGCATCGCGGGGCACGCGGTCGAGCGCGTCCATGGCGGAGTCGACGCCGGCAGCGCGGGCATCGATGATGCTGAGGTCGTCCGTTCGCAGGCCCTCGGCGAGAGCATCGAGCAGTGCGGCGGCATCGTCGACGATGTCCGGCCGATGCATGGAGTCGCCGTGCACGAGCCAGCGTGCGAACTCGAGTTCGGCGAGCAGGCGGGCTCGCACCTCGAGGCCGGGATCGGGGGCACGGTCGACGGCGCGGGCATACGCGGCGTGGACGTCGTCTGACGCATCGGGAGCTGCGGAGAGCCAGGAGAGGTCGACCGCCGGGTCTCCCACCGCGAGCCCATGCCAACCGACGAGGCCGACCACTTCGGGCCCGCGCTCCGGATCGTCGTCGAACAGGAACGAGGTCGACTGCACGCCTCCGAGGACCACGGTGGACTCGAAGCGCCAGAGGTCGTCGTCGGCGACGGCATCGCGCCAACGCACCGTGAGACGTGCCGGCACGCGCCCGGTGGCCGCCGCGGTGTCGATCAGGCGCTCCAACTCGGCGCGGCTCTCCTCGGCGGTGCGGGTTCCGAGTCCTGCGCCCCGGACGACCGAGGTGGGAAGGCCGTGCACGGCGGCGATCGCGGCTCCCATCGACGGCGCGGCACCGCGCCCCGCAGGCACCAGGGCCGCCTCGATCTGGAAGCCGGGGAGGAGCTCGGTGACGAGCGCGCGACCCTCGCCGATGCGCGTCTCCCCGATGTAGGCGGGCACGCGGAACGGCAGCATGGCGCGGGCGCCGTCGGTGAGCGCTCGAAGAGCGAGGGCTTCGGCGGCGAGTTCGCGCGCCGTCTCGTCGTCGTCCGCGACGCGGATCGCGAGTTCACGGCCGTCCGCCAGCGAGGCGATGGCGGAGTCGAATCGACCGTCGCCGTCCGCGCTCAGACCGCGGGCACCCGTGACCTCCGCCCCGGGCAGTGCGGCGGTCACTGCCGCGGCTAGAGTGAAAGGAGAGCGTCCCATGCCCCCAGGGTAGGTCGGCTCAGGGGCGGTCCCGCCTCCGCCACGCCCGTGAAAGAGGGAGTCGATGACCATTCAGCGCCCGTCCCTCGACCGTGCAGCCGAACTCCGCGAGGAGCCGGATGTGCTCGATCGTCTGCGCGCCGACCCGGCGACCCGCGTCATCGTCGTGCGTGAGGGACGTGTCCGGGTCGTCGATTCCGCGCTGCTGCGCGTCGCACCGGATGCGGTCGTCGAGGCGACCTGGGCTCTCCTCGGCCGCGATGTCGACGGCACCGTGCTGCTCCTCGCCGCCGCCCCGCCGGAGAACGACGCACTCGACACGGCCCCGGACGAGATCTGGCTCGGCCTCCGTGACCTCGGCGGACGTCTCGACGGGCAGGAGTCCGAGCTCCTGATCGGCGCGATCGCCCTCGCGGGATGGCTGCGCGATGCCCCGTTCTGCCCTGCGTGCGGTGGAGCGACGCGACTTCAGCAAGGCGGATGGTCGCGGCGCTGCCTCGTGTGCGGGCGCCAGCATTTCCCGCGCACGGATCCAGCGGTGATCGTCGCCGTCGAGAGCCGGGACGGCGAGCGCCTCCTGCTCGGCGCCAACGCGAACTGGGGCGGACGGATGTTCTCGTGCTTCGCGGGCTTCACCGAGGCCGGGGAGTCCCTCGAATCGACCGCATATCGCGAGATCGAGGAGGAGTCGGGCGTGCGACTGTCCGCTCTGCGGTACGTCTCGTCACAGGCCTGGCCGTTCCCGCGCTCGCTCATGGTGGGCTTCCGCGCCGTGGTCGACGACGAGTCCGCTGCACGCCCCGACGGGGAAGAGATCATCGAGGTGCGCTGGTTCACGCGCGCGGAGATCGGCTCCGCACTCGCCGGAGACGGGCCTGTGGGCCTTCCGGGCCCGGCATCCATCGCCCGTGCCCTGATCGTCGAATGGTACGAGGACCACGCGTGAGCGCACTCGATGCCCTCGATGAGCGGCAGCGGGCAGCGGCATCCGTGCTGCGGGGACCCGTCGCCGTGCTCGCCGGTGCCGGGACCGGAAAGACACGGGTGATCACGCATCGCATCGCGCACGGCGTCGACACCGGCGCCTATTCGCCTTCGCGTGTCATGGCCGTCACGTTCACCGCCAAGGCTGCGGGCGAGCTCCGCGGTCGCCTGCGTGCTCTCGGAGTCGAGGGTGTGGCTGCCCGCACCTTCCACGCGACAGCACTCGCTCAGCTGAACTTCTTCTGGCCCACGCTGGCCGGTTCCCCGGCGCCCTCGATCATCGACAACAAGGTGCGGATGCTGGGGCAGGCCGCCGACGCGATACGCCTCCGTCCCAGCACGGCCACGCTGCGCGACATCGCCTCCGAGATCGAGTGGCGCAAGGTCTCGATGCTGTCGATCGACCAGTACGCGGCACTCGGGCGTCCGATCAGCGGTGTCGATGCGGGCCAGCTCATCGAACTGATGCGGGGCTACGAAGCGCTGAAGGACGATCGTCGTCAGCTCGACTTCGAAGACGTGCTCCTCGCCTGCGCGGGCATGCTGGAGGCGGAGCCCCGGGTCGCCGCATCCGTCCACGAGCAGTACCGGCACTTCACGGTCGACGAGTTCCAAGACGTCTCGCCGTTGCAGAACCGGCTGCTCGAGCTCTGGCTGGGCGATCGCCACGACATCTGCGTGGTCGGTGATGCCAGCCAGACCATCTATTCGTTCGCGGGGGCCGAGCAGCGGTTCCTGCTCGAGTTCGAGCGCCGCCACCCGGACGCGACGGTCGTGCGGCTGGAGACGAACTACCGTTCGCAACCGCCGATCCTCACCGCAGCCAACGCCCTGATGCACGGCCGCCCCGGCGCGTTGGAGCTCGTGCCGGCCCGGGAGCAGTTCACCGCGGATGCGCCGACCATCACCGCCTACGACACCGAGGGTGAGGAGGCCGCGGGGATCGCTGCGGCCATCTCCGCCCGCATCGAGGCGGGTGCCTCCCCCTCGGAGATCGCAGTCCTCTACCGGGCGCACGCGCAGTCCGCGGTTCTGCAGCAGGCGCTCGCGGCCGAGGGCATCGCGACGTCGGTGCTGGGCGGCACACGCTTCTTCGCCATGCCGGAGGTTCGTCAGGCGATCCTCGCGCTCCGGGCCGCCGCCGTGGCTCCCAGCGAGCAGGGCTTCCTCCCCGGGGTGGAGCGGGTGCTTCGCGAGCTCGGTCTCACAGAGGAGCCGCCGGCGGCAGGGGGAGCGCAGCGCAGCGGATGGGAGGCGCGACGTGCCATCCTCCGGCTCGCGGAGGAGGCGGGGCCCGAGGCGGATCTGCGAAGCTTCAGCGACGCGCTGATGGCGCGGGCGAAGGACCAGCACGAGCCGACCATGCGCACCGTCACGCTGTCGACCCTGCATGCCGCCAAGGGGCTGGAGTGGCCGCACGTGTACCTCGCCGGATGGGCGGAGGGATCGCTGCCGATCTCGTATGCGACGACGTTCGAGGCGATCGACGAGGAGCGGCGACTGGCCTACGTGGGCGTCACGCGCGCCGCCCGTACGCTGGCGCTGTCGTGGTCGAGATCAGCGGGTCGGGGGGAGCGCTCTCCGTCGCGGTTCCTCGCTGAGATGGGGACCACGGGCCGCGGCACCGGCATTCTTCGTGAAACGACACCGGACGCCACTCGCGGGAACCGTCCGCGCTGATCCGCACCATCCTCCCGGACGCACCTTCGTCGTCGGCGAGGAGCAGCGCGGCGAGCCGCCCGGCTTCAGCGACCTGCGCGGCGCGGATCGGGCCCGGATCACGACCGATCATCTGCGTGTGCAGCAGTGGCCAGGCCGGGTCGAGGTCTCGGGCATGGGCGTCGCGACACGCGAGACAGGCGGACACACCGGGGACCACGAGCGGCCCGACGGTCACGCGGCCGGGGTCGAACGCGACAGGTAGGTGCGCGACGTCCTCGCGCAGGTAGCGGGCGAACTGCAGTGCCGCGGACACGCCGTTCACGAGCACGATGGCCACGCCGGGCCGGTGACCGATCTCCACGAGTTCGATGCCTTCGTCGGAGAGCGCCTCGCGCATCCGGTACTCGCTCCGGCCGTCGGCGATGCCGATGTTCTCGACCCAGGCAGGGCGTGCCGCATCGACATCGTCGAGGAGCACGTCGTCGAGACGCGCGAGGAGTGTGCGTGCCGCCTCCCGCGGAGCGCCGGCCGCGTGCGCGATCACGTCGAAGGAACCCCGCCGGAAACCGGAGCGCAACCGGCTGAGAAGCGGTTCCACCCAGGGGTCCTCCGCATCGATGCGCAGACCGCCGTCATCGCCGAGCTGAAGGGTGTGCTCGTCGCGCCACAGCAGGGGAGAGCTCGGGTGCAGACGTGTGAGGAGCGGAGGGGTGAGCGGCATCTCTCCGATTGTGCAGAGGATGGCGGCATCGCGGGGCCGCAACCGGGCATCCGTGGACAACTCGCCGAGGTTCGTCGAGCGGGGGAGGAGAGGTGCGGGCATCCGCGGACGCCCGCACCCTGCCTCAGACCGGTCGGTCGCCCTCCGGGGCCGCGTCGCCGTCTCCGTCCGCTTCATCCGTGGTTCCCGCTGCGGGCTCGTCGGCCGAGAAGTCGTCGCCGTCGAGCAGGCGGGCCAGTGCTTCATCGAACTCGTCGGCCACCGGCTGTTCGCCACGCTCAGCCGCCTGCAGCCGGGCGACGAGTCCGCTCGGGTCGTCGATGTCCTCGGCCGTCGGCATCAGGTCGGGGTAGTCCCACAGCGAGTCGCGTCCGCTGATGCCGACGGCGTCGGTCACCGCCTGCCACATCGCGGAGGCTTCGCGTATGCGTCGGGGGCGCAGCTTGAGCCCGACCAGTGCGCCGAGTGCGTCTTCCGCAGGGCCGCCGACGGCGCGTCGGCGTCGAGCGGCTTCCGCGATGCGGGCACCGTCGGGCAGCCGCGAGGTCGCCTCGGCTGTCACCACGTCCACCCAGCCGTCGATCGTCGCGATGAGGTTCTCGAGTCGGGTGAGCGCCTCGCGCTGCGCCTCGCTCTGCACGGGGAGGAGAGCGCCGCCCTCGATCGCCGCGCGCAGTTCCTCGGGGTCGGAGGGGTCGAGGCGGCTGGCCACGTCTTCCAGCGCGTCCACATCGACGGTGACTCCGCGCGCGAAGTCCGTGATCTGCGCCATCACGTGCAGGTGGAGCCACTTCGCGTGCCGGTAGAGCCGCGCGTACGCGAGCTCGCGGGTGGCGAGGTAGAGCGCGATCTGGTCTTCGGGGATCTCGAGACCTTCGCCGAACGCGGTGAGGTTCTGCGGGATGACGGCCGCCGTCCCCGCGGGGAGCACGGGGATGCCGACATCGCCTCCGGAGACCACCTCGAGCGAGAGGTTGCCGAGCACCTGACCGAACTGCGCGGCGAACACCGAGCCGCCCAGGCCTCGCATCAGCTTGCCTGCCCCCTGGACGACGTCGCGCATCTCCTCCGGCACCTGCGTGTCCAGGGCGGAGGTCAGCGCGTCCGCGATGCTCGTCGACACCGGGTCGGCGATCTCCTTCCACACCGGCAGCGTCTTCTCGACCCACTCGCCGCGGGTCATCGCTGTCGGTGTCTCGGAGAGCTCCGAGATCGTCGTCGCCTCGCCGAGCCACAGATTCGCCAGCGCGAAGGAATCGGCGAGCGAGGTGCGTGAACCGTCGGTCACACCCTGCCCGTCGCGGTTGGCGATGAACAGGGCCTGGCGCAGCGCGTTCTCCCAGGGATCGCCACCGAAGGCGCCCTGCAGCTGCGACATGATCGTCTGCATCATCGCGGGATCGAGTGTGAAGCCGTCCATCCCCTCGAAGGCGCCCCGGAGCGCTTCGGGGTCGATGTCCCCGCCGCCCTGATTCGAGAGCATCTTCCGCAGGAATTCCTGGAAGTCCTCGGGTGTCGGGTCGTTGTCTGCCATGTCGCTCGCCCTCTCAGCACTTCTGTTGCCGTGGCCTCTACGCTAGTCACAGGTTTCTGCGCGCGAACCCGATGCGGGCAGATCGGTGTACGCCGCTCGCGAACGACGGAGGAATGCAGTGGATCGAACGCGGTCTGGGAAGCTCGGACTCGGAGTCTGGGCGCTGATCGTCGCGCTCATCGCCCTGGTCGTGCTGACGTTCCTGCCGTCGCCCTACGTGATCCAGCGGCCGGGCCCGGTGTACGACACCCTCGGCACTGCGGAGGGAGCGGACGGCGAGCAGGTTCCGCTGATCAGCGTCGAGGGCGCCGAGACCTTCGAGACCGCGGGCACTCTGGACCTCACGACGGTCCAGGTCGTCGGCAACCGCGAGCGCACACCGAGCTGGTTCGAGCTGGCACTGGCGTGGATGGACTCGTCCAAGGCGGTCGTCCCGCTCGACACGGTGTTCCCGCAGGGGGTGACGAGTGAGCAGCGCGACGAGCGCAACGCCACGCTGATGGTGGACTCGCAGCACGAGGCGACGGCCGCTGCGCTGAACGAGCTCGGGTACGACACCGGTGCTCAGGTCGTCGTCGTCGACGCCGTCGCCGACTCCCCGGCCGCCGGCATCCTCGAAGCCGACGATGTGATCACCGCGATCGACGGCACGCCGGTCACCTCTGCGACGCAGCTGCGCGAGGCGATCCAGGCTGCCGAGGGAGCCCCCGTGCAGCTCACCGTGCTGCGCGCCGGAGCCGAGCAGACCGTCGAGATCACTCCCGAGAAGCACACCGAGGGCGACGCGACCCTGTGGCTCATCGGCATCACGCTCCGCACCGACTACGACTTCGAGATCGACGTCACGATCCAGCTCGACAACGTCGGCGGCCCCAGCGCCGGGATGATGTTCGCGCTCGGCATCATCGACACCCTGACCGAGGGCGAGCTCAACGGCGGGAAGGACGTGGCCGGTACCGGCACGATCGACGCGGCCGGCACCGTCGGGCCTATCGGCGGCATCCGGCAGAAGCTCTACGGTGCCAGGGACGCGGGGGCCGAGTACTTCCTCGCTCCCGAGGCCAACTGCGACGAGGTCGTCGGGCATGTGCCGGACGGGCTCCAGGTCATCCGCACCGCGACGCTCGACGAGTCTCTCGCCGCGCTCGAGGTCATCGCGGACGACGGAGACGTCGCCGCTCTTCCGACCTGCGAACGCGCCGGGAGCTGAGCGCACACGTGCGGCCGTGACCTCGCCGTGACCGGGATGACAGCCTGCCCACAGTGAGCGATGCCTAGGATGGTGGGGTGACCTCCTCGCCTTCAGCTCCGAACCCGGCCACGCCTCGAACCTCACGACGCATTCTCGGCATCTCCCTGGTGATCATCGCCGCCTTGATCGCGGTGTTCTTCGTGTTCGCCTCCCTGTACACCGAGTTCCTCTGGTTCGACCAGGTGGGCTTCACCGGCGTCCTCACGACGCAGTGGATCGCCACGGCGGTGATGTTCGTGGTCGGCTTCCTCGGGATGGCCGTTCCGCTGTTCGTCGTCATCCAACTCGCGTACCGCCTGCGTCCGGTGTACGTGCGACTCAGCTCGCAGCTGGATCGGTACCAGGAGGTCATCGAGCCGCTGCGTCGCCTGGCGATGTGGGGCATGCCCATCTTCTTCGGACTGTTCGCCGGCTTCGCGGCCGCGGGGCAATGGAAGACCGTCTGGCTCTGGGCCAACGGTGTGGCGACGTCCGACGTCGACCCGCAGTTCGGCATCGACACCGGCTTCTACATGTTCGCGATGCCGTTCTACACGATCCTGCTCGCCTTCATCTCGGCCGTTCTGCTGCTCTCGCTCCTGGTCACCGCCCTCGTGTCGTACCTGTACGGCTCGGTGCGCATCGGCCAGGGTGAGCTGCGCATCTCGAAGCCCGCACGCATCCAGCTCGCGGTCATCGCGGGCCTCTACCTGCTGGTGCAGGCGGCGAGCCTCTGGCTCGATCAGTACAAGACGCTCGTCGAGCCCGACGACCGCATCACGGGCGCGGCGTACACGGGCGTGAACGCGACGATCCCGGGTCTCGCTATCCTCGCGATCATCGCCGCCGTCGTCGCGATCCTCTTCTTCGTCACCGCCGTCATCGGCCGCTGGCGCTTCCCGCTGGCCGCGACGGCGCTGCTCATCGTGGCGTCGCTCGTCGTCGGCGTGGGATACCCGTGGGTGGTCACCACCTTCCAGGTGAAGCCGAACCAGAACGCCTACCAGGCCGAGTACTACCAGCGGAACATCGACGGCACGAAGGAGGCGTACGGGGTCGCGGACCTCGAGACCACGCCCTTCGCCGCCAAGACCGACGCAGAGGCGGGGCAGCTGCGCGCCGACGCCGAGACCACCGCCTCGACG
The DNA here is from genome assembly GCF_002356155.1 of Microbacterium sp. TPU 3598. Lineage (NCBI taxonomy): Bacteria > Bacillati > Actinomycetota > Actinomycetes > Micrococcales > Microbacteriaceae > Microbacterium > Microbacterium sp. TPU 3598. The sequence goes on along the minus strand of NZ_AP017975.1, from coordinate 2,407,060 downwards.
CGCATCATGGACCCGAAGGTCATCCCGCCGACGGTACGCCAGCTCGAGCAGTACCGCGGGTACTACCAGTTCCAGACGACGATGGACGTCGACCGGTACGAGATCGACGGGAAGATGCAGGACACCGTGGTTTCCGTGCGCGACCTCGACATGTCCGGACTCGGCGACGGCGACAACTGGAACAACCGCGTCGCGGTCTACACCCACGGCTACGGCCTCGTCGCAGCCGCCGGAAACCAGCGCACCACGGACGGCGAACCGGTGTTCCTCGAGCGCGGCATCCCCACCTCCGGGTTCCTGTCGGACCGCGAGAACTTCGAGCCGCGCGTGTACTTCGGCGAGAACTCGCCCGAGTACTCGATCGTCGGCGCCCCCGAGGGGTCGGAGCCTGCGGAGATCGACTACCCGCGCGGCAAGGACGGCTCGAGCGAGACGAAGACCACGTTCGAGGGGAACGGTGGTCCGAAGATCGGTGACACGTTCACGAAGCTCCTCTACGCGCTGAAGTTCCAGTCCGAGCAGATCCTGTTCTCGAACCTGGTGAACGAGGACTCGCAGATCCTCTACGACCGCGATCCCAAGACGCGCGTCCAGAAGGTGGCGCCGTACCTCGAGCTCGACAGCGACCCGTACCCGAGCGTGGTGGACGGCCGCATCGTCTGGATCGTCGACGGCTACACCACGAGTCAGACGTACCCGTACTCGACGAGCGTGAGCCTGTCGGATGCGATCGCCGACTCCAACATCCCGTCGCCGACGCTCGCCATCGACGACATCAACTACATCCGCAACTCGGTCAAGGCGACGGTCGACGCCTACGACGGCTCCGTGACGCTCTACGCGTGGGACGACGAGGACCCGGTGCTGAAGACCTGGCAGAAGGTCTACCCGTCGACGGTGAAGCCGATCAGCGAGATGTCCGGCGAGCTCATGAGCCACGTGCGCTACCCGACCGACCTGTTCAAGGTGCAGCGTGACATCCTCGGGGTCTACCACGTCGACAAGGCCGGATCGTTCGCACAGCAGGACAACCGGTGGCAGACGCCGAACGACCCGCGCAGCGAATCGATGCTGCAGCCGCCGTATTACCTGACGATGCAGATGCCGGGGCAGGACACTCCGAGATTCTCGATGTTCTCGACGTTCATCCCGAACTCGCAGGGCGCGGGTGGAAGCCGAGACGTGCTGATGGGCTACCTCGCGGTCGATTCGGACGCCGGCTCGGAGAAGGGCAAGAAGGCAGAAGGTTACGGCCAGCTGCGCATGCTCGAGATCGACACCGACACGACCGTCCCCGGCCCCGGTCAGGTGCAGAACACCTACAACTCGGACACGTCCGTGGTGCCTCAGCTCAACCTGCTGCAGCAGGGGGAGTCCGAGGTCATCTACGGCAACCTGCTGACACTGCCCGTCGGTGGCGGTCTGCTCTACGTGCAGCCCGTGTACGTGCAGTCGTCCGAGGGGACGCAGCTGCCTCGACTGCAGAAGGTGCTGGTCGCCTTCGGTGACCGCGTGGCTTTCGAGAACACGCTCACCGAAGCCCTCGATACCCTCTTCGGCGGTGACTCCGGTGCAACCGGCGGCGATGACACGGTCGAACCCGATCCGGACGCTCAAGTGCCCGATACCGGCGAGGTGCCGACGACGGAGCCCACGCAGCCCACGGGGGCCGAGGCGGAGGCGCTCGCGGCTGCGCAGTCTGCTTTGGTCGACCGTGAGACGGCGCTGAAGGCGGGAGACCTCGCGAAGTTCGCCGAGGCGGACGAGCGTCTCACCGCAGCGGTGCAGAAGCTGATCGAGCTCGACTCCGCCGCAGGCAACTGATTCGAGACATCCGCATCGAATGGGCGTCCCTCCGGGGGCGCCCATTCGCGTCTCTCCGGTGGACCTTCCTCGGTCAGGCGGGCCGAAGTGCGGCGGAGGCGGCGTCGATGGCCTCGACGTCGAGGGAGAAGTACGCCCAACGTCCACGCTGCTCGCGCCTGACGAGTCCCGCGTCGGAGAGGAGCTTCATGTGGTGGGAAACGGTGCCCTGAGAGAGCCCGACGGGCTCCGTGAGATCGCAGATGCACGCCTCCCCGCCGTCACCGGCGGCGATGAGGGAGAGCAGACGCACACGGGTCGGATCTCCCAGCGCCTTGAACACGCGCGCCACCCTTTCGGCCTCCTCGGTGCTGATGGTCGAGGTGATGCGCGGTACGCAGCAGGAGGTGCCGGCGTCGATCGTGGCAGGGATGGTCATAGGGCCATGCTACCCACGTATTGACAAACATCGATAGATCACGCACTGTGTTCATATCGAAGTTCATCAATGTAAGGAACGTGATGTCCGAGCTTCCCGTCGTCGTCATCGGCGCAGGCCCCCAGGGGCTGGCCGTCGCCGCACACCTCACCGAGCGCGGGTGCGATGTGATCGTGTTGGAGCGTGGGTCGGGCCCCGCCACCGCGGTCTCCGAGTGGGGGCACGTGCGCTTGTTCTCCCGCTGGCCCGAGCTGACCGATGCGGCCTCCCGTCGCCTGCTGGAACCCTCGGGATGGACCGCTCCGACGGACGGGTATCCGACCGGCGCGGAGTGGATCGTGCGGTATCTCGCGCCCCTCGCTGAGGTGTTGGGGGAGCGGGTCCGCTACTCGACGACGGTCACCGGCGTCGCGCGCAAGGGGCGGGACCGTGTGGTCGAGAGCGGTCGCGCAGGACAGCCCTTCGTCGTTCATGCGCTCGGCGCGGATGGCGAAGAACTCCGGATCGGTGCACGTGCCGTCGTCGATGCGAGCGGTACCTGGGGTCGCCCCAATCCGGCCGGAGCCGAGGGGCTCCCCGCGATCGGCGAGACAGGCTTCGCCTCGCATATCTCCTACCGGATTCCGGATGATGTCACGGCCCAGGCCGGGCGGCACGTGGTCGTCATCGGGTCCGGGCACTCGGCCACGCACACCGTGCTGCGCCTGACCGCGTTGGCGCGACGACACCCCGGTACACGGGTCTCGTGGCTGATGCGCCGGGGAAAGGCGGCGTCCCGCCTGCTCGGTGGTGCAACGGGCGATGCGCTTCCCGAGCGCGCGGCGCTGGGCGCGCGGGCTCGAAAAGTCATCGAGTCCGGTCTCGTCGATGTCATCCAGGGGTTCCGCGTCGCGGAGTTCCGCGCGGACGAAGAGGGTCTCACGATCATTGCGGACAGCGGAGGTGCGGTGAGGGGCGTCTCGCACGTGTTCGCCTTGACGGGATTCCGTCCCGACCTCGGCATGCTCTCGGAGGTGCGTGTGGCATGGGACCCCACTCTGGAGGCGGTGGCCGGCATCGCCGCGGACATCGACCCGAACGTCCACTCCTGCGGGTCGGTCGGGGCGACAGGGGCGGCCGAGCTCACCCAGCCGGAGGACGATTTCTACATCATCGGCGCGAAGAGCTACGGGCGTGCGCCCACATTCCTGGCGCTCACGGGATTCGAGCAGGCACGCAGCGTCGCCGCACGGCTCGCGGGCGACCTGATCGCCGCGCGGAGCACGCAGCTCACCCTGCCTGCGACGGGTGTCTGCGGGGGATCGGGTGACTTCGATGGCGAAGGCGGCAGCTGCTGTGGGAATCCCCTCGTCCAGGTCAGCACGGTTCGGGCGAGAATGGAGTTGATTCCGGCAACCGCCGATCACGCCGCAGAGAATTCCGACAGCACGCCCGCGAGGAGCATCCGATGACCGACGTACCCGTCAAGCCCTCCGTCCTCTTCGTCTGCGTGCACAACGCCGGCCGCTCGCAGATGGCCGCGGGTTTCCTGCGTGACATCGCGGGGGATCGGATCGACGTGCGCTCTGCCGGTTCCCTGCCCGCGGATCAGATCAACCCGGTCGCGGTGGAAGCCATGGCCGAGCTCGGTGTCGACATCACGGCGGAATCGCCCAAGGTGCTGACCACCGAAGCCGTGCAGGCCTCCGATGTCGTGATCACGATGGGCTGTGGCGATGCCTGCCCGTTCTTCCCGGGAAAGCGCTATGAGGACTGGGAGCTCGACGATCCTGCCGGACAGGGGATCGACGCCGTGCGACCGATCCGGGACGACATCCGCGCCCGGATCGAACGTCTGGTGGCCGACCTGATCTGAGCCGGGGGCGACGCACTCGATCGAATCCGATCGAGTGCGTCGCACGCGAAGCAAAGCGAAAGGCCCCCTGACCTGGATTTCTCCGAGTCAGAGGGCCTTTCATTTGTTGCGGGGACAGGATTTGAACCTGCGACCTCCGGGTTATGAGCCCGGCGAGCTACCGAACTGCTCCACCCCGCGGCACAAGAAGTAACTTATCACGGATTCCGGAGTCGGTCGAATCGAGAGGGCATCGGGGCGACGTCCCGGGCGTGTCGATGCGAGAGGATGGAGTCATGTCCGAGATCGCAGCCGTCCCCGTCGCCGTGTGCCAGTTCGCGCCCACCGCATCCCGAGCCGACAACCGCGAGCGGATCGCCGAATTGACGGCCGATGCCGCCGCGCGTGGTGCGAAGCTGGTGGTGTTCCCGGAGTACTCGAGCTACTTCGTCGATCCTCTGGACGAGAGCCTCGCGGCGAACGCCGAGGACCTCGATGGGGAGTTCGTCGCGACCTTGGCCGCTCTGGCCGCCGAGTACGCCGTCGTGATCGTCGCCGGTCTCGCGGAGCGGGCCGCGGACGGTGAGCGGGTGCGGAACGCCGTCGTGGCGGTGCGCGGCGACGGCATACTCGCCGTGTACCGCAAGCAGCATCTGTACGACGCATTCGGGCAACGGGAGTCCGACTGGGTCGAACCGGGTGAGCTGGGCCCAGCGGCCACCTTCGACCTCGGCGGTCTGCGCTTCGGACTCATGACCTGCTACGACCTCCGCTTCCCCGAGGTGGCCCGTTCGCTCGTCGATGCGCAGACCGACGCCCTCGTCGTGCCGGCGGAGTGGGTCAGAGGACCGCTCAAGGAGCATCACTGGACCACGCTGCTCGCCGCCCGTGCGATCGAGAACACCGTCTATGTGATCGCCGCGGACCACCCGACTCCGATCGGCGTTGGACATTCGCAGGTCATCGATCCGCAGGGCGTGATCCTCGCCGGTGTGGGCACTGCTCCCGGGATCGCGGTCGCCGTGGTGGAGGGGGAGACGATCGCGCGCGTGCGGGCGACGAACCCGTCGCTGCGGGTGCGGCGCTACGCGGTCGTGCCGCATGACACCGTCCCCGGCGGAGCGGTCGCCCCCGGGGCCCCCTCCTGATCCGCAGTCAGGCGGAGAAGCCTGCGAGACGCGCAGCTGCCTCTTCGAGCACGTCGACGCGCTTGCAGGCCGCGAAGCGCACCAGGCCCGAGTACTCGCCCCGGTGCGCCTCCGAGACGAAGGCCGTGAGCGGGATCGCGACGACGCCCGCGCGTTCTGGCAGAGCGCGGCAGAACGCTGCGGCGTCCGCGCCGCCCAGTGCGGTCGCATCGGCGACGGTGAAGTAGCCCCCCTGCGGGGCGTGCACGGTGAATCCGGCCTCCCTCAACCCGGCTCCGAGGATCTCGTGCTTTCGCGCGAGCGCGGCGGCCGCATCCGCGAAGTACGCGTCGTCCATCCGCAGCCCCACAGCGATGGCAGGCTGGAAGGGGGAGCCGTTCACATACGTGAGGTACTGCTTCACCGTCAGCACGGCCGTGATGAGCGCGGCCGGCCCGTGCACCCAGCCGATCTTCCATCCCGTCGTGGAGAAGGTCTTGCCGGCGGACGAGATGGTCAGTGTGCGCTCGGCCGCTCCGGGGAGGGTCGCGATCGGCGTGTGCGGCGCATGGAAGGCCAGGTGCTCGTACACCTCGTCGGTGACGATGATCGCGTCGTGCCTCTCCGCCAGACGCACCACCTCGCTGAGAACCTCGCGCCCGAACACCGCGCCCGTGGGGTTGTGCGGGTCGTTGACCAGGATGATCCTGGTGCGGTCGGTCACCGCTGCCGCGAGTCGGTCGAGGTCGGGCTGGAAGTCCGGGGCCCGCAGCGGGACGGTGCGAAGGCGCGCCCCCGCGAGAGCCACGGCCGCGGCGTAGGAGTCGTAGTACGGCTCGAACACGACCACCTCGTCGTCCGGGCCGTCGATCAGCGCCAGCAGGGTCGCGGTCAGCGCTTCCGTCGCCCCGGCCGTCACGATCACCTCGCGTGTGGGATCGACGGTCAACCCGTAGAAGCGACGCTGATGAGTGCTGATGGCGTCGAGGAGATCCGGGGTTCCGCGACCGGGAGGGTATTGGTTCGCTCCATCTGCGATGGCCTGTCGCGCCGCCTCCAGCACCGCTGCGGGACCGTCTTCGTCGGGGAAACCCTGACCGAGATTGATCGCTCCGGTTCGGGCCGCTGCTGCCGACATCTCTGCGAAGATGGTGGGCGCGACGGTTCCGTCCGCAGCGAGCAGACCTGCACCCGCTGCTGTACGACGCCATGCGCCGGGAATGACACTCATGAAGAACAGGCTAAGGCCATAGCTGAAACTCATCTTCGGCATAAGGAACGCACAGATACAGGCGTCATTCTGAAATGGTCGTCGAAGGAGCACACACCATGAACGAAGACAACCCCCAGGACCAGTCGGCACCCGCGTCGAACGACGCCGTGCCGTCCACCGAGGCCGCAGAGGTCGCCGCTCAGTCGGCGACGGATGCCGCCGCTGACAACGCCACACCGGCGCCCGCCACGCCGGCGTCGGCCGCGCCGGCACCCGTCACACCGGCGTCGGCCGCGCCGGCACCCGCTGCGCCGGTGCACGGGCATGAGATGCCGTCGACGTTCGCCTCGCAGGCCCCGGCCGCACCGGTGATCGCACCGGTCCCGCAGGGCTACGCCGCACCCGCCGCCACCGCGCGGGCAACCGCCACCGCGCAGGGCGCGGCGTTCGGCATCCCCACCGCATCGTCGTACACCCAGCCGACGCAGCCGCTCGACGGCGGTGCCGGCCTTCCGGGCGAGGGGACGAAGACCAAGGAGCAGAAGCCGCGTAGCGGCGCGAAGTTCGCCGCTTTCATCGTCGCGGCCGCTCTGGTCGGCGGGGTCGCCGGTTTCGGCGGAGGCGCTCTGCTGAACGGGCTCCAGGACCAGCCCTCCTCGGGCACGGCGACCGGGCCGCAGACGGTGACCGTGAACAACCCCGGTTCCGTCAACGAGACCACGGCTGTCGCGACCGCTGCACTCCCGTCCGTCGTCACCATCGAGGTGGCGGGCTCCGACCAGGCAGGCAGCGGATCCGGTGTCATCATCAGCGATGACGGCTACGTGCTCACCAACACGCACGTCGTGACGCTGGGCGGCGCTGTCGCGGATCCGACGATCCGGGTGACCACGTCCGACGGACGCATCTTCGAGGCGACCGTGGTCGGCACCGACCCGATCTACGATCTGGCCGTGATCAAGCTGAAGGATGCCAAGGGGCTCACCCCGATCGACTTCGCCGATTCCTCGAAGCTCAACGTCGGCGACACCGCGGTGGCGCTCGGAGCCCCGCTCGGGCTCGCGAACTCGGTCACGACGGGCATCGTGAGCGCGCTGAACCGGAGCATCCAGATCGCTTCCTCCGCTCTGCCCGACTCGTCCTCCGAGGACGCTCCGAACCAGCAGCAGACGCCCGATCAGGGACAGGGCCAAGGGCCGTTCCAGTTCGACATCCCGGGCAGCGGCACGCCGCAGACCTCGGACTCCATCTCGATCGCGGTGATCCAGACGGATGCCGCGATCAACCACGGGAACTCCGGTGGTGCGCTCGTGAACAGCAAGGGCGAGCTGATCGGTATCAACGTGGCGATCGCGAGCTCGGGAAGCTCCGAGGAGTCGGGCTCGATCGGCATCGGCTTCGCCATCCCGTCGAACATCGCCAAGCGGGTCTCCGACGAGATCATCGCCGACGGTGCGGCGACGCACGGCCTTCTCGGTGCCTCGGTCCAGGACGCGTCGAGCGTGCAGGGTGCCACCGTCTCCGGCGCGTACATCGCCAAGGCGACGGACGACGGCGCTGCGGCTGCGGCCGGCATCCAGGAGGGCGACGTCGTCACCACGTTCAACGGAGTCCCGATCACCAGCGCGAGCGATCTGACCGCTCAGGTGCGTGCGGCGGCGGCCGGCAGCGATGCCAAGGTCACCTACGTGCGCGGCGGCAAGCAGTACGACGTCGAGGTGAAGCTCGGCGAACTCGCCGGCTGAAGCCCACCGCGCGCCGAGAAGGACGCCACCCCGCGATAGGCTCGCGGGGTGGCGTCCTTCTCTTTCGGCACCGGCAATGCGGCCAAGCTCCTGCGGATCCCGCTGTATGCCGTCGGACGCATCGGCACGGTCCTCCTTCCGCGCGGTCGGCGCTGGGTCTTCGGCTGCGGAGCCGGGGTGGGCGACGGCGCCCTCGCACTGCAGCGCTTCGCATCGGCGGCCGGCCACGACACGATATGGCTCACATCGTCGGAGCGCGAGGACCGGGATGCGGCGGCGCTCGGCATCCGGTCCGCGCGCAAGGGCGGGCCTCGCGGCTGGTGGCACACAGCGCGGGCCGGGGTGCTCGTCGTGACGCACGGGCTCGGCGATGTGAACCGCTACGCGAACGGCGGCGCCTTCGTGGTGCAGCTCTGGCATGGGATCCCCCTGAAGCGCATCGGCCTGGACTCGCCCGCGACGACCCAGGTTCCGAATGTTCCCGGCGCAGCGCTGCTCCGCCGTGCCGTCGGCATCCTCTACCGCGCGGCGGCCCAGCGCATCCGAGTGCTCCCCGCGGCTTCGCACCGCGCGAGAGGGCGTCTGGAGTCCGCCTTCGGACTCGGGGGCGACCGCGTGGTGGTGACCGGAGAACCCCGAGTCGACGTGCTCTCGCGTGGTGCGGTCGACGAGGTGCGGTCGGCGGCATCCACTCTTCTCCGTGCAGTGGCGGGAGAGATCCCGGAGACGGCGCGCTCCATCCTGTATGCGCCCACCTGGCGTGACGGTGCCCCCGACCCGGCGGTTCCCACCGCCGACGAGTGGATCCGCATCCTCCGGCTCCTCGAAGAACGTGACGCCGTCCTTTTCGTACGCTCGCATCCTCTCGGCGAAGGCGGGTATGCGCCGCCACTTCCGAGCAGGCGGGTGCGCGCGCTCGGGGCCCCAGTGCTGGCGGACGTGACGCCGGCGCTCGCGGCATTCGACGTGCTCGTGACCGACTACTCGTCACTCGCGTACGACGTCGGTCTCCTGCGCATGCCGGTGCTCTTCCTGGCCCCCGATGCGGAGGAGTACGCCACCACCCGTGGGTTTTACGGTCGGTTCGACGACGTCGCGGGCCCGGATGCTGCCGCTGACTGGACGGAACTGCTCGCGCAGCTCGACGCCCTCCTCGCAGACGATGCCGTCCGCGACGGGGCATCCGTCCGTTCCGCTACGCTCAGCGCGGAGATGCACGCGTATCGGGACGGACGCAACACCGAACGCGTCTATCAGGTCATCCGCGCACGGGGGATTCCCGCGCCGAAGGGAGCAGTATGACAACGGCCCGCATCGATGACGCGGCGGAGGCCCTGATCATCGAAGGGACCGGTCAGCGACCGGAGACGGCCGACCTGCGCGGACCGCGGGCGCACGTCGAGGCTCGTATCAGCGGAGGCGGCGCGACCTGGAAGGCGACGTTCCCGCTGCAGGCATCGCGTTGGGGCGGGCCCTCGCTCCCGCTGCCGACCGGCTCCTACGAACTGCGGATCGCCGGCGCCGACCTCGACGGCGTGCGCATCGCTCCGGTGGTGCTCACCGGGGTGCGCATCGCCGTCGATGCCGGTGTCGTGCGCATCGCCGCGCCGATCGATCCGGTGTACGAGACGGCGGAAGGACGATCCACCCTCGAGGAGAGGTACGTCGCACAGGTGGGAGGCACGGAGAACGCCGTGTTCTTCGAGAGCTTCTACGGACGCAGCGTCGGCTGCAACCCTCGGGCCATCGACCGGGAACTGGCGGCGCGAGCCCCCCAGGTGCGACGGTATTGGAGTGTGGTCGACCTCTCCGTCGAGGTGCCGGAGGGCGCGATCGCGGTCGTCGAGGGCAGCCCGCAGTGGTGGCACGCACGCGGAGCCGCTCGACTGCTCGTGGTGAACGACTGGCTGCGACGGCGCTTCGCTCGCAAGCCCGGCCAGAAGGTGCTCCAGACCTGGCATGGCACACCCCTCAAGCGGCTCGCGCTGCACCGTCCCGGTTTCGATCCGCGCCGGATGGCGGCGGTCGTGAAGGAATCCCGGCGCTGGGACGTCCTGCTGGCGCAGAACCCGTATTCCGAGCGCATCCTCCGGAAGGCGTACGCCTTCTTCGGGCGACCGATCTGGGTGGAGGGATACCCCAGGAACGATGCGCTCACGACGGGTGATCCCGTCGCGGTCCGTGCAGCGCTCGGCATCGGCCCCGACGAGCGGGTGCTGCTCTACGCGCCGACCTGGCGTGACGATCGCGCCGAGATGGTCGACTTCGTCGACGCGGAGCTTCTGGCGCGCCAGGCGAACGCCGTGGTCCTCGTTCGCGGTCACTCCCGCACTCTGGAACAGGGGCGGGATCTCGCCGGTGCACGGGTCATCGATGTGACCGGCTACCCGGAGACGGCGCGGCTGCTGCTCGCCGCGGATGCGCTGATCACCGACTACTCCTCGGTCATGTTCGACTTCAGCGTCACCGGCAAGCCGATGTACTTCCTGGTGCCCGACATCGATCACTATCGCGGACAGCTGCGCGGTTTCTACTTCGATCTCGCGGAGAGGGCGCCCGGTCCGCTCGTGCGGACGCAGGAGGAGCTCACCGCTGCCCTCGACGACGAGCGCCATGAGGCGACGTATGCGGATCGCTATGCCGCCTGGCGTCAGCAGTTCAACGCTCGCGACGACGGTCATGCCGCGCGGCGCGTGGTCGACCGCATCCTGGACCTCGGGTTCGTCACGGCCTGAGCGCGGCGGGGCGCGAGCACGCTCGCGTGGAACACCTCCGGCGAGAGATCTCGTCAGCGGGGGTGTCAGCTCGACGGTTTCCGTGCGAGGGGGTCAGGGCAGCGGGGTGTTGCGGGTGCCGAGACGCGAGGCGTCCACGGTGTCGTGGGCTCCCCGGAGCACGCCGCCGAGGAAGCCCAGACCCCAGGAGATGTGCATCGTCGGCAGGACGAGGAGCGTCCACATCCGCTGTCGCACGCCCCCTCCGCCGGGAGCCAGCGCGACGCCGAGGATGAGCAGCAGGTAGAGGGCGAGCGGTCCGTACACGAGAAGGGAGGCGACCATCGAGGCCACCCCGGTGAGCACGCCGGTCACCTGCAGGACCCCGACGAGGACGGCGAGGGCGACGACCACGACAAGCGCGGGCGGGGCGAAGTATCGAAGCCCGTTGCTCCGTCCGAACCGCCGAACGAGCTCGCCCCGCCAGGCCCCGGTGGCACGGAACTGTCGGGCCAGACGCAGCCAGCTCTCCCGTGGCCAGTAGGTGACGGACAGGTCGGGGTCGAACCAGACCCGATGACCTGCCTGGCGGATCCGGAGGTTGAGCTCCCAGTCCTCGCCGCGTCGAATCGACTCATCGAACAACCCGACCTCGTCGAGCACGTCACGCCGCATCACGCCGAGGTAGGCCGACTCCGCCTCGCCTTCCTGGGAGCTCCCGTGATATGCGCCACCACCGAGCCCGACCGGCGAGTTGTACAGACGCGCCACGGCCTTCTGGAAGGGGGTGCGTCCTTCGGCATGCATCACGCCGCCGACGTTCGCGGAGTCGGTGCGTTCCAGGGTCTTCAGCGCCCGAGCGGCGTACCCGGGGGAGAGCTCGGAGTGCGCGTCCACGCGCACGATCGTGTCGTAGCGGCTTGCGCGGATCGCGGCGTTCAGGCCGACGGGGATGTGCGCCGCAGGATTGTCGACCAGCCGGATGCGGTCGTCCGCGTCGGCGAGCCGTCGCGCGAGCTCGGTGGTGCCGTCCGTCGACGGCCCCAGCGCGAGCACGAGTTCGGTGGGAGCGTCGACATCCTGTGCGAGCACCGACGCGATCGCGTGTTCGAGGTATGCACGCTCGTTGAGCACCGGCATCACGAAGGACACCCCGGGCCGGGGAGTGGGGAATTCGTCTGCGGGCACATGACGATCATGGCACGGCGTCGACGGACGTTGCCTGAGGGTGTGGGAGGGGCAGACCTCGGGTACGTGGCTGGGGCTCAGCCGGAGGAAGCGACGCGGACGAACTATTCTGGAGGGATGGGTGCACTGTCTGACGCGAAGAAGGCATATCGTCTGCTGAAGCGGGCGCTCGCGTCTCGCACCGCTGTGCAGCGTGTGCGGCGGCGTCTCGCCGAGCGCGAACCGCTTCCGGCCGATCATTTCAAGGTCGCGGTCTACTTCGCCGACGGCGCGGTGAACATGTACCAGATGCGCCAGTGGTACCGCCCGCTCGCCGAGCTCTCGAAGCGCTGGCCCGTCGTCGTGCTCTCCCGCCAGGCGACCGGGACCGAGAAGCTGCTCGAGGAGGATTCGCCGCCCGTGGCTTTCGTGCCGAAGGTGCGCGACATGGAACGCTTCATCGCGACCCAGGACATCCGCCTGGTGCTCTACGTGAACCAGAACACTCGGAACTTCCAGATGTTCCGCTACGGGCGGCGTTGGCACGTGTTCATCAACCACGGCGAGTCCGACAAGATGTACATGACGACGAACCAGTACAAGGCCTACGACTACGCGTTCGTCGCCGGACAGGCCGCCCGTGATCGTCTCTCGCGCACGCTGTGGGACTACGACGTCGACCGCCGCACGATCGAGATCGGTCGCCCGCAGGCCGATCATTACGCCGGCACCCTTCCGTACACTCCCGATGAGCGCACCGTGGTGCTCTACGCGCCGACGTGGGAGGGAGACCGACCCAGCGCGCACTACGGTTCGATCGCATCGCACGGCGAGGTTCTCGTGTCTCGCCTGCTCGCGACCGGCGCCCACCGTGTCATCTACCGTCCCCACCCTCGCAGCGGGGTCGTCGACGAGGAGTACGGAGCCGCGCACCGACGGATCGTGGCTGCGATCCATGCGGCGAACACGGCGGACCCGAACGCACACCACATCTACGATGCAGCTCCGGAACTCGGTTGGCAGCTGACGGCGGCTGACGTCGCGATCGTCGACATCTCCGCGATGGTGTACGACCGGCTTGCGGCGGGGAAGCCGCTGATGATCACGCGTCCGACCGACGAGCAGGCATCGATCGACACACAGGGCTACCTGGCGGACTGCGAATGGTTGACCGCCGAGGCGGCGGCCGACATCGTGGCCGAGGTCGACCGCGTCCGCGCGGATGAGGCTGCGATCGCCCGGTTGCGGATGTGGGTCCAGCACTATTTCGGTGACACGACGCACGGGGTGGCCACCGCGAAGTTCCATGCGGCTGTCGACGGCCTCATGCAGGAGTGGGAGCGCTGGCAGGCTCACGAGGTCGGGACCGTTCGAACCGACGAGGACGACGACGACGAGGAAGCCGACGAGGACTCCTGATCATGGAGCTCCCCCTCGCGCGTGCGATCGCCGCTCGTCTCGATCTGGTGGGTGCCACCGGCTCCACGAACGCCGATCTGCGCGCGCACGCGTCCGATGCCGACGCGTGGCCGCACCTGGCCGTTCTGGTCACGCACGACCAGACGGCCGGACGTGGCCGCCTCGACCGCACCTGGACGGCACCCGCGGGCGCGGCCATCGCCGTCTCGGTCCTGCTTCGGGCGCTTCCCGCCGATCCTGCCGCGCGCGGGTGGATTCCGCTCGCCGCAGGGGTGGCCATGGCGGAGGCGATCGCTGAGCAGCTTCCGACGCACGACGTCGCCGTGAAGTGGCCGAACGATGTCCTCGTGGATGGACGCAAGATCTGCGGCATCCTCGCGGAAGCGACGACGGACGCCGTCGTTCTCGGCGCCGGCGTGAACACCGCCATGACGGCCGAGCAGCTTCCCGTGCCGTCGGCCACGTCGTTCGCCGCACTCGGCGCCGTCGCGGAAGACGATCTCCTGCTCTCCAGCTACCTCGAGAGACTCGACGGCCTGCTCTCCGCGCTGACCGTCACGGAGAACGCGGTCGTGAGCGGTCTGCACGGCGCCGTGTCGGCGCGGTGCGCGACTCTCGGGCAGACGGTGCGGGTATCGCTGCCGGCTGGACGCTCTCTCGAAGGAGTGGCGACGGCGATCGACCCGGACGGTCGTCTTCTCGTCGAATCCGAAGGTCTCGAGCACGCGATCTCTGCGGGGGATGTCGTGCACGTGCGCCCGGCCGGAAGCTGACACGCCGCCGCACAGACGGCTTTGTCGCAGATCACGGGCACAATGGTGGGGTGACCCAGCCTGTGACGCTCGGCGGGCGGCCCCTGATGCCGCCGCCCGGTACGCCTTCGGAGGAGCTGTTGATCGCGCGCTTCCGAAGCCACGCACGTCGGCTGTTCTGGTCGGCTCTCGTCCTCATCGCCACCTTCGGGGCGACGGCATACTTCTTCGGCAACCTCCCGGCGGGGTTCGAGGACTGGATGCTCCTCGCCGCGGCGGGTGCGCTGTTGCTGTTCGCCGTCGTGCTGCCGTTCATCGTCTGGTACTCGCGGAGCACCACCGTCACGACGCGGCGGGTCATCGTCCGCCAGGGGATCGGTTCTCGTCGGCGCCATGAGATGTCGCATGCCCGGGGCTACACGATCGCCGTTCGGCGGGGGCCCTTGCAGCGGTTGTGGGGGTCGGGCACGATCACCCTCTCGAACGGCGTCGACGCGCCGCTGCGACTGCCGAACGTGCCGAACGTGACTCTGGTGCACGAGACTCTTGCCGACCAGATCGAGGTCGGGCAGATCCTCGCCCATCGCGACGCGCAGGCCGTCGGCGACTGAGTTCCCTCGCCGGGCATGCCGCGGAGCGAGCCGGCGCCGGCGACGCCCATCGGCAACCGGTCGTGCGCGCCCGGTCGCGTGCGGAAGAATGGGTGCAGACGAATGGAGGCGGCACATGGCGTTGCGTGTTGGCGTGATCGGCGGAGGACAGCTGGCCCGGATGATGATCGCTCCGGCGGTCGAGCTCGGGATCGAACTGCGGGTGCTCGCAGAGGGGGAGGGGATGTCTGCCGAGCTGGCGTCCACCGCCGTGGGCGACTACCGCGATCTTGATACGGTGCGGGCTTTCGCGGCCGGCGTCGATGTCGTGACCTTCGACCATGAGCACGTGCCGCAGGACGTTCTCCGACAGCTGGTCGCGGACGGCGTCTCCGTGCACCCGGGGCCGGATGCGCTCCAGTACGCCCAGGACAAGCTCGTGATGCGCGCGCGCCTCGCAGAGCTGGGGATCCCTCAGCCCGAATGGGCGGCTGTGCGCACCGCCGCCGAACTGCAGGTCTTCCTGGACGAGCACGCCGGAGCAGGCGTGGTGAAGACGCCACGCGGAGGCTATGACGGCAAAGGCGTGCGGGTCGTGCGTGCGGCGGAGGAGGCACAGGACTGGCTGGCGGCGCTCGCCGACGGAGACGCCCTGCTCGTCGAGGAGCTCGTCCCGTTCGTGCGTGAGCTCGCCCAGCAGGTGGCGCGTGGCGTCGGCGGCGAGATCGTCGCCTACCCCGTCGTCGAGACCGTTCAGCGCGACGGGGTATGTGCCGAGGTCATCGCCCCGGCTCCTGCCGCGACCGAGCGTTTGGTGGAGGTCGCGGAGTCGATCGGTCGCACCATCGCGGAAGGTCTGGGCGTGACGGGCATGCTGGCGGTTGAGCTGTTCGAGACCGACGACGAGCGGATACTCGTCAACGAGCTCGCGATGCGTCCGCACAACAGCGGCCACTGGAGTCAGGACGGCGCCGTCACCGGCCAGTTCGAACAGCATCTGCGGGCGGTCGCCGATCTTCCTCTCGGGAGCACCGCGCCGCGCGCCGCGTGGTCAGTGATGGTGAACATCCTCGGCGGCCCGGCCGAAGGGACGTTGGACGAGCGCTTCGGGGCCGCGATGTCTGAGCACCCGCAGGCGAAGATCCACACCTACGGGAAGGCGCCCCGGCCCGGTCGGAAGGTCGGCCACGTGAACGTTGCAGACGATGATCTCGACGATGCGGTCTACGTCGCCCGTGCCGTCGCCGCGCACTTCGTCTGATCAGATCGCATGTGGCGGCTCTTCGCCACACATGCGCGGCAAGTGGTGTGCCGTTCGGGGAATCTCACAGCGGCAGACCGTACCCTGATCTGGTGACCGAGCCACTGCATTCTTCCGCCGAGCCCCTGGTCGGCGTCGTGATGGGATCCGACTCCGACTGGCGCGTGATGAGCGATGCGTCTCAGGCGCTCACGGATTTCGGGATCCCCCACGAGGTGGAGGTCGTCTCCGCGCACCGCACACCCGACAAGCTCATGTCGTACGCGCGCGACGCGCGTTCACGTGGCATCCGCGTCATCATCGCCGGTGCCGGGGGAGCCGCCCATCTGCCCGGCATGCTCGCCTCCATGACACCGCTTCCCGTCGTCGGCGTGCCGGTGCCGCTCGCATATCTCGACGGCATGGATTCCCTGCTGTCGATCGTGCAGATGCCCGCGGGTATCCCGGTGGCGACCGTGTCCATCGGCGGGGCGCGCAACGCCGGTCTGCTGGCCGCGCGGATTCTCGGAACGTCGGATGAGGCTCTCGCCGATAGCGTCGAGGAGTACGCACGTGCGCTCGAGGCGCAGGTCGAGGAGAAGAACGAACGGCTGAAGGGTTCACTGTGACTCTTGCGCCTCCGCGCGCAACACGGCGCCCGCTCATCGAGACCCGGCCGCTGCGGCATCCTGATCCCGCCGATTCGCGGACGATGGTCAAACGCGGGTGGTGGCTGATCGCGGTGAACCTCCTGGTTCCGGGCTCCGCGCAGGTGCTCGCCGGCAACCGTCGCCTCGGGCGATTCGGTCTCGGTGCCACGTTGCTCTCCTGGTTCCTCGCGATCGTGGCACTGGGCCTCGCGCTCTTCGCCCGCCCTGTCCTGCTCTGGCTCACGATCGGTGGCGGGTTCTTCTCCGCCGTGGTCCTGACGATCGTGCAGGTGCTGCTGGTGGGGTACGTCGTGCTCTGGGCCGTGCTCACCTTCGACACTCTCCGCCTGGTGCGACTCGTGAAAGTGCCTGGGCCGTCCCGATTCGCCATCCCGGTCGTCGCGTTGGTGCTGTTGGGACTCGTGGGAGGCGGCGCAGGCTACGCTGCGACCGCCGTCGGATCGGTGCGCAACACGATCGGCTCGATCTTCGGACAGAGCGGACCGAGCGTGCAGCCCAGCGACGGCTACTACAACATCCTTCTCCTCGGCGCCGACAGCGGTGACGGGCGCGATTCGATGCGGTTCGACAGCATCTCGGTGGTCTCGGTGAACGCGGACACCGGGGCTGTCACGATCACCGGTATCCCGCGAGAGCTTCCGAATGCGCCGTTCAGCGACGGCAGTCCGATGCAGGAGCTGTATCCGAACGGGTTCGAAGGCCATGGCTCATCGACCTGCGGCTGGAACGGCTGGATGAACCATGTACGCAACGCCGCGGAGGTCTGTCGAGAGGATGGTGGCACCGGCCTCTATCCGGATGCCAAGGCCAACGGCTCGGAACCCGGGATCGAGGCGACGAAGGACGCGGCGGAGGGAGTTCTCGGAATCGAGATCCCGTACTACGTCTTCGTCGACATGCACGGCTTCGCAGAGCTCGTCGACGCTCTGGGCGGCGTGGAGATCGACGTCACCGAGCGTCTGCCGAAGGGCGGCCCGCCGGAGGGATGGACGGGCAGCGATGTGAACGAGTGGGCTATCGGATGGATCGAGCCCGGCAAGCAGCGCATGGATGGCGATACGGCGCAGTGGTACGCCCGCTCGCGGTACACCACCAGCGACTGGGATCGCATGAAGCGTCAGAGAGAGCTGCAGGCCGCGATTCTGGCGCAGTTCACCCCGCAGACGGTTCTCACGCGTTTCAACGAGGTGGCCGCGGCGGGGACGGCGCTGATCAGCACCGACCTTCCCTCCGACAAGCTCCCGGAGTTCTTCGATCTGATGCTCAAGGCCAAGGAGCAACCGGTCACCTCGATCGAACTCACACCCGAGACCGGCGTGGACGAGCACCAGCCCGACTACGCATTCATCCACGAGATGATCCAGCAGAAGCTGCATCCTCCGACGGAGACGCCGACTCCTGAGCCGTGACCCCGGGTGTCCCGGAGCGGCGGAATTCTGTGCAGGTCCGTGCCCGCTGGAGCGCGAGGTCAGTGCGCATGACAAGCCCACGGTCGCCTCCCGAAGGAGAGCGGCCGTGGGCTTCCGGTGGGTTCCACCGGATGCACCAGACGACGGTGATCGGAGGGGGAGGGATCACCGTCGTCCAGTCGACCACCGCACGAGGCGGCAGCCGGACCTAGGCGCGCTTGCGGCGTGCAGCTCCGACCGCGACGAGTGCTCCGCCGGCTACCAGCGCAGCTGCTCCGCCGCCGAGGATCCACGGCGAGACGTTCCCGCCCGTGAGGGCCAGCTCGATACCCCCGCCGGTGAGCGGCAGCTCAGAACCTGCGGCCGCGACTCCAGGATCGTGGTCGCAGCTCACGGCAGCATCGTGGCCGTGCGAGACCGTGATCGTCGCCGTGTACGAACGCGAGCCGTTGAAGGCGACGGCGTAGGAGCCCTCTCCGTCGGACGGCGGACGGAACGTGAGCGTCAGGCTGCCGTCTCCGGCAGCGGTGTTGCCGGAGACCGCGGCTTTCCCTGCGTTGTAGCCGGAAACCGAAACGTTCACGTTCTCGGACGGCAGGAAGTAGCCCGGTCCGAACACGATCGTCGAGGCTTCGCAGATGTCGATGATCGGATCGCCGACCTTGGCGCCGGGAGGCGTCGGATACGAGTCGGACGACGCGGACGGAACCGTCGGCGCAGCGGTTGCGACGGTGGGCGCGACGAGTACGAGCGCGCCGGCGGCAAGGCTGATGGCAGCCAGTTTCTTCAGCATGATTTCTCCCCAGAATTTCACGCGGAATCGCCTTTGGATACACCCCTGCATCCAACTGCGTGACGTCGTCCTGCCCCCACGGCAGGATTGCGGACGTCAGATATTCCCCAGTGAGTCGACAGTACCCTATCGAGCTGTTAATGTCACGAAGCGCATCGGAGCGGTGATCGAGTCGTGACGGGGGTGTCGATCAGCGGGGTGTGCAGCACTTCGGTGAGACGCTCACCTGCGCCGGTGCCCTGGAACTCGATCGTGATCGTGGTCGATTCTCCGGGCGCGAGGGAGACCTCGTGCTGCACCGCCGATCGATCCCCGATCATCGCCGTCTGCACGCCCTCCTCTGCGCCGTCCCGATCGATATGCGACGGTGTCGACCCCTCGGGGCCGTATACGGCGATCAGAGTGCGCACCGTTCCTGCCGGTACGCCGTAGAAGCCATCGGCCGTGACGTAGGCGGGCAGGGTGGTCGCGGCGTCGGCGGGGGCTGTGTTCGTCCACGTCACCCGCACCTGCGTGGTGGGTGTTCCCTGGCACGTGCCGACCGATGTCGAGATGGCGGCGCGGGTGTAGTAGTCCATCTTGCCGCCGGTGGTGTCGTTCATCAGCACCCCGACGGAGGTCGTATCGGAGGTGTCGTCGGGGATCGTCCCGCCCAGGGCGGAAGCCGCGAGCACGGTCTCCTCGGGCTCGTGGGCACTCCAGATGCGGATGCGTCCCTCGGCCGCCGAGTCAGAGAGAGCTCCGAGCAGTGCGCGCGGTTCCGCGCGGGACAGGGCGGCACCGAACAGGGCTCCAGCGGCCTGAGCGAAGATCTCGTCCTGTACCGCGGGATCGGGGACGGCAGCGTAGATCTCCGACAGGAGGATGTCGGTGATGTTCTCGGACGTGGCCGTGAAGGGGCCGAACGTGAGATCTCCGGTCGCGGCGATCAGATGCTTCGCGACGACGGCGTCCACGGCGATGACGCCGTCCACGGTCCCGCCGAACCGTCCCTCCCACCGCGCGGCGATGGCGGCGCCGGCCTCACGGAAATCAGGGATGCTGGTGAGATTCTGCAGATATCGGCCGGGGCGATCCTCGAACAGGGCGATCGTGGAGTCGCTGAGAGGCAGGCCGGTCTCCAGCGGAGGAAAGTCCCGAGTCGATGCCTGGGTCTGAAGCGAGATCTTGCCGCCCTCGGCATGCAGCAGGGCGATCGATCCGATGATCCCGCCCGAGGATCGCAGCTCCGCGTTGTTCTGCATCGCGAGCACATAGTTGCGCGGGCCTTCGCCGCCGAGCATCGTCGGCAGCAGCACGGCGGCGCCGTGGAGCGAGCCGACGACGGTCGCCGCCTCGTCGACCGATGAACGCATGGTGCGGATGGCATCGGCGAGCGGGGGGAGCGTGGCGTCCGCGTCGATGCGTCTGCCCTTCGACTCCGCGGTGCCGAGCGCCGTGTCCGCGGCGCCGAGCGGGCCGGCGATCTCGGCGAACGGTGCGAGGTCGATGGTTCCGCCGGCGAAGCCGAGGCTCGCCAGGTCGAAGTCCGCGGCAACATCCAGGAGCGGCGTGAGGGCGTCGTTCGACACATCGTCGGCGATCTCGGCGATGTCGCTCACAGCGCTGAAGTTCGGTCCGATCCAGGGGAGGGCGCCGAAAGCGTGCCACACCGGGTCGGAGGTCAGGGCGTGCGCGGATTCCGCGTTGTGAGCGATGCTCCGCGCGATCGGCCTCGCGCCGTCGAGATCACCGGTAGCGATCGAGGCCTTCAGCTGCGAGGCACCCTTCGCGACCTGCTGAAGGTCGTTCACGGCGCCGATCCCGCGGACGGTGACCCAGCCGACGGCGATGAGGAGAAGGGTCAGCAGAATGCCGACGGTCCACCCGATCCATCGGCGCCGGACGGGAAGTCGACCATCGCTCACCCGAGCATTCAAGCATGAACCGCTGCGGCCGTGGTGGGCGAAAACTGTGCGAACGCTGACACTACGGCGGCGCGGGCGCTGACCTCACGGGGGGAGCGGCACAGCGGGGATAGCCTGTGTGCATGGGTGCTCGACTGCGTGTTGTTCTGGATCAGCTCGTGGATGTCGTCGATGCCGATCACGCGGACGCCGCGGTGGGAATCACCGCCGGCCTGGTCGCGACCGCCCCCTCCGGTTGCGCCGTGGACGCCATCGTTCCGGCCGGCGCGTCCGTGCCTGTGGCGGGAATAGGGGACATCCGCACGCTCGGGATGGGGCGTCGTGAACTCGCCGCAGCCTGGCAGCTCGGGATCGCTCCGGGTGTCGGCGGCGGACTCATCCATTCGCCGACGCTGATGGCGCCCCTTGTGCGCCATGATCGGGTGCACGACAACCACCAGACCACGGTCACGGTGTGGGATCTGCGAGCCTGGGATGCGCCGGAGCTGCTGTCCAAGGGGAATGCGGCCTGGCAGCGAGGCATGCTCCGTCGAGCTGTGAGACATGCCGACGCGGTGGTGGTGCCGTCTCACGCCGTTGCCGAGCGTCTTTCGGAGCTGGCGAAGATCGGCGACCGCGTGCGGGTGATCGCGGGCGCACCGCCGCAGGGATTCGACGTTCCCCGTGATGCCGCCGCACGTCGCCATGCTCTCTCGCTACCGGATGAGTACGTGGTCCTGAGCGGATCTCCCGCGAACCTGTCCGACGGGTTCCGAGGCGCGGCGGCCGCTGGTCTGGACGCTGTCATCGTCGATGCTCCCGACGGTGCGGAACCTCGCTACGCCGACGCGGCGTCGGCTGCAGGTCTTCCCGAGCGGCGTGCGCACGTGCGAGGAAGGCTGAGCGTCGAGGACCGCGCGGCGGTTCTGGACGGGGCCGCTGTTTTCGTGGCGACCGAGGCCGTGGCGGGGTGGCCGTGGCGTGCAGTCGAGGCCATGGTGCTGGGTATCCCGGTGGTGGCTGTCTCCAGCGGCTCGCACCACGACGTCATCGCCGACGGAGGGATTCTCGTCCCTTCCAGGGAGATCTCCGACGCCGTGGTGGAGGCGGCTGGGGGAGCGGCGGAGAGACTCCGAGTGCTTGCCGCCGATCGGTCGCGCGCGTTCTCCTGGGCGAGCTCGGCGGAACGCCTCTGGGGCCTGCACGCCGACTTGTGATTCGCTGAGAGCAACCTGCGCATACGGGCGACACGCCGAAAAGTTGTGGCGCAAAGCGTGTAACAGTGGCATCATCCCGCAACTTCCGTCACACTGGTCACATGTCTCGACGTGCCCCACGCTCGCGAAACACCATGAGGTTCCCCCGACTCCTCACCTGTTTCCTCGCTGCCTTCGCCCTTGTCATCGGCACTGTGGTCCCCGCCACCGCCGCAACCGCATCCGTCTTGGCGAGCGGCACGAGCGTCACGCGAGCAGCCGCCGATCCTGTCTCCGCCGGGATGGTGAAGACGACGCTGGCCGGATTCGATGCGGGAAACATCATCAGCGATGCGGTCTTCACGAACGCGGGAACGATGACGGAGGCGCAGATCCAGGCGTTCTTCAACAGCAAGGTTTCGAGCTGTCAGAGTGGCTACGTCTGCATCAAGGACTTCTCGATCACCTCCGTCACCCGCCCGGCCGACGCCTATTGCAAGGGCTATACCGGCGCGGCCAATGAGTCGGCCGCGAGGATCATCTACCGCGTCGCCCAGTCGTGCAACATCAACCCGCAGGTGCTGATCGTCATGCTCCAGAAGGAGCAGGGCCTCATCACCCACACCTGGCCGAGCGCGTGGCGCTACAACATCGCGTTGGGACAGGGCTGCCCTGACACGGCGCCCTGCGATCCGAATTACATCGGCTTCTTCCACCAGATCTACGGTGCCGCGCGTCAGATGCAGATCTACATGGAGGGCAAGTGGTTCCAGTGGTACGCGCCCGGCAAGACCTGGAACATCCTCTACAACCCCAACGCGAACTGCGGCAGCTCGCCGGTGTACATCGCGAACAAGGCGACGTCGGCGCTCTATTACTACACCCCCTATCAGCCCAATGCCGCGGCGCTGCGCGCCGGGTACGGAGAGGGGGACGGCTGTTCGGCATACGGCAACCGCAACTTCTACAACTACTTCACCGACTGGTTCGGCCCGACCCAGGGGCCGAGAGATGATCCGATCGGGGTCGTGGAGTCGATCGAGGCACTCCCCGGTGAGTATCGGGTGCGCGGTTGGGCGTTGGACCCCAACTCTGCGGAGAGCATCGGCGTGCACGTGTACGTGGGGTCGGCCGGCTACGCCTACACGGCGGACGGAGACCGCCCCGATGTCGGAGCGTCGTACCCCGGCAAGGGGAGCAAGCACGGGTTCGACGTCAGGATTCCCACTTCCGCGTCGGGCGGTATCCGGATCTGCGTCTACGGGATCAATGTCGGGGCGGGCGGAAACTCTACTCTCCGCTGTGAGGAAGTCATCGGCAAGACCGGTCCGCCCGTGGGGGCGCTGGAGGCCGTGGCCGGCGTCGCCGGCGGGGTAGAGGTGTCTGGCTGGGCTCTCGACCCCGATACCGCGGGCTCGATCGGAGTCCATGTCTACGTGGGGTCCTCGGCGACCGCGCTGGTCGCGAGCCGGCCGCGGAACGATGTGCGCGATCAGTACCCGCTCTACGGCAATGCTCACGGGTTCGGCGCGACCATCACCGCGCCCGCAGGGCAACAGTCCGTGTGCGCATACGGCATCAACGTCGGTAATGGTGGAAACGTGCTGCTCGGGTGCGCCACTGTGACGGTGCCCCCGGCGAAGGACCCGGGGCGTGCTCCGATCGGACACGTCGAGAGCATGGCCGCGGGTCCCGGAGGCGCCACGATCTCGGGGTGGGCGTACGACCCGGACACGACAGCATCGATCGATATCCGCATAGAGGTGGACGGCGTCGCCAAGAACTACCGTGCGGACAAGGATCGACCCGATTTCGGGGCGGCATATCCCGCGATGGGCTCACGCCACGGATTCAACGAGTTCGTGTCGATGTCCGTGGGATCGCACCAGGTCTGCGTGTACGCGATCAATGACGGTGCGGGCGGCAATCCGCTGATCGTGTGCTCGACCGTGAACGTGACGTCGCCTGTCGATCAGGGGCGAGTGCCGAAGGGGTTCGTTGAGGGCATCGTGCCGGGGGCCGGCGGCGCGACGGTCACGGGATGGGCTTTCGATCCGGACACGACTGATCCCATCCAGGTGCACGTGTACGTCGATGGCGTGGGCAAGGCCTACCTCGCAGACAAGGCCCGCGCAGATGTCGCTGCTTCCTACCCGGGAGCAGGGCCACGTACCGGATTCAGCGAATTCGTTCCGATGTCGATGGGAACCCACCAGGTCTGCGTGTACGCGATCAACAACGGCGCCGGTGGCAATCCGCTGGTCTCCTGCACCAGCGTGAGGGTCACCGCGTCCGTGGACATGGGGCGTGTACCCCTCGGTTTCGTCGAGAGTATCGCCCCGGTGAACGGCGGCGCGACCGTCAGCGGTTGGGCGTTTGATCCCGACACGATCGATCCGATCCAGGTGCACGTCTACGTGGACGGTGTGGGCAAGGCCCTTCTTGCGGACAAGCCCAGACCAGATGTCGCGAAGTCGTATCCCGGCGCGGGGCCGAACACCGGCTTCACCGAGTTCTTCCCGATGTCGGAGGGGAGTCATCAGGTGTGCGTCTATGCGATCAACACGGGGAGCGGTGGCAACCCGTTGGTCGTCTGTTCCACCGTGAAGGTGAGCGCCCCCGTGATCGTCGACAAGGGCCGCGCGCCCGTCGGTTTCGTCGAGAGCATTGTGCCGGGTGCCGGAGGCGCGACCCTCACCGGCTGGGCGTTCGATCCCGATACGACGGACCCTATCCAGGTGCACGTCTACGTCAACGGGGTCGGCACGAGTTTCCTGGCCGATGGCGAACGCCCCGATGTCGGGGCAGCCTACCCGGGCGCCGGCTCGCGCCACGGTTTCAGCAAGTCGGTCGCGATGCCGTCCGGATCGAACCAGGTTTGCGTCTATGCGATCAACAACGGAGCAGGCGGCAATCCTCTGATCGTGTGCTCCACGGTGAGAGTGCCGTGACCTGCCGTTGATCCGCCGCGACAGCAACGTGCCGACGCTGAGGAGGCCGCTCCCGAACCTTTCGGGGGCGGCCTCCTCGCCGCCCCGCTGTGGTTAGACTCCATCGGGCATCCACCATCCAGAAAGACGGACGTGCGTAAGACCGAACTCGACTCCCTCCGTGGGCTGGCCGCACTTGCGGTCCTCCTCTATCACGCCACCGCTGCGTCGATCCCGGCGTTCTTCGACGGCGCGGAGCTTCTCCCGGTCGAGGGCTTCTGGAACAATGCTCTGATCTACTCGCCGTTGCGGATCATCACCGCGGGGCCGGAAGCGGTGTGGTTGTTCTTCGCGCTGTCGGGATTCGTGCTGGTTCGTTCAGCGGCGCGACCCGGATACCGTTGGGACGCCTACTATCCCAGCCGTATCATCCGCCTCTACCTCCCCGTCATCGGTTCGGTGCTGGTGACGGCGATGGTCTTCTGGCTCATTCCGCATGTCTCCAGCCCTGAGTTCCATCGGATGGTCATCGGACTGCCCACGACGTACACCGTCGAGAGTGCGCTCGAAGACGCGACGCTGCTGACGGGTACGAGCATCGCCAACGTCCCTCTCTGGTCCCTGCAGTGGGAGGTGTTGTTCTCCCTTCTGCTGCCCGTGGCCGTGCTGCTCGCGCGCCGGTTCCCCTGGATCTGCGCGTCGCTCGGTCTCATCGCATCGATCGCCAGTGTGTGGACCGGCTCGATGTTCCTCCTCTACATGCCCATGTTCCTGATCGGAGCGGTACTGGGCTACCACTGGGAGAGGATCGCCGAGCGATTCACGGGGCTGCGTTCCACGACATTCGGCGGGAACGTCGCGTGGGCGTCCCTCTTCGTCCTGGCCGTCTGCCTCATCACGGCTTCTTACACGTTCGACTTCGTCATCGACCGTGAATCCTATTGGAGCACGAACCTCTTTGCGAGCCTGTTCACTGTTTCCAAACTTACGGGGATCGTGTTGCTGCTCGTCGTTGTCATGCTCTGGACCCCGCTGCGGTCACTACTCCAGCTGAAGCCCTTCGTTGCGCTCGGGAAGATCTCCTTCAGCCTGTATCTCACCCATGGACCGATCGTGATCGGGATGCTCTTCCTGTTGGGGCCGGGCAAGCGCACCACGATCGTCCAGATCGTCCTGAGCCTCGCTGTCGCCGTCGCGTTCTATTACCTGGTGGAGAAGGGCGCGCACAGACTGTCCCGCCACGTCGCGCAGCGTATCCGCGCTGAGGATCGGTCCGTTCTCGCAGCATGATCGACGTGGTAGTCGACGCTGAGAAGATCGCCGGCCCACCACCGGGGAGCGCCATGACGACTAGGGGGTGTCAGATGCTCACGGCCGATGCTCCGGCCGATTCCCTGCGCTGAATCGACCGGTTCAGGCGGCGCGCGAGCCGGTGGATCGGCCGTTCGAAGGCGTAGTAGAAGCCGATGGCGATGGCGAAGCTGGCGACCACCGTGAGGATCGCGGGCACGGCACCCACGCCGATGGCGAAGCCCATGGCGATCATGATCGGCCGATGTACGAGATAGAGACTGAACGAGATCGTTCCGAGGAAGACCATCACGCGAAGCGAGAGCAGCCGGCTCAGAGGGCTCCATTGCACGCTGAGGATGGTGAGGAGCACGATGCCGGCCAGAGCGAACGGCATCGTGGCCAGGCGTGGATCGATGCCTATGGACTGCAGAGGGCGACCGACCAGGAAGAACGATGTCATGCCGCAGATCGCCACGACCACGAGGACGAGTCCGCTCGAATGCGCGATCCATCCACCGCCTCGGAGGAATGCGAATGCCCGACTGATCTGGTCCCAGTACTGCGCCAAGAGGGCTCCGAAGAAGAACATCGGCATGTACGAGAGGAGCTGGTTGCTGACGCTCCAACCGATCCCGCAGCCCACGATCGCGACGAGCGTCGCCCAACCGGGAAACCTGCGCACCAGGTAGAGATAGACCGGTAGGAGAAGCGAGAAGACGACCTCCCACTGCAAGGACCAGAGGACGCCGATACCGTTGCTCGTCCCTCCGAGCAGCGTGGCGTCGTAGACGATCTCCGACCACTCGTAGTTCTTCGGGAGGGAACTGATCACGATGTTGTCGCCTGGTTCGACGACGTGCGGAATCAGGACGTAGGTGAGCCACGCGAAGAGGATGGCGAAGAGTACGGGCCCGTACAAGCGAAGCATGCGACTGGGAAAGTACGCCGACCACGTGAAACCTGGACGCGTCGCCGCCTTTGTCAGCGCGAATCCTGAGAGGACGAAGAAGAACCACACAGCCTCGGCTCCCAGCCAGATGATGTGCAGAGGAGAGAAGATGAGGATGTTGAAGATCGTGCGGTCTGCCGGCAGAAGATCGATGCCGGCCTGCAACGTCGCCCAGTTCAGCGCGAGGACATGGTACAACAGCACCGAGATGGCGGCCAGACCGCGCAACGAGTCGAGTTCAGGATTTCTGATGGGTCAACCTCGGGGAGAGACGAACGCGACGGCGCGGAGAGCCACTTCTGTGCGAGTGCGACCGTCGACAAGATGGGTGCCCGAGTGCGGTCAATCGAGATACGCGGCGAGCGAGTCCAGCATAGGGGAGGGGGAGAAGCCCGTCGCGCTGATCCGGTCGAGGTTCAGCACGCTGTTGCTCGGACGGGGAGCGATCGGACCGGAGGCCGAGGAGAAGTACTCCTCGGTGCTGACTCCTGTCACGCGGGCGGCATCGTGTCCGGTGGACGTGAAGACGGTCTTGGCCAGCTCGGCCCAGGTCATCGGCGAGCCGGTTCCGGTGAGGTTGTAGACGCCGTACTCCGGACGAACGGACAGAAGGTGCTGCACCCCTGCCGCGATGTCCGCGGTGAAGGTGAGGCGTCCGGTCTGGTCGTCGACGACCTTCGGGTCGATGCCGCGCTCGGCGAGCGAAGCCATCGTCCGGACGAAGTTCTTCCCCTCGCCGATCACCCACGACGTGCGGATGATGTAGTGCTGCGGAACGGTGGAGACCAGAGCATCGCCGGCGGCCTTCGTCTGCCCGTACACGCCGAGCGGGCGCACGGCGTCGGTTTCGGCGTACTCGCCGGCCTTGGTGCCGTCGAAGACATAGTCGCTCGACACGTGCACGAGAGTGATGGCGTTCTCCGCAGCGATCTTCGCCAATGTTGCGACTCCGGTGACATTGGCAGCCCACGCATCTGCGCGTCCCTCGGGCGTCTCGGCCGTGTCGACCGCGGTATACGCCGCAGCATTGACGATCGTCGCGTAGTCACGCCAATGGCGAGCAGAAGAGAAGGAGGGGTCTGCGAGATCGAGCTCATCGCGCCCTGCGTACTCGTATTCCGGGGCATCGCCGAAGAGTTCTCGCAAGGCGCGTCCCAGCTGACCGTTGGCGCCGATCACGAGCGTCTTCTTCGGCGGAATCGGAGTGACGTCGGCAAGTCGCGGGTGGGCGAGGTCCTTCGCGGAGATCTCGACCTCGGACAACGGGATCGGCCATTCGATCGACGCGGTGTCATCGGCGAGGTTCAGGAATGAGTACTCCGCATCAGCGGACCAGTGGTCGTTCACCAGGTACACGTACGCGGTGTCTGCCTCGAGCGTCTGATATGCGTTGCCGACGCCGCGGGGCACGAAGATCGCCCGAGACGGGTCGATCTCCGCGGTGAAGACGCGACCGAACGTCGGGCCCTCTCGCAGGTCGACCCAGGCGCCGAAGATGCGTCCCGTCGCCACCGACACCCATTTGTCCCACGGCTCTGCGTGGATGCCGCGCGTCGTTCCGATCGCGTCGTTGAAGGAGATGTTGTTCTGCACCGGCCCGAAGTCCGGCAGCCCGGCCGCGATCATCTTCTCGCGTTGCCAGTTCTCCTTGAACCAGCCGCGGGAGTCCCCGTGAACAGGGAGGTCGGCGAGGAGCAGCCCGGGGATGTTGGTCTCTGTGACCGTGAGTGCCTTGCCGAACTCCGTCATCACTGCCCCTTCGACGCGTAGAACGACTCTGTGGCGTCCTTGGAAGGCGCCCACCAGGCCTCGTTGTCGCGGTACCACGCGATAGTCGATGCGAGCCCGGACTCGAAGTCGCCGAAGGTCGGCGTCCAGCCCAGCTCGGTGCGGAGCTTGGTCGAATCGATCGCATATCGCAGGTCGTGGCCCGCTCGATCTGTCACGTGGTCGTAGGCGTCCGCCGGCTGACCCATCTCGGTGAGGATCAGCTCGACGACGGACTTGTTGTCCTTCTCGCCGTCAGCGCCGATCAGATAGGTTTCACCGATTTCGCCCTTGCCGAGGATGGTGAGCACGGCGGAGGAGTGATCGTCTGCGTGGATCCAGTCTCGGACGTTAAGGCCAGCGCCGTACAACTTGGGCCGGATGCCGCGGATCACGTTCGTGATCTGACGCGGGATGAACTTCTCGACGTGCTGGTACGGACCGTAGTTGTTCGAGCAGTTCGAGATGGTCGCCCGCACCCCGAACGAGCGCACCCAGGCGCGGACGAGAAGATCGCTACCGGCTTTGGTGGAGGAGTACGGGGACGACGGGTTGTACGGCGTCTGCTCGGTGAAGCGCTCGGGATCGTCGAGCTCGAGATCTCCGTACACCTCGTCGGTCGAGATGTGGTGGAACCGGCGGTCATGGCGTCGCGCGGCCTCGAGCAGCGTATAGGTGCCGATGATGTTCGTGTCGAGGAAAGGGCGCGGATCGTGCAGGGAGTTGTCGTTGTGGGACTCGGCCGCATAGTGCACGACTGAATCGACATCGGCGAAAAGGCTGTCGACCAGCTTCGCGTCGGCGATGTCCCCCTCCACGAAGCGCACGCGGTCGCCGGGGAGTCCGTCGAGCGACGCTCGGTTTCCCGCATACGTGAGCTTGTCGAGCACGGTGACGTGGGCATCGGTGTTCTCGATGACGTGGTGCACGAAGTTGGAACCGATGAAGCCGGCGCCGCCGGTGACGAGCAGTTTCTGCATGACCATCAGCGTACCGGGTGGGGGTGCGGAGGATTCGGGGCGTTTGTTCAGGTGACCGCGATCAGGGAGACTGGTGTTCATGCGTGGCATCATTCTCGCCGGCGGCACAGGCTCCCGGCTCCACCCGATCACCCTCGGCGTCTCGAAGCAGTTGGTTCCGGTGTACGACAAGCCGATGATCTACTACCCGCTGTCGACCCTGATCCTCGCGGGCATCCGCGACATTCTGATGATCACGACGCCACATGATGCGGAGTCGTTCCAGCGGCTGCTCGGCGACGGCTCGAAGTTCGGGGTCTCGATCACGTACAAGACGCAGCCGTCTCCGGACGGCCTCGCTCAGGCCTTCATCCTCGGCGAGGAGCACATCGGAGACGAACCGGTGGCGCTCGTCCTGGGGGACAACATCTTCTACGGCCAGGGCATGGGCACACAGCTGCGCCAGTACACCGAGCTCGAGGGTGGCGTGGTCTTCGGCTACTGGGTCAACGATGCCACCGCGTACGGAGTCGTCGAGTTCGACCGCGAAGGCAAAGTGGTGTCACTCGAAGAGAAGCCTGCGCAGCCCAAGAGCAACTACGCGGTACCTGGCCTCTACTTCTACGACAACGAGGTCATCGAGATCGCCAAGGCGCTCAAGCCCTCGCCCCGCGGTGAACTCGAGATCACCGACATCAACCGCGAATACCTCGACCGCGGCAAGCTCAAAGTGCAGGTTCTCACCCGCGGAACAGCGTGGCTCGACACCGGAACTTTCGACTCGTTGGCGGAGGCTACCGACTTCATCCGCACCGTGGAGAAGCGGCAGGGCCTCTCGATCGGCTGCCCGGAGGAGGTCGCCTGGCGCATGGGCTTCCTCACCGACGACGAGCTGCGAGAGCGTGCCGAGCCGCTTCGCAAGAGCGGCTACGGAGAGTACCTTCTCAAAGCACTGCAGCAGGGAGGCCGCTGAGTGATGCCGAACGGCGCCCTCCCGGCCCCGCGGAGAGCCGTCGTCTACGCTCTCGCCGGTGATTCGCGAAGCCTGGAACCGACGGCGTCCACAGCCCTCGCCACGCTTTCGGCGCACGCGACCAGGGTGGTCGTGACGGTGCCGGCCTCGGTCAGCGATGCGGAGTCGCGTCTCGCCCACCTCGATGTGCAGCTCGTCCCCGTCGACACCGAGCGCTTCACCCCGACGAACTACCGGGATGCGCTTGATGTTCTCAAGCCGCTGCACGGGGAGATCGATGAGATCGTGCTCACCGGCGACGGTTGGTTCGGCCCTCTCGATTCCTTCGATGCGATGCTCGAGCGCATGGATGCGATTCCTGGTGACGGATGGCAGGCCTCCGAGATCATGGGAGACCTCGACGCTTCGTTCCCAGAACAGGGGCATCCGCTCGTGGCCATGCCGTGGGCCTGGTTCGTCGCACGTCGCTCTCTTTTCGAGAGTGCGGCGTGGTCGGCATTCTGGGACGAGGCGCATCGTATCCCGAATCCCGTCGAGTCGGAGCGGGTCATCGCTCCCAGGCTTGCTGCCGCGGGCCACCGCATCGAGTTCGCCTTCCCCGGGGATGCCTATCCGACGGGAAATGCACCCGCGCACGTCGCCGATCTCCTGATCGAAGACGGGTATCCCTTCCTCGACCGCGGCGTGTTCGCGTGGTATCCGTCTTATCTCGATCGGCACGGCATCATCGGCAGCGACATCCTCGATGTCGCGGAGACGCGTGGGTTGGACCGCGACGCGACGCTGAGCGCGCTCGCCCGCTCGGTCGCTCCGCGCACCCTGAATGCGAATGCGGGGCTCCTCGAGATCGCGTCGCAGAAGAGCGCCACGCCCCGCGCGGATACGAGCGGCCTCCGCGTCGCAGCCGTCGTCTATGCCCGTGACCTCCCGGCCTTCGAACAGCTCTGCGGGAAACTGGGTAACCTTCCCGCCGGGTTCGACCTGATCGTCACGACGACCGACGGGCGTAAGGCCGCGCGTATCGAGCGCTTCGTCGAGTCTCGGGACCTGGGCAATGCCGGACTCGACGTCCGCGTGACTCCCTCGCGCAAGGGGCGCGACATGGCCGACTTCTTCGTGGGATGCCACGACCTGCTCCTCGAACGCGAATACGACGTGCTCGTCAAGGTGCATGCCCGCAAACACGTCAAGAAGACGCTGAACATCGTGCGGTACTTCACTCGGTACCAGACCGAGAACCTCCTCGCATCGCCGGAGTACGTGCAGAATCTGCTCGGTGAGTTCGCTGCGAAGCCTCACCTCGGTGTCCTCTTCCCGCCGACGATGCACATCGGGTACTCCATCCTCGGTTCCGGCTGGGGGGGTGGGCGCTATCGCATCACCGCCGCGCGACTGGCCCGCAGACTCGGAGTGCATGTGCCTCTCGAGACGATCTCTCCCCTCGCTCCTTATGGGGGGATGTGGATGTGTCGGCCCGAGGCTCTCGCGTCTCTCGCCGAGCTGCGTCTCAGCTACCGTGACTACACGTCGAGCGGCCCGGTCAAGGATCTCGCCCGCGTCCAGGAACGCCTGATCGCGCACGTCGCCGGTGCGGAGGGCTACTACGCCGAAACCGTGCTCACTCCCGAGCATGCGGCGATCAGTCACACCGCGATCGACTACAAGGTGGATCAGCTCTTCTCGACGACACGCGGCTACCCCGTCGATGCGATCACGTTGATCCAGCGCGCGGGGAGGATGAGCGGGAGTGGCGCCTTCGGGCTCTCGCGCATGTATCTCAACATGAACCACCCCGTGCTCGCGGCGATCGCCAGCCCGGCATACAAGGCCGCCTACACCGCGATCTTCGTGGCCAAGTTCGGCCGTCGCGTGCTCCGATACGCGAAACGCCGCATCGACAACTACCGGGGAGGATTCTGATGAGAACCGCCGAACTCACCACCTTCCCGACGCGGGACGCCGCGCGCTTCCCCGATGGTGGGCGGCGCCTGCTCATCTATGTGGTCTATGACCGGCGCGGCGAAGTCGAAGACTACGTGCCGTACGCGTTGAAGGATCTTCGACGCTTCTGCGACACGATCCTCGTCATCTCCAACGGCGCCCTCGCGCCGGCAGGACGCGCGACGCTCGAGACCGTCGCAGACGAGGTGATCGAGCGTGACAATTCTGGGTTCGACATCTGGGGCTACAAGCACGGTCTCGACCACGTCGGCGAGGCGATCAGCGATTTCGACGAGGTCATCCTCGCCAACGACACCTGGTTCGGCCCTGTCCGGCCCTTCGACCCGGTGTTCGAACGCATGGATCGTCAGGAGCTCCATTTCTGGGGGATGACGGACCACGTCCGCGTCGAGCCGAACCCTTTCACGCACCGCGATTACCTCGCCTACCATCTCCAGTCGTATTGGCTGGTGGCTCGCAAAGAACTCGTCGCCAGCGTGGAATGGATCGACTACTGGGCCAACCTCCCGGCCATGAACGCCTACGAAGACGCGGTCGTCAAGCACGAGGCGATCTTCACCGAGCGCTTCACGTCGTACGGCTTCATCGGTGAGGTGGCGTTCCCCAGCATCACCGACAAGGTCGAGAACCACGCCGTGCTCTATGCCGAGCAGCTGCTCGACGCGGGGTGCCCGACGCTGAAGCGGCGTCCGTTCTTTCAATGGCCGCCCTACCTGGACCGCCTCGCGGTGATCGGCAAATGGACTCTGGACGCCGCAGCGCGCTACGGGTACCCGATGGAGATCCTCATGCAGGATCTGGCGAGGAACGTCGAGCCGAGAACGCTGAACGCGGACGCCGCTCTGCTCGACGTGATCCCCGAACACGACACGAACTACGACAAGAATTCGCCGTTGCGCACATTGGCGATCGCCCACATCTACTACCCGGAGCTCGCACCGACGATGCTCGACGGGCTCGACCGGCTCCCTGGGGACTACGACCTGATCGTGACGACCGCGGACGAGGGGCGAGCGGAACAGATCCGCGCCACTCTCGCGACCCGCACTCCTCGCGGCTCGGTGGATGTACGAGTGGTCGAATCGAACGACGGACGAGACCAGAGCGCGTTCCTCATCACCTGCCGGGAGGAGCTGCTCAACGGCGGCTACGAGCTGGTCGTGAAGATCCACTCCAAGAAGACACCACAGGACGCGTTCAACCCCGGCCGGCTCTTCGCCCGGCAGCAGTTCGGAAACCTGTTGCCCAGCTCCGGCTATGTCGCCAACGTGGTCGCATTGTTCCAGCGCGAGCCGGGTCTGGGCCTCGCCTACCCGCCGATGGTGCACATCGGCTATGGGACCATGGGGCACGCGTGGTGGGATAACCGCGCGCGATTCGTCGAAGTCGCTTCCGACCTCGGCATCCGCGTTCCAACCGACCAGCTTTCGCCTCTCGCTCCGTTCGGGTCGATGTACTTCGCGCGCCCGCAGGCTCTCCGTCTCCTGCTCGAGCCGGAATGGAGTTTCGAGGACTTCGGAGGCACCGAGGAGTACAAGGACGGTGGTCACGCACACGTGCTCGAGCGGATGCCTTCGTATGCGGCGGGTGAGCTCGGATATCACACCAGGACGATCGCCACTCCGGCGTACCTCGCGAGAAGCTATACGGCACTCGAGTACAATCTCGATCAGATGTCCAGCACCCTGATGGACACGACGATGCAGCAGATCGAGCGCATGCGCGCGGCCGGCGACTTCGGCGATGGGCGTCTGGAAGATTTCGCGTACATGTACGCGCGCATGAACAAACCCGAGCTCGAGCCGCGATTCCGCGCTGCCTTTGCGAGAGTCGCACCGTGGCGACGTCGTCTCGGCAGGCTGCGCCCCTCGCGAATCGTGCGCAGACTCTTGCCGAAGCCCGGCAGCAAGGGAGCATGAACGCATGACAGAGGCAACGCCGTCGGCGGCGAGCGCGAGGTTCGCGCGCATCGCCGAGATGCCCATGAGGAGCATCGGGGCAGTAGGTAAGGGGGCCTCGGGAGGTTTCCTCGGACCCTTCCGCGAACTCGTCGATCACCGAGAGATGCTCTCGCTTCTGGTCAAGCGCGACCTCAAGGCCCGATACAAGGACTCGGCTCTCGGGTTCCTGTGGGTGCTCGCACGGCCGCTCATGCAGCTCGCGATCTACTTCGTGGTGCTCGGCCACTTCCTGGGCGCTGCTCGCGGCATCCCCGATTTCGCCATCTACGTCTTCGCAGGTCTGACCGCGATGGGTCTCTTCCAGGAGATCCTCGTCGGCGGAACGGGATCGATCCTGGCCAACGCGGGACTCGTCAAGAAGGTCTACGTCCCGCGCGAGGTCTTCCCGCTCGCGAGCACGGGTGCCGCCTTGTTCAATTTCGGCGTTCAGCTGGTCGTGCTCGTGATCGCGACATTCGCCATCGGCAAGCCGCCTCTGCACGCAGGTCTCATCTATTTCCTTCCCGCGCTCGCCCTCATCGTCGTCTTCGGGCTCGCGCTGGCATTGTTCTGCGGCGCAGTCAACGTCTACCTCCGGGACACCCAGTACCTCGTCGACGTGATCACGATGCTGCTGTTCTGGGCCTCCCCGGTCGTGTATTCCTGGCAGATGGTGTCACAGCTCGTCACCGTCCCTTGGGTGATCGAGCTGTACACGGACAACCCCCTGACCCTTGCGGTGCTCGGGTTCCAACGGGCGTTCTGGGTCTCCGGCGACGCCGTCGAATGGCCGGACAACCTCATGATTCGCATGCTCATCGCGTTGATCGTCGGCGTCGTGCTGCTCTTCGTCAGCCATCGTGTCTTCCTGCGCCTGCAGGGCAACTTCGCGCAGGAGCTTTGAAAATGACAGAAAGCACGACACACGTCTTCGATGTGCCCGCACCCGAGGTGATCCGGGTCGCCAACGTGTCCAAGCGCTTCACGGTGCGAAAGGACTCCTCGCTCAAAGAGCGAGTCGTCACCCTCGGTCGCGCCGGGAGACAGCATCGTCAGGATTTCTGGGGCTTGAGTGACGTCAGCCTCGGTATCAGCGCCGGCACGACGATCGGCCTGATCGGCCACAACGGTTCGGGCAAGAGCACACTGCTCAAGGTGCTGGGTGGCATCATCCAGCCGACAGAGGGAACCGTCGAGCAGCGCGGGCGCGTGGCCGCTCTTCTCGAGCTCGGCGCTGGCTTCCATCCCGACCTGACGGGCCGGGAGAACGTCTTCCTGAACGGTTCGGTTCTTGGCCTCAGCAGAGAAGAGGTGGAGGAGCAGTTCGCCGCGATCCTCGAGTTCTCCGGCGTCGGCGATTTCATCGACACACAGGTGAAGTTCTACTCCTCCGGCATGTATGTCCGGCTGGCGTTCGCGATCGCCGTGCACACGGACCCGGACATCCTGCTCGTCGATGAGGTACTCGCCGTCGGCGATGAGCAGTTCCAGGAGAAGTGTCTCGCGAAGATCCGCGAGTTCCAGACCGAGGGCCGCACGATCATCATCGTGAGCCATGCCTTGGACCAGATCTCCTCGCTCTGCGACCGTGTCGTCGTCATGGACAAGGGCAAGCTCGTCTACGACGGGATCCCGGTGACGGCGATCGAGCGGTTCCGCGAACTTCTCGCGGAGAACGCCGTCGGACAGGCGCGACCGGATCAGATCTCCCGCGCACTCGAGATCCGCTCCATCGAGATCCTCGGGAAGAGCGGCACGGACATCGCCCAGCTCCGGGCGGGTGACGACGTCAACCTGCGCGTCGACGTCGAGATGCTTCGACCGATCGAGCGCTGGGCGATCGGGTTCAGCGTCGATTCGTCGCTGGGGCAGATCGCACTCGCATCGAACACCGACATGCTCGACATCGAGCTCGCGCCGCTCACGGCATCTCGCGACGTGTCGATCACCTTCACGACGGACGGGCTCAGCCCGGGGCATTACTCGATCAACGTGAACGCGTCGGGAATCAGCGAACCGACCTCGCACGGCCTGATGAACGGCGCGGAGTTCGAGATCCTGGGCGATGTTCTCTCCGTCGGTCCTGTGGCGACATCCGTGCGCATCACATGAATGCGGAGAAGACCCCGCGAGGCCCGCTGGTCTCGATCGTCGTGCCGGTCTACAACTCGGGCGTGCATCTGCTTCCGTGCGTCCGCTCTATCCTCGCGCAGACTCACGAGAACATCGAGGTCATCCTCATCGATGATGGGTCGACGGACGAATCCGGAGCACTCTGCGACGCATTGGCTCTGGAAGACCGCCGTGTCGTCGTGCGCCATCAGGCGAACGGCGGCATCGCTTCCGCGCAGAACGCGGGTGTCGATCTGGCGACGGGAGAATTCATCACCTTCTGCGACAACGATGACCTCATGGCGCCGCGCATGCTGGAGCGCCTCGTGGGCCTGATCGAGTCGACAGGTGCCGACATGAGTTGCTGTCGGTGGCGGAACATCGGGGCGAGCCAGGGAGAAGCCGAACTGGCCAAGCACAGCGATGACCCGTTCGGGACGTCGATCGTCTTCCACGACGCGGCCAGGGCCTACCAGACGGTGTTCTCCGTCGCCGTGCGTCGCCTCTTGCGAGTGGAGCTCAAGTACTTCAGCGAAGCGAACTGGGGGAAGCTCTACCGGTCGCACCTGTTCGAGGGGGTCCGGTTCCCTGATGGGCGCTACGCTCAGGATGTCGCCGTCGCGATGACGCTGTATGAACGTATGTCGAAGGTCGTGTCCTGCAGTGATGCGCTCTACTACTGGCTTCAGCGTGGAGACAGCGTGTCGCACGCGGTGAAGTCGACCCGCTACTACTCCGACATCGTCCATGCTCATCTGGCCTCTTTCGACACGGCGCTGCGCATGGGAATCACCCCGGCCCGGGCATATTCGGGTCTGAAGACCCTCCGCTTCGAACGCCGCAGCGCGACGACAGCGCGGGATCGCGCGATCTACTCCGAAGATGTCGCGGCGGTACGCGCGCGGCTGAAGCGGTTGAGCCTCGGGCAGCGGCTGCTGTGCGCGGTGCTGTATCTTCAGCGCGCGATCGAGGTGCAGATCTACAACAGGACAGTCCATCGGCGTCGCTGACGTCGACGGCATCGCTATTAGGATGGCTAACCGTGGCGAAAGTGAATGAACGAGTGTTGGTGATCGTTCCCGCGTGGAACGAGGAGAAGAACGTCGGCCACACTGTTGCGGAGATCCTCGATGCCGACGACCGATATGACGTGATCGTGGTGGATGACGGATCGACCGATGCCACGGTGGCGGTCGCCAAGGCCGCCGGAGCCACGGTGCTCCCGCTGCCGTTCAACCTCGGCGTCGGTGGAGCGATGAAGACGGGGTACACCTACGCCCAGCGGCACGGATATGAGCGCGCGATTCAGGTCGACGCGGACGGCCAGCACAATCCCGCGAACATCGCCGAGGTTCTCGGAGGCCTTGAGAAGGCAGACATCTCGATCGGCGCGCGGTTCGCAGAGGTCGGTGACTATGCGGTCCGCGGGCCTCGCAAGTGGGCGATGCTCTTCCTCGCCTCCGTGGTCTCACGAGTGGCAGGTACCAAGCTCACCGACGTCACCAGCGGTTTCCGCGCGGCCAACTCCCGTGCGATCGCGCAATACGTCCGCTACTACCCGGCGGAGTACTTGGGTGACACCATCGATTCGCTCGTCGCCGGCGCTCATGCCGGTCTCACGGTGACGCAGGTCCCCGTCGCCATGCGCCCGCGTGTGCACGGGCGTCCTTCGCAGGGTGCGATCGGTTCCACCATCTATCTGTTCCGTTCCGTGTTCGCACTCGGGCTCGCGCTGATGCGCGGACGTCGAAAGGCCACCGCATGATCGTCTACGTCGGTATCGCGTCGGCCCTGTTCATCCTGGCCATCATCGTCTGGATGCTCCTGAGCAAGCGCCTCCGCGAAAAGTACGCGGTGCTCTGGCTCATCATCGGCGTCGCGATGCTCATCCTCACGGTGTTCCCGGACCTGCTCTTCTGGCTGTCGAACGTCCTCGGAGTCCAGGTGCCGTCGAACCTGCTCTTCGTCGGTGCGATCGCCCTCCTCGTCGGTGTCACCCTTCACCAGTCATGGGAGCTCTCCACCGCAGAGGACGAAACGCGACGAGTGGCCGAAGAAGTCGCGATCCTGCGTGCGGAAGTCGACGCGCTCAGGGCCGAGGGCGCGACTGGCGGGAATCAGATCCGCGACTGACGCGGAACGTCGCGTCAGTCGGCCCCGTGATGATCGCCGGCTCCACCGTCTCTCCGCAGTGCCGCGTCATCACGGTGTGTCGACTCCGTGGCCTCGGCCGAAAGCCGCTCGCACCGGGTTCGCCTTCACGCGCGGGCGAGCTCCGGTTCTTCCATGACGCGCAGGACGGCGCGGTTTCGACTGCTCCAGGCGACCCACGCAAAGGTCGTCAGCGCGATGGCGAAGGCGAGAGAGCCGACGACCCAGACCGTCATGGGTGAGATCGGCGTATTCCACCACCATTCGGCATCGCGGTCGAGGTTCAAACCGGGGTTGTCGAGCCCAGTGATGTAGCGGCGCATATTGATGTTGAGCGCCAGGCTGTTGGCCACCGACAGACCGGCGACGACGATCATCAGCTGCACTCGGCTCATCGAGACGTTCGCTCGACGCAGGCCCACAAGGGCGATTCCGACGAACATGATCATCATCGGGTACACGTAGCGCGGCTGCACGCCGGTTCCGACCATTACCCCCTCCCGAACGAGGATGTACATCGGGACCACGATGAGACCAGCTGCCACTCCGGCCAGCGCGAGCCATTTGCGCGGAGTGCCTTTCTTGAAGCCCCAGAAGACCACTCCGGCCACCATCGACACCGACGTCACCCAGACAAGAGGCGGCATCGGCGTGTCGAACCAGCCGAGGCCCCAGGAGCCGAGGGCGCCGGCCCAGAGGAGGGGGAGCAGCTGCAGGTTACCGACGATCAGCTGGTAGAGGCTCTGCGCTCCGCGCTCCGTCTCGGCCGTGAGGACCCCGGACTGCCCACTGGTCAGGAACAGCGATGCCGCGATGATAACGAGGGCGACAGGCAGGAGGAGCTCGAGCAGGAACCGCTTGTCACGACGCCAGCCGAGCACGATGGCGACGGCAACGGCGAGGACACCGTACGCGGCCGAGTCGCTTCGCGCGCCAGCGCCGATGACCATCAACAGGACGGCCAATGCCGCGAGACCGATCTTCTTGCGCCCGGTCTGCACAAAGAAACCCCACGTTGCCAGCCACAACCCGCAGGCCTGGATGATCGACCAGGAACTCGGATTCACGCTGGGGATCAGGAAGACGCCGAGCGGCACCAGGGCGACCAGTGAGCCCCACACCACGAGGTGCCTCATTCGCCACGGCAAGAGGAAGAAGAGGGCCGTCAGGACGCCGACGAAGAGCAGAGCGTTGATGGAACGCATGAGGATGATGGACACCGAGAGGTCCGGTCCGACGAAGGTGGTCATGACCGCGTAGAAGACAGGCGGGTAGCCGTTGTCCAGCCAGTTACCGCGGGTGGTCGGCTCCATGTTCGTCTCGTCGAGCGGGCAAGTCGCCGCCTGGCCGGAGTGGAAGGCGAAGCAGGCAGCGGCTTTGACGACATCGCCAGGGAGCTCACGGGTCGTCGCATCCTCGGTCAGCTCGCACTGTCCATCGACGGGACCGGACGCGCACCAGATGCTGCCCATATGGTAGTCCTCGTCCGGGCTCGAACCCGGAGGGGAGGAGACTCCCCAGGCGAGCAACGCGACAAGCAGCGCGAGGGGGGCGAGAACTGCTGCAACGATCTGTCGAGTCCGGCGGGTCATCGCGGAGGGGCTCCTCGTTCAGGGAAGCGACGCTGCCGACGAGTTGTTTCGGTGGCACAGAAAGTCGCGGGTATTGTTGGGTGGTGCGTGTTTACCGTGTCCCATCATATCTGCGTGCCCGGCCGCCACTTGGATGCACCGCCGACGTTGCACGGGCGCCATCACCGGCAGGGTCTGTGCGATGACGCTCGCTGGTGACACGAGCGTGAGCGTTGTCATCCCGTCGTACAATTCGGCGCGATGGCTCCCGTCGACTCTCGACGCTCTGGCCGTCGCGGTACGCCAGGCCGATGCGGGCGTCGAGGTGATCGTCGTCGACGACGGCAGCGATGACGGGTCTGGCGGTGTCGTCGAGCGGCTGGCCGCCGATTTCCCCGGGGACCTCGTGGTGGTGCGCCAAGAGAACAGTGGACGCTTTCTCGCACGCTGGGCCGGGATCGAGCGGGCACGAGGGGAGCACATCCTCCTCCTGGATTCGCGCGTCATCATCGCACCGGGCGCACTCTCGTACCTTCTCTCCGCGGTCGCCGCCGATCCGAAGCCGGCCGGGTGGAACGCTCACGTCCACACCGACCCTGCCTCGCCTCTCGTCGGCCGATTCTGGGAGGTCCCGACATTCGTGTTCTGGGGTCGGTATCTGCGCGATCCTCGCCCGTATGACCTCACGCCCGCCACTTTCGACTCTGCGCCGAAGGGGACGGGCGCCTTCCTCGCCCGGAAGGAAGTCCTCGTCGCGGCGTTCACGCAGGCTTGGCCCGAGGGCGATGCCAAACTCATCTCCGATGACACCAAGATCCTGCGGTGGATAGCCCAAAACGGTGGAATCCGCCTCGATCCCGGCTTCTCTGCGACGTACCGTCCTCGGACCACAGTCGGCGGCTTCGTGCGGCATTCATTCGACCGGGGGACGCTGTTCGTCGACAGCTATGCGGGCACCTCGGCGGTCCGCTCGATCGTGCTGCTGCTCGCAGCGATCGGCCCGATCCTCGCGATCGCCGCGATCGTGTGGCTGGCCGTCGCCGGGAGCGGAGTCGTGGCTCTCGCCCTCGTCGCGGTCCTGGTGCTCCTCTTGCTCGCCCCACTCATCCCCGCGGCGATCAATCGATGCCCGCCGCAGGCCCTGCTGTCATACGTCACCTACATCCTGGTCTTCCTCGTCCCGTTCTGGAGCGGCCTCCTCCGAGGTATCGTCGTCCATCGTGGCGCCTTCCTCGATCGATCGAGATCCCAGGGACCCGTTGCCGGAAAGGCGCATCAATGATCATCTTCATCTACGGAACGACCGCCGAAGCGATCAAGATCGCCCCGGTCGTCCGCCGCTTGACCGACAAGGGGATCCCGGTGCAGCACTGGGTGACCCAGCAGCACACCGAGTCGCTGCGAAAGGCGATGCCCGAGCTGGGCTTCCCCGCGCCGACCGAAGTGATCGCCAACGGCTTCCGCGGCAAGCCCCTCAAGTCTCCGGTGCAGATGCTCGGGTGGATGTTCGACGTGGCCCGCTGGTCGGTCGGTAACATCCGCCGCATCCGCAAGACACTCCCTGCGGACTCGGTCGTCATCGTCCACGGTGACACCATGACGACGGTGCTCGGAACGTTCATCGGACGTCGACTCAAAGTGCCGGTCGCGCATGTCGAGGCCGGTCTGCGCTCCGGCAACTGGCGACACCCGTTCCCCGAGGAGCTCGACCGACGCATCGTCGGGCGCTTCGCCGATATCCACTACGTGCCCACTGAAGAGGCAGCGGAAAACCTCGCGAAGCAGCGCAATGTCGTGCTGACGCACGGGAACACGGCGAAGGATGCCGTGCGGGATGCGGCGGGGGACGCCGCCGCCGAGACGGAACCCTACGGCCTGGTCCTGCTGCACCGTTTCGAGTTCATCTCCAACGCGGCACTGGTGACCGAAACGCTGCAGACGTTGGATGCGAACACACCTTTGCCCTTGCGTCTCATCGTCGATGCATACTCGCGAGACGCGATCGAGCAGACGATCCGTGACCTCGGTCTGACGAAGTTCACGGTGATGCCCAAACTCGAGCACAGCCAGTTCGTCGCCGCACTGCGCTCGGCCAGCTTCGTCGTGACCGACTCCGGGGGAATCCAGCAGGAGGCCGCCGTGTTCGGCATTCCGACCCTCGTTCACCGTAAGGTGTCCGAGAGCCGTGAGGGTATCGGCACCAGCGCGGTCCTGTCGGGCTGGGAGCAGAAGGCCGTCGCCGATTTCCTGGCGAACGCAGACGACTATCGGGTCATCGACGTCGACCCGGGGGCATCGCCATCCGACATCATCGTGGCAGATCTCATCTCTCGCGGCCTCGCGAAGCCCGCGGTCTGAGCCCTAGGCGACGAGCGTGCGCCGGAGGCGCCGTGCGTTGCGCATGTCGATCGCGAAGAAGGCGACCAGCACGACCGTGCCGATCGCCGCGTAGGAGATCAGCATCGCGGTCAGGTTCGGGATCGTGAGAGTGAAGGCGATCCACTGTGCCACGGCGGCGGCGACGAGAAGGGCTGCTGCGCCTCGCGATGCCGAGCTGGTCATCTTGATCATCATTCCTTGAGCGGCGATCCAGGGGAGATACGCGAGCGCGGTCGGTACGAGCAGGTCCGCCGCCGGCGCGTAGTCGGGCTTGTAGATGAGGCCGATGATCCAGTCGCCGAGCACGAGGAACACCAGGATCATCACGATGCTCGTCGCAAGGGAGAGCCCGAGTGTGGCGAGCACTCCGATGCGGGAGAGCGCCGGGTTGTCGCGGTGCTTGA
The DNA here is from genome assembly GCF_002356155.1 of Microbacterium sp. TPU 3598. Lineage (NCBI taxonomy): Bacteria > Bacillati > Actinomycetota > Actinomycetes > Micrococcales > Microbacteriaceae > Microbacterium > Microbacterium sp. TPU 3598. The sequence continues at coordinate 2,363,672 of NZ_AP017975.1, read as the reverse complement.
CGAAGCGCGGGAGCAGATAGAGGGAGAGGGTCGAGGGCAGCAGGAACCCTGTCTTCACGAGCACGATGGCCGAGGCGTAGAAACCTGCCAGATCTTCGGGGGCACCGGCCCGGAGGAAGATCACATCGGAGCTCGTCAACCAGGCGAAGGCGACGCTGAGCACCACGATCGCGATCCCGGACGAGGTGAAGACGCCGTTCCGGGGCCGCGGCACTTTTCTCGCTGTCCAGACGCCGCCGACGACAGCGACGACGAGTGCCGCGAGAACCGCCCCCATGATCCCGCCGAGACCGGTACCGACGGAGATCGCCAGAACGGCGAAGAGCACGCGGGCCACCTGCGAGAAGGTGGACCACCAGACGGCCTGAGCGACCTTGCCCGATCCTTGCAGCAGTCCCATCGCGTCGGCGAAGACGAAGCTCAGTGGAATCGTCGCTGCGGCGGCCAGGATGACGAGGGGCGTGGTGTTGAGCGTCGATGCGAGCCACGGCGACAGGACCGCGACGACGGCGCCGCCTCCGAGTCCGAGGAAGATCGCATCGAGCGGCCAGTGCTGTTCTCGTCTGGGCGTGTCTTCCGACGCGGAGAGAGCATGAGCCGTCTGGACGGTGATGGTGCTCTGAAGGGATGCGCTGCCGATCGCCGCGACGTTCACGATCACGAGGAAGGCCGCGAGGAGGCCGAGATCTGCGGGGGAGATGAATCGAGCGCTGACGAGCTGGAACGCGAACGAGGCCACGATGCCGAGCACGCTGGCGACGCCCACAGCCATCAGGGCCTTCGCGTGAGTGCGAACGTGAGAGCGCATCCCCGGTGCCTCTGGACGCGGTTCGATCGCCGATTCGTTCTCAGCCATCTGCCGATACTCCTGACCTTGTTCGCGCGCTCATGCGGGCGCGACGCGTGGGCGCACCGGTATCTGCGCCGCCGCAATGATACTCGGCGGGTCTGGGCGCCGGCTGTCGGGCAGCGCGCTCACACAGGTTCCCGGGCGGGGGAGGGTAAGGTTCTTCTTTGTGACACCCTCTCCACACGTTGACCCTGCGGTGCCTGTCGCCGGCGGAACTCGGATAGCCGACAGTGCTGATGTCTCGCCGGATGCGGTCATCGGAATCGGAAGCTCGATCTGGCATCTGGCGCAGGTCCGAGAGAACGCGATCCTTGGAGAGAACTGCATCGTCGGACGCGGTGCGTACATCGGTACGGGCGTGCGCATGGGCGACAACTGCAAGGTCCAGAACTACGCGCTCGTCTACGAGCCGGCCGTGCTCGGTCACGGCGTGTTCATCGGACCTGCGGTGGTTCTCACGAACGACACGTATCCTCGCGCCGTCACCCCCGACGGCCAGCTGAAGTCCGCACACGACTGGGAACCCGTCGGCGTCGTCATCGGAGACGGCGCGTCCATCGGTGCGCGTGCGACCTGTGTGGCCCCGGTCACGATCGGCGCGTGGGCAACGGTCGCGGCCGGCGCTGTCGTCGTGAAAGACGTCCCCGATTTCGCGCTGGTCGTCGGAGTGCCGGCGCGTCGGGTCGGATGGGTCGGCAAGGCCGGCGTGCCCCTCACGGAAACCGAACCCGGCGTCTGGGTGTGCCCGACGACCGGCTCCCGCTATCTCGAGACGGATGGCGTTCTCGCATTGGAGGAACGATGACGGAATTCATCCCCGCGGCGAAGCCGCTGATCGGCGACGAGGAACGAGCGGCCGTCGACCGCGTGCTGCTGAGCGGCATGGTGGCTCAGGGGCCCGAAGTCGCGGCATTCGAAAGCGAGTTCTCCGACCACTTCGTGGAAGGACTTCCCGTCATCGCGGTCAACTCTGGCACCTCGGGTCTGCACCTCGGCCTGCTCGCCGCCGGCGTCGGCCCGGGCGACGAGGTCATCGTCCCGTCCTTCACCTTCGCGGCCACCGCCAACGCGGTGGCGCTCACTGGGGCGACGCCCGTCTTCGCGGACATCGAGCCCGAGACGTTCACGCTGGACCCCGCCGCCGTCGACGCGGCGGTCACCGATCGCACCCGCGGCATCCTTCCCGTGCACCTCTACGGTCACCCCGCTCGTATGAATGAACTCGTCGAGATCGCCCAGAGACGCGGACTCGCGCTCTACGAAGATGCGGCACAGGCGCACGGCGCCGCGCTGAACGGTCGCCCAGTGGGCACGTTCGGCACGATGACGATGTTCTCGCTCTACCCGACGAAGAACATGACCAGCGGCGAGGGCGGCATGGTCGTGACCGCCGATGAGGAGACCGCGCGCCGTGTGCGGCTGCTGCGGAACCAGGGCATGGAACGTCAGTACGAGAACGAGCTGATCGGCTTCAATGCACGAATGACCGACATCCACGCCGCGATCGGGCGCGTGCAGTTGACGAAGGTCGATGCCTGGACCGAGACGCGTCGATCGAACGCCGCGTTCCTGGATGCCAACCTCGAGGGCGTCACCGTCCCCCCGATCGCCGAGGGCGCGAGGCACGTGTACCACCAGTACACGATCCGTGTCGAGGACGACCGGGACGGATTCGTGAAGGCGCTCAGGGAGGAGCACTCGATCGGCAGTGGGGTCTACTATCCGATTCCCAACCACCGGCTTCCCTCTCTCGAGCAGTACGCGCCCGGCCTCGACCTCCCGCAGACCGAGCGGGCGGCCCGCGAGGCGGTCTCGCTTCCGGTGCACCCCTCACTCTCGGCAGTCGACCTCGAACGGATCATCGCTGCGGTGAACGCTCTCGCCGGAGCCGGCAGCTGATGGCCGCGCTGAAGGCCGGTCTCCTCGGCGTGGGGTCCATGGGGCGCCATCACGCGCGCATCCTCCGCGACATCGAGGGCGTCGAACTCGTCGCGGTCGCAGATCCCGGTGGCGATCCGTATCGTGTCGCTGGCGGAATCCCGCTCCTCGCGAACGTCCAGGAGCTGATCGCCGCCGGTATCGACATCGCCGTCGTCGCCATCCCGACCAGGTTCCATGCTGAAGCCGCTCTCGCTCTCGCGGATGCGGGCGTGCACACGCTGGTAGAGAAGCCGATCGCGGACGACAGCGTCTCGGGGCACCGCGTGAGCGAGGAGTTCGAAGCACGCGGACTCGTCGGTGCCGTCGGCCACGTCGAACGCTTCAACCCTGCGCTCCAGCAGCTTCGTCGTCGACTCTCCGAGGGGGATGCAGGAGCGGTCTATCAGATCGCCACCCGGCGCCAGAGCACGTTCCCAGCCCGTATCGGCGATGTGGGTGTGGCCAAGGACCTGGGCACCCATGACATCGACCTCACGGCATGGGTCGCTCAGTCGGTGTACTCCTCGATCAGCGCACAGACCGCGTTCAAGAGCGGTCGGGAGTTCGAGGACATGATCGCGATGACGGGACGTCTCGAGAGCGGCATCATCACCAACCACCTCATCAACTGGCTCAGCCCCATGAAGGAGCGAGTCACTCTCGTGACGGGCGAGCGCGGCACCTTCGTCGCAGACACCGCCACCGGGGACCTCACGTTCCACGCGAATGGGACCGAGTTGTTCGAATGGGATTCGGTCTCCACGTTCCGCGGTGTGTCCGAAGGTGATGTGACGCGCTTCGCCTTCGCGAGGCGTGAACCGCTCCGCGCGGAGCTCGAGGCCTTCCGTGATGCTGTCCTCGGCCAGCCCAGCGAACTGTCGACGATGAGCGAGGCGGTCCACACCCTCGAGGTCGTCGAGTCCGCCCTCGAATCCGCGCGCGACGGCGGAAGGCTGGTGCGCATTGGGCGCGAGAAGCACTGATCTCCTCATCGTCGGCTCCGGCTTCTTCGGCCTGACGATCGCCGAGCGCGCCGCGAACGCCGGCCGCAAGGTCACGGTCATCGACCGTCGCTCTCACATCGGTGGCAACGCCTACAGCGAGGCCGAGCCGGAGACGGGCATCGAGGTGCATCGCTATGGAGCGCACCTCTTCCACACGTCGAACCCGACGGTGTGGGAGTACGCCAACCGCTTCACGTCGTTCACCAACTACGTGCACCGCGTCTACACGACCCACAAGGGCACTGTGTTTCCGATGCCGGTGAATCTCGGCACGATCAATCAATTCTTCCAGTCCGCATACACGCCCGACGAAGCGCGTGCGCTGATCAGGGAGCAGGCGGGGGAGTTCGATGCGAAGACCGCCGCCAACTTCGAGGAGAAGGGCATCGCTCTCGTGGGGCGCCCGTTGTTCGAGGCCTTCTTCCGCGACTACACGGCGAAGCAGTGGCAGACCGACCCGCAGAAGCTGTCCGGTGATATCGTCAGCCGCCTTCCCGTGCGCTACACCTACGACAACCGCTACTTCAATGACACGTGGGAGGGCCTCCCGACCGACGGCTACACCGCGTGGCTCGAGCGGATGGCAGATCATCCGAACATCGACGTGCAGCTGGATGTGGACTACTTCGACGAGTCCCAGCCGTTCAACAAGAAGGACACGGTCGGACAGGTTCCCATCGTGTACACCGGTCCCGTCGATCGCTATTTCGACTATACGGAAGGCGCGCTGAGCTGGCGGACCTTGGACTTCGAACAGGAGGTCCTCGACGTCGGGGACTTCCAGGGCACGAGCGTCATGAACTATCCCGACATGGATGTGCCCTACACCCGCATCCACGAGTTCAAGCACTTCCACCCGGAGCGCAGGGACGTCTACGACTCGGACCGCACGGTGATCATGCGGGAGTTCTCTCGGTTCGCTGAACGCGGGGATGAGCCCTACTACCCCGTGAACACCGCCGCGGACCGTGGCGGTCTCCTGGCCTACCGAGAGCTCGCTCGGGGCGAGACAGATGTCCACTTCGGCGGGCGTCTGGGGACCTACCAGTACCTCGACATGCACATGGCCATCGGCTCGGCGCTGTCGATGTGGAACAACAGTCTCTCGTAGACTCGACATCGTGAGTCACGCTGCTGTCGGGGCGCCCGGGACGCCCCGGCGATATCTGCATTCGTTGTGGCTGTTGTCGTCCCGCGACCTGAAGGTCCGCTATTCGACCAGCCTCCTCGGCTATCTCTGGTCGGTGCTCGATCCCCTCGTCATGAGCGCGATCTACTGGTTCGTGTTCACCCAGGTCTTCAAGCGCGACGTCGGTGAAGAGCCCTACATCATCTTCCTGATCAGCGCATTGCTGCCCTGGGTGTGGTTCAACGCCTCGGTCTCGGACTTCACCCGTGCATTCAAGAAAGACGCGCGGCTGGTGCGATCGACCGCCATCCCGCGCTCCATCTGGGTGAATCGCATTGTGCTCAGCAAGGGCATCGAGTACCTGTTCTCGCTGCCGGTGCTCGTGCTGTTCATCGTCGTCAACCTGTTCGTCGAGCTCGACCCGGGACGAACCGTGCATGTCGGCTGGGGCATCCTGTGGATGCCCGTGGCGATGATTCTGCAGACCATCCTCCTGGTCGGCCTGGGCCTGCTCGTCGCCCCGCTCTGCGTGCTCTTCGTCGACCTCGAACGCACGACGGCGCTGATCTTGCGGGCGATGTTCTACGCCACGCCGATCATCTACAACGTCACCGATCTTCCCGGCATCTTCCAGACCCTCGGAGCTTTCAACCCCCTCGCGGGCATCATGATGCTCTATCGCATGCCGTTCTTCCCTGATCAGTGGAATCCGTTCACTCTGACGATCAGCGTCGTCATGAGTCTGTTGGTCCTCGGACTGGGCATCTGGACATTCCGGAGCCTGGAACGACCCGTCCTGAAGGAGCTGTGATGGGCGCGGCCATCGAAGTGCGGGGGCTCGGCGTCCACTTCCGTCGTAACAGACGCGGAAACCGCAGTTTCAAGGATCTCTTCGCCGGGGCATCGCGTCGCTCCCGTCCGGGTGAGTTCTGGGCGCTGCGCGATGTCTCCTTCTCGGTGCAACCCGGGGAGTCCATCGGCGTCGTCGGGCGCAACGGTCAGGGCAAGTCGACCCTTCTCCGCCTGGTCGCGAAGGTGCTGCTGCCCGACGAGGGGACGGTTGCCGTCAACGGCGGCGTGGCTCCCCTCATCGAGATCACCGGAGGATTCGTCGGGGATCTCACGGTGCGAGAGAACGTCCGTCTCACCTCCGGCCTCCACGGCATGTCACGCGACGAGGTCACCCGCCGCTACGACGGCATCATCGAGTTCGCCGAGCTCGCCGGATTCGAGGACACCCCGTACAAGCACCTGTCGAACGGGATGAAGGTGCGGCTCGCGTTCGCCGTCGTGTCGCAGCTCGACGAACCCATCCTGCTCGTCGATGAGGTGCTGGCGGTCGGGGACAAGGCCTTCCGTGAGAAGTGCTACACCCGGATCGACGAGCTGCTGGCCGAGGGGCGCACGCTCTTCTTCGTGAGTCACAACGAGCGCGACCTCCGGCGTTTCTGCACTCGAGGGCTGTACCTCGACAAGGGTGCGCTGGTCCTGGACGCACCGATCACCGAGGTGCTCGACAGGTACAACGCCGACTACAACTCCTAGTCGTGGCTCGGGGCGCGTGTGGTCAGAGCCCCACGAGGCTCTGAAGATCCTGAACGGCCGCGCGAGCGGCATCCACGGAATCGGCCGTGTCGGACTCCGAGAGGATGGCAGCTCGAAGCTCCGTGAGGCGCTGCGAATAAGCCATGACGCCATCACGCCACTTCTGGTCGATCGACGAGGGCGGCGGCGCGTCGGATAGGCGACGTGCGTCCTGCTGCAGGGAGTCCACGACGGCAAGGGCGTCGTCAGGGTTCGACTCGGAGACGATGTCGAGGCCCTGCGGTGCATCCGACAGCCAGCCCCCGACCTGCTCGCGGAAGGTGTCGACGGTCGGATCGGCCGGAGATGGAGGTGTGGTCTGCGGTGTCGGCTCCTCTGCGGGCGACGACGGTGACGCGGTCGCTGTCGGGCGGGGAGAATCACTCGCCCTCGGTTCCAGAGACCCGCCGTGGGGGAGGAGGAAGAACACCAGCGCGCCGAGGATAGCGAGCCCGGCGATCGCGAGGCCGACGATCAGCCAGATTCGGCCCCTGTTCCTCGGCTTCGGTTCGATCGGTGCCCACCGGAGCTCGGGGGACGGCTCACTCATGAGGCGTCTTCCAGCGCGGGCATGGGCTTCCAGGAGCGGTCGCGGCTGATCTTGCGGCCTTCCTTGAGCCCGCGGAACAGGTTGCTCGTGCCGCGAACGGTGCGCTCGACGAAGAAGAGGCGGATGAGTTCCTTCGCGAAGGTCATCCCGGTGCCGAGTCCGAACAGCACGGGGTTGTAGTTGTCGTGCACACGGTAGTAGTGCTTGATGTAGGCGCGATTGCGCATGATGTAGAAGCGGTAGGCGTTGCTCGAGGCGTTCATGTGGCGGATGCCCATGTCCCACTGCTTGATCTCGCGTGTGCGGCGCAGCACGAACTCGTCGACGATGACGGCCGTGGTCTTTCGCGAGGCCAGCCACCCGTACATCTGGTCATCCCAGTAGATGAAGAAGCGGTGGTCGGGCAGGCCGATCTGCTTCACGACCGATCGGTGGATGAACATGCCTTCGAAGCAACCGCTGTTCATCTCCTTGAAGCCGGAGTCGTCGAAGCCCGAGGGAGCGAAAGGGATCGGGATGCCCATGCGCTCCGCGATGCGGTACTGCCAGTAGAACTCGCTGCCGTCGTAGTCGTAGCGGCGACCCTGGATGCTCTTGAAACGAGGGGCCCACTTGCCCATCTTCGCGAGACCGTCAGGAACGACCTCGACATCGTCGTCCATCATCCAGATCCACTCGGATCCGAGCTCATACGCGGTGCGCATGCCCTCGCTGAACCCGCCGGAGCCTCCCGTGTTCGTCTCCAAGCGGCGATACACCACCTCGGTGCCGATGGTGTCGCGGAAGGATTCGACCACGTCGGTCGTGTCGTCGGAGGAGGCATTGTCGATGATCACGACGCGCCCGGGTTTCGGGTCCATCGCCGTGATGCTGGTGAGAAGTCCGGTGAGCAGATGCGATCTGTTGAAGGTGACGACGACGATCGTCGCCGCTTTCGGATCGAATGCAGCGGGCGCCGCGGTCATACCTTCTCCTCGAAGATCGATGGCAGTTCAGGGGGCTGAGGGCTCCGTCACCACGTGTCACCGTCGGGGACGATGCGGGACATGACGAGCAGTGAGTAGCCTACCGTCCGCTCCCTCGGGATCAGCGGAGAGGCTCACCTCGGCCGCAGAGAGACGATGGCTAGACTGGCTGCGATGAAGGTATTGATCACCGGCGGCGCCGGATACATCGGATCCACTGTCGCCACCGCGTGCATCGAGGCGGGGATGCAAGTGGTCATCCTCGACGACCTGTCCACGGGCCTTCGAGCGTTCTGTGAGGGGCGCGATCTCTATGAGGGCGACATCGCCGACCCGGAGATCCTGACCCGTCTCCTTTCGGATCACCCCGACATCGATGCTGTCGTCCACTGCGCGGCCCGCATCGTGGTGGCCGAATCGGTAACCGACCCCCTCGGCTACTACGACACCAACGTGGGCAGGACCATCGTGCTGCTCCAGCGGCTTCGTGACGCGGGTGTCTCCCGCATCGTGTTCAGCTCCTCGGCGGCGGTGTACGCGGGGGAGAGCGGTCAGGGCGCCGACGAGAACAGCCCCCTCGCACCGTCCAGTCCCTACGCCACGACAAAGGCCATGGTCGAGCAGATCTTGAAGGACGCGGCGACGAACGACGACTTCCGCGCGATCGCTCTCCGCTACTTCAATCCGATCGGAGCCGATCCGCAGATGCGTACCGGCCTGCAGAACCCCCTGCCCTCGCACGCGCTGGGGAAGATCATGCGGGCCCGCGCGACCGGTGAGCCGTTCTCGATCACGGGCACCGACTGGCCCACCCGCGACGGCTCAGGGCTGCGCGACTACATCCATGTCTGGGACCTTGCGCTCGCGCACGTGGCCGCTGTCCAGAGGTTCGACGACGTCTCCACACCCGATGAGCCCTACCAGGTGATCAATATCGGTACAGGGGAGGGCGTGACCGTCCGCGAGCTCGTGGCGGCGTTCGAGCGCGTCACCGGTGAGCCCCTTCCCACGATCGACACCGATCGCCGCCCCGGAGACCAGGCGGGCGCCTTCGCGATCGTCGATCGCGCGGCGGATGTCCTGGACTGGCGTGCGGAGCGCTCTGTGGACGACGGCGTGCGCGACGCGATCACCTGGGCGGCGAAGCTTCCCTCGGTGCGCTGACGACGCTCTCCGGCTACTCCTGCGGACGCAGCGTCGGGATGGCGCCCGTATGCGCCGCATCGATGTTCTCGCGCCACGACCGCGATTGCCCGGCACGCAGGGCGCACAGCACGAGCATGAACCACCCGGCGCCGACGAGCGTGAAGCTCTCGAACATCGAGTCGACCGCCAGGGTCACGAGCATGATCGGGGTCCACGCGTAGACGACCGATCGTCGTGTGCTCGCCACGAGCCAGGAGCGGATCAGGGCGACACCGCCCAGGAGCAGGAACACCACCAGGCCCGCGGCGCCGAGTTGCAGGAGCACGTCGAAGAACGCGTTGAGCGCGCTCTGGTGGCGATCGTCGAGCTGGAAGTTGATGTAGGTGAACGGGTATTCGCCGCGAGCCCAGTCACCGAACCATCCCCAGCCCTGGATCGGCTTCACCGCGACGAAGTCCAGGATGGTGTTCCACAGCGAGGCGCGGAGCGAGAAGTCGGATCCGGCGTCGAGCAGGGCGATGATCTGGTGGCGCAGCGCGAAGCCGGCAGCGAGAGCGAGGGTGACCACGACCCCGAGCATCCATTGCACGATCGTCCGTCGTTCCGGAGGCGCATGCCGGACGATCGTGAGCGCCACCGTGACGACGCCCACGGCACCGGCGAGCACCAGGACGGTCGGAGAGGAGGAGAGCACCGCCAGGAACCCCGCGAGCCCTATCGAGATCACGGCGAGCGGTGCGTTCACCGATTGCGTCCGCCACTCGATCACGAACGTGATCAGTGCGATCACCGCGATGAACCCGAGCATGTTGCGACTGCCGAACAGCCCCTGGATCGGGCCGCCCGCCGCGAGGTCGCCCTGCACGCCGAGGAATGTGAACGGCAGGTCGAGAAGCACGCCCGACAGGATCTCCACGGCGAGCGAGGCGGCGAGGAGCACCCGCAGCGTGTCTCCGATCGCCCGCACGGTCTGGAGGGTGTCCCGGATGTGTCCGATCGTGATCGCCAGGAACGCATAGCCGAACAGGGACATCCAGCCGAAGATCGTGTCGGACTTGTCCGTGCTCCAGAAGACGCTCACGAGGGCCCACGCGAGGAATGCGAGCAGCGACGACGGCGCGATGCGCAGAAGGGAGAGCTCGTCCCTGCGCACCCACAGGATCGCCGCGCCGAGCAGGCACAGCGCTGCGATGATCGTCGCCAGCGTGACGGCTGACGTCATCTGCCGGATCGCGTACGATCCGAACACCGCGGTCAGGGCAGCGAGCGTGAACGCACGAGCCAGCTCCACCGATCCGAGCAGGCGGACCATCGGGCGCGCCGGCGTCACGGCACCCGCCGCTGCCGAGCGCCGCGTTCGAACAGGAGGTCGCGCTCGCCGACGCCGACCAGCGGCACCGACTTGAGCTTGAACGACAGGAGCACCAGGAGCATCCACCCCCACAGCATGATCGGCGTGGACTCGGAGAAGCCCTGCACCAGCAGCACCACCGTGAACAGGCTGGGAAGCAGGGTCAGCGGGGAGAACGGTCGTGCGCCGTCGAGATCCCAGCGGGGACGGTCGACGGCGAAGAACCAGGAGCGCCACAGCAGCGTGCCGTACGCGACCGCCATGAGCACAACGCCGACGACACCGAGCTGGAGCAGGACGTCCAACCACATGTTGTGCGCGTGGAACACGGTGATGCCGTGGTCGGTGATCCACTCGTCGAAAGCGGGGTCCGTCGGGATCCAGGGGCTCGAGAAGCCGTTGCCGAAGATCGGGTGCTCACCGGCGCGCTGCAGCACCTTGGTCCAGATCTTGTCCGAACGGCCGGTCAGATCGGCGCTGCGGCCGAGGAGACCGAGCAGCGGCTCGCGCAGCAGCCAGACGCCCAGGGCCGCGATCGCCGCGCCGCCGATGGCCACGATGTAGATGCGCGTGCGTGCGCCGGGGGTGCGGGCGCGGCGCATCAGGAGTGCGACGACGAGGACCACTGCGACGGCGGCTGCGCACACCATCGCAGTGGCCGATGCCGTACGGAACAGGAAGTACGCGGCGAGGAGCATCCACAGGGCGAGCGTCGTGCGCCACCGCGCTCTGGCGGCGAACAGCACTCCGAATGTGATGATCGCGAAGAGCGAGATGATCGCCAGGAGATTCGCGTTTCCGACGATGCCCTGGATCCTGCCCCCGTCGAACAGGTTGTCGCGCACCCAGTACCACTGCGGATCGATCTTTCCGTCCGGGAGTTCGAGGAAGTTCGGCAGCAGCGGTCCATGAAGCACCAGAGAGACCCAGAGCTCGATCGCCAGGGAGAGGCCGAGGATCCATTTGAACGCGGAGGAGAGAGCGCGGACGATCTCATGCCAGGTCAGCACGTGGGCGATGAAGAGAGCGTTGACCGTGACCGACGCGAGCAGGACCCAGGTGATGAGCGTCGGCCCGCGCCACTGCGACCAGGCCACGGATACGAGCGCGAGGGTCGTGTAGCCGAGCGCGGTCCATGGCAGGCGACGCCAGCGGAAAGGCTGCGGCCGATTGCGGGCGAGCATCGGGACGCCGATGCCGAGCGTCGCCAGCGTGAAGACGGCGAGCGTGATCGCGGCGCCCTCCGGCCCGAGCAGGTTGTAGACGGCCGAGTGGGCGAAGGTCACGAAGAGCACGACGATCGCATACCCGCGCAGCATGAGATGCCCCGTCGACTCGCGCTCCGGCGCGGTGGGCGGGGCAGACACCGGATGCTTCGTGTACTGGGCCATCGCGTTCAGGCTACCGTCCCGCGCTCCCGACGTCGCTGAACGCGGCGACGCGGCTCTACGCTGGTGGCATGCTGCTGAGCCTCACCAACACGCCCCGTGATTACGCCTGGGGATCGGACTCCCTCCTCGCCGGACTCGAGGGACGCACACCGACCGGCGCTCCGGAGGCGGAGGTCTGGTTCGGCGATCACCCCGGTGACCCGGCCGACGTCGCCGGCGGTGGCACACTCGATCAGGTCACGGGAGGCACACTTCCCTACCTCCTCAAGCTGCTCGCGGCGGGACGCCCGCTCTCGATCCAGGTGCATCCGACGATCGAGCAGGCGCGCGCGGGGTGGGCGCGGGAGAGCGGTCTCGACGCCGACGACCCGCAGCGCAACTATCGGGATGACAACCACAAACCCGAACTCCTGGTGGCGCTCAGCGATCGATTCGAGTCGCTGAGCGGACTGCGTCCCGTCCCTGACACGCTTTTCTTGCTCGATGCGCTCGATGACAGCGGTGGGGTCCGACAGCTGCGCACACGTCTGAGTGCCGAGGGCGACGCCCTGCGCGACGTGATCGCCTGGCTGCTCGGCGGGGAGGCGGACGACGAGGTCGACGAGATCATCGGCGCGATCGTCACCGCCGCGGCTCGGGGCGAGGCGGGGGAGTGGAGCACGACGCTCCGCGCCATCGCCGACGTCGCGGCGACGTACCCGGGGGACCCGGGAGTCGTCGTGGCGCTCCTCATGAACCATGTGGTGCTCGAGCGTGGAGAGGGCGTGTTCCTGCGCGCCGGTCTGCTGCACGCCTATCTCTCCGGGCTCGGCGTCGAGATCATGGCCGCGAGCGACAACGTGCTTCGCGGCGGCCTCACGCCCAAGCGCATCGATGTGCCCGAGCTCCTGACCATCCTCGACACCACTCCCGGGGAGGTGCCGGTGCTGCGGGCAGAGAGCGCGGGGCCGGTCACGCCGTATCCCGTTCCGGTATCCGACTTCGCCCTCGAGCGCGTCGTGGTCGACGGAGCCGTCCTCACCCTCGACGTCTCCGGGCCGACGATGGTGCTCGCCACCGCGGGAGACGTCACCGTCTCTTCGGCCTCCGGGGACGAACTCGTGCTCGCGGTCGGCACGGTCGCCTTCGCCGACACGGACGAGGCGACCGTCACGCTCTCGGGCGTGGGCGAGGTCTTCATCGCCGGTCCCGGGCGATGATCCCCGCGGCCGATCACCGCATCCCGACACGCCGGTGATGGTCCATGAACCTTCAATAGTCGCTTGAGGGTTTACGATCCGCGACTTGACCGGAGCGAATGACACGGGTGTAATTAGTCATGCGCACGGCCCGCCGGGGGGCGGAGACAGGGTTGGAGATCGAGATGACGGGTTACCGTTCAGACGTACCGGAGAACTGGTTCGTCGATCCGATCAACCTCGGTGTTCCCGGGGTTCGACGCACCGATGCCGGCGATGACGACAACGCTCTCGCCTGGCAGAGCGACGCTCTCTGCTCGCAGACCGACCCGGAGGCGTTCTTCCCCGAGAAGGGTGGATCGACGAGGGACGCCAAGCGGATCTGCACGTCGTGCGACGTCCGCGGGGAGTGCCTGGAATACGCTCTCAACAACGATGAGCGGTTCGGCATCTGGGGTGGCCTGTCCGAGCGCGAGCGCCGGAAGCTCAAGCGCCGCGCGAGCTGAACGGACCCGCATCGGCGCGAGAGCGACGATGCCACCGGCTTCGCGGGCGCGCCGTATCCGGTGCGTCGACGTCGCCCCTCGCGCGCATAGGCTGACGACGTCATGCCAGCCCGAGTTCACGCCATCATCGTCGCGCGCACTGGATCCTCTTCCCGAGCGCAACTCCTCCGCACTCTCGACGCCCTTCGCACGCAGACCACCCCCGCGGCGGCGGTGACCCTCGTCGTATGCGGCGATGCGTCGTCCGTGCGCGAGAGCGAGGTCGTGGCGGGCACCGTCGAAGGGATCATCGAGGCGCGTGCCTCGACGTCCTTCGCCGAGGCGGTGGAGCTCGCCCGACCTCGAGTGCCCGAGGGGTCTGCGGTCTGGCTGCTGGCACAGGACACGACGCCGCACCCTCGGGCGCTGGAGCGTCTGAGCGGCACGCTGGAGCGCTCGCCGTCCGCCGCCATCGTCGCCCCCAAGCTCGTCGCCACGGACAACGAGCGCGAGATCGTCTCGCTCGGCGTCAGCATGACCGCGTGGGGCCGCTCCGTCGAACTCGCGGCGGGAGAGCTCGATCAGGGTCAGCACGACCGTTCCGACGATGCTCTCGGCGCCGATGTGCGGGGGATGCTCATCCGTGGCGAGGTGCGCGATGCCCTGCGACCCGATCCGGCCCTCGCGGGGGCCGATGAGGGACTCGACCTCGGGGTCCGTGCACGCCTCGGGGGTGGCCGTGTCGTCCTCGCGCCGAGTGCGCGGGTCTCGGCATCGTCGGGTGGTCCTGCCGCGCTTCCGTCTGGTCGAACGCGCCGCGCTTACGTGACCCGCCTGGCCCAGCTGCACCGACGGCTGGCGTACGCGCCGGCCGCGGCCGTGCCGCTGCACTGGCTCAGCCTGCTTCCTCTCGCGCTGTGGCGCTCCATCACCGACCTCGTCGGCAAGCGGCCCGAGGCTGTTTTCCCCGAATGGGGGGCTGCCCTCACGGCCATGTTCCGATTCGGTGCGGTCGCACGTTCCCGCGCCGGCATCCGCGCCTTCCGCACTTCCGCCTGGGCCAGCATCGCTCCGTTGCGCGTGACGTCCTCCGAGCTGCGACGGCGTCTGGATGACGGGCACGGAAGCGAGGGAGGTGCGGTCAGCGAACTGCGTTTCTTCTCCGGTGGTGGGGCCTGGGCCGTACTCGCGGCCCTGGTCGTCAGCATCGCGTCCTTCACGAGCCTGCTCGCCTGGCCGACGCTGGGGGGCGGGGGACTGCTGCCGCTCCGTCAGACCATCGCTGCGCTCTGGAGCGATGCGGCGTGGGGAACCCGCGACGTCGCCCTCGGCCTCGTCGGCCCTGCCGACCCCTTCGCCTCCGTGGTCGCGGTACTCGGGACGCTCTGGCCTGCCGGCCCTTCCTTCGCCATGGTGCTGTTGTGGATCCTCGCCCTCCCGCTCGCAGTTCTGGGAGGGTGGTTCGCCGCCACGCGAGTGACCGATCGCGGAGGGCTCCGGATCTTCGCCGGCATCGCGTGGGCGCTCGCGCCCACGTTCCTCACCGCCCTGGTCGACGGACGTCCGGCCGCGGTGCTCGTCCATCTCCTGCTTCCTTGGCTCTTCCACAGCGCTGTGGTCGCCCATCGGTCATGGGGCGCCGCCGGGAGCGCGTCGCTGCTCCTCGCCGCCGTGCTCGCCTGCGCACCGTCGCTGGCACCCGCCCTTGCGCTGCTCTGGATCGTCGCCCTGGGCATCGTGCTGGGAACGGCGCAGTTCCGTGGCGCGGGGCGACTGCTCTGGCTGCCGGTGCCGACGATCGCCCTGTTCTCACCACTGGTGATCTGGCAGCTCGCTCACGGCACGCCTCTGGGGATCCTCGGCGACCCCGGACTCATCTGGGCGGGCCCCCAGGCCGCCGCTGACGCCGCCGGACGCCTCGCGATCGCCGGCGGCTTCCCGACATCGGAGCTGGGCGGCTGGATGGCGCTTCTGCCCGCACCCATCGCCGTGTGGGCACCACTCCTGTGCGCACCTCTCGCCGTGCTGGCGCTCGGTGCGGCGGTCGCTCCACGCTGGCGCGCGGGGATCACCCTGCTCGTGGTCGCCCTGTCCGGGCTCGCCACGGCGTTCCTCGCGGTCGGGGTCACGGTGAGCTTCGCGCAGGGGACGCCGGTGGCGATCTGGCCGGGTACCGGACTCAGCCTGGCGTGGATCGGTGTCGTAGGGGCTGCCCTCGTGACGCTCGACACCGCGCTCACGCTTCCGCGTCTGCGGATCTTCGCGGCCGTCGCCGCGGCCGTGACACTGGCGGTCTGCGCGATCCCGGCGCTCAGCGCGCTGCACATGGGGCGCTCGGTGCTCACGAACGGTCCTGAGTCGACGCTGCCCTCGTATGTGGCCGCACAGGCCGCAGGGGATCGGCCGATCGCGACCCTCGTGCTCACCCCGCAGAACGACGGAGGACTGGCCGCAGAAGTGGCCTGGGGAGCCAGCGAGACGCTGGGGTCGCAGTCGACGATGATCTCCACCGCGGTCGAGCCGCAGGGAGCCGACATCTCCGCCCTGGCCGTGGATCTCCTCTCGGCCCGCGACTTCGATGCGCCCGGAGCATTGGCCGCCGAAGGGATCAGCTACGTCCTGGTCGCTGAGGTTCCTGGTGAAGGGGACAAGGCGCGGGCGCTTCGTACCGCGGCGGTCGCCTCGATCGATCAGCGTGCCGGCCTCGTGCACGCGGGCACCACCGATCGCGGCGTGCTCTGGCGTCTCGATGCCGACGCCGCCGAACAGCCACCGCTGACATCCGCCCAGCAGGGCACTGCTCGCCTCGTGATCACCGTGCAGCTGCTCGCAGTCTTCGCGGCCCTCCTGCTGTCCATCCCGACCCGCGCGTCGCGTCGTGCGGCTCGCGCCCAGTCGCGCATCGTCGGTCGCGTGCCTGAGGAGCCGATCGTGCTGCCTCGGCACGCGGAGGACAGGGATTCCCTTGATGAAGCGCCCGTCGGGGTGATCGAGGACCCCCAGGACGCGCCCGCCCTGAACGACGAGGCACTGGCGCCAATCGCTGATCCGGTGATCGATGACGCCGCTGGCCCGGTGGACGAGGTGACAGTGAGCGAGGCGACAGCGGACGGTGGGTCGGCGGACGGCGCTTCGGCGAGCCCCCACGACGAACACGCGAAGCCGATGGAGGAGGACCGATGAGCAACGGGAACCGCGCCTTCCGGGTCGCCGCGACCAGCGCCCGTGTCATCACGGGCGTGGCCGTGATCGCCGCCTGCGTCGTCGGTGTCGCCACGGCGATCCATGCGCCGTGGCCGATCGTCGCGCACGACCCCGCGCAGGTCGAGGTCACACCCGTGCCTGGCGACAGCGTGCTGGTCTGCAACGGCGATCTCCGTGCTCTCGGTCGTGACGCGTCGGCCCCCCTGGACATGCTCTCCGCGGCACCGACGAGCCTCACGTCCGGAGGCACGGCCGGAAGACCGTCGTCCGAGACGCTTGAGGTACCCGATCTGCCCGATGCGGGTGGACCGCAGGTGCTCACCGGCCCGGTCGATGGGCGTTCGGCACCGCTGATCGCCGGTGCCGAGTCCGTCACGATCGCCGCGGACGACCTCGCGGGGTACGCCGCCCTGCCCTGCGGCGTGCCGAGGCTGGAGTCGTGGCTCGTGGGCGGGAGCATCGACACCGGCACCGAAGACATCATCACCCTCACCAACGCGACCGAGGTCCCGTCGACGGTGACCCTCGCCGTGTACGGAGCCGCCCGCAGCACCCGGACGGTCATCGTCCCTCCGCGCTCGCAGACGGCGCTCCCTCTGACCTCGTTCGCCACCGGCAACGATCTGCCGGTGGTCAAGGTGAGCGCGGTGGGAGCCCCGGTGAGAGCGGCCCTCCAGTCCTCGCTCGTGCGCGTCCTCGATCCTGCCGGCATCGATCTCCAGGACTCGGTCGCGGGACCCCAGCAGAGACTCGTCTTCACCGGAGTGCAGGCGTTCCCGGCCAACGGCGATGACGCGGAGATGGCCGTTCTCCGGGTGCTGGCCCCCGGCGTCGACGCTCGGGTCCAGGTGAAGGTGCAGGCCGAGGGCGCCACGGTGCCTGTAGACGAGTTCACCGTGCCCGTCGAGGCGGATCTTCCCGCTCAGGTCTCGCTCTCCGGCCTCGAGCCCGGTCGGTACACCGTCGAGGTCGAATCCGACGTGCCGCTCCTCGCCGGGGTCAGGCAGCAGGACGGCTTCGGTCTCGATTCGGACTTCGCGTGGGTCACCCCCGCGCCGGAGATCGACGCCGAGGTGGTCTTCGCCGTGCCCTCCGGTCCCGATGCACGACTGCAGGTGTCGAACACCTCGGACCGGGACGCAACCGTCACACTCGAGCCGGTCGACGGCGGTCAGGCCCAGGAGGTCGTCATCCCCGCGGGGGAGACCGGCGGGATCGCGGTGGAGGGGCGGACGACGTACCGGATGCGGACGACGGCGCCCGTGCACGCGGCCGTGACCCTCACGGCACCCGGGGCGCTCGCAGTGCTCCCGGTGCAGGCGAGCAGCGGCGGAGAGAAGCCGATCACGGTCTATCCCTGACGGAATGCGGGTGCCCCGGCCGCCGGAGTGTCAGTGCTCGTGACCGAGATCCCACGGTTCACGGCCGACGTACTCCGCGGCGGCCCGGAACACCGCGCTCTCGATGGCCATGCGTCTGTGGGCGGCATCGTCGTGCCCCGGAGGCAGGAGCCGCTCGATGGGAAGTCGGAACAGGACGATACGTCGATTGTCGCGATCGAGGTACCAGCGCGGCACCTCTTCGCCGGCGTCGAAACCCGGGATCGCGCCGATCTCGAACCGGACGTCCTGCAACTCTGGCCACGTCCCGCGGAGGAACTCCACGGCCGTTCCGACGGTGAGGTCGAATCTGTCGAGGCGGCCGTCGAGTGGAGCCAGCGGCGGTCGCACGACCTCGCTGCGGCCGAGACGCCCGTGTCGTCCGTGGCGTGCACCGCGCCGCGGGGCAGCGGAGGCATGAGCGGTGCGGCGGCGGGGCATGACGAAAGTCTAGGCGGTGCCAGGATCACTCGGCGCGGCATCCGGCGCTCACCCGGGGCGCGCCGTACGCTGGCGGAGATGGACGGACGACTGTGCTCGAAGGTCGGCTGCGCGCGCGAAGCCGTAGCCACCCTCACCTACGACTACGGCGATCAGATGGCGGCGCTCGGCCCGCTCGGCGCCGCGAACGACCCGCAGGCACATGATCTGTGCTCACCGCATGCGGACCGGCTCTCGGTTCCCGCGGGCTGGCTGGTGGTCCGTCACGAGGCCCTCCGCGCCTGACGGCGTTGCGTCGACACGCGGACGCAGCCGTCGGCGAGGATCCGAAGTCTGGATACGCTGACCGCAGGCGTGCCAGGGCGGCACGGCTGGAAAGGCACTCGTGATCGTCTGGCGCCGCTGGATCTTCCCCCTGCTTCTCGTGGTGGTCTTCGGAGCGTGTGCCGCGGCACTCGTCAAGATCGCGTTCTTCCCCGACCGCGCGGAGAGCGTCGTCAGCCCTGAGGCGGGGATCACGGATCCGGTGGTGGTGGTGGAACGCGGTTCGGTGGTCAACGCGCTGAGCCTGAGTGGGAACGTGGCCCGCGACGACGCCTACGTCGTCCGCGGCGAGCTCAACGGCACCGTCCTCGCCGTGCACGTGGGTGAAGGAGCAGCGGTGGCCGCCGGCCAGAAGCTCTACACCGTGCGCCAGGAAGAGCCGCGCAAGGACATCGACGTCGTCGCGCCGGAAGCGGGCGACGTGTCGGAGTTCGCCATGGTCAAAGGCCAGGCCACCACGGTCGGGACAGAGGCGTACAAGCTCACCCCGGCCAAGTACCACCTGCTCGCGACGGTCGACCCTGTGCAGCTGTACCGCCTCGTCAACGCGCCCACGGAGGCGACGGTCACCATCACCGGCGGTCCCGCGCCGTTCGCGTGCACCGGAGTCGGGGTGCAGGTCACCGCGGAGGGCACGGCGAGTGTGCGCTGCGCCATCCCCGTCGATCAGACCGTCTTCGCCGGACTCCCCGCGAAGATGGACCTCGCCCTCGGCCAGGTCGACGATGCTCTGGTGATCCCGGTCACCGCCGTCCAGGGCGGCGCGGGATCCGGCAAGGTCTGGGTGGACGCGGGCGACGGATCCGACCCCGAGGAGCGCGCCGTGACGCTCGGCGTCAACGACGGCGTCACGGTCGAGGTGACGGAGGGGCTGGCCGAGGGGGACAGCATCCGTCAGTTCGTCCCCGGCTTCGTGGCTCCCGTCGAGGAGTTCTGCTACGAGGTCTCCCCGGGAGTGGAGCAGTGCGACAGCGGGATGAACTGGTGAGTCTCGTCGCGCTCGACGACGTCTCCAAGAGCGTGCTCCTGGCGGATGACTCCCGGCTGGAGATCCTCCGCGGGATCACCCTCGAGGTGGGAGCCGGTGACCACGTCTCGATCGTGGGTCGGTCGGGATCCGGGAAATCCACCCTGCTCAACATCCTGGGCATGCTGGACGCACCGACATCGGGCTCCGTCGCATTCGAAGGACGCGAGGTGCGCAGGATGCGCTCCGGTCGGCTCGACCGCCTGCGCGGGGACAACGTCGGCTTCGTCTTCCAGCAGTTCAATCTTCTTCCCGGGCGCACGGCGATCGACAACGTGATGATGCCGCTGGGCCACGCCAAGGGGAAGATGTTCTGGAACCGTCGTCAGATCGCCGCCGACATGCTGGAGCGGGTCGGCCTCGGGCATCGTGTCGAGCAGATCGCGGACAAGCTCTCCGGCGGCGAACAGCAGCGCGTCGCGATCGCCAGGGCGCTGGTCCGCCGACCCGTCCTGATCCTCGCCGACGAGCCGACGGGCGCGCTCGACATCGACACCGGCGCATCCGTGATGTCGCTCCTCGACGAGGTGGCCACCGAGACGGACGCTGCACTGGTCACGATCACCCATGACCTCCATGTCGCGGCACGGGCACGTCGGCACTACCGCCTCGATGCGGGCCGCCTGGAAGCCGCCGACCTCAGCCGCGCCTTCGAAGCGTCGACCCTCGCGGCGTCGGTGCCTTCGGCGCCGCCGGAGGTGATCGCATGACCGGCTTCCTCGGTGCTCTCTCCGACGCCTGGGCCGAGATCCGGGTGCACAAGCTGCGTGTGCTGCTCAGCCTGATCGGCATCGCGGTGTCGGTGGGCGCTCTGACCGCGGTCGTCGCGTTCTCCGAGTACCAGCGCCAGTTCCAGGCCGAGCAGTCCGACCGGTGGGGCGGGCGCGCCGCGACCGTCGTCGTCTCCGTCAACAGCGATGACGGCTCTCCCGTCGACGCCGACGGCTTCGATGCCCGCTTCAGTCGTGTGTCCGAGCGGTTCGGCTTCAGCCACACCGCGCGCATCTCCCAGGGGCTGACGGTGGACCTGCAGCTTCCCGACGGCATAGCGCCGGTTCCGGCGCGCATCATGGATCCTGCGTTCTCGCAGATCCATCGCGAGCGGCTTCTGGACGGGCGCTGGTTCATCGACTCGGACACCGAGGCGATGGCACCCCCCGTCGTGATCACCGAGCCCCTCTGGGACCGTCTGGGGCGTGTGCCGCTGTCGCAGCACCCGACGGTGGCCCTGAGCGGTCCGGCCGGTGGCACGTACCAGGTGATCGGAGTCACACCTCGCCAGGGCTTCGGCGACGAAGAGCTTCGCGTCGATCTGCTCTACGACGCGTACCGGGCTCGCGTGGACGCGTTGCCCACGGAGGCGTGGACCCAGTACGAGATCTGGATGGGCACGGGGCAGGTCGACCAGATCGCCCCGGTGCTCGCGATGGACCTCCGGGCGGGCCTGCCTGCGGGACAGACGGTCACGGTGAACAGATCGGACTGGGCGGCGCAGCCCGGCGCGATGGACGCCCAGGCGACCTTCGAGATGATCACCGGAGGAATCGCCGCGCTGATCCTCGCCCTCGGAGCGCTGAGCCTCATCAACATCCAGCTCGTGGCGATGCGCCAGCGCGTGCGCGAGATCGGTGTGCGACGCGCGTTCGGGGCGAGCTCGGGGCGGGTCTTCTTCGCGGTGTTCCTGGAGAGTCTGGTGGCGACGACGGTGGCCGGCGTGATCGGGATCGCGATCGTCGTCGCGGTGCTGCGGTCGGAATGGGTCATCACGTCGCTGTTCTACGGCATCCAGGACATCCCGCCGTTCCCGATGCGGGCGGCGCTCATCGGGCTTCTCGCCTCCGTCATCGTCGGCGCGGTGTCGGGCTTCATCCCCGCCCTCGTCGCCCTGCGGGTGAAGGTGATCGACGCGATCCGTTTCTGACGCACCGGCGGGCTCGATCGGGTCGCCCGGTGGTGGTGGGAGGGTTCCTGCGGACGTCCGCTAGACGCCGACCCGACGGCCGGTGAGCCGTTCGGCACGACGATCGGAGTTCTCCAGCGCGCGCCGCTCGCGCTCGCGACGCAGAACGGTGATGCCGATCAGAACCTGCTCGGGCGGCGCCGAGGGCAGCGGTGAGACGAACGGGCTCGCCTCGGTGAGCAGATCCTGGGCGACGCGTGCCCGCGCCGCCGGGATCATGCGCGGGGCACTCTGCAGGAACTGGGAGATCCGGCGTGCGAGACGGTCGGGCAACCGGGCGACGTCGGCGATCTGCGCCCAGCCGGCCAGCGGTGAGGGAAGGACGGGGACGTGCGAGCTCAGAGCGGGTGTGCGCACGCGCTGGCTGTAAGTCCCGGCGACGAGGTCGCCCAGACGCTGCGATCGCGCGGTGAACGCGCCCGTGAGCACGGCGATCCCGCCGAAGGTCATGTAGATCTCGAGGACGCCGAGCAGCCCGCGGATGAACGCGTGACGGAAACCCGCGGCGCCGCCGTCCATGCGCACGATCCGTCCACCGACCGCGAGCTTGCCGAGGCTGCGTCCCTTCAACGCGACCTCCATCGTGATCGGGAGCACGACGAAGCTCACCACGAACGCCGAGACCACGGCGATGCGATCCGTCGTCTCATCGAGCACGCCCGCGTCCAGCAGCCAGATGCGCAGGAAGATCCACAGGATGAAGACGGCGTAGCCGAGGAGCATGTCGATCGCGGCGCCGAGCGCTCGCAGCAGGAACCCGACGGGCTGCACGTCGAGCGCGACGGCCTCGCCGGACAGGACCTCGTCGGAGACGTCGATCGGGACGGACATGAGTACAGTAAATCAGGTGGATGCCGATGCGCTGACAGATGCACGCCGCGCCGAATGGGAGCGGCTCGACCAGCTCAGTCGCGCCCGTCTCGACGGCGACGGGATCGATGAGCTCATCGTCCGGTATCGGGCGGCCTCCGCCGATCTCGCCGAACTGAAGACGTCCGTCGGCGACTCGCCGCAGGGCGCGTACCTGTCGACGATCCTGGTCCGCGCCCGGCTGCGACTCACCGGCGCATCCGACAGCATCCTCACCCAGACGAGCCGCTTCTTCCGGTGGCAGCTTCCCGCGGCCCTGTACCGCTTGCGTTGGACGACGCTGGTCATCGCGATCTCGTTCATCGCGGTCGCCGTCGGCACCGCCGCATGGATCGCGAGCGACCCCGCGATCGTGGCCACGCTGGGGCCGCCTGCGGCCCTCGCGCAGTATGCGGAGGAGAGTTTCACGGGCTACTACACGGAGAACCCGGCAGCGGCGTTCATGGGCATGGTCTGGACGAACAACGCCTGGATCGCCATGCAGTGCGTGCTCTTCGGCGTCACGGGGATCTGGCCGGTGTACGTGCTGGTGCAGAACGCGATGGGTCTCGGCACGACCGGGGCGATCATGGCCGTCCACGACAAAGCCGACCTCATGGTGCTGTACATCCTTCCGCACGGGATGCTCGAGATGACCTGCATCTTCGTCGCGGCCGCCGCCGGGCTGCACGTCTTCTGGGCCTGGGTCGCCCCGGGGCACCGTACGCGTGGGCAGGCGCTCGCCGAGCAGGGAAGGGCGCTGGCGACCGTCGCGATGGGTCTGGTCTTCGCGCTGTTCCTCGCCGGGCTCGTCGAGGGATTCGTGACGGGCTGGGCACTGCCCTGGCCGGTGAAGATCGGGATCGGTGCGGCCGCGCTCGCCGTGTTCCTCATCTACATGCTGGTGATCGGCGGGAGGGCGCATCGCGCGGGTGAGACCGGCGACCTCGTCGAATACGAAGCGGGCACCCCGCGCCTGGTCGTCGGCTGACGCGATCGGTTCGGCGTCAGAGTCGACCGGCGGCCTTCAGCTCGAGGTAGCGGTCGGCGATCCGCGGTGGGAGGTCTTCCGGATCGGCAGCGATCGCTTCGCCCCCGGCCCTGCGGATCGCGTCGGCGACGTTCTCGGCGTCGCGGAGAGTCCGCTCGGCGGCCGCGGCGAGATACACGTCCTCGCGGGAATCACGACGGCGCGCGAGAGCGGAGATGCCGTCGTCGGTCACGGATCCGACGAGGACCGTGGTCGCACGTGAGGCGTTCGGGAAGGCGCCGAGGAAGCCACGGGCCGACTCGGCCGCGTCCTGCGCCGTCAGGGCCACGATCAGCGAGGGCCGCGTCGTGAGCGAGCGCACGGCGGCGAATGCGCCGTGCCAGTCCGTGTCGACGAGCCGCGCGTGCACGGGAGCCATGGCGTCGGTCAGAGCCGGAAGCAACGCGGCGCCGTCGACCCCGGTGACCCGACCGCGGACGACCCTGTCGTACATCAGCAGGTGCACGTGATCACCGGCACGCGAGGCGAGTGCCGCCAGCAGCAGTGCCGCCTCGAGCGCGGCATCAACGCGCGTACCGTCGCCGACACGAGCTGCCGCTGTACGTCCGGTGTCGATGATGATCACCACATGACGGTCCCGTTCCGGTCGCCAGGTGCGCAGCATCGTCGTTCCTGCGCGGGCGGTCGCCCGCCAGTCGATCGAGCGCACGTCGTCACCGCGCACGTACTCACGCAATGAATCGAACTCGGTACCCTGACCGCGCACCTGGATGCTCGTGTTGCCATCCAGCTCGCGCAGCCGAGCGAGGCGGGACGGAAGGTGCTTGCGCGAGGAGAAGGCAGGGAGCACGCGGATCGCTCCGCGGACGGAATGCCGTGCCTGCCGGCCCGCGATGCCGAGTGGTCCGCGGGAGCGGATCATCACGAACTCGCTGGCCAGTTCCCCGCGACGGCGGGGGAGGAGCGGAATGGCGACACGGCCGCGCTCATCCGGCGGGACGACCAGGTGGTGCCGGTCCGACGGCGCCCCCGCCGTCGGCTGCCATGCGTCGCGAAGCAGGGCGTGCAGTGGCTTGGTGCCGTGGTTGTGCACGGCCACGCTCACCGGGACCGGCTCCCCGATGCGCACACGCGCGGGCACTCTGCGACTCACCGTCACCGATCGGGGGCTCGCCGCGAGCGCGACGTCGACGGCGACGAGCAGCGCGCACAGGCCGATCCAGGCGCCGAGGACCGCGTACGCCGGATAGCCCGCGAGTCCGGCGATGACGAGCGGGATGACGCCCACGGCGAGGGCGACGGCGAGGCGGCCGGTGACGAACACCTAGATCGGCACCCGGGTCTGCTGCACCACGGAGGTGAGCACCGCGTCGGCGGACACGCCTTCCATCTGCGCGTCGGGTCGCAACTGGAGGCGGTGGCGCCATACGGGCACCAGCATCGTCTGCACGTGGTCGGGGGTCACCGCGGAGGAGGCGTTGAGCCACGCCCACGCCTTCGCGGCCGCAAGCAGACCGGTCGATGCGCGCGGGCTGGCACCGAGTTCGACCGACGGAGACTGGCGGGTCGCCCGAGCGAGGTCGACGACGTAGCCGAGCACGTCGTCCGTGACCTCGACGGCGGCGGCCGCCTGCTGGGCTGCGCGGATCTCGTCGGCGGTGACCACCGCCTCCACACCGGTCAGCTCGCGCGGCGAGAAGCCCTCCGCGTGTCGACGCAGCACCGAGACCTCCGCGTCGCGTTCGGGCATGCCGACGACGAGCTTCATCAGGAAGCGGTCCAGCTGCGCCTCGGGCAGTGAGTAGGTGCCCTCGTGTTCGATCGGGTTCTGCGTCGCTGCGACGAGGAACGGGTCGGGCAGGGGGCGACTGACGCCGTCAGCCGACACCTGGCGCTCCTCCATGGCTTCCAGGAGCGCGGCCTGGGTCTTCGGCGGCGTGCGGTTGATCTCGTCCGCGAGCAGGATGTTCGTGAACACCGGGCCGGCGCGGAAGTCGAACTCGCCGGTGCGCGCGTCGTACACGAGCGAGCCGGTGACATCGCCCGGCATCAGGTCGGGAGTGAACTGGACGCGTTTGGTGTCGAGGCCGAGCGCTCGTGCGAAGGAGCGGACGACCAGCGTCTTCGCGACGCCCGGCACACCCTCGAGGAGCACATGCCCTCGGGCGAGCAGCGACACGAGCAGCCCGGTGACGGTGCCGGCCTGGCCGACCACCGCCTTGTCGACCTCGGTGCGCACCCGGTGCATGGCCTGGCGCAGTGCGGCGTCGTCGGTGGGAAGGTTCTCAACGGTCACGTGTTTCCCTCTGCTTCTCGGGGATGGGTGGTCGGTTCTGATCGGTCGACGTGCGTGCTGTCGTCCACAGCGGTCTCGAGCTCGTCCAGGCGTCTGGCGAGGTCGACCAGAGCGGCGTCGTTCTCGGGGAGCGGCCCGGCGAGCAGCGCCTGGAGCGTGCCCCGGGGAATCCGCAGACGATCAGAGGCTGCATCCGCGACCTCGTCTGCGCCCGCGTGGACGGCGAGTCCGAGCCGTCGAGCCAGTCGTCGCTGGGTTCCGTCGCGGAGCGCCTGCCCGGCGTGCGGTGCATCTGCGGCTCTGGCCGTGAGACGCGCACGTCCGTGCATCGTCTCCGACGCCCGCACGGTGACCGGCAGCGTCTCGGCGACCAGGGGACCGAACCGCTGACCACGCCAGATCGCCGTGGCGATCCCCGCGATGATCAGCAGCAGGATCGCAGGTGTGACCCAGGGAGGCGTGAGACTGCCGAGGGTGTCGACCGGCTCGGCCTCGATGTCGGAGTCCGCGAAGCTGGGGACGTACCAGACGACGCGATCGGTCTGACCCAGCAGCGCCAACCCGAGGGCGGCGTTGCCGTTCTCGGCGAGATAGGCGTTGCCGAAGAGCCTGGTGCCCTCCACCACCACTCGTTCGGGCGTGGAACGGCGGTCCACGAGGACGGCGGCGCCCTCGGCATCGCCGAAGCAGGCCTGCACGCCGTCCGCCGGGGTGAACAGGCGGTCGGCACGGATGGTCCCGACCCTCGCGAACTCGGCGACGTCGCAGTCGGGGGCCGCCGCCGGCAGTGTTCCCGTGGCGTTCTCTCCGATGCCGAGCTCGTTCAGCAGGTGCGTGCCGGTCGAGAGGAACACGACGCGCCCCGCCGGAGCGGTGAGCGTCTCCAGGGCTTCGTCGGTCAGGGTGTACGGGTTGGCCATCACGAGTGTCGTGTCTTCGTCGATCGCTGTGAGCGCCTCGGCCCGCGAGCGGCGGACGTCGACCTCGACGCCCTGATCGCGCAGGATGTCCGCGAGCGCGAGGGCGCCGCCGTCGTCTCGGGCTTCGGGGTCGAGGGCACCGCGCGCGCCGGGGGCGGTCACGGCGACACGCAGTCCGACCGCAGCGACGATCAGGACCAGGGCGGCGACGATCGTCCATCCGATGATCGTCTTGGCCCGGCTCAGGCGGTGTTCCGCCGTGGAAGGGGCAGCCGGGGAGGAGGCGGCGTGGTCAGGCTCGATCACGGTCATGCCGGCACCGCCTCGGGGCGGCGTGCGCGGATCCGATCATCGATGTCGACGAGATCCCGATAGGTCTCGGCGCTCGCGGTGTGCCCCAGGTAGCGGACGTCGTCGAAGGAGGAGGCTGCTCGACGCATGGCGGCTGCCTCGTCGACGAACACCGTGCTCGCCTCGCGGGCGATCGACTGCGCCGTCGCGCCCGGCGCCGGATCGATCAGATCGCGCTCCCGCAGGCTGCGCGCGATCGCCCGGTACCGGAGGATCGTCGCGGCGTCCCAGTCTCGTTCGCGGGCGGCCCGCTCGGCGTCCGATCTCAACTGCGCCGCACTGCGGTCGTCGGCCGCTCCGAGGAGGTCTCCCTGTGCCCGCCTGACGGCGCGGGAGCTGCGCGGTCTGCCCCAGATGATGAGCGCGGCGACCAGCGCGGCCGCGATGATGACGATGACGATGATGAGGGCGGACGGCCCGATGCCCGCCCCGTTGCCGGAGCTGAACAGGTCGGCGAGGAAACGGCCGATGTCACGCGCCAGGAGATCGAACCACGTGGGCTTCGCGTCGGCGTAGCGAGGGTTGGAGAGCTCTTCCTCCGCCCAGCGTCGGGCTTCGTCCCCGTCGGGGACGAACAGGTCGTCGAACGGTCGGATCATGCGGTGCCGTCTGCGCCGGGCGCGGCCCACCCGCCGTCATCGGGTGCTGCTTCCGCTGAGGGGACGCTCGGCATGGTGGATGTTCCCGATGCGGCGGTCGGCGCGGGAGGCGGCGGTGGCGGGAACGCGACGGCAGGCGGTGTCACGGGCGCCGCCGCCGGATACGGCATCGAAGGCTGTGCGGGGTACGGCTGTGCGGGATATGCCTGAGGCGCTCCCGGCTCTCCGAACGTCGGCTGTGCGCCGTAGGGCGGATACCCGTAGCCCTGCGACATCATGACGTGCTCCGGCACCTGGCGGGGCGGTGGTGCAGAGGTGACGGCCCGTGACGGATCGACGCGGAACGGATCTTCCTGCTGCTCGTCGGTCCAGCCGAGGTCACGGCGCTCCACGTATGCGATCAAGGTCTGGTCCAGACCCTCGTAGCGCATCCGGCAGTCGAGGTAGACGAGCGCCGATCCGGTGCTCTGGACCACGAGGGTGATCGCCTGGATGACGAGGAGCAGGATCTGCGGGGCGATCAAGGTCACGACGAAGGCGACCACCGCACTCGGGTCCTCTGCTCCTGTGGGCGCGACGACCGAGCCGAGGAGAGAGCCGAGCAGCGTGGCGGGGACGCTGACGACCTGGGCCGCGATGCCCATGATCGCGCTGATGAGGAAGGTCACACCGAACGCGACCCAGAAGCGCCCGCGGGTGAGCCTCCAGGAGCGGACGAAAGCGTCTCGGAAACGTGCACGCTCGAGGACCAGGATCGACGGTACGAGCAGCAGCTTCGTGGTGAGCCACACCGCCAGCGGGATGCAGGCGAGGACGATGACGATCACCACGAGCACGACGACGCCGACCATCTCGGCGCTCCCGCCCATGCCGCCGGCGATGAAGGCCGCGATGATGACGGCGGCGATGATGAAGATGCCGAACACGGCCGCGACGGAGAGGGAGGCGAAGCCGGCGAGTCGCCAGAACGCCGGGGCCATCCGGCGCCACAGCATCCGCAGCGTCGCCTTCACTCCGATCGCGGCATAGCCGATCTCCGCGGCGACGACGCCTTGCATCATCGCCGTGAAGGCGATCGAGGCGACACCCACGGCGAGCCCGGCGATCAGGTTCACCGCGATGGTCCCCGCCATCACCGCTTCGAAGTCCGGAGAAGAGGGAGAGACGGTCTCCAGGCGGCTGAACGTCGTGAAGAAGACGACGCCCATGACCACGGCCGTGACGACCACCACGACGAGCTGGATGACCACGGCGAAGCCGAAGAGCACCTTCGGGTTGTGCCGAAGCGCGGCGAAGGCCTTTCCCAGCAGCATTCCGAACGAGAGCGGATGAAGGGGGATGATGCCCTTCTTCGGGGCAGGCGTCCACGTCTGTCCGGTCACAGGCACTCCCTCTCCATCGTGCGCTCCCATCGTGTCATATCCCTCGCGCGGCGCGTCATATCCCGCACACGGTGCGCAGACCTGGGATCGCTGGGACTCGGTGCCATAAGGTAACTCTTATGACCTCACGTATTCTCGTGGTCGACGACGACACCGCGCTCGCCGAGATGATCGGGATCGTGCTGCGGACCGAAGGCTTCGAGCCGGTCTTCTGCGCGGACGGTGCGCGCGCCGTTGACGAGTGGCGAGCGCAGCGACCCGACCTCGTGCTGCTCGACCTCATGCTCCCCGGCATGGACGGGATCGAGATCTGCACCCGCATCCGTGCCGAGTCCGGCGTGCCGATCATCATGCTCACCGCGCGCAGCGACACCGCCGATGTCGTCCGCGGGCTCGAGGTGGGCGCCGACGACTACATGGTCAAGCCTTTCAACCCGAAGGAACTGGTCGCCCGCATCCGCACCCGGCTTCGTCCCACGCCGCAGGCCACGAGCGAACAGCTCCGCGTCGGCGACCTCACCGTCGACGTCGATGCGCACGAGGTCCGTCGGGGGACGGCTCCGATCGCGCTCACGCCGTTGGAGTTCCAGCTTCTCGTCGCACTCGCGTCGAAGCCCCAGCAGGTGTTCTCCCGGGAGATGCTCCTGGAGCAGGTGTGGGGATACCACTACAAGGCCGACACCCGACTGGTGAACGTGCATGTGCAGCGCCTGCGCGCGAAGGTGGAGCTCGACCCCGACAACCCGAAGATCGTCATGACGGTGCGCGGCGTGGGCTACCGCGCCGGGAGCGTCGGCTAGGAGCACGATGGCCGCGACGACAGCGACCACCGCGACGGTCGCTGTCCTGCGCGACTGGCGAGGTTGGCCGACGATGCTCGGCATCCTGTGGCGCCGCTCCTTGCGGTTCCGCACGCTCTCGATCACCCTGCTCGCGACCTCCCTGGCGATCTTCATCACGTGCGTGACGATGGCTCTCGTCATCCAGAACGATCTCTTCATCTCCCGCAAGGACGTCGCCCTCGAAGACTCCCGCCGCGCGGTCGATCAGGCGCAGGGGATCCTGGACGTGGCCGAGGTGGGGGATGACTCCGCGGCCCTCACCGAACTGTGGAACAGCGTCCAGTCGAATCTCACCCGCACGTCGAGCACCGATCAGCTCGCCGGCTTCAAGATCGACAATGCGAACGGTGTCCGACTTAACGGCTTCGAGGCCGGGCTGAGCAGGAGCCTGCTGAGCCCGGAACTCCAGGCGCGCGTCGTGGAGTTCGACGACCGCCAGGCCTGGCAGTCGGTGGCTCTGCCCTCCCCGGACGGGGGAGAGGTTCCCGGAATCATCGTCGGGCAGCAGCTCCAGGTGCCGGAAGCCGGGGCGTTCGCGATCTACTTCGCCTACGACCTCGGCGACGCGGACCAGACCCTGGTATTCGTGCAGCGAACGCTGTGGATCGCGGGGATCGGTCTCGTGGCGATCGTCGCCGCGATCTCCTGGATCGTCCTCCGCGCCGTCTCGACCCCGATCGTGCAGGCTGCGGAGACCAGCGCGCGGCTGGCGGCGGGGGATCTCGGCGTGCGCCTCGAAGTACACGGAGAAGATGAACTCGCCACTCTCGGACGGTCGTTCAACGCGATGGCCGACAGCATCGAGTCGCAGATCAAGGAACTCGGCGAACTGTCGATGGTGCAGCAGCGGTTCGTGTCGGACGTGTCGCACGAGCTGCGGACTCCGCTGACCACCATCCGTCTCGCCGCGGACATGCTCAACGACCAGCGTGAGGAGTTCGACCCCACCACCGCCCGCACGGCCGAGCTGCTGCACGCCCAGGTGCAGCGCTTCGAGACCTTGCTGTCGGATCTGCTCGAGATCAGCCGTTACGACGCGGGATCGGTGCAGCTCGAGTTGGAGGCGACAAGTCTCACCCACCTGGCCGAGGACATCATCGAGCAGATGCGTCCGTTGGCCGAGGGGCACGGCACCGAGCTGCGGCTGGTGGCACCGGGCGGCTACTCGCCCGTCGACATGGATCCGCGTCGGGTGCGCCGGGTGCTGCGCAACCTGATCGGCAACGCGATCGAGCACGGCGAGGGACGCCCGGTGGTCGTCACGGTCGACAGCAACCAGCACGCGGTCGCCGCCGGGGTGCGGGATTTCGGCCTGGGCATGGAGCCGGCCGATGCGGAGCGTGTCTTCGATCGCTTCTGGCGCGCCGACCCTTCGCGTCAGCGCACGATCGGGGGGACGGGACTCGGGCTGTCGATCGCCCTGGGAGATGCGACCCTGCACGGCGGTACCCTCGACGTCTGGTCCGAACTCGGCGTCGGGACGAACTTCGTGCTCACGATTCCCCGACACGGTGGAGTCCTGGACGGTCCGAGCCCGATCCCGATCGAACCCCAGGAGCCCTTCGCGGAGCTCGGCGACGCGACCCAGCCGATCTCGCTGACGGACGCGCCCGCCGGCATGTTCGATGAGGAGGACTGGTCGTGACCGAGCGGAGACCGAATCGGCGGCTGCGAGGCCTCGCGTTGATACTCGTCGCAGCGCTGCTTCCCGCATGCGCGGGGTTGCCGACCAGCGGTGACGTCGCGGTCGGTCTCAAGCTGGGGGAGTCCCCGCAGGACGTCGACATCCTCCCCGTGGCCTCCGGCCCGATCACCGGTGCGGGACCCGAGGAGATCGTCGAGGGCTTCCTTGAGGCCGGTATCACGACGACCGACAACTGGGACACCGCACGCGACTTCCTCGCGCCTTCGTTGCAGCGCAGCTGGAGCCCGTCGGCAGGGGTGTCGATCGACATCGGCACGGACACCAGGACCGTCACCTCTTCGGTCCCCGACGATGAGGTGGAGAGTGCGGACACCGCAGAGGTCCAGGTCACGCTCGACCTGGTCGCGAGTGTCGATGACGCCGGAGAGTACTCCGAGGCCCTCGGATCGTCCAACGTGGCATTCACGCTGCAGCGGATGGAGAACGGCGAATGGCGCATCACGCAGGCGCCGGACGGCGTGGTGATCGATGAGACGCGATTCACCAAGGTGTTCGAAGGGTATCCGTTGCAGTACTTCGACCTCGGCTGGTCGAGGCTGGTGCCCGACATGCGCTGGTTCCCGCGGCGCCAGAGCCCCGCGACGACGGTGACACGGGCGCTCATCGGCGGCGAGCCCAGCGAGTGGTTGGACCCCGCAGTGCAGAACGCTTTCCCCGCCGACGTGCAGTTGGCGCAGGACGCGGTTCCCATCGTCGGCCAGGTGGCGGATGTCGCGCTCACCCGGCCCGCCTCGGGCCTCGACGCCGCCACGCTCTCCCGGATGCGCACCCAGCTCCAGGCGACCCTCCGCGCTGCCGGCGTCGCGGTGACCGAGGTCCGGTTCACGGTGGACGGCCGCAACCTCGAGGCCGGGGTGGCGGATGTCGTCCCCCCGTCGGCCACGACGGGCACTCTCGTGCTGCAGAACGGCGCGTTCGGGCGGATCGTCGGCGATGAGATCTCGCCCATCCCCGGTATCAGCTCGGAGATCAGCGCCGTCACGCAGCCGATCGTCTCCATAGACGTCGCCGCCGATGACTCCCGCGCCGCCGTGCAGCTCGCCGATCAGCACGTCTATCTGATCGGCGAAGGCAGCCTCGACGAGCTGGACGCCCGTCCTGGTCTCATCAAGCCCTCACTCGATCCGTACGGCTACACCTGGTCGGTCCCCGCGGGAGCACCGGCGGCGGTGCAGGCGGCGGGAAGCGATGCCGTCGGGCATCAGATCGCGAAGGCATGGCCGAGCGCATCGACGATCTCTCATCTGCGGGTATCGGCAGACGGCGCCAGGGTGGCGGCCGTGGTGACCGTCGGCAAGCAGATGTGGGTGGTCGTCGCGGCGGTCGTCCGTGACGCCGCCGGCATCCCGATCGAGCTCGGCGAGTTCACGCAGCTGACCCAGCTCTCCGAGCCGGCGATGGGTTTGGTGTGGCTGGGGGCCGATCGTGTGGGTGTGCTCGCCGACCAGAGCAGCCCGCGTCTCCTCACCCAGGTGGTCGGCGGTCCGGGGTCGGCGGAGGCCGCACCGAGCAACGCCCTCTCGATCGCCGGCGCACGCACCGCGTCCGGGGTGAGGATTCTCGGCTCCAACGGCGAGCTGTTCGCGCACGCGGGGTCGGCCTGGCGCGAGGTCGCCTCCGACGTCTCCGTGCTCGCGACACGCGTGGGTGAATGACCTTCCCTGCACGGAGGGGACCTGCCTTCAGCTCATTCGCGCAACGGGGATGATCGGCAGCTCCGGCGTAGGTCGAGGGCGCAGGATCTTCGGATGTGGAAGACAAGGGGGCCCCGCGGCGTCGGTGCCGAGATCGCCGCATTCCTCCTCGCTGCCACGTGTGCCGGATGCGATGAGCCGGCCACGCTCCTGTGCGGGCGGTGTGAAGCGGCACTCCGGCCCGCCCTGCAGCTCGGGCAGACTCCTGGAGGCATTCCGGTCCGAACCGCCCTCGTGTTCGATGGGGTGGCCGCGCGCTGCATCCGCCGTCTGAAGGGAGAGGGGGAGACGCTTCTCGCCCGCCCCCTCGGCGCCGCCCTGGCGGCGGTGCTCGAGCCTGTGGTCACGCCGAGCACGTGGGTCGTGCCGGTCCCGACCAGGAGAAGCGCGTTTCGGCGTCGCGGATACCGCGTGCCCGAGCTCTTGATCCGTCGCGCGCACGCAGAGCCTCACCGGTTGCTCTCGATTGCGGACCATACCGCCGATCAGCGCGGCCTCGGTGCACGCGCACGAGAGTCCAACGTGCATGGTGCGATGCAGGCACGCCGGTCAGGTGGGGGCGCAGAGGCGGTCATCGTCGACGACGTCGTCACCACGGGGGCGACCCTCGACGAAGCGGCACGCGCACTGGGATCGACCGGCTTCCGCGTCGTGGCGGCGGTCGCGCTCGCCGCCACGCCGCGTCGTGGCGGATTCTGATGAACCTCATCGGGAATGCACCGGCGACACAGCGGAATGATCCCGTGACATCCGTCGGCGGGCGGACTACGGTGGGGGGACACAAGGCGACCACGGTCCGCCCTTGGCCGGGAGGACCGGGACAAGGAGGCAGCAATGGAAACAAGCATCGTTGGCGTCGGAGTGGGTATCACCGATCGCTTCCGAACCGTTGTCGAAGAGAAGATCGCCAAGATCCAGATGCTCGCGTCTCGCGCGCAACGGCTGGACGTGAAAGTCACCCATCGCGTGTACCGCAACGGTCATGTCCCCGATGAGACCGTCGAGCTGACCTTGATCGGCAAGGGGCCGGTCGTCCGCGCAGAGGCGACGGATGGAGACAAGTTCGTGGCCCTCGACCTCGCGGTCGACAAGATGTCGGAGCAGCTGCGTCGCGCGAAGGAGAAGCGAGTCGACGGACGACAGCACCCGCGCGGCGCGCATTTCGAGAAGGAGAGTGGAGCGCTCGAGGGCATCGACGTCCAGCCGGCATCGGCCGACATCCTTCACGCGGTCGCGACCGGCAGCGTGCCGGTGCAGCAGACCGAAGAAGACGACTATTCGCCCGTCGTCATCCGCACGAAGAGCTTCGACGCCGAATGGATGACCGTCGAAGAGGCGGTCGACAGGATGGAGCTGGTCGGACACGACTTCTTCCTCTTCGTCGACGTCCGCACCGACCACCCGAGCGTCGTCTATCGACGCAAGGGCTGGGACTACGGTGTCATCGCGTTGAGCACTCAGGCTCCGCCGTCCGAGGCGCTCGCCTCCTGATCTGAATCGCAGAACGGCCCGATCCCGTGAGGGACCGGGCCGTTTCTGTGTCGAGGGATGCGGCGGAGACTGAATGTCAGTCGAAGATGCCGTCCAGCAGACTGCCGATCACGAGGCCACCGAGGATGCCCGAGGCGAGATCGCCGCCGCCACCGCCGCGCCGTCCGCCGCCGCCCCAGCCGCCACCGCCGCCCCAGTTCTGATCCTGGGGACGCGAGGAATCGATGTCGCGCTGCGCGAGCTGCAGCGCTTCGGAGGCCAGGTGAGCGACGCGACGCGCCTGGACGAGCGCCGCTTCGCGAGTGTCCTCGGCGGGGAGGAGGTCGGACAGATCGACGCGAAGGCGCTCCGCCTCGGCGAGGCGGGTGCGGGCGTCGGCACCGATCCAGCCGCGGTGTCCGGAGATGAGGCCGCGCGCCACCCCCAGCTGCCGGTCGGCATCGTCGATCGCGTGCTGCACCTGAGCGATGCTCGGGAGAGGGTTCTCGGCGCGGTGACGGGCCTGAGCGATCGCCTGGTCGAGGGCCGAGTTCGCGTCGCGCAGCTGGGACAGCTCGGCAAACGGATCGTTGGGCTGTCCGGAGGGCGTCAGCGCGCCCAGCGCGGCCTGGAGTGCGGCGACCGCCTGGGCGACGGCAGGCACGTTCGGGGCTGTCCGCGCCGCGATGAGATCGCCGCGGGAGTCGGCGACCACCTCGGCCAGGGTGGATTCGGCGCGCAGGGCCTCGATCTCGAAGTCCTCCACCGCATCGAGCAGGGCAGACGCACGGCGGGTGGCTTCCGTCGCCGTCTCGAGGGCGACGTTGGCCTCCTCGTTCTGCTTCGCCGCGCGACGGCGTTCCGACACGTCGGCGCTGTGCGTAGCGAAGCTGATGAGCTGCTCCGCCTCCGCCGCGCTGGCGGTGATCTGGTGCATGGCGGAATCGGCGTACCGGGCCGAGAGACGGGAGACGGCTTCGTTGGTCTGGGGGATGCGGGCGCTGAGCGCGGCTGCCTCGGCCCGCACCTGCGCGATGATCTCCGGGGCGCGTCGCACCTTGGCGACCGACTCGGCGAGGACGGAGGTCTTCTCGTCGAGCAGGTCCTGCGCCCAGTCGCAGAGCTGGAGGATGCGCGCGTTGCGCGTACGCAGCTCCTCGTCGGTGTCCGGGATCTCGTCGTGGTTCAGCTGGTGGAGCTGGAACGCTTCGCGCAAGTGGGTGCGCACCGCAGCGAGTGCCGTGCGCAGATCAGCGGTGAGCGACTCGCCGAGCTCGGCTTCCGCGAAGGAGAGCTCGTCGGAGGTCGTGCGGATCCGCTCGTCGGCGCTGACCAGGGCCTGCTCAGCACGTCGAGCCAGATCGGCATCCTGTGCGGCGAGTTCTTCCTGTTCGCGTTTGCGTCTGCCCCAAAATCCAGCCATGACCCGATCCTAGTTTCCCCGGGCACAGGGATGGCTGAGCATCCGCTCGGGGCGAACGGCGATCCCGTGTCCGTCTTGGCGTGCGGAGCGCGCCTGTGACGTGGGTCAGAGTGCCGGGAGGGCGTCGGACATCGCCGACATGGTCTTCGCGGGTCGCCCGCGCTTGGGGCGATCGGCGGTGAGCTCGAGCGCCATCGCATGGCGGGGATGCCCGCTGAGGCGCTGAGCGGTGTGATCGAGCCAGCGCACCTCGGCCTCCGCGGCGAAGATCATGGAGTCGGTCAGGAGGGCCCACGCGAGTCCTTCGGGATCGTCGGCGTCGCCCCGTGCTCGGCGCTCCTGCCGAAGAGCTTCCAGCTGTCGCAGGGAGGCCGATCGCTGGGCGAGGATCGCTGCGGTCGCATCGACGCCCGGAAGAGTCGCCGCGACCGCGAGCTTGATCGCGAGTTCGTCCCGGGTGCCCTGGGGGCGCACGACGGGGGAGGAGAGCCACTCGTCGACGTCGGCGATCCCGGCATCCGTGATCCGCCAGTACACGTGTCCGCGATCGTCGGCCTCGCCGCGCGACACCAGGCCGTCACGTTCGAGGCGCTCGAGGGTGTTGTAGATCTGTCCGACGTTCAACGGCCAGACCGATCCGGTGCGGCGATCGAATTCGTGGCGGAGCTGGTATCCGTAGCAGGGCCCCTGCGCGAGGATGGCGAGCAGACTCTGGCGTACTGACATCGTTCGTCCCCCGTGACCGTTCTTTGGAATGCGATACCGAGTATATGGTTGCCGGGCAACCCGACGATCCGACGCGCGGGACCGCCATGCAGGCGACGTGCAGGTCACAGCCCGGTAACATGGCGAAGTATGCCTGGCGTCGGGTTCACCGATGACCGGCGATTTACCCACTGACAGGGAGATGACATCCGTGGCCAATCCTCTTGAGAAGCTGCTGCGTGCGGGCGAAGGGCGGGTCATCCGCCGCCTGAATCAGGTCGTCAAGGCAGTGGGGGCGCTGGAAGAGGACATCTCCAAGCTCACCGACGACGAGCTGCGCAACGAGACCACGGAGCTGCGTGCTCGCTTCGAGAAGGGCGAGACGCTCGACCAGCTGATGCCCGAGGCGTTCGCCGCGGTGCGCGAGGCCGCCAAGCGCACGCTCGGAATGCGCGCGTACGACGTGCAGATCATGGGCGGCGCCGCCCTCCATCTCGGCAACATCGCCGAGATGAAGACCGGTGAGGGCAAGACGCTGGTCGCCACGCTCCCGGCCTACCTGAACGCGATCGCCGGCAAGGGCGTCCACGTCATCACGGTCAACGACTTCCTCGCCAGCTATCAGGCCGAGCTCATGGGACGCGTGTTCCGCGCGCTCGGGATGACCACCGGCATCATCGTCTCCGGTCAGACTCCCGCGGTGCGCCGCGAGCAGTACGCCGCTGACATCACCTACGGCACGAACAACGAGTTCGGCTTCGACTACCTGCGCGACAACATGGCGTGGCGCAAGGAAGACCTCGTGCAGCGCGAGCACTTCTTCGCCATCGTCGACGAGGTCGACTCGATCCTCATCGACGAGGCGCGCACGCCGCTCATCATCTCGGGTCCGTCGTCGGGCGAGGCCAACCGCTGGTTCGCCGAGTTCGCGAAGATCGCCCGCACGCTCGAAGTCGGCGAGGACTACGAGGTCGACGAGAAGAAGCGAACCGTCGGCGTGCTCGAGCCCGGTATCGAGAAGGTCGAGGACTACCTCGGCATCGACAACCTCTACGAGTCCGCGAACACCCCGCTGATCTCCTTCCTCAACAACTCGATCAAGGCGCTGGCCCTGTTCAAGAAGGACACCGACTACGTCGTCATGAACGACGAGGTCATGATCGTCGACGAGCACACCGGCCGAATCCTGGTCGGTCGTCGCTACAACGAGGGCATCCACCAGGCCATCGAGGCCAAGGAGGGCGTGCCGGTCAAGGCCGAGAACCAGACTCTCGCCACCGTCACCCTGCAGAACTACTTCCGCCTGTACGACAAGCTCGCCGGCATGACCGGTACGGCCGAGACCGAGGCCGCCGAGTTCATGTCCACGTACAAGCTCGGTGTCATCCCGATCCCG
The DNA here is from genome assembly GCF_002356155.1 of Microbacterium sp. TPU 3598. Taxonomy (NCBI): domain Bacteria; kingdom Bacillati; phylum Actinomycetota; class Actinomycetes; order Micrococcales; family Microbacteriaceae; genus Microbacterium; species Microbacterium sp. TPU 3598. The sequence goes on along the minus strand of NZ_AP017975.1, from coordinate 2,325,161 downwards.
ACGAACCGTCCGATGATCCGCAAGGACCAGTCCGACCTCGTCTACAAGAACGAGACGGCGAAGTTCGCACAGGTCGTCGAGGACATCGCCGAGCGTCACGCATCCGGTCAGCCGGTGCTGGTGGGAACGGTGAGCGTCGAGAAGAGCGAATACCTGTCGCGCCTGCTCGCGAAGAAGGGCGTCAAGCACGAGGTCCTCAACGCGAAGAACCACGCACGCGAGGCCGAGATCGTCGCTCGGGCCGGTCGCCTGGGAGCCGTCACCGTCGCCACGAACATGGCCGGACGAGGAACCGACATCATGCTCGGTGGTAACGCCGAGTTCCTCGCCGTCCAGGAGCTCAAGGGCAAGGGCCTCGACCCCGTGGAGACGCCCGAGGAGTACGAGGTCGCGTGGGATGAGACCTACGAGGCGATGAAGGCCGTCGTCGCGGAGGAGGCCGAGAAGGTCATCGAGGCCGGCGGCCTCTACGTGCTCGGCACCGAGCGTCACGAGTCCCGCCGCATCGACAACCAGCTCCGTGGCCGTTCCGGACGTCAGGGCGACCCCGGTGAGAGCCGCTTCTACCTGAGCCTCACCGACGACCTGATGCGTCTGTTCCAGTCGGGGGCGGCCGAGGCGATCCTCGCCCGCACGAACTTCCCGGACGACGTGCCGATCGAGTCGGGGCTCGTGTCCCGTGCGATCCGCAGCGCGCAGTCGCAGGTCGAATCCCGCAACGCGGAGATGCGCAAGAACGTCCTCAAGTACGACGACGTCCTGAACCGCCAGCGCGAGGCCATCTACGCCGACCGCCGACACATCCTCCAGGGCGATGACATCGCCGACCGGGTGCAGCACTTCATCGAGGACGCCATCAGTGGCGTCGTGAAGGATCACACCGGGGAAGGTCACAACGAGAGCTGGGACTTCGATGCTCTCTGGACCGAGCTCAAGACCCTTTACCCCGTCGGCGTGACGATCGATGAGGTGGTGGCCGAGGCCGCCGACCGCAAGGGCGGAATCGATGCCGATGGGCTCACCCGTGAGCTGCTCTCCGACGCCAAGATCGCGTATGAGGCGCGCGAGGAGTCGCTCGGCGAAGCCGCCACACGTGAACTCGAGCGTCGTGTCGTGCTCCAGGTGCTCGACCGCCGCTGGCGCGACCACCTCTACGAGATGGACTACCTCAAGGACGGCATCGGCCTGCGTGCGATGGCTCAGCGCGACCCGCTCATCGAGTACCAGCGCGAGGGCTACGCGATGTTCCAGTCGATGATGGGGCAGATCAAGGAGGAGTCGGTCGGCTACCTCTACAACCTCGAGGTCGAGGTGCGCCGTGCCGGTGACTCGCAGACCGCAGAGGTCGAGGCGAAGGGCCTCGCCACGGACGGCGGCGAGCAGCGACTCGAGTACTCCGCCGCGAACGATGCGGGAGAGGTCGAGGTGCGCAACGACCGCGGTCAGGTCCAGCAGGCGGCCACCGATCGCGTACGCCAGGCGGCGGCTCGCGCGCAGGCTCCGCAGACCGAGCCGGAGGAAGCGCCGCGCGGGGCTTTCGGTCAGCGCACCGATGCAGAGGCGCCCGCTGCCGGGAACCGCGAGCAGCGACGCGCCCAGGGCAAGAAGAAGAAGTAGCCTCAGCGCAGGGAGGGCCAGTCCGCGTGGATTGGCCCTCCTTTCGTCGCTGTAGGCTTGGCCGATGACCCCAACGCGCAACTTCGACCAGTCGTCGAAGCTCAAGAACGTCCTGTACGAGATTCGCGGAAACGCCCTCGTCGAGGCGGCGCGGTTGGAAGCCGAGGGACACAAGATCCTCAAGCTGAACACGGGCAATCCGGCGATCTTCGGTTTCGACGCTCCGCACCAGATCGTGCGCGACATGCTCGCGGCGCTGCCGACGGCGCACGGCTACAGCGACAGCAAGGGCATCATCTCCGCCCGGCGTGCTGTCGTGAGCCGCTATGAGGAGATCGAGGGCTTCCCTCGATTCGACCCCGATGACGTGTATCTCGGCAACGGTGTCTCCGAGCTCATCACGATGACCATGCAGGCGCTGCTGGATGAGGGCGACGAAGTGCTCATTCCGGCGCCGGACTACCCGCTCTGGACGGCGATGACCAGCCTCGCCGGCGGGACGCCCGTGCACTACCTCTGCGACGAGGATGACGAGTGGCAGCCGGACCTCGAGGACATCCGCTCGAAGATCACACCACGCACCAAGGCGCTCGTCATCATCAACCCGAACAACCCCACGGGCGTCGTGTACTCCCGTCAGATCCTCGAGGGGCTGGTGCAGATCGCCCGCGAGCACCAGCTGCTGCTGCTGTCGGACGAGATCTATGACCGCATCCTGTTCGACGGCGCGGTGCATATCCCGACAGCGACCCTTGCTCCCGATCTGCTGTGCCTGACCTTCAACGGCCTGTCCAAGACGTATCGGGTGGCGGGATACCGGTCGGGATGGATGGTCATTACGGGACCACAGGACCACGCCAAGGGCTTCCTGGAGGGCATCACGCTCTTGGCGTCCACGCGACTCTGCCCGAACGTCCCGGCACAGCATGCCGTGCAGGCGGCGCTCTCCGGAGTGCAGTCGATCGAGGCGCTGATCGCTCCGAACGGTCGCCTGCACGAGCAGCGCGACATCGCGTGGGAGGGGCTCGAGTCGATCCCCGGCGTCTCCTGCGTCAAGCCGCAGGGGGCCCTGTATGCATTCCCGCGGCTCGACCCGAATGTGCACGAGATCCGGGATGACGCACGGCTGGTGTACGACCTGCTGGTCTCGGAGCACATCCTGCTCGTTCAGGGCACCGGCTTCAACTGGGCGACCCCGGACCACCTCCGGCTCGTCACGCTCCCCGAACCCCGAGTGCTGAGCGAAGCCGTCGAACGACTGGGGAACTTCCTCTCGAGCTACCGGCAGTAGCGGTCTCCGCCTCGGCGGGACAGAGCGTCGTCGCCAGTCGTCTCACGGCGGCAGCGAAGGGCGAGCGGGGAGCCACATCGGTCATGGGGCGCGCATGCAGCAGCGCCGCGTCGGCCGCGCGCTGGTCGAACGGCAGGAAGACGACGTCGGTGATGCCCGCGAACCTCTCGAGCGTGCGCCGCACCTGCCCTCGCGCATCGATCCCGAGGGGCCCCGATCGCACCCGATTGACCACGACGACCACGGGAGTGCGTGCGGCGATGCGTCGCAGCTCGGCATGGTCGCGCACGAATCTGCTGATTCCGAGCGGATCGGCCGAGGCGACCGCGATGATCAGATCAGCCTCTTCCAATGTCGCCGAGGTCGCCGCGTGACGACGCGGCCCCGCGAGATCGTGCGTGACCTCGTCGTCGGCATCGAAGGCGTCGGACATATCGACGACGGTGTCCTCGATCCACTCGCGGCAGGCGGCGAACGTCGCTCTGAGGCGCGTTGCAGAGAGCTCCGGCCAACGGCTGGGACGGTTGATGCCGGGCAGCACCTCGATGTCCCCTCCGCCCGTGGAGACCGTGGTGGCGAGTCTGGTCAGTTCGGCGGAGTCGAGAGCCCCGCGCTCCGCCCGCCGGCACGCGGCGGCCACACCCGGTGAGTCGTCGCCGAGGCCGAGCAGGAGAGCGAGAGCCGGAGCGACGGTATCGGCGTCGACCAGAGCGGTCCGGCGTCCGGTGCGGGCGAGCTCGGCCGCCAGCTGGATAGCCAGCGTGGATCGCCCCGGGGCGCCATGCGGACCCCAGACGGCGATGACGCGGTGGGGGAGGATGGACGGCGGCCGCGGCGCCGCATCCGCCTCTGTCGCCAACGTCGCTGCGACCTCCCATCCCGCGGCGTCGGCGCGCAGGGCCGCGGACAGTCCGAGACGGCCCAGCAAGCGGCTGTCCGCTCCGCCGAGAGCCAGGATGCGCACGCCGGCTCGATCGCACGTGGAGATCAGTTCTGGGGTCAGCACCTCACGCGTGGCGGGGACGATGACGGCTTCGGTGCCGGGAGGGATCTCGACACCCGGGCCGGGCGCGACGATCGAGACCACCTCGATGCCTTCCAGCCCGAGTTCCGCGGCCAGCACGCTCGCGCGGGGCTCGGGAACCGCCACGACGACAGCCGTCACGATCCGGACCCGACCGGCACGACCGAGAGGGCGGCCCCACCGGTGATCGCGGCGAGCACGTCGGCCACATCGGCGCGGTCGATCACGACTTCGAGCTGGCTTCCGGTATCGGCGAGCACGCCCTCCTGGTCGAGCACGTCGTGCACGATCACGTCGGCGACGAGGATGCGCGGGACATCGTAGGACCTGCCCTCGTCGAGGGGCGGCGCCTGCCAGATCTCCACAACCGTGCCCGCCTCGACTCCTTCCGGGATCCCGGTGCTGCTCTGGATCACGACGGTCGTGGAACGGCTGCTGTCGGCGTCGGTCAGGGCTGACGTCGGAACGAGCTCGCCGCTCTGCAGAGTGCGCGCCGCCACGCTGCCAGGACGGACGTCTTCGGGCCCGAGATAGTCGTCGGCCAACGAGCCCAGACCGACGTCGACGACCTGGAAGTCCGAGGAGGTCAGCTCCTCTCCCTGCGCGATCGTCCGCGTGGCCTGGAGGGCCGGTACTGCATGGTCTGATGCCGACACGATCAGCCAGACGCCTGCGATGGAGAGCGCTACCAGTGCGATGCCCACGAGGAAGCGGACGTCGCCCCAGAACGCACGCCGAGGAGGAGGGAGGGATGCCATGGCGATATCGTCACAGAAACGGCGTCGATGGTCCGTGAGTTATCCACAGGAGGCGATCGGACCGGAATTCTGGCTCTCCGCGGGAGAGAATGAGGACATGTCCGCCTCTCCTGTTCGCGCCTCGCGTTATCTCGCGCCGGCACAGGTGGCCGAGCTGCTGAGCATCGAGGTGGATGAGGTCATCGCGCTCGTGCATGAGGGACGACTTCGGGGCGCACAACTCGGATCGCCGCCTCGGTGGCGGGTGGAGGAGACCAGTCTCGAGGGGTATCTGGCCGAGGAGTCCGAGAACTCCCGACGGATGGCGCTGTGGCATCAGTCCCAGACCGCGAGCTTCCCCGAGGTCTGGGGCACATCATCGGCTCATCGCAACTGATCGCCGGGGGCGCGTACCGCGACCAGCGCTGAAAACGGGATGATGCGGAACCCGTGCACGGCCCCGGCGAGCCGAGCCTGGCCCGCGTCGTGCACGGCCAGATCGAGGTGATCGGCAGCGGCGCGGTCGATCGTGCCATGGACGTCGTCGCCCACCCGTGTGCTGATGTGCACCGGGACGCGTCGCCGCGCGAGGTCACGCAGCACGAAACCGAGAGTCATCCGCTCCCGTAGCGGTATGTCAGCAGAAGGCGGTGCGTCGAGACTCGCCAGGAGCATGCCGTGATCCGTCGCGACACCGCTGACGGCCGCGAGCGGAAGGAAGAGGGCGGTGGAGTCGCCGTGTGCCGCGCCAGTGCCGCGCGTGGAAACCGCGACCCAATCCGCACCGAGGCACTGCAGCGAGACCGGAATCCGTCTCCCGTTCGTGAGGTCGATCGTGGCGTCCGCACCGGTGCGGCACAGCGCGCGCAACCGAGAGCGCAGATCCAATCGCGCGATGCGAAGCCGTTCCGACTCGGCATCCAGCACCGCGCGCTCGGCCTCCCATTCCGATGCCAGCTGGCCTTCGAGGTCTTCGAACAGTCGGTCCCAGTGCATTCGACAGAGCGTAGGCGACACCATTCCCCGGCTGTACGAGTTATCCACATTCCTCCACCTTTTCCGCCCTCGTCCGGGCATCGCGGTGCTGTACTTGCTCACTCGCAGACCTCCCCGATCGAGAGTTCGACATGATGCCGCACGAGTACTTCGCACCCCAGCCGACACCGACCATCGAGCTGCCAGACCCTGTGCCGCTTCTGCGCAGCCTCACGCACGGCGTGCTCGAGGTCCTCGCGGGTGTCAGAGAAGTCGATCAGCTCGCCCGATGGTTCAGCGAAGAGGCGTTCCGTAGCCTGGTCACCCGATCGAACCTCTCCGCGCGAGCACGCAGTGCACGCGGAGTGCCTCCTGCACGTCCGACCTTCGAGATCCGCGCGCTACGAGTCACCGAGCCCCTCGACGGTGTCATCGAAGCCGTGGTGGTGGTCGCGGGTCCCGGTCGAACCCGGGCGGTCGCCGTGCGCCTGGAAGGGACGGATCGTCGCTGGCGCGCGACTTCGCTGGCGATTCTCTGAGGCATGTGACCGTAGGCTGGTCAGGTGTCAACCCTCAGCGATCTCGCCCATGCCCAGGGACTCCTGAACGACAGCGATGTCGAATGGCTCCATCGTCTCGCCGGCGACGGACAGCTCCTCGCGGACCTGGCCTCCGCCGACATCGTGATCTGGATCCAGACCGACGACGGCTCCTTCATCGCGGTCGCACACGCGCGACCGAGCGGCGCCGCGACCCTCTTCTATCGCGACATCGTCGGTGAACGGGTGCGGCCGCAGTGGCGCACGCAGGTCCAGGGCGCCTTCGAGTCCGCCGAGATCGTCGATTCCTCTTCGCCTGACTGGTTCGAAGAGACGCCCACCAGAGTGCGAGCCGTGCCGATCGTGAGCGTCCGCCGCGGCGCCGACGCCCAGTCCACCGTGATCGGAGTGGTCACCCGGCACACCAACCTCGGCGAGGTGCGCACGCCCTCCCGTCAGCAGATCACCTTCGACGAGTGCGCGAACGATCTTTTCCGCATGATCGCCGACGGAAGCTTCCCCGACCTCACCGCACCGACGTCACCGCGTCGCGGCGCCCCGCGAGCCTCCGACGGACTCATCCGCATCGACGTCGACGGGATCACCACATTCGCCAGCCCGAATGCGCTCTCCGCCTTCAACCGGATGGGTTTCGACGACGAGCTCGAGGGGGAGTCGCTCGCCGAGGTCACCACTCGGCTGGTGCCGCCTTCCCGACAGGTAGACGAGTCTTTGCCCGTCGTCGTCACCGGACGCGCGCCGTGGCGCACCGATATCGAGGCCCGCGGGGTGACGGTGTCGCTGCGCGCCATTCCGCTGAAGGACCACGGCACCCGGATCGGGGCGATCGTCCTCTGTCGCGATGTGTCGGAGCTGCGTCATCAGGAGCAGGAGCTCATCACCAAGGATGCGACGATCCGGGAGATCCACCACCGGGTGAAGAACAATCTGCAGACGGTGGCCTCCCTGCTGCGGATCCAGGCACGTCGCACGCATTCCGACGAGGCGCGGGACGCGCTCACGCAGGCCATGCGCCGCGTGGATGCCATCGCCGTCGTGCATGACACGCTCGCTCAGGGCCTCACGCAGAAGGTCGATTTCGATGAGGTCTTCCACCGCGTGCTCAAGCTCGTCGCCGAGGTCGCCTCCGCGCCCAACACGCGCGCACGCACGCAGTCGACCGGACGCTTCGGTGTGCTGCCGAGCGAGTACGCGACTCCGCTCGCGCTCGCGCTGACGGAGGTCGTGACCAACGCGGTGGAGCATGGTCTCGCCGGGCAGGAGGGCGTCGTGACGATCGACGCCAAGCGCACCGAGGAGAATCTCCGCGTGACGGTGCGGGACACCGGACTCGGCCTGCCGGAGGGGCGGATCGGCCAGGGGCTCGGCACTCAGATCATCCGCACCCTCATCCAGGGCGAACTCGGTGGAACGATCGAATGGCACGGGAGCGACGGAGAAGGCACCGAGGTGGTCATCGACATCCCGCTGCGCTGGCTCGAGAGGTGAGCACGGCCGCTCCCGAACAGACGGAAGCGGCCTGAGAGTCGATCTCAGGCCGCTTCCGGACGATCAGGAGGCGCGGCGGGCGCGGGCGGCGCGACGCTTCAGAGCGCGGCGCTCGTCTTCGGAGAGACCGCCCCACACGCCCGAGTCCTGGCTGGTCTCCAGGGCGTACTGCAGGCAGATCTCGGTGACGGTGCAGGTGGCGCACACAGTCTTCGCCTTCTCGATCTGATCGACGGCCGGGCCGGTGTTCCCCACGGGGAAGAAAAGCTCGGGGTCGACAGTCAGGCAGGCGGCCTTATCGCGCCAGTCCATGGGGGCTCCTCGGTGTGGATTTCAAGAGATGTCGCGATGCGACCTCTCGGATTCGGGTAGTAGTTCGGGTTCCGCTACCCTGTTGAGATGCGGACGGAATGCCCGCGAATTGTGATGCGAGCGTGAACGCTCGCCCCACGCCGCTGTGGGAGCACATGACTTTCTCTATTCTGTTACATGAAAACCGTGAAATCAAGGGTTTTCTCCTCTTTCGATCCTTGGGAGACACCGTGCGCGCACCCGGAATCGCCCTCGCAGCTGCGGCGGTCCTCGCCCTCGAGGCGGTGGCTCTCCTGGTCTTCGCCGTGATCGAGCTCGCCGGCCTCGGTGCGGGCGACGCGGCCTCGCTGCCGACGGCGCTGGCACTCATCGTGCTCACGCTGATCGGTGCCGCAGCCCTCGTCGCGTTCGCCGTCGGCACACGCGTGGGCAAGTCGTGGGCGCGGTCCGGGGGAGTGGTCTTCCAGGTGCTCGCCGTGGCTCTCGCGCTGGCGTCTCTCACGCTGCAGCCGATCGCGTGGACATTCACCCTCGGTGTCGGGCTTCCCGGGCTGGTCGGATTCGTCCTGCTGATCTCGAGCGCGCGTCTGGAAGGCCCGCAGCGCGCTGCCGAGTGACCTCAGCGCCGTGCGGGCCGCGGGGCCCATCGGCCTCGGATCGAAAGTCGCGGCTCAGGCGTCGATGCCGAGCTGCTTGCGCAGTCGTGCGACGTGGCCGGTGGCCTTGACGTTGTACTGCGCGAGAGCGATCTTGCCCTCTTCGTCGAGCACGAAGGTCGAGCGGATAACGCCCTCGATGCGCTTGCCGTAATTCATCTTCTCGCCCCACGCGCCGTACGCCGTGTGCACCGCGTGGTCGGGATCGCTCAGGAGCGGGAAGGTCAGCCCGTCGCGCTCGCGGAACTTCGTCAGCGTGGCGGGTTCGTCGCGCGAGATGCCGATCACCCGATAGCCGGCGCCCTGGAGCGAGGAGATGCTGTCGCGGAAGTCGCAGGCCTCGGTGGTGCATCCGGGGGTCATCGCCGCCGGATAGAAGTACAGCACGGTCTTCTGGCCGCGCAGGTCGTCCAGACGGACGGTGTTCCCGTCCTGGTCGAGGAGGGAGAAGTCGGGGGCGGCGGTTCCGGGTTCGAGGCGCTGAGTCACGTGTCCAGCCTAACGGCCGGGCGCCTGCTCCGCCTTGTCCGCGAAGGTCTGCAGGAGCCGCTGCAGGGAGTCGAGCCGCGCTCGACCGGTCTCGCCCAGTTCGCCGCTCTCCGCGGCCTCGATGAGGGCACAGTCGGGGGCGTCGGCGAGGTGGGTGCAGCCGCGAGGGCAGTTCTCGGCGATCGCGGCGAGCTCGGTGAACGCCGCAAGGATGTTCGCGGGATCGACGTGTCCGAGACCGAACGAGCGCACGCCGGGGGTGTCGATGACCCAGCCGGTCCCGCGGGGGCCTTCGTAGCGCAGCGACACCGTCGACGACGAGGTGTGCCGCCCGCGTCCGGTGACCTGATTCACGTGGCCGGTGGCGCGCAGCGCCGTCGGGACGAGCGCGTTGACGAGCGTGGACTTGCCCACTCCGGAGTGGCCGACGAAGACGGTGGAGTGTCCGACGAGGGATTCGCCGATCTCGTCAACGGGCATCTGATCCTGCGCACTGGTGAACACCCGCAGGTCGAGCCCGTCGAAGTGTGTGAGGAACTCGGTGGGATCCGCGATGTCGGTCTTGGTGACGACGAGGAGTGGGCGGATGCCGGCATCCAGCGCGGCCACGAGATAGCGGTCGACGAGTCGGGCGCGGGGCTCGGGGTCGGCAGCCGCGACCACGACGAGCATCTGATCGGCGTTGGCGACGATCACGCGCTCCACCTGGTCGGTGTCGTCGGCACTGCGTCGCAGCAACGAGGTGCGGTCGATGATGCCGACGATGCGGGCGAGGGTGCCTTCGTCTCCCGATGTGTCGCCGACGACCCGTGCCTGATCGCCGGTGACGATCGGCATACGTCGCAGCTCCCTGGCGCGCGTGGTGGTGATCATGCGCTCCTCGGGGGTGTCCTCGCCGAGGAGGACGGAGTACCTGCCGCGGTCGACGCCGAGCACTCGACCCACCTGCGCATCCTCGTGCGCTGGGCGACGTTTGGTGCGCGGGCGGTTCGCCTTCGGGTTGGGGCGCGTCCGGATGCTGCTCTCGTCGAAGTCCTCGAAGTCGTCTTCGAGGTCGTCGGCGTCGTCGAGCCAGCTCATCCTCAGCCCCGCAGCATCCGCTCCCAGAGCATCGTGAACTCCGGGAGGGTCTTGGCGGTCGTACCGATGTCGTCGATCTCGACGGCGGGGATGCGCAGGCCGATGAGCGCTCCGGTGGTGGCCATCCGGTGATCGTGATGTGCGGCCCATCCGCCGCCCTGCAGTGGGCGGGGGATGATGCGGAGGCCGTCGGGAAGTTCTTCGGCTTCGCCGCCGAGCTTTCGGAGGTTGCCGATCAGTGCGGCGATCCGGTCGGTCTCGTGCAGACGGATGTGCCCGATGCCGCGGATCGTGGTCGGAGACTCCGCGAAGGCGGCGAGGCCGACCAGGGTCGGCGTCAATTCGCTGGCCGCGGAGAGGTCGAGATCGAGGCCGCGGATTCCGGAGCCGGCGCGCACGGTGAGCGTGCCGCCGTGACGGCCGACGTGCGCTCCCATGGCCTGGAGGATCTCGGGCAGCAGCGCACCGGGCTGGGTGGAGTGGGCAGGCCAGCCCGTGATCGACACCGATCCGCCGGTGACGAGTGCCGCGGCGAGGAACGGTGCGGCGTTGGAGAGATCGGGTTCGATCGCGATCTCCTTGGCGCGCGGCACGCCCGCTTCGACCAGCCATTCGCCGACAGCGGGGCGCTCGATGCGAATGCCGCGTCGGCTGAGGGCCTCGATCGTCATGTCGATGTGCGGGAGGCTCGGCAGGTGCTCGCCGGTGTGGACGAGGTGCAGGCCGACGTCGAACCGAGGAGCGGCGAGCAGAAGCCCGGAGACGAACTGGCTGGATGCCGAGGCGTCGATCTCGACCCGTCCACCGCGGATCCGACCGTGACCGCGGATCGTGAAGGGGAGGGCCCAGGTGCCCTCGTCGTCGATGTCGACGCCGAGATCGCGCAGCGCGCTGATCAGGCCGCCCATCGGACGGTGGAGGGCGGTCTCATGGGCGGTGAGATGCACGTCATGTTCCGCGAGTCCGGCGAGCGGGGCGATGAATCGCATCACGGTTCCGGCCTGCCCGCAATCGATCGTGGTGCCGCCACGGAGCTTCGCAGGGGTGACGACCAGATCGGGTCCGAACTCGTGTCCGGCGTCCACCTCCTCGATACCGACCCCGAGAGCGCGGAGAGCGTCGACCATGCGCGCGGAGTCGTCGGAGTGCAGCGGCGAGATCAGGCGGCCGGGACCGTCGGCGATCGCGGCAATCATCAGCTCGCGGTTCGTCAGCGATTTGGAACCGGGGATCGTGAGCTCGGCGTGCACCGGCACGTCGGTCGTGGGCGCGGCATAGGCGCCCTGCACACGGGAAGGGGAATACCTGTTGGCGCTCATCGGTTCTCACCTTAGTAAACACAGGGAGCTTCGTCGCGAAAGACAGGCATCCCGACGCGAAGGAGAGAGTATGCCGGCGACGTTGGAGCGCGAGGTGTTCGACCTCAGCGGCCTAGACTGGCCGATGATGGATGACACCGCAACCGCAGACACCGTCAGCGACCCTCGGCGCGAGTTCGAGGAGCAGGCGATCCCTTTCATGGATCAGCTCTACGCCGCGGCGATGCGCATGACGCGCAACCCGGCCGACGCCGCCGACCTCGTGCAGGAGACCTTCGTCAAGGCCTACGGGTCCTGGGCGACGTTCTCGCAGGGCACGAACCTCAAGGCGTGGTTGTACCGGATTCTCACGAACACCTACATCAACATCTACCGCAAGCGCCAGCGGGAGCCGTTCCAGGGAACGATCGACGAGCTCGAGGACTGGCAGCTCGGCGGAGCAGAGTCGACCACGGCGTCGCACAGCCGGTCGGCCGAAGCCGAAGCCATCGACCGGATGCCCGCGTCGGTCGTCAAGGACGCGCTGCAGGCCGTTCCGGAGGATTTCCGGCTGGCGGTGTATCTCGCCGACGTCGAGGGCTTCGCGTACCAGGAGATCGCCGACATCATGAAGACCCCCATCGGCACCGTCATGAGCCGTCTGCACCGTGGCAGGCGGATGCTGCGGGAGCTGTTGGCAGATTACGCCGCTGAGCGGGGCATCGCCGCGGCTGAGACGAGGAGCAAGAAATGAGCGACTGCGGCTGCGACAAAGCCCGTCAGGATCTGGAGGAGTACCTCCGCAACGAGGTGTGCAAGACCGAGCACACCGAGATCCGCGAGCATCTCGAGAACTGCCCGTCGTGCCGGGACGAGGCGCTCGTCGCCACCACCCTCACCGATGTGATCGCCCGTGCCTGCAAGGAGACGGCTCCGGAGGAGCTGCGCGACCAGGTGTTCGCGCGTCTGCGGGCCGTTCAGGCGACACAGCACTGACACACGCGTCGGAGGCCGTCGCTAGTGTGGATGGATGACCTCCATCGATGCGCGCGACGTTCCCGCTGACAACACCTCGACGGAAAGACTGGCCGGATCCGGGCTCGAGTACCGAGTCGTCGATCTGAGCGACGAGGCGAGCGCTTCCGCCTTCGCCCGCGCTGTCGACCGAGGGTTCCTCGGGTCCGACCCGAACGCCGAGATGCGGGCTCAGGTGCGGAAGACGTTCGCCGAGCGACGGAACATCGGTGTCTTCGAGAAGACACCGCCGGCGACCGCTCTGCCGGTGGCGACGATCAACAGCTGGGTGACTCCGCTCACCATCCCCGGCGGCGAGATCCCCATGTGGGCCATCAGCGTGGTCACGGTCTCGGCGACGCACCGGCGTCGCGGGATCGCCCGGGCACTGCTCGAGGGCGAACTGCGCGCGGCAGCATCCGCAGGGGTGCCGATCGCGGGGCTCACCGTGTCCGAGGCGACGATCTACGGTCGGTACGGGTTCGGATCGGCGATCCCGGTCGCGCGTCACACGGTCGACACCCGACGCGCAGGCTGGAGCGGTCCGACGCCGGCCGGCCGGCTCGAGTACATCGATGGCGAGACCCTCGCCGCCGATCTCGGCACGGTGCACGAGCGCGCCCGGGGCCGGGCGTCGGGCCAGATCCCCGGCTGGCAGGGTCGATGGGAGGGGTACGCGGGCGTCGCGCCCACCCCGGATCGCGACCAGGCGCGCGGGGTGCGCTACCTCGACGAGCAGGGTGCGCTGCGCGGTGTGATGGCGTACACGGTGGGGGAGGCCGGCGGAACCTTCCGCTTCCGGATGGACGTGCGCCTGCTGGTCGCCGAGACCGACGATGCGCGCACCGCGCTGTGGCGTTTCGCGCTGCAGCACGATCTCGTCGACGAGGTGGTCGCCGACCTCCGCCCGATCGACGACCCGCTGCCGTGGCTGGTCCACGACACCCGCGGGGTGAAGCAGGAGGTGCACGATCACGGGTGGCTGCGCATCCTGGATCTGCCGACCGCCCTGACCGCGCGCCGCTATTCCGCACCGATCGACACGGTCCTTCGCGTGGAGGACTCTCTGGGCTTCGCGAGCGGCGACTGGCGTCTGCGCGTCGATGACGCCGGGGTCGCGACGGTGGACGCGGCCGCGGGAGGCTCCGCGGTCGACGTCACACTCGACGTCTCGACGCTCTCCGCGCTCTACGCCGGAGGTGTCCGTGCATCCACACTGCACGGTGCCGGACGGATCTCCGCCGAATCCGAGGCGGTCGAGGCGCTCGATCGGGCGCTCGTCGCCTTCCCGGCACCGTCGCTCGACATCTGGTACTGATTCCGGAGGGGAAACGAAAGGGGCGCCACGACCGAAGTCGCGGCGCCCCTTCTCGTCTGACGATCAGCCGAGGGTGACCGCCGCGCGGATCAGCGCGGCCTGCTCAGCCGCGTGGACCTTCGAGGATCCGGTCGCCGGCGATGCCGAGGCCGGGCGCGACACCGGGCGGAACGAGCGGTCTCCGGGAACGTCGGCGAAGGCGAGCGCCAGGAACGGCCAGGCGCCCTGGTTCTCCGGTTCTTCCTGCACCCACACCAGTTCTGCGTTCGGGTAGGAGTCGGTGATGGCCTTGAGCTCGTCGATCGGCGTCGGGTACAGCTGCTCGAGCCGGACGAGGGCGACCTCGGGGTTCGGGTTCTTCTCGAGCTCGGCACGCAGATCCCAGTGCACCTTGCCCGAGTGCACGAGCACCCGCTTGACGGCGGTGCGGTCGAGCCCGCGGTCGTCATCGATGACCGGCTCGAAACGACCCTGCGTGAACGCCTCGACCGGGCTCGTCGCGCCGCGCAGACGCAGCATCGCCTTCGGTGTGAAGACGATGAGCGGCTTGCGCGGTCGGGCGTAGGCCTGGCGGCGCAGCAGGTGGAAGTACGACGCGGGGGTCGACGGACGCGACACGATCATGTTGTCCTGCGCGCACATCTGCAGGAAGCGCTCGATGCGTGCCGACGAGTGGTCCGGCCCCTGGCCTTCGTAGCCGTGGGGGAGGAGCAGGGTCACGCTGGACTGCTGTCCCCACTTCTGCTCGGCGGCCGAGATGTACTCGTCGATGACCGACTGGGCACCGTTGACGAAGTCGCCGAACTGGGCCTCCCAGAGCACGAGCGCCTCGGGAGCCTCCACCGAATAGCCGTACTCGAAGCCGAGGGCGGCGTACTCGCTGAGCAGCGAGTCGTAGACGAAGAAGCGCCCCTGAGCGTCGGAGAGGTTCGACAGCGGCAGCCATTCCTGGCCGTTCGCACGGTCGTGCAGGGTCGCGTGCCGCTGCACGAACGTGCCGCGGCGAGCGTCCTGGCCGGCGAGCCGGACGGGCGTTCCCTCCACCAGCAGCGAACCGAATGCGAGCAGTTCGCCGAAGCCCCAATCGATATTGCCGTTTCGGCTCATGTCGAGGCGCTTGTCCAGCAGCTGCTGGATCTTCGGGTGCACCGTGAAGCCCTCGGGCTTGTTCACGAAGGCGTCGCCGATCATCTGGATGACCTCGCTCGGCACACCGGTGATCTCGGGGGCACCGACCTGGTCGTCGACGGGGGCCTGCTCCGGAGCGATCGGCAGAGCGCCGGTCTCGGCGGCGTGCGTCTCGGCGAACGCGATCTCCAGGCGGTTCTGGAAATCGGCCTTGGCCTCGTCGTACTCCTGCTCGGTGATGTCACCACGGCCGACGAGCGACTCGGTGTACAGGCGGCGGACGGAACGCTTCGCCTGGATGAGGTCGGTCATCAACGGCTGCGTCATCGAGGGGTCGTCGCCCTCGTTGTGACCACGTCGGCGGTAGCAGACGAGGTCGATCACGACGT
Source organism: Microbacterium sp. TPU 3598 (assembly GCF_002356155.1). Taxonomy (NCBI): domain Bacteria; kingdom Bacillati; phylum Actinomycetota; class Actinomycetes; order Micrococcales; family Microbacteriaceae; genus Microbacterium; species Microbacterium sp. TPU 3598. The sequence goes on along the minus strand of NZ_AP017975.1, from coordinate 2,309,785 downwards.
CACGGTGGAAGCGCTCGCGGTACTCGAACGCGAGCTGCGCGACGTGGATGACGGCCTCGGGGTCGTCGCCGTTCACGTGGAACACCGGCGCCTGGATCGTCTTGGCGACGTCGGTCGAGTAGATCGACGTGCGGCCGTCGTTCGGCGTCGTGGTGAATCCGACCTGGTTGTTCACGACCACGTGGATCGTGCCACCGGTGCGGTAGCCGCGCAGCTGCGACATCTGCAGCGTCTCGACCACGACACCCTGACCGGCGAAGGCCGCGTCGCCGTGCACGAGGATCGGCAGCCAGGCGAAGGTGCCGATCGGCTTGCGGTCCTGTTTGGCGCGGACGATGCCTTCCAGCACGCCATCGACGGTCTCGAGGTGCGAGGGATTGGCGGCCAGGTAGACCGGAAGCTCGGAGTCGTCGTCGGCGACGAAGGTGCCCTCGGTGCCGAGGTGGTACTTGACGTCGCCGGAACCGCGCTGGTTGCCCGGGGTCTGCGTGCCCTCGAACTCACGGAACACCTGGCCGTAGGTCTTGCCGGCGATGTTGGTGAGCACGTTCAGACGGCCGCGGTGCGCCATGCCGATCGCGGCGCCCTCGAGGCCGGCGGTCGCGGCGCCCTGAAGGATCTCGTCAAGCAGCGGGATGAGCGATTCGCCGCCCTCGAGCGAGAAGCGCTTCTGACCGACGAACTTGGTCTGCAGGAAGGTCTCGAAGGCCTCGGCCTCGTTGAGCTTGCGGAGAACCCGCAGCTGCTCGTCATGGCCGGGCTTCTGGTACTTGACCTCCACCTTCTCCTGGAACCAGCGACGCTGCTCCGGGTCCTGGATGTGCATGTACTCGATACCGAGCGTGCGGCAGTACGAGTCGCGGAGCACCCCGAGGATGTCGCGGAGCTTCGCGATGCGCCGACCGCCGAACCCGCCGGTGACGAACTCGCGGTCCAGGTCCCAGAAGGTGAGGCCGTGGCTCTCGATCTCGAGGTCGGGGTGCGAACGCTGCACGTACTCGAGCGGGTCGATGTCGGCCATCAGGTGTCCGCGCACACGGAACGAGTTGATGAGCTCCTGCACACGGGACTGCTTGTCGACGCGCTCGGCGAGGTCGACGGCGATGTCGGGGTTCCAGCGGATCGGCGCGTACGGGATGCGCAGGGCCGCGAAGATGTCGTCGTAGAAGCCGCGCTGGCCGATGAGCAGCTCGTGCACCTTCTTCAGGAACTCGCCGGAGCCGGCGCCCTGGATGACGCGGTGGTCGTAGGTGCTCGTGAGCGTGATCGTCTTGCCGATCGCCAGCTCGTTGAGCGTCTTCTCGCTCGCGCCCTGGAACTCGGCGGGGTACTCGAGGGCGCCGGCGCCGATGATGCAGCCCTGGCCCTTCATCAGACGCGGCACCGAGTGCACGGTTCCGATGCCACCCGGGTTCGTCAGCGACACCGTGGTGCCCTGGAAGTCGCCGGCCGTCAGCTTGTTGCCGCGGGCGCGGGTGACCAGGTCCTCGTAGGCGGAGAGGTACTCGGTGAAGGTGAGGGTGTCGGCGCGCTTGATGCTGGGCACCATGAGGGCGCGTGTGCCGTCGGGCTTGGGCAGGTCGATCGCGATGCCGAGGTTGACGTGCGCCGGCGCGACCACGGAGGGCTTTCCGTCGACCTCCGCGTAGAACACGTTCTGGCTGCGGAACTCGTCGAGTGTCCGGATGAGCGCCCAACCGATGAGGTGGGTGAAGCTCACCTTGCCGCCGCGGGTGCGTGCCATGTGGTTGTTGATGACGATGCGGTTGTCGATCATCAGCTTGGCCGGCACGGTGCGAACGCTGGTGGCGGTCGGGACGGTGAGCGACTCGTCCATGTTCGCGGCGAGGGTCTTGGGCAGACCGCGCAGCGGCGTGACCTTGTCCTCTTCGGCGGGTGCCGGAGCGTCCTTCGACTCGGATTTCGCCGGCTTCGGGGCCTGGGCGGGGATCGGCGCGGCAGCGGCGGGCTTGGCCGTCGTGCGCGCCACCGGCTGCGAACCGATCACCGGGATCGGTGCGGTGACGGGATGAGCCGCCGCCGGCGCATCGGGTGTTGCCGTGGGAGCTGCGGAAGCCGTCTCGGAGTGGTACTTCTCCAGGATGGGCCACCACTCCTTGTCGACGGAGTCGCGGTTCACCTTGAACTGCTCGTAGAGCTCTTCAACGAGCCAGGAATTGGCTCCGAACCCCCCGTCGCCGTTGACGCCGGTCACCTGGTTCGACACTCTCGATCGCCCTCTTTCATCGCTGAAGCTCTCTGGTGCGGACGTCGACGCAGGATGCGTTCGGGCCCGCACACTCTCGACCAACAAGCCTAACGTGTTTCGCTATGGGAATCGTCGAAGCTGAGCGCCCACCGCGTCGCGATCTGGGTACCGTGGAAGCATGAAGTTCTCTGGAGAGCAGCCGACCGTCGATCTGACCTACTCCGACGTCTTCCTGGTACCGCGCAGATCCGCGGTCACCAGCCGTCTCCAGGTCGATCTCGCCCCGCAGGACGGCACCCCGGCGACCCTGCCACTCGTCGCCGCGAACATGAACTCCGTGACCGGTCCGCGCATCGCAGCCGTGCTCGCGCGGCGTGGCGCGCTCGGCGTGCTGCCCCAGGACCTGCCGCTGCAGGATCTCGATGCGGCGATCCGCGAGGTGAAGTCGCAGCCCGTGCTCTGGGACACGCCCATCGTGCTGCCTCCCGAAGCATCGGCGGCCGATGCGCTCCGTCTGCTCCCGGCGACCAGCGGTCACGGGATCGTCGTCGCCCGCGGCACGGCGCCGATCGGCGTCGAGCACATCCTCGGGATCCTCCCGGCGACCCGCCTGGCCACGGCGCTCCCCGATGCGCAGCTCGGCGATCTCGTGCACCACGGCACGCCGGCGATCGACGCGGACGACATCGGCTCGGAGCGGCACGCGTTTGACGTGATCACCGACGCAGGCGTCGAGATGGTGACCGTCGTGCACCACGGACACCTCGTCGGAACGCTGAGCGCCCGGAGTGCGCTGCGCTCGACGCTCTACCGCCCTGCGGTCGATTCCGATGGGCGCCTCGCGGTCGCCGCGGCCGTCGGGATCAACGGCGACGTCGCGGCCAAGGCCAAGGCACTCGCAGCGGCAGGCGTCGACGTTCTGGTCGTCGACACCGCCCACGGCCACCAGGAGGGGATGCTGCGGGCTCTGCGCGCGGTCGCCGAGCTCGACCTCGGCCTCCCCGTCGTCGCAGGCAACATCGTCACCGCCGACGGCGTGGCCGATCTGGTCGACGCGGGGGCCTCGATCCTCAAAGTCGGCGTCGGCCCCGGCGCCATGTGCACCACCCGCATGATGACCGCGGTCGGCCGCCCGCAATTCTCCGCCGTGCTCGAGACCGCGCAGGCGGCACGCGAGCTCGGTGCGCACGTCTGGGCCGACGGTGGCGTGCGCTATCCGCGCGATGTCGCTCTGGCCCTCGCCGCCGGCGCGGCCTCCGTCATGGTGGGATCCTGGTTCGCCGGCACCATCGAGGCGCCGGGGGAGTTGCAGCGCGATGCCGATGGCCGTCTGTTCAAGGAGTCCTGGGGCATGGCGTCGACCAAGGCCGTCCAGGCGCGCTTCGGTCGCCTCGACGCCTACGAGCGTGCTCGCAAGGAGCTCTTCGCCGAGGGCATCTCCTCATCGAAGATCTATCTCGACCCGCTCCGTCCCGGGATCGAAGACCTTCTCGACATGATCACCTCCGGTGTCCGCTCATCCTTCACCTACGCCGGCTCCTCGTCTGTACCGGAGTTCCATGAGCGCGCTGTGGTGGGCCTGCAGTCGGCGGCCGGCTACGAAGAGGGCAAGGCGCTGCCGGTCAGCTGGTGACCGCGAGCGCACTCCCCGTCGTCTTCGGTACAATCGTCGGCATAATGGACGACCCTCCCAGTTGTAGAACATCGCCCCACTGTCCGCCTCTCTCACAGGAGAGGAACCTCTGATGGACTACATCATGTTGGGCGTGGGGCTCCTGCTCACGGTCGGCACTGGCCTCTTCGTGGCGAGCGAGTTCGCATTGGTGAACCTCGATCGCGCCGAACTCGAGGCCAGGCAGGCACGCGGTGAATCGCGGCTCTCGCTCACGATCAGCGCCCTCAGGCACACATCGACGCATCTCTCGGCGGCCCAACTCGGCATCACGCTCACGACGCTTCTGACCGGTTACACGATGGAGCCGGCGCTGTCGAACCTCCTGCGCCCGACCCTCATCGCCTGGAACCTCCCTGAAGCGGCCGTCGCGCCGATCGCGACCATCGTGGCGATGCTGGTGGCGACGGTGCTCTCGATGATCCTCGGCGAACTCGTCCCCAAGAACTTCGCCCTCGCTCTGCCGCTGGCCACGGCGAAGCTCGTGATCCCTTTCCAGATCGCGTTCACGACCGTGTTCAAACCGGCCGTCGTGGTGCTCAACGGCAGTGCGAACGGCGTACTGCGCGGCATGGGGATCGAGCCGAAGGAAGAGCTCTCAGGCGCCCGCAGCGCGGAGGAGCTGTCATCGCTCGTGCGGCGGTCCGCCAACGCGGGCCTGCTGGAGGCCGACACCGCCTCGCTGCTCGACCGCACCCTCATGTTCTCGCGCCTCACGGCCGCCGACGTGATGACGGCCAGACCGAGCATGCACGCGATCGCTGCAGGCGACTCGGTGGACGACGTCATCCAGCTCGCGCGACGCACGGGCCACAGCCGCTTCCCCGTGTACGACGACGACCTCGACGACATCACGGGCGTCGTGCACCTGAAAGCCGCCATCTCGGTTCCGCGCGAGCGGCGCACGGAGGTGCCGGTGGGCGCTCTCGCGACGGAACCGCTCCGCGTTCCGGAGACCGTGCACGTCGACGCCCTGATCGCGGAACTCCGTGCGCGCGGTTATCAACTCGCGATCGTCGTGGACGAGTACGGCGGGACCGCGGGGCTGGTGACCTTGGAAGACCTCGTCGAAGAACTCGTCGGAGAAGTCGCCGATGAGCACGATCGCACCCGCGCGGGAGTCATCCGCAACCGGGAGGGCGTCACGTTCCCCGGAGAGCTGCGCCCGGACGAGCTGCGTCGCCGTGCCGGTGTGGAAGTACCCGAGGGCGATGTGTACGACACCGTCGGCGGCTACGTCATGAGCGTGCTCGAGCGCGTGCCCGCGGTGGGCGACGAGGTCTCTCTCGACAGCGGCGTGCTGCAGGTGGTCCGCATGGATGGCAGACGGGTGGATCGGGTGCGCTACGTGCCGCATCCGCTCGCTGGCGATGAGGAGGTGACCCGATGAGCGATTGGGCAGGACTCGCCTGGCTCGTCGTGCTCCTGGTCGCGAATGCGTTCTTCGTCGGTGCCGAGTTCGCGGTGATCTCGGCCAGACGATCGCAGATCGAGCCTCGAGCCGACCAGGGCTCACGCGCCGCGAAGACCGCGCTGTACGCGATGGAACACGCGACGCTGATGCTCGCGACGTCGCAGCTGGGCATCACGATCTGCTCGCTTCTCATCCTCAATGTGTCCGAACCGGCGATCCACCATCTGCTCTCCGTGCCGTTGCACGCGCTCGGGTGGCCGGACGGTGCGGTCGACGCCGTGTCGTTCACGATCGCATTGGTGATCGTGTCCTTCCTGCACGTGGTGTTCGGCGAGATGGTGCCGAAGAACCTGGCGTTCTCGGTGCCGGACCGTGCCGTGCTGATCCTCGCCCCACCGCTGGTGTGGGTGTCGAAGGTGTTCATGCCCGTGATCTGGGTGCTCAACGCGGCAGCCAACGGCGTCCTGCGCCTGTTCCGGGTCGAGCCCAAGAACGAGGCCGCATCGACGTTCACGCTCGATGAGGTCGCGACCATCGTCAGCCAGTCGCGTCGCGAAGGCGTGCTCATGGACACGGCGGGAACAGTCGCCGCAGCGGTCGAGTTCACCGACAAGAAGGCGCGGGACGTCGCGGTGCCACTGAGCGATCTGGTCACGCTGCCCCAGTCGACGACGCCCGACGACATCGAGAAGGCGGTCGCACGATACGGGTTCTCGCGTTACGTGATCGTCGACGACGCATCCGTACCGATCGGCTATGTGCACCTGAAGGACATCCTCCGCGCGTCCGAAGGCCCCGACGCCGAGGCCAAGATGGTCGAGCCGGTTCCAGCCAAGCGCATCCACCACATGGTGCCGGTGCAGGAGGACACGGATCTCGAGGACGCCCTCGCGGTCATGCGTCGCGCGGGTCGGCATCTGGCGAAGGTGCGTGACGCGCAGGGCAACACCACCGCCGTGCTGTTCCTCGAGGACATCCTCGAGGAGTTGGTCGGGGAGGTGCAGGACGCGACCCGTCGCTTCCGCGGACGCTGATCGTCGCTCGGACGGACGAAGGCCGCCGACCCCTCTCAGGGGATCGGCGGCCTTCGTCGTCCGAGCACTGTTCAGCGCAGGCGGGCGCGCTCGTACTGCGGTGGCCAGACGATCTCGGCGTCGAGCTCGTGCGCGGCACGGAGCGCGAAATGGGGGTCGCGCAGCCACTCCCGTCCGGCGAAGATCGCATCCGCGGCTCCCTCGCTGAGCACCTGCTCGGCTTGGGCCGCCGCGGTGATGAGACCGACCGCCGATACCGGGATCCGACCGCCCTGACGCACGGTCTCGGCGAGCGGGACCTGATAGCCGGGGAAGACACTGATCCGCTGGTGCGCGACCAGGCCGCCACTCGAGACGTCGATCAGATCGGCACCTCGCTGCGCGGCCCAGTCGCCGACGATCGCCGCTTCCTCGGGTGTGAACCCGCCGTCGGCATGATCGGTGGCGGAGATGCGCACGAACAACGGCACATCGGCTCCTACGGCTTCGCGGACCGCGTCGACGACGCGCAGCAGCAGGCGGGCACGATTCTCGAGCGAGCCGCCGTATTCGTCCCTGCGCCGGTTCGACAGGGGAGACAGGAACTGGTGCAGGAGGTACCCATGCGCCCCGTGCACCTCCAGCACGTCGAACCCGGCGTCCGTCGCGCGTCTCGCTGCGGACGCGAATGCGTCGACCACACGGTCGATCCCGGCGAGGTCGAGGGCGACCGGCTCGTCGAAGCCGTCGAAGGCGATGGCCGAGGGGGCGGATGTCGTCCACCCGCCATCGGCGGCCGGCACCGATCCGCGTTCGGGTGCCCAGGGCCACCACGTCGATGCTTTGCGGCCGGCATGGGCGAGTTGGATGCCGGCGTGGGCTCCGCGGTCATGGATCGCCTGGACGATCGGGGCGAGGGCGTCGCGCTGCTCGTCATCCCAGAGCCCCAGGTCACGCGGTGAGATCCGTCCCTCGGGGGCCACGGCCGTCGCCTCGGCGATGATGAGTCCCGCGCCGCCGGACGCGAACTGTGCGAGGTGCGTGTGATGCCACTCCTGGGCCACGCCGTCGACCGCGCTGTACATGCACATGGGCGAGACCCAGAGGCGGTTGCGGAAGTCGACGGAACGGATGCGCAGCGGGGAGAAGAGAAGACTCACGGTTCGACGGTACCGCCGCGCGGGTGCAGGACGGGCCGTCGCACTAACGTGGAGTCATGTTCGAGGTGCGCGAGTGGACACGCGGCGACACGGCGCGGTTGTTGCGTGCGCCGACCGCGGATGACGACAAGTACGCCCGCGGCGTGGTGGCGCTGCGCACCGGATCGCCCGCGTATCCCGGGGCCGCGGTGCTCGGCGTCGAGGCGGCGTGGCGAGCCGGGGCGGGCTTCGTCCGCTACGTGGGCGCGGAGCGGGTGGCGGATGCCGTTCTCGCCCGACGACCGGAGACCGTCGCCGGGGCGGACCCGGGGCGTTCGAGGGTCGACGCCTGGGTGATCGGATCGGGGACGGACCCGGCGCACCGCAGCGACACGGAATCCGGTGCTCTGCGGGAGATCCTCTCCGGCACCGCCGCCGTCGTGATCGACGCCGGAGCGCTCGATCTCGCCGAACGCGCGACGGCGCCGTTCCTCGTGACGCCCCACGCGCGGGAGTTCGTCCGGCTGCAGGAGAGGCTCGGAATGTCCTCGACCGCGGAGGATCGCGCGCAGGCCGCGCGGCACATGGCGGACACGCTCGGGGGCGCCGTGCTGCTCAAGGGCGCGCGTACGCTGATCGCGGCGCCGGACGGGACGGTCATCGCCGTCGAAGCGGGGACCGGCTGGCTGGCCACCGCGGGGACGGGCGACGTCCTCGCCGGCGCGCTGGGCGCCGTGCTCGCGGCGAATCCCGGACGCCCGATCGCCGAGGTCGCCGCGGCCGGAGCGTGGCTGCACGGCCACGCCGGGCGTATCGCCGCCGGCGTGCGTGACGGCGGGGCGGGGCATCCGATCGTCGCGATGGACGTGGCCGAGGCCCTTCCACTCGCGATCGCGGACGTCCTGGCGTGAATCGCGCGTCGACGGCCCGGGTGGTCGCGCTGTGGAGCGTCTTCCTCATCGTGCACGCGCTCACCGCATGGGCCGGCTGGGTCTACCCCAGCCAGCCCATGGGCGATGTGGTGCTCGTATACGAGCCCTGGGCGTCCTCTGCACTCGGCGGGGGGCCGATCGTCGGTGTCACCGAGACATGGGTCTACCCTCAGCTCGCCCTCGTGCCGATGCTCGTCGCCGCCGTGCTCTCCGCGCCGCTCGTGCCTCTGCTCGGAGTATCCAGTGCGTATCTCGTCGGATGGGCGGTCCTGGTCGTCATCCTCGACGCCGTCGCCTTCGCTGTGCTGGTGGGGCGCGCGCCCTCGCACGCGCGCCGTGTCGCGGCCTGGTTCTGGTGCGGCGCACTGGTGCTCCTCGGACCGATCGCGCTCTACCGGATCGATGCGATCACCGTCCCGATCGCCGTGATCGGCGGACTCTGGCTCGTGTCGCGGCCCGCTGTCGGAGCCGCTCTCCTCACGATCGGGGCATGGATCAAGATCTGGCCCGGTGCGCTCGTGCTCGCCGCCGTCGTCGCGCTCCGTGCGCGCGTGCGGGTGCTGGTCGCCGCCGCCGTCGTCAGTGTCGGGGTCGTCGCGACTCTGCTCCTGCTCGGGGCGGACACCGAGGTCCTCGGCTTCCTGACCGAGCAGGCCGGACGAGGGCTGCAGATCGAAGCCGTGGCCGCCACCCCCTTCCTGTGGCTCGCGGTCGCCGGCGCCGCCCGCATCGAGTACAGCTTCGAGATCCTGACCTTCCAGATCACCGCGCCGGGGGTCGACGTCGTCGCCGCGGCGCTCACACCCCTCATGGCGATCGCGGTGCTCGCGGTGACTGCGGTCGGGGCACTCAAGGCGGTGCGCGGCGCGAGCTTCCCGCGACTGTTCCCTCCGCTCGCTCTCACACTGGTGACGCTTCTGATCGTCACCAACAAGGTCGGTTCACCGCAGTTCCAGACCTGGATGATCGCGCCGATGATCCTGTGGCTCGTGCTCGATCGGGTCAGGGCACGCGTCCCGGCCGTCGTCGTCCTCGCGCTCTGCCTGCTCACCTGCCTCGTGTATCCGATCGGCTACGACGCCCTGCTGCGGGCCGACGTCCTCTCGGTCGCCGTCCTCACGGTGCGCAACATCCTTCTCGTCGTCCTGCTCGTCCTCGCAGCCCGCGCTCTCGTGCGCGTGCCTGTCCGCCATCCGAAAACCCAGGAGTGAAACCATGCTGATCGCCTTCTCCGTCGCCCCGAGCGGCACCCCCTCCGCGGGAGCAGAGCGCACCGATGCCTCCGTGCATGACGCCGTGGCCGCCGCCGTGCGGGTGGTGCGCGAGTCCGGACTGCCGCACCGCACCACGAGCATGTTCACCGAGATCGAGGGACCGGACTGGGACACGGTCATGGACGTCGTGAAGCGTGCGACCGAGGCCGTGATGCCCTTCGGCTCGCGGGTCTCGCTTGTGCTCAAGGCCGACATCCGCCCGGGCTACTCCGGAGAGCTGGACGCGAAGATCGAGCGGCTGGAAGCAGCCATCGACGAAGCAACGGTCGAGGAGTCCGGTGACTGATTCCCCTTCGTCCATGTCGATCGCTCTTCGACCGGCGACGGCCGACGACTCCGAGTGGATCGCGGAACTCCGCGCTGAAGTGCTTCGGGCCGACCTGGAGCGGCTGGGGCGTTTCGACGAGACCCGCGTCCGGCAGCGGTTCCGTGATGCGTTCGAACCGACGCAGACCCGGATCATCGTCGTGGACGGCACCGATGTCGGCTCGGTCGCCATCCGTGCGGAGGGGGAGTCCCGCTGGCTGGAGCACTTCTACATCGCGACCTCGCATCAGCGCCGTGGTCTCGGTGACCGCGTGCTGGGGATGGTGCTCGATGACGCGACCCCGTATCGACTCAACGTGCTCCAGGGCAGCCCGGCGCGCCGTCTTTACGAACGCCACGGTTTCGTCGTCGACACCCAGGATGACGTTGATGTCTTCATGACGCTCGATCGCGCAGGGCGGGCGACCTCCGGGTCCGACGGCCGCTAAGCTGATCCGGTGAATCCCTCGACTGAATCGAGGGGTGCGGCGAAGTGGGCGCTCCTCTCCCTCGCCATCGGCAGCTTCGGCATCGGCATGACCGAATTCGTGGTCATGGGCCTGCTGCCCAACATCGCCGCCGACCTGTTGCCTTCGCTCTGGGCGACCAGCCAGGAAGATGCGCTGAGCCAGGCCGGCTGGCTGATCTCGCTCTACGCGCTCGGCGTGGTGGTGGGCGCACCGACCATCGCCGGCTTCGTCGCGCGTTACCCGCGGCATCGGGTGATGATCGTGCTGGCCCTCGCGTTGACGGTGTTCAACGCCCTCACGGTCGTGCTGCCCACGTTCGAGCTCGTCGCCGCGTCGCGCTTCCTCGCCGGGCTGCCGCACGGTGCATACTTCGGCATCGGTGCGCTCGTGGCCGCCGATGTGATGGGGCCGGGCAACCGCGCCAAGGGTGTGGCGTTCATCCTCACCGGCCTCACGGTCGCCAACGTCGTGGGCGTGCCGTTGGGGACGTTCCTCGGGCAGCAGTGGGGCTGGCGCTCCGCCTTCGCCGTCGTGGCGCTCGTCTTCGCTCTCGCCACCCTCTGCATCGCGCTCTTCGTCCCGGAACATCCGGGGGACCCGGGGCGCACGATGCGCCAGGAACTGCGGGTGTTCCGTATCCCGCAGGTGTGGTTCACCCTGGGCGTCGGCGCGATCGGTTTCGGCGGATTCTTCGCCGTCTACAGCTACATCGCCCCGCTGGTGACCGAGGTCTCCGGCTCCCCGGAGTGGGTGGTGCCGATCGTCCTCGTGCTCATGGGGCTCGGGATGACGGCGGGAAACCTCGTCGGCGGTCACCTCGCCGACATCGACCTGCGCCGCACGCTGCTCTTCGGACTCGCCGCCATGGCCGTGGTCTTCGTGCTGCTGGCATTCCTGTCGTTCTGGATCGTCAGCCTGGCCGCGGTGGTGCTGGTGGTCGGGTTCGTCTCCTCCGTGCTGAGCCCGACGATCCAGACCCGGCTCATGGACGTGGCGGGCGACAACCAGTCGATCGCCGCAGCCATGAACCACTCGGCGCTCAACATCGGCAACAGCCTGGGCGCATTCCTCGGGGGCGTCGTCATCGCCGCCGGCTGGGGCTTCACCGCACCGGCATGGACCGGTGCCGCGCTCGCCGTGGCCGGTCTGCTGATCGCGCTGCTCTCGTACCGCGTCGAAGGACGTCGCCCGGCGGCAGCGGAGCTCGTCGCCTCGTAGTTTCGCCGCGGTCGGTCCGGTCGTAGAGTGACGGGGTGAGTGCCCCCGAGCTGTCCCTGCCCGTCGCCGGCACTGCTGTGCTGCTGCGCGCGTCGGACCCCGCCTTCGAGGTGCTGCTGATGCGTCGACCCGATCGCGGGTCGTTCGCGGGTGCATGGGTCTTCCCCGGGGGCAAGGTCGAACCGGGCGACGTGCACGACGGCGACGACGAGTCCGAGAACGCGCGCCGTGCCGCGATCAGGGAGACGCGCGAGGAGGTGGGCCTCGCTGTCGACGACCTCGTGGTGCTCTCCGAGTGGCAGCCGCCGGTGGAGGCCCCTACGCGTATCCGCACCTGGTTCTTCCTCGCCGAGGCGCCGGACGGAGAGCCTTCGCCCGCTGCCGACGAGGTCGCGGAGATCGCCTGGGTGCGGGCGGCGGAGGCGCTCGCGAGGCACGCGGCGGGGGAGTGGACGCTGTATCCGCCGACGTGGATCACGCTCCACCAGCTTGCTGCGTTCAGCGACGTGGAATCGGCCCTGTCGTCGGGCGGTGCGGCGCAGCTGTTCCAGACCCGGGTGCTCGAGTCCGAAGCCGGGCGTGCCTTCGCCTGGGAGCAGGGACGCCTCGAGGCGGGCGCGCTGCCCTGGCGGTTCGTCGCGACCTGAGCGGCCGGGGTCAGCTGTCGAGCAGACGCCGCAGGTTCGAGCCCACCGCCTCGGTCTCGATCAGGAAGCCGTCGTGCCCGAAGTCGCTCGTGATCACCACGGCTTCGTCGTCGATGACATTCGGGATGCTGCGGGCGATGCGCTGTTGTCCGTCGACGGGGAAGAGGCGATCGCTGTCGATGCCGAGAACCAGCGTGGTGGCGGTGACGCCGTGCAGCGCCTCTTCGACGCCCCCTCGTCCACGGCCGACGTCGTGCGAGTTCATGGCCTCGACGAGCGTGATGTAGCTGTTCGCGTCGAAGCGGCGTGTGAACTTGTTGCCGTGGAAGTCGAGATACGACTCCACGGCGAAGCGACCGCCGTGCCCGAGCGGGGACACGTCGGACTGCCACGATCGCTGGAAACGCTGGTTGAGCTCGATCGGGCTGCGGTAGTTCAGCAGGGCCATACGGCGCGCCAGGGCGAGGCCGCGGTGCGGGCCGTCACCGTCGCCGAGGTCGTAGTACTCACCGCCCTGGAACCGCGGATCCATCCGGATGGTCTCCAACTGCACGGTGTTGAGCGCGATCTGGTCGGCGGTGGTCACCGGGGGAGATGAGAGCACGGCGAGGCGCTGCACGCGCTGGGGATGTGTGGCCGCCCACTCCAGCGCATGCATCCCGCCCATGGAACCGCCGATGACAGCGGCCCAGCTCTCGATGCCGAGGGCATCCGCCAGGCGGACCTGGGCGGCGACCTGGTCACGGATCGTGAGGTACGGGAAACGGGAGGCCCACTCGTAGCCGTCGGGGGCGACGCTCGCGGGGCCCGTCGAGCCCTGGCAGCCGCCCAGCATGTTCGGGGCGATCACGAACCAGCGGTCCGTGTCGAGCGGAGCTCCCGGGCCCGTGATGTCCTCCCACCAGCCCGCGGTGGGGTGCCCGGATCCCGCTGCGCCGCGCACATGGCTGTCCCCGGTGAGCGCGTGCAGCACGAGCACGGCGTTGTCCCGTGCCGTGTTCAGCTCGCCCCAGGACTCGTAGGCGATGCGGATGCCGGGGAGCTCCGCGCCGCTCTCCGTCGAGAAGGCGCCGAAGGCGGCGAACCGGCGACCGCCCACCGGGTCTCCGTCACGCCATGCTCCGGTCGCCGGCGGGCGGGCACGGAGCAGCCTGACGTCGGCCTCCGTCACGGGCGCCGAGGGCACCGTGTCCTCGGAGGTCGTCTGCCAGTCCATGCTCCCATTCTCGCCTGGTCCGGGACTCGTCGGTGGCAGGTTACGCTCCGATGTCCCGACTCTCCCGACCGCGACGATCGAGGCGGCCCGTCGGCATCGTCGCGTCGGTCGTCGGTCGTCGGCAGGTGTATCAGCGCACTCGGGTCAGGGTGGCGAGATGATCGCTGTTCCCCGCCCGCATCGTGCCCGACGTGACGACATCGAGGCCGCGGACGAAGACCTGGTCGATGCGTACGAGGGGGAAGGCGACAGGCCAGGTGAGCCCGAGGCTCCCATCCGTCGGACGCACCCAATCGGCTTCCGCGCGCAAGGCCGTCAGGCTCGGATCGGTCGACGGTGCGTTGAAGTCGCCGACGGCGATGAGGGAGTCCGCAGGGTCGGAGCCGACCTGGTCCGCGAGTCCGCTCAGCATCGTGTCGCGGTCCTGCTGGTGCCCCGGCCGCACCGACGCGGCGTGCATCACATAGACGGCGACCGGCGCGGACGGCACCTGCACCTCGACACGGAGCGCACGCTTCCAGCTGAGTCCCAGCGTCAGGGGCTCGGCGTTCGCGAGGGGATATCTGCTCCACACACCGACGGTTCCGACCGTGTACGAATGCGGGTACTGCCCGGCGAGGGCGTTCTGCGCCGCGGAGAGGCTGTCTCCATCGAGCTCCACGAGGGCGATCACATCGGCGCCGCTCTGTGCGAGCTCGGTCGCGGATGCGGCGGCCCCGCCGGATCGCGCCCTCACGTTCTGGCTCACGACCGTCAGTCCGGAGGCGGAGGCCGACTCCGACCCCATCGGACCGGGGAGGGCGGGAAGAGCCGGTGCCATCGCGAGGACCCACAGGAGTGCGGGAACCAGGATCACGACGACCACCCGGCGGGCGAGGAACAATGCGGCGATCAGCAGTGCGAGAAGCACGAGACCGAGCCAGGGGAGGGCGGCAGCGACCGCTGTGCCGACGATTCCGGGGATCCAGCCGCCGGCGATGACGAGCAGCACGGCGACGCCGGCGGCGGCGAGCCATCGCGCGCGGGTCGTCGTCACGCGTCGGACGCGCGGCGGTCGGTGTTCGACGTCGATCATGCTCTCCTCACGGCGGTCTTCCATTGTCGAGGCCGTCGCCTGTGGGTCGGCCGGGTGAAGACGTCGCCTGCACGCGAAGATGCCCCGGAGCTCGGGCTCCGGGGCATCTCGTGGGGTGTGCGGGTCAGGCGCGCGCGGCCTCCGACACGGCGCGGGCCGCGGCGAGAGCCTGCTCGAGGTCGGCCTTGAGATCGTCGACGTTCTCGATGCCGACGGAGAGTCGGACCAGGCCCGGCGTGACACCGGCGGTGAGCTGCTGCTCCGGCGTCAGCTGCGCGTGCGTGGTCGACGCGGGGTGGATGACGAGCGAGCGCACGTCGCCGATGTTGGCGAGGTGGCTGAACAGCGACAGGCTGTTCACGAACTCGCGTCCGGCTTCGACGCCGCCCTTCAGCTCGAACGACAGCACGGCGCCGACGCCCTTGGGCGCGTACTCGTTCGCCTTGGCGTACCAGGGTGAAGAGGGCAGACCCGAGTAGTTGACCGTCGCGACATCGTCGCGGCCGTCGAGCCACTCGGCGATCTCCTGGGCGTTCTGCACGTGGCGCTCGATGCGCAGGGACAGGGTCTCGACGCCCTGGATGAGGTTCCAGGCGCTCTGCGGGGCGATGGCGGATCCGAGGTCGCGCAGCAGCTGCACGCGGGCCTTGATGATGTACGCGAGCGGGTCGCCGACGGCGGCGGTGTAGCTGGCGCCGTGGTACGAGGGGTCCGGCACCGTGAGGCCGGGGAACTTGTCGACGTTCTTCGACCACTCGAACTTTCCGCCGTCGATGATGACGCCGCCGATCGTGGTGCCGTGGCCGCCGAGGAACTTCGTGACCGAGTGCACGACGATGTCGGCGCCGAACTCGAACGGACGGATCAGGTACGGGGTGGCGATCGTGTTGTCGACGATCAGCGGGACGCCGTTCTCGTGGGCCACATCGGCGACGGTGCGGATGTCGAGGATGTTGATCTGCGGGTTGCCGATCGTCTCCGCGAAGAACAGCTTCGTGTTCGGGCGGACAGCGCGACGCCACTCCTCGGGGTCGTCCTGGTTCTCGACGAACGTGACCTCGATGCCGAGCTTCGCCAGCGTGTACTTGAAGAGGTTGTAGGTGCCGCCGTAGATGGAGCTCGACGCGACGAAGTGGTCGCCGGCCTGGGCGATGTTCAGGACCGCGAAGGTCGACGCTGCCTGGCCGCTGGCGAGGACGAGAGCACCGGTGCCGCCTTCGAGCGCGGCGAGACGCTGCTCGAGCACGTCCTGCGTCGGGTTCTGGATGCGGGTGTAGATGTTGCCGAACTCCGCGAGGGCGAACAGGTTGGCGGCATGGTCCGCACTGTCGAACACGTACGAGGTGGTCTGGTAGATCGGCGTGGCACGTGCCTTGGTGACCGGGTCGGGGGCAGCGCCCGAGTGGATCTGCTTGGTCTCGAAACGCCAGGACTCGGGTGCGGACATGTGATTCCCCCAGGAGTGGTCGGAAGGTCGTGTGGCGGATGCCGTTGCAGCGACAGTACGGAATATCGCTGTCTGTCAACAACACACGGGAAATGTGACGTAACAGAGCGGAGGCCCGGAATCCTGCGGCGGATCGATAGGCGACAACCCCAGGGGGGAGTCCGCATTCCGGGGAGAACGCCGTACGGTGGAGGCATGGTGAACAGACGAGCAGTGGTGACAGGTGCGAGTTCGGGCATCGGCGCGGCGACGGTGCGTGCGCTCCGTGCCCGGGGATGGGACGTCGTGGGGGTGGCGCGACGCGAGGACCGACTGTCGGCGCTCGCCGCGGAGACCGGAGCCTCGGCCATCGCCTGCGACCTCACCGATGCCTCCGCCGTCGACGCGCTCGTGGGCGAACTCGAGCGGTCGGGCCCCGTGCATGCTCTCGTCCAGGTCGCCGGCGGTGCTCGCGGCACCGACCGCATCGAGGACGCATCGGTCGACGACTGGCAGTGGATGTTCGACGCGAACGTCCTGGCGAGCCAGCGTCTCGTCGCGGGTCTGCTCCCGCTCCTGCGCCGAGCCGCGGCAGCGGACGGTCACGCGGATGCGATCTTCGTCACCTCCACGGCCGCGCAGACCGCGTACGCCGGCGGTGCAGGCTACAACGCCGCGAAGGCCGCGGAGTCGATGCTGGTGAAGGTGCTCCGTCAGGAACTCAACGGCGAGCCGATCCGTGTGGTCGAGGTGGCACCGGGAATGGTGCACACCGAGGAGTTCACGCTCAATCGCCTGGGCGGAGACTCGGTCGCGGCCGAGGCCGTGTACGCGGGTGTCGACGCCCCGCTCGTCGCCGACGACGTCGCCGACGTGATCGCCTATGCGCTGGAGTCGCCCGGACGCGTGAACCTCGACCTGATCACGATGCGGCCGGTAGCGCAGTCCGCGCAGCACCTGCTCGCCCGCGGTCCGCTGCGGGTGCGCTCCATCGACTGACGATGGCCCAGACTCTCGCAGAGCTCGCCGAGGGCGGGCTGATCGACGCCGGATGGGCGGAGGCACTGGCCCCCGTCCAGGACACGATCACCTCCCTGGGGGAGCGGCTCCGCGACGAGCAGGAGGCAGGGCGGGGATACCTGCCGGCGGGCGCGAACGTGCTCAGGGCCTTCCAGCGGCCGCTGTCCGACGTCCGCGTCCTCATCACCGGGCAGGATCCCTACCCCACGCCCGGACATCCCATCGGACTCTCGTTCGCCGTCGATCGCGATGTGCGCCCGCTGCCGCGCAGCCTCTCGAACATCTACAAGGAGCGCGAGACCGACCTGGGCATCCCTCCCGCACCGCACGGTGATCTGACGGCGTGGAGCGATCAGGGCGTCCTCCTGCTCAACCGTGTGCTCACCGTGCGTCCCGGTGAGGCGGCCTCTCACAGAGGGTGGGGGTGGGAGAAGGTCACGGAGCTCGCGATCCGTGCGCTCGTCGCGCGCGACCAGCCGCTCGTCGCGATCCTGTGGGGGAAGGACGCGGCCAACCTGCGGCCCCTCCTCGGGGAGACGCCGGTCATCTCCTCGGCTCATCCATCCCCGCTCTCAGCCCGCCGCGGTTTCTTCGGATCGCGTCCGTTCTCGCGGGCGAACGCCATGCTCGAGGAACGGGGTGCCGAGCCCGTGGACTGGAGGGTGGAAGGCGAAGCCTCTCCCTCTCTAAGCTGAGCGCATGCAGTTCGAGCCGGGGGACCGTCGTCGTGTCCTGCCGCGCCACCTGCGGCCTGCGCCCGCGCCCGAGATCTTCTCGTACACGATCCGCGCCGCGCGGCCTGCCGACCTGCCCCATGTGCGCGAGATATACAACCACTTCGTGAGCAATTCGGCCGTGACGCTCGACGAGCGACGCAGCAGCATTCCCTACTGGCGCGACAAGTACGCTCTGCTCGCCCGGCTCGAGCTTCCGTTCCTCGTCGCGGTGTCCCCGGGCGGCGAGGTGATGGGCTACGCCCTCGCGCAGCCATGGGCAGGTAAGAACGCCTACAAGTACACCGTCGAGGATTCGATCTACCTCGGTCCCGGTGCGGGAGGCAAAGGCCTGGGGGCGGCGTTGCTGCAGGCGCTCATCGATGCCTGCGAGCAGATCGGCCTCCGAGAGATGGTCGCGGTCATCAGCGACCACGGTGCGGAGGCGTCGATCCGACTGCACGAGAAGCTCGGCTTCGTCGAAGCGGGACGGATGGGACGCGTCGGGTACAAGTTCGGCCGAGACCTCGGCACCGTGTCCATGCGCCGCGTGCTCAAGCCGACAGGGCGGCGGCGGGGAGGGCTCTTCGGCTCGCGGCGCTGAGGACGCTCGTCCGGTCTCGCGATCGCTCTCTCAATGCCCGGGGCCGGCGGGGATGACGGGGATGGCCGAGAGCAGCCTCTTCGTGTAGTCCTGTGTCGGATGCAGGAGCACGTCGCGAGTGGAGCCCCGCTCGACGATATGGCCGTCCTTCATCACGACGACCGTGTCGCACAGGTTCTGCACCACTCCGATGTCGTGCGACACGAGAACCAGCGTGAGGTCGGTCGTGTGTCGCAGTTCGATCAGCAGCTCGAGGATCTGGGCACGAACGGTCACGTCCAACGCCGACAGCGGCTCGTCGCCGACCAGGATCCGCGGGCCATGCGCGATCGCGCGTGCGAGGGCGATCCGCTGCCGTTGCCCGCCCGAGAACTCATGCGGATAGCGGTCACCCATCTCGGGTTCGAGCCCGACCCGGGCGAGCACCTCCCGCACACGTGCACGGTGATCCCCCTCGACGCCGAGGGCCCAGAGCGGTTCTCGCACGATCTGACCGGCCGTCATCCGGGGGTCGAGCGACGCGTACGGGTCCTGGAACACCAGCCCTGTCTCGCGGCGCAGCCAATGCAGGGACCTCGCCGATGCGGTGGCGTCGACCGGGCGGCCGCCGACGGCGATCGTGCCGGACGTCGGGCGGTCCAGTCCCAGCAGCAGCCTGACCAGAGTGGACTTGCCCGATCCGGACTCGCCGATGATGCCGACGGACGATCCTTCGACGATGTCGAGGTCGGTGGGAGCCAGGGCGGTCTGCGTGCGGGTGCGCTCGAATGCGGAGCGTTTCGGGACGAAGAAGTCGCGACTGAGCCCTCGGGCCTCGATCAGACTCACGCGGCACCCCCATCCGGACGCCACAGGGTCGCCGTCGCATCCCGCAGCAGCCCCTGGGTGATGGGCGAGGACGGTGCGGAGAGAAGGGTCGAGACCGGGGCGGCTTCGACCACGTGCCCGTGTTCGAGCACGACTCCCTCGGTCGCGACCTGTGCGAGCACGGCGAGGTCGTGGGTGATGAACACGAGGGACATGCCCTCGTCCGCGACGAGCGCGAGCAGCAGGGAGAGGATCTCGGCCTGGATCGTGACGTCGAGCGCGGTCGTCGGCTCATCGGCGATGAGCAGCCTCGGACGACACGCGAGTGCCATCGCGATGGCGACACGCTGGCGCTGACCGCCGGAGAGCTGATGCGGGTACCGGTCCACGATCGACGCGGGGTCGGGAAGCCGCACCCGTGCCGCTTCCGCGATCGCCCTCTCCCGGGCCTCGCGGCGCCCGAGTCCCTCGTGGATGCGGATCGATTCCGCGATCTGCCGCCCGACGGTCCTGATCGGATTCAGTGCCGTGCGCGGCTCCTGGAACACGATGCCGATGTCGTCGCCGCGAAGGTGAGCCAGCTCGCGATCCGGCATCCCCACCAGCTCGGTGCCGTTCCAGCGGATGCTCCCGCTCGCGGTCGCGCCGTCCGGGAGCAGCCCCAGCACAGCGAGCGCGGTGAGGGACTTGCCGGACCCGGACTCGCCGATGAGTCCGAGTCGCGCGCCGTCGGGCACCTCGAAGGAGATGCCGTCGACGACGGGTCGTCCATCGATCTCGACCACGAGGTCCTTCACGGAGAGGCTCATGCGACCACCCCCGGGGTGTGGATCTCGGCGGCGCGATGCCGCAGTGTCGGGTCGGTCGCCTCGCGCAGACCGTCGCCCAGCAGGTTCAGCGCGAGGACGGTGATCGTGATCGTGAGCCCCGGCCAGAGCACGGACAGCGGATGCACCCCGATATACCGTTGGAGGTCGGCGAGCAGCAGGCCCCAGCTCGGTTCGACCACCGAGGCGCCGAAACCCAGATACGAGAGGCCGGCTTCGGCGAGGACCGCGACCGCCATCGACCACGACAGCTGCACGATGAAGACGGGAGCGACGTTCGGCAGCAGATGTCGCATGAGGCTCTGAGCAGGTGTGACCCCCGCGGCTCGCGCAGCCAGGACGAAGTCGCTCTGCTGCACACGGCGCAACTCGGGGCGGGTGACGCGCGCGATGTTGACGCCGAAGCCGATTCCCACCGCCCAGATCACCACCCAGAGGGATCCGCCCCAGACCGAGGAGATCATCATGGCGATCAGCAGCACGGGGAACGCGATCAGGATGTCGACGAGTACCGCCACGGTCTCACGCAGCCAGCGTGCAGTCAGTGCTCCGAGGGCTGCGAGTGCGATACCGACCACGGTGGCGACGAGCCCTGCTCCCACGCTCACGAAGACGGTGGTGCGGGCGCCCGCCATCAGCAGGCTCAGGATGTCGCGACCCGTGTCGTCGGTGCCCAGCAGATGCGGCCAGCTCGGCGGCAGCCAGCGATCGCCGATGTCCGACGCCTGCGGATCGAAGGGTGTCCAGAAGAGGGCGACGAGCGCGGTGAGGGCGATCACGACGACGACGATCGCACCGAAGCGCCCCGTCGAAGTGTCCCACAGTCGGCCCAGCCAGCGCGGGGTCATGCGGCCTCCCGCTGTCGAGGGTCGATCGCGCGGTGCGCGAGGTCGACCAGGAAGCCCACGACCAGCACGAATCCGGTGAGCACGAGCAGCTCGCTCTGCACCTTGATGAGGTCGCGCGTTCCGACATCGGCGACGAGCATGCGTCCGATTCCCGGGAGGGTGAACAGCTGCTCGATCACGACCGATCCGACGATGATGCCGGCGACCTGGAGGCCGAGCACCGTGATGATCGAGAGGCCGACGGCCGGGATGCCGTGCTGGATGAGCGCTCGAGTGCGGGTGAGGCCCTTCGCTGCGGCGGTGCGGACGAAGTCCTGTCCTGCGGCTTGGAGCGTCGCACTGCGTACGAATCGCATCAGCATCGCCCCCTCCACGATCCCGATCGTCAGCGCGGGGAGGAGGAGCGATTCGATCGCCCTTCCGGGCGTCGACCAGCCGGTGCGGGGGAACCCCTGCGGTGGAAGCCAGCCCAGCCAGACCGAGAAGACGACGATGAGCATCATGCCGGCCCACACCACGGGGACGGCGGCCAGCGCCTGAGCGCCGACGCTGAGCGCGGTGCCGCCGCGTCGGTTGCGCAGGAGCGCGGCCAGGATGCCGAAGGGCACGGCGATGAGCACGGCGATCAGGAGCGACATGATGCCGAGCGGAACGGTGACCTGAGCCTTGAGGAGGAGCTCTTCGCCGACGGAGGCGCCCGACAGCAGAGAGGTGCCGAGGTCGCCGCGGAAGATGCCGCCGATCCAGTCGGTGTACTGGGCGAGCAGAGGCCGGTTCAGTCCGAGGGATTCGCGCAGGGCCTCGACCTCGGCGGGGGAGGCCTGGGTGCCGGCGATGAGCTGTGCGACATCGCCGGGGAAGACGCGGAGCGTCAGGAAGATGAGCACGCTCGACACGAGGAGCCCTGCGATGAGCAGGGCTCCTCGGACGAGCGCATAGCGGATCACGAAGGGGTGACCGCTCGCTACTTCTCGGCGGAGACGGTGACGCCCGCGAGGTTGATGCGCGAGTTGATCGAGTCCTCGGGGAAGCCGGCCACGATCGGGCTCACCGCCGTGATCGTCTCGCCGTTGTAGAGCCAGTCGGCGGCGTGGTCCTCCGACACGATGCGTGCGGCCTGCGCGAGCAGGTCAGCGGACTTGTCCGGGTCGACCTCGGCAAGTGCCTTCGCATACAGGTCCTGCACCTCGGCGTTGTCGTAGCCGAAGTAGTAGTCCGGGTCGGCGAAGTTGCCGAAGTCCCGCGGCTCGACGTGCAGAACGAAGCTGAGGTCGTAGTCGTGGTTCGTGTAGACGTCCTCCAACCAGGTGGGGAACTCGACGGAGTTGACTTCGAGCGTCACGCCGATCTTCTTGAAGTCCGAGATCAGGACCTTCGGCACCGTCGTGCCGTAGAAGGAGGGGATCGTGAGCGTCAGCTCCAAGTCCTTCTGGCCGGCCTCTGCGAGCAGATCCTTGGCCTTCTCGGGGTCGTAGGAGATCACGTCGGACAGGTCTTCGTAGCCGGGGTCGAGCTCGGGGATCGGCCCGTACAGCGCGGTGCCGGCGCCGACCGCCTCGATGAGAGCTTCGTGGTCGATGGCGAGCCGGAGTGCTTCGCGCACGCGGACGTCGTCGAGCGGGGCCTTCTTGTTGTTGAAGGCGAGTGTGGCCTTGTCTGTGGTGCGCCCCGTCGTGAGTGCGAAGTCTCCCGAGTCCTCGAGCTGCGGCGCGAGGTTCGGATCCACGGCCGTGAGCACGTCCACGTCGCCGGCCAGCGCGGCGTTCACCCCCGCGGTGAAGTCGGGGATGTACTGGAACTCGACCTGAGCGACGCCGGCCGGATCGCCCCAGTAGGCGTCGTTGCGCGCGAAGGTGATGGTGCTGCCCTTGTTCCAGCGCGTCAGGGTGAAGGGGCCGGTACCGTTCTCGGCCGTCTTCAGATCGGTGGTGTCTCCGGTCTTGAACACCAGACCGGCGGGCCCCGTGAGGGCGAACAGGAAGTTCTGGTTCGGTGCGGACAGCACGATCTCGACCGTCGTCGGGTCCGGTGCAGTGATCGCCGTCACCGAGGCGAAGTCCGCGTTGCCCTGGACGGTCGCATCCGTGCGCACGGTCTCGTACGAGGAGACGACGTCGGCGGACGTGAGCGGCGTGCCGTCGTGGAAGACGACGCCGTCGTTCAGGGTGAACGTGTACGTGAGACCGTCGGACGAGACGGTGTAGTCGGAGGCGAGGCGACCCTCGATCTCATTGTCCTGCGTGCGGGTGACGAGACCCTCGTAGATGTTGTCGATCAGGATCTGCTCGAGCGCGGCACCACTGGTGTGGCGGATGTCGAGATTGGTCGGCTCGAGGACGAGCCCGACGTGGAGGGTGGCGCTCGGGTCGGGTGTTCCCGCTGCGCTGCTGGGCTCGGGCTCGGTGGTGCCGGAGCAGGCGCTCAGGATCACGGCGGTGGCCGCGAGCGCGGATATCAGCGCGAGACGTCGGGTGCGTCGGAACATGGGCGTTTCCTCTCGGTGCGGCAGCTGCTGTGTGCCGTGGAATCGAGCCTAGAGATGTGAGGCGGGGTGCGGGTCGTGTATGGAACGGAGAGTCATATTCCGGCGGCGGGTGCTGCCGAGCCGATGAGACCGGCGAGAGCGGTCGGTGCCGTCTCCTGCACGTTATGGGTCGCATCGAGGACGACCAACTGCGCCGCAGGCACGCGTCGCTGGAGCTCGGCGGCATCGGCTTCGCTGACGAATCCTCGTGCGGCCCGCACCAGGGTGATCGGCGCGCTGACTGCGGCCAGGTCATCCCAGCCCGTCTCGTGAAGCACCGACGGGGCGGTTGCCGATCCGGGGTCGTGAGCGGCGAGAGCCTGGGCGGCGAGGTGTGCGAAGTGGTGCTTCCACTCCACGCGTCCGTCCTCGCGTACGCGCGTGTTCAGGAAGACACCGCGTTCGGTCTCGGGGCGGGATCCGCCGAAGCCGAGCGCGATCGCCTTGTCGACGAGTTCGTCCCGCGTGGCGAAGTCGGTCGGGCCCGCGTAGAACTCGCGCAGCGCCGCGGGTCCGGCTGTCACGTCGATCCCTGGCGTGATGTCGACGATGATGAGCTCGGCTACCAGATCGGGTCGTGCGGCCGCGAGCGCGGCACCGGTGAGTCCTCCGAGCGACTGGCCGACCACGACCTGGGGCTGCGTGGCCCAGGCGTCGAGCGCGGCGGCCACGTCGCGGGCGAGCGTTCGCGGCGTGTAGTCGATGTCGTCACGCCAGGAGGAGTCGCCGTGCCCGGCGAGATCGATCGCGAGCAGCGGCTGCTGCAGCGCAAGCGATGTGGTGTCCCAGGTGTGCGCGTTCAGGCCCGCTCCGTGCAGCAGTGTCACGCGCGGCTCGTCGGTTCCGAAACGAAGGGCGCTCAGGGTGCGTCCGTCCGGCAGCGGAAGGGTGAGACGCTCCACCGCCGGGAACGGCACGCCGAGTGCTTCGGCTTGTGCGGGAAGATAGCTGAACTCGCTGATGTCGATCGCCACCTCCACATTCTGCGCCCTCGCGCAGACGCGCAGGAAATGCAGGACCATTACGACAAGCATTTGCGGCGTTCGGTTGCTCATTATGTCTCTATGTTTCGCTATCCTGTTGTCAATATGCATTTCCTGCAGACGCGTCAGTCGGAGCGTGGGCAATGCTCGCCGAATATCATGGAGTCATGAGCGAGACGCGTGTGCACCTGTCCAAGACCGAGCCGACGGCGTACCAGGCGCTTGACGCGTTCTCGAAGACCGTGGGGCAGATCTGCGCGGCCAACGGCATCGACGACCGCCTCAAGGAGCTCGTCATGATCCACTGCTCGCAGCTCAACGGCTGCGCGTACTGCGCGCGGATCCATGTCGACCGAGCGGTGGCGGCGGGGGTCGACACCGACACTCTCACGCAGATCCCCACGTGGCGCGAGAGCGGTGTGTTCAGCGAGCGGGAACGCGCCGCCCTCGAGCTCGCCGAAGCGTTCACGTTCATCGCCGAGGACGGGATCTCCGACGAGGTCTACGACCAGGTGGGAAGTGTGTTCACCGAGAAGGAGTACGCGGCGCTCAGCTGGGCCTGCGTGTCGATCAACGCCTTCAACCGCATCGTGATCGCGGGACGCTACCCCGTTCCTGCTCGCGATCCGAAGGGTCAGGCATGACGATCCTCGAGGTCGAGGGTGTCTCGAACATCCGGGATGTCGGGGGTATGCCGGCGAACGGTGGTCGTATCCGTTCCGGGGTGCTGCTGCGATCGGGACAGCTCTCGGCTGCGACCGCATCCGGCGCCGCCGCGCTGCGGGCACAGGTTCGGCACATCGTCGATCTGCGCGACGGCGAAGAGGTCGCTGCGGAACCCACGGAGATCGAGGGGCCGGACACCACGCACCTTCCCTTGTTCCTGGGTTCGGTGCGATCCTTCTTCGAGGCCGACACGAGTCTCGAAGACCTGTATCTGCATCTGCTCGAGGAGAGCGGCGAACGACTCGTCGACGCCATCCGCATCATCGCCGCGGGAGAGTGCACGCTGGTGCACTGCACCGTCGGCAAAGATCGGACCGGCGTCACCGTCGCCCTCGCTCTCGCCGCCGTCGGAGCCGATCGCGAGGCCGTGATCGCCGACTATGCGCTCACCGAGTCGCAGCTTCCTGCTCAGCGCACGCGGTGGATCGCCGAGTACCTGCGGACCCAGCACCCGGAGGCCGTGCACGCGGTGGCGCTCGCGACCCAGTCCCCGGCGCCCGTGATGCGTCGTCTGCTGCAGCAGGTCGACGAACGGTGGGGGTCTGCTGCCGCATACCTGCGCGCGCAGGGGATGACCGAGGCCGAACTGGCCGCCTTGGTGGCGGCGCTCGTCGAACCGGCTTCCTCCACCGAAAGCTCCCGGCGATGACCGAGCTGATGCAAGGTTAGGCAAGCCTTCACTTGGTGTACGATGAAGACACCATGGACACCTCGCTCGAGACTCGCGGCACGCGCGCCGAACGTCGCGCGGCACGTCAGCGTCCCCATCACCTGGTGACGGCAGACGAGCACTCGCTCACTGAGCTCGAGGTGTTCCTGACCACGCTGCCGTTGTGCGCGTCGGGTCGTATCTTCATCGAGGTGCCCGAGGTCGCCGACATCGGCGTGATCGATGCTCCTGGTCGAATGACGGTCACGTGGCTCGCTCGTGAGCAGCGGTCCGGTGCTCCCGGAAGCGGTCGGGCGTGCGCACCCGGTCAGGCTCTGGCAAGAGCGACCTGCGCGTGGGCCGACGAGATGATGTGCGACGACGAGATCGAGACCCACGTCACTCTGCTCGGCAGCTACCTCGGCACGGCCGACATCATCGACCACCTGACGAGTGCGCTGGAGATCTCCCCGTCGCTCATCCACGCTCCCGAGCGCTTCGGCCTGCTGCCCGCCGACCGCTGATCCGCACGCGCAGGCGGCTCACGGCATGTTGACGTGCCGTCCAGTGGCCCACGCCCATGCGAAGGCCGTCAGCCCGTCACCGCGTGCGGCGCACGTAGTTGCCGTCTTCGAGTCCCGCCTCGATCTCGAAGCGATTGCGTAGGGGGTTCCTCCCCGCAATGACGTACAGCACCGGCATCAGGAAGCCGTAGCGGAGCCACTGCTCCTTATGCACGGCTTCGTGGCGGAGAACCGCCTCGCTGGGGCGGGTGCCACCCGTCAGGAAGCAGCCGCCGACGCACACCCCGCCGCGATTGAAGGTCCATGAGGGCATGCCCTGGAAGATCCACAAGCCTTCGCGCCGCTCGACGGGGCCGGTGCTCCACAGCGAGCCCCAGATCCACCCGATGGCCGTGCCCCAGGCGTAGCCGAGGCGGCTGATCGGAGAGCGCAGCAGGAAAGAGGGAATCCGTCGGTCGAGGCGTCTTCCGCGAGCGAGAGCCTGTTCTGCGGCCGGCCGCCAGTCCGTGGCGGCGGTCACGCCACCGCTCCGACCAGCCGCAGCAGCGCACCGAGGTCGTCGACCGCGTCGGCCGGAGACCGGGGAGCGAACCCGGCGATCGTCGCGCCCGCCAGCGGCACTTCGCTGCGCAGCGCGCGGATGGCGGTGCTCAGCGCCGCGGGTGAGAGCCCGAACGGCACCGAGGACGACACACCGGAGAAGTCCGAGGGATCGAGCACGTCGACATCGATGTGCACCCACACGCGTGACGCCCCGGTCGCGCGGACGGCATCGAGCAGCGCCGCGGGGTCTTCGAGGTCGTCGACAGAGAGGTTGGTCAGCGGGGTGATCTGTTCGACCTCCGCGTCATCGAGGTTGCGCATGCCGACGGTCACCACACGGCTCACCGGGATCGCGGGGGACAGCACGAGCTGCTCCTCGCCTTCGCCGAGCAGCGCCCGCAGTGCCATGCCGGAGAAGGCACCCGACGGCGAGCTCTCCGGGGTGTGCATGTCGGCGTGCGCATCGCACCACACCACCGCGAGACCCTCGGTGCCACCGGGAAGGGCGTCGAGGGCGGCGACGGTGACGCTGCAGTCCCCGCCGATCACCACGGTGTCGGCGTCGACGTGCCCGTGCACCATCTCACGGGTGCGTAGCAGGGCGCTCAGGCGGCGGACCCCGGTTCCCAACGACTCACCGGCCTCGACCGGCACATCGAGCACGGTCGTCGCCGTCCTCGGCAGATCACCCGCGATCGCTGCGGCACCGTCGGTGAGGAGCATCGCGCGCGGTGCGGGCGAGCCCTGCCACTGCGGGATGACGAGGAATCGCACCATGGGTGCCTCCGAAGAAGAGAGGGCGGATGCCCGGGCGCGCTGCCCGGGGCATCCGCCGGTGGTGTCAGTTGCCTTCGATGGCCTGGCGGGGAGCGCTGCCGCCAGCCTTGAGCTCGGCGAGACGTGCCTCGACCTCGGTCAGTTCGCCGAGGTCTTCCAGGCTCTCGAACTGGGCATCGAGGCTCGACGCTGCGAGCTCGATCTTGCCCTGCGCGATGGCCTCCTGGCGGCGGACCTTGTCCTCGAACCGCCCCAGCTCGCTGGTGGGGTCGAGCACGTTGATCGAGCCGACAGCGTCCTGCACCTTGGTCTGCGCCTCGGCGACCTTGGCGCGCGCGAGGAGTTCGCTGCGCTTGTTCTTGAGCTCGACCAGCTTGTCCTTCATGCCGTTCAAGCCGCTCTTGAGCTTGTCGACGATCTCGGTCTGCGCCGCGATCTGGGGCTCAGCACCGGTGGCCTCGCGCTCGGCGCTGATCTGGCGCTGCAGGGCGATCTTGGCGAGGTTGTCGAACTTGTCCGCGTCGGCGGTGTTGCCGCTCGCGCGCATCTCATCGGCCTTGCGGCTGGCGGCGAGGGCCTTGTTGCCCCATTCGGTCGACGCCTGGACGTCTTCCTCGTGGTCGCGCTCGAGCAGGCGCAGGTTGCCGATCGTCTCCGCGATCGCGGACTCGGCGTCGGCGATGCTGTTCGTGTAGTCGCGAACGAGCTGGTCGATCATCTTCTGCGGGTCCTCCGCAGAGTCCAGCAGGGAGTTGATGTTCGCGCGGACGAGGGTCGAGATACGTCCGAAGATGGACTGCTTGGTCATGCGTGGTTCCTTTCAGAGGGCGTCTTCGAGAGCTTGTCGTAAGTGTCTGTGTAGGGGATCAGAAGCGTCTACCTCCCGAGCGGCCGCTGCGGCCGCTGCTGCGGGATCCGCCGCCTCCGCCGAACCCGGAGCTGCGGAAGCCTCCGCCTCCGGAAGAGCGCCAGCCGCTGCTGCCGCCGCGGCGCGAGGATCCGCCACCGCCACCGGCGAGCAGTCCGCCGATGATGCCGCCGAGGATGTCCCCGCCGATCCCCGAGCCGCCGGACGACGACCCGGATCCGCCGAACGGGCCTCCGAAGCCGCCCTGGTCGTAACCGGGAGGGGTGTACGCCTGCACATCGGATTGCGCAGCCGAGGTCGCCTGGCCTGCCAGGGCGAGCGCACGATTGGCCTCCGCCAGTGCGGCGTCGGGGTCGGTCGCCCGCAGGTTGAGCGCCTGCGTCAGGCTCGCCTCCGCGTTCGCGAGGCGGGTGCGGGCGGTGGAGCCCACGGTTCCTCGGCGCGTCTCGATGAAGTCACGAGCCGCGCGGATCTCGGAGTTCGCCTGAGTGAGGGTCTGATCGAGCATCTGCTGCACACGACGCGCGCGTTCGACGCCCTCCCTGCCCTGAGCGATCGCGGCATCGATCTGCTCGTTGGCGGCGGTGAGCGCCTCGAGAACGCGCTGCGGATTACGCGTGGAGCCGGCGAGGTCGGTCTGTGCCACTTGGAGCTGCTGTGCGGTCGCGGAGGCCGCGCCGGCGATCGCTCCCGAAGGATCGGGCAGCTGCTGCGCCGCCGCGAGGTCTCCCTGCAGCTCGGTGACGAGCGCCTGGGACTGCGCCTCGATCGTCGAGAGCTCGGTGCCCAGCGTCGTCACAGCCTGGGCGAGCTGTGCCGCCTGCGCCACCGACTGCTCTGCGGTGCGGATCGCGAACGCCGCCTCGCCCGAACGGCCGGCCGCGATCGCCTGCGCCGCCGCCTCGATCGATCGATCCGCGAGGTCGGCTCGCTCGCGGGCCTGTGCGGGGTTGTCCGCGACCATCGCGAGCGCCGCCGGAGCGTAGGTGGACGTGAGTGCGGAGAGGGCTGGAGCGGCCGCGGCGAGGACCGGGTCGAGCGCCGCGCGCTCACGACGGACCCGCTCGAGCTCCTGCGGGGCGTTCTGCTCCAGTTTGCGGAGCTCGTCGAATGCGGCGGTGTTGTCATCCAGGATGTCGTCGATCTCGTCCGCGATCTGGATGATGCGAATATGCCACGCCCTGCGGTCGTGGATCGTGTCCTCGATCTCGTCGTCGAGCTTCTGCTTCAGGTCGAAGGCCTCGGAGATCTTTGCCTTCGCCGCATCGACGACGCGCGTGAACTCCTCGGTCGCGCCCTCGCCGAACTGGGCGACGGCGAAGCCGAGTTCCTCCCGGCTCGAGGTGATCGCATCGTCCGCCTGCACGAGCGCGAGTCCGGCCTGTGCCTCGACCTGCTGGTCGGTCAGAGCGGAGAATGGATCGGCGGGATCGGGGGTCTCGGGCATGGCGCCGCGCTCACGGATCTCGGCGCGGCGGCGCGCGCGGCGCACGAGAGCGACGACGAGCCACACCAGCAGCGCGACCACGACGATCGCGACGACGATCAGGCCGATCCGGAGCGCGCCGGCG
This sequence comes from Microbacterium sp. TPU 3598, assembly GCF_002356155.1. Lineage (NCBI taxonomy): Bacteria > Bacillati > Actinomycetota > Actinomycetes > Micrococcales > Microbacteriaceae > Microbacterium > Microbacterium sp. TPU 3598. The sequence goes on along the minus strand of NZ_AP017975.1, from coordinate 2,279,790 downwards.
CCCCCGTCTCCCTGGATCTCATCGGCGGCGAGGGTGATCGCTCCGACCCAGTCGCCGTCGGACGCGAAGGGAACCATCTTGTCCTCGATGCTGTCGAGCTGTCCGAAGCTCACGGGCCCGTCGGGGGCGGCGGAGATGTAGTAGCTCCGGCCGTCGACGGCGATCGCGAGAAGATACTGCTCGGTGCCGAGATTGTTGTCCTGTGCGACCGTATCCGCCCACTGCACGTTGTCGCTGGGATTGGTGAAGTCGTCGACGAGGACGACGAAGAGGTCGGCGTTCGAGTTGTCGGTGAGCTCCTGGAGCCGGGCTTCGACGGTGGCCTCTTCGTCGGCGCTCAGCACACCCGCCTGATCGGTGACGTACCCGGCATCGAGGGTGAGCGGATCGGTGGCCGATGCCGCGGAGGCGGTGAACGCTCCGGCGACCGCGGCGAGCGTGAGTGCGGCCAGCGCGAGCCACCGTTTCGTCATCGTGTTCCCTCCGACCGGCAGCCGAGCCCCATGCCACGAGTCTATGCACTGGATCCGACACGCGACAGCACTCGATGGTGCTTCTCCGTTCGCCCTCAGCGCAGACACATACGCTGGGAGGCATGGACGACATGTACGGTTCGGATGTGCTGGCCACCGGCTGGCGCGACCGCGGCGCGAAGCAGGTGCCGCAGGTCGCGGCGGAGACGGATCTCGTGGTGGAGGTCGCCGACGACGGTTTCTGCGGTGCCGTGACCCGCGTGCAGGGTGGGAACGTCGAGCTGGAGGACCGGGTCGGACGTCGACGCCTGTTCCCCCTCGGCGGAGGATTCCTGATCGACGGCGCACCGGTCCGTCTGGTCGTCCCCGCGGCGAAGTCCCAGGGCCCGCGTCGGACGGCGTCCGGGTCCTTCGTGGTCGCCGATCAGCGCGCCCGCGTCGCGCTGCCCAGCCGCATCCTCGTCGAGGGCAAGCACGATGCCGAGCTCGTCGAGAAGGTGTGGGGTGCAGATCTGCGGGTCGAAGGCGTGGTCGTCGAGTTCCTGCAGGGGGTGGATCTGCTCGACGATCTGCTGGCAGCCGAACCACCCAGCGCGACGCGACGCTACGGAGTTCTCGTCGACCATCTCGTCCCGGGCTCCAAGGAGTCGCGGATCGCGGATGCGGTCGCCCGGGGCCCGCACGGTCGCCATCTCCGCATCGTCGGTCACCCCTTCGTCGACGTCTGGCAGTGCGTCACGCCGCGAGCCCTCGGCATCGCGAAGTGGCCGGAGATCCCGCGCGGCATCGAGTGGAAGGTCGGTATCTGCCGTGCCTTCGGGTGGCCGCACGAGACGCAGGCCGACACCGCGCGCGCCTGGCAGCACATCCTCTCGAAGGTGACGACCTATCGGGATCTGGAACCCGCCCTGCTGGGCCGTGTGGAGGAACTCATCGACTTCGTGACGGCGCCGACGCACTGAGCGCGGCTCTCGCGGGAGGTATCCGAGGCGCCGGACGCCGCGACGCCGACGGCTACCCTGGATTCATGCCCGAACCCCGTACCTTCCGAGACGAACCGGTGTCGTTCGTGCGCCGCAGCGGTCGGATGTCCGACGCCCAGGAGCGCGCGTTCTCCGAGCTCGGCCCGCACTACCTGCTCGACGTGCCGCGAGACGTCGCCTGGACGTCCGTGCACCCCGAGGCCCGTCTCGACCCCGCGACCGAGTACGGACGCTCGGCCGATCTCTACGTGGAGATCGGCTCCGGGCAGGGGCATGCGATCGTGGCCGCGGCGTCGTCGCGCCCGGACGACGACTTCCTCGCCGTCGAGGTGTTCCGCGCTGGACTCGCGCGGACGATGCTCGACGCCGATCGCGAGGGTGCCCGCAACCTGCGCGTGGTCGAGGCGAACGCGCCGGAGGTGCTCTCCTTATTCCTCCCCGAGGCTGCGGCACGGGAGGTGTGGATCTTCTTCCCCGACCCGTGGCACAAGAAGAAGCACACCAAACGACGTCTGGTTCGCCCCGGTTTCGGCGACACCGCGGCGAGAGCATTGCGTGACGGCGGACTGCTGCGACTCGCGACGGACTGGGAGGACTACGCGCTGCAGATGCGCGAGGTGCTCGATGCCGAGCCGCTGTTCGAGCGTGCATTCGACGGGGAGTGGGCTGACCGCTTCGACGGTCGGGTGATGACCGCATTCGAGCGCAAGGGCATCGCGAAGGGGCGTGACATCCGGGACCTCGTGTATCGGCGCAGGACGCGCGCGTGACGGACGTGCGGCGTGACACGATGCAGCGGCTGGGCTTCGTGCCGGCGCTGCTCGTGTGTGCGGCGGCTCCGGCATTCTTCGTGCTGGAGATCTCCTGGATCGGGTGGGTGCTGCTCGCGGTAGGGATCTGTGCGGCATGGCTGATCGAGCGCGGTCGGAAGGCCGAGGATCAGGTCGTGAGCATGGGTGCTCGACGAGAGACGGCGACGGTGATCGGTGTGCACAGGCCGCCTTCGCTCACACGAGACCTCTCCCTGATCGCGATCGGTCTTCTGATCGTCAGCATCATCCCGTTGGCCGCGGAACTCGACAATCTCGCGATGCTGCGCTTCACTCTCGCGCTCGGCGGAGCGGTCGCGGTGCCCTACGTCGTCTCGCGGTTCGTCTACCGCGACCGCGCGATCAGCTTCCCGTGGCGAACGCGTAGACGCTGGGGTCGGCTGCAATGGGGCTGGCTGGTGGCCGTGCTGGTGCTCGGCTGGCTCATCCTGCCCTTCTACTTCATCACCAGCGGGGTCTACCAGAACTGGCCGGTGGTCGACACCCCCGACCTCATCGCGAGGCTCTTCGTCGGCGTCGGCGCCGTCGGCATCTGGGACGAGCTGTTCTTCATCTGCACGGTGTTCGCGCTGCTGCGACGCCACTTCCCGGACCTGGTCGCGAACCTGCTCCAAGCGATCGTCTTCGTCTCGTTCCTCTGGGAGCTCGGCTACCGGGAGTGGGGACCGCTGCTGACCATCCCGTTCGCCCTGCTGCAGGGGTACATCTTCCTCCGCACGCATTCGCTCGCCTATGTCGTCACGGTGCATCTGCTGTTCGACGCCGTGGTGTTCGCCGTGCTGGTGCACGCACACAATCCGGGACTGCTGCCGATCTTCCTCGTGTAGCCCCGCTCACCGGTCGGCTTGCTCCCGACCCCTCGGAACGGGAGAATCAGCCCATGCTCATCGTCGGTCTCGTCCTCGCCGCAGCCGCCGCTGCGTTCCACGTCTTCATCTTCGCGCTCGAGTCGCTCAGGTGGACCGATCCCGAGACGCGGAAGATCTTCGGCGTCGCCAGCGAGGCCGATGCGGTCACCATGAAGCAGTTGGCCTTCAACCAGGGGTTCTACAACCTCTTCCTCGCGCTGACGACCCTGCTCGGCATCGGTCTCGTGATCGTGGGAGCCGAGACGGTGGGGCTCACACTCGTCTTCGCCGGTACCGCGATGATGCTCGCAGCCGCGCTGGTGCTCGGGCTGTCCGACCGCACCAAGGTGCGCGCGGCCACGATGCAGGGAGCCCTGCCACTGCTCGCGGTGGTCGCCACGGCGATCGGCGTCGCGATCAGCTGATGCTCGAGGGGTGACATCCGCGCCGTCAGCGACCACACTCGTTGCATGGCCGACTGGGTGCTGCACGTGGACATGGATCAGTTCATCGCCGCGGTCGAGGTGTTGCGGAGGCCTGAGCTCGCCGGCCTCCCGGTGATCGTCGGTGGTCGGGGAGACCCCACCGAGCGCGCCGTCGTGTCGACCGCCTCGTATGAGGCGCGCGCCTTCGGCATCGGTTCGGGCATGCCTCTGAAGATCGCCGCGCGCAAGGCACCCGATGACGCGGTCTTCCTCCCCGTCGACCACGAGGCCTATGCTCTGGCCTCCGGTGAGGTGATGGCCGCGCTCCGGGCGCTGCCGGATGTGGTGCTCGAGATCGTGGGGTGGGACGAGTGCTTTCTCGGCGTGACCACGGACGATCCGGAGACGATGGCGAGGTCCGCGCAGGCCGCGGTGCTCGATGCGACCGAGCTGCACTGCTCGGTGGGGATCGGCGACAACAAGGTGCGGGCGAAGATCGCGACCGGATTCGGCAAGCCCCGCGGCATATTCCGCCTCACAGCGGACAACTGGTTCGAGATCATGGGAGACAGGCCGACGCGCGAGCTGTGGGGTGTCGGGCCGAAGGTGCAGAGGAGACTGGCCGCTCACGGCATCCTGACCGTGCGCGAGCTGGCCGATGCGGACGAGCAGGCTCTGGTGGCGGAGTTCGGACCGCGGATGGGCGTCTGGTATCACGGCTTGGGATCCGGAATCGGTCCGCGTACCGTCGACGACACGCCGTGGGTCGCTCGCAGCCACAGTCGCGAGATGACCTACCAGCAGAACCTGACGACACCGGATCAGGTCGAGACGGCGATCAGAGAACTCGCCGCCCAGGCCTTCCAGGACTGCGCCGTCGAAGGGCGAGCCGTCGTGCGTGTGCACCTCAAGGTGCGGTACGCCCCGTTCGAGACCAGGACGATCGGTCGCAGGCTTCCGGGGCCGACCACGGATCGCGAGGAATTCGTCGCGGCCGCGGCAGCACTCGGCGCGACGCTCGATCCCGAGCGTGAGGTTCGCCTGCTGGGCGTGCGCGCGGAGATGACCATGCCGGACGGCGCCGACGATGCGGAGCGCACTCCGGTGCGTGGCAGGATCTGACCTCCGTCCCGCACGCCCCCACAAGCGCGGGGTTCGATCAGTCCCGGACGACGGCGGCGACGGCGCTCACCTCGATCAGCGCACCGGGCACCCCGAGCCCTGCCACCAGCGCAGCCGTGACGAGGGGCGGGGCGCCTTCCCTGGCGAGCCTCGAGGCGACCGCTCCATAGGCTGCGCGCAGATCCGCTTCCTGATGGATCAGCACGGTCCAGCTGATCACGTCGTCGAGTCCGGCACCGACCGACTCGAGAGCGATCCTGGCGTTCTCCACCGCGCGCAGCGACTGCTCGCCGGCATCGGAGGAGACGACGGCCCCCGTGGTGTCGACGCCGTTCTGGCCGCCGATGTAGATCGTCGTCGCTCCAGGAGGAACGACCGCCACGTGGCTGAATGCCGGACTCGCGACGAGCCCTTCAGGCTGAGTGAGTGTGATGTTCATGCGCACACTCTGCCTTGGGGTACCGACATCGGAGAGCTCCTCGGAGGCGCACGCGCTCAGAAGCGGAGGAGCACCTTGCCGACGCGCCCTGCGGTGTCGCTCGCCTGCACGGCCGCGCTGATGTCGGCAGCGTCGAAGATGCCGGCGACGGGAAGGGTGAGGCTGCCGTCGGCGAGACGCTGGAAGAGCTCGCCGAACAGAGCGGTGCGCGTATCGGCATCCAGACGGGGGATCACCTTGCTGCCCCAGAAGCCCTTCACCGTGGCCTGCTTGAAGATCACATCGGAGGACGCGATCTCCATGATGGGCGAGTCCATCGCGCCGAAGGCGACCAGGGTTGCTCCCTCGGCGAGCAACGAGAGCACCTGGCCCGCAGAAGCGCCGCCGACCGAGTCGACACCGGCGACGACGGGGGCACCGCCGGTGAGGGCTTCCACCTGTGCCTTCCAATCGGCCTGATCGGTGGCGACGATCCGGTCGATGCCCTGCTCGTGGAGTTCCGTGATGCCCGCCGTCCGACGCACGAGGCCGACCACGTTCACACCACGTGCGGAGGCGAGCTGCGCGAGCATGCGCCCGACGGCGCCGTTCGCGGCGTTCTGGACGATCCAGTCGCCCTCCTTCACCGCGAGGAAATCGAGCAGGGTGATCGCGCTGAACGGCATCGACACGAGCTGGGCGGCCGTCTCGTCGGGAAGCCCGTCCGGGATGGGGATGAGCCCCGCGGCGTTCGTCACGATGTACTCCGCCCATGCGCCGAAGGTCCCGCCAGTGGCGACGCGCTGGCCGACGGCGAGGTTCTCGACACCGGCGCCGAGCGCATCCACCACGCCCAACGCCTCTGTGCCCGACGCCGCAGGGAGTTCGGGAGTGAAGCCGTAAGTGCCGCGTACCGTCCAGAGATCGTGATTGTGGATGGGGGAGAGGACCACTCGCAGGCGGACCTGTCCCTCGCCGGGCTCCGGAACGGGCCGGTCCTCGACGCGGAGGACTTCCTCCGGAGCTCCGAAGGTGGGGTGGATGAGTGCGCGCATGGCGGCTCCGTTCTGTCGGGGGTGAGGTCAGCGGGCGTCGCCCGGGCGGGCGCTGCCGAGGTCGATGGTCGCCTGCTGGAGGCGATCGGTGATGTCGTGCAACTCGGCGATGAGTGCTCTGCGGTGTGCGTCGTCGTGGAGTCCCGCGATCGCGGTGATCCTGGAATGGATCGGCGCGACCTCGGAGCGAAGGTCGCGCCCCTTTTCAGTGAGCGTCACGGTCACGACGCGCTCATCCTCGCGACTGCGCGATCTCGCCACGAGGCCTGCCTGCTCGAGTCGCCGGACGAGCGGGGAGAGCGTGCCGGAATCCAGGCGCATCACCTCGCCGAGTGAGCCGATCGTCTGCTCGCCGTCGAGCCAGAGCGCGGCGAGCACCAGGTATTGCGGGTACGTCAGTCCCCACGGCGCGAGCAGTGCCCGATATGCCTGCGTGGTGGCGCGAGCCGCGGAGTAGAGGGAGAAGCACACCATCTCATCGGTCACCGGCATGGATAAATCATTGCATGCGATTCGATTGTGCACAACTTGAATGACGGAGAACAGGGCGTGCCCGCAGTGCGCGGACACGCCCTGTGTCGGTCCTAACGGAGGACCTTGGCCTTGATCGTGTTGTACTCCTCGGCCGTGATGGTCCCGGAGTCCAGCAATGCCTTCGCCTTCGCGATCTCCTCACTCGGGCTCGTGCCGGCGACCTGCTGGATATAGGCATCTGCCGCGCTGCGGGCGCTCGCGGCCTCCGCATTGCTCCGCTCTGCCATGCCCGATCCCCGTGCGATCAGGTACACGAGCACCGTGAGGAACGGAACGAAGATCAGGAAGATGATCCACACCGCCTTCCACCAGCCGTTGAGCTTCCGGTCACGGAACAGGTCGGCGACGATGGCGAACAGGGCGAACAGGTAGGAGATGAAGACGAACGCCAGCAGGAACCACCAGATGATGTCCCAGAACGATCCCCAAAAACTCATGACTACTCCTTCAAAAGATGTTCCGCGCGAAGTCGGCGGCTCGTCGGACGTTACCGGTGCGCAGGGCCGGCGGCAGCGTCCGCGGCGGGAGTTCACCAGGGTGAGCCGCGCGTGGGACTCTCTTCCCCGTGTTCCTCGCGGCATCCGCCGCAGTACGCTTCTGACGACCCGACGACGGAGAGGCCGATGACCGTGACGAGACGACCCCCGTGGCTGTTCAGCACCGTCGTGGGCTACCGACGCTCCTGGATCCTTCGCGACGTGATCGCGGGGCTCTCGGCCGGTGCCGTCGTGATTCCGCAGGCGATGGCCTATGCGACGATCGCGAACCTGCCCGTGCAGGTGGGCCTCTACACCTGCATCCTGCCGATGCTCGTGTACGCGTTCCTCGGGGGGAGCAGGGCGATGAGCGTCTCGACGACGTCGACCATCGCCACGCTGACGGCGACGACCCTGGTCACGGCGGGCGTGGCGGCCGGGGCCGAGGACGCGATGGGTTCGTTGATGATGCTGACCCTGCTGGTCGGCGCGATCCTGCTGATCGCCCGGCTCTGCCGGCTCGGCTCGCTCGTGGAGAACATCAGTGGCGCCACGGTCCTCGGCCTGAAGATCGGTGTCGGTGCGACGGTCGCGGTCGGACAGCTGCCGAAGCTGCTGGGCGAGAGCGACGACTTCTCCGGTCATGGATTCCTCGCATCGCTCGGCGCGGTGGCGCAGGCCTTCGGAAGTGCGAACGGGCCCACGATCGCCCTCTCCGCAGGCTCCATCGCGGTGATCCTCGTGCTCAAGCGCTTCGCTCCGAAGGTTCCGGGCACGCTGGTCGTCGTGGTCGGAGGGATCCTCCTGGTCGGGCTGGCCGGAATCGATCGGCTCGGCGTCGACCTGATCGCTCCGGTGCCCAGCGGCCTGCCCGTTCCAGGAATCCCGGACTTCGGACAGACGGTGGTGCTGTTTCCGGGCGCGCTCGCGATCGCCGTGATGGCCTTCCTCGAGTCCGCAGCCGTCGCCCGAAGCCTCCGCGTCGCCACCGAGCCTCAGATCGACAGCGACCAGGAGCTGTTCGCGACAGGCGCGGCGAACACGGTCGGGGCATTCTTCGGAACGATGCCGGCGGCCGGAGGGTTCTCGCAGAGCGCGGTCAATCAGAGCGCGGGGGCGCGCTCGCAGGTGGCGACCCTCGTCACGGTGGTCCTCGCCGTCCTCGTCGCCCTCTTCCTCGGCCCGGTGCTCAGTCTGCTGCCGGAGGCGACGTTGGCCGCGATGGTATTCGTCGCCGTGGCGGGGCTCATCAACATCCCGGAACTCGTGCGCTGGGCACGCATCAGTCGCGTCGACTTCTGGATCGCGTCGTCCGTCGCCGTGCTCGGTCTCACCGCGGGGCTGCTCCCCGCCGTGGCCGTCGGCGTCGTCGTGACGCTGATCCTGGTGCTGCGCGAGGTCAACATCCCGAAGGCGACGATCGTGGGTGGTGACGGAGGGGTGCTGGGCATCCGCCTGGACCGCGGTCTCTACACTGCGAACGCCCTGGCGAACGAGCGGATGCTCCTCGAGACCGTGGCGGCCCAGGGGGCTCCGGTCCGCGCGCTCGTGCTCGGGCTGACGCAGCAGGAAGTGATGACGATCACCGTGCTCGACGCGCTCGAAGACCTCGACCGCGAGCTCTCGCAGCTCGGGGTCGTGCTGCACCTGGCTGCGGTGCCGGCATCAGCCAAGGTCGTGGCGGAGCGCACACCGTGGTTCGCAGGCCTCGAATCGGCGGGGCGCGTCCACGGGACGTTGCGAGACGGCATCACCGCAGCCGAATCGGCGATCGATGCGGGGATGCCCAGCCTTCACCAGGGTGAAGTGGACGACGCGCCCTGACGCACCGACGACCTCCTCCCTAGGCTGGCTCCACAAGTGGGAGCGGCGGGCAGCCCCACGAGAGGGGGCGGTCGTGTCGAGCGACGAGCGGGCGGTTGCGGGGCCGAGGTGGACAGGATGGACGACCGCGCAGGGCTGAGTTGGCGGTGGTCTCGGTTCGGCCTCGGCATGCTCTTCGCCGTGCCCGCCATCGTGGTCGCCCCGTTCGATCTGTCGCTGGCGGTCGCCTTCGGGATCGGGGTCGTGCCCGCGGCGGCTTTCGGCATGCCGCCGCGACGGCGCAGTCGAGCGATCATCCCGGTCGTCGGGGCGCTCAGCGCCATGGCGCTGCTGCTCGGGTCCGTGCTGGCGGCTTCGCCCGTCATCGCCGTCGTCGGGGTGTTCGTGCTCGCGGTCCTGGCGAGCGTCAACGCGACGCGCGGACGCGGGGGTCAGCTCCTGCTGGTCCTGGCGCTGCCGATGACCGGTATCGGGCTGAGCTTCACCTGGTCGCCGGTCACCCTCGGTTTCGCGGCGTGCATCGTGGCCGGTTCGATCTATGCGTGGATTCTCACCCTGTTCTGGCCGGAGCGCGACGAAGAGCCCCATCCGCCACCGCCGGTGCCGCGCGGTCGCGCCATGCTGGTCTACGGAATCCTTCTCGGCGCGGGTGCGGCCACTGCCGCGGCGCTGGGCTTCCTGTGGGACCTCGAGCATGTCGGCTGGGCGACCGGTGCGGTGCTCCTGGTGATGAGGCCGGTGCGGGGGCAGCTCATCGCGCGCAGCATCGGGCGTGCGGTGTCCGTTCTGATCGGCGCAATGGCGGCGGCGGTCGTGGCGGTGCTCGACCCGGCGGACGTGGTCGTGGGGATCGTGGTGGGACTGGTCATCGGGTCGGCGTGCGCGATTCAGGAGAGCCGTTGGTACGTCGTGCCCGGATTCACCACGTTCCTCGCTCTCACGCTCATCATGTCGACGTCCCCGGAGCCCCCGGCGGAGCGGTTCGTCGAGCGCGCCGTGGAAACGCTGCTCGGGGTCGGACTCGCTCTCTTCTTCGGAGCCGTGGTGCCCTCGATCGTCTCGCTGCTCGCGAGGGTTCGGCGTCGTTCCTCCGCGTGATTCCACGCTAGACGAAAGTTCCTTGAGCCCGTGTTCTCTGGGGTGGGATACTTCGAGTGGGAGAGGGTCGAGTATCGTCTAACATGTTACGGGGGGTTCCGATGGCATCAGATGGACAGGATCCGCAATCGTCGCGGGCTTTCGTCGTTTCGGCTACCGCGGGGGATATCGCGCGGCCGCGACTGCTGGCGCGACTCACCGCCGCGATGGATGAGCCCTGGACGTTGACCGTGCTCTCCGCGCCCGCCGGTTCCGGCAAGACGCGGCTGCTCGTCCACTGGGCTCACGCATTGGACGCCCATGGTGACACCGCGGTGGTGTGGTGGGCTCTGCAGCGTGGCGACATGGATCTCGAACCGTTGCGGAGCGCACTGGCAGACGTCGATGACGAACGGCTCCGCGAGAGCCTGGCGCGGGTCGCCGGCAGCTGGTCGGTGGAGACCGCACGCGCGCTGGCGCGCTCCCTCCGCGGCGCGGGGCGGCGCATCGTCGTCATCATCGACGACGTCCACCTCGTCGAGGACGATCGGCTCGCCGAGATGCTGACTTCTTTCGTGAACGCCGTTCCCGGCAACGGGCACGTCGTCCTCTCCGGACGGGGAACCCGCAGGATTCCGCTCGCGCGCCGACGCATCGCCGGGATCGCCCTCGAACTCGATGCGAAAGATCTCGCCTTCACGCCGGCGGAGGTGCGGTTGTTCTTCCGTGCGCGGGACGTGAGCCTCTCACAGGGGGAGATCACGTCCGTGCTGCGCAGGACCGAAGGATGGGCGACCGGGCTGCGTCTCCTCGAACTCGCCGCGCTCCACGATTCGTTCGCGACCGTGCTCCCGCTGCGCGGCGATTCTCCCACGGTGACCGACTACTTCGCCGAGGAGGTCTTCGCCGACCTCGACCACGAGCTCAGCGACTTCCTCGTGCTCACCTCGGTACCCGATTCGTTCACTCCCCGACTGGCCTCGCGGCTCATCGGTGGAGCGCCGGCCGCGGGTCTGATCGAGCAACTCATCCGCCTCAACGTTCTCATCAGTCGCAACCGCGACGAGCCGGGGTGGTATCACTATCACCCCCTGCTGCGGGAGTTCCTCTACGCCCGGTTGAAGGAGCGCGGAGATGCGGCGGTCGAGGCCCTCGAGAAGGTGACGGCGGAGTGGTTCGCCGCAGAGCAGGAGCACAGGCTCGCGCTCACTCACGCGACGCGCAGTCACGACGCGCAGTCGATGTCCCTGATCCTGCGACAGTGCGGGATGCAGCTCGTTCTCATGGGGCATGCCTGCGAGGTGATCTCCGCGACAGCGGGGCTTCCGCATTCCGTGCTGGCCGAACCTTCCGTGCAGCTGTTGATCGCATCGGCGCGACTCGCGCGAGGAGACGCTTCCACGGCAGCTGCCCTGCTGGACTCCTCGCCGCCATGGCCGGGGGATGAGGGGTCTGCGGCCGTTCGTCAGTGGCGGAAGGGGCTGGAACTGCATATCGCCGTCCGGCGCGGAAGCCTCACCGAAACTCTCGACCGGCTGGAGCTCGCGCTCGATGAGGTGACCGGGGAGTCGCAACTGGACACCTATGTGTTCGTGCAGGCCGCCATGGCGGAGCTCTATGTCGGAGACCTCGACCGGGCAGGTCGATTCGCGCGGTTGGCGTGTGACCGCGCAATCGCCTCCGGCGCTGCAGCGGCGGAGTTGCAGGCGGCAGCCATCCTGAACACCGCTGAGTTCTTCCGCGGTCGCATGGGCGAGGTGCTCCGTTCGGGTGCGCGCCTCGATCAGCGCTGGGCCGAGCTCGGCACCCCGGATGATTCGTTCTACGAGGTCACCAGAGTGTGGCGCTATTGGGTTCCCTTCGAGCGGATGCTCGTCGGCGACGTCGACGAGACGCTGAAGGTCGCCGCCGGCATCATCGAATCGGGCGCCGAACCCTCGATCGCACGGGGTCTCCGCGGAATGATCACGCTTCTGGGAGTCGACTCCGCGATCGACGCGCATGCCGCGGCCACCGCTCTGCTCGACAACCTGGCGCCGCGCGCCGACATGCCGCTTCCGGTGCACTGGTACGCGATGATGAGCGCATCCGCCGTGCGGGCGTTCGATCGACTCGGGGAGCGCTCGCTCCGTGACCGCTTCATCGTCGAGATCGAGCGGGCGATCGGCTCGACCGGCGACGTCTTCCTGCTCAGGGCGATCGCGGCACTGCACGACCAGGACTTCGCGCGTGCCCGTCAGGCGCTCGCTCCCGTCCTGGAGGGAAGCTCGCAGTGTCTTCTGCCGGCATCGATGGTCGACGCGTGGCTGGTCGCGGCATGCCTCGACGTGCAGTCCGGGCACCCGGACCAGGCGCAGGTGTCTCTCGCCTTCGCGCTCGCGCTGGCGGAGCCGGAGGAGCTGGTCCGGCGTTTCGCCGACGCGGGGCCGGTGGTGGCGCGTCTGCTCGCCGCACGCGCCACCCCGGGTTCCCGTGGACGTTTCGCCGACTGCGTCCGCGAGCGCCTCGCCGCTGCGGGCATGCTGATCGACGAAGAACTCACGCGACGCGAGCGCATCGTGCTCTCCGCGTTGAGCCGCAATGCGACGCTGCGAGAGATCGCCCAGCAGGAGTTCATCTCGCCGAACACCGTGAAGACCCACGTCCGGAACATCTATCGGAAGCTCGGCGTCTCCGACCGCGAGGGAGTGACGGCGGCCGCGCTCGCTCTCGGTATCGACTGAGCGTGCAAGGTATCGACTGAGCGCGTGAGGCCGCGATCGCGTCGAACCGGTGCGTCGGTCAGAGCAAGGCGGAGATCCCCTTCTCGAGCTGAAGGGCACCGATGACCAGGAGCAGCGCGGCGTTCAGGACGTGCGTGTTCCCGGCTATCCACGTCCGCACGCGATCGAGGAGCGGCTGGGCGTCGGCACCGCGGACCACCACGTACAGCACGGGCAGCGCGATGGGGAGCGTCCCGATGACGACGAAGACGACAGCGACCCACAGACCGGTGCTCCGGTCGACGTCCGACAACGAGATGTCGAGCGCGGCGAGGATAGCGCACGAGGCATCGACCGGATTGAGCACGAAGAGCCCGAGTCCGAGAAGCAGAGTCCGCCCGGGCCGAAAGGACTCCACGGAATGCAGCCAGCCCGGGAGCTGGGGTGATGCGGCGACGACTTCGCGCGGTGATGACGCCGCGGCCATCTGTGCGATGTGTGCGCGACCCTTTCGGTACACCCAGACGGCGGACCCGATCAGGAACAAGCCGAGGAGGACGCGCACGATCGGGACCCACAGCGGAGGCTCACCGAGCTCGTGCACCGCGAGCAGGGGGAACAGCCAGAGGCACAGGGTCATGAGCCCGCCCAGACCGAGGAACCACCCGATCAGGTACGTGATGCCGTTCATCCGCGCATCGCGCGAGAGGAGAACGGCGACGAGCGCCATGATCGCGAGGGGGCTCAGGACCACACCGAGAGCGACCGGGACGAGCGCGAGTATCAGTTCTCCCACGTGCGTGTCCCTTCTGCGGGCCGGGTGCCCCGGCCGATCCCGGTTCTAGAAACTGCCGATTCCCTTGCCGATCATCGACACGCCGATCACCAGGAGCAGGACGGCCATGATGACGGCGTTCTCCGCCGCCAGCCACCCGCGCAGGGCGTGCAAGGGCGCACGGAGACGCTCGGCTGCGACGAGGTAGCCGACGACCGGGATCAGCACCGTCGATGAGGCGATGAGCGTGTAGATGACGACGACCACGACGGCGGACCCGACCGGAAGGGCCGCGCCCCCGATGTCGGTGCCCGCGCCGGCGGCCATGATCAGGTTCTTGGGGTTCACGGCGGACAGGAGGAATCCGAGGCCGAACGCCACGGGGAAGGTGACCGTGTCGATGGCCTTCATCCACTTCGGCAGCGCCGCGTCCTCGCCGGGCTTGGGGCGCTTGCGCCATTGTCCGAAGGCGAGGAGGAAGAGCAGCAGCCCCAGGACGAGCTGCACCACACCACGGACCGGCCGAGAGGCATCGGGGTCGTCCGCCGGCAGGATCGACGACAGGAGAGTGAACACGGTGACGGCGACGACGATCCCGATCACCCACCCGAGGAGGAAGCCGACACTGGTGATGCGCGCCTTGGGCGAGAGCAGCATGAGGATCGCCGCGATGATCGGGATCGGGCTGATCGCGACCCCGAGCGCGAGGGGGAGGATCTCTCCGATGACGGTTCCCATCAGTGACCTTTCTCTGGAGTCGACCCCGTCGTCGACGGAGCCAGATTCGTGATCGCTTCGCGGTTGGTGGCGTAGACGTCTTCCGCCTCGAGGAGTCCGAGCTCGGTCAGGCGGTGCAGTGTGTTCGGCCGCACTCGACTGAAGGCGAGGGAGACCGACTGGCCGGCGAGCCAGTGCTTGAGGGCGACGAACGATTCCGCGCCGGTCACGTCCACATCGGTGACGGCTTCCATATCGACGACGAGGTGTTGGACACGGCCGTGGCCAGCAGACGAGATGGCGTCTTTCACGGCGCTCGAGAACACGGCACCGTTGGCGAAGAACAGCGGAGCGGCCAGCCGGATGACGATCACTCCCGGTGCCGTGACGTTTCCGGCCGGAGCGTCCTCGAGCAGCGACTCGCCGGGGTCTCCGCTGGATTCGAGCACGTCGATCGCGGGATTCGACGCGCGTTTGGCGATGTTGATGAGCGCGAGCACGAACGCCACCAGGATGCCCGGGATCGAGCCGATCAGAAGCGTGACGAGGAAGCAGGTCGCGCCGATGAGGAACTCGAACCGGTCCTTGCGCCACAGGTCGATGAAGTCGCGGATGCCGAGCAGCGGGATGATCGCGACTCCGACGATCGCGCCGATGGCCGGCGACGGGATATCGGCCAGGAGTGCCGTGCCGAACAGGAGCAGCAGCAGGGTGCCCGCGGCGAGGATCAACGCGGGGAACTGCGTACGCGAACCCGCTTGATCCATCGCCGCAGTGCGGGAGGTCGACGAGCCGACGGCAAAGCTGCCCTGCGCGCCGGCGACGATGTTCGACGCACCGAATGCGAGGAGATCCCGGTTCGCGTGGAACGGGTAGCCGTGTTTCTCAGAGTATGACCGCGACACCAGCAGGCCCTCGGCCGTCGTGACCAGAGTCAAGGCGATCGCGGAGGGAACCAGCATGAGCCAGAGCGACCAGTCGATCATCGGCCACGTGAGCACGGGCGGTCCTGCCGGAACCTCGCCGAGGACGTCGACGCCCTGCTGATCGAGTCCGGTCACGACGACGACGAGCGTGGTCGCCACCAGGACGATCAGTGCCCAAGGGACGGCGCGGAGAAATCTGCGTCCCAGCAGCAGCACGGCGACCGCGCACACGGAGATCAGGACGGCCCAGCCGTTGACCGTGGTGAACCCTCCGACGAGGTCGACCAGTTTCCCGATGAAGTCCTTGCCGGAGTCGATCTTGACGCCGAGCATCTTCGCCACCTGGCTGAGCATGATGTCGAGCGCCAGCCCGCCGACGAAACCCACGAGGATCGGTTTGGAGAGGAAGTTCGCGAGGAAGCCCAGTTTGAAGATCGCGAGGAGCACGAACATGACGCCGCAGATGATCGCCTGGGCCAGCGCGAGAGTGGCGTAGTCGGCGCTGCCGGCGGCGGCGAGGCCGCCGATCGAGGACGCGACGAGCGCGGCGGCTGCCGCGTCCGGTGACGCGACCAGCTGTCGGGAGGAGACGATCAGCGCATACACGATCGTGGGAACGATCAGGGCGTAGAGGCCGGCGGTGGGCGGAAGGCCGGCGATCTGGGCGTAACCGATGTTCAACGGGATCGCGATGGCGAGCAGGGTGACCCCGGCTGTGAGCTCCGTGACGAAGTTGCGCCTGGTCAATCCCGCGAGTGGACGTTGCACATCGCCTCCATCCGCCGGCGCCCCCGTCGAGCGCTCCCGCGTCCACGATCCCACCGGGAGCGTTCTCGGGACCACGTCTCGACGGCAACCTCACCCCTGGTGATTTACGGGGAGAGTGCGGGCTCAGCGAGGTCGTGCGGGCGCAGCGTGGCGGGAAGAGGCAGGTGCGGAGCCGTCAGCGGCGACGAGGCGCGTGACGTCGGCGACGTCGTCGCGCAGTCTCGACCGGCTCCGGCTCCGGCTCCGGCGCCGCGGGAACCGCGATGCGGTCTCCGGAGAGCCAGCGCAGCCAGGTCGCGTCGGGATCGCCCTCGAAGACGAGCGTCCGTGCCAGCAGGGTGAGCGGGATCGACAGGATCGCCCCGAGGGGACCGATGATGAAGGTCCAGAAGATCACTGAGAAGAAGCTGAGCGTCAGACTGAGATCGACGGCATCGCTGACGAACTTCGGCTGGACGAGCACCTGGAGGACCACGTTGACGATGCAGTAGACCGCGACCACTCCGAGCAGCAGCGGCCAGCCGCCGACGACGAACGCCAGGATCGCCGGAGGGACGAGGCCGAGGACGAAGCCGATGTTCGGGATGAAGTTCGTCACGAACGCCAGGATCGCCCAGACGACCGGAGCCGGAACGCCCATCCACCACAGTGCGAGACCGTCGATGATCGCGACGATCGCGCCGAAGCTCGCGTTGACGATGTAGTAACGGCGGACGCCGGTGTTGAGACGCGAGATCCGCGCGATCACCGCGCCCTTGGTCGCGCCGAAGATCGCGGGCGCCTGGCGGTAGCGAGCGGCATCCACCGCCATGAAGATGATGTAGGCGCACACGAAGAACAGGGCCGTCGCGACGCTGACCACGGTTCCCCCGATGCTCCGTGCGAGCCCGAGCAGCGTGGTGGGGTCGAGGACCGACGCTGCGGCGTCCGAGGCCTCCTCGTCCAGGCCGAGGGACTGCAGCCACGCCACGAGGTCGTCGACGGTCGTGGCCAGACCGCCTTCCGACACCAGGTCGCCGATCAGACGGGCGAACTGCGTACCTGCGAGCCAGAGCAGTGCTCCCATGATCAGGAGAATCAGATACGCGACTGCGATGACCGCGGTCGTGCTCGCCCACTGCGGCCAACCGCGTCGATCGAGAGGGCGACGGAGGGGCTCGCAGATGACCACGATCACGATCGCCAGCGCGATGGGCCCGAAGAGGTCACGGGCGAAGTAGACGCCGGCCAGAGCCACCGCGCTGGCCGCGAGCATGAGCAGCACCCGCAGACTGGGGGAGAGCATCCGGTCGGGGGCGCGCTCCGGCGCAGGCGAGGTGGTCACGCGGACAGCGTAGTCGACGAGCTCAGAACGGCTCCGGTGCGACCAGCGGTGCCGGGCCTTGCCGGGGGGTGACGACCGCTCTCACCCCGGCGGATTCCAGCGCCTCGGCCACACCGCGGACCGTCGCCGACACCACGGCCGATCCGTGCAGCGGGTGGTGCCAGATCCGAAGGATGAGCATCCATCGTGTCGGAGAGACCGAGGCGAACGACACGCCGGGATGCTCGCGGGCATGAACGCCCTCGACCTCGCCGGCGGCACGGGAGATGATCGCGATGACATCATCCACGGCGATCCCCTCTTCTCTCGCGACCCGGATGTCCACCGCGCTGCGACGCGCGCCGTGACGGGAGTCGTTCACCAGAACCCCGGTGAGGAGCGTGGCGTTCGGCACATGCACCGTCCTGCCGTCGACCGTCGCCAGGAGCACCGCGCGTCCGTTGAGCTCCTGGACGACGCCGCGGATCGGCCCGTCGGGGCCGTCGATCTCGATCTCCTCCCCGATCTTCACGGACTGGCGGGATTGGATGAGCACCCCGGCCGCGAAATTGTCGGCGACGCCGCGGAGCACGAGGATCAGGACGACCACGGCGATGGCCGTCATGGCCAGGAGCGGCTGCACGTTCGCCCCGAGGAAGGCCAGCCCGACGCCGATGCCCACCAGGAGCAGGGCGTATTGGGTGAAGCGTGCCGCCAACTGCGCGACCGAGTCGGAGATGCCCGGCGTCCGTGTCGTCAGCTTGAGCACGCCTTTCCGGGCGAAGCGGGAGAGCAGCCAACCGATGAGGATGGACAGCACCGCCAGCACGATCTGCCACGGCGAGAGCCCATCGGGGAACAGAGCGTCCAGCGTCACGTTCGCCGACCACTCGATCGGGGGCTCCAGCGCATCATCCGACCAGGATGCGGCGCGCGCGCTCGCCGCGGAGGATCCCTCTCATCCGGAGGGGGTGAGCGCGGAGCACGGCTGGTCGGTATCGCCCGTTGAGGATGAACGATGTTCGTCCGCGCTTCCGCAGCACCGGAGACTGAGGGCATGTCGACGACGCCCCCATCGCCGGATCTCCTCACAGCAGCCCGCTCGCACGGCGCGACCCGTGAACGAGCGCGGGAGGCCATCGGTCTCCAGATCTCGATCTTCGCCTTCGTCGTCGCAGCGCTCGTGGCCCTCGTGGTGTTCCGCCTGCGGTCGGCGCCCATCTCCGGCCCCGATTCGCTCGGGCAGTTCGCGGCACTGGCATCCGCGGTCACGGCGGTCGTCGTCTTCGTGCTGGGTCGCGTCATCGCCGCCGATCCCGAGAGGCACAGGCGGCTCGGGGTGCTCGACATCATCGACATCGCGGCCTTCGCCTTCGCGCACGCCATCATCGCCCTGCTCGGGTGGACGCTCGCCGCGACGATCATCGAAGCGGGTCTGATCGGAGCCGTCGTTTACCCCGTGCCCGTCCTGATGCTCGCCGGCGCCGCGAGCGGGCTCACCGCGTACGTGACCTACTACTCCGCGACCCATCTGGACCTGCAGCTGCTGGCGACGGTCCTCGCGGTGTTCCTGGTCCTCGGGATCCTGGCGAGCATGCTGACGGCGAGCGACCCGCAATGGTGGCAGGAGAACCTCAGCGCGCTCGGCATGACCGACGACCTCTCGGCGCGGGCGTTCAACCTCACTCTGATCGTCGCCGGGATCCTCGTGACCACGCTCGCCCGCTACGCGACGAGGGGCATCCCCACCCCGCACCCGCGCGGAGTGACCTCGGTGCGGACCTGCCTCATCATCGTCGGGCTCTTCCTCGGCATGGTCGGCGTGTTCCCCGTCGATGAGCACTTCGCGCTTCACACCGCGGTGGCGTCGGGAATGGTCGTCGCGTTCGCCGTGCTCGTCGTCGCGATGCGCTGGTGGGTGCCCGGAGTCTCGCGCACCTTCCTGCTGCTGGGGTACGTCTTCACCCTCCTGATCGTGGTTCTGGCGGTGTTCTTCGCCGTCGGCTACTACACGCTCACTGCCGTGGAACTGGTGGCCGGGACCGTCGTGTTCACCTGGATCATCCTCTTCATCCGCACCGCTGATGCCCTCAAACGAGACGAGGGAGCGAAGACCGGCGACTAAAGATCACCCGGAGGATGCCCTTGAGGGGTATCCGGCACGCCACTAGCTTTGGTGCCATGTCGCACCCCGTACGCTCGACGAGGCCGGGACCCACGGTGCGATTCCGGCCACCGGCTCCCCAGCCCGGCGCGATCCGTCGTGATCGGGTGAGCGCAGCGATAGGGGCGGCCGTCGTGAACGCGCAGTTGACGGTGATCAGCGCCCCGAGCGGATTCGGGAAGACGACCGCGGTCGCCGATTGGGCCTCGGGTGTCGATCGGGTCGCGTGGCTCGGACTCCACACGTTCGACTCCGACCCGTCCCGGTTGACTCAGGGGGTCGTGAACGCGCTGCTCACCGGCGCCGAGCGTTCCGGCCGTCCTCTCGATCTCGACCGTGATCTGGACGATCCGGACCGGGCGTACCAGGAGATCTGCCGGGCGTTGGGAAATTCGGACGAGCGTATGCACCTGATCGTCGACGATGCGCAGCGCGCGGGCGAGGAATGGCGCAGGGGACTTCTCGGCATGCTCGCCGAGCAGGCGCCGGAGAGTCTGCACGTCGTCCTGGTGGGGACGACCCTGCTCGAGCTGACGCTCTCCCGTCATCGGCTGATGCACCCGGAGGCCTTCGTCGGCGTCGACACCCTCAGCTTCACGGGAGAGGAGGTTCGACTGCTGCTCGAGGGGGACGCGGCCCACCTCGAACCCGAGACGATCCTCGACGAGACTCAGGGGTGGCCGATCGCCGTCAGACTGATGATGATCGGCGGAGCGAGACCCGACGCGCAGGCGCAGAGCGCCTCGAGTTTCCTGGGCAGCTACGTGAGGGAGCATGTGCTCGGGAGCCTTCCTCCCGACGTCGCGGACTTCGTGCTCGAGGCGAGCGTCTGCGGAGAACTCACCCCCGAACTCGCCGCCGCTGTCACCGGGCGCCCCGACACCGTCACGCTGCTCGAGACCTGCGTGCGACTCGGTCTGTTCCTCGACCGGTTCGAGGGGCCTCACGGCATCGTCTATCGATGGCATGCCGCCTTTGCACGACGATGCGCCGAGATCCTGGGCCAGGATGCAGCGCGCGCGAAAGAATGCCACAGGCGCGCCGCCGCCGCCCTGGAACCGACGGATCCGACGGCGTCGATCGCGCATTCGCTCCAGGCGTTCGACTTCCTCGCTGCGCGCTCGACCCTTCTTCGGCACTGGCTCGGGCTCGTGGTCGGGGCGAGGGCGGACGAGGTCGAGCGCACCGCGACCGAGATGCTGCGACGCACGCCCGACGACGCCCAGGTGCTGCTCGTGCGCGCCTGCGCGAGCGATGTGCTCGGTGACCATCGCGTGGCGCGCGAGTTGTTCCGGCGTGCGGAGGCATCGATCGCGCGATCGGCCGACCCCGATGAGCCTGCTGTCCTCCAGATCGCCCGACTCTTCATCGCCGACGAGCGCGCGGAGGTCGCGAGCGCGAGCGCCAAGGTGCGGCAGATGCTGCTCGATGACGATTCGACGGAGCTGAGCGACCGCGCCGCGCTCAACTACCTGCTGGGATGGACTGAGATCCGGCATCGCGGCAATCCCCTGATCCCGCTCGAGTACTTCTCCGCGGCGGCCAGGGAGGCACGGGGCTCCGGGGATCGGGAACTCGCGAAACGGGCATCGGGGCACCTCGCCTTCGGGCAGACGTGGGCGGGTCGCCTCACCGAGGCCCGGCAGTCGCTCATCCGTGTGCACGAGGAGGAGGACGTCGGTCTGCCCTGGAGCACCTACGCCGGCGGCAGCGCCGCGGCGGCCGCGGGATTCGTCTCCTACTGGTCGGGGGAGCTCGTCGACGCCATCCGCGAGTTCGGGACGGTGATCGCCAACGGCAGCTCCGATCGCTCGTTCACGAGCGTGGCACGCATGATGATCGCCTACGCAGCGGCGGAGACCGGAGACGTCGCCGCCTGCCGTCGCGCGGCGATCGGCATCCAGGACATCCCGCTGGAGGTCGTGCACGGCATCTCCTGGCCGGCGTTCCGCGAATCATCGGTCGCCCTGCTCGAAGAGGCGGTCGGCCGGCAGGACCGGGCGATGCGGATCGCGCGCAGATATGTCCATTGCCCCGACCTCCCCGTCGTCAACGTCGCACTGGCAGGGGTGTTCCGCCGGTCCGGCGAGTACTCGGCGGCATTGGAGATGCTGCGATCCCTGCGGGCATTCAGCGAGGTGTCGTACGTGAAGTCGGCGACGCTCATCACGGCAGCTCTCCTGCGCCGTCATGGCGGGCACCATGAGGAGGCGCACGAACTGTGCGAGGCTGCCGTCGCCGTCGCGGCGGGGGAGAACATCCGCCTTCCCTTCGGCCCGCGCGAGACAGCGGTGCGCAAGCTGTTGGGAGAGCATGTGCATTTCGGCACGCAGTTCGAGGACTTCATCGGCAGGTGTCTCGCCACGGATACGGCCGGGTCGCTCGTGGACGCGCTCTCGGAACGCGAGCGTGATGTGTTCCAGCAGCTCCAGACGGCGCGTACGCTGCAGGAGATTGCGCGGGAGCTGGCGGTGTCGATCAACACCGTGAAGACCCACCAGCGAGCGATCTACCGCAAACTCGGGGTGTCGTCGCGACGTGAGGCCGTGCGGACCACCGTCTGACGTCGACGGCGGCCCCGCAGGAAGCCTCACACCTGGTGCAGTGCCGACGAGAGGATCGTGTTCGCGATCGACGCCGGTATCGGCTGGGTCGCGAGGATGCGGTCCTCTCGGTGGTCGACGTCACGGGCGAACCGCTCGAGCCAGATCGGCTCCACCAGGATGAGCGCCGCGAGTGCGCCGAGGGGAACCGTCGCCGCGAAGTGACGAGCGTCGTCCTCGCCGATGAGACCGGGAGTCTCGAGGGCGAGGCCGGCGAGTGCGAACTCGTCACGGTCGACCTCGACGATCCGGTGCTCCTCGAGGCCGAGCCGCTCGATCATCAGGAAGTCGAGGAGGCGGATGGCGCCGGCCTCCACCTGTCGCAGCAGGGCCTCGAGGACGTTCGGGCCGAGGCGGTCGCCCTCGAGGTGCACGGCGACGAACTCGACGTCGCCGAGCGCCTGCAGAGTCGTCACATCGACCACCTCGACCACGGCCTCAGCTCAGAGCGCGGGTCTTGATGGCCGCGAACTCGTCGGGGGTGATGGTCCCCGCGGCGAGCAGCTTCGATGCCTTGTCGATCTCGTCGCTCGGGCTGGAGCCGGCGACGCTGCGGATGTAGGAGTCGGCTGCCTGCTGCTGGTCCCTGTAGGCGGAGACACTCCGCTCGCCCATGCCTCTGCCGCGCGCGATCAGGTAGACGAGCGCCGTGAGGAAGGGGACGAAGATGAGGAAGATGATCCACACGGCCTTCCACCAGCCGTTGAGCGTGTGGTCGCGGAACAGGTCGGCGACGATGTTGAAGAGCACCATCAGGTAGGAGACGAACACGAATACCCAGAAGAACCACCAGATGATGTCCCAGAAACTGTCCCAGATGGACATGTCGCACCTCTTTCGTCGAGTGACTGCGTACGGCGATCGTGACAGGACGCATCGTCGCGCGGGGGAGTCGCTCACCCTGATCGGGCGACCCCGCACGACCGGCGGGGGTGAGGGTCTCATCCGCTCGGGGTGAGAGAGCGGCCCGCGCCGGGCGCGGCGATGCGACCATGGTGCACAGTCGTGGCCGTGTGCCCCGTGAGAGAGGACCATCCATGAATGACTTCCGTTTCGGTCCCGCCGAGTTCTATCTCGTCGGGTTCGAAGGAACCCACCCGGACCCCGCGACATTCCGCGCGTTGACCGACCTCGTCGACAGCGGGATCGTGCGCCTGTTGGACTTCGTCGTGCTCGCGAAGTCGGAGACCGGGAAGGTCGAGATCGTCGAGCTCGACGACGACGACGGAGTCCTGGACCTCGGCGACTTCGAGCCGATCGCGGCGGGTCTTGCGGGCGAAGAGGACGTCGAGTCGTTGGCGGGCGCGCTCGCCCCGGGACAGTCGGCTGCCCTGGTCGTCCTGGAACTCGCGTTCGCTCGCACGCTCGCACAGAATCTCGCCGCGGCGGGCGGACAGGTGCTGCGCACCGAGCGTGTTCCGGCGCCCGTGGTGAACGCCATGATGGACATCCTCGATCAGGAAGGTGAATGACATGCCCTTGAGAAGATTCGGTCGCCCCGGACTGATCGGCCTCGCCGCCCGGACGGCAGTGGTGGCCGGGACCGCATCGGCTGTCGGCGGCGCCATGTCGCGGCATCAGCAGGAGCGTGCCCAGGGAGAGTACGAGCAGCAGCAGTATGAAGCCGCGCAGCAGCAGGCGCAGATCGACGCCGCGGCTCAGAACGCCGCATCGCAGTACTCGTCTCCGCCTCCGGCCGCGCCCGCACAGGGGGACGACCTGATCGCGAAACTGCAGCAGCTCGCGTCCCTCAAGGACTCCGGCGTCCTCTCCGAGGCTGAGTTCGCCGCAGCGAAGCAGAAGCTCCTGAGCTGAACACACCGATGATTCGTCGTCTGCGGGATGGCCGAAACGAGAAGGACGAATGAGCGAACTGGACGATCTGCGAGCGCGTGTCCTTCTTCTCGAACAGGAGAACGAGACACTCAAGAAGCCCCGTCGGCGTCCGGTGGCCAGAAGCATCGTCGCGGGAATCGTGCTGGCTCTTGCGGTGCTGATGGCACCGATCGCCGCGATGGGGACCTGGGCGCGCCTGCAGCTCGTCGATGCCGATCAGTTCGTCGCGACGTTCGCACCTCTGGCCGAAGACCCGGACGTGCAGGACTTCGTCGCGGATCAGGTCAGCTCGGCGATCCACGAGCAGGTGGACTTCGATGCGATCGTCGGCGAGGTGTTCGACGGGATCCGTGAACTCGACCTTCCGCCCCGTGCCTCCTCCGCCCTGTCGTTGCTGGAGGCTCCAGCGGCCAGTGGGCTGACCTCCCTCGTCGACGGTGTCATCCATGACGTCGTGGCATCGGACCAGTTCGCCGACATCTGGGCGCAGACGCTGCGCATCACTCATGAACGTGCCGTCGCGATCCTGCAGAACAGCCCTGACACCGCCCTGCAGCTCGCAGACGACGGGGTTCTCTCGATCGACCTGGGTCAGGTCGTCGACCGCGTCAAGGCGGTGCTGACGGAGCGCGGTGTCGGGTTCGCCGACCTCATCCCGGAGATCGACCGATCGGTTCCCATCGCCCAGGCGGATGCCCTCGTCCTGGTGCGCACGATCTATCAGGTCGCGGTGGCCGCCGGATTCTGGCTGCCATGGGTCGTTCTCGGTCTCGTCGTCGTCGGCATCCTCCTCGCGAGGAACCGCGCGCGTGCTCTCTTCTGGACCAGCGCGGGATTCGCCGTCGCGTTCCTGCTCCTGTCGGCGGGGATGGGCATCGGAAGAACGTTCTTCATCGGCGCCGTGAGCCCGTCGATCATGACGGCGGCGGCCGCGCAGTCGCTGTTCGACGAAGTCACGTCGCTGCTGAGCTCGACGATCGTGGCACTGGCCCTGGTCGGAGTGCTCGTCGCCGTGTGGGCGTGGCTGGCCGGATCGAGCCGCAGCGCCGTGGTGACACGCGGAATCCTTGAGAGCGGCTTCACGGCGGTCCGGAGCACCTGGGAACGACGAGGCCTGTCGACCGGACGATTCGGCCTCGCGGTCGATCGCTTCCACGGTCCGATCCTTCTGGTCGGGTTGGTGCTCGCGCTCCTCATCCTCATGGCGTCGAGACCGGTCTCGTTCGGTGCGGTGTTCGGGGTGACCGTCGGACTGCTCGTCTTCGCCATCGTGGTCGAGCTGCTCAGGCGACCCCCGGGCGCAGCGATCGTTTCCCCGAGGGAAGAGCCACTGGTCGAAGAGACGGAGGAAACGGAACCGGCCGACGCGGAGAACGCCCGACGGTGAGTCTCCGACGGGCGTTCTCCACGGCATCTCACGCGCGCGCGGAGTCCGGAAACACCTTCTCCCAGTCGTCTCTGACGCTCACGACGGTGTAGCCCTTGTCCGCAGCATCCGCGAGGGCCTTCTCGGCGCCCGCGTCGTAGGGGATGTCGCCGCGTGACGGGTCGTCGTGGTGGACGAGGAGTGCGAAACCCGGCCGGGGTCCTCGGCGTGCGAAGTCCATCATCGCCGTGTCACCGTTGGAGTTGCCCCCCACGAACAGGGGGCGCCGGCCGATGCGGGTCCAGATGCGGATCGGCTTCTCGGGGCCGTCGTCGAAGAAGGCCAAGGAGGACGAGTACCGCACGGTCGCCTCGGCATCGTCCCACGCGAGACCGAAGGCCGACCCGACCACGCGCTCCGGGGGGATCCCGTAGTTGGCCTGCGTCATCGGACGCATGAAGTCACGCTCACCTCCCGAGACGATGTAGCAGGTGAAGCCGTGGTGCTCCAGAAACCTGAGCAACTCGACCATCGGCTGAAACACGGTCTCGGCGTAGGGGCGCTGCAACGTCGGATGCTGCGCGGTGCGGTAGAACTCCGCCACCGACGCCGCGTATTCCTCCACGCTCATCCCATCCGTGAGCCCGACCAGCGCCTGGATGATGATCCCGAGGTCGGAGTCGTCACCACCGTAGTGCTTGTCGATCGCCGCTCCCAGCCACGCGAAGTCGCCGCTCACGGCTGCGAGATACGGCTGCCTCTCGGCGAGCTCAGGTGCCCGCTCCGCAGCCGCACGCCACTGCTCCACGACGAAGTGCAGCTGTGTGATCATCGGCTTCTCCGACCACAGGGTCCCGTCGTTGTCGAACACCGCGATGCGCTCCTCGACGGGAACGGCGTCTGGCCCCGATGTCACGGAGGCGACGAAAGCCTCGATGTCTCGGCGTGTGCGGGTGTCGCGCCAGGAGGGGAGGGAAGGGTGAGCGGTCATGTGCGATCCTCGCGTCTCTTCGAATGCCGGCGGAAGCATCAGCGTGGCATCGTCCCGCGGTTCTCGACAGGCCGACATCACCCCGCCGGGGCGATGGTCCGCGCGGTCGACACGGAGATCACCGCGTGATCGGAATACCCTGGGAGGGTATAAGGTTGACGCGAAGGAGTACCCCACCCGGGTATGCTGAATCGAGAAAGGAACCCTCATGAACACGAGCGAGTACCAGGTGAGCGGAATGAGCTGCGGCCACTGCGAGGTCGCGATCCGCGGCGAAGTCGGCCAGATTCCCGGTGTCGATGCGATCGACATCAGCGCTCAGACCGGCAGGCTCGTCGTGACGAGCGCAGAGCCCCTCGACGACGCGGCGATCCTCGCGGCGGTCGACGAGGCGGGTTACCAGGCAGTACCCGCCTGATGAACACCGCAGGCCGTCTCGGCCTCTACGGCGCGGGTCTCGTGGTGGTCTTCGGGGTCGCGTTCGCGGTGGCCGGCGCCGTCGTTCCCGACAGCGCTGCGGCCTCCTGGATGGAGCGCGGGGGAGCCGGCCACGATGAGCAGTCGGCGGAACCCGCCACGCAGAACACGGATAACGGGAAAGAGCAGGGGACAGACGTGAGTGGAGTGATGATCGCCGCATCCGGATACACCATCGGCGCGATCTCGGCCCCGGGGGAGACCGGGACCGCGGGGGAGCTCTCCTTCGTGGTGCGAGGGCCCGAGGGCGAGCCGGTCACCTCGTACGAGACGGCCCACGGCAAGCAGCTTCACCTGATCGTGGTGCGCAGTGACGGCAGCCGATATCGGCATGTGCATCCCGTGCTCGATGTCGGGACGGGGGCCTGGTCGCTGCCATGGACCTGGGAGGCTGCGGGTACGTACCGTGTGTACGCCGACTTCACCGCATCGGACGGGCCCGGGGTGACGCTCTCACGGACCGTCGATGTGGGCGGGCCCTTCACGCCGCAGCCTCCGGCCGAGACGCGGTCCACCGCCACCGTCGATGGATTCGACGTGTCGATCAGTGGTGACCTCGTCGCCGGTGCCGGGAGCGAGTTGACGGTCGAGATCGCTCGGGACGGGGTACCCGTCACCGCGCTCGAGCCCTATCTGGGTGCGTTCGGGCATCTGGTCGCACTCCGTGACGGAGACCTGGCCTACCTGCACGTGCACGCGCACGGAGATGAGCCCGAACCGGGTGAGGTCGCCGGTCCCGAGGTGGTCTTCACCGCGCAGGCTCCGACCGCCGGCAGGTACCTGCTCTACCTCGACTTCCAGGTCGACGGGAAGGTCCACACCGCGCCGTTCGTCCTCGATGCGGTTCCCGCCGACCTGTCGTCGAACGACACGGGCGACGACCACGGCGGGCACTGAACCGCACCACCCCACTCTTTCCGCGTCCTCGGACGCGGAGCGCAAGTATCGAGGAGATCATCATGACGGACACGCAGTCCGCGGCCGCACCGGCCAGCGTGGAGCTGGAGATCGGCGGCATGACCTGCGCATCGTGCGCGATGCGGATCGAGAAGAAGCTGAATCGGATCGACGGCGTCACGGCGACCGTGAACTATGCCACGGAGAAGGCCAAGGTGATCGCCCCGGCCGGCTTCGATCCTGCTCTGCTCATCGCGGAGGTGGAGAAGACCGGATATACCGCGGCCCTTCCTGCGCCCGAAGCCGAGACGCGTCAGGACGATGCGGGCGATGCCCCCGATGCCGAACTCACGAGTCTCAAGCACCGGCTCATCGCCTCGATCGTCCTGACGGTTCCGGTCATCGCGATGGCGATGATCCCGGCGCTCCAGTTCATGTACTGGCAGTGGCTCTCGCTCGCGCTCGCCGGTCCCGTCATCGTGTGGGCGGCGTGGCCGTTCCACAAGGCGGCGTGGACGAACCTGCGCCACGGCGCAGCGACCATGGACACCCTGATCTCGATGGGGACCATCGCCGCATTGCTGTGGTCGCTCTACGCCCTGTTCTTCGGGACTGCAGGAGTCCCCGGGATGACGCACCCGTTCGAGCTGACCGTGGCTCCGAGTGACGGCGCCGCGAACATCTACCTCGAGGTGGGGGCGGGGGTGACGATGTTCATCCTCGCCGGGCGCTACTTCGAGAAGCGCTCCAAGCGCCAGGCCGGGGCCGCGCTGCGTGCGCTGCTCGAACTCGGAGCCAAGGACGTCGCCGTGATCCGCGACGGTATCGAGAAGCGGATTCCCACGGCCGACCTCCAGCCGGGCGATGAGTTCGTCGTACGCCCCGGTGAGAAGATCGCCACGGACGGGGTCATCGTGTCCGGGACCTCGGCCGTCGATGCCTCGATGCTGACCGGCGAGTCGGTGCCGGTCGAGGTCGGTGAAGGGGACGCCGTGACCGGCGCGACCGTGAACGCCGGTGGCCGCCTGGTCATCCGGGCGACCCGTGTCGGCTCCGACACGCAGCTGGCGCAGATGGCGAAGCTGGTCGAGGACGCGCAGACGGGGAAGGCCGAGGTGCAGCGCCTCGCCGACCGCGTCTCCGGGATCTTCGTGCCGATCGTCATCGCGATCGCCCTCGCCACCCTCGGGGCATGGCTGGGAGCCGGGTTCCCTGCCTCCGCAGCCTTCACGGCGGCCGTCGCCGTGCTCATCATCGCCTGCCCCTGCGCGCTGGGCCTCGCCACACCGACCGCTCTGCTGGTGGGGACGGGACGCGGAGCGCAGATGGGCATCCTCATCAAAGGACCCGAGGTGCTCGAATCCACCCGCAAGGTCGACACGGTCGTGCTCGACAAGACGGGCACTGTGACGAGCGGCAAGATGACGCTCACCGCCGTGCACACCGCGGAGGGCGTCGATCGACGCGAGCTCCTGCGGCTGGCAGGCGCCGTGGAAGACGCGTCGGAGCACCCCATCGCGCAGGCAGTGGCGAAAGCCGCGACTCAGGAGATCGGCGCACTCCCGGTGCCCGAGGACTTCGTCAACGTCGAAGGCAAGGGTGTTCAGGGCGTGATCGAGGGGCACGCGGTGCTCGTGGGTCGGGAATCGCTGTTGGCCGAGTGGTCGCTGCACCTGCCCGCCGAGCTCGCTGCCGCGAAAGCGGAGGCCGAGAGTCAGGGCAAGACCGCCATCGCGGTCGGGTGGGACGGCGAGGCGCGTGGCGTGCTCGTCGTCGCCGACACGGTGAAGCCGACCAGTGCGCAGGCCATCTCGCAGCTCAAGAGTCTGGGCCTCACGCCCGTTCTCCTCACCGGCGACAACCGGGCGGTGGCGGAGCAGATCGCGGCAGAGGTCGGCATCACCGATGTCATCGCCGAGGTGCTCCCGAAGGAGAAGGTCGATGTGATCACACGGCTGCAGCGCGATGGCAAGGTCGTCGCGATGGTCGGGGACGGCGTGAATGACGCGGCCGCACTCGCCCAGGCCGATCTGGGGCTCGCGATGGGCACAGGGACCGACGCCGCGATCGAGGCCAGTGACATCACACTGGTCCGCGGAGATCTGCGCAGTGCCGCGGACGCCATCCGCCTGTCCCGCAGGACTCTGGGCACGATCAAGGGCAACCTGTTCTGGGCCTTCGCCTACAACGTCGCGGCGATCCCGCTCGCAGCGCTCGGCTTGCTCAACCCCATGCTCGCCGGCGCGGCGATGGCGTTCTCCAGCGTCTTCGTGGTCGGCAACAGCCTCCGGCTGCGTTCCTTCCGGAGCCAGGCGGCGGACCCCTCTCCGGCAGGGAGCCGTGCGGCGCGGGAACGCGCGACACCGGCAGTCCCCGCAGGAACCCACTGAAACCGAAAGAGGAGCATCTCATGTCCGATTCCCCCGCAGGATCCTGCTGCAGCGTCACCAGCAACGGTGCGGTCTCCGCCGAAGGTCGAAAGGATCTGCTGGCGTCGCCCTCCGGCGCCATGGCAGAGTGCCCGGTGATGGTCGGCAGCGCGGTCGTCGTCGCGGATGCGGAGGCCGCCGGCCTGTTCCGTGACTACGAGGGCACTCGCTACTACTTCTGCTGCGCAGGATGCGGGCCGGCGTTCGACGCCGACCCGGCGAAGTACGTCGCCGCAGCCTGACCGTTTCACCCGTGCGGGGCCGCCACACGCGGCCCCGCACGGGAATCGTCTTTCCGAGGAGGAGAGGTAATGAGCATTCCGCACCACGACAGCACCGCACCCGGCGCCCCGCCCCAGGAGTCGAACGACTCCGACCATATTCATGGGGGGCACGACGCCCACGGGGGACACGACGCCCACGGGGGACACGGAGAGCACGGCGGGCACGCCGACCACGTCGGCCAGTTCCGGCGGCTGTTCTGGATCATGCTCGCGCTTGCCGTCCCCACCGTCGCGTTGTCGGGGATGTTCGCGATGATCCTCGGCTACCCCCTTCCCGACCTCCCCGGACTGATGTGGGTCTCGCCCGTGCTGGGAACCGTGATGTACGTGTGGGGAGGCAAGCCCTTCCTCGTGGGCGCCGTCAGCGAGATCCGCGGGCGCAAGCCCGGCATGATGCTGCTCATCGGCCTGGCGATCACCGTGGCCTTCTTCGCATCGTGGGGGGCGAGTCTCGGCATCCTCCACCACGAGCTCGACTTCTGGTGGGAGCTGGCCCTCCTCATCGTGATCATGTTGCTCGGGCATTGGATCGAGATGCGCTCGCTCGCGCAGACCACCTCTGCACTCGACTCGCTCGCCGCTCTCCTGCCGGATGAGGCCGAGCGTGTGGAGGACGGTCAGGTCGTGATCGTCTCACCCGCAGACCTGGCCGTCGGTGACATCGTCGTCGTTCGCCCTGGCGGAAGCGTTCCGGCCGACGGGCGCATCCTCGACGGACGCGCGTCGATGGACGAGTCGATGGTGACGGGGGAGTCCCGCACGGTCGCACGCGGTGCGGGAGACCAGGTCACCGCCGGCACCGTCGCCACGGACTCCGGGCTCCGGGTGGAGATCACCGCGACCGGAGACGACACCACCCTCGCCGGCATCCAGCGCCTGGTGACCGAGGCGCAGAGCTCGTCTTCGCGAGCTCAGCGCCTCGCGGATACCGCAGCGGGGTGGCTGTTCTGGTTCGCTCTGGGATCCGCGGCGATCACCGCGATCGTCTGGACTCTCGTCGGATTCCCCGACGCGGCCGTCATCCGCACGATCACCGTGCTCGTGATCGCCTGCCCGCACGCGCTGGGTCTGGCGATCCCGCTCGTCGTGTCGATCGCGACCGAGCGCGCCGCCCGGGGTGGAGTCCTCGTGAAGGACCGCCTCGCCCTGGAGAGTATGCGAACCGTCGACACCGTGCTGTTCGACAAGACCGGAACCCTCACCAAGGGCGAGCCCGTCGTGTCGGAGGTGTCGGTCTCCGGCGAGCATGACGCCGATCGCGTGCTGGCGCTCGCCGCCGCTGCGGAAGCCGACAGCGAGCACCCGCTCGCGAAGGCGATCGTCCGCGCCGGCACCGACAGGAGCCTGTCGGTGCCGCAGAGCCGCGACTTCACGTCGTCGCCTGCTGTCGGGGTCACGGCTACCGTCGAGGGATCGACCGTGCGCGTCGGCGGCCCGCACCTGCTCACGGAGGAGCAGGCGGACGAGCTCGCCGTCGCCGAGCAGTGGCGGGAGGACGGCGCGATCATCCTCCACGTCGTCCAGGACGGCCGAGTGATCGGAGCGCTGAAGCTCGCCGACGAGGTACGTCCGGAATCCCGCGAAGCCGTGGACGCGCTGCATGCGCTCGGTGTGCAGGTCGTCATGATCACGGGTGATGCCGAGGCCGTCGCGCAGACAGTCGCCGCCGACCTGGGGATCGACCGGTTCTTCGCGGGGGTGCGCCCCGAGGACAAAGCCGCGAAGGTGCAGGAGCTGCAGCGTGAGGGCCGAAAGGTGGCGATGGTCGGCGACGGCGTCAACGACGCACCCGCGCTGGCGCAGGCAGACGTGGGGCTCGCCATCGGGGCGGGCACCGACGTCGCCATCGCCTCTGCCGGCGTGATCCTCGCAAGCGATGACCCGCGCTCCGTGCTCTCGGTCATCGAACTCTCGCGGGCCGCGTATCGGAAGATGAAGCAGAATCTGTGGTGGGCGGCCGGGTACAACCTGCTCTCGGTGCCGCTCGCGGCCGGCGTGCTCGCGCCGATCGGATTCGTGCTGCCGATGTCGGTGGGGGCGATCCTGATGTCGCTGTCGACCATCGTCGTCGCGCTCAACGCGCAGCTGCTGCGTCGCCTCGATCTGCGGCCTGACGTCGCGACCCGCGCCATCCTCGATCGCTGATTCCCGTGCGCGGAAAGACCCCGTCCAGCCGGACGGGGTCTTTCTGCGCAAGGTTCTCGCGACTCACTGATGCCGCAGCGCGGCGTTCAAGTGCTCCTCGGGGTCGACCAGGTGGTTGTGATCGTCGGTGCCGAGTGCGACCTCCGCCCAATCGATCGTGCCGCTGAACTTGCCGCCCCACTCCTTGTATCCCTCGTAGGCGGGCATTCCGGTGTCCTCGCCGGTGTCCAGGCCCTCGTCGAAGGAGAAGTACAGCGGGTGCGTATGTTCCACGCGTCCGGAGCCGGCCGCGGCGCCGTCGATGAACAGCGTGACCTCGCCGCCCTTGCCGATCCCCCCGCCGTCGTAGGCGAACTCCGCACGCACGAGGTGATCGCCACCGCCGATGGTCGTGTCGGACAGCACGGTCGTGCGGACCAGCCCGCAGTAGTTGTAGTGGTACCCGAGCTTGCCGTCTTCTGCGAAGAACGACCACCCGCCGGTGCGCCCGCCCTGGGCGACGATGGCACCTTCGACTGCGCCGTCCTCGGGCACCGTGAGCTGGGCCGTCACCGAGTACGAACGGTTCTTCACATTCAGGGCGACGTTCTCTCCCAGGCGGATCATCCCCGGGTACAACCGCAGTCGGTCGCCGGTGACGAGCGTGGGCCTGCCGGCGATCGCGGGATTCATGCGCTCGGCCGCGCGGTCGTCGAGCGGGAACACGTTGTGCCGAGCCGCCTCGATCAGGAACATCTGCTGCATCTCTGCCAGCTTCTCCGGGTGTGTGGACGCCAGGTTGTCCGACTGCGTCCAGTCGACCGAGGTGTCGTACAGCTCCCACACGTCGGCCGAGAAGTCCGGAGCCTTCGAGACGACATCCCACGGAGTGCGGTGCTTCGTCTGCGCCGTCCAGCCCTTGTGGTAGATGCCGCGGTTGCCCATCAGCTCGAAATACTGCGTGACGTGTCGTTCATCGGCGTCCGGGGCGTTGAAGCTGTAGGCCATCGAGACGCCGTGCATCGGAATCTGGGTGACCCCGTTCACCGTGTGCGGCTCGGCGAGGCCCGCGACGTCCAGGACGGTCGGGGCGAGGTCGATCACGTGGTGCCACTGGTGCCGGACCTCGCCGGATCCCTCGATCGCGCTCGGCCAGTGGACGATGGTGCCGTTGCGCGTTCCGCCGTAGTGCGATGCCACCTGCTTGGTCCACTGGTAGGGCGTGCACATCGCGTGCGCCCACGCCACGGAGTAGTGGTTGTACGCCTCCGGACCG
The DNA here is from genome assembly GCF_002356155.1 of Microbacterium sp. TPU 3598. Taxonomy (NCBI): domain Bacteria; kingdom Bacillati; phylum Actinomycetota; class Actinomycetes; order Micrococcales; family Microbacteriaceae; genus Microbacterium; species Microbacterium sp. TPU 3598. Next base: position 2,246,087 of record NZ_AP017975.1, on the reverse strand, counting down.
CCGACCTTGTCGAGATGCTCGTTCCAGAACTCGACGGTCTCGAACTGACCGCCGCCGTTGGAGGCGGTCGTCAGCATGTAGGCACCGTTGATGCCGCCCTCCGCGCTCGCCCCGTTGTCGCCGATGATGTAGTAGACGAGGGTCTCGTCGAGGATGTCCTGCTCCTCGAGCGCGTCGATGACGCGACCGGTGTGGAAGTCGGCGTACTCCAGGAACGCCGCATAGACCTCCATCTGGTGCGCGAGGATCGGCTTCTGCTCGTCCGGGACATCGTCCCAGGCCGGCAGTCCCTCCGGGCGTTCGGTGAGCTTCGAGTCCGGTGCGATCACGCCGAGTTCGATCTGCTTCGCGAAGGTCTGCTCGCGCTGCGCGTCCCAGCCCTGGTCGAAGCCCCCCTTGTACTTCGCGATCCAGTCCTTCGGAACGTGATGCGGGGCGTGCGTCGCGCCCGGGGCGAAGTAGATGAAGAACGGCTTGTCCGGCGTCAGGCTCTTCTGCTGCCGGATGTAGTCGATGGTCTTGTCGGCCAGATCGGGCATCAGGTGGTAACCCTCGTCTGTCGGCGGCTCGACCGCGGTGACTCCGTCGACGAGGGCCGGCGTCCATTGGTTCGTCTCACCGCCGATGAAACCGTAGAACCTCTCGAAGCCCGAGAATGCGGGCCAGTGGTCGAACGGTCCCGTCGGGCCGGTCTCCCACACCGGCACCTCGTGGCACTTTCCGAACTGCGCGGTGTTGTAGCCGTTCTGGCGAAGGATCTCGGGCAGCGGGACGGCCGAGTTCGGACGCGTGGAACGGTAGCCGGGGGAAGGGGTCGCGGTCTCGGTGATGTGGCCCATGCCGACGGCGTGGTGGTTGCGTCCGGAGAGCAGCGCGGCACGGGTGGGGGAGCACAGCGCGGTCGTGTGGAATCGGGTGTACTTCAGCCCGGCGTTCGCGAGGCGTTCGGCCGTGGGGGTGTGGATCGGGCCGCCGAATGCGCTCGATGCGCCGAAGCCCACATCGTCGAGGAGGATCACGAGGACGTTCGGCGCGCTCTTGGGCGGGCGCTTGGCGACGAGGGGAGGGAAGTCGGCCTCCGACTTCTTCGCGTCGAAGACGACGGGCCCCTGATACTCACGGTCAGGAAGCGGCAGGATCGATCCGGGCAGTTCCGCGGTCATGGAAGTTCCTTCTTCGTATACATGGGGTGTATCGCGAGTGCATGGGGGTGTATCGCGAGCTGGACGCCGAGCACCGCGGGTCGGACGGAGCCAGCCACCGTGCTCGACGTCCGCGTGGATCGACTACTGCGCGCCTCCGAGGTCGTGGATGAGCTCCTTCTCGTCCTCGGCGGAGAGGGAGGTCTGGACGACCGTGCCCTGGAACGGCGCGAGTGCGGCGGCGAACTTGTCCTCGGTGATCTTCGTCGCGTACACGACGACGGCGGACTTGCCGGCGGAGACCGTGCTCTTCACCCGGTCGCGGAACTCCGCATCGATGCCGGTCTTGTCGAGGCCGGCGAACAGCGCGCCGAAGAGGCCGCCGAAGAGCAGTCCGGCGATCGGTACGAAGAACAGGAGGCCGATGAGCATGCCGAAGAGTGCACCGCCTGCGGCTCCGACACCGACGTTGCCGGCAGCGCCCGGATACTCGACCTTGGTCTTGCCCTTCTCGTCGACCTTCACGAGCGCGAGGCCCGCGAGCTCGACGACCAGGTCGTTCTGCAACGACAGGATCTCGTCGTAGGCCCCTTCCGCCTGGGGCTCGGAGTCGAAGGAGATGACGATCAGTTCGGCCATGGGTGAGTTCCCTTGTTCAGGGCTGAGTCGACCACCCTCAGCCGTTGACGACAGGAGGCCACTCCGCGGTGGCTCCCGCTCGAGGTCAGGCTAACCGTGCTGGACCCGCGAAACGCGGGCGTCATCGCGAATTCACCCGGGGGACCTTCGGCGATGACAGGGGATACGCAGGGAACTGATCACGCTCTGTAATGATTGCCCGCCGTCGTGGGAGGTCGGTCGAAAAATACTGGGCACACCGAAACGAAAGGTGTTCCCCGTGTCCGCTCCTGCTCCTCCTGTCGTATCCCCGTCCGCTCCGTCCGCCCGCCGCACGATCCTCGACATGCTCAGCCGGTGGATGTGCGAACAACCGCTGGCCGTCGCGGCCCGGCACGCAGGGCGGGAGCTGACATACGGAGAGCTCGATCAGCTGTCCGGCATGCTGGCGGCGGATCTCCGACGGAGAGGCGTCGGGAGAGGTGATCGGATCGGGATCTTCGTGGAGCGCGGATTCGAGATGGTGGTCGCCATCGTGGCCGCACTGCGGCTCGGGGCGGCGTACGTGCCCGTGGATCCGCGAATCGCCACCGAGGTCCATATGGCGCATGTGGTCGCCGTGACGGGCATGCGTGTCGTGCTCACCCAGGCGCGGTTCGCGGACCGCGTGACGTCGGCGACGGGCATCCTGGTCGTGCCGATCGAGCGCGCCCGCACCGCGGACGCGGATGCCTCTTCGCAGGAGACCGTCGCGCCACGCGCCGGAGATGAATGCGTGATCATCTTCACGTCCGGAACGACGGGTACGCCCAACGGCGTGCGGGTGACCCACCGCAACCTCGAGAACTTCCTGTTCGGAGGGCCCGGAGCGCTCGGCATGAAGCCCGGGACCGTGGTCGCCCAGATCCTCAACATCGCTTTCGACATGGCGGTCTGGGAGATCCTCGGCGCGCTCACCCACGGTGCCACGCTGCACATCCGCGGACGGGACTTCGCCGAGGCTCTGCGTGCCGCAGACGTCGTGATCGCGACCCCGTCGATCCTCACCCCGCACGACCCGCGACGGCTGGGCCGGTTCACCGCTGTCGCCGTCGCCGGGGAACGGTGCCCTCGTGCCCTCGCCAACCGCTGGGCTGCCGTGACGGATTTCTACAACTCGTGCGGTCCGACCGAGATCACGATCGTGAACACGATGCATCTGTGCACCCCCGATGAGGCGGATCCGCCGATCGGACGACCGATCCCGGGAACGACCGCCTACATCCTGGATGAGGGTGGCGCTCCGGTCGCCGACGGCGAGGTCGGGGAGATGTGGGTCGGGGGAGCGGGGGTCACCGCCGGGTACCTGGGAAACCCGCGTCTGACCCGCGACCGTTACCGACTCGACCCGTTCTCCGACGACGGCAGTCTCATGTTCCGCACCCGCGACCTCGCCCGATGGAATGCGCACGGAGATCTCGAGCACCTCGGACGCACGGACGACCAGGTCAAGATCCGGGGCTTCAGAGTCGAACCCGACGCCGTGAGCGCACTGCTCGAGCGGGAAGACTCCGTGCAGCACGCGGCCGTCCTCCCCACCGATGACCGCACCGCGCTGGTCGCTTTCGTGACTCCGGAGGACGCCGACGTGGAGGCTGCGCTCGCCCATGTGCGCAAAGCGCTGCCGTACTACTGCGTCCCCAAGATCGTCCATCTCGAACCGACTCTTCCGATGACGACGCGCGGCAAGGTCGACCAGACGGTGCTGAGGAGCCACGCATGGCGAGCAGCGTGACTCCCGAGACCCACGTGCGCCCCGCGGCGCTCACCGGGTGGCGGCTTCTTCTCACGCGTCCTGCACTGATGCCCTACAACAGGCTGGTGGTGCTGGTTCTCGCGATCAACGCCGTCGTCGCCGGGATCATCGCCACGACCCTGGCCTCGATGCCGCCGGCCGACGTCGCCACCCTCCTCATCACCATGAGCGGCGTGAACCTCACAGCCGCAGTGTTGATCCGCCAGCAGTACGTGATCAACCTCCTGTTCCGGCTCGCGACGAGCGTGCCGAAATCGGCGCCGCTGGCGGTCCGTCGACGTCTCGCGAAGGTCTACCACTTCGGTGGGATCCACGTCGGATCCGCGGTCGCGGCCGTGGCCTGGTTCCTGGGGGGAGCCGCCACCGTCGTCTTCAGTGATTCCTTCTCCGTGTTCTCGAAGAGCGTGGCCGTCGCCCTCGTCGCGTGCCTGGTCGGAATCCTCGTACCGGCGCTGCCTCCGATCCGCCAACGCCGCCATGACTTGTTCGAGATGACCCATCGCTTCGGAGGATGGTCCGCTCTCACCCTCTTCGCCGTACTCACCGTGGCGCTCGCCGCCGATGCCGCCGACTCCGCCGGCGCTGCGGGGATCGGACGAGTCCTCGCCGCGTCGCCGTCGTTCTGGCTGCTGCTGGTCATCGTGCTCAGCGTCGTCGCACCGTGGCTGCGGCTCAGGAAAGTGCCCGTCCGCATCGCGACGCCGTCGTCTCACGTCGCACTCGCGGACTTCGATCACGGCGTGCGTCCCTTCGCCGGTTCGTCCACCACCCTGGCGCGGCATCCGCTCGGCCAGTGGCACTCGTTCGCGAATGTCGTCACCCGCGACGAGACCGGCTTCCGGCTCACCATCTCGCGGGCGGGGGACTGGACCGGAAGACTCATCGACGACGCGCCCTCGCATGTGTGGACACGAGGGATTCCGACGGCGGGCGTGGGAAACGTGGACAAGCTCTTCGAGCGCGTCGTGTGGGTCGCGACCGGAAGCGGGATCGGCCCGTGCCTGCCGCACCTCTTCGCCGACACCACGCCCTCGAAGCTCGTGTGGGCGACCAGAGAACCGGAAGCCACCTACGGCGACGATCTCGTCGAGTCCATCCGTGCCTCGCACCCCGATGCCGTGATCTGGAACACCAGCGAACAGGGGCGCCCCGACCTCGTGGCACTGGCGCTCGAAGAGTTCACCTCGTTCGACGCCGAAGCGGTGATCTGCATCTCCAACCAATCGACCACCCGCCGGGTCGTCTCCGCGCTGGAAGCCCTCGGGGTCCCCGCGTACGGGGCGATCTGGGACTCCTGAAAGGCCTTACCGTGTCCGCACTGCTCATCAGCTCCGAGGGGACCACCCTCACCGTCACCCTCGACCGCCCCGCTCAGCTCAACGCCATGGGCATCGACGAGCTCGATGCCATCCGGCAGGTGTTCACAGAGCTCGCCGAGACGGTGCCCGCGGATCGCCCCCGCGCCGTGGTCGTGCGTTCGACCGGAACACGCGCGTTCGCGGCCGGGGCCGACATCGCCGAGATGGCGGCCGCATCGTCCGACTCCGGTGAGCGCATCAGCCGCGCCGGACAGGCGGCCATGGACAGCATCGCCGCCTGCCCCGTGCCGGTCATCGCCGCCGTCGACGGTCACGCGCTCGGAGGTGGGTGCGAACTCGCGGCCGCCTGCGACCTCGTGTACGCCACGGCGAACTCGCTCTTCGCGCTGCCCGAGGTCGGGTTGGGCCTGATCCCGTGCTTCGGCGGCACGTATCGTGTTGCCGCCCGGATCGGCGACGGCCGGGCGCGACGCATGGCCCTGACGGGCGAGCGGGTGACGGCCGCGACGGCGGAGGAGTGGGGTCTCGTCGACGCCGTGCTTCCCGACGCCGATGGGCTCGCCGCTGCGGTGGGCGGTCAGGCGCTCGCGTTCAGCCGTGCGTCGAGGAGCGCGCTCGCCGCCGTGAAGGCCGCTTTCGCGATGCCCGCGCCGCTGCGTGCGGTGGCGGAGCGCACACTGTTCCGGGACGCTCTGGCACACGCGGACGGCCAGGAGGGCATGGCGGCGTTCCTGTCGAAGCGCGCCCCGTCGTTCCGCTGAGAGTGCAGGACTCTGTCGGCAACGACGACGTATCTTCGGAAGGTGCGCAGAACCGTGGAAGTGCAGTTGGCCGACCTCGCGAACGGCCGGGTGCTGGTCGTCGAGGACGATGAGGAGCTGCGCAGCATCCTCGTGGCCTATCTGCGTCGTGCCGGGTTCTCCGTCGAAGCGGTCGCCGACGGCTTCGCGGCGTTGGAAGCCGCGACGCTCAGTCCTCCGGATGTGGTGCTCCTCGACCGTATGATCCCCGGCGTCGACGGCGTGGAGATCTGCCGTCGTCTGCGCACCACGTCGAACGCTCCGATTCTCCTGCTCACGGCGATGGGGCAGCCGCATGAACGCATCGACGGCCTGGAAGCCGGCGCGGATGACTACGTCGTCAAGCCCGTCGCACCGCGCGAGATCGTGCTCCGCGTGATCCGGCTGTTGCAGCGGACCGCGCACCAGGGCGCCGGCGAGTCGCCGATCACCCTCGGACGGTTCCGCTTGACGCCGGCGATGCGGGTGATCCAGAGCGATGGCGTCGACCTGGAGCTGACAGTCCGGGAGTTCGAGCTGTTCGCTTTCCTCCTCCGCCACCCCGATCGGGTGCACTCGCGCGAGGAGATCGCCGGTGGAGCGTGGGGATGGGAGGCCGGGGACACCTCGGCTGTGGCCGTCAACATCCGTCGCCTCCGCCTGAAGGTCGAGCCCGATGCCTCCCGGCCGGTCGTCATCCGCTCGGTGTGGGGGCACGGCTATCTGCTCGACAGCGAAGGGACGAGATGAACGCGATGCTCCTCGAAACGCTCGGAGTCGTCGTGGCGGCGGTGATCCTGACCGGAGTCTTCGGGGCGGTCGCGCTTCGGCTGACCCGCAGGTACTCGATGCGCTGTCAGATGATGATCGTCGTGATGACGGTGGTCGTGGGGATGTCGGCATCCTTCGCCTTCGCGGCCTCTCGGATGCAGATCGAGGAGGACGATCTGCCGCTCATCCTCGGAGCGACGATCCTCGCCGGCTCGGGCACGATGCTGCTGGCGTGGCGCCTGGGCAACCGGCTGGTCGAGGAGAGCAGACGGATAAGCCTGCACACCCGGCAACTGGCATCGGGTCGTCCCCTCGACGACCACACGGTGGTGTCGAACTGGGAGTATCGGCAGATCGATCGAGAGCTCCACAACGCTGCGCGCGCGCTCCACGAGGCACGGGAGACGAATCTCCGGCAGGAGGAGGCGAGACGGCACCTCATCACCGGGATCTCCCATGATCTGAGGACACCGTTGGCCGCCATCGACGCGATCATCCGCGCTCACGAGGATGGGATCATCGAGGACCGTGTCGAGTTCACGACGAGGCTTCGCGCGCAGAGCAGTCGTCTCGGGGCGCTGGTCGAGGACTTCTTCGCGTTCTCGCTCATCGAGATCGATCGGGTGCCGCTGAGCCCGGAGCACCTCGATGTCGCCGATCTGGTCGGCGATGCCGTGGGAACAGCCCGTAATCTCGGCGCGACGGTGCACCTGGAAGTCGACGAGTCAGGCGACGTCACGGCCTTCGCCGATCCTCTCAGCATCGAGCGCATCTTGATGAACCTGCTCGCCAATGCGGTGCAGCACACCCCTGAGGGGACCGCGGCGACGGTCTTCCTGGAGGCCGATGCCGACGCGGTCAGGATCAGCGTGGAGGACCACGGCTCCGGCATGACCCCTGAGGCTCTCGAGCAGGCGTTCGATGCCGGATGGCGTGGCGACCTCGCCCGCACCCGGAGCATGGCCCCCTTGGCGACGAGCGGAGCCGGGCTGGGGCTGGCGATCGCGCGCGGACTCGCGGTGGCGAACGGCGGAACGCTGGAAGGTCGTTCGCAGAGTGGGGCCGGCTGCCGGTTCACCCTCACGCTGCCGCAGCGAAACCGTCCACATGGATGATCCGCCTCCGTCGGGTCGGTCGTCGTACGCGCAGGTCGTGACTCCTCACTCCTTGCGCTGCGGTGCCGGTGTCTCGGTCTTCAGCTGCGGACGGGCGGGCGCGGAGGCGAGCACCGTCGAGGGGCCGCTCAGCGCCCGCAGCGCGTACAGGATCGTCGCGAGATCGACGAGCTCCTGGACGAGTGCTCCGACCACCGCGGGGATGAGGCCGGTCATCGCGACGATCATGAGCCCGACGCTCAAGCCGATCCCGATCCAGATCGCGGTCAGGGCGACCCGCAGAGTGTGGCGACCGATCGACACCGCATCGACGAGCTTCGCCAGCGAGTCGACGAGGATCACGACATCAGCGGCATCGCCGGCAGCGGTCGCTCCCTTCGCGCCCATGGCGACGCCGATATCGGCGGCGGCGAGCACAGGGGCGTCGTTCACGCCGTCGCCGACCATCATGATCGGCCGCGGTTGGAGTTCGCCGGCGAGAGCGACCTTCTCGGGCGGAAGCAGCTCGGCGTGGATCTCCGAGATGCCCACCTGATGAGCCACTGATTCCGCCGTCGGCCCTACGTCGCCCGTGAGCATGACCACGCGATCCACCTCGTGCGTCCGCAACCACGAGACGACGGCCGCTGCTTCGGGCCTCGGGTGGTCGGCGAGTACGAGCACCCCGGCGAAACGGCCGTCGACGGCCACGTAGGCTGCGGCCTGACTCAGCTCCAGCGTCGCCCGCACGGTGTCGGGCGCGAGAGCGGCCACGTAGGCGGGCTTGCCGACGACGACAGCTCGACCATCGATCTCGGCGACGACACCGTTCGTGGCCTCCTCCCTGGCCTCTGTCGCGACACGCAGCGCGAGTCCGCGCGCGTCTGCGGCGCGACGGATGCCCTCGGCGAGCACGTGCGTCGAGTACTGTTCCGCCGAGGCGGCGAGTTGCAGGACCTCGTCCGCGCCGAAGCCGTTCGCTGGCCGGACATCGACGAGTTCCGGTCGGCCCTGCGTGAGCGTTCCCGTCTTGTCGAAGGCGGCCGATCGCACGCGCGCGATCTGTTCGATGACGGCGCCGCCCTTCATGATCACGCCTGTCTTCGCCGCGCGTGAGAGGCCTCCCAGGAATGCGACCGGGGCGGCGATCAGGAGAGGACAGGGCGTCGCGAGCACGAGGACCTCGGCGAAGCGCGTCGCGTCGCCCGAGATGGCCCAGGCTGTGCCGGCCAGGACGAGCGACACCGCGGTGAAGGGGATCGCGAAGCGGTCGGCGAGCCGCACGACCGGCGCGTGGGAGTCCTCTGCGGCGTGCACGAGTGCGACGATCTGCTGGTACTGGCTGTCTGCGCTCGAGCGAACGGCCTGGATCCGCACAGCGCGACTGCCGTTGATCGCTCCGGAGAGCACCTCCCCTCCGGACGCGCGGGCCACGGGCATGCTCTCGCCGGTCAGCGACGACTCATCGAAGGTTCCGGTCTCGGTGAGCAGCACGCCGTCGACGGGCACCACCTCCGACGGGCGCACGAGGAGCACATCGCCGATCGCGACCTCGTCGACGGGGAGATCCCTCACCTCGTCCGAATCCGCGGCCTGTGCGTGCACGAGCACGTGGGCGATGCGCGGAGAACGATCCAGCAACGCGGACAGGTCGCGCTTCGCGCGACGGCCGGCGAAGTCTTCGAGCGCCTCTCCGCCCGACAGCATGAGCACGATGATGAGGGATGCGATGTACTCGCCGACGGCGAGCGTCGCCACCATCGCGACCACAGCGAGGATGTCGAGACCCACGTGGCCGCGAAGCACATCCCGCACCATGCCGACGAGGGTCCAGACGACGAACGCGGCCACGTAACCGGTGGCGATCCACCGTCCGATGACGGCCGCGTCGACTGCGTGCAGGATGAGCACGCCGACGAACACGAGGACGGTGGTCGTGATCGCCGGATAGCGCCATAGCAAGCGGAGAAACCTCATGCTCCAGCTTCCCGCGAATCGGTGCGGAGTGCCACCGACGGGCGGCGGGTTCGGGTTAATCCCATGAAATCCCTGTGAGTGGACTGTGGCGAGGTCATTCTTAGAACCGTCTCAGAGCCCGGTCCCCAGGATGACCCCATGACCACTCTCACGAACAGACCCCGAGGTGCCCTCTCACCGGTGATCGGAGAGCACCAGAGCTCGGCCCACCGCCGCGCTCAGGCATGGCGGGCGAGAGCGATCATCGTCATCTGGGCGACGAGTCTTCTCGTCGTCGCGCTCTGGGTGGCCGGGGGAGGGATCGGTGCCGTCCTCGGAGCCGGCGGGGAGACCGTCACCACGCTGGGACGACTGACGGGTCTCGTCGCCGCCAACCTCCTGCTCTACCAGGTGCTCCTCATGGCGCGGGTTCCACTCTTCGAGCGCGGATTCGGCCGTGACGGCATCACCCGTATGCATCGCTTCGTCGGGTTCTGGTCGTTCTGGCTGATGGGCGCGCATATCGTTCTGCTCGTGCTGGGCTACGCGATCACCGCCGGCATCAACCCCTTCGTGCAACTGTGGGGATTCGTCTGGGACTACCCGGGCATGCTCCTCGCCACCGCGGGGACCCTGCTGATCCTGCTCGTGGTGGTCACCTCGATCCGACGCGCGCGCCGGCGCCTGCGCTACGAGTCCTGGCATCTCCTGCATCTCTACGCGTACCTCGGCGTGGGCCTGGCCCTCCCGCACCAGCTGTGGACGGGCGCGGACTTCCTCTCGTCGCCGCTCGCGACCGCGTACTGGTGGACGATCTGGGCGCTCGCGGCGGCGTCGATCCTCGTGTTCCGATTCGGTATGCCCGTGCTGCGCTCCTCGCGGCGTGCCCTGCGCGTGGCGAGCGTCGAACCCGACGGTGCGCGGGGAGTGACCATCCGCGTCGTCGGGCGTGATCTCTCGACCCTGGGTGCCCGTGCCGGACAGTTCTTCGTATGGCGCTTTCTCGACGGGCCGGGGTGGACGCGTGGTCACCCGTTCTCGCTCTCCGCTGCGCCAGGGAGCGAGCTCACGCTGACGGCCCGAGTGGTGGGGGACGGTACGCGCCGTCTGGCATCGCTCACACCGGGCACGCGCGTCATCGTCGAAGGACCGTACGGGGAGATGACGGGGGAGCGTCGTACCGGGGCGAAGCTGCTCATGATCGGTGCAGGTGCCGGGGTGGCCCCTCTTCTCTCCCTGTTGGAAGCCGAGGATTACGCGCCGGGGGAGGCGACTCTCCTCACCCGCGACTCCGTCGCCGAAGATGCACTCCGGCAGGACGCGATCGCCGACCTCGTCTCGCGTCGAGGAGTGCGGTACCTGCCCTTCATCGGTCCCCGGTCTTCCGGCCCGTCGAGCTGGATCGCGGCCAGCCACAGTGCTTGGAACGGTCCCGACCTGCTCCGCCACCTCGTTCCCGACACCGAGGCCTACGACGTCTTCGTCTGCGGAACCGAGACCTGGATGAAAGGGCTCACGCGCGACCTCGAGAGCGCCGGGTTCCCTCCGCACCGCATCCACTCCGAATCGTTCACCGTCTGACCAGGGAGGTAGCCATGAAGAAGATCCTGTATGCCGTGCTCGCGACGATCAGCGGGCTCGTGCTGCTGTTCAGCTATCGCACGTCGCTCGATGCGGTCATGCCGCACGACGCGACTCCTCCGACCACAGGCGCCGTCGGCAGCTCCGGGACGTCGAACTCCGGAGCGTCGGACTCCGGAGCGTCGGCGGGTACCGGTCTCGCCGACGGGACCTACACCGGCGCGTCGTCGCAGACCCGGTACGGACCGGTGCAAGTCAGGATCACGGTTTCCGGCGGACAGATCAGCGACGCGCAGGCCATCGATTATCCCGACGGCAACGGCCGGGACCGTCAGATCAACGGCACCGCGATCCCTCGGCTGGTTTCGGAGACTCTGCAGTCGCAGAGCGCGCAGATCCAGATGGTGTCGGGAGCCACGTATACCAGCGACGGCTACCTCTCGTCGCTGCAGAGCGCGATCGATCAGGCGCACAGCTGATGCGTGGCGCACCGGAGAGCACGCGGGTCTGGGTCGAGAAGATCATGGGCATCCCGATGAGCATCCACCTGATCTCCGCGGGAGATCAGGATGCTGTGGCGACCGAGGGGGCGATCAGAGCGTGCTTCGATGAGCTGCACGACGTGGACGGCATCTTCTCGACCTATCGACCGGACTCCGACATCAACCGCATCCGCCGAGGAGAGCTGTCTCTGGCTGACGCCGACCCGCGGGTGGCGTTCGCATCTGCTGCGTGCGAACGCGCGGAGCACGCGACCGGTGGTCTGTTCTCTGGGTATCGCGAAGGGTGGTTCGATCCCACCGGCTGGGTCAAGGGGTGGGCGGTCGAGGAGGCGAGCCGTCGCCACCTCGCACCGCTGCTGACCTCGGCGGTCGCGGTCGGGATCAACGCGGGCGGAGACCTGCAGCTGTTCACGGCGGACGGTTCGGATCGGCGGTGGAACGTGGGGATCGCTGATCCGCACGACCGCGGCCGGGTGCTCGCCACGCTCGACATCGCCAACGGTGCTGTCGCCACATCGGGCACTGCCGAGCGCGGTCACCACATCCTCGATCCGCGAACGGGCGCGCCGGCGACCGGCGTGGCGTCCGCGACCGTCGTCTCTGACGGCCTCGCGCAGGCGGACGTCTGGGCGACCGCAGCCGTCGTGGCAGGAGCTCTTGATCATTCCTGGATCGAGGCTTCCGCCTCGCGCACCGGCATCGTGGTGGACCACGAGGGGGCTGTCACGCGCTGGCTCGGTTCGACGATGATCGACGTGTGCGCTGTCAGCGGGACGCGGGAAGTGTGAGGAGGAAGGTCGTGCCGCGGGCGGTCGAACTCTCGACCTCGATGGAACCGCCGGCCCGGCGCGCGACATCGCGCACGAGCGAGAGTCCGAGGCCGAAGCCGCGCAGGCGCCCGCTCTCGGGCGGGCGGGCGAAGCGCTCGAAGATCTGATCCGAGGGGATCCCGGCGATACCCGGTCCCTCATCGGTCACACGAACGGTGACGTCACGCGCGTCCGTGCCGATGCGGATGGTGACAGCGCCGCCGGCAGGAGAGTGCTGTACCGCGTTGTCGAGCAGAGCGACGAGGACGCGGACCAGTGTCACCGTGGGGATCCGGGCTACGGCCCCGTCGTCGACGACGGTCACCGTGAGAGCCACCTCGTGCTCGTCCGCGATCGTCGAGATCGCGGCGACCGCCGTGGACGCTGCACTCGCCACTTCGGCCTCTCCGTCGTCATGGGACGCCCCCTCGGCCGCTATCAACAGGTCGTTCAGCACATCTCCCATGGAGTCTGCATCTCGACGGAGCTCGACCAGGCCGGGGCCGATGTCCTCACCCCGGTCGAGGCGTCGCTGAAGCACTTGGATGCGACTCGTCACCGTCGTCAGGGGCGTGCGCAGCTCATGGCTGGCATCGGCCACGAAGTTGCGCTGTCGGCGCAGTGCCTCACCCAGCGGGCGAACCGACCGTCGGGCGGCGACGGCGGCCACGATCCCCAGCAGCACGACGCCGATGACGCCCAACACGATCACCACGGGCACGACCACGTCGATGTCGACGATGAAGTCGTCGCGTGCACCGACGAGGCCGCCGAACCATCCACCGCGGTGTTCCTCCCCTTCCCGGCGGGAGGTGGAGAGGATCACGGTGATCAGGATCCCGATGCCCATCGCAACGATCACACCCGACGCGACGCCCACCCACAGCCCGATCGACAATGCCGCTCGGCGCACCCGCGCCGCGTCGTCGCTCATGAGGGCGCCCCCGCCCGGTACCCCCGTGCGCGCACGGTCTCGATCATGTCTGCGCTCGTCTTGCGTCGCACATAGTGCACATAGGTGTCGACAGAACTCGTCGTGTCCCCCTCGTGGAACACCGCGTGCAGGATCTCCTCCCGGGTGAACACATGCTCAGGGCTGGCCGTGAGCAGCTCCAGCAGGGCGCTCTCGGTCGCCGTCAATGCCACGCGATACCCCGTCGGGTCGTAGACCGCCTGGGCATCAGGGGCGAAGACCCACTCGCCCAGAGGCCTGCGCGCGCCCTGCGCGCGGAACGCTCTCCGCAGCGCGCGAAGGCGCGCCAGCAGTTCGTCGTAGTCGAACGGCTTCACCAGGTAGTCGTTCGCTCCGCCGTCGAGACCTGTCACGCGATCATCGACGGTACCGAGGGCCGTCAGCATCAGGACGGGCGTCGTGATGTGTGCTGTGCGCACCGCATGCACGAAGGCCACGCCGTCCATGCCCGGGAGCCTCCGGTCGACCACCATCACGTCGTAACGCCGACTCAGTGCGAGTCGCAGGGCGCTCTCGCCGTCCGGAGCGTGATCCACGTCGTACACGTCGCCCAGCACCTCCACCGTCAAGGCGGCGATCTCCGCGTCGTCCTCCACGTAGAGGAGCTTTCCGCGCGGCGCATCGGTCTGGTTCATGGCGGCCGTCCTCGGGGAGTCGTCCGTGATCTTCGTGATCAGAGTACGCCCGCACCGGCGTCGTGAACCTCACGACGCCCCCGTGCATTGCTGCGTGCCAGGATGATCCCGCCGAGCAGGGCGGCGATGAACGATCCGACCAGTACCCCGATCTTCACGTGTTCGTCCGCAACCGAGCTCGATCCGTAGGCGAGTTCGCCCACCAGGAGGGACACCGTGAACCCGATACCGGCGAGGAACGCCATTCCGGTCAGATCGGGCCAGCGCAGCGACTCGTCCAGGCGCAGCGCAGGGAGGCGACTCAGCAGGAAGGTCGTGGCGAGGATGCCGATCGGCTTCCCGATCACGAGGCCGACGACGATTCCGATGGTGATCGGGTCCGTGAACGCCGACGTGAGGCCTGCCCACCCGCCGACGGTGACCCCGGCGGCGAAGAAGGCGAAGACCGGGACCGCGAACAGCGTGGCCACGATGCTCCAACGGTCGGCGAAGTGCGCGGCCATACCGTCGTAGACCGGTCGGCCGGCATCGTCCGTGCCGACCCGCACGCGGGCGCGCTCCGTCGCCGTGACGGGCACGACGAAGCCGAGAAGCACGCCGGCGACGGTCGCGTGCACACCGGATGCGTGGATGCACACCCAGACGGCGATGGCGAGGGGGAGCAGGATCCACCACGCCCGCACCCCCTTCGCCACCAGGGCGGCGAATCCCGCCAGCGGCAGCAGCGCCAGGATCAGCCACGGAAAGCTGATGGTGTCGGTGTAGAACGTCGCGATGATAGTGATCGCGATGAGGTCGTCGATGATCGCCAGCGTGAGCAGGAAAACCCGAAGGGCGGGAGGCAGGAACTTGCCGACCACGGCGATCACGGCCACGGCGAACGCGATGTCGGTGGCCGTGGGGATCGCCCAGCCGCGCAGGGCATCCGAACCGCCGGCGGCGTTGATCACGACGAAGATGAGAGCGGGAACCACCACGCCGCCGATCGCGGCCGCGATCGGCAGGGCGGCTCGACGTGGATCGCGCAGGCGTCCGGCGACGAACTCCTCCTTCAGCTCGAGACCGACGACGAAGAAGAAGATCGCCAGCAGCCCGTCGGACGCCCAGGCGCCGACGCTGAGTTCGAGATGCAGTTCCGGGATGCCGAACGTGAAGTCGCGCACGGACTCGTACCAGGGGGCGGCGGGACTGTTGGCGAGGACGAGCGCGGCGAACGTCGCCGCGAGCAGGAGCGACCCGCCGAGGACGTCGCTGCGGGCGTTGGAGCGGATGCCGTTCCACAGCGCATGCGGGGCGAGGGAGAAACGGGCAGGGGAAGAATTCGGGGACACGGAAAAGACCTCACGCGAGAGAAGGGGTGAATGGCGCAGAAGACCACCGCCCCGTTCGAGGCGTGGTCTAGTTCCGTGGCGGCGGGCAGCCGGCGATCTCGCCGTGCGAGAGGGTGCCCCAGACACTGGTCCACCCGTTCGTGCCCGGGTGCAGGATGACCCGCATCCATTCCCTCATCGGGGTCGCCGAACGGAGACGGTGCGGGGCACGCGTCGAACCGGCGATCGAGAGGAGGGGCACGTATCGAGCCTATCGTCGTCCCGCTGGGATACCGCCTACCGCGATCGAATTTCGCTAACTAGGCTAGCGATCATGGAAAGATACGTGCGCTTGCGTTGGCTCGGGCTCGTCTTCATCAGCATCGCGGTCTCGCTGATCATCGTCGATTCGACGATCGTCAACGTGGCGATCCCCGCGATCGTGGAGGACCTCGGCATCACCTCGACCGAGGTCCAGTGGGTGCAGGAGTCGTACACGCTCGTCTTCGCGTCGCTGCTGCTCGTCTTCGGCAGCCTCGCCGACCGTTTCGGTCGGCGCCGGGTGATGATCATCGGCGTCGTCGTCTTCGGAGCCTCGTCGGTGGTCGCCGCCCTGTCGCCGGACGGCGGCATGCTCATCCTGGCCCGACTGGCGCAGGGCGTCGGCGGTGCGATGATCCTCCCCACCACCCTCTCGATCATCAACGCGACCTTCCGAGGCAGGGAGCGCGGAATCGCGTTCGCCGTATGGGGTTCCACGATCGGCGGCATGGCGGCCGTCGGTCCGCTCCTCGGCGGGTGGCTCACGACCGCCTACTCGTGGCGCTGGGCTTTCGGCATCAACATCCCCCTCGGCATCATCATCGTGATCGGCGTGCTCCTGACCGTCGCGGAATCGCGCAGCGACCGCGTCTCCCGCGTCGACATCATCGGAGCATTGCTGTCGATATCGGCGATGGGAAGCCTCGTGTTCGGCCTGATCGAGGGACGGACCTACGGCTGGTGGCTCGTCGACACGCGGCCGCAGATCGGTGACTGGGCCTGGCCGTGGGAGCTGTCGCCGATCCCGCTGTTCTTCGCCGTCGCCGTCCTCGCCGTCATCGCGTTCATCCTGTGGGGACGGCACCGCGAACGGGTGGGGAAGTCGACGCTGCTGGCGCTGCGGCTGTTCTCGATCTCCTCGTTCCGCAACGGGAACATCGCCGCAGCGGTGGTGTCGTTGGGGGAGTTCGGCATCATCCTCGCGCTTCCGCTCTGGCTGCAGTTCGTGCTCGGTTTCGAAGCCGTGCAGACAGGGCTGCTCCTGCTCGCGCTGGCGGGCGGATCGTTCCTCGCCAGCGGTGTCGCCGGAGCCTCGAGCGGAAAGGTCGCCCCGGTCTGGGTGGTGCGTGCCGGCCTCATCGCCGAGATCATCGGTGTCGCGGGAGTCGGCTTCGTCATCGGCCCTGACGCATCCTGGGGACCGCTCATCCCGTTCCTCTTCGTCTACGGACTCGGTGTCGGCCTCGCCACGGCGCAGCTGACCGGGGTCGTGCTCGCCGAGGTGCCGGTCGCGGACAGCGGGGCGGCCTCGGGCACGCAGTCCACGTCTCGGCAGATCGGCGCCGCCCTCGGCGTCGCTGTTCTTGGCACTGTTCTCTTCACCAGCACCGCCGGGATCCTCGCGTCTTCGCTCGACGAGCGCGGTGTCCCCGCCGCCCAGCGCGACCAGATCGTGTCGGCCGTGGTCGACAGCGCAGGGGCGGCGATCAGCGGGCTGGAGTCGAATGCCGCGACCGCTGATGTGGCCGATGATGCCAAGGCCGCCTTCTCCGAAGGGACCCGCTACGCCGCCTGGACAGCGGCAGGGTTCCTCGCCCTCGGCCTGCTCGCCACCGTGTCCCTCGGATCGACCACGGTGCGCACCCGACCGGAGGACGAGGACGGGCGGACGGAGGAAGAAGGCCGCCAGCAAGACGACGAAAGAGCAATCTGACGGAGGGCGTCGCCACTCCCGCCCTACTGTCGCGAAGCAGGATCTCCGGTCCGCCGGTCGAAGCGCCCCGCGTAGTCGTCGTCGGTGATGTGCTCTTTCCACTCCGTGGTCTCCGCCGGGTCGTCCGCGTTCTCGAGCATGGCGATGTGCTCCATGAAAGAGTCTCCCGCAGCGGCGTGCCAGTGATCCTGTCCAGGCGGCGTGTACAGCGTCTCTCCGGGGTGCACGTCGATGATCTGCCCGTCGCGCGTCCCGAAGCGGGCGACGCCCTGGGTGACACGAAGGTACTGACCTCTGGCGTGCGAGTGCCACGCGGAGCGCGCACCTGGTGCGAACTTGACGATGGCCACGGTCATCCGTTGGTCCCCATCGTGCGGTGCGGCGATTCGGTCCACCCAGACGTCTCCCACGAACTGGTCTGCAGTGTTCTTGGCGGTCGGTGTGGTCGGTTCGAGGTTCACAGTGGCGTTCCCATCGCAGTGAAGGAGAAGGGGGGCAGAGGAGGCGGGGAGTCGGGTCAGCGGAGGGCATTCTCGCGGATGTCGGCGAGCGCGTTCATGAACCCTTCAGAACATCCGCTGGATCCCGCGAGTCGGTCGACCACGATGTCGTCGAGCGGCGTGCCCACCACCTCTCTCGGGAGGGCATCAGCGAACCGTTGTTGATACCCCAGCGAGACCTCGTCATCTGCCGGCGTGGTGATGTCGACGTCTGTGACGATGCCGTTCTCGATGGTGAGAGTCACGTCGTGATGGGACGGGAGCGAGCCATACCAGCCGCGTGCGGAGTACTCTCCGTCACGATAGGTGTCCGTGGTCACGGCGTCTCCCTCGACCCTCGGTGGTGCTGATGGTGCCGAGACGTCGGGCCGTGCATCGTCTGATCCGGCGCATCCGGCGATCGAGACGGCCGATGCCACGATGCCGACAGCAGCGGCGACCCGGCGCCCGACTTTCGTGGGGCGTTGCGGGGAAGCGGTGCGGGCCATGTTTCGACGGTACGCCCGTACCTCATCGCCTGGGGTGCTCTGCTGTTACCTGGATAGGTGGCCCCTGGTGCTGCGTTGCGGCGGGCGGGACTGACCGCTTATCCGTGTAACGACAGTCACTCCCAGGTGCTGATGGATGGTCATAGTGTCGATCCCATGACGAACACTCACCTCACCCTGAACAACGGCGTCGAGATGCCCGCATTGGGTTTCGGCGTCTTCCAGACGCCACCGGACGAAACGGTCGAGGCTGTCTCTTCCGCCCTCTCCACGGGGTACCGTCTCATCGATACCGCCGCCGCATACGCCAACGAGCGAGGAGTGGGCGACGCCATCAAGGCGTCCGGTCTTTCCCGCGACGACGTGTTCATCGAGTCGAAGGTCTGGATCAGCGACTACGGCTACGACCAGACGCTGCACGCATTCGAGAAGAGCGCCCGCAAGCTCCAGGTCGACGTCATCGACCTCTTCATCCTCCACCAGGCCCTCCCCGGTGAGTTCGACAAGACCATCGCCGCCTACACGGCGCTGGAGACTCTCCTCGCCGAGGGCAAGGTCCGCGCCATCGGCGTGAGCAACTTCATGGTCGACCACCTCACGACGCTGCTCGCGCAGACCGAGATCGTGCCGGCGGTGAACCAGATCGAGGTGCACCCGTACTTCCAGCAGCGCGAGCTGCAGGCGTTCGGCAAGGACCGCGGCATCCTCACACAGGCCTGGTCGCCCATCGGCGGCATCACGTCCTACCGAGGGGACGATTCCCAGAGCACGTTCAACGACCCCGTCATCGTCGCCATCGCCGACGCGCATGGAAAGTCGGCAGCGCAGGTGATGCTCCGCTGGCACATCCAGAACGGCGTCCAGGCCATCCCCAAGTCGGTGAAGCCTGCTCGTATTGCGGAGAACTTCGACGTGTTCGACTTCGAACTCACCGACGACGAGATCGCTCGCATCGACGCTCTCGATACCGGCGTTCGCGGGGGCCCGGAGCCCGAGGTCATCACGCTCGAGGCGTTCGGTCGCGATATCCCGGAGAACTGACATGACCGAGCAGTCCACGGTTCTCGTCGTGGGGGCGACCGGAAGCATCGGCGTGCACGTCGTCCGCGAGGCTCTCACGAGAGGACGACACGTGCGCGCGTTGGTGCGTGACGCATCTCGCGCCGCGCGGGTCCCGGAGGGCGCGGAGATCGTCATCGGCGATCTCACCTCGGCCGAGACGCTGGCGGACGCTGTCGCCGGGGTCGGCTCCGTGGTCTTCGTCCACGGCTCCCATGGTGGCCGTGGTGTCGCAGAGAAGGTCGACTACGGAGCAGTGGCCAACGTGCTCACTGTGCTCGACGGACGCCCTGTGCGCATCGCCCTGATGACCGCTGTCGGCACGACGGATCGGGCGAACGAAGGTCACGACTGGAAACGGAGGGCCGAGCGCCTCGTCCGCGCGTCCGGCAACCGGTACACGGTCGTCCGCCCCGGCTGGTTCGACTACAACGCACCGGACGAGCGCCACATCGTCTTCCGCCAAGGGGACCAGTACAGCACGGCCTCGCCGGCAGACGGGGTCATCGCCCGCGACCAGATCGCGCGCGTGCTGCTCGACTGTCTGGAGATCGACGCGGCGGACCACCGAACCCTCGAATTGGTCGCGGAGCGAGGGGCAGCGCAGGAGGACCTGGCCCCCGAGTTCGAGGCGCTCGTCCGAGATACTGGAATCGACGGCGCACTCGACATGCCGAACATGCCTCTCACCGACGAACCGGCCACCGTGCGGGACGACCTGAGCCGGCTCGGCCGGTAGCTCGTCGACCGGCGGCTCGTGAGCGCCGCCGGTCGGTACGTATCCGCACACGACACCCATCCACACACGACGGGAAGGCACGACGTGGCAGGCATGACACAACGAGCCGAGGTGAGTGAGTTCCTCTCCACGCGGCGAGCACGACTCACCCCGGAGCAGGCCGGCATCATCGGCGGAGGCCGACGACGTGTCACCGGTCTCCGCCGCGAAGAGGTGGCCATGTTGGCCGGGATGAGCGTCGACTATTACGCCAGGATGGAGCGCGGCAACCTGTCCGGCGTCTCCCCGGAAGTGCTCGAGTCGCTCGGGCGCGCACTCCACCTCGACGACGCCGAGCTCGCCCACCTCCATGACCTCGCCCGAAACGCCGCCCCGAACCGTTCTGCACGCGCACGTCCGCGGGCTGCGACGCCCGTCATCCGGCCCGCGCTTCAGCGACTCCTGGACAGCATCAGCGTTCCCGCCTACATCTCGAACGCACGCAAGGACTTCCTCGCCGTGAACGTCATCGGTCGGGCCGTCTTCGCGCCGATTCTGGACGACGCCGCCAATCAGCGCAACAACGCCCGCTACACGTTCTTCAACCCCGCTGCGCAGAACTTCTACGTCGATTGGGAGTCCGGGGCCAACAGCATCGTCGCCTCACTCAGAATCGAAGCGGGACGCAACCCGCACGACAAGGACCTCACCGATCTGATCGGCGAACTCGTCACGCGTAGTGACGTCTTCCGTACGCGCTGGGCAGCCCACGATGTTCGCTTCCACCGCACCGGAAGCAAACGGATCCACCATCCGGACGTCGGGGCGCTCCTCTTCGACTACGAGGGTTTCGAGCTGCCTGCGGATCCCGGGCTCGTCATGTTCACCATGACCCCCTCGCCGGGCGGCGCCACCGAAGAGCGTCTCCGATTGCTGGGGAGTCTGTCCGCCATGGAGAGCGCTCAGTCGGAGTGATCCACCGACGTCGAGCGGGCCCGGTGCTCGCCATGACGGGGGTCCGAAGCCCCACTAGTGCTCGCCGGTCCTGTGTACGAGAAAAGCCGCCTGAAACCAGGCGGCTTTCTCATACTCGGATGGACTTCGTATGGATTGACGTTCCATTCGCGTACAACGTGTGTGCCCCCGACAGGAGTCGAACCTGCGACCTACGGTACCGGAAACCGGCGCTCTATCCACTGAGCTACGGAGGCGTACCGATCGACAATATCACTCGTCGGGGGTGGTCTCCGACCCACCGGCCACGGTGACGGGCGCGGCGCGCAGTTCGTCCAGCGCCGCAGCGAGCTTCTCGGCCAGATAACGGTGGCCGTCCGTGGAGGGATGCTGGCGTCCCGCGTCCACGTCGATCACGTCGAGGTAGTTCTGCGGGGTGATCCAGTCCTGGGCGATGGGGGAGATGTACCACCAGCCGCGTGCGGCGGCGAGCTCGGAGAGATCCGCGTCGATACGCGCGGTGGCCGTGCCCACGGGGAGCTCGTGCGGCGCCGGACCGAGCACCACGATCGTCGCCTCCGGGTAGGTGGCGGCCATCGCGTCCCACGCGGCGTTGACGGCCTCGCGGTACCCGGCGACACCCTGTGCGCGGTCGTTGATGGACCCCTGGAGGATGACGAGATCCGGCGAGAGGGACGGGTCGAGGGCGGCGATCCGCTCGCCGAAGGAGGGGCCGTCGATCCCGGGCTTCAGGTATCCGCTCCCGCGGACTCCGTTCACGACGGTTTCGCCGTCGAGCAGGTCCGCCAACAGGTAGGCGTAGCCGAGGGTCGGGACGGTCGCCGCCGAACCGTAGGTCCAGGAGTCGCCGAACACCAGCACGGTCGGATGCTCCGGCAGGACGAGCGGCGCCGGAGCGATGACCGCCGAGGGGCCGGATGCCGCATCGGCGGGTGCGCTGATCGGAGTCGTGGAGGGCGCCGGGATCCATGGCCGCCACACGCCGAGGACCACTGCCGCGACGGCGATGAGCAGGCCGGCGGCGATACCGGCGGCGCCCACTCGGCGACGGGTGGCGGGCGGCTTCATGGCATGAGAGTAGATCACTGGAGGCCGAACGCAAATTCGGGGAGCCCCGCGCCGTCGGTCGTGACCTTCCGGCCCCGTAAACTGGGGAGGCTATGAACCCCGAAACTCTCGCCGCAGCCGTCCTCGCCGTCCTCGCACCGATCGCCGAGGAACGACGTCCCGGCGAGCCGCTGGAGCTCTCCGCATCCGACATCGTGCTCGAGCGCCCCCGCAACCGCGACCACGGCGACTGGTCCTCGAACATCGCCATGCGCATGGCCAAGCCGTTCGGCACGAACCCGCGCGAGCTCGCGCAGCAGATCGTCGACGGCCTCGCCGACGTCGACGGCATCGCCAGCGCTGAGGTCGCGGGCCCCGGGTTCATCAACATCCGTCTCGATGCCGCAGCGGCGGGTGCGCTGGCGAAGGTCATCGTCGATGCCGGTAGCGCTTATGGCACGAACGCGTCGCAGGCGGGAGTGAGCGTGAACGTCGAGTTCGTCTCCGCGAACCCGACCGGTCCGCTGCACATCGCCCATACGCGCTGGGCTGCTCTCGGCGACTCGATCGTGCGTCTGCTCCTCGCGAGCGGTGCGAACGCCGTGCGTGAGTACTACATCAACGACGCCGGTGCGCAGATGGAGCGCTTCGCGAGCTCGGTGCTCGCGGCGGCGAAGGGCGAGCCCACCCCCGAGGGCGGCTACCCGGGCGCGTACATCACGACCCTCGCCGGCCGTGTTCTCGAGGCGCGACCCGACCTGCTGCAGCTGCCGGATGCCGAGCAGTCCGCCGTCGCGATGGAACTCGCGTACGAATTCCAGCTCGCCGAGATCAAGAGCTCGCTGGACCGCTTCAACGTGCCGTTCGACGTCTGGTTCTCGGAGCGCACGCTGCACGCCAAGGATGCGTCCGGCACGAGCCTGATCGACCAGGCCGTCGACCGTCTGCGCGAACAGGGACACGTGTTCGACGACGAGGGCGCCGTGTGGGTGCGCACGACCGACTTCGGTGACGACAAGGATCGTGTCATCCGCCGGTCGAACGGCGAGTACACGTACTTCGCCGCCGACGCCGCCTACTACCTGAACAAGGGCGACCGCGGCTTCCAGAACAAGATCTACCTTCTCGGCGCCGACCACCACGGTTACGTGCACCGCCTCAAGGCCGTCGCCGGAGCGGCAGGAGAGGACCCGGAGAAGAACGTCCAGGTGCTCATCGGCCAGATGGTGTCGATCAACGGTGCGCGCCTCAGCAAGCGTGCGGGAAACATCATCGAGATGGATGATCTGCTCGACTGGCTCGGTAGCGATGCGCTGCGATACTCGCTGGAGCGCTCGCCCGCCGACTCGCCGCTCGACCTCGACCCCGAGCTTCTGCAGAAGCGCACGAACGACAATCCGGTGTTCTACGTGCAGTACGCCCACGCGCGTACCCACAACGTCGCACGCAACGCCGGCCAGTCCGGTGTGGACCGCTCGGAGTTCGCTCCCGAGACGCTCACGCACGAGACCGAGGCGGCGCTGCTCGGTGCGCTGCAGGAGTTCCCGCGCATCGTGGCGTTCGCCGCCGAGGTGCGCGAACCGCACCGTGTCGCCCGGTACCTCGAGGAGCTCGCCGGCCTGTACCACCGCTGGTACGACAACTGCCGCGTGATCCCGCTGAGCGAAGACCCGATCGAGAGCGTCCACCGCACCCGGCTGTGGCTCAACGACGCCACAGGTCAGGTGCTGCGCAACGGACTCGAGCTCCTCGGCGTCTCCGCACCAGAGCGGATGTAGTGCGGCTCGGCGTTCTTCTCGGTGCGGCAGGATGGCAGGCATGAGCGACGACAACCACACCCTGCCGTACCCCGACGCCGCCGCGGAGCATCCGACGCTCGTGATCCCCGGTTCCGCCTCCGCTCAGGAGGCGGCCGCGCCGCGCACACGGCCCCGCTGGCCATGGGTGCTGCTGATCGTGGTCGTCGTGCTCGCAGTGCTCGTGGTCGCTGCGGAACTCATCGCTCGCGCCGTGCTCCCCGGCGTCGTGCGGTCGATCGTCGTGGAACAGCTCGACCTGCCCGCCGACCAGCAGCTCGACGTCGAGACGCAGGGGCTCCTGCTGCCGCAGCTGATCGGCGGCACCCTCGACACGCTGCGTCTGTCGACGGATTCGGTGACGTTGGAGGGCATCACGGGCGCCGTCGATGTGACAGCGACGGACGTCCCGCTGCACGGCGGCGATCTGGGCGGCGCCTCCGGGACCATCCGCATCGATCAGGAGCAGTTCACGTCTCTGCTCGCCGGGACCGATCTGCCCGTCGACTCCGTGGAGTTCGCCGCCCCGAACGCCACGGTGAGCGGGTCGATCAGCGTGCTCGGGGCCGCCGTTCCGCTGTCGCTCACGCTCACGCCCGGCACGGTCGACGGCGACCTCGAGCTGACACCGGTGGCCGCGAGCATCGGCGGACTCGACATCGATCTCGACCGGGTCGCTTCCACTCTCGGATCCCTCGGCGAAGGCCTGACCCAGCCGCAACGGGTGTGCATCGCCGATCAGCTACCCGCAGGCCTCGCCCTCACCGGTCTCGAGGTCGTCGACGGTGCGGCCGTGATCGATATCGATGTCGACGGGGCGATCGTCACCGACACCACGCTCCAGGACAAGGGCGTCTGCCCGAGCTGACCCCGAGTCGTCTTCCGGCGGCGCTCTGACCCGGCGTCCCGGGCTACGCGGGGTGAGGGGGCTCGTCGAGCGTCGCCTCGATGTGTCGGGCGAGCCACGAGGGACGCTGCAGGGGGATGCCGTGTCCGCAGTCGTCGACGACGCGCAGATCGCTGTGGGGGAGTGAGGCGTGGAGCAGAGCCGCTGAGCGCTTCATGAGCGACCTCTCCTTCCCCCCGACGAGGATCGACGCCGCTCCGGGATACGACTGCCAGGCTGGCGGTGGTGAGAATCGAAGGTTCTCCTCGACGGAGCGCAGCAGACTCTCCCGTGAGATGCCGGCCGACGTACGCACGTAGTCGTCCAGGAGCTTGTCCGGGATGAACAGCTCCCGGGCCTGCATCCGGGCGAACCACTGCTTCTTCGCGAGGCCGGCGGTCGCGCCGAGAAGGGCGAGTGTGGGACGGGTCGCCCACATCGGAGCGGCCTGTGCGCTGACCACGACGACGTTCCGCACCCTCTCTGCGTGTTGAGCTGCGAGCTGCAAGGTCAGCTGGGCGCCGAGTGAGAAGCCGACGACCGTGGCGGGTCTCCCGAGGTCGTCCAGCAGGCGGGCGAGGGCCGTGGTCGTGACCGCGTGAGACACATATGCCTCGTCGGTGCTGTGACCATGTCCGGGAAGATCGGGGACGACGATGCGTAGACCCTCGCCGAGGTGCGCGCGCAGCGGCTCCCACATCCACCCGGCGACACCTCCACCGTGCAGGAGCAGTAGGGGATGTCCGTCGCGTGCTCCGAAGCTCTCCACGTGCATGGTCAGGTCCTCTCGAAGGTCTCGGCCATGCGGCCGATCGTGTCGATCGCGCGTTCGAGTTGCGCGGAGTCGAACGGCCCGAGCAGTCGTGCCGCCGAGAGGAGGCCGATCGACGCGCTCGAGAGCGCGAGGGCGAGCGCCTCGACGTCCACGTCCGCCACGATCTCGCCGCGCCGTTGCAGGCCGTGCAGCCACTCGACGACGCGTCGCTGCCGATCGCGATACCGGCTGTCCGTGATCTCCGCCACGTGCGCACCGAGGATGCCACGGTCGTCGAGGAACGCCGCCGTCATGAGCGCATCGGCACTCAGCGCGCGTGCGGAGGCGCGATACGCAGAACTCAGGCGGGGTCGGTCGCCCAGTTCGCGGCTCACGCGGTCATTCATGCGCGCCGTCCCGCGCTGCAGGAGTGCATCGAGGATCTCCCGCTTGCCGCTGAATTCCAGATAGACCGCACCCTTGCCGATCCCGGCGCCGTCGGCGATCGACGACACGCTCACGCTGTCGAAGCCTTGCGCGAGCACCAGTCGTTCGGCCGCGTCGAGGATGCGCTCGCGACGGTCAGGGACGCGGGGTCTGGGCACCGCCGCTCCTTTCCAGGTGTTCCCGCATGGCCGGGATGACGAGGTCGGGGCGGTCGCGCTGCACCCAGTGTCCGGCACCGGGTACGGTCACCAGCGACCCCACCGGCAGCTGCTCGGCGGCGATCCGGATGCGCGCGAGGGGAACGCCGGAGTCACGATCGCCGTGCACGAGGAGCGTGGGCGTCGTGATCGAAGGCAGCTGCTCGACGTACACGGTGCGCAGTCGATTCCAGAGCACCTGATCGCGCTGCCATTCCCCGAACGTCTCCAGGCCGGTGCCGGTGGCGGCCTCGGCGAGCACCGCATCCACGAGTTCAGGCGTGCGCGCTGTCGGGTTCCGCACCAGCTCTCGCAGCCCTCGTTCCATCGCCGAACGGTTGTGCGCGTACGCGCGGGTCATCCGGGCGAGCAGACCCGAACGCAGCAGGAGGAATGTGCCGAAGTGCGTGAACCGACCGGAGAAGCCGTCGGCCAGACGGGGCATCAGACCGTAGCATCCGAGCAGTATCGCTGATCGTGCGCGGCCGGGTCGATCCAGGAGATGCCCGACCGCCATGCCGCCGCCGAGTGAGAGGCCGGCGACGGCGTAGTCGGCGAGACCGATCCCGTCGACGAGCTCGCCCACGTATCGCACGAGCCGTTCCTGAGTGAGCGGCCGGTCCGGACGTGGACTCTGCCCGAAGCCCGGATGGTCGGGCGCGATCACGCGATGCCCCGCCTCGGCGAGAGCATGTCCGACCGCACTCCACGAGAGTTCGGCGTTATCGGCACCGCCGCCGTGCAGGAGCAGGACGGGCATACCGGACTCGCATGCCGGTCGCCACTCCAGAGCGGAGACCGTGGCATGGGGGAGGACGATGCTCGTGCGTCGGGGATCCATGGCATCCTCTCGTTGTGACCAATCTACTTGATCTGGTCACAACGAGGGCACCCGGTCACGAAGTGGTTTCAGGACTCGCGGCCTTCTGCGCCGCTCGCAGTTCGGCCGTGGCGATCTGCACGTCGACCTCCGCGCGCTGCAGTCTTCGCTGCGGAAACGTGGTCGCCGCGAACTTCGCGTGCACGCGATCGGACTTCTCCTCTTCGGCCGTCACGATGTAGGCGCAGGCGAATAGCATCACCTGTGCGGAGAAGTTCAGCCAGATCAGCAGCGCGAGCAGCGAGGCGAACGAGGCCAGCAGCGGATTGCTCGTGGCGCCACCCACGAAGAGGCCAGACAGCTCCTGCAGTGCCAGGAGTCCCAGCGCGCCCAGCAGCGCACCGGACCAGAGCGATCGAGGCGACGGGCGGACTCCGGACAGCAGGCGGAACACACCGATGATGATCACCGCGTCCAGGGCGAAGACGACCACGAGCGACACCAGGCGCACCGTCCAGGCCGCGACGGGTGAGTCCTCGGGAAGGCCGAGCATTCCGGCGATCCATGTGACGCCGAGCTGGCCGGCGAAGGTGAGGAAGGCCGAGGCGACGAACGCGACACCGATGCCGAGCGCGAGCGCGAGGTTGCGCAGGATCACCCAGATCCAGAGGATGTCGTCCTGCACGGTCCCGGCGAGCACGCGCACGGCCGTGCGCAGTGAGCCGATGGCGCCGAGCGCGGACCCCACGAGGGCGACGAGGGAGATGATCCCGGCGATCGACAGCGAGGCGGGCGCACGCAGATCCTCGGTCTTGATCACGCCATCCTCGCCGATGAGCCCCGGTACCGCCGCCTGCACGGAGTCGATGATCGCCTGCCAGGCCACGGGATTCCCGGCGAGCCACAGCGCCGCGATGGAGAAGCCCAGCAGCACGCCGGCGAACACGCTGAAGAGCGCCCGGTACGTGACGCTGTCGGCGAGCATCGGTCCGCGACGCTCGGTGTAGAGCAACGCGGCGCGCACCGGTCGGCGCGCGAGAGCCCAGGCGATCACCGGCCCGGTGATGCGCGCGATGAGTCCCGGCTCTGCGGGGGAGTCTGATCTCGTTTCGCTGTTCGTCACCCCCCCACACTATGAGGCGACGCCGGTCGCCCGCAGGGGCTTGACGCCGCGCGTCACCCTGACCAAGGGCGACCGGGCGGTGCCCTAGAATCGGGTCAGCCTCGATGTGCGTGCCCCGCCCGAGATCCTTCCCACGATTGGTGATCAGTGCTTCTCCCTGCCGATTCGCTCGCTCCGGAATGGCTCGCCGTCCCCGAAGACGCGAACGACCTCGCCGACGGCGTCTGGCCCGCCTCCGCGGTACGCGATCCCGACGGCGTTCTCGACATCGCGGGCGTCAGCGCCACCACGCTCGCCCGCACCTACGGCACCCCGCTGCTGGTGCTCGACGAAGACGAGGTGCGGGGGCGTGCACGGCGGTTCCGGCTCGCCTTCGACCAGGCGGCGGCCGAGAACGGCACCACGGCTCAGGTCTATTACGCGGGCAAGGCATTCCTCTGCACCACGGTCGCGCGGTGGGTGGTCGACGAGGGACTTCGCGTCGACGTGTGCACCGGGGGAGAGCTGGCGGTGGCTCTCGCGGCCGGTGTCGTGCCGGCATCCATCGGCTTCCACGGCAACAACAAGTCGGTCGCCGAGCTGGAGAGAGCCGTCGAGGTCGGCGTCGGCACGATCATCGTCGACAGCGCCGTCGAGATCGAGCGCCTCGCGGCGATCACCGCTCGCACCGGAGCCACGCAGCGCGTGCTGGTGCGCGTGATCAGCGGGGTCCATGCCGAGACCCATGATTTCCTCGCGACCGCTCACGAGGACCAGAAGTTCGGCTTCCCGCTCCCGGATGCGGAGAAGGCCGTCGCGCGCATCCGTGAGATCCCCGGCCTGGTCTTCGCCGGTCTGCACTGCCACATCGGATCGCAGATCTTCGGCGTCGCCGGGTTCCGCGAATCGGCGTCCCGCGTGCTCGACCTGCATGCGGCGCTGCTCGAGGGCGGCCCCGTGCCGCAGCTCAACCTCGGCGGCGGCTTCGGCATCGCCTACACGCGCGTCGACGACCCGACGCCCATCGAGGAACTCGCAGGCGCGATCATCACCGCCGTCGCCGAGGACTGCGCCGCTCGGGGCATCCCCGTCCCCGCGCTCTCGTTCGAGCCGGGCCGAGCCATCGTCGGCACGGCGGGCGTCACGATATACGAGGTCGGCACGACCAAGGACGTCACGATCGATTCCGGAGCCGTGCGCCGCTACATCAGCGTCGACGGCGGCATGAGCGACAACGCGCGTCCCGCTCTGTACGGGGCCCAGTACTCCGCACGGCTCGCCTCCCGCGTGGGCGGGGGCGAGCCCCGTCTCAGCCGTGTGGTCGGCAAGCACTGCGAGTCCGGCGACATCGTCGTCGACCACGAGTACCTGCCCGAAGACCTCGTGCCGGGCGATCTGCTCGCGGTTCCGGCGACCGGCGCGTACTGCGTCTCGCTCGCGAGCAACTACAACCATGTGCCGCGTCCGCCGGTCGTCGCCGTGCGCGATGGACGTTCTACGGTCATCGTCCGCGGCGAGACCATCGACGACGTGCTGGCCCGCGACGCGGGCATCGACGGGGCGAGCGCCCCCGAGGGAGACCAATGACCCACCTCCGAAGGAGTAACCATGACTGACTACCGACGACTTCGCGTGGCGCTGCTGGGTGCCGGCGCGGTCGGCTCTCAGGTGGCGGCACTCCTGCTGCGACACGGCGACGAGCTCGCCGACCGTGCCGGCGCCGAACTGGAGCTCGCCGGCATCGCCGTGCGCGACGTCGACGCTCCCCGTGACGTCGACCTGCCCAAGGAGCTCTTCACCACCGACGCCGAGTCGCTGATCCTGGGTGCCGACATCGTGATCGAGCTCATCGGCGGAATCGAGCCGGCCCGCACGAGCATCCTGCAGGCGATCGGATCCGGAGCCGACGTCGTGACAGCCAACAAGGCGCTGCTGGCGACGCACGGGCCCGAACTCTTCGAGGCGGCCGACCGCGTGGGCGCCTCCGTGTACTACGAGGCCGCGGCCGCGGGAGCGATCCCGATCATCCGTCCGCTGCGCGACTCGCTCGCCGGCGACCGTGTGGTGCGCATCATGGGCATCGTGAACGGCACCACGAACTACATCCTCGACCGGATGGACACCGAGGGCGCCGACTTCGCCGACGTGCTCGCCGATGCGCAGCGCCTGGGCTACGCAGAGGCCGATCCCACGGCCGACGTCGAGGGGTACGATGCCGCGCAGAAGGCCGCCATCCTCGCGAGTCTCGCGTTCCACACCGCGGTCCCGCTCGACGCCGTCTACCGCGAGGGCATCACCTCGATCACGGCCTCCATGATCGAAGAGGCTCGCGCCGCCGGCTTCGTGATCAAGCTGCTCGCCGTCTGCGAGCGCATCGAGGCGAACGGCGCCGAGTCCATCTCGGTGCGGGTCTACCCGGCCCTGGTGCCCACCTCGCATCCGCTCGCCTCCGTGCACGGCGCGAACAACGCGGTGTTCGTCGAGGCCGAGGCCGCCGGCTCGCTGATGTTCTACGGTGCAGGTGCCGGCGGTGTGCAGACCGCGTCCGCGGTGCTCGGCGACGTCGTCTCGGCCGCCCGTCGCCACATCGCCGGCGGGGTCGGGGTGGGGGAGTCCACTCGCGCCAACCTTCCCGTCGTGCCGATCGGCCACGTCACCACCCGTTACCAGATCACGCTCGAGGTCGCGGATGCGCCCGGCGTGCTGGCCACCGTCGCGAGCATCCTCAGCGACGGCGACGTCTCGGTGGCGACGGTCGTGCAGACCGTCGAGGGGGAGGACGAACCGACCGCCCGTCTGATCATCGGCACGCATCGCGCGACCGAGCAGGCACTCAGCGCCACTGTCGACGCTCTCGCCGACAGCGAGGTCGTGGCCCGCGTGGTCTCGGTGCTCCGGGTGGAAGGCGAGTGACGATGGCGGCAGCCCTCGCGCCGGCCGCAGGCGACGCGGTGCCGGGGCGCACCGTCGAGGTGCGGGTTCCCGCGACGAGCGCCAACCTCGGCCCCGGCTTCGACACGCTGGGCCTGGCGCTCAGCATCTACGACACCCTCGAGGTGACGGCCCTGCCTCCGGGGCAGTTGGAGATCGAGGTGACGGGATCCGGCGCGACCGAGATCCCCCGCGACGAGTCGAACCTGATCGTCCGCACCATCGCGTACGTCTTCGCCGACGCTGGCCGCCCGGTACCCGGGCTGCGGATCGTCGCCGAGAACGGCGTGCCGCACGGTCGCGGCCTCGGGTCCTCCGGAGCCGCCGTCGCCGCGGGAGTCCTCGCCGCGAAGGGGCTGCTCGCGGGCGACGTCGAGATCGGCGACACCGACCTCCTGCGCCTCGCGACCGAGCTGGAGGGCCACCCCGACAACGTGGCTCCGGCGCTGTTCGGCGGGCTGACGATCGCGTGGATGTCCGAGCGCGGACCACAACACAAGAAGCTGCTCGTGCATCGCGGCGTGTCGCCTCTCGTGCTCGTCCCCGCGTACACGATGTCGACGTCGCAGGCGCGATCGCTGCAGCCCCCGCAGGTGTCCACCGCCGATGCCGTGTTCAACGTCTCGCGCTCGGCGTTGCTGATCGCCGCTCTGATGCAGAGCCCCGAACTCCTCCTGGACGCGACCGCCGACCGCCTGCACCAGGACTACCGGGCCGGAGCCATGCCCGAGACGCAGCGTCTCGTGCAGGCACTGCGGGCCGCAGGCTTCGCGGCCGTCGTCTCCGGAGCCGGCCCGAGCGTCCTCGTGCTTGCCGACGGTCCCGGCAGCCGCCAGGATGCGGTCGAGCTGGCCGATCGAGTCACCGACACCCCGTGGGAGGCGCTCCTGCTCGCAGTCGACGTCCGTGGTGGTACAGTGGGGACTCGAGCGGAGGGCTCCACGTAACTGCGTGAATCTGGCCCCATTGCATCTCTTGCAAGACCCGCACGCAAACCCCTGTGGCAGAGCTCATTCCAGAGCCGCCTGCCGAGGCTGGCTGGCGCCGAGCGTCAGCCCGTGCGATCGCGCGCAGCACCCGTTGTGTGCGTTCAACGCTCATTCCCCATGACATATAAGGGAGTACTCGTGGAGAACCTCTCCGAGACCCAGAACGATCAGTCGGCGCCCACCGCCGAGGCACCCGCGGCATCCGCGGAGTCGACGACCGAGTCCGCGCCTGCCCGCAAGCGCGCGCCGCGTCGTGCGAGCACCGCGACGGCTGCAGCCAAGGCCGAGAAGGCCGAGGCGGCGAAGGCCGAGAAGGCGGCGAAGACGGATGCCGCGCCGGAAGCGGCTGCAGCCGATTCCGCATCCGCCGGCGCAGATGCCGCCGAAGCCGCGCCGAAGGCGAAGCGCCCGAGCCGCAGCCGTGCGAAGAAGGCGGATGCCGAGGCTCCTGCCGCGGATACCGCTGCCGCCGAAGCGCCTGCTGCCGATGCCGCAGCTACTGCCACGGCCGAGGCTCCGGCCGAGCCCGCACCCAAGACGACCGGGCGCGGACGCCGCGGAGCACAGAAGCCCCCTGCCGACGCCGAGGCGCCCGCTGCCGAGCCGACGGCGGAAACCGGTTCCGACGCCGCGCCTGCGGAGAACTCGCAGAACGGCGACTCGGACTCGTCCGACGGTGGCGAGGAGCAGGGTGGCCGCGGTCGCAACCGCAACCGCAGCCGCAACCGCGGACGTGGGCAGAACGGCGGGGCGCAGGAGCAGCAGGCACAGCCCGCTGCCGATGACGACCAGGCCGGTGGCAACAACCGCAACCGTCAGCGCAACAAGCGCCGCAGCGGTGTGCCGACCGACGAGTTCGACACCGAGATCGGCGAGGACGATGTCCTGATCCCGATCGCCGGCATCCTCGACGTGCTCGACAACTACGCGTTCGTCCGTACGACCGGATACCTCGCCGGCCCGAGCGACGTGTACGTGTCGCTCGGTCAGGTGAAGAAGTACAACCTGCGCAAGGGCGACGCGGTCGTCGGTTCGATCAAGCAGCCGCGTGAGGGCGAGCAGCAGGGGCGCCAGAAGTACGACGCCCTCGTCAAGGTCGACTCGATCAACGGCCTCTCGATCGACGACGCGGCCACCCGCGTGGAGTTCGGCAAGCTCACCCCGCTGTACCCGCAGGAGCGCCTGCGGATGGAGACGGCTCCGGAGAAGCTGACCCAGCGCATCATCGACCTGGTCGCCCCGGTCGGCAAGGGCCAGCGTGGCCTGATCGTCGCGCCGCCCAAGGCCGGAAAGACCATCGTCCTGCAGCAGATCGCGAACGCGATCGCGCAGAACAACCCTGAGGTCCACCTCATGGTCGTGCTCGTCGACGAGCGCCCCGAAGAGGTCACCGACATGGAGCGCTCGGTCAAGGGCGAGGTCATCGCCTCGACGTTCGACCGTCCGGCCGAAGACCACACGACCGTCGCCGAACTCGCGATCGAACGCGCGAAGCGCCTGGTCGAGCTCGGCCGCGACGTCGTGGTGCTGCTCGACTCGATCACCCGCCTCGGCCGGGCCTACAACCTGGCGGCCCCCGCATCGGGTCGTGTGCTCAGCGGTGGTGTCGACGCGTCGGCGCTGTACCCGCCCAAGCGCTTCTTCGGCGCTGCACGCAACATCGAGAACGGCGGATCCCTCACGATCCTCGCCACGGCGCTGGTCGAGACCGGCTCCAAGATGGACGAAGTCATCTTCGAGGAGTTCAAGGGCACCGGCAACAGCGAGCTGCGTCTGTCCCGGCAGCTGGCCGACAAGCGCATCTTCCCGGCGGTCGACGTGAACGCGTCGAGCACTCGTCGCGAGGAGATGCTGCTCTCGGCCGACGAGGTCAAGATCACCTGGAAGCTGCGTCGCGCCCTCGCCGGCCTCGACCAGCAGCAGGCCCTCGAGGTCGTGCTCGGCAAGCTCAAGGAGACCAACTCGAACGTCGAGTTCCTCGTGCAGATGCAGAAGTCGATCCCGACGCTCCCCTCGGGTGCGCACGGGCACGACAACAACATCCGCTGAGCGGCTGAGCCGTGTTCGAGTCCGTCCAGACTCTGATCGATGAGCATCGCCGGGTGCAGGAGGAGCTCTCCGACCCGGCGGTGCACGCCGACGCCGCCCGGGCCAAGCGCGTCAATCGCCGCTACGCCGAGCTGTCGCGCATCGTCGCCGCCTACGAGGCCTGGGTCGCTGCCACCGACGATCTGGAGACCGCTCGCGAGTTCGCCCGCGAGGACGAGTCCATCGCCGCGGAGATCCCGGCGATGGAGGAGGAGCTTCAGCTCTCGCAGGAGCGCCTCCGACGTCTGCTGATCCCGCGCGACCCGGACGACGCCCGTGACGTGATCATGGAGATCAAGGCGGGGGAGGGCGGCGCGGAATCCGCGCTGTTCGCCGCCGACCTGCTGCGCATGTACATCCAGTACGCGGCCTCCAAGGGCTGGAAGACGGAGCTGCTCGAGCGCAACGAATCCGACCTCGGCGGCTATAAGGACGTCCAGGTCGCGATCAAGGGCTCGTCCTCCGATCCCGCACAGGGCGTCTGGGCGCACCTGAAGTACGAGGGCGGAGTTCATCGGGTGCAGCGTGTGCCGGCGACCGAATCGCAGGGGCGCATCCACACCTCCACCACCGGTGTGCTCGTGTTCCCCGAGGTCGATGAGCCGGAGGAGATCCACATCGACCAGAACGACCTGAAGATCGACGTCTTCCGGTCGTCCGGTCCTGGCGGTCAGTCCGTGAACACGACGGACTCCGCCGTGCGCATCACGCACGTGCCGACCGGCATCGTCGTCTCGATGCAGAACGAGAAGTCGCAGCTGCAGAACCGCGAGGCCGGCATGCGTGTGCTGCGCGCCCGTCTGCTCGCGCGACAGCAGGAGGAACTCGACGCCGCGGCTTCCGACGCCCGCCGATCGCAGATCCGGGGCATGGACCGCTCGGAGCGCATCCGCACCTACAACTTCCCCGAGAACCGCATCGCGGATCATCGCACCGGGTTCAAGGCGTACAACCTCGATCAGGTGATGGATGGCGCGCTCGATCCGCTGATCGAGAGCGCCATCACCGCCGATGAGGAAGCCCGGCTCGCCGCGGTCGGCTCCGAGTCCTGAGCGAGGGGCACGCGCCCCGAGTCAGGTCCGTGCGATGTACCGATGCTCGGGACGTCCTGTTGTGCCGTAGTTGAGTCGCACCTCGACGACGGTCCTGGCGGCCAGCGCCGCCAGATGCCGTTGTGCGGTCGCGCGGGAGATCCCGACGCGTTCGCCGATCTCGGCGGCTGAGGCTTCGCCGTCGCCGAGTGCCGCGAGCACGAGCTGCTCCGTCGCCGAGCGCGAGATCGACACCGGCTCACCTGCACCGTGCAGGATCGCCGCGGCGCGATCGATGTCTTCCTGGCGCAGCGCACGATCACCGCTGAGGAGGTTCCGATAGCGGATGTAGCGGTCGAGGAGGCTCGACAGCGCTCGTCGCTCGAACGGCTTGACGAGGTAGCCCACGGCCCCCGACCGGAGCGCCCTGCGCACGGTGGACGCGTCGTCGGCCGCGGAGATGAGGATGGCGTCGACCCCGGACTCCCGTACGAGCGCGATGCCGTCGCCGTCAGGGAGGAAGACGTCGGCGACGAGGAGGTCAGGGCGCGACGAGCGGATGCTGTCGCGTGCCTCTGCGAGGGAGCGGACGGTCTCGGTGACGGTGCAGCCGGGGTGCTCCTCGACGATGCCCTGATGCAGCTGGGCCACTCGGAAGTCGTCGTCGAGGATGAGCACGCGCAGAGGCTCGGTCATGTGTTCTCCTTCTCATCGTGGCGGGCTCTGTCGACGGCACCGCCGATGCGTGCGGCGAACACCGCGCCGCTGTCGGGCCCGCCCGGATCGATCACCCAGAGGTCTCCACCGCTCCGACGGGCGATCTCCGTCGAGAGGGGCAGCCCGATCCCGTGCCCGTGCACGTCTCCGGCGGCATCCTGCTCCCGCGACCGCGGCGTCGACGGGTCGCTGCCCCCGAGGCCGGACCCCGAATCGGAGACGGTGAACACGAGGGCGTCGCCGTCGTCCAGCACGGCGACCTCGACCCAGCGTGGTCTCCGCTCGCCTGCGACGGCGGCGGCGACGGCGTTGTCGATGAGGTTGCCGAGCACGGCGGCGACGTCTTCCGCCTCGCGGACGGTCCCGAGCAGCTGGGTGTCGTCCGCGATCCGAAGGGCCACCCCGCGCTCCCCGGCCTCGACGCCCTTGGCGCCGAGGAACGAGTGCAGGAAGGGATCGCCGAGGAGGTCCAATCCGACGACGGGGAACACCACCGGCCCCCGCTCCACGAGTTCGCCGAGGAACGTGCGCGCCTCTCGCACCCGATCGGCGTCGATGAGCCCGGCCGCCACATGCATGCGGTTGGCGAACTCGTGCCGCTGTACGCGCAACGCCGCCGTCATCGTCCTGACGGTCTCCAGCCGCTCGGTCAGGGCGACCAGATCCGTGCGATCACGCACGATCAGCACGTCGCCGAGCGCGTGGCCGTCGCGCACCACGGGGCGAGAGTCGAGGTAGAGCATCCGGTCGCCGACGATGGCACGGGAACGGGTGCGTGCGCCTGTCGCCGCCTCGAGGACGGCTGTGGCCAGGCCGAGTTCCTCGATGGGCCTTCCGATGGGATCGTGGAGCCCCAGCAGGCGATCGGCGGCGGCATTGCTCACGCGCACCACTCCTCGGGGGTCGACGGCGATGACGCCGTCGTCCACGCCGTCCAGCACCGCCGTCTGGTTCTGGACGAGTGCCACGAGTTCTTCCGGCTGGACTCCGAAGGTCAGACGCTCCCAGCGCCGGCGGAGCAGCAGGAATGCGAGGCCGGCCAGGGCGAGCGCACCCGCCGCCGTGACTCCGATCACCGTCAGCAGGGGAGGGAGATCATCGAATACCCCGGCACGCTCGAAACCCACGCTGACCTCGCCCACCGGCGTACCGGCGTCGTTGCGGACGGGGACTTTCGCCCGTGCGGATTCGCCGAGTGTGCCCGTCTGCCAGTCGACCACCTCCGCGCCGGCGAGCACCTCCTCGTAGGGAGTGCTGACCACTTCTCCTATGCGGGAGGGAGTGGGGTGCGCGAGTCGGATGCCGTTGTCATCGGTGAGCACGACGAACAGCGCGCCGGTGCGGCTCGTCACGTCGGAGGCGATGCGCTGCAGGTCGCCGTCGCGCAGCTCCGCCGCGTCGGGAGTGCCCTCCGAGAGGGAGATGCGCGTGACCTCTGCACGCACCTGCGGGTCCTCGGCGAGGGTGCGGGCGATGCCCATCGCGGTCGACTCGGCCTCTGCGCGCAACTGCTGCACGGTGAGCAGCAGATACACGCCCGTGCAGAGGGCGACGACGAGGGTCACCGTGGCGAGCTGGAGCAGCAGGGCGCGCGTGGCGAACCGCGGTCTGGTCGACATCGTCCT
This sequence comes from Microbacterium sp. TPU 3598, assembly GCF_002356155.1. Classification (NCBI taxonomy): domain Bacteria; kingdom Bacillati; phylum Actinomycetota; class Actinomycetes; order Micrococcales; family Microbacteriaceae; genus Microbacterium; species Microbacterium sp. TPU 3598. The sequence goes on along the minus strand of NZ_AP017975.1, from coordinate 2,208,657 downwards.
CGGCACCGTGCTTCTCCTCCGCTCCTGCCGCGCAATATGCGCAGAACCCACGCTACGCGCACAACGTCAGGGAATGCGGGATACCGCACCCGGACGTCGTCGATTACTTAGTCTCGACGGGATCCGTCGCCGATGACGGAGCCACGACGAAGGAGTCAACGCATGCCAGACGCACTCACCGGCCTGTTCGCGGCCGCCGAAGAGGCGCCGACCTACGACGTGGCGTTCGTACCGCCCGAGTGGGTGCTGGTGCTCCTCGGATTCACCATGGTGCTCGCGTTCATGACGCTCATCATGACCAAGCGCCTCACACCCATGGTGGCCCTGATCCTCGTACCGACCGCGTTCGGACTCTTCGCGGGAGCGGGCCTCGGCCTCGGCGACATGATCCTCGACGCGATCGGCGCGATGGCCCCGACCGCGGCGCTGCTCATGTTCGCGATCATGTTCTTCGGCATCATGATCGACGTGGGGCTCTTCGATCCGCTCATCCGGCTGATCACCCGCCTGCTCGGAGACGATCCCGCCAAGGTGGTGCTCGGCACCGCGATCCTCGCCGGTGCGGTGTCCCTCGACGGCGACGGCTCGACGACCTTCATCATCACGACCTCGGCGATGCTGCCGATATACCTCCGACTGGGGATGAGCCCGGTCGTGCTGACGTGCGTCGCCGGACTCATGAACGGCACCCTGAACATCGTGCCGTGGGGAGGGCCTACGGTCCGGGCGGCGACCGCTCTGGGACTGCAGCCGACCGACATCTTCGTCCCGATGCTTCCCGCGCTGGGCGCCGGGATCGTCGTGACGCTCGGCTTCGCGTGGATCCTGGGTCTGCAGGAACGCCGTCGACTCGGACGGCTGGACTCCGAGGGGCTGCTGGTCGGGGCCGACGGGGGATCGCTCTCGACGGTGCCGAAGATCTTCCGCGGAGCCGAGCCGAAGCCGGGTGCACGTGCGTCGCTGCGCACCGGGAACCTGGTGGTCGTCGCCGGTGGACACGCCCCTGTCTCGGCCGCGAACGTCGATCCTGCCGATACGGCCATGGCCGACACGATGCTGGATCCTGCACGCCCCACCCTCCGGCCGAAGCTCATCTGGTTCAACCTGGTGCTCACCGTCGCGGTGATGGTGCTGCTGGTGCTCGACATCCTGCCGCTGCCGTACGTGTTCATGGTGGGTGCCGGGCTGGCCCTCGTCATCAACTTCCGCGGCATCAAGGAGCAGGCGTCGGAGATCGTGGCGCACGCTCCGAGCATCGTGGGGGTCGTCTCCATGGTCATCGCGGCCGGGGTCCTGGTCGGCGTGCTCACCGGCACCGGGATGGTCGATGCGATGGCCACATGGATCACGAACGTGCTGCCGCCGGCCCTCGGACCTTTCCTGGCGCCGATCACCGGCGTCCTCTCGATCCCGTTCACGTTCTTCATGTCGAACGATGCGTTCTACTTCGGCATCCTCCCGGTGCTCGCACAGAGCGCGGCGAACTTCGGCATCGATCCTGTCGAGATGGCGAGGGCGTCCATCACGGGGCAGCCCGTGCACCTGCAGAGCCCGCTCGTGCCGGCGATCCTGCTGCTCGTGTCGCTCGCGAGCGTGAACCTCGGTGATCACCACCGCAAGGTGCTGTGGCGTGCGACGATCGTCTCGCTGGTCATGCTCGGTGTCGGCATCCTGACCGGCGCCGTCCCGTTCTTCGTGGCGCAGTGACGACCCGCCGACGGGGAGCGCGGATGCCGTGTTCCCCGTCGGCCGGCGTGCGGAGCGCTATGCTCGGCGCGTGATCACATTCCTCTTCCGCGGCCTGCTCTACGTGGTGTCGGCCGGTCTCGGCCTGATCGCCGCCGACCTCCTGCTCGACGGCTTCGAGATCGAATGGGACAAGTGGTGGGGCTTCGTCATCTGCATCCTGATCTTCGCGATCCTGCAGAGCGTGCTCGCGCCGTGGGTCGCCAAGGTCGCCAATCGCTACGCGCCGGTGCTGATGGGAGGCATCGGGATCTTCTCGACGCTGATCTCCCTCATCGTCGTCGTCCTGCTCCCCATCGGCGGGCTGCGCATCACGGACCTCACCGGCTGGCTGCTCGGTTCGGTCATCGTGTGGCTGATCACCGCGGTGGGCAGCGTGGTGCTCCCTCTCATCTTCCTGCGCAAGAAGGTCGCGTCCGTGAAGTCCGCACGCCGCTGACGGGCCCACGCGGCAGCGGGTTCAGATCGCGTAGTGGTCGGGAGCGGTGAGGAGGGCCCTGGTGTCTTCTCCGAGCGTGCGGTGGCGCGGCTTCGCCGGCACCCCGACGAGCACGCTGTCGGCCGGGGCATCGCGGGTGACGACGGCGTTGGCACCGACCACGGATCCCGCGCCGATCGTGACGGGCCCCAGGATCTTGGCACCGGCGCCCACGGCGACGCCGTCTCCGAGCGTGGGGTGACGCTTGCCCGACGTCCGCGTGCGTCCGCCGAGCGTGACGCCGTGGTAGAGCATCACGTCATCGCCCACCACGGCGGTCTCCCCGATCACGACGCCCATTCCGTGATCGATGAAGAACCGCCGGCCGATCCTCGCACCGGGGTGGATCTCGATCCCCGTGAGCCAGCGCGAGACCTGCGAACCGGCGCGCGCGAGCAGGCGCAGCCGTCGCCGCCAGAGCGCGTGCGAGACGCGGTGCGCCCAGATGGCATGCAGGCCGGGGTACAGCAGAGCGACTTCGACGGCGCTGCGCGCGGCTGGATCGCGGAGGCGCGCTGCCGCGATGTCCTCGCGCATCCGACCGAAAATGCCCATCGACAGCCTCAGTCTTCGCGGAGGTCCTCGAACAGCGCGGTGGAGAGATAGCGCTCACCGGTGTCCGGGATCACGACGACGATCGTCTTGCCGGCGTTCTCCGGACGGGCGGCGACCTTGAGCGCCGCGGCGACGGCAGCACCCGACGACATGCCGACGAGGAGACCCTCCTTGGCCGCGAGCTCACGCGCGACGCGGATGGACTCGTCGAACTCCGCCGTGAGGATCTCGTCGAGCACGTCGCGGTCGAGCACGTCGGGGACGAAGTTCGGGCCGATCCCCTGGATCTTGTGGGGGCCGGGGCGTCCCTCGGTCAGTACGGGGGAGTCCTTGGGCTCGACGGCGATCACCTGGACGCCGGGCTTGGCAGCCTTGAGCGCCTGGCCGGTTCCGGTGACGGTCCCACCGGTACCGACGCCCGCGACGAGGATGTCGACGGCGCCGTCGGTGTCGCGCATAATCTCCTGCGCCGTGGTCTCGCGGTGGATCTGGGGGTTCGCGGCGTTCTCGAACTGCCGGATCCAGATCGCGCCGGGGGTCTCGGCGACGATGCGCTTGGTCTCCTCGATCGCACCGCTCATGCCCTTGGTGGGATCGGTGAGCACGATCTCCGCGCCGAACGCCTTGAGCAGGACCCGGCGCTCCTTCGACATGGAGGCAGGCATCGTGAGGATCACCCGGTAGCCGCGCGCGGCACCCACCATCGCGAGGGCGATGCCGGTGTTGCCGCTGGTCGACTCGACGATCGTGCCGCCCGGCTTCAGCTCGCCCGATGCCTCGGCGGCGTTGATCATGGCGATGCCGATCCGATCCTTCACGCTCGACGCGGGGTTGTAGTACTCGAGCTTGGCGAGGACGGTGGCGCCCAGTCCCTCGGTCACCCTGTTCAGCCGGACGAGCGGGGTGTTGCCGAAAGCGGTCGTGATGTCGGAGTGGATACCGGGCATGGTGAGCCTTCCTGTGCGGGGGTCGCTGCCGCACCAGCCTAGGGGAGCGTCCCTATGGGCGAGGCTTTGTGACGTCAGCGCGCGCTCTACGCTGGAAGACATGTCCGACACCTCCCTCGCCGCCGTCGTCCGCGCGGCTGCCCAGCGTCTCGCCGACGTCGGGGTCCCCGATCCGCTGGTCGACGCCGAGCTCCTCGCCGGTCACGTGCTCGGCCGTCGGCGCGGCGAGGTGCAGGCGGCGATCGTTCGCGGAGACGACGTCGACGACGAGACGGCAGCGGCTCTCGACGTCCTCATCACGCGTCGGGCTGCCCGTGAGCCGCTGCAGCACATCACCGGTACCGCGCCGTTCCGTCACCTCGAGCTCGCGGTCGGTCCCGGCGTCTTCGTGCCGCGTCCGGAGACCGAGACCGTCGTCCAGTACGCCATCGACGCCCTGCTGAACTCGGCCGAGCCCGCCCCGATCGGGATCGATCTCGGAACCGGGAGTGGCGCGATCGCCCTCGCGATGGCCACCGAGGTGCCGCACGCCCGCATCTTCGCGGCCGAGCTCTCCGCGGATGCCCACGCCTGGGCGCGTCGAAACGTCGCAGGGATCGACAACCTGACACTCGTCCTGTCCGACCTGGGCGAGGCGTTCCCGGAACTCGAGGGCACGGCGTCCGTGGTCATCTCGAATCCGCCGTACGTGCCCGACGCCGCGATCCCGCGCGATCCGGAGGTGCGACTCTTCGATCCGGCGATGGCGTTGTACGGGGGAGAGGACGGGCTCGACATCGTGCGCGTACTCAGCTCGCGGGCGCTGCGATTGCTTCGTCCCGGGGGCCTGCTGGTCATCGAGCACGGCGAACTGCAGGGCGAATCGATCAGGGAGATCCTCACCCTCGACGGCTGGCGCGCGGCGGCGACACATCGCGATCTGACACTGCGCGATCGCACCACCACCGCACTCCGACCCTGATCAGCAACCTCGGAGCGTGCTCACCGGCCGCGCCGCATAGAATCGAGTCGTCATGTCAACCATCTTCGACTGCAGCGACGAGTCGCAGCTCCTCGCCGGCATGCGCCATGCGCGCCAGGCGATCGGCCGTGGCGACCTCATCGTCATCCCCACAGACACGGTGTACGGCGTCGGCGCCGATGCCTTCTCGCCGGCCGCCGTCCAGCGACTCCTCGACGCGAAGGGGCGGGGCCGCGACCAGCCGCCGCCCGTGCTGATCGGCACGAAGGAGACACTCGCCGCCCTCGCCGAATCGGTCCCCGAACCGGTGGAGCGGCTGGTCGAGGCGTTCTGGCCCGGTGGCCTCACGATCGTGCTGCCCGCGCAGCCGTCGCTGGTCTGGGACCTCGGTGAGACGCTCGGCACCGTCGCCGTCCGCATGCCGGAGGGGCGGGTCGCACTCGAACTGCTCGCGGAGACCGGTCCACTGGCCGTCTCCAGCGCGAACCTGACGGGAGAGGCCGCCGCCATCTCCGCGTACGACGCCGAGAAGATGCTGGGTGACAGCGTCGCGGTCTACCTGGCGGACGGACTGAGCAAGAACGGCATCGCGTCGACCATCGTCGATGCGACCTCGTTGGTCCGCCGCGGTGCGGACTCCGAGACGGGAGGCGTGCGCATCCTCCGCGACGGCGCCGTGACACGGGAGCAGCTGCAGGAGGTGCTCGGAGATCTCCTCGAGCCCGAGGACGATGCCGAGCACGAGCATCACCACCAGCATGCACCGGACCAGGACGGGGATTCGTGAAGCAGTATCTCTTCACGATCATCCTCACCGCCGCGATCACGTTCGTACTGACCTGGGCGGTGTGGAAGCTGAGCCTCCGGTTCAAGCTGTACCCCGCCATCCGCGACCGTGACGTGCACACCACGCCCAAGCCCCGTCTGGGCGGCGTCGCGATCTTCCTCGCCATCGCCGCGGCGTTCGGGTTCTCCGCGATCAATCCCTTCTTCCAGAGCATCTGGATCCCCCCGCAGACCATGTGGTCGATCCTCGGCGCCTCGCTGCTGATCGCGATCATCGGGGTCGTCGACGACCTGTGGGACATCGACTGGATGATCAAGCTGGGCGCGCAGTTCCTGGCGGCGGGCGTCATCACCGTCGGTGGCGGCCTGCAGATCCTCTCGTTGCCGTTCGGTGACCTCATCGTGGTATCGAGCTGGCTGAGCATCACCATCACGATGTTCGCGATCGTCATCGTGATGAACGCGGTGAACTTCATCGACGGGCTCGACGGGCTCGTCGCGGGCGTGTGCCTGATCTCGAACGGTGTGTTCTTCGCCTATTCCTACATCTTTACGCGCGACTCGGGCGCGTCCAGTTACTTCAACCTCTCGACCTTCATCGCGGCGCTGCTCATCGGCGCCTGCCTCGGCTTCCTGCCGTTGAACTGGAGTCCGGCGAAGATCTTCATGGGCGATTCCGGGGCGCTGGTGATCGGCCTGCTGATGGCCACATCGGCGATCGCGATCACCGGGCAGATGGACCCGTCCGCCCTCGACCCCGAGCGTCTCGGGCGTTCCCAGCTGGTCGGCGCGTTCCTGCCCATCCTGCTGCCACTGCTGGTCGTGCTGCTCCCGCTGCTCGACTTCGGGCTCGCCGTGCTCCGCCGGATGAGCGCCGGTCGCTCGCCGTTCTCGCCCGACCGGAAGCACCTGCATCACCGCATGCTCGATCTCGGTCACCGCGACCGCGACGCCGTGCTCATCTTCTATGCCTGGACGGCCGTCGTCTCGCTCGCCGTCCTCCTGATGTACGTCGGTGCCCGGGAGGACTGGCCCGGCCAGTATCTGCCGGGCGTCGGCTTCGGCATCGTGGGCATCGCCGCCTGCCTCGTCGTCACGCTGAGTCCCACCCGCCGCAGGAAGAGCGCAGCGGGCGCCGAACCCGAACCGACACCCGTGGAGTCCTGATGAGCCCGAGCCCCGTTTCCAGCACGCCGATCCTGCGCCGGACCCTGATCTGGTCGGCGATCGCCACCGCGGTGCTCGCGATCGTGGCGGGCGGAGTCGGTTATCTCGTCGCCCAGGGGGAGGGGCTCGTCAGCGGCCTGCTCGGTGTCGTCCTGGCTGCCGTCTTCCTCGGGATCACCGGACTCAGCATCCTGATCGCCAACCGCTGGTTCGGGGATCCGCTGTACGTGCAGCTGTTCTTCGCGATCGTCCTGGGCGGCTGGCTGCTTAAGCTCGGCCTGTTCGTTGTCGTGATGATCCTCCTCGCCGGTCAGCCGTGGCTGCAGCCGATGGTCTTCTTCCTCTCGATCGTCGCCGGTGTGCTCATGTCGCTCGTCATCGACGTCGTCGTGCTCACCCAGATGCGGCTCCCGAACGTCAGCGACACCACGCTGCCGACCGAGGTACCCGAGGATCGTGCCCCCGGTGCGGCCAATCACATCGACGGCGGGCCGGTCGAGGGTGGCCAGCGGTCTTAGGGGACCCTCAGATTCTGATAGTGTTGAGACGTGCCCGCCGCTCGCCCGCGAGCGCTTGCGCTGTGAAGCACACCGACCATCGTCGCCCCGGTTCTGACCGGTGCCCCGAAGCTGGAGCCCGCGCTGTTTAATATCGCTGCGACCCTGACCCCCCGACTTGCCACCGACGGCGAGTTCCACGGCCCTTCGATCGATGAGTTCTTTCCGGAGATCCTCTTCCACGTAGGACCCATCCCGGTGAACCGGATCCACCTGATCCAGTTGCTCTCGGTGATCGCCGTGGTCCTCATCCTCTGGCTCGGCACCCGACGCATGAAGGTCGTCCCCGGACGTTTCCAGAGCGTCGTCGAGATGGGCCTCGGCTTCGTCCGTGGCGGCATCGCCCACGACCTGCTCGGTCGCAAGGACGGTGACCGGTTCCTCCCGATCCTGATGACCATCTTCTTCATGACGCTGTTCATGAACATCACCGGCATCATCCCGTTCCTGAACATGCCGGGTACGGCGATCATCGCGGTGCCGCTCACGCTCGCGGTGGTCAGCTACGTCACCTTCATCTACGCCGGCATCAAGAAGAGCCCCAAGAACTTCTTCAAGAACTCGCTCTTCCCCTCCGGTGTGCCGTGGCCCGTGTACTTCATCGTCACGCCCATCGAGCTGATCTCGACCTTCATCATCCGCCCGGTGACCCTCACCCTGCGACTGCTGATGAACCTGGTCGTCGGTCACATGATCCTGGTCCTCTGCTTCGCAGCGACCCAGTTCTTCTTCTTCACCGCGGGTGGCGGCTGGGCCGCTCTCGGTATCGGAACCCTCGCCTTCGGCGGCGCCTTCACTCTCTTCGAGATTCTGGTCGCCGTCCTCCAGGCATACGTCTTCACCGTCCTCACCGCGGTCTACATCCAGCTCGCGGTCGCAGAAGAGCACTGAGCGGGCGGGCAACAGCCCTCCCACCCAACGAAAGGAAAAACCCCGTGGACGCAACTACGGTTCTCGCTGACATCAACGGCAACCTCGCGGTGATCGGCTACGGCCTCGCAGCCATCGGCCCGGCCATCGGTGTGGGCATCGTCGTGGGCAAGACCATCGAGGGCGTCGCTCGTCAGCCCGAGCTGGCCGGCCGTCTCCAGGTCCTCATGTGGATCGGTATCGCCTTCACCGAGGCGCTTGCATTCGTCGGCATCGCCGTCGGATTCATCCCCTTCCCGTAATCCGAACCGACTTCTGAAGGAGACAGGATGCTGAACGCTCTTGTCACGAACCTCGCAGCAGAGGAGGGCGCGGTTAACAACCCGCTCATCCCGGCGTGGTACGACATCATCTGGTCGGGCCTCTGGTTCCTCATCATCCTCATCGTCGTGTGGAAGGTCGCCCTTCCCAAGCTGACGAAGATGCTCGACGAGCGGTCCGCCGCCATCGAGGGCAACATCGCCAAGGCCGACGAGGCGCAGAAGCAGGCGGAGGCGGCACTCGAGGAGTACACGCGTCAGCTCGCCGAGGCGCGTACCGAGGCCGGCGAGATCCGCGAGGCCGCCCGCGAGGACGGCAAGAAGATCGTCGCCGAGGCGAAGGACGCCGCGACCGCCGAGGCCGCACGCATCACCGCCACCGCGCACACGCAGATCGAAGCAGAGCGTCAGACCGCTCTCGTCTCGCTGCGCAGCGAGGTCGGATCGCTCGCTCTCGACCTCGCCGGTGGCGTGGTCGGCGAGACGCTCTCCGACGACGCACGTGCGACGGCTGTCGTCGATCGCTTCCTCGCCGAGCTCGAGGCATCCGAGAAGGCGGCTCAGTAATGGGCAGCGCGACCACTCAGGCACTCGCGGCATCCATCAAGACGCTTGCCGCAGCGAAGGACGTCACTCTCGACACCGCGCGGGAGCTGTTCGCTGCCGCGCATGCCGTGAGCGAGTCGTCCCAGCTGAGCGGCGCGCTTGCTGATCCTTCCGCTCCCGCCGCGGCACGACAGAACGTCGTCGCCGCGGTGTTCGGCGGGTTCTCCGCAGGCGCCCAGGGCGTCTTGAAGACCGCCGTCGCCGAGCGCTGGTCCCACGCGGGTGAGCTCGTCGACGGTATCGAGGAGCTCGCGATCCGCGCCGCAGCGATCGCCGAGCCCGGCACGGACATCGAGGGGGAGCTCTTCGGATTCTCCCGGGTGATCGCGGCGAACCCCGAGCTCGAACTCGCTCTGGGCAGCCGCGTCGGTGGAGAAGACGCCAAGAGCGCACTCGTCGAGCGCCTCCTGGCCGAAGGCTCCACCAGCGCCGCGACGACGCTGATCATCACGTCGCTCGTGCGCGAGCCGCGCGGGCGACGGGTCCGACGGCTGCTGAACCGGGCGATGAGCGTCGTCTCGAGCCAGCGTGGTCGAGTGGTCGCCACGGTGCACACCGCGGCCCCTCTCAGCGACGCGCAGCGCGCCCGTCTCAGCGACTCGCTCTCGCGTCGCTACGACGGCCAGGTATCGCTCAACGTCGTCATCGACCCTGCCGTCGTCGGAGGCCTGCGCGTGCAGATCGCCGATGACGTCATCGACGGCAGCATCTCCGCACGACTCGCCGACCTTCGCCAGAAGCTCGCGGGCTAACACGACTTCGCGCGGGGAACCGCGCACCCAGATACAAAGGGAAGACAATGGCAGAACTATCGATCAGCCCCGACGTCATCCGTGACGCGCTGAAGGACTTCGCCGCAGCATACGAGCCCTCCGGGGCCGGGGCGACCGAGGTCGGCACCGTCATCGACGCCGCAGACGGCATCGCGCACGTCGAGGGACTGCCCGGCGTCATGGCGAACGAGCTCGTCATCTTCGCCGACGGCACCAAGGGTCTCGCACAGAGCCTGAACGAGCACGAGATCGGTGTCGTCGTCCTCGGCGAGTTCACCGGCGTCGAGGCCGGTCAGGAAGTCACCCGCACCGGCGAGGTCCTCTCGGTCCCGGTCGGCGACGGCTACCTCGGCCGCGTGGTCGACCCGCTCGGCAACCCGATCGACGGACTCGGTGCCATCGAGACCGAGAGCGTCCGCGCCCTCGAGCTCCAGGCTCCCGGCGTCATGCAGCGCAAGTCGGTGCACGAGCCGATGCAGACCGGCATCAAGGCCATCGACGCGATGATCCCCGTGGGCCGTGGCCAGCGTCAGCTGATCATCGGCGACCGCCAGACCGGCAAGACGGCCATCGCGATCGACACGATCATCAACCAGAAGGCCAACTGGGAGTCTGGCGACGTCAACAAGCAGGTCCGCTGCATCTACGTCGCCATCGGCCAGAAGGGCTCGACCATCGCTTCGGTGAAGGGCGCGCTCGAAGAGGCCGGCGCTCTGGAGTACACCACGATCGTGGCGGCTCCGGCGTCCGACCCCGCCGGCTTCAAGTACCTGGCTCCCTACACGGGTTCCGCCATCGGTCAGCACTGGATGTACGGCGGCAAGCACGTCCTCATCATCTTCGATGACCTGTCGAAGCAGGCTGAGGCCTACCGTGCCGTCTCCCTCCTCCTGCGCCGCCCGCCGGGCCGTGAGGCCTACCCGGGTGACGTCTTCTACCTGCACTCGCGTCTGCTCGAGCGTTGCGCGAAGCTGTCAGACGAGCTCGGCGCCGGTTCCATGACGGGTCTCCCGATCATCGAGACCAAGGCGAACGACGTCTCGGCCTACATCCCGACCAACGTGATCTCGATCACCGACGGCCAGATCTTCCTCCAGTCCGACCTCTTCAACGCGAACCAGCGTCCTGCGGTCGACGTGGGTATCTCGGTCTCGCGAGTCGGTGGTGACGCTCAGGTCAAGTCGATCAAGAAGGTCTCCGGAACGTTGAAGCTGGAGCTCGCGCAGTACCGCTCCCTCGAGGCGTTCGCGATGTTCGCATCCGACCTCGACGCGGCTTCGCGTCGTCAGCTCTCCCGTGGTGCGCGTCTGACCGAGCTGCTCAAGCAGCCGCAGTACTCGCCGTACCCCGTCGAGGAGCAGGTCGTCTCGATCTGGGCCGGTACCAACGGCAAGCTCGACACGATCGAGGTCTCCGACGTGCTGCGCTTCGAGCGCGAGCTCCTGGACTACCTGCGTCGCAACACCCAGGTCCTCGAGACCCTCCGCGACACCAACGTCCTCGACGACGCCACGGTCGCCGAGCTCGACAAGCAGACGGATGCCTTCATCCTGGAGTTCCAGGGTGGCAAGGGACACGCCATCGGCGCCCCGGGTCACGAAGAGCACGCTGCGGCCGAGGCGGAAGACGTCAACCAGGAGAAGATCGTCAAGGGTCGTCGCGCGTAACCGCGTGAGGTACTGACATATGGGCGCTCAACTCAGGGTCTACAAGCAGAAGATCTCTTCTGCTCAGACGACCAAGAAGATCACGAAGGCGATGGAACTCATCGCGGCTTCGCGCATCCAGAAGGCGATGGCACGCGTCAAGGCGTCCACTCCCTTCGCGCGTGCCGTGACGAGGGCCGTGTCGGCCGTCGCGACGCACTCGAACGTGGATCACCCGTTGACCCGCGAGTCCGAGAACATCACCCGCTCCGCGGTCGTGATCTTCTCCTCGGACCGCGGTCTGGCGGGAGCCTTCAACTCGCAGATCCTCCGTGAGGGTCTCGAGGTTGCGGAGCTCCTGCGGGAGCAGGGCAAGGAGCCGGTCTTCTACCTCATCGGTCGCAAGGCCGTCGGATACTTCCAGTTCCGACGCCTGGCTGCCGCTGCGGAGTGGACGGGCGACACCGACACCCCGTCGTTCCACACCGCGGAGGAGATCTCCGCGACGCTGCTCGAGTCCTTCTCCCGCGGGGGACAGGACGGCGGCGTCGACGAGATCCACCTCGTGTACAACCGTTTCGTCAGCATGATGACGCAGTCGCCCGAATCCGTGCGTCTGCTCCCGCTGGAGATCACGGAAGCCGATGAGTCGGAGGCCGGTAACACCGTTTACCCGCTGTACGAGTTCGAGCCGGACGCCGAGACTGTTCTCGACGCGATCCTGCCGGTGTACATCCAGAGCCGAGTCTTCAACGCTCTCCTGCAGTCGTCTGCCGCAAAGCAGGCGGCGACGCAGAAGGCGATGAAGTCGGCCAGCGACAACGCCGACAAGCTCATCACCGACTACACCCGTCTGCGCAACAACGCGCGCCAGGCGGAGATCACGCAGCAGATCGCCGAGATCGTCGGCGGCGCCGACGCCCTCTCGAGCAAATAGACCATCAGGAAAGAGACGAAAATGACCCTCACCGCTCCGGCTGACCAGCCGGCGACCGCGGTCGTCGGGCGCGTCGCACGCGTCAACGGTCCGGTTGTCGACATCGAGTTCCCTCATGACTCGATCCCCGACATCTACAACGCGCTGAAGACCACGATCGCGATGGGCGAAGAGTCCACCGAGATCACGCTCGAGGTCGCTCAGCACCTCGGCGACGACCTCGTCCGCGCCATCGCGCTGAACCCGACCGACGGCATCGTCCGCGGCCAGGAAGTCCGCGACACCGGTGAGGCCATCTCGGTCCCCGTCGGCGACGTGACCAAGGGCAAGGTGTTCAACGTCATCGGCGAGGTGCTGAACCTCGAGCCCGGCGAGACCATCGAGGTCACCGAGCGCTGGCCGATCCACCGCAAGGCCCCGAACTTCGACCAGCTCGAGTCCAAGACTCAGATGTTCGAGACCGGCATCAAGTCGATCGACCTCCTCACCCCGTACGTGCTGGGTGGAAAGATCGGTCTGTTCGGTGGAGCCGGTGTCGGTAAGACCGTCCTCATCCAGGAGATGATCCAGCGCGTCGCGCAGGACCACGGTGGTGTGTCGGTGTTCGCCGGTGTCGGTGAGCGCACCCGTGAGGGCAACGACCTCATCCACGAGATGGAAGAGGCGGGCGTCTTCGACAAGACCGCCCTGGTGTTCGGCCAGATGGACGAGCCGCCGGGAACGCGTCTTCGCGTCGCCCTGTCGGCTCTGACGATGGCGGAGTACTTCCGTGACGTGCAGAAGCAGGACGTTCTGCTCTTCATCGACAACATCTTCCGCTTCACGCAGGCCGGTTCCGAGGTCTCCACGCTGCTGGGCCGCATGCCCTCCGCCGTGGGTTACCAGCCGAACCTCGCCGACGAGATGGGTGTGCTCCAGGAGCGCATCACCTCGACGCGTGGTCACTCGATCACCTCGCTGCAGGCGATCTACGTGCCCGCCGATGACTACACCGACCCGGCTCCGGCGACGACGTTCGCCCACCTCGACGCGACGACCGAGCTCTCTCGTGAGATCGCCTCGAAGGGTCTGTACCCGGCCATCGACCCGCTGACCTCGACGTCGCGCATCATGGACCCCCGCTACTTGGGCGAGGACCACTACCGCGTCGCGACGACCGTCAAGCAGATCCTCCAGAAGAACAAGGAGCTGCAGGAGATCATCGCCATCCTGGGTGTCGATGAGCTCTCCGAGGAAGACAAGATCGTCGTGTCGCGTGCACGTCGCATCCAGCAGTTCCTCTCGCAGAACACCTACATGGCCAAGAAGTTCACGGGCGTCGAAGGTTCGACCGTCCCGCTGAAGGAGACCATCGAGTCGTTCGACGCGATCACCCGCGGTGACTTCGACCACGTGGCCGAGCAGGCCTTCTTCAACGTCGGTGGCATCTCCGACGTCGAAGAGCAGTGGGCGAAGATCCAGAAGGAGAACGGCTGACCATGGCGCTGCATGTCAGCCTCGTCTCCGCTGATGCGGAGGTCTGGACGGGAGAGGCGAGCCTCGTGGTCGCCAAGACCGTCGAGGGTGAGATCGGCTTCATGACCGGCCACGAGCCGGTGCTGGCCATCCTCGCCGAGGGCCAGGTTCGCATCACCCAGTCGGATGGCACCAAGGTGCTGGCCAACGCGCAGGACGGGTTCCTCTCGATGGAGGGCGACACCCTGACGATCGTTGCCGGCAACGCGGCTCTCATCGCCTAGCAGTTCCTGTTTCACGCGTCCGCCTCGGCACCCGCACGGGTTCCGAGGCGGACGCGTCTGTATCCACCGAGGTTCCATGAAGATCCTGCTCCCTCCGTCGGAGACCAAGCATGAGGGCGGTGAGGGGTCCCCGCTCGATCTCGCGTCGCTGGCACTCCCGTCTCTGAACGAGCGGCGCGCCGCTGTCGTCGAGGCGCTGATCGACCTCGCTGCCGACGAAGAGGCTGCCCGTCGGGTGCTCAAGCTGAGTGCTCGGCAGAGCGGCGATATCGCGCACAACAGGGCGCTTCGCTCCGCTCCCACGATGCCCGCGATCGACCGGTACACGGGAGTGCTGTTCGATGCGCTCGATGCCCGATCGCTCTCCGTCGCGTCCCGTCGATGGCTGGGTGCCCATGTCTGGATCCACAGCGCTCCGCTGGGACCGGTGGGCGCGCTCGACGCGGTCCCGACGTATCGGCTGGCCGCCGGCACCTCCGTCCCCGGGCTTCCCGCGCTTCGGCGGCATTGGGCGGAGGCCACCTCTGCAGCGATCGCGGAGGCGGATCCGTCGTTCGTGCTCGACCTGCGGAGTGAGGCGTACGTCGCGCTGGGGCCCGTGCCGGACTCCGTCTCCTCCGCTTACGTGCGGGTCGTGACGGAGCACGGGAGGGCCCTCAATCACTTCAACAAGAAATCGAAGGGTGCACTCGTCCGGGCGATTGCCGAGGATCGACCACGGGTCGGTTCCCTTCGCGGTCTTCGGCTCTGGGCGGAGAAGCGAGGGATCATTCTCCGCGATGGCGCACAGCCGGGCGTGCTGGAGCTCGTCGTCGACGAGTGAGCAGGGGATCGGCCGGGTGCGCCGTGCGTCCACGCGCGACCACGAGTCGAACGCGCCCGACGGCGTAAGAGACATGCGCGCGTACCCCGGGAAGCGCTAGTGTGTTCAGCGCATGATGCCGCATCATGACTTTCTGGAGGGAACCATGAACGACTACTACGGCTATGACGGCCTGTCAGGCGGAGCGATCCTCGCGCTGACCCTGGTCTACACGATCCTGCCACTCGCCATCTACGCACTCTACTCGTGGTTCTACATGAAGATCTTCGAGAAGGCGGGAGTGCAGGGGAAGTGGCGTGCGTGGGTGCCCGTCTACAGCACGATGATCTTCTACAAGCTCGGCGATCTGAGCCCTTGGCTCGTCCTCTACCTGATGGGTGCCGGTATCCTCGGCGCGATCATCCCGTTCCTCGGGTGGTTCCTGATCCTCCCGCTCGTCGGCATCGCGGGTCGCGTGGTCGACCTGATCGCCGCCTGGCGCGTCGGGCTGAAGCTGCAGAAGGACGCCGTCTGGGTCGTCCTCTACTTCTTCCTGCCTCCGGTGTGGCTCGGCATCAACGCGTTCGACAAGTCGCGCTGGAACCCGAGCATCCAGCCCGCTTCCTGGGCTGCCAACGGTCTGCTCGGCGACCGCACCGCGTGGGAGGGCATCCCCGCTCAGACGTCGGCCGCGGCGCCGCAGCCCGGTTACGGTGCTCCGCAGGGCTACGCGCAGCCCGGACCGCAGGGATACGCGCCTCCCGCGCAGCCGGGGTACGCACCGCCCGCGCAGCCCGGCTACGCACCTCCCGCAGGCCCTGCAGCTCCGGCGACCGGTGCCCCGGTTCCGCCGGTGCCGCCGACCACGCCGCCGGCGCCCCCTGCGGCACCGCCCACGGCTCCGCCCGCACCGCCGACGGCACCGCCCACGGCTCCGCCCGCACCGCCGACGGCTCCGCCCGCTGCTCCGCCGGCTCCTCCCGCAACCCCGGCGTCCCCGCCGACCGATCCCACACAGCCTCCGGCGTGATGGTCTGACGGTGTGACCTTCTGACACAGAGCCCCCGACCTCGGTCGGGGGCTCTGTGCTGTTCCGAGTGGTCGTCTATCCGCAGCGACCGCTAACGTGGGGGCATGGTCTCGTCCCAGCGCCGTGTGGGTGCCTCCGGTCTTCTCGTGTCCGCCACCGGCCTCGGCTGCAACAACTTCGGGCGCGCGGGGACGATGACGGAGAGTCTTGCCGGCACGCGCGAGGTGATGGATGCGGCTCTCGCCAACGGCATCACCTTCTTCGACACCGCTGACATGTATGGAGCAGCAGCGGGGGCGAGCGAGCTGCTGATGGGCGAAGCTCTCGAGGGACGCCGCGACCGTGTGGTGCTGGCGACGAAGTTCGGACACGAGCGCGACATGGGTTACGCGTTCCCCGCTGCCCGGGGTTCTCGTCGCTACGTGCGTCGGGCCGTCGAGGAATCGCTGCGCCGGTTGCGCACGGACTGGATCGATCTCTATCAGCTGCATCTCCCCGATCCCGAGACGCCGATCGCGGAGACCACGGATGCCCTCGATGAACTCGTGCGCGAGGGCAAGATCCGCTACTACGGGCACTCGAACTTCGCCGGGTGGCAGATCGCCGAAGCGGAGTTCACGACGAGGGCGCGCTCGAGTGGCAGGTTCATCTCGGCTCAGAACCACTACTCCCTGCTGGCTCGGGCGGCGGAGCGGGAAGTGCTGCCGGCGGTGGAACGCTACGAACTCGGCTTCTTCCCGTACTTCCCCCTGCACAACGGCCTGCTCACGGGGAAGTTCACTCGCGACGGCGGGCCGCAGCAGAGCCGGATCATGTCGACACGGCGCCACGTGTGGGAGAGCGCACCGTGGGATGCCCTGGATGCATTCCGCGATTTCTGCGATGAGCGCGGCATCACGATGGTCCAGGCGTCGTTCGGCTGGTTGCTCTCGCATGCGGCGGTCTCGAGCGTGATCGCGGGCGCGACCTCGGTCCCGCAGGTCGAGGCGAACGCAGACGCGGGGGAGGCCTGGCGCCCCGACGCGGCCGAACTCGCCATCATCGATGATCTGTTCCCGCTGCCGGCCGATCCGGGTGCCAGGGTGTGATCGAGGTGCGCGTGACTTCTACTACGATGTGTTGTGAGTATCCTGCGACCGTCCGACCCGCCGCAGGCCCATCGGAGGCAGCACGTGGCTGAGACGAAGACGCACCGCGTCACGGTTGCGCAGCGCCCGCTGCTGCTGTCGTGGTCCGGGATCACCGATCAAGGCCGACGCCGGGAGACGAATCAGGACGCGTTCCTCGCCGACTATCCGCTGTTCATCGTCGCTGACGGAATGGGCGGTCATGCCGGCGGCGAGATCGCGAGTCAGAGCACGGTGGCCCGGTTGCAGGCCGTCGTCTCCTCGGGGAAGGTCGACGGACCATCGATCGAGAATGCGCTCGAACTGGCTGTCGGAGACATCGCGGAGCATCCCGAGACCACCGACGAGGGCACGGGGACCACGCTCACGGGAGTGTACTTCGAGACCGATGGGGATGAGCCGCACTGGACCGCACTGAACATCGGCGACTCCCGCGTGTATCTCCTTCGCGACGATCGGCTGGTCCAGATCACCACCGATCACTCGGTCGTGCAGGAACTGATCACAGCGGGCAAGCTCAGCCCGGAGGAAGCTGAAGGGCACCCCTACAGCAACGTGATCACGCGTGCCGTGGGGGCGAGTGAGCTCACAGCTCCCGATTACGTCTCCATCGACGTGCGTCCCGGTGACCGATTCGTCATCTGCTCGGACGGCCTCACCAAGGAACTGACCGACTACGGGATCCAGCATTTCCTCCGGGAGCACGACGATCCGGGTGCCGCGGTGGACGCGATGCTTGCGGCGGCGTTGGAGAACGGCGGTCGCGACAACGTGACCCTCATCATCGTCCAGGTGGCGGCAGAGGACGACTCGTCCTCCCCAATCGAGAACACCGCGGAGTAACGCTCCAGCGCTGTGCACAGCCCTGTTTCACGGGCCGTGATGCGGTCCACTGGATTCCATGGAATCCCCTCCGATCGTGCTTCCCGCGGCTCCGGCAGCGTCGCCTCGCGCTCCACTGCCTTTCATGGCCGCCCTCGTGCCGGTGGCCACGGGAGTGGTGATGTGGTTGGTCACCGGCTCCCTCTTCGCGCTCTGCTTCGCGGCATTGGGGCCGTTGATGATCGGCGCCTCACTGCTCGACGCGACACGTACGCGGCGCCGTGAACGCCGACGAACCGAGCAGCAGCTCGAAGCCGAGTGGGTTGCGGCGGAAGCGGATCTGGTCCAGCGTCAGCAGGACGAGCTCGAAGCCCTGTGGCAGCGGTGGCCCGACGCCGCGACCTGCATCGCACAGGCGCCTCTGCGCGGCGCTCAGGGAGTCGACGCGACGACTCCGATCGTCATCGGTGCCGGCAACACGACGAGTGCGGTCCGCTGCACCGGCGCGGATGACGCGCGCGGGCGGGACTTCCGTGAAAGATGCCGTGTCATCGCGGACGCGCCGGTCTCCGCGCCGATCGGTGGGGGGATCTGTCTTCGAGGTGCGCGGCCTGTGGCCGAGGCGGCAGCGCGCGCTCTTGTCGTGCAGCTGTGTCTGCGGTTCGGCACCGGCCAGCTGTCGCTGATCGGCATCGATCCGGAAGACACTGACCTCGCTGACCACGGCCTGGCGAGCCTGCCCCACGCCCGGAGTGCGCGGCGTGGTGCTTTCCGGATCGGGTTCGGTCCTGCGGCGGGCGTCCGGGGGGACGCGGACGCCCTGATCGTGTTGACCGCGGTGGGGGAGGACGTCCCGGCGGGAATCACGACGGTCATCGACATCGTCGAACCTCGGCGGGCGACGCTGCGCACTCCGACAGGTAGCCAGCCAGTCGCTGTCGAGTGCCTGTCGCGTGCCCAAGCGGAGACCGTCTCCGCGGAGCTGGCGCGTCGGGACGACGAGACGGATGCGATCCCCGACGCGGTGCTGCTCTCCGAGCTCGAGCAGACCTCGGCCGGAGGCGGGCTCGTCGCGACCATCGGCCGAGGCGAACGCGCGAACATCACGGTCGACATCGTGGGAGACGGACCGCACGCGATCGTGACGGGGATGACGGGGACCGGCAAGAGCGAGCTGCTGGTCAGCTGGGTCACTGCGATCGCCACGGCGCACGGCCCGGACGAGGTGACGTTCGTGCTCGCCGATTTCAAAGGCGGAACGGCTTTCGAACCCCTGAGCGCACTGCCTCAGGTGGCCGCCGTCATCACTGATCTCGACGATCAGGGTGCAAGACGAGGCGTCTCCAGCCTGACCGCCGAGCTGCGACGTCGAGAGAGGGTGCTGGCCGCCGCCGGGGCGCGCGACGTCAGCGGTGTGTCGATGCCCCGGCTGATCATCGTCGTCGACGAGTTCGCGGCGCTTCTGACCGAGCACCCCGAGCTCGGTGCGGTCTTCATCGATATCGCCGCCCGCGGCCGCGCCCTCGGGATGCACCTGATTCTCGGGACACAGCGTGCTGCCGGGGTGATCAGAGACGCCCTGGCTGCGAACTGCCCCCTTCGCATCAGCCTGCGCGTCGGCGACGCCGCCGACAGTCGGCTCGTGATCGGTACCGATGCTGCCTCCGCGCTCACGGGAGACGCCGGTTCCCGCGGTCTCGGCTTGCTGCGTCGACCATCCGACCAGGAACCCGTCGCGATGCGCATCGCCCTGACTGAGGCTTCCGATATTCGTGGTGTCGGTCTGCGGTGGGCGGCAGCGGGCGAGTCATCCAGCCCGTGGCTTCCCCCGCTTCCGGCCATCCTGCCGATCGCCGAACTCGTCACGGAGGCCGGAATCCTCCCCGATGCGATCATCCTCGGTCGCGCCGATGACCCTGATCGCCAGGCGCAGCCGCTGGAGATGCTCCGGCGCGGAGAGGAACGGGGGCTGGTGGTGCTGGGCGCCCCCGGATTCGGTAAGACCTCGGTGCTGAGAGCGGTCGCGGCGCAATGCGATGACGCATTCTGGATGCCCGACGATCCCGAGGGTGCCTGGGACGTGCTCGCCGCATGGGTCGAGGGCGGGGAGCGTCCGCCCTCGGTCGTCCTGATCGACGACGTGGATGCGATGCTGGCTTCCCTGCCGGCCGAGTACGCGCAGCAGCTCGTCCACCGCTGGGAGCGCGTGCTTCGGGCGAGTCCGGACACCACCTTCGTTCTGACGGCCACCAGGGCGAGCGGGGCGTTGGGACGTGTACTCGATCTGGTGCCCCGTCGGGCGCTGTTGCGGATGCCGACGAGACTCGAGCATCTGGCGGCCGGCGGAGAGACATCGGGGTTCGTGCGCGACCGCGTACCCGGGCGCGCCGTGATCGGAGATCGCGAGGTGCAGTTGGCGTGGGTCGACGAGGGCCGATGGCTGCCGCAGGCAGCGCAGACACCACGGTGGACGCCGTCGTCTGCGATCACCGCTGTCGTCAGTGCCGGCACCGATACGGTCATCGCCGCTCTTCACGACGCGCACCCCGCATGCGAGGTGGTGGCGGCAGGATCTGAGTCGACTTCGCCGGGAACACGCTGCATCGTGGTCGCCGATGCGGAGACCTGGCAGCGGAACTGGTCGCTGTGGCAGCGCATCAGATCGGCAGGCGAGGTGCTCATCCGATGTGAACACCCCGGTGAGCTCCGGCAACTGGTCGGCGCGCGGGAGCTTCCTCCGTATGCACACCCGCACGCAGGCCGGGCCTGGTCGGTCACCGGCACCGGTGCGCCGAAACGTGTCCACCTCGCCGAGCTGTCGCCTCGGTGAGGCGTTGCCCTGAGAAGCGATGCCCTGAGAAGCGTTGCCGTGCGGAGACGTTGTCGTGAGGAGAAGGCGCCGCCAATCGACGCTCGGCGACGAGGAACGCCGCCGCGGGCGTCAGACTCCTGCGCCGGGTCGGATGGAGCCGACGTTCTCCCCACCGCCGAGCACGGCGAGCGGAAGTGCGTCCGCGAGCGAGGCCACGTCGGCATCGCTCAGCCCGCCCGCCCGAGCGAGAAGGGTCGCGGCAACGATCGTCGAGGCGCGAGTGGCGCCGTCGAGCATCTTCAGCGCCACGGTCGTGCCGTTGGGGGCGACCATCACCATCACGCCCTCGGCGCCGTACTTGGTGAACACGCCGAGCCTCTCGGTCGCGATCGTGTCGGGGCGGCCCGGACCCTCGATCGTCCAGGGGTTCTCCCGCACGGCGCGGACCAGGGAACCGGCCACGCGGTGGAGGGCGAAGGGCGAGCGGTCGGAAGCGGTGCCGATGCGGTGGATCGCGCGTGCCAGGCCGGTCAGTGTCATCGCATGGACCGGCGCACCGCACCCGTCGATAGCGGTATGGGCGATCTTCTCGCCAGTGAGGCGCTCGATGACGTCGCGGATGTGCTGTTGCAGTGGATGGGTCGGGTCGAGGTATCCGTCGGTCGGCCAGCCCGTCGCCACGCATGCGCGGAGCATCGCGGCGTGCTTGCCGGAGCAGTTCATGCGCACCCGGGTCGGCTCGCCGTGCTCGCGGACGAGCTCGTCTCGCGACGCCGAGTCGCTCGGCCACGTGGCCGGGCAGCGGAGATCGTCTTCCGTCAGCCCGCCCTCGGTCAGGATGTCGCGTACCACCGAAGCGTGACGGTCGGTGCCGACGTGACTGGCCGTGGAGAGCGCGAGCTGCTCGCCTTCGAGGACGGCACCTGCGGTGATGCAGGCGATCGCCTGGAGAGGCTTGAGGCTGGATCGCGGCAGGATCAGCGCATCGGCATTTCCATGGCGACCGACGATGTCCCCGTCGGGGGAGAGCACGACGGCCGCGCCGGCGTGGCGGGATTCGACGAATCCGCTCCGCTCGACGACGGCGAGTTCCACGGAATCCTGAACGGTGAGAGTCTCCAGCACCCGTCAACTCTAGCCCGGGGCGTGCGGCGTCTCGCGTCGTGTCGGAGGAGCCTGACAGACTGAGCAGATGGCAGAGACGACCACGCGCACGCTCGGCGAACACCGCTACGCGCTCACCTCGACGTGGACCGGCAACACCGGCACCGGGACGACCGGATACCGGGACTACCGGCGAGACGTGACGATCGAGGTCGAGGGGAAGCCCGATCTCCTCGCCTCGGCAGACAAGCCGTTCCGCGGCGATCCCTCACGATGGAATCCGGAGGACCTGCTGCTCGCCTCCCTCTCCGAGTGCCACCTACTGTCATACCTGCACGCGTGTGTGACCGCGGGCGTCGTCGTGGTGTCCTATCGCGACCAGGCCAGCGGGACGATGCGCGAAGACGGTGCGGGGGGCGGATCGTTCGTCGAGGTGATGCTGCGGCCCGAGGTCGTCGTCGCCGACGCCTCGATGATCGACGCAGCAGAGCGCGCCCACGCCCAGGCGAACGAGTGGTGCTTCATCGCGAACTCGATGAACTTCCCCGTACGCCACCAGGCGACGGTCACAGCCCTCGCCTGAGTGGGGCTCACAGGCCTCAGCGACGCTCGTGCGGGAGGGCCTGCTTGATCTTCTCGATGGCACCTTGCGCCGGTGCCTCGTTGTACGCGCCGGCGAGCTCCTGGCCGGAGAGACCGTGGATCGCCGCCATGATCTGATCGGTGGCGAGACGACGTGCCCGTCCACTGGTCGCGGGCCCGTGCGGCGAGAGGTCGAGCGGCTCGCCGAAACGCACGGTGATGCGCTCCTTGAGGGTGGGGACCTTCGCTCCCACCGGCATCACCTTGTCCGTGCCGATGAGGCCGACCGGCACCACAGGGGCGCCCGTCTGCAGAGCGAGGAACGCGACGCCCGTGCGGCCTTTGTAGAGGCGGCCGTCGGTCGAGCGGGTCCCCTCCGGATACAGGGCGACGGCGAGACCTTCATCGAGGAGCTGGCGTTGCAGGTCGAGCGCGTCCAGCGCGGCTTGTCCGGCACCGCGGCGCACGGGGATCGCGCCGATCGATTCGAAGAAGGTCTTGCTCATCCAGCCTTTGAATCCGGTGCCTTCGAAGTACGTCGACTTCGCGAGGAAGTGGACGGGACGAGGGGCCGCGACCGGGATCGCGATCGAGTCGATGAATGACAGATGGTTGCTCGCGAAGATGACGGGACCGGTCAGCGGCACGTTGTCGCGCCCCTCGATCCGAGGGCGGTACACCAGACGGGCGAGTGGCGTGATGAGGCTCCGGCCGAGCGTGTAGGCGAACCCGGCGTGGCGAGGCTTCGCAGTCTCCTCTGACGAGGATTCCTCTTCTGACGAGGATTCGGGCTCGACGGACTGCTCAGAGGTCATCAGAGCAGATTACTCCCGGATCCATGCCGGGGTGGGAATGAAGAGTTGCGCCGCGCCTCCCAGCGCGAGCAAAGGGGTATGGGGCAGGATGGAGTTTCCTGCCCGCGATCCCGAGGTCTCACTGTGCGCAAGCGTCCGCTCATCGTTCTGTCCACCATCGCCGCGGCGACCCTGCTGCTGGCCGGTTGTGCCGGTGGTGGAGCCCCGGAGAGCTCCGGCACCCCGTCGCCCTCCGCATCGAGCACGTGCCAGCTGGATGCGAAGTCCGGGGACACCTCGGACGCGGTCGTCGTGGAGGGGGAAGGGGCAGACACCACCGTGACGGTTCCGGCCGATGCGCCGTTCGCCGGCGTCGAGAGGACCGTCATCTCCGAGGGAGACGGAGACGACGTCGTGGTCAATGACCTGGTGTCCGTCGAGTACCAGATCGTCGACGCGACCAACAATCAGGTGCTCGACTCGTCGGCTCGTGGTGAAGGCGGTGTGCTGCCCGTTCTCCTCGACACCAACCAGTCCTCGCTCTTCGTCGCGGCGCTCGAGTGCAAGCCGGTCGGCTCGCGCATCGTGCTGACTCTTCCCGGAAAGGTCCTCGGCGAGGGCGCCAACAACGTGGTCGTCTACGCCGAGGCCGTCGAGCAGCTGCCCGAGGTGGCGACGGGAACGCCGGTCGACCCGACTCCCGGCATGCCGACTGTCAAGCTCGACGACAAGGGCGCTCCGACCGTGACGATCCCGGACGGCGACGCGCCGACAGAGACCCAGGTCGCCGTCCTCAAGCAGGGTGACGGTGCGACGGTCGCCTCCGGTGACCTCGTCGTCGTGCAGTACCTGGGCGTCAAGTGGTCCGACGGCAAGGAGTTCGACTCCAGCTGGAGCCGCGACGCCGCGCCCGCGCAGTTCCAGACCACCGGCGTGGTCGCGGGCTTCCAGAAGGCCCTCGAAGGTCAGAAGGTCGGCTCACAGGTCATCGTCGTGATGCCACCGTCCGACGGATACGGTGCGAGCGAGGGACATGAGCTCCAGAAGGAGAGCCTCGTGTTCGTCGTGGACATCCTGGCGACGACACCGGTCCAGGCGCAGCAGTAGCCGCTGGGTGCCGAGGGCGTGACCTAGGCTGGCGGTATGCGTCGCGTCATCGTCCTCGGCTCCACCGGTTCCATCGGCACCCAGGCACTGGATGTGATCCGTGCCAATCCTCGCCGATTCGAGCTGGTAGGTCTCGCTGCCGGGTCCAACGCCGAGATGTTGGAAGCGCAGGCCGCACAGTTCCAGGTCGAGTCGACCGCTCTCGGCGCGCTCGAGGCCGAGCAGCTGGTCCGTGACGTCGAGGCGGACGTGGTGCTCAATGCCATCACCGGCTCGATCGGACTGGGCTCGACGCTCGCGGCGCTGAAGGCGGGACGCACGCTCGCTCTCGCGAACAAGGAGTCCCTCATCGTCGGCGGCGACCTGGTCCTCGCCGCCGCCGCTCCCGGTCAGATCGTCCCGGTCGATTCCGAGCACTCGGCTCTCGCGCAAGCGCTCCTGGCCGGTACTCATGCCGAGGTGCGCCGCCTCGTGGTGACGGCGTCGGGCGGGCCGTTCCGCGGTCGCAGCCGCGCGGAGCTGACCGAGGTCACTCCGTCCGAGGCTCTCGCGCACCCGACATGGGACATGGGACGAATGGTCACGACCAACTCCGCGACCCTTGTCAACAAGGGACTCGAGGTGATCGAAGCGCATCTGCTGTTCGACATCGCCTACGACGACATCGAGGTCGTGGTGCACCCGCAGTCCATCGTGCACTCGATGGTCGAGTTCATCGACGGTTCCACGATCGCACAGGCCTCCCCGCCCGACATGCGTCTGCCGATCTCCCTGGGTCTGGACTGGCCGCACCGCGTCGGTGGCGTCGGACGGCCCCTCGACTGGTCATCCGCCACCTCCTGGACGTTCGAGCCCCTCGACGCCGAGGCGTTCCCCTCCGTCGCACTTGCGAAGGCGGTGGGCCGCGCCGGCGGCACGTTCCCTGCTGTCTACAACGCCGCGAACGAACAAGCGGTCGACGCGTTCCACGAGGGACGGCTCTCGTTCCTCGGCATCGTGGACACGATCGCTCGGGTCGTCGACGCGCACGATGCGCCGGACGCCCTCACCGTCGAGACGCTCGCCGAGGCCGAGGCGTGGGCGCGCTCGACGGCCGATCGGATGATCGCGGCGCTCTGATCGGGGACCAGGGCGGAGTCGCCCTGGTCGAGCAGGTCAATCCTCGTCGGGGTACGGGACCGGCCAACGCGAATCGGGTACGGGCCAGCCGGCGTCGCGCAGCGCGCGGCGAGCGAGCTCACGTGCCGAATACGGTGTGCGGACGCCGCGGATGTCGCGATAGTCCTGGTGCCCGGGGCCGGCCCACAGGATGGCGTCGCCGTCGCCGACCAGGCCGACCGCGGTGATGATGGCGTTCTCGGGCGGTGAGGCCTCGTGGATCTCGGCATCCGGTCGTGCCGTGCGGGCGCCCTCGATGAGGGTCGCCCGAATGGACGCGGGGTCCTCGAAGCGGGGGTGGTGATCGGTGACGACGAGGAGGTCACTGCCTTCGACCGCCGTGCGCGCCATGTCGAAGCGCTTGCTCGCATCGCGGTCGCCGTCGGCGCCGAAGAGCATCAGTACCTTGCCCGGTGTCACACGCCGGACGGCGGCGAGGGTCTTCTCGAATGCGTCGGGTGAGTGTCCGAAGTCGACGAAGACGGCAGGCCCACGATCGCCGGAGACCAGCTGGGTGCGACCGGGCAGGTAGGCGCGGATCCCCCCGTCACGGGTGAGCGCATCGACGATGCGATCCCAGGCGTAGCCGCCCTCGAGGAGCATCACGATCGCCAGAGCCGCGTTGGCCGCCATGTGCGGTCCGATCACCGGGACCGTCGTGGTGAGGGACCCGGCGGGGCCGGTCATCGTGAAGGTCGTACCGGCGGCGCGCTCCTCGTCGATGACGACCACCCAGTCCGCGGCGGTCGCGGCGTCGGGATCGGCGGCGATCGACGGAGTGCCGACAGTGACGACCGGGATCTCGGCCCGGTCGACGACGACCGCACCGGACGGGGAATCCAGGCAGATGACCCCGCGCTGGGCGCGGTCGGGCCGGAAGAGGGGCAGCTTCGCCTCGAAGTACTCCTCCATGTCGGCGTAGTCGTCGAGATGATCGTGGCTCAGGTTCGTGAATCCGGCGACGTCGAACAGGATGCCGTCGACGCGGTGACGTGACAGCGCCTGTGCGCTGACCTCGACCGCGACGGCTTCGACCTGGCGCTCACGCATCAGCGCCAGGAGGGCGTGCATCTCGGATGCTTCGGGGGTGGTCAGGCGCGAGACGATGACCTCGCCCGCGATGTGACGTTCTGCGGTGGAGGAGAGGCCGGTGACCACGCCGATCTGATCGAGGATCCCCTCGAGCAGGTGGGAGACGCTGGTCTTGCCGTTGGTGCCCGTCGTCGCGAACAGCAGGGGGAGCGGGTCACCGGCGCCGGTGCCGTAGACCCACGCGCTGAGATCACCGAGCACGGCGCGAGGGTCGTCGACCACGAGGATCGGAAGCCCCGCGGCTTCGGCGATCTCCGCGCCAGCGTCGTCGGTGATGACGGCGACGGCACCCTTCTCAGCGGCGGTGACGGCGAAGTCCGCGCCATGCCGGTTGACGCCGCGGATCGCGACGAATGCCTCGCCGGGACGCAGGTCTGCCGTCGCGAGGGTGATGCCGGAGAGGGCGATTCCGTCGACATCGCCGCGGACGGTGCGGGCGAAACGGGAAGCGAGTTCGGACAGCTCACGCCGGGGCGGGTTCGCGGGGCGGAGCACGGGAGGCAGGCTCGGTTGTTGTTCAATCGACATGGCGCATCCATGATCTCACGACCGTGGTGGGAACCCTTCGCCGAGCGCCCCCTCGCGCGCCGCGTTGCGGAGCACGAGGGGGAGCTCGTGTCGTCAGGCTCGGCGTCGGTAGGCGAGGATCGCGACGACCAGGGCGGCGAAACCGGCGAGAAGCCCACCCGCCCCGAGCGCTACACCCAGGGGATCGGCGACCGTGGTCGGAGCCGTGCTCGCGGCCGCAGTGTCGGATTCGGTGTGCTCGCCGTGCCCGTCGCCGGCAGCGGCCGTGACGGAGACGACCGGAGCCGGCGCGTCGAGGCTGTGCGGATCCTGGCCGTCCTCGGCGATCTGCGTCCATTCGGTCGAGCCCTCGACGCACTGTTGGACCACGGGGAACGCCAGAGTGTCGGGGGTGGTCTCGTCCAGACCGACCCCCATGCTCACCGCGCCGCGAAGGTCGGTGGGCACCGGGGTGACCGCCGTATAGGTCACGGCGCTGACGAGACCGTCGTCGCCGCGCTCGACCTGGATGTCCCAGTCGGAGTCCATCGTCGGCGAGACGGAAGCGAGCCCCTCGGGCATCGTGATGCGCAGCGCGGTGGTGGGGGAGTTCTCGCAGCCGTGGGAGAACGAGAACGTGAGCACGCCGTGGTCTCCCGCAGCGATCTCGTCGGGGCTGACGCCCACATGGGCACCTGCCATCGTGGGAACGGCCAGGGCGAGTGCGGCTCCGCCGAGGACACCGAGCGCGGCGCGTCGCAGAGTGAGCGAGCGCCGAGCGGTGGAGCGCAGGGTGGTGGGGCGCGGAGTGCGGGTACGGATGTTGCGGGACATGAGAGTTCTCCTGGTGCTCGAAGTGCGGGCGCGCCACGGTGGCGTATCTCCGCGAGAAAGGGACGCTGCCCGTGTCGGAGCAGCGGATTCGAGTGCGACGGATCAGTCGCGCAGGAGAGCGGGAGGCCCGCGCCTCGGCACAGCGGCCGAGATGGTGACGGCGAAGCTGGGGATGGTGGTCGACCGCAGCCGCGGCGGCCGGCGATGCATGGCCGGTGCCCCGGCGGACGCGCGCCGGAAGAGGGCATCCACCCAGCGGGCGACGACCCGAACGACCGCTTCTCCGTGCCACACGAGAAGCGTCGTGAGCACGGCTGCGACGACGTGCGCGAACAGCATCAACGTGCCAGGGGCTGCTGTGGGCGCCGTGGAAGAGAGCGCGCTCAGATCGAGATGATGGGCGTGACCGCCGCCGCCGGCGATCGGAGCGGTACCGGTGGGCGAGCCCAGCAGTTGGAACACGACGTGGAAAGCGGCCTGTCCGAGGAACACGGCGATGGCGACACGACCCCGCGACTCACGGATGCCCACCAGGAGCGCCGACAGAGGGGTGAGCAGGGTCGCGACCGCCAGGATCAGCAGCATGTGCGGGACCGCTCCGCCGCCGAGGGTGTGCGAGAGGGCTGCGAGCAACGTCGCCACCGAGGAGACGGCCGCAGCGCGCACGAGTCGCAGCTGCCGGGCATTCACCGTCTCAGCCTAGCCGCGCGGCGTGCCGGGCGGATTCCTAGCTGTGGGCACTAACGTTGGCACGTGGAATTCCTGCTCTATCTGGCCGGCATCCTCTTCATGCTGATCGGCCTCGGGCTCTCGATCGGCCTGCATGAGGTGGGCCATCTCGTCCCCGCGAAGCTCTTCGGCGTGCGTGTCGGCCAGTACATGATCGGCTTCGGGCCGCGGCTGTGGTCCCGGCGCATCG
Organism: Microbacterium sp. TPU 3598; assembly: GCF_002356155.1. Classification (NCBI taxonomy): domain Bacteria; kingdom Bacillati; phylum Actinomycetota; class Actinomycetes; order Micrococcales; family Microbacteriaceae; genus Microbacterium; species Microbacterium sp. TPU 3598. Next base: position 2,179,879 of record NZ_AP017975.1, on the reverse strand, counting down.
GCGAGACCGAGTACGGGTTCAAGCTGCTCCCTCTAGGGGGCTTCATCTCGATGTCGGGCATGTACCCGGCGTCGAAGAACTCGGGCCCGGCGTCCGGCGTGTTCCGCTCGTTGATCCAGGACGCGCGCAGCGCCAACGACGAGACCATCGCCGAGGGTGCCGAGGATCGCGTCTTCTATCGTCTTCCCGTGTGGAAGCGCGTCGTCGTCATGCTCGGCGGGCCGGTGATGAACCTTCTCCTCGCGACCGTGATCTTCACCGTGCTGCTGTCGGGCATCGGCCTGCAGCAGGGAACGACGACGATCGCGTCCGTCACCGAGTGCGTCGTTCCGGCCGGTTCGACGGCGACCGAGTGCACACCCGATGACCCGGCCTCACCCGCCGCGGAAGCCGGGATCAAGCCGGGCGATGTGATCCTGTCCATCGACGGACAGCCCGTGTCGACGTTCGCCGAGGCGACGGCGATCGTGCAGGCCGCGCCAGGCGAGACGCTGGACATGGTCGTGAGCCGCGACGGGGCGGAGCAGTCGCTGAGCATCACGCCGATCGCCGCGGAACGCTCGATCACGGATGCCAGCGGCCAGCCCGTCCTCGATGAGGCCGGAAAGCCTGTCGTGAAGGAGGTCGGCTACGTCGGCATGGGCGCCCAGATGGGCTACGTGCAGCAGCCCCTCACCGCCGGCCCCGAGATGGCGGCGGACAGCACGGCGCGTGTCGCATCCTTGATCGTCACGCTCCCCGTGCGTCTATGGGACGTCGGCGTCTCACTCGTCACCGGCGGAGAACGCGATCCGAACGGACCGCTGAGCGTCGTCGGCGTCGGACGCCTCGCGGGAGAGGCGGCCGCTACCGATGCGCCGATCCTCAACAGATTCGCGTTCCTGCTCGGTCTGCTGGGGTCGCTGAACATCGCGCTGTTCGTGTTCAACCTCATCCCGCTGCTCCCGCTCGACGGCGGTCACATCGTCGTCGCACTGTGGGACGGCATCAAGCGCGCGTGGGCCAAGCTCTTCCGCCGGCCCCCTCCGGCGCCGGTCGACGCGACCAAGCTCGTGCCGCTGACGGTGGTCGTCGCTGTGCTCCTGATCGGGATGGGAGCGCTGCTCCTGGTCGCCGACCTCTTCAATCCGGTCAATCTTCTCGGCTGAGTCGCAGGCCTGGTCGGACCGCGCGGGAGGCGAGCGCTGAGCAGCGATTCCTGTTCAGGCCAGCGCGTGGGAGACGAGACGCTCGAGCGTGCGGATCCCGTCGCGCGACAGGATCGACTCCAGGTGTCCCTGCACCGAAGCGAAGTGGTCTCCGCGGAGCGCGTACACGTCTCCCGAGTCGGGGTCCGCCGAGACGTCGGCGGCGCCGACGACCGTCGTGCCCGGTGCGACCCGCGCGGTGAAGGTGTTGTAGAAGCCGATCGATGCGGTCTCCCCGAAGACCGGGACGGGCTTCTGCAGGCCCTGGTGAGGGGCATCGAGCGGAGTCAGGGCGATGCCGAGCTTGTCGGCGAGGATCTGGTGGCTGAGGCACACCGCGAGCAGCGGCGCGTCGGAGTCCAGTCGGCGGGCGACGACATCGCGCATCCTCGCGATGCGGGCGTTCCGTGTATCCCGAGGGTCGCCGGGACCCGGGCCGGCGACGACCAGATCGGCGGCGTCCAAGTCCGCGTCCCGCACGTCGGCCCAGGGAGCGATCGTGACGGCGAGCCCGAGATGACGCAGCTGGTGGGCCAGCATCGTCGTGAAGCGGTCCTCCGCGTCCACGACGAGAGCGGAGCGGCCGGCGAACGGACCGGTGAAGTCCTCGCCCTGCGGGTTGAGCCAGAACTCGGCCAGGCGGGCGTTGCGCGATGACAGCAGCTCGGCGACGGTCGGGTCGTCGGCGAGGGCGCGCGCGTCGCCGGGCGCGTCGGCGTCGCTACGTGCCTCTGCCACCCGGTCGCGGTCGATCGCGCCGATGGCGCCCAGGACGCCGGCGGCCTTCCCGTGGGTCTCGGACACCTCGCCCATCGGATCGGAGTGTCGAACCAGCGTCGCGCCGACCGGAACGCTGAGGGTGCCGTCCTGGAGGTAGACGGTCCGGATGAGGATAGGCGCATCCAGGTCGTGCCCGCCGTCCGCATTCGGGGTGAACAGCGCGGCGACACCGGAGTAGTAGCCGCGGGGCTTCTGCTCGTGACGGCGGATCACCGCGCAGGCGTTCTGCATGGGCGAACCCGTCACCGTCGGAGCGAACATCGTCTCGCGCAGGATGTCGCGGGGATCGAGGGCGCTGCGACCACGGAGCATGTACTCGGTGTGCGTGAGTCGCGACATCTCCTTGAGGTGCGGGCCGGTGATGCGGCCGCCGTCGGAGCAGACGGCGCTCATCATCTTGAGTTCCTCGTCGACGACCATGAAGAGTTCCTCGGTCTCCTTGGTCGAGGCGAGGAAGTCGACCAGCGTCTCCTTCGTCGCCCCTCCCGCCGGATGACGGAAGGTCCCGGAGATCGGGTTCATCGTGACGACGCCTTCGCGGGCGACCACATGCGCCTCAGGGCTGGCCCCCACGGCGATGTGCCCAGGAGTGACGACAGCGAACGTCCAGTAGGCGCCGCGCTCGTGCGTGAGGAGAGCACGGAACCACGTGAGTGCCGCAGTGCGGTCCTCGACGTCGATGGTCGCGGTGAAGTCTCGACGGATGACGAAGTTCGCGCCCTCGCCGCGTCCGATCTCGTCGGCGATGACCGTCTCGACGATGGCCGCGTAGTCCGCGTCGGCGATGTCGAAGCCGTCGTCGTGGAGGGGGACGGGCGTGCTCGGGAGCGCGGGCAGAAGCTCGGCTGTCGGGAGGTGCAGGTGCTCGTCGACGATCACGCAGCGCAGCGGCGCCCCGTCGTCCTGGGCGACGAAGCCGCGTTCGCGCACCTGGCGATAGGGCACCATGGCGAACACCTCGCGCGGGGTGCCGTCGACCGAGAGGGGGATGTCGGCAAGCAGCTCGACGTCGACGACGTCCCCGCTGAGCAGCTCGACGGTGTCCGCGCCGTCGCGTGCGATGAGCACGAAGGATGCCGTGGGATCGGCGCTGAGCTCGGCGAGTCGTGAGAGGGTCATCGATGTCTCCTGTGCAGTGCTCCGGCTCGGCGCAACGAAAAGACCGCCCCGGAGGCGGTCTGAATTCGTGGGAACGCGAACACACCGCCTAGAAGGCGGGCCACCAGGTGAAGTTCGCGAGCATGGGGCCGAAACTACCACATCGCGAGCGAGGGTCACGGCGCGATGACATCACCAGATGCTGCCGCCGGCCTCCGTCGACTCGGCGTCGAGGGCGTGATCCACGATGAGGCGCAGGGCGCGCGCCAGTTGCGCGTCGGCGAGGTGCAGCCCGCCTGCAGGGACCGTGGTCGTCGACCACGGAAGGTGCACGAATCCGGCACGCGCATCCGGCCGGACGGCACCCACTGCCGTGTACAGCACGTGGTTGCACACGTAGGTTCCCGCAGAGAGCGACAGCTGCGCCGGCAGCCCTTCCGCGGTCAGAACCTGGAGCAGGCGCTTCACGGGGAGCGTCGAGAACCGCGCGGCGGGACCGCCGGCCTCGCTGGGAGCATCGACGGGCTGTTCACCGTCGTTGTCGGGGATGCGGGCGTCGATCAGGTTGACACCGATGCGCTCGATCGCGACCCTGCTGCTCCCGGCGGCGAGCCCGGTAGCGATGACGACATCGGGGGAGTGTGCGGCGATCAGGGTCCGGAGCCGGTGAGCGGATGCCTCGAACGCGACCGGAAGTGTGGCCACCACGAGCTCGTGCGGACCGTCGTATGCGGCCGCGACCGCGTTCACGGCATCGGCAGACGGATTGCGATCCGCCCCGTCGAAGGGATCGAATCCGGTCAGGAGGACGACGGCCATGCCTCCAGCGTAGGTGCGTCTGTTCAGCCCACTTGCATCCAGGCGGCGTAGGCTTGGGGCGTGCCAGCAGTGAACCTCGGAATGCCGAAGATCCCCGAAGTCCTCGCCCCGCGCCGCAAGTCCCGGCAGATCAAGGTGGGCAAGGTGCTCGTGGGCGGCGACGCTCCGGTCAGCGTGCAGTCGATGACGACCACCAAGACGACCGACATCAACGGGACGCTGCAGCAGATCGCCGAGCTCACGGCTTCGGGCTGCGAGATCGTCCGCGTCGCGGTGCCGCATCAGGACGACGCCGATGCGTTGAAGATCATCGCGATGAAGAGCCAGATCCCCGTGATCGCCGACATCCACTTCCAGCCGCGCTACATCTACACGGCTATCGATGCCGGATGCGGGGCGGTGCGGGTGAACCCCGGCAACATCCGCGAGTTCGACGGCAACGTGGGCAAGATCGCCGAGGCCGCGAAGGCTGCCGGTGTCTCTCTGCGCATCGGCGTGAACGCCGGATCTCTGGATCGCCGCATCCTCAGCAAGTACGGGAAGGCGACGGCTGAGGCGCTGGTCGAGAGCGCCGTGTGGGAGGCGTCGCTGTTCGAGGAGCACGACTTCCACGACTTCAAGATCTCCGTCAAGCACAACGACCCCATCGTCATGGTCAAGGCGTATCGGCAGCTGGCCGAGCGGGGCGACTGGCCCCTTCACCTCGGTGTGACCGAGGCGGGGCCAGCGTTCCAGGGAACGATCAAGAGCGCCACCGCGTTCGGAATCCTCCTCGGCGAGGGCATCGGCGACACGATCCGCGTGTCGCTCTCGGCGCCGCCCGCCGAAGAGGTCAAGGTCGGGCACCAGATCCTTCAGTCCCTCAACCTGCGCGAGCGCAAGCTCGAGATCGTCTCCTGCCCCTCATGCGGACGCGCTCAGGTCGACGTCTACACTCTGGCCGAGAACGTGACGGAGGGGCTCAAGGACATGACCGTTCCGCTGCGCGTCGCCGTGATGGGCTGCGTCGTCAATGGCCCGGGCGAAGCGCGCGAGGCCGACCTCGGCGTGGCTTCGGGCAACGGCAAGGGGCAGATCTTCGTGAAGGGCGAGGTCATCAAGACCGTGCCGGAGGCCGACATCGTCGCCACCCTGATCGAAGAGGCCAACCGGATCGCCGCTGAGATGGGACCTGAGGCCCCGCTCGGCACGGCCCAGGTCGTCACGGTCTGAGCTCGGAGGAGCGCGAGATGTCGGATGTCACCCTGCCCACGCCTGTCCAGGTGATGGTCGATGCGATCAACGCGGCCGATACCGATGCGTTCGTCGATGCCTTCACCCCGGACGGGTATGTCAGCGATTGGGGCACGGTCAAGGCCGGCCCTGATGGGGTGCGCGAATGGGCAGGCAGCGACGCGATCGGCGCCGGAGCGCGGATGACCGTGCTCTCCGCCGAGACCGACGGCGACACGACCCGCATCCGCTTCGGATGGGCGAGCCGGGTCTTCAACGGAGAATCCGACGGCATCTTCGTCGTCGAGGGCGACAAGCTCGCCAGCTTCACCATCCCGCCGTCCCACTGACCTTTCGTACCGGGGTCCGCCCCGCTCTCACGACGGCCCGACGGCCGCGAACACCGTCGAGATCACCGACGAATCCGAGGAGAACCATGTCGACGCCCACCACTGTGACCTTCTCGGACGGGACCATCGCCGGAGACGGCATCGTCACACGTGTGGAGAGCTTCGCCGATGGAGCGGTCGTCGTCGTCGACGCGACGCCCTTCCATCCGGTCGACCACACCTGGCCGGATCAGCCGGGCGACAGCGGAACCATCACGGCCGCCGGCGTCACGGTCACGGTGACCGAGGCTCTCATGGCCGCGATCTCTGACGAGGGCGAGTTCGCCGTGGGCCGCGCGATCCCGGTCAAGCGCGGTGCGGAGGGCTGGACGTGGCTGGTCGGGCATCGCATCGAGGGTGCCGTGCCGGCATCACTCGTTGAGGGAGCACCGGTGGCGCTCGCGGTCGACGGTGCCCGTCGCGCGGGACTCAGCCGCGGCCACACGGCATGTCATGTCGCTTCACTGGCGCTTGATCTGGCCCTCGTCGATCTCTGGCGGAAGGACCCGGGGGAGGACGCTCTCGGGAACCCCGACTTCGAGGGTCGCGCCAACCAGTCCAGTCGTATCCATGAGGACGGGGCCGTCGACGAATACCGGCTCGGCAAGAGTCTGCGCAGGGCAGGCTTCGACACCGAGACGTTCGCTGCGACCCTCGCCGACCGCGAGGCGCAGGTGAACAACCGACTGGCCGCTTGGATCGCCTCGGGCGCTTCCAGCAGCATCGAGACCGAGGGGCCGACGATCGTCGACCGGCGTCGCTGGCACTGCTCCCTCCCAGAGGGCGAAGCCGTGATCCTCTGCGGGGGAACCCACGCCGACTCCCTCGCCGCGTTCGGATCGATCACCGTGTCGCTCGATCTCAGCGATCCCCAGCTCCTCGTCATGACGACCACGGCTGTCCCCGCCCCCTGACCTCAGCGCACGAACCCGGCCTGCAGCCGTCCGCCCGCTCGATCGAGCTCCTCCTCGACGCGGTCCGCGAAGGCCGCGAAGTCTCCGGTGAGCAGCGGCGCACTCAGCCGCTCGGTGCGCTCCTCGCTCAGAGCGCGCAATCGACGGGGGAGCCACTTCCCGGTGGCGATCCAGCGGCGGTCGCCTAGCAGCATCAGCTCCGCGATCCGCTCGAACAGCACGTCGGCGACCACGCGTCGCCGATGAGCAGAAGGTCAGATCGCGAACTCGACCTCGCCCTTCGCGATGTCCGCACGCACGATGCGGAGTCGCACGACATCACCCGGCTCCGCACCCGGCGGCAGCGGTGCGGTCGCTGTCACGGCGGGGTCGGCGATCTGCACGGCCGCGCGTTCACCGCGCAGCTCGATCACGGTCGCCTCGATCGTCGTGCCGACCACGGGCGTGAGCAGCGCGGCCTCGACACTGTTGATCGTCGCCGCGTTGAGGCGCGATGCACGCTGGCCGGATTCCTGCATGAGGGCGGGGAGTTCGCCGAGCGATGCGCGAGCCCATTCGGGGGCGGGCTCGCCGTTCGCTTCGGCGAGGCAGATCGCCAGTGCCCACCGGTCTACGAGTCGGCGCAGGGGAGCGGTCGCGTGGGCATAGGGCGCAGCGATGGCGGCCTGCACGGCGGAGCCCGGCGCTTCGCCGTCGAACACCAGGTATCCGGCTCCGCGGAACAGCGACGACGCGGCCTCCAGCACGGGGAGGGTCATCGGGTCGGCGCGGTCGAGCCCGCGAAGGTAGTCGCCGTATGCTCCGGCCGTCCACGGGCGCCCGAGGGCCTCGGTCTGATGCCGGAAGGTCTCGAAAGCGGCCGTATCCGGCTCCGGCATCGTCCGGAGGATGCCGACTCCGGCGTCGAGCATGAGGGAAGCTGCGGCCATCCCTGTCATGAGCGAGAGCTGGGCGTTCCACTCCTCCACGGGAAGTGGGCGGCGACGTTCGATCGCATAGGTGCCGTCTTCTGCACGCACGACCTCTTCGTCGGGCAGATTCAGGCTCGCTCCTCCTCTCAGGCGCTCCTGCTCCATGCGCAAGGCTCCGATCTCCGGGAGCAGTGCCGCCGGGCCGTCCTCGCCGCGGTCGATCACCAGCTGCGTCGTCGCGTAGTCGAGCTGTGCGCGCGAACGGATCAGCGCGCGTTCCAGGCGGAAGTCGGAGACGACACCGCTGGAGTCGAGGGCGAAGGTCCACACCAGCGCCGGTCGGTCGACGTCGGCGAGCAGCGAGGCTCGATCCTCGCTCAGCACGCGTGGATGCAGCGGGATCGAACCATCCGCGGCATACAGTGTCTGTCCGCGACGCCGTGCCTCGGCATCCACCGTTCCGCCCGGTGCGACGAACCCCGGGACGTCGGCGATCGCGTAGCGAACGGTGTATCCGGTCCCCGCGCGCTCGAGGTGGAAGGCCTGATCGAGGTCGCGAGACCCTTCAGGGTCCAGCGTTGCGAAGGGGACGTCGCGAAGGTCGATCTGTGGCACGGGGGCGGTGGATGCCTCGGCCTCGGCGATGACCTCGTCGGGGAAGTCGAGGGGAGCATCGACAGATTCCCGCAGCCCGGCGAGTGCCGAGGCCAGCTCGGTCTGCGCAGCGGACGGGGCGACGTGTGATCGGCGCTGGGGCATGGCTCCACCCTAGGCGTGGCGATCAGGCGGAGCGGAATGAACCGGCCCCGTGGACGTCATCCCGCGTTAGCGTGGAGTCATGACCACTGCAGCCAAGGCCCAGACCCTTGTCGGACTCTATGACGCACCGGAGATCCTTCGCGTCGTGAATGTGTGGGACGTCGTCTCCGCGCGGGCGGTCGCCGCCCTCCCCGAGACCCAGGCGATCGCCACCGCCGGACACGGCATCGCGGCGTCGTTCGGCTATGACGACGGCGCCACGCCGCGCGAGATCATGATCGACATGGTGGGTCGCATCGCGGCCGCCGTCCATGTGCCCGTGACCGCCGATCTCGACGACGGATACGGCGACGCGGGGGAGACCACCCGCCTCGCCATCGGGGCAGGCGTCGTCGGCGCGAACGTCGAGGACCGACTCAAGCCGCTCGACGAGTCCGTCGCCTCCGTCGAGGCGATCGTGAAGGCGGCGGAGGCCGAGGGCGTCCCGTTCGCCCTCAATGCGCGCACGGACGCCTTCGTCCGCGCCGGCGGTCGGCCCGTGCAGGAGAGCATCGCCGATGCCATCCAGCGTGGGCGGGCTTACCTCGACGCCGGAGCGACCGCGGTGTTCGTGCCCGGCATCCTCGACATGAACGTCACGCGTCAGCTCGTCGAGGGCATCGGCGAGCGCAAGATCAGCGTCATCGGGATTCCGGGTGCCCTCGCGGCCTCGGAGTACGAGAAGCTCGGTGTCGCGCGCATCTCCTACGGTCCGCTCCCGCAGCGGGTCGCGCTGACGGCGCTGCAGGAGCTGGCGGCCGACCTGTACGCCGGCGGCGTCGTACCCGCGAACCTTCCGGCGCTCAACTGACGTCGTCGAAGACGAGTGACCACGGCTCACTAGACTTGCTCCGTGGTCACTCGTCTTTCGAACTTCTTCCTCCGCACGCTCCGTGAAGACCCTGCAGGCGCAGAGGTCGCCAGCCACCGGCTGCTGATCCGGGCCGGGTACATCCGCCCGCAGGCCGCCGGCATCTTCGCGTGGCTGCCACTGGGTCTCCGCGTCAAGTCGAAGATCGAGACCGTCGTCCGCGAGGAGATGGCCGCCGCAGGCGCACAGGAGGTGCACTTCCCGGCGCTCATGCCCCGTGAGTCCTATGAGGCCACCGGCCGCTGGGACGAGTACGGCGACCTGCTCTTCCGTCTGCAGGATCGCAAGGGCGGCGACTATCTGCTCGCGCCCACCCACGAAGAGGCCTTCACTCTGCTCGTGAAGGACCTGTACTCCTCGTACAAGGATTTGCCGCTCACGATCTACCAGATCCAGGACAAGTACCGCGACGAGGCGCGCCCGCGGGCGGGCCTGCTCCGTGGACGCGAGTTCACGATGAAGGACGCGTACTCGTTCGACTCTTCCGATGAGGGGCTGGACGCCAGCTACCAGGCGCAGCGCGACGCGTACGAGCGCATCTTCCAGCGTCTCGGTCTCGAGTACGTCATCGTCCAGGCCGATGCGGGGGCGATGGGCGGATCCCGCAGCGAGGAGTTCCTGCACCCGACTCCGGTCGGCGAAGACACCTTCGTCCGCAGCGCCGGCGGCTATGCAGCGAACGTCGAGGCGTTCACCACCGCGGTGCCCGAGGCGATCGCGTACGACGCCGACGAGTCCCCGGTGATCTTCGACTCTCCCGACACACCGACCATCGAGACGCTGGTCGCGCATGTCAACCGAGAGCTCGAGGGCGAGTACACCGCAGGCGACACGCTCAAGAACGTCGTGCTCGCGCTGACCCACCTCGACGGCACCCGCGAACTCGTGATCGTCGGCATCCCCGGCGACCGTGAGGTCGACGAGAAGCGCGCCGAGGTCGCCTTCGCGCCTGCCGAGGTCGAGACCGCCACAGCGGACGACTTCGAGAACAACCCGCTGCTCGTGAAGGGCTACATCGGCCCCTGGTCACCCACCGGTGCGGTGCTCGGCGAGGAGTCGGCCACGGGCATCCGGTATCTTGTCGACCCGCGCGTCAGCGAGGGCACCAGCTGGATCACCGGCGCGAACATCGACGAGAAGCACGCGCACTCCGTCGTGGCCGGGCGCGACTTCGCCGCGGACGGCATCGTCGAGATCGCGAACGTGCGCGCCGGGGACCCGGCTCCCGACGGCTCGGGCCCGGTGGAGCTCGCGCGCGGCATGGAGATCGGACACGTCTTCCAGCTGGGCCGGAAGTACGCCGAGGCTCTGGGGCTGAAGGTGCTGAACGAGAACGGCAAGCTCGTCACCGTCACGATGGGCTCGTACGGCATCGGCGTGACCCGTATCCTCGCGATCATCGCCGAGCTCAACAATGACGACAAGGGCCTCATCTGGCCGGCGTCGGTCGCACCGTTCGACGTGCAGGTCGTCGCGGCAGGTCGTGATCAGGTCGCATTCGAGGTGGCGGAAGGTATCTCCGCGCAGCTCGAGGCCGCCGGCCTCGATGTGCTGTACGACGACCGCCCCAAAGTGTCGCCCGGTGTGAAGTTCGGCGATGCCGAGCTCGTCGGAGTGCCGAAGATCGTCATCGTCGGCCGCGGGGCCACCGACGGCCAGGTCGAGCTGTGGGATCGCGCCACGGGGGACCGTGACGCGATCTCCGTCGACGAGGTCGTCGAGCGCCTCACCGTCGCACGCTGAGATCCACGGCCGCGTCGTCAGCAGACGATGCGGCCGTGGTTCATGATGTCGTCGTCCGGCGTATCGCGGGTGACGAGGGACTTGAGCGCTCCGGCAGCGAGGGCGAGTTTTCCCTTCGACGGCTCCCAGAACTCCGTGACCTTCGGAGTCACCTTGAGGAGAGCGATGCCCGGGGTGTCGAGGCCGTCGGCGAACCAGATCTCCAGCGACGCCGAGTAGAGCTCTTCCATCTTCGCGCGGTCGTGCACGACCTCTGCCGTTCCCGCGACGGACACGTAGCGCATCCCCTTCGCATCGCAGTAGGCGAGGCCGACATCGCGGTGCTTGCGCGCCTCATCGACCTTCTCGGTGTCTTCGGCCGTGAAGAACCAGATGTCGCCGGCGTCGTCCATCTGCCGGGTCGACATCGGCCGACTCACGAGGTTGCCGTCGTCGTCGGTGGTGGTGAGCATCGTGATGTCGATGTCCTCCACGAGCTCGACGACGCGGGCGAGGGCTTCGGGTCCTGTGATCTCGGTCATGACGTCAGCGTGCCGCCTGCGGGCGTCGTGGTCACGGGCATTGACACCGTGGCGGTGTCGTGACAGGGAGGCGACGGCGTCTCGCGGCGACACCCCGGCGTTGCGGCCCGTCGTCGCACTGCCGCATGACACCCTGGTGACATGATCGACGCACCCCTCCCCGAAGCCCTCAGCTCCGAGATCAACGCCGTCCTCGACGATGCGGGAGTGCATACCGACCGCAGGCTCGTGATGCGGATGCTGCGCACCGCGATCCTGCTCGGCGAAGACGGCGCCGATCGGCTCGACCTGAAGATCGCCTCGGCGGCGTTGGCCGAGATGCGTGACGCGTTCCGCCTGTTCGCGCCGTTCCGGGGAGTCCCCAAGGTGACGGTGTTCGGGTCGGCCCGAACCCGGCAGGACGATCCGCTCTACCTCACCGCCCGCGACGTCGCCGCCGCACTGGCCGGCGACGGCTGGATGGTCGTCACGGGAGCCGGCCCCGGCATCATGCAGGCGGCTTCCGAGGGCGCGGGCCCCGCGCTCTCCCTGGGGGTCTCCATCCGCCTGCCCTTCGAGGAGAAGCCCAACGGCTTCGTCGCGGGCCAGGACCACGTGGTCGCGATGAAGTACTTCTTCACCCGCAAGCTCATGCTCATCAAGGAATCGCTCGGATTCATCTGCCTCCCTGGCGGCTTCGGCACGCTCGACGAGATGTTCGAGCTGCTCACGCTGCAGCAGACGGGGAAGGCGGAGCCGACGCCCATCGTGCTCCTCGACGAGCCGGGCGGCACCTTCTGGCAGGGGCTGCGGAGCTTCATCGACGACCACCTCGCCCCGACCGGCGTCATCTCGGAGGGCGACTTCGACCGCGTCGTCATCACCGATTCGGTCGACGCGGCCCGGGCGGAGATCACCGGGTTCTGGCACAACTACGACTCGCTGCGATGGGTCGGCGACGCGCTGGTGCTGCGTCTGCGGGCCGAGCCGACGGATGCCGAGATCGAGACGCTCAACGAGCAGTTCGCCTCGATGCTCTCGTCGGGACGGATCGAGCGGACGACGCCGCGGCCGCCGGAGGTGGCCGACGACGACAACCTCGACCTGCCGCGTCTGATCCTGCACCTGGATCAGCGCCAGGTGGGCAACCTGTTCCGGCTGATCGGTGCGATCAACGCACTTCCGTCTGCTCCCGCGCGGTGATGTGGGCGGCGAAGTCCGCGAGGTCGACCGGACGATCGAGGATGCGCTCCGCGGCCCTGTGCCCGGAGTAGAACGCCGCGCCGACCGTCGCCGGCTCGTCACCCCAGGTGGCCTCGCCGGCGAAATGCAGAACGCCGTCGACGGGTCCCGCCAGCGCGTCATGATCGTGATGCGTCGAGCCCAGCGCGAGGTGCGAGTAGGAGCCGTTCGAGAACTCGTCCTCACCCCAGCGGGTGACCCAGTGAGCGAGTGGCTCGCCGACGGCGTCCCCGTAGAGGAGACGCAGCGCGCTGACCGCGTCGGCGACGATCTCGTCGTCCGGACGGTTCTGCATCCGGCGGCCGAACGGCCCGGCGGCAAAGGTCAGCAGGGTGGGGATGCCGCTGACGGCGGAGACGTCGTACCAGGAATGCCAGTGCTCGCCCGCCTCGCCGAGCGCGCGGATCACATAGCTCTCCTCGTTCCAGAACCGCTCGGGGAATTGGACGAACACCTTGTTGAAGACGCCCATCCCCAGCCGTGAGACGGGACCGGCGACCGCATCCGGCAAAGCCGGTTCGAAGGTGATCGTCCCGGCTTTGAGCACGCCGAGCGGCACGGTGACGATCGCCCGGTCTGCGCGGTACTCGGTGCCGCCCGCGTGCACGACGACTCCGTCCGCCGAGCGGCTCACCCGGGTCACGACGGTCTTCAGCCGCACGTCGAGGCCGGCCCCGATGCGCCGCGGCAGCTCGTCGTACCCGCGAGGGAAGATCACCTCGTCTCCGTCGATCGCATCCTCGTCGAGACCGTGCGCGTCGAGGTCGCCGATCCACGCGCCGCACTGCTCCTCGACCCGATGGCGGAAGAACTCGCGGACGTCGTCGATGCGCTCGGGCGACAGCCCCGACCGGTCGAGAGCGCGTTCGGTGACATCGAGATAGGTGTCGCCGGACGAGGACGCGGCGATCTCCTCGACGAGAAGACGGTCGGCGAGTTCGACGTCGGCGACCCATCGCGAGGTGGCTGCCTCGTCCATGGCACGACCCGTGCCGTCGAAGTTCTCGATCGGTCGACCACCCACCTGGAAGCTGCCCACCGTGTACTCGATCGCCGGGATCCTGAGCGCGTGGACGAGGTTCCACAGCGGCGAGTCCTCGATGCCGTGGATCCACGATGCACCGAGATCGACGGAGAATCCGGCACTTCGGTCGGTGTGCATCCGGCCCCCGATGCGGTCACGTCCTTCGAGGACGACGACACTCCGGCCCGCGTCGGCGAGCATGCGGGCGCTCGTGAGCCCCGACATCCCCGCGCCGATCACGATCGTGTCGAATGTGCTCACGTGCTCCTCCTCGAGCGGCTCCGGATCCCGACATCGCCGCCGCCGTGCGAGGGCCGGTGGGCACAGGGTATCGTGGTACGGATGTCGCGCGTGCGAACAGGCGCGACGAGAGCTGAATAGAGAGGCCGTCATGGACATCGAACTGAGTCTGCTGCGAGGGATCGAGAAGGAGAAGGCGATCCCCTTCGATGAGCTCGTCGCGATCATCGAACAGGCGATCCTGACCGCGTACTCCAAGCACGTCTCCGCCGACGGCGTCACTCCCGAGGGCGTCCGCGTGGATCTCGACCGCAAGACCGGCCACGTCGCCGTGCTGCAGGTCGTCAAGGACGAAGAGGGCGCGATCATCGGCGAGGAAGACGCCACGCCGGACGACTTCGGGCGTATCGCGGCGTTCGCGGCCAAGCAGGTGATCAGCCAGCGTCTGCGCGACATCGCGGACGACGTCGTGCTCGGTGACTTCAAGGACAAAGAGGGCGACATCGTCGCCGGTGTGATCCAGCAGGGCCCGAACCCCCGCATGATCCACGTCGATCTCGGAGCCGTCGAGGCGATCCTGCCGCCGGAGGAGCAGGTTCCCGGCGAGGAGTACACGCACGGCTCGCGTCTGCGCGTGTATGTCACCAGTGTCGCCAAGGGTCTCAAGGGGCCGCAGATCACGGTCTCGCGCACGCACCCCGGCCTGGTCCGCAAGCTCTTCGCCCTCGAAGTGCCCGAGATCGCTGCCGGTCTGGTCGAGATCGTCGCCCTGGCCCGCGAGGCCGGTCACCGCACGAAGATCGCGGTGAAGGCGAACGACCCGTCGATCAACGCCAAGGGTGCCTGCATCGGCGAGCTCGGGCGTCGCGTGCGCGCCGTGACCGAGGAACTCGCGGGCGAGAAGATCGACATCGTCGACTACGACGCCGATCTGCCGACCTTCGTGGCGCACGCGCTCTCACCGGCCAAGGTGACGAGCTCTTTCGTGCTCGACGCCAGCACCAAGGCCGTCCGTGCCCTGGTGCCCGATTACCAGCTGTCGCTGGCGATCGGTAAGGAAGGTCAGAACGCTCGTCTGGCCGCCAAGCTCACCGGCGCGAAGATCGACATCCAGCCGGACAGCGTCCTCGACTGACACGGCTTCGGCCTTCCGCCGCGCCCGGGAGCGGGCGAGGTGGGGTGAAACGCAGGTGTAAGATGGAACCCGTACGAACGTGCGTCGGTTGTCGCATGCGTGCTCCCCGCTCCACCCTTCTCCGGGTGGTGGCCCAGAACGACACCCTCATCCCCGATGAGCGTGCTGTCCTGCCGGGGCGTGGCGCGTGGGTGCATCCGACAGCTGAATGCATGGCGGCCGCTCTGCGGCGGCGAGCTTTCGGACGAGCACTGCGTGTGACCACTCAGCTGGACACACGGACCTTCGAACAGCACCCACCAAGAAACAAAGGCTGAACAGCTATGGAAACAAAGTGAACGGCTCGAAATGAGACCCGTCCGCGACTAGTGGTCTGCCCTGTCTGGGTGGACCGACTCAGACAGGAGAATTGTGGCTGGTAAACCACGCGTACACGAGATCGCCGCCGAACTCGGCGTCGACAGCAAGATCGCACTTGCGAAGCTCAAGGAACTCGGCGAGTTCGTGAAGAGCCCGTCCTCGACCATCGAACCGCCCGTTGCGCGCAAGCTGCGCGCGGCGATCGAGGCCGATGGCTCGCTCAAGGGCTCCGCTGACGCCGCTCCCGCGGCGAAGCCCGCGGCTGCGAAGCCTGCAGCTGCGAAGCCCGGTGCCAAGCCGGCACCGACCCCGGGCCCCAAGCCCGGTCCGAAGCCTGCCCCGGAAGCTCCGGCCCCCGCACCCGCTGCGCCGGCTCCCGCCCCTGCCCCCGCGGCAGAGGCTCCCGCCGCATCCGATGCGGCGAAGCCGGCCGAGAGCGGCGCGCCGACTCCCGGTGCTCCGCGTCCGGGTAACAACCCCTTCTCGTCGGCGCAGGGCATGGGCCAGCGTCCGGCCGGTCCGCGTCCGGGTAACAACCCGTTCGCGTCGGCTCAGGGCATGGGCCAGCGTCCGACGCCGGGCAACATCCCGCGTCCGCAGGCTCCGCGTCCCGGCGCACCCCGTCCGGGTGCCCCTCGTCCCGGCTCGCCTCGTCCCGGTGCACCGCGCGGTGGCCAGGGCGGTCGTCCCGGTGCTCCGTTCCAGCAGCGTCCCGGCGGCCCCGGTCGTCCCGGCGGTGCCGGCGGACCCGGCGGTGCCGGCGGTCCTGGAGCACGCCCCGGCGGCGGCGGTTTCGCCGGTCGTCCCGGTGGCGGTGGCGGTCGCGGCCGTGGTCCCGGCGGTGGTACCGCAGGTGCCTTCGGCAAGGGCGGCGGCAAGAGCAAGCAGCGCAAGTCGCGGCGGGCGAAGCGGCAAGAGTTCGAGATGCGGAGTGCTCCGGTCGTCGGTGGCGTCAACGTCACCCGCGGCAACGGAGAGATCATCCGCATGCGCCGCGGTGCATCGATCGCGGACTTCGCCGACAAGATCGAGACGCTGACCGGCTACACGGTCCAGCCCGGAACCCTCGTCACCATCCTCTTCAACCTGGGTGAGATGGCCACGGCCACCGAGTCCCTCGATGAGGCGACGTTCGAGGTCCTGGGTGCTGAGCTCGGCTACAAGATCCAGATGGTCTCGCCCGAGGACGAGGACAAGGAGCTCCTCGAGGGCTTCGGTCTCGACCTGGAGGCCGAGCTGGAGGCCGAGAGCGAAGACGACCTCGAGATCCGTCCGCCGGTGGTCACCGTCATGGGTCACGTCGACCACGGTAAGACGCGACTGCTCGACGCGATCCGTCAGACCAATGTGATCGAGGGTGAAGCCGGTGGCATCACCCAGCACATCGGTGCCTACCAGGTGTGGACCGAGCACGAGGGCATCGAGCGCGCCATCACGTTCATCGACACCCCGGGTCACGAGGCGTTCACCGCCATGCGTGCTCGTGGTGCGCAGGTCACCGACCTCGCGATCCTCGTGGTCGCGGCCGACGACGGCATCATGCCGCAGACGGTCGAGGCGCTGAACCACGCCCAGGCGGCGAACGTGCCGATCGTGGTCGCGGTGAACAAGGTCGACAAGCCCGACGCCAACCCTTCGAAGGTGCGTCAGCAGCTGACCGAGTACGGGCTGGTCGCCGAGGAGTTCGGTGGAGACGTCATGTTCGTCGACGTCTCGGCTCGTGCGGGCACCGGCATCCAGGAACTCCTGGACGCCGTGCTGCTCACCGCCGACGCCGGTCTCGACCTGACCGCCAACCCGAACAAGGCCGCTCGTGGTGTCGCCATCGAGGCGAAGCTCGACAAGGGCCGCGGTTCGGTCGCAACGGTGCTCATCCAGTCCGGAACGCTCCGGATCGGTGATGCGATCGTCGCGGGCACGGCGTACGGCCGTGTGCGTGCGATGGCGGACGAGAACGGCGAGCAGGTCCTCGAGGCCTTCCCGTCGCGTCCGGTGCAGGTGCAGGGTCTGAACTCCGTGCCGCGTGCCGGCGACGTCTTCATCGTCACCGAGGAAGACCGCATGGCCCGCCAGATCGCTGAGAAGCGTGAAGCGGTCGAGCGCAACGCCCAGCTGGCCAAGGCCCGCAAGCGCATCTCGCTCGAGGACTTCACCCGTGCGCTCGAAGAGGGCAAGGTCGAGTCGCTCAACCTCATCATCAAGGGTGACGTCTCCGGTGCCGTCGAGGCACTCGAGGAGTCGCTCCTCAAGATCGAGGTCGACGACTCGGTGCAGCTGCGCATCATCCACCGCGGTGTGGGTGCCATCACCGAGTCCGACGTGAACCTGGCGACGATCGACAACGCGATCATCGTGGGCTTCAACGTCCGTCCCGACACGAAGGCGCGTGAGCGTGCCGCCCGTGAAGGTGTGGACATCCGTTTCTACTCCGTCATCTACAACGCGATCGACGAGATCGAGAGCTCGCTCAAGGGCATGCTCAAGCCGGAGTATGAAGAGATCCAGTCGGGTGTCGCCGAGATCCGCGAGGTGTTCCGCTCCTCGAAGTTCGGCAACATCGCCGGTGTCATCGTGCGGTCGGGAACGATCACGCGAAACGCCAAGGCTCGCGTCATCCGCGACGGCGTCGTGCTGGCCGATGGTCTCGCCATCGAGTCGCTGCGTCGCTTCAAGGACGATGTCACCGAGGTCCGCACGGACTACGAGGCCGGTATCGGCCTCGGCAAGTACAACGACATCCAGATCGGCGATGAGATCGAGACGACCGAGCTCGTCGAGAAGCCTCGCGGCTGATCACTTCGAAACACCTTCGGGCGTCTCCCTCTCCTGCTCCTTCCGAGCACGGAGACGGGGGACGCCCTGAGGGTTCCTGGACAGGGAGAGAACAATGGCAGGCGAAAGACAGGCCCGTCTCGCGGATCGGATCCGCGTGATCCTCGCCGAACGGCTGGAGAAGGGGCTGCGCGACCCGCGCCTCGGCTTCGTCACCATCACGGATGTCCGTGTGAGCGGAGACCTTCAGCATGCATCCGTGTTCTACACGGTGCTGGGGACCGAGGAGGAGCGCGTCTCCAGTGGTGCGGCGCTCACGTCGGCGACAGGAATGCTGCGTAGCGAGGTCGGACGCCAGCTGAGCACCCGGCTCGTTCCGACGCTCGAGTTCATCCCCGACGCGCTCCCGGAGAACGCCGACCACATCGGTGCGCTGCTCCGTGAGGCGCAGCAGCGTGATGCCGACGTCGCCAAGCTCGCCTCGTCGGCATCCCATGCCGGTGACGCGGACCCCTACCGTACGGACGACGACGCGGAGTGAGCGCCGTTTGATACGCTCGGCTTCGCGGGACCGGCTCCCGCGAAGCTGAGGGGGATCGGCATCGAGGGTACGGGCACGTCTGGGGGGCCGTTCATCGCGCCCGCCGCCGTCGGTCTCCTCCTGGAAGAACTGCTCGCGCAGGATCTCGGCTGTGCTCCACATGTGCTCGCCCGGTTGGCCGGCGATCTGGATGCCGACGCTGCCACGATCCGCGCTGTCGTCGAGCGGTTGACTCCGCACCAACGCCATGGGCTCCGACCGTTGCCGTCGCCGTTGCCCCTGGTCGCGGCGATCTCACGCAGGTTCGAGGGACTGCTGCTCGACGAGCGGGATCGTCAGCTCCTCCTCGCGCTCGCGGTCTGCTTGGACGATTCGTTGGGTCCGCTCCTGGAGTTCGACGGACGCACGGCGACCGAGATCGCCGCTGCCGCCGTCGGCGATCACTTGACCCTGCACGCCGGCCGCGTGCGTTTCGTCGACGCCCGACTCTCGATCTGGGTGCGGGCGACGACCTGCACTGCCGGGACCGCGCTGGTCCATGAGCGTCTGAGCGCGGTCTTCCTCGATCGTGGTGACCCGATGAGCGCGGACTGGCACCGGGCTCGGGCATCTCTCGAGGGCGACCCGTCGACCGCACGGGAGCTCACCCTCATCGCGCGGCAGCTGAGCGAAGCCGGACATCCGGAGCGTGCACTGATGCTGGCGCGTGAGGCGGCAGAACATGCAGTGGGCGAGGATCAGGACGAGGCGCGGCTCGTGGCCGGGGCGTCGGCGGTCGGTGCCGGGTTCGCGGTGGAGGCCGCCGCCTGGTTGGGGATGCTGTATCCGCACAGCGGTGAACGACACAGGTGGGCGGGGCTCGGGGCTCTGATCGTGGCGCAGACCTTCGTGCAGGGGGCTGTTCCCGGGATCGATCCGACCACCGTGCGGCCGGGATCCGCCGACGAGAGCGATTGGCGTCATTGGACCAGAGCAGCCGCTCTCGCCGCCATCCTCTGCGCCGAGCGAGGAGACCGGCGGGGGATGCGCCTGTGGCTCGATGCCCTCCGGGACGGTGCCGTGCGGATCGGTGCCGAGCAGGAACTGAGGGATCCGGTCGTCGCGCTGGGGTGGCTCGTGGCCGGAGATCGCGATGCCGGCATGGTGACGGAGTCGAGCTCGGTGAGCGGGGGGATGCTCCGAACTCTGCGCGCCGCGGTCGAGGGAGACATCGATCTGGGGCTGCGTCTGCTCGTCGTCGATGAATCGACGCCGTCCGGCGGTCCTGATCCTTTCGTGCCGGGCTACGAGCACAGCCCGGTCGTCCATGCGTATCGGTCGGTCGTCGAGGTCCTCCTGCTCGCGTGGCGAGGTGACATCGGTGTCGCGCGGGACAGGCTGATCCAGGCGGCGCTCACCCTTCCCATCGCGCTGCCTCTCGCTGGGCTCGGAGTCGTCCTCGCCCGACGCCTCGATCTGGCGGTGCACGGCGAACTCGGCCCGTTCGCCCGGTCGCTCACGCTCGCCCTTCCGCCTGGCGCGAAGATGGATCTGCTCGTGGACCGCGGCATCCGGTCATTCCTCACCGGCTCCTTCGACGATGCCGCGGCCACGGTCCGGCTCTGGTCCGATCTCGGCGCCCCGCAGACGACGATGACCGTGCCGGGTCTGGACGAGCTGGCCTCGCCTTCTCCCGGAGTCCCGTTGGCGGCCGCGTCTCTCGAGCCTCCGGAGATCGCGCTGGCGCAGCAGCTGCGGACACGCATCGCGACGGCGGCGGACGGGCGATGGCGTGCGGACGGCGACGAGGTCGCGGAGATCGCGCGAACGTTGCGTTCGCCGTTCGAGCGGGCGCGCGTGGAGATGATGCTCGGAAGCCGGCATGCGATCCGCGACGATCACTCTGCCGCGAGGATCCATCTGCAGTATGCCGAACGACTGTTCGAGCTCTCCGGCGCGACGGCATGGGCGAAGTCGGTGCGCCGGAGGCTGGACCGACTCGAGGCGAGGGAGGGGAGCATCGTCCCGGCGGTCGGGCCGCTCTCGGCATGCCGCGCCGCCTGGTCGCTCCGGCTCACCGCCCGGGAGCTGGAAGTGGCGATGCGCGCGGTCCGAGGTGCAGCGAACCGCGAGATCGGCGAGGAGCTGAACGTCTCGGTCCGCACGGTCGAAGTCCACCTCGGCCGGATCTTCGCCAAGCTCGACGTGCGGAGCCGGGTCGAACTGACGGTACTTGCACATCGCACGGATCAACACGTCTGATTCGTCGTCGTCCGTGAACCGCCGTCGCGCGGGGCGCCGTCAGCGGGGCAGGAACAGGGTGGCCCCGTCGGCTTCGGCGAGTCCGTCGGCGATCAGCGAGTCGATCGCCCTGTCGCGCTGGCCGGTGTCGGGCCACTCCGGGAGTACGGCATCGAGCGGGACGGCATCGGGATCCTGGTTCCGCAGCAGACGCAGCACCGCGCCACGGGCCTGTCGATCGGATCCTTCGTACGTGGCCTGGCGTCGGCGTTCGTCGCCCGTGTCGGGCCGGCCGGCCGCCAGCCAGGCGCAGTTGCCGGCCAGGGGGCACAGCTCACATCGTGGTGCCCGTGACGTGCACACCGTGGCCCCGAGCTCCATCGCCGCCGCGTTGAAGACAGCGGCCTCGTCGACGTCATCCGGAAGCAGTGAGGCCATCAGATCGAGGTCACGGCGCGATGCGGGTGCCGGCTGCGCGCGGCCCTCGACAGCTCGGGCCAGAACCCGCCGGGTGTTCGTGTCCACCACGGGGTGTCGGTCGCCGTAGGCGAAGACCGCGACGGCGCGGGCGGTGTAGTCGCCGATGCCGGAGAGCGCCAGCAGCGCGTCCACGTCACGCGGAACGACTCCGCCATGACGATCCGTGATCTCGACGGCAGCGCGGTGCAGCCAGAGCGCGCGTCGGGGATATCCCAGGTTCGCCCATTGCTGCACGACCTCCGCCGTCGACGCCATCGCCATCGTGGCAGGGGTCGGCCACCGATCCAGCCATGCCTCGAGATGCGGAATGACCCTCGTCACCGGGGTCTGCTGCAGCATGAATTCGCTCACGAGAACGCCCCAGGCGCCGAATTCATCATGGAACTCGGATCGGCGCCACGGAAGGTCGCGTGCGGTCGCCCGATACCACGTCGGCAATGGCGACATCAGCTCGAGCGGGGCCGGCGGGAGAGGCACCCCTCCACTCTAAGCGAGCCCATGCACAGCGCGGACGGAGAGCGAGCAGGGCGACCGGGCGGCAGGTCGCCGGTCGCGCTCTCGGTAGGCTGGGGGGATGGTCTCGCCCGGCATCCTTCTCGTCGACAAGCCCGCAGGGCTGACCAGCCACGACGTCGTCGCCCGCACGCGACGAGCGTTCGGCACCCGCAAGGTGGGGCACGCCGGAACGCTCGACCCGATGGCGACCGGTCTGCTGGTCATCGGCATCGAGGGAGCGACCAGGCTCCTCACCTACATCGTCGGCGCGGACAAGACCTATGCGGCGACCATCCGTCTCGGGCAGACGACCAGCACGGACGATGCGGAGGGGGGGATCCTCACGACGGCGGCTCCCGAGGCATGGGAGTCCGTCAGCGATGAAGCGGTGTCCGCCGGAATCGCGAGGCTCACGGGCGAGATCTCCCAGGTCCCCAGCGCTGTCTCCGCCATCAAGGTGGACGGTCGCCGCGCGTACGAGCGTGTGCGTGCCGGTGAAGAGGTCGTGCTCGCAGCGCGCGACGTGGTCGTCTCGCGGTTCGATCTGCTCGGCCGTCGCGAGGGTGACGGGTACATCGATCTCGACGTCGTGGTCGACTGTTCATCCGGAACGTACATCCGTTCGCTCGCCCGCGACCTCGGCTCCGCTCTCGGCGTCGGCGGTCACCTCACCGCGCTGCGACGTACTCGTGTCGGGCCGTTCGATGTGACGGATGCCGTCGGCATCGAAGCGCTCGAGGGTGCACCGACCCTGACCCCCGGTGAGGCTGCAGGACGCCTTCTCCCGGTCCTTGCGATGTCGGTCGATGACGCGCGGGACCTCCGCCACGGCAAGCGTCTCGCAGGGCAGGCCGTCCGTCTCGAGAGCCGACTCGGCGCAGCGATCGACGAGGACGGGGTTCTGATCGGGATCGTCGAGAGGCGCGGCGCAGACCTCAAGAGCGCCATGAACATGCCGGAGGGCGACCGATGATCCTGTGGTTCACGATCGTGCAGATCGTCGTCGCGGTCGCCGCGGGCGTGTTCTGTCTCGTCGCGGGGCTGATCGGCAGGCGACCGAGTGACTTCAGCGTCGGTGCTCTGGCCCTCGTCGAGGCGCTGCTCATCGTTCAGGTGATCGTCGCCATCATCGCGCCCTTCTCAGGAAACCCGCCGACCGGAGACCTGCTCGAATTCTGGGTCTACCTGGTCTCCGCCGTGCTCCTGCCCGTCGGCGCGGTGCTGTGGGCGCTCATGGAACGCAGCCGCTGGAGCACCGTGATCCTGGGCGTCGCCGCACTCGCGATCGCGATCATGCTCTGGCGGATGCAGGTCATCTGGGCCGTCCAGCTCGCGTGAGGCGAGAGGCCTGCGCGGAGACCGGCCGTCTTCCGCGGCTCTAGGATGGAATGCGCTATGAGCTCCACCGCCCCCTCCTCTCGGATGACCGGAATCGGTCGTGTCCTCGTGATCGTCTACGCCGTCATGGCGCTGGCCGCCACGGGACGCAGCTTCGTGCAGATCGTCCGTCGGTTCGACGAGGCGCCGCTCGCGTACTCGCTCTCCGCACTCGCCGCGCTCGTGTACATCCTGGCCACGCTCGCCCTCGTCCTGGCTCGTCGTCGCGGCTGGTACACCGTCGCCTGGATCGCGATCGTCTTCGAGCTCACCGGCGTGCTCGTCGTCGGGTTGCTGAGCATTCTGCTGCCCGAGCTGTTCCAGCATGAGACCGTGTGGTCGCTGTTCGGGCGGGGCTACCTGTTCATCCCGCTGGTCCTCCCGATCTTCGGCATCTGGTGGCTGCGCACGCATCGCCCCGCCGAAGTCTCGCGCCCTGTCGAGGTCGACGCGTGATCATCTTCCGAAGCCCGGATGAGGTGCCGGACGACTTCGGCCCGAGCGCGGTCGCCATCGGCAAGTTCGATGGGGTCCACGCCGGCCACCGCGCTGTGATCGCGCGCCTCGAGGAGGCGGCTGCTGCCACCGAGAGCCGATCGGTCGCGGTCACGTTCGATCGCAACCCTTTGGCCGTCATCCGCCCGGATCGCTGCCCCGAGAACGTCGTCACGGTCGACCGCAAGCTCGAGCTCCTCGGTGAGCTCGGGCTCGACGCGACGCTGGTGCTCACGTTCGACGAGGAACTCGCGGCCCGCAGCGCGGAGGATTTCGTCGTCGACATCCTCGTGGGAGCCCTCCAGGTGTCGACGGTGCTGGTCGGGCAGGACTTCCGGTTCGGGAACAGGGGAGCGGGGACGCCGGAGCTGCTGCGCGAACTCGGACCCCGCTACGGCTTCTCGGTCGAGGTCGTCGATGACGTCTACCTTCCGGGTTCTTCGCGGCGCGTGTCGTCGAGCTGGATCCGCGAACTGTTGATGGAGGGCGATGTCGCGACAGCCGCGACCGTTCTCGGGCGGTACCCGGATGTGCGCGGCGAGGTCGTGCACGGGCTCAAGCGCGGGCGGGAGCTGGGCTTCCCCACCGCGAATCTCTCGACCATCGTCGATGCCTTCGTTCCGGCGGACGGCGTCTATGCCGGGTGGCTCGTCGACCACGACACCGGCATCCGGCACCCTTCGGCCATCTCGGTCGGGACCAACCCCACGTTCGACGATGTCCTCGTGCGCCAGGTCGAGGCCCACGTGCTGGGCGAGACCGGCCTCGACCTCTACGGGCACGACGTCACGGTCGAGTTCGTCGACAGACTGCGGGGCATGGTGGCCTTCGAGGGCATCGACAAGCTGATGGAGCAGATGGGTGCCGACGTGAACGATGCCGCACGGGCCCTCGGACTGACGTCGTAGCGCGCGACCCGTTCGGCGGTTCGAATGGGCGGCTCGGCGTGGGCGATCGCGTCCACGCGGGCACGATGACATAGAATGGACATCGGCTCCCGCCGAACTTCGCGAATCTCGCGATCCCCGACGGGAAGAAGATCCACTGTTCGTACGGTCCTGGCTCACGCCACACGCGGACAACGAGAACGGCCCATGGCTTCCTGGGGAAGCCGGAGCCTTCACGCTCAGGAGGAGCATGCCGACTACGGCAACCGCCGCCACGCGGCGCAAGAAGACGTCCCGTCGTGACGACGAGGCACCCCTCATCCCGATCCTCGCGCGCAAGGTGCGCGAGATCGAGGCCAAGTCGCAGCGAGGGAAGCTCGGCCCCACGAATCGGGTGAAGTTCCAGGTGATCGCCTTCCTGGTGCGCGAAGAGCGCGCGCGTGTGAAGGCGGATGCCGAGATCGGTGATCCTGCTCGCGCCGAGCTGTTGAAGCGGCTCGACGGCGTCGCCACGATCCTCGCGAAGACGGCTGCGCGCGACACCTCGCTCATCCAGCTGCTGGAGGCCGACCAGGCGACATCGCCGGTGGCGAAGCGCATGCGCCGCGACTGGCTGCTCGAATCCGGCGCCGACCTCGCCCCGGAAGAGCTCATCATCGCCGACGCGGCACCGGTGCAGATCTCCACGATCCCGGCGGCGATCGCCGAGCGCCAGGTCACCCCGCCGTCCGTCGAAGCTCGACAACTGGCCAATCCCTTCCTCGCTCCCGACCTGACGCCCCGTTCGAGCGCCACGCCGCGACGCCGCCTCGACGGCTGGGAACTCATGGGGCCGCTGTACAAGGCCTTCGAGACCGGAGCCGGCGGATCCGCCGCGTCCATGGATCTGCCTCCGGCGCCGGAGTTCGACCACATCTCGCCCAAGGGCCTCGAGGTCATGGTGCACCAGTCCCGGTTCCTCGAAGCCGTGAAGGCGGGGCACCGCAGCTTCCTCCTCGCCGATGAGCCAGGACTCGGCAAGACCGCGCAATCAGTGCTTGCCGCTTCCGTGGCGGGCGCGTACCCGCTGCTCGTCGTCGTCCCCAACGTCGTGAAGATGAACTGGGCGCGCGAGGTCGAGCGCTGGACTCCACAGCGTCGTGCCACGGTGATCCAGGGTGACGGCGACGACATCGATGCGTTCGCCGACGTGTTCATCGTGAACTACGAGATCCTCGATCGGCACATGTCCTGGCTCGCCTCGATCGGGCTGCGCGGCATGGTCGTCGACGAGGCGCACTTCATCAAGAATCTCTCCTCGCAGCGTTCCCAGAACGTGCTGTCGTTGGCCGCCCAGGTGCGCGAGCGCACTCCCGGGCACGACCCCCTGATGCTCGCCCTCACGGGTACGCCGCTGATCAACGACGTGGAGGACTTCGACGCGATCTGGCGCTTCCTCGGCTGGACCACCGGTGAGAAGCCGGGGCCCGAGCTCATGGAAAAGCTCGATGCGACCGGATTCACCCCGGCGGACAAGGCCTTCTACCCTGAGGCGCGCGATGCGGTCATCTCGATGGGCATCGTGCGTCGCAAGAAGAAGGACGTCGCCGCCGACCTGCCCGACAAGCTGATCGCCGACCTGCCGGTGCAGCTCGACGATGAGTTCGGACGCAGCATCCGACAGGCCGAGCGCGAGCTGGGGGAGCGGCTCGCCGCTCGCTACCGGCGCATCATCGAGGCCCGCGGCGACCGTGGACTCGCACCCGGAGAGATCGACGACGACATCGTGCGGCTGGTCGCCCAGAACGAGCTCGAGGAGTCGAAAGCCGCCGGCACCGGGGGAGACAATGTCTTCACCATGGTCCGGCGCATCGGTCAGGCCAAGGCGCCACTGGCTGCCGACTACGCCGCTCAGCTGCAGCGTTCGGTCGGCAAGGTCGTGTTCTTCGCGAAGCACATCGACGTCATGGACCAGGCCGAGGCGCACTTCGCCGCCGCCGGCATCCGTTCGGTCTCGATCCGAGGGGACCAGACGTCCACGACCCGCCAGCAGGCGATCGACGACTTCAACGGCGACCCCGAGGTCGGCATCGCCGTCTGCTCTCTCACCGCTGCCGGCGTGGGACTCAACCTGCAGGCGGCGTCGAACGTCGTCCTCGCCGAGCTGTCGTGGACGGCAGCCGAGCAGACGCAGGCGATCGACCGCGTGCACCGCATCGGGCAGGACGAGCCGGTGACGGCGTGGCGGATCATCGCCGCGCACACCATCGACACCAAGATCGCCGAGCTGATCGACCAGAAGCAGGGACTCGCGGCACGCGCCCTCGACGGGGAAGCGGTCGAGGAGTCGGCCGGGGAGCCGGTGCAGCTGGCGGCGCTCATGCACCTGCTGCGACAGGCGCTGGGCGGAGCGTAAGCCTCAAGATCGGCTGTTCTTAACGCGGGATCTGGTGCGAAAGCCGGCGTCGGCGGGAAGTTCATCGATATCGGCGAATCGCATTGTCAAGATCGGCGTTTTTCGTCGAGCCCGAATGGCGCCCGGGCACGCAGGGGCGCTAGTGTCGATCGAAGGCAGCGTCGCCTGTTCCCCCCATCTCCCGAACGTCTGAAGGCACCAGCATGAAGATCGGCATCCTGACGAGCGGCGGCGACTGCCCCGGCCTCAACGCGGTCATCCGCGGCATCGTGCTCAAGGGCACGACCTCATACGACCTGGAGTTCGTCGGCATCCGCGACGGCTGGCGCGGACTCGTCGACGGGGACTTCATGCCGCTGACCCGGCACGAGGTGAAGGGGCTGTCGAAGGTGGGCGGCACGATCCTCGGCACCAGCCGCACGAACCCGTATGAGGGCGAGCGCGGGGGAGCCGAGAACATCGCCAAGACCCTCTACGGGCACAAGATCGACGGCATCATCGCGATCGGCGGTGAAGGCACGCTCGCAGCCGCCGACCGCCTCTCCAAGGACGGCATCAAGGTGATCGGCGTCCCCAAGACGATCGACAACGACCTGCAGGCGACGGACTATTCGTTCGGCTTCGACACAGCCGTGAACATCGCCACGGACGCGATGGATCGCCTCCGCACGACCGGTGACTCCCACCAGCGCTGCATGGTCGCCGAGGTCATGGGTCGGCACGTCGGCTGGATCGCCCTGCACGCCGGAATGGCTGCCGGTGCG
Source organism: Microbacterium sp. TPU 3598 (assembly GCF_002356155.1). Lineage (NCBI taxonomy): Bacteria > Bacillati > Actinomycetota > Actinomycetes > Micrococcales > Microbacteriaceae > Microbacterium > Microbacterium sp. TPU 3598. The sequence goes on along the minus strand of NZ_AP017975.1, from coordinate 2,152,230 downwards.
CACGTCATCTGCATCCCCGAGGTACCGATGTCGATCGACGACATCACGGAGCTCGTCACCAGCGCCCACGACCGCGGTCGCGCGCCCCTGGTCGTCGTCTCCGAGGGGTTCAAGCTCCTCGGGATGGACGAGGCATACAGCGACAAGGGGCTCGACGCCTTCAATCGACCGCGCCTCGGCGGTATCGGCGACCAGCTCGCCCCCGAGATCGAGCGCATCACCGGCATCGAGACGCGTGCGACGATCCTCGGCCACATCCAGCGCGGTGGATCGCCGTCGGCCTTCGACCGCGTTCTCGCCACGCGCCTGGGGCTGCATGCGGCGGACGCGATCGTGGACGGCGCGTGGGGTCAGATGGTCGCCATGCAGGGCACCGACATCGTGCGGGTGCCGTTCGCCGATGCGCTCGGCGAACTGAACACCGTCCCGCGCTACCGCTACGACGAGGCTGCGGCGCTCTTCGGCTGAGTCCGAGAGCGATCGGATCCATCACGCCGGATCAGGCGACCTCGCGGAATCAGGCGACTTCTCCTCCCGCGTGCCTGATGCGGCGTGTTCGCCTGATCTCGCGTGCTCTATGTCGCGCGTCGAATCGCGCCCGGGTCGTGCGGTGAAACAGCCGCGGGTTCTCAGGTGTGCGTCTTGTGCCGGTGCAGACCCTGGACTGTTCTGACGTGATCGCCTGATGTGGCGCCCACGAACGGGCGCTCACACCAGGAGGTCCGGCGCTCAGGCGTCGGCGAGGCCGAGCGTCTCGAGGAGCCAGGCGAGTTCGAAGGCCCGCTCCTTCCAAGAGTTGTAGCGCCCGCTCACGCCGCCGTGCCCGGCGACCATCTCGCACTTGAGGAGCACGTCCTTCGCCCCGGCTTCGCGTAGACGGGCGACCCACTTCGCGGGCTCCACGTAGAGCACACGGGTGTCGTTCAGGGATGTGACGGCGAGGATCCGCGGGTATTCGACGCCGTCTCGGACATTCTCGTACGGGCTGTACGACTTCATGTAGGCGTAGACATCCGGGTCGTGGAGGGGGTCGCCCCATTCGTCCCACTCGATCACGGTCAGCGGCAGCGACGGGTCGAGGATCGTGGTCAGGGCGTCCACGAAAGGCACCCCGGCGAGGATGCCGGCGAAGAGCCCGGGCGCGAGGTTCGTCACAGCCCCCATCAGCAGGCCCCCGGCGCTGCCGCCCTCGGCCACCATGAGAGTCGGTGCCGTGACCCCGGTCTCGACCAGGTGCTCGCCGCAGGAGACGAAGTCCGTGAAGGTGTTGCGCTTGTGGAGGAGCTTGCCGTCCTCGTACCACTGTCGCCCCATCTCTCCTCCACCGCGGACGTGCGCCACCGCGAAGATCACACCCCTGTCCAGCTCGGAGAGGCGCGCGACCGAGAAGCCGGGATCGATCGAGTGCTCGTACGAGCCGTACCCGTACAGGTGCACCGGCCGTGCCTCGCCCCCGGGTTCGCCGAACGAGCGCTTCCAGACGAGCGAGATCGGCACGCGGACGCCGTCCGCAGCGGTCGCCCACTCACGCCTCTGCCCGTAGTCGGCGGGGTCGTATCCACCCAGCACCGGCACCTGCTTGCGCAGCACGAGCTCGCGGGTCGCGAGATCGAGGTCGTACACGGTCCCCGGCGTCACGAACGACGTGTATCCCAGGCGCAGGAACGGGGAGTGCCATTCGGGGTTCCCGCTCACTCCGGCGGAGTAGAGCGGCTCGTCGAAGGCCAGCTCGTCGACGACATCCGTCTCGTAGTCGAGCAGGCCGACGCGTTCGAGTCCTTCGCTGCGGTACTCCACGGTGGCGAAGTCGCGGAACGCGTCCACACCCAACAGGCGTCTGCCCTGTTCGTGCGCCACCACCACGTGCCGTGATCCCCGGGGGTCCGCGGCGGCGACCGACACGAGCTCGAAGTCGAGGGCTCCGTCGTTGTGCAGCACGAGCAACCGGTCCTCGCCGCCCACGACCGCGTGCTCGACGGAATACTCGACGCCTTCGCGACGCGGCCAGACCAGCTGCGGCTCGGCGGTGAGCTCGCCGGTCAGATCGACGAGGTACTCCTCGCTCGTGATGCTCGAGCCGACCGCGATGACCAGGTACCGGCGGCTGCGGGTGATCCCTGCCCCGAGCCAGAACTTCTCGTCCGGCTCGTGGAAGAGCCGCACGTCGTCCGACACCGGCGTGCCGAGGCGGTGCAGCCACAGGGTGTCGGGGCGCCAGGCCTCGTCACGGGTCGTGTAGAGCACCCCGGTGCCGTCGGGCGTGAAGAAGGCGCCGCCCGTGTTCGGGATCTCGTCGTCGAGCGTGGTGCCCGTGGCGAGGTCGCGCACGTGCACGGTGTAGAGCTCATCACCCTCGAAATCGGTGGACCAGAGCAGCTTCGTGGCGTCGTCAGACGTGTCGAAAGCGCCGAGCGAGAAGAAGTCGTGTCCTTCCGATTCGACATTGCCGTCGAGGAGCACGATCTCTCCCGGAACCGCGACTCCTGGCTCGAGACGCGGGGGAGTCCAGTCGTCCGGGGCGGCAGCGGCGCGGCAGTGGATGCCGTACTGGGCCCCCTCCTCGCTGCGGCTGTAGTACCACCAGTCCCCTCGGCGAGTGGGGACGGACAGGTCCGTCTCCTGGACACGGCCCTTGATCTCCTGGAAGAGTCTCTCGCGCAGATCGGCGAGGTGCGCCGTCTCGGCGTCTGTGTGGGCGTTCTCCGCTTCGAGGTGGGAGATGACCTCGGCGGATTCCTTGGCACGAAGCCATTCGTAGGGATCCTCGAAGGTGTCACCGTGATGGGTGCGGAGGGTCGAGCGGCGGTCGGCGGCAGGGGCGTCAGTCACCGTCTCACGCTATCCCAGGTCGAGTTGACCGGCACGGGGGAGGGTGGGAGAATTCACCGGGGCCGGTTAACGGAAGTCAAACCCACGGTGAACTCTTCGTTCGTCACGTCGATCTCGTCGACATCTCCTTCTTCCTCAAACGACCGAAAGCGAACGGTGGAAACCGCAGCCCTCATCGTCGTGCTTGTCATCGCGCTGGCACTCTTCTTCGACTTCACCAACGGCTTTCACGACACGGCGAATGCCATGGCGACGCCGATCGCCACCGGCGCGCTGAAGCCCAAGACCGCCGTCCTCCTCGCCGCAGTGCTGAACCTCGTCGGCGCCTTCCTGTCCACCGAGGTCTCCAAGACCATCTCGGGCGGCATCATCCGCGAGGATGCGATCATCTCCGCGGGAGCCGATCTGTTCCTCTCGTTGATCTTCGCCGGTCTCATCGGCGCGATCACCTGGAACATGCTCACATGGCTCCTGGGTCTGCCTTCGAGCTCGTCGCACGCGCTCTTCGGCGGACTCATCGGCGCCACTCTGGTCGGTGCGGGGATCGGGGGCATCGACTTCGGCATGGTGCTCTCGAAGATCGTGCTCCCCGCCCTGATCGCCCCTGTCACGGCAGGGCTGATCGCGTTCGCTGCGACGAAGATCGCCTACTCGGTCACCCGTCGCTACGACGGGAAGCCCGACGGCCGCGACGGCTTCCGATGGGGCCAGATCTTCACGTCGTCCCTCGTCGCGCTCGCCCATGGGACCAACGATGCGCAGAAGACGATGGGAGTGATCACCCTCGCGATGATCACGATCGGCTGGCAGTCCGGCGCCCATCACGAGCCCGAGCTGTGGGTCATCGTCGCGTGTGCCTTCACCATCGCCCTCGGCACCTACCTCGGCGGATGGCGCATCATCCGCACCCTCGGCAAGGGGCTGACCGATGTCAAGCCCGCCCAGGGCTTCGCTGCGGAGAGCTCGACCGCGGCCACCATCCTCGCCTCCAGCGCCCTCGGCTTCGCCCTCTCCACCACGCAGGTCGCGTCCGGTTCGGTGATCGGCTCCGGCCTCGGCCGCCGCGGGTCCACCGTGCGCTGGCGGACCGCCGGCCGCATCGGAGTCGGCTGGCTGCTGACGCTTCCCGCTGCCGGAGGCGTAGGCGCTCTCGCGGCGCTGCTGGTGGTCTGGCTGGGCAACTGGGGAGTGGCGATCGATGCCGTGATCGCCCTGGTGATCATCCTCGGCCTCTTCATGCGCTCGCGTCGCAATGCTGTCACCCCGGCGAACGCGATGAGTGACGTCGCCGAGTCCGGCAGGGCCGTCGAACTCCCCGATACGCCTCCGCCGACGCGCCGTCAGCAGCGCATCGAGCAGGCCAAGGCCGAGGCCAGGGCCCGTGCCGAGGCGCGCGAGCAGGCGAAGGCTCAGGCGAAGAAGGACGCCGAGAAGAAAGCCGAGAAGAAGAAGGCCAAGAAGGCGGAGGCCAAGGCCGGTGCCGGCTCCTCGAAGGCTGCGGCCTCGACGACGAAGCCCGACGCCGACCGGAACGGGGAGTCCGAATGAACGTCGTGATCGACTGGGTCGCCTTCCTCCAGGTGTTCGCGGCAGCCCTCATCGGCGCCGCCGCCATCGTCACGTTCTACGCGCTGGGACTCCGACTGCTCGTGCGCAGCGGGCGGGCCCCCGTGGTGAGTCCTGCAGAGTTCACGGACGCCATCACCGTGATCACGGAGAAGGAACTCAAGCGCGCCGAGAAGCAGGCGGCGAAGGCGGCACGCAAGAGCCCGCTGACCGAGGGCCAGAAGACGGTGGCCCTGGTCGGCGCTTACGGCTGTTTCGCGCTCTGCGCCGCTGCCGTGGTGAGCGGCATCCTGCTCCTCGTCGTCGGTCACTGACCTCGGAGGGCGAGCGCGGGTCGCGTCCGCCGCTGCCGGTGCGGCAATAGGCTGAGGCCATGTCCGCAGGAACCGGCAGTCCGTACGTCTTCGGCAGGCACGAGCCCGCGTCGCACGTGCTCATCCACGTCAGCGACCCGCATTTCCTCGCGGGGGGAGCGCGCCTGGGCGGACGCTACGACGTCGAGGCGAACTTCGACCGCACGCTCGACGCGATCCGCGCGGTGCATCCGCATCCGACGGCGATCGTCGTCACGGGTGACCTGGCCGACCTCGGCGAGCCCGACGCGTATCGCCGTCTGCGCGCGGCGGTCGAGCCGGTCGCGGCGGAACTCGGCGCCCCGGTGATCTGGGTGGCGGGAAACCACGACGAACGTCCGGCGCTGCGTGAGGGGCTGCTCGATCTGGCTCCGACCGAGGAGCCTGTGACCGGTGTCTGGGACCTCGGGGGTCTCCGACTCGTGGCGCTGGACACGAGTGTCCCGGGCTGGCATCACGGGGATCTCGATGACGGTCAGCTCTCCTGGCTCGCGGAGGTCCTCGCCGAGCCGGCCCCGCACGGCACCCTGCTCGCAATGCATCATCCGCCTCTTCCGAGCCACCTCCCGCTGTTCGACATCCTGGAGCTGCGACATCAGGACGAGCTCGCCGCCGTCGTCCGCGGCAGCGACGTCCGAGGCATCCTCGCCGGCCATCTGCACTACTCCTCGCACGGCACCTTCGCCGGCGTGCCGGTGAGCGTGGCATCGGCGACGTGCTACACCATGAACGTCGCGCGCCCGTCTGCCGAGGTCAACGGAATGGACGCCGCTCAGGCGTTCCAGCTCGTGCACGTGTACCCCGACACGATCACCCACACCGTGGTCCCGGTGACCGGTGCCGACACCGGCGACTACTTCTCCGAGGCCTGGCTGGAGCGCATGGCGAAGCTCGACCCGGAAGGGCGACTCGAAGCCTTCTCCCGCAAACCCGCACGCTGAGCGGCGTAGACTGAAGACATCCCCCACCCTTCTCACCCGCCACGACCCACGAGGATGTGACATGGCTTCTGCCGCGCCTACCCTGACCCGCACCGAGACCGATTCGCTCGGGAGCATGGAGATTCCCGTCGACGCATACTGGGGGATCCACACCGCCCGCGCCGACGCGAACTTCCCGATCACGAAGCGGCCCATCTCGGTGTATCCCGACCTGGTGGTCGGCCTCGCGATGGTCAAGCAGGCCAGCGCCCGTGCGAACCGCGAGATCGGCGTGCTCGACCCGGAGCGGGCGGATCTGATCGACCGGGCGGCTCAGCGCGTGATCGACGGCGAGTTCCACGAGCAGTTCACGGTCGGCGTCATCCAGGGTGGAGCCGGCACGTCGACCAACATGAACGCGAACGAGGTCATCACCAACATCGCGCTCGAGATGGCGGGCCGCGAGAAGGGCGACTACGCCTTCCTTTCGCCGATCGACCACACCAACCGCAGCCAGTCCACGAACGACGTGTACCCGACCGCGGTGAAGATCGGCCTCTCGCTGACCCTGCGCTCGCTGCTCGAGGAGCTCGACCTGCTGCGGCTGTCGTTCCTGGGCAAATCGCGCGAGTTCCACGATGTGCTGAAGGTGGGGCGCACGCAGCTGCAGGACGCCGTGCCGATGACGCTGGGGCAGGAGTTCAACGGCTTCGCCACGACGCTCGGCTACGACCACACCCGTCTCACCGAGAACGCCTCGCTGATGTTCGAGATCAACATGGGCGCCACCGCGATCGGCACCGGGATCACCACCCACCCCGGTTACGCACCCGCCGTGCTCAAGCACCTGCGCGAGATCACGTCGCTCGACCTCCGCACTGCCGGTGACCTCGTCGAGGCCACCAGCGACACCGGCTCGTTCATGTCGTTCTCGTCGACTCTCAAGCGCAACGCGATGAAGCTGTCGAAGATCTGCAACGACCTCCGTCTTCTCTCGTCCGGCCCGCAGGCGGGTCTCGGCGAGATCAACCTTCCTGCCATGCAGGCGGGCTCCAGCATCATGCCCGGCAAGGTCAATCCGGTCATCCCCGAGGTCGTGAACCAGGTGGCGTTCGCCGTCGCCGGTGCGGACATGACGGTGACGATGGCGGCAGAGGCCGGACAGCTGCAGCTGAACGCCTTCGAGCCGGTCATCGCGCATTCGATCTTCCAGTCGATCACCTGGATGCGTCAGGCGATGTGGACTCTGCGAGTGAACTGCGTCGACGGCATCACCGCGAACCGCGACCGCCTCGGCGCGATGGTCGGTGCCTCGGTCGGAGTCATCACGGCGCTGACCCCGTTCATCGGCTACGCCGCGGCGGCCGCTCTCGCGAAGACCGCACTGCTGACCAACCGCAGCGTGGCCGACCTCGTGGTGGAGGCCGGTCTCATGTCGCGCGACGAGGTCGTCAAACAGCTCTCGCCTGCGCGACTTTCGGGACTCGAGACCATCACGGCCGCGATCCCGGTGATCTCACCGGAAGACCTGATCGAGATCTGATCTCACAGACGGATAGACGAAGGGGACGGATGCACCGGCATCCGTCCCCTTCGTCTATCCGTGAAGTCAGTCGGTGATGCGGCAGTGGGTGGTGAGCTCGCCGATGCCGTCGATGCCCACCGTGACGGTGGACCGGTCGCGAAGGAAGATCTGCGGGTCGCGCGAGTAGCCGGCACCGCCGGGGCTGCCGGTCGAGATGAGGGTGCCGGGGAGCAGCGTGAGCGACTGCGAGAGGTGCGCGATCAGCTTCGCCACCGAGCGCACCATCTGATCGGTGCTCGCATCCTGCACGGTGTGACCGTCGACGACGGTCCAGATGTGCAGGTCCTGCGGGTCGGCGATCTCATCCGCGGTCACCGCGAACGGCCCGGTCGGGGTGAATCCGTCGAATGACTTGCAGCGTGACCACTGAGCCTCGGAGAACTGGATGTTCCTGGCGGTGATGTCGTTGACCACCGTGTATCCCCAGACGTGCGACAGCGCATCAGCCTCGGCGACGTCCTTCGCAGGCGAGCCGATGAGCACGCCGAGCTCGGCCTCGTAGTCGACGGCCTCACTCAGCGTGCGCGGCCAGGATGTGGTCTGGTCGTGTCCGGTGAGCGAGTTCGGCCAGAGCGTGAAGACGGTCGGGGCGGCATCGGTCTTGAGACCGAGCTCACTCGAGTGCGCGGCGTAGTTGAGACCGACGGCCAGGACCGCGGGCGGAGCGAGCACGGCCGAGGCGAACGCCCATCCCGCGAGCGGATGCCGCGGCGCGGTGGTGTCCGCCAGAGCGCGGCGCAGTGCGTCGAGACCATCGTCCCCTCTCTCGATCAGCTGCTGCAGCGTGGCAGGAGGGTCGGTCAGGAGATCAGAGACGAGGACGGCGTCCGAGCCCTCCACGACGGCGAGAACCGCGAGAGGGGAGTCGGGACGGCGCAGATGAGCGAACCGCATGCTTCTACGCTACCGGGTGGGTGCAGGTCGCCGGGTGGAGGGGGTCGCCATATCCGGGTGCCCGGCGTTGTGCCCATAAGCTTTGCCTATGAGTTCCGGAGGACCGTCCCAGCCGCAGCAGCCCTCGCCGTATGCGCCTCCGCCGGCACCGCCGTTGCCGTCGACACCGCCGCAGCAGGTACCGCCGCAGCCGGTACCGCAGCAGGCCCCGCAGCCGGTACCGCCGCAAGCCTTCGCGCCCGCGCCGTACGCGAGCCAGGTCTCGGCGCCCGCGGCCCGCACCTCCGTCACGGGGTATGCATCGTCCCTCGCGCAGCCGACGCCCTACACGCCGCCGGCTCCCGTCGCCCCGTCACCGGCGGAGTCGCTCCCGGCGCTGCCCGTTCCGACGAGGAAAGGGCGCACGGTGTCGCTCTGGCTCTTCGGGGTGCTCGGCTTCCTCCTGATCGCCCTCGTCGGCTACTTCGTCTGGGCGCTCGGATCGTTCGCTTCCGTCGTGGGGCTGGTGCTCGCGCTCGTCCCTCTGACCATCGTGTTCCTGGGCGTGCGCCTGATCGATCGGTGGGAGCCCGAGCCCAAGCGGCTGGTGGCGTTCGCCATCGCATGGGGCGCCGTCGCGGCCGTCGGGCTCACCCTTCTCGTCGACACCGCGCTGACCCTCCTGCTCGACATCCGGTCCGAGGAGTTCACCGCCGTCGTGCAGGCGCCTATCGTCGAGGAGCTCTGGAAGGGGCTCGGCGTCTTCCTCATCTTCCTGCTCGCCCGACGAGCGTTCGACGGCCCTGTCGACGGCATCGTGTACGGCGCGCTGGTCGGGGCGGGTTTCGCCTTCACCGAGAACATCCAGTACTTCGGGGTGAGCCTCATCGAGGGTGGCGGCGAGCAGCTGACCGTCACGTTCGTGGTGCGCGGGCTCTTCTCGCCCTTCGCTCATGCCATGTTCACCGCGATCACCGGCTTCGCGATCGGCCTCGTCGCTCGGCGTCACGGCTCGGCGAAGGCCGCGCTCGGTGCTGGCGCGGTGGGGGTGGTCGGGGCGATCCTGCTCCACGCCCTCTGGAACGGCTCGGCGACGTTCGCCGACTTCTTCGGTCTCTACTTCACCCTTCAGGTGCCGCTCTTCATCGGATTCATCCTGTGCATCGTCGCGTTGCGTCGTGAGGAGGCCCGACTCACCCGTGCCCGCCTCGAGGACTACGCCGCGGCCGGATGGTTCACGCCCGAGGAGGTCACCATGCTCGCCACCCCTGCCGGGCGCAAGGTCGGACTCGCCTGGGCGTCGCAGCTGCGGGGGGACCGTCGTCCGCTGATGCGCGCCTTCATCAAAGAGGCGACCGAGCTCGCCGCTGTCCGTCAGCGGGCGATCACCGGCCGCGACCCCATGGCCGTGGATGACGAGCGCGCGCTCCTGATCCGCACCAGGGCGACCAGGGCGGCCCTGCTGGCCTACTGACGCGACACGCGACGGCGTACCCTTCTCGGAGGGAAGGCGGTGGCGGATGAGCACCTTCGTCGTGATCCACGGTGGCGGAGATGTCGGATGGTCCTGGCATCTGGTCGCCGCTGAGCTGCGAGCGCGCGGGCAGGAGGTGTTCGCGCCCGACCTTCCCGCCGACGACGACACGCTCACTCTCGAGGACTACGCCGAGGCGGTTGCGGAACTGGTGGGTGCGCAGGCGAGGGTGGTGGTCGTCGGTCATTCCTTCGGGGCCTTCACCGCGCCGCTGGTCGCCGAGCGCCTCTCCGCCGATCTCCTCGTCCTGATGGCGGGGATGATCCCGTCCCCGGGCGAGTCCCCGGATCAGTGGTGGGCGAACTCGGGATACGTCACGGCGTCTGCCGCCCAGTCGGCGCGGGACGGCGGGTTGACCGGGAACGACGACCCCCTCGTCAGTTTCTACAACGGGGTTCCGCACGAGCTGGCAGAGGAGGCGCTCCGACGGGAGCGGGCGCATCCGTCGCAGGCGGCGATGGAGAGGCCGTGGCCTCTGGCGGCGTGGCCCGACGTGCCGACGAGATTCGTGCTGTTCGCCGACGATCGCTTCTTCCCTGCCGCATTCCTGCGCGACCTCGCCGAGACGCGCCTGGGAGTGGTCGCGGATGAGCTGCCCGGCGGACACTGCGCGATGCTGAGCCGACCGGTGGAGATCGCCGAGCTCCTCGCAGGATACGTCGAGTGAGGGGCCGGGAATCGCTCCAGGACAAGACTCAGCGCCCGGTGCTGCGGCGATGCCTGCGAGTCTCCCGGGCGCTGAGTTGATCTGTAAACAGGGTGCACCCGGCCCTGCATGAGTGTCAAGAGCTTCTTGCCGAGGTTCGCCGGCGAGGGCATGAGGTGTTCGCTGTGAGCAGGTGTGCGTGCGTTGACCGGGTCCGTCGGCCTCGGGTTTGATGGAGACATGACTGAACGCACAAAGCCTGAGTTCGAAGCCCCCAGCACTCCCGCTCCGGCGGAGCTCGTCGTCCGCGACATCATCGAGGGCGACGGCGCCGAGGCGAAGCCCGGCGACACCGTCACGGTCCACTACGCCGGCGTCGAGTTCGACTCCGGCGAGGAGTTCGACTCCTCGTGGGGCCGTGGCGAGACGATCCAGTTCCCGCTGCGCGGCCTGATCCAGGGGTGGCAGGACGGCATCCCCGGCATGAAGGTCGGCGGTCGCCGCGAGCTGATCATCCCGCCGCATCTCGCCTACGGCCCGGTCGGCGGCGGGCACTTCCTCTCCGGCAAGACGCTGATCTTCATCATCGATCTGGTCGCCGTCGGCTGACATCGGTCTCTTCCACGAGGCGTCTCTCTCCTCCGGGAGGGAGGCGCCTCGCGGCATGTGCGGGAAAAGATTCTTCATTCAGGGGAATACATGCGAATGAATGTAAGTTGTCACAGTGGTCGCGGCGACGCGGCCCCTGTCCCTTGCCGCAGCAGCGGCTGAAGTCTCCAGAGGAGAAGCAATGACCAGCATCGACATCCCCGGCTACCGTCCCGGCACCTGGGTCCTGGACCCTTCGCACAGCGAGGTCACCTTCAGCGTGCGCCACATGATGATCTCGAAGGTGCGCGGCACCTTCGGTGTGAAGAGCGCGACCCTGATCGCTCCGGAGAACCCGCTGGAGGCCAAGGTCGAGGCCACGGTCGACGTGACCTCCATCGACACCAACGACGAGGGTCGCGATGCGCACCTGCGCTCGGCGGACTTCTTCGACACCGAGAACTTCCCGACTATGGAGTTCGTCTCCACCGGTGCGCACCTCAAGGGCGATGAGCTCTTCGTCGACGGTGACCTCACCATCCGCGGCGTCACCAAGCCCGTCAGCTTCGAACTCGACTTCGGTGGCTTCGGCACCGACCCGTACGGCAACTACAAGGCCGGCGCTTCTGCCAAGACGGTCATCAACCGCGAGGACTTCGGTCTCACCTGGAACGCGGCACTCGAGACCGGTGGCGTTCTCGTCGGCAAGGACGTCACGATCAGCCTCGACCTGCAGGGTGCCCTGCAGCAGGACTGACCTCCACGGAGCATCGTCCGGACCCCGGGCCCGTCAGGGCTCGGGGTTCTCTGCGTCGTAGTCGTGGAATCGGCGGTTGCGCTGCGCGAGCGCGGCGACGAGGGCGATGACCAGCACTCCACCGAGCAGGGGAGGGAACCAGAGGGTCGTGAGCGTCGCCAGCGTGCCCGCGTACAGCGCCCCGACGCGGGGCCCGCCGGCGACCACGACGATGAACAGGCCCTGGAGGCGTCCGCGCATCGAGTCGGGTACGGCGGCCTGCATCATGGTGTTCCGATAGATCGAGCTGACGTTGTCGGACGCACCGGACAGGGCGAGGGCGACGCAGGCGGCGACGATCAACCCGATGTGGGGAGCCGTCTCGGTCGCTGGTGACGAGAACGCGCCGACGAGCAGCACGATCCCGAACAGCAGGATCGACGCGCCATAGGCCTCCACGGCCCGGGCGATGCCGCGGCCATGCCAGCGGTACTGCACGACGCGACCGGAGAACAGGCTCGACGCGAAGGTGCCCACCGCCACCGCGGCGGTGAGGATGCCGGTCGTGAGCGCTCCGCCGCCCAGCAGCACCGTGCCGAGCGCGGGGAAGAGGACGAGCGGCTGCCCGAACGTCATCGCGATGATGTCGATGATGTACTGCATCCGGATGTTGCCTGCTCTGCGGAGGAAGCGCCAGCCGTCCACCAGCGACTCGAGGCCGGGGCGGACGATCTTTCCCTCCGGCCGCAACGCCGGGAGCGTCCACAGTCCCAGGAACATCGACAGCATGAGCACGACGTCGATCGTGTACGTCCAGCCGTAGCCGGTGAGGGCGACGAGGAGGCCCGCCAGCGCGGGTCCGGCCATGACCGTCAGCCCGAAGGCCACACCGTTCAGCGCGGATGCTGCGGCGAGCTTCTCGCGGGGGATGAGCCGCGGCACTATCGCCGTGCGCGTGGCCATGCCCACCGAATTGGCGGCGGAGTTGATCATGCTCAGCGCATACAGCCACCAGATGGTCTCCATACCCGTCCAGGTGAGAGCCGCGAGCAGGGCGGTGGAGACGAAAGTGATGGTCGCCGCGATCAGTGCCACCCGGCGTCGGTCGAACGCATCGGCGAGCATGCCGCCGTACAGGCCGGCGAGGATCATCGGCACGAGTCCGGCCACGGCGATCATCGAGACCGCGAAGGTGTTCTGCGTCAGGGCGAACACGTGCAGCATCACCGTGACGATGGTGAGCTGGCCGCCGATGCCGGCGAGTGTCGACCCGATCCACATCCGGGCGAACGCCGGACTGGACTTCAAGGGGGAGAGGTCGATCAGATGACCGCGGCGGGCGCTCACTCCTCGAACTTCTTCTGCACGTTTCGAGACTAGTTGACCCTGACGGACTCGCTCCGCCGCCGGTGTCACCGAGGGCGGTCGTCGGCTGGTAGACTCGTCAGGTTGCCGTTTGATCGGCCGCGGATAAAGAGAGCCCACGTATCAGGCGTCGGGCGCCGCGCAACAAGCAGAGAGGGGATCGAATCTATGGCACTGGAAGCAGACGTCAAGAAGGCGATCATCGAAGAGTACGCGACGCACCCCGGTGACACCGGATCCCCCGAGGTGCAGGTCGCAATGCTGACGCAGCGCATCAAGGACCTCACCGAGCACCTCAAGGAGCACAAGCACGACCACCACTCGCGTCGTGGGCTGTTCCTGCTCGTCGGTCAGCGCCGTCGTCTGCTCGGCTACCTCCAGGACATCGACATCGCGCGCTACCGCTCGCTGATCGAGCGTCTCGGACTCCGCCGCTAAGGCACTGCGATCCTGCGTTCAATCGCGCAGAACATTCTTGAGAAGGCCGCCCCATGGTGTGGGGCGGCCTTCGTCATGTCCGAGGGTTGATTCCCCACTCGCTTTCCGATAGGAAAGTAGAGAGCTTTCCACAAGGAAAGTGGGGGAGGCCCGACATGCAGCAGAAGCCGATTCCCGGTCACGACGCTCTCGTGCCGCCGGATGCCGACATCGCGCGCCGGTATCTGGCCGCAGCGGACGCGGTGGTGGAGCGCCGAGGCCGCGCCGTCGACCGACGTGCGCTCGCCGGGCTCCAGATCGCCAATGCGGTGATCACGGCCGGGTATCTCGTCGCGTTCGCGCTCGTCCTCCGGCAGAGCGATGTCCTCGCCTCCCAGGTGATCCTGTTCACCTTTCTGGTGTGGGGGCAGCTGGCGAGCGGGATGGCGCAACGCAATGGGATGCAGTGGCGCTGGAGCGCTTCCCGGTGGCCGCTCATCCTCGGCGAAGTCGTGGTTCTCGTCGGCGCTGTCGTCGTTTTCGGTCTCGTCGCGTTGGATCCCGGTCTCCCGGTCGGCGTCGTGCTGATCCCCGCGGGCATAGTCCTGGTGGGTATCGGCGGTTACGGCGTGCTCCAGCTGTTCCGCGCGGCCGGAGATGCGCGGTCCCCGCGGCCTCCGCGGGTCACCCTGCCCGCTCCGATCCGATGGGGGACCCTGCTCGTCGGCGTCGCTCTCGGCGTGCTGACCATGCTCGCGGGGGCGCCGGACGATGTGCTGCGCAGCGTGATCAGCCTGCTGGTGATGCTGGTTCTCCTCGCCTGGATCGTCGCCTTCAACACACCCGTCGGGCTTCCCGCCATCGGTGCTTCCTGGCGGTGGCCGCATGTGGCGGCATTCTTGCTCGCGGCAGTCATACCTGTGGCTCTCGTGCTGGGGGGAGGAGGGGGCAGCGCATCGGGGCTCGCCGGTGTCGTCGGAGGTGTCGTCGTGATCGTGCTCTTCGTCCTGGTGTCGTTCGTTCCGGGGCGGGAGGGTCGTGGCTGAGGCGGGGTTCCGGCCGCACCCGCGCACGCAGCTGGACGACAACTTCGCCTCGCCGATCCGGTTCTCGTTGATGGCCGCGCTCGGCGACGGCATGGAGTTCGACTTCCCGGCGCTCCGCGACATCCTCCAATGTGGTGATTCGCCGTTGAGCAAAGCGATCGCACACCTGCAGACCGCGGAATACGTGCTCGCGCGCAAGGGCGTCGTCGGGGGTCGCACGCGCACGTGGGTGCGTTCGACGAAGGCGGGCCGCGATGCTTTCGCGGCCCACCTCCAGGCGCTCCGGCAGATCGTCGCTCTCGGCGGCGGGCAGGAGTTGTGACCCGTGCGTCAGGCGGGCGCGTTCACGAGGTCGGCGTGGTGGATCGCGGCGACATCCGGGTGGGCGCGCAAGCGTGACTTGAGGGCGTTCTCGCCGTAGAGCGCGTGGATGGGATTGCTCGGGTCATCGGTCACCCCGTTCGCTTCGGCGGCCAGCTCCTCGGGCAGCTCGATCAGGGGCAGCCGCTTGTCGAGCGCGGGGTTGAAGAAGAACGGGATCGAGATCCGCTCGTCCGGTGCCTGCGGCGAGACCACGCGGTGGTTCGTCGCTTTGAGGTACCCGCCCGTCGCGTACTCCAGCAGCTCGCCGATGTTCACGACGAAAGCTCCGGGCACCGGGGGAGCGTCGACCCAGGTGCCGTCGCGTTCGACCTGCAGACCGCCCTTGCCCGGCTCCACCCAGAGGAGGGTGAGCACGCCGGAGTCCTTGTGCGCACCGACGCCCTGCTGAGGCTCTGGTTCGTGCGTTCCGGGATAGCGGACGATCTTGATGAGGGTCGACGGCTCGCCGAAGTGCTCGTCGAAGTAGGACTCGTCGGCGCCGAGGGTCTGGGCCCAGGCGCGCAGCAGTTTGCGAGCGACCTCGGACAGGGTCTCGTGCCACTCGGCCACGACATCCTGCAGCTCGGGCTGCGCCGACGGCCAGAGGTTCGGCCCGATGAGGCGGTTGAAGGCGGGGCCGTCGTCGACGGGTTCGCGCTCGGGGCCGATGTCGATCTGCTCGCGCCAGTCGACCTTCCCCTGGGTGCGTTCTCCGCCGATGCGCGTGTAGCCGCGGAAGTGCGGGCTGTTCACGTTCTCGATGGCCAGCTTGTCCTCTTCGGGGAGGGCGAAGAAGTCCAGGGCGGCCCGGTGGAGCCGTGCCTCGAGCGCGGGGGAGATCCCGGTGCCGGTGAGGTAGAAGAAGCCGACATCGTGGGTCGCCGCCCGCAGGTCGTCGCGGAATCGTGCCGCGGCCTCGGGGCTTTCGTCGAGCTGGG
The DNA here is from genome assembly GCF_002356155.1 of Microbacterium sp. TPU 3598. Classification (NCBI taxonomy): domain Bacteria; kingdom Bacillati; phylum Actinomycetota; class Actinomycetes; order Micrococcales; family Microbacteriaceae; genus Microbacterium; species Microbacterium sp. TPU 3598. The sequence continues at coordinate 2,136,471 of NZ_AP017975.1, read as the reverse complement.
AGAGGTCGAGAATGGGGAGCGAGAGTTCAGCCATGGACCGAGGCTACGTCGCGTCGACCGGGGTGGGATCCTGTGTTGCGTTCCGTTACTTCCGTCCCTCGTGTGCGGTGGAGGTCGATCTCGGTGCTAGAGTCTCCTCGGTAAGGGCTGCCTTACCTCAGTCACCGCCAGAGAGTGTTCTTCCGTGCTCGCCACTTTTCTCATCGGGCTCCGCGAGGGCCTCGAAGCCGCACTCGTCGTCGGCATCCTCGTCGCCTACCTCCGTCGTCTCGGACGGCAGGACGCCCTCCCGAAGATGTGGGCGGGCGTCGGACTCGCGATCGCACTGGCTCTCGGCATCGGCGCGGTGCTCACCTTCGGGGCCTACGAACTCACGTTCCAGGCGCAGGAGCTGATCGGTGGCGGCCTGTCGCTGCTCGCCGTCGCGATGGTGACCTGGATGATCTTCTGGATGCAGCGGGCCGGGCGCAGCATGAAGGCGACGCTGGAGGGTGGCATCGACCGCGCCCTCACCGCCGGCGGCCTGTGGGCGCTCATCGCGATCGGCTTCGTGTCCGTCGCCCGAGAGGGCATCGAGACGACGCTGCTGCTGTGGTCGATGGTCCAGTCGTTCGGCGACGCACCCTCGGCGCTGATGGGCGCCCTGCTCGGGCTCCTCACGGCCGTGGTCGTCGGATGGCTGATCTCCCGCGGTGCGCTGCGACTCGATCTGCGTCGCTTCTTCGCCTGGACCGGTGGCTTCCTCGTGATCGTCGCGGCCGGCGTGCTCGCCTACGCGCTGATGGATCTGCAGGAGGCCGGTGTGCTTCCCGGGCCGTTCACCGCGCTGGCACCGATCGATGCCGTCACCGGTGGAGTGGCCGTCGGATGGGCCGCCTTCCCGTTCGGGTGGGCGTTCGACGTCTCGGCGACGATCGCTCCCGGTGGCCCCCTCGCATCGATTCTGCAGGCGACGGTCGGCTTCATGCCCGCGATGACCTGGATGCAGGTCGTCGCCTGGGTCGCGTACATCTCCGTCGTCGGATGGCTCTACGTCCGCGGACTCCGCTCGAAGCGCCCGTCGAAGCCGCAGGTCCCGACGGAGCCCTCGTCTGAATCTCCCTCCCTCTCACCACAAGGAGCAGCATGACCACCTCGCACCGGATCCTGGGAGCGCTGGCAGCCACCGGCGCCGCGGTTCTCGTCCTGAGCGGTTGCGTCGCGAAGAGCGACGCCGGAGCCACCGCGGCCTTCGACGTCTCCTCGACCGATAGCGACTGCGCGGTCTCCGCGGCGACCGCGAAGAGCGGGACCCTGACCTTCAACGTCAAGAACGACACCGCTCAGGTCACGGAGTTCTACCTCCTCGCAGATGACGGCCTCCGGATCGTCGGCGAGGTCGAGAACATCGCGCCGGCCGCCTCGCGCACGCTCACGGTCGTCGCACAGCCCGGTGACTACTTCACTCTCTGCAAGCCGGGGATGATCGGCGATGGCGTGGGGAAGACCGCGTTCACCGTGACCGGGGATCGCGTCACGGTGGAAGGTCCAGACGCCGAGCAGAAGCAGAAGGCCGTCGACCTCTACGGTGCGTTCGTGAAGGACCAGGTCGGTCAGCTCGTCCCCGCAGTCGAGGACTTCGTCGCCGCCTACGAGTCCGGTGACGACGAGACCGCACGCACGCTCTTCCCGCAGACCCGCGCGTTCTACGAGCGCATCGAGCCGGTCGCCGAGGCGCTGGGCGACCTCGACCCGCGGATCGACTATCGCGAGGTCGATGCCGTCGCCGAAGGACTGGACTGGACGGGCTTCCACCGCATCGAGAAGGACCTGTGGGTTCCGGCGCAGGATGCGCTGAACGCCGACGGGGAAACCCCCGCGTGGCAGGACTGGGTGCCGTCCACGCCGGAGGAGCGCGCCGACTACGGCGATCTGCTGCTCGCCGACGTGCAGGAGCTCTACGACTACGTGCACTCCGACGACTTCACCACCGCCCTCGACGACCAGGGCATCGGCGGCATCTCGAACGGCGCCATCGCGCTGCTCGACGAGGTCGCGACCGGGAAGATCTCCGGGGAGGAGGACTGGTGGTCCGGGACCGACCTCTACGACTTCGCCGCGAACGTCGAAGGGTCGAAGATGGCGTTCTCGCTCGTGCAGGACTTCGCCGTCGCGCAGGGCGACGAGGGGAAGGCTCTGGTCGCGGAGATCGAGTCGGGTTACACCGCGCTCGAGGAATCTCTCGCGGCTCACGGCTCGCTGGCCGACGGCTTCGTGGGCTACTCGCAACTGACCGAGGCCGACAAGCGCGAGTTCACCGACCTGATCAACGCTCTGGCCGAGCCGCTCTCGCTGCTCACCAGCACGGTCCTCGACTGATCAGCCGCACGCTACGGGATACCATCACGGACGTGAACGAACCAGAAGCGGATGCCGCACCCGAAGAGTCATCGATGGGCGCGGCGTCCGCTCCTGCCGGTTTGAGCAGGCGGGGCCTGCTCGGCCTGGCCATCGGGGGCGGCGTCGCGGGCCTCGCGGTCGGCGCCGGTGCGGGTCTCGCCGGCGGCGTCGCGCTTGGGCGGGCGCGTGCGGCGGAGGACGCGCATTCCGCATACGCGTTCTTCGGCGATCACCAGGCAGGCATCACCACTCCGGTGCAGGACCATCTGCATTTCGCCAGCTTCGACATGATGCCGCGCACGGATCGCGACGACCTCATCTCGTTGCTGCAGGACTGGTCGTACGCGGCCTCCCGCATGGCGCAGGGCCTCGAAGTCAGTGCGACGGGTGCGGTCGGTGGGCCGGCCGAAGCGCCGCCGGACGACACGGGGGAGGCGCTGGGGCTTCCCGCCGCCGGGCTCACGATCACGTTCGGCTTCGGGCCGGGACTCTTCGAGAACGAGGACGGCGACCGCTACGGGATCGCCGCGCAGCGTCCCCCGGGGCTGGAACGGCTCCCGGCGTTCCTCGGTGACGATCTCGATCCGCAGACCTCTCACGGCGACCTGTGCATCCAGGCCTGCGCCGACGACCCGCAGGTGGCGGTGCATGCGATCCGCAACCTCAGCCGCATCGCCTTCGGCCGGGCTCGGCTGCGCTGGTCGCAGCTGGGATTCGGCAAGACGTCGCGCACGACGGCGACGCAGGCGACGCCGCGCAATCTTTTCGGGTTCAAGGACGGCACCGCGAACATCCTGGCCGATGACACCGAGGCGCTCGGCGATCACGTCTGGGTATCGGAGAAGGACGAACCGGCGTGGCTGGCCGGCGGGTCCTACCTCGTGGCCAGGAAGATCGCGATGCTCATCGAGACCTGGGACCGCGTGCGCCTGTCGGAGCAGGACACCATCATCGGTCGGGACAAGGGCGAGGGTGCACCGCTCTCCGGCGGAGACGAGTTCACGGCACCGGACTTCCACAGCAAGGCGATCGACGCGAACAGCCACGTGAGTCTCGCGCATCCGGAGAAGAACGACGGCATCCGCATCCTCCGCCGCGGCTACAACTACGTCGACGGGAACAACACGCTCGGACGCCTCGATGCCGGGCTCTTCTTCCTGTCGTACCAGCGCGATCCTGCACAGTTCATCTCGCTGCAGCGTCGGTTGTCGACAGATCTCATGAACGAGTACATCCGCCACGTCGGTTCGGGCATCTGGGCGGTGCCGGCGGGGGTGAAGCCGGGGTCCTTCGTGGGGGCCGGGCTGTTCGCCTGAGCGGTCACGGCTCGTGTGTGCTCGTGAGCGCCTCCACCGCGAACGCGGCGATGGCATCGGCGCCGAAGTGATCGTCTGCCGTGATCGTGACCACCGCGTCGTCGAGGAAGATGAGCAGCTGGCCGTAGGCGCCGTGAAGTCTCCACGCCGGCCCCGGCCCGCCCCATCCTGCAAGGGCGTAGCGATCGTAGTCCGTGCTCTCGCCGGCGACCCGCCATTCCGTGTGCATCGCGTCGATCCATCCTGGGGCGATCAGCTGTCGGCCCTCCCACACCCCGCGATCTCTGATCAGGAGTCCGAGACGGGAGAGCTCTTCGGTGCGCAGAGAGAGCCCGCCTCCGGCGACGATGCGACCCTGAGGGCTGCGCTCCCACTCCACGTCGATGATGCCGAGCGGGTCGAAGAGACGGGGGACGAGATAGTCGCCGATGTCTCCGACTAGCGCGGCCAGCGCCGTCATCGCGGTGTACGTGCTCGCGTTCGAGTACTGGAACGACCGTCCGCCCGACGGGCGTCGCAGGAACTCGCGGGCGAGGTCCGGCCAGTCCGTCATCAGAGTCTCCGACCAGGGCAGATCGATCCCGCTGGTCATCGAGAGCAGGTGCCGCAGCGTGACGTCCTCGACGCCAGCTCCCAGCTCGAAGCCGGGGAGGTACGTGCCGACGGGCATGTCGAGCGACACCGCACCCTCGTCGGCGGCCAGTCCCGCAGCCAGAACGCAGACGCCTTTCGCGACGGAGTGCACGTCCTCCCGCACGTCGTCGGTCCAGCGGTGGTCGGCGGTCTCGGTGGCGACGCGGACGTGCAGCCCGTGAGCGCCGAACCCCGTCTCCTCGATGCGTTCGACGATGCGGTCTCGAACGGTCTGTGCGCGGCTCACACCTTCGAGGTTATCGTCCGGTCTGGCGCGGGCGCCGCGAGCCCGTCGGGTCGTTCCGGCGCCCCTCCTTGGAGGCCAGCGCCGGGTCGGCGAAGAGCCACCCTGGGCGGGGTTCCACCAGCGGGCGGAAGACCCACCTGACCGGCTTCGTCGCCAGCGCGAGGGCGATCAGCACTGACGCCACGGTGACGAGGGGGAGCCAGATCCAGGTCGGCTCGAGGCTCTGCAGGATCCCGCTCTCGCGGAAGGGGTACAGCACGAACGAATGCAGGAGGAACACGTACATCGTGTACTGGCCGAATGCCGTCCACCAGTGGGCGCCCCGTGGGATGAGGGCGAAGAAGGCGGCGCTGAGCACGACGGCGAGCAACATCAGGAGTATCCGCACCCCGCCGGCCCACCACTGCTCGCCGCCCAGGTCGGCATAGGAGTCCTCGTAGAAGAGCCAGTGCCGCAGGTCGGACGCCTGCCACAGCGGAAGCCAGTTCCAGGCCGCAAAGCCGGCCAGAGCGAAGATCGCGACGGCGCCGCCCCGGATCCACCAGGGGCGGAAGTCGAGGAGGCGGAACCTGTCGACGATGTCGTGCTCGCGCAGCCACCAGCCCAGCGTGAAGAAGGGAAGGAGCCCCAGGGTGCGGGACAGCGAGAACGTGCTGTCGACGTTCGGCAGGTATCCCACGCCGACCGAGATGACCACGGTCCACAGCAGTGGCCACCGAAGCAGTGCGAGGTACGGGAGTACGAGCCGGAAGATCCCGAGCGCGAGGAGGAACCACAGCGTCCAGCTCGGTTTCGTGATGTTCGGATCGACCTGGCCCTCGACCAGCCATTTGGTGAGTGTCCACAGCGTCTCGAAGATGACGTAGGGGAGCAGGATGTCCGTGACCACCCTGGCCATCTGCGTCTTGGAGGGCGAGCCGGACTTCGAGAAGTAGCCGGAGATGATGGCGAACGCCGGCATATGGAATGCGTACAACGCGAGGTAGAACGCGAAGGCGATGTCGGAGTCGTACGTCAGGCGCTGGATCGCGTGACCGAGCACGACGAGCACGATGCAGACGTAGCGCGCGTTGTCCCAGAACGGCACACGTCTCCGCCTGCGGGGAACCGATCCTGTGGTGGGCCCTGAGATGTCGGCGCCGGCACTGCTCATCGTTCGAGGCTACAGGCCGGGAATAAAGTTGAAGTGAGCGCGTTGACACAGATACATTCAAATGAATAGAACGGGATGCGAGTCGTCCGGTTCGGAGACACGGAGCAATCATGAGCGAGCAGTCAGGCGCGCAGGCGATGCAGTTCGGCATCATGTCGGTCAGCGACATCACCCGCGATCCCACCACCGGGATCACCCCCAGTGAGCAGGAGCGCATCAAGGCGACCACGGCGATCGCCGTGCACGCCGAAGAGGTCGGACTCGACGTCTTCGCGATCGGTGAGCACCACAACCCGCCGTTCTGGTCCTCCAGCCCCACGATCTTCCTCGCGGCGCTTGCTGCGCAGACCGAGCGCCTGATCGTCTCCACGTCGACGACGCTCATCACCACGAACGATCCCGTGCGCATCGCCGAGGAGTACGCGATGCTGCAGCATGTCTCTGACGGCCGCATGGACCTCATGCTCGGTCGTGGCAACACCGGTCCTGTGTATCCCTGGTTCGGTCAGGACATCCGCCAGGGACTCCCGCTCGCGATCGAGAACTACGCCCTGCTGCACAAGCTGTGGCGTGAGGACGTCGTCGACTGGGAGGGCAAGTTCCGCACGCCGCTGCAGGGCTTCACGTCGACTCCGCGCCCCCTCGACGGGATCGCGCCGTTCGTATGGCACGGATCCATCCGCACCCCGGAGATCGCCGAACAGGCCGCGTACTACGGTGACGGCTTCTTCGCGAACAACATCTTCTGGCCCAAGGAGCACTACCAGCGCCTCATCGAGCTGTACCGCCAGCGCTTCGAGCACTACGGCCACGGCACACGGGAACAGGCGATCGTGGGTCTCGGCGGACAGGTGTTCATGGCCGCGAAGTCGCAGGACGCGGTGGACCAGTTCCGTCCGTACTTCGACAACGCGCCCGTCTACGGTCACGGTCCGAGCATGGAGGACTTCACCGAGATGACTCCGCTGACGGTGGGTTCCCCGCAGCAGGTGATCGACCGGTACGCCGCGATGCGCGAGCACTACGGCGACTACCAGCGGCAACTCTTCCTGATCGACCACGCGGGTCTGCCGCTCAAGACGGTGCTGGAGCAGCTCGACATCCTCGGTTCCGAGGTCGTGCCGGTGCTCCGCAAGGAGCTCGCGAAAGACCGCCCCGCCGCCGTGCCCGACGCGCCGACCCACGCGGCACGCGTCAGGGCCGAATTCGGCGACGGTCCGACCCGTCAGGCGCGCCCCGGCGCCAACCGCGGTGACAACCTGACAGGCGATTCGCCCTACCAGGACAGCCCGGCCCCCGCAGGCGCAGCCTTCGGGCTCGGCCGCACGGAGGCGTGACATGACCGTGCGTCGTATCGCCGTGGTCTCCGCCGGCCTGTCGAACCCGTCGTCCACGAGGATGCTCGCGGACCGACTCGCGGCCGAGACCGTGAAAGCCCTCGCCGAGCACGACATCGAAGCGAGCGTCGACGTGATCGAGCTGCGGGACTATGCGCACGACATCACGAACAACCTGCTCACCGGGTTCGCGCCGCCGGCCCTGGAGACGGCGATCAACACGGTGGTCTCCGCCGACGCGCTGATCGCGGTGACGCCGATCTTCTCGACGAGCTACTCGGGGTTGTTCAAGTCCTTCATCGACGTGCTCGACCCGGATGCGCTCACCGGCACGCCTGTGCTGATCGGTGCGAACGCCGGCACCGCGCGGCATTCGCTGGCGATCGACTACGCGATCCGCCCGCTCTTCGCCTACCTGCATGCGGAGCCCGTCTCGACCGGGGTGTTCGCGGCGTCGAGCGACTGGGGTGGGGCGGGAGACGACGTCGCGCCGCTCGCCAAGCGCGTCGAGAAGGGTGCCAGGGAGTTGGCGGAGGCGATCGCCCGACGCGAGGCGACCGCGGTCGCCGACCCGTACGATCCGGCGACGTACCTGGGAGAGGGGCGTTCCTTCGGCCACATGCTCGGCGGTCTCGCGGGCGAGTGAGCGGCGCATGATGCCATCGACGATGTCCGAGGGATATCGTACGGTGGCGTCATGTCCACACACCCCGCGCTCGTGGCGCTCCAGGAACGACTCACCGGCACCTTCCTCCTCCCCGAAGACGACGCTTACGATGCAGCGCGACAGCCGTGGAATCTCGCGATCGAGCAGCGGCCGGATGCGGTGGCGATACCTGCCGACGTCGACGACCTCCGTGTACTGCTGAGTGCGGCACGCGAGTCCGGCACGCCGCTCGCGATCCAGCCGAGTGGTCATGGCGCCTCCGGATCCCTGGCCGGCACCGTGCTCGTGCGCATGGGTGCTTTCGACGATCTGGAGGTCGACCTCGAAAGCGGCATCGTCAGAGTCGGTACCGGCGTGCGCTGGGGAGCTGTCGTCGAGGCACTCGAAGGCACGGGGTGGGTCGCTCCTGCCGGAACCAGTCCCGTGGTGAGCGTCGCGGGGTACACACTGGGCGGCGGACACTCGTGGTTCAGCCGTACAGCGGGTCTCGGGTCCGACAACCTGCGCGCGGCGTGGGTGCTGCGCACCGACGGCACGCACGAGCGCGTCGACGACGACACCGATGCCGACCTCATGTGGGCGCTGCGGGGCGCCGGCGGCCTCGTCGGGATCGTGACCGCGACCGAGATCGATCTGGTGCGGGCACCCGCCGTCTGGGGGGCGAACCTCACCTTCGACGTCGCTGATGCCCCAGCGGTGGTCCGTGCCGTCCGCGACCTCGCAGCCTCGGCTCCGTCGACGCTCAACGTCTTCCTCAACTCGATGCGCATGCCGGACGCCCCGCAGCTTCCGGAGGAGATCAGGGGAAGGAGCTTCCTCACGGTCCAGGCGCTGTCGGCCGACGGGCCGCAGGAGGAGCTGATCGACACCATACGGCGGGCAGGGACGGTGCGCAGGGAGATCACCGGGCCGACGTCGCCGGCGGCACTCGCGGCCGCCTCGAACGAGCCGACGGATCCCACGCCGGGGCGTGGGGCATCGATGGCGCTCAGCGTGCTCGACGATGCGACCATCGACGCCCTCCTCGAATTCCGGGAGCTGCCGGAGCAGTGGCCGATCATGGGCATCGACATCCGTATGCTCGGCGGTGCTCTCGATGCACCGCGGCGTGAGGGCTTCGCCTCGCTCGAATCCGTGGGCTGGCTGTTGCACGCTCTCGTGCCGGTGATCCCGGGAGTGCCCGCAGAACCGGGAGAGATGAGTCTCGAGGCCTTCCGAGAGCTGCTGGGACCGAACGAGGCATCGCAGACCGTGGCGACCTTCCTCGAACCGGAACAGACCCTCGAGCGCTGCGGGTCCGACGACGAGATCGCCCGGCTTCGTGATCTGCGTGCGCGCTTCGATCCGCACGCGGTGCTGCACGACGGACGGCTGCCGCGCTGACGGTCAGGTCCCCGGGCCGGGTCGCCTCTTCCAGTCGTACTCGGTCTCCGGCCGTCCGCGGGTCCCGTATCGCGCAGACCGCGTGAGCACGCCTTCGGCGACCAGGTGCTCCAGGTAGCGACGCACGGCGACCCGCGACATGCCGAGACGCTCGGCGGCCCCGCTCGCCGAGAGCGGCCCGTCGGTGCGCAACTCGGCGGTGACCCTGTCGAGCGAGGCCGCCGAGAGCCCCTTGGGGAGGGGGATCGTCGCGGTGGAGCGCCCGAGCAGGGCGTCGATTTCCGCCTGCGTCGCTTCGCCCTCGGTGCTCCGCGCCTGTTCACGGTGCGCACGGTACTGCTCCATCCGCTCGCGGAACACCGCGAAGGGGAACGGCTTGATCAGATACTGGAAGACACCGAGTGCGGCCATCTGTCGAACGGCGTCGGCGTCGCGGACGCCGGTGATGGCGATCACATCCACGGCCGCGGATCGCCCGCGAAGCGTGCGGAGCACGTCGATGCCGGAGCCGTCCGGCATCGTGATGTCGAGCAGAACCAGGTCGAAAGCATCGGGGCGCTCGAGCACGGCCCTCATGGCGGCTCGAGCCCCCGTGCACTCGCCGGCGACGACGAACCCGTCGAGGCGGGCCATGTAGTCGCGATGCAGTTCGAGGGTCAGAGCATCGTCATCGACGATGAGTGTGCGGATCATGCCGGAGACCTCCGTGGCCCTGCTGCGGGGAGGACGACCCGGAACGTCGTCGGATCGTCGCTCACGGTCACGGAACCGCCGGCGCCGGTGACCACGGAATGGACGAGCGCGAGCCCGACGCCGCGACCCTGCGCGTCGGCGGGCTTCGTGGAGTAGCCCTGGTCGAAGATACGCTCCCGCAGGGAAGGCGGGATGCCGGGGCCGCTGTCCGAGACCTCGAGCATGATCCCGGCACCGTGCGGGCGGAGCGAGACCTGAACCCAGCGGTCGTCGGACTCAGCGGCCGCATCCATGGCGTTGTCCACGAGATTGCCGAGCACCGAGACGGCGTCCACCGGGGACAGCGGTGTGCGAGGTGTGTCGGGTTCGATGCGCACCCGCCAATCGATGCCGCGTTCCTTGGCCTGGGAGGCTTTGCCGAGAAGGAGAGCACCCACGGCGGGATCCCCGTGTCGTCGTGCGGTCACCTGGTCGACGAGCGACTGGCTCTGTCGAGAAGTCTCGGTGAGGATCTCGATCGCCTCGTCCCGGCGCCCGAGTTCGAGCAGAGCGACGGCGGCGTGCATCCGATTCCCGTGCTCGTGGGTCTGCGCGCGCAGGGCTTCGCCCAGAGTGCGGATCGATTCGTAGGAAGAGACCGCGTCGCGCACCTGACCGGGCGGCAGATCGCCCGCGATGCGGCGGGTCACGCGTCGGGCGATCACGGCACCGCCGGCACCGAGGGCGACGAGGCCGATCGTGATGCCGAGGGTGAGAGGCAGGCGGCGGATCAGGGTGTCGGTGATCGACTCTGTCGTCACGCCGGCCGAGACCCAGCCGATCAGCGCGCCGTCCGTCGTCGTCACCGGCGCGATGGTGCGCACCGAAGGGCCGAGAGTGCCGGTGAACTCCTCGGTGAGTGGAATGGGCGACGACGGGATCGTTCCCAGGTAGTGTCCGCCGATCTGGTCGGTGTCGGGGTGCGTGATCCGCGTGCCGTCCGGCGTCATGACCGTGATGAAGTCGAGTCCTGCACTGGCGATCACGGCGAGCGAATAGGGCTCGAGCACCGGGGTCGCGGAGCCTGGATCATCCCCGCGCAGGCCGTCGATCACCAGGGGCGAGGAGGCGAACGCGGCGGCGGTTGCCGCCGTCACCCGTTCGGCCTCGGCGCGGATAGACCGCTGCGCCTCGACCACCAGGTAGACGGCCACCAGCGCGCCGATCACGACGGCCGCGACGAGCAGCACCGCGAAGACTCGGGATGCGGCGCTGCGTGCGCGGGAGGTGTGCGCCATCGCTTCCTCCGATCGTCGATGCTCCGGTGCCGTGACCAATACGACCACAACTCGCCTCCGTGCGCGAAGTCGGAGACCGTGAGATCTGATCGGCGGCGACGCAGCCGCCCACCAGACGAAGACGTCGATGATCGAGGAGGACGCGATGGCGCTCACAACAGGATTCTCACTGCCGAAATTCAATTGGCGGCGAGGGAAGCAATCGTGGGACCGGCACACCTGGCTGTATGTGTCCGTGCTGCTGGCGGTCGTCCTCGGCGCCGTCGTCGGTCTCGTGTGGCCGGAGGTCGGCCAGGCGTTCGAGCCGCTGGGCAAGGGGTTCGTCGCTCTGATCAAGATGATGATCGCGCCGATCATCTTCTGCACGATCGTCGTCGGGGTGGGATCGATCGCCAAGGCGGCCACCGTCGGCAAGATCGGCGGACTGGCGCTGTTGTATTTCATGATCATGTCGACCTTCGCACTCGCGATCGGCCTCGTCGTCGGCAACATCATCCACCCCGGTGCCGGTCTCGACATGGCCTCCTCGACCTACGATGCGGTCGAGACCGAGGCCAAGACCACGCAGGAGTTCATCCTCGGCATCATCCCCACGACGTTCTTCTCGGCCTTCACGGGGGAGAGCGTGCTGCAGGTGCTGTTCATCGCGCTGCTCGTCGGCTTCGCCCTGCAGGGGCTCGGCGATCGCGGTGCCCCGATCATGGAGGCTGTCAAGCAGCTGCAGAAACTGGTCTTCCGCATCCTCGGCATGATCCTGTGGCTTGCGCCTCTCGGAGCCTTCGGCGCCATCGCCGCGGTGGTGGGCAAGACTGGTGTCGCCGCCATCTGGAGCCTCGGAACGCTGATGGTCGCGTTCTACATCACCTGCATCCTGTTCATCGTCGTGATCCTCGGAGTGCTGCTGTGGACGGTCACGCGGGTGAACATCTTCTCCCTCATGAAGTACCTCGCCAGGGAGTACCTGCTCATCGTCGGCACCTCGTCGTCGGAGTCAGCGCTGCCTCGGCTGATCGCGAAGATGGAGTTCGTCGGCGTCTCCAAGCCTGTCGTCGGCATCACCGTACCGACCGGATACTCGTTCAACCTCGACGGCACGGCCATCTACCTGACCATGGCCTCGCTGTTCATCGCCACCGGTATGGGGCAGCCGATGACGATCGGCGAGCAGATCGGCCTGCTGGTGTTCATGATCATCGCCAGCAAGGGGGCAGCGGGTGTCACCGGTGCCGGTCTCGCCACCCTCGCCGGTGGTCTCCAGGCCTACCGCCCCGATCTGGTGGACGGTGTCGGCGTGATCGTCGGCATCGACCGGTTCATGTCCGAGGGCCGCGCGCTCACGAACTTCACCGGCAACGCGGTGGCGACGCTCCTGATCGGCACCTGGACGAAGCAGATCGACCGCGACCGTGTGCGGCGCGTGCTCAGCGGCGAGCTGCCGTTCGACGAGTCCCTGCTCGACGGCGTCGACGCCCACGGAAACGCGGACGCTCCGCAGGCTGCGGACATGCAGGAGCTGCGTGAGGCGGCGGTCACCGAGATGGCGGCGAAGGAGGAGCGGGCCAGGCTTCGCGCCGATCGCGCCTGACGCGAGATCGCGCACGACGAGAGGGTGAGGGATGCGGGAGGCCGGCCGAGCCGGCTCCCGCATCCGCGCGGTCAACCGCTCTTGCGTCGGAACTCGCGCCGGGTCTGCGGGGCGTTCGCACTGTGCACGGCGGAGTCGCCGTCGAGGTGTGCCTCGCCCTGCCGGTGGTGCGCGTTCTTCTTCTCGAGCGCTTCCTTGAACTTGCGCTTCATCTCCTCGGACGAGGAGGCGCCTTCTTCGGTGCTCATGCCCCGAGCCTAGAGCAACCGGTCCGGCCGGTCATCCTCTGGTGCGGCGCACGCACAGGTCGATCACCGCTCCGAGTCCGATCGCGAGCACGATCGACACCGGCACCGCGACAAGGGGGCCGCCGGGAAGGATCGCCGCAACGGCCGCACCGACCGCTGCCTGGTAGAGCGCCCACCCGGTCGCGGCCAGGGCGACGAGAGCGAGATAGCGGGGAGGATGGATGCGCGATGCTCCGGCGACCAGGTTGATCGCCAGGCGCGCGAACGGCACGAACCGGGCGGTGAACAGCACCGTCGCCATCCCGCCGTCCAAGCGGCGTCGGGCCCACACCAGAGCCTGCTGCACACGGGGCATCCTCATCCACCGCCAGCGCTCGGTTCCCACCGAACGCCCGATGAGGTAGCAGCAGGCGTCTCCGACGGCCGCGGCGACGGCGGCGCAGATGACCACGGCCCAGAGCGGCGGGGAACCCGTGGTTACGGCGACGGCGCCGAGCGCCGTCACCGCGACCTCACCCGGCACGACGACGAAGAAGGCATCGCCGACGACGAGCAGACTCATCACCGCCAGGCTCCACGGGCTGGCGAGCGATGCGGTCAGCAGATCCGTCGGCACGTCGCCCACTGTGCCCGCGACGGGTGAACGGGAACCAAAGACCGGATAGCCGGTGACCCGTTCTCCAGCATCCGGTGAACATCTGGTGCAGGGGAGCGTCTCCGGCGCATGGAGCTCCCGAGTCCCGTCATCCTGGTGCTGTGAGAGTAGCGATCGTCACAGAATCCTTCCTTCCGCACATGAACGGCGTCACCGGCTCGGTGCTGCAGATCCTGCGGCACCTCGAGCGGCGAGGGCATGAGGCACATGTCGTCGCCCCCGCTGCGGTCGGCGTCCCCGCCGAGGTGAGCGGGGCACGCATCGAGGCGATTCCGAGCCTCGCGCTGCCGGGGTACCGTCATGTGCGGGTGGGCACGTCGAGCGCTCGCCGGGTCGCGTCCTCACTCGCGCGCTTCCAGCCCGATGTCGTGCACCTCGCCTCCCCGTTCGCTCTGGGATGGCGGGGGGTGCTCGCAGCCGAACGCCTCGACCTGCCTGCCGTCGCCGCTTACCAGACCGATGTCGCCGCATACACCGAGCGCTACCGGATCGCGGCGACCACCGGCATCGCCCAGACTCACATCGCCCGCTTACACAGGCGCGCGACCCTGACCCTGGCGCCTTCGGCTGACTCGGCCGGGCAGCTCGCCGCGCTCGGCATCGATCGCGTCCGGCGGTGGGGGAGAGGTGTCGATGCCGAACGCTTCCAGCCCGCGCGGCGCCAGTATGCGCTCCGCTCCGAGTGGGGCGCCGACGTCGTGATCGGCTATGTGGGACGCCTCGCTCCTGAGAAGCAGGTCGAAGACCTCGCCGCGCTCCGCGACATCCCGGGCACGCGACTGGTGATCGTCGGAGACGGACCCAGCAGGGCACGGCTGCAGGGCCTGCTCCCCGACGCCCTGTTCCTCGGCCACCTCGACGGCGGTGAGTTGGCCGCGGCGATGGCGTCGTTCGACCTCTTCGTGCACCCGGGCGAGAGTGAGACCTTCGGGCAGACCCTGCAGGAAGCGCACGCGAGTGGCGTACCCGTCGTAGCCACGGGGCGTGGCGGCCCGCTCGACCTCGTACGCATGGGAATCGATGGTTGGCTCTACCGGCCGGGCGACCTTGACGATCTGCGGATGCGCGTGGCCGATCTCGCCGGAGATGCGCGCAAGCGACGCGCGTTCGGCGATGCGGGGCGCGTAGCCGTGCAGGAGCGCAGCTGGGAGAGCGTGTGCGATCAGCTCCTCGGCCACTTCGACGAGGCTCGGATGCTGCAGAGGGCCGATTCCGGGGCGCGCTCCCGCCGCGTCGTGCGACCGGAACCGTCCGCGCCGGTCACCGCCCGTCGATGGCACCGCTACGTCGCTCTCGGCGACTCCCTGACGGAAGGACTGTGCGACCCGGCACCCGACGGTGCCCTCCGCGGGTGGGCCGACCGCCTCGCCCTGCTGCTCGCCGCCAGAGGAAGCCTGCACTACGCGAACCTGGCGGTCCGGTCCAAGCGCGTGCGCGACCTCACCGGCCAGCAACTGACGCGAGCACTCGAACTGCGCCCCGACCTCGCGTCGATCCTGATCGGGGCGAACGATCTCGTGAAGCGCCGTGTCGACGTCACAGCGCTCGCCGCGGAGCTCGAGGGGGCGGTGCGACAGTTGCGGGGGATCGGTGCCGACGTGCTTCTGGTGACGCCGTTCCTTCCCGGGCGCCGCGCGGCATCGCTCTTCACGAGGAGGTTCTCCGCCTTCGCGACCGCATTGACCGGTATCGCGGCTCGCACCGGAGCGATCCTGATCGACACGGACCTGCATCCCTCATTGGGCGAGCGCCCGAACTGGGGCGAAGACCTGGTGCACCTCAGCAGTCGAGGGCACCGTTTCCTCGCCTATCGCGCCGGCGAGATACTCGGAGTGCCCGATGCGGACACACTGGGAGTGCTCGATGCCGCGATGCACGAGCATGAGCCCATCGGCGCGGGGGTATGGTGGCGCCGTCACGCGCTGCCCTGGGTCTGGCGTCGGCTGCACGGGCGGGCGGCGGGCGACGGGCGGCTCGCGAAGCACGACGACTACGTCTACCTCGGTCGCTCGTCCGCAGCGAGGACGGCGTTCGTCCGCTGACCTCGTGCTCCGGTGGAGTGTTCGGTGCCGCCCCTGCCGTGGGTGCCTCAACGCCGCCCCATGCCGTGGTACTGCCAACCGGCAGCACGCCAGGAGAGGGAGTCGAGACAGTTCCGTCCGTCGATGATGATCCGTCCCCGCACGAGTGCGCCGGCGTGCTCGGGCGAGAGGTCGCGCCGGTACTCGTCCCATTCGGTGACGACGACGACGGCGTCGGCCTCCCGCAGTGCCTCGTCGCGGTCACGCGCGTAGCCGAGCTGAGGATGCGCAGCGGCGGCGTTGTCGACGGCAGCCGGGTCGGTCACGACGACATCCGCGCCCAGCCCGCGCAGTCGCACGGCAACGTCCAGGGCCGGTGAATCGCGGATGTCGTCGCTGAACGGTTTGAAGGCGGCGCCCAGCACGGCGATCCGCCGGCCGAACACGAGCCCGCCCAGCGCGTCGACCACGAGCTGCACCGCCCGATCACGGCGACGGAGGTTGATGCTGTCGACCTCGCGCAGGAACCCGACCGCTTCGCCGCGTCCCAGCTCTTCGGCCCGTGCGGCGAACGCGCGGATGTCCTTGGGAAGGCACCCTCCGCCGAAGCCGATGCCCGCGCCGAGGTAGCGTCGGCCGATGCGGGTGTCATGCCCGAGCGCGTCGGCGAGCAGGGCCACATCGGCACCGGACGCCTCGGCGATCTCGGCCATCGCGTTGATGAACGAGATCTTGGTGGCCAGGAACGCGTTCGCCGCGCCCTTGACCAGCTCGGCCGTCGCGAGATCCGTGACGAGGAAGGGTGTCCCCGCGTCGAGGGCCGGGGCGTACACCTCCCGCAGGACTCCGACCGCGCGCTGACCCGCCGCATCGGCCTCGGCGCCGACCACGAGGCGGTCCGGGGTCAGAGTGTCGTGCACGGCCCAGCCTTCGCGCAGGAACTCGGGGTTCCACACGAGCGTCGCTCCCGTGACGGCGATGCGCCCGGCCACCGCGACGGCTGTACCGACCGGCACGGTGGATTTGCCCGCGACGACGTCGCCGACGCGCAGATGGGGGAGCAGCCCGTCGACTGCCGCATCGACGTGACGCAGATCCGCGGCATGCCCACCCGGCATCTGCGGAGTGCCGACGGCGAGGAAGTGCACGTCCGCACCCGCGGCGTCCGCCATCCGGTCGCTGAAGCGGAGCCGCCCCGAGCGCAGGCCATCCGCCAGCAGCTCCGGCAGCCGTGGCTCGAAGAACGGTGCGGTGCCGGACGCGAGGGCCGCGATCTTCTGCGCGTCGACGTCGATGCCGATCACGTCGTGTCCGATGGAGGCCATGGCGGCGGCGTGCACGGCACCGAGGTAGCCGCAGCCGATCACTGACAAGCGCATGGACTCCACCACAGCGGACGTCCGTCGCTTCGCGGAGTCCGCACGGTGAACGGGCTGTGGACGCGAGATGTCGGATCCGCGATGCGCGACGAGACGCAGGATTCGAGGTCAGCGCTGGTAGGGTGGATGAGGTTGACGTGTGTCAACCGCACAATTTCATATCGACTCATGGAGCGATCGGCGGAGAAGCTGGTCCCCTGTGGTGGGTTCCTCGGCGGATGTCGGGTGGCTTTCTACTGGTGGCCAGCGCAGGCGAGATTCGCGGGAGTGCCCGCGCGCCCGAACCCCTCTGTTCCGCTCCTTTGAACACGCTCGCGCGTCACATGGATTCGCGAGTCTAAACAAAGAAGGAGAGACCTCTTGGAAGGTCCTGAAATCACCGCCACCGAGGCCGTTCTCGACAACGGCCGCTTCGGCACCCGCACCATCCGCTTCGAGACCGGCCGCCTCGCGCAGCAGGCTCAGGGCGCCGTCGCCGCGTACCTCGACGGCGAGACCATGCTCCTCTCGGCCACCAGCGCAGGCAAGCACCCGCGCGAGGGCTTCGACTTCTTCCCGCTGACGGTCGATGTCGAGGAGCGTTCCTACGCTGCCGGCAAGATCCCCGGTTCGTTCTTCCGTCGCGAGGGCCGCCCCTCCACCGAGGCGATCCTGGTCTGCCGTCTGATCGACCGCCCGCTGCGTCCGTCGTTCGTCGACGGCCTGCGCAACGAGGTCCAGATCGTCATCACCGTCCTGTCGATCGCACCGGGCGAGTTCTACGACGCTCTCGCTATCAACGCCGCTTCCGCGTCGACGCAGATCTCGGGTCTGCCGTTCTCGGGTCCCGTCGCCGGTGTGCGCCTCGCGTTCATCCCCGGCCAGGGCGAGCACGCCGACCAGTGGGTCGCGTTCCCGACCGCCGAGCAGGTCTCGGAGGCCGTGTTCGACCTGATCGTCGCCGGTCGCGTCGTGACCAAGGCCGATGGCACGGAAGACGTCGCCATCATGATGGTCGAGGCCGAGGCCACCGAGCACAGCTGGAACCTGATCAAGGCCGGCGCCACCAAGCCGAACGAGGATGTCGTGGCCCAGGGCCTCGAGGCCTCGAAGCCCTTCATCGCGCAGCTCGTCAAGGCTCAGGCTGAACTCGCAGCGACCGCCTCGAAGGAGCCGGGCGTGTACCCGGTCTTCCCCGCGTACAGCGACGAGGTCTACAGCTTCGTCTCGGAGCGCGCATTCGCCGAACTCAGCGACGTGTACCAGATCGCGGACAAGGTCGAGCGTCAGACCGCTGACGATGCGATCAAGGACCGCGTCAAGGCAGAGCTCATCGAGGCCACCGAGGCGGGTTCGCTCCCGGCCGCGGCGCCGCTCGAGTTCTCCGCCGCATACAAGTCCGTCACGAAGAAGATCGTGCGCGGACGGATCCTCACCGAGGGCGCCCGCATCGACGGTCGTGGTCTGGCGGACATCCGTCCGCTCGACGCCGAGGTGCAGGTCATCCCGCGCGTGCACGGCTCTGCGATCTTCCAGCGCGGCGAGACCCAGATCCTCGGTGTCACCACGCTGAACATGCTCAAGATGGAGCAGCAGATCGACTCGCTGTCGCCTGTGACGAGCAAGCGCTACATGCACCACTACAACTTCCCGCCCTACTCGACCGGCGAGACCGGCCGTGTCGGTTCGCCGAAGCGTCGCGAGATCGGGCATGGCTTCCTGGCCGAGCGCGCCCTCGTGCCGGTGCTGCCGAGCCGCGAGGAGTTCCCGTACGCGATCCGTCAGGTCTCCGAGGCGCTGAGCTCCAACGGCTCCACCTCGATGGGCTCGGTCTGCGCGTCGACCCTGTCGCTGCTGAACGCGGGTGTGCCGCTGCGCGCCCCCGTCGCCGGCATCGCGATGGGCCTCGTCTCCGACAAGGTCGACGGCGAGACCCGCTACGCGGCTCTGACCGACATCCTGGGTGCGGAAGACGCTCTCGGTGACATGGACTTCAAGGTCGCCGGTACCAGCGAGTTCGTCACGGCGATCCAGCTCGACACGAAGCTCGACGGCATCCCGTCGTCTGTGCTCGCCGGCGCGCTGACCCAGGCCCGTGAGGCTCGTCTGACGATCCTCAACGTCCTGAACGCCGCGATCGACGCTCCGGACGAGATGGCGCCCACCGCGCCTCGCGTCATCAGCGTGCAGATCCCGGTCGACAAGATCGGCGAGCTGATCGGCCCGAAGGGCAAGACGATCAACGCGATCCAGGACGAGACCGGTGCGCAGATCTCCATCGAGGAGGACGGCACCGTCTACATCGGCGCGACCGACGGCCCCTCGGCCGAGGCCGCCCGCGCCCAGGTCAACGCGATCGCCAACCCCACGAACCCGGAGGTCGGGGAGCAGTTCCTCGGCACCGTCGTGAAGATCGCCACCTTCGGTGCGTTCGTCTCGCTGCTCCCGGGCAAGGATGGCCTCCTGCACGTCACCGAGGTGCGCAAGCTCGCCGGTGGCAAGCGGGTCGAGAACGTCGACGACGTGCTCTCGGTCGGCCAGAAGATCCTCGTGAAGATCACGAAGATCGACGACCGCGGCAAGCTCTCGCTCGAGCCCGTCCTGGACGACGCTCCTGCCGCTGACGCAGCACCTGCCGAGGACGCTGCAGCCGAGTAAGCGCAGCGTTCCGACGGAACCCGGGTCTCTCCGTCAGGGAGGGGCCCGGGTTCCGCGCTGTCACGGTGTGACCAAATCGTTATCGGGCGTTTCCGCGCCGTTCCCCGGATTGGTCAGGACGTTCGCTGAATTCGCTTACCCTCGAAGTACGCACCGGGGGGTGCAGATCGAGCAGGTACGCAGGTCGGCACGCACCGATCGACGCGGGGGTGAGAGAGTATGCGGTTGTTCAGCGTAGGCGCAGGAGCGTCTGAGGAACGTGCCCAGCACGGCGTCGCCGAGCATCCCTCTGCGCCCATCCCGATCGTCGGGCCAGGGATAGGGGAGACGATCCGAACCGCTCTCGGCGAGACCGGCTACGAGACCTTCCCGTTGATGCTGGGAGCTGCGGAGTTCGGCTGGAACGTCGACCTCGAGACCAGCCACGGCATCCTCGACCGCTACGTGGAGTTCGGCGGAAACGCGATCCACACGGCTGACGGCTTCTCCGGGGGTCGCAGCGAGCACATCATCGGGCAGTGGCTGCGTTCACGCGGCCAGCGCGACCGCAGCATCGTGAGTGTGCGCATCGGTGCCCACGCCGACAACCCCGGTCTGGGCTCGGTCAATCTCGTCCGCGCGGTGGAGGGGTCCCTGACGCGTCTCGACGTGGATCGCATCGATGTCGTCTACCTCGACGCCACCCTCGATGCGACCACGAATCTCGAAGACACGTTGGCGACCGTCGAATGGTTGACGGAGGCCGGAAAGATCGGTGCGCTCGGTGCGTTCGGGTTCGCGCCGGAGCGACTCGTCGAGGCGCGCATCCTCGCGTCGGCCGGCTACCCGCGCATCAAGGTGATCGATGCGCCGTACAACCTCGTCCGTCGCCAGCCATTCGAGGGTGATCTCCGGCTCGTCGCGGGTGCGCAGAACCTCGCGGTCACGCCATCGCACGCGCTCGAGCACGGCTTCCTCTCCGGGCGCCACCGCAGCAAGGCGCTCACCTCCCGCGGCGTGCGGGGCGAGCAGCTGCGAGGGCACCTCAACCGCCGGGGCATCAAGATCCTGCGCGCTCTCGATCAGGTCGCCGAAGAGGTGAGCGCTCCGGTCGCGGCGGTATCCGTGGCTTGGCTGCTCGCCCAGCGCACGGTCGCCGCGCCGATCGTCAACGCCTTCGCCAGCGATCACGTCGATGAACTCATGCAGGGAGCGGGCGTCTCGCTTTCGCGCAGCCAGGTCGCCGAGCTCACCCGGGCGGGAAACTGAGTATCCCTTCACCCGTGACATAGGGTGGAAGGGAGGCCCGGCGGATGCTGGCGATGAAGCGAGCGAGTTGTGACGCACTACATATATCTGGTCAGACACGGTGAACATCAGGATGCCGAGCATGGTCTCGCCGACGGACCCCTCTCTCCGAGAGGCCAGCGTCAGGCGGAACTGATCGCCGACCGTCTGTCGGGGCTTCCTCTCGATGCCGTCTGGCATTCACCGTTGCTGCGCGCGAACGAGACGGCGCGGGCGATCGCGGCGCGCCTTCCGTCGGTCGACCCCGAGCCGACCGCTCTGCTCTTCGATTGCGTTCCCACGGGGATGACCGAGGAGACTCCCTCGGTGTTCGAGCCGTTCTTCGGATCCGTCACCGAGGCGGAGATCGAGGCGGGGCGGGCGCAGATGTCGGATGCCGTGAACGAGTTCCTGGTGCGCAAGACCGGCGATGTGCACGAGGTGCTCATCACCCACAACTTCGTGATCTCTTGGTTCGTCCGCGAGGTGCTCTCCGCCCCCGAGTGGCGGTGGATGACCCTCAACCAGTCGCACTGCGGTCTGACGGTGATCGCGCAGAAGCAGGGGCGACCATGGACGCTGCTCACGCACAACGACACCGGCCACCTTCCGGTGGAGCTGCGGACCGGGATCCCCGACGCGCTCCTGGTCTGAGCCACCTGCGCAGGCGCAAGATGGTGCGTCCGGCCCGCGCGCCCCGGGCCGGACGGCGTCACCCGCGAAATAGACTGGACGCATGACCACGCAGGTAGCACTCGTCGGCGGAACCGGGAAGCTCGGCACGATCATCGGTGCGGTGATCGACGAGCTCGAGGGCTTCGAGGTGAGCCGGGTGCTGACCTCATCCAGTGATCTGTCCGAACTCGACGGCGCCGACCTCGTGGTCGACGCGTCGACGCCGCAGGTCAGCATCGACGTCGTGCGCGCCGCCGTCGAGCGCGGCATCAACGTGCTGGTCGCGACCTCCGGCTGGTCGGCTGAGCGCATCGCTCTGGTGCGCCCTCTCGTCGAGGCGGCGGGCACCGGCGCGGTGTTCATCCCCAACTTCTCGCTGGGATCCGTTCTGGGTTCGGCACTGGCCGCCGCAGCTGCGCCCTTCTTCGGCTCGGCCGAGATCATCGAAGCCCATCGTGAGACCAAGATCGACTCGCCGAGTGGAACCGCTGTGCGCACCGCGGAACTGATCGCTGCCGCTCGTGCCGAGCAGGGGCCGGTCAGCGCACCGCACGCAGACCAGCGCGCCCGCGGGCAGCAGGTCGGCAGCGTGCCGATCCACTCGCTGCGTCGTCCCGGTGTCGTGGCCAAACAGGAGGTCATCCTCTCCGGTCCCGGCGAATCGCTCACGTTCACGCACGACACGATCGATTCGGCGCTCGCCTATGCCCCCGGCATCCGGCTCTCGGTGCCGTTCGCGGTGCAGGCCACCGGTGTGTTCGTGGGTCTCGAGCACATGATCGACATCGGCATCCGGTCGTGATGTCGCGCATCGGCGTCGCGCTGATGGCCGCGGCGCTTCTGGTCTACCTCGCGGTGGCGATCTGGCTCGCCGTGATGTTCATCTCGGTCGGCACACCCGTGTCGACCGGTATGGGGATCACGCTCCTCGTTCTGGCGCCGATCGGAGCATGGGCGCTCATCCGCGAGATGATGTTCGGATTCGGTGCCGACCGCCTTGGGCGACTTCTCGATGCGGAAGGCGGGATGCCGCCGGTTGAGACCGAACTGACCCCCAGCGGCAGGATCGCCCGCGCCGACGCGGATCCGCTCATCGCGCGGTACGCGGCCGAAGCGGATGCGGCAGGCGAGGACTGGCGGGCGCGCTACCGGTTGGGCGTGGTGCAGGATGCGGCGGGCCGCCGCAAGGACGCCAGGGCCAGCATTCGCGAGGCCATCCGTCTCGCGCCACGCCGACCCTGACGACGCACTCAGGCGAGCGTGGCCTCGAGGGTGATCTCGATTCCGGCGAGCGCCTGCGACACCGGGCAACCGGTCTTGGCGCCGTTCGCGATCTCCTGGAATGCCTCGGGCGTCAGGTTCGGAACCGTCGCGTTGACGTTGAGGTGGCTGCCGGTGATGCCGACGCCGGGCTTGAAGGTGACCGAGGCCGTCGTGTTCACGCGCTCCGGCGGGGTGCCGTTCTCGGCGAGCGCGTGCGAGAGCGCCATGCTGAAGCAGGAGGCGTGCGCGGCGGCGATGAGCTCTTCCGGGGTGGTCGTCGTGTCGCTGCCTTCGCTGCGGGCCTTCCAGTTGATCGGAAAGGTGCCGAGGTTCGACGACGAGAACGCGACGGTGCCGGATCCCTCCATGAGCGATCCGGTCCACGTGCTGGCGGCTTCGCTGGTGACGGGCATGATTCCTCCGGTTCTCGAGCTACGGGCGCAGCGTCGACTCGTGGTCAGCCTAGCGAGCGTCCTGCCGACGCGGAACCGCGGTCAGGCGGGGGTGGCTTCGCGACCGACGACGCCCGCGCGCTGCAGCAGGAGGTAGAGCTGGCAGCCCAGGCAGAAGGCGAAGGCGGCGTTGAGGAATGCGGCGATGAATGCCGCGGACGTCGCGATCGGCAGCGCCCACGGAACACCCAGGAGGTGCAGGACGAGGCCGACACCCACGACGAAGAGCCCGACGCCCTGCGAGAACCGCGGCGGCCGCGGGTCTTCGAGCTCCGTCGGAGCGGCGAGGCGTGGACGGATCGCTGAGCGGAACAGCGTGGCCCAGGGGGCCGTCTGCGGAGAGACCAATCCCCAGAGGAACAGGAGAGCGATGACGACCGTGAGGAGGAACCCCGGGTCGAGAGCGCGCTGCAGGAGCGGGGCCGAGGAGATCGCCCACCCGGACGGAACGAATGTGGCATCGGCGAGGGGCTGGTAGGCGAACCAACCGAACGAGGCGATTCCGGTCCGGAGAGTCGAGATCCCGATCAGGGCCAGGAACGTCGCCACCAGCAGCAGGACCGCGGTGATGGCGGCGGCGAAGCGGGGGCCTCGGGGGTCGATGCCTGCGGGGGTGCTCATGGGGCGCTCCGGTCTTCCGGCTCAGACGGCGGTGAGGGCTTCGGTGAGGGCGTGCCTGGTCGGCACTCCGTGGAATCTGGCGCGGACGGCACCGGCACGGTCGACCACGAAGGTCGTGGGCGTCTGGAGCACCTTGTAGCGCGCGGAGAGATCGGGCCGGTGCGTCAGATCGACCTCCACATGGGCGAGACCGTCGTGGTCGTCGGCATACGAACCGAGCAGACGTCTCACCTGTGGGCACCGCGCGCACATCTCGGTGCTGAACTGCACGAGAGTCGCGCGGGACCCGAGTTCCGAGGTGACCGCGTCCGCCGGATCGAAGCGGAGAGCACCGCCGTCCCGCCGTCGTCCGTCTCGCCGGCGCAGCACGACGCCGATGCCCGTCGCGAGCACGAGGAGTGCTGCGGCGATACCGAGGGCGAGCGCGGGCGACATGGGTCGAGGATATGTCGTGTCGAAGCGGGATCGGGTCGATGTTTCCGACGATGACGGAGGGCCCACGCGCGGAAGCGGTTCCGCCCGAGGAGGCGAGCGTGACGGTATCGTGGCTGTCATGAGCGCAGCCGTCCCGACTCCTTATGAAGACCTGCTCCGCGACGTCCTGGAGACCGGCACGCATAAGTCCGATCGCACCGGGACGGGGACGACGAGCGTCTTCGGGCGTCAGATCCGCTTCGATCTGTCGAAGGGCTTCCCCCTCATCACCACCAAGCGCGTGCACTTCAAATCCATCGCGTACGAGCTCCTCTGGTTCCTGCAGGGTGATTCCAACGTCGGGTGGCTCCGCGAGAACGGGGTCACGATCTGGGACGAGTGGGCCGATGAATCCGGCGACCTCGGCCCGGTCTACGGGGTGCAGTGGCGTTCGTGGCCGACGCCGGACGGTGGGAGCATCGACCAGCTCTCCGACGTGATCGAGCAGATCCGACGCTCGCCCGACTCCCGTCGGCTCATCGTGTCTGCCTGGAACCCGGCCGACATCCCGGACATGGCGCTCGCGCCCTGTCACGCGCTGTTCCAGTTCTACGTCGCCGACGGCAAGCTCTCGTGTCAGCTGTATCAGCGCAGCGCCGACATGTTCCTCGGTGTGCCGTTCAACATCGCCTCCTACGCCTTGCTGACCATGATGATCGCCCAGCAGGTGGGCCTCGAGCCCGGAGACTTCGTCTGGACGGGCGGAGACTGCCACGTCTACGACAATCACGTCGATCAGGTGCGGGAGCAGCTCAGCCGTGAGCCCTACCCCTACCCGACGCTGCGTTTCGCGCGGAAGCCCGAATCGATTCTCGACTACCGCTATGAGGACTTCCTCGTGGAGGACTATCAGCACCACGCGCCGATCAGGGCGGCGGTGGCGGTATGACCTGGGTCGGGTTGATCTGGGCCGAGGCGCACGGAGGGGTCATCGGTGCCGAGGGTGGCATGCCCTGGCACGTGCCCGAAGACCTGGCGCACTTCAAGGAGGTCACCCTCGGCGCTCCCGTGGTGATGGGGCGCAAGACCTGGGACTCGCTGCCCGAGCGATTCCGCCCGCTCGCCGGACGGGACAACATCGTGGTGACCCGGCAGCAGGACTGGTCCGAAGAGGGCGCGCGGCGTGCATCCACCGTCGCCGAGGCCGTTCGCGGACTCGACAGGGTCTGGATCATCGGTGGGGCGGAGATCTTCCGACAGGTGATCGGCGACGCCGATCGGCTGGAGGTCACCGAGCTCGATCTCGACGTCGCCGGCGACGCCTACGCACCGGCGAAGACCGGGTGGCGCCTCATCGACGAGGGGGAGTGGCTCACGTCGCGCACGGGAGTGCGGTACCGCTTCCTGGGATACGAGCGCTGATGCCCACCGCACTGATCACCGGAGCCAGCGCCGGACTGGGCGCCGAGTTCGCGCGTCAGCTCGCGCGGCGACGTGCCGACCTCGTCCTGGTGGCGAGATCAGAGGACGCGCTGGAGACGCTGGGCGCCGAACTGCGGAGCGAATACGGGGTCGCGGTCGAGATCATCCCCGCCGACCTGGCGGATGAGGCCGGCGTCGAGAAGGTCGCCGCGCGCCTGCGCGACACGGCGGACCCCATCGACCTCTTGGTGAACAACGCCGGGTTCGGTCTTCCGCTGCAGTTCGCCGACAACGACATCGACGATGAGGTGCGTCATCTCCGTGTACATGTGGAGGCGTCGATGCGGCTCATGCACGCGGCACTGCAGTCCATGCGTGGTCGTGGCGGTCGCATCATCAATGTGGCTTCCGTGGCCGGCTTCATCTCCCGGTCGACGTACTCCGCCTGCAAGGCCTGGCTCATCGGATTCAGCCGCTGGGCGAATGCCGAGTACACGCGCGATGGCGTCTCCGTCACGGCGTTGTGCCCCGGGTTCACGCACACCTCCTTCCACGAGCGCATGGGGCTCGCGGTGGGCCAGGAGGGCGTTCCCGGCATCATGTGGTTGAACGCGCGGGACGTCGTGCGCGTCGGCCTGCGCGATGCCGCCCGTGGCAGGTCGGTCTCGGTGCCGTCGCTGCGGTACAGGGTGATCGTGGCGCTGACACGCCTCCTCCCGAGCACGCTCACCTCCCGCGTGGCGCGCCGAGGCCGCGTCTGACCGGCAGCGGTCATCTGACCGGCAGCGGTCATCTGATCGGCAGCGGTCATCTGATCGGCAGCGGTCAGTGGAACCTGCCGAGCAGGATCCCCGCCTTGGCGATCGCCGCGATGGTCTCTCCGTCGGTGATGTCGCCGTCGGCGATCATGCGCAGCACGTGCGCGAAAGGTACCCACGAGACGGCCTGGATGCCTTCTTCGGCCTGGCTCTCGGCGGCGTCGCTCCCGTTCTCGGCGTCGTCCTCTGCGACCGGGCGCAGATCGCGTGCGAGGAAGACGTGTTCGGGCGCCTCGGCGATCCCGTTCAGAGCGTGCATGGTGCCCAGGGGCGTCCACTCACCGGCTTCGAATCCGGTCTCCTCCCTGAGCTCGCGTCTCGCCGCGAGCAGGGGGTCTTCCCCGTCGCTGCCGCCAGCGGGAACCTCGACGGTCCTCCCCACGGTGTAGCGGTCGATCGTGACGAGACACACACGGTCTTCCTCGTCCACGGCGACGATGAAGACCGCGGGGTGCCGCATGGTGACGACACCGTAGATGCCGTCCGCGCCCGCTGGTCCTGTGACCCGGTCCTCCCGCACCCGGATCCACGCGTTCTCGTACTTCGTCTCGGTGCCTCGTGTGACCCATGCCATGCTTCGAGCGTAGATCGGCGACGTCTCGCGCGTCACCGCGTCCGCATGAGCGGCAGCCGAACCGATACGCTGGGTCTATGACGCACTCGGGCAACCCATTCGGGCAGGTTCTCGTCGCGCTCGTCACTCCGATGACGGCCGACGGCGAAGTCGACTGGCCCGCCGTCGAGAAGCACATCGATGACGTGATCACCGCGGGAGCGGACGGCATCGTCGTGACCGGGACGACAGGCGAGACCTCGACCCTGACGGACCCCGAGAAGCTCAAGCTCGTCGAGGTGGGCAAGTCCGTCTCCGCGGGGCGGGCCAAGATCATCACCGGCGGAGGCTCCAACGAGACAGCGCACGCGATCGAGCTCTACAAGGCCAGCGAGAAGGCCGGCGCCGACGGCATCATGATCGTCACGCCCTACTACAACAAGCCCACGCAGGCCGGCATCCTCACGCACTTCCGTCTGGTCGCCGATGCGACCGACCTCCCCGTGATCCTCTACGACATCCCGGGACGCACGGGTGTGCCCATCAAGTACGAGACCATCCTGCGTCTCGCGAAGCACCCGAACATCCTCGCCGTGAAAGACGCCAAGGGCGACTTCTCCGAGGTGAGCCGCGTGCTCAACCAGACGGATCTGATGTACTTCTCCGGAGACGACGCGAACGTGCTGCCGCACCTCGCGATCGGCGCGACCGGTCTCATCGGCGTGACGGCGAACGTCGCAGCGGCGCCGTACCGCACGATCATCGACGCGGTGAACGCCGGCGACCTCGCCACGGCGACCGCCGAGCACAAGCGCCTCGAGCCGCTCGTTCGCGCTGTGATGACCCATGTGCCCGGAACCGTTGCGGCCAAGTACATCCTGCACGGACTCGGTCGCATCTCGAGCCCGCGCGTCCGCCTTCCCCTGGTCGGTCCCGAGGAGTGGGAGGCCGCGCTCATCGAGGATGAGCTCGACCTCGTGCAGAACGTTCCCGGGGCCGATTTCTCGAACTTCCGACCCGACCGCAACGCGGCTGCGGGTGGTGCCCTGCCGAAGGTGCACGGCACGACGCGCTGAGTCGCGTCGCCATGAACGAACGGACGCGCGGAGTGTCCGACTGAGGAGACAGCATGTCCATTCCCCTGGTAGAACCGACCGCTCTCGACGAAGGGACGCTACGGGTCATCCCGATCGGCGGACTCGGCGAGATCGGTCGCAACATGACCATGTTCGAGTACGACGGCAAGATCCTGATCGTCGACTGCGGTGTGCTCTTCCCCGAGGAGCACCAGCCCGGTGTCGATCTGATCCTTCCCGACTTCGAGCCCATCCGCGACCGGCTCGACGACATCGTCGGCGTGGTGCTCACGCACGGTCATGAAGACCACATCGGCGCGGTTCCGTATCTGCTCCGGCTCAAGAGCGACATCCCCCTGATCGGCTCGGGCCTCACTCTCGCGCTGGTCGAGGCGAAGCTCAAAGAGCATCGGATCAAGGCCTTCACGCTCACGGTGAAGGAGGGGCAGCAGGAGCGGGTCGGTCCGTTCGACCTCGAGTTCGTCGCCGTCAACCACTCGATCCCCGATGCGCTTGCCGTCGCCATCCGCACACCCGCAGGAATGGTGCTCGCCACCGGTGACTTCAAGATGGACCAGCTGCCGCTGGACGGTCGGATCACCGACCTGCGTGCGTTCGCCCGCCTCGGTGAAGAGGGCGTGGACCTGTTCCTCGTCGACTCGACGAACGCCGACGTCCCCGGCTTCACCCCGACCGAGCGCTCCATCGGCCCCGTGCTCGACCAGGTGATCGCGAAGGCGCCCCGTCGCGTCATCGTCGCGAGCTTCTCCAGCCACGTCCACCGCGTGCAGCAGGTGATCGACGCCGCGCACGCCAACGGCCGCCGTGTCGCGTTCCTCGGCCGCAGCATGGTCCGCAACATGACCATCGCCGAGCAGCTCGGCTACCTCAAGGTGCCGGACGGTGTCCTCATCGACTTCAAGAAGGCGCGGGACCTGCCGGACGAGCAGATCGTCTACATGTCGACGGGCTCCCAGGGCGAGCCGATGGCCGTGCTCAGCCGCATGGCGAACATGGACCACGCGATCGAGATCAGCGAGGGTGACACCGTCATCCTCGCCTCCAGCCTCATCCCTGGCAACGAGAACGCCGTGTACCGCGTCATCGACGGACTGACGAAGCTCGGCGCGAACGTCGTGCACAAGGCGAATGCGAAGGTGCACGTCTCCGGGCACGCGGCCGCCGGTGAGCTGATCTACTGCTACAACATCCTGAGGCCGAAGAACGTCCTCCCCGTGCACGGCGAGTATCGGCACCTGATCGCGAATGCCAAGCTCGCGCAGGACACCGGTATCTCCGAGGAGAACACGATCATCGCCTCGAACGGCACCGTTATCGATCTCAAGGACGGCGTGGCGAAGGTCACCGGGCAGCTCGACCTCGGATTCGTTTACGTCGACGGCTCCACCGTCGGAGAGATCACCGATGCCGACCTCAAGGATCGCCGCATCCTCGGCGAGGAAGGCTTCATCTCCGTGATCGTGGTCGTGGACGCCGGCACCGGACGCATCATCTCCGGTCCCGAGATCCACGCGCGCGGTGTCGCCGAGGACGACTCGGTGTTCGACGACGTCACGCCGAAGATCGTCGCTGCGCTCAAGGAGGCGTCGGGCAACGGCGTCCGCGACACCCACGCACTGTCGCAGGTCGTGCGACGCACGATCGGTCGCTGGGTGAACCAGCGGCTGCGTCGCCGTCCGATGATCGTGCCGCTCGTCATCGAGGCATGACGACAGGCGAGTCGTCTCGCACTCACGGGTGAGCGTCATCCCGATGTAACACCGCCGTCCTATGCTCGCGTCATGTACAGGGGCTTCTCCCTTCGCAGGGCGGCGCAGACGGATGCGATGTTCCTCGGCGACATGCTCGTCGAGGCCGCCAATTGGCGCGCCGGGGGAGTGCGTCCCCGTCATGAGGTGCTGACGTCGGCCGACCATCGGCGCTACCTCGCGGGCTGGAAGCGCATGGCGGACGACGGACTGGTGGCGGCCGGCGACGACGGTACACCGGTGGGTGCGGCCTGGTACCGGGTGCTCCCGCAGAACGATCCGGGGTTCGGTTTCATCGGCATCGCGGTCCCGGAGCTGATCATCGGTGTGCACCCGCTCTGGCGTGCCCGAGGCGTCGGGCGGGCGCTGCTGCGCGGCGTCGTGCACCTGGCGGGCTCGCAGGGGCATGCCCGCATCAGCCTGAGCGTGGAACGGGACAACTTCGCGCGCAACCTGTATCGAGCCGAGGGTTTTGCCGTGGTGAGTCAGGGCGCGACCCGCGACACGATGGCTCGCGGCACAGCGTGATCGCGCCCCTCGGATCCATGGAAAGCCGCGTCATTACGCGGAGATGTCGGCTGTTGGACGTAACGTGAGAGCATGGCCAGGAGTACCACGAAGACAGAGAGCGCGTCGACCAGCGCACCGTCGCGCCCCAAGCGGCAGACGGCTCCCAAGGCCCAGCCCGCTCGCAAGGCGCAGCCCGCTCCCAAGAAGTACATCGACGAGCCAGACAAGCCGCCGGTCGCCGTCCGGGCCTGGGCCGGGCTGGCGCACGGCGTCGGCGGACTCTTCCGTGCGTTCGGGCCGGAAACGCTCGAGAAGGACGATCGGCGGGACGGATTCCCGTTCTTCCTCGTGCTCCTCGCCGTGCTCGGTGCGGTCAACGAGTGGTTCTTCATCGGCAACGAGGTCGCTGCGAACATCAGCGCGTTCTCAGTCGGTCTCTTCGTAGGCCGGGTCGCCTTCATCATGCCCGTTCTGCTTCTGCTGCTCGCAGGTTGGCTGTTCCGCCACCCTTCGTCGGTTCATGACAACGGCCGCATCGGAATCGGTTTCGGATTGTTCGTCCTGGCGCTCGCGGGGATCTTCCATGTCGCTGGCCCGCGCCCGCATCCCAATCAGGGGATGCCCGCGCTGAGTGAATCAGGTGGTCTGCTGGGTTGGCTGGTCGGCCAGCCGCTCAGCTACCTCACCGACATCCCCGCGTACATCGTGCTGTCGCTGCTGGCGGCGCTCAGCATCCTCATCCTCACCAAGACTCCGCCGAACCGCATCGGCGCCCGTCTCGGCGATCTCTACGCCTGGATGTTCGATGCCGAGCGTCCGGAGAAGTCGGCCAAAGACTCCGCGGCGATCGACGACGCCGACAAGGTCGACGATCCCGACGTGCTGCCGTGGTGGCGGCGCAACAAGACCGGCCGTGAAGAGGACCCCGACGAAGGCACGCTCGGCTCCGACGACATCACCGCACTGCTCACGACCTCCGACCCGACTCCCGCCTACGATCAGGCCGTCGTCGTCGAGAACCCGTACGACGCCGCCACCGAGGTGCTGTCCGACGTGAGGTCCGTCGCCGATTCGCTCGCGGAGCAGCAGACCACGGCACTGCTCGACGACTCCTCCGACACCGGAGAGGTGCCGGAGCTTCCCGGCCTCGACGGCTTCGGCACCGAGGGGCCAGGCGACCGCGGGCCGCAGGCGCCCGTGACGCCGTACATCCTGCCCTCTCCCGGTCTTCTGGTCGAAGGGCCGCCTCCGGTGATGCGCTCCGAGGCCACCGACAAGGTGATCGAGCAGATCACCAGTGTGCTGTCGCAGTTCAAGGTGGATGCGAAGGTCACCGGCTTCTCGCGCGGCCCGACGGTCACCCAGTACGAGGTCGAGGTCGGTCACGGCGTCAAGGTCGAGAAGATCCTGCAGCTGAGCAACAACTTCGCCTACGCGGTCGCCTCGAACGACGTCCGCATCCTCTCGCCGATCCCGGGCAAGAGCGCGATCGGCATCGAGATTCCCAACGCCGACAAGGAGATGGTCGCGCTCGGCGACGTGCTGCGTTCGCCCGCCGCGCAGAAGAGCACGCATCCGATGACGATCGGCGTGGGCAAGGACGTCGGCGGCAACATCGTCATCGCGAACCTCGCGAAGATGCCGCACCTCCTGGTGGCCGGTTCCACCGGCTCCGGTAAGTCGAGCTTCGTGAACTCCATGATCACCAGCCTGCTGATGCGGGCGCGGCCCGCCGATGTGCGCATGGTCCTCATCGACCCGAAGCGCGTGGAGCTCACCAGCTACGCCGGTGTCCCGCACCTGATCACGCCCATCATCACGAACCCCAAGAAGGCGGCCGAAGCGCTGCAGTGGGTCGTGAAGGAGATGGACATGAGGTACGACGACCTCGCGTCTTTCGGCTTCCGTCATATCGACGACTTCAACCGTGCCGTGCGCGCCGGGGAGGTCGAGCTGCCGGTGGGCAGCGAGCGCGTTCTGAAGCCGTACCCGTACCTCCTGGTCGTGGTCGACGAGCTCGCCGACCTCATGATGGTCGCCCCTCGCGACGTGGAGGACTCGATCGTGCGCATCACGCAGCTCGCGCGAGCCTCCGGCATCCACCTCGTCCTCGCGACCCAGCGGCCGAGCGTCGACGTCGTCACCGGACTCATCAAGGCGAACGTCCCGTCTCGACTGGCCTTCGCCGTCACCAGTGTCACCGACAGCCGCGTCATCCTCGACAGCCCCGGGGCGGACAAGCTCATCGGTCAGGGTGACGCGCTGTTCTCGCCGATGGGCTCGTCGAAGCCGTTCCGTCTGCAGGGCGCGTGGGTCGACGAGAAGGAGATCGACGCGGTCGTCAAGCACGTCACCCGCCAGGCTCGTCCGGACTATCGTCCCGACGTGCAGGAGGCGATGGAGCCGACCAAGAAGAAGGAAGTCGACGAAGACATCGGCGACGACCTGGAACTGCTGCTCGCGGCTGCCGAGCTCATCGTCTCGTCGCAGTTCGGATCGACCTCGATGCTCCAGCGCAAGCTGCGGGTCGGCTTCGCGAAGGCCGGTCGCCTCATGGACCTGCTGGAGTCACGTGAGATCGTCGGCCCGTCCGAGGGCTCCAAGGCGCGCGACGTGCTGGCCACGGCCGAGCAGCTCCCACAGGTGATGGCGAAGCTGCGCGGTGACGACGTTCCGACGTCGCCGCCCGCTTCCGCCGCCCCTGTCGCTCCGCCGGTGCCACCCCTGCCCCAGACGCACGATCCGATCGCTGCCCAGTATGAGGGGCTTCCCGAGGTGGAGGCCGAGGGCGACGAAGACGCCTGGGGCCTGACGGGACGCGACTGATGGCCATCCCGCGGCAGCTGCCCAACGCCATCACCGTCGCGCGCATCCCGCTGGCGGTCGTCTTCTTCGTCCTGTTGCTGCTGGGCGGAACCTACGGCCTCGCCGAGCCCGGCCTCCGCTGGGCGGCCGCGGTCATCTTCATCGTGGGGATCTCCACGGACTGGGTCGACGGCTACCTCGCGCGCAAGTACGACATCGTCAGCGATTTCGGCAAGCTCTGGGATCCCATCGCCGACAAGATGCTCACGGGGGCCGGGTTCATCGGACTCGCCATCCTCGGCGAGGTCGGCTGGTGGATCGTCGCCCTCATCCTCGTGCGCGAGTGGGGGATCACAATCCACCGGCTCATGGTCGCCAGCGAGCATGTCGTCGCTGCGGCCTGGATGGGCAAGATCAAGACGGCGTTCCAGGGTGTGGCGCTCGGCTGGGCGTTGCTTCCGCTGCACTATCTCGTCGGTCTCGATGCATGGACGTTGATCACCTTCATCCTCATGCTCATCGTCCTGGTGCTCACGGTCGCGAGCGGTATCGACTACATCGTGGCCCAGGTCCGCGGCTCGCGCCGGAAGTCGTGAGCGACGCGGCTGCTGCCGTCCTCGCGGCGCTGGGTCGACGGGGATGGACGCTCGGAGTCGCGGAGTCGCTGACCGGCGGCGCCCTGTGCGCCGACCTGGTCTCGGTTCCCGGCGCGTCCACGGTGTTGCTCGGCGGGGTGGTGGCGTACGCGACGCCGGTGAAGGCGTCGGTGTTGGGCGTCGACGCGGATCTTCTCGCCGTGCACGGGCCGGTGCATCCGCAGGTCGCGCTGCAGATGGCAGACGGAGTGAGGAGTGTCGTGAGCGTCGGTGGCTCGCCGGCCGATGTCGGGGTGTCGACGACGGGAATCGCCGGTCCGGATTCCCCCGACGGGCAACCGGTCGGCACGGTGCACATCGGCGTGGCGACGCCGGCGGCGATGAGGACGACGGCCTTCCGTTTCCTCGGAGATCGCGACTCGATCCGCGCGCAGACGGTCGCGGCAGCGCTCGAAGAACTGTGCGCGATGCTGGCGGAATAGCAGGACCGCCGGGGTGGTTATCTCTGATGTGCTCACACTTAAACCACAGAGTGCAGGGGTAGATTCTGTGCATGCCAGGGGTACTAGACTGGCTGTCTCATCGGGGGAGACCTCGAACGATCACATGGGGAGGAGGTTCCGATGATTCTTGTACGACAGGAAATCGGCGATGTGCTGAGGGACTTCCGCCTGCAGAAGGGGCGCACGCTCCGGCAGGTCGCAAGCAAGGCGTCGGTTGCGCTCGGCTACCTCAGCGAGGTCGAGCGTGGGCAGAAGGAGGCGTCGAGCGAGATCCTCGCTTCCGTCGCCGACGCGCTCGACGTTCCCATTTCGACGATCATGCGCGAGGTCGGAGACCGCATCTCGGTGCTCGAGGGCATCCAGGTCTTCCCGGACGTCGTTCCCGACGACCTCGTCGCGTCGATCGAACCTCAGCTTTCGCTGCACTGATCCCCGGTCGGGGAAGCCATGCGTCGTAGCGAATTCCTTCGCGCCGTCGAGACCGAGTTTCAGGCACGCGCGTCCTCTCTGGTGAACGACCTGGCGCTCAGCGCTGTCGGCGGTCGAACAGCGCGCGAGGCGCTGGCCGAGGGAACACCGCCACGCGACATCTGGTTGGCCCTGTGCGTCGAGATGGATGTTCCGGAGAACAGGCGACACGGCGTCGGTCGGCAGGAGCCGCGCGGACGCTGAGTCGTTCGTCGATCTCCGATGCCTACGGGAAACGACCTGAGATCCACGGCGTGTCGTCGAAGATCTGTTCGAAGCGGGCGTAGTCTTCTGCACAAGTGGTTCAGGGAATCTGTTCTGCACGGTATGTGAGCTCTCCGCATCGATGTCGGTGGCCTCTCCTACGGTGGAAAACAAGCCGAAGAGCCATTACGCCTTGTCGGAGAGTTTCTCCCAACCGGGAGAGCCGCGACAGCCTACAGGCGGCATCACGCGCGCAGAAGGAGCACATCATGCCATCACCCGCCGACCGCGAGAAGTCCCTCGAGACCGCCCTCGCCCAGATCGATCGCCAGTTCGGAAAGGGCTCGGTCATGCGGCTGGGCAGCGATGAGCGCGCCCCCGTGGCGGTCATCCCCACCGGCTCCATCGCCCTCGACGTCGCTCTCGGCGTCGGAGGCCTCCCGCGTGGTCGAATCGTCGAGATCTACGGACCGGAGTCCTCGGGTAAGACGACCCTCACCCTGCATGCGATCGCGAACGCTCAGCGCGCAGGCGGAATCGCCGCGTTCATCGACGCCGAACACGCGCTCGACCCCGACTACGCCGCGAAGCTCGGCGTCGACATCGACGCGCTCCTGGTGTCGCAGCCCGACACCGGTGAGCAGGCCCTCGAGATCGCCGACATGCTCGTGCGCTCGGGAGCCA
Organism: Microbacterium sp. TPU 3598; assembly: GCF_002356155.1. Classification (NCBI taxonomy): domain Bacteria; kingdom Bacillati; phylum Actinomycetota; class Actinomycetes; order Micrococcales; family Microbacteriaceae; genus Microbacterium; species Microbacterium sp. TPU 3598. Next base: position 2,100,762 of record NZ_AP017975.1, on the reverse strand, counting down.
TCGACCTCATCGTCATCGACTCCGTGGCGGCGCTCGTGCCCCGCGCCGAGATCGAGGGCGAGATGGGCGACTCGCACGTCGGTCTGCAGGCGCGACTCATGTCGCAGGCGCTGCGTAAGCTCACCGGTGGCCTGAACCAGACCAACACGACGATGATCTTCATCAACCAGCTTCGCGAGAAGATCGGCGTCTTCTTCGGCTCGCCCGAGACGACCGCCGGTGGTAAGGCGCTGAAGTTCTACGCCTCGGTCCGCATGGACATCCGTCGTATCGAGACCCTCAAGGACGGAACCGACGCCGTCGGAAACCGCACCAGGGTCAAGGTGGTCAAGAACAAGATGGCGCCGCCGTTCAAGCAGGCCGAGTTCGACATCCTCTACGGCGTCGGCATCTCCCGTGAGGGCAGCCTGATCGACTTCGGTGTCGAGCACGCCATCGTGAAGAAGTCGGGCTCGTGGTACACCTACGACGGTGACCAGCTGGGCCAGGGCAAAGAGAACGCGCGCACCTTCCTGTTGAACAACCCCGATATCGCGCTGGCGATCGAGACGCAGATCAAGCAGAAGCTCGGTATCGGCGGCCCCGCTTCGGTACCGGCAGCTGCAGACGAGCTCGCTGAGCGTCGTCCGGCCTGATGAACGACACGCGTGGGGGCGATCCCGACCGGATCGCCCCCATCATCCCCCTCTTCGGCGGTGGGTCGAAGAAGCAAACGCACACGCCGCCGCCTCGCCTTGCGGAAGGCGACGACCAGTCGACGGACGATCCCCGCGCCAGCGACGCGGCGGTCTGGCGCACGACCTGGGATGCCCCTCCGGACAGTGCCTCGCACATCGACGCGTCCGACGCGGGTACTCCCAGCGATCGTCATCCCGCGCGGGGGATCAGGGGCAGTTCCGCCACAGCGTCGACGCGCCCGACGAAGTCCGCTCCTCACCTTCGCGCACTCGGCGGCGGAGAGAGCGACGATGCCGGCGCCGACGAGAAGGCATCGCCGGACGAGGTGCGTGTGGCCGCGGAGGAGTCTCTCGTCCGTAAGCTGCGGGCGCGATCGTTGTCCATCTCGGAGGCCCGACAGGTCCTGCGAGGCGTCGGCCTCGACGGTGCGGTCGTCGACGAGGTGATCGATGACTTCTCCCGTCGCGGCTATCTCGACGACGCCGCCCTCGCCGCCGTGCTGGTGACATCGGGCGTCGAGCGGAAGGGACAGGGACGGGTCGCGTTGTCTCGCGCACTCGCGCAGCGCGGCATTCCGCGCGATGTGGTCGACGGTGCTCTCGATGAGTTGCCGGACGACGATGACGATCGCGCGCTGGAGTTCGCTCGCGGCAAGGCGCGGTCGATGAGCCGGCTCGATCACGACACGGCTCTGCGGCGGCTGGTGGGCCAGCTCTCACGACGCGGCTACAACGGAGCCGTGGCGATGAAAGCCGCGAAGGCTGCGCTGCGGGAGAACTCCTTCGGAGGTTCCACGTCCGGGGTCCGATTCGTCGACTCGGACTGATGCCGGGACGCCGCGACAGCTCAGCAACGGCTCGTACAATGGGGAGATCATGACTATCCCGCGCAGCGAACCGACGATCATCGGCGCGTCGTCGGCAGCCGTCGACGACGACGGACGACAGCGATCGTATGAAGTGCGCACCTTCGGGTGCCAGATGAACGTGCACGACTCCGAGCGGCTCTCGGGCTCGTTGGAGAGCGCCGGCTATGTGAGAGCCGTCGACGGTGACGAGGCCGACGTGGTGATCATCAACACCTGCGCCGTCCGCGACAACGCGGCAGGCAAGCTGTACGGCACCCTCGGGCACCTCGCTTCCGTCAAGCGTCGCAAGGAAGGCATGCAGATCGCCGTCGGCGGCTGCCTGGCGCAGATGGACAAGCAGGCCGTGCTCGACAAGGCGCCCTGGGTCGACGTGGTGTTCGGCACGCATAACATGGGCTCATTGCCGGGTCTGCTCGAGCGCGCGCGACACAACGGCGATGCCGAGCTCGAGATCCTCGAGTCGCTCGAGGTCTTCCCCTCGACGCTGCCGACCAAGCGCGACTCGGCGCACAGCGGCTGGGTCTCGATCTCGGTCGGCTGCAACAACACCTGCACCTTCTGCATCGTTCCGAGCCTGCGCGGCAAAGAGAAGGATCGTCGCCCCGGCGACATCCTGAACGAGATCCGTCTCCTGGTCGAAGACGGCGCGATCGAGGTCACGCTTCTCGGCCAGAACGTCAACTCCTACGGGGTCGAGTTCGGTGACCGTCAGGCCTTCGGCAAGCTCCTGCGCGCGGCCGGCGACATCGAGGGGCTGGAACGGATCCGGTTCACGAGTCCCCACCCCGCGGCGTTCACCGATGACGTGATCGACGCCATGGCCGAGACGCCGAACGTGATGCCGCAGTTGCACATGCCGCTCCAGTCAGGGAGCGACCGCATCCTCAAGGCGATGCGCCGCTCCTACCGGAGTGAGCGTTTCCTCGGGATCCTCGAGCGGGTTCGTGCCCGCATCCCGAATGCCGCCATCACCACGGACATCATCGTCGGGTTCCCCGGTGAGACCGAAGACGACTTCGAGGACACGATGCGGGTGGTCGAGCAGGCGCGTTTCTCCAGCGCGTTCACCTTCCAGTACTCGATCCGCGAGGGCACACCCGCGGCGACGATGGAGGATCAGGTCCCTAAGGAGATCGTGCAGGCCCGCTACAACCGCCTGATCGCTCTGCAGGAACGTATCTCGCTGGAGGAGAACCAGAAGCAGGTCGGCCGTGAGATCGACGTGCTGGTCTCGACCGGCGAAGGCAAGAAGGATACCGAGACACACCGCCTCACGGGACGCGCCGAAGACAACAGGTTGGTGCACTTCGAGGTGACCCCGGGGTCCGAGCTGCCTCGCCCCGGAGACGTGGTCACCGTGACCGTGACACACGGCGCCCCGTTCCATCTGCTCGCCGACGATCCGACGGGCGCGCCCCTGAAGATCCGTCGGACCCGCGGCGGCGACGCGTGGGATCGATCGCAGTCGGAATCGTGCGCAGTCCCCGCCTCTGTCGGCGACGGTGCGCCGAAGGCCGTGTCGCTCGGTCTGCCCACGCTGCGCGTGGGCGTGTGACCGGACGGAACGTGCCAGCGCCACGTCTCTGGGCGATCGTCGGGGCGACCGGCACCGGTAAGAGCGATCTCGCGATCGAGCTGGCCGAGACGCTGCGTGCGGAGGGAAACCCCGCCGAGGTCGTGAACGCCGATGCCATGCAGCTCTATCGCGGGATGGACGTCGGCACCGCGAAGGTCTCGATGACGGAACGCCGGGGCGTCCCGCACCACCTCTTCGACGTACTCGACGTCGACGAAGATGCGGCTGTCGCGTGGTACCAGCCGAGAGCTCGTGAGGCGATCGAAGAGATCCACCGCGGGGGAGGAGACGCGATCCTCGTCGGCGGATCCGGTCTCTATGTATCGAGTGTCGTCTACGACTTCCGATTCCCTCCGCGCGACCCGGAACTGCGGGATCGTCTCGAACAAGAGCTCGAGACCCGAGGGGCCGCGCATCTGCTCGAACGTCTGCGAACTCTCGACCCGCAAGCGGCTACTCGCGTCGATCCACAGAATCCGCGCCGCATCATCCGTGCGCTCGAGGTCCTCGAGCAGGGGAGCGAGACGCACGGTGCCTCGCTTCCGGAGAAGCCTGTCCTGTGGCATCCGCATACTCGTCTCATCGGTCTGCATGTGGACCGCCCCTCTCTCGTGGAGCGGCTGGACTCCAGGGTCGAGCGCATGTGGAAGGGCGGCCTCCTCGCCGAAGTCGAGGATCTTCGTGCGCACGGGCTCGAGCGTGGAGGAACGGCTCCTCGCGCGATCGGGTACGCGCAGGCCCTGGCCCAGCTCGACGGCGGCCTCACGGAGCGTGAGGCGATCGCACAGACCCAGGCGCTCACGAGACGCTATGCGCGACGCCAGGTGTCCTGGTTCAAGCGGTATCCCGACCTGGAGTGGTGGGAGGCTCCGGTGCGGGCCGTGACGCTTCTCCACGCCTGATCTCGATGTCGGAGGGTGCTGCGAAGCTGGCCGGATGACGACGCACTTCTACACGGCCTCCAGCCTCGACGGGTTCATCGCCACCGAGGAGCACTCATTGGACTGGTTGCTCACACAGGACATCGACCAAGACGGACCGATGGCGTACACGGGTTTCGAGCGGAGCATCGGCGCTCTGGCGATGGGGTCCTCCACCTACGAGTGGGTGATGCGCCATGAAGAGGGCCGCTGGGGGTACACCCAGCCCACGTGGGTGTTGACCCACCGTCGACTCGACCTCCCGAAGGAGGGCGATGTCCGACTGACGCAGGCCGACATCCGCACGGTGCACGCGGAGATGGCGCAGGCGGCGGGTGGGAAAGACCTCTGGGTCGTGGGCGGCGGAGACCTGGCGGGGCAGTTCGCCGACGCCGGCCTGCTCGATGAGGTGTGGGTGCAGTACGCACCCGTCACACTCGGCTCGGGAGCCCCGTTGCTTCCGCGCAGACTCGACCTCGAGTTGATCGAGGTGGCGCGAAACCGGAACTTTCTCTGCGGTCGGTACCGGCTCGCGCGGGACGGAGAAGTCCGCGACGATCTCTAGACTGGACCCATGGTCGCATTCACCAAGGGGCACGGCACGGGCAACGATTTCATCATCATCGCTGACCCGGACGGTGAGCTCGACCTCACCGTCGAGCAGGTCGCCGTGCTCTGCGATCGTCACTTCGGCATCGGTGCAGACGGAATCCTCCGCGTGGTGAAGTCGTCGGCGATTCCCGACGGTGCGGCTGCACTCGACGAAGAGCCGCAGGCGGAATGGTTCATGGACTACCGCAATGCCGATGGATCGGTCGCCGAGATGTGCGGGAACGGCGTCCGCGTGTTCGCCCACTATCTCGTGCGCTCCGGCCTTGCGGCGATCGAACCCGGCTCGACCTTGCCGATCGGCACGCGGGCGGGAGTGCGCGATGTCACCCGAAGCGCGACGGGATATCAGGTCGACCTCGGCCGGTGGAAGCTCTCCGGGGACGACCCGCTCGTTCGAGTGGACGGCCTGTCTGTCACCCGTCCAGGTCTCGGAATCGACGTCGGGAATCCGCACGTCGTGGTGGCGCTCGCGTCGGAGGCTGAGCTCGCGTCCCTCGAGCTCCACCGTGCGCCCGGCCTCGACCCGCTGCTGCCCGCGGGAGCCAACATCGAGTTCGTCGTACCCGGCGAACCGCTCGTGCGCGACGGTATCGGACATGTGAGCATGCGTGTCTATGAGCGCGGGGTCGGAGAGACTCTGAGCTGCGGCACGGGCGTCGCGGCGACGGCCCTGGCAGTGCGCTACTGGGCGGGCGAGAACGCTCCGAGCAACTGGCAGGTCGAGGTGCCCGGGGGGACGGTCGGCGTTCGAATGTTCCCGGCGGAAGACGGTGAGCACGTCGCTCTCTCCGGGCCGGCTCAGCTCGTGTTCCAAGGCGAGGTCGACCTCGCCTGAGGTCCTGACCGTCGGCTTCGTCAGGCCCGCATCGGCCTCATCCGAGAATGATCGGCTCCGTCGGCGGGTTTCCGTGCTTGCGCACTTTCAGGATGCGATAGCCCTTGCCCGTAGCGGTGCGGAAGACGCTGTAGCCGGGCTGGAAGGTCGATCCGATCCACCGCTGGAGCGAATCCGCACCGAGATTGCGCTGCACGACCAGCCAGGCATCGCTGCGCTCGTCGAGGCGCGGGATCCATCGCTCCAGAAGGCCGTGGAGTTCGTTCTTCCCGACGCGGATCGGCGGATTCGATCGGATCGTACGGAATGAGACGTGCTCGGGAACATCGTCGGGCAGGGATGCGTTGACATTGGTGAGCCCGAGAGCTGCGGCGTTGCGACGCACCAGATCGAGGGCACGCTCATTCACGTCGACGGCCCACACCGTCGCATGGGGAGCGGCCAGGGCCATCGACAATGTCACCGGACCCCAACCGCTGCCGAGGTCGAGAAGATCGCCGCCCGGGGGTACCGGGGGCATGTTGGCGAGGAGCACTGCAGTGCCGGCGTCGAGACGATCCGGGCTGAAGACCCCACCGGCGGTGGTGACTTCGAGCTCTCGACCCGCGAGTGATACGCGGATCTTACGCAGATTCTCGGGGCTTGCCGGGGCCGCAGTGAAGTAGTGATCTGACCCCATACGGTGAGCGTACCGGACAGCGCGGGCTAAGGTTAAGGCTCGCAACAAATCCCAGAGACAAGGAACGGATGACGGAGACCACCACACCCTCCACCGACGACCACACGGTCGATCGTGTACTCGCGAACGCGGAGAAGCGCTCGGACGTCCACCTCTTCGGCGCCGCACAGGCGCTGCAGGACGAATCGACGGCATCGCACGCGAGTACGGACGGCGCGCAGTGGGATCTCGAAGACCGACATGCTCTTCGACGCGTCGGTGGACTCTCGACAGAGCTCGAGGATGTCACCGAGGTCGAGTACCGGCAGTTGCGACTCGAGAACGTCGTACTGGTGGGCGTCTACCCCCAGGGGGCGCAGGAAGATGCCGAGAACTCGCTGCGGGAACTCGCCGCTCTGGCGGAGACCGCCGGCGCCGTCGTGCTCGACGGTGTCCTGCAGCGCCGCCCGCACCCCGACGCCGCGACATACCTCGGCCGCGGGAAGGCCCAGGAGCTCAAAGACATCGTCGCCGCTGTCGGGGCCGACACCGTCATCGCCGACACCGAGCTCGCGCCGAGCCAACGACGCGCTCTCGAGGACGTCGTCAAGGTCAAGGTCATCGACCGCACCACCGTGATCCTCGACATCTTCAGCCAGCACGCGAAGAGCCGAGAAGGCAAGGCCCAGGTCGAGCTCGCCCAGCTCGAGTATCTGCTGCCTCGTCTTCGCGGTTGGGGTGACTCGATGAGTCGCCAAGCCGGTGGTCAGGTCGGCGCCGGCGGCGCAGGCATGGGCTCGCGCGGTCCCGGTGAAACCAAGATCGAACTCGATCGCCGACGGATCCGCACGAAGATGGCTCTGCTTCGACGCCAGATCCGAGACTTCGGCCCTGCCCGCGACGCCAAGCGCGCCGAGCGCAAGCGGAACACGATTCCTTCCGTCGCGATCGCCGGATACACGAACGCCGGCAAGTCGAGTCTGCTCAATGCGCTGACCAGCGCTGGCGTCCTGGTCGAGAATGCCCTGTTCGCGACGCTGGATGCGACCGTGCGTCGTACGGAGACGGAGGACGGTCGCGTCTACACGCTCACGGACACCGTCGGGTTCGTGCGCAATCTCCCGCATCAGCTCGTCGAAGCGTTCCGGTCGACCCTGGAAGAGGTCGGCGAGGCCGACGTCGTGCTCCACGTCGTCGACGGTTCGCATCCCGACCCGGCGGGTCAGCTGCAGACCGTGCGCGACGTGCTCGGGGATGTCGGCGTCCGTGACCTTCCGGAGATCGTCGTCTTCAACAAGGCCGATCTGATCGCGGAGGACGAGAGGCTCGTGCTCCGAGGCCTTCAGCCGCACGCCCACTTCGTGTCGTCGCGGTCGGGCGAGGGAATCGCGGAACTGCGCGCAGCCGTCGAAGAAGCGCTCCCGAAGCCCGCCGTCGAGGTGCATGCCGTGATTCCGTATGACCGCGGCGATCTCGTGGCAGCGATCCACGAGTCGGGCATGCTCCTCTCCGTGGACCATCGAGAGGATGGCACCGCGGTGCATGCACGCGTGTCAGAGCGTCTCGCCGCGGAACTGGCTCCTTTCACCGCCCACGGCTGAACGCGACTATCGCGCGAGGAACCGCGCCTCCACCGTTGCGGAGATGACGATCTCCTCGGGCTCGTACTCCATGGCCGGTGCCGAGTCGGCGGCGAACGCCACACCTCCACGCGCTTTGAGCATCGGAGCCCCAGGTGACGGCTGTCCGCTGGAGATGAGGCCGGTATCGGCGATCTCCAGCGGCGTGACCTCACCGAGGCCGAGCGCGCCCGCGTAAGCCTCGGCTCGGGTCACGGCGACACCGACAGCGTCCGCCGCCACATCGCGCTCGATCCGCGTGCGTGTCTCGGGCGTGAGGTGCCAGTCCACCCCGCCGACCTCGACGCCGTCCCAGGGGGAGATGTCGGAGACCCACAGCGAGAGCTCGGATGCTTCCGCGAAGGTGGCGGTGTAGTCGATGCTGGCGTAGTAGACGGGGGCGAGGCGCTTGCCCTCGCTGCTCCAGGGGCGTTCGGCGCGCACCGAGAGCCGCTTGCTGGTCCAGTCGACGACGCTGCCGGCGTCTGCGCGCTCGGTGATGCTCGCGCGCACCGGCTCGGCGAGCCGCATCACGTTCTCGACGACCGTGGTGCGCTCGGGGCCCTCGGCGCGTACCCCGACACGGATGGTGGCGCGCTCCGGCGCGACTCGCGCTTCATGCTCGCCGCGGACGGTGACGGTGACTTCGCTCATGGGGCGACTCTACGCCAGCGGCTGGACCCGCCGTGGAATGGCGTGGCGGCGGAGAACGTTGTAGTCTGTGATGCTCGGGTGTTCCTCACCCGGGATGGTAATTCCACAGTGTGACAGCGGCTCCTTCGAGAGAAGGACCACGGGGCTGATCGGTTTCGACAGCGCCTGTGAATCCACGAGAAGCGGGCCGAGGATGCAGAGTTATCTCGTAAACGCTCTCTGCAAAACAATAGTTGCCGAAACCAAGCGCAACGACTTCGCCCTCGCTGCATAAGCGAGCCCGATAGTCCGTCAGGCCGTATGTGATTCCGATACGGATTCTGGCGTCATCTAGGAATCTTGCTGCGTGATGGCGTCTGGACGTCACGTGGGACTCTTCCCAGGCTGGGCTCGTCGACTTAGGTGTCTGTGACAAAGGTCGGAGCCGAGCAGAACGTCTTCACAGACTGCGCCCGGAGAAGGCGTGGAGACTCAGCGTTGGACGGGGGTTCGATTCCCCCCAGCTCCACCATGTCGCTGTCACACAGGAATGAGGCCCGCCTCCCCAGTGATCACTAGGGAGGCGGGTCTTTTCATGTCCGCTCAGACGCCTGGATGCCGATGTCGTGGACCTATATTGAAGTCTGTGGACACGACCCCCGCAGACGTCTCAACCGGTCTCACGCACGCTCAGGTCTCCGAACGCGTCGCCGCCGGAAAGACGAACGCCTTCGTTGCCGACACGAGTCGCAGCGCCTGGAGCATCGTGCGAGCGAACGTCTTCACGCTCTTCAACGGCATCGTCTTCGCCTGCTTCTTCGTGCTGTTCCTGGTCGGACGCTGGCAGGACGCACTCTTCGGACTCGCCGCGTTCGCGAACGCGATCATCGGATGCGTGCAGGAGTTCCGGGCGAAGTCGGCGCTCGATCGTCTGGCGCTGATGAACGCGCCGCGTGCGCTCGTGCTGCGGGACGGCGAGGAGGCGGAGATCACGCCCGGAGAGGTCGTCCTCGACGACGTCCTCGTGCTCCGCGCCGGCGAGCAGGTGCCGGCCGACGCGCGGGTTCTCGCGTCGCGCGGGCTCCAGATCGACGAGTCGATGCTCACCGGGGAGTCGGACCCGGTCGAGAAGCAGCCCGGCGACGATGCGCTGTCCGGAGCCGTGGTCGTCGCAGGGGAGGGGACCGCGATCGCGACCCGCGTGGGCGCCGATTCCTACGCGAACCACTTCGCCGGGGAGGCGAAGCGTTTCTCCCTCGTCTCGAGTGAACTGCGCACCTCGGTCAACCGGGTGCTGAAATGGGTGAGTTGGATCATCGGCCCCGTCGGCCTGCTCGTCCTGAACGCGCAGATCATCGTGCTCGGCGGCTACACGACCGTGTTCTCGAACGGCGCGTGGGTACAGGCGGTGGTGAACACGATCGCGTCGTTGACGGCGATGATCCCGCTGGGCCTGGTACTCATGACGAGCATCGCCTTCGCCGTCGGAGCCTCACGACTCGCACGCCGGCAGGTTCTGGTGAACGAACTACCAGCTGTGGAAGGCCTCGCGCGCGTCGACGTCATCTGCCTCGACAAGACCGGCACGCTCACCGTCGGGGAGATCGGCTTCGACGAGGCACATCGCCTCCACGGCCTCGCCCCGGAACAGGCAGAGGACGCGGCGGCGGCGCTTGCCTGGTATGCCGCGGCGCCCGATGCGAACGCGACAGCACGGTCGATGCGGACGGCCTACCCGGTCGCCTCGCCACTCGTCGTGTCGGGGTACATCCCGTTCTCATCTGCACGAAAATGGAGTGCGGCGTCGTTCACCGGCATCCCGGGGACCTGGGTGATGGGAGCACCGGAGATGGTGTTCGGCGATGCGGCCACATCGGCGGAGACGGAGCTGGGGCGCACCGTGACGGCACTCGCCGAGACGGGCCGCCGCACTCTCGTGCTCGGCCACGCGCACGCGGCGCTCTCGGACGCCGACGTCGACTCCGAGCGGCTCCCTGACGGACTCGCGGCCATCATCGTGCTCACCTTCCGCGAGCAGGTGCGCCCCGACGCCGCTCAGACACTCGCCTATTTCGGGCGCCAGCAGGTGGGCATCCGCATCATCTCCGGCGACAACCCGCGTACGGTGGCGGCCATCGCCCGAGAAGTCGGTCTCGACGTGGCCGACGGCTTCGATGCCAGAGAGCTTCCCGATGATGACGCCCAGCTCGCCGACGTGCTCGACCAGCACACGGTGTTCGGGCGCGTCACCCCCGAGCAGAAGAAGCGCATGGTGACGGCGTTGCAGAGCCACGGACACACCGTCGCGATGACCGGAGACGGTGTCAATGACGCCCTCGCGATCAAGTCCGCGGATATCGGCATCGCGATGAACTCGGGCTCGCCGGCCACGAAGGCCGTTGCAAGGCTCGTGCTGCTCGACGGACAGTTCTCGCACCTGCCGGACGTCGTCGCCGAGGGGCGCCAGGTCATCGCGAACATCGAGCGCGTGTCGATGCTGTTCCTGAACAAGACGGTCTACGCGACACTGCTCGCGATCATCTTCGGGGCGTTCCTCCTCGAGTTCCCGTTCCTGCCGCGACAGCTCTCCATCACGGACGGCCTCACGATCGGCATCCCCGCCTTCTTCCTCGCGCTCATGCCGAACGCGGCGCGCTACGTGCCGGGTTTCCTCCGACGGTCTTTGAGTTTCGCGATCCCGTCGGGCATCGTCGTCGCGCTCGGGCTGACCTGGTACACGTTCGTCGCGCGTGGACTCGGTGTGCACGAGGAGCAGCTGCGCACGGGCGCCACCGTGATCCTGGCCGTCGTCGGCATCTGGATTCTGGCGGTCCTCGCCCGCCCGCTCAACCGGTTCAAGGTGGCGGTCGTCGGGGCGATGTTCATCTTCCTCATCGCAGTGTTCACGATCCCGCTCGCTCGCGAGTTCTTCGTGCTCGTCGACCCGGGGGAGGACCTCGCCGTCGCGCTCACCGGGATCACGATCGTGATGGTCGCGGCCATCGAAGTTGTGCGCTTCGTGCATCGCCGTCTGGTGCTGACGGTGCCGACGAGGAACGCTCCACGCGTGACGACGTCCTCCTCCACGGTGCCCGTCTCCTCGTCGGCCCCCGTCGCCACGGTGATCACCACGGTGGTCGCCGTGCTCGCATACGTCTTCGGCGCGCTGGCGACGGGCTTCGGGATACTGGTGTTCCTGGGACGCTACGACCCGGACGTGAGCGCCTCGGCCTTCTCGCTCACCGGTGCCGCCATCGCCCTGTTCGGTCTTCTGGTCTTCGCCGTCGCCGCCGGGGTCCGCCGCGGAAGCGGGCTCTCCCGCCTCATGCTCACGATCTTCCTCGGCATAGCGATCGCGTTGAGTGCGGTCGTCCTCGTGTTCGGAGACCGCTGGGACTGGGGAGCGGCCTTGACGGTCGCGTTCGCGGCCGCGATCATCGTGCTGCTGTGGACGCCACCGGTCTCCCGCACCTTCGGGCGGATACTCGAGAGTTCGATGGGGTCGGGTCGCCCCTGACGGAGATCGACCCCGACGGGAGTCGACGAGGGATCTAACGCGGCCACTCGATCAAGATGAGCCCCTGGCGCGTGTCCGCGAGGCGCACCCATCCGTCGCCGAAGAGATACGTCATGCCGTAGCCGTCTTCGTCCGTGCCCATGGCGTATCGGGCGTCTTCGGTGAAGTAGACGCCGTCAGGGCCGTCTTCCCGTTTCCAGCCCTCGGCGAGGAGTGCGGCCTGTGCCGCTGCGGCATCGGAGTCGTCGATCGGAGACCAGCCGTACAGCTGCCCATGGTCGGATCCGACGGTGTAATCGGCCCAGAAGCACAGCAGCCCCTCGGTCAATTCGACACCCCCGACGACGAACTCCTTCGTCTCGGCGGTCCAGCCGGCATCGGCGAGAGCGGTGACCGTGCCGGCCGAGATCATCGACTCGCAGGTGAGTTCCGTTTCGGCCGGCTCCGGCGTCGGCGAGGTCACCGGCACGGAGGACGGCGTCGGCTGCGGACTGCCGGCATCAGGCGTGGGCGACGTACGCGGCTCCGGAGCGGCGCACGCGGTGAGGGCTCCGACGAGCAGCAGGACGCCCGCGGCTGCGGACATGATGCGGAAATTCATCGCGGGGGCCTCGTGGTTCGATCAGTTCTGCATCAGGGTGAGGAAGTCGTCGTGAAGGGTGCCGTTGGTTGCGAGTGTCGAGCGGGCGGAGATCGTCTCGACACCGTCGACGTCGGTCATGCGCCCGCCGGCCTCGCGGACGATCGGGACGGCCGCTGCGATGTCGTACTCCTTGACGTCGAACTCGGCGACCATGTCGATGCGTCCTTCGGCGAGGAGCATGTACGAGTAGACGTCCCCATAGGCCCGGTCTCGCCAGACACGCCCGGCCACGGCCAGCAGGGTGTCGAGGCGCCCCGCCTCCGACCACTGCGCGATGCTCTGGAAGCTCACGCTCGCGTCGTCGAGAGAGGAGACCGACGACGTCCGGAGCCGACGCGGTTCGCCCTCGAGCGTGGTCCAGGCGCCTCCGCCGGCCGATGCCCACCAGCGCCGTCCGAGCGCCGGCATGCTCACCACTCCCACCTGGGGGACGCCGTCGATAGCCAGCGCGATCATCGTGCCCCACAGCGGGACGCCACGAAGAAAATTGGCCGTTCCGTCGATCGGGTCGATGATCCACTGACGCTGGGTACTGCCCTGCGCGCCGAACTCCTCGCCGAAGATGCCGTCTTCCGGCCGCTCGGTTTCGAGGATGCTGCGGATCGCACGTTCCGTCGCGAGATCGGCGTCCGTCACATGGGAGTTGTCGGCCTTCGTCGAGATCTCGAGGTCGGACGCGTCGAACCGGGGGAGCGACTGGGCATCGGCGGCATCGGCCAGGCGGAGTGCGAGGTCGAGGTCGTGCCGCAGGCTGTCGGGGGAGGTGGTCACGGTCTAAGAATACTGGCCGGATCGGCGGGGCCGGAGGGCCGAAAGACCATGTTTCGCTGCCCGCCCGGCGGCGGCGCGCCCGGGTGCCGGTCTCGATTTCACATGGGACCGGTCGGCTGGTAATGTAATTCCTCGGTCGGGGTTATCCCGGGCCACGCACCTCTAGCTCAATCGGCAGAGCAACTGACTCTTAATCAGTGGGTTCTGGGTTCAAGTCCCAGGGGGTGCACGGAACAGCCTCAGTAGATCTCGCCATCTACCGAGGCTTTTCTGTTTTCCCGGTTGCTCCCCGATGGGGCGAACCTTTCCGCCCGCTTCTCCTCGACGTGTCGGCCGTGCTCGCCCCGCGTGACGACGGCGATGTCATCGTGTGTCCGAGCGACGAGCGCGACGGATTCTGCGGTATCGCGTAATGGATCGAGCCCGCCGCCGTCTCTCATATGGGGACACATGCCTCGCGCCCTCGGACGCCTCACTGCTTCGCAGCAGCGCCGACGGGATGGGCTACATCAAGAACTGGGGAAGATCTTGTACGAGAGAAACGGTGGCGCCGTCGTGCGCCGGAAGACAACCGCGATCATCGCCGCTGCGGCCGCAGCGCTGGGCGCCGTGATCACACTGGCCGGTGCGGGAGCCGCCTCAGCTGCGGAGTACGACTATCCCGCGGCCATCGATCCTTCGTCGATCACCGTGACCACGGTCGGGGGCGGCGGAGCGGTCTCGCAGTGGGACCAGGTGCGGGTCGACGCCGAGTGGTCGGTGCCGGACGGCGCGGTCGGTGGACAGACCTTCGGGTTCACCCTGCCGAAGGAGTTCGCCCGGGCGGGGACATCCTTCTCGGTACCCTCTGCGGAGGATCCGAGCAAGACGATCGCCGAGTGCACCGTGAGCACCGACGCCGCACCGGTCGTCACCTGCACGCTCACCGACTACGTGAACGGGCGCACCGGGGTCAGCGGCTCCCTGTGGTTCGTCGCCTCCGCCGATGAGCAGACGACCGAGAGCACGGTGGAGTTCACCGTCGATGGCACCATCACGCCCGTCGAGATTCCCGGCGGCGGCATCGGACCGTCGTCGCCGCTGCCCACAGAACCGCAGAAGTGGTCGTGGCAGACGGATGACGGCAGGATCGCGTGGCAGCTGGCGCTGCCGGGTGCGAGCTTCGCGGGCGCGGAGTCGATCGTCGTCGACGACACCCTGACCGGGGCGGGCGACGGATTCGCCGAACATCACAACGAGGATGAGCAGCTCGAGGTATGGAGCACGACAATGCAGGATCGGGATCCGCAGTCGATCACGAACTGGACCGGATCATGGAACGACGGCGGCACGGCCTTCCACCTCGTGATCCCCGGCCCGATCGACCCGACGCGGATGTACTTCGTCAAGTACTTCACGGTGCCGAGCTCGCAGGTCGACGGTGCCACCTACGCCAACACCGCCGACGTCAACGGGATCAAGCTCCAGGACAGGGAGGTGTGGTCTGTCACCGGTGGGGGAAGCGGAGACGGCGACGCCACCGGCGCATTCACCCTCACTAAGGTCGTCGGCGGCTCCGGTTCGTCTGAGGTACCGGCCGATGCCGTCTACACCGTGCGCTACAGCTATGGCGACCCGGTCGTCGAGCGCACCGTCACGGTCACGGCGGGGGCGACCGCACCGCTCATCCAGCTGCCCACGGGGACCGTCGTCACACTCGTGGAACTCACGCCACCGGCGGTCGAGGGGGTCGACTGGGGTGTTCCCGTGTTCTCGGGACCCGATGTGCACTCCGTGGCCGACGGCGGAGCGCAGTTCACCGTCGGCTCCGGTACGACACTCGCGGTCACGCTCACCAACACCGCGACGACGACGCCGCCCGTGATTCCGCCGACGACACCGCCGACACCGCCCACCGCGGTCACTCCGCCCACCGAGCTGCCACTCACGGGTGGGTCGTCGCTGGCCACCACCGGTGGCGATGTCCCCGCTGCGATGCTCTGGGGCGGCGGCGCGGCTCTGCTGCTCGGCATCGCTCTGACCGTTCTCGGAGCGGTCCGGGCGCGCTCGCGCGTGGCCCAGGACTGATCCATCGGACGACTGGTCCGTCGGACGACTGATCCACCGGACGAGGCCGGTGCCGAGGAGTCGCCTGCTCCCCGGTACCGGTTTCGTCGTACCGGCTTCGTCGCGCGCGGGAGAGCAGACGCTCTCCGGTCTTCCGCGAGATCCTTCTCCGTGAGGTCGTTTCCCGGGGGTCAGGCGACGGCGATCACCGTCGCGTCCGTGATACGGCGGAGTTCGTCGAACGTCAGTGGCATGACGGTGTGTGGATGGCCCGCGGCCGCCCACAGCTCTCGATGGTCCCGCAGTGCTTCGTCGATGAACGTGCGGAGCGGCGCGGGGTGCCCGACAGGCGCGACGCCGCCGATCGCCTGGCCGGTCGCCGAGCGGACCACGGATGCGGGCGCCATGGACACGTCGTCCGCGCCGATGCTCGCCCGCAGGGTGGAGAGCTCCACGCGGTGACCGCCGCTGGTCAGAACCAGGACGGGGACGCCATCGGCGAGGAACACCAGACTGTTGGCGATCGCCGCGACGTCGCACCCGATCGCCGCCGCGGCCTCCACGGCTGTGCGTGCGGAGTCCGGAAGCACACGGATCGCTGTCTCGACGCCGGCGTCCACGAGATGCTCATGCACGAGACGGCTGCGTTCGGGGAGGGAAGGCGTTTCGCTCATCGCCCCACGATATCCAAGGCGCAGGCTGCCGGATCCAGAGGGTGCAGGCTGCGACGCCGGAGCGGGCTCCGCTGGCCGTTCCGACGTCGCAGGTCCGGTTCAGGCGGCGTCGCCCACGAGGATGGCCGCGGCGTCCTCCGTCGTCGCGTCCGCAGGCTCGTCGTCGATGTGCGCGAGCACTCGGCGTCCCAGGAACACCGTGAGTGCGGCCAGCAGCACCGAGGCAGCGGCGAACAGGTAGGGAACCGTCGCGTTGAACGCGTGCCACAGCAGCGCCGCGATCGGAGGAGCCATCGCACCGCCGAGGAAGCGCACGGCGGAGTACGCCGAGGAGGCGACGGAGCGCGGAAGATCCGTGGCCTCCATCACGGCCTCCGTGAGCACGGTGTTCATGACGCCGAGCAGGAGCCCGCCGATGACGATGCAGGCGACGAGAGCAGCGGCGTTCGCGACCAGGAGGCCGGCGGCGACGAGGTCGATCGCCAGGAGGGGGAGCACGACGAGGATGATGCGCGTGCGGGGCATCCGGCGCATCAGGATCGGCGCGACCCACACGCTGGTGACGGCGAGTGCGACGCCCCATCCGAAGAACGTGAAGCCGATTCCCATCGCGCCGAAGCCGAGGGGGAACGGCGAGAACGCCAGCAGCACGAAGAAGCCGATGTTGTAGAACAGCGCTGTGATCGCGAGGACCGCCAGTGCGGGACGCCGCAGCGCGGCGAACGGCGCGGAGAACTTCACGGGAACCCGCTTCTCCCCGGGCCCTCGCAGCAGCACGAGCACGGCGACGAATGCGACGGCCATCAGCACGACGACGCCGAAGAACGGGCCGCGCCAGCTCTGCTCCCCGAGGAGTCCGCCGAGGAGAGGGCCCACGGCGATCCCGAGGCCGAGCGCCGCTTCGTAGAGCACGATGGCGGCGCTGCTGCCACCTGACGCGGCGCCGACGATCGTAGCGAGCGCGGTCGAGATGAACAGGGCGTTGCCGAGGCCCCAGCCTGCCCGGAAACCGATGACGGCATCGACACTGCCGCTCAGGGCGCACAGCAGGGCGAAGACGACGATCAGCGCCAATCCGATGAGCAGGGTGGCCTTCGCGCCGATGCGGCTCGAGATCCAGCTGGTCACGAGCATCGCGAGCCCGGTCACGAGGAGGTAGCTGGTGAACAGCAACTCGGTCTCGACCGGCGAGGCCTGGAGCGATTCCGCGATCGCGGGCAGGATCGGGTCCACGAGGCCGATGCCCATGAAGGCGACGACGCACGCGAATGCGACGGCCCACACCTGGGCCGGTTGCTTCCACACCGAGGGGGTGGCGGGGGTGTTCACCGAGATTCTCCTGTTCGATCAGTGGCGGTGTGCGCGGCGAGGATCTCCGCCGCACGGGTGAGGGCAGCCCATTCCTCGTCGCTCAGCGCGGCGAAGCGCGGGGCGAGCGTGTCACGGAACTCGGCGCGCCAGGCGGCGAGGGCGGCGGTTCCCCGTGATGTGATGTCGACCACCGTCGCTCGAGAATCGTCGGGATCGGGGGAGCGGAGCACGAGTCCTTCCCGTTCCAAGCCGCCGAGGAGGCGGGTCATGCCGGGTTGGGTGGTGCGGGCGGCCGCGGCGAGTTCACCCACCCTTCTCGCGCCTGCCTGTTCGAGGAGGCTCAACACTCGCCACTGCGCCGCAGGTGCGTCGTTCCCGGCGTCCTGAGCGGCGATGCGGCCGAGCGCGTACCCCGACAGCACCAGAGAGGGGATGACATCGACGCGATTCATACCAACGAGTATATACCGGTTGGTATGAATGGTCGTCACCGCCTGGTGCTGGCGATCCTCGCGGAGAGTTGGTGCGCGTGCGCGAGGAGCGTGCGACCGAGTTCGGCCATCCGGTCCGGGCCGAAGCGGAACTCGACGCCGGTCAGACTCAGCGCCCATTCCGGGCGCCCTGCACGATCGAAGACCGCAGCGCCCAGCCCCCAGCTGCCCTCGACGATGAGTCCGGGGTTGACGGCATAGCCGCGTTCCTTGGTCTCGGCGAGGCGTGCTCGGAGGGGGAGCTGACCGTGCGCGCGCCCCCACGCTCCCTCCAGCTCGGGGTGGCGGTCGAGATAGGCATCCACATCGTGGTCGGGGAGGAACGCCAGGATGGCGAGTCCGGCGCTGGCGACGCCGAGAGGGAAGCGGACCCCTTCGCTGAGCACGAAGGAGCGGATCGGGAACGACCCTTCCTCGCGGAGCAGGCACACCGTCTCGTCCGCCCGTCGCACGGAGAGGAACGCGCTCTCCTCGGTCTTGACCGCGAGGGAGCGGACGATGTCGCGGGCGAGCGTGGTCACGTCGTAGCGCGCCGCCGCCACGGACCCCATGAGGAACAGCTCCGGCCCGGGCATCCATCGCGTGCTCGCGCCGTCGCGATCGACGAGACCTTCCGACTTGAGGGCGCTCAGAAGACGGTGGGCAGTGGAGCGCGAGAGCTCAGCGGCGACGGCGAGCTCCTGCAAAGAGGCTCCGTCGGAGCCCGCGGCGGTCACCAGACGGAGCAGGCGCGCGGCCCTCGCGATCGCCTGCGTGCCGGGAACTGAAGAGGCGGGTTCCATAATGTGGACGCTACCTCGGTGTTCGGCCACATCGCAAGATCCGGCTTCCCCGCAGACGGCTCGTCGGCGGATGCTGGGGTGAGCACGGAATCGAAGGAGCCGACGTGATCGACAAGCAATGGGAGTCTGCGGAGGCTGCCGTCTCCGACATCGAGGACGGAGCGTCGCTGGCCGTCGGCGGTTTCGGCCTGTCCGGGAACCCGATCGCCCTGATCGAGGCTCTCCTCGCGCAGGGCACCAAGGGCCTCAGCGTGGTGAGCAACAACTGCGGAGTGGATGACTGGGGACTCGGCGTGCTGCTCGCCGCCCAACGCATCCGCAAGATGACCTCGTCGTACGTGGGGGAGAACAAGGAGTTCGAGCGTCAGTTCCTGAGTGGCGAACTCGAACTCGAACTCACCCCGCAGGGCACCCTGGCAGAGAAGCTCAGGGCCGGCGGCTCGGGGATCGCCGCGTTCTACACCCAGACGGGCGTCGGCACGCAGGTCGCCGAGGGCGGGCTGCCGCGTCGGTACAACCCCGACGGAACCATCGCCACCGCCTCGTCGGTGAAGGACGTGCGCGTCTTCGCGGTGAACGGGCAGCCGAAGGAGTTCGTCCTGGAAGAGGCGATCACCACCGACTTCTCGCTCGTGCACGCGGCACGCGGCGACCGACACGGCAACCTCGTGTTCAACAAGGCCGCGCGCAACTTCAATCCGCTCGCCGCGATGGCCGGTCGCATCTGCATCGCGCAGGTCGAGCAGCTGGTGGAGCCGGGCGAGCTCGACCCCGACGACATCCACCTCCCCGGCGTGTTCGTGCACCGGATCGTCGAGGTGGGCATCGACATCCCCAAGCGCATCGAGCGGCGGACCGTCGCCGTGGAAGGAGCCTGAGATGGCACTCACCCGTGAGCAGATGGCGGCCCGCGCGGCGATCGAGCTGGAGGACGGCGCCTACGTCAACCTCGGCATCGGCCTGCCCACCCTCGTACCCAACCATGTCCCGCCCGGGGTCACGGTCGTCCTGCAGTCGGAGAACGGCATCCTGGGCGTCGGTCCCTATCCGCGGGAGGACGCTGTCGACCCAGACCTCATCAACGCCGGCAAGGAGACGGTCACCACCCTCCCCGGAGCGGCGTTCTTCGACTCCGCGACCAGCTTCGGCATGATCCGCGGCGGCAAGATCGACGCGGCCATCCTGGGAGCGATGCAGGTCTCCGTGAGAGGCGACCTCGCGAACTGGATGATCCCGGGCAAGATGGTCAAGGGTCCCGGCGGCGCCATGGATCTGGTTCACGGAGCCGGCCGCGTCATCGTGCTCATGGAGCACGTGGCCAAGGACGGCTCCGCGAAGATCGTCGACGAGTGCTCGCTGCCGTTGACCGGTCGCGGTGTCGTCGATCGGATCATCACCGACCTCGCCGTGGTCGATGTGACGGCCGAAGGCCTGGTGCTCGTCGAGACGGCGCCGGGCGTCACGGTCGACGAGGTCATCGCCGCCACGGAACCACCGCTCACCATCTCCCGCACTCTGCTCACCGGAAGGACCACAGACCATGACTGAGAACGATGTCGTCATCGTCGCCGCCGCCCGCACGCCTCAGGGTCGCCTCAAGGGGCAGCTCGCCGCGTTCACCGCACCTCAGCTCGGCTCTTTCGCCATCCGAGGTGCGCTGGAGCAGAGCTCGATCGATCCGGCCGACGTCGACGCGGTGATCGTCGGCCAGGTGCTCGCCGCCGGGTCGGGGCAGAACGCGGCGCGTCAGGCGGCCATCGGCGCAGGGATCGGGTGGGACGTTCCCGCGCACTCCGTGAACAAGGTGTGCCTGTCCGGTTTGACCGCCATCATCGACGCGGCGCGGATGATCCGCACCGGCGACGCCGATGTGGTCGTCGCCGCCGGGATGGAATCGATGACGCGCGCGCCCCATCTGCTCATGGGATCGCGCGACGGCTGGGCGTACGGCAGCGTCGAGGTTCTCGACCACATGGCATACGACGGCCTCACGGATGCGTATGACCGGGAGAGCATGGGCGCGTCCACCGAGCGGCACAACGCGCGCTTCGGGCTGACCCGTGAAGCGCAGGACCGGGTGGCCGCGCTGTCGCATCAGCGGGCGACGGCAGCGCAGGAGGCAGGTCTCTTCGACGAGGAGATCGTCGCCGTCGACGTGCCGCAGCGTCGGGGAGAGCCCGTGCGCGTGACGAGGGACGAGGGCGTGCGTCCGGACACCACCGTCGAGACCCTCGCGGGACTGCGTGCCGCGTTCGCAGAGGGAGGTTCGATCACGGCGGGGAACTCGTCACCGATCTCCGACGGTGCCTCGGCTGTGGTGGTGACGACACGACGGACCGCGGACGCCAAGGGATGGCCCGTGCTCGTGACCGTCGGAGCGAGCGGGCAGACCGCCGGTCCCGACAACTCGCTGCAGGCGCAGCCGGCGCGTGCCATCGAACGTGCGTGCGAGAAGCAGGGCATCGCGCCCGCCGATCTCGACCTGGTGGAGATCAACGAGGCCTTCGGCGCTGTCGTCTCCCGTTCGCAGGAGGAGCTCGGCCTGGACGAGGGCATCGTGAACATCCATGGCGGCGGCATCGCCATCGGCCACCCGATCGGCGCATCGGGGAACCGGCTCGTGGTGCATGTCGCACATGAGCTCGCTCGTCGAGGTGGCGGTACGGCCGCCGTCGGCCTCTGTGGCGGTGGCGGTCAGGGAGAAGCCCTCATCCTCACCCGGTGACAAGAGTCTCGGGCGGGGAGGACGTCAGGGGCGAGCGTCCTTCGCGTGGTCCTGCGTGTCGGCGAGAGCCTTCTGCGACCGGAACTGCAGTCGCTGGGCCTTCTTCGCCTTCTTGACCGACTGGGGCGAGTCGGCGTCGACCAGGACGCCGCGGCGTTCACGGTTCATGTCGACGACGGCGCCGACCGCGAGTGCCATCGTGATTCCCCAGCTCACCCACGACAGGACGGCGCGCCAGGTGATCGGCTGCTCGCGCGTGCCGCGCAGCAGGGAGACCCCGGCAGAGATCGCAGCGACAAGTCCAGTGCTGAAGAGGTAGCGCATGCCCCCACGCTACCTTCCCGTACCCCAGGTCGCACCGAGCCTTGACAAGCCCTCCCTGATCCTGGCAGGGGAGTAGGTGGTGAAGGACAGGCGGAGGGTGCGTTCGTCGGGGATACCGGAGAAGAACGACGTGCCCGGCACGAAAGCGACGTCGTGAGCGAGCGCTGCGGGAAGCGCCGATGCGGCGTCCCGTCCCTCGGGGAGTCGAACCCAGACGAACATGCCACCGTCGGGTCGGTTCCAGCTGCTTCCGTCCGGGAGCGCGGAGGGAAGCAGCTCCAGCATCGCGTCGCGACGAGCGGCATACGCTTCGCGGATGCGTGAGAGCGCGAGCTCGCCGCGACCCGAAGCGAGGTAGTGGGCGGCCGCTGCCTGGTCGATCGTGGAGGTGTGCAGGTCGGCCGCCTGTTTGGCGATCGTGATCGACGAGCGGATGTCGGCCGTGGTGCGGATCCAGCCGATGCGCAGGCCGGGTGCGATCACCTTGGAGAAGCTGCCGAGGCTGATGACATGTTCGGGGGCGAACGCGGCGAGCGAGGGGAGGGCATCCCCCGAGTACCGCAACTGGCGGTACGGCTCGTCCTCGACGATCCGGAAGCCTCGGCGCTGCGCGATCGCGGCGATCGTGCGTCGTGCTTCGACATCGTGCGTGCGTCCGGTCGGATTCTGAAACGTGGGCACGGTGTAGAAGAACTTCGGTCCATGGTGCGCGGCGAGGCGGTCCAGTGCGTCGAGGTCGAGGTCATCGCCGACGTAGGGGACACCGACGACGCGGGCACCGGCCAGCGCGAACGTCTGGAGCGCTGCGAGGTAGCAGGGCTCCTCAACCAGGATCGTGTCGCCGGGATCGACGAGCGTCGTCGAGATGAGCCCCAGCCCCTGCTGCGACCCCGTCGTGACGATGAGGTCGGATGCCGCGGTGGGCAGCCCGTCGGACGAATAGCGTCTGGCGACCGCGTCCCGCAGTCCCGGGTCGCCCTCGGACGTGGAGTACTGGAGCACCCCCGGGGAGTCGAGCACGGCATCGAACGCGGCGCGGATGCCCTCGACGTCGAAGAGCTCGGGCGCGGGGAGCCCGCCGGCGAACGAGATGACCTCGGGGCGCGCGGTGAGGGCCAGCAGGTCGCGGACCGGCGAGGTCTTGGCACTGCCGGCACGCTGTGAACGCGACGGGAGGGAGAGGATCGGCGCGGCGGGCTGCGGGGCAGTGGGCAACGGGGACTCCTCTTGCGCTTGTCGTTCGGCGGGTGTCGCCCAGACTAGACCCGTCCCGAGGCGCCGGCTTCCCTGCTGTTCCCCGGGCCGACCCGCTATCATGGCCTGGTCGCGGCTCGCCCGCGGCCGCACCCCGTGTATCTACCGGCCGTCGGCATTCCGACGGACAGCGGCGGCACCCGACATCGCGTCCTCGACGCGCGAGAGCCATGACACGCGCCACAGCAATCCCACCACTCACCGAGCCGAGCCTTCTGCGTCTCGCCGGTCTGCCCTACTTCCTGATCGCCTTCATCGCGCGGTTGCCGTTCGCCATGATGGTGGTCGGCGTCCTGACCGTGGTCGTGTCCGCCCGCGGTTCCCTGTCCCTGGGCGGGCTCACCTCCGCAGCCGTCGGCCTCGGCACGGCCTGCTTCGGGCCTCTTCTCGGCGCCGCCGCAGACCGCTTCGGTCAGCGCGTCGTCCTGATGGTGCTCGCCCTCGCCAACGGCGCCATGCTCCTGCTCTTCACGTTCGTGGTCTATGGCACCGCGGCAGACGGCTTCGTGCTGCTGGCCGCAGTGGGCATCGGAGCCACCGCCCCGCAGGTCGCACCGCTCTCGCGCTCGCGGCTGGTGACGATCATCAACGAACGGATGGCCGTGGCTCGCCGCGCCAAGACGGTGTCGGGCACGATGGCCTACGAGTCCGCGGCCGACGAGACCGTGTTCGTCTTCGGTCCCTTCCTGGTCGGTATCCTCGCGTCGGCCATCGCGCCGTGGGCGCCTCTGGTCGGCGCGGCCGTGCTCACGGTGGTCTTCGTCGGTGCCTTCGCTTTGCACCCCAGCGGTCGACACGTGTCGCAGGACCGCGACGCCGACGGCAGGGCGCCGTCCGCCGTCTCCGAGCTGTTCCGCCCGCAATTGCTGATCGTCGTCCTCGGCATCCTCGGAGTCGGGATCTTCTTCGGCACGATGCTCACCTCGCTGACGTCGTTCATGGCCGATCGCGGCGCGCCGGAGCAGGCCGGGCTCCTCTACGGGGTCATGGGCGTCGGTTCCGCCATCCTCGCGCTCGGCGTCGCCTGGCTTCCCGCCGCCTTCTCGATGCGGGCGCGATGGCTCGTCTTCTCCGGCATCCTGCTGGCGGGCACCCTTCTGCTCGGATTCGTCGACACACCGGGCACGATGATGCTGGCGCTCGCGATCATGGGAATCGGCATCGGACCCACCCTCGTCACGCAGTACAGCTTCGGCGCCGCCCGCAGTCCGCGCGGACGCTCGGCCACCGTCATGACCATGTTGGGATCCGGTGTGGTCGTCGGTCAGTCGATCGGAGCCGCGTTCGCCGGTGAGATCGCAGAGAACGTCGGCACTCCTGCGGCGCTTCTCTTGCCGATGATCGCGGCGTTCATCGCCTTCGCGGCGGGCCTGGCCAACTGGTTCCTGACTGGTGTTGGGCGCCGGGAGGCTCTCGTCAAGGCCTGAGCGACGATCCGCGGAAATCCGCGTTCCTCGATAGCCTGGAGGAAACCCCCGGGAGGAGCCCTCGTGGCCGCAGCAGATTTCGTCGTCGTCGCCAACCGCCTGCCCGTGGATCGCGTGGTGGGGCCTGATGGTGAGGAGACCTGGCGCACCTCTCCGGGCGGACTCGTCGCCGCCCTCGAACCCATGATGCGCAGTGTCCACGGAGCCTGGGTGGGCTGGCCCGGTCAGGCCGACGTCGAGCTGGAGCCTTTCGAGGCCGACGGCATCGATCTGATTCCGGTCGCGCTGAGTGCCCAGGAGGTGGCGGAGTACTACGAGGGCTTCGCGAACGACACGATCTGGCCGCTCTATCACGACGTGATCGCTCCTCCGCAGTACCACCGCGAGTGGTGGGATGCCTACGTCACCGTGAATCGACGGTTCGCCGAGGCGGCCGCTGATGCCGCGGCGCCGGAGGGCACGGTCTGGGTTCACGACTACCAGCTGCAGCTCGTGCCGCAGATGGTGCGCGAACTGCGCCCGGATGTCACGATCGGGTATTTCCATCACATCCCGTTCCCCGCACACGGGCTCTACGCGCAGCTGCCCTGGCGTGACCAGGTGCTGCGCGGGCTGCTCGGCGCCGACGTCATCGGTTTCCAGCGCGCGCAGGACGCCACCTACTTCCTGACCGCCGTACGCCGGCGGCTGCGCTACGAGGTCAAGGGCCCCCATGTCTCCGTCCCCGAGGGAGACGGCACCCGAACGGCGATGGCGCGGGCATTCCCGATCTCGATCGACACCACCCCGTATCTCGAGCTCGCTGCCCGCGAGGATGTGCGCGCGAGGGCGGCGGAGATCCGCGCGAGCCTCGGAAACCCCAAGCGCATCCTGCTCGGTGTCGACCGGCTCGACTACACCAAGGGCATCCGTCACCGCATCAAGGCATACGGCGAGTTGCTGGCCGAGGGACGCCTCAAAGTCGAAGACGTGACGCTCGTGCAGGTCGCCAGTCCCAGCCGGGAGCGTGTGGATGCGTACGTGCACCTGCGCGACGAGATCGAGCTCGCGGTCAGCCGCATCAACGGCGATACCGACACGATGGGCCATTCCGCGATCCGATATCTTCACCAGGGCTATCCGCGCGAAGAGATGGTCGCGCTGTACCTCGCCGCAGATGTGATGCTGGTGACGGCCCTGCGGGACGGCATGAACCTCGTCGCCAAGGAGTATGTCGCGACCCGCGTCGACGACCGCGGAGTGCTGGTGCTCAGCGAGTTCACCGGCGCCGCGGATGAGCTGCGGCAGGCGGTCCGGGTGAACCCGCACGACATCGAGGGTCTCAAGGATGCGATCATGACGGCCGTGGAGATGCCTCCGGCGGAGCAGGGGCGGCGTATGCGGTCGCTTCGACGTCGGGTGCTGGACAACGACGTCGACGCGTGGTCGTCGTCGTTCCTGGCGGCGCTCTCCGAGGTCCGTGGTCGCTGACGTTCCTCCACGACCGAGATACTGAGCGTGCGGCTCACGCCGGAGCCGCCGAGAACCACCCCTGTGATTGGAGAATCCGTGACGCGTCCCTGGACCCCCGGAACCGCTGACGACGACCTGCAGGCTCTGGCTGCCACACCGCGGTTGGTGGTCGCCCTCGACTTCGACGGCACGGCTTCTCCTCTGGTCGCAGACCCGATGGCGGCACGGGCGCTTCCCGAGGTGGCGGTTCAGGTCGAACGCCTCGCCGCTCTGCCGGACACGCTCGTCGCCTACGTCTCCGGTCGCAGCATGCACGACCTTCGCGTGATCACCGAGCACACGGACGACTCCGCGATCGCGCTGGCCGGCTCACACGGCGCCCAGTACTGGTTCCCCGGCGAGGGCGACGTGGACGCACCAGGCGAGGAGACGGAAGAAGGGGCTCGGGAAGAGCTCTGGGCTGCGGCGAAGCCGATCATCGAACGGTACGAGGGTGCGGAGTTCGAGCCCAAGACCTTCGGCATGGGCGTGCACACCCGCCGTGCGGACCGGGAGACCGAGCAACGCGTCTTCGCCGAGATCGACGCGCTCGTCGCCGAGCGATTCCCGCACTGGCGGCGGCGCTCCGGGCACCGGGTTCTCGAATTCTCCTCGCGCACCGAGGGCAAGGACGCCGCGATGGCCGCGCTCCGCGATCGCTTCGATGCCACGGGGATCCTGTTCGCCGGCGACGATGTGACCGACGAGGACGCGATGCGTGTGCTCGGAGAAGGCGACCTCGGCGTGCGCGTGGGCCCGGGGGAGAGCGTCGCGACCTTGCGTGTGGACACTCCACAACAGATCGCCGAGCTTCTGGAGGCGTTGGCGGACGAACGCGCCTCTCGTCGGCAATAGACTTCCGTCATGTCCTCGCATGATCCCTCTCACAGCGCGCCCATCGACATCAAGCCCCGCAGCCGCGTCGTCACCGACGGCATCGAGGCCACGACCTCCCGAGGCATGCTCCGTGCCGTCGGCATGGGAGACGCCGACTGGGACAAGCCGCAGATCGGCATCGCGTCGAGCTGGAACGAGATCACTCCCTGCAACCTGAGTCTCGACCGTCTCGCTCAGGGGGCCAAGGAAGGCGTGCACTCCGGCGGCGGCTACCCGCTGCAGTTCGGCACGATCTCCGTCTCGGACGGCATCTCGATGGGCCACGAGGGGATGCACTTCTCGCTCGTGTCGCGCGAGGTCATCGCCGACTCCGTCGAGACCGTCATGATGGCCGAGCGCCTCGACGGTTCCGTGCTCCTCGCCGGCTGCGACAAGTCGATCCCCGGAATGCTCATGGCCAGCGCGCGCCTCGACCTGTCGAGCGTGTTCCTGTACGCCGGGTCCATCGCTCCCGGCTGGGTCAAGCTCTCTGACGGCACCGAGAAGGACGTCACGATCATCGACTCGTTCGAGGCGGTCGGTGCCTGCCGTGCCGGTCTCATGAGCGAGGAGGACCTCAAGCGCATCGAGTGCGCCATCGCTCCCGGCGAGGGTGCCTGCGGTGGCATGTACACCGCCAACACCATGGCGTCGGTCGCGGAGGCCCTCGGCCTCAGCCTTCCGGGCTCGGCGGCTCCGCCCGCAGCGGATCGTCGTCGCGACTACTACGCCCACCGCTCGGGCGAGGCCGTGGTGAACCTGCTCCGTCAGGGCATCACGACGCGCGACATCCTCACCAAGGAGGCGTTCGAGAACGCGATCGCCCTCGCGATGGCCCTCGGTGGTTCCACGAACGTCGTCCTGCACCTGCTCGCGATCGCCCGTGAGGCCGACGTCGAGCTGAGCCTGCACGACTTCAACCGCATCGGCGACAAGGTCCCGCACGTCGCCGACATGAAGCCCTTCGGCAAGTACGTGATGAACGACGTCGATCGTCACGGCGGCATCCCCGTGATCATGAAGGCGATGCTCGACGAGGGCCTGTTGCACGGCGACGCGCTCACCGTCACGGGCAAGACGCTCGCCGAGAACCTCGCCGACCTCGACCCGCAGCCGATCGACGGCGAGGTCATCCACACCTTCGACAACCCGATCCACGCGACCGGCGGCCTCACGATCCTGCACGGCTCCCTCGCCCCCGAGGGCGCTGTCGTCAAGACCGCCGGCTTCGACGCCGCCGTGTTCGAGGGCCCCGCACGCGTGTTCGAGCGCGAGCGCGCCGCCATGGACGCGGTCGCCGAGGGGGAGATCGAGCCCGGCACCGTCATCGTGATCCGCTACGAGGGCCCCAAGGGCGGACCGGGCATGCGCGAGATGCTCGCCATCACTGCGGCCATCAAGGGCGCGGGGCTCGGAAAAGATGTACTACTCTTGACTGACGGACGATTCTCAGGCGGCACAACCGGCCTGTGCATCGGCCACATAGCACCCGAAGCGGTGGACGCAGGTCCTATCGCCTTCGTGCGCGATGGTGATCTGATACGGGTCGATATCGCAGCTCGCTCTCTCGATCTACTCGTCGACGAGGCAGAGCTCGCCTCCCGCCGTTCTGGCTGGGAGCCGCTTCCCCCGCGCTACACCCGAGGCGTTCTTGCCAAGTACTCGCGCCTCGTGCGGTCCGCCGCCGAGGGAGCGACCACCGGCTGACCCGGACGCTCCGACGTCCGGCGTCCTCCACAGATCATCAGAAGGAAACTCATGACTGCTGATACCGCCCCGGCCGTGCCGAGGCCGCCCGCCCGTCAATCCTCTGCGCCGGAGATCACCGGCGCGGAGGCCGTGGTCCGCTCGCTCGAGCTGCTCGGTGTCACCGACGTGTTCGGTCTTCCCGGAGGTGCGATCCTCCCGGTCTACGACCCGCTCATGGATGCCTCCGAGCTGCGCCACATCCTGGTGCGGCACGAGCAGGGCGCCGGTCACGCCGCCGAGGGCTACGCATCGGCCTCCGGCAAGGTCGGCGTGTGCATCGCGACCTCCGGGCCCGGTGCGACCAACCTCGTGACCGCGATCGCCGATGCCTACATGGACTCGGTTCCGATGCTCGCCATCACCGGCCAGGTGTTCTCGACGCTGATGGGAACGGACGCGTTCCAGGAAGCCGACATCGTGGGCATCACGATGCCGATCACCAAGCACTCGTTCCTGGTGAAGGATGCCGCGGACATCCCCGGCGCGATCGTCGCGGCCTACGAGATCGCGGGCACCGGACGCCCCGGCCCCGTGTTGGTCGACATCACGAAGGATGCGCAGCAGGCGACCGCCCCGTTCGTGTGGCCGCCCAAGATCGACCTCCCCGGCTATCGTCCCGTCACGAAGGCGCACGGCAAGCAGATCCAGGCCGCGGCGACGCTGCTCGCCGAGGCCAAGAAGCCGGTGCTGTACGTCGGCGGTGGTGTGATCCGCGGCAAGGCGTCGGCGGAGCTCCTCGAGCTCGCGGAGTCCACCGGCGCGCCGGTCGTCACCACGCTGATGGCGCGCGGCGCGTTCCCCGACTCGCACCCTCAGCACCTCGGCATGCCCGGCATGCACGGCACGGTTCCCGCCGTGCTGGCGCTCCAGGAGGCCGACCTCCTGGTGTCGCTCGGTGCCCGGTTCGACGACCGCGTCACGGGTAAGGCGGCTCTGTTCGCGCCGAACGCGAAGGTCGTCCATGTCGACATCGACCCGGCCGAGATCTCCAAGATCCGCACGGCCGATGTGCCGATCGTCGGCGACGTGCGCGATGTGCTCACCGATCTCGATGCGGCCTTCCGCGGGGCGACCTCCGGCGCGAAGCCCGACATCGAGGAATGGTGGTCGTACCTCGACGGACTGCGCACCGAGTTCCCCCTCGGATACGCGCCGACGACGGACGGCCTCCTGGCTCCGCAGTATGTGATCCAGCGGATCGGCGAGCTCACCGGTCCGGAGGGCATCTTCGCCTCCGGCGTCGGTCAGCACCAGATGTGGGCGGCACAGTTCATCAAGTACGAGCGTCCGAACGCCTGGTTGAACTCCGGCGGTGCCGGCACGATGGGTTACTCGGTGCCGGCCGCGATGGGGGCCAAGGTGGCGCAGCCCGAGCGTCCGGTCTGGGCGATCGACGGCGACGGCTGCTTCCAGATGACGAATCAGGAGCTCGCGACCTGCACGATCAACAACATCCCGATCAAGGTCGCGATCATCAACAACTCGTCGCTCGGCATGGTCCGGCAGTGGCAGACGCTGTTCTATGACGGCCGTCACTCCAACACCGATCTGAACACGGGTCACGGCACGATCCGCATCCCCGACTTCGTGAAGCTCGCCGAGGCCTACGGCTGCCTCGCGATCCGCGTGGAGAAGGAAGAGGAGGTGGACGCCGCCATCCAGCTCGCGCTCGAGACGAACGACCGCCCCGTGGTGATCGACTTCGTCGTGAGTGCCGACTCCATGGTGTGGCCGATGGTCCCGCAGGGAGTCAGCAACAGCTATGTCCAGTACGCCCGCGAGCACGCGCCCGCATTCGACGAGGAGGACTGATCCATGTCGACCCACGTGCTGAGCCTGCTGGTGGAGAACACCCCCGGCCTGCTGACCCGTGTCGCGGGGCTCTTCGCCCGCCGCGGCTTCAACATCGACTCCCTCGCCGTCGGCGTGACGGAGGTGCCGGGTATCTCCCGCATCACCGTCGTCGTCGACGTCGACGAGCTTCCGCTCGAGCAGGTCACCAAGCAGCTCAACAAGCTGATCAATGTGATCAAGATCGTCGAGCTCGACTTCGCCACCTCCGTGCAGCGCGAGCACATGCTCGTGAAGGTGCGCACCGACAACGCCACGCGCTCGAACGTGATCGAGGTGGTGAACCTCTTCCGCGCCTCCGTGGTCGACTACGCCTCCGACGCACTCGTGATCGAGGTGACCGGTGACAAGGGCAAGGTCGATGCGATGCTGCGCGCGCTCGAGCCCTTCGGCATCAAGGAGATCGCGCAGTCCGGCCTTCTCGCGATCGGCCGCGGCGGCAAGAGCATCACCGAACGCGTCCTGCGCGGCTGACCAACCCGAGTACCGAGTTTTCGCCGCTCATCGAGTGCGCGAAGCAAGACGAAACGCAAAGAACAAGGAGAAACACATAGTGAGCACCGAGATCTTCTACGACGCCGATGCAGACCTGTCCCTGATCCAGGGCAAGAAGGTCGCGATCGTCGGCTACGGATCGCAGGGTCACGCCCATGCGCAGAACCTGCGCGACTCGGGTGTCGAGGTCGCGATCGCCCTCAAGGAGGGCTCCAAGTCGGCAGCCAAGGCCGAGGAGGCCGGCTTCCCGGTGAAGACCGTCGCCGACGCCACCGAGTGGGCCGACGTCATCATGATCCTCGCGCCGGACCAGCACCAGCGCACGATCTACAGCGAGTCGATCGCGCCGAACCTGACGGCCGGCAAGACGCTCGCCTTCGCGCACGGCTTCAACATCCGCTTCGGTTACATCGACGCTCCCGAGGGTGTCGACGTGATCCTGGTCGCCCCGAAGGCTCCCGGTCACACGGTCCGTCGCGAGTTCGTCGCCGGCCGTGGCATCCCCGACATCATCGCCGTCGAGCGCGACGCATCGGGCACGGCATGGGACCTCGCGCTCTCGTACGCCAAGGCCATCGGCGGCACCCGCGCCGGCGTCATCAAGACGACCTTCACCGAGGAGACCGAGACCGACCTGTTCGGTGAGCAGGCCGTGCTCTGCGGTGGCGTGAGCCACCTGGTGCAGGCCGGCTTCGAGACGCTGACCGAGGCGGGCTACCAGCCGCAGATCGCGTACTTCGAGGTTCTGCACGAGCTCAAGCTGATCGTCGACCTGATGTGGGAGGGCGGCATCGCCAAGCAGCGCTGGTCGATCTCCGACACCGCCGAGTTCGGCGACTACGTCTCGGGTCCGCGCGTCATCGACGAGCGCGTCAAGGAGAGCATGAAGGGCGTGCTGGCCGACATCCAGTCCGGCGCCTTCGCGAAGCGCTTCATCGACGACCAGGACAACGGGGCCGAGGAGTTCCTGGCACTGCGTGCGAAGGAGGAGCAGCACCCGATCGAGGTCACCGGCAAGGAGCTGCGCTCGCTCTTCGCGTGGAAGCAGCAGGATGAGGACTACGTCGACGGCAGCGCCGCGCGCTGATTCGATTCTCGAAAGAACGGGCGTCCCTTCGGGGGCGCCCGTTCTTCGTGACCGAGGTCATTCTGCCTCTAAACATCCGATGTCTATGCCAGGATGGAGGACATGCGACAGGAATGGTTTGACCGGGCCCGGTTCGGCATGTTCGTCCACTTCGGCCTCTACAGCGGGGCCGCCCGGCACGAGTGGGTCCAGAACTACGAACGCCTCACCGATGAGGACTACCGGCAGTATTTCGAGCACTTCGACCCGGATCTCTTCGATGCGACCGCCCTGGCGCGCACGGCGAAGGAGACCGGCATGGGATACGTGGTGCTCACCACGAAGCACCACGACGGATTCTGCCTCTGGGACTCGAAGCTGACGGACTTCACGTCGGTGACGAACACCGGGCGCGACCTCGTGCGCGAGTATGTGGAGGCGCTGCGGGCCGAGGGCCTCAAGGTCGGCCTCTACCACTCGGTGATCGATTGGCATCACCCCGACTTCACGGTGGACTGGAACCACCCGCGCCGTGACGACGAGGGCGCGCACGCGCTGAATGTCGGGCGCGACATGGCCGCGTACCGCGACTACCTCCACGGGCAGGTGCGCGAGCTCCTCACGGAGTACGGCGACATCGACTACCTCTTCTTCGACTTCACCTACCCCGAGGAGAAGGACGGATGGGTGGGCAAGGGGCCGGGCGACTGGGACGCGACAGCCCTGCTCGCCCTGTGCCGGGAACTGCAGCCGAACATGCTCGTGAATGATCGTCTGGGCATTCCGGCCGACTTCGTCACCCCCGAGCAGTACCAGCCGACTTCGCCGATCGTGCGTGACGGTGTGCCGCTGACCTGGGAGGCGTGCCAGACGCTGAACGGCTCCTGGGGCTACCACCGTGACAACACCGATCAGAAGTCGCCCACCATGCTCGTGCAGATGCTGGTGGACTCTGTGTCGATGGGCGGCAACATGCTGTTGAACATCGGCCCGGACGGACGTGGGGCGATCGCGCCCCGCGATGCGCAGACGCTGGGGGTGATCGGCGAGTGGATGCGCCTGCATCGGGGCGCCGTGATCGGCGCCGGGCACGCGTCGTTCACCCCGCCGCGCGAGGGGGTGTACACGCGTAGGGGGAACCGCCTGTACCTGAACCTGTTCAGTTGGCCGATGGGCTTCGTGCACCTGCCGGAGCTCGCCGGGAAGGTGTCGTACGCGCGGCTGCTGAACGACGGATCGTGGCTCCGGACCAGCGTGTCCGATCCGGATCGCGAGGCGGATCTGATGACGCCTGCGGGGGAGGCCGAGGGGACGCTGACGGTGCACCTCCCGGTGCGACGCCCCGACGTGCTCGTGCCCGTGATCGAACTGAATCTGATCGACGACTGAGTCCCTCGTGGCGGCGGCTCAGGCCGTCGCCACGGGGATGTCCATGCCCTCGAGCGCGAGGCGCGCGGCTCCATGCAGGATGGCATCAGCGCCCGTGGTCGCGGACTCGATGCGCAGGCGCTGCGTGGCGAGCGGGTGGCACGCCTCGTAGACCCGGCTGCGGACGGCGGCGATGAACGGTTCGGATGCGCTCATGCTGCCGGTGAGGAACACGGCGTGCGGGTTGAAGAAGTTCACGACGCCGGAGAGCGCCTGTCCGAGATGGGTGCCTGCGGTCCGCACCAGCGTCGTGGCCAGGGGATCCGCATCGCGTGCCAGGCTGAGCACATCGGTCGTCGTGTGCACGGAGTCGTTGCCGCGGTCTCGCATCTGCCGCACGAGGCTCGCCCCGCTCGCCACGGTCTCGAGGCAGCCGGTGTTGCCGCAGGAGCAGGGGATGTCGCCGCTGCCGTCGATGCGGGTGTGCGTGATGTCGCCGGCGGCGGAGGTCGCACCGCGGTGCACGCGGCCGTCGACGATGATGCCGCTGCCGATCGCGGTTCCCGCCTTCACCGTGATGCTGTGGCCGGTGTGGCCGAAGCGCTCACGGTGCTCTCCCAGGGCGGCGAGATTGGCGTCGTTGTCGACCGCCACCGGAACGTCGTAGCGCGTGGAGAGGTGCTCGCCGACGCGGAACCCCGGCCATCCGGGCATCCGCGATGGCTGATCGACCGAGCCTGTCGCGATGTCGACGGGTCCCGGAAGGCTGATGCCGATCGCGTGGACGCGACCGGCGGACGCCAGGCGGTCGAATACGACCCCGAGGCGGTCGAGCGTCGCCTCGGGGCCCTCGGTCACATCGACGGCGATCGACTCGCTGTCCAAGAGGGCGCCACTGAGGGAGTGCCTGCCGATGCGCGCGTGGCCCCCGCCGAGGTCTGCCGAGAGTACGAAGCCGTCCGCGGCGATCTGGAGGACCCGGGGACGTCGTCCGCCGCGAGAGGTGCCGTCGCCCGCTTCGCGGAGGACTCCGGCGTCGAGCAGGGACTGCACGCGGAGTCCGACCGTCGATGCGGCGACGCCGAGCGATGTGGCGAGCTCCGATCGCGAGCGGGCCTCGCCGCGCGCGACGAGGTCGAGGATCCGCCGCGTGTGCGGGTCGTCGACGGTGGTGTCAGCGGTGTTCGTCATGGGAGCACTTTCCTGTCGGAGCATCGTCAGCGTAGCGGGGGATGGTCGTGTTTCCCGGGAGTTACGAATTATCAAGGTCCGATAAACATCGGATGTTCAGCTTGCGGCCCCTTGCGAAGTATGAAACGGTAACTTCATACGAAATCCTACTAGGTTAATTCGAGCCTCGAAATAACCAGTTCCCTTCCAGGAGGCATTCAATGAAGAAGTTGCGTGTAGGGGCTGTTGTCGCCGTCGCCGGCGTCGCAGTCGCGATGACCGGCTGCGCGAGCGGCAGCGGCACCGGCGGTTCCGCCGACGGCGACACGATCGTCGTCGACATGTGGGCGGGGAGCGAGTCCGACGTCGATGCCCTCGAGGCCCAGGTCGCATTCGCGCAGGAGCAGAACCCCGACATCAAGATCAAGCTGCAGACGTCGCCGTGGAGCGACTTCTTCACGAAGCTGACCACCAACATGGCCAGCGGCAACATGGCGTGCGTGACCGGTATGAGCGGAGCGCAGCTGGGCGGCTACACCGGCGGATTCCGTGAGCTGAGCGATGCCGACCTCAAGACGGCCGGCATCGACTGGTCCGAGTTCAACCCGAGCGCCGACGGCATCCTCAGCTTCGAGGGCAAGACCTATGGCGTGCCCTTCGACGTCGCCACCATGCTCGTGTACTACAACCAGGACATGCTGACCGCAGCGGGCGCCCCCACCCCGGAGATCGGGTGGACGTTCGACGACTTCGACACCATCGCCGCCGCTGCCACCAAGGACGGCAAGTACGGCTTCGGCATGGGCATGGGCGGCTACCAGTGGATGTCGATGCCGATCGCGTACTCCGCGACGCAGCCGGCCTCCGAGGACGGCACCCTGCACATCGACGAGAAGGCGTTCGTCGACGCCTCGACCTGGTACGCCGAGCTGGTGACCGAGAAGAAGGTCGCGGCCCCCGTGGCGTCCGCTTCCGACACCGGATGGGGCGAGAACCAGTACACCGGCGCCAATGCCGCGATGGCCGTCGACGGCACGTGGAACGCCGTGAGCTACCTCGACAACGAGTCCGGCTTCGCCGCCGGCATGGTGCCGCTGCCCGCAGGCGCGGACGGCAACCCCGGCCCGATCCTCGGCTCCGGTTACGGCATCTCGGCCAACTGCAAGAACCCGGAGGCCGCCCTCAAGGTGATGGGCTCGCTGCTGGGCGAGGACGCGCAGGACTACATCGCATCCTCGGGACGCTCGTATCCCGCGCGCACGTCGTCGCAGCCGCTGTACTTCGAGTCCATCGACGAGAAGTACCGCGACCAGGTGCAGTCGGTGTTCGAGGCCGCGTTCGGCGACACCGTTCCGCTGTACATGACGAAGAACTGGCAGAAGCTCGACAGCTACATCCAGCCCAACCTGGTCAGCGTCTACAACGGTCAGATGACGATGGAAGAGCTGCTCTCCAACGCGCAGGCGCAGTTCGGCGAGTGACCCGGCTCCGGCCACCGCAGTAACGCAGCAACAGAGAAAGAACTGAGATGACGATCACGACGAGACGTCGACGATCGCTCGCCAAGGTGGAGGCCGGTCAGGCGCTGGGGTTCGCAAGCCCCGCCCTGATCGGGCTCGCCCTGTTCACGATCGTGCCCGTCGGGCTCTCGATCGTGATGAGCGTCTTCGACTGGCCGACCTTCGGCGAGCGGACCTTCAACGGCGTGGACAACTACGTCAAGCTGTTCACCAGCAGCCCCGACTTCTGGCCGGCGCTGCGCAACTCGGCGGTGTACACCCTGCTCTACGTGCCGCTGAGCGTCGCTCTCTCGCTCGTGCTCGCTCTCGGCCTCGGATCGCGAATCCGCGGACGAGGAGCCCTGCGCGTGCTCTTCTTCATCCCCGTGGTGACTCCGATGGTCGCCAACGTGCTGGTGTGGAAGATGATGCTGCAGCCGCAGGGGCTGTTCAACGGTCTCTCGCAGACCTGGTTCGGCATCGAGCTGCCGAACTTCCTCGCCGACCCGTCATGGGCCATGATCATGGTCGTCGTGATGAGCGTCTGGCAGGGGCTCGGCTACAACATGCTGATCTTCTCGGCCGCTCTCGAGCAGCTCCCCGAGAGCGTGCTGGAGGCGGCGAGCATCGACGGCGCCCGAGGGTTCCGCCGGGTATGGAGCATCATCATCCCGATGATCTCGCCGTCGATCTTCTTCGCGACGATCATGACGATGATCACCTCCCTGCAGGTGTTCGTCCAGCCGCAGATGCTCACCGGCGGCGGTCCCGGCAACGCCACCAAGCCGCTCGTCATGTACATCTGGGAGCAGGGGTTCACCTTCGGCGACCTCGGCCTCGCCGCCGCAGCCGCGTGGATCCTCTTCGCGATCATCATCGCGATCACCGGGCTCCAGTTCGCCGCGCAGAAGAAGTGGGTGCACTATGAGCACTGAGACCCTCGTCCGCCCCACGGGCCGTGCCGGCCGCTCCGATCGGGAGCGTGCGCGCGGCGCGGCGACCACACCGGGTGCCCGCGCGCGACTGATCCTCGCCCATGTCGCGATCTACATCGCGGCGCTGATCTTCATCTCCCCGCTGATCTACGCGTTCTTCTCGGCGCTCAAGCCGAACGCCGAGATGTTCTCGATGCCGCCGACCCTGGTGGGTTCCGAGCTGCGGTGGAGCAACTTCGTCGACGTGTTCGCCTACGGGCCGTTCCTGACCTACATCATGAACTCCTTCATCGTCGCGATCGGCGGCACCCTCGTCGTTCTGGTCGTCTCGACCACGGCAGGGTACGCCTTCGGGCGTCTGCGCTGGAAGGGCCGCGACGCGGTGTTCGTGCTGTTCCTCGCGACGCTCATGGTGCCGGCCGAAGTCCTCGTCATCCCGATGTTCCAGGTGATGCAGTGGTTCAACTGGGTCGACACCTACCAGGCGCTGATCCTGCCCTTCGCCTTCGGGGCCTTCGGCACGTTCCTGATGCGGCAGTTCTTCCGCGGCATCCCGTACGAGCTGGAGGAGGCGGCACGCGTCGACGGCGCCGGCCCCGTGCGCTCGTTCCTGCAGATCATCCTTCCCCTGTCGAAGTCGGCCGTGGCGGTGCTCGCGGTGTTCACGTTCCTCTCGTTCTGGAACAGCTACCTGTGGCCGCTGATCGTGACGGTCGACTACAACGCGCACGGAACGCTCCCCGTCGGACTCGCGAGCTTCGCAGGACTCACCGGCACGCGGTGGGACCTGCAGATGGCCGCGGCCATCATCTCGATGGTGCCGACGACGATTCTCGTGATCGTGTTGCAGAAGCACCTCGTCAAGGGCATCGCGATGGCAGGACTGGGCGGGCGCTGAGCATGATCGGTCAGGAACAGCGCACCACCATGCCCGTCGACGGCGTCGTCCTCCCCGACGGCACCGGTCTGGTCGGGATCGACATCGGCGGCACCAAGATCGCGGCCCTCCTCGTCAGTGCCGAAGGAGCCGTCCTCGCCAGGGGAAGCGTCCCGGCACCCGCTGCCCTCGGCGGAGGCGCGATGGCCGATGCGGCGGCAGAGCTCACCCGCGCGCTGGTCGCCGAGGCCGACGTGACACTCGTTGCGGCAGGGGTCGGCGCAGCGGGGGTCATCGACCATGAGACCGGGACGATCCGCGCGGCATCGGCCACCTTCGTCGGGTGGGCGGGGTTCCCCCTGGCGGACGAACTCGAAGCACGTCTCGGCGTCCCCGTACGTGTCGAGAACGACGTCAACGCCTTCCTGCTCGGCGAGGCCGCCGCCGACGGGCGCACGGACCGCGATGTGCTCGGCGTGATGCTCGGCACGGGCGTCGGCGGTGCGCTCATGATCGACGGTGAGCTCCATCACGGTCCGCACGGTGCGGCGGGGGAGATCGGACACACCCCCGGCTACAGCGAGCTCGTGTGCACCTGTGGCCAGACCGGCCATCTGGAGACATTGGCGTCGGGCACCTCGATCGCACTGCGCTTTCAGGAGCGCACGGCGGGACCGATCCTCGACGCCAGAGACGTCGCCGACCGTGCCCGACAGGGCGACGTGGACGCGATCGCGGTGTTCGACGCCGCCGGGCACGCGCTCGCGCTCGCGTGTGCCAGTGCGGCGACGATCATGGATCTGCCCTGTGCGATCGTGGGCGGCGGCGTCGCCACCGCCTGGGACCTCCTCGAGCCGGCGATCGCGCGCACGCTGCGCACGGACTCCCCGGTATCGGGCATCCCTCTGCGCATCATCCCCGCCGTCCTCGGTTCCGATGCCGTCGCCCTCGGCGCCATCGAGACCGCCCGCCGTGCCCTCGTGCCGGCACGAGCACACTGATCCCGGTTCGCACCGACCACTCGATGAGCACCGACCACTCGATGAGCCCCGACCACCCGATGAGTCCACCCGACGAGCCCCGACAAGGAGCACACCACGTGACTGCACGTCCCGAAGCCCACGAGATCTGGATGGGTTCCCTTCCTTCCGTCGCAGACGGCGGGCTCCCGAGACCCCGCATCGGCATCGCCGGGATCTCGATCGAGTCGAGCACGTTCTCCCCTCATATCTCCGGTGACGAGGCCTTCACGGTCCGCACCGGAGAGGCCCTGCGCTCGTACTATCCCTTCCTCCAGGACGGGCGCGAGCTCGAAGCCGCCGCGGAGTGGGTACCGCTCACACACGGACGCTCCCTGCCGGGCGGAGCCGTGGCTCCGGAGACCTACCACCGGATGAAGGATGCGATCGTGGAGGGCATCCGCACGCAGGGGCCCTTCGACGGCTTCTTCTTCGACATCCACGGCGCCATGAGCGTCGTCGGCATGGAGGACGCCGAGGGCGATCTCGCTCTCGCGGTGCGCGCGGCCCTCGGCCCCGACACGCTGGTGTCGACCTCGATGGATCTGCACGGCAACGTCTCGGAGGTGCTGCGCGACGCGGTCGATCTGCTGACCTGCTACCGGATGGCGCCGCACGAGGACTGGATGAACACCAAGGAGCGGGCGGTGTGGAACCTGCTCTCGCGACTGCGGGGGCCGCACGGCACCGACCCGCTGCGTCGGCGCCCGTTCACGGCGTGGGTGCCGGTCCCGGTGCTGCTGCCCGGGGAGAAGACCAGCACCCGCCTGGAGCCGGCGCGCAGCATCTACGCGCAGCTGCCCGAGATCGAAGCGCTTCCCGGCGTCGTCGACGCCTCGGTGTGGATCGGCTATGCCTGGGCGGATGAGCCGCGGTGCCAGGCGTACGTCGTGGTCACCGGCGACGACGAGGAGCTGATCGCGCGCGAGGCCGAGCGCGTGGCACGGATGTTCTGGGACGCCCGCGAGGACTTCGTCTTCGTGGCCGAGACCGGATCCCTCGATGAGGCGCTCGAGAAGGCGCTCGCCCCGGGAGCGCCGCATCCGTACCTGATCTCGGACTCGGGCGACAACCCGACCGCCGGTGGTGCGGGCGACGTGACCTGGACGCTCGCGCACCTGCTGCAGCGTGCGGAGCTGACCGACGGCAGCCGCACCACTCTGGTCGCCTCGATCTTCGATCCCGTGGCCGTCACCCAGGCAGCGGCCGCCGGTGTCGGCGCCACCGTCACCCTCGACGCCGGCGCAGGGGTCGACGCAGGCCCGCACGGCCCCGTGCCGATCACCGGGACCGTGTTCTCCATCACCGACGGGGATCCCGATGCGGGCACGCAGGTCGTGATCGCAGTGGGCGGGCTGCACGCCATCATCACCGAGCGCCGCAAGCCGTTCCACCACCTCTCGGATTTCCGGATGCTGGGGCTCGAGCCCACGAGCGCCGACATCGTCGTGGTGAAGATCGGCTACCTCGAGCCGGAGCTGTACGAGCTCGCCGTGGGCTGGACCCTCGCGTTGACGCCCGGAGGTGTCGATCAGGACCTGCTGCGTCTGGGCCACCACCGCCTGCGGCCCGGCGTCTACCCCTTCGACCCGAACGGGAATCCCGATCTCACCGCGGTCGTCGTCCGTCGCGGAACCTCTGAGGAGCAGAGCGCATGATGAACTTCGAGAAGCGCACCGGACCGGACCTCGGCGCGGACGCTCCGACGTACCCGACGCAGGGTGTGCCCGACTGGTACCGCGACGCGAAGCTCGGCTTCTTCGTGCACTGGGGTCTCTACTCGGTGCCGGCGTGGGCCGTGCAGCACGGCGAGGGCGTGAACATCCCGACCGAGGACGCGTACGCCTGGCACCAGTACGCCGAGTGGTACGGCAACACCGTGCGCATCGCCGGCAGCCCCACGTGGGAGCGGCACCAGCAGCTGTTCGGGCCGGGCACCTCGTACGAGGACCTCGCCGATCGGTGGGATGCCTCGGCGTTCGACGCGGATGCCTTCGTGGGCGAGCTCGTCGGCGCGGGAGCCCGGTACATCATCCCCACGACGAAGCACCACGAGGGGTTCTGTCTGTGGGACACCGCGACGACCGGCTTCAACGCGGTGGCTCGTGGTCCGCGCCGTGACCTGATCTCCGAGTTCCACGATGCCACCCGCCGGGTGGGTGCGAAGTTCGGCGTCTACTACTCGGGCGCGCTCGACTGGCATGTGAGCGACTTCCCGGCGATCGAATCGGACACCGATCTGTTCCGGTTCCGTCGCAACGACGCGCACTTCGCCCGCTACTCCGCCGCACAGCTCGACGAGCTCGTGGCGCGCTTCTCGCCCGACGTGCTCTGGAACGACATCGAGTGGCCGGACGGTGGCAAGGGGCGTGACGAGTACGCGGTCGCCGCGCTCCTGGAGCGGTACTTCGATGCCGTACCGGATGGTGTCGTCAACGACCGCTGGGGTGTGCCGTACCACGGCTTCCTCACCCGCGAATACACGGACATCCCTGAGATCATCCCGGAGCCATGGGAGTCGACCCGCGGCCTCGGCTACTCGTTCGGCTTCAACCAGGCGGAGGACGAGCGGCACTCGCTGTCCGGTGCGGCGCTCATCCGCCTGCTCGTCGACGTCGTGGCCAAGAACGGCAATCTGCTGATCAACGTGGGCCCTGCGGCCGACGGCTCGATCCCGGAACTGCAGCGGAGCGCGATGCGCGAGCTGGGTGCGTGGCTGCAGGCGAACGGGCACGCGATCTACGGCACACGACCGTGGATCCGGATGGGGGAGCGGAGCGGCGCTCCGCGTCGCTACACGACCACAGGGGCGACGGTGCACGTGCACGCGCTCGACCCGAGCGTCGGCACGATCGGGTTGCCCGATGAACTGCGCACGCGCGATCTGCGCTGGTCGGACGGGTCCGTCGCCGAGCGGTCGGCGCAGGACAGCGCGGTCGTCGTGATCCCGGCCGGTCTGCGCGAAGAGGCTGTCGCGGTCCTGTCCGCAGGCTGAGACGGATCGGATCGCGACGAGGCGAGGGCCCTCCCGACCACGAGTCGGGAGGGCCCTCGCTGTGTGCGCCCGCGCTCAGGGGCGGGTGAGCTCCTCGAGCACCTCGACCACATGCCGATACGGTCGCCCTGTGGCGCGTGTCATCCCGATCTCGCAGGTGCGGTTGGCCGACACGAACGCATCGAAGTCGCCGCGCGTGCTCTCGGCCTCCGCGATCTCCGCCGACTCCTGAGCGGTCGCGCTGGCCGTGAGCTCGGGGTGCAGCATGCCGCGGTCCCCGGCGAAGGCGCAGCAGCCCCACCCCTCGGGGACGAACACGTCGTCGGCGACGGCTCCGGCGATCGCGGTCAGCGCCCCGGTCGCCCCGAGCGCCGTCGTGGAACAGGTCGGATGCACCGCGATGGTGGGCAGCTTCGCCGTGACGGTCAGCTTCGGCAGCACCTCGCGGGCCACGAAGGTCGTGGCGTCCTCGATACGCAGCCCGGCGTACCGGGGGTTCTTCGCGACCGACTGTGCGAGCATCACGTCCAGGCCCTCGGTGCAGGACGCCGCATCGCACACCACGGGAAGCTCGCCGTGCCGGCTCGCGACCCACAACGACTCCAGGACCCGGTCCGACATGCGTGCGTATCCGTCGAGATGGCCCTTCGACTTCCACGGTGTGCCGCAGCAGAGTCCGCCGTTCTCCTCGGGGATCACGACGGGGATCCCCGCCCGGTCGAGCAGTGCACGC
Organism: Microbacterium sp. TPU 3598; assembly: GCF_002356155.1. Classification (NCBI taxonomy): domain Bacteria; kingdom Bacillati; phylum Actinomycetota; class Actinomycetes; order Micrococcales; family Microbacteriaceae; genus Microbacterium; species Microbacterium sp. TPU 3598. The sequence goes on along the minus strand of NZ_AP017975.1, from coordinate 2,058,274 downwards.
AGGGCATCCCGAGATCCCTCGCCCTCGCCCTCCGCACCGAACATCGTCCCGATGCAGGCGCCGAAGAAGACGGCCTGCGCATCGGTCGGCGACTCCGGGCGCGGGGGCTTCGAGCCGCCGTGGGGGAGCCCGCCGTCGTAGAGGGGCACGGTGTCGGTGCCGAGGACCGCGCGGCCGAGCTGCGTGACGCCGCGCACGAGCGGAGCGGGGAGGGCATCGGCGACGGTGAGCGCGACCCCTCCGGCCCGGGTGACCGTGCCCCAGTGCTTCGCGGCCACGCCCCACACCGCGCCTTCGATCGCGTTCGACTGCTCCGCACGAAGCCGACGCACGAGGTCGCCGGTGTTGATGTCGACCGGACAGGCCACGCCGCACATGCCGTCGACCGCACACGTCTGGACGCCGTCGTAGTCGTAGTCCTTCTGCAGGTCGCGCAGCAGCTCGGTGTCGCCCTGCTCCTCGGCCCACGCCATGTCGCGGCGGATCACGATGCGCTGTCGAGGCGTGAGGGTGATGCTCTTGCTCGGACAGGTCGGTTCGCAGTAGCCGCATTCGACGCAGCGGTCGACCTCGCCCTCGACCGTCGGCACCCGCTTGAGGTCGTGCAGGTAGGAGTCCGGGTCGTCGGAGAGGACCACCCCCGGATTCAGGATGCCGTCGGGGTCGAGGAGGCCCTTGATCTCCCACATCATGTCGGTGAGCTCGTCACCGTACTGGCGGCGTACGAACGGCGCCATGATGCGCCCGGTCCCGTGCTCGGCCTTCAGCGATCCCTGCTGGGACAGCACGAGGTCCACCAGATCATCGGTGAAGCGCCGATAGCGCGCGACGCTGTCGGCATCGTCGAAACGCTCGTTGAGGAGGAAGTGGACGTTGCCGTCCTTGGCGTGCCCGAAGATCACCGAGCCCTCGTACCCGTGCGCGGCGAACAGCTCGATGAGTCGCTCGCACGTGTGGAGAAGACGCGGCACCGGCACCACGATGTCCTCGAGGAGAGCCGTCGTTCCCGAGGGGCGGGCGCCGGCGACCGCGGTGTAGAGCCCCTTGCGCACGTGCCACAGTGCGGCGCGTTCTCCGGAGTCCGTGGTGAGGCGCGGTGTCACGGCGAGCGGCAGTGCCTCGAAATGCGCCTGTGCCGTCGCACTCGCCTCCCTGAGCGCATCGTCGTCGGAGGCGTGCACCTCCACCAGGAGAGCGGCGTGCCCCTGCACCTCGATCTCCGCGATCGATGCCGGGACGTCGCTCAACCCCTGCGCGACCCGGAGGGAGGCGGCGTCCATGAGCTCGATGGTGGCGAGTCCGAGTCGGGTGAGGTCGGGAAGTGCCGTCATCGCGGCGGACAGCGTCTCGAACACGAGCAGCCCCGTCGCGATCGACGGGCGTACCTCGATCGTGCGGAAGCGGGCCTCGGCAACGAAGGCGAGTGTGCCCTCGGAGCCGATGATGAGGTGCTCCAGGATGCGCACGGGGTCATCGAAGTCGAGGAGCGCGTTCAGCCCGTAACCCATGGTGTTCTTCATGGAGAACTGCTGGCGCAGGAAGGCGACGTGCTCGGGCGAGGCGAGCAGACGTGCCCGCAGATCGAGCAGGCCCGCGGCGATCGCGGGTTCCGCGGCGTGCAGCAGCTCATTCGCATCCGGACGGCCGGTGTCGAGGATCGTTCCGCTCGGGAGCACGATCGTCATCGACTCGATCGTCCGGTACGAGTTCTCGGTGATGCCGCAGGCCATTCCGCTGGAGTTGTTCGCGACGACTCCGCCGATCGTGCAGGCGATCTCGCTGGCGGGGTCGGGGCCGAGCTTGCGGCGATAGCGCGTGAGTCTGGTGTTGACCTGGCGCACGGTGGCGCCGGGGCCGACGCGCACGGTCGCGCCGTCGTCTTCCACGCGGATCTCGCGGAAGCTGCTGCGGGTGTCGACGAGGATGTCCCCGCTCACGCTCTGCCCGGAGAGGCTGGTGCCCCCGGAGCGGAACGTCATCGTGCGGCCGGCGGCGCGAACGGCTCCGAAGGCGCGTGCCACCCCTTCGGCATCCGCGGGGGAGAGCACCGCATCCGGGATCAGCAGGTAGTGGGAGGCGTCGTGGGCGCGGGCGAAGCGGTCGATGGAGCGCGAATGGACCTGAGTCGCGGGGCCCAGCAGGGCGGGGTCCAGCGGTTCGGCGAGGGTGGTCGGCACGGTGCTCCTCTGCTCCGTCGGAAGGTGATCAACACGATTGTCAGACAAGTGTACCGAGCGTGCGGCTCTTCGATAGGCTGACCCGCATGACCACCACTTCGGACGCACCGCTGGGGATCGTCGGCGTCGTGGATGCCGTCACCGCACAGCTGCGCGGTCGTATCCTCGGCGGCGAGATCCGCTCGGGGGATCCGATCACGGAAGCGGCCGTGTCGCAGACCTTCGGAGTTGCGCGTCCCAGCGCGAAAGCGGCGATCGAACAGCTCGTCGCCAGTGGCCTGCTCGTGCGCACCGCGCATCGAAGCGCGCGTGTGGTCGGGATCGACCCCGCGACAGTGCGTGACGTCTACCGCACCAGGGCCCGACTCGAGAGCGCGGCGCTTCGCGAGCTCGCGAAGACCAGCACCGTGCCGAGCGCGACGCGCGATGCGAATGCGGAGATCCTCGCGATGCCCCCGGGTCCCGACCCGGCGACCGTGAACCCCGATCTGCGGTTCCACACCGCCATCATCGATGCACTCGACAGCGAACGCACCGGGCGCATGTACCGCAGCGTGCTCGACGAAGTGCGGCTGTGCATGGCGCAGGTGCAGGGGCGCCGGCTTCTCGACGCCTCGGTGATCGCGTCGCAGCATGCCGAGATCCTCGACGCGGTCGCTTCAGGCGACGGAGAACGGGCAGCGGCTCTTCTCGACGCGCACCTGTCGTCGGCCGAGCAGCGGCTGGTGGAGGCGCTCGACGCGGAGTAGCGTCGAGCGGGCCGTCACTCCGCCGGAGCTTCCTCGACCACGATCGGGGCTTCGGCCGGATCAGCCCACGCCGGTGCTGGGAGCACGGTGTCGGTCTGGCCTGCCTGGATCGATCGCAGCGCCTCGGTGATCTGCTCGTCGTTCTCGGGGACGGGAAGGTCGCAGGCGCGCAGTTCCGAAGCGAACTGCAGGGTCAGCCGGATCTTGCCCGCCTCGACGGCCTGTGCGGTCGTGCCGGTGCGGATCTCGCTCCCGGTCTGGATCGCCGGGACGTCATCGCAGACGTGGTAGACCTTGCCGCCGTCGACCCAGACCACCTCGTCCTTGCCCAGAAGCTGGATCACGGCCGACTGGTCGGCCGTGTACTGCTCGACGGACGCCGGAGCGAAGTCGACGCCGATGAAGACGGCCAGGGCCGCGAGGACGACGCCGACGATTCCGGCCGTGGTCTTCTGGCCCTTGTCCATGTCCTTGTTGAGGAAGATCAGGATGACCAGCGGGAGGAACGCCACGACTGCGACGATCGCACCGAGCTGGTTCTGCACGAAGAACCGCGTCTTGTCCGCCCTGCGCGCGGGGTCGAGGCGGTTGGCCTTCTTCCACAGCACCGAGCCGGTGATGGACAGGGCCGCGATCACGACGAGCAGCACGAGGAGCGTGATGAACGCCCACTGCGGGAACGTCGCGGTGACACCCTGCTCCTCGAGCAGGCCGGTGTCGGGGTTGCGGACGAGGGTGCCGTCTTCGCCGACGAACACGCGCTGGCGCAGGAGCCAGAAGATGCCGACGCCTTCGCCGATGATCGCGACAGCCCAGAGGATGGCGGCGATCCAGCGGAAGCGCGTCGCCTTGGCCTTGGCTTCGGGGGTGGGGACCCAACCGGCAGGTGGTTCGGTCGCCGTGCTCTTCGCGGACTGGGCGACGCGGGCGTCGCTGTTCCCGGTCTCGGCGTTCTCGCTCGCAGCCACGGTGTTCCCTTCCCCTCCGGTGCCCGCCGTTCCGGCTCAAGGCAACCCCGATCCTAGTGGACCGGGTGTCCTACGCTGGGGACATGACTTCCGATTCCGACGACGCGCTCAGCTGGGACGGCGACGAGGCCTCGACACCGAAGGATCGCGCGCTTCCGCACGGCTGGAACGCCGTCGGCAAGGGCAGCGACGACGTCGGGACGATCGAGGACGACGGCACCGTCACACCGGCGACCGACGACGAGCCCTCGGGGCTGAGCACCCCGATGCTGCTGCTCGTCGGTGTCGTCGGCGGCGTCTACCTCCTCTACACGATCGGCTGGATCGTCGGAGGGCTCCGGTTGCAGCCGCTGGCATCCTTCCTCGTCTCCGACGTGATGTTCCTGCCGTGGTTCTTCCTCGCGATCGCTGCGCCCGCGCTGTGGTTCCTGGCTGCTTGGGTGCTCACTCGGGGGAGGGCTGCGTGGATCCGTGTCGCGGTGCTGCTCGCCGGAGTCGTGCTCCTCGTCCCCTGGCCCTTCGTCACCGTGGGGGTGATCGGATCATGACCGCGTCATCGACCGAACCGCAGGTGTCTGCGGGCACGCCGCGTTGGCTCGTCGGTCTCGTCATCGGACTCGCCGGGCTCTTCTATGCCTACGCGGTCTGGAACGCCATCGCGCATCTGATCACGATGGCCCAGACCGGACTGAGCGGCGGTGGATGGGCAACCCTGCTGTTCGGGGTCGCCTTCCCCGCGATCGTGTTCGCCTTCGCCTACGCGATCGGCAGGCGGCGGCGGGTGGGCGAGCTCGCTCTGGTGTTCCTCGCCGGGCTCGGCGTCGTCGCGGTGTTCTGGATGAGTCTGATCGCGTTGAGCCTGACGATGCCCAGCGCGTGAGCAGCCTGTCGCGCCACGTCACACGGCGCGGAGGGCTGCGCCTGCTCCGGTAGAGTTGACGCGATCGCGCCCCCATGGTGTGCGGCGCATCGGCCCCTGCCGCGCTGCCCCGAAGGATCCACTGTGCCGAAGCCTGTCGTGCTTATCGCCGAAGTACTCTCTCCCGCCACGATCGACGCTCTCGGTCCCGACTTCGACGTCCGTGACGTCGACGGCACCGACCGCGAGGCGCTGTTCGCGGCGCTCGCGGATGCCGATGCCGTGCTGGTCCGCTCGGCGACGCGCATCGACGAGGAAGCGCTGGGGCACGCCCCGAAGCTGAAGGTGGTCGCCCGCGCCGGAGTGGGCCTCGACAACGTCGACATCAAGGCGGCCACGGCTGCCGGTGTCATGGTCGTCAACGCGCCGACCTCGAACATCGTCTCCGCCGCCGAGCTTACGGTGGGCCACATCCTGAGCCTCGCCCGCCGCATCCCGGCGGCGCATGCCTCACTGTCTGCCGGTGCGTGGAAGCGCAGCTCCTTCACCGGCGCCGAGCTGTTCGAGAAGACGGTCGGCATCGTCGGTCTCGGCCGCATCGGCGCCCTCGTCGCCGCGCGCCTCGCGGCTTTCGACATGCGGGTCGTCGCCTACGACCCCTATGTCACGTCTGCCCGCGCACAGCAGCTCGGCGTGCAGCTGCTCTCGCTCGACGAGCTCGTGGCGGAGTCGGACTTCCTGACGATCCACATGCCGAAGACGCCGGAGACGACCGGCATGATCGGTGCCGAGCAGTTCGCGGCCATGAAGCCGACCGCCTTCGTGGTCAACGTCGCACGCGGTGGGCTGATCGACGAGGAGGCGCTGCACGCGGCCCTCGTCGCGGGTGAGATCGCGGGTGCCGGACTCGACGTGTTCACCTCCGAGCCCCCGGCAGAGGGAGGCACCGCTCGGCCGCTCCTCGACCTGCCGAACGTCGTGGTCACCCCTCACCTCGGTGCCAGCACCGAAGAGGCGCAGGAGAAGGCCGGCGTCTCGGTCGCTCGCTCGGTGCGCCTCGCTCTCGGCGGCGACCTCGTCCCCGACGCGGTGAACGTCGCGGGTGGCGTCATCGATCCCTACGTGCGTCCCGGCATCTCGCTCGTCGAGAAGCTCGGCCAGATCTTCGCGGCACTCGCGACGTCGCCGCTCACCAGCCTCGATGTCGAGGTGCACGGAGAGCTGAACGACTACGACGTCAGCGTGCTCAAGCTCGCTGCGCTCAAGGGCGTGTTCACCAACATCGTCAGCGAGACGGTCTCTTACGTCAACGCGCCGCTCCTCGCCGAACAGCGGGGGATCGCGGTGCGTCTGCTCAAGGATGACGTCAGCGACGAGTACCGCAACGTCATCACCCTCGCGGGCGCGTTGTCCGACGGCTCGCAGCTCTCGGTGTCCGGCACGCTCACCGGTCCGAAGCAGACCGAGAAGCTCGTCGGCATCAACGACCACCGGCTCGAGCTGCCGATCGAGAAGCACCACGTCGTCATGCTCTACACGGACCGCCCCGGCATCGTCGCGGTGTACGGCCAGAAGTTCGGGGAGGCCGGCATCAACATCGCCGGCATGCAGATCGCCCGTCAGGCCGCCGGGGCCCAGGCCCTCAGCGTGCTGACCCTGGACTCGCCGGTCTCGGACGAACTGCTCGACGACGTGCGCGACGCGATCGACGCCGACCTCTTCCGTCAGATCGAGATCACCGAGGTCTGATCGCACAGGTCTGGCTGCACCGGTCTCAGTGCGCAAGTGCAGAAGAGGGCGGGAGTGTGATGCTCCCGCCCTCTTCTTATGTCTCGGCGGGTCAGGCCGTGGCTCTGAGGACCAGGGCGATCAGCTCGGCGAGTTCGTCGCTGCGGGGGACGAGCCGCTCGGGGCCGTGCACGTCTAGCGAGTTGTTGAAGTAGAGCCCGTCGCTCACGAGCATCACGAGGTCGAGGCTCGCATTGTCGCGCACATGCGGGCGGATCGTCTCCGCCCAGCGTCGTCGCGTGTCGCGGAGCATGTCGGCGGCAGGGATCGATCCGCCCTGGGCCAGCCGCGTCGTGGCGATCAGCACGCGATCGAGGGCGTCGTCCTCCATGACCGAGGTGCGCACGTAGTAGGCGACCGGCCCCTCGTCGGCTGCGGTCATGCGTTCGAGGTCGAGCGTCGTGAGTCGGTCGAGCCGCTCGACGAGCCCTGCCTCCAGTTCATCCTTCGACCCGAAGTGGTAAAGGAGGCCACCCTTGGAGACGCCGGCCGCCTTCGCGGTCGCATCGAGCGTCGCTGCACGTTCGCCGTCTTCGATGAGGATCGCTTCGAAGGCGTCGAGCACCTTCTCGCGGGCGAGGGGAGGTCGGGGCATCGTGGATCCTCTGCACAGGGGAGGGGCGGGAATTCTGTTACTATACCATCTGGACGGTTCACTAACCGTGCCGTCATGATTCTGAGAGGTGTTCCATGAACCGTACTGCGTCGATCCCGACGACAGAGACGGACGCTCCCCGCGTCGGAGCCCGCGGCTGGGCGGCACTCGTCGTCCTCATGCTGCCGGTGCTGCTGGTGTCGGTGGACAACACGGTGCTGAGCTTCGCGCTCCCCGAGATCTCGATCGCGCTCGCTCCCACGGGGGCGGAGCAGCTGTGGATCATCGACGTGTACCCCCTGGTGCTCGCCGGCCTCCTGGTCACGATGGGGACGCTGGGCGACCGCTTCGGGCGCCGGAAGATGCTGCTGATCGGTGCGACCGGCTTCGCCGCCGTCTCCGCACTGGCCGCCTTCGCGCCCACTGCCGGGCTGCTGATCGCCGCCCGGGCGCTCCTCGGCTTCTTCGGCGCCATGCTGATGCCGTCGACCCTTTCCCTCCTGCGCTCGATCTTCCAGAATCGCGACCAGCGCCGCATGGCGATCGCCGTGTGGGCGTCGGCGTTCTCCGCGGGCTCCGCGCTCGGACCGATCGTCGGCGGCTTTCTCCTCGAGCACTTCGCATGGGGTTCCGTCTTCCTCATCGCCGTGCCCGTGTTGATCCCGCTGCTCGTCGCCGCGCCGCTGCTGGTGCCCGAGAGCCGCGACCCTAACCCCGGGCGCATCGATCTGATCAGCATCGCGCTGTCGATGGCGACGATGATCCCGGTCGTCTACGCGATCAAGTCGCTGGCCGTCGACGGGCCGAGTCTCAAGGCCGGAGCCTGGGCGCTGCTCGGCTTCGTGATGGGCTACCTGTTCGTCCGTCGCCAGCTGCGTGCCAAGACGCCGATGCTCGACATGGCGCTCTTCCGTCGGGGCTCCTTCTCCGGTGCGATCCTGGTCAACCTGCTCAGCGTCGTGGCTCTGGTCGGTTTCCTCTACTTCGTCTCGCAGCACCTGCAGCTCGTCCTCGGGCTGTCCCCGATGATGGCCGGGCTCGCGCTCGTGCCCGGAATGCTCGCGATGATCGTGGCCGGACTCTCGGTCGTCCCGATCTCCCGTCGCATCCCGCCGCACATCGTGATCCCCGTCGGGCTCGCGTTCTCCGTGGCCGGCTACCTGATCGTGGCGTTCACGACGCACGAGCACGGCGTCCTGCCGCTGGTCGTCGCATTCGTGGTGCTCGGCATCGGCATCGGTGCCGCCGAGACGATCTCCAACGAACTGATCCTCTCCAGCGCCCCCGCCGCGAAGGCGGGAGCGGCGAGTGCGGTCTCCGAAACCGCCTATGAACTCGGTGCGGTGCTCGGCACCGCGGTGCTCGGTGGCATCATCACGGCCTTCTACCGCGGGGCTCTCGTGCTTCCGGAGGGCCTGCCGGCAGACGTGGCGCACGCGGCGGGGGAGACTCTCGCCGGGGCCTACACGGCGGCGCAGGCGCTGCCGGGCCAGCTCGGCACCGCGCTGTGGGAGGCGGCGGCGGCCGCATTCGGCTCCGGGGTGATGGTGACCTCGCTGATCGGCGCTGGTCTCGTCGTCGTCGCGGGCGTGATCGCCGCCGTCACACTGCGCAAAGCCCCCACGCACTGACCAGTACGCTGGGAGGACCGGCTCGCTCTCCCTGCGGTGAGCCCGAGCCGGTCCATCCCCGTGCAGTGCGCAAGGAGTCTCATGTCGCGTGTCGTGAAGCTGGCCGTCATCCCCGGTGACGGCATCGGTCCCGAGGTCATCGCCGAAGCGGAGAAGGTGCTCGACGCCGTCACCGCCGACAGTGGTGTGGTCTTCGACAAGACCCGTTTCTCGCTCGGCGCCGGACGCTTCCTCGAGACCGGCGACACCCTCACGGACGATGACCTCGCCGCGATCTCCGCGAACGATGCGATCCTGCTCGGCGCGGTCGGCGGCACCCCGGGCGACCCGCGCCTCAAGGACGCCAACATCGAGCGGGGCCTGCTGCTGAAGCTGCGTTTCACCCTCGACCACTACGTGAACCTGCGGCCGTCGAAGCTGTTCGTCGGTGCCTCGGGCCCGTTGGCCGAGCCCGGCGACATCGACTTCGTCGTGGTGCGTGAAGGCACCGAGGGGCCGTACGTCGGCAACGGCGGGGCCATCCGCAAGGGCACCCCGCAGGAGGTCGCGAACGAGACCTCGGTGAACACCGCCTTCGGCGTCGAGCGCGTCGTGCGCTACGCGTTCGACCTCGCCGAGCGTCGTCATAAGAAGGTCACGCTGGTGCACAAGACCAACGTGCTCGTGCACGCCGGTGCCATCTGGCAGCGCGTCGTGAACGAGGTGGCGGCCGAGCACCCCGACGTCGAGGTCGACTACCTGCACGTCGATGCCGCCACGATCTTCCTGGTCACCGACCCCTCGCGCTTCGACGTGATCGTCACCGACAACCTGTTCGGCGACATCCTCACCGACCTCGCGGGCGCGGTCACGGGTGGCATCGGCCTCGCCGCCTCGGGGAACATCAACCCCGACGGCGCGTTCCCGTCGATGTTCGAGCCGGTCCACGGCTCAGCGCCCGACATCGCCGGACAGCAGAAAGCCGACCCGACGGCGGCGATCCTCTCGATCGCGCTGCTGCTCGACCACCTCGGACTCACCGAGGAATCCGCACGGGTCGGTGCCGCGGTCGAGGCGGACATCGCGGCACGGACGGCGGCTCGCACCACGGCGGAGATCGGCTCCGCGATCACTGCACGCCTCTGACTGCAGGCGTAGGCTGAACGGGCGCGAGGATGCGCCCACCCACGAGGAATGGATGATGAGATGACGACCATCGATGCCGAGGCGACCGTGGCTCCCCTGGAGTTCGCCGTCACGAAGAACCTGACCGCTGCGTCTCCCGCACGGCTCGCCGAGGTGCTGGAGAATCCGGGCTTCGGCGTGGTCTTCACCGATCACATGGTCGACATCTGCTGGTCCGCCAAGGGCGGCTGGCACCGTCCTCGCGTGCAGCCGTACGGTCCGATCCCGCTCGACCCCGCGGCATCGGTGCTGCACTACGCGCAGGAGATCTTCGAGGGTATCAAGGCCTACCGTCACGCGGACGGCTCGATCCACACGTTCCGACCCGACCGCAATGCTGCGCGTCTGCAGGCCAGCGCTCGTCGTCTCGCTCTGCCGGAGCTGCCGACCGAGTACTTCATCCAGTCGCTGCGCGAGCTCATCGCCGTGGATGGCCGCTGGGTTCCGGACGGCGCTGACCAGAGCCTGTACCTGCGCCCGTTCATGTTCGCGAAGGAGGCGGTCCTCGGCGTGCGCGCCGCGCAGAAGGTCGCCTACTACGTGATCGCGAGCCCCGCAGGCGCCTACTTCTCCGGCGGGGTGAAGCCGGTGCGCATCTGGCTCTCCGAGGAGTACGCCCGCGCCGGCAAGGGCGGAACCGGCAAGGCCAAGACCGGAGGCAACTATGCCTCGAGCCTGCTCGCACAGAGCGAGGCGAGCGCGAAGGGGTGCGACCAGGTCGTGTTCCTCAACGAGAAGCGCGATGTCGAGGAGCTCGGCGGCATGAACGTCGTCTTCGTCTTCAAGGACGGACGTGTGGTCACCCCCGAGTCGGACAGCATCCTCGAGGGCATCACGCGCGACTCGCTCCTGCAGCTGGCGGATGACCGCGGCTACACGGTCGAGAAGCGCCCGATCTCGATCGACGAGTGGCGCGAAGGCGTGGCCTCCGGCGACATCGTCGAGGTGTTCGCGTGCGGCACCGCCGCGGTCGTCACCCCGATCGGCGCACTCGTCGGAGACGGGTTCGACGAACCGCAGCCGCTGGGCGAGCTCGCACTCTCGCTGCGTGAGGAGCTCACGGACATCCAGTACGGCCGCCGCGAGGACAAGCACGGCTGGCTTCTGCGCCTCGACGCCTGACCGCGCGGACGATACCCGCGCCCACCACCGAGACCCACGCCTGCCGCCTGCGCACGTGTGGGTCTCGGTGTCTGCGGTGCGTCTCGGCGGGGTGGGACGCCCTCGCTAGGCTGGATCCCATGAAGATCGCCCGGTTCAGCCACGACGAAGCCATCATGTACGGGATCATCGACGAGCGTGAGCTCGTCGTGCTCGCCGGAGACCCGATGTTCACCGGGTACGAGACCACCGGCGCCCGTGTGCCGCTCGCGGATGCCGCGCTGCTCGCTCCGGTGATCCCGCGGTCGAAGGTCGTCTGTGTGGGCAAGAACTATCACGACCACGCGGCCGAGATGGGGGGAGAGGCTCCCGAGGAACCGCTGCTGTTCCTCAAACCGAACACCGCGGTGATCGGACCTGGTGACGCGATCGTGCGTCCGCCCCTCTCCGATCGCACCGAGTACGAGGGTGAGCTCGTCGTGGTCATCGGCAAGATCGCCAAGAACGTGAAGGCCGAGAACGCGCTCGACTACGTGCTGGGCTACACGATCGGCAACGACGTGACTGCGCGCGATCTGCAGCGCAAGGACGGACAGTGGGCGCGCGCGAAGGGCTTCGACACGTTCTGCCCGCTCGGACCCGTGATCGAGACCGACTTCGATCCCGCGACCGCCACGATCGAGACGCGGGTGAACGGCGAGGTGCGCCAGCACGCTCCGCTCACCGACATGATCCACTCGGTGCCGGCGATCATCGAGTACGCCTCGGCCGTGTTCACGCTGCTCCCGGGTGATGTCATCATGACGGGCACGCCGGCGGGCGTCGGAACCTTCGGCGCAGGAGACGTCGTCGAGGTCGAGATCACGGGGCTGGGCATCCTGCGCAATACCGCGCGGGACGCCGCACCCGCGTCATGACCGATGTGGCCCTGACGGCGGCGCAGCAGACGGCGGTCCAGCGACGCACCGTGCTGGTGCTGTCGCTCGGGCAGGTGCTCGGCGGCATCGCCTTCGGTGCCACGGTGTCGCTCGGAGCGCTCCTGGCCGCGGACATCTCGGGGAACGACGCGCTCTCCGGTCTGGCGACCGCCTCGGTCACGCTCGGAGCGGCGGCGTGCGCGATCCCGCTGGCCCGCCTCGCCGCTCGTGTCGGCCGGCGTCGTGCGCTCACGCTCGGCAACCTGTTCGCACTGGTCGGCATCGCGGTCGTCATCCTCGCCGCCTCCCTGCGCATCTTCCCGCTGCTGCTCGCCGGCATCCTCATGATCGGCGCGGGCAACGCGGGAAACCTGCAGTCTCGCTTTGCCGCGACGGATCTCGCCGCCCCGCAGCACCGCGGCCGGGATCTGTCGATCGTCGTCTGGTCGACGACGATCGGCGGGGTTGCCGGGCCCCTTCTGCTGGGGCCGGGAGAGATCGTCGGGCTGGCGGTCGGGATGCCTCCGCAGACGGGTTCCTATCTGTTCTCGTTCGTTGCGCAGTGCGCGGCACTCCTGCTCTACATCGTCGCGCTGCGCCCTGATCCGCTTCTCGCGGCGCAGCGGCTCGCCACGGCGTCGGCGGCTGCCGCCGGAGCGGTGGCAGAGGACCGGCCACGGGTGGCGCGCTATGCGATCTTCGCGATCGCGGGGTCTCGCGTGGTGATGGCGTCGGTCATGGCCATGACCCCGGTGCACCTGTCGCACATGGCGCACGGCGCCGGAGGCATGGCGGCGACCCCGGCGGATGTCTCGGCTCTGGTGGGGATCACGATCGCCCTGCACGTGGGTGGGATGTACGCCCTGTCGCCGGTCTTCGGTGTGCTCGCCGACAGGTGGGGCCGACTCAAGGTCGTGCTGCTCGGCCAGGTGCTGCTCGCCGGTGCTCTGGCGTTCGCCGTGTTCACGGGTACCGAGGCCTGGGGTGTCATGGTCGCGCTCATCCTGCTGGGGCTGGGGTGGAGCGCGGCGACGGTCGCCGGGGCGGCGCTGCTCACCGAGGCCTCCGCGCCCGAGCTCCGCACGCGCAGACAGGGTCGCAGCGATTCGCTCATGAGCCTCTCGGCTGCGGCCGGCTCGGTGCTGGCCGGAGTAGTGCTGTCGAACTTCCAGTACTCCGGACTCGGGATCGCAGCCTTCATCCTGGTCGTCGCGATCGTGGCGCTGTCTCCGCTGGCTCGCGCGGGAGCACGGTGAAGGACTGGTCCGGGGTCGGCGAAGCGTACTCCGCCTCCTACTCGGCGCTGTGCGCCGGGACCTTCGTCGCGATGCGGGAGGCTCTGGGCGAGCCGCACGGCCGCAGCCTGGTCGACGTGGGCGCCGGAGACGGCACCCTGCCTGCGATGTGGACCGCCGAGGGATGGACGGTGACCGCGTGCGAGCCGGAGTCGACCATGCGCGCGGTCTCGCGTCGCCGGCATCCTCGGATCGACCCCATCGACGGCACCTTGCCGGCGCTTCCGTTCGCAGACGGCGCGTTCGACGTCGCCATCGCGAACTTCGTGTTGAATCACGTCCCGTCACCGCGTTCGGCCGCCGCAGAGCTGGGACGGGTCAGCCGGGGTGCGGTCGTGGCGACGACCTGGACGCTCTCTCCCTCGTGGTTCTGGGCCGAGATCACCGAGCGTGCCGGTATCGCACCCTTCGGGGGGCCGAGGCTCCCGGATGACGAGGACTTCGAGCGCACGGCCGACGGGTTCGGGCGGATGCTGCAAGAGGCCGGGCTGCAGCGCGTAGAGGTCACCGAGCTCGACTGGACCTGGAGCGCGGATCCGCGAGCCCTCTGGCGGTCTGTCGAAGGGGGAGTGGCCGGTGCCGGTGCGCTCTACGCCGGTCTCGACGAGGTCGACCGGCAGCGGTTTCGGACCGCTTTCGACCATGTGGTCGAAGAGCGGAGTGCGAACGGTTTCCTACCGCTGGCGCATCGTGCCGCGGTCGCCGTGAGCGCCGCTCGCTGAGCGCTTCGATCCTCCAGCGGTGCGGTCACCCGTCCCCGTAGAATCGAAGGGCTATGGCTACCCCTCACCCCCTCACCACGACTGTCAGTGGTGCCGACGTCCGCGTCCGCTTCTGCCCCTCACCGACCGGTCTGCCGCACGTCGGCATGGTCCGCACGGCTCTCTACAACTGGGCCTACGCCCGACACAACGGCGGGAAGATGGTGTTCCGCATCGAGGACACCGACGCCGCCCGTGACAGCGAGGAGAGCTTCCGCCAACTGGTCGACGCGCTCACCTGGCTCAAGATCGACTGGGACGAGGGCGTCGAGGTCGGCGGACCGCATGCGCCCTACCGGCAGTCGGAGCGTCACGACATCTATCGCGAGGTGATCGACAAGCTCATCGCGACGGGCGCCCTCTACGAGAGCTACTCGACGGCCGAGGAGATCGACGCGCGCAACGAGGCCGCAGGCCGCGCCAAGCAGCTCGGCTACGACAACTTCGACCGCGACCTCACCGACGAGCAGAAGGCGGCCTTCCGCGCCGAGGGTCGACAGCCCGCTCTGCGCCTGCGCGTGCCGGACGAGGACGTCACGTACGTCGACCTGATCCGTGGCGAGGTCACCTTCCCCGCCGGTTCATTCCCCGACTTCGTGGTCGTGCGTCCGAACGGCGTGCCCCTGTACACGTTCGTGAACCCGGTCGACGACGCACTGATGGGCATCACGCACGTCCTGCGCGGTGAGGATCTGATGCCGTCGACCGCGCGCCAGCTCTCGCTGTACGCGGCTCTCATCGATGCGGGCGTCACGACGTTCGTGCCGCGATTCGCCCACATGCCGCTGGTGCTGGGGGAGACGGGCAACAAGAAGCTCTCCAAGCGCGACCCGCAGGCCGATCTGTTCCTGCACCGCGACCGCGGCTTCATCCCCGAGGGACTGCTGAACTATCTCGCGCTCCTCGGCTGGTCGATCGGCCCCGACCGCGACGTGTTCTCGCTCGACGAGTTCACCGCGGCATTCGACATCGTCAACGTCAACCCGAACCCGGCCCGCTTCGACCAGAAGAAGGCCGAATCGATCAACGGCGACCACATCCGGATGCTGGGGGAGAAGGACTTCGCCGAGCGGACGATCCCGTACCTCGCCGCGGCCGGGCTCTTCGATGAGCCCACACATGAGCAGTTGGTGACGGCGTTCCGCGTGGCGCCTCTCGTGCAGGAGCGCGTGCAGCTGTTGGGCGAGGTCCCCGGGATGGTGGGCTTCCTCTTCACCGACGAGGTCTCATACGCCGAGGACGCGCTCAAGGGACTGCCGGCGAATGCTGCCGAGGTGCTCGATGCCTGCGTCGTCGCTCTCGAGCCGCTGGAGGAGTTCACGCCCGAGAAGATCCAGGAGGCTCTGGCCGCGGAGCTGGTGGAGAAGCTCGAGCTCAAGCCGCGCATCGCCTACGGCCCTCCGCGTGTGGCGATCACCGGCCGCCGGATCTCGCCGCCGCTGTTCGAGTCGATGGAGCTGCTGGGTAAGGACGAGTCGCTGCGTCGTCTGCGTTCCCTGTCGGCGTTCCTCGCGAACTGAGTCGCGACGCGCCCGGGCGGCGGCGCACGGCACCGGTTTTGGTGTTCCGCCGCCGCTCGGGTAGGCTTGATTCTCGGTGCGAGGCTCCGGTTTCGCCCTTGGGGTATGGTGTAATTGGCAACACGACGGTTTCTGGTTCCGTTATTCTTGGTTCGAGTCCAGGTACCCCAGCAAGATGAAAACCCCCGCTCAGGCGGGGGTTTCTTCGTTAGGTGATGCGTCGGAGTCGTCCGCCGCGAGAGTGACGCGTTCGGCGAAGGCCCCCGGCCATCCGTGTCAGCACGGAAAGCAGGGGGCCTTCGCCATCGGTCGTCAGGCCGCGCGGCGGCGCAGGCGGGCCAGCCACGCGCCAGCCCCCAGCAGGGTGGCAGCCAATCCCGCCCACACCCAGAGGATCGCCACGTCTGCTCCGGTCGTCGCGAGCGGAGCAGTGGAGCCGTCGGTTCCAGGTTTCGCCACGGTGCCGTCTCCGCGTCCCGTGCCGCCGTTCCCGTTGCCCCCGTTCCCGTTGCCCCCGTTCCCGTTCCCGTTGCCGCCCTCGCCGGGGGTGCCGCCCTCGCTGGGGGCGCCGCCCTCGCCGGGGGCGCCGGTGTCGGCCGTGGCGAAGTCGATCGAGGCGAGCACGCGACTCTCGACGCCTGTCAACACCAGTTCCGCACCTTCGATGGCGAAGCTGTCGACGCCGCTGACCGTGACCGTCGAACCCGGGATCCGGAAACCGGCAGCCGGCGTGAGCGTCAGGCGCACCTGGCCGCCGCGATCCGCAACGCCCTCTGCGGGCGAAACGGTGCCGCCGCGCACCTCGGTGCGATAGCTGAAGCGCACGGCCTGGGCCTCCACCGCGTCGACGGCGGCCTTCAGCGCCTCGAAGCTCGTCCGCAGCTGTGCCTTCGTCGGCACCACGGCGGAGACTGTCGCGACCGTACCATCGGTCGAGCCATCCCGCGCTCCCGGAGATCCCGCGAGCAGGGCCGCACTGTGGGCTGTCGCCGCGGCGAGAGCATCGCCGAGCGTCTCATCGAAGACACGTCCATTCGCCGCCTCGACCTCGTTGACGTTCATCAGCTCGGTCGCGTATTCGACGGCCTGGGCGAGTGCGGCGGTCTCTGTGGTCGAATCATCGGCGGCGAAGAGGGCGGCGACCTCGGTCGTGGACAGAGCCGTGTCCCACATCCGCAGGTCGTCCATGTCGAGACCGATGCCGTAGCTCTTGCTCCCGTCGACGCCCACGAGCATGTTCAGGCCACTGGTCATGCTCCCGATCCCCGCGATGCTCGTCTCCCTCGCCAGCACGCCGTCCATGTAGGTGCTCGCGATGTTGCGCGTGCGGTCGACGGTCACGGTCATGTGGTGCCAGGAGCCGCGGTACTCGCCGACGTCGCCGGTCGCGTAGACGCCGTCGGTGCCGTCGCCGAGCGTGAACTCGAGCTTGCCGGTGTTCGTGCCCTCCGGGGCGAGGTTGATGCCGGAGCGGTACCAGTTCGCCCAGTTCTTGTTGCTGATGATCGCACCGTACCCCTCGACGTCGGTGACCTTGGTCCAGAAGCTGATCGTGAGGTCCTTATCCGTGCCGAGGTCGAATTCGGGGCGGGAGCCGAGGTCGACGTAGCTGCCCTCGCCTCCGCCGATCCGCACCGCTGTTCCGGAGGCCCCAGGGCGATCGGTCGCGATGTAGGAGACCGAGCCGACCGGCTTCGCCGTGGGCCCGGATGCCGCATGCGTTCCGGTGTCACCGAGGTCGCCCTCGAAGGCGAGATGCAGGAACTCGCCGTCCGGTGCGGGTGCCGGGGTCTCGGGGAAATCGGGGAAGACGAGCTCGCCGGCCGTGCGCACGAGGCCGGTGAGCGGCTCCGACGCGTTCTGGAAGTCGTCGTACGCGGTGACCGTGACGGTGTAGTTCTTCGCCGGTTTCAGACCGCGGACGTCGAATCCCATCGTGTTCGGGGTCATGTAGAACCGCGAGTACGCCTTGAACGATCCGGTGACGGACTTCGCCGCGTTCTTGCCGAAGTCCGGCACCTGGCTCGCCGTGTACGCGACCGGGTTGCCGGCCTGGTCACGGATCTCGACCTCGTAGTAGTTCACGAGTTCGTCGTCCTTCGCCTGGTCGAAGTGCAGCGTGAGCGTCTCCTCGGTGACATCGGTCGCGGTGACGGCGGCGGCACCCCACCACGGCGCGGTCGTGCTGCGCTGTGCGGCGGTGTACGTGAAGCCGCTCTTGCCCTTGGTCGTGTCGACCACCCAGGGCATGCCGACCCAGCGCTGATGGGTGACGTCGAATCGACGGATGACGGTGGAGCCGTCGGCGAGCACGGAGATGAAGTTCGCGTACTTCTGCGACACCCCGGCGGCAGGGTCTCCCTGGTTGCCCCCGAAGTAGCCGCCGCCGAGGAAGTCGCTCGGCACGTCCTGGTAGATGTAGTTCATCGAGGCGTTCTCGTAGACCGTGAAGTCCTTCTGGAAGATGCTCGTCTCCGGATTCGAGGAGAAGTGGGTGTGCGCCGAGCCCAGCATCACCTGCGGATAGGACGCGAGGATCCGCTGCAGGTCGGGACCCGCCATGTCGTAGTCGGCGTGGAAGGGCCCTCCGAGCGACGTGCCCGCGTAGCCGCTGTGGATCGAGACGAAGATCGGCTTCGCGGGGTCGTAGTCGGGCTTCGCGGCGATGTCCTGCAGCGTGGAGGTGAGGAAGGCCTGGTAGCCGGTCCGCTGGCCGCCGTACCCGAATGTGCTGGTGCCGTTGTAGTCGAGGCCGATGAAGTCGATGCCCTCGATCGTCGTGTGGAAGTTGCTCACGTAACCGGTGACGGCGTTCGGATAGTGCCACGCGGGCGCGTCGGCCGGTGCGTTCTTCCGCGCGGATTCGAAGGTCGTGCCCATCAGATCGGCGATGTCGTGGTTGCCCTGGGTGAGCAGGACCTGCGACTCGGGGAAACTCTCGCGCATGACCCGTTCGACCGCGCGATACCAGCCGGCGACCTTCTCGCTGTCGCCGGCGAGGTGGGCGGAGTACTCCGGGTCGTTCGCGCCGACGACATCGCCGTTGTCGACCACGACGCGCGGGTCGAAGCCCTTGGCGTCCGCCCAGGAGCGGAGGGCCTGGAAGTGCGGCTTCGCGCCCTCGTAGGCCACCTGCTCGGATGTCTTGTCCGCCGTGGCGGCGCCCCCGAGCTCGGTATCGGACATCGTGATGAACTCGAGTGTGGCGTCGGCGCCGTTGTAGGCGTCGTTCGCGGCGTCGATGCGCTGTTGCGTCATCGGTTCCACGGCAGACGAAGAGGTCGGGATGGCCGTCGGCGCGACCGCCGCCGCCGGGAGAACGGGGACCAGGAGCGTGAGCGCCGTCGTGGCCGCGATCATCCCTCCACCGAGTGCGCGGCGTAGGGCCGCCTGCGGACGGGGGCGTGTCGTCTTCGGGCGATCAGGGGTCAGCATGGGGTTCCTCGCAGGTGTCGTCGGGGTTCGGAAGGCGGTCGAGAAGTGTGGGGACGTCAGGGAAGCGCGGGCAGGGAGGGCATCAGTGAAGCGACCCAGGGTGCCGTCACGGCGCGGAAGTCGGGGATGCAGGCCGTCGTGCCGCTCGCGTCCCTCCGGTCGGCCCGGACCTGCACGACGCGGCATCCGGCAGCGACGGCAGCACGCACGCCGACCTCGGAGTCCTCGAACACCAGGCACGCGGCCGGATCGACGTCGAGCAGGCCGGTCGCCCGCAGATAGGGTTCTGGGCTCGGCTTCGTGCGTCGCACATCGTCCGCGGTCACGACGACGTCGAATACACCGAGGCTCACGTTCTCGGCGACCGCATCGACCCATGCCCTGGTCGAGCTGGTCACGAGACCGATCCGGGTTCCCTCGCGCCGCAGGTGCGCGAGTGCTTCCTCGGCACCGGCGACCCATTCCAGACGCCCCGCGAAGGAATCGATCGTGACGAGCTCCAGCTCCGCCGCGAGCGCGCTCGCACTCGCACGCGTACTCCCGAGCCCGATCAGAGCGCGGGCGGCATCGATGCCGGACAGCCCTTCGAACCCGGCGAGCTGCGCCGACGACACCGTTGTGCCGAGGTGGGTGAGGTGGGCGCTGATCACGTCGAGCCAGGCCCGTTCACTGTCGACGAGTGTGCCGTCGAGGTCGAAGAGCACGGCGGCGGGTCGAGCCGCGGCGGGCCGCGCGGGGGTGGAACGAGGGGAGGCGGAGCGATTAGAGGCGGAGCGATCAGAAGCGGAGCGATCAGAAGCGGAGCGATCGGAAGCGGGCGTCGACGAGGTCACGGGACGATTACCCCGCTCCGTGGTGTGCACGGGGCGGCGTGCAGATGAACGACGTCTGAACGATAGCCGCCGGCGGGCGTGCAGCGGGGGACAACTGTGAACTGCTGTCCTGATCGCGCGATCGACGGTATCGCGGCTCACCTAGTCTGAGACGGTGTTACCGGCGACCCCGCGCTCCCATCGCGAGATCATGAGCGATCTGATGACCAGGATCATCGATGGGGAGTTCTCTCCGGGCTCCCGTCTTCCGTCGGAGACGAAGTTGAGTCTGCATTACGGCTCGACCCGAGGCACGATCCGACGGGCTCTCGCGGGTCTCGAGGACCGAGGGCTGGTATCCCCGGTTCGAGGCGCGGGCTGGACCGTTCGTGCGGGCCGACAGAGTCAGTCGTTCGAAGAACTGCGTTCGTTCGCGCAGTGGGCGCGGTCCAAGGGCCTGGCGCCGGGCGGGCAGGTGCGTAGCAAGGAGTTCGGGGAGGCGACCGCGGCGGAGGCGCGTCGCCTGTGGGTGAGCCCGCGGACGCGTGTGCTGCGTGTGACCAGGACGCGTAGCATCGACGGCCGCGACGTGATGCTGGAGCGCACCAGCTACCCGGACTGGATCGCCGATCGGCTGGCCTCGATCGCCGATGACGAGGCCTCCGTCGTCGAGGCGCTCTCGCGTGACTTCGGGATCGTGACCGCGTTCGCCGAGCACGCCATCGATGCCGTCCCCGTGTCCAGCGCCGACGCCGAGCTGCTCGGCGTGCGTCGGGCGAGCGCGCTGCTGCGGGTGCGCCGCGTGAGCTACACCGCGGCAGGCGAGCCGATCGAGTACGGCGAGGACCGCTACCTGCCCGACACCGTCACGTTCCTCGTCACGGCATCGCGGGAGAGCACACCCCTCACGCGCACCGAGTTCTCGCGGTAGCGGATCAGCTCGCGTCGTCACCCCGCGTCGCGTCCGGCGATGTCGAGGGCGCCGAGTAATGTGAATACGTGACAGGAACACGAGCAGAAGCGGCATTCTCGCGCGCTGTCACCGCATTCAGCACGCCGACTCTCGACCTCCTTCACGGACGTTTCGCGCCCTTCGTCGTCGCGTCCCTCTCGCTGCTGTTCACGGCAGACCGGGCGTCCATCCCGATCGCCGACGCCCAGGCCGAGCTCGCCGAGATCCTCGATGAGCTGAGGGGAGCGGGCTACGACGATGACGACCGCCGGGTTCCCGCAGGGACCGGCCGCGACGTCGCGCGGAACTGGGTGCGACTGGGCTGGCTGGTGCAGCAGATCGACGAGGACATCGAGGTGTACCGACTCTCCGCGCACGCCGTCGAGGCGCTGGAGATCGCCGGACGCACGGGCGGGGGGCGCACACGTGTATCCAACTCCCGTGTGCGAACGCTCCTCGACGCCGTGGAGCACCTCTCCGACAGCGCCGAGGCCGATCCCGAGCGTCGCCTGGCTCGTCTTCGGAAGGAGCGGGCGGCACTCGACGCCGAGATAGATCGGATCGAGGAATCGGGCAGGGCGGATCCGCTCGACGATGAAGAGCTGTTCGAAGAAGCGGAGAACGTGCTGCACCTGGCACGGGAGCTCCCCGCCGACTTCACCCGCGTCGCCGAGTCGCTCAAGCTCATGCAGCGCGACGTCGTCGCCCATCTGCGGCGTGACGAGCGCCCGACCGGCGAGGTGCTCCGCGAGTATCTGCGACGCGCGCAGGACGTGATGAACTCGACCCCGGAGGGGCGCGCGTTCTCCGGCGCCCTGCGGCTGATCGGCGATCCGGATCGCATCGACGCGCTCACCGAACAGCTGCACGGCCTGCTCCGGCAGCCGTTCGCCCGCATGCTCGACAGCACGCAGCGTGCCGAACTCGACGCCATCGGACGTCGGGTCGAGCTCGGCGTCGAAGAGGTCCTCGCCGCACAGCGTCGAGCGTCGCACGTCATCACCGGCCAGGTGAAGACCCACGATCCGCTGCGGGACCGTCAGATCGACGATCTGCTGCGCGACGTCATCGCCGCTCTCCACATCTGGGACGGTGCGGGGGCGAGCGACTCGCCGGTGCGCAGTCTCCCGCTCGCAGATCTGGGGCACCTCAGGCAGACGGTGAGCAGCATCCGCCCGCCGGCCGTCCCCGCACCTCTCGCGGACGCCGACGACGTCGAGTTCGCCGACGTCGACTCCCGCGCGTGGGGCGGTCCGCGGTATGCGGAGCTCGAGGAGTACGTGTCGGGTCTCGGCCCGGAGTTCGACCTCGCCGCGGCGTTCACCCAGGGAGCCGACGATACCCGTCGTCCTGTCGACCTCGTCGGACTGCTCGAGATCGCGCACCGCAACGGCATGACCGAGGGCGAGGAGGTCTCGGTGGTCGAAGCGCGGCGTCCGGACGGATCGACGCGACGTTTCGCTTTCGGCGCCGTCACGGCGCGCAACCCGAAGGAAGAATCACATGCCTGAAGAGAGCCTCGTGACGGAGACGCCGGTCGAGGATCCGTTCATCGCCCCGGTCCCGATGGAAGACGACATCGAGGAGCACTTCGCGGGTGACCGCGGCACGCTGGACCCCGAGATCCGGCGCCTGCTCGCGCACATCCTCCAGCGCCGTTTCATCGCCGCGGAGCGCAACCGCCGGGAATGGGCCCTGCTGCTCGACCATCAGCACGTGATCGAGTCGCGCCTGAACGACCTCTACCTCCGCCTGGTCGTCGACCACGGCCGCGGGTTCGCATACAAGCAGCAGCTGCGCTCCGACGAGATCGACATGCCGGTGTTGCTGAAGGACGCGCCGTACACACGCGCCGAGACCCTGGTTCTCGTGCATCTGCGCACGGTCTATCAGCGCGAGTCCGCCGCAGGCGAGGCATCCGTGCGCATCGACATCGAGGATCTCGAGCAGACCGTGCTGAGCTACTTCAGTGACGTCGACGGCGGCACAGCCCGGCAGCAGAAGGCGATCCGGAACGCGATGGATCGCCTGGATCGAGAGGGCATCGTGCAGGAGGAGACCAGCGGGCGCTATCGCATCAGCGCGCTCGTCGAGGTCGTCCTGAGCGCCGAGACCCTGAAAGAACTCCGCGACTGGCTGCGGTCGCAGGAAGCGGTGGAACGATGACCATGGTCGACACGCTCTTCGGCCTCATCCCGGCGGGTTCGCGCGGGCAGCAGTGGGTGGCGGAGGAGCTGCAGCTGATCAACTGGGGCGGGTACGACGGCGGACCCCATCGTGTGCGCTTCTCGCCGCACGCGACCCTGCTCTGCGGAGGCTCGGGCTCCGGCAAGTCGACGTTGATGGATGCGTACATCGCCTTGATGATGCCGCACACGACGCCGTTCAACGGAGCGTCGAACGGTGGTGTGACGGGTCGCCCGCGCGGCGAGGAGCAGCGGAACATCCTCTCCTACGGGCGAGGGAAGATCGACGAATCCCGCACCGAGGAGGGCACGAAGCTGCGTGTGCTCCGCGGAGACGGGGAGGACACGTGGAGTGCGATCGCGACGACGTGGATCGACCACGACGGGTCGCGGTTCACGGCCGTGCGTGCGTGGTACATCCCCGCGGATGCACGCGTCCTCGAGGACACGACGCGGGTCAGGGCCACCGTGAACGGGGCGTTCGATCTGGGACTGCTGGAGCGCGCGGCGACGCAGCGGCTCTCGGATGCGTCGGTGCGGGCGACGGGGCTGGAGACCCTCGCGACGGACCGTGAGTTCTCGGCGCGCCTGCAGGCGGTGCTCGGGATCGGTGCGGCCGGCTCCGGCGCCAAGGCCATCAGTCTTCTGGCGAGGATCCAGGCCGGGCAGCAGATCACGACGGTCGACGATCTGTACAAGAAGCTCGTCCTCGAAGAGCCCGAGACCATGGCCACCGCAGATGCCGTCGTGGCGCATTTCGACGAGCTCGAGAGCACGCGCATGAGGATGCTCACGGCGAAGCAGCAGGTGAACGCACTCGAGCCGATCCGGAGCATCAAAGACCGCATCGTCTCGGCGTCCGAGCGTGTGCGCGTGATCGACGAGGTCGGCGTGTTCACGGATCCGACCTCTCTGGCCGCCCTCTGGAACGCGCAGCGACGCCTCGATCTCCTGCGCGACGTGGAGGTCGAGCTGGGGGATCGTTCCCGTGCGCTGAGTCTTGCCGTGCGCGAGAAACGTGCTCTCGTCGATGCCGCGGATGTCGAGCGCGAAGGGCTTCTCGACGTGCTGCGGCAGTCCGGCGGCGACCGTCTCGAGACAGCTCAGCGCGAACTCCGCGTCGCCGAGCGCCGAGTGGACGACGTCCGGCGGGAGCGGGCGAAGTTCGACATCATCGTCCGGGAGCTGGGAGCGGAGGTGGAGACCGCCGCGCAGTTCGACGCCTTCGCCGCCGACGTTCGGGGGTCGGCTCCGAAGTCCGAGATCCGTGCTGCCCGTGCCGCTTTCGCCGATGCCGAGAGCGCACGCCGGACGACGGAGGCCGAGATCCGCCGCCTGCGCGAAGAGCGTGAGAAGACGAGTCGCGTACGCGGGAGCATCCCCGCACATCTCGACGAGTCGCGCAGCCTGCTCGCAGAGGCGGTCGGGCTCGACCCGGCCGATCTTCCGTTCGTCGGCGAGCTCATCGAGCTGCGGACCGAGTTCGAGCCGTGGCGGGAGGCTTTCAACCTCGCGCTCGGAGGCTTCGCCAGGACGCTTCTGATCGACGTCGAGCACCTCGCTTCGTTCCGCACGGCCATCAACTCCGTGCGCACCCCGGAACGTCTGAACTACGAAGGCGTCCATACCGGCATCCCCGAGGTGCGGAACGCCGACCCGAAGACGCTTCCCGGGCGGCTCGAGTACCTCCCGACGCCCTTCACCGGTTGGCTTCAGCAGCGACTTCAGGATCGCTTCGGATACGTCTGTGTCGACTCGTCGTCGCAGTTAGGCGCACACCAGAAGGCCCTCACGATCAGCGGCCAGGTGTCGCAGGGGAGTCGGGGTGCCCACGGAGGGCAGGGGCGCAGCAACGTCCTGGGCTTCACCAACGACCGTCGCCTGCGCGAGATCGACGAACAGCTGCGGCGGCTGACGGCGCAGCACGAGGAGTGCGCGTCCGCTGCGCACGAGGCCGAGGCCGCCCTCGACCGCATCGAGGCGCGGTCGACATCCTTCGCGAAGATCGAGGACCTCACGTGGGAGCAGATCGATGTGGTCACGGTGGAGGCCGAGCGGGAGCGCTGGCTCGCGGTCGAGGCGGAGGTCACCACGGCCAGCCCCGAGATCGCGCAACTCCAGCGCCAGGCCGAAGAACTGCGGGCGCGGGCGGCGCGGCTCCGCGATGAAGAGGCGCGTCTCGGCAACGAGCTCGCTCAGACCCAGGAGCAGTGGGGTCGGGTCACCGACGACGTCGACAGCTGGCAGTCGGTCATCGACTCTGCCGCGGCATCCGGACTCGTGCTCGCGGACGGGCACGCCTCGTTCCTCGACAGCCGATTCCTGCACGCCGAGACCGCAGGATCCGCGACGGCGGCGCAGCGCCTGACCCATCTGGACACCGCCCTCAGGACGGCAGCTCAGCGCCTTCTCGATGACCGCCGCGAGGCGGCCGAGGCGCACGAGCAGCAGCGCGAGAGCATGCGCCGACTCATGACGGGGTTCCTCGAGCGCTGGGACACCCTCACGATCCTTCCGGATCCCGACGCTTCGGTCGGGGAGTTCGAGAGCATCCTGGAGGCTCTCCAGACCAACGGGCTCCACGAGCTGGAGACCGAGTGGCGCGACAGCCTGCTCAAACTGTCGGGAAACGACCTGACGAGTCTCGACTCGACGCTCAGCCGGTCGCTCCGTGAGATCAAGGACCGGATCGATCCGATCAACCGGATCATGGAGGAGCTGCCGTTCTACGACGACGATCATCGTCTGCAGATCACCCCCCGGGAGAACCAGACGGAGGCTCGCAAGCGCTTCCGCCGTGAGCTCCGTGAGGTGCGGGGACTCATCGATGCGGCGGCGACGGATGCGGAGCGGGAGACCGTGTACCGCAAGATGAGTCGCCTCATCGCGCGCATGCGCCGCACCGCCCCCGACTTCGCGGAGCTCATCGATGTGCGAAACCATGTGCGGGTGAGCGCGGAGCGCGTCACAGCCGCCACGCGAGAGCACGTCGCGCTCTACGATCACATCGGTGAGAAGTCCGGAGGCGAGTCGCAGGAACTCGTCGCGTTCATCGTCGGGGCCGCCCTCCGGTACCAGCTCGGAGACGCGGGCGCCGCTCGACCTCGCTATGCGCCGGTGTTCATGGACGAGGCGCTGATCAAGGCCGACGCCCACTTCACCAAGCGTGCGATCGGTGCGTGGCGCGGGCTCGGCTTCCAGCTCGTCATCGGTGCGCCGAACGACAAGTACAGCGCGATCGAGCCGCATGTGGACGTCGAGTACGACATCCTCAAGGACACGCGCGGTCGGTCCTGGGCCAAGGCGAAGGTGGGTCTGCCGGAAGCGGGGGTCTGACCGTCGGTCGTCGACGCGCGAGCACCCGTATCGTCAGTCGCACTCCCCGAGGAACCCGAGGTAGCAGACGGCCTCGTGAGTGACTGCTGCTTCGTAGTCGTTGTTCGAGACCTGTCGCGTCGCGACCTCCGGTGTGCGGGTGAGGTGGCCGAAGTCTCCGAGCGAGGCGACGACCGATCCTTCGGAGTCCTCCGCGCGCATGCGATCGATCTCGGCGCGATGCTGTTCGCAGAGCATCGCCGCGGCGGGAACGAGCTCGACGCCGGCGCAGGCTCCCGCATACTGGGCCTCCATCGCGTCGATGCAGTCGGTCCAGTCCTGATCGACGGCGCACGGGCTCACGCCGTCGTCCGCCACCAGGTACAGACCGGTCTCGTACTCCTCGCTGTGGAAGGTCTCGGGCTTCTCGGGCGCATCGACCTTCGTCCAGTGCCGGGCGGTGGTGAACGCCACCACCACGACGATGATCGCGAGCAGCAGCAGGGCACCGACGATGGACAGCGCGACCCAGAGACCGACCCGGCTCTTCTTCTCCGGTCCGCCGGGGACCGGGGCACCGCGAGAAGGGATCGCTGTGGTCGGCGTACCGGCGTACGCCGGCGGAGCGGATGCGAACGCCGCTGTCTGGGCGAAGTCGTGTCCGCCGAGCGGCACCGTCTCGGCGGCCGGGGTCGTCTCGGGTGCGGGGAACGCGGGAGCGGCAGGCTCCGTCTGCGGGTTCATGGACTGCCAGTACGCGTACCAGCTCTGGGCGGCGTGCGGGTCGGCCGCGACCTGCTGGGCTTCGGTGTCCGAGAGCCGGATGCCCAGCCCCTGCCGGGAACCGGCGTCCACCAGTGCGGAACGGAACTCCTCGAGTGACAGCGCCATGTTCGTGATGATGGCAGAAAGCCGCCTCGTCCGACAATCCGCTCGCGAACGCGATGTCTCCGGCATCCGCAAGAATATCGAGGTGATCGGTATGAGGAGCTTCTGGAACGCCCTACCCACGGAGGGGCGGTGGTTGCTGTCGACGGTCGCGATCCAGACGCTCGGTCGCGGTATGACCCTGCCGTTCACGATCATCTATTTCCATGAGGTGCGCGGCTTCGACCTCGGCATCTCCGGAGCGCTGATGAGTCTCATCGCGATCACCGGGCTGATCGTCACAGGCCCCGGAGGGACTCTCATCGATCGCTTCGGCGCACGGCGGGTGCTGATCGTCGGGCTGCTGTCGATGATCGCGGGATGCGCGCTGCTGGCCTACGCCACCCATCCGGTTGTCGCCGCCGTCGCGGTCATGCTGATCGGGGTGAACTTCGGCGTCTCCTGGCCCGGCTTCAACGCCCTCATCGCCACGGTGGTCGAGGGAGAGGTACGTCAGCAGTACTTCGGTGTGAACTTCGCGCTCGTCAACCTGGGGATCGGCGTCGGAGGCGTGATCGGCGGCTTCTTCGTGGACGTGAGCGATCCCGCCACCTTCACGACGATCTTCCTCGTCGACGCCGCGAGCAGCCTCATCCCGCTCGCGCTCCTCCTCGGACCGCTCCGCCGTGTGCGCACGCAGCACGACGCCGAGGCCGACGCCCCTCCGGTGGGCGGGTATCGAGAGATCCTGCGGCGGCCGGCCGTGCTCTGGCTGACTCTTCTGACCTTCCTTTCGGTCTTCATCGGATACGGCCAGATGGAGGCGGGCTTCCCGGCGTTCGCCCGCCAGGTGTCACAGGTGTCGACGCAGGTCGTCGGCATCGCGTTCGCCGTCAACACCGCGGTGATCGTGCTTCTGCAGTTCGCCGTGCTCCGGGTCATCTCCGGCAAGAGGCGCACGCGGGTGATGCAGGTGATGGCCCTCATCTGGGCCGTGTCGTGGGTGGTGCTCGGGGCGACGGGCTTCCTGCCGGACACAGTCGCCGCCGCCATCGGCGTCATCGCCTACATGGGAGTCTTCGCGTTCGGAGAGACGATGCTGCAGCCCACCGTTCCCGCGATCTACAACGATCTCGCGTCCGACCGCACGCGCGGCCGGTACAACGCGATCAATTCCGCGGCGTTCCAGGGCGGTGCGATCACGGGCCCGCTCGTGGCGGGTGTGATGCTCGGTGCGGGACTGGACATGGGGTTCATCGGCGTCATGATCGCGGGCAGCCTGTCGGTCGGTGTGCTGGCGCTCGTGCTGGAGCGGGTGGTACCACCGGCTGCGAACGGCGCACCCGACATCCATCGAACGGTCGACGTCGACGACGCACGGACGCAATAGGCTCCCCTCATGGCTCTGGAGTCCCTCTTCCTCCGTTTGGACCGGATCGCCGGTGGACGAAAGGCCGGCGTCGCGATCAGCGAGGCGGACCGCACGCATCCCAAGACCGTCCGGGCCTTCACCTGGATTCTCTGGCTCCTGGTGGTCGAACTCGTCATCGGCGTCGGTGCGGTCATCGTCGCATTGATGCTGGCGGTCGATGGCGAGTCGGTGTCGTTCGCGGTCTGGATGCGCACCCTCGTCGTGCTCGCGATGACCGCGACGTTGTTCTACTTCGCGTGGCGAGCGCAGCGCGGGTGGCGGTGGGCGTACCAGCGCCTGCGCCTGTTCGCCCAGATCTTCCCCGTGATCACGCTGGTCATGGCGGCGATCCCCGGCCTTTATCCGCTCTGGATGGTGTCGGAACAGATCGTCTTCAGCCTGATCATGATCGGTATCGCCGACTTCCTGACGAGCGATCACATGCGCAGCACGTTCGCGGCACCGGACGTCGAGCCAACCGCGGAATAGCACGGTAGTCGCCGCGACGCCACTCCCTTCCGCGTATCCCACGGCGCCGCCATCCTCGATCGAAGGCATTCGAGGGAGGCAGCAGCATGGCGAGACTGATCCGCGTGGTTCCGGGGGAGGACCCGGGCTTCCGACGTGTGCGATCCGGATCCGGATTCCGCTACGTCGACCCGGCCGGTGAGACGGCGCCCGAGGCCGATCGGGAGCGGATCCACGACCTCGTGATCCCACCCGCGTGGCATGACGTGTGGATCGCGGCCGACCCGCTCGCGCACATCCAGGCGGTCGGCGTCGATGGCGCGGGACGCAAGCAGTACCTCTACCACCCCCTGTGGCGAGTCACCCGGGATCGCCGGAAGTTCGTGCGGGCGCTGGATCTCGCGGCCGCGCTTCCTCGAGCGAGGGCCCAGGTCACCCGTGCGCTCGCGCAGGAGGGGCAGACGAAGGAGCGCGCCCTCGCCGTAGCCTTCCGGCTTCTCGACGATGCGGCCCTCCGCATCGGGTCGGAACGGTATCTCGTCCGCCACGGGAGCCGCGGTCTCACCACACTGCGGAGGCGGGATGTGCGGGTGGAGGGGAGCGAACTGGCGCTCTCGTTCCCTGCCAAGAGCGGCCGTACGGCGTCGATCGAGATCACCGACGAGACGCTCGCCGAGGCGTTGACCGACTTCGCCGCGGGGAAGTCTGCGGCCTTCCTGCTTGCGTACCGCCGAGGGCGTCGGCGGGTGCGCATCACACCCGCCGAGGTCAATGCGTACCTCCGAGATGTCACGGGTGCCGCTTTCACGGCGAAGGACTTCCGCACTCTTCACGGCACGATCATCGCGGCCGACGCCCTCGCTCGGATCGGTGAGCTCGACAGCCGCAACCACCGGAGCCAGGCGGAGCGCCTCGCCGTGCAGGCGGCGGCGACGGCGCTCGGCAACACGACCGCCGTCGCACGCGGAAGCTACATCGATCCACGGGTGTTCAGTCAGTACGCGCGCGGACGGACACTCGATCTCTCGGTGACCCCTGAGACGGCCATCCGGCGTCTTCTCGGCGGACCGCAGATCTCGCGTAAGGTCACCCGACGAAGTGCAGCCAGACGACGGCGATGAGCATCGGCACCAGGGGCGTGGCCACTGCCAGGAGAACGGGCCACCATCGCACGCGCGTGTCGACCCCGTGTGCCCGATCGGCGAGAGTGTCGCCGTCGCGGCGGTAGGACGCCGGGTCCAGCGGTTCGGCGGCCTCGTCGCGATAGAGCATGGTGCGGCGTCCGAAGCGGTCGTACAAGGCAGCGATCACGGCGAGGAAGTCGCGCAGCTCTTCATCGTCGGTCAGGTCGACGGCGGGGAAGTACACGTGGAGCGTGCTGTCAATGATCTCCAGATCGAGGTCGGCGCTCTGGTCGAGGAGCACGACCATCAGGTCGGGTGTGAGCACGTAGAGCGCATCCGTCTCGTAGCCCGCCGGCACCGAAACCTCGAAGACGTCGCTGAAGTCGCCCTCGAGTCGAATCCGGGACGCGCCCGTCGGACGTCGGGGGAGCACGCTGAGTGCGCCGCCGCCGCGCCGTGATCGGAGCGTGATACGCGGCGCTTCGGAAGGAAGGGGGATCCGCACCGCCCGCACCGTGTGCATCGTCGCCCCCTCGCGGTCGCCGACGACGAACGTGCGCTCGATGCTGTCGAAGGGAAGGGCCGCGTGTCGGGCGTCCAGAAGATTCCGTGCGGTTCGGGCGCCGCGATCGATCTGCTCATCGATGGAGCCACCCCACACGCGGTCGCCGATATCCGTGCGGAACTCCCAGCCGAGTGTCTCTGCGACGGCGGCGAGAGCGGCCCGATGTCGATGATGCCGGCGAACGGCGATCGTCGACGAGGCGACGATCGCCGCGCAGAGAAGCATCGCGGCGACCTGCGCGAGCACGAGCGTCGCGCCGGTCAGGCCGAAGCCCACGGGCAGCAGGTAGAACGCGATCACGGCGGCGATGCCGACCGTTGCCAGCGACGACCCGATGAGGGCGAGGCCCCCCGGCACGCGCTCGTCGGCGTGCGGGGCGGACTCGCCTTCCAGGAGCGTCGGCACCGTCAGGGCTTGTACACGATGGCGATGTTCAGCTGATCGCCCTCACGTGCCCACGCGAGCCAACGCGGCTCGACCGTGCCGGTGAGTCGCTGGATCGGGATCACGTAGATCCCCTGGTCCAGCCGGCTCAGAGCGCGGAACTCGGGCTTCTTCGAGATCCAGATGGTGCCGCCCCCGTCCCAGGGCTCGAGGCAGGTGTACACATAGCCGTGCGCGCGCAGGTTGACCTGGTCGGCGAGGGCATCCGCTTGCTGCCGGAGTTCGGAGACGACCTCCGCGGGCACGGTTCCGTCGAGGGTGAAGGCCGCGACGTCGTACACGTTCCCCTCGCCGTAGTCCCGTGTGGTGAGCAGCGTCAGCTCCGTGACGCCCTTGTCGGCGGTGCGGGTCCACAGTGCGTGCGAGCTCTTGGCCCGCTTGTTCATCAGGAACCCGCCGAAGTTCATCTTCTGAAAGGAGAAGTCGTCGAGTTTCGCTGCGATCGCTGCACGTGTCGTCATGGGGTTCGTCTCCTCGTCCGGGAGGTCGCGGTCGGCCTCTCCGTCGAGCGAGCATAGGGGTGATGAGCACAGGGCCGTCCGACTCCGAACGAGCCCGAACGGCCGCCGTCCGTCGCTGCGACGGCGTGCCATAGGCTCGACCCATGCCCGCGCCGCGCACCCTCGACGAGCTCTGTCTGGGGCTCGGACGGATGCGCGCGAACGCGGGATCACCGTCGTATGCCGAGATCGCCCGTCGCATCGGCGGCCTGCGCGACGGTGCAGAGCCGCCCAAGGTGACCGTGTACGACTGCTTCCGCCCGGGGCGGAGGCGACTCGATGAACGCCTGGTCGGCGACATCGTGCTCGCCCTCGGCGGTGACGATGCCGAAGCCGGCATCTGGCGGGAGAACGCGCGTCTCCTCAACGGCGAGAGAGTGGGTGTGCACGTCGAGGTGACGCTCGATGTTCGGGACGCGGCGGGAGCGGACGTCGGACGGGAAGAGCTGCTGGCCTCGCTCCCCGAGGCCGATATCCTCCTCCTCACCGGTCTGCCGGGAGCGGGGAAGACCACTCTCGCGACGGCGCTGGCCGGTCCGTCACCCGTGCTCACCGTGCATCTGCGCGAATCGGACGTCGATCGTCCCCGAGCCGACCCGATCGACGTCCTCCGGCGGATGCTGGGAACCCTCGGCGTCCGCTCTCTTCCTTACGAGCTGTCGCGGCTGCGCGAAGGGCTGCAGTCCGCGGCGCGAGGCATGACCGTGATCATCGAGGACGCGGGCGATGCCAGGCGTCTGGCCGCGCTGCTCGTCCCCGGTGTGCGATTCATCGTGACGACGCGAGTCGACCTTGCCGACCTGGAGGAGCGGATCTCGGCGATGGGTGCACGCGTGGCGCGGGTCGTCGTCCCACCGATGACGAGCGCCGAAGCCCTCCGACTCCTCACCCATCTCCTCCGGGGGAATGATGCGTCGTCCGGGGCCGACGCCGATGCCGACGCCGACGTGAACGTCCACGCGGACGCGCTGCGCCGCATCGTCGCCGTCAGCGGGGGTCTCCCTCTCGATCTCGCGATGCTGGCGGGGATCGTGCGGGAGCACGAGGGCTGGTCGTTCCAGGATCTCGCATCGCGGTTCGAGCACGAGCCTCGTGATCTGCGCATCCGCTCCGTCCTGGAGGCGGCGACCCGGTCGCTGTCCCCCTCCGAGGAAGCCCTGCTCGCGGACGCCGCGCTGTTGGACAGGGATATCGACGAAGGAGTGCTCCTGGCCGCGGGCGGGGCGTCGTCCGCCCTCGATCTGCACCGGCTGCACGCCCGCCATCTGGTCGAACTGCGCGACGGCCGAGTGCGCATGCACGACACGGTCTTCGCCTTCGCTGCGTCTCGATCACGATCACTGCGCCCGTCGTCCACCCGCAGAGGGTTCGTGGAGAGGTCCGCGTCTGCGGTGCTCGCGCGGATCCGCGAAGATCCCGACTTCGCCGCACGTGCGGTCACGACGGTGCTCGCGGTCGCGGCGGCGGCTCGCGAGCACGGCCTCGACTCCTCGGTGGAGCGGCTGGCGATCGAGGCGCATCCCGCGCTCTCACGCTGGTCGTTCTGGAACGAGTCGCTGCGGCTGCACGACCTCGCGTCGCGAGGAGAGGGGCTCGACCTGGTCCCGGACATCGCCCTCGGCATCGCGCACTGCGCCGAAAAGCTCGGGCGCCTCGACGAAGCGTTGGTGACCCTCAATCGCGTGCGCCGCATCGCCTCGGGTGCGGCGCTGGCGCGCACGTGGAATCAGATCGGCAACGTACAGCGCTGG
The DNA here is from genome assembly GCF_002356155.1 of Microbacterium sp. TPU 3598. Lineage (NCBI taxonomy): Bacteria > Bacillati > Actinomycetota > Actinomycetes > Micrococcales > Microbacteriaceae > Microbacterium > Microbacterium sp. TPU 3598. Next base: position 2,024,919 of record NZ_AP017975.1, on the reverse strand, counting down.
ATGAGTCACCTCGATGAGGCTGTGGAATCGTACGAACGAGCGATCGCGCACGCACGGGACGCGGGGGACCGGATCGTCGAGGGCCGTGCCACCGGGAATCACGCCGACACCCTTCGTATCCTCGCCCGCTATCCGGAGGCGCTGGAGCGCTACGCGAGTGCCCTGTCCATGGCGCAGGCCGAAGGCGATGAGCTCAACATCGCCGTCGTCCGTGGCAACCGCCCGCTGCTGCTCCTCGCCATCGGTCGACTCGATGACGCGGAGGTGGAGCTGCACGGGCTGTTGGACGAGTCGAACGGCGAGCCGCTGCCCTTCGTCCGGCGCACTCTGGCCCTCGTCGCGGAGGCACGAGGCGATGATGTGCGCGCCCGCGAGCTCTGTGCGACTGCGATGCAGACGCTGGCGACCGCGGGCGAGTATGCGACCTCTGCCGACCTCGTGCTCCTGCACGCGCGTATCGACGGACGAGCGGGAGATGTCCGGAAGGCGAAGGCTGCCGCGGAACACATCCTCCGTGAGGCGGAGCGCGCGGGCTCGCCGTTGATCGCGACAGAGGCTGCGAACTCCCTCGCCGAGATCCTGCTGTCTGCGAACACGGAAGACCCGGCGGATGCGGGCGCGGTCCTGCACGAGGCTGAAGGACACGCGCAGGAGGCCCGGAGCATCGCAGAGGCGACCGGTGATCGTGCCGAAGTGGCACGAAGCGATGCGATCCTCTCGTCCATCGCGCGGGTTCGAGAAGACGAGGAGTCCGCCGAGGCACGCGCACGCGCGTCGGCACAGGTCTACGCCGAGATCGGGCATCGTCTCCAGAACGCCTGATCCGTCGCACGAGGGTCTGTCCGCCTCGCCTCCGGATGCCAGGATGGAAGCATGGACACAGCCAACCTCACCCGCGAGGAGACCGCAGCGCGATCCGCTGCCGTCACCGTGCACCGCATCCGCGTCGAGCTCGATCTGACCGGAGCGCCGGAGCGTGCTCGGACCGGGTTCCCCAGCGTGACGACGCTCGAGTTCGACGCGACCACCGACACGACGTGGCTCGACTTCATCGGCGAGGGCGTTCAGCGGGTCTCCGTGAACGGGGTCGACCAGGAGATCGTCTACGACGGGGCACGCATCTCGCTCTCCGGGCTCGCCGCGTCCAACCTCGTGCGGGTCGAAGCGGTCGGAACGTACAGCCGTTCCGGTGAGGGACTGCATCGCTTCCACGACCCCGTCGACGATGAGACCTATCTGTACACGCAGTACGAGCCGGCGGATTCGCGACGCGTCATGGCATGCTTCGAGCAGCCCGACATGAAGGCCGAGTACACATTCGTGGTGGACGCGCCGACCGGATGGGAGGTGCTCTCCAACCAGTCTCCGACGCATACCGACCTCGGCGTCGGCGTGCAACGTGTGGAGTTCGCCCCCACGCTGCCGATCTCGAGCTACATCACCGCCGTCGCAGCGGGACCGTACTCCCGCGTGGATGGGGAGTGGCAGCGCGGCGAGCAGACCGTCACGCTCGGGGTGTTCGTCCGGAGGTCGCTCGCTCCGCACCTCGAGGCCGAGGAGATCCTCGAGGTCACACGCCAGGGTCTCGACTTCTTCACCGACGCCTTCGCCTCCCCGTATCCGTGGGGCAAGTACGACCAGATCTTCGTTCCGGAGTACAACCTCGGTGCCATGGAGAACCCCGGTCTGGTCACGTTCACGGAGTCGTACCTCTCCCGCGGCGCGGCGACCGATGCGCAGCGCGCGGCTCGCGCCAACACGATCCTGCACGAGATGGCCCACATGTGGTTCGGCGATCTCGTCACGATGACGTGGTGGGACGATCTGTGGCTCAAGGAGTCTTTCGCCGACTACATGGGAGCGCACGCCTCAGCGGTCGCGACGCGCTATCACGATGCGTGGGTCAAGTTCGCCGCGAGTCGCAAGGCATGGGCGTACCAGCAGGACCAACTGCCGACGACGCACCCCATCGTGGCGGACATCACCGATCTCGAGGCCGCCAAGCTGAACTTCGACGGGATCACCTACGCCAAGGGTGCCGCCGTGCTCAAGCAGCTCGTCGCATTCGTCGGAGACGAGGCCTTCTTCGAGGGAGCGCGGCGCTACTTCGCGGCCAACGCGTTCGGCAACACCACCCTCGACGACTTCCTGGTGCAGCTGAGCGCCGTGTCGGGGCGCGATATGAGCGACTGGTCCACGGCATGGCTGCAGACGTCCGGCGTGTCTACGCTCTGGACGGAGACCGACCCAGAGGGACGACAGATCCTCGTGCAGACCGACCCACGGCCGCATCGACTCCGGATCGGGCTGTACGAGCGCGCGGACGGTCGTATCGTCCGCCGTGAGCAGCGCGAGCTCGACGTGGTCGGAGAACGCACGGAGCTCGACCTGCCCGAGGCCGATCTCGTCCTGCTCAATGACGATGACCTCACATACGTCAAGGCGCGTCTCGACGAGGGCTCTCTCGTCACCGTCGAGGAATCCCTCTCGGCGATCGACGATCCGCTGGCCCGTGCACTCGTCTGGTCGTCGTTGTGGAATGCGACGCGCGACGGCGAACTCGCCGCGCAGCGCTATCTCGCGATCGTCCGCTCCCATGCGCCTCACGAGTCCAATATCGGGCTGCTGACGGGAGTCCTCGCGAACGCGATCTACACGATCCGTCACTATGTCTCCGCGACCCGTCGCGAAGAGGAGCAGCGGACGTGGACCGACGGCGTGTGGAACGCGCTGGTATCCGCGGAGGCCGGCAGCGACGCGCAGCTCTCCTGGGCACGGGCGTTCGCGACCGCATCCGCTTTCGACGACGAGCATCATGCACAGGTGCGAGCACTGCTCGAGGGTGATGCGCCGGAGGGACTCGTCATCGATCCCGACCTGCGCTGGCAGCTGCTCAGCGCACTCGTCACCACCGGACATGCCGACCTGGCCGATGTGGCGGTCGAAGAGCAGCGGGATGACACGGGCGACGGTCGAACAGCCGCACGCCGGGCTCGGGCATCGCGCCCGGATGCGGCGGTACGTCGCGACGCGTGGCAGTCCGCCTGGGAGGATCTCGCGCTCAGCAACGATCACCTCGATGCCGAGATCAGCGGCTTCCGGGCCGGCGGGCGGCGCGACCTGATCGCCGGGTTCGACGCGGAGTACTTCGCCAGGATCGTCCAAGCCTGGGACGAGCGCAGCATCGAGATCGCACGACGGCTGGTCATCGGTCTGTTCCCTGCCGGGGACTCCCTGGATGCCGTCGACGCGTGGTTGGCTGCCAACACAGCGGCGCCTGCGGCATTGCGGCGTCTCGTGGTCGAGCAGCGCGACCACCTCGCGCGGGACCTCCGGGTCAGGGCCGCACAGGACTGAGCCTGCGCGGCCCCGACTGCTCAGCGTCCGAGGGCCTCCTTGAGGGCCTTGCCTTCGCTGCTCTCCGCCATCGTGTCCCACAGGTCGGCAGAGCTCAACGAGACGTACACCCCAGGCGCTCCTTGTCCGCCGCATCCGTCCCCGTAGGAGACGACACCGATCTGATAGGCGGTCTCGCGAGCCGGCGGCTGGCGGAAGAGGGGGCCGCCGCTGTCGCCCTGACAGGAGTCCTTGCCGACGACCCCGGCGCACAGGTTGACGTCGGGCCGGAAAGCACCGTAGCTGAGCTCGCACTCGGCAGTCGCGAGCATCGGCACCTGTACCTGACGAAGCCGGTCGGGGAAGTCGGCGAGAGCGGTGTCCGTGTTCCCCCAGCCGATGACGGTCGCACTCTGACCGGGGCGCAGCAGGGCGTCCGTCCCCTTGGTCGGCAGCTTCACCGGGACGATGCCCTGGACGGGCGCGTCCAGCACGAGGAAGGCGACGTCATAGGCACTGTCGCCGGCGAGGTAGCGAGGATGGACGATGGGCTCGGCGCCGGGGGACTCGGACAGCCCGCGTTCCTGTCCCTGCGTACCGTCGGACAGCACCGTACGCCCCACGACCACCGAGACGCCGTCGACGTCGATCGTCGGCAGACCGGTGAGGGAGTCCGTGCCGGTGACGCAGTGCGCTGCGGTCATCACCAGCGTCGGGCCCAGGAGCGAGCCCCCGCAGAAGGAGTCGCCGCCGGCCTGGAGCGAAGCCATGAACGGGTAGGCGTCGTTCGGGACCGCCTGGCCCCCGATGATGCGCGACAGTGCGCGTTCGTCCTGGTCCGGCGGCGTCGTGCCGTCATTCGTCGTGGCGCCTGCTGCGGGCCCGATCAGCAGGCTGGCGCAGATGACGGCGGCGCCGGTAATCCCGGCGCCGAGAATCATCTTCGTTCTGGATCGTACGGTCGTCATGGTGATCTCCGTTCAGATGAGTGATGGGTAACACGCTACTGCGCAGTCAGTACACCACGTCCGAAAACCTGTGGCAAGGATGAGCCCCGCACGTCGGTCGCCCGCCCACGCGCGCGGCCTCAGCAGGAGGAGGAACCGCCGGACAGCTCCAGAGCGGTGTCGTGGCCGAGCGCGCGCAGGTCCTCGCGATCGTCGCTCGAATGGCAGAGGATGGCCGCGACGGCTGCTGCCCAGGCGCGAGCGCGCATCCAGGTGGCGTCGTCGTATCTCGATGCCGTCGCGCGCCGGAACACGTGTCGGCCTTCGGCGTCGAAGGCGAGCCACCCCGCGGCGAGATCGTAGGCGGGATCGCCGGAGGTCACATCACCGAAATCGATCAGTGCGGAGAGGCGGTCGCCGTCGACGAGGATGTTGCCGGGGTGCAGATCACCGTGGATCCAGGTGCTCTCGGCCGCGGGTGCGGCGTCCAGGCCCGTCTGCCAGAGGGCGTCGAGAGGCTCCGCGAGCGCTGGGGCGAGGTCGTCGAGGCGCGAGCGGATGCTCTCATCACGAGCACTCAACGGGACGCCGCGCACGGGATTCCGGGGCGCATCGACGGGCGCGTCATGGTGCAGGGCGACGAGCACCGCGGCGAGCTCTGCCGCCCAGGAGGTGTTGTCGCGACGGGCGCGACCGAGCGCCTGGCTTCCCGGAAGCCACGGCACGATCGACCACGGCCAGGGGAACATCGGCGTGGGTGCGCCGGCGAACACCGGAAGAGGGGTGCGGACGTTCGTGGGGGCGAGGCGGAGGGCGATCGCAGGGAGGGCGCGCTGTTCGTGCCTGATCAGAGGCGCCGCGCGTTCGCGGCGGGGGATGCGCACCGCGAGGTCGGGCCCGAGGCGCCACGTGACGTTGTCCCATCCCTCAGCGACGCGTGTCAGGGGAAGCGCTGCCCATTGTGGCGCGACACCGTGGAGGAGCTCTCGCACATCACGCTCGGCGAGGGTGAGCTCGGCGGCGGGGGAGTCCGCCATGTTCAGAGATCGAGGGATTCGCCGGGCTCGAGGACGAAGAACTCGCCGCCGCCCTGCTCCGTGGCCCACTGCAGTCGCTGTCGGTGCATGTTCCTGCCGATCACGGACAGCGTCATGTCGTGGGTGCCGAACGCGCGGCGCGGGGCGACAGCGAGCACGTAGTCCATCGCGTCACCGATCTTCAGCCAGGGGGCGCCGAGCGGCGCGGCCAAAGTGCCGACGGCGACGCCCTCGGGAACCGCGTAGGAGTCGCCGGGGTAGTAGAGCTCGTCGTTCACGAGGACCCCGACGTTCTCGACCGTCGGGAGAGAGGCGTGGATGACCTCGTGCGTTCCGCCGAAGAATCGCAGAGTGAATCCGCCGATCTCCACGGTCTCTCCGGGGGAGACCACCGTGATGTCGTATCCCTCGGCCGCGCGGGCGACACCCGCGGGGGCGAAGATCGGCGTTCCGGGCGCTGCGCGGAGGAGGCGGTCGAAGTGATCGGTCGTCCAGTGGTCCGGGTGTTCATGGGTGATCACGATTCCCACCAGATCGGTGAGGTCGTTCAGGGGTGCCGTGAACGATCCGGGATCGATCAGAAGGGTCTTCTCGTTCGCATCGAGACGGAGGGCGGCATGTTCGAACTTGGTGACGCGCATGGCATGAGTCAACTCCTTCAGGTCGCCCACGGCAAACGGAATCGGTGCGCCACGCCCGGGATTCGTCTCAGGGCGGCGCCGATTTGGCGCAGTGAGAATCGCCGTGGCATACTTGAACGGTTGTCGCGCGACGGAAACGTTTCGCCAGACGGCCCCATCGTATAGCGGCCTAGTACGCTGCCCTCTCACGGCGGTAACGCGGGTTCGAATCCCGCTGGGGTCACACAACAGAGAAAGCCTCCGGTTCGCCGGGGGCTTTCTTGTTTCCGCCGTCCACGTGCCCGTGCGCTCAGACTGCGGGTTTCAGCGACATCGCCCGGAAAGTCCGATTGCTCAAGGGCAGGATCATCAGCGCCATCATCGCGCCGCCGAAGATGGTGAACGGCACCCAGAGCGCGGTCGCGGAGGCGAGTGCGCCGAATCCGGCCATCGCGAGCGGCATGAGGCAATCGTCGCCGAGACGGGTGAGGGACCCCATGCGACCGAGATATGCGGTGTCGACGGTCGCCGAGAACGTCGCACTCAGCAGCACCGATGCGTACCCCGCGGTGGCGCCGATGACGAAGGCAGCGGTACCGACGGTCCATGCCGGCCCGAAGCCGAGCGCCACGATTCCGGCGCCCTGCACGACCAGCGCCCAGAAACCTGCCCGTGCCTCGTGCCGCGGGCGCCACTTCGCCACCGACACAGCCCCGAGTGCGGCGCCGAGGCCGAGCAGCGCCTCGAACAGGCCGACAGCCTGGGCGCCCCAGCCCTCGTCATGCGCCCTCAGGGCGAGCCCGATCCCGACGGCGGGTCCGACGGCCAGGTTCAGTCCCGAGAGGGCGATCACGAGCGTGCGGGTCGTGGGGTTCGCGGAGAGATGGGCGAACCCGCGCGCGATGCCGCGCAGAGCGGTCTCCTTCTCCGCACGGGCGAGACGGAAGCGGGGGCGCAGCCAGATGGCGATGAAAGCGACCACCAGCGTGAAGGTCAGGGCGTTCACGGATGCGCTTCCGGCGAGACCGGCGTGCGCGACGACGAATCCACCGATCGCCGCGCCGCCCATGGTGCCGAGCCGAGACGCCGTCTGCGCTGCAGCGCCGTAGCTGGGGAGGTCGGCGGCTCTGACCAGCTGGCGGGCGATCGTGCCCGCCGACGGCTCGTAGAACGCATCGCAGACGCCGAACGCGATCGCGGCGAAGAGCAGCACGGCGACAGAGGGAGGAGTCGTGAGCACCCAGACCGCGACGGCGACCAGGACGCCGACCCGGAGCACGTTGAACACGAGCATGATGCGACGGGCGTCTGCGCGGTCGGCGATCACGCCTCCGAACAGCAGGATCACCGCCCGGGGCACGGTTCCCACGGCGACGATCAGTCCTGCGACGGCGGGAGAGGCGACCTGCACGGCCGTCCAGGCGAGGGCGATGGTCCAGAGTGCGTCGCCGGCATCCGAGAGCGCCTTCACGCCGATCCACGCGTGCACCAGGCGATCGCGGCGGAAGGCGGGGGGTGCGACGATCTCGACAGGGTCGCTGACGGTCGACATCACGGCGCCGTCGGGAAGGCGTGCGCGAACACGAAGACGGGAGCGCGGTCCTGGCCATCGTCGAGGTCGATGTCGTCCTGCCACTCCCGGATCGTCGTGAGGATCCGCGCGGAGAGGTCCCGCAGTTCCTCGGGTGACGCCCAGGCTGTGGTCTCGGTGTTCGAGCCGTCGTACCCGGCGAAGGCCGGATCGTGGCGACTGCGATGCCAGCGCTGGAGCCGATCGATCTGCATCCGGATGCCCTGTCGCTGGGCCTCTCTGGCGAGCAGGGCATCGGCGGGCGAATCGGCGTAGTCGTCGGTCGACCAGGTGAGGCCCCGACGCGCGACCTTCCACCAGCTGGTGCGTCTGTCGCCCGCAGGATCCGGGGCGCGTTCCACGACGCCGGCGCGCTCGAGCATGCGCAGGTGATGGCTGATGCTGCCGACCTGGCTGTCGAGTGCGCGGGCGATCGCGGTTACCTGCGCCGTGCCGTACAGGAGCAGGTAGTCGTAGATGCGACGGCGCAGCGGGTGATGTACGGCGGTGATCACGGAGATGTCTTCCACGGGAGACGACGCTAATCGCGGTGCACAAGATGCACAAGTGTTCTTGTATAAGCCGGAAAATCAGGAAAAGGCCGGCTCCCGCCACAGGGAGACGGCCTCTTCCTGACACCGGCCGCGTCAGGCTTCGACGATCGTCTCGTCTGATGTCGTCGCGCCGGCGAGGCGTCGGTTCCGTCGTGCGCGGCGGAGGAACCAGACGACGAGCACGACGGCGCCCGCGATCACGAGCCAGGGGAGGAGGAAGCCCAGGGCGATGACCAGCGCGTTCAGCGACACGACGAGCCCGTTCCATCCCGCCGTCAGCCCGTCGACGAAGCCGGCAGGGTCGGCGGTGGTCGGCGTGCTCGCCTTGGTCAGCTGCACCTGCAGCGATGACGTGGCGACCTGATCGTCGAGGGCGGCGAGCTGCTGCTCATACGATTCGAGCTGTGCCTGGCGGTCTGTCAGCGCCACCTCGGCTTCGATCAGCTCGGCGACGGTTCCCGACTGCGCCATCAGCTGCGTGAGCCGCTCGACCGACGCTCGGGTGGAGTCGACGCGCGCCTGGAGGTCGATCGCGACCGATGTCACGTCCTGCTTCGACGTCGACGACGAGAGCACGTCGCCGGTGTCATCGAGAGCGGCGATCACGTCGGGCAGATCAGCCGACGGCACCCGGATGCTGATCCAGCCGTACGCCGAATCGTCGGGAACGGGGGCCGGCTCGGAGGAGCCGTCGGCGGCGATCGACTTCCCGATCTCCGTGCTCTCGACATAACCGCCGTGCTCCTCCGCCAGGGCGGCGATCGCCGTCGCGGCATCGGGAATGCTCTTCACCTGGACCGTCGCCTGCGCCGTGGCGATGATCTGGCGTCCGGTGTCGGCCTCCGCGGTGCCGGACTCCACCGTGCCGGGGAGAGTTCCGTCCGTGCCGGAGCTGAGTGCGCCGTCGGGCAGCGATTCGGGTGTGATCCCTGTGATCCGCTCGGGGGAGGAGGGAGCGGAATCGGCGACGGAGCCGCCGGAAGTGCTCATACCGTCGGCCGTGACGGAGGTGCCCCCGCCGACGGCACCGAGGATCGGCGGAGTCACGAGCACACCCACGACGAAAGCCGCAGCGATGCCTGCGCCGGTGAGCCAACGCCGCTGGCGCGTCCGCGATCGCGCTTTCCCGACGTGCGCGGGGGCCCGCTCGGTGGCGATCTCGGCGAAGACCGCGTCTTCGATGCGGGCGATCGTGTCGTCCGAGAGGTCGGGCAGGTCGCCGCTGGTGGTCTTTTCGTTCATGCGTCTCTCGCTTCCGTGACGGCGCCCCGCAACTGCGTGCGCACTCGGGAGAGACGATTCCGAACGACCGCGTGGGTCACCCCGAGCTCTTCGGCAGCCGTCTGATAGGCGTAGCCCTCCGACGCGCACAGGCGGAAGATCTCGCGGTCCAGCTCGCTCAACGTGCCCACCTCCTGCGCGATCCGCGCAGCCAGCTCCGCCGTGATGACCTGTTCCTCGACGCTCACCGTGTCCTGCAACAGGGTCTCATCGACCGCCTCCGCGGTGTGCGCCTGATCCCTCCGACGTTGGCGAACTCGATTCGCTGCCTGGAAGCGACAGATCGTGGCCAACCAGGGCAGGATCGACTCACCTTGGAGCTCCAGACGGGGGAGTTTGCGCCAGGCGACGACGAACGTCTCCTGCGTCACATCCTCCGCGTCGGCCGGCGAGGCGAGGATGCCGTGCGCGATCCAGTACACAGGTCGCACGTGTGTGCGGTACAGCTCGCGGAAGGCGCTCTCGTCGCCCGCCGCGGCCTGCGCCGCCCATCTCTGGTCATCTGTCTGCAGGGGCATCCCGGTTCCGTTCGGTGTCTCTCACAGGGAGAGTGTCGATCGACGCCCCATCGTCTCAGATTCGATGCGGGAGCCGGAGGTCGGGTGGGGCGCGAAGATTCGGGCGTCATCCGCTCCCGCTGATGCCGAGGCTCCGGTAGCATTGCCCGGGCGAGAGGGAGTATCCCGAATCCGCGCGTAACGTCATCACGAGCACCGTCATCGCTGCTCCGGGCGCGCGCCGCACGTCAGTGCGGGGGAGAGACTTTCGACTCATTCCCGACCCCTCCGCGAAAGGTGCAGTGCGCCCTTGGACATTCCCGTCTGGTTCGAGATCACCTCGATGATCGTCCTCACGATCATCCTGATCGGCGACCTGCTCCTCATCCGGCTCCGGCCGCACATCCCGTCGACGAAGGAATCCACACTCTGGGTGGTCTTCTACGTGGGCCTCGCGCTGTTGTTCGCCGTGCTCCTCGGAAACGTCGGGGGCTGGCAGAACGCCGGCGACTTCATCACCGGATGGGCGTTGGAGTACAGCCTCTCCATCGACAATCTGTTCGTCTTCGTGTTGATCATGGCCCAGTTCGCCGTTCCGCGACGGCTGCAGCAGCAGGTCTTGATGATCGGCATCATCATCGCGCTCGTCCTGCGAGGGCTCTTCATCCTCGCCGGCGTCGCGATCGTCGAGAACTTCTCGCCGATCTTCTACATCTTCGGCGCCTTCCTCATCTGGACCGCGATCCGCCAGGCCATGCCGGACGGCGACCACGAGGGCGAGGTGCAGCGTGAGAACTTCATCGTGCGGCTGCTGCGTCGCCGGGTGGATATCAGCGAGACCTACGACGGCTCGAAGATCCGCACCACGGTGGACGGCAAGCGCATGTGGACGCCGATGGTCATCGTCTTCATCACCATCGGTGTGACCGACCTGATCTTCGCGATCGACTCCATCCCCGCGATCTTCGAGATCACCACGAACGGCTTCCTCGTCTTCGCCGCCAACATCTTCGCGCTGATGGGGCTCCGCCAGCTCTACTTCCTGCTCGGCGACCTGCTCGACCGGTTGCGCTACCTGCACTACGGCATCGCCGTCATCCTCGGTTTCATCGGCATCAAGCTGATCCTGCACGCCCTGCACGTCAACGAACTGCCGTTCATCAACGGCGGCGAGCACGTCGAGTGGGTGCCCGACATCAGCAACATGGTCTCGCTCGGCGTGATCCTGGCCTCGATGACCATCGCGACGGTCGCAAGCCTGATCGCGTCGTCCCGTGAGAAGCGCGTGGCGAGGCGATCCACCACCGTGGAGTGACGCCGGCGGCGGCACGCTCGCCAGCGGACGCCTCTCCTCTCATCCGCGTGACCACAGAAGCTCGGCGTCCAGGGTGAGGTCGATGATCTGACGAAGCAGCCCACCCATCGTGGTGGAGTTCAGCAGTGCATATCTGTCGTACTCGCCCAGGGGAGCGATCGCCGCGAGCTGCCAGGCCGCGGCGACCGGCTCGTCCGAGATCTCGGTGTCGGCGTCCCACTGCGCGCCGGGGGCGCGTGCGAGAGTGCGGCGCACGATCGCCTCGGCTTCGGTGCGGAGCGGAGTGAGCTCGTCGTTCCAGTCGAGCGCGGACAGCGACGTCACCTCGGCGCGGGGGAAGGGGTCGTCATCGAGCCACTCCTCCACCGTGAAGCGGTCGGTGCCGACGGCTACGGCGAGCAGCGCATCCGCACCGGCGGATACGTTCACCAGCCGGGCCATCGTCCCGATACGACTGCGCCGATCACCCCCGCCGACCTCGTGACCGCGTTCGATGAGAACGACCCCGAATCGAGGGTCCTCCTCATCCAGGAGCCGGCCGATCATCGTGAGGTAGCGCGGCTCGAACACGCGGAGGGGAAGCGGCGTATGCGGGAAATGCACGGAGCCGAGGGGGAACATCGGGATGACGGTCACGGCACCAGTCAACACCGAGAGACGTAAAGTGAACAGATGCGTCGACCTCGTCCCATCGCCCCGGCCGCCGGACAGGAATCCGTCTGGGACTACCCGAGGCCCCCGCGCGTCGAGCCGGTCACGGAGCGCGTCACGATCCGCCTCGGCGGAGACCTGATCGCCGATACCCGTCGTGCGGTGCGCGTGCTGGAGACGAGCCACCCTCCCGTGTATTACCTTCCGATCGCCGATTTCGTCCCCGGTGCACTGGTCGAGGCCGATGGCGCATCGTTCTGCGAGTTCAAGGGCGCGGCCCGCTACTTCGACGTGCGCAACGGCGGCACCGTGCGCCGGGGCGCCGCCTGGAACTATCCGAATCCGACACCGGGATTCGAGGCGCTGACCGATCGGATCGCCGTGTACGCGGCCCCGATGGACGAGTGCACGGTGGGCGACGAGATCGCGACGCCACAGCCGGGTGGGTTCTACGGCGGCTGGGTCACCTCGTCCGTCGTCGGCCCTTTCAAGGGCGATCCCGGTTCCCTGGGCTGGTGACCGTCGGTCCTACCGCCGATCAGAACGCGCGCAGGTTCGCCTGCAGGCCACCCTCTGCGTACTCGCGTCGGAGGATCCCGCGGCGACGCAGAACGGGTACGAGCTCATCGAGCGTCCGGTGCAGCGTCACGGGGTGGAAGTCGCCCCACAGCAGCACGCCGTCGTTGCCCCAGTCGCCGAGCTCCTCGATCAGGTCTGCGAACTCCTCGGCGGTGCCGACGAATCCGGTGCGATCCTTGAGGCGACCGGCGCGGGCGAGCGCGCTCAGATGCGCACGCAGCGGGGCGTCCTCCCCGCGGTCGCCGATCAGGCGCTGGATGCTGCCCCGCGAGACATGGGCGCCGAAGATCGAGAGGTCGAGCGGCCGGTCGAGGTCGAGTGACGTCAGGTCGGTCTCGAGATCACTCGACTGCTTGCGGGCGATCTGCACGAGCGCGGCGTCGTCGGGGTGCGTAGAGGCCGCGACGATGCGATCGGCTTCGTCGCTCGACGACGTGATCACGGGCTGGATGGCGAAGAGGATCTTGATGTCGTCCGGACGTCGGCCTCTCGCGACCGCCGCCTCGTGCACCTTGGCGCGGTAGTCGCGCACGGACTTCTCGTGCAGCGGGGCGAGCGCCAGCTGTACGTCGGAGTTCGCGCCGGCGAAGCCGAGTCCTCGACCCGAGCCCCCGGGTGAGACGATCGCGGGTTCCCCCTCGGCGAACGGCACGGCGTTCAGCGGTCCGTCGAACGCGAAGTATTCGCCCCGGTGCGTGACGGCCCGCAACCGCGTGCCATCGGCGAAGACATCGGTCTCGCGGTCGGCGACGAGGGCCCCGTCATCCCAGCTGCGCCAGAGCGAGCGGATGCCGGTGAGCCATTCCTCGGCGCGGTCGTACGCTTCGTCGTGTCCCAGCTGCGTCGCGTCGGAGAAGTGGCGGGCGCTGCCGGTGTCGGTGACGACGTTGAGTCCGAGCCGGTGACCGCTGAGGTGCTGCAAGGTCGCGAACTGCCGCGCCGCCGTGTAGGGGAGGGAGGCGGCGGGATTCACCGTCGGGACCACGCCGAGATGCCTGGTCGCCTGGAAGAGGTACGGCGCGAGGAGGAGCGGATCATGCTTCGGCCCGCCGAAAGCGTGCCGCACCCGCAGGTCGATCGTCGAAGGCGATCCCAGAGATGGTGCGTCCTCGATGATGACCAGATCGAACCCGGCCTGTTCGAGCGTCCGCGCGGCTTCCTGATAGATCTCGGGACGCGTCCAGTCGTAGTCCCAGTCGAGCGACGGATATCCCCAACCCTGCGGGCCGAAGCCACGGGCGAGGAACCAGCCAAAGTGCTGAGGGCGGGTCATGCCACCGTCTCCCGCACACCCTGGAGCACGCGAGACAGGTCGGAGAGAAGATCGTCGACGTCCTCGATGCCGATCGACAGGCGGAGGGTGCCCGGTCCGACGCCGAGGATCTCGCGTTCTTCGTCGGTGCGCTGCGCATGACTTGTCGTCCCCGGATGCAGCACTAGGGAACGGACGTCTCCGATGTGGGTCATGTGGGTGAAGACCTGGACATCCTCGACGAAGCGGCGCGCCGCCGGGAGTCCGCCCCGAAGGGTGAAGGTGAAGATCGAGCCGGAACCGCCGTCGAGGTAGCGCTTCCCGAGCGCGTGGTCGGGGTGGGAGGGGAGTCCGACGTAGTCCACGCTCTCGACGGCCTCGTGCTGCTCCAGCCACCGGGCGATCTGCAGAGCATTGCGGGACTGACGCTCGACCCGGAGTCCGAGCGTCTCCACGCCCTGTCCGATCAGGAAGGCGTTGAGCGGCGAGGGAGAGGCGCCGAAGCGCGGAGCCACCGACTCCCTGGCGTACGCGATGCGGGCACGACCGCCGTGTCGCGCGAAGACACTGGGCGTCTCGCCCCGACCGGGAAGTACGAGGTGGGGGGCGTTGTGGCCCGCCAGCTCGGCGTCGAAGCGTCCGTCGTCGACGAGCACGCCACCGAGCACGGAGCCGTGACCGGCGAGGAACTTCGACGCGGAGTGGACCACGATCGCAGCTCCGTGCTCGAGAGGGCGCAGCAACGCAGGCGTGGCCAGCGTGTTGTCCACGATGAGCGGGATGGCGTGCTCGTCGCCGATGCCGCTGACGGTGCGGATGTCGAGCACGTCGTTGCGCGCGTTGGCGAGCGATTCGGCGAACAGCGCACGGGTGTTCGGGCGTATCGCCGAGCGCCAGGCCTCCGGATCGGCGATGTCGTCGACGAACGTCGTCTCGATGTCGAGCCGCGCCAGGTTGTCGAGGAACAGGCCTCTGGTGCCTTCGTAGATGTGCGTGGACGACACGATGTGATCGCCGGCGCCCGCGACGGTCAGCAGGGCTGTGGCGACCGCCGCCTGGCCGCTGGCGACGAGCACGGCGTCCGCTCCCGATTCGAGGGCGGCCAGTTGCCGTTCCACCGCGCGCACCGTGGGGTTCCCGGTGCGCGTGTATCCGAAGCCTGTCCCTGTGCGGAAATGATCGGCTGCGTGATCGAAGTCGTCGAACTCGAAGCCCGCCGTCAGATAGATCGGCGTCGCGCGCGACGCCGCAGTCTCGCGGGTTCTCGCCGCATGGACCGCGCGTGTGGCGAAGCGGGCGGAGTCGACGGTCATGCGGTGCCTCTCGGTCGGTCGGGGTGCTCAACAGAGTGTCATGACGGGGAGGAGCATGTCCGAGCGGTGGTAATCTGACGTCATGCGGGCCGTCCTCCTTCTTCTTAGGCGCCGCGACGAGACCTCGTTCTGAGCCCCTCCTCGTCGCGGAGTCCATCGTGGGCCGAACCGCCAGCCACAGGAGACACGCAATGACCACCCCCGCAAACGGTGCCGATTCCGCACGCCGCAGAACTCTCGCAGAGAAGGTCTGGGACGACCATCTCGTCGTGAAGGGTGAGAACGGCGAGCCGGATCTCATCTACATCGACCTGCATCTGGTGCACGAGGTCACCAGCCCGCAGGCCTTCGACGGACTGCGCAGCGAAGACCGCCCGCTGCGCCGTCTCGATCTCACGATCGCCACCGAGGATCACAACACCCCGACGTGGGAGATCGACAAGCCGATCGCCGATCTCACCAGCCGTACGCAGATCGAGACGCTGCGCCGCAACGCCGCCGAGTTCGGGGTGCGTCTGCACTCGCTGGGCGACGCCGAACAGGGCATCGTGCACGTGGTGGGTCCTCAGCTCGGGCTGACCATGCCCGGCATCACGGTGGTGTGCGGCGATTCGCATACCTCGACCCACGGCGCGTTCGGCGCGATGGCGTTCGGCATCGGCACGAGCGAGGTCGAGCATGTCATGGCGACCCAGACGCTCCCGCTCAAGCCGTTCAAGACGATGGCGATCAACGTCGAGGGGACGCTCCGCCCCGGTGTCACGGCCAAGGACATCATCCTCGCGGTCATCGCGAAGATCGGCACCGGCGGCGGTCAGGGGTACGTGCTCGAGTACCGCGGCAGCGCCATCCGCGCCCTGTCGATGGAGGGCCGGATGACCATCTGCAACATGTCCATCGAGGCGGGGGCCCGCGCCGGCATGGTCGCTCCCGACGAGACGACGTTCGCATACCTCGAAGGCCGCCCGCATGCGCCGAAGGGACAGGACTGGGAAGAGGCCGTCGCGTACTGGCGCACGCTGCCGACCGACGACGGCGCGACGTTCGACGCCGAGGTGTTCATCGATGCCGACCAGCTCGAGCCCTTCGTGACGTGGGGCACGAACCCCGGTCAGGGCAGCTCGCTCTCGGCCTCGGTGCCCGACCCGGCCGAGATCGACGATCCGAACGAGCGCGCCGCCGCCGAGCGTGCGCTGGAGTACATGGATCTGACTCCGGGGACACCGCTCAAGGAGGTTCCGGTCGACGCGGTCTTCATGGGGTCGTGCACCAACAGCCGTATCGAGGACCTGCGTGCGTTCGCCTCGATCATCGAGGGCAAGAAGAAGGCCGACGGGGTGCGGGTCATGGTCGTCCCCGGATCCGCCAGGGTGCGGCTGGAGGCCGAGGCGGAGGGCCTCGACAAGGTCATCAAGGACTTCGGGGCGGAGTGGCGCTTCGCCGGATGCTCGATGTGCCTCGGGATGAACCCCGATCAGCTGGCTCCGGGGGAGCGCTGTGCGTCCACCTCCAACCGGAACTTCGAGGGCCGGCAGGGCAAGGGAGGGCGCACGCACCTCGTCTCGCCGCTCGTCGCCGCAGCCACCGCGATCCGTGGCACCCTGTCCAGCCCGAGCGACCTCACGGAAGGGTTCTGAATCATGGAGAAGTTCACCACTCACACGGGTATCGCGGCGCCCCTGAAGCGCTCGAACGTCGACACCGATCAGATCATCCCCGCCGTCTTCCTCAAGCGGGTCACGAAGACCGGTTTCGAGGACGCTCTGTTCCACGGATGGCGTCAGGATCCCGATTTCGTTCTCAACCAGGCGCCTTTCCAGGGGGCATCGGTGCTTCTCGCCGGACCCGACTTCGGCACCGGATCCAGCCGCGAGCACGCGGTCTGGGCGCTCCGGGACTTCGGCTTCAAAGTCGTGCTCAGCCCGCGCTTCGCCGACATCTTCCGGGGCAATTCGGGCAAGCAGGGTCTGCTCGCCGCGACGATCTCGGAAGAGGATCTCGAGCGGTTCTGGGCTGAGATCGACCGGAATCCCGGGGTCCAGATGACCGTCGACCTCGAGGCGCGCACCGCGTCCATCGGCGACGTCCAGGCCGACATCGGTATCGACGATTACACTAGATGGCGGCTCCTCGAAGGGCTCGATGACATCGGGCTCACGCTGCGCAACGAAGACAAGATCGCGCAGTTCGAGGCCCGTCGCGAGTCGTGGCGGCCCCGAACCCTTCCCGTTCAGTAAGACGGTGGGGGCGGGGGAGCCAGGGGCAACCCGCCCCCGAAATCCGTGAATGAAGTGAGGCTCCGAATGACGACACCTGTGCGCGACGCTCTTCCGGACGGAGTCCCTGCCCTCACCGGAGACGTCCTCGCCATCCGAGGCGGACGTCCGCTTCGCGGCCGTGTCGATGTCAAGGGCGCGAAGAACCTGGCGACGAAGGCCATGGTCGCCTCGCTCCTGGGCGAGACCGTGAGCACTCTGCGCGACGTGCCGGCGATCAGTGACGTCGCCGTCGTGCGGTCGCTGCTCGAGGTGCACGGCGTTCGCGTATCCGAGGGCGATGAGCCCGGTTCGCTCGTGTTCGACCCGAGCGATGTGGAGTCGGCGCACTTCGAGGAGATCGACGCCCACGCGGGAGCCTCGCGTATCCCGATCCTGTTCTGCGGACCGCTGCTGCACCGTCTCGGTCAGGCGTTCATCCCCGACCTCGGTGGATGTCGCATCGGGGATCGTCCCATCGACTTCCATCTGGACGCTCTGCGCAAGTTCGGCGCGATCGTCGAGAAGCTGCCCAGCGGCATCCGCCTCTCGACGGGGGGAAGCCGTCTGCACGGCGCCAACATCCACCTTCCGTACCCGAGCGTCGGTGCCACGGAGCAGGTGCTGCTCACCGCCGTCCGCGCCGAAGGCGTGACGGAGCTGCGCAACGCGGCCATCGAGCCCGAGATCATGGACCTGATCGCCGTGCTGCAGAAGATGGGCGCCATCATCTCGTACGAGCCGAACCGCGTCATCGTGATCGAGGGCGTCGAGAAGCTCCGCGGATACGACCACAGGTCGATCTTCGACCGCAACGAGGCGGCATCGTGGGCATCCGCGGCGCTGGCCACCGACGGCGAGATCTTCGTCGGCGGCGCCAAGCAGCAGGAGATGCTCACGTTCCTCAACGTCTTCCGTAAGGCGGGGGGCTGGTTCGACATCCAGGAAGACGGCATCCTCTTCCGTCGCGACGGCGACATCAAGCCCGTCGTGATCGAGACCGACGTGCACCCCGGCTTCATGACCGACTGGCAGCAGCCGCTCGTCGTCGCTCTCACGCAGGCACATGGCCGCTCCGTCGTGCACGAGACCGTGTATGAGAATCGGATGGGGTTCACCGATGCGCTGGTCAAGATGGGGGCCGACATCGTCGTGCACCCCCGTGGTCTCCAGGACGGCCCGCGCCGCGTTCCGCGGCGGGACCTGGAGCAGGCGGCAGTCATCACCGGCCCGACGCCTCTGCATGGCGCGGACATCGTGGTTCCCGATCTCCGCGGCGGCTACAGCCATGTGATCGCGGCGCTGACGGCCACCGGCGAATCGAAGGTGTCCGGTGTCGACATCCTCAGCCGCGGCTACGAGAAGTTCCTCGCCAAGCTCGACGCGCTCGGCGCCGACTTCGACGTCATCCGGTGACCGCGGTGACGTCCCGATCATCGGAGACGAAGCGTCCGAGCATCTTCTGGCCGCTCGCGGCGCTGATCATCCCGCCGGTCTCTCTGATCGCGAAGATCCGTGTCCGCGGGGCCGAGAAGCTGCCCCAGGAGGGGTCGTACGTCCTGGCGCCGAACCACTACTCCGAGTTCGATCCGCTCATCGTCGCCGTCGCCGTGTGGCGCTCCGGTCGCGCGCCGCGGTTCATGGCGAAGGAGAGCCTTTTCTCGGTCCCGGTGCTGGGCTGGTTCCTGCACCGCACCGGGATGATCCCGGTCGCGCGCACCTCGTCCGCTGCCTCCGCACGGCAGACGATGAAGCAGTCGGAGGAGCTCGTCGAGCACGGCCGCGGCGTGATCGTCTACCCGGAGGGCACGCTCACGCGTGATCCCGACCTGTGGCCGATGCGCGGCAAGTCGGGTGCGGTACGCCTGGCCCTCGCCGATGGCATCCCGCTGATCCCGATGGCCCAGTGGGGCACCCAGGCGATCATGGGGCGCTACCAGAAGGGTCTGAGCCTCTGGCCGCTGCGCAAGCCGGTCCAGGTGCTCATCGGCGATCCGGTCGACGTCTCCGATCTGCGCGAGCGTGCCGGAGAGCCGGCGGCCCTCACCGAGGCCACCAATCGACTCATGAACGCGATCACCGCGCTCCTCGAGGAGCTGCGGGACGAGAAGGCACCGGCGGAGCGGTGGAACCCCGCGAGCCATGGGCAGAAGGAGACCGGGCGCCTTGACTCCTAAGAGAACCGTTGCAGCAGGCCCACGGGCCACCGTCATCGGCTCGGGCAGCTGGGGGACCACCTTCGGCAAGATCCTCGCCGACGGGGGCGCCCAGGTGACGATGTGGGCGCGTCGTGCCGAACTCGCCCAGGAGATCAACGAGGCCAAGCGCAATTCGCGCTACCTGCCAGGGATCAACCTTCCCCGCACGATGGCGGCGACCCACGAGCTCGCGACCGCGCTGGAGGGGGTGGACCAGGTCTATCTCTCCGTACCGAGTCAGTCGCTGCGCGAGAACCTGAAAGCTCTGCGGCCGCTGATCGCGGACAGCGACGCGAAGATCATCAGCCTCATGAAGGGTGTCGAACGCGGCACCGGATTGCGCATGAGCCAGGTGATCCAGCAGGAGCTGCGGTGTGACCCCGATCGCATCGCGGTGGCTTCGGGGCCGAACCTCGCCCTCGAGATCGCCCGGGAGCAGCCGACCGCCGCCGTCATCTCCTCACGCAGCCAGGAGACGGCGGAGATCGTCGCACGCGCGGCCCGCAACAGCTACTTCCGTACCTTCGTGAACACCGATGTGATCGGTACCGAGTTCGGTGGCGTCCTCAAGAACCTGATCGCCGTGGCCATCGGCATCGTGGACGGTGTCGGCTACGGCGAGAACACCAAGGCGTCGATCATCACCCGTGGACTGGTCGAGATGACCGACTTCGCGGTCGCGAACGGCGCGCACCCGGAGACGCTTCAGGGCCTCGCCGGTCTGGGCGACCTCATCGCCACGTGCCAGTCGCCACTGAGCCGCAACAATACCGCCGGGCGCCTGCTCGGTCAGGGATACAGCTTCCAGGACGTCGTGAAGCAGATGCAGCAGACAGCCGAGGGACTCGCCTCCGTCGCGCCCATCCTGCAGCTCGCTCGCGAAGCCGAGGTCGACATGCCCATCGTCGAGCAGGTGAAGATGGTGCTCGACGGCAAGATGGATCCGCGAGACATCGCACCCCATCTGACGACGGACGACGACACCCCGCAGGGTGAGAGGACCAACCATGGACAAGCAGACGGTGGTGGTGCTCTTCGGCGGGCGCTCCAGCGAGCATTCGATCAGCTCCGCAACGGCGGGGGGCGTGCTGGGCGCGATTGACCGCGACCGCTACGCCGTGATCCCCGTCGGGATCACCCGTGAAGGAGCGTTCGTCCTCGAGGACGACGATCCGGCGAAGTTCCCGCTCGATGCCGCGCACCTCCCCGAAGTCGTCGACAACGGCACTCGGGTGCTGTGGCCGGAGCCCGGTGGCGACCGCACGTTGCGGGTCGTGCACGCCGATGGCACCGTCGAGGGGCTGGGGGAGATCGACGTCGTCCTGCCCATCCTGCACGGACCCCACGGGGAGGATGGCACGATCCAGGGCTACTTCGACACCCTCGAGGTCCCCTACGCCGGAGGCGGTGTCCTCGATTCCGCTCTGTGCATGGACAAGCACTTCATGAAGATCGCGCTCGAGGCATCCGGCATCGCGGTCGCGCCGTGGGTGACGGTGCGCCGAAAGGACTGGGACCGCAGTGCCGCAGACGTGCGTGCGCGTGCTGCGGAACTCGGCCTCCCGGTGTTCGTGAAGCCCGCCCGTGCGGGCTCGAGCGTCGGAGTGTCCAAGGTCGAGACCGCCGACGAGCTCGACGCGGCTCTGGCGGTGGCTTTCGCCGAAGACGACAAGGTCCTGATCGAAACCGGGGTGAGCGGGCGCGAGATCGAGGTGGCGGTGCTCGAGACCGCTGACGGAGTCAAGGCTTCGCTGCCCGGCGAGATCGTCTTGACGTCGCGGGGCTTCTACGATTTCGAGGGCAAGTACCTGGGCGGTGACGGCGTGGACGTCGTGTGTCCGGCCGAGGTGACGGATGCGGAGTGCGCAGCGATCCAGGAGATCGGCGTCCGCGCGTTCGAGGCTGTCGACGGACGAGGCCTCGCTCGTGTCGACATGTTCCTGACGCCGTCGGGTGAACTCGTGGTCAACGAGCTCAACACGATGCCGGGATTCACCCCGATCTCGATGTTCCCCAAGTGCTGGGTCGCATCGGGCCTGAGCTACGGCGATCTCATCACCGAGCTCATCGAAGCGGGCCTGCGCCGCTGAGATCGGAGTTCCCCGGGGGCGGTCAGCCCGCGGGGAACTCGACGCGGTCCGTGCACTGTCCGGTCGCCGGCTGGAGCCCGGACTGGATGCTCGCCGAGATCTTGTCGACGATCGCCTGGAAGTCGATCTGTTCGCCACGGCGGATCGTCACTTCCACCGCGGGGTCGCGACCGAAGGTGACGAGGCGCTGACGGTCCTCTTCCTGGTCGAGCACGAGCCAGTCGACGCCGCCGAGGGTCGTGCACACCAGGGCCGACGGCGCAGGGGGTTCGACACCGCACCGCAGCACGACTGTGGGGTCGCCCCAGGCACCGGTCGCCTGCGCGTCGGTGAAGACACGATCGAGTCCGCCGACGGACTCCGGCAGCAGCACCGAGACGTTCGCACACGCCGGATTGTTCGCATCGGCTGCAGGCTCGAGGTGCACGGTGGTCGAGCAGCCGGCGAGCACCGCGGTGAGGGTCACTGCCCCGGCGAGGACAGCGAGGCGACGGGAACGGGGCATGCTTCCAGGCTACCTTTGACAGCATGCCCTCCCGACACGAAGCCGACGATCCGCGCCTGGGAGATCTCTCCGAAGGGCGCATCCTGCAGGCGATCCTGACACGGACGCCGACGGGGGCCCACACGCTCATCGGGCCGGGAGACGATGCGGCGGTGATCGCCACGCCGTCGGGTTCCGTGGTCGCGACGACGGACACGCTCGTGCACGGCCCGGACTTCCGGCTCGCATGGTCGAGCGGGTACGACCTCGGCTGGAAGGCCGCAGCGGTGAACCTCGCGGATGTCGCGGCGATGGGGGCGCGCCCGACCGCGCTGCTGGTCGCTCTCGCGGTGCCGCGCGACCTGCGGCTCTCTTTCGTGGAGCGGCTCGCCGACGGCTTCCGCGATGCGTGTGCCGCGCTCGCCCCCGGCTGCGCCGTGGTCGGCGGCGACCTGACGGTGTCGGATGTGCTGACCGTGGCGGTGACGGCGCTGGGCGACCTCGAGGGACGCACTGCCGTGACCAGGAGCGGTGCGCGCCCCGGAGATGTCGTCGCGGTCGCCGGTGAACTCGGTCATGCCGCACGTGGACTCGCGGTGCTGTTCGGTCGATTCCGAGACGGCGACGTGCCGGTGGCTGTCGATGCCGCGAAGCTCGCCGCCGGAGAGCGCGCGGCGGTGACGGCGCAGCTGCGGCCCGCGCCCCCGATCGGCCTCGGCGCAGTCGCCGCGACGGCGGGGGCGACGGCGATGATGGACGTGTCCGACGGACTCGCCCTCGATGCGCGACGGATGGCCGCGGCTTCCGGCGTCACGATCGCGCTGGAACGAGACCTTCTCGGGGACGATCCTGAGCGTGCGATCGCCGGAGGGGAGGATCACGCCCTGCTCGCCGCGTTCCCCGAGGGCGTGCTCCCGCCCGGGTTCCGCGTCATCGGCGCCGTTCGTGCTGCCGGACCGGAAGATCTGCTCTGCGATGACCTTCCGGTCGACCTCAGCGGGTGGGACCCCTATCGGGACTGGGACTCGGTCGCAGGCTGATCGACCGGCTCGTCGTCCTCGCCGGCAGCGGGCTCGGCGCACCAGATGGTGGTGTCGCCGTAGGTCTTCTCGCGGAACTGCGCCAGGTTCGCCGCGCCGAAGTCCGGGGGCGTGGAGCGGCGAGCCCGTTCCACGACGACGACGGCGTCCGACGACAGGAGCGGTGCGAGGGCGACGAGGTCGGCGGTCATGGCGACGTCGTCGAGGTCGTACGGCGGATCGGTGAAGACGAGGTCGAAGGGTCCCGTCGCGCGCTGCAGGAACGCATGCACCGTGCTCTCGTGCACACGACCGAGCGGGAGGCTGCCGGCCTTCGCGACCACGCCGGCGTTTCGTCGGACGATGGCGGCGGCCGGGCGCCCGCGCTCCACGAAGTCGGCACTCGCGGCTCCGCGGCTGAGCGACTCCAAGCCCAGGGCTCCCGATCCGGCGTAGAGATCGAGGACCCGCGCCCCGGCGATCGCGCTCAGTGATTCCAGCGCGCCGAACAACGACTCGCGCACCCGATCGCTCGTGGGCCGTGTGCCCGAGCCCGGCACCTCGAGTCGGGCTCCTCTGGCGCTGCCTGCGATGATCCTCGTCACCCGTTCACGATACGACAGGCGGGATGTCTGCCGTGTCCGTCGCGTTCCCTAGACTCGGATCATGTCGCTCACGCTCGATTCCTCGTTGGAGGATGCGCTCGGTGCGGCGTCTGCCAAGACGCTCGGTCGCGCCTTCGGCATGAAGAGCGTCGGTGACCTTCTCGCGCACTATCCTCGGCGCTACGCCGATCCGGGCGAGCTGACTCCGATCCGCGACCTCCCCCTCGGCGAGACGGTGACCATCGTCGCGGAGGTGCTGTCGTCCAGCTTCCGTCGCATGCGCAATCGTCCGGGAGCCATGGTCGATGTCGTGATCGGTGACGGCATCGGACGCATGTCGTTGACGTTCTTCGCGAAGAACGTCGGTGCTGCCGAGTGGCGATCGAAGGATCTGGCGGTGGGACGAAGGGGCGTGTTCTCGGGAAAGGTCGGCGAGTTCAACGGTGTGACGCAGTTCGCGCACCCCGAATACGAGCTGTTCGACGACGAGGACTCGGCCCGACGCAGTGCGGATGCGCGGGCCGCCGTCCCGATCCCGATCTATCCGGCTACCTCGGCGATCCAGACCTGGCAGATCGCTCGACTCATCGGACGCGTGCTGGATGATCTCTCCGACGCGCCGGACCCGTTGACGGCGGAGATTCGGGAACGAGAAGAGCTGCTCACCGCCCGCGAGGCCCTGGAGCTTGTGCACCGTCCCCGTACTCGCAACGATATCGATCCCGCCGTGCGAACCCTGCGCATGCACGAGGCGCTCACCTTGCAGACCGCGCTGCTCCAGCAGCGCGATGCGATCCGTGCCCTCTCCGCCACCTCACGGCCTGCGCGTGCCGGCGGACTGCTCGAACGCTTCGACGCGAGCCTCCCGTACACGCTCACGCCCGATCAGGAGACGGTGGGACACCAGATCGCCGAGGATCTCGTGGGTTCCTGGCCGATGAACCGGCTCGTCCAGGGAGAGGTCGGTTCGGGTAAGACCCTCGTGGCTCTCCGCGCGATGCTGCAGGTCGCCGAGAGCGGCGGGCAGGCGGCGCTGATCGCTCCGACAGAGGTGCTGGCGGGTCAGCACCTGCGTTCCATCGCGAAGATGCTGGGTCCCGATCTCGCGCCCCAGCTGATGCCGACGCTGTTGACCGGTCAGATGCCGGCGGCCGAGCGTCGCAAGGCTGCTCTGCGGGTTGCTTCCGGTCAGGCGCTGATCGTCGTCGGAACACACGCGCTGCTGGGGGAGAAGACCACGTTCGCCGACCTCGGCCTGGTCGTGGTCGACGAGCAGCACCGGTTCGGTGTCGAGCAGCGCGAGGCTCTACGGGCGAAGGGGTCGAGCCCGCATGCCCTCGTGCTGACCGCGACGCCGATTCCGCGGACGGTCGCGATGACGGTCTTCGGCGACCTCGACACCTCGGTCATCCGCACCATGCCGGCCGGGCGCGCGGGTATCGAGTCGTTCGTGGCGCCGCTCGCTGAGCACCCGGGGTGGTTCAACCGTGTCTGGGAGCGCGCTGCGGAGGAGATCGCTCAGGGACGACAGGTCTTCGCCGTCTGTGCAGCGATCGACACCACCAAGAAGACGACGGAGGCGGGGGAGCAGCCGTCGCTCGCTCCAGAAGGGGCCTCCGGGCCGCGATGGGGCGTCGTACAGCTCGACGAAGCCCTCGCCACCCATCCCACTCTGGGCGGATTGCGCCGCGCCGTTCTGCACGGTCGTATGCCGTCGGACGAGAAGGACGCGGTGATGCAGTCGTTCGCCCGGGGAGACATCGATCTGCTGCTCGCCACCACGGTGATCGAGGTCGGCGTCGACGTGCCCAACGCCTCCACGATGATCGTTCTCGATGCCGATCGTTTCGGCGTCTCGCAGCTGCACCAGCTTCGAGGGCGCGTCGGTCGAGGGGGTGTGCCGGGGCTCTGCCTGCTCGTGACCGAGGCTGAGGCCGGGTCGCTCGCCCGTGACCGCGTCGACGCGGTCGCCGCCACGCTCGACGGGTTCGCCCTGGCGGAGGTCGATCTGGAGCTGCGCGGCGAGGGCGATGTGCTCGGCGCCGCACAGGCGGGTGTGCGCTCTTCTCTGAAACTCCTCCGCGTCGTCAAGGATGCCGGCCTCATCACGCGTGCGCGCGAGGTGGCGGAGAGCATCCTCTCCGTCGATCCGGATCTGGCCGACCACCCGGGCCTGCGCGAGGCGATCGGACGACGTGTGAGCGACGAGGATCGAGCGGCGCTGGCGAAGAACTGAACCGGAACCGGCGTGCCCTAGGCTGGAAACATGAGCAGCCGGATCGCCGTCGTCCCGGGTTCCTTCGATCCGCCGACCCTGGGTCACCTCGATGTGATCCGGCGCGCGGCCGCCCTTTACGACGAACTGCATGTGCTCGTCGTGCACAACCCGGGCAAAGAGGCGATGCTGCCGATCGCACAGCGGCTCTCCCTGCTGGAGAAGTCGATCGCGGATGACGGCATGCAGGGCAACATCGTGATCGGTTCGTGGAGCATGGGCCTCCTGGTCGACTACGCCCGCGATGTCAATGCCGGGGTGCTGGTGAAGGGTATCCGCTCGCAGATCGATGTCGCGTACGAGTCTCCGATGGCGATCGTCAACAGGCACCTCGCCGGTATCGAGACGGTGTTCCTTCTGCCCGACCCGTCGCACGCGATGGTGTCGAGTTCGCTCGTGCGCCAGGTGGCTTCCCTCGGCGGCGACGTGACCCCGTTCGTTCCCGCAGCGGTGGCAGATTTCCTCGACACCGGTTCCCGCGGTATCTGAGTCCCTTCCCTGAGCGCGCGGTCAGGGCGACCGCTCGCGTCGGCCGGTAGCATGGAACGGTGCGCTCTCGAATGAACGGCCCTTTTGTCCTCCCCGTCCGCGACATCGTCCGGCGCCCGGGAGAGATGCGCGAGCACGAGTTCACCGTCGCTCTCTCCGAAGCCTGGGGTGAGGGGATCGTGTCCTACGAGGCGGGATCCGAACTCGATCTCGACGTCCGGCTGGAGTCCGTCCACGAGGGCATCCTCGTGTCGGGAACCGCTGACGCCGAGTACGTCGGTGTGTGCGGAAGATGCCTCATCGACATCACTCGGCCCGTCGAAGTCGAGTTCCAGGAGCTTTTCGCGTATCCTGGTGAGGAAGAAACTGACTTCGAGGTTCAAGACGACCACGTGGATCTTGAAACTCTCGTCAGGGATGCGGCCGTACTGGCACTTCCTTTTCAGCCGGTGTGTCAGCCGGATTGCCCGGGTCTTGACCCGAAAACGGGTGAACGACTGACCGTGAGCACCGGAACGGAGCAGGCCGCTCCCATCGATCCTCGGTGGAGTGCGCTCCAGAACATCACAGACCAAGACGGCACGGAAGAATCTCGTGCCGCCGAGAAAGAAGAGAGCTAGTCATGGCTGGTAACCCCCCGAAGCGCAAGGTATCCCGTTCGAACACCCGCTCGCGCCGCGCGCAGTGGAAGGCGGCGCCCGTCGCGCTCGTCAAGACGATCGAGAACGGCCAGGTCGTCTACAGCCGTCCCCACCAGGCGAAGGTCGTCACCGACTCGCAGGGCACGGAACTCTTCCTGGAGTACAAGGGCCGCAAGGTCGCTGACGTCTGAGTCGCGTACCGTGACGGAGGTCCCCGGGGGGACGAGGCCTCTCCCAGATAAGCTCCGCGTCGATATCGACGCGGAGCTTCTGGAGTTGGCCCTGACCCACCGCTCCTACGCGTACGAACACGGCGGCATCCCGCACAACGAGCGACTGGAGTTCCTCGGAGACTCTGTCCTCGGGCAGGCGGTGACCGTCATGCTCTTCACCACGCACCCCGACCTCGATGAGGGCGAACTGGCGAAGCGGCGTGCGAGCGTCGTGTCGACGGTCGCTCTCGCCGAGGTCGCTCGAGGGATCGACCTCGGCAGTCATCTGCTGCTCGGTCGCGGCGAAGAGCAGACGGGTGGCCGAGACAAGGACTCGATCCTCGCCGACACGATGGAAGCCGTCATCGGAGCCACCTACCTTTCCGCAGGTCCCGAGGCCGCCACGGAACTCGTGTTGCGTCTGACGAAACCGCTGCTGGCCGACCCGGAACGCTACGGCGCGGCGATGGACCCGAAGACCAGCCTGCAGGAACTCGCGGCCCGCGTCGGTGCGACGCCTCCGCAGTACTCGGTGGAGGCGAGCGGTCCGGATCACGACCGTCGTTTCGTGGCGACCGTCATCGTCGGCGACGTGATCATGACCGGTGCCGGCAGCAGCAAGAAGACAGCCGAGATGGCCGCGGCTCTCAGTGCCTGGCGCACCCTCAGCGAGCGTGCCTGAGCTTCCCGAGGTCGAGGTGGTCCGGGCGGGCCTCGCCCCGGCCGCGGTCGGATCTCTGATCACCGCGGTGAGCGTGTTCGACGAGCGAGCGCTCACGCGGCACGTCGCCGGCGCCGCCGATTTCGTCGCTCGTCTCGAGGGGCGGACCTTCACCGCAGCCTCTCGCCGGGGGAAGTTTCTCTGGCTTCCGCTCGACGATGAGGATTCCGCGCTCATCGCGCACCTCGGGATGAGCGGACAGATGCTGTTGCGCGCACCGGACGCCGGTGCCGAGCGGCATGAGCGGGTGCGCATCGGCATCGAGCATCCCGTCCACGGCGAACTCGCGATCGTTTTCGCCGACCAGCGCACCTTCGGGTCGCTCGCGGTCGATGCCCTGGTGGATGACGACGGTTCGTCGATTCCGACGCAGGTCGCGCACATCGCCCGCGATCCGCTGGATCCGGCTTTCGACGACCGGGCGTTCCGTGCCGCTCTGGCGCGACGCGGGAGCGCGATCAAGCGCGTGCTCCTCGACCAGGGCGTCGTGAGCGGGATCGGCAACATCTATGCCGATGAGTCGCTGTGGGCGGCGCGCATCCACCCGGAGACCCCATCCGACCGACTCTCCACACAGGCGGTGCGCCGACTGCTGAACGAGGTGCGGCTCGTGCTGGCGAAGGCGCTCGCGGAGGGCGGCACCAGCTTCGATGCGCAGTACGTGAATGTGAACGGCCAGGCCGGGTACTTCGCGCACTCGCTCAATGCCTACGGGCAGCAGGGAAAGCCCTGCCCGCGATGTGGCACACCGATCATCCGGGAGAGCTTCATGAATCGCGGTTCGCACTTCTGCCCGCGGTGTCAGCGGCTCCCGAAGTAGGTCGCGTGCTCGGGCCGGGAGCCTGAACGCTGTGTGCGTCAGGCTCCCGGCCCGTCAGTCACCGCAGGTGCGGAGTGGCGGTCACGCCGTCTGGAAGGAGCGCTGGAGCAGCGGGCGGGTGGCCCATGTGGTCGCCCACACCACACCGATCCCGACGGTGACCACGAGCGCGATGGTCATCAGAGAGACCGGAGCCGTGATCAGCGCGATGCCGACGAGCGGGAACACCAGGAGCGCAGCCACCAGCGCCGACCCGATCGCCGTCACCAGCAGAGGCGACATGATCGCGCGTCGGCGTGCCCGGTCCACGGTGTCGAGCGGCATTCCGAGGTGGTGCAGGCTGCGGTGCAGCTCGCTCTGGTCGAGAACGTCCGAGGCCTGATTGACGCCGACGGACGCCGCGACCATCAGGAAGGAGCCGATGAGCGTGATGATGAGTCCCGTGCGGATGTCGTCGGCGAGCGCGATGTCGGCAGCGGCGGCGTCGGAGTCGCTCATCATGCTCATCAGCGCCACTCCGGTGCCGGCGAAGACGGCCATGAAGCTCGCCATGGCGATTCCACCCACCTGGCGCCAGGCTGCCTTGGGCGAGTCCAGCACGATGCGTGCGGCCAGCAGCCGCTCGGGTCGCTCGGCGCGACGCAACTGACGCGATGCCGCGACCTTGAGCACCCACGGTCCCACGAGATTCAACACACCGAGTGCGGCACCGAACAGTCCCGCGAGGACGACGATCGTCATCACGACTCCACCCACCGAGGGGAACACCTTGATGAGTGCGAACGCGATGGCGATCGCGCCGGCTGCCAGTACTGCTCGAATCCAGTGCACCTTCGGCACATCAGTGCGCGTACGGACGCCCAGCGGCGAGATGACGACGCGACGAAGTCCGATGACGGCGCTGGTGGCTGCGAGCGCGAGCACGGCGACCACGACGATGACGGTCTGCAGCGGAGGGAGGACCACGGCCGCGAAACCGAGCGGCTCCCCGCGGAACGGGATGAGTCCGATGAGCGGACTGATAGCGACATGCGCGATGACGCCGGCGAGGGCGCCGACCGCCGCGACGAGGACGGACTCCGTGACCGTCGCGATCGTCACCCCGCCAGGTGACACACCGAGCAGGCGGAGGGTGGAGAGCCGTTCATCGCGTCGACGCGCGGAGAGACGAGCCGCTGCCCCGCCGAGGGACATCAGCGGCACGACCAGGAGAACGAGAGCGATCGCTGCAAGCCCCTGGTACAAGGGTGCGAACTCATCGGTCCATCCCCAGAAGGACTGTGCGCCCCCGATGACCGTGAGCACCAATGTGGTCACGACCCCGAACGCGACGACGGGTAACGCGAGGACGCTGCCCTGTCCGGGCGCCGGACGCAGGAGGAGCGCCAGCACGTTACGATTCATGCGGCCACCGCCGAGGAGATGATACGTCCGTCGCGCACGGCGATCGTACGGGAGCAGCGGGCGGCCACCTCCGGGTCGTGTGTGACCACGACGAGTGTCCGCCCCTGCCCGGTCGTCGACCACAGCAGGGCGTCCATCACCTCGGAGGAGGTGGTCGAATCGAGCGCACCGGTCGGTTCGTCGGCGAAGACGAGCTCTGCGCCGGTGGCCTGTGCGCGGGCGATCGCGACGCGTTGTGCCTGACCGCCGGAGAGCTCGCCGATGCGGCGTTCCTCCATACCGGCGAGTCCGAGGGCCGCGAGCCAGGATGCTGCGTGCTGTACGGCATCCTGACGACGGACGCCGTTGATCATGGATGCGAGAGCCACGTTCTCGACGGCGGTCAGCTCGGGAATGAGAAGCCCCTGCTGGAAGACGAAGCCGAACCTCTCGCGACGCAGACGCGACCGCGTGGACTCGCCGAGTGCGGTGACCTCGATCGGGGCGCCCTCGGCGGGGCGGAACAGTACGCTGCCGGAATCGGGGGCGGTGATCCCGGCCAGCACGTGGAGGAGCGTGGTCTTCCCCGATCCGGAGGCGCCCATGATCGCGACGGCCTCGCCACGATGGATCGCGAGGTCGACACCGGCGAGAGCGCGGGTCGTCCCGAAGTTCTTGATGAGGGCGTGGGCTTCGATCACGGGGATGTTCATGGTTCCAGCCTCGCCGAGCGATCCTGCGCCGTCGTCGCCCCGGCGGATGACCGCGCGGGCCCGACGTCATCCCGAAGAATGAGATCGGGTCCGCGCGTACCTCAGATCTTCTTCTGCCACGCGCCCGCGTACGACACGGGCACGAAGCCGATCGCCTCGTTGATGCTCAGCATCGGTCGGTTCTCCTCGGCGTTGAAGGTGGAGACGACGGTCGAGAGAGGCATGAGCTCGCGCCATCGGAGCAGGTTCGCGCACTTCACGATCGTGCCGAGGCGGTGCCCTCGGTGCTCCTTGCTGACCAACGTTCCGAACTGATGGGTGACACCGGTGCGATCCGCGGCGATGAGCAACTCGTTGTAGGCGACGAGCTGGCCGCTCGGTACATGTTGCACGGCGGCCACGGACACCGTCTGACCCGCACCGAGAAGTCGCGCTTCGCGGCGGATGACGCGGTCGGCGTCCCAGTGTTCCTCGGCGAAGTCCATGTCGCCGCTCGGGGCATCCGTGGAAAGACGTGCGAGCACGGCGGCGAAGCCGTCCCGCCACTCCGGAGGCGTCGGCATGTTCCACTCGACGATGCGGTAGTCCGGCCCGGCGAACGCGCTCGCGTCCGCCAGAGCATCACGGAGCGGGCCGACGTCGCTGTGCAGGTCATACTCACTGTTGCGCTCGACCTGTTCCAGCGAGTAACCATGGTCCTCGGCGAGCTCGGAGAGCGGGGTGGCGGGGATGCGTCCCCATCCCGTTCGAGGCACGAGCATCCGGTCGGCTTCCACGGGACGGTGGAGACTCCAGATCTGCAGGACGGTTCGCCCGTGAACGCGTGCTTCTTCTTCGGCGCGGTCGAGCAGAGCGGCCTCGACGCCGAGCCCCCAGTGCGCTTGCGGAACCAGCAGGTCGATCTCGGCCGCATGGGCTTCGGCCTCCTGGGCGAGTGTGACCGTCACCATGCCGATGATCTCGTCATCGATCCGTGCCACGAACCCACGGTCGAGCGCGTCGCTGTCGTCCTGCCAGTTCGGCAGCATCTGCGCGGCGTCCGGGGCGAGATCGGGGAGTCCCACCTGCTCGTCGCACACGAGTCGGTTGAGGTCTCCGTACGCGCGGAACTCCGCGGCGTCGTCGGCATCCAGGGATACCGGCACGATCAGCGGTGTGATGGTCGGTTCGGTGGTCTTCATGTCAGTTTCTTTCGTGCAGGTGCTCAGGGTGGTGATCGAGGCCGGGTGTCTACGGGATGCGGCGTTCGCGCCACGAGGAGACGGAACCTCTGTGTGCGCCCGCCCGCGGACTACACGGGCGGGCGCACTCAGAGGGGGACGGTGCTGCGGAGGGCGACCGCTGAATCGCGGCGTCAACGCATTCCGCGCTGCATGTCATACGTCAGCAGTGCGTACGATTCCGCTGCCGAACGATGACGCTGCTCACCGAGCAGGAACATGTCTGCCGGATCGATGCGCAGGCCGCGACGCGGACGTCGGGGGCGCTGCGCCCTCTGGAAGAGCCAGAGGCCGATCCGGAGGGAGAGACGATCGGCGAGCGACAAGCGGCGCAGTTCGTCGGGGCGGGGGATCTGGAGGACCTCGCGGTCCTCGGTATCGGGCGGGTGGATGTCGCTGCGATGCAACGTGGTGTTCACGATGGTTCCTTCGAAAGGGATGGTGGTGATGGATGCGGAAGCACCGCACGCCGACAGCGGAGCGGTCGGGAACGATGCGGAGGAAGCGTGGGTCGGCGGATGCCACGGAGCGTGGACGCCATACGCGGAGAGGAAGTCGTGATCTGCGGTGCAGATCAGCAGACGGGGCGCGGAAGAGCCGGCCGGAGAGGGCCCACTACGGGCCCGAGATCTCGGGGTGCGGTTCTACGAGAGAGCGCTGATGCGGACGCCGGCGGTTACCGAGAACGCAAAGCGCGGCGCAAAATGCGCGGGCGCGGCGAGGCCAGTGGCCTGTGCGTTGAGCTGAGTCGTAATCATCGGTAACCTCCTTTCGTGTGGCGATCCGGAGGACACGGTAGCGAATCCGCGCGGCGGACGTCAAGCGCCTGCGGTTCTCCTCGGCGTGTCGCGCGGTTCCCGAGTTCTCCCACCGTCCGCGCGGGATGAGGCTCCAGGCCCGGAATTCCGGTAGCGTAGCCGCGTGATTCTCCCCGGACGAGCGGCGCCCCCATGCATCTGAAGAGCCTGACGCTCAAAGGGTTCAAGTCGTTCGCGCAGCCGACCAGCTTCGTGTTCGAACCCGGCGTCACCTGCATCGTCGGACCGAACGGCTCGGGCAAGTCGAACGTCGTGGACGCGCTGGCCTGGGTGATGGGTGAGCAGGGTGCGAAGACACTGCGCGGCGGCAAGATGGAAGACGTCATCTTCGCGGGTACCTCGACGCGCGGCCCGCTCGGTCGTGCTGAGGTACAGCTCACGATCGACAATGCCGACGGTGCCCTGCCGATCGAGTACGCGGAAGTGACGATCAGCCGCACGCTGTTCCGCAACGGCTCCAGCGAGTACGCGATCAACGGCGAGGGATGCCGACTCCTCGACGTGCAGGAGCTGCTGAGCGATTCCGGACTGGGCCGGGAGATGCACGTCATCGTCGGTCAGGGTCGCCTCGACACGGTTCTGCAGGCGTCGCCCGAGGATCGTCGAGGGTTCATCGAGGAAGCCGCGGGAATCCTCAAGCACCGCCGCCGCAAGGAGAAGACTCTCCGCAAACTCGACGCGATGGAGACCAACCTCACTCGGTTGAGCGATCTCGCCGGAGAGATCCGCCGGCAGCTCAAGCCGTTGGGGCGTCAGGCAGAGATCGCCCGCGAGGCGCAGACGATCGCCGCCGTCGTGCGCGACGCGAAAGCCCGTATCTTCGCCGACGACGTGGTCGCACTGCGCGTCGCGCTCGCGGACCACACACGCACCGAACAGGAGCGTCACACCGAGCGTCTGGTGCTCTCGGATCAAGCCGAGACGGTGCGCGCGAACATCGCGCGGCTCGAACAGGATCAGAACTCGGTCGCGGTCGATCAGGCGCGCAGCGTGGCGTTCGGGCTTGAGCAGGTTCAGGAGCGGATGCGCGGGCTCTACACCCTGGCGAATCAGCGTCTCGCTCTCCTCGGCACCGACGATGACGACGCCGCGGTCACTGCCGTCACCGTGACGCAGGCCACGATCGACGAGGCGAAGGACGAGATCGACGCGATCTCCGCCGGGCTCGGAGATGCTCAGGACGCCGCGGCGGCTGCCAGCCGTGAGGTGGTGCACGCCCGAGCGGAACTCGACGCGCTCGACGTCGACATCGCCGAGCAGAGCGCCCTGGTCTCCGAGTACGACATGCGCCTCTCCACCTTGCGCGGGACCGCAGATGCCGCATCCTCAGCCCTCGCCGCAGTGCGTGGCGCCGTGCTCCGCCAGGAGAACGCGCTCGAGGCCGCGAACGCACGCAGGCGCGAAGCCGCCGACGCACTCGACGCGATCGACGACGCGGAAGCTCCTGAGGGCACGGCCGTCGAACATGCCGCCGCGTACGACAGTGCGCAACGGGCAGCGACCGCCGCGGAAGCGGAGCGTGAGACCCTGCGCGAACGTCTGCACGCCGCAGAGCGCGAGGTCGATGCGCTCACGGCCAAGGCTTCGGCGCTGAGCAGTGCTCTGGCGTTGTCCGGTGGGGCGGCGGAGATCGTCGAAGCGGGTGGAAAGGGTGTGCGGGGACTCGTCGGAGACGCTGTGCAGGTCCGAACGGGTTTCGAGGCGGCCATCGCCGCGGTCCTCGGTCCGCTCGCGGAGGGCGTGTTGATCGACTCCGTGGACGACGCCTTCGCGTCGGCGAAGGAAGCGGCGGAGCAACGCAGGGGAGTGGTGGACTTCGTCATCGCGAATGCGGTCCGTGGCGACGTCGTGACTCCGACGATCGCCGGAGTCACGCCCGCCGTCGATACCGTGACAGCGCCCGACGGCATCCTCGGCGTGCTCTCGCATGTCCTGATCGCGGACGACCTGGATTCGGCGCGATCGGCGCGGACAGCGCTCGATGTCGCGGGTGACACGGCGACGACGATCGTCACGGTGGCCGGTGACGTCCTCACCGCGCATACCCTGCGCACCGGTTCCGGCGGAGAGCGATCCCGTCTGGAACTCGCCGCCGAGCGGGATGCCGCTGCCGAACGTCTCGCGGAGATTCAGATCGTGGTCGACTCGCTTCGTGAGGCCCGCCGCGACGCCGAGGACGCCGTCGAGACGACCAGGCGTCACGCGAAGGACGCCCTGCGCGCACTCCGTGAACACGATGCTGCTCTCGCCACGCACGCCGAGCAGCTCAACCGGGTCACGGTGCGCCATGAGTCCGCCGTCGCCGAGTGCGAACGCCTCGAGACCGGGTTGGCACAGGCGCAATCCGCCGTCGCCGAGGCCGAGGCGAAGTCCGAAGCAGCGAGGACGGCGCTGGACGATGCCATCGCGACGCCGAGGCCGGTGCTCGACGCTTCCGCGCGCGACAGCCTGCTCGAGGCGCTCGAGGTCGCTCGCGAGGGCGAGGTGCGGGCGCGGCTCGAGATCGAGACGCTGCGTGAGCGTGTGCGTGCAGCGCAGTCCAGGGTGGTGTCTCTGGAGCGCCAGCGTGAGCATGAACGCGATGCCGCGGCCGAGGCGGCACGGCGAGCAGTCATCCGTCGCGCGCAGCGCGAGGCGGCCTCGGGGGTGGTCGAGGAACTGCCGCGCATCCTCGACTCGCTGGATCGATCGGTGACGGAGGCACGTCTCGCCCTGGGCGAGGCCGAGACCGCGCGCTCGGCGCAAAATCAGGAACTGGTCGGCCTGCGCGCGCAGGAGAGTTCCCTGCGAGAGCGCCTCGCCGGGCTCACCGAGAGCGTGCACGGACTCGAGCTGCAGATCCACGAGAAGAAGCTGCATCTGAACAGCCTGCTCGAGCGCGTCTCCTCCGAGCTCGCTCTCGATGAAGATATTCTCATTGCGGAATATGGCCCTGATCAGCTTGTTCCACGGGATCCCGGTGCTGAACCCGCCGAAGGGGGGCACGACGACACGGCGATACCCTTCGACCGCCGGATTCAACAGCGACGACTCGCGGAGGCGGAGCGCAAGCTCGCACAGCTCGGCCGCGTCAACCCGCTGGCGCTCGAGGAGTTCGCCGCGCTGGAGCAGCGGCACGCCTTCCTCACCGAGCAGCTGGCAGACCTGACCCAGACGCGCCAGGACCTCCTGACGATCATCACCGATCTCGATGACCGGATGCAGACGATCTTCGCGAGTGCTTTCGAGGACACCAAGGAGGCATTCGGTCAGGTGTTCCCTCTGCTGTTCCCCGGTGGAACCGGCAGTATCTCCCTGACGGATCCCGACAACATGCTGACGACAGGCATCGAAGTGTCCGTCCGCCCTGTGGGGAAGAAGATCGAGCGTCTGTCACTGCTCTCGGGCGGCGAACGATCCCTGGCGGCCGTGGCGCTGCTCGTCGCGATCTTCAAGGCGCGCCCGAGTCCGTTCTACATCCTGGACGAGGTCGAGGCGGCGCTCGACGATGCGAACCTGGGGCGATTGCTGACGGTGTTCGAACAACTGAGGGAGAGTTCCCAGCTGCTGGTGATCACGCACCAGAAGCGCACGATGGAGATCGCCGATGCCCTCTACGGCGTCTCGATGCGGCAGGACGGCGTATCCGCTGTCGTGGGTCAGCGTGTCGGCGACCGGGCAGCGGCGGTATAGGGGCGCGCACGGGCTTGCGCGCGGAGCATCCACCCGCGCAACCCGTAGGCTGGAGTGATGGCGGAGAAGTCCTGGTCTCTTGGTCGCGCACTGCGCGGCATGTTCGTCAAGCCCACCATCGATGAGACGACCTGGGAGGACCTGGAGACCGCTCTCCTGACGGCCGACTTCGGCCCGGACATCAGCGAGCGCGTCGTGGATGAGCTGCGTGCGAAGGTCGACCGGTACCGCACCACCGACCCCAAGGATCTCCAGCGGATGCTGCGGGAGACGTTGGAGGAGCACTTCGCGAAGTTCGACACGACGCTGAAGCTCACCGAGCGTCCAGCTGTCGTCCTCGTCGTGGGCGTCAACGGCGTCGGGAAGACGACGACCATCGGCAAGTTCACGAAGTTCCTCCGTGGCTATCAGCGCAGTGTCGTGGTCGGCGCGGCCGACACCTTCCGCGCGGCCGCGGTCGACCAGCTCGCCACCTGGGCGCAGCGCGGTGGAGCCGCGATCGTGCGGCCTCAGCAGGAAGGTCAGGATCCGGCATCCGTCGCGTTCCAGACGGTCGAGTATGCCAAGCGCGAGGGCATCGAGATCGCCATCATCGACACGGCCGGGCGTCTGCACACCAAGGGCGGCCTCATGGACGAGCTCTCGAAGGTCCGGCGCGTGATCGAGAAGCAGGCGCCGATCAGCGAGGTGCTGCTCGTGCTGGACGCCACCACGGGCCAGAACGGTGTCATGCAGGCCGAGGCCTTCCTCGAGCACGCCGGCGTCACCGGACTCGTCCTCACCAAGCTCGACGGGTCGGCCAAGGGCGGGTTCGTGCTGGCGGTGCAGGAGCGCACCGGTATCCCGGTGAAGCTGCTCGGACAGGGCGAGGGGATCGACGATCTGACCGGTTTCACCCCCCATGTGTTCGTCCAGTCGTTGGTCGGTTGATGACGGGACTACCGCAGTGAGCACGAGGCTGGTTTCATAGCGTTATGGCGATCGAACACGACTACTTCGGACTCCTGTCCTCAGGCCCGGACGGCTCGATCTTCTGGTCGGAGACAGTGGAGCTCGGCGACCAGAGTGTCACCGTCGATCTGACCGCGCCGGATCAGGACGACGTTTCCGCGGATGCGCTCGACATCGCCGCATCGCTCATCGCAGGCCTCGAGAGCGTCGACGACACGGCCCGGCGTGGCATGCTCGCCGAAGTCGATGACCGCACGAGCGAGGTGACCGAGTACATCCTCCAGCAGCAGGAGACGTACGGCGACGATCTGCCGGATGTCCTCGTCGATGTCTCGGGCGATGCCGCCGTCGACATCATCCGATCGCTCCGGTTGATGAGCATGACGATCCTCGCCGATGAGCACGGAGGCTCTGAACCGTTCGCGGTGCTCGAGTATGCGCTCGACGACAGCTCGACGGACGACGTGCTGCTCGTGAATCTCGGCTCGGACGGCAGCGTTCAGTCCGTCATGAGCGCGGACTGATCCGCTGCCCGGACGGGGTCCGGGCAGCGTTCAGGTCAGACGGCCTGCGCGAATCCGAGGTCTGCGCTCTCGGCGATATGCGCGAGGTGTGGGGGGATCTCGCGTCCCTTCGACGTCATGGACTGCGCCCAGAGTCGACCGGCGCGATACGACGACCGCACGAGGGGACCCGCCAGAACACCGAGGAACCCGATGCGCTCGGCCTCCTCCTTGAACTCGACGAACTCGGCCGGCTTCACCCAGCGTGAGACCGGGTGGTGGCGGGGTGTCGGTCGCAGGTACTGCGTGATCGTGATGATGTCGCAGCCGGCGTCGTGCAGATCGTTGAGCGCCTGCACGACCTCTTCGGGTTCCTCACCCATCCCGAGGATGAGGTTGGACTTCGTGATCAGTCCGGCGTCCCGGGCCTGGGTCAGGACGTCGAGCGATCGCTCGTAGCGGAACGCCGGCCGGATACGCTTGAAGATGCGGGGCACCGTCTCGACATTGTGCGCGAACACCTCGGGGCGCGCGTCGAAGATCTGCCCCAGGAAGTCCGGGTCGGCGTTGTGCTCGTTGGCGAGCAGCTCCACACCGGTGTTCGGGTTCAGCTCATGGATCTTGCGCACCGTCTCGGCGTTGAGCCAGGCGCCGGTGTCCGGGAGGTCGTCGCGGGCCACGCTCGTGACGGTGGCGTACCGAAGGTTCATCCGGACGACGCTCTCCGCCACCCGGCGAGGCTCGTCGGTGTCGTAGTCGGCGGGCTTGCCCGTGTCGATCTGGCAGAAGTCGCAGCGGCGGGTGCACTGGGAGCCACCGATGAGGAAGGTCGCCTCTCGGTCTTCCCAGCACTCGTAGATGTTCGGGCAGCCCGCCTCCTGGCAGACCGTGTGCAGGTCCTCGCTCTTCACGAGCGAATGCAGCGCCGTGTACTCCGGGCCCATCTTCGCCTTCGTCTTGATCCACTCCGGCTTGCGCTCGATCGGTGTCTCGGCATTGCGGATCTCGAGGCGGAGGAGCTTGCGACCCTCGGGTGCGGCGGTCATGCGAAGGCTCCTGTCAGTTCGGTGGTCGTGTACTCGGCGAGGAAGGCGCGGGTGACGGCGTCGACGAGGTCGAGGGGCGGGACGGCGGACCCCACGACCTCGCTCACCGTAGTGACGCCGGCATCGGTGATGCCGCACGGGATGATGCCGCGGAAGCCGGCCAGCGAGTTGTCGCAGTTGACGGCGAAGCCGTGCATCGTGACCCCCTGCTGCACGCGCACTCCGATCGCCGCCACCTTGTCCTCCGAGAGTGGCCGGCGTACCCAGACCCCGCTGCGGCCCTCGACCTGATAGCCGTCGACGCCGAAGGGGCGCAGCACGTCGATCAGGAGGCGCTCGAGACGGCGCACGTGCGCGACGACATCGATCGGCTCGCGGAGTCGCACGATCGGATAGCCCACGAGCTGCCCCGGCCCGTGCCAGGTGATCTTCCCGCCCCGATCGACGTCGATCACGGGGGTGCCGTCCTGTGGCCGCTCCTGGGGCTCCGTGCGCTTGCCCGCGGTGTAGACGGCCTCGTGCTCGAGGAGGATCAGCGTGTCGGGACGGGTGCCGTCGACGACATCGGCGTGGACGCGACGCTGAAGTTCCCACCCGTCGATGTACGGCACGAACGTCGGAGCGAACCCGGGCGTGAGGATCTCGAGCATCACAGAACCGCCTTCATTGCGTAAATGGACTGAGGACAACAATACCCCTCGGCGAGCGGGGCGGCGCTCTCGACCCGCCCCCGCGATAACGTGAGGACATGAGTTCCACTGGCAGAGCCGGGCGACCCAAGGCGTCGTCGCGGGAGACCCTCGCAGAAGCAGCATGCGAGCTCTTCCTGGAGCGCGGGTACGACGCGACATCTGTGGCGGACATCACGCAGCGCGCGGGCGTCAGCCGGTCCAGCTTCTTCAACTACTTCGCGTCCAAGAGCGACGTGCTGTGGTCGGGCGTCGACGAACGGATCGGACAGGCCATCGCCTCGCTGGAACAGCTCGGCAGGGCGGCGACGGGCGACGCGGTTCACGACATACTGCTGTCGATCGTGCACGATTTCGCACCGGACCCCCTGGCCTTGGCGCTGCGCAATGCCGCAGCGATGGGGGTGGAAGGCGAGCTCATCCGTGACACCGGGCTCCGCCTCGCCCGTCTGTCCGCGGCGGTGTCACGCGCGGCGTCCGCCTCGGGAGTCGACGTCATCCGTGCCGACATCCTCGGGGCGGCACACGCGGCCGCCGTGCTCTCCTCGCTGCGCGTGTGGGCGGAACAGGGAGCCGGACGGGGGACGCCGGAGACGGTCCTGAGGGAAGCCCTGGGAACGATCCACGACCTTCCCTGGTCCTGACTCCCGCGCGGGGCTGAGCGACCGGCCTCGGCTCGCGTAGAATCGGAGCACCATGGCTACATTTGGCACGCTCTCCGATCGGCTCACCGAGACCTTCCGCAATCTGCGCACGAAGGGAAAGCTGACCGCGGCCGACGTCGACGGCACCGTCCGCGAGATCCGACGCGCCCTGCTCGATGCCGACGTCGCGCTCGTCGTCGTCAAGGAGTTCACCGCGAAGGTCCGCGAACGCGCACTCGGCGATGAGGTCAACAAGGCGCTGAACCCCGCGCAGCAGGTCGTCCAGATCGTCAATGAAGAGCTCGTGCAGATCCTCGGCGGAGAGCAGCGCCGTCTGCAGTTCGCGAAGACGGCACCGACGGTGATCATGCTCGCCGGCCTGCAGGGCTCCGGTAAGACCACCTTCGCCGGCAAGCTCGCGAAGCAGCTCGAGGGCGAAGGGCACACGCCTCTGCTCGTCGCCGCCGACCTTCAGCGTCCGAACGCGGTCAACCAGCTTCAGGTCGTCGCGGAGCAGGCCGGTGCGTCGATCTACGCCCCCGAGCCCGGCAACGGCGTCGGAGATCCCGTGAAGGTCTCTCGAGACGGTGTCGACTACGCACGTCGTCAGCAGCACGATGTCGTGATCATCGACACCGCCGGCCGCCTCGGCGTGGACGCCGAGCTCATGAAGCAGGCGGCGGACATCCGCAAGGCTGTCAACCCCGACGAGGTCCTGTTCGTCATCGATGCGATGATCGGTCAGGACGCCGTGAACACCGCCAAGGCGTTCCAGGACGGCGTCGACTTCACCGGAGTCGTGCTCTCCAAGCTCGACGGCGACGCCCGCGGTGGCGCCGCGCTCTCGGTGGCCTCCGTGACCGGCCGGCCGATCATCTTCGCCTCGACCGGTGAGCGACTCGAGGACCTCGAGCCCTTCCACCCCGACCGCATGGCGAGCCGCATCCTCGACCTCGGCGACATCCTCACCCTCATCGAGCAGGCCCAGCAGGCCTTCGATGAGGAAGAGGCCATGAAGATGGCCGAGAAGCTCGCGACCGAGGCCTTCACCCTCGAGGACTTCCTCGACCAGCTTCAGCAGATGAAGAAGATGGGCTCGATGAAGAAGATGCTCGGGATGCTCCCGGGCATGGGCCAGATGAAGCAGCAGCTCGACGACTTCGATGAGCGGGAGATCGACCGCACGGAGGCCATCATCCGCTCGATGACGCCGGGGGAGCGCCGCAACCCCAAGGTACTGAACGG
Source organism: Microbacterium sp. TPU 3598 (assembly GCF_002356155.1). NCBI lineage: Bacteria > Bacillati > Actinomycetota > Actinomycetes > Micrococcales > Microbacteriaceae > Microbacterium > Microbacterium sp. TPU 3598. Next base: position 1,983,274 of record NZ_AP017975.1, on the reverse strand, counting down.
ATCGCGCCGTCTGCGCATCGCCAAGGGTTCCGGCATGACCGTCACCGACGTGAACCAGCTCGTGCAGCGCTTCGAGCAGGCCGCGAAGATGATGAAGACGGTGGCGCGCGGCGGCACCCCGAACATCCCCGGTATGGGGCCGGTGCCCGGGATGGGGCGTCCCGGCGCTTCTTCCAAGCGCGGCAAAAAGGGCAAGTCCTCCGGTGGATCGCGTTCAGGCAACCCGGCCAAGCGCGCGGCCGAGAACGCGGGGATCGCATCGTCCGCGACGCCGACCGGCTCCGGATTCGGTTTGGGCGGCGGAGCGGCTCAAGCTCCGAGCGAAGCCGACCTCGCCGAGATCCAGAAGCTCTTCGGCAAGGGCTGACTCCCCTCAGCGCGGCGCCGTGAGAGCATCCGCGGCCGTTGCATGCGGGGCGGGCGCGGCAGTGAGCCGATTGGGCCGCGAGGCCAGCTGCCCCAGCACGAGTGCGCCCAGAGTCAGGACGAGGCCGATGGCCTGGAGGGGGCTGAATCGCTCCCCGGCGACCACGACGCCGAGCGTCGTCGCGACGATGGGGGAGAGCAGCGCGAGGAGCCCCGGCGCGATGACCGGGAGCTGCTGGACGCCGCGGAACCAGAGCGTGTAGGCGACGATCCCGCCCGCCGTCCCGAGCCAGAGATATCCGAGCACGGCGCTCCCGTCGATGGTCTGGGGCACGCCTTCGACGATCAGTGTCAACGGCAGCAGCAGAACCCCTCCCGCGCTGAGCTGCCACCCGGCGTAGGCGACGGGCCCGACGCCAACCGGCCGGCCCCATCGCTTCGTCAGGATCATCCCCGCTCCCGTGGCGGTGACGCCTCCGACAGCGGCGAGGATCCCCCAGAGATCCAGCTCGGCGGCGGGACCCAGGACCACCAGGGCCACTCCGCCAGCGCCGACGACGGCAGCGGCGGCGGCGAGCGGCCGGATCCGTTCCTGCAGCACGAGTGCTCCGAGGACGAGGACGATAAGCGGCTGCGCACCCGCGACCGCGGCTGCGACGCCGCCAGGGAGCCGCTCCGCGGCCAGGAACAGCAGCGGGAAGAAGGCGCCGATGTTGAGCGCTCCCAGGATGAACGACTTTCCCCACCACCCGCCGCGGGGGAGACACCTGCTGATGAGGACTGCCAGGAGCCCCGCGGGGAGGGAGCGGAGGAGCCCGGCGAACAGCGGGTGCCCGGGCGGGAGCAGTTCTGTCGTGACGAGGTAGGTCGTGCCCCATGCGATGGGGGCGAGGGCGGTCAGTAGCACCAGGGGCAGGCGGTTCATGCTTCCAGCCTGCGAGGAACACAGTGATGAGTCCAACGCATGGTTGTCACCGCATACATGAACCGAGATCATGGAAGCATGGAACTTCAACAGCTCCGCTATGTCGTCGAAGTCGCCGAGACGCTGAGCTTCACCCGTGCCGCCGAACGGTGTTTCGTCACCCAATCGGCGTTGAGCCACCAGATCGCGTCACTCGAGCGTGAACTCGGCCGCCGACTGTTCGCACGGTCGAGTCGCCATGTGCGCCTGACAGAGTCAGGTCAGGCGTTCGTCGCACACGCGCGGCGCGCGCTTCGGTCAGCAGACCAGGCGAAGGAGGACGCCGCCGCCGTCGACGGCGTCGTGGAAGGCACGCTGCGAATCGGCGTCATCCCGACGGTGACCGCCATCGACCTCCCCGCGGTGCTCGTCGCCTACCGTGGGGCCTACCCGCTCGTCAGGGTGGAACTGCAGGTCGGGAACAGCGATGTCCTCGCCCGCAGGCTCCGAAACGACGAGCTCGACATCGCGCTGCTCGGACTGCGAGAGGGTGTCGATCCAGAGGGGGTGGAGTCGCGTGTCCTCTCTCGCGATCCCCTCGTCGCCGTCTTCCCTCGCGGGCACGAACTCGCGGATGCGGAGAGCATCGCGCTCGACGATGTCGCGGGGATGACGTTCGCGGACTTCCCGACGGCGACCTCCGGTCGTGCGCAGAGCGACGGGGCGTTCGCCGCTGCGGGCCTGACGCGTGACGTCGCCTTCGAAGCCGACTCCGCGACCCTCATCCTGGGACTCGTGGAGGCAGGGCTGGCAGTGACCCTGCTGGCGCCGGGGACCGTCGATCGCTCCGGTTTCGATGTCGTCACGGTGGAGGTGCGCGGTGGCCCTGTGCGTCTCGAATACCTCGCCTGGGACGCTGCCGCGCCACGGAACGTCGCACGCGCGTTCATCGCCGTGACCGAAGTCGCGCACTCGGCGTGACCACCTCCCGGCGGAATCGACCGTCGGCCAGCCTGCGTTAGTCTGAGTCCGTTTGAGTCCGCGCCGAAGAAGTCCTTCGGCCGGTGATCGCCGGGGGAGAGTACCGCATGGGGTTCCTGAATTTCGGTAAGAAGTCGAACGCAGCACAGCCTGATGCGGATCTCGAAGACCTCACGGTCCCGCAGGCCACCCTGCTGCGCACTCTGTTCGCGGAGAAGTGGCCTACGACAGCAGGGGCGATCACCGTGCACGGCGACTACGCCGAGGGGGACTCCGGCGCGCAGTACGGGCTGTACAACCTCGCGCGCGCCGTGAAGCTCGAACCGGAGTCGAACTGGCCGGAGGCTGTCGAGCGTCACATCTCCGGTCTGCTGAGCCGTCAGGCCGCCCCTCGCGACGAAGATCTCTCCGATGATCAGGTCCTGTCCCTCGTGAAAGCACGTCTCATCCCGTCGTCGTATCTCCCGGAGAGCCACCGTGCGGCGTACACGTACCGGCGCACGATCGTGAGCGGCCTCGAAGCGATCCTCATGCTCGATCACCCCGAGACCACGACCGCCGTCCCTGACGCGATCGTCGGCCGGTTCGATGCCGGACAGCTGTGGGCCACGGCCCTCGCGGCAGTTTCGGCGGAGCCGATCGAAGAGGTGCACACCGTCGACGTCGGCAACGGCGCGTTCCGGGCGATCGTGTCGGACTCCATGTTCACCGCGAGCCGGGTGCTCGACTTCCCGGCCCTCCTGGCCGCAGCCGGTATCTCATCGGCTCCGCACGGCGTCCTGTTCGCCGTGCCCTCACGTCATCATGTCGCGTTCCATGTGATCACCGGACCGGAGGCGATCTATGTCGTGCAGGACATGCACGGATTCGCTCAGCAGATGTTCGGACAGGGCGCCGGCGAGATCGCGACGGATGTCTTCTACTGGAGCGACTCCGGCTACGAGCAGGTGACGTCGAGCGACGAGAGCGGACGCGTCTCGGTCGACGGTACCGGCGCCTTCTTCGCGTCGATCAACGGGTTCTGACGGTTCAGCGGGCCGCTGCCGCGGAGACGACGAAGCGGGTCCGGAGTTGGACTCCGGACCCGCTTCGCTGTCACGTCAGATCACTTCACGTCGTCGTCGACCCAGTCCATCGACTTGGTGATCGCCTTGCGCCACAGGCGGAGCTGGCGGTCGCGCTCGGCCTCCTCCATGGACGGCTCCCAGCGCTTGTCCTCCTGCCAGTTGGCAGAGAGGTCGTCGAGACCGTTCCAGAATCCGACCGCGAGTCCGGCCGCGTAGGCCGCACCGAGCGCCGTGGTCTCCGCGACCACCGGGCGAACGACCGGCACGCCGAGGACGTCTGCCTGGAACTGCATGAGCGCATCATTCGCCACCATGCCGCCGTCGACCTTGAGCTCGGTGAGATCCACGCCGGCGTCCGCGTTCACGGCATCCAGCACGTCACGCGTCTGGAAGGCGACCGCTTCTAGAGCTGCGCGAGCGATGTGGTTCTTGTTCGCGTACCGGGTGAGTCCGACGATCGCGCCTCGGGCGTCGGGACGCCAGTACGGAGCGAACAGACCGGAGAACGCCGGCACGATGTAGACCCCGCCGTTGTCCTCGACCTTGTCGGCCAACTCCTCGACCTCGGGTGCCGAGGAGATGATGCCGAGCTGGTCGCGCAGCCACTGGATCAGCGATCCGGTGACGGCGATCGAGCCTTCGAGGGCGTAATGCGTGGGCTGGTCGCCCAGCTTGTAGCCGACGGTGGTGAGCAGCCCGTTCTTCGAGTGGACGATCTCCTCGCCCGTGTTGAAGATCAGGAAGCAGCCCGTTCCGTATGTGTTCTTGCTCTCGCCCTTCTGGAACGCCGCCTGACCGAACGTCGCCGCCTGCTGGTCGCCCAGGATGCCGGCGATCGGGGTCTCGCGAAGCAGCGAGGAGTCCTCCGCCGCGCCGTAGACCTCCGAGGACGAGCGGATCTCCGGCATCATCGACCGCGGCACACCGAAGGCCTCGAGGATGTCGTCGCGCCATTCGAGCGTCTCGAGGTCCATGAACATCGTGCGCGAGGCGTTGGTCACGTCGGTGACGTGCACTCCACCGTCGACGCCACCGGTGAGGTTCCAGAGAACCCAGCTGTCGGTCGTGCCGAAGATCAGGTCGCCGGCTTCCGCCTTCTCACGGGCACCATCGACGTTCTCCAGGATCCAGGCGATCTTGGTACCCGAGAAGTACGTGGCCAGGGGCAGACCGACGATCGGCTTGAACCGCTCGACGCCGCCGTCAGCAGCCAGTCGGTCCACGATCGCCTGGGTACGCGTGTCCTGCCACACGATCGCGTTGTAGGCGGGCTTTCCCGTGGTCTTGTCCCAGACCACCGCGGTTTCGCGCTGGTTGGTGATGCCCACTGCGGCGATGTCGTGGCGGGTGAGGTCGGCGCGGCTCAGAGCCAGGCCGATGACCTCCTGGACGTTGCGCCAGATCTCGGAGGCGTCGTGCTCGACCCAGCCGGCCTTCGGCAGGATCTGCTCGTGCTCTTTCTGGCCCGTCGCGATGATGCTGCCCTTCTTGTCGAAGATGATCGCGCGGCTCGAAGTGGTTCCCTGGTCGATGGCGAGGATGTAGTCAGCCATTGTGTTCTCCTTTGAATTCAGGTCGTTCAGGCGAGGTGCAGCAGGACGGGCGCTGCAGCGGCGGCGATCGCACCACCGATGAGCGGACCGACCACCGGGACCCACGAGTAGGACCAGTCGCTGGAGCCCTTGCCCTTGATCGGGAGGATCGCGTGAGCGATACGCGGGCCGAGGTCACGCGCCGGGTTGATCGCGTAGCCGGTCGGGCCACCGAGGGAGGCGCCGATCGCGACCACGAGGAGTGCCACGGGGAGCGCGGTGAGCGGTCCGAGGCCGCCGGGGGTGCCGACCTCGATGTCGCCGTAGTCGGCGAACGCGAAGATCACGAACACGAGCACAAAGGTACCGATGATCTCGGTGACGAGGTTCCAGCCGTACGAGCGGATCGCGGGCCCGGTCGAGAACACGCCGAGCTTGTTGGCCGGGTCGGGCTCCTCATCGAAGTGCTGCTTGTATGCGAGCCACGTGACGATGGCACCGAGGATCGCTCCGACGAGTTCAGCGGCCGTGGCCGTCAGGAACATCACGAAGCTGATCTTGCCCGCGAGCAGCAGGCCGATGCCGACGGCCGGGTTGAGGATCGCACCGGAGTAGGCGGAGACGAGCACACCGGCGAAGACCGCGAGGCCCCATCCCCAGTTGACCATCAGGAAGCCGCCGCCGAAGCCCTTGTTCTTCGCGAGGGCCACGTTGGCGACGACACCACATCCGAGCAGCACGAGCATCGCTGTGCCGACCAGCTCGGAGAGGAAGTAGAGACCGAGATTCACATCAGCCATGTCTTCTTTGACCTTTCTTGTGTGTCGGGGCCCCTCTGCCCCGACACGTTATGGGAGTTGCGCCGCGAGGAGGGCGGCAGTCCGAGACCCCGTCAGCCGCGGGTGCGGGACGGGATATCGAGTCCGTGTCGTTCGTTCAGCAGCTGGCGCGTCTGCTCGAGCTCGGCGTCGTGACGCGAGCGATCCCAGCCGAGCATCGGCGCGAGCGCGTCGGCGATCTCGTCGAGGACCTCGGCATCGGCGCCACCGGTGAACGCGATGCTGGTGCGACGCAGGACGACATCCTCGAGGCGCGCCACCATCTCGTTCTGCACCATCCACTCGAGTTCGCGCGTGGAGAGGGCGCCGCCGGCAAGCGGAGCGTCCGTTCCCTGCTCGACGTACTCCCAGACCTGGGCGGCCCGGGTGCCGTAGCGGGCGAGCAGCTGATCGGCGCGGGCACCGGCGCCGGGAAGGTTCTCCTGGATCCAGATGCGCTTGGCCTTCTCGGTGCGCGGGAACTCCCGGCCGCCGCCGATCGCGCGTCCCGCGGTGGAGACGGTCCTGGTGCGGTCGATGAGGCCGAGCACGACGTCGGAGAGCGATTCGCCGAGCGCGCGGAACGTCGTCCACTTTCCGCCGACGAGGCTCACGAGGGGGACTGCGCCCTTATCGTCGACTTCGATGCGATAGTCGCGGGAGACGAATCCGGGAGCGGTATCCTCATGGCGCGGCAGCGGACGGATACCAGAGAACTTGTACACGATCTGGTCGCGTGCCACGGGGATCGTCGGGAAGACGTGGTGGATCAGGTCGAAGAAGTAGTCGACCTCCTCCTCGGTGCACACCGGCACCTCGCGCGGGTCGGCGTCGATGTCGGTGGTGCCGACCAGGACGCGTCCCTTGAGCGGGTAGATGAGCACGATGCGGCCGTCGGAGTGCTCGAAGAAGATCTCCCGCCCCCGCGTCGCCTCGAGCAGCTCTGGGTGATCCAGCACGATGTGCGAGCCCTTGGTGCCGCCCATGAAGCGGGTGTCCGTGCCCAGCGCGTCATTGGTGAGGTCGGTCCAGGGGCCGGAGGCATTGACGACCACGTCAGCCTGCACAGTGAACTCCGTGCCGCTCTCGCGGTCGCGGAGGACGACCTTGTCGCCGTCGCGGGCGATGGCCTCGACGTAGTTGAGAGCGTGCGCTCCCGGGTGCGCCGTGCGTCCGTCCTGCAGCACGTCGAGCGCGAGGCGCTCCGGGTCGTGCATCGAGGCGTCGTAGTACGTGGCGGTGTACTTGATCTTCGGGTCGAGCGAGGGAAGCTCGGCGAGAGACTTGTTGCGGCCGAGGAACCGATGGCGAGGCACCATCCCTCCGTCACGGGAGAAGGTGTCGTAGATCGTGAGGCCGACCTTGATCAGGAACGCGCCCCGTTCCTGGGGCTTTCCGCTCTTGTGCGTGAGGAAGCGCAGGGGAGCGGAGAGGATGCCCGAGAATGTCGAGTAGATCGGGATGGTCGTCTGCAGCGGCTTGACGTAGTGCGGGGCGATCTTGAGCAGGCCGTTGCGCTCCTCGACGGACTCGCGCACGAGCCGGAACTCACCGTTCTCGAGGTAGCGGATCCCGCCGTGGATCATGTGGCTCGATGCGGAGGATGCGCCGGAGGCGAAGTCCCCTCGCTCGACGAGCACGACATCGACGCCCTGCAGAGCCAGGTCGCGGAACGTGGAGATGCCGTTGATCCCCCCGCCGATGACGAGGACGCTGGTGCGTCCGGATTCACGGACGGCGCGAATCTCCGCGCGCTCCGCTGACGAGTGTGTCGAATCGATCATCGTCGACCCTCTCTTCCTTACTTGCCAACCAGCATCGACCTGTGTGACATCCCGCGCAAGCCCACTGCACATATGTGCAAGGATCGAGGGCGAGGAGGTCATCATGGCCGGTGCAAGCGCGGAATCCCGCGACAGCAAGCTGATCGCGGCGCTCACCGCCGCGCAGCTCTACTACATGCAGGACAAGACGATGGAAGTCATCGCGAAAGAGCTCGGCACCTCCCGGTCCTCCGTCTCGCGGCTGCTGAGCTTCGCGCGGGAGAGCGGCCTGGTCGACATCCGGATCAACTCCCCGCTCGAACGCCTCGGCATGCTCGAGCATCGGATTCGCGACAGGCATCGGGTGGCGGCGCACGTCGTGCCGATGCCGGAGATCCTCAGCGAGGTCGAACGTCTCGAGCGCGTTGCGCTCACCGCCGGACGGCTGCTGTCGCAGTTCGTCGACTCGAACATGGTGATCGGCGTCGCATGGGGCTCGACCATCAGTGCGGTGAGTCGCGGGCTCACGCAGAAGGAGACGCACAACACGACCTTCGTGCAGCTCAACGGGGCCGGGAACACGCAGACGACCGGCGTGGAGTACTCCAGTGACATCCTGCAACGGTTCGGCAGCGCCTTCGGTGCACAGGTCCAGCAGTTCCCCGTTCCCGCGTTCTTCGATGACCCTGCCACCCGCGAGGCCATGTGGCGTGAGCGCAGCACTCGTCGTGTGCTCGATCTGCAGGCGAAGATGGACGTCGCCGTGTTCAGCCTCGGCTCGCCGGCCGCCGAGGTTCCGAGTCGGGTCTACGTCGGGGGCTATCTCGGACGCGATGACTATCGCAGCCTTCGGGAGGACCATGCCATCGGCGACGTCGCGACGGTTTTCTTCCGGTCCGACGGGTCCTGGCGCGACATCCGTGTGAATGCCAGAGCCACAGGTCCCGGCCTCGACCGTCTGCGTCGCGTCCCGCGTCGCGTGTGTGTCGTCTCGGGAATCCCGAAGCTGGTGAGTCTCCGCGCGGCCCTGGCCGCTGGCCTGATCACGGATGTCGTCCTGGACGAAGGGCTCGCGAGGCGCCTCGTCGAGGACTGAGCTCGCTGCCCTCGACCGCTAGGGCTCGTCGGTGGAGGACTCCGGCCCGGAGCGGAACTCGCGGATCAGGTGGTGCACCACCGCTGAGAGGTCGCCCCCCGCGGCATCCGCCACCGCGAGTTGTCGCGCGTAGCTTGCGCCTCCCTCCAGGATCGTGGCGATGCCGCCGAACTCGCGACCGCAGCCGAGCTCGACGGCTGTCGGGGTGAGGGCTTCGAGCGTCTCCGTCAGATGCTCGCGCACCGGGCGCTGCGTGCCGTCGGCGTCGACGATCACGCGGGCCTCCAGCCCGTAGCGCGCGGCGCGCCACTTGTTCTCGCGGTGGAACCAGGCGGGAAGCTCCGGAAGTGCTTTCCCCTCGTCGAGCTGTCGTGAGAAGTCCTCGACGAGCACCTGGACGAGCGCCGCGACCGATGCAAGTTCCGGCAGGGTGGAGAGCCCGTCGCACGCGCGGACCTCGATGGTGCCCCAGCGCGGAGCGGGACGGATATCCCAGCGCACCTCGGTCGCGTCGGCCATGACACCCGTGCGCACCATGTCATCGAGGTAGGACTCGTACTGCGACCAGTCGTGCAGCGGCCACGGCAGGCCGGCGGTGGGAAGCTGCTGGAACACGAGTGCGCGGTTGGAGGCATATCCGGTGCGTTCTCCCGCCCAGAACGGGCTCGACGCCGCCAGCGACTGCAGGTGCGGGAGGAACCCGGCGAGAGCGTTGATGATGGGGAAGACCTTGCGCTGGTCCTCGACGCCGATGTGCACGTGGATTCCCCAGATCATCATGTTGCGTCCCCACCACTGGGTGCGCTCGATCAGGGTGTGGTAGCGCGACTTGTCCGTCACCTGTTGGTCGTACCACTGCGCGAAGGGGTGGCTTCCGGCCGAGAGCAGCTCGACACCCGCCGGATCGGTCGCGGCCCGCACCGCGCTGATGGCGTTCGCGATGTCGTCGACCGCATGAGCCACGGAATCGCCGATACCGCTCGTGACCTCGATCGTGTTGGTGAGCAGTTCGCCGGTGACCGTATGACGCTCATCGGCGCTCTCGGCCTCGAGCGCGGCGAGAAGTTCGGGGGCGCGACCGACGAGGTCACCGCTCGCGGGGTCCGCGAGCATGATCTCCCATTCGAGGCCGACGGTGGACCGGGCGGATGAGGCGAACTCGAGCTTCACCCGCACAGTCTGGCACGCGAGGCATGCGACACGGCAACGGCGGTTTCGCCACGTTTCGCGCCTGGCGCGCGCATCTGGCAGAATAGAGGGCTGGACCACCTGCTCGACCCTCTATCCGGCAGGTGTCCACACTCATTTGAGCTTCCGCCGGGTGTGCACCCCACTCTCCAGGCGACCGGTTCGTTTCCTTCCACACAATTCAGGAGAATCGTGGCTGTCAAGATTCGTCTCAAGCGCCTGGGCAAGATCCGTGCGCCGTACTACCGCATCGTCGTCGCCGACTCGAAGACCAAGCGCGATGGTCGCGTGATCGAGGAGATCGGCAAGTACCACCCCACCGAGGAGCCCTCGTTCATCGAGGTCGACTCCGAGCGGGCGCAGTACTGGCTCTCCGTCGGCGCGCAGCCGACCGAGCAGGTCGCCGCCATCCTCAAGATCACGGGCGACTGGGGCAAGTTCAAGGGCGACAAGGACGCGAAGTCCACGCTCAAGGTCGCCGAGCCGAAGGTCCCCTTCGAGATCGACGCGTCCAAGAAGTCCGTCGTCAAGCCCAAGGTCGAGAAGAAGGCCGAGGCTCCCGCTGAGGAGGCTCCCGCCGCGGCCGACGCGGAGGCCGCTGAGGCTCCCGTAGCAGACGCAGAGTAATCCGTCGTGCTCGCCGCCGCGCTCGAACACATCGTCAAGGGGATCGTCGATCACCCGGAGGATGTTCGCATCAACGAATCCACGTCGCCGCGAGGCGACCTCCTCGAGGTGCGCGTGCACCCCGATGACCGTGGACGCGTGATCGGGCGCGGCGGCCGCACTGCGAAGGCCCTTCGCACCCTCGTCAGCGCACTCGCTGACGGGCGTCGGGTCCGCGTCGATGTCGCGGACGACTGACGTGGTGCCGAAGGACCGCAATCAGGGCAAGAACCAGCTGCGTGTCGGACGCCTCGTCAAGGCGCACGGACTCAAGGGTGGGCTCAAGCTCGAGCTGTACACGGACAACCCCGAGGGTCGTTTCACCCCCGGTGCCGGATTCACCTTGCAGGTGCCCGAGGCATCTCCGTGGCACGGCAAGCAGGTCACGGTGCGCGAGTACCGCGTGATGAACGGCAATCCCGTCGTCTTCTTCGAAGACGTCGACGACCGTGACGCCGCCGACAGCCTCGTCAGGGCGATCCTGTGGATCGACCAGGACGCCGACGAGGTCGAGGACGACGCATGGTTCGACCATCAGCTCGTCGGACTCGATGTCGTCCGAGACGACACGGTCATCGGGCGGGTCATACGGGTTGAGCACTTCCCGGCACAGGATCTCCTCATCGTCAAGGCCGGCGAAGACGAGGTCATGGTTCCGTTCGTCGCCGCCATCGTCCCGACCGTCGATGTGCAGGAGGGCCGCGTCATCGTGACGCCGCCGCCGGGACTCTTCGAAGAGATCGCAGAGATCGCGGACGCCGAGCCGCAGGTCGCCCCGGACGCCGACGCGTCCGAGTGACCGCTGATACGGTTCCTCCGTGCGCATCGACGTCCTCTCCATCTTCCCGTCCTACTTCGACGGCCTGACGCTGTCCCTGCTCGGCAAGGCGCAGAGCACGGGTCTCATCGACCTGCATGTGCGAGACCTGCGCGACTGGACCTCGGATCGTCACCGGACGGTGGACGACACGCCGTACGGCGGCGGCGCCGGCATGGTCATGAAGCCGGAGCCCTGGGGGCTCGCGCTCGACGAGATCGCCGGTTCCTCCGACACCGAGGACGGGCAGCGACCGACCATCATCTTCCCGTCGCCGGCGGGGGAGGTCTTCACCCAGAAGACCGCACGTGAGTTGGCGACCCGTGAGCATCTCGTCTTCGGCTGCGGTCGTTACGAGGGCATCGACGAGCGCGTGTTCGAGTTCGCCGCCGATCTCGGCGAGGTCCGGTTGATCAGCCTCGGCGACTACGTCCTCAATGGGGGCGAGGTCGCGACCATGGCGATGATCGAGGCGATCGGCCGACTCATCCCCGGTGTCGTCGGCAACCCCGAGAGCCTCGTCGAGGAGTCGCACGAGGACGGACTGCTGGAGTATCCGTCCTACACGAAGCCCGCGTCATGGCGTGAGCGTGCCGTGCCGGACGTTCTGCTCAGCGGCAATCATGCCGCGATCGCCGCCTGGCGTCGCGAGCAGCAGTTCGTGCGGACCCGAACCCGTCGACCCGACCTGCTTGCGGAGGGCGAGACCGCGTCCTCGTGATCGACGGGCAGATCTGAATCCCGTCGGGCCCGGCGTCAACATCCGCCTCAGAGAATCCGCTCGGACCGGCGTTCGATATCGAAGACCACACCGTGCGGATGCCGCAGACCGAGCGCACTCGATGCGTCCAGTCCTCGCAACTCCGCGCGCAGCATGCGTCCGATCATCTCGTGGCTCACGAGCAGGGGGACGCCCTCGGCCGCCCACCCGCAGTTGCTGAGCGCCTTCCGCGCCCGAGACCTGGCCTGCGCGTAGCTCTCCCCGCCCGGGAATGCCCAGCCATAGCGGTTGGCGGCACGTTCCTCTCTGGCGGTCGGGTAGACCTCGTCGATCTCTTCCCATGTCATCCCGGCGAGCTCACCGTGGTCGAGCTCTGCGAGCTCCGGCACCTCGATCAGTTCCGCTCCGATCCGATCGGCGATGATGATCGCCGTCCGCATCGCTCTGCCGAGAGGGCTGGTGCACACGGTGAGCACGTGAGCGCCCACGAGTCTGTCCGCGATCGCGTGGGCGTGGGCGACACCGGCCTCTGTCAGTGGAGAGTCGAGCTGGCCTTGGAGTCGGTGCTCGACGTTCCACACGGTCTGCCCGTGCCGAGCGAGGAGCACACGCTCCGGCACATGACGGTCCTGCGGAATCATGGATTCAGAATGGCATACGCCGCAGTTCCCGGACCCGCGGGTTGTGAGATGAGCCTTGGTAGCGTCGAGTCATGCCTGAACATGCGCTCGCAAGGTCGTTCGAGATCATCGGTGACGACTACGACAGATACCGCTCCGGATTCCCGGAGGCAGCGGCGGCCATGATCGTTCCGACAACCGTCGACGTCGGGCTGGACCTGGGTGCCGGGACCGGCAAGTTCACCGAACTGCTCGTCGATCGTGCGCGGCGCACGGTGGCCGTGGAGCCGTCGGAGCGCATGCTGCAGGTGCTGCGAGTCAAACTCCCCGACGTGGAAGCTCAGATCGGAGCAGCGGAGCGGATTCCGCTCGGGGATGCGTCAGTGGACGTCGTCACGGTTGCCCAGGCCTTCCACTGGTTCGATCGTGACGCGGCCTGCGACGAGATCGCTCGCGTGCTGGTCCCCCGAGGGGCGCTCGGGCTGCTCTGGAATCGCTCCGATCCGACGTGCACCTGGGACCGGGCTTGTCACCGCATCGCTCATCCGGCGGTGTCCGAGGCCGACGCGACGACCGACGGTGCGGCTGAGGAGCTTCCCCATTTCGAACTCGTCCGCCGGGAGGAGATCCATTGGGCCGAGCGCATCTCGCGCGACCACTATCTTCGTCGATGGGCGACGGTGAGCAGCCTGCTCGTCGCCGAGGAGTCGACGCGTGCGCGGATGCTGGGGGAGATCGGGGCGGTGCTCGACAGTTCAGCGGACACGCGTGGAAGAGAGATGCTCGACCTTCCGCAGGTCACGGACGTCTACGTCTACCGCCGCGCCTGAGAGACCGGCCGCACTCGATCAGTCGACGCCGAGGAACGACCGGTCCGTGAGGATGAGGGGTCCGTCCTCGGTGATGGCGATCGTGTGCTCCGAGTGTGCGCCGCGGGAGCCGTCGACGCTGCGCAGAGTCCATCCATCCGGGTCCGTGACCAGTTCGTCGGTCGTCGCAAGGAACCAGGGCTCCAGTGCGAGTACCAGGCCCGCACGCAGGGGGAAGCCCCGTCCGGCGCGGCCGTCGTTCGGGACATGCGGATCCCCGTGCATCGTGCGCCCCACGCCGTGTCCGCCGAAGTCGGTGTTGATCGAGTAGCCGTCTCCGTGGGCAACGGCAGCGACAGCTGAGGAGATGTCGCCGATGCGGTTACCGACCGTCGCGGCGTCGATCGCTGCCACCAAGGCGCGCTCGGTGGTGTCGATGAGTCGGAGGTCTTCTTCGCGCGCGGTCCCGACGACGAACGAGACTGCGGAGTCCGCGACCCATCCGTCGACGGAGACGGCGAAGTCGAGGGTGACGAGGTCGCCGTCGCGCAACGTGTAGTCGTGGGGGAGCCCGTGCAGGACGGCGTCGTTGACCGAGGTGCAGATGACCTTGCCGAACGGGCTCGCACCGAACGAGGGGTGGTAGTCGATGTAGCAGGACTCGGCTCCGGCTTTGCGGATCAGGTCGTGTGCGCGTCGATCGATCGAGAGGAGATTGGTCCCGACCTTCGTCTCGTCGCGCAGCGTCGCCAGGGTCTCAGCCACGAAGCGCCCTGCGGCGCGCATCTCATCGATCTCGGCGGGGGTGCGCAGTTCGATCATCGGGTGTCCTCTCGTCATCTCCATTCTCCCTGATCCCGCACCGGCGGATCCCCGACCGCTCTCAGCGAACACCGGGACACGCGGGGACGCAGCGACGTACGATCTGAGCATGTGGTTGCGACAGGCCTTCTTCCGCTGGCTCCTTCCGGCGGCGTTCCTGCTGCCGCTCTGGCTGCTGATCGGGTGGGGAGTCTTCCAAGGCGGCTGGTCGATCCTCTGGGTGCTGCTCATTGCGATGCCGTCCGTCTTCCTGGGCCAGCTCCTGCTGATGCTGCTCACGCGTTCACGGCCGTCCGTCCGCATCGAGCGTGCCGTCTCCTGGTGGGACGTGGCGGGGTTCACCGTGTGGAACGGGCTCACGATCGCCGTCGGATTCTTCATCGACGGGGCGTTCCCCTGGTTGCTCACCGGTGCGATCGTGGCGGGGATCGCCCTGATCTGGTTGCAGCTGTGGCAGCTGTGGAACGAGGCGAAGGGAAGCGGTACCCGACTGCGCGAGACCATCACGTGGTCCACGATCCCGACGGTCGATGAGCCGGCACCGCCGACGCGCGCGCACGAGGTCATCGTGGTGCGGGAGACCGATTCCCGCGACTGACGTCGTCGTTTTGGCCGGGCGCCGTATCCGTGGCAGAATGAATGTTTGTGCTGTGACCGGCTCTGCCACAGGGGAGCCCGCGGACGCGTCTGCTCCGTACAGCTCACTCCTTTTCTTGTTCCTTTGAATACATGCATGCGACCTGTGGCGGGTGCAGAGAGAGACGATCATGCAGATCCTCGACGCCGTCGACGCGGCTTCCCTCCGTTCGGACATCCCGGACTTCTTCCCCGGTGACACCGTCAAGGTGCACGTCAACATCACCGAGGGCAGCCGCTCTCGTATCCAGGTCTTCCAGGGCGTCGTCATCGGTCGCCAGGGCGACAGCGTGCGCGAGACCTTCACGGTCCGCAAGATCAGCTTCCAGGTCGGCGTCGAGCGTACCTTCCCGGTGCACTCCCCGGTGATCGACCACATCGAGGTCGTCACCCGCGGTGACGTGCGTCGCGCGAAGCTCTACTACCTCCGCCAGCTGCGCGGCAAGAAGGCGAAGATCAAGGAGAAGCGCGACCGCTGAGTCGCAGCATCTCCACAGCACCCCGGGACACGATGTCCCGGGGTGCTTTGTTCTCCCACCGGTGTGCGAACCTAGATACCGTCGCCGCACGACGGTGCATGATCGTGAAGGAACCTGATGACCGAATCCCCGTCCGCGCCCACGTCCAGACGTCGTCGCGGGTTCCTCGTATTCCTTCGCGACGTCCTCGTGATCGTCGTGATCGCCGCGCTGGTCTCGTTCGTGGTGAAGACCTTCGTCGTGCGTTCGTTCTACATCCCCTCCGCATCGATGGAACGTACCCTGTTGATCAACGACCGCATCCTGGTCGATGAGCTCACGCCGCGATGGACCGACTACGAGCGAGGTGACGTGGTCGTCTTCAAGGATCCGGGCGGGTGGCTCGACGGTCAGCCGCAGACCCCCGCACAGCCGCCGCTGGTCGAGGCCGTCGACTGGGTGCTGAACTTCGTGGGCATCTCCGCGACGGACTCGCAGGACCACCTCGTCAAGCGTGTGATCGGTCTGCCGGGCGATCATGTGGTGTGCTGCAACGCGCTCGGCCAGATCACGATCAACGGCGCGCCCATCGACGAGCTCAGCTACCTCAATCTGCCTCCCGGGGACACGGCCGCGTCCAACGAGCCCTTCGATGTCGTGGTCCCGGAGGATTCCGTCTGGCTGCTCGGAGACAACCGCGATCGCTCGCGTGACGCCCGTGCGCACCAGGATCTCCCCAGTGGCGGATTCGTGCCGATGGAGAACATCGTGGGAAAGGCGTTCCTCACGACGTGGCCGTTGAACAGGCTGGGACCGATCGACGGGCACCACGAGATCTTCAACGGCGTCCCGGATCCGGAATGACCGTCGTCGCACCGAAACTCACTCTCGAGAGGCGCCTCCTCGGTGAGTGCGAGGTGATCATCTCGCTCGACGAGGTCGGCCGAGGGGCACTCGCGGGTCCTGTCGCCGTGGGCGCGGCCGCGATGAATGCCGCAGGCGCGCGTCGGCGCGTGCCGGAAGGCCTCCGCGACTCCAAGCTCGTGACGGAGAAGCGCAGACCTGAAGTCGCAGCACGCGCCGCCGCATGGGTGCAGGCGTCGGCCGTCGGGTGGGCGAGTGCGGAGGAGGTCGACGAGGTCGGCATCATGCGGGCGCTCGGTCTCGCCGCGTCGCGTGCGGTGCAGGCCGTCGCGGATCAGGGGGTCGCGCTCGACGACGCGCTCGTCCTGCTCGACGGCAACCATGACTATGTTTCGAGGGCGCATCCGGTGCCGCTCCACGTGCGCCCGGTGATCAAAGCCGACCGGGACTGCGCATCCGTCTCCGCGGCGTCCGTGATCGCGAAGGTCGCGCGGGACCAGCACATGGCGGAGCTCCACGAGATGTATCCCGCGTATCAGTGGAACCGCAACAAGGGCTATGCCAGCCTCGAGCATCGCGACGCGATCCGCGCCATCGGGCTCTCCCGCTACCACCGCGCGTCGTGGGCGATCGCCGACGTTCCCACCCTTTTCTGAGCCGACCGCGGCGCGCACGGCCGACCGCTGGATGACGCGCCCCGGTGTCCGCGACTCTAGGATGGACACATCATGGATGAGGAAGCCTTCGACGACTACGACCGCGAGCTCGAGCTGGCACTGTTCCGGGAGTACCGGGATGTGGTGTCGCAGTTCCAGTACGTCGTCGAGACCGAGCGGCGGTTCTACCTGGCGAACGAGGTCAACGTCGTCCGTCGTGACACCGAGCATGATTTCTATTTCGAGATCTCGATGACCGACGTCTGGGTGTGGGACATCTACCGAGCCGACCGCTTCGTGAAGGCCGTGCGCGTGCTGACGTTCAAGGACGTCAACGTCGAGGAACTGCAGCGCCGGGAGTTCGAGCTCCCCCAGGAGCTCTCGCTCGACGGCGAGTGACGGCGCCTCTCGACGAAGCATCTCGGGGAGCTCTTTCGGCGCGTTGCGGATCTCGGTGTTCCTGCACCCCGCGCTGCGAGTTCGAGTTCTCCCCGACCACCGGGGTTGTGCGCCGGCGCCGGCCACGTGCGATCCGCATGCGCGTGAAGCTGGCCGTATGGCAGCGAAGGACGAGCTCGGAAGAGCAGGGGAAGAGCGGGCCGCACAGCATCTGAGGCGTCGCGGGTACACCGTGCTCGCCAGGAACTGGCGGTGCGCGCAGGGAGAGATCGATATCGTCGCCGTGCGCGACCACCACCTCGCGGTGGTTGAGGTCAAGACGAGACGGACCGCCGTTTACGGGCACCCGTTCGAGGCCATCGACGCTCGCAAGCGACGTCGGCTCTGGCAGCTCGCTCAGGCATGGGCGACGGAGAATCCGGAGGAGGCGCGAGGGCGCGTCCTCCGGCTCGAAGCGATCGGCATCATCGGGTCCGATCCGGCCTCCGGCTCGCTCGAGCACCTCGTGGACATCGCGTGACGACCTCGCGCACCTGGGCGGTCGCGCTCACCGGCGTCGATGGGCATCTCGTCGAGGTCGAAGCCGACATGTCGAACCAGACACCGGAGTTCCGGATCATCGGGCTCCCCGACAAGTCCCTCGGCGAAGCCGTCCAGCGCGTGCACAACGCCTGCAAGAACGCCGGGCTGGATCTTCCACGGCGACGGCTCACGGTGAATCTGTCGCCGGCGAGCCTCCCCAAGCACGGCGCCGGGTTCGACCTGGGGATTGCCATGGCCTGCCTCGCTGCAGGCGGTGTCATCTCACCGCGGTCGATCTCGGCGACGGTCCACATCGGCGAGCTGGGTCTCGACGGCAGGATCCGGCCGGTGCTCGGGGTTCTGCCGGCGGTGTTCGCAGCGGCACGCGCCGGATTCGAATCGGTGATCGTGCCACGGGGAAACGAAGCCGAGGCACGTCTGGTACCGGGTGTCGATGTGCGCGCAGCCGCTTCACTCGCAGAGGTCGCGGTCTGGCACGGTGCCGATGTCGAAGTGCCCGATGTGGAGGCGGTCGTGCTGGCATCGACTCAGAGCGGACCACGTGACACGCTCGACCTCGCCGATGTCGTCGGTCAGGAGGATGCCGTGGAAGCGTTGATCGTCGCCGCTGCCGGCGGTCATCATCTGCTGTTGAGCGGACCTCCAGGCGCGGGTAAGACGATGCTCGCGCGCAGGCTTCCGGGCATCATGCCGTCCCTCACGGAGCAGGAGGCACTAGAGGTCGCGTCGGTGCGATCACTCAGCGGAGAGCCCGTCGCAGCGCTCGATGTGCTCCCGCCGATCGAGGCGCCGCATCACAGCGCGTCTGTCGCATCGCTGGTCGGAGGGGGCTCGCGCACGGCGCGACCGGGAGCGATCGCACGTGCCCACCGCGGTGTGCTGTTCCTGGACGAGGCTGCCGAGTTCTCCCGGGTCGCACTCGATGCGCTCCGACAGCCGCTCGAATCCGGGGCGATCGAGGTGCATCGGGCGGGATTCACCGCCACGTTTCCCGCGAGATTCCAGCTGCTGCTCGCGATGAATCCCTGTCCGTGCGGGAACCACGGTGTCCGCGGCGCGGAGTGCGTCTGCCCACCCATGTCGATCAGGCGATACTCCACGCGCTTGTCCGGACCGCTTCGCGACCGTCTCGACATCGATCTGCAGGTGAGTCGTGTCGCGGCATCGCGAGCGATGGGCGATCATTCTCCATCGATGACGACGGCGCAGGCTCGAGAACGCGTCGCTGCGGCCCGAGAGCGAGCTGCCCATCGGTGGATGAGTATGCGGTGGCGACGCAATGCAGAAGCGCCGGGGACCAGTCTGCGTCAGGGGGCACTCCGACTGGCTCCTGCGGTGCGCGCTCCACTCGATCGAGCCCTCGAGCGCGGCGCCCTCACGCTCCGTGGGTACGATCGCGTTCTGCGTGTGGCTTGGACGATGGCAGATCTGGCGGAGCTCGATCGTCCCGGGATCGATGAGGTCGGACGGGCGCTGCATCTCCGAAGGGGGCTCCCGCGATGATGGATGTCCTCCTCGCTGATTCCGAGATCCTCGCCCTCGCCCGCACCCTCCATCCCGGTGATGAGCTGGCCGATTGCGTCGCGCGTGTCGCCTGGTCTGTGATCGCCGAGCCCGGCGATGCGGTGGCCGGATCGTTGATCGAATCGCTCGGTGCAGCGGATGCGCTTTCTCTCGCTGTGGGAGATTCGTCGTCGCTTCTCCCTCCGGGCGGTGCCAGCGCTACGGCGACGCGCGCACTGGTCGACGGTCGAGCCCGCTGGCGCCCACGCGCCGATCCTCGGGCGGTCATGGCCGCGCTGCGCGGAGGTGTCGCCGTGCGAACGCAGCTCGTGATCCCGGGAGATGCCGCATGGCCCCGCGGTCTCACGGATCTCGGCCCCCACGCCCCGAGCGTGCTGTGGGTGCGCGGCCGCGTGGAGTTGCTCGGCCGCGAGCCCCGAGTCTCGATCGTCGGGGCTCGAGCCTGCAGCGGGTACGGCGAGCACGTGGCGACCGAACTGGCGGGTGACCTCGCGGCCACCGGCGCCGTGATCGTCTCCGGTGGTGCGTACGGGATCGATGGGGCCGCGCATCGTGCCGCACTCGGCGTTCAGGGCGCCACGATCGCGATCCTCGCCGGCGGCGTGGACCGCGCATATCCTGCCGGCCATCAGAGTCTCCTGCGTCAGATCGCGGAACGAGGGGCTCTCGTGAGTGAGCCGCCGTGTGGGACGGCGCCCACCAAGTGGCGATTCCTCGCTCGAAACCGTTTGATCGCGGCGCTCGGCCATGCGACGGTCGTCGTCGAGGCGGGGTGGAGAAGTGGATCGCTGAACACCGCGGGCCACGCGGCCTCGCTCGGTCGCCCACTCGGCGCCGTGCCCGGTGCAGTGACGTCTGCGTCGTCGGCGGGGTGTCATCGTCTGCTCCGCGAGTACGACGCACACTGTGTGACCTCCGCGCAGGAGGTGAGGGAGTTGTACGGCGCGATCGACGAAAGAGTCGAGGAAGACGCGTCAGAGCGGGACTCGAGCCACAGCCGCGTGCTCGATGCGTTGGGTACCCGGACGCGTCTGTCCATAGAAGAGGTGGCGCGTCGCTCCGGCCTGTCTCCTGATCGGGTTCGGGCCGTACTCGGGCTCCTTCATCTCGAGGGCGACGTCGCGCACGACGACGGAGGGTGGCATCGTCAGCGCCCCGCGAGAGCATCGACTTCCCGTGCACGATGAACGGCGAGGCTGCCGCGGACAGGGCATGCGCGGGGCAAGCTGGACTCATGGATCTCGCTGCCGCGACGGAGGCCTTCGCCGAACACCTGGAGAAGGTGCGCCGGCTGTCCGCCGCGACCGTCAAGGCCTATCGCTCAGACCTGCGAGACCTCGACGCCGCGGCGGGTGGTGTTCCCCTCGAGTCGGTCGACCTCGAGGTGCTTCGGGACTGGCTGTGGCACGCCACTCAGCGTGGCGACGCCAGATCGACCCTCGCGCGCCGCGCCGCCACGGCCCGCTCATTCTTCAATTGGGCTCAGGAGCAGGCGCTCATCACGCATGATCCGAGCCTGCGCCTGGTCGCCCCGAAGAGGGGGAGGACGTTGCCGACGGTCGCCTCGCGGGACGCGATGTCGGCACTTCTGGATTCTCACCGCGACGCCGCCGAAGAGGGCGACCCGATCGCGCTGAGAGACCACGCCATCCTCGAGCTGCTGTACGGCTCCGGTATCCGTGTCTCCGAGCTCTGCGGACTGGACATCGACGATCTCGATCTCGACCGCGGTACGGCGCGAGTGCTCGGCAAGGGCGCGAAGGAACGCATCGTGCCCTACGGCACTCCGGCGCGCGACGCATTGTCGGCGTACCTGAGGCGCGGCAGGCCGGTACTCGTCGCGCGCGCCCGAACCTTCACCCCTGCCGTGATCCTGGGCAGCCGCGGTGGCAGGGTAGGGCCGCGGACCGTGTACGAACTCGTCGCGCGGGTTCTCGCGCCGATCGTGGGTGCCGAGACGATCGGTCCTCACGCTCTGCGGCACACCGCGGCAACTCATCTGCTCGACGGGGGAGCCGATCTGAGGGCGGTCCAGGAGATCCTCGGACACGCCAGCCTCGGTACGACGCAGATATACACCCACGTCTCCACCGAGCGTCTGACGGCGACCTATCGACTGGCCCATCCGCGCGCATGATCTCTCGCTAAGCCCCCGTCGCTCAGCGTGCTTCGCAGCAGGGGAGCAGGACGGCTCTCGGAACGTCGTCGAAGAGCAGCAGGGGATTGATGTAGTCGCCGTCCAGCCGCACGCCGAGGTGGAGGGAACCCGCGGCGGTGTGCCCTCCGATATCCAAGACTCCGAGCGCCTGCCCGGCCGTGACGACATCACCCGCGACGAGCGTCGACCGAACGGGTTCGAGAGTCGTCACGAGGCCGCCGGTGTGCTCGATGGTGAGGAGCGGCCGATCCACCACGGTGCCGCGGAAGGCGACCACACCGTCCGCGGGGGCGGACACCTCTGCGCCGACCACGGCGGCCAGATCGACGCCGCGATGGCCGGCACCGTACTCGTGCGCGGGCGCGCGAAACGGAGCCGCGACAGCGCGAGGCCCGGCCACCGGCCAGCTCCAGCGAGGCCATTCGGTTGTCGAGGGAGCTTCCGCCGCCGCCACGGGAGCCGGCGCGGTGAGAGCGAGCAGCAGAGCGACAACGAGAAGGGAAAGGGCTCGGGGGACTGTGCGCATGGTGCGAGTCTGGTCGGATGCACTCCGTCGCGGGCACCGGAACGGTCGGCCGCCGCGGGACACCGGAACAAGACCGGCGTGCGGCGTGACGTGCAGGGTGAGTGCCCGCGCGATCCTGTATGCTGGGGGAGCACCTCGAAATCGAGGTGACTACGCGTGCCCAAAGCGATTCACTTCGCGGCATCCACTCCCACAGGTCCTTCTCCTCGATAAGGCGGGCGTGGGCCGGGCACCAGGAAGTCCGATCATCCGATCGGCTTGCAACCTCAACGGCGCAGAACCGCGCCAGAACCAGGAGACGACCATGGCTGTGGTCACCATCCGCCAGCTGCTCGACAGCGGCGTGCACTTCGGACACCAGACCCGTCGGTGGAACCCGAAGGTGAAGCGCTTCATCCTCACCGAGCGCAGCGGTATCCACATCATCGACCTGCAGCAGTCGCTGGGTTACATCGACAAGGCCTACGACTTCGTCAAGGAGACCGTCGCCCACGGTGGCACGATCCTCTTCGTCGGCACCAAGAAGCAGGCGCAGGAGATCCTCGCCGAGCAGGCGACCCGTGTGGGTCAGCCCTTCGTCAACCAGCGCTGGCTCGGTGGACTCCTCACCAACTTCCAGACGATCTCCAAGCGTCTCGCTCGTATGAAGGAGCTCGAGGAGCTCGACTACGAGGTCCCCGCGAACAGCGGCTTCACCAAGAAGGAGCTCCTGCTCAAGAAGCGCGAGCTCGACAAGCTGCACAAGTCGCTGGGCGGTATCCGCAACCTCACCAAGACGCCCTCGGCCATCTGGGTCGTCGACGCCAAGCGTGAGCACCTCGCGATCGATGAGGCCAAGAAGCTCGGCATCCCCGTGATCGGCATCCTCGACACGAACGCCGACCCGGATGACTTCCAGTACCCGATCCCCGGCAACGACGACGCGATCCGCTCCGTCTCGCTGCTGACGCGCATCATCGCCGACGCCGCGGCCGAGGGCCTGCAGCAGAAGCACAACCCGGAGACCGGCGACGCCGAGCCGCTGGCCGACTGGGAGAAGGAGCTCCTCGAGACTCCCGCACAGGAGGTTCAGGAGTCCGCTAACGCCGCCGAGGTCGTCACGGCAGACGACGCCGCTGCCGTCGTCGAGACGCCCGCCGCCGACGAGACCGCTGCCGACGAGGCCGGTGCTGAGGCGCACGACGAGGCGATCGCCGCCGCTTCCGGTGAGGAGACCGCTGAGGTCGCCGCCGCCGAGGCTGCTGACGCCAAGTAATCCCTCGTACACACACCTAACGAAGCAAGGAGCCACCACACATGGCCAACTTCACCATCGCTGACCTCAAGGCGCTGCGTGAGCAGCTCGGCACCGGAATGGTCGACACCAAGAAGGCGCTCGAGGAGGCTGACGGAGACGTCGCGAAGGCCACCGAGATCCTGCGTCTCAAGGGTGCGAAGGGCAACGCGAAGCGCGCTGACCGTTCCACGAGCGAGGGACTGATCGTCGCTCGCGAGCAGGACGGCGCCGTGACGCTCATCGAGCTCGCCTGCGAGACCGACTTCGTCGCGAAGAACGAGCGCTTCATCGCGCTGGCCGACAAGGTCGCCGACGCCGCAGCAGCGGTCAAGGCCGACTCGGTCGACGCCGCCCTCGCCGCCTCTGCCGGCGACAAGAGCGTCGAGCAGGTCATCTCCGAAGAAGCCGCGATCATCGGCGAGAAGGTCGAGCTGCGCCGCGTGCGCACGATCACCGGCGACAAGGTCGAGGTCTACCTGCACCGCACGAGCAAGGACCTTCCGCCGCAGATCGGCGTCGTCGTCGCCTACTCGGGTGACGATGCCGAGACCGCGCGCAGCATTGCGCAGCACATCTCGTTCGCCAACCCGTCCTACCTGTCGCGTGAAGACGTGCCGGCTGACGCGGTCGAGAAGGAGCGCGAGATCGTCACTGAGATCTCCCGCAACGAGGGCAAGCCGGAAGCGGCTCTCCCGAAGATCGTCGAAGGCCGCGTCTCTGCGTTCATCAAGCAGGTCGCCCTGCTCGAGCAGGACTATGCCAAGGACAACAAGCTGTCGGTCGCCCAGGTGGCGAAGGACGCCGGTATCACCGTGACGGACTTCGCGCGCTTCAAGGTCGGCGCGTAGCACCGTCGAAGGGGTTCGGATCGCCAAGATCCGAACCCCTTCTTCATGCCCACGAGGCACTATCTTGAATCGGGACGAGAGGACACCCACCCATGACTGAACGCACCGGACGCCGACGCGTCCTTCTCAAGCTCTCCGGAGAGGCATTCGGAGCGGGACAGCTGGGTGTCAGCCCCGACGTGGTCTCGCAGATCGCCCGTGACATCGCCGCTGCGGTGGACCGTGTCGAGGTCGCGATCGTCGTCGGCGGGGGCAACTTCTTCCGCGGCGCAGAACTGAGCCAGCGAGGCATGGACCGCGGTCGCGCCGACTACATGGGCATGCTCGGTACGGTCATGAACGCGCTCGCCCTGCAGGATTTCCTCGAGCAGGCCGGGGCCGCCACCCGTGTGCAGTCCGCCATCTCGATGACCCAGGTCGCCGAGCCGTACATTCCGCGCCGGGCTGAGCGTCATCTCGAGAAGGGGCGGGTCGTCATCTTCGGTGCCGGGGCCGGCCTCCCGTACTTCTCCACTGACACCGTCGCGGCACAGCGTGCGCTCGAGATCGGCGCGGACGAGGTCCTCGTCGCCAAGAACGGCGTCGACGCCATCTACACCGCCGACCCCAACAAGCATGCCGACGCGGAGCGCATCGAGCGCGTCACCTATCGAGATGCGCTCCAGCGTGGTCTCAAGGTCGTCGACTCGACCGCCTTCAGCCTGTGCATGGACAACAGTATGGACATGCGCGTGTTCGGCATGGAGCCCGCCGGGAACGTGACCCGTGCGCTCCTCGGCGAGCCGATCGGAACCCTCGTCACCGCCTGAGTGTGTGACACGGCGGAGACGACTTCGCCCGATAGAATTTGCAGAACACCCCGACGATAGGAGTCACCGTGATCGCGGACGTCCTCGCTGAAACCACCACTCGCATGAACCGGGCGGTCGAAGCTGCCAAGGAGGACTTCTCCACGGTGCGCACCGGTCGTGCGAACCCGCAGATGTTCCAGAAGGTCCTCGTGGACTACTACGGCACTCCCACGCCGATCGCCCAGCTCGCCTCCCTGGCGAACCAGGAAGCTCGCACGCTCATCATCACGCCGTACGACAAGTCGGCGCTGAAGGCGATCGAACAGGCGATCCGTGACATGCCCAACCTCGGAGCCAACCCGACGAACGACGGCAACCTCGTTCGCGTGACGATGCCGGAGCTCACGGCCGAGCGCCGCAAGGAGTACGTCAAGCTCGTCAAGACCAAGGCCGAGGACGCGAAGGTCCACGTCCGTGGTATCCGTCGCAAGGCCAAGGACGAGCTCGATGCCCTCAAGAGCGAGCTCGGTGAGGACGAGATCGCGCGCGGAGAGAAGGAGCTCGACGTCCTGACACGTCAGCACGTCGAGCTCATCGATGACGCGCTGAAGCGCAAAGAGGCAGAACTCCTCGAGGTGTAGTCGGGATGTCTGACGAAACGCGAGATGCCGACGACGATGGGCCGTTCACGCGTCACGGCGGGAACGGGAAGACCCCATCCGACGGCGTCCCGCTCGTTGACGCCGCGTTCCCGTCTTTCGACGCGGCTGCCGTCCCTCCGCGCCCACCGCTTCCCGCAGCTTCGGAGCGCATGCCCTCGGGCGGCGTCGGTCCCCTGGACACGGCGGATCACAACGCTATCCGGGAACAGTGGCGCGCAGCACGGGATGAACTCGGCAGCCATGTCTCCCATGCACGCGACCAGCTCGACCAGGCGAACGAACGTATCAAGGAGCGCACGGGCCGCGATCTCGTCCTGGCCATTCTGATCGGTCTCGCCTTCGGCGCTGCGCTCCTGGGATCGTTGCTCTTCCTCAAGGTGCTCTTCGTCCCGTTCGCTCTCGCGGCCGCCTTGCTCGGTGTCTACGAGCTCTCCCGAGCGCTGCGGAGCTCGGGTCGCCGCGTCGACGTGGTCCCTCAGCTGATCGCCGCCGCGTTCCTCGTGCTCTCGGCGTACTTCGCCGAGCCCTGGTTGTGCTGGGTGATGCTCTTCGTGTCCGTCGCGTTCGTCATCGTGTGGCGGCTCATCGCGCAGATGGTGGAGAAGGACGGCCGCACCTACGGGGACGTCCTCGCCGACGCCGTCACGAGCGGGTTCGTGCAGGTCTACGTCCCCTTCCTCGCGGGGATCGCGCTCATCCTCCTCAAGCAGGAGGGCGGTCAATGGTGGGTCCTCAGCTTCATCGCGATCGCCGTAGCGGCCGACACGGGCGCGTACGCCGCCGGTCTCGCCTTCGGCCGTCACCCGATGGCTCCGAAGATCAGCCCGAAGAAGACCTGGGAGGGTTTCGGCGGCGCCGTCATCGCCTCGCTCGCTGCGGGGGTGCTGCTCGCGATCTTCCTCCTGGAGCTGCCGTGGTGGTGCGGCGTGATCTTCGGCGCGTCGATCCTGCTCTCCGCGACGCTGGGGGACCTCGGTGAATCGATGCTCAAGCGCGACCTCGGCATCAAGGACATGAGTTCCTGGCTCCCCGGTCACGGAGGGCTGCTCGATCGACTCGACAGCATTCTGCCCTCGACGATCCCTGCGCTCTGTCTCTACTTCCTCTTCTCTCCTTGGGTGGTTCTGTGATGAACAAAGATCAGCTCGACGAACAGGCGGAATCGACGCCGCCGGCATTCGCACTCACCTCCGGTCGGGTGCGTGGCTATCACCGGGCAGCCGTCGACACGTTCCTCGCATCTGCCCGCCGCGCGTTCGAGGCGGGCGGCGATGAACTCAGCGCGGACGATGTGCGGACGGCCTCCTTCCCGCTGGTGAAGAACGGATACGTCGTCGCGGATGTCGACGCGGCGCTCGGCCGTGTCGAAGACGCCTTCGCCGCTCGAGAACGCGAACGCGCGGTGCGATCCGCGGGAGCAGGTGCCTGGGTGGAGCAGGCCAGAGCAGACGCGCAGGTGATCCTGGATCACCTGGCGCGACCACGGCGCCACCGATTCGCCCGTACCGGAGTGCTCACCTTCGGGTACCGTCTCGATGAGGTCGATCATGTGTCGACGCGTATCGTGCGGTATCTCCGCGACGGCGAAGCGCTGACTGCCGAGCAGTTGCGCTCGGCGGCGTTCCGGATGCAGCGTGGGGGATACCGCGAGGAGCAGGTGGATGCCCTTCTGGACGCCACGATCGACGTGATTCTCGCCGTTCGCTGAGGTTCCTGATGGTCGATCCAGGCACTCTTGCGTAGACTGTCCCTCATCGTGAACTCCCGAAACGACATGAATCTCGAAAGAAACGACCTCTCGCCGGTGCCCGCGGTGAAGGCTCGTTCGGCGCGCACGGGCACACGACGCTGGTCTCGCAGCCGTGGTGTCGTCGGGGTCTTCAGTTCCCTCGCCGTCGTGGGTTTCGCCGGTGCATTGGTCGCACCGACCGGGGTGGCATTGGCCGCACCCGCCCCTGAGGAGTCGCCGGACTCCGCCTATTCGCTTGCGCTCGCGGACACTCAGAACCTCACCGTCACCGTCGAAGGTGCCGAGATCGCACCCGTCGTGCGCGGAGGGTTCGAGGTCTATGTGAAGCCGAAGCCGGCTCCGGTCCCGACCGTGGCTGCGGCACCCCGTGGGGGATCCTCCGGAAAGCCTTCCGGAGGTAGCCTTCCTCCGTACACGGGAGGCGGTGCTCCTGCAGAGTGGATGGCGGCAGCCGGCATCGCGCAGAGCGACTGGCAGTACGTCGACTACGTCGTGTCCCGCGAGAGCGGTTGGAACCCGAACGCCACGAACAAGTCCTCCGGTGCCTGCGGTCTGGTGCAGGCGCTGCCATGCAGCAAGGTGCCCGGCAACGGCTACAACCCGGTCGACAACCTTCGCTGGGCGACCGGATACGCCACCGGCCGCTACGGCAGCTGGGCCGGTGCGTACAACTTCTGGGTCAACAACCACTGGTGGTGAGCAGGCAGTATGCCCCGCTCTCGCAGACGTCCTTCGGAGCGCCCTGACCCCGAGGACTCCTTCGATCGCCTCCTCGCGGGCTGGAAGCGTACCGAGACCCGCCGCGGCGGTGAGTGGACCGTGCAACCGGTTTCCGGGGCGCAGGCGCAGAAGGACTATCTCTGCCCGGGCTGCGGTCGATCGATCGTCGCCGGAACCGCCCATCTCGTCGCCTGGCGCGCGGACGGCTTGCTCGGCGACGCGGCTGACCTCGCCGCACGGCGACACTGGCACACACACTGTTGGAGGCTTGCATGAGCATCGAGATCCGAGGACCACTGGAGCTTCCGGCGCGACGCGAAGACATCGAGCTGAAGACCGCCGACGGTCTCACGTTGGTCGGAGAGCTCGCCGTGCCGGAGACCACGACTCCTGTCGCGACTCTCGTGACGCTTCATCCCCTGCCTACGGCCGGCGGGTTCATGGATTCGCACATCATCCGCAAAGCGGCTGCACGTCTGCCCGCTCTGGCGGATCTGGCCGTGCTGCGATTCAACACGAGGGGGACCGCATCACCTCGTGGGACCAGTGACGGATCCTTCGATGGCGGGGCGTCCGAACAGTTCGACGTCGCCGCGGCGATGGACTTCGTGCGTGAACGCGCTCTGCCTCGCCCCTGGCTGCTGGGATGGTCCTTCGGCACGGAACTCGCGTTGAAGTACGGTCGGGAGCACGACATCGAGGGGATCATCCTCCTTTCGCCGCCTTTGCACCGCGCGACACCGGAAGAGGTCGCCGCGTGGGCGACGGTCGACCGCCCCGTGGTCGTCCTGGTACCGGAGCTGGATGACTACCTGCGCCCCGCCGAGGCCCGCGAGAGGTTCGCTGCGATCCCGCACGCACAACTGATCGCGGTGGACGGGGGGAAGCACCTCTGGGTGGGCGAGACCCAGACGCGACGCGTGCTGACGGAGATCGTGGCCGCGGTAAATCCTGCGGCACTGCCTCTCGCGACGCACTGGCCGACCGACGACTGACGCGCAGCGGGTTCAGAGCTCGTTCATCCGCGGGATGAGCACCTGCCGGTAGATGATCAGGATGCTCGCGGCGACCGGGATGGCGATCAGCGCGCCCAGCAGACCGAGAAGGCTTCCTCCGGCGAGTGCCGCGACCACGACGACCGCCCCCGGTACCGAGACCGCACGACTCATGATGCGCGGCGAGATGATGTAGGCCTCGATCTGCATGTAGATCAGGTAGTAGATCGCAGCGGCGATCGCGGTCGCCGGAGAGCCCAGTCCGGGGATGAGACACACCAGCACGATGATCGTGGAGCCGGTCAGGGTGCCGACGAGCGGGATCAGGGAGAAGAAGAACGCGATCACCGCGAGGACGGCGGGGAACGGTGCTTGGATGATCGACAGGAAGATCGCGCTCAGCACGCCGTTGATGACACCCTGCGTCACCTGCCCCATGACGTAATAGCCGACCGAATCCGTGATCTGTTCGGACAGGTCGATGAACCTGTCACGTTTCGACGCCGGAGCCAGCTGGTAGACCGCCCGCTTGAGGGACGGAGTGGAAGCCGTGAGATAGATCGTCAGGATGAGGACGATGAACGCACCGAACAGGCCGCTGAGCACGGCGCCACTCGCCACGAGGAACCCTTGGCCGATGGAGCCGCCGATCTCGGTCAGGTTCGTGGTGAGCCAGTCCTCGACGTAGGTGAAGACATCATCGACCCTCAGGTTGGGGAACGCGTCCGTCATCCACTGCTTGAGGTCGTCGATCGCGGTACCGCGTTGCACGATCGCCGTGATCTGGGCGATCAGCTGGGAGATCTGGTCGACCAGCACGGGAAGGACGATGAGCACGATGCCGACGAAGATGCCGAGCACCGCGAGGATCGTGACGATGACAGCGAGCCATCGGGGGAGACGCCGGCGCTCCAGGAAGGAGACGAGCGGATCGAGTCCGAGACTGAGGAAGAGAGCCGTGCCGAGATAGAGCAGAACCGTGGAGAGGTTCTGCACGCTGTTGATCAGCAGGATGCCCAATCCCACGCCGAGCGTCGCCACCAGGGCGGTGCGGAAGGGATTGTGGATCTTCATTCGGAGGCTCCTCGAGGACGGATGCAGCAAGGCTATCCAGAGCGTCCGGCTCGGCACCGACGACGTGCCGGTCCGGCCCGCACTGAACCTGCTCGTGGGCAACACACAGCTGATTTCGCTAGTCTGAAATGTCGAGTGTTGCGTCGCTGGCAAGTGCCGGCGATGCGTGAGGAGACTATTCGTGCGTTTCGTATGGGCCGTGGTGGCCTTCGTGCTGGCTGCCGTGCTGATCGGCGCGGGGATTGCTCAGCGCACCATCTTCATGGGGCCGGACACTCAGCAGACCCAGGTCGAGATCGATGAACCGGCACCCTTCGTCCTCATCGACGGCGACGTGCTTCGGGCGAATCCAGGCGCGCAGACGCTGATCGTCCGGGGAGAGGGCGAGATCTTCGGCAGCTATGGTCGCACCGCCGACATGGAGGCCTGGCTCGCCGACTCCGACTACAACCAGGTCACGCTGAAGAAGAACGGCGATCTGGCGGTCGAGCACGTCACGGCGCCCTCCGCTGACGGCGAGACCGATGCTCCGAGCGACGGCGCTGAGGGCGACTCCGCCGACGCGGAGTCCGCGGGGCGTGATCCGCGGGGATCCGATCTCTGGCTCGACTCGTTCGTCAAGGACAACCGTCTCACGGCCGAAAACATGCAGTTGCCCGAGGGCACGAGCATGCTCGTCGCCTACGACGGCACAGCCGATGCGCCGGATGACATCGTGGTCTCCTGGCCGCTGGACAACTCGACGCCGTGGGCGGGACCTCTCATGGTCGCCGGGGGAATCGTGCTGCTGCTCGGCCTCATCCTCTACGTGCTCGCGATCCGCCATCAGCGCCGCGGCCGCGGCCCCCGGCGCAAGGGCCCGGGTCCGCTCCCGGCGACCGAACCGATCGACGTCGCGGTTCTTCCGCCGTCTGAGCGCGCGGCGATCGAGGAGTCCGGCGCTCCGCGCAGCGAACCCTCCGCAGGAACGGCGGCGCCGGCCGACGGAGACGTCGAGGAGGCGGAGATCGTGGACGAGAGCAAGGACCCCGACGCGAAGACCTCCATGCGCGCAGCCACGCGGCCTCGCCGGCGTCGCATGCTCGCGCTTCCGGCTCTCGGGCTCACGGCGCTTCTTGCCGCCGGGTGCTCGTCGGACTCGTGGCCGCAGCTGGGCGACGCCTCGCCGAGCCCGTCTCCGAGTCCGACGGTGATCGCGCCGGAGAACCAGAAGCCCCCTGCGGTGACCGAAGCGCAGGCCAAGCGCATATTGAAGACGCTCGCCGGCACGGTGAGCGAAGCCGACGCAGCACTCGACCTCGACCTGCTCGCTACCCGCTTCGAGGGGCCCGCTCTCGCAGCGCGGACCACTGAGTATGCTCTGCGCTCGAAGCTCCCGGACACCGTTCCGCCCGCGGCGATCCCGACCGATCAGGTCGAGGTCGTGCTGCCGGAAGCGACCGATCAGTGGCCGCGCACAGTACTGATGCTGTCGAAGACCGGGGATGACACGGTGCCGCCGGTGGTCCTCACGATGACGCAGGCCGACCCCTGGTCGAACTACAAGGTCTCGAACATCGCCGAGATGTCTGCTGACGCCGTCTTTCCCGAGGTCGCCGCATCCTGGCTCGGGACATCGCTCGTTCCCTCCGATTCCGCGTTCCTGACGATCCCGCCTGCGAACCTCGCCTCGACCTTCGCCGATGTGGTGGACCAGGGGGAGCAGAGCGAGTTCTACGACATGTTCGACGATCTGGCGTTGACCTACGCCAAGTCGATCACCGACAGCCGTCAGGCCGTGATCCAGGCTCTCGCCGACAAGGGCGCCGCCGACACGTCGAAGGCCGCCTTCGACATGGCTCCGACGACGGATGCCCCCATCTCGATGACGACTTTGGACAGCGGCGCGATCGTCGCCGTCACCCTCACCGATACCGAGACGGTGACGCCGACGGGAGACGACGTCTCCATCCGTTTCGGCGACAATGCACAAGCCAAGGCCCTCACCGACGCGACCGAGTCCGCGAAGGGCGTCGAGACGACCTACGAGTTCCAGCTGTTCTTCTCGGTCCCGGCAAAGGGCTCGACGGAGCAGATCCGGCTCCTGGCAGCCCACCAGGACCTCCTGTCCGTGAAGGTGATCAAATGAGTGAGATCTCTCCTGCCGCCCTGCGCGGTGCCGTCGACCTGTCGAGTCTCCGCAACCGGCCCGCATCTCCCGCAGAGGGCGCCCCCGCCCAGGGACTGCCCGATGTCGTCGTGGATGCGACCGACGAGACGTTCGGGCAGATCCTCGAGCTCTCGCGCACCGTTCCCGTCGTCGTCGACCTCTGGGCGGAGTGGTGCGGGCCCTGCAAGCAGCTGAGCCCGATCATCGAGAAGGTGACGCGCGAGCTCGGCGGACGCGTGCTGCTCGCCAAGGTCGATGTGGATGCGAATCCGCAGCTGGCGCAGAGCTTCCGTGCCCAGTCCATCCCGATGGTGGTGGCCCTGATCGCCGGTCAGCCGGTGCCGATGTTCACCGGGGCCGTGCCGGAGCAGCAGGTTCGCGACGTCTTCGCGCAGCTGCTGCAGGTGGCGGCGCAGAACGGTGTCACCGGATCGCTCTCGGTCGGCGAGGAGGGCGCGGACCCGGAACCTCCCGTGGAGCCGGAGCTCCCCCCGCTGCACGCTGAGGCGTTCGCGGCGATCGAGGTCGGCGACTACGCGGCCGCGATCACGGCGTACGAGAAGGCGCTCGCGGAGAACCCGCGGGACGCGGACGCGCTCGCTGGTCTCGGCCAGGTGCGGCTGCTCGACCGCGTTCAGGGCCTCGATCTGCAGGCGGCACGGGCCGCAGCGGCCGAGGGCCCCCTCGACGTCCAGGCGCAGTTCGATGTGGCCGACCTCGACCTCGCCGGCGGGCATGTCGATGACGCCTTCGGTCGCCTGCTCGATCTGTTCGCGCAGCTCCCGTCCGACCAGCGCACGCCCGTTCGTGAGCGCCTGGTCGAGCTCTTCGGGCTCATCGGTGCGGAGGATCCGCGGGTCGTGTCGGCGCGCAACCGGCTT
This sequence comes from Microbacterium sp. TPU 3598, assembly GCF_002356155.1. Classification (NCBI taxonomy): domain Bacteria; kingdom Bacillati; phylum Actinomycetota; class Actinomycetes; order Micrococcales; family Microbacteriaceae; genus Microbacterium; species Microbacterium sp. TPU 3598. Next base: position 1,950,194 of record NZ_AP017975.1, on the reverse strand, counting down.
TCGTCGCTGCTGTTCTAGGGAGGTACGCGCCGAGTCGCCGGCGCGCTCAGCCGTGGTTGACCGTTGGCACGTGAGGGTCGGACTGGTAGCGCAGCCACAGCGTCGAGAGCGCGGGCAACGTCAGGGTCGCGAGCGGTGCTCCTCCTTCTGAGGGTTTCGCATAGACCAACCCGAGGTTGCCCGATCCTCGACCCCCGTAGTCCGCCGCGTCCGTGTTGAGCACTTCCTGCCACACTCCTTCTCGAGGAAGGGTGAGCTGATACCCGGTGCGTTCCACCCCGGCGAAGTTGCTCACGACGACCAGGCGCCCGCCGTGCGCGTCACGCCTCTCGAACGCGATCACCGTAGATTCCCAGCTCGGCGCACCGAGGCGGCTGAACGACGAACCGTCGTTGTCGCGTTCCCAGAGAGGGGCCTGCGCCCGGTAGGTACGGTTCATCTCGCCGATGAAGTCCTGCAGCTGGGCATGTGAGGGCTGCTCGAGGAGCCACCAATCCAGCTCGCGCCCTTCCGACCACTCCGCCAGCTGGCCGAACTCCTGCCCCATGAACAGCAGCTTCTTGCCGGGGTGCCCCCACATGTAGGCGAGGTACGCACGCACGTTCGCCAGCTTGTGCCAATGGTCTCCCGGCATCTTTGCGACCAGGCTGCCCTTGCCGTGGACGACTTCGTCGTGGCTGATGGGAAGCAGATAGTTCTCACCGAAGGCGTAGACGAAGGAGAAGGTCATCTCGCCCTCGTGATGCCCGCGGTACATCGGGTCGCGGGAGATGTACTGCAGGGAGTCGTTCATCCAGCCCATGTTCCACTTGAACCCGAAACCCAGGCCTGCGTGGTCGGTGGGAGCGGTGACGCCGGGGAAGCTGGTGGACTCCTCCGCGATCATCAGGATCCCCGGGTGCAGCCGGTAGGCGGTGGCATTCACCTCCTGCAGGAAGCGGATCGCCTCGAGGTTCTCGCGCCCGCCATGGATGTTCGGCTCCCATTCGCCCGGTTGACGGGAGTAGTCGAGGTAGAGCATCGAGGCGACGGCGTCGACACGGAGCCCATCGACATGGAACTCCTGGAGCCAGTACAGGGCGTTGGCGACCAGGAATCCGCGGACCTCCGGGCGGCCGTAATCGAAGATGAGTGTTCCCCAGTCCTGATGCTCTCCGCGTCGTGGGTCCGGGTGCTCGTAGAGCGGCTGACCGTCGAAGCGCGCGAGCGCGAAGGCATCCTTGGGGAAGTGGCCCGGAACCCAGTCCATGATCACGCCGATGCCGGCCTGGTGGAGACGGTCGATGAGGTAGCGCAGGTCGTCGGGCGTGCCGAACCTGCTCGTGGGGGCGTAGTATCCGCTGACCTGATAGCCCCACGATCCACCGAACGGATGCTCCGCCAGCGGCATGAACTCGACGTGGGAGAAGCCCGATTCCGTCACATGCTGGATCAGCGGGTCGGCGATCTCGCGGTATCCGAGGCCCGCCCGCCATGAGCCGACGTGGACCTCGTAGATCGACAACGGCTGCGCCACGGCGTGGGTGGCCGCCCGGCGCGTCATCCACGCGCCATCCGACCAGCTGTGCGTCGATGCCGTCACGATCGATGCGGTGTCGGGCGGAACCTCGGCAGCGAGCGCCATCGGGTCGGCCTTGAGGATCCACGCCCCCTCGCGGGTGCGGATCTGGTACTTGTATCTGGTGCCGATCGGAAGCCCTGGAACGAAAAGCTCCCAGACGCCGCTGACGCCCATCGAGCGCATGGCGTGGGCTTCGCCGTTCCAGTCGTTGTGATCGCCGACCACCCGCACGGCAGTGGCGTTGGGCGCCCAGACCGCGAACGAGACGCCGATCTCTCCGTCGAACGTGCGCACATGAGCGCCCAACGCCTCCCAGAGGCGTTCGTGACGCCCCTCGGCGATCAGGTGCAGGTCGAGGTCGCCGAGCGTCGGCGGATGCCGATACGGGTCGCCCGACACTGTCTCATCGTGATCTGCGTACCTCGTGGCGATGCGGTAAGGGACCGGGGGACCGCTGTGCTGGCCCTCCCAGATGCCGTGGGCGACGTGGGCGAGCTCCCGTCTGCTGCCGTCGTCGAAGACGGCTGCGACTGCTTCTGCGAGCGGGCGTCTGGCACGGATCACGGTGACGGTGCGGTCGGCCGCATCCTTGTGGGCATGCGCGCCGAGAACGGAGTGAGGATCGTGGTACGTGGCTGATGAGACCGCCTCCCATTCGGTGGATGCGGCGACGTCTTCCGTGTAGCTCATGATCGCTCCCTCACCTTCAGGATGTGCACCGGCTCGGCGAAGGCGTCGAGCCGCACGTAGTTGTGATCGGTCCAGGTCCAGACGGCTCCCGTGAGGAGGTCCTCCACCTCGAAGGCCTCGCCCGGGAGGATGCCCCACTGGGTCGTGTCGAGGTGCACGGTGGTCTCCCGCACCGAGTGCGGGTCGACGTTGGCGACGACGATGACGGTGTCTCCGCGACCGGTGCCGGTGAACGGCGCCGCCAGATGCTTGCTGTAGACGAGCACCGCGTCGTCGTCGCTCCAGTGCGCGCGGAAGTTGCGGAGCTGCTGCAACGCGGGATGAGCGCCCCGGATCTCGTTGAGTCGGCGCAGCAGGGGAGCGAGCGATTCGCCGCGGGCCTCGGCGCCGACCCAGTCTCGGAACTTGTACTCGTACTTCTCGTTGTCGATGTTCTCTTCGGACCCGGGACGGGCGACGTTCTCGAAGAGTTCGTAGCCCGCGTAAACGCCCCATACGGGACCTGCCGTCGCGGCGATGCAGGCGCGGATCCTGTAGGCCGCCCTGCCACCGAACTGCAGGTACTCGGTGAGGATGTCGTGGGTGTTCACGAAGAGGTTGGGCCTCATGTAGTCGGAGGTCTCGTGGGATACCGAGCCGAGGAACTCCTCGAGCTCGGCCTTCGTGTTGCGCCAGGTGAAGTAGCTGTAGCTCTGCTGGAAACCGACCGCGGCGAGCGCGCGCATGACGGCCGGTCGGGTGAACGCCTCTGCGAGGAAGATCACGTCGGGGTCGACGGCGTTCACCTCTGCGATGAGCCATTCCCAGAACTGGAGCGGTTTCGTGTGCGGGTTGTCGACGCGGAAGATCTTCACGCCCTGCGCCACCCAGTGCTGCACGACCCGCAGCATCTCGGCGTAGATGCCGTCCGGATCGTTGTCGAAGTTCAGAGGGTAGATGTCCTGGTACTTCTTCGGCGGGTTCTCGGCGTAGGCGATCGTGCCGTCCGGGAGGGTCGTGAACCACTCCGGATGCTCGCGCACCCATGGATGGTCGGGCGAGGCCTGGAGTGCGAGGTCGAGCGCGACCTCGAGCCCTTCCCTCCGTGCCGCGCGCACGAACGCCCGGAAATCCTGCGAGGTGCCCAGTTCGGGATGGATCGCATCGTGCCCGCCTTCCGTGGCGCCGATCGCGTACGGCGAACCCGGGTCTCCGGCCTCGGCGGTGAGGGTGTTGTTGCGTCCCTTGCGATTGGTGGAACCGATCGGATGGATCGGCACCAGATACACCACGTCGAAACCCATCGTCGCGACGTCGGGCAGACGACGCGTCGCGGTGCGGAACGTGCCGCTCTTGACAGTTCCGTCCTTCAGACGCCGCGCGCCTTCGGAGCGGGGGAAGAACTCGTACCAGGCGCCGACACCTGCCGCGCGCCGGTCGGCATGCAGCGTGTGTGTCGGCGTCGCGGAGCGCAGAGTCGTCACGGGACGGTCGCGGAAGATCTGAACCAATCCCGCATCCGTCGCCAGCGCCATGGTTGTCGCGGCATCGCCGTCCTGCAGGGATACCGCGTCTGCGCCGAGCCGTTTCCGCTGCGGTGCCGGGCGGTCCTTCTCCGCGGCGGCCCGCGCCAGCAGATCTGCCCCCAGCGCTGCCATCACCGGGACGTCGACCCCGGCGGCGACCTTCAGCTCCGCGGCGTGCGCCCAGGTCGCGAAGTCATCGGAGAAGGCCTCGAACCGGAAGAGCCATTCGCCCTGTTCGTCGAGCGCGATCGGCGTCGACCAGGTGTCGGTGCCGTCGTCGCGGGGAGAGAGGCGATGCAGGGTCTCTTCTCCGGAAGGGGACGTGAGCCGGACGTGCACGCCGATGACGTCGTGGCCCTCGCGGAACGCGACCACGCTGAAGGGCACCACTTCGCCGACGAAGGCCTTCGGCCTGAAGCCACCGGGTACCGATGGCGACGGGTCGAGCAGCGGGATGCGGGTCGTCCGCAGTGCACCGGGAGAATCCGCAACGCCCAGGGCGCGCGCCGGGATCTGAGCGGGGCTCCGAAGAGCCGAGGACCGAGTACCAGCACGTGCAGCCACCTCCCGAATGTACCGCGCGGACGTGGCCACGGGTAGCGCGCCGGAGGGTGCGTCGTCGGCCGGCTTCATTCGATGCGGAACAGCCTCATCGACGTGCCCGAGACCGGCAGCACATCGCCAGGCGCGAAGACCTCTTCGTCATCGGAAGGGCGCTCCTGAGCACTCGACCACAGCGAGACGAAGCGGGTCGCGTCTTCGATCTCGACGGGCAGGCGTACATCGATGGGCGACTCGGTACCGTGCACGATCAGCAGGATGCGGTTGTAGGCCTCGGTGTCGGGAGTGGAGGCGGCGACATACTGCAGCGTCCGGTTCCCTGGGTCGGCCCATTGGTCCTGCTCCATCGTCTCCCCGTTCTGGTCGTACCAGTCCATCACCGAGGCGTTGGGGATGTGCTCGCCGAGTCGCGCGTAGCGGCTCGGTCGCAAGGCGGGGTTCTCCTGGCGCAGCCGGATGAGCCGGGAGACGTGGGCGCGCAGATCGTCCTGCCAGGGCTCGAACTCCCAACCGAGCCAGGTCAGGACGGAGTCCTGGGCATAGGCGTTGTTGTTGCCTCGCTGGGTGCGACCGACCTCGTCGCCGGCGGTGAGCATGGGAATGCCCGCGGACAGCAGGAGCGTTCCGAGCAGGTTGCGCATGGCTTTGCGCCGCGAGGCGAGGATGGTCGGGTCGTCTGTCGGACCCTCGACTCCGTGGTTGAACGCGCGGTTCATGTCCGCACCGTCGCGATTCTGTTCGCCGTTGGCCTCATTGTGCTTGACGTCGTGGGAGACGAGGTCGTGCAGGGTGAAGCCGTCGTGCGCCGTGACGAAGTTCACGCTGGCGAGCGGACCGCGGTCCTCGCTGAAGGTGTTCGACGATCCGGCGAGACGGGTCGCGAATCCACCGATGCCCACCGGGGCAGATGCTCGCCGGGCGTAGTCGATGTCGCTCAGCCAGAAGTTGCGCACCCGATCGCGATAGCGGTCGTTCCACTCATGCCAGCCGGCCGGGAAGTTGCCCGTCTGCCAGCCGCCGAGACCGACGTCCCATGGCTCGGCGATGAGCTTGGTGTCGGCGAGGATCGGATCGTCCGCGATGGCGGTGAGAAGCGGATGCTCCGGGGTGTATGTGTGGGCGGCGTCGCGGGCGATGGCCGTGGCGAGGTCGAAGCGGAAGCCGTCGATCTGCATCTCCTGCGCCCAGTAGCGCAGGGAGTCCAGAACGAGTCGGGCACCGGCATCGGTCGCCGTGTTCAGGGTGTTGCCGCACCCGGTGGTGTCGACGTAGACGCCGGACTCATCCTGCCGGTAGTAGTTCGCGTTGTCGATGCCGCGCAGGCTCGAGCGCGGACCACCGATGCCCTCTTCGGACGTGTGGTTGTACACGACGTCGAGGATGACCTCGAGTCCTGCCTCGTGCAGCAGCCGCACCATGCCCTTGAACTCGGCCAGCACCGCCTCCGGCCCCTCCTTGCGGGCCTCCTCGGTGGCGTAGGCGGTGTGCGGGGTGAAGAAGTTCAGCGTGTTGTAGCCCCAGTAGTTGGTGAGACCGCGCTCGAGGAGGCGAGGTTCCGGCACGAAGGCATGAACCGGGAGCAGCTCGATCGACGTGATCCCCAGGGAGTGGAAGTACGCGATCATCGCGGGGTGGGCGAGCCCGGCGTAGGTGCCGTGCAGTGCGGGAGGAACATCGGGATGACGTTTGGTGAGGCCTTTGAGATGCCCCTCGTAGATGACAGTGCGGTCCAACGGCACCCGAGGCTTCTGCGACTCGCCCCAATCGAAGCCGTCGACGATCACCACGGAGCGCCATTCCTCGTATCCGTCTCCCTGCGCGAGGCCGCGGGCGTAGGGGTCGAGGAGCAGCGTCTCCGGGTTGAACGTGTTCCCGGGGCCGTGCGGACCCCCGACACGGACGGCGTACCGCACACCGGGTTGGAGCAGTTCGGTGGTGACCTCCCAGACGCCCCCGGCGAGTCGCTCGAGCGGCACTTCGTCCGTCGCCCAGTCGAGGTCGGTGGCGTCGAAGACGACCAACTCGATGGAGGAGGCGTTCTGCGACCAGACACGCAGGGTACCGACGCCGTCGTGCAGACGAACGCCGAGGTTGTCGAGGGCAGGTCCGCCGGGCACGGTGAGGTCTCGGGACTCGGGCATGAGTACACACTAGGCGCGATGTGTTGCCGTCTCATGTCAGCGCGCACCCGGTACCTGGAGGCAGCACCCTTCCGCCCTCGTTTCGGGAGAGAATCGAAGGATGCGGCACTATCTGGACCACGCGGCGACCACGCCACTGCGCCCCGAAGCACGGGAGGCCTGGCTCGCCGCTTCCCAGATGGTCGGCAATGCGTCGTCGACGCACGGGGCGGGTCAGGATGCGCGTCGGCTGCTCGAGGAGTCGCGCGAACGGGTCGCCGCGGTGCTGGAGGCCGACCCGATCGAGATCGTGTTCACCTCCGGGGGCACGGAGTCCATCAACCTCGCTCTTCAGGGGTTGTGGCACGGCCGCGCGGGCGGGACGTCGGCGATCGTGATGCCCGACGCCGAGCATCACGCGACCATGGACACGGTCGCCGCGCTCGTGGATGAAGGGGCAGCACTGCGACGAGTGCCCGTCGCGCCCGACGCGCGGATCGATCCCGAGCAGTTCGCCGCCGAGCTTCCCGGTGCCGCTCTGGCGACGGCCCTCGCGGCGAACAACGAGGTCGGAACCATCAACGACACCCGCTCCCTCGCAGCCGCGGCGGCGGGAGCGGGAGTTCCCCTGCACATCGACGCCGTCGCGGCTCTCGGGCACGTGCCCCTGTCGTTCCGCACCCTGCGAGGTGATGCCGACGGTGGGGTCGGCCTGGTCGCCATGAGCTTCGCCGGCCACAAGATCGGCGCGCCGGTCGGCGTGGGAGTCCTCGTCACGGCGCGTACGGCCCGCCTCACTGCGCTGCTGCGTGGCGGAGCGCAGCAGCGCGGGTTGCGCGCGGGCACGCAAGATGTCGCCGGAGCTGCCGCTTTCGCGACGGCGCTGGAGCTCGCAGAGCGCGAACGATCGGACGAGACCGCACGACTCAGCGCGCTGCGTGACCGCCTCGTGTCCGGCATCAGGGCGGCCGTGCCGAGAGCAGAACTGCTGGGGGATCCGACCGTGCGCCTCCCGGGGAACGCGCACGTGCTGTTCCCCGGCGCGGTGGGGGAGAGCCTGCTTTTCCTCCTCGATGTCGCCGGCGTCGCCGCCTCGACGGGATCCGCCTGCCAGGCGGGCGTCGCCGAGCCGTCGCACGTCGTGATGGCGATGGGGCGCAGCGAACGGGATGCGCGCAGCGTGCTGCGGTTCTCGCTCGGTCGGACCTCGACCGATACCGACGTCGATGCGGTGCTCGCCACGATCGCTGATGCGTATGCCCGCGCATCCGGCGCCGGCACAGCCGCGCGCTCGTAGACTGGTCTCATGCGGATCCTTGCGGCTATGAGCGGTGGAGTCGACTCCGCCGTCGCGGCCGCCAGGGCCGTGGAGGCGGGGCACGACGTGGTCGGCGTGCATCTGGCACTGTCCCGTGCCGGCGGCACCCTGCGCACCGGCAGCCGCGGCTGCTGCACGATCGAGGATGCCCTCGACGCCCGTCGCGCCGCCGACGTGCTCGGCATCCCGTTCTACGTCTGGGACTTCTCGGAGCGTTTCCGCGACGACGTGATCGCAGATTTCATCTCCGAGTACCAGGCAGGTCGCACCCCGAATCCCTGCATGCGATGCAACGAGAAGATCAAGTTCGCCGCACTGCTGGAGCGAGCGATCGAGCTCGGGTTCGACGCCGTGTGCACGGGGCACTACGCGACGTTGATCGACGGCGACGGGGGTCTCGAGCTGCACCGCGCCTCCGACAACGCCAAAGACCAGTCGTACGTCCTGGGCGTCCTCAACGCCGAGCAGCTCGCGCACACCTACTTCCCGCTCGGCACCACGCCCTCGAAGGCGATCGTGCGCGCCGAAGCCGAGGCACGCGGTCTGAGCGTCGCGCAGAAACCGGACAGCCACGACATCTGCTTCATCCCCGATGGTGACACCCGCGGTTGGCTCGCCGAGAAGGTCGGCACGGCGACCGGCGAGATCGTCGACCGCAGCGGAGAGGTCGTCGGATCCCACGAGGGTGCTCACGCCTTCACCGTCGGGCAGCGCCGCGGTCTCAAGCTCGGTGTGCCCGCCGCCGACGGCAAGCCGAGGTTCGTTCTCGAAGTGCGCCCGGTCTCCAACACCGTCGTCGTCGGACCGAAGGAGGCCCTCGCCATCGCCGAGATCGCGGGGGAGCGGTTCAGCTGGGCCGGCGCTGCACCGACCGAATCGTCCTTCTCCTGCCATGTGCAGATCCGTGCGCATTCCGAGCCCGTGGCCGCACACGCCGAGGTCTCCGACGGGGGTGTACGCGTCACACCGGAGGTTCCCCTCGACGGCGTCGCACCGGGGCAGACCGCTGTGCTCTACGTCGGAACGCGCGTGCTCGGACAGTTCACGATCGATACGACGGTCTCGGCGGTTCCCGTCGGCGCGTAGACGTTTCCGGTGTCGGTACCCGCTCGTAGACTGGCGGAGTGCCGGAGAACATCTCGCTGGAAGACGCCCGAACCGAAGCTGAAGAGCTGACCACTCGCATCCTCGACGCCAAAGAGGCCTACTACGGCCGCGACACCTCGGTCGTCGACGACTTCACCTATGACGGATGGATGCACCGGCTCGAAGAGCTCGAGCGTCTGCACCCCGAGCTCCAGGGACAGGACTCGCCCACCCAGATGGTCGGCGCGGCCGAGGCGACGGGTCTTGCGACCATCGAGCACGCCGAGCGGATGCTCAGCCTCGACAACGTCTTCTCGGTCGACGAGCTGAAGGAGTGGGCAGCGAAGACGAAGGCCGCAGCGGGCCGCGAGGTCGCCTGGCTCACCGAGCTCAAGATCGACGGACTGGCGATCAACCTCCGCTACGAGAACGGTGTGCTGACCTCCGCAGCCACCAGAGGCGACGGACGCGTCGGAGAGATCGTCACCGAGAACGCTCTGCGTCTCCCCGAGATCCCGTATCGGCTCAGCGGCGACGGGCATCCCCCGATCGTTGAGGTGCGCGGCGAGGTCTTCATCCCCGTGGCGGCGTTCGAACGACTCAATGCGGCGCAGGCGGCCTTCCGCGACCGGGCCTACGCCGACGCGCTCGAGCGGTGGGAATCGCGCGGCGGGGTGAAGAAGCCCTTCGACGAGGAGAAGGCGCGCACCGCGGCCGCCCGGCGATTCCCGGCCTTCGCGAACCCCCGCAATGCGGCGAGCGGTGGACTCCGCCAGCAGATCGACAAGAAGAACGGCCTCGAGCTCGAAGCAGGACTGTTGCGGATCGAGTCGCTCGCGCTGTACGTGCACGGGGTCGGCGCATGGTCGAACCCTCCGGTCGCCGCACAGAGCGAGGTGTACGACCTGCTCGCGGAATGGGGGCTGCCCACGAGCCCGCACACGAAGGTCTGCCGCACGATCGACGAGGTCGTCACGTTCGTCGAGTACTTCGGCGAGCATCGGCATGATGTCGAGCATGAGCTCGACGGCATCGTGGTCAAGGTCGACGAGCTCGAGCTGCACGACGAGCTCGGCGCGACGAGCCGGGCCCCGCGCTGGGCGATCGCCTACAAGTACCCGCCGGAAGAGGTGCAGACGAAGCTGCTCGACATCGTCGTGTCGGTCGGTCGCACCGGTCGCGCGACTCCGTTCGCCGTCATGGCCCCCGCACATGTCGCCGGATCGGTGGTCCGCCAGGCGACGCTGCACAACAAGGACGTCGTGAAGGCGAAAGGCGTGCTGATCGGTGACACGGTCGTGCTGCGCAAAGCCGGCGACGTGATCCCCGAGGTCCTCGGGCCGGTCGTCGAGAAGCGCGACGGCACCGAGCGCGAGTTCGTGATGCCCGTCGAGTGCCCGGAGTGCGGCACGCCCCTGCGAGCCATGAAGGAAGGCGATATCGATCTGCGCTGTCCGAACGCACGCTCGTGCCCGGCGCAGGTGCGCGGACGCGTGGAGCACATCGGTTCGCGAGGCGCCCTCGACGTCGAGGCACTGGGCGAGGTCACCGCTGCGGCCCTGACGCAGCCGACGTCTCCTGCAGTGCCACCGCTCGAGACCGAGGCGGGCCTGTTCGCGCTCAGCCTCGAACAGCTGGTCCCCATCGAGCTGTTCGTTCGCGACGCCGAGACGGGTCTCCCCAAGGAAGACGAGGACGGGGTCGTCAAAACTCGCGCTCCTTTCCGACGCAATCCCACCGCAGCCGAGAAGAAGTCCGGTCTCGACGGACCCCAGCCCTCCGCACAGGCGCTCACCCTGCTCGCAGAACTGGAGAAGGCCAAGACGAAGGACCTGTGGCGGCTGCTCGTCTCACTGAACATCCGCCATGTCGGCCCTGTTGCCGCGAGGGCGCTCGCTCAGTGGTTCGGGTCGCTCGACGCGATCCGCGCGGCGTCACGCGACGAGCTCGCCGCGGTCGAGGGCGTCGGTGGCATCATCGCCGATTCGCTTCTCGCCTGGTTCGAGGTGGACTGGCACCAGGAGATCGTTCAGCAGTGGGAGGACGCGGGCGTGCAGTGGGCGACGCCTGGGCACCCCGGCCCCGGCGCGACTGTGGCCGCGGGCGGAGTCCTGGAGGGGCTGACCGTCGTCGCCACCGGATCCCTCGACGGTTACACACGAGACGGCGCGCAGGAGGCCATCATCAACGCGGGCGGCAAGGCCGCGTCGAGCGTGTCGAAGAAGACCGACTTCGTCGCCGCCGGCCCCGGCGCGGGTTCCAAGCTGGCGAAGGCGGAGGACCTCGGCCTACGAATCCTCGACGCGGCGCAGTTCCATATCCTGGTGACCCAGGGGCCGGATGCCCTCCCTCCCACGGGCGAAGGGGCGTGAAGCGCTTCGGGCCCCTGATCGTCGTCCCGGAGGCTCTCGCCGTCGGAGATCCCGGTCGCCATCATCTGCGGTTGACCCCTGATGCCGTGATCATTCGCGAGGGCGTCGATAATCGCGGGATCGTGAGCTGGAGCGACCTCGACACGATCGTCATGGACGTCCCCACGACGAGGTTCCGTCTTCCCGGGCTCGTCAGCACGATTCTGCTCGGCGCTTTGACCGCCGCCATGCTGACCGATCCCGGAGTCGATCCCGACGACGGTTCCGTGACTCTGACGGTCGACGGAGAATCTCGAACCCTGCCCCTGAGCAGACATCACGTCGGCGGATACTGGGAGCCCGCGGTCATGGGCGCGCATCGGCTGATCGCCCATCTCATCGCGCACCCTGAGCAGCGTGCGCTGCTCACACATCCGGAGCCGCTGATCGATGTCGCCGCGCGACTCGCGCGCGGGACGGGATAATCCGTTCCGCGCGCGAGTGGTGGTCAGCTTTTGTGACGCGGCTTGCGGTACGGCTTCTCGTCACGCGTGTCGCGCGCCGGCCGATCATCGCGGTCCCGACGCTCGAAACGGTCACCCCGACCGCCGGCCTCCCGAGGGCCACCGGTGCGGCGTGCGCCCCCGGGACCGCGGTCGGGCTTGATCTCGATCAGGCGTCCCGAGATGCGCGTGTCGCGCAGCTTCTCGAGGACAGACGGATCCAGGTTCGATGGCAGCTCGACCGTCGAGAAGTCCGGACGGATGTTGATCGCACCGAAGTCGTCGCGTCCCAGACCGCCCTCGTTGGCGAGGGCCCCGACGATCTGGCGGGGTTCGACACGGTGACGTCGTCCGACCTCGATGCGGTAGGCGGTGTAGTCGCCACGCCCGCGTCGTTCCGTACGCGGCTCACGAGCATCGCGTCCCGTGCGCTCGCGCGGGGGACGGTTGTCTGCTTCGACCGCCTTGGTGAGCGGATCGTTGGCGGGGTCGAGCAGCAGCGGCTTGTCACCCTGCGCCACGACAGCCAGAGCGGCGGCCACATCACCCTCAGGGACATCATGGTGACGCACGTAGTGCGCCACGATGTCGCGGAACGCCTCGATGCGCCCGGTCTCCGACAGCGCCGTGGTGATCGCGTCGTCGAAGCGGTTCAGACGTGTGGTGTTCACGTCTTCCGTGCTCGGGAGCTGCATCTGGGCCGGCTGCTGACGCGTCGCCTTCTCGATGTGCTTCAGGAGGTAGCGCTCGCGCGGGGTGATGAAGCTGATCGCGTCGCCCGATCGTCCGGCGCGGCCCGTGCGACCGATTCGGTGCACATAGGACTCGGTGTCGGTGGGGATGTCGAAGTTGACGACGTGGCTGATGCGCTCGACGTCGAGTCCTCGCGCGGCCACGTCGGTCGCGACCAGGATGTCGAGCTTGCCGTCCTTGAGCTGGTTCACACTGCGCTCACGCTGCACCTGAGGCACGTCGCCGTTGATGGCTGCGGCCGAGTAGCCACGGGCGCGCAGCTTCTCCGCCAGGGTCTCGGTCTCGTTCTTCGTACGGACGAAGACGATCATTCCGTCGAAGTTCTCGACCTCGAGGATCCGGGTGAGCGCATCGACCTTCTGCGCGTACGACACGACGAGATAGCGCTGCGTGATGTTGGTGCCGGTCGCGGTCTTCGACTTGATGCTGATCTCTTCAGGGTCTCGCAGGTACTTCTGGGCGAGACGGCGGATCTGCGGCGGCATCGTCGCGGAGAACAGCGCGACCTGCTTCTCCTCGGGCGTCTGCGCGAGGATCTGCTCCACGTCTTCGGCGAAGCCCATCTTCAGCATCTCGTCGGCCTCGTCGAGCACGAGGTACTGCAGCTGAGACAGGTCGAGCGTGCCCTTGGCGAGGTGGTCCATGATGCGGCCCGGCGTGCCGACGATCACGTGGACGCCGCGGCGCAGAGCCGACAGCTGCACGCCGTAGCCCTGCCCGCCGTAGACGGGGAGCACGTGCACGCCCTTCATCTTGGAGGCGTACGACTCGAACGCCTCGCAGACCTGGAGCGCGAGCTCACGGGTGGGTGCGAGCACGAGGGCCTGCGGGGTCTTCTGGGAGACATCGAGGCGTTCGAGCACGGGGAGGGCGAAGGCCGCGGTCTTCCCGGTACCGGTCTGCGCCATGCCGACGACATCGCGCCCAGCCAGGAGCGTCGGGATGGTGGCCGCCTGGATGGGCGACGGCGTCTCATAGCCGAGGTCTTTGATGGCTTTGAGGACGGGCCCGGTGATGCCGAGCTCCTCGAATCCAGGGGTCGCGGGAGATTCGTCGGGGGCGTCGGTCAGCACTGCATCTTCAGGGGTCACTTCCCAAGGGTAGCGCGCTGCGGCGTCCGCCGCCTGTGAGGGCGTCCTCAGGCGCCGGTGTTCAGCGCCACGAGCTTCTCCTTGACCTGGCGCCGGAGCACCTTACCGATCAGCGACTTCGGGAGTTCGTCCACCACGAAGATGCGGCGGGGGACCTTGTAGGGGGTGAGGATGCTGCGCGCGAACTCACGAACGGCCTCGACGTCCACGTCGGTTCCCTGATCGATGACGATCGCGGCGACGACCTCTTCACCGGAGTGCTCGCTCGGCAGACCGATGACCGCGGCATCCGCGACCTGCGGGTGCTGGCGCAGGGCGTTCTCCACCTCGGTGGGTGCGACGTTGAAGCCGCCCGTGATGATGAGCTCCTTGATGCGATCGACGATGCGAACGAAGCCGGCCTCGTCGATCGTGACGATGTCGCCGGTGCGGTACCAGCCGTCGACGAAGACCGCCTCCGTCTCCTCCGGCTTGCCGTAGTACCCCGAGAACACCTGCGGCCCGCGCACGACGAGTTCCCCGGCAGAGCCCGACGGCACGTCCTCACCAGGGTTCTCCGGATCCACCACGCGGCATTCGGTTCCGGGCAGGGGAAGCCCGACGGTTCCGGGAACGCGGTTGTCCGCCACCGGGTTCGCCATCAGGACAGGGGAGCACTCGCTCAGCCCGTAGCCTTCGACGAGATATCCGTGGGTGGCCTCCTCGAAGGGGACGACCAGTTCATGTGGCAGCGCCATCGCGCCGGAGATCGCGACCTCGATGCCCTCGAGCGACACTCCCTTCGCCTTGGCCGCGGCGAGAAGGCGGTCGGCTATGGGCGGTACCAGCGGCAGGAACGTGGCGGGGTGCTTCTTGACGACGTCGAGCACGAGGTCCGGATCGAACTTGGGGAAGAGCACGAGTCGAGCCCCCATCGACATCGCGAACGTCAGACAGAGCGTGAGTCCGTAAGCGTGGAACATGGGAAGGACCGCGTACACGACGCAACCGTTGCCGCGTCGGATCGACGGCACCCAGGCCTGCGACTGGGCGGCGTTCGCCAGCAGGTTGCGGTGTGTGAGCGCCGCCCCCTTCGGCGTTCCGGTCGTTCCGGAGGTGTATTGGATGATCGCCAGATCGTCGGTTCCCGGCTTCGGGTGCGTCTCCGGCAGAGGGTCGGAAGCGACCAGCGAGTCCCAGACGACCGTGCCGCGCACCTTGGCCGTGAGGGCCGCGCGGGAGTCGCGAGCCTTCGCGACGGGGAGACGTAGGGCGAAGCGCGTGAGGAACGGCATGGCGCGCGTCACGTCGACGGAGATGAGGTTCGTCACGGCGAGGTCCGCCGGGAACTCCTGCACCGTGGAGACGACCTTGTTCCACACGATCGCGTGTTTCGCTCCATGGTCCTCGAACTGCTTGCGCAGCTCACGAGGCGTGTAGAGCGGGTTGTGCTCGACGACGACGGCGCCGAGTCGCAGCACCGCGTAGAAGGCCACGATGTGCTGCGGGCAGTTCGGCAGCACGATGGCCACAGGGTCGCCGGCGCGGACGCCGAGATCCCGCAGCCCCGTCGCCGCGCGGTCGATCGCTGATTGCAGCTGTGCGTATGTCGTCTCACGCCCGAAGAACTGCAGCGCGGGGGCATCGGGGTAGTCCCGTGCCGACGCGGCGACGATGTCGACGAGTGATCCGTCGACCGGGGCGAGGTCTTCCGGGACGCCTGCGGCGTAGCTGGCGACCCACGGGCGAGGGGGCTGGAACGTGCTCACCCGCCCAGCATATGTCGAGCTGCTCGTGGGGCATGGGAGTTCGGAGCGCGCCAACTAGACTGGGGGAGTGTCTGAAATCACCCCTGAACTCGTGCGCCATCTCGGTGTGCTCGCACGCATCCAGCTGAACGACGACGAGGTGTCGCGGCTCACGGGCCAGCTCGACGCCATCGTCGACAACATCGCGAAGGTGTCGGAGGTCGCGACCGCCGACGTCGTGGCGACGAGCCACCCGATCCCACTGAGCAATGTGTTCCGTCCCGATGTGGTCGGCCAGACGCTCACGCACGAGCAGGTGCTTCAGAACGCCCCGGATGCCGCCGACGGCCGCTTCCGCGTGACCGCGATCCTGGGAGAAGAGCAGTGAGCGACATCATCCGACTCGATGCGGCGGATCTGGCAGCGAAGCTGGCCTCTCGCGAGGTCTCCAGCGTCGAGGCGACCCAGGCGCACCTCGATCGCATCGCCGCCGTGGACGGCGACGTCCACGCCTTCCTCCACATCAACGATGGAGCGCTCGAGGCCGCAGCGGCCATCGACGCCCGTCGCGCTGCCGGCGAGGCCCTCGGACCGCTCGCCGGCGTTCCTCTCGCGATCAAGGACGTCCTCGTCACGACCGACCAGCCGACCACCAGCGGCTCGCGCATCCTCGAGGGCTATCGCTCTCCCTACGACGCCACGGTCGTCGCGCGTTCACGCGCCGCGGGACTCGTCCCGCTCGGCAAGACCAACATGGACGAGTTCGCCATGGGGTCCTCCACCGAGCACTCCGCATACGGCCCCACGCACAACCCCTGGGACCTCGACCGCATCCCCGGCGGTTCCGGTGGCGGTTCGGCTGCCGCTGTCGCCGCATTCGAGGCACCGCTCGCTCTCGGCTCCGACACGGGCGGCTCGATCCGTCAGCCCGCGCACGTGACCGGCACGGTCGGCGTCAAGCCGACGTATGGCGGTGTGAGCCGCTACGGCGCGATCGCCCTGGCCTCCAGCCTCGACCAGGTCGGCCCCGTCTCGCGGACGGTCCTCGACTCGGGGCTGCTGCATGACGCGATCGGCGGCCACGACCCGAAGGACTCGACGTCGTTGCGCGACGCGTGGCCCTCGTTCGCCGAGGCGGCTCGCGAGGGTGCGCGCGGAGACGTGCTCAAGGGTCTCAAGGTCGGCGTGATCCGCGAACTGCCGGACAGCGGCTTCCAGCCCGGCGTCGCCGCATCCTTCCGCAATGCTCTCGCGCTCATGGAGGCTCAGGGCGCGGAGATCGTCGAGATCGGTGCTCCCCATTTCGAGTACGGCGTGGCTGCGTACTACCTGATCCTCCCCGCGGAGGCATCGAGCAACCTCGCGAAGTTCGACTCGGTGCGCTTCGGTCTGCGGGTGACGCCCGACGGAAACCCGACGGTCGAGGACGTCATGTCCGCAACCCGTGACGCCGGCTTCGGTGACGAGGTCAAGCGACGCATCATCCTCGGCACGTACGCACTGTCGGCCGGTTACTACGACGCCTACTATGGCAGCGCGCAGAAGGTCCGCACACTCATCCAGCAGGACTTCGCCAACGCCTTCGCCGAGGTCGACGTCATCGCGACGCCGTCGGCGCCCACCACCGCCTTCAAGCTCGGCGAGAAGATCGACGACCCGCTGCAGATGTATCTCAACGACATCACCACGATTCCGGTGAACCTCGCCGGCGTTCCCGGCATCTCCGTCCCCAGCGGTCTGGCCGATGACGACGGACTCCCCGTCGGCATCCAGTTCATCGCCCCGGCACGGGAGGATGCACGTCTCTACAAGGTCGGCGCCGCGCTCGAGACGCTGCTCGTCGACTCCTGGGGTGCGCCGCTGCTCACCCGCGCACCGCAGCTCGCAGGAGGGAAGCGCTGATGGCCGCCGCCAAGCTCATGGACTTCGACAAGGCGCTCGAGCTGTTCGAGCCGGTCCTCGGATTCGAGGTGCACGTCGAGCTCAACACCAACACGAAGATGTTCTCCGATGCGCCGAACCCGGCCAACGAGGCCTTCCACGCCGCTGAGCCGAACACGCTGATCGCGCCCGTCGACCTCGGTCTGCCGGGGTCGCTTCCGGTCGTGAACGAGACGGCGATCCGTTCGTCGATCAGCCTGGGTCTCGCTCTCGGTTGCTCGATCGCGGAATCGAGCCGGTTCGCGCGGAAGAACTATTTCTACCCGGATCTCGGCAAGAACTACCAGATCTCGCAGTACGACGAGCCGATCGCCTATGACGGTTCGGTCGAGGTCGAGCTCGAGGACGGGACACTCATCACGATTCCGATCGAGCGCGCGCATATGGAGGAAGACGCGGGAAAGCTCACCCACATGGGTGGCGCCACCGGCCGCATCCAGGGCGCTGAGTACTCGCTCGTCGACTACAACCGCGCGGGTGTTCCGCTGGTCGAGATCGTGACGAACATCATCTACGGCACCGAGCACCGCGCACCCGAGGTCGCCAAGGCCTACGTGCAGGCGATCCGCGACATCGTCCGTGGTCTCGGAATCTCCGAGGCCCGGTTGGAACGCGGAAACCTGCGCTGCGACGCCAACGTCTCTCTGCGTCGGCGGGGCACCGACAAGCTCGGCACCCGCACCGAGACGAAGAACGTCAACTCCATGCGTTCGGTCGAGCGGGCCGTGAAGTACGAGATCCAGCGCCAGGCGCAGATCCTCGCCGATGGCGGCACGATCACGCAGGAGACGCGGCACTGGCACGAGGACACCGGTACGACATCGCCGGGTCGTCCGAAGTCGGACGCCGACGACTACCGCTACTTCCCGGAGCCCGACCTGCTGCCCGTGGAGCCGGCCGCCGAGCTGATCGAGGAGCTGCGCGCGGCTCTTCCCGAGCAGCCTGTCGCCCGCCGTCGTCGCCTGATGACGGAGTGGGGCTTCACCGACCTGGAGTTCCAGGACGTGCGCAACGGAGGCCTGCTCGAAGTGGTCGAGGCGACCATCGCCGCCGGTGCGGCACCTGCGACCGCCCGGAAATGGTGGACGGGGGAGATCTCCCGTCTCGCGAACGCGCAGGAGAAGGAAGCCACCGAGCTGATCAGCCCGGAGAACGTCGCCGCACTGCAGCAGCTGGTCGACGCGGGCACGCTCACCGACAAGCTCGCCCGCCAGGTGCTCGAAGGCGTCATCGCGGGGGAAGGCACTCCGCAGGAGGTCGTCAACGCCCGTGGCCTCGCCGTGGTGTCGGACGACGGCGCGCTGATCGCTGCGATCGACGAGGCTCTCGCGGCCCAGCCGGATGTGATGGCGAAGATCAAGGACGGCAAGGTCCAGGCCGCCGGTGCTGTCATCGGCGCCGTCATGAAGGCCATGAAGGGCCAGGCGGACGCGGCACGCGTGCGTGAACTCATCCTCGAGCGCGCTGCCCAGTAGCGCGTGGCCCCGGGCCTCCTGTCGGAGGCCCGGGGGAGAATGGTCGTATGGGACACGGTGACGGCACGGGACGGATGGTCTCCGCCTCCGACGCCGACGACACCGGGACGCGCATCCTCCACGTCGACATGGACGCGTTCTACGCGGCTGTCGAGGTCCTCGACGATCCCGCGCTCCGGGGGCTTCCGCTGATCATCGGCGCACCGGACGGCCGCTCGGTCGTCTCGAGTGCCTCTTACGAGGCCCGCCGATACGGCGTACGCGCAGCGATGCCGGTATCGCAGGCGCTGCGCCTGTGTCCCTCCGCGCGCATCGTGCCGCCGCACTTCCATCGCTATCAGGAGGTCTCCCGGCAGGTGATGGCGATCTTCGAATCGTTCACCCCGCTCGTCGAGCCGTTGTCGGTCGACGAGGCGTTCCTCGATGTGCAGGGCGTGCGACGGCTCTGGGGCAGCCCTGCACACATCGCAGAGCTCATCCGCGGACGTGTGCACGATGAGGTCGGCATCACCTGCAGTGTCGGAGTCGCGGCCACCAAACACGTCGCCAAGATGGCATCGACGATCTCCAAGCCCAACGGCATGCTCGTCGTCGCCGCAAAGGACACGCTCGAGTTCCTCGCGCCACGTCCGGTCCGCGCGATGTGGGGCGTCGGGCCGAAGGCTGCCGAGGCGCTGGAGGCACGCGGTATCCGTACCGTGAGAGATGTGCGCGAGGCTCCGCGCGAGATGATCGAGCGTGCGGTCGGCCCCGCCCTGGGCGCGCGCCTCGCTCAGCTCGCGATGGGTGAGGATGCGCGCGCCGTCGATACGGTGCGCGTGGAGAAGAGCATCGGTCATGAGGAGACCTTCGATACGGATATCCTCGATCGTCCGTTCCTCCGCGCGGAGCTCCTGCGGCTCGCTGACCGTGTCGCCGCACGTCTCCGCCGCGCCGAGTGGGAGACGTCGACCGTCGCCATCAAGATCCGTTTCGACGACTTCCGCACCCTGAGTCGCTCTCAGACGCTGAGCGAGCCCACCGCGGTCGGGCAGCGCATCGGCGAGGCTGCGCAGGCTCTGTTCGAGCAGATCGACCGACGCGATCCCGTGCGTCTGGTCGGCGTCAGAGCCGAGAACCTGCGTCCGGCCGGCGGCGGCGGTCTCGGGCTGTGGGACGACGACGAGGACTGGCGCAGAGTCGAGGGGGCAGTCGACGAGGCCATGGCCAGGTTCGGCACAGCGACGATCAGCCGCGCGCGACACATCGGCCGCGGGGACGGTCGCGGTGCCGCCCAACATCCGAAGGCCCACGGCCTGGATTGATCGCACGCGCGCGCGGTTCCTCGACTAGCGTGGGGGTATGCCGAACATTGCACTGGAACTCGGAAAGCAAGCTGCGTCCTTCGGCGTGAAGAGCGCGTACGGGGAGCCGCAGGATGTCGACGGTGTGAGCATCACTCCGGTGGCGTTCACCTACTCGGGCTTCGGCGGAGGCAGCGGAGACGGTGGCGAGGGTGGTGGCGGTGGCGGTGTCTCCGTCCCGGTCGGGGTCTACGTGCGTCGCGAGGAAGGTCTGCGCTTCGAGCCGAACATCGTCACGTTGCTCGTCGTCGCCGTGCCGTTCGTCTGGGTCGCCGGACGGGCGCTCACTCGCATCATCCGTGCCCTCAAGAAGTGACGATCCGGTCGCTGCCGCGCTGGAGCAGGCCGCGACGCTGATCGAGCGGGATGTCCGTGCCGTCGCCGCCGCGAACCCCGTCGTGCTCATCGATGGCGGCAGCGGTGCGGGAAAGTCGTCCCTCGCCTCCCTGTTGGTGCGTCGCTGGCCCGTGGTCGGTCACGTACAGCTCATCGCGTTGGATTCCATCTACCCGGGCTGGGACGGCCTCGATGAAGGCGCTGAGCGCGCCCTCGACTGGATCCTCCGTCCGCACGGCCGCGGGTATCTCGGCACCTGGCGGCGATGGGACTGGGAGGACCGCACCGAGGCGGAGAGCCACGCCGTCGACCCGGCCCTCGGAGTCATCGTCGAGGGCAGCGGGATCCTCCGCCCCTCGTCCGCCGCCCTCGCCGATGTCAGGGTATGGGTGGAGTCGGCGGAGACATCGAGGAAGGCGCGTGCCCTGGCACGCGATGGGGACGCCTATCGGCCGCACTGGGACCGTTGGGCCGCACAGGAACGCCGACACATCGAGCGGGACGACCCTCGATCCCTCGCTACGAGAATCGTCGAGGTTCCTTAGAGCTTCCTGCCCTCATCCGCTTCGTCTGCAGCCTGGATGAGAAGTTCCAAACGGTATCCGAGCCAGTCGTACACATCGTGACGCCCATCCGTGGCGGTCTGTTCGTCGGTCGTGATCCCGAGCCGCGTGGCTATGACGAGGCGAATAGCCGTGAGCGTTCGGAGCCAGGCGTCGACGTCCTCCACGGGCACGGTCATCTCCCGCGTCCGCAGCGCTTCTGCCTCGGCGAGGTCGTCACCGGTGACGTCTCCGAGAGACCCACGTGTCCGGCGCGCATCGACGAGCCGTCGATCGAGGAGATCATCCCTCGTGCTTTCGGCGAACTCGGCGGCGGAGTCCGCATCGTCGGGGTAGGGAGTCGGCGTCAATCGGTCGATGGCGGGGTCCCCGACCTCCCGCGAAGTCGCGAGGAGCTCGATGAAGTCGTCCACGAGCTTCGCGAGGTGGAGCTCCTCGATCCCGGTGATCGTGACGATGACGGCGTCCCTGGTCACTGTGAGGCCTTCCTGACCGTGGCCCACAGGCCGTAGTCATGCATGGCCTGCGCGTGGACCTCCATGGTCTCGCGCGGCCCCGTCGCCACGATGGCGTGTCCGTCGTGGTGCACGGCGAGCATCAGCGTCGTCGCGTGGTCGAGCGAGTATCCGAAATACGTGCGGAAGACGCGGACCACGTAGCTCATCAGATTGACGGGGTCGTTCCAGACGACCACCTGCCACGGCTCCAGGGGAGCGGCGCTCAGATCGGTCGCCTCATCGAGATCGGGAACTGCGGCGGGGATCGTCATGCCCAACCCATCTCATGCAGCTGCTCGTCGTCGATGCCATAGAAATGCGCGATCTCATGCACCAAGGTGGTGTGGATCTCGTCGCGGAGCTCTTGCTCGTTCTCGCATTGGGCCAGGTGCGGCTCGCGATAGACCACGATGCGATCGGGCAACTCGCCCATCCCGTACTGGGTCCGATCGGTCAGCGCCAGCCCGTCGTAGAGGCCGAGCAGATCGAGGCTGCCGTCCTCCGGCCGATCCTCCACCACGAACACGACGTTCTCCAACCCTTCGACCATGTCGTCGGGCAACTGGTCGAGCTCATTGATCACGAGCTCTTCGAAGGCGGCGGCATCCATGTCCATCCCCCTCAGCCTAGGGCCCGAGGGAGGTCAGTGCAGGAGAACGAGGATCGCGGCCACCGCGATGAACAGGGCGCCGAACACGGTGTTGAGGATGCGCTGTCCACGTGCGGTTCGCGTGAGTCGACGGAACGGACGTGCGGCTGCAGCGAAGAATCCCCACATCACGATCACGTCGACGACGATCACGGTGACGATGAGCGTGAGGTATTGGGGCAGCGGAGGCTCGTCCAACCTGACGAACTGCGGAATGAACGCGAGGAAGAACACGATCGCCTTCGGGTTCAGGAGATTGACCCAGAAACCGCGGCGGATCATCGACCAGTGGCTCTCGCGGCTGTCTACCGGCAGGGGATCGTCGTCGACCACGACCGCGGGCTTCGCGAGGATGAGACGGATCCCGAGGAACACCAGGTAGGCGGCCCCGGCATAGCGGATGCCGTTGAACAGCACTTCCGAACGTGACACCAGGAGTCCGACACCGGCAGCCACGATCGCGACGTGGACGATCAACGCGATCTGCTGGCCGATGATGCCCCAGATCGAGCGCCGCCAGCCCTGGTTCATCGCATTCGACATCGTGTTGATCGCCCCGGCCCCAGGCGTGAAGCTGATCACGACGGACGCGGTCAGCAACGAGAACCAGACCGCGAGTGACACGTCGTCAGTCTAGGGCGTCGGGGGAGGGGTACCAGCCGCGCGTAGACGCGAAGAAGGCCCGAATCTCGCGATTCGGGCCTTCTTCAGTGGGGTGAGTAACGGGACTCGAACCCGCGACATCCGGCACCACAAGCCAGCGCTCTACCAGCTGAGCTATACCCACCATGTGCCTGCCGGAGCAGGCAACCATACGAGTCTATTACATGTTCGGAGTGAACTCGGACACCGTGCGTGCAGCGATCTCGCGAGCTTCGTCGCTGGACGGTCCCGGCTCATCGACGAACACCGCCTCGCGGTAGTACCGGAGCTCTCGGATCGACTCCAGGATGTCGGCGAGGGCGCGGTGCCCTCCGTCCTTGGGCGGAGCCTGGAAGAAGACCCGCGGGTACCAGCGTCGCGACAGTTCCTTGATGCTGGAGACGTCGACATTGCGGTAATGCAGCCACTGATCCACCTGCGGCATGTATTTGGCCAGGAACATGCGGTCCGTCCCGATCGTGTTGCCGGCCAATGGAGCCTTGCGCTCGAGGGGCACGAAGCGCTTGATGTACGCCAGCGTCTGGGACTCCGCCTCCTCCAGCGACATGCCACCGCGGATCTCCTCGATGAGGCCCGATGTCTCATGCATCTTCGTGACGAAATCGTTCATGTGCGCGAGCGCGGCTTCGGTGGGGCGTATCACCACCTGGAATCCGGGATCGATGGGGTTGAGCTCGAAGTCGGTGATGACGACGGCGATCTCGACGAGTTCGTCGATCGCGAGATCGAGTCCCGTCATCTCGCAGTCGATCCATACGAGACGATCATTCTCGGACGCAGATACCATCTCGCCATACTATCGACGCCCCCGACATCGCCGGCCGGAGTGTGACTCGTGAATCGTCTGCGCGACCGCGATACTCTAGAGTCGTGCGCCTCCGTAGCTCAGGGGATAGAGCAGGAGCCTTCTAATCTCTTGGTCGCAGGTTCGAATCCTGCCGGGGGCACTTCACGGTGTCGGCGTTCGAGAATGTTCGCTCCGATGGATGTTCGATCCAATGGGTGATCGCTCCGACGGATGATCGATCCGACGAGAGACGATCTCATGTGCGGAGCGCGACCTCTCCCGGATCGACGCCATGCGTCGAGGGCGGCGACCACCGTCAGGAATAGCGCAGCACCGCGACAGCGTCATCGACCCGCCAGAACTCGCCGACCACACGGAACACGCCGGTTGCGAGATGCAGCCTCTCCGCCCGGTACCGGACACCGAGCGGGTCCGGGACGATGCGCAGATGTCCGAGGACATGCTCTCTCTGGTCCTGGACCCTCCAGAGATGATCGGCTGCGCGGACGAGATGCTCTCGCGGAGACGAGAGTCGAGGCGTGGCGAAGGGGACTTCGGGAAGAGAGGTGATCATGCTGTCGGACATCGGTGCTCCTTTCGTGATTCGAAGATACGACCGACCACCGACATTCCCTCGCGCGCAGTCCTCTCGTCCTCATCGGGGGTTTCTCTCCACAGAGGACATCTGTCTCGGTCTCTCCACCGACTTCGTGTTTCGGGCTCTCCACCTCCGTCGTGGCGGCGCACGCTGGAAAGACCGGAAGGGATCCGGAGACGAGAGGACGAGCAACATGATCGACACGCTGACCATCGTGGGAAGAGTCGCCACCGATCCGACACAGGTGCAGACCGCAGGAGGTGTGGCGGTCACCAACTTCCGTCTCGCCAGCACCCACCGACGTTTCGACCCCGCAGCCCAGGCTTGGACGGACTCGGGGACCAACTGGTACTCGGTGGCGGCGTTCCGGCAGCTCGGCGAGAACGCCAAGGCGTCCCTGCGGACGGGTGACGCGGTGATCGTGACAGGACGGCTGAAGATCCGGAACTGGGAGAGCAACGGCAAACATGGCACAAGTGTCGATGTCGAAGCGGAGGCGATCGGTCACGATCTGCGGTGGGGGACCACGGCGTATCGACCGCAGCCGCGGCCGCAGACCGGGATCGCAGAGGCAAGCTCCGACGCACCGGGCGCTCACTCTGCAGAGGAAAGAGCCCCTGTACACGCCGCAGAGTCGGAGTCTGCGGCATTCGACCTCTCGTGGGCGGATCCGGCGTCGAGGATAACGGCGAGCGATTGACGCGCACCGGTTCCCGAGAGTGTCGGGTGCCGGCTGTCGGCCGATTCACGCTGAGGCGGGGAGGAAGGCGACGTAGACTCGGCACGTGCTTCGTCGATCGGTCTCCTCACCGGCGCGTGCAGCCGGCGTCCTGGCGGTCACGGCCGTCTCTGCCCTTCTGCTCTCGGGCTGCGCACCGGAACCCGCACCGACGGCGTCTCCGTCGAGTTCCGCAACTCCCGATGCGGATTCGGCGGCGCCGTCTGCTCCCGTGCTCGTTCCCGACGGCAGCGCAGAGGACAACCTGCCGGTGTTCACCGCGACTGCGGAGGGCATCTGGGCGACAGATCAGCGCGGTTCCGGCCGTGCCTACATCGACGCGCTGATCGGCGCGGGGTTCGATCGCGAGTCGATGCAGGTGACCCAGGATCAGACCACCGTCGGCAACCCGGCGGAGAGTCTGCAGTTCTCGGTGCGGTGGGGTCAAGACGAGTGCTTGGTCGGCCAGGTCGGCCCGTCCACCGGGCAGGTCGTCACCGCGGTCCTCCCGCAACTCGCCGAAGGGCGATGCCTGGTCGGCACCACACGTCCGATCGACTGGTGACACGCCAGGGGGCCGGTAGGCTGGAGTGTCGATCTTCGACGCCAACAGAAGGAGCGGTTTTCGGTGGCTGAGTACATCTACTCGATGGTTCGTGCGCGCAAGGCAGTGGGCGAGAAGCTCATCCTCGACGACGTGACCATGGCGTTCCTCCCCGGGGCCAAGATCGGCATGGTCGGTCCCAACGGCGCGGGCAAGTCGACGATCCTCAAGATCATGGCGGGTCTCGACACTCCGTCGAACGGTGAGGCGAAGCTCTCCCCGGGGTTCACTGTCGGCATCCTGATGCAGGAGCCGGAGCTCGACGAGACGAAGACCGTGCTCGAGAACATCCAGGACGGTATCGCGATCAAGGCGAAGCTCGACCGTTTCAACGAGATCTCGGCGCTGATGGCCGATCCCGATGCCGACTTCGACGCGCTCCTCGCCGAGATGGGTTCGCTCCAGGAAGAGATCGACGCGGCCGACGGCTGGGACCTCGACTCACAGCTCGACCAGGCCATGGATGCGCTCCGCACCCCGCCGGGAGACGCCGCGATCGCGCCTCTCTCCGGTGGCGAGAAGCGTCGAGTGGCGCTGGCGAAGCTGCTCCTGCAGAAGCCCGATCTCCTGCTTCTCGACGAGCCGACCAACCACCTCGACGCCGAGAGCGTGCTGTGGCTCGAGCAGCACCTGCAGGCGTACAAGGGTGCCGTCATCGCGATCACCCACGACCGGTACTTCCTCGACCACGTGGCCGAGTGGATCGCCGAGGTCGACCGCGGTCGCCTGATCGGCTACGAGGGCAACTACTCGACGTACCTGGAGAAGAAGGGCGAGCGCCTCGAGATCCAGGGCAAGAAGGACGCCAAGCTCGCCAAGCGCCTCAAGGAGGAGCTGGAGTGGGTGCGCTCCAGCGCGAAGGGTCGCCAGACGAAGTCGAAGGCACGTCTCGCCCGCTACGAGGAGATGGCATCCGAGGCCGAGCGCACCAGGAAGCTGGATTTCGAGGAGATCCAGATTCCTGCCGGTCCTCGACTCGGAAGCGTCGTCATCGAGGCCAAGAACCTGAAGAAGGGCTTCGACGGGCGCTCGCTCATCGACGGCCTGAGCTTCAGCCTGCCGCCGAACGGCATCGTCGGCGTCATCGGTCCGAACGGCGTGGGAAAGACGACGTTGTTCAAGACCATCGTGGGCCTCGAGCCTCTGGACGGCGGAGATCTGAAGATCGGTGAGACGGTCAAGATCAGCTACGTCGACCAGTCACGCTCCAACATCGACCCGAACAAGACGCTGTGGGAAGTCGTCTCCGACGGCCTCGACTACATCACCGTCGGCAAGACCGAGATCCCGTCCAGGGCGTACGTCTCGAAGTTCGGCTTCAAGGGGCCGGACCAGCAGAAGAAGGCCGGGGTGCTCTCCGGTGGAGAACGCAACCGCCTGAACCTCGCACTGACGCTCAAGGAGGGCGGTAACCTGCTGCTCCTCGACGAGCCGACGAACGACCTGGATGTCGAAACCCTCAGCTCGCTCGAGAACGCTCTGCTCGAATTCCCCGGATGCGCCGTGGTCATCACCCACGACCGGTGGTTCCTCGACCGCATCGCCACGCACATCCTCGCCTACGAGGGCACCGACGAGAAGCCGGACCAGTGGTACTGGTTCGAGGGCAACTTCGAGGCGTACGAGGAGAACAAGATCGAACGCCTCGGAGCCGATGCGGCAAAGCCGCACCGTTCGACGCACCGCAAGCTGACGCGCGACTGAGCACCTCGTGACTGCGACGCCGGGGCCCCGCCTGCACATCCCGATCCAGCTCCGCTGGGGCGATCTGGATGCGTTCAACCACGTCAACAACACCTCGATGCTGAAGCTGCTCGAGGAAGCTCGTGTGCGAGCGTTCTGGCGTGCAGGCCCCGGCGAAGAGGCACCATCCACCGCGGTACTCGACTCGGGTATCGATGAGGGGATCCTCACCCTCATCGCGCGACAGGAGATCGAGTACCTCGCGCCGGTGCCCTACCAGCGGCGACCGCTCGAAGTGCAGATGTGGTTCGGCAAGCTCGGCGGATCCAGCGTCGAGGTCTGCTACGAGGTGCACAACGATCCCACGGCGGCGCCGCGTCAGATCTACGCCCGCTCAACGGCGATCATCGTGCTCGTCGATGCGAAGACCGGACGTCCCACCCGTCTCACCCAGGAGATGCGCGACGCATGGGATCCGTACGTCGGCGAATCGATCGAGTACAGCCACCGCTGACCGCCACACGTACCGCCGGCGTGCACCAGAGCACGGCCACCCGGGCAGACCCGCAGCACGACGAGCGTCTGAGCGGATAAGTCAGTCCTGGCCGTCGGGAACCCTGATCATGATCTCCTGGGCGACACTCGCCACCAGGGTGCCGTCGCGTGTGAAGATCCGTCCGGTGGCGAGTCCGCGGCCTCCGCGGGCGTTGGGGGACTCCTGTACGTAGAGCAGCCACTCATCCACGCGAGCAGGGCGGTGCCACCACATCGCGTGATCGAGACTCGCGACCTTGAGACCGGGGAGCGCCCAATAGACCCCGTGCGCGCGAAGAATCGACTCCTGGATCGTCATGTCGCTGAGGTAGGCGAGCGCTGCGCGGTGCAGACGCTGGTCATCCGGAAGCGGCGCGCGAAGGCGCATCCACACGGCCTGCTGCGGTGTGCGGGCATCGTCGCTCGGCAGATACATCGGCGAGTCGACATGGCGGACATCAGCCGCTCGGTCGCTCAGCATCCGCGCCGTGCCGCCGGGGAGTCCCTGTACACGGTCCTCGTCCGGCTGGAGGGCCTCAGGCTCGGGGATGCCCTCGGGCATCGACGACGCATGCTCGACGCCGGGATCCGCATCCTGGAACGAGGCGATCATCGAGAAGATGGGTACGCCGTTCTGGTATGCCTGGGCACGGCGTGTCGAGAATGAGCGCCCGTCATGAATACGATCGACCGAGATCGTGATGCCCTGACTCGCATCGCCGGGGCGCAGGAAGTATCCATGCATCGAGTGCACCGCCCGATCTTCGGGAAGAGTGCGTTCCGCAGCGAGGAGCGCCTGGGCGAGAACCTGTCCACCGTAGATCCGCCCGCTGGGCATCGGGTGCGACGAACCGGTGAAGATGTCCTCGGTGGTCCGTGCCTGGGTCGAATCGAGATCGAGGACCTCGAGCAGTCGCTCGACGGTCTGGATGGCGTGTTCTTCCGCGCTCATGGATTCCTCTCCGCGCCCCGGGACGCCGCTCCGTTGGTAGTTTAGAACGCGTGCCGCATCACCTTCTCCTCGCCGACGCCGACACGGCGAAAGACGTTCTGACATTCGTGGGGCGAGCCGCCAGAATCAGCGACGAGGGCGTACGACTGCAGGCGACGGGGGGAGTCCTCGCGCTCACGACGGCGGCCCTGGCACCACACGGTCTGTTCGATCAGACGCCGACGATCCTCGCGATGCGCATCGTCCATGCCGACCCCGAACTCGAGTGCGATGTCGTCGTCGACCAACTCACGCAGACCGACGGCCCCGATCGCCTGACCCTCCCGGATACGGGCCTCTCTCCGGCCTGGGCCGGCATCGCTCCGCCTCGCGGTCCATGGGAACGGTCAGCCGTCCTCGACGCCTCGACGCTGGCCCGACGAGCACAGTGGGGCATTTCCGCCGTCGCCCGAGGCGCGACGCCGGGCGCCGGAGAAGAAG
Organism: Microbacterium sp. TPU 3598; assembly: GCF_002356155.1. Lineage (NCBI taxonomy): Bacteria > Bacillati > Actinomycetota > Actinomycetes > Micrococcales > Microbacteriaceae > Microbacterium > Microbacterium sp. TPU 3598. The sequence goes on along the minus strand of NZ_AP017975.1, from coordinate 1,921,105 downwards.
CCGTGCGGGCGCTGCGTGCCGCGATCTGGGGTGAGCCGGACGAGGAGCTCGAGGGTCTGCCGAGAGGGGTCGCCTTCGCCGCGGACGCGATGGGTTTCATCTCCGGCGAGGAGCAGGTATCGGTGACTCGATCCGGGCGATGGACGCGACTCGCCTTCCGGCGCGGGCATGTGCTCTCTCGGGGACCGGTCGCCTCGGGCCTCACGAGCGTGCGTCAGACCGGCGTGCTCGACTGACGCGAAGCGCGCAGGCGCCCCCGTAACGCGACCGGCACGACTCGGAGCGCGACGATCCTGCTCACCAGAGCACTGATTCCCCCCAGCACGAGCACGATCCCGAGAACGTCGAGGAGCGGGAACAGCCAGAGGTCGAATACCCAGTATTGCCATTCGACCGTTCCTCCGACCAATGCCGGTGCGAGCGGGACGAACAGGCCTGCCACGATGACGAGCGTCAGCGGGATCAGACGAAGCCAGACGCGTGGTCTTCGCGCTGCGCGTCGCCGCGCCGCCCACCGCGGAGCACGAAGTGCGGTCACCAGGAGAAGGATCAGAGCGAGCACGGCGAGAGCCGACAGGATCCCGTTGACGATGTTCAGCGGATTCTCATACGGCTTCGTCGCCACCCCGCCGGCACCGTCGATCAGGTTCTGCACCAGCTCGCCGGGGGAGCCGACGCCGTTCGTCAGCACCACTGCCGCTCGGCCCGTCTCGGGAGCGAATACCATCGAACCGGTGAACGTCGCCAATGTGCCGCCGTGGGAGACGAAGCCGGGGGCGTCGCCTCCGCCCGGAGCGGCGCGTTGCCAGCCGAGGGCGTAGGACTCCGCGCCCCGCTGAGAGGCATGGAGCTCCTCGAGCAGTGTGCGATCCAGGACGCCCGCTCCGACATCGCCCTGCTGGAACCGAAGCCACCGCACCATGTCGGCGAGCGTCGACACCACACCTCCGTTCCCCCCGCAGCGTCCGGGCATCTCCGGCATGACGTAGGCGAGTCCGAGTACGACGGAGAAGCCGGGGGCGAGTCGGTCGACCGCCTGATCGCAGGCATCGACGCTCCGTGTGTCGAGCATGCCGAGCGGGACGAAGAGGCGCTGCCGGAGGAAGTCGTCCAGCGACTGGCTGGAGACGACCTCGACGACGCGCGCCGCGATCGAGTAATTGGTGTTGTGATACTCGAATCGGGCGCCGGGCTCGGCCACCAGCCGCCGATCGCGAAGCTCCGCCACGACCGCCTCGGTCGTCCGTGGTGAGGGGAGCGCGAACTCGGGGTTGGTTCGCAGGGAGAGTCCGGAGGTGTGCGACAGCAGCTGCCGTATCGTGACCTCCTCATAGCGCTCGTCGGCCATGGTGAACTCCGGCAGTCTGTCGACTACCCGGTCGTCGAGCGCGATCTTCCTTTCCTGAACGAGCAGCATGACCGCCGTGGCCGTCATCGACTTGCTCATCGAAGCGATCCGAAACAGCGTGTGCGGGGTGATCGCGCGTCCGTCCCCATCCCGACCTCGCACGATCAGCTCGACGCCTCCGTCAGAGACCACCGCCGCAGCTATGCCCGGTGTCGCGAACGCATCCACGTAGGCCTGCACGGTGGCGTCGGAGGAGAGCGGGCCGGAGGCCGCGGCGGCGGGAACCGCGATGCCCGGGATCAGAACGGACAGGAGACCGAGAACGGGGAGGAGGCGCACGAGCCCACAGTAGGAACGAACACCGAGCGATTCGAGTGACGCACACACTTCTTCGGGGTAGCCCGAACGGACAGGAGGGATCCCCGGAACGGCATCATCCGGAAAGCTGGAACCGGTGCTCTCGGAACGTGCCTCAGCCCGCGAGTGCCGCTGCCCGCCCCGCCGTCCGTCCCGAGAACAGGCAGCCGCCGAGGAACGTGCCTTCGAGGGCCCGGTAGCCGTGCACGCCCCCGCCACCGAAGCCGCTCGCCTCGCCTGCCGCATAGAGCCCCGGGATCGGCTCTCCGGCCGGGTTCAGAGCGCGGCCCTCGAGGTCGGTGTTGATTCCGCCCAGAGACTTCCGCGTGAGCACGTGCAGCTTCACGGCGACGAGCGGTCCGGCCGCAGGATCCTGGAGACGATGCGGTGCGGCGGTACGGATCAGTCTGTCGCCCCGGTAGCTGCGCATCGATCGGAGCATCCCGATCTGCGCGTCCTTCGTGAAATCGTTCTGCATCTCGCGGTCGCGGGCGACCACCTCGCGCCGGACGTTGTCGATGTCGAGGAGCTCTCCGCCCGGATGCCGCTGCATCTGTTCGAGCAGCGTTTCTAGGTCGTTCTCCACGATGAAGTCCTCGCCCTCGTCGAGAAACGACTGCACAGGCCCGGTCGGTCCCTTGGCCAGGCGCGATCTCACCAGGAGACCGACGTCCTTGCCGGTGAGATCGGGATTCTGCTCGCTGCCGGAGAGCGCGAATTCCTTCTCGACGATCTGGCGTGACGTGACGAACCACGAGTGGTCGTGACCGGTCGTGCGCAGGTGCTCCAGCGTTCCGAGGGTGTCGAATCCGGGAAACAGGGGGACGGGAAGTCGTTTACCGGTCGCGTCGAGCCAGAGCGACGAGGGGCCGGGGAGGATGCGGATGCCGTGTGACGGCCACACCGGGTCCCAGTTCGTGATGCCTTCGACGTAGTGCCACATCCGGTCGCCGTTGATCAGCCGGGCGCCGGCAGCTTCGCTCACACCGTGCATCGATCCGTCGACGTATGCCGGTACCCCGGTGAGCATGTGCTCCGGCGCGGTACCGAGGCGCGCCGGCCAGGCTGCGCGGACGAGGTCGTGGTTTCCTCCGATGCCGCCCGACGAGACGATGGTCGCCGTCGCCGTGATCTCGAACTCGCCGATGACGTCGCGGGAGGACGGCACACCGCGGCTGGATCCGCTCGTCGCGAGGACGTCGCCTCGCGCTCCGGTGACGGTCCCGTCCACCGCGAGCAGTTCCGTCACGCGGTGGCGGGGGAGGACCGTGAGCCGTCCCTCCCGCTCGCCCTGTTCGACAGCCGCCGCGAAAGGGGCCACGATCCCCGGACCGGTACCCCAGGTGATGTGGAAGCGCGGGACGGAGTTGCCGGGACCGGTGGCGCCGTACCCGCCGCGCTCCGCCCAACCCACGACGGGGAAGAAGCCGACACCGCGTTCTCTCAGCCATGCGCGCTTCTCGCCGGCGGCGAACTGCAGGTAGGCCTCGGCCCAGCGACGAGGCCATTCGTCCTCCGGCCGATCGAAGTCGGCGTTTCCGAACCAGTCCTGAGTGGCGAGTTCCAGGGAGTCCTTGATGCCGAAGCGCCGCTGCTCGGGGGAGTCGATGAAGAAGAGACCGCCGAAGGACCACCACGCCTGTCCACCGAGGTTCGTGCGTGGCTCCTGGTCGACGACGATCACGCGTCTCCCACCCGCGAGCGCTTCTGCCGCGGCCACCAGGCCGGCCAACCCCCATCCGATCACCAGGACGTCTGTGGACAGGGGCGTTGTCGTCATGAGTTCTCCGTTGATTCCTGACGTGAGCGGGTCTCGAGCGTGGGACGGCCGCCGGGGCCGGGGCCGATGCCGGAAGGCTCGAGTGTGTTCACCATGGCATAGGCGGCGCGCTCCAGGTAGTCCCACAGCGTCGTTTCGTGCAGAGGAGACAACTGCGCCTCGTCCACCGCGGTCCTCATGTGACGAAGCCAACGATCGCGGGCATCGGCGTCGATGTGGAAGGGCATGTGTCGCATGCGGAGTCGCGGGTGCCCTCGCGTCTCGCCATAGGTCGTCGGCCCTCCCCAGTACTGCTCGAGGAACATCCGGAGCCGATCCTCCGCCGGTCCGAGATCCTCCTCGGGGTACATCGGCTTCATCACCGGGTCGAGCGCGACCTCGCGGTAGAACACCGAAACGATCCTCCGAAAAGTCTCGTGCCCGCCGATCTCGTCGTAGAACGTCACTTCTGGGTGCTCCCGTCATCGTTCGGCTTCTTGCGGCGCCAGATACCACGGTCCGGGATGATCGGCACCCCGGTGACGGCGTTCGGCCGAGTCCTGGGTGGATTCGCGCCGCGGACACGACGTGCACCGTCGAGCCCCGTCGGCACGACGTCGACCATGCGGGGCACGCCGATCTCCTTCTCGAGCAGTGCGGCGCGCAGGCGACGACGCAGCTCCTGGGCCACGTCGTCCTTCGCATTCGCACGGGCCTTGATGACGATGCGGACGACGAGCGCATCGCCGTCGATGGATTCGAGTCCCCACAGCTCCGGCTTCTCGATGATGCGGGTGCGCCACTTCGGGTCTTTCGACAGGCCCTGCGCGGTCTCGAGCATGATGTGCTCGACCTGTTCGAGGTCCGAGTCCGCCGGCACCCCGATGTCGATGATGGAGCGTGCCCATCCCTGTGACATGTTGCCGATGCGGGTGACCTCGCCGTTGCGCACGTACCAGAGGGTTCCGTTGACGTCGCGCACCTGCGTGATGCGCACGCTGACGTACTCGACCACACCGCTCGCGAGACCGAGGTCGACCACGTCGCCGATACCGATCTGGTCCTCCGCGACGATGAAGATCCCGTTGAGCACATCCTTGACGATGTTCTGGGCGCCGAAACCGAGGCCGGCACCGACCGCTGCGGTGAGGAGGGTCAGCGAGCCGAGGAGCGTCGGGTTGAGGGCGTTCACGATGAGGACGATCGCGATCACGACGAGCATCACATTGACGATGTTCTGCAGGATCGTCCCGAGGGTGCGGGTGCGCTGTACCAGGCGCATGTCAGCGAGCGGGGAGCGCTCGAGCGCCTGCGTGTCGTCGACAGACGCCTTGTTCTTGGCGCTGTCGACGATGCGGTGCACGACGCGCCGGATGACCAGGCGGAGGATGAGCCCGATCACTATGCAGCTGGCGATGATGAGCGCCACAGTCAGGGCACTCATGCCGATGCTTCCGAGCCAGCCGAGCAGCGCCGTCACCCAGTCGGGAAGCGGCACGGGGTCGGGGGGAGTGTCTGTCGTGGAGGGGATCATCATCACCACCGATCCTAGCGATCGGGCCTCTGCACTGGCTGGGTGGTGGATGCCGCACGCGAAAACGGAGACCATCTGCCTCAGCCGGGGCGTGTCGTGGTGTGGACACTCCCAGGGCGAGACAGATGGTCTCCGTTTCGGATGTACTCCGGTATCAGTCCTCGGCGTCGCGCGCCTGCGCAGCGAGCGCCCGTTCGACATCGGCCAGATTCTCGAGCACGAGTCGGCGCAGTGCCGGTGCAGCGTCCTGGTGGGCGGCCAGCCAGCCGCGGGTCGCGTCGCGGAGGGCGATGTCGGCCAGGGCCGTCGGGAAGAGCCCGACGATCAGGTACTGCGCGATCTGATAGGTGCGCGACTCCCAGACGGGGAGCAGCATGTCGAAGTACGCGGGGACGAACTCGCTCAGCACCGCTGCTCCGGCCGGGTGCGTGAAGCCGAGTGCCGCCGAGCGGACGATCGTGTTCGGGGCGTCATCGCGCTCGATGAGCGACGCCCATGCGGCCTTCTTCGACGCCGAGTCCGGGAGAGAGGCGCGGGCCTGTGCCGCGAACTCCCCGCCCTTGGCGGTGTTGTCCGCGGCGAGAGCGGCATCGATGGTCGCGGCATCCGTCGCGCCGATCGTGGCGAGGCCCACGAGGAGCTGCCAGTTCAGGTCGGCATCGATCTCGAGCCCGGGCAGGGTGTCCTCGCCGGAGCGCAGACGCCCGATGATGCCGGCATGCTCCGGGGTGACCAGCGCGTTGGCGAAGGCGGTGACGAACTGCAGCTGGCTGTCGCTGCCCGGCTCGGCGGACTCCGCGAGACTCCACAGGCCGTCGGCGATCTTCAGCCGCGCCGCCTCGCGGTCGGCCGGCGTGACGTACAGCGTCGCCGCAGTGCGCAGCTGGGCGAGTGTGGTGCGCACCGTCGTCGACTCGGTCTCACGGCCGATGTTGCCGAGCACGAGGTCGAGGTACTCCGAGGCGCCGGTCTCGGCGTCGCGGGTCTGATCCCACGCGGCACCCCAGACGAGCGAGCGGGCGAGCGGGTCGTGGATGTCGGCGAGGTGCGCGATCGCGGTGGCGAGCGACTTCTCGTCGAGGCGGATCTTCGCGTAGGCGAGATCGTTGTCGTTGAGCAGCACGAGGTCGGGCCGGGCGAGACCCTGCAGCTCGGGCACCTCGGTGCGGTCGCCGTCGACGTCGACCTCGAGGTAGTGCGTGCGCGTGAGCGAACCGTCGGTCAGCGTGTAGAAGCCGATTCCGAGCCGGTGCGGACGAATCGTCGGGTAGTCCGCCGGCGCGGTCTGCGTGATCGCGAAGCGCGAGATCTTTCCATCGTGGTCCTCTGCGATGACCGGCTCGAGCGTGTTCACGCCGGCGGTCTCCAGCCACTTCTTCGACCAGGAACTGAGGTCACGTCCGCTGGTGGCTTCCAGCTCGGAGAGCAGGTCGCTCAGCTCGGTGTTGCCCCAGGAGTGCTTCTGGAAGTACTGCGACACGCCCGCGAAGAACGCCTCGATGCCGACCCAGGCGGCGAGCTGCTTCAGGACGGAACCGCCCTTGGCGTATGTGATGCCGTCGAAGTTCACCTGCACGTCTTCGAGGTCGTTGATCTCGGCGACGATCGGGTGAGTGGATGGGAGCTGGTCCTGGCGGTAGGCCCAGGTCTTCTCCATGGCGTTGAACGTGGTCCACGCCTCGGTCCACTCGGTGGCCTCGGCGGTGGCGATGGTCGACGCCCACTCAGCGAACGACTCGTTCAGCCAGAGGTCGTTCCACCACTTCATGGTGACGAGGTCACCGAACCACATGTGGGCGAGCTCGTGCAGGATCGTGACGACGCGGCGCTCCTTGACAGCATCCGTCACCTTGCTGCGGAAGACGTAGGTCTCGGTGAAGGTGACCGCTCCCGCGTTCTCCATGGCGCCGGCGTTGAACTCCGGCACGAAGAGCTGGTCGTACTTGGCGAACGGGTACGGAACACCGAACTTCGACTCGAAGTAGGCGAAGCCCTCGCGCGTCTTGTCGAAGATGTAGTCGGCGTCGAGGTGCTGCCACAGGCTCTTGCGGCCGTACACGCCCAGCGGGATGACACGGCCGGAGGCGCTCGTGAGCTCCGAGAACGTCGATTCATACGGTCCGGCGACGAGGGCGGTGATGTACGACGAGATGCGCGGGGTCGGCTCGAAGCCCCAGGTGGCGGTGACGTCGTCGTCGTGCACGATGGGCTCGGGCGTGGGGGAGTTGGAGACGACCTTCCACGCCGCAGGTGCCGTCACGGTGAACTGGAACGTCGCCTTGAGGTCGGGCTGCTCGAAGACCGCGAACACGCGGCGCGAGTCGGGCACCTCGAACTGGGAGTAGAGGTAGACCTCGCCGTCGACGGGGTCGACGAAGCGGTGCAGTCCTTCTCCGGTGTTGGTGTATTCGCAGTCGGCGTCCACGACGAGGACGTTCTCGGCCTGCAGCCCGGTGAGCGCGATGCGCGAGTCGGCGAAGACCTCGTTCGGGTCCAACTGCTCGCCGTTGAGCGAGATCTCACGCACCTCGCGAGCGATGAGGTCGATGAAGGTGAAGCCCTCCGGCGTCGCGGTGAAGCGCACCACGCTGCGGGAGCCGAACACTTCGGCGCCCTTGGTCAGATCGAGGGCGACTTCATAGGACTGAGTGTCGATGACGTCGCGGCGCTCCTGCGCTTCGATGCGGGTGAGGTTCTCTCCAGGCACAGCTGTACTCCCAGGGGTGAGGGGATGTCACCGGGGCTGGGCGCAGTTGGCGCCGACGGCAACCCTGACAGCCTACGCCAGTGCGACGGATGCCCTCTCGCAGCGACGAAGGAACGGAAACGGATAGAAACGGTGAATGCGCGCACTCCCGCACTCCGCCGAGGTGGGAGGATGGAGGGGTGACTGCGATCGAGCCGAATGTCGTTCCCTTTGCTTCGCCTGCTGCCTCCGGCGGTGCGCCCTTCGTGACCACGCCGGTCGCCTACGACGCGATCCTTCTCGCCGGATTCGGCGGGCCGGAGGGTCAGGAAGACGTGATCCCGTTCCTCCGGAATGTGACGCGCGGGCGCGGCATCCCCGACGAACGACTCGAAGAGGTTGCACACCACTATCGTCACTTCGGCGGAGTGAGCCCGATCAACGGGCAGAACCGTGTGCTCAAGCAGGCGCTCGAGAACGCCCTGGTCGAGCGAGGCATCACGCTCCCCGTCTACTGGGGGAACCGCAACTGGGCCCCGTACCTGGAAGAGGTCGTCACCGAGGCGTCGGGCAACGGTCACAACACCCTCCTGGCTTTCGCCACCAGTGCATACAGCTCGTTCTCCAGTTGCCGTCAGTATCGCGAGGACTTCGCCCGCATCCTCGAGGAGACGGGCCTGGGCGAGACCGTGACGATCGACAAGATCCGTCCCTTCTACGATCACCCGGGGTTCGTCGAAGCGTTCGAGACCGGCGTGCGGGAGGCTGTCGAAGGCTTCCTCGCCGAGGGTGTCGCCGCAGCCGACATCCAGATCCTCTTCTCGACGCACAGCATCCCGACGGCCGACGCCGAGCGCTCCGGCGCACGGGACATCGACTGGGGCGAAGGCGGTGCGTACGCCGCACAGCATCTCGCCGTCGCCGCCTGGGTGATGGACCGCGTGCGGCAGACCGTTCCGGCATCCGCCGATGTGTCCTGGGAACTCGTCTACCAGTCCCGCTCCGGCCCCGCCTCGCAGCCGTGGCTCGAGCCCGATGTGTGCGACGTGATCGGCGAGCTGCCCGAGCGCGGTCGCAAGGCCGTCGCCGTCGTACCAGTGGGCTTCATGAGCGATCACATGGAGGTCCTGTGGGATCTCGACACCGAAGCGGCCGAAGCCGCGGAGGAGGCGGGCCTCGCGTTCACGCGCACACCCACCCCGGGCGTGTCACCGGCGTTCGTGACGGGCATCGTCGACCTGATCGAAGAGCGTCTCCAGGGACGCCCCAACGAAGAGCGCGCGCATGTCACGTCCCTCCCGGGAGGTTTCGACGTGTGCCGTCCCGGGTGCTGTGAGAACATCCGCGCGGGCTTCAAGCCGGCCGCGGCCGGTGTCGCCCCGTGACCTCTCGGTGATGCACGCGCACTTCTAGGATGGGAGTCATGCGCATCCACATCGCCACCGACCACGCGGGCCTCGACTTCTCCACCCAGCTGCAGGGACATCTGCGCGCAGCCGGACACGAGGTCGTCGATCACGGTCCGATCGAGTACGACGCGGTCGACGACTACCCCGCGTTCTGCATCCGCGCGGCTCAGGCGGTCATCGCCGATCAGCGGGCGGGCGTCGAAGCTCTGGGTGTGGTCTTCGGAGGTTCCGGAAACGGCGAGCAGATCGCTGCGAACAAGGTGGAAGGCGTCCGTGCCGCACTCGTGTGGAACCTCTCGACGGCAGAACTGGCCCGCGAGCACAACGACGCCAACGTGATCTCCATCGGCGCACGACAGCACACCTACGACGAGGTCACCTCGTTCATCGACCGTTTCATCGAGACGCCGTTCTCCGGAGACGAGCGCCACGTGCGGCGCATCGGCCAGATCGCGGACTTCGAACGCGACGGCTCCCTGCTCCCGGACCCGCGGGCCTGAGATGCCCGAGGGTCATTCCGTCCACCGGATCGCTCGTCAGTTCGACCGCAACTTCGTCGGCAAGACGCTGAGCGCCTCCAGCCCGCAGGGCCGGTTCGCCGAAGGTGCCGCTGTCCTCGACGGGCGCGCGGCGGTGAGCGTGCAGGCCGTCGGCAAGCAGATGTTCCTCGAGACGGAAGGCGATCTGTGGCTCCGCGTGCACCTCGGTCTGTACGGGGCGTGGGATTTCGCGGGCGAGATCCTCGTCGACCCGACCATCGCCTCGGCGAACGGGCGGATGGGCCAGACCAACCAGCGGGGCACCGTCCTCGACGAGCCGATCCTCGATGATGCGGGGGAGAACTCGCTGGCGTCGATCGGAGCCCCTCGACGCACCCGGGTGCATGTGCGCATGTCGGAGCAGACGAAGGGCCTCGCCGACGAGGGGATGGAGTGGCCTCCTCCTGTCGTCGGGCAGGTGCGCCTTCGCCTGATGACCGACATCACCGCAGCCGACCTCCGAGGACCGACCGCCTGTGTGCTGCAGACGCCCGAAGAGATGCTCGCCACCGTCGCCAAGCTGGGGCCCGATCCGCTCGTCGGCGATCCGGTCGAGAACGAAGAACGGTTCGTCCGGGCGGTCCGGAAGAAGCCGACGGTCATCGCACTCCTGCTCATGGACCAGTCGGTCGTGAGCGGCATCGGGAACGTGTACCGGGCCGAGATGCTGTTCCGGCAGCGGCTGAATCCGCACACACCTGGTCGGGATGTGCCCGAAGACGTCGTGCGTGCGCTCTGGAACGATTGGGTGCGGCTGCTCGCCGTCGGTGTGGAGACCGGGCAGATGATGACGATGGACGGCCTCACCGGTGCGGACTATCGAGCGGCGATGGCAAACCGCGACGACCGCCACTGGGTGTATCACCGCGCGGGGCTTCCGTGCCGCATCTGCGGGACGGAGATCGCCCTCGAGGAGATCGGCGCGCGCAAGCTCTACTGGTGCCCCCGTTGTCAGGCCTGACCACGCACCTGCCACCGCCATCCGTTCTAGGCTGATCGAATGCGACAGAATCCCAGCTTCACGCTGGCCGACGTGACCGAGATCCGCCGAGTGATCGAGGCGAATCCGTGGGCGACGATCATGAGCGCGGGCGATGACGGACTCGTCGCCTCCCACTACGCCGTTCTCCTCGACGAATCGCGCGACGACCTGACCGTCGTCGGGCACGTCGGCCGTCCGGACGATCTCATCCACGGCATGGGCCGGCGAGAGATGCTCGCGGTGTTCCAGGGTCCACACGGTTACGTGTCTCCGGGCTGGTACGGCGATGTCGCCGCCGTGCCGACGTGGAACTACACCGCCGTGCATCTGGCCGGCGTGCCCGAGATCCTCACGGACGAAGAGAACCTCGTCGTCCTCGACCGGCTGGTGGAGCGATTCGAATCGCGGATGCCCGAACCGAGGCGTATGTGGGAGCGTCCGAATGACCCGGGATACATCGAGCGGCTCGCTTCGGGGACTGTCGGCTTCCGGTTGACGCCGACCCGCGTCGTCGCCAAGAGGAAACTCAGTCAGAACAAGCCGCCGGAGACGATCGAGACGGTGATCGCCGCGCTGTCGACCGACGGACCGTATTCCAACCCGGCTCTCGCCGCGGAGATGCGGCGCGCACAGGACGCGCGCCGAGGAGGACGACAGCAGTGACAGAACGCGGAGCGGCGATCGACACCATCACGGCCGTGCGGATTGCGGGCCCCGGGCGTGAATTCCTGATGGATGACGAGCCCGTGGACATCTTCATCGCCGACGGGCGCATCGTCGACATCGCGCCGACCGGTGCATTGCCGGCGCGGGGCGAGGTCATCCGCGGTGATGGCGCCTGGGCCGTTCCGGGGCTCTGGGACAACCACGTGCACACGGTGCAATGGGCTTTGGCATCGGAACGAGCGCCGCTCGGTCACCTGGAATCCGCCGCCGCTGCCGCCGCGGCGATGAGCGGTGTGGCCCCGTTGCCGGATGGACGTCGTGTCGGCACCGGTTTCCGTGACGCCCTGTGGTCGGATCGGCCCTCACTCGACCTCCTGGACGCGGCGACCGGGGATATCCCGACCTACCTCATCAATGCCGACGTCCACAGCGTCTGGCTCAACAGCGCGGCACTCGCTCGTGAGGGGTTCCGGAGCGATGACGGCATGCTCCGCGAGACCGACGCCTTCGAGATCTCGCGGCGCCTCAACGCGGTTGACGCCGCCCATGGCGACCGCGCGATGATGCGCGCTGGAGAGCAGGCCGCCACGCGCGGCATCACCGGCCTGGTCGATTTCGACATGGCGTGGAGTGCGGAAGCCTGGCCCCGACGGGTCCTGGCCGGCTTCGCCTGGCACCGTGTCGAGTTCGCGGTCTACCCCTTCGACCTCGACCGTGCGATCGGCGCCGGGTTGCGCACGGGAGAACTCCGCGAGGAGCACGACGTTCCGACACCTGGTAGAGGCCTGGTCCACGTCGGGCCGCTGAAGATCATCACCGACGGTTCGCTGGGCACGCGAACCGCCGCCTGCTCGCACTCCTATCCCGGTGACCCCGACAACTTCGGGATGCTCACCGTGCCTTCCGATGAACTCGTCGCGCTCCTGACCCGGGCGACAGGCGCTGGTCTGGGCGTGGCCGTGCATGCGATCGGCGACCGGGCGATCACCTCGGCGCTCGACGCCTTCACCACCACGGGCGCCGTCGGGTCGATCGAGCATGTGCAACTCGTCCGACACAGCGATCTCGCGCGGTTCGCGCGCCTCGGGGTGGTCGCCAGCGTCCAGCCGCAGCACGCCGTGGATGACCGTGATCTGGTGGATCGCCACTGGGCGGAGCAGACCGCGATCGGCTATCCACTGGCATCGCTGCGCGACGCCGGCGTGCACCTGCGTTTCGGATCCGATGCACCCGTCGCCGAGCTCGACCCCTGGCACGCCATCGCGGCTGCGGTATCGCGCACCGACGACGCGCGGGAACCCTGGCATCCGGAAGAACGGATCACGATCGACCAGGCGCTCGAGGCGAGCGTGCGTTCGTCGGTGCGTCCGGGCGAGCCCGCCGACATCGCCCTCTGCGCCGCAGATCCTCGCACGGCGACAGGGGCGGACCTGCGATCCATGCCCGTTCGCTCCACGATTCTGGCCGGATACGTCACCCACATCGGCTGATCTTCCGCACGCACGAAGCGCGCACGAAGAAGGGGCGATCCTCGGAGAACCGAGGATCGCCCCTTGCTGTGCCGATCAGATCAGGCGGCGATGTGCGAGACCAGGAACCAGCGGTCCTTCTCGAGGCCGCGCTGGATCTCGATCGCGACGTCCTGGCTGGTGAGGTCGACCTCGTCGAGGCCGTCGACGGCGGCCTTGACGTCGACGAGGATCGCGTCGATGTCAGAGATGACGGCGCGGATCAGTTCGTCCGACTGGGCGAAGCCGGCGGCGACGGAGGTGGTTCCCGCCTTGTCGGCGACTGCGTTGACGCGAGCGTCGATCGGCAGACCGAGCGCGACGATCCGCTCTGCGGCGGTGTCTGCGAAGTCACCGGCGTGGGCGACGATCGTGTCGAGCAACTCGTGGACGCCGATGAAGTTGGCGCCGCGGACATGCCAGTGCGCCTGCTTGCCGTTGAGCGTCAGCGCCTGGAGGCCGAGCACGACAGGGGAGAGGAACTGGGCCGCCCCTGCAGCCACGGTCGGGTCGATGGCGGTGGTGGAAACGGTCTGTGCCTTGCTCATCTTGTGCTCCTCTGGAACGGGTTCTCGTATCTGATGAAGACAACGCTACTCAGCCTCATACATTCCGCAAGCAAGCTGAGGCTCGGCTCACTTCCGCGTGATTCCGGGGAAGTGAGGGTAGTCTCGCCTCATGAGCATCGCGTCCGGAGCCTCTGTCCTCGCCCTGCCGAACAGCACCCCGTCGATCGACGCGACGGCTTTCGTCGCAGACGGGGCGCGCATCATCGGTGAAGTCTCCCTCGCCGCCGGTTCCAGCGTCTGGTACAACGCCGTGCTTCGTGGCGACTCGGCCGGGATCGTCATCGGTCCCGGCTCGAACGTGCAGGACAACGTCTCGGTGCACGTGGATGCCGGACACCCGGTCGTGATCGGTGCCAAGGTATCGGTCGGACACAATGCGGTCGTCCATGGCTGCACGATCGGCGACGGCACGCTGGTCGGCATGGGATCGGTGATCCTCAGCGGTGCGGTGATCGGTGAAGGCTGCCTCGTCGCCGGAGGCGCCGTCGTGCTCGGCGGGACGGAGATCCCCGCCGGTTCCCTCGTCGCCGGTGTTCCCGCGAAGGTGCGTCGGGCACTCAGTGAAGAGGAGCGTGCGGGACTCATCGCCAACGCCGACATCTATCTGGGGCACTCGCAGACGCACTCGTCGGCTACCTCGGCCTGACGGCCCCGGCCGCTAGGCTGGGAGGAGTACGGGGCGGTGGCCAAGCTGGTTAAGGCAGTGGGCTCATAACCCAACGATCGCGGGTTCAAGTCCCGCCCGCCCTACTCCTCAGCCACGACCGCTCCCGGGTTCCCTCCGCCCGAGCAACAGCCGGCATTGCCGCGGCGAGACGAACGGATCCAACCGCTGCATCTCGAGCGGCCCGTCGCTGAGCTGGAGCACATCGCGGACGAGCTGGGCGTGAACGTCGCAGACGAGCGCCTGATCCTCCGCCAACAGCCCCTGATAGCGGCACGGAGCCAAGTCGAAGCGCAGCGCCGCTTCATCGACGACGGGGTCCAGACCGGCGTCGTCGAGGTGTTCGTAGAGGACGTCGACCTGACGCAGGGCGTCCTCCTCGAGCGCAGTCGGGGCATCGTCCGTCACGGCTCGGAGCATCCGCCCCCGCTCGCTCGCCCCGTCGACGCGCGCGCGTGTGACGGTGTTCGATGTCACGTCGCGCACAGGATGGAAGACGACGGACGGACGCCCTCGACCGCCGGACCTTCGTGTCTCACTGCGGATCAGCCCCTCGTCCTCCAACACCCGCAGATGATCCCGGACGGTGTTCAGCGGGATGCCGCTCTCCTCGGCGAGCGCGCCGGCGCGCCGGCCGGGCGCCTGTTGTATGGCGTGCAGCAGCTGGAGTCGACGCGGCTGAGTGAGTCCTCGGAAGTCATGGGCGCGACGGGGCATGTGGCGAGGATAGGCGGGCGCGAACAGTCCAGGACTCCTTTCCACCGGAAATAACCCGGTGAAAGACCCGGCGCGTACCCTCGCCGCGGGAAAGGGTGGGAGAACCATGACGATGAAGAGAAGGGAAGTCATGAAACTCTCAACGGAGTCCGAGGCGGTCGTGCGTGCGACCGAGGGAGTCGTCGCGCAGCATGCGGACGAGATCACGACGCTGTTCTACCGCGAGATGTTCGCCGCACATCCGGAACTGCTCCGTGTGTTCAATCGTGCAAACCAGGCGATAGGCGAGCAGCCCAAGGCGCTGGCCGCATCGGTGGTTGCGTTCGCCGTCCACCTCATCGACCCCGAGGCCCCCGATTTCACGCCCGTCATGCGCCGGATCGCTCACAAGCACGTCTCCCTGGGCATACAGGCACGCCAGTACACGATCGTCGGGCACCACCTCCTCGACGCTGTCCAGACGGTCCTGGGCGATGCCGTCACCCCCGAGGTCAGAGCCGCCTGGGACGAGGTCTATTGGCTCTTCGGATGCTCGCTCATCGCGGAGGAGGCGAAGCTCTACGCGCAGGGCGGAACCGATCCCGAGCAGCCGTGGCGCACGCACCGCGTCGTGGAGCGCGTGGTGGAGTCCGACGACGTCATCTCCCTGCTCCTCGCTCCCGTGGAGGGGGCAGTGGCCTCGCACCGTACCGGCCAGTACGTCGCCATCGCCGTCGACCTGCCGGATGGCTCCCGACAGCCGCGCCAATACACGATCTCCTCCGGGCCGCGAGGCGATTCGCTGCGGGTGACGGTGAAGCGCGTACGCGGTGAGGGCGGCCTGCCCGACGGCCTGGTGTCGACCTGGCTGCATGAGCACGCGCATCCCGGAACAGTGCTCGACGTATCGCAGCCGGCAGGCGATGTCGTGCTCGACGACGACGAGCACCCGCTGATCCTGGTGTCGGCGGGTATCGGCATCACTCCGATCGCTGCGATCGTCGAGGACCTGTCACGACGTTCTCCCGGCCGCACTGTGCGGCTCTTCCATGCGGACCGCGCCCACGACACGCACGCGCTGTATCCCTCACTTCGTCGTCAGGTGCTCGCGATGGACGACGCCAGGGCACAGAACTGGTACGCGAAGGACGCAGACGGGGCCCCGACCCTGCATCCCGCTCTTCCGGGCAGGATGGACCTCACCGATGTGGAGCTGCCGGAAGACGCGGTCGTGTTCATGTGCGGACCCCTCGAGTTCATGCGGAACGCGAGAGCGACCCTTCTGCGCCGAGGAGTGCCCGCTGAGCGGATCGCCTACGAGGTCTTCGGCCCCGATCTCTGGCTGCAGCAGCCCGCGACCGACGCCGCCTGAGGTCTCCGCACACAGGGGAGGAGGGGAACGGGCGCGCGGATGTCAAGCCCCTCCTCGGCGGTGCCGCACCACGCCATGCTTTCGATGTGCGGCACCGCGCCGCAGAACGGGAGGCACCATGAGCATCGGCAGCGGAATCGCGCTCTTCGTGATCGGGGCGATCCTCGTCTTCGCGATCAACGTCGACGTTCCCTGGGTCGACCTCGACATGGTCGGCTACATCCTGATGGGGGCCGGCGTCGTCGTCTTCCTCATCGGCATCGTGCTGCTCGCACGTCGGCGTCGCACCGAGACGGTGTCGCGCACCTTCGTCGATCCCGCCACCGGAGAGCCGACGACGCGTCGCTCCGTGAGCACCAGCGGCGACGAAGCGGTGTGAGCCCAGCCGCTGACGGCGTCCAGCTCGGAGGGTGTCGGGCGCCGTCAGTCGGCGGTGACGCTCTCGAGATGTTCCTCGACGAGCGTGATGCCACCGCTCGAACTCGCGGAATGAGCCAGCTCTTCGATCCACCTTCTGCTCAGCTCCGGCGTCTGTGCGTCCTGGAAGACGAAGCGGAGCGGGATCGAGGGATGCAGCCACAGGGTGGAACGTCCGGGCGCATCGCCGTCCGGGTGCCGCCACGAGAGGGTGAAGCTCTCGTTACGACGGAGCTTGGTGGCGATGACCACTTTGAGATGCGCGAGCGCGCGGTCATCGATGTGGATGGGAGTCTTCGCGTCGCCGTAGTAGAGGCTTCCCATCAGCGTGGGGACGATTCGTGGGGGTGGCGCGCGTGGACCATGGTTCTCCTCGGGGGCGTGCTCGCAGGACCGAGGTCCGGGACACTCGAACTCTAACCGCAGATCGCTCCGACGCCCCGCGCTCGCCCCCGACCCGCCGAGCGACGCGAAGAGAATATTCGTTCCCTGTCAGGTCGATGGCAGTGCGGGTGCCATCCCGTACGCCTCGCGGTAGGCCGAAGCGAACCGCGAGGAGTTGCTGAAGCCCCAGCGTCGAGCGACCTCGCCGACCGAGCGACCCCGACCGTTGCGGAGATCACGATGGGCGCCGTCGAGGCGCGCCCGACGCAGAGCATCCGCAGGCGTGATGTCGAGCGCCCGCCGGAACGCGTATTGCAGACCACGAGTGGAGATGTAGGACGCGGCCGCGACGTCGTCGATGGTGATCGCCAGATGCGCGTTCGCATCGATGTAGGCGAGCGCTCGGCGAACGGCCGCCGGTGCACCGGCGCGCTGCGCCGGGCGCCGCAGCGATTCGGAGAATGTGGTCGGGAACGCCGAAAGCGTGATCATCAGGGCATGGCGTTCGAGCTCGGCGACGAGCAGATCGTCTGCGATCCCGTCCCGCAGGGACTGGTCGAGGTAGGCGAACATCCGCTCCCACCGTTGGGAATCCATGACGGAGTGCGGCGCGAGTCCGGTCGTGCGAAGCTCTCGCCGATCATCCCCCGTGATCTGCCGCGCTCTGCTCTGCGCGGCCTGTTGGTCGAAGACGATGGCGCGAACGCGAGCCGACCGGTCCCATCTGGCCTCGACCTCAGTGCCGTCCGACATCCAGACGGCATCGGCGTCCAAGGAAGCGCGCCCCGACCAGACGCGCGCGTCCGGGGCGTCCACACGGCACACGAGCAACTGATCCTGCGGCTCGGCCCGCGAATGCACCTGAGCGGAAAGGCGATAGTCGACGAACGACGCGGTCTCGAGTTCCTCGGATCGCCAGTCGAATCGAAAGCTCCGCGGATCAGCATTCTGCAGAGAGGCCGAGGGAACGAACTGCTGCCACGTGGACTCGACCCGTTCGAGATCGACGGACGTGAACTGCATGGGCTGCTCCTCGTGCTTCGCGCCCTGATCCCACTCGAGGGCGCACCATCTGGAGCGTATCCCACGACACCTGATTCCGAGCCGAGGAGCAGCGACGCACGTCACTCCACGATGGGGCCGGCGTGCCGCACCGGCCAGCGTCCATCGAGCATGTCATCGGGTTCCAGACGTCCGATGCTCACGAAGTACTCGGTGAGGTTGGCTGCCTGCGAGCGGGCCCAGCCGATCTGGTGCGTGTGGAGCTGTACCGGATTCTCGGGGAGACGGAACTGACGGGCGAGCGCCTGCGCCACGCGCCCGGCGGCGATCGCATCCGCAGACGCTTCGTGGGCGCCCTCCAACGGGACGGCGTAGTGCGCCGCGACCACCTCGAGCGTGCGTCGACCGCGCCGGTAGCGGTCATATGCCTTGTGTCGATCACGAGCGGGTCGATCACCGGTGCGGGGTCGGTGAGCGGGTCGACCCCGTGCCGAGCGGCTTCGCAGGCGAGCAGCGAGAAGTCGAACGACGCGTTGTAGGCGACGACCGGCACACCCTGCCGGAACAGGGACCGCAGGGCAGCAGTCACTTCGGCGACCACCTCAGGGACGGGCCGCCCGTGGGCTCGCGCGTGCGCCGTCGTGATCCCGTGCACCGCGGTTGCGCCGTCGGGGATCGGCACACCGGGGTCCGCAAGCCACGAACGGGCCGCGACCTGTCTGCCGTCGGCGTCGAGGATACCGACGTAGGCGGTCACCACGCGGTCCGACTCGACGTCGACTCCGGTCGTCTCCAGATCGAACACCCCGACACGGGTGAGCCAGGCAGGAAGCGGGGGACCGGCTGGCATGGCTTCACGCTATGGTCGGCCGCGGACATTCAGGAGAAGGCGCACGGCGACTCGTAGACTCTGAGGATGACCGTGCCTTCCCCGTATGCGGACCGTCTTCGTCGTCTGCCCGTGCAACGCCACGAGGTCGAGGTGCGCGGGGCGACCACGGCGTACTGGGCGTACGGACCCGAAGACGCCGGGACGACCGTCGTCGCGGTGCACGGCTTCCGGGGCGAGCACCATGGCCTCGAACCGGTGCTCGCATACCTCCCCGAGGTGCGGGTGATCGCGCCCGACCTTCCGGGCTTCGGCGAGACGGCCCCGCTGCCGGGACGCCGTCACGATCTCGACGAGTACGCCGGATGGCTCACCGACTTCGCCACCGAGGTCGCACCCGGCGCGGTCATCCTCGGCCACTCCTTCGGGTCGATCGTGACGGCCGCGGCGGTCGCCCGCGGATTGCAGACTCCGCGCCTGATCCTCATCAACCCCATCGGTGCCCCCGCGCTCGAGGGACCCAAGGGACTCATGACGCGCCTGGCCGTGTTCTACTACGCCCTCGGCGCCCGGCTCCCGGAGAATCTCGGAACCGCGCTGCTGCGCAATCGGATCATCGTGCGGGTCATGAGCATCACGATGGCCAAGACGAAGGACCCCGAGCTCCGGCGGTTCATCCACGACCAGCATGACACCTACTTCTCCCGGTTCTCCGATCGTGATGTGCTCCACGATGCCTTCGTCGCGAGCGTCTCGCACGACGTCCGCGAGTTCGCGCCCGACATCGACGTTCCGACGCTCATGGTGGCGGCCGAACGCGACGACATCACGCCGATCGAAGCGGAGCGGAAGCTGGCGACGCTCTTCCCGGACGCCGGGTTGGTCGAGATCGCCCACGTCGGGCATCTGATCCACTACGAGACGCCGGCGGAGGCCGCAGGAGCGATCCGGCGCTTCCTCAGGATTCCCGTCGTGCGAGGCCGATGAGGCCGGCCACACGGAACGGGATCACCTCGCCCATGGCGAGTGAGGTCTCGGTGCGTTCCACTCCCTCGATCGACAGGATGCGCGCGTCGGTGTCGAAGAGGTGACGCGCGTCGCGACAGGCCACGCGTGCGAGCAGATCGATCGATCCGCTGAGCCCATGCGCCTGCACGACTTCGGGAATCCGGGCGAGTTCGTTGATGATGCGAGGAAGCTCCGTCTGGCGGACCCCGATGCTCACGAACGCCTGCAACGGGAATCCGAGCACGTCCGGCGAGAACGACCTCTCGTAGGACAGGAAGATCCCGCTCTGCTCGAGACGTGCCATCCGCGCCTGGATCGTGTTGCGGGACAGGCCCAGGCTCTCCGCGAGCGCGACGATCGTGGTCCTCGGGTCGTCAGCGAGTGCGGCGAGAAGCTCGAGATCGATGCGGTCCAGTCCTGGCATAATGCCAAACCTTAGCAGGAGCCTTCCGTGCCAAATTGAGCAACATGCTCAAGCCCTTTCAGAATGCTTGAGCGAGGTGTTGAGCAGACGTACTCTCAGACCATGCCGGTGATGACGCTGGCATCAGTGCGCGGAGCCTCACGAGGGCCGCCGAGGACGAGGAGGACGACGATGTCACCGCAGATCACCCCCATCGCAGACACCGCCCAGGATCTGGAGCTCTCGGAGCACATCCTGAATCCGGACGGCAGTCGCATCGCGAACCCTCGGCTGGATCCTTTCGTCGCCGACATCGACAGTGCGCAACTGCGTTCACTGCTGCGGGACATGGTCATCCTCCGGCGGATCGACGCCGAAGGCGTCGCCCTGCAGCGCCAGGGACAGCTCGGCCTCTGGGCACCCTGCCAGGGGCAGGAGGCGACCCAGATCGGCACGGCACGCGCCATCGCGCCGGAGGACTACGTGTTCCCGAGCTACCGGGAAACCGGGGTCATCTACGCGCGCGGCGCCCAGCCGGGCGACTATGTGCGCATGTGGCGCGGCGAGGAGGGCGCCGCGTACGATCCGGCCGCACTCGGAGTCGCGCCCTTGCAGATCATCATCGGTGCCCAGACACTGCACGCCGTCGGCTATGCCTTGGGCATCCAGCACGATGGCGCCAAGGAAGTCGCGGTCACGTACTTCGGCGACGGTGCCACCAGTCAGGGCGATGTCAACGAGGCGATGATCTTCGCCGCCTCGTATCAGGCCCCCGTGGTCTTCGTCTGCCAGAACAACCACTGGGCGATCTCGGAGCCCGTCTCCGTGCAGTCGCAGTATCCGATCGCCGGGCGGGCTCCGGGGTTCGGTATCCCCAGCGTCCGCGTCGACGGCAACGATGTGCTCGCCTGCATGGCTGCCATGCGCTGGGCCCTCGATCATGCACGTGCCGGCAAGGGGCCCGCCTATATCGAGGCGGTCACGTATCGAATGGGGCCGCACACCACGGCCGATGACCCGACGCGCTACCGTGACCAGGACGAACTCGAATCCTGGCGCCGACGCGATCCGATCGCACGGCTCGAAGCCCATCTGCGCGCCACGGGAGATCTGACCGACGAGCACCTCGCCGAGACCCAGGCGGCAGCAGACGCGGTGGCGAAGGAGATGCGCGCCGCATGCCTCGGCATGGTCACGCGCCCGCCCCTCGCGGTCTTCGACGGCGTCTACGCCGAACCGCACACCGGGCTCGAGCGTCAGCGTGGTGAGTACGCCGCGTACCTCGCCTCCTTCGAGGGCGAGGCCGGCGCATGACCGAACTGACCCTCGGAAAAGCGCTCGGCGCGGGACTGCGTCAGGCGATGCGCGACGACGACAAGGTGGTGCTGCTCGGAGAGGACATCGGGAAACTCGGTGGCGTCTTCCGCATCACCGACGGGCTGCTCGACGAGTTCGGCGCAGCGCGGGTGATCGACACTCCGCTCGCGGAGTCGGGCATCGTCGGAACAGCCGTGGGCCTGGCGTTCCGCGGTTATCGGCCGGTGGTCGAGATCCAGTTCGACGGCTTCGTGTACCCCGCGTTCGACCAGATCGTCGCTCAGGTCGCGAAGCTGCACTACCGCACCCAGGGCCGGGTGAAGATGCCGATCACCATCCGCATCCCGTGGGCAGGAGGCATCGGCGCCGCCGAGCATCACTCGGAGTCCCCGGAGGCCTACTTCGTGCACACGGCCGGTCTGCGCGTGATCGCGGTCTCGAACCCGGAGGACGCATACCGCAGCCTGCGACAGGCGATCGCCTCCGACGATCCGGTGATCTTCTTCGAGCCGAAACGCCTGTACCACCACAAGGGCGATGTCGATCTGGAGGCGCCGCTCGCGGACGCAGCGCCCATGGGACTCGCGCGCGTCGTGCGAACCGGGAATGACGCGACCCTGATCACCTACGGGGCGATGGTCTCCACGGCGCTTCAGGCGGCCGACGCGGCAGCGGACGAAGGCGTCTCTCTCGAGGTCATCGACCTCCGCTCGCTCTCACCGGTGGACTACGACTCGGTCGCCGCCTCGGTGCGCAAGACGGGACGCGTGGTCGTCGCCCACGAGGCCTCTCGCGAGGCCGGCGTCGCAGCCGAGGTGATCGCGAGCATCACGGAGCGCTGCTTCGAGTACCTCGAGTCCGCGCCGTTGCGCGTCACCGGACACGACGTCCCCTACCCGCCCGCGAAGCTCGAGAAGTATCACCTTCCCGATCTCGATCGGCTGCTCGATGCCGTCGACCGGGTGCTGGACCGGCCGAACAGTCTGACGGGAGCAGGGGCATGATCGCGGAGTTCCGCCTTCCGGACCTCGGAGAGGGGCTGACCGAAGCCGAGGTGGTGACCTGGCTCGTCGCCCCCGGCGACGCGGTCTCGCTCAACCAGACTCTCGCGGAGGTGGAGACGGCGAAAGCGGTCGTCGAGCTGCCCTCGCCCTATGAGGGCACGGTATCGGCCCTGCACGCCGAGGCCGGCCAGACGGTCGCCGTCGGTGCTCCGCTGATCGCCTTCGATGTGGTGGGGGAGGACGAGGATGGGCCCGCGCCCGCGTCGGATTCCGAGGAGAAGGCGCAGCCGAACCTCGTCGGCTACGGTGCCGCCCCCACGACCGCCGGCCGCCCTGCGCGACGGGCACGGCGCATCGGAGCCACCCCGGCACCGGTCGACACAGCCGTTCTCGAGGCCGCACCGCATGACGCCACCCCCTCGGCAGCCGTGGATGCGGTCATCGAACGGCCGCGCTCCACCCCGCCCGTGCGCGCTCACGCCAAGCGTCTCGGCATCGATCTCGTGCTGGTCGCCGCCGACGTGGGGGATCGAGTCATCACCCGCCGCGACGTCGACGAATACGCAGAGCGGATCGCCCGCCGCACGCCGCGTGCCGACGACCTGTCGTCGACGCCCACCCCGTCGAACGCGTCAGTGCTCACAGACGCGGAGCGAGAGACCCGCATCCCCATCCGCGGCGTGCGCAAGCACACGGCGGCGGCGATGGTGCAGAGCGCGTTCACGGCCCCCCATGTCACGGTCTTCCACACGGTCGACGTGACCGCGACGATGGACCTGTTGTCGAGTCTTCGCGACGATCGCGCCCTCAGCGCACACCGGATCGGCCCGCTCGCGGTGGTCGCGAAGGCCGTCTGTCTCGCTCTGAGCCGCACGCCCGGGCTCAACTCGCGTTGGGACGAGGCCGCCGGGGAGATCGTCCAGCACAACTACGTCGACCTGGGGATCGCCGCCGCGACGGATCGGGGCCTCATCGTCCCGATGATCCGTGATGCGGAGCAGTTGACCCTCGTCGGTCTCGCGGATGCCGTGAAGTCGCTGGCCGAGGTGGCCCGTGCGGGGAAGACCTCGCCGGCGGAACTCGCAGGCGGCACGTTCTCGATCTCGAACATCGGAGTCTTCGGCGTCGATGCCGGCACACCCATCCTGCCCCCGGGGCAATCCGGGATCCTGGCCGTCGGAGCAGTGCGGCGTCAGCCGTGGGAGCACCACGGCGAGATCGCCCTGCGGCAGATGATGACCCTCAGCCTCTCGTTCGATCACCGTCTGGTCGACGGAGCCGAGGGGGCGAGCTTCCTCAAGGATGTCGCCGACATCCTCGAAGAGCCCGGACGGGCGATGCTGCTCAGGTAGTCGCGCGCAGAGCCGCGTCCGCCATCGCGATCAGTACGGTCGCGGTGGCGGAATGCCGCCTGGCGGCGGCGCGGGTGCTGTGCGGAGTCGAGTTGATGAGCCCGAAGCACGCCTGCACGCGCAACCGCAGCTCATCCTGATCCGCGCTGCCGCCCGGCGTCGCATGCAACGGCGACAACGCTGCCATCCACAACTCGATGTACGCGCGCTGGAGGCGGCGGACCTCGGCCCGGTCCGTCTCGGAGAGGAACGCGACATCACGATCCTGCACCTGGATGACCTCGGCATTGCCCAGCGCGAACTCGACATGGAAGCCGATCAGCGCACGCATCCGCTCGTCGGGGGTCGGAGTTTCCTCGGAGACCTGCCGTCCACCGCGGATCAGATCCTGACTCACCTTGACGAGCACGGCTCCGAGCAGTGCCTGCTTGCCGGCGAAGTGACGGTAGACGGCCGGTCCGGATACGCCGACGGCAGCCCCGATGTCCTCCAGGCTCACGCCGCTGTATCCACGCGCGGCGAAGAGACGCGCGGCAGCGTGCAGGATCGC
Source organism: Microbacterium sp. TPU 3598 (assembly GCF_002356155.1). NCBI lineage: Bacteria > Bacillati > Actinomycetota > Actinomycetes > Micrococcales > Microbacteriaceae > Microbacterium > Microbacterium sp. TPU 3598. The sequence goes on along the minus strand of NZ_AP017975.1, from coordinate 1,896,750 downwards.
ATCCGACCGTTCAGCCTTGGCGCGGTCTCGGGCGGTGACCGGGCTTGTCATCTCAGTTAATCCTCGCTAACCTGAATCAACGGGTTAGTGAACACTAACCGAAAGTGCATGCACCGCGCCAGGGCCCGCCCTCGCGGACGTGGGTCGAGGAGGACATCACGATGCCGGCAACCCAGGAGTCTCTCGCGCAAGACCTGCGAGACCGCCTCGCGACCGCGGCTCGCGGCGGACCGGAGGCGTCCCGCGAACGCCACGTCGCGCGCGGCAAACTGCTCCCGCGGGACCGCGTCGCTCGGGTGCTCGATGAAGGCAGCCCGTTCCTGGAAGTCGCCCCCCTCGCGGCCGACGGCCTGTACGGGGGAGAGGCGCCCGGTGCCGGGGTGATCGCCGGGATCGGACTCGTCCACGGTCGCCACGTCATGGTGGTCTGCAACGACGCGACGGTGAAGGGCGGCACGTACTTCCCCCTCACGGTCAAGAAGCATCTGCGTGCGCAGGAGATCGCCCTCGAGAATCGCCTGCCGTGTCTGTACCTGGTCGACTCGGGAGGCGCCTTCCTCCCGAAGCAGGACGAGGTCTTCCCGGATCGGGAGCATTTCGGCCGGATCTTCTTCAACCAGGCGCGTATGTCCGCCGAAGGGATCCCTCAGCTCGCCGCAGTTCTCGGTTCCTGCACGGCGGGTGGCGCCTATGTCCCCGCCATGAGCGACGAGACCGTGATCGTCCGCGGCCAGGGAACGATCTTCCTCGGGGGGCCGCCCCTGGTGAAGGCCGCGATCGGCGAGATCGTGACCGCAGAGGAACTGGGCGGGGGAGAACTGCACGCACGACGCAGCGGTGTGGTCGACCATCTCGCGGAAGACGACGAGCACGCCCTCGAGATCCTGCGCGATATCGTCGCCACGCTCCCCGCACCCGCAGCTCCGGCCTGGGACGTGGCGCCCAGCCGACCGCCGTCCGAGTCCTCCAGCCTCTACGACGCGGTTCCCGTCGACGTGAATGCCGCGTACGACGTGCACGAGGTCATCTCACGCCTCGTCGACGGCGACACGTTCCTCGAGTTCAAGCCCGAGTACGGCACGACCCTGGTCACCGGTTTCGCCCGACTCCACGGTCATCCCATCGGCATCGTCGCGAACAACGGCGTGCTGTTCAGCGAGTCCGCGCTCAAGGGCGCCCACTTCATCGAGCTGTGCGACCAGCGCGGGATCCCGCTGTTGTTCCTGCAGAACATCACCGGGTTCATGGTCGGCTCCGACGCCGAGGCCGGAGGCATCGCGAAGGACGGCGCGAAGATGGTCACTGCGGTCGCAAGCACACGGGTGCCGAAGCTCACGGTCATCATCGGAGGTTCTTTCGGGGCCGGCAACTACTCCATGTGCGGCCGTGCCTACTCGCCCCGCTTCCTGTGGACGTGGCCTGCGAGCCGCATCTCCGTGATGGGCGGCGCGCAGGCGGCGTCGGTGCTCGCCACCGTCAAGGAGGATCAGCTGACCGCGCGCGGCGATGCCTGGAGCGGCGAGGACCGTGCGGCGTTCGAGGCTCCGATCCGTGAGCAGTACGAGCACCAGGGCGAGCCCTATTACGCCACAGCCCGACTCTGGGACGACGGGATCGTCGACCCTGCACAGACCCGCGACCTCCTGGGGCTCTCCCTCGACGTCATCTCCCGCAGCCCGCTGCCCGAACCGCGCTTCGGCGTCTTCCGGATGTGAGTGTCTTGTCCATGACCACGACGTCGTCGTCGAACACCGTCTCCTTCCACACCGTTCTCGTCGCCAACCGCGGGGAGATCGCCCGACGGGTGATCCGCACCCTGCGCACGCTCGGCATCCGCAGCGTCGCCGTCTACAGCGACGCCGACGTCGCGGCACCCCACGTGCGAGAGGCCGATGTCGCCGTGAGAATCGGCCCGGCACCGGCTGCGGAGTCGTACCTCGACATCGATGCCGTCATCGCGGCGGCTCGGCGCAGCGGCGCGCAAGCCATCCACCCCGGCTACGGATTCCTCTCCGAGAGCGTCGGACTCGCCGAGGCCTGCGCCGAGAGCGGCATCGTCTTCATCGGCCCGTCGGTGGAGGCCCTGCAGATCATGGGCGACAAGGCACGCGCTCGCGAGCATGTCCTGCGTTTCGGCGTTCCGGTCGTCCCCGGTTTCGACGCCAAAGGCCTGTCCGACGTCGAGATCGCCGAAGAGGCGGAGAACGTCGGATACCCACTGCTGGTCAAGCCCAGCGCCGGCGGAGGCGGGAAGGGCATGGAGGTCGTCGCCGACTCGACGGGGCTGCGCTCTGCGCTCGCCTCGGCCCGGCGCGTGGCGGCCGCGGCGTTCGGCGATGATGCGCTCATCCTCGAACGCCTGATCAGACGTCCGCGGCACATCGAGGTGCAGGTCTTCGGAGACGCGCACGGCACGGTCATCGCGCTCGGGGAACGGGAGTGCACCCTGCAGCGACGGCACCAGAAGGTCGTCGAGGAGGCGCCGTCGGCAGGCATCCCCCCGCACACCCGGGAGCGACTGCTCTCAGCCGCCGTGCTGGCGGCTGAGAGCGTCGAATACATCGGGGCCGGCACGGTCGAGTTCCTCATCGACGCCGATGCGCCGGACGAGGTGTTCTTCATCGAGATGAACACCCGCCTCCAGGTGGAACATCCGGTCACCGAGGAGGTCACCGGACTCGATCTCGTCGCCCTTCAACTCCGCGCGGCCGATGGGCTTCCGCTGGATGTCTCGCCGCGTCTGCGCGGTCACGCTGTGGAGGCGCGCGTGTATGCGGAATCGCCCGAGCGCGGCTTCCTCCCCTCCACCGGGAACGTGCTGTTGTTCGAACCGCCCGTCGGTGTGCGCGTCGACGCGGCGATCGAGACCGGAAGCGAGGTGACCGGGTTCTACGATCCGATGATCGCGAAGGTGATCGCCTTCGCGGACGACCGTGCCACGGCACTCGCGAGGCTCGACGAGGCGCTCGCACGCACGGTCGTGCTGGGCGTCGAGACCAACATCGCGTTCCTGCGAACTCTCTGCCAGGACGCGCGCGTGATCGCGGGGGATCTCGACACGGGACTCATCGAGACCCTGCTTCCCCTCGACGCGCAGACACCGTCGACCGCGCAGCTCGCTGCCGCGAAGGATGCCATCTCGGAGCTCCGCGCGCCGGTGCGGACCAGCCCTCTGTGGCGAGAGCTGCAGGGATGGCGCCTGGGAGCGGAGAACACGGTGGTCGCCCCGTTCGTGGCGCTCACGGATGACGATGAAGAGGTCGAGCTCCACGAGGCCCCGTCCCCACGATCTCGAGTCTCCGTGCGTGCCGCTGTCGACGGCGACGGCGCGGTCTGGGTGGCCGAGGACGGACACACGGTCCGCCTGCGTCCCCTCGACAGAAGGCAGCGGATGCGGCGTCGGCTGTCGGCGCGCGAGGCGGGATCCGGGGCGACGGAACCGGAGGGACGGGCCCCGATGCCGGGCAGCGTCGTGGCGGTTCACGCCGCGGACGGGGAGAGGGTCTCCGCCGGCGACCCGCTCGTCTCGATCGAGGCGATGAAGATGGAGCACCCGGTGCTCGCACCGCACGACGGTGTGGTGCACCTGCTGGTCGCGGTGGGCGATCAGGTGCGGCGCGACCAACCGGTCGCCCGTGTGATGACGGAGGAGAGCTGAGCATGGAAGATCTGACCGCGGAGGAGCGCGAGCTCGCCGCCATGGTGCGGGAGTTCGCAGACACGGTCGTCGCGCCGCAGGCCTATGAGGCCGACCGCACCCATACGCTCTCGATGGACGTCGTGGCGCAGATGGGCGATCTCGGCCTGTTCGGCCTGCCGTTTCCCGAGGAGTACGGGGGACAGGGCGGCGACTACATGGCGCTCGGCATCGCGATCGAGGCGCTCGGCCGCGTGGATCAGTCCATCGCGATCACGCTCGAAGCAGGGGTCAGCCTCGGCGCCATGCCGATCTTCCGCTTCGGCACCGAGGAGCAGCGCCAGGAACTGCTGCCCGATCTGCTCGCCGGACGGGCGCTGGCGGGCTTCGGCCTCACCGAGCCGGAGGCAGGCAGCGACGCCGGCGCGACCAGGACCACGGCCCGACTCGACGGCGACGAGTGGGTCATCGACGGCTCCAAGCAGTTCATCACCAACTCCGGTACCCCGATCACGCGCTTCGTCACGGTCACCGCGGTGACCGGGAACGAGGACGGTCGCAAGGAGATCTCGACGATCATCGTGCCCAACGGCACCCCGGGATTCACGGTCGAGGCCCCCTACGACAAGGTGGGCTGGAACGCCTCCGACACGCATCCGCTGACTTTCGACGGGGCGCGGGTGCCCGCCTCGAACCTGCTCGGCCCACGGGGGAGCGGCTTCCGCAGCTTCCTGAGCATCCTCGACGAAGGCCGCATCGCCATCGCAGCTCTCTCGACGGGGGCGGCGGAGGGCTGCCTGGAGGCGGCGGTGGACTACGCGAAGAGCCGCACGATCTTCGGTGCCGCATTGAGCACGCGCCAGAATGCCCAGTTCACGCTGGCGCGGATGCGGGCCCGGGTTCACACCGCTCGACTCGCCTGGCATCATGCCGCGCGGTTGCGGGATGCCGGCAAGCCGTTCGCCGAAGCAGCGGCCATCGCGAAGCTCGTCGGCGGAGAGGCCGCGATGGACAACGCCAGGGATGCGACGCAGATCTTCGGGGGAAACGGGTTCATGAACGAGTTCCCCGTCGGCCGTCATTACCGTGACTCCAAGATCCTCGAGATCGGCGAGGGCACCACCGAGGTGCAGCTCCTCGTCATCGCGCGCGGACTCGGACTCGCCGGGTAGCGTGGCGGTATGACCACGCACGACATCCTGCAGCGGGGGCTGTACTACGAGGAGTTCGCGGTCGACGGCCGCTACCTGCATCGCCCTGGGCGCACGGCGACCGAGGCCGACAACGTTCTCTTCACGACCCTCACGATGAATACGCAGGCGCTGCATCTCGACGCGGCCTTCGCCGAGGCCCAGGATCCGTTCCATGCGCGGCTGATGAACTCGATGTGGACGCTGTCGACGATGGTGGGATCATCGGTCGCGCAGCTGACCCAGGGAACTCTCGTCGCGCAGCTCGGTTTCGGCGACGTGGCTTTCCCGCATCCGCTGTTCGCCGGCGACACGCTCTACACCGAGAGCGTCGTCGTGGAGAAACGGCTCTCCTCGTCCCGACCGGGGCAGGGAATCGTGAAGATCGCGCACACCGGACGCAATCAGGACGGAACGGTGGTCGCCACTGCCGTGCGCTCGGTGTTGGTGCACTGCCTTCCGGAAGGTCCCGCCGCATGAGCTTCGACCTCGGCCCTGCTCTGCTGTTCTGCCCCGCCGATCGACCCGAGCGTTTCCAGAAGGCCGCCGAGCGCGCCGATGCGATCATCCTCGACCTCGAGGATGCGGTGCTCCCGGATGCGAAGGACGCCGCGCGCAGGAATGTCATCGAAGCCGACCTCGACCCCGGCCGCGTCATCGTGCGCGTGAATGCCGCGGACAGCGACGCCTTCACCGCCGACCTCGCGATGCTGGCGAAGACGGACTTCCGCACCGTGATGGTGGCGAAGACGGAGAGCGCGGAGAGCCTCTCAGCGTTCGACGACCGTTACTCGCTGATCGCTCTGTGCGAGACCGCCCGTGGCGTGCACGCCGCAGACCGCATCGCCGCGCACCCACGGGTCACAGCGATGATGTGGGGGGCCGAGGATCTCGTGGCCTCCCTCGGTGGCACGTCGTCCCGGAATGCCGATGGGGGCTATCGCGACATCGCCCGCTATGCCCGCGCGCGCATCCTCCTCGAGGCTGGGGCCCGGGGCAAAGCCGCCATCGATGCCGTGCACATCGCTCTCGACGACGCCGAGGGCCTCGATCGCGAGGCGCGCGATGCCGCCGCGTCGGGCTTTCGCGCGACGGCGTGCATCCATCCCAACCAGGTGGCGGCGATCCGGGCCGCCTACCGACCCGACGAGACGACCGTGGCATGGGCGCGTGCGGTCCTCCTCGCCGCAGCGGCAGAGCGCGGTGTATTCCGGTTCGAGGGACGGATGATCGACGAACCAGTGCTCCGGCACGCGCGCTCCGTCGTCTCTCGTGCCGGCTGATCGCCGCCTCGGCTGATCAGGGCAGCAGCTGATCAGGGCAGCAGCTGATCAGGGCAGCAGCTGATCAGAGCAGCAGCTGATCAGAGGACCGGAGATTCCTCGAGCAGCCGAAGGTATCCGGGAGCTGCCACGAACCGATGCGCCGAGCCGTTCTGAAGGACCTGGCCGTCCCGGGGGAGGGTTCCGCCGGAGACGTGGTCGATCACGGCCCGGATCACTCCGCCATGGGCGACCACGATGACCGACTCCGCGCGAGGAGCGGACCGCCGGCGTGCGTCTCGGGCGATCTCGTGCAGCGCCGCGATGGCCCGTTCGCCGACCTCGTGCAGGGACTCGGCCCCGGGAACCTCCGCATGCCAATCCCCGTAGGTCCTGATGTAGTCCGGCACGAGCATGCCTTCGCCCTCGCCGAACTCGCGCTCACGGATGTCGGGGACGACTCCGGTGATCTCCAGCCCCAGCCGATCCGCGATGATCTCCGCCGTCTCCCTCGCTCGCAGCAGGGGGCTGGTGTAGACGGCATGATGCGTACCGGCAGCGAGCCTCTCCGCCGCCCACCGCGCGTCGTCGCGCCCCGTCTCGTTCAGCGGGATGTCGGTGGAGCCTTGGATGCGCTTGGCGAGGTTCCAGTCGGTCTGACCGTGGCGGACGAGGGTGAGGTGGGTCACGAGAGGAGTTCCTGGAGTGCGGGGAGCACGTCGCTGGTGCCGGCGGCGATGGTGAGGTGCGCCCAGGCATCCGCGCGCGTCGGCTCACGGTTAACGATGATCAAGGGGATGTTGCGGCGACGGGCGCGCTCGACGAGACGCACGCCGGAGTTGACGACCAGCGAGGAACCCGCGACGATCAGTGCGGTGCTCGAGCGCAGCAGCGACTCGGCGGCACGGAAGCGGTCCTGGGGAACGTATTCGCCGAAGAAGACCACATCCGGCTTGAGCGTCCCTGCGCACACCGTGCACACCGGGACGATGAACCCCTCCGTGCTCTCAGGCAGGACGTCGCCGTCGGGAGCGAGCGCGATGTTCTCCGGCACCGTGATCCAGGGGTTGAGCTCCTCGATCTGCACGGCGACATCGCGGCGGTCGAACACCTGACCGCACTTGAGGCACAGCACGCGGCGCATCGTCCCGTGCACCTCGATCACGTGCGAGCTCCCGGCTCGCAGATGCAGACCGTCGACGTTCTGCGTGATGACTCCGGATACCGTGCCCCCGGTTTCGAGTTGCGCCAGCGCGATATGTCCCGGGTTCGGCTCAGCTCGGGCGAACGCGCGCCAACCGAGATGGCTCCCGACCCAGTACCGACGCCGCGCGGCCTCATCGCCCAAGAATGTCTGGATCGTCATCGGATCGCTGCGGGTTCTGGCGCCTTCACCGCGATAGGCGGGGATACCGGAATCGGTCGAGATACCGGCGCCGGTGAGAAGTGCGATGCGCTTCTCGCGCAGCAACTCGGCGGCGTGGGCGATGGTGGCCGACAGCTCGGCGGGATTCGACACGCTCACGGGACCTCCTCGAGCGAGTCTACGGTGCGGGGACGGACACGGCGCCCGCCGACGGGGCGTCAGCGCGAGAGACGCCGTGCGAGGCCTGCCCACGGACGATGGCAGAGTGGACATCGTGGAACTACTGCCTGTGACCGATGCCGACGACCCGCGTCTCGACGACTACCGCGGACTCACCGACACCGCGCTTCGTGCCCTGTCTGAGCCGTCGGGTGGTCTCTACATCGCGGAATCGACGAAGGTGATCGCCCGCGCGGTGGCGGCTGGACATCGTCCGCGTTCCGTGCTGGTCCAGGAGCGCCGGGTGGAGGACATCCGGAGGATCGTCGGCGATCTCGATGTGCCCGTGTACGTGGTACCGGATGAGATCGCCGAGACGGTGACCGGCTTCGCGGTGCACAGGGGGACGATCGCGTCGATGCACCGCCCCGAGCTGCCGTCGGTTCACGACGTGATCCAGGGCGCGACCCTCGTGCTCATCCTCGAGAACATCGGCGACCACACCAACGTCGGAGCGGCCTTCCGTGCGGCTGCCGGGCTGGGGGCCGACGCGGTGCTGGTGTCGCCAGGGGGCGCCGACCCGCTGTACCGTCGCAGTGTCCGCGTGAGCATGGGGACCGTGTTCCAGGTGCCGTGGACGCGTATCCCCGACTGGGATTCCGCCATCGCAGACCTTCACGCCGCGGGCTTCGACATCGCGGCCCTCGCGCTGCGTGACGACGCGGTGACGCTCGACACCTACGCCGCCGATCGTCCGGAACGCGTCGCACTCGTCATGGGCTCGGAGGGCGACGGCCTCTCGCGCGAGGCGATGGAGGGTGCAGACACCATCGTCACCATCCCGATGTCCGGCGGGGTCGACTCGCTCAACGTCGCATCCGCCGCCGCGGTCGCGCTCTGGTCGATGAAAGCCTGACCTCTCAGTCCCTCTCCGGAGGGGTCTGCTCGAATCGGAACACCGGCGAGGGCTCCGGACGCTTCGCCGCGAGGTTGTCTCCGGATGACTGGTGCCGCAACCTCCGGAGCACCCACGGCACCAGGTGCTCGCGTGCCCAGCCGAGGTCCTCGGCGCGCGCCTCTCGCCACGTCCGCAGCGGGAACGGCTCGGGCTGCATGGCCTCGAGGTCGTTCGGCACGTTCAGCGCGCGCAGCGCCATCCGTGCCACCTCGTGGTGACCGAGGGCGTTGTAGTGCAGGCGGTCGTCGTCGAAGAACCGCATGTCCTGCACGACCTTGAGCGCCCACTGATCGGCGACGATGCAGTCATGACGCTCGGCGATCGCACGGACGTTCTCGTTGTAGATCGCGACCTTGCCGCGGAACGCCCGGAACACCGGCGTGAAGGCGGTGTCGATCCCGGTGAAGAGGAGCACGGCCGCTCCCGTCGAGGCCAGTCGGGCCACGGCGTCTTCGAGCTGACTCGCGATGGCGTCCGGATCGGTCCCGGGGCGGATCACGTCGTTGCCGCCCGCACAGATCGACACCAGATCGGGGTGGAGCGCCACGGCCGGCTCGATCTGGTCGGCGACGATCTGTGCGATGAGTTTGCCGCGGACGGCGAGGTTGGCGTAGGCGAAGTCGTCCACCTGCGAGGCGAGCACCTCCGCGACGCGGTCGGCCCAGCCGCGGTGGCTGCCGGGATGTGCGGGATCCGGGTCGCCGATGCCCTCCGTGAACGAATCGCCGATCGCGACGAAACGCCGCCACGGATGTGCGGTCTCGTTCGGAACGTAGGGGGTTCGAGTCGAATCCTGGTCGGTCATCCCGCTCTCCTTCACGAACATTCTGCCCGGCGGAGGTGACCGCTGCGCAGTGACAGAGCCTACTGCAGGCGCACGTCCGGGGCAGGGGCACGCGCGGGAACGGCGGCGAGTGATCCCGTGTCCCCGGCAGCGATTATCGTGGAGTCGATGCTCTCTCCGTCCTTTCCACAGCGTGCCCCTTGGGGCACCGCGAACAAGCTGCGCGCGTGGCAGCAGGAGGCCCTCGAACAGTACTTCGCCGCGGATCAGCGCAACTTCCTCGTGGCCGCCACCCCCGGTGCAGGGAAGACCACGTTCGCTCTCACCCTGGCGGTCGAACTCATGCGCATGGGCGAGGTCAACCGCATCATCGTGGTGGCTCCGACCGAGCATCTCAAGACGCAGTGGGCCGATGCCGCCGCGCGCGTGCACATCCGCCTCGACCCCCGTTTCCGCAACAGCGACTGGGCACCCGCGCGCCACTATCACGGCGCGGTCGTGACGTATGCGCAGGTCGCGGCGAAGTCCTCCGTGCACCGGCATCTCACGGAAGACGCGAAGACGCTGGTGATCCTCGACGAGGTCCACCACGGCGGTGATGCACTGAGCTGGGGCGACGCCATCCGCGATGCGTACGGTCCCGCCAAGCGGCGTCTCCTGCTCTCCGGAACCCCGTTCCGCAGCGACACGGCACCGATCCCGTTCGTCGAATACCACCCCGACGAATCCGGCGCGCGCATCTCTCGCACCGACTACAACTACGGCTACGGTCGTGCGCTGGCCGACGGCGTCGTCCGACCTGTCCTGTTCCACATGTATGCGGGCAAGATGCGGTGGCGCACGACGACGGGCGACGAACTCGAGACGCACCTGGGCCAGGACAACACGAAGGACGTGACTTCGCAGGCCTGGCGCACCGCGCTCGACCCCGAGGGCGACTGGATGCCGGCCGTGCTGTCGGCCGCAGACCGCCGCCTCACCGAGATCCGCCACCACGTCCCCGACGCCGGCGGTCTGGTGCTGGCGACCGATCAGACCGTCGCCCGGGCGTACGCCAAGATCCTGCACAGCATCACGGGCCAGCAGGCCACAGTCGTGCTCTCCGACGACGCGACCGCCTCGGAACGCATCGAGAAGTTCAGCGCGAACGACTCCCGGTGGATGGTGGCCGTGCGCATGGTGTCGGAGGGTGTCGACGTGCCGCGCCTCGCGGTGGGCGTGTACGCGACCTCCTCGTCGACTCCGCTGTTCTTCGCCCAAGCCATCGGTCGTTTCGTGCGGGCCCGACGCCGCGGTGAGGCCGCCAGCGTGTTCCTTCCGCAGGTCCCCGTGCTCATGGGGCTCGCGAACGAGATGGACAAGCAGCGTGACCACGCACTCGACCGGCAGTCGAAGGAGGACGACGGGCTGGAAGACTCCCTGCTCGAGAGCGCGAATCGCGAAGAGGAGACCTCGGACGCGCTGACGCAGGAGTTCAGCTATCAGGCGCTCTCGTCCGTCGCGCACTTCGATCGCGTGGTGTTCGAAGGTCAGGAGTTCGGACAGCTCGCAGAACCCGGCACACCGGAAGAGGAGGAGTTCATCGGATTCCCCGGTCTCCTCGAACCGGAACACGTCCACGAACTGCTCATGCAGCGTCAGTCCCGTCAATCGCGTCTGCGTGAAGCGCGAGAAGCCTCGACCGCGCCGACCGAGACGACGACGCTGCCCCCGCCCCTGCATCGCACGCTCAAAGAGCAGCGACAGCTTCTGAACAGTCTCGTCGGACTCTACGCCCGGCAGAAGGGCGAGCCCCACGGCGCGGTGCATGCCGAGCTCCGACGGATCTGCGGAGGTCCGGCCGTCGCCCAGGCGACGGTGACCCAGCTGCAGTCGCGCATCGAGGTTCTCCGCAAACGCGTGCGTTCCTGAGGACCACAGGACCGCATGACGTCCGGCCGGTGCTTCGGATCCCCGAAATGCTGTCAATCCGCGCCTGAGCAGGGTTCCTGCGCGCCTTCAGAGCTAGCGTTGAACGGTTGCCCGCGCACCGGGCACCGTCTTTTCTGGAGGATCCATGACAGCCCCCGCCGCAGTCGAACCGACGCCAGCCGACCGCCGACGCTGGGCGCGCTATCTCGTCGAGGAGCGTGCCGAAGGCGCCGTTTATCAGAAGCTCGCTGCACGACGAGAGGGGGAGGAGCGCGACATCCTGCTGAGTCTCGCTGACGCCGAACGCCGCCATGAGCAGCATTGGCTCGATCTTCTCGGCAGCGAGCCGAAGCGACTTCCCCGCGCCGGAGTGCGTTCGCGACTCCTCGGCTGGATGGCCGGTCGTTTCGGGTCCATCTTCGTCCTGGCTCTCGCCCAGAGCGCGGAGGCGCGTTCCCCCTACGATGCGGAGCAGTACGCCACCCCCGCGATGCGGGCCGACGAGAAGGTTCACTACGAGGTCGTGCGCGGGCTCGCGGCACGCGGCCGCAGGCGCCTCTCCGGATCCTTCCGTGCAGCCGTCTTCGGAGCGAACGACGGCCTCGTGAGCAACCTGGCGCTCGTCCTCGGCATCGGCGCGACAGGGGTGAGCTCCGGTTTCGTGCTCTTCAGCGGCATCGCTGGTCTCCTGGCCGGAGCGCTGTCCATGGGGGCGGGGGAGTTCGTCTCCGTACGATCCCAGCGCGAGCTGCTCGCAGCCACCGAGGCGAACGAAGACGCCCACGCGTCGGCCGGCGATCTCGACATCGACGAGAACGAGCTCGCGCTCGTCTACCGCGCACGGGGCATGGAGCAGGAGGAATCGCTGGCGCGCGCCCGGCGCATCGTGAGCGCAGCCCAGGCCGGGGCGCGCCGGGCCGCGACCGGTCCGGTCGACATCCAGGGCGGCGACGCACACGAGATCGTCGGCAGCGATTGGACGGCCGCGATCTCGAGCTTCCTCCTCTTCGCCTCCGGGGCGATCATCCCGGTGCTGCCCTGGATATTCGGCCTGGAGGGAACGACGGCCGTCGTCGTCGCACTCGTGCTCGTCGGCATCGCGCTCCTGAGCACCGGCGCGATGGTGGGCGTGCTCTCGGGCGGCCCGCCCCTGCGCCGCGCCCTGCGCCAACTCGCCATCGGCTTCGGCGCAGCCGCCATCACCTACCTGCTGGGCCTTCTCTTCGGAGTCAGCGCGGCGTGACCGGCAGCGACTCCTGTTCCTGCGATCGCGTGATCGCCGGAACAGGATAGCGGCCATCGACGACGACGGAGGCGGGCTTTGTACATCCGCATCACCGGACGGAGTTCTCCCGATGGAGCGGAGCCCGGTAGCTCCGGATCAAGGCGCGGCGTGTATCTCCGCTCTCCGGTGAGCTGTTCCCCGCGTCGTCGACGCACACGACGTCGGTCGTCCACACGACAACAAAGAAGGCCCCGGATCCAGGGATCCGGGGCCTTCTTCTTCCTGTGCGCGGAGGGGGACTTGAACCCCCACGCCCTTACGGGCACTACGACCTCAACGTAGCGCGTCTACCATTCCGCCACCCGCGCAGGTGTTGGATGATCGTTGCCGACCGAAGAATGACATTACCACGTCCCCAGCGGCCTCTCGAACCGAGGCGCACGCCCGGGCGTGGCGCGCGCTTTCGATAGCCTGGACCCATGACCGATCCGTCTCTTCCGGAGGTCGTCCGCATCGCGAGCGACCTGATCCGCTTCGACACCTCCAACTTCGGCGGGGGCAACGCGAAGGGCGAGCGCGAGGCCGCGCAGTATGTCGGTGCCTACCTGGAGGGGCTCGGGCTCGCGGTCGAGTACTACGAGCCGATCCCGCGCCGCACGAACGTGATGGCGAGGGTGCCGGGGCGTGACAGGGACAAGCCCGCGCTCGTCGTGCACGGCCATCTCGACGTCGTTCCCGCCATGGCGGAGGACTGGAGCGTCGACCCGTTCGCCGGCCTCGTGCGGGACGGAATGCTGTGGGGCCGTGGAGCCGTCGACATGAAGAACATGAATGCCATGATCCTCACGTCGGTGGCCGAGATCCTGCGCGCAGGCGAGCAACCGGAACGCGATCTCGTGCTGGCCTTCTTCGCCGACGAGGAGAACGGCGGTGTCGAGGGGTCAGCGCTCGTCGTGCAGAACCGCCCGGAGTGGTTCGAGGGCGCGACGGCCGCCATCAGCGAGGTCGGCGGCTACTCGATCACCGTCGATGACCGACGGGCCTATCTGCTGCAGGTGGGGGAGAAGGCCCTGATCTGGATACGGCTCGTCGCGAAGGGCCGCGCGGGCCACGGAAGCCGCCTGCACGACGACAACGCCGTCACGAAGCTCGCTGAAGCGGTCGCGGCGATCGGGCGCACCCGGTGGCCGATCCGTCTGACGTCGACGACCAGGGCCCTGCTGGAGGGCCTGAGCGACCTGACCGGGCGCAGCGTCGACGACCCCGATGCCCTCGCCGCAGCCGCGGGACCGGCCGAGGCCTTCCTGCGGTCCTCGTTCCGCACGACGACGAACCCGACAGCGCTGGCAGCGGGCTACAAGCACAATGTGATCCCGGAGCGCGCCGAGGCGCTGATCGACGTACGGGTGATCCCCGGGACCGAGGACGACGTCCTCGCCGAGCTGCAGCAGATCGTCGGAGACGAGATCGTCATCGAGACGGTCGTCCGCGACATCGGGATGGAGACGCCGTTCGAGGGCGAGCTCGTGGAGGCGATGGTCGCCAGCATCGGCCGCCACGACCCGGGGGTTCCGGTCATCCCGTATCTGCTCGGTGCCGGCACGGACAACAAGGCACTGGCATACCTGGGCATCACCGGCTACGGCTTCGCGCCGCTCAGGCTGCCTGCCGACCTCGACTTCACAGGCATGTTCCACGGAGTCGATGAGCGAGTACCCGTAGAATCGCTTGTCTTCGGCCAGCAGGTTCTGACCGATCTGCTGCGCACGTACTGAGCGCCGCGCGCTCCGTGCCTCCCTGAACTGAAAGCTCTCCATGCACCTGCTCGAAGCACTGATCCTCGGCATCGTCCAGGGACTCACCGAGTTCCTTCCGATCTCCTCCAGCGCTCACCTGCGCATCCTCGGAACGTTCCTCCCCTCGGGTGAGGACCCGGGGGCCGCGTTCACCGCGATCACACAGATCGGCACCGAGGCCGCCGTCGTGGTGTTCTTCTGGCGCGACATCGTGCGCATCGTCACGCAGTGGTTCCGGTCTCTCGTCGGCAAGGCGCCGCGCAACGATCCGGACGCCAGGATGGGCTGGTTGATCATCATCGGCAGCATCCCGATCGTGGTCCTCGGGCTCCTTTTCCAGGATCAGATCGAGACCGTGCTCCGATCGATGTGGATCGTCGCCGTCATGCTGATCGTGTTCGGCATCCTGCTCGGCGTCGCCGACTACGTGGGAGCGAAGCGCCGAAAGCTCGATGACCTCACCTACCCGCACGGCATCGCCTTCGGTTTCGCGCAGGCGCTGGCGTTGATCCCCGGGGTCTCCCGCTCGGGCGGCACGATCACGATGGGCCTGTTCCTCGGATACGAGCGTGCGGCTGCAGCGCGCTACGCCTTCCTGCTGGCGATCCCCGCCGTCTTCGGCAGCGGCTTCTACCAGGTGTTCAAGAGCTGGGACGAGCCGTCGTTCTTCTCGTTCGGCGACACCCTCGCCGCGACGGGAATCGCCTTCGTGGTGGCACTGGGCGTGATCGCGTTCTTCATGAACTGGATCTCGAAGCGCAGCTTCCTGCCGTTCGTCATCTACCGCATCCTGCTCGGCACCGTCCTGCTGGTCCTTCTCGGCACCGGCGTGATCGCCGCCTGACCCGCGCTCAGCGCTTGCGGTCGCCCGGACCGTCGTCGCGGCGGCGCAGGTAGCGCTCGAATGCCTGGGCGATCGCATCGCCCGACGCCTCGGGGGAGTCCCACGTGTCACGGGTGCGCTCGAGCTGGCGGATGTACTCCGCCATGTCCTCGTCCTCCGATGCGGCGGCATCGATCGACGCCTCCCAGGCGGCGGCCTCCGTGCGCAACGCCGTGCGATCCACATCCACTCCGGTGAGCTCCTCGAGACGGTCGAGGAGGGCGAGCGTGACCTTCGGCGACGGTGTCGCCGAAGCGACGTAGTGCGGCACGCTCGCCCACAGGCTCGCGGTGGGGATGCCGGCGTTCTCCGCGAAGTGCTCGAAGACGGTGAGGATCCCCACGGGGCCCTCGTACAGCGAGCGTTCCAGACCATGTGCCTCGCGCACCTGCTCGTTCTGGCTGGAGGCGAAGATCGAGATCGGCCGTGTGTGCGGAACGTCGGACAGCATGGCGCCGAGGGTGACGAGACCGGTGATGTCGTCGCGCAGAGCGATGTCGATGAACTCGGAGGCGAACGCCTGCCAGGTGCGCGCCGGCTCGGCTCCGGTGAGAAGCCAGAACTCCGGGCCCGGGCCGGGGTTCCGAGGACGCCACAGACCTGCTTCCGGCCAGGTGAGCTGACGACGGCCTTCCGCATCCATCCGCGTCGACGGACGCGTGTACTGGTAGTCGAAGTACAGCTCGGGGTCGACGGAATGCACGAGATCGTATTCCGACGGGGAGCGCAGCGCCTCGATGGCGCTGCTCGCCGCTTCACCCGCGTCATTCCAGCCGTCGAAGGCGGCGATGACGATGCGCGGACCGAGAACATCCATCGAGGGCTCCCTTCGAGATCGCGGTCGTGATCCTTCCAGGCTAGTCCGCGAAGGCGGGGAGCGGGCGGCACCACGGCTAGCATGGGTTCAGTGAGCAGAAAGCCCAGCGCGGTCCTATGGGACATGGACGGAACACTCGTCGACACCGAACCGTATTGGATGGCGGCCGAGACAGCACTGGTCGAGTCCTTCGGCGGATCCTGGACCCACGAAGACGCTCTGCAGCTCGTCGGCAGCGGATTGATCGACAGCGCGGTGATCCTTCAGAATGCCGGAGTCGCCATGGAAGCCGAGGCGATCGTCTCCCACCTGACCGACGTCGTGCAGGAATCGCTCCGCACGCAGGGCGTCCCGTTCCGTCCCGGCGCGCGCGAACTGCTCCGGGATCTCCGGGCGGCGGGCATCCCGACCGGGCTCGTGACGATGTCGCTGCGTCGGATGGCTCTGAACGTCGTGGATCTGATCGATTTCGAGGCCTTCGACATCGTCGTCGCGGGGGATGACGTCGACAACCCCAAGCCGCACCCCGAGCCGTATCTACAGGCCGCAGCCCTCCTCGATGTCGACATCGCCGAGGTGATCGTCATCGAGGACTCGCCCACCGGTGTCCGTGCCGGCCTCGCCTCCGGAGCGCTGACGCTCGCCGTTCCGCACATCGTCCCGCTGGATCACCTCGGGGCGCACGAGCTGTGGCCGACGCTCGCCGGCCGGGGAGCCGCCGACCTCACCGATCTCTATGACAGCAGCACCGCCTCGACAGGAGCGACCCGATGACCGACTCCCGAGCTCCGCGGCCCAGCGGGCCGTTCCGCGCCGGCGATCGCGTGCAGCTGACCGGTCCGAAAGGCCGTCTGCACACCGTGACGCTCCGCGAGGACGGCGAGCTCCACACGCACCAGGGCGTGCTCCGTCATCGCGACCTGATCGGGCTGCCCGACGGCTCCGTCGTCGCCAACAGCTCGGGACACGACTACCTGGCGTTGCGTCCGCTGCTGCGCGACTTCGCGATGTCGATGCCGCGCGGCGCCGCGATCGTGTACCCCAAGGACGCGGCGCAGATCGTGATGCAGGCGGACATCTTCCCTGGCTCGGTGGTCGTGGAGGCCGGGGTCGGTTCCGGCGCGCTCTCGCTCTCGCTCCTGCGTGCGGTGGGTCCGGCGGGGAGGCTCATCTCGTTCGAGCGCCGTGAAGATTTCGCCGATGTGGCGCGCGGCAACGTCGAGACGTTCTTCGGCGAGCACCCGGACACCTGGCGGGTCGTCGTCGGCGATCTCGTCGAGGCGTTGCCGACGGAGACCGCTCCGGCCTCCGTCGACCGCGTCGTGCTCGACATGCTGGCGCCGTGGGAGTGCATGGATGCCGTCGCTGAGGCCCTCACCCCTGGCGGGGTCGTGCTCTGCTACGTGGCGACCGCGACGCAGCTCTCCCGGGTGGCCGAGTACATCCGTGGCACGGGGCTCTTCACCGATCCCGATGCCTCCGAAACGATGGTCCGCGGCTGGCACGTCGAGGGTCTCGCCGTGCGGCCGGATCACCGGATGGTCGCGCACACGGGATTCCTCCTCACCGCACGTCGACTCGCACCGGGCGCCATCGCGCCCTCGGTGAAGCGGCGGGCGTCCAAGAGCAGCTACGGCGACGAAGACGTGGAGGCGTGGACCCCCGGCGCCGTCGGCGACCGCGAGATCAGCGACAAGAACCTGCGCAAGCGCGCGCGGGAGGCGGAGAAGGCCGCCGAGGGGGCGCGCCTGGCCGCCGCATCGCGCGATTCCGGGCACGCGACGGAATAGACTGGAGCGCGTGCGTAAAACGTCCGCCGTTCTGGCCTCTCTCAGCCTTGCCGTCCTCGCCCTCACAGGGTGCACCGCGACCGCATCCGACGGTGTCGCCGCTTGCGATCGCGGGAGCAACGACAAGATCCTGAACGTCGCCGACGTGAGTGGTGACCTCGGCTCGGTCCCGGACGTCACCGTCTTCGGGCCGGTGAAGAGCGACAAGACCTCGTTCGCCGACGTCACCGTCGGCGACGGGCTCGCGCTGGGCTCGGACTTCCAGCCGGTGGTGCTGGACATCGCCTTCTACGGCGGCGACAGCGGCAAGAAGCTCTATCAGTCCGAGTTCAACGGCGACCAGAGCCGCGTCCACAGCATCGACTACTGGGCGCAGCGTTCCGCGGGGCTCTCGGACGTGCTCGAATGCGCGACCGAGGGCAGCCGCGTCCTCGCCGTCCTGACCCCCGAGGACTTCGGCGAGCAGAACGTCCAGGCGTTCGGCCTCGACAAGGGCGAGAACATCGTGGCCGTGATCGATGTGCTCGACGTCATGCCGTCGAAGGCCACGGGAGCGCTCCAGTTCAACGACGCACGCGGCATGCCGACGGTGGTGCGCGCTCCTGACGGAACTCCCGGCATCATCATCCCCGACGTTCCGGCGCCCACCGAGATCACCACCCAGACGCTCATCAAGGGCGACGGCCCGAAGGTGAAGAAGGGCGACATCGTCGTCTCGAACGTCATGGGTGTCGGCTGGGACGACAAGAAGGTCACGACGAGTTCCTGGGGCAAGGATGCCAGCGTCAGCGTTGCTGCAGAGCAACTCGTCGGCGCCACTGTCGGCTCTCAGCTCCTCGTCGTGTTCCCCGCGGCCGAGAACACTCCCGCGACCGCGATCGTCGTCGACATCCTGGGCGCAGTGACGGCGCCTGCGCCGTGATGGCCGCCCGGATCCCCGCGGAGGAGCGCCTGACGAATCTCGTCGTGGCGTTGATGGCCACGGAGATCGGGTTGACCAAGCAGCAGATCCTCGACAACGTCTCCGGCTATCGGCAACGCGCCGAAGCGGGCACCCGCTCGGACGCCCTGGAGAAGATGTTCGAGCGCGACAAGGACGAGCTGCGCTCGCTCGGCGTGCCCATCGAGACCATCGGGGACGCCGCGGACCCGAACGATCTCCGCGAAGCGCGGTACCGCATTCCGCAGGCGGAATACGATCTCCCCAGCGACATCGAGTTCTCGCCCGCCGAGCTGGCGGTGCTGCAACTCGCCGGCAGCGTGTGGAGCGCGGAGTCGGTCTCGGGCGATGCGCAGTCCGGCGTCCGCAAGATCCGAGCCCTCGGCATCGACGGCGACGAACCGATCATCGGGTTCGCGCCGCGCATCACGGCACGAGACGCCGCCTTCGCACCGCTGCAGGATGCGATCGAGCGGTGCAAGGTGGTGACGTTCGAGTATCTGAAGCCCGGCGAGGACACGCCTCGTCGTCGGCGTATCCGCCCCTTGGCGCTGGTCGACTACGAGGCACGCTGGCATGTCTTCGGCATCGACGTCGACGTCGACGAAGATCGTACTTTCCTCCTCAGCCGGGTCGTCGGCGACGTGCGCGTGAGCACGCAGAGCTTCGACCCCGCGCTGCGTGACGGGGCGGGGGATCGCGCCCTCGCCGGGTTGGAACGCGTCGCATCCGAGAACTCCGCGCTCCTGGAGGTCACGCCAGGGACGGAAGCCGCACTGCGCCTGGGACGACGGGCCACATCCGCCGCACAGGGGATCAACGTCCCCTTCGTCGACCTGCACATCCTCGCGGATGAACTCGCCTCGTACGGTCCGGAAGTCAGAGTCGTCGAACCCGCCCTGCTCCGGGAAGCGGTGATCTCGCGCCTTCGTGCCGTCGTGCGAGCCCACACCGACGTCGAGGAGGCGAAATGAGCGCGAAGGCGAAGCCCCTGCTCGCGGCTGATCGCGTGCGGGTCTATCTGACCCTCGTCCCCTACCTCCTCGAGCACGGCCAGGTCTCTCTCCAGGAGGCGGCGTCAGAGTTCGGCGTGACTCCGCAGGAGATGCGGAGCATGGTCGAGAAGCTCACCGTCATCGGTCTGCCCGGGGAATCGGGCTACTGGCAGCAACCTCAGGAGATGTTCGACATCAACTGGGACCTGCTCGATCTGGACGACGTCATCGAGATCACCAACGACGTCGCTCTGCGTCGCGTCCCACGGTTCACCGCGCGTGAGGCCGCCGCGCTCCTGGCGGGTCTGCAGATGGTGGCTGCAGTACCCGCCGTCTCCGATTCGGGCCTCGTCGCCGGCCTGATCTCCAAACTCTCTCGAGGCGCCGCGGATGCGCCCGCCGATGTGGTCGTCGCTCCGAGCGCCGTCGACGAGGTTCGCGAGGCGGTCGCCCGCGGGCTTCATGAGGGGGTCGCGATCTCCTTCACCTATCAGGCTCCCGACGCAGCCCCGACGACGCGCACGGTCGATCCGATGCAGATCCTCATCACCAACGGACAGTGGTACCTGCAGGGGTGGTGTCACCTCCGACAGGCGATGCGCACCTTCCATCTCGATCGGGTGAGCGCCCCGACGCTGACCGACATCCCGATCACCCATGCGGGCGATCAGGTTCCCGAGGCATTCGCAGGACTCGACGATGAGCGCGAGGTCACGGTTCGCGTCGCCGAGCGGTTGGCTCCGCTCCTGAACGGATTCCTTCCCCCCGGTGAGACCGAGGTGATCGGCGGGGCCGTGACAGCGCGCCTCCATCTCGCCGACCCACGGGGCATCAAGCGGCTGGCTGCGCGCTTCGGCGGAGCGATGGAAGTCCTGGAACCCGGTGTCGCCCGCGCAGCCGCGAGGGACTGGGCCGCCTCGGGACTCGCCCTGTATCGCCAACCCGAAGCAAAGGTTTGATCTGTAGACTGGAGCGAACGCTCACCGACGACGGGAATCCTGACATGTTCGCTGGAATGCAAGGCTGGCACCTGCTTATCGTGCTCGCCGTGATCCTCCTCCTGTTCGGTGCTGCCAAGTTGCCGGCTCTCGCGAAGAGCATGGGACAGTCCGCGCGCGTGTTCAAGGGCGAGATGAAGGCGATGAAGGACGACGACGCCGCTCGCACCGATTCCGCAGCCGCCGAGCCGACCACGGTGAAGGACTCGGGCATCGACCCTGAGACCCCGCCCCGCGCCTGACCGGCCGTGGCAGCCATCGAACCGACCGTGATGCCGAAGGCGGATCGGGATCGACGGATGTCGCTGGGCGCGCATCTCGTCGAACTGCGCAAGCGCCTGATGTTCGCTGCGCTTGCGCTGCTCGTCGGCATGGTCGTCGCGTTCCTCATCGCCGACCCGATCATCAACTTCATCACCGAGCCAGTACGGATCATCGCCGAGAAGCGCGGAGACGACTTCAGCGCACTCAATTTCGGCACGGTCACGGCCGCGTTCGACATGCGCATGCGCATCGCCTTCTCCATCGGCATCTTCCTGTCGGCTCCGGTATGGCTGTGGCAGATCTGGGCGTTCATCATGCCCGGTCTCACCCGCAAGGAGGTCAGGTACACGATCGGTTTCGTCGTGGCCGCCGTTCCGCTGTTCTTCGCCGGCTGCTACCTCGGCGTGATGATCATGCCCCACATCATCGAACTGATGTGGAGCTTCACGCCCGCCGGGGCGACGAACCTCTACTCCGCCCAGGAGTACTACGACTTCATCTTCAAACTGATGATCGTGATCGGCATCTCGTTCGTATTGCCCGTGTTCCTGGTGGCACTCAACCTCGCAGGCGTCATGTCCGGACGGGCGATCCTCAAGGGATGGCGTGTCGCGATCATCATCGCCACGGTGTTCGCCGCGCTCGCGACGCCGGCGGCTGACGTCGTCAGCATGCTGATGCTCGCGGGCATCCTGATCGTCCTCTTCTTCGCCGCCGCAGGTCTCTCACTGATCTTCGACCGACGAAAGCGCAAACGCGACGAGGCATCAGGGCTTCTGCCGGATCCGGCATGAGTTCGCCTTCCGAGAGGTACGCCCGCGCGCAGGAAGCAGTGGAGCACCCGCAGTCGACGGCGTTCGCCGCACTGCAGAAGTTCCAGCTCGATCCCTTCCAGGTCGCCGGCTGTCACGCGCTCGAGAGCGGCCGGAGCGTGTTGGTCGCGGCGCCGACGGGCGCCGGGAAGACGATCGTCGGCGAATTCGCTATCCACCTCGCGATGCAGACCCCGAGTGACAAGGCGTTCTACACGACGCCGATGAAGGCCCTCTCGAACCAGAAGTTCCGAGAACTGGTCGACGTCTATGGTGCCGACGACGTGGGACTCCTTACGGGCGACACGAACATCAACGGCAACGCACGGATCGTCGTGATGACGACCGAGGTCCTTCGCAACATGATCTACGCCGATTCCTCTGCCCTCCGCGACCTCCGCTACGTCATCATGGACGAAGTCCACTACCTCGCCGATCGGTTCCGGGGCGCGGTGTGGGAGGAGGTCATCATCCACCTCCCCGCCCGTGTCCGCCTCGTGTCGTTGAGTGCCACGGTGTCGAACGCGGAGGAGTTCGGCGACTGGCTCGACACCGTGCGCGGCGACACCGAGGTGATCGTCTCCGAGATCCGTCCCGTGCCGCTCGAGCAGCACGTGCTCGTCCGCGACGACCTCCTGCCGCTGTTCGACGACCGCGCTGGTCTCGCCACGGCGCAGGTGAACCAGGAGTTGATGCGGATCCGCTCGTCGACGGGCACGACCTACGAGAACAACCGCCAGGCGCAGTCCTATCGCAGCGACCGTCATGCCGGCCGTCAGGCGAAGCGGCCTCCGCGGGGAGGGCGTCGTCCGGTGCGTGCCGCCAATGCCCGCCGGATCGAGCGGATGGACCGCCCCGACGTCGTGCGGCTTCTGGAGCGGGCGAATCTGCTGCCGGCGATCTTCTTCATCTTCAGCCGCGTGGGGTGTGATGCCGCGGTGCAACAGGTGCGCCGCTCGGGGATCCGGCTCACCTCGAATGAGGAACGTGCCGAGATCCGGGCCATCGTCGAAGAGCGCACGCGCACGCTCCAGGAGGAGGACCTCGGCGTCCTCGGCTACTGGGAATGGCTCGACAATCTGAAGCGCGGAGTGGCGTCGCATCACGCGGGGCTGCTGCCCGCCTTCAAAGAGGTCGTCGAAGAGCTCTATCAGCGCAAGCTGGTCAAGGTCGTCTTCGCCACCGAGACGCTCGCGCTCGGGATCAACATGCCGGCACGCACCGTTGTGCTCGAGAAGATGGAGAAGTTCAACGGCGAGGCCCGGGTGGCCATCACCTCGGGGGAGTACACCCAGCTCACCGGTCGCGCAGGACGCCGAGGGATCGATGTCGAGGGTCACGCCGTCGTGCAGTGGACCGAGGGCATGGATCCGCAGGCGGTTGCCGCACTCGCCTCCCGCCGCACCTACCCGTTGAACTCCAGCTTCCGGCCGACGTACAACATGGCCGTCAACCTGATCGACCTGTTCGGCAAGTCCAGGGCCCGAGAGATCCTGGAATCGTCGTTCGCCCAGTTCCAGGCCGACCGTGCCGTCGTCGGGCTGGCGCGGCAGGTGCGTGAGGCCGAGGAATCGCTGGCCGGCTATCAGAGCGCGATGGCCTGCGAACACGGCGACTTCCCCGAGTACGCGGCGATCCGACGCGAGCTGAGCGACCTCGAGAAGAAGAACCGCCAGGAATCGAACGCCCCGCGCGCGTCGCGTGACAAGCGCATGAAGCGCATCCAGACCCTGCGGACGCAGATGCAGCGTCACCCGTGCCATCGCTGTCCCGACCGCGAAGCGCACGCACGCTGGGCGGAGCGCTACTGGAAGCTGAAGCGTCAGACGGATCGCATCCGTCGTCAGATCGAGACACGCACCGGGACCGTCGCGCGGGTCTTCGACCGCGTCGTCGAGGTCCTGGAGACGCTCGACTATCTACGTGATGAGGACGGGGAGACCACGCTGACCGAGGCCGGACGGACCATGCGTCGCATCTACGGCGAACGTGACCTGCTCGTCGCGGAGTCCTTGCGTCAAGGCCTCTGGGCCGGCCTCGATGCTCCGTCCCTCGCAGCCATGGCGTGCTGTCTGATGTACGAACCCCGCCGCGACGAGGCGAACACGGGGGAGAGGGGTCTACCGCGAGGGCCCTTCCGTGCGGCGTATGAGAAGACGACCACGCTCTGGGCCGAGCTCGACGACCTCGAGCAGGATCATCACCTCCCCGGAAGCGAGCCCCTGGCCGCAGGCCTGGCCGGCGCGATGCACTCCTGGGCGTGGGGCGGGATGCTCGACCGGGTGCTGGTCGATGCGGATATGGCGGCCGGGGACTTCGTGCGCTGGGCCAAGCAGACGATCGACCTGCTCGACCAGCTGTCGATCGTGGCCGAGGATGCGGCTCTCGCGCGTACGGCTCGTGCCGCGCTCGACGGGGTGCGTCGCGGCATCGTCGCCTACTCGTCGATGTGAGATGGACGGAATGACCGAGAAACCAGCGCCGCAGCGCGCCCTCCTGCCACTCTGGGCCGCTGTGCTCGCTGCCGCACTCGCCGCCCTGGTGATGGACCTGGCCTATCCTGAGGCCGCGATCTGGATTCTCGCCTTCCCCGCGACCGCGCTTCTGCTCGTCGCGCTGATCGGGCGCCGGTTCGGTGGGGCTCTGCTCGTCGGTCTCGTCTACGGCATCCTGTTCTTCGCGCTTCTCGTCTCCTGGACGTCGCGATACCTGGGACCTGTTCCCTGGGCCGCCCTCAGCGTGGTGGAAGGCGTACTGACCGCCGTCGCCCTGGTTCCGATCGCCCTCGCCTACCGTTGGATGCCGAAGGCCTTCCCCGGGACCGCAGGACGTCTCCTGGGGCTTCCCACTGTCATCGCCGCCCTTTGGGTCGCTCGGGAGCTGTTCATCGGCTCCTGGCCCTACGGGGGCTTCCCCTGGGCACGGATCGGCATGAGTCAGGCGGAGAGCCCTCTGGCATCCGTCACGTCCTGGGTCGGCGTCAGCGGTCTCAGTTTCCTGATGGTGCTCGTCGTCGCGATGCTGATCGAAGTCCTCCGACTGCGTGCATGGCGTGGTCCGCTCCTTCTGATCGCGCCCGCCGCCGTCCTCGCGGTACTGCTGTTCACCCCGCTCTTCCCGACGTCCCCGAGCGGTTCCCTGCGCATCGCGGCGGTGCAGGGGAACGGTCCCACCGGCTACTTCGATGACCGCGAAGCGTTCGCCGTCATCCAGGCGCAGACCGAAGCCACAGCGCCTCTTTACGGCGAGGATGTCGATCTCCTCGTCTGGCCCGAAGGCTCACTGGACGGCGACCCCTTCCAGATTGACGCCCTCGCTCGACGGATGACGCTCGTCGCCAATCGGATCGATGCCCCGTTGCTGGCGAATGCGGCCACCGGGCGCGACGACCGCTTCTTCAACACCTCCATGCTCTGGAACGCCGATGGCACCGCGACGCAGCTGCACGACAAGCGTCACCCTGTCCCGTTCGGGGAGTATGTACCCGACCGCGCCTTCTTCAACGCGCTCGCGCCCGATCTGATCGGGCTCATCCAGAGGGAGTACACGCCGGGGTCGAACCCCCCGATCATGGATGTGGGCGACGTGCGCGTCGGTCTCGCCATCTGTTTCGACGTGATCTACGACGACGTGATCTGGCAGGGACTGAACTCCGGTGCCGAGGTGCTGGTGTTCCAGACCAACAACGCCGACTTCCGCGGTACGGACGAGAACCTCCAGCAGCTCGCCTTCGCGCGGATGCGGGCGATCGAGACGGGCCGCAGCGTGGTGAACGTCTCCACGGTCGGCACCAGCCAGGTCATCCGTGCGGACGGCTCGACGGTCACCAGCCTGGACGCAGATGAGGCCGGAGCGATGCTCGAAGATGTCGAGCTCCGGTCCGGCCTCACGGCGGGTGTCGTACTGGGCCCCTGGGTGCAGGCGATTCTGCTGTGGGGCGGTCTCGGCGCGCTCCTCGTCGGGTGGTGGCGCGCCAGGAGGCGCTAGGCGCCGATCTTCTCGCGGGTCGGGTCTTCGCCGGCACCGCGCCGGGCGCGGATGAAGGCGAGGCGCTCTTCGAGGAGCTCTTCGAGCTCGGCGCGGGTACGGCGCTCCAGGAGCATGTCCCAATGGGTGCGGGCGGCCTTCTCGTCGCTGGCCTCGAGCGTGACGGCCTGACCGTCGACGTTCAAGCGCGCCTCGGCGCCGCACGCGCGGCACTCCCAGGTCTGGGGCGGCTCTGCATCCGCCGCGAACATCAGGTTCGTGACGTGGCCGCAAGTGTCACAGGTGTAGGTGGTCTCACGGCGCTCCATGAAAACGACGCCCTCTTCGCTCTGTAGGCTCTGGGCGCCGAGTCGGATGCCGCGCAGGCTGCGATCTGCCATTGTGTGGTCCTCTCGTCGCTGTCAGGTATAACGCTCCAGCCTGTGCGCTTCATCCACGCGCCCGCCTTCTCGGCGGAACTCACAGGTTAATCCCAGCGCCGGAGGTTATGGGGCGAGTCGGGAGTCAGTGGGGAGAGAGCGTCTTGAGAGCGAGATCCGCGCGATCGGAGACGATGCCGTCAGCTCCGAGGCCGACGAGTCGCCGCATGTGCTCGGGGTCGTTGACGGTCCACACATGAACCTCGACGCCGTGCCGGTGCGCCGCACGCAGGAGCGCGGGGGTCAGGACCTTCAGCGCGCCGTAGCGCTCGGGAATCTGCAACGCGTCGATCTCGCGGAGCAGGCGGGCGGGGGAGAGGTGGAGTGCCGAGGCTCCCCGCAGGGAGGCGATCGTCCGGCTCCCTCCCGACGTCGCGGGACGGAGAGCGGCGCCGGCTCGCAGCACCGAGGCGAGGGCGGCACGGCGGTTCGCGTCGGAGAAGCTGGTCAGGAGGACGCGGTGGGTGTGATCGACCAGGATCGGGCCGAGGGGCTCGACGGCTGCGGCCGTCTTCACATCGATGTTGAAACGCACGTCCGGGAACGAAGCCAGCGCCTCCGACACCGTCAGGAGTCCGCCGTGGTCGGAGAAGAGCGTCCGCAGTTCGCGTGTGCGCACATCCTGGACCCTTCGGCTGTCGCCGATCAGGCGGGTCAGGGTCGTGTCGTGGAACAGCACCACATCGCCGTCTGCGGTGACCTGGCAGTCGGTCTCGATGTAGTCGACGCCCGCCGCGTGCGCGGCGGCGAAAGCCGCGGCAGAGTTCTCCCAGACGCCGGAGTCCTCGCCTGCCGCGGTGATCAGACCGCGGTGGGCGAGGACTCGGGGATGCCGCGTCTTCGAGAAGTACGGGTGCGTCACGCGCCCGGAAGCGTGTTCGTCGGGCCCTGGCCCGGCTTCGGGGTGAACGCACTGCCGATGCCTTTGAGCGCCTCGGTGAGTTCGCTCGGGATGATCCACAGCTTGTTGGACTGCCCCTCGCTGATCTTCGGCAGCATCTGCAGGTACTGGTAGGCGAGCAGCTTGTCATCCGGCTCGCCCTGGTGGATGGCGCTGAAGACGTTCTGAATCGCCTCGGCCTCACCCTGTGCGCGAAGCACAGCTGCCTGCTTATCGCCCTCTGCCCGGAGGATCTCGGCCTGACGGGCACCCTCGGCCTCGAGGATCGCCGACTGCTTGGTTCCCTCGGCCGTGAGGATCGCGGCGCGTCGGTCACGCTCGGCGCGCATCTGCTTCTCCATGGAGTCCTGGATCGAGATGGGCGGGTCGATCGCCTTCAGCTCGACGCGGCCGACGCGGATTCCCCATTTGCCGGTGGCCTCGTCGAGCACAACGCGCAGCTGCCCATTGATGTTGTCGCGGCTGGTGAGTGCCTCTTCGAGGTTGAGGCCACCGACGACGTTGCGAAGAGTGGTGGTGGTCAGCTGTTCGACCGCACCGAGGTAGTTCGCGATCTCATAGGTGGCTGCGCGCGCGTCGGTGACCTGGAAGTAGACGACCGTGTCGATCGACACGACGAGGTTGTCCTCGGTGATGACCGGCTGCGGCGGGAAGGAGACGACCTGCTCGCGCATGTCGATCAGGGGGCGCAGGCGATCGATGAACGGGACGAGGACGTTCAGACCGGGGGTCAGCGTCTTGTGATAGCGCCCGAGGCGCTCGACGACCCCGGCCGTCGCCTGGGGGATGATGCGGATCGCACGGGCGACGGTGACCACCACGAAGATGATCACCGCGATCACGAGGATCCACAGGATCGCTGTGGGGATGAACGATGCGTCGTTCACGGGTTCTCCTAGTCGTTGACGGGACGGACGATGGCGGTCGCACCGTTGATCGCGGTCACGGCGATCGGAGCGCCCTGCGGGATCGGCACGGGCGTGGCGGTGCGAGCGGTCCAGGTGTCGCCGTTGGCGAGCTTGACCTGGCCGGAGATCTGAGTGATGTCGTGCAGCGCGATACCGCGCAGGTCGACGAGGGCGTCGACATTCGACTTGGTCGGATCTTCTCCGCGGCGCAGTCGCTTGAGGAGCGGGGGACGCAGGAAGAGGATGAACAGCGCGGCGGCGGCCGCGGCGATGATGACCTGCAGCCAGACCGGAACACCGATCAGGTCCGTGACCAGCCCCACGACGCTGCC
Source organism: Microbacterium sp. TPU 3598 (assembly GCF_002356155.1). Lineage (NCBI taxonomy): Bacteria > Bacillati > Actinomycetota > Actinomycetes > Micrococcales > Microbacteriaceae > Microbacterium > Microbacterium sp. TPU 3598. Next base: position 1,868,416 of record NZ_AP017975.1, on the reverse strand, counting down.
GAAGCTCAGCATCAGGAAGGTGAAGTCCAGCGACAGCATCTCGATGACGAGGAAGACGGCGATCAGGACCAGCCAGCCGATCCATGCCCATTGGTCGATGAACGTGACGAATGTCGTGAAGTTGTCCATGCGGCCTCCTTTGTGGTCAACGTATCACGCGGGCACCGACGGATCAGGGTGCCACAGCGCGCGCTTGATAGTGTGAGAGGGCCGTGCGATCACGGCTTTTTCACGCATCATGAGGAGTCACCGTGACCGACGTTCTTCCCGCAGGATCCCTTGACGGCAAGGTCGCTCTTGTCACCGGTTCATCGCGGGGCATCGGCGCCGACACCGTGCGCTACCTCGCCGAGGCAGGCGCCGACGTCGTCATCAACTTCCGCAACAAGGCACCGCGTGCAGAGAAGCTCGCCGCCCAGCTCCGCGAGCTCGGCCGTCGCGCTCTCGTCGTCGGCGCGGACCTGACCGACCAGGCATCCGTCGCCGAGATGTTCGAGGCGATCCGCGCCGAATACGGGCGGCTCGACGTCCTCGTACTCAACGCCTCCGGCGGCATGGAATCCGGCATGGCCGAGGACTACGCCCTCGCGCTGAACCGTGACGCCCAGCTCAACGTCCTGAACGCGGCGACGCCCCTGCTCGGAGACGGCGCGCGCGTCGTGTTCGTCACCAGCCACCAGGCGCACTTCATCCGGACCACGCCGACCATGCCGGAGTACGAACCGGTGGCACTCTCGAAGCGGGCGGGGGAAGACGCGCTCCGCGAGCTCATCCCCGGACTGACCGAGAAGGGGATCGGGTTCACCGTCGTCTCGGGCGACATGATCGAAGGAACGATCACGGCGACTCTGCTCGAGCGCGCGAACCCGGGCGCCATCGCCGAGCGCCGGGAATCGGCCGGCAAGCTCTACAACGTCTCGGAGTTCGCAGCCGAGGTCGCCAAGGCCGTCATCGACCCGGTACCGGCGGACAACACGCGCCTCGTCGGTGACGTGAGCGCCTTCGCCGCCGAGTAGCCAGGGCGCACAGATCGGCCCCGTCCTGCACGCTGCGGGACGGGGCCGTTCTGTTTTCAGACCGAGAGGATCAGCTCGTCGCTCCACCCTGCACGGCGGAGACGTATTCCTTCTCGTCTCGACCGAGCGTGATGGCGCGCACGATCTGGATGATTCCGAGCACGACCAGCGAGATGCCCAGCAGCAGCCAGAACGCGAAGCCGGCGATGAGCGGCGAGAACAACACGATGATTCCCGCGACGATGCTCAGGATCGCGTAGAGGACGGTCCAGACGCGCGAGCCGTCGCTGCCCAGCAGTGTGAGCGCGACGATCCCATCGACGATCCAGCTGACGCCGATGAAGATCACGACCACGAAGGCGAGCGTGGCGGCGGCGGCATTCAGGTTGAAGTACGCGATGACACCGGCAGCGATGTAGAGCAGGCCGAGGACGATGTGACCGACGCGCGCCCACCCGCCCTTCGCGCTCGAGAAGATGCCGAGTCCGACGTAGACGAGACCGGCGATGATGAGGTAGGTGGCGAAGATCGCCGTCACGATGACCGCGGACTTCACCGGCCAGACGAGGAGGACGATTCCGGCGAGCAGCGCCAGCACACCGGCGACGGCCAGCGTGACGCGGATCGACTTGAACAACGACTTGGCCTCCGTGAGTGGTTCAGACATGGTGGGGACCCCTTTCTGAGAAGATCCTGTGAGGATGCACCCTCAGGGTAGCGCTCCGCCGGGCCGGAGCGGGGGAGAAGCCGTCTTCCGCGTTTCGTTCCGTCATGCCGCGACTTCCGGGGACATGGCAAGATCAAGTCGTGACCGACGTCGACGAAGTTCGCCTCCGCGAACTCACCGTGATGAGGAGAGTGCGAGACCGCATCGACCGGGAGTACGCGCGACCACTCGATGTCGAGGCGCTCGCCCGCGGTGTGCATATGTCGGCGGGGCACCTGAGCCGGCAGTTCAGAGAGGCCTACGGCGAGTCTCCCTACTCGTATCTGATGACCCGACGTATCGAGCGGGCGATGGCACTCCTGCGACGCGGAGACCTGACGGTGACGGAGGTGTGCTTCGAGGTGGGATGCTCCTCACTCGGCACGTTCAGCACGAGATTCTCCGAGCTGGTCGGTGTCGCACCCAGCGTGTACCGTGAACGCGCTGCCAGCGTCGAGGGAATCCCCTCGTTCCAGGCCAAGCACGTGACCAGACCGATCAGGAATCGAGAAGCGCCGCGCACCGACGCGCACCTAACGTGAACACCATGAACATCAGCATCCACTACGCATTCCTCCCGCACACCGATGCCGAAGCGGCCCTCGCGTTCTATCGCGACGCCCTCGGCTTCGAGGTGCGCAACGATGTCGGGTACGACGGCCTGCGGTGGCTCACCGTCGGGCCCGAGGGTCAGCCGCAGACATCGATCGTGCTGCACCCGCCGGCAACCGATCCGGGCATCACGGACGCCGAGCGTCAGACGATTCTCGAGCTGATCGCCAAGGGCAGCTACGCGGCCCTCACGCTGGCCAGCGATGACGTCGACGCCCTCTTCGAGCGTCTCGTCGAACGTGGAGCCGATGTCGTGCAGGAGCCCATCGATCAGCCCTACGGTGTGCGCGACTGCGCGTTCCGCGATCCTGCAGGCAACCTGCTGCGTATCAACCAGGCCGCCTGACCTTCTCCACCGATCCCACGAAAGACGCCGATGACCACGGACGAGCACCCCGCAGACACCCACGACCTGATCCGCGTACAGGGTGCGCGCGAGAACAATCTCAAGGACGTCAGCGTCGATATCCCGAAGCGCCGTCTGACCGTGTTCACCGGCGTGTCTGGTTCGGGGAAGAGCTCGCTCGTCTTCGACACGATCGCGGCGGAGTCGCGGCGCATGATCGACGAGACCTACAGCGCCTTCGTCCAGGGGTTCATGCCGTCGGTGCCCCGTCCAGATGTCGACATCCTCGAGGGTCTGACCACGGCGATCATCGTCGACCAGGAGCGTCTGGGAGCGAACCCCCGATCGACCGTCGGCACCGTCACCGACGCCAACGCGATGCTCCGCATCCTGTTCAGCAAGCTGGGGCAGCCCTATATCGGCGGACCGACCGCCTTCTCGTTCAACATCCCGACGCAGAAGGCCAGCGGTGTCATGACAGGCCCGGGTGGAGAGAAGAAGATCGTGAAGGATGCGATCTACCTCGGCGGCATGTGTCCGCGATGCGAGGGCAGGGGAGCGGTATCCGACCTCGATCTCGCCCAGATCGTCGACGAGTCGAAGTCTCTCGACGACGGTGCCATCATGGTGCCCGGCTACACGGCCGACGGATGGATGGTGAAGGGGTTCTCCCAGTCGGGCTTCTATCCCGCGGATAAGCCGATCTCCCAGTTCACCGACAAGCAGCGGCACCTCTTCCTCTACGGCGAGGTCACGAAGGTGAAGATCTCCGGGATCAACATGACGTACGAGGGTCTCATCCCGAAGATCACGAAGTCGATGCTTTCGAAGGACCTCGACGCGCTGCAGCCGCACATCCGGGCCTTCGTGGAGCGCGTGGCCACGTTCGCCGTCTGCCCGGAGTGCGATGGGACGCGGCTCACCGAGGGGGCGCGGTCGTCGAAGATCGAGGGTGTGAGCATCGCCGATGCGTGCCGCATGCAGGTGACAGACCTGGCCGATTGGGTCCGGGGACTCGATCTCCCCGGAGCCGGCCCGCTGCTGCAGGCGCTCAGCGCCAATCTTGACGCCTTCGTGACGCTCGGCCTCGGATACCTCAGTCTGGAGCGTCCGTCGGGCACGTTGTCCGGGGGAGAGGCGCAGCGCATCAAGATGCTGCGGCACCTCGGGTCATCGCTCACCGACATCACCTACGTGTTCGACGAGCCGACGATCGGTCTGCACCCGCACGACATCCAGCGCATGAACGGCCTGCTGCTGAAGCTGCGGGACAAAGGCAACACCGTGCTGGTCGTCGAGCACAAGCCAGAGACCATCGCGATCGGCGACCACGTCGTCGATCTGGGGCCTGGTGCGGGCAGCGCCGGTGGGGAGATCTGCTTCGAGGGCACGGTCGAGGGGCTGAAGGCCAGCGGCACCAAGACCGGTGACCACCTCGAGGATCGGGCCCAGCTCAAGGAGGCAGTGCGCTCCGGAACCGGATCGATCGAAGTGCGCGGGGCCACCGCGAACAACCTCCAGGACGTCGATGTCGACATCCCGACGGGGGTCCTCACCGTCGTGACGGGCGTGGCGGGCTCGGGCAAGAGCTCGCTCATCCACGGGTCGGTGTCCAAGCGCGACGGAGTCGTGGCGATCGACCAGGCCGCGATCAAGGGCTCTCGGCGAAGCAACCCGGCGACGTACACGGGACTCCTCGAGCCGATCCGCAAGGCTTTCGCGAAGGCGAACGGCGTGAAGCCGGCTCTGTTCAGCGCGAACTCCGAAGGCGCCTGCCCCTCGTGCAAGGGCGCGGGTGTGATCATCACGGAGCTCGGCTTCATGGACACGATCGAGACTCCCTGTGAGGACTGCGGAGGCAAGCGCTTCCAGGCCGGGGTGCTGGAGTACAAGCTCGCAGGCAAGGACATCACCGAGGTGCTCGATCTGCCGGTCTCCGAGGCACGGGTGTTCTTCAGCGACGGGGAGGCCAAGCTGCCCGCCGCCACGGCGATCCTCGGGCGGATGGAAGACGTGGGACTCGGCTACCTGTCACTCGGGCAGCCGCTGTCGACGCTGTCCGGTGGCGAACGCCAACGCATCAAGCTCGCGATCCAGATGGGGGAGAAAGGCGACGTCTACGTGCTCGACGAGCCCACGACCGGCCTTCACCTCGCCGATGTGGACAAGATCCTGGGACTGCTGGATCGACTCGTGGATGCCGGCAAGACCGTGATCGTGATCGAGCACCATCAGGCAGTCATGGCGCACGCGGACTGGATCATCGACATCGGTCCGGGAGCCGGACACGACGGCGGCAAGATCGTCTTCGAGGGGACGCCGAGGGATTTGGTATCCCAAAAATCGACACTCACGGGGGAGCACCTCGCGCAGTACGTCGGAGCGTGAGAATGGTCGGAGCGCGTGCCCGCGCCCGCACTCCGACCATCACGCGTCTCCGGCGGCTCCGCCTTCGTCGACGCGCGCGATTATCGTGTACGTGCAGGGGATCAGGTCCCGCTCGGCTTCGGGCCAGGCGTAGCCGCCGGACACCTCGACCATGCGATCGCTGAATCGCCACGGCAGCGTACGACCTTCATCGAAGTGGACGAGCCTGAGCCCTGCACGCAGCAGCGCACCGAGGATCTCGGACAACGGGTGCGGCCACTCGTAAGTGCGGGCGTGGTCGATACGACCGTCGCCGGCATATGTGCTGTCGTCGTCCCATTGCTGCGCGCGACCGGTCGCGAAGTAGGAATAGCGCGTGGTCAAGGTGTCCGCGTCCTCATCCAGCGCGTACAGGGCGGGATGACCGTCGCGGATGAAGAACATCCCCCCCGGACGCAGCAGCTGCACGATCTGCGCCGCCCACCGATCCAGGTCGTCGAGCCAGCTGATCGTCCCGATACTCGTGTACACGACATCGAAGTCACCGGTGACTGCAGCCCGTGCATCGAGCACATCGGTCTGCACCCACGTCGCATCGATACCCAGACGCGCGGCGAGGTCGGTCGCCGCACGGAGCGCAGACGGCGAGAAATCGACGCCGGTCACCGTCGCACCGGCGCGAGCCAGGGAGACCGTGTCGGTGCCGATGTGGCATTGCAGGTGACAGAGATCGAGGCCGGACAGACCGTCCGCAGGAAGGAACGAGGTCATCGTCGCGAGGTCGTCGCGAACGACGTCGCTGAGATGCGCGGGATCGTCGAACGCAGCGAGCCCATAGGCTTCCGTGTGCACCGGGACGCGATCCTCCCAGTTCTCCTGATTCGCGCGTCGCGCAGATTCCCAGTCGATGTCGACGTTGCTTCCGTTCACGAGGCGAGCCTATCGATCACCGCTCTCGGATCGCGAAAGATAGCCGATAATGCACATTATGTCAGCTGAGAAGATCATCAGCTCCACCGGTGACAGATGCAGCTCCCGTTACCAGCACTCCCCGTGCGATGATCGGTGCGTGCACCCAGCCACCCACGAGCCGCCTGGATATGCGTGTCCGTTCTGCAGATTCCAACAGGGTCTGTACGACGAACTCAGCATGCCGTCCGACGTGGTCGCCGTCACCGACCGTGCATTCGCTCGGATCGCGCCGAAGTGGTGGCCGGGGAACCCCGGAGCGGTCCTCGTCATCCCGCGGACGCACGTGGAGAACATCTACGACCTGTCACCGGAGGACGGTTTCGCGGTGTGGGATCTGACGCAGAGGGTGGCGATCGGCATCCGGTCATCCTACGGATGCGAGGGGACCTCCATCCGGCAGCACAATGAGCCCGCAGGAGACCAGGACGTCTAGCACCTGCATGTGCATGTGTTCCCCCGCTTTCCGGACGATCGGCTGCACCAACGACACGGCGACGCGGAGTGGGTGGATCCCGGCCGTCGCGAGACATTCGCGTCGAGACTCAGGGCCGCGCTGGGAATGCCGTTCGCGCTCGATTGATCGCACGGCTCGACCCGCCTGGCGGGCGCTGCAAGGATGGTTCGATGACTCTTACGGGCAGTGGCTCCACGCGTCTCGTCATCCTGCGCGGCGGGGCCGCATCGGGGAAGACGACGACGGCGAGGGCACTGCGGCCGGCACTAGGTCAACGGGTCGCCGTCATCTCTCAAGACCACTTCCGCCGTGAGCTGCTGCACGACCCCAACCGGTTGAGACGCTCTCGAGCGGCGAGCATCCTGATCGTCGGCGCCGCCCGGCAGGCGCTGGACCTCGGTTACGACGTCATCCTCGACGGGATCTTCAATCTGCGCGACTACGCCGAAGCCTTCGAGAGCTTGTACCTCGACCATCGCGGAACGACAGGAATCTATCAGTTCGACGTCGGCCTCGAAGAGACGATTCGGCGCCATACCGGAAGACCTCTCGCGAACGCTTTCGGGGAGGACGAGATCCGCCGATGGCACGACGGGTGGCAACCACTCCCCTGGTTCGATGAGCGACGGGTCGGCCCGGAGACGACCACCGATCAACTCGTGACGATGATCCTCGAAGATCTCGGCCACCGCATCGTCGACTAAGCCGGTTCCTCAGCCGCCGGATCAGCAATCGGCGACGGTGACCGGAGTCGGCTGTACACGAGCATGTCCCGGCGCTCATCGCCGATCTTCTGCCAGGAATGAAGCAACCCTTCGCGCGCATAGCCCGCCTTCTCAGCAGTCCGGAGTGAGGGCCCGTTCGTCGGGTCGATGTGCAGCTGCAGACGATGCAGATCGGCGAGGTGCCACGCCCATTCCGTGAGGGTTCGCAGCGCGCTGTAGGCGTATCCCTCGCCGCGTCGCGTGGGTCGGATCCAGTAGCCGACGGTCGCTCGACCCTGGTCCCGGTCACGAAGCCACAGCCCGATCTGCCCCACGCATTCATCGTTCGCCTCGATCGCGAACGAGTAGCCGATGCCCTTCGCTGCCCGCTCGCGCTGCCGGACCAGCCACGCGCCGGCGAGCCCGGGATCAGCGACGATGGGAACGGTGGTGACGTCGGTGATCGAACGATCGAAGGACGCCTCCAACACGGCATCGATGTCAGATTCCTCGAAAGGTCGGAGAACGATCTCGGGGCCCTGTACCCGCGGAACGCTGAGTCCTGAGGTACCCGCGATCGCTCCGCTGTGCCGATCGACGAGATCACGGCGGTAGGTGATCATGGGCTCGCCGCCGAGCGGGTGCGGGACAGGCTCCGAGACCGCCGCGAACCCCTCCGATTCGTAGAGCTGGATGGCGGCGTTCCCTCGCCGCACCGCGAGTTCGAGGCTGAAGAAGCCGGCACCCGTCGAATACTGAATCGCATCGCGCAGCAGGGCACGACCATGTCCCTGCCCGGCGGATGACGGCATCACGGCGATCCGCTCCAACACGGCCGTCGTCTCGTCGTGTGTCTTCGGCGTGGTGAGAGCGAAACCCGCCAGAGGCTCCCCCGTGAGCGCGAACCGGAGGACACGGCCATCGAACAGCTTTCGCATGCGATCGGCGATCGAGCGGGAGTCGACATCCCCGTCACGGTGCCGGAGCGCGTGAAACCAGACGTCCACGCATCTCTCGATGTCGTCGGGGATGTCGCCCGCCACGATGTCCGGCATACCGGCAATCGTCGCACGCGCGACACCGGCGAAGCCACGGCTGACTCCTACTGTGTCGACCAGACTCCGAGCTCCGTGCCCGTCGGGTCGGCGAAGTGCAGGCGTCGCCCGCCGGGGAACGCGTACGGCTCTTGGAGGATCGTTCCGCCGGCCTTCTCGATAGCCGCCTTCGTGGCGTCGAGGTCTTCCGAATAGAGCAGTACGAGCGGACCTCCGACAGGACGCGGCTCGTCGGCCAGCATCAGACCACCGGCTTCGTTGCCGTCGCCTCGTGGCGACACGATCCCGGCGTATCCGGGGCCGTAGTCGTTGAAGCTCCAGCCGAAGGCGTCACCGAAAAAGCTCTTCGACGCCTCCATATCGGTGACGACGAGCTCGACGTAGTCGAGAGAGTGGTGCAAAGGGGAACTGGTCATGGCGCCACCGTAGCGACCCCGACCGACATCGAGCGGAGGTCGCCGAATGCGCGCCGCCGGAGGAGTAGCGTTGAGGCGTGCCGCAGGTCTCCCCCTCCCCCGTCTCGACACCGGGGTGGAGAGCCTGGGTGATCTGGTCGGTCGGAGTCGCCGCTTACGTGTTGGCCATCACGAACCGCACATCGCTCGGCGCTGTCGGCGTCGAAGCGGCCGACCGCTTCCAGGCGGATGCATCGACGCTCGCTCTTTTCGCCGTGGTCCAACTCGCCGTGTACGGCGGAATGCAGATCCCGATCGGAGTGCTCCTCGATCGCTTCGGCTCGCGCCCGATCATGACCGTCGGCATGCTGCTGATGGCCGCGGGCCAGCTGACCATGGCCCTCTCCCCCAGCATCGGCATCGCGATCTTCGCGCGCGTCCTGCTCGGTGCCGGTGATGCCGCGATCTTCCCCGCGGTGCTACGACTCGTCGCGACCTGGTTTCCCGCCCAACGCGGGCCGCTCATGGTCCAGTTCACCGGCATCATCGGTCAAGCCGGCCAGCTGATCGCCCTGGTCCCACTGGCCGCACTCCTACACGCCACCAACTGGACCATCACCTTCGGCAGCATCGCGGGCCTCGGTGTGCTGTTCACCATCCTCGTGGCGCTGGTGATTCGCAACCATCCCGCAGAGCGCGGCGCCGACGTCACGGTGAACACCGATACCGGTGTCGTCCGCGTCGTCACCTCCGCCATAGATACCGGTGTCGGCATACGTGCCGCCTGGGCACACCCGGGCACGCGGCTGGCCTTCTGGTCGCACTTCACGACCCCGTTCGCGGGTACCGCGTTCGTGCTGCTCTGGGGAATGCCCTTCCTCACCGCGGCGGAAGGGCTCGACACAGCCCACGCCGCGGGAATCATCTCCGTATATGTCGTGGCCGGCATGCTTCTGGGACCCCTCATCGGCGACCTCTCCCGGCGGCTTCCGAATCACCGGTCGCTCGCGCTGGTGCTCCCCGCCGTCGGGGTGCAGATGGCAGCGTGGGTCGCTGTCATCGCTGTGCCCGACACCGCGCCCATCTGGCTCCTCTATGTGCTGGCGATCGCCCTCGCGACCGGAGGGCCCGCCTCCATGATCGCGTTCGACCATGCGCGGACGCACAACCCCACCCACCGTCTGAGCACCGCCACCGGTGTGACGAACGCGGGAGGGTTCATCGCCGCGCTCATCGCCATCTTCCTCATCGGCCTCGCACTCGACCTGCAGGGCGCCGGCACTCCCGAGACATACTCGCTCGAGGCCTTCCGGATCGCGTTCCTAATGCCGATCCCCCTCTGGATCATCGGCACGGTGTTCATCCTCATCGAACGCAAGCAGACGCGCATCCGCATGGGCCTCGATCCGGAACGTCGGCGCTGAGCGCACCCTATCGGAGCAGGTGCTGCAGCGTCTCCACGATGAGCTCGACGCTGACGCGCTCCGGCACCTCCTCGTCGCCGGCTTCGAACTCCGCGAGTTCGATCCCCCGGACCGAATCGGACGGCAGCGCCGCGAAAATCGCCGCCACGTGGTGAGGCAGCAACCCGCCTCCGACCCGGTAGGCGGCGGGGATGTACCCGGGTTCGAGCACGTCCCAATCGACGTGGATCCACACGGGACGTCCGGCGACGAGTTCGAGGACGCGCTCCGGCGTGCTCTCGGAAGGAGCGAGAACGGTGACCCCCGCTTCTGCGAGCAACTCACCCTCAGCGACGTCGATGTCGCGACCGCCGACCACGATCACCTGCGTCGGATCGATGCCGTCGCCGTGCCCACTGTCCCAGAGTCCGCACGCCGCGGCCAGGACCATACCGCCGAGATAGCCCGAATCCGTCGTATCCGGAGTGTTGAAATCGCCGTGTGCGTCGATCCAGAGCACGACGGCGTCGGGATGGTGCTCGGCAGCAGCGGGAAGAGTGCCGAGGCTCGCCGCGCAGGTGTTCGTGATCAGGAGGGGTGTCGCGCCCGTAGAGATGGCGTCGTGCACCGCTGCGCGCAATCCGCTCAGAGTCGCCTCCGCTTCGGGAAGCGCGACGGACCAGTCATCGACCAGGCCCGGTGTCGGGGTGCCGACGACGTGCGGTTCGATCTCCAGCAATGCCGAGACCGCGTCACCCACGCGTCGCGCCCCCACGAGCGCTCCGTCGGTGCGATCGGCCACTCGGCCTTGGGAGACGATGAGCGCGTAGGAAGGTGCCATGTCTCCAGCTTTCCATCCGCGGGATGACAGGACAAAACGTGGAGTGATGCGGACACGGCCGCCGCGCGGTACCGGCGTCTCAGCTCCGACGAGGCGTCCATCCGGAAGGCAACGGTCCATTCCGGACAGCACGTTCGCGGTCCGCGCGCGCGGACCAGCCCTGTGCATTGTCGACCGTGTCGAACGCACCCCGCGCCAGTCGGAGCCCGACATCCTCGTGATGCATGCGCGGCGCGCCCCCGCGACGCACCGATGCCCGCACGCTCCACGCGTCGTCCGCGAACCCGCCGCCGCGGAAGACGCGGTAGTCGTCATAACGGGCGGGATCCAACAGGTCCCAGCACCACTCCCAGACGTTGCCGAGCGTGTCGAAGAGACCGTTGAGGTTCGGCAGCTTGCCACCGATGTCCTGCGGAGAGGACACCCCGTCCGCACTCGTCCATGCCGCATCGGCAAGAGGCGCATAGTGCGGACCTGTCGACCCGGCGCGGCAGGCGAACTCCCACTCCGCTTCGGTGGGGAGCCGGTACCCGTCGGCGGTCGTGTCCCAGGTCACCTCCTCGCCATCGAACAGATAGACCCGATCCAGGCCCTCCCATTCGGATGCGGCGTTGCAGAAGTGGATCGCGCGCAACCAACTGAGGTCGGCGGCGGGGCGACGCGGGTGGCGCACCGGGATGCCCAGCACCTCGGTGAGCTGCTCCTCCGTCACCGGATACACACCGATCCGGAACGGCTCGAGTGTCACATCACGCCGCTCGTCACGACGCGCATCGTGCAGCGTCAGGACACCGGCGGGTATACGCGCCAATTCGAAGTCGCTCACCGATCCCCCGCAACCGAGGAACCGCTTCGCATCACGAGGGCACTCGTTCGACCCAGGACGGGTACTTCGCCGTACGGCCATCGCCCGACGAGGTGCGCGTCACGCGTCGGCGGACCCAGGGACCGACGAACTCCCGGTAGTAGGCGAGCCCCGATGGCCCGGTACCCAGTCGATCATTCGGGGCCCACCATGTCGCCGGGGGCTCGAAGCCGAGCGCGTGCAGCACGCGGGCAGCGACACGGTGGTGACCCGCCGCGTTCATGTGCAGGCGGTCATCCGCCCAATACGCACCGCGGGAGAGCTCACGATCCGGCCAATTGAGTGCTCGGACCACGTCAGGGCGGTCTTCGATCCGCCGGAGCACCGCGTCGGAGAGCAGATCGCCGCGCCGCTGGACGAGGGAGCCCATCGGGAGCTGCCCGCTGGGATTGGCACCCGAGAGCAGGATCATGGTGACGCCCTCCTCATCGCACCGCCGCAGCACGCGACTGAATGCATCGGCGATGTGCTCGACATCGGTGCGCGGGCGCAGCATATCGTTGCCACCGCCGTTGAAGGAGAGATGCGTCGGGCGCAGAGCGAGCGCGGGTTCGAGCTGCTGCTCGACGATCGGCCAGGCGAGCTTGCCCCTTATCGCGAGGTTCGCGTACTGGATGGAGTGGCCCGCCGCGTCCGCCCAGCCTTGGGCCGCGAGATCGGCCCAGCCGCGCTCCCGCCCATCCGGAAGAACGTCACCGACCCCCTCGGTGAACGAGTCGCCGATCGCCACGAACCGCACATCTGCCATCGTCCCAGCCTATTGCGGCTCACGACGCGCGGCGTCAACGGTCGTCGAGAGCCTGACCACCCCGATCGACGAGCCCCCATGCCGCGGCGGCCGCACCGAGGAGGCACACGCCGAACACGGCGAACAGCAGCGGAGCCCCACCGGCGATCAGAAGGACCGGTACGGAAAGCGGCGCCACGATCGATGCGATGCGGCCGACCCCGGCGGCCCAGCCCGTGCCCGTTCCCCGCAACGACGTCGGATAGATCTCGGGCGTGACGGCGTACAGCGCGCCCCAGGCACCGAGGTTGAAGAAAGACAGAGCCATGCCCGCAGCGATGATCGCCCCCTCAGTCGTGGCCGTGCCGAAGATCACAGCCGAGACGGCCGACCCCAGAAGGAACACCGACAGGGTGAGCCGTCGCCCCCAGACCTCGATCAGCCACGCGGCGACCGCGTATCCCGGAAGCTGCGCGAGCGTGATGATCAGTGTGAATCCGAACGAGCGGACGAGATCGAACCCGGCGTCCACGAGGATGCTCGGAATCCAGATGAACGCGCCGTAGTAGGCGAAGTTCACGCCCAGCCACACCACCCAGAGGCAGAGGGTGCGCAGGCGGAACTCGGGGTTCCAGAGCGTGGCGAGGCGGGCCCGAGCCGTGACCGCGATCGCGCGGGACGCCGGCTCCTTCCGAATGGCCGGGGCCGTCCCCACACCGGCATCAGCCTCGAAGGCCGAGACGATGCGATCAGCTTCCGCGATGCGTCCACGCGAGGCGAGCCATCGCGGAGACTCGGGCATCCGCCACCGCACGAACAGTGCATACACGGCAGGAATCGCGCCGAGCGCGAAGGCCCAGCGCCAACCGTCGTCGGACGCCGGGATGACCAGGAACCCGATGACGGCGGCTGCCGTCCATCCGAGCGCCCAGAAGGCCTCCAACACGACGATCAGACGACCGCGGATTCGGGCAGGAGCGAACTCGCTCACGTACGTCGACGCGACCGGGAGCTCGGCACCGAGACCGAGTCCGACGAGGAATCGCAGCACGAGGAGTGCCGCGATTCCGCCGACGAGCGCGCTGGCCCCGGTCGCGATGCCGTACACGAGCAGGGTGAGGGCGAACACCTGGCGGCGACCGAAGCGATCGGCCAGCAGACCGCCGAGCGTCGCGCCGATGGCCATCCCGATGAAACCGACCGAGGCGATCCACCCTGCCTCGCCCTTGGTCAGTCCCCACTGCTGCGTGAGGGCCGCGAGGATGAAGGAGATCAGACCGACATCCATCGCGTCCAGGGCCCATCCGAGCCCGGATCCGGTGAGCAGCCGGAGGTGTCGACGCGTGAACGGCAGGACGTCCAGGCGCTCGGCCAGCGATGAGCGGCTCGGCAGGGCGGTGTTGGCCATGCTCCTCATCGTAGAGCCGAGCGCCGGACGCCCCGCACGCGATATCGTCAGTCCTGCGCGCCGAGGATCCGCTTCACCCGAGGGATCACTTCGGTGCCGTACAGCTCGATGCTGCGCATCATCGACTCGTGCGACAGTGTGCCTGTGGCGTACTTCAGGTCGAAGCGGCCGAGACCCAAGGTCGTGATCGTGTCGGCGATCTTCGCGGCGACTCGATCCGGTGAGCCCGCGTAGATCGCCCCTTCCGGACCGACATCGTTCTGGAAACGCGCGCGGCTGTATGCCGGCCAGCCGCGCTCGCGGCCGATGGTGTTGTTCATCGCCTCGAATCCGGAGTACGCCGCGTCCCAGGCCTCCGCGTCGGTCTCGGCGATGTGGCCCGGGGAATGAACGGAGACGGGGTGCGAGGTCGTGCCGAACGACGCCACCGAGCGGTGGTAAAGGTCGACGAAGGGCTTGAACCGCGCCGCCGGTCCCCCGATGATCGCGAGCATCAGCCCCAGGCCGTGACGCGCGACGCGCACGACGGACTCCGGGCTTCCACCGACACCGACCCAGGTACGTAGGCCCTTCTCGGTCTTGGGGAACACGTTCGCGTTGTCGAGCGACGCCCGCATCGTGCCCGACCACGTCACGGGCTCTTCCTTGAGCAGCTCGACGAAGAGCTCCAGCTTCTGCTCGAACAGTGCGTCGTAGTCGCGGAGGTCGTAGCCGAACAGTGGGAAAGACTCGATGAAGGATCCGCGCCCGAGAACGACCTCGGCGCGACCGTCCGAAAGCGCGTCCAGCGTCGAGAAGCGTTCGAACACGCGTACCGGATCGTCGGAGGACAACACGGTCACCGCGGTGCCCAGTCGGATGTGTTCCGTGCGAGCCGCGATCGCGGCCAGCACCATCTCCGGCGCGGACACCGCGAACTCGGCGCGGTGGTGCTCCCCCACCCCGAAGAAGTCCACGCCCACCGTGTCAGCGAGCTCTGCCTGCTCCACGACGTTGCGGATGGTCTGCGCTCCGGTGAGGAGCTCTCCGTCTGTGTCCCTCGTGATGTCCCCGAAGGTGTCCAGCCCGAATTCGATGCCCATGTCATCCCTCTCTATTCAGGTGAATGAACACGCGGCGATCGAATCGCATTCCCGTCAGCGCGGAAGCAGCGCGCTGCGCAGCGTGTCGAGGCCGACCCCACCCATGTCGAGCGCGCGCTTGTGGAAGCCCTTGAAGGAGAAGGCGTCGCCCTCCGCCGCACGGACGCCGTCACGCACCTGCTCCCAGATGCGCTGACCGACCTTGTACGACGGAGCCTGCCCCGGCCAGCCGAGGTAGCGGTTCACCTCGAACTGCACGAACTGATCCGACATGTTCACGTTCTGGCGCATGAAGTCGAGCGCATACTCCGCATCCCACACTCCCGTGCCATCGAGACGTGGCTTGCCCAGGTGTACGCCGATGTCGAGCACCACACGGGCCGCCCGCATACGCTGCCCGTCGAGCATGCCGAGTCGATCGGCGGGATCGTCGAGGTAGCCGAGCTGCTCCATCAGACGCTCGGCGTACAGGGCCCACCCCTCGGCGTGGCCCGAGGTGCCGGCCAACAGCCGGCGCCAGGAGTTGAGCTCGGCCCGGTTGTACACGGCCTGGGCGATCTGCAGGTGGTGGCCCGGCACGCCCTCATGAAAGACGGTGGTGAGCTCTCGCCAGGTGTCGAACTCCGTGACGCCCTCGGGAACGGACCACCACATACGACCGGGACGCGAGAAGTCGTCGGTCGGGCCCGTGTAGTAGATGCCACCTTCCTGGGTGGGCGCGATCATGCACTCGAGCGTGCGGATCGCCTCGGGGATGTCGAAGTGGGAGGCTCCGAGTTCGGCGACCGCGCGATCGCTCGTCTCCTGCATCCACTTCTGGAGAGCGTCGGTGCCCACGAGCTTGCGGGCAGGGTCGGCTTCGAGGTGGGCCACGGCCTCTTCGACGGAGGCCCCCGGCAGGATCTCATTCGCGATCGCGGTCTGCTCCGCCACCATGCGCGCGAGCTCTTCGCGGCCCCACTCGTAAGTTTCGTCGAGGTCGATCGTCGCCCCGAGGAAGCGACGGGAGTTGAGCGCGTACAGGTCGCGTCCGACGGCGTCGACCTCTCCGGCGGTGGGGGCGAGTTCCTCCGCGAGGAAGCGGCGCAGCTCGTCGTACGCGACGCGTGCGGCGGCGGAGTTGTCGGCGAGAGTACGCGCGAGCGAGGCGGGCAGCTGGCCTTCTTCGGGGTCGGCCTCCGCGACGAACGCGGCGAAGAATCCGTCATCCGCGGTGTAACGGTCGATCTGCGTCGCGACCTCGATCACTTGACGACGTGCCGGCGTCACCCCCTCGGCGATACCGGTGCGCAGCGTCTCGACGTAGCCACGGAGGGCGTCGGGAACAGCGGCGAGCCTCGTCGCGATCACGTCCCAGTTCTCGACGGTCGCGGTCGGCATCAGATCGAAGGCCGCGCGCACATCCTGCGCCGCCGAGGCGATGACGTTGAGATCGCGCAGATGCCACTTCGCGTCGTGCAACTCGAGATCGAGACGCAGCTCCGCGCCCAGGTCGGTCTTGGTCACCTCGTCGATCGCGTCGACGGGCTCGAGGGCCGAGAGCCTGTCGAGCGTCGCGCGGGTCGCAGCGGCGATCTCTTCATGCCCCGCGGGACTCAGGTCACCGAAGCGATCGTTCACCTCGTCGCGGCCGATGTAGGTCCCGAGAGTGGGCGCCAGTACCGCGATCGTGTCGACCCATTCATCGGCGACGGCGTCGATGGCGGAGGGAGTGCGGGGAGCTGAAGTCATAGTTGTCAGCCTAATCCCCGACCCCCTCTCGCCGCCGGGTCTCAGTGCGCCGCTTCGTTCCAGTCGCGGCCGCGTCCGACCTGCACGTCGAGCGGCACCGAGAGCTCGGCCGCATCCCCCATCCGGGCGCGCACGATCCGCTCCGTGGCATCCCACTCCCCCGGAGCGACCTCGACCACGAGTTCGTCGTGGATCTGCAGCAGCACACGAGAGGAGAGCTGCTCGGACCGGAGATCGTCGTGGATGTGCAGGAGCGCGATCTTCATGATGTCGGCCGCACTGCCCTGGATCGGAGCGTTGAGCGCCGCACGCTCGGCGTTCTCACGCAGCACCCGGTTCGGACTCGCCAGGTCAGGGAACGGACGACGGCGACCGAAGATCGTCTCGGTGTAACCGACCTCCTTCGCCTTCATCACCGAGGCCCGCAGATAGTCGCGCACGGCGCCGAAACGTGCGAAGTACTCGACCATGAGCTGCTTGGCCTCGGACTGCTCGATACGCAGCTGCTTGGAGAGACCGAAGGCGGAGAGGCCGTAGACGAGACCGTACGACATGGCCTTCACCTTGGTGCGCATGGCCGCAGTGACGTCGCTCGGCTCGACGCCGAACACCCGCGCGCCGACGAAGCGGTGAAGGTCTTCTCCGCTGTTGAACGCTTCGATCAATCCTTCGTCACCGGACAGGTGCGCCATGATGCGCATCTCGATCTGCGAGTAGTCAGCCGTGAGCAGAGACTCGTACCCCTCGCCGACTTCGAAAGCACTGCGGATGCGGCGAGATTCCTCGGTGCGCACCGGGATGTTCTGCAGGTTCGGATCGGTGCTGGAGAGACGACCGGTCTGGCTTCCGGTCTGCACATAGGTCGTGTGCACACGGTGGTCGTCGCCGATGGCCGTGTCGAGCGACTCGATGATCTGGCGCAGCTTTGTGGCTTCGCGATGCTGCAGCAGAAGGCTCAGGAAGGGATGGGGATTGCTCTCCTGCAGGTCGGCCAGCACCGCGGCATCCGTCGAGTAGCCGGTCTTGGTCTTGCGGGTCTTGGGAAGCTGGAGGTCTTCGAACAGGACCTCTTGGAGCTGCTTGGGCGAGCCGAGGTTGAACTCCCGTCCCACGACGGAGAACGCCTCCTGCGCAAGCCCTTCGGCTCGGGTGGCGAGCTCACCGGAGAATGTCGACAGCACGTCGTGAGAAACCGCCACGCCCGCGACCTCCATATCGGCGAGGGTGAGCAGTGTCGGGAGCTCGATGTCGACCAGGACCGCGGCGACCGGCTCGGGGATGTCTTCGCGAAGCGCATCGGCGACGCGAAGCGCGAACCATGCCTCCTGCGACGGGGTGGCCCCCTCCGTCTCGGGGACGAGCTGCGTCGGATCGGCCTCGGGAAGCTTCTCGCCGAGGTAGCGCTCGACCAGATCGGAGAGCGTCTTGTCGGGGAAGCTGGGGCGCAGCAGCCAGCCAGCCAGGCTCGTGTCGTAGGCGAGCCCGCCGAGGCGGATGCCCTGGCGGATCAGCGCCTTCACCTGCGGCTTCGCGTCGTGGAGCACCTTCGGCGCATCGGACTCGATCCATCCGCGCAACGCTTCGGCGGCGGCGTCTGCCCAGTCGGTCTCGCGGAGCTCGGTCAGCGTGGCGGCACCGATGCGCACGGGGACCCCGCCTTGGGTCGTGATGCGCAGAGAGACGTCGCCTTCCTGAGCCGCGGCCCACGTGGCGAGGTCGGTCGGCGTCACCTCAGCGGGGACGGGAAGGACGACGACGGATGCGGGGTCGTCGGCGACCTCGCCTGCGCCCACGGCCTCGAAGACGCGAGGCAACAGGGTGCGGAACTCGAGGCGCGCGAAGATGTCACGCACAGCCTGCGGATCGATCGGTGCCACCGCGAGATCGGCGGGGCCGACCGGAAGCTCGACGTCGGTGAGCAGGCGGTTGAGCTTGCGGTTGCGACGGACGTCCTCGATGTGTTCGCGGAGGTTGCCGCCGACCACGCCCTTGATCTCATCGGCACGGGCGATCAGCTCATCGAGCGAGCCGAACTGCGTGAGCCACTTGACCGCGGTCTTCTCGCCGACCTTCGGCACGCCGGGGAGGTTGTCGCTCGTCTCCCCGACGAGTGCCGCGATGTCGGGGTACTGCTCTGGTCGCACCCCGTATCGCTCCTGAACGGTGGACGGGTCGTAGCGCTTGAGCTGGGAGACACCCTGCACCGACGGGTACAGCAGAGTGACATCGTCGTTGACGAGCTGGATGGTGTCGCGGTCGCCGGAGACGACGAGCACTTCGAAGCCCTGCTCCGCGCCCTGCGACGCGAGGGTCGCGAGGATGTCATCGGCCTCGATCCCCTCTTTCGTCAGGACCGGGATGGACATCGCGGCGAGGCAATCCTGAAGGAGAGGGATCTGACCCTTGAACTCCTGCGGCGACTCCGACCGCGTCGCCTTGTATTCCGGGTACTCATCCGTGCGGAACGAATGACGCGAGGTGTCGAAGGCGATCGCCAGATGCGTCGGCTGCTCGGCCTTGATGAGGTTCACCAGCATCGACAGGAAGCCGTAGATGCCGTTGGTGTGCTGATTGTCCTTGGTCGTGAAGTTGTCGACCGGGAGGGCGAAGAAGGCACGATAGGCGAGCGAGTGGCCGTCGACGACCATGAGGGTAGGCTTTGCGGAGTCCGTCACCCTGTCAGCCTAACGAGGACGACAGACACCCGCTGAGGAGGATGCATGAGCGACGTCGCGATGAGCGAGGGACTCGACTGGGCCACGGCCCGTGGAATGGGTGCTCTGGCCGAGAAGATGGGCATGGAGTTCGTCGAGTTCAGCGTCGAGCGCTGCGTCGCGACCATGCCCGTCGAAGGCAACACCCAGCCGGTGGGACTCATGCACGGCGGCGCCTACGTGGTGCTCGGGGAATCCCTCGGATCGATGGCGGCGAACCTGCACGCCGGTGCCGGCCGACTCGCCGTCGGTGTCGACATCAACGCGACGCACACGCGGTCGGCGACCTCGGGTGTCGTCACGGGAGTGTGCACGCCCGTGCACCTGGGCAGGAGCATCACCGTTCACGAGATCGTGGTCACGGACGATCAGGGGCGTCGCTGCTCGACGATCCGCATCACCAACATGATCAAGGACCTTCCCGCCGAGCGCTGAGCGGTTCCTCCAGCAGTCGCTGGAACAGCAGGTGGTCCTGCCACTCCCCCGCGATGCGGAGGTATCTCGGCGCCATACCGATGCGCTCGAAGCCGTTTCCGAGCAGCACCCGTTGTGACCCGAGGTTGTGCAGCAGCGTCGCCGCCTGCAGCCGATGGAGGCGCAGTTCTGCGCGCGAGTACTCGATGATCTGCGCGACCCCGCGGCTCGCGAGCCCACGGTGCAGCCTCGACCTGTCGACCCAGTATCCGAGGTCGGCGCTCCAGAACGCGCCACGGACGATGTTGTTGATGTTCATCCGTCCGCGGATCTCTCCGTCATCGGATTCGATGACGAAGCGGATGCTGCGGCCACTGGCCGCATCATCCACGCATTTCTGCACATGCTGCTCTTGCGAGTCGACGGAGAAGAACGCCTCGCTGCGGGTGGGTTCCCACGGTGCGAGATGCTCGCGGTTCGCGAGATAGGCGCGCGAGAGCGCAGCGCCATCGCCCCGCCGTACGGGCCGCAGGATGTGCTCGGTATCGAGCCGGAGGATCCCGGCGTCCACCGCTACTTCTTGGGAGCGAGCTGTTCGATGATCGCTTTGGCGACGTCCTGCATCGTCAGACGGCGGTCCATGGACGCCTTCTGGATCCATCGGAACGCCTCGGGCTCGCTCAGGCCCATCTTCTCGTTGAGGAGGCCCTTGGCACGGTCGACGAGCTTGCGGGTCTCGAAGCGCTCGACCATGTCGGCGACCTCGGCCTCGAGCGTGATGATCTGCTCGTGGCGGGCCAGCGCGATCTCGATCGCGGGCAGGAGGTCGTTCGGGGTGAACGGCTTCACGACGTACGCGAGAGCACCCGCCTCGCTGGCACGCTCGACGAGTTCCTTCTGGCTGAATGCCGTGAGGAGGACGACGGGGGCGATGTTGCCCTTGTGCAGCTTCTCGGCGGCACTGATGCCGTCGAGCTGAGGCATCTTGACGTCCATGATGACCAGGTCGGGACGCAGCTCGGTCGCCAGAGCGACAGCGGTCTCTCCGTCACCGGCCTCACCGACCACATCGAAGCCGTTGTCGCGGAGGATCTCGACGATGTCGAGACGGATCAGCGACTCATCTTCGGCGACGACGACGCGTCGGGGTGCGGATGACGTGGGCTGCTCAGCCTGCTCTTCTTGCTCTGTCACACAACCATCCTAGTGGAGTGCCCCTGTCCACAGGCCCTAGGCGCTCGGCGCGGACGTTCACGCGCCTCGTCTGCGCTAAAGTCGTAGACGCGACACACGAGCCGGCGTGGCGGAATGGCAGACGCGGAGCACTCAAAATGCTTTGTCCGAAAGGGCGTGTGGGTTCGAGTCCCACCGCCGGCACCCTCGATGAGACTACCTCCGTCGTCTCCTCCGCGCCCGCCGGTCCTCTCCCTCGAAACGGCCCCGTGCGCTAGAAAGTCCTTATGCACAGAGGCGACGAGCTGCCTGCCGCACACGCTGCACGTCCGCGACGTCGGCGCCGTGTCCTCATCGTCATCGGCGTCGTCCTCGCCGTGGCTCTCATGCTCCTCGCCGCCGAGGTGACACGGAGAACGCTCGCCGAGCAGGACGAAGCCCGAGCGGATCCCGCGTTCTACACCCTCCCCTCTCCCCCGCCCCGGGAAGATCCGGGCGAGATCATCCGCATCGAGTCGATCGAGAGCGCACCCGTGGGCACCGTCGCGTGGCGCGTGATCTACCACTCTCGCGATCTCGTGGGGGCGGACATCCCGGTCTCCGGCGTGGTGATCGTCCCGGATGGGCCTGCTCCCGAGGGCGGACGCACCGTGATCTCCTGGGGCCATCCCACCACCGGTGCGGCATCGACGTGTGCGCCTTCACGCGGCCTGGATCCGTTCCAGTACATCGAGGGGATGCATGAGCTGCTCGCCGAGGGCTACGCGGTCGTGGCCACTGACTATCCGGGGCTCGGCGTCGAAGGCGCGTCGTCGTATCTGCTCGGCGTGCCCGAGTCCAACAGTGTGCTCGACATCGTCCGGGCGGCGCGACGGATCGACGACGCACACGTGAGCGACCGGGTCGTGCTGTGGGGACACTCGCAAGGCGGGCAGGCTGTGCTCTTCGCTGCGGAACGTGCAGCGGAGTACGCGCACGAGCTCACGATCGAAGGTGTCGCTGTGGCGGCCCCCGCAGCGAACCTGAACGCTCTGATGACCGACGACATCGTGAACCTCTCCGGCGTCACGATCGCCTCCTTCGCCGTCCCGGCCTACGAGGCCGCCTACGCCGAGCAGTACGGCGCCACGGAGATCACAGACATCCTCACGCCCGCCGGGCTGAAGGCGACGCCGGACATGGCCGCGCTGTGCCTGCTCACGCAGAACGAGGAGATCCACGCGATCGCCGACCCGCTGGTCGGCGGGTATGTTCGGAGCGACCCCGCCACGACCGAGCCGTGGCAGACGATGCTGCGGGAGAACAGTGCGGGGAACAGTCCCCTCAGAGTGCCCGTCTTCGTCGGCCAGGGAGAAGCCGACGAACTCGTGCTGCCGAGCGCGACCGAGGGCTACGTGAAGCTGCTGTGCACGCAGAACGCCGAGGTGACGTTCCACCGCTATCCTGACGTCACCCACGGCCTCGCCGCCTATGCCGCCCTGCCCGACCTGCTGCTCTGGCTCCCGACGCTGGACGGAGACCGACCTCCGTCGGACGGCTGCCGGTGACCTTCTGCTTCTCGACGGGGAGCTACTCCGCCAGAATCGCGAGCTCTGCCAGAACGCGCGGGTGGGCGAGGATCCGGAAGTGCCCGCCCGTGTCGAGGCGGACGTTCTTGGCTCCGGCGAGTTCGCTCCCCTCCGGGATATGGGGGTCGAACGCCGCATAGACCGACACGATCCGCTCGTTCACCGTGAGCTGCTGCGCGAGGCTCACGATCGACGGGTCTTCCGGTGAGAACTCCCGCAGAGTCCGCGACAGCATGAGCCGGGCATAGCGCGAACCCCCGAACGGGGTCGCGATCGCGAGCATCGAACGCACTCGCTCGCCCGCGGGACCCGTCATCACGACCTTTCCCGCGAGACCCCCTTTGCTGTGGGCGACGAGGATCACATCGTCGAGCCCGTTCTCCGTCAGGAACGCCTCCACAGCCCGCGCCATGTCCGCCACCGGTCGCTGATTCCGGTGAAGCGTATCGACGATGTGGACCGGATGCCCGCGGTCGTGCATGGCGGCGACGAGCGGCTGCAGGAACCGCCACGTCTCATAGACGCCCGGAAGGACGATGATGTGCGCCGCACTCCCGGATGCGAAGGATGCCGGATCGGTGCGGCCGAACATCGCGCGCACCTGCCAGTACCCGGCGTACACGTAGTCGGCGATCCACCACCCCGCGTTCTTCAGCACGCCGATGACAGGCTCCTCCGACGACACCACGGCTCCATGAGTGAAAACTACCCGATGCGCATGACAGAGGGGGCGGGACCGAAGTCCCGCCCCCTCTGGATGCTGTGCGTCAGACGCCGGCCTTGTAGATCGGAGCTGCACCGCGGATCGCATCGCCGACCTTGTGCACACGAAGGTCGTTCGTCGATCCGACGATTCCGGGAGGGGAGCCGGAGATCACGACGACCTTGTCCCCTTCCTCGGCGAGACCGTTGCCGAGCAGATACTCGTCGACCTGGTGATACATCAGGTCGGTGTGCTGCACCATGTCGACCAGGGTCGAACGGATGCCCCAGGTCAGCGCCATACGGCGACGGATGCCCGGCTCGGGCGTGAACGCGATCATCGGGATGCGCGAGCGCAGGCGCGACAGACGACGCGCGGAGTCGCCCGACTGCGTGAACACGCAGAGGAACTTCGCGTCGACGAACTCGGCGACCTCGAGAGCAGCAAGCGTGATGGCACCACCCTGGGTGCGGGGCTTGGTCGTGAGGGGCGCGATGCGCTCCAAGCCGTGCTCTTCCGTGGACGCGATGATCCGCGCCATGGTCTCGACGACGACCACCGGGTAGTCGCCGACGCTGGTCTCACCCGACAGCATGACCGCGTCCGCGCCGTCGAGCACGGCGTTCGCGACATCCGAGGTCTCGGCGCGGGTCGGCACCGGGCTGCTGATCATCGACTCGAGCATCTGCGTCGCGACGATGACCGGCTTGGCCATACGACGCGCGATCTCGACGGCGCGCTTCTGCACGATCGGCACGGCCTCGAGCGGAAGTTCCACACCGAGGTCGCCACGAGCGACCATGATCGCGTCGAACGCGTCGACGATCTCTTCGAGCGCGTCGACGGCCTGCGGCTTCTCGACCTTGGCGATGACAGGGACGCGGACGCCCTCTTCCGCCATGATCTCGTGCACACGCTCGACGTCGGCGGCGTTGCGCACGAACGACAGGGCGATCAGGTCGGCACCGATGCGCAGACCCCAGCGCAGGTCGTCTTCGTCCTTCTCGCTCAGCGCGGGGACGTTGACGGCGACGCCGGGCAGGTTGATGCCCTTGTTGTTGGACACGGCACCGGCGACGATGACCTTGGTCGTGACGGTGACGCCGTCGGTCTCGACGACCTCGACCCGGACCTTGCCGTCGTCGATCAGGAGGAAGTCTCCCGGCTTGACGTCATGCGGCAGACCCTTGAAGGTCGTCCCGCTGATGTCCTTGTTGCCGATGATGTCCTCGGTGGTGATCTTGAAGATGTCGCCCTTGGCGAGTTCGTAGGGGCCGTTCTCGAACTTGCCGAGACGGATCTTCGGGCCCTGCAGGTCGACGAGGATGGCGACGGCACGGCCGGCGTCTTCTGCGGCACGACGCACGTTGGCGTAGTTGTTCTCGTGCACGGAGTAGTCGCCGTGGCTGAGGTTCAGTCGAGCGACATCCACCCCCGCATCGATCAGTGCGCGCACCGTCTCATAGGTGGAGGTGGCGGGGCCCAGGGTGGCGACGATTTTCGCGCGTCTCAAAGATTTCTCCAGGGTAGAAGTGGGGGAAGGTAAATCAGGCGACGGTGCCGGCCTCAGCCTACGCGGGCTGGAGACCGATCGCGACATCACTCGGGCGCACCGGCTCGGGCAGCACGGTGGTGCCCATCAGGAACCGGTCGACGTTCGCCGCCGCCGCACGCCCTTCGGCGATGGCCCAGACGATGAGCGACTGACCGCGTCCGGCGTCGCCGGCCACGAACACGCCGGGAACCGTCGACTCGTACGAGGAGTCGCGACGGAACGCACCCCGGTCGGTCACCTGCGGAAGCGTGTCCTCGGTGTATCCGCCCTGCTCGGGACCGGTGAATCCCATCGCGATCAGGATGAGGTCGGCCGGGATCTCCCTCTCGGTGCCGCTCTTGGGCACACGGCGTCCATCGACGTACTCGGTCTCGGCGACACGCAGGGCTCGGACCTCGCCGACCTCGTTTCCGAGGAACTCGACGGTCGACGCGAGGAACACCCGCTCGCCGCCCTCCTCGTGCGCAGACGAGACCTCGAACACGGTCGGCATCATCGGCCACGGCTGGTGGTCGGGACGCGTGTCCCCCGGCTGCTTGCCGATCGCGAGGTTGGTGACGCTGAGTGCGCCCTGACGGTGAGCGGTGCCGATGCAGTCCGCTCCGGTGTCACCGCCGCCGATCACGATGACGTGCTTGCCCTCGGCGCTGATCTGATCGGCGACCTTGTCTCCCGCGACCGCGTGGTTCGACTCCACGAGGTACTCCATGGCGAAATGCACCCCGTCGAGGTCACGGCCGGGGATCGCGAGATCGCGAGGAACCGTGGATCCGGTGGCGATGACGACCGCGTCGTACCGCGCGCGCAGATCGGGCCAGGAGATGTCCTTGCCGATCTCGACACCGGCACGGAAGCGGGTGCCCTCCTCCTGCATCTGACGAAGACGCGACTCGAGCTGGGTCTTCTCCATCTTGAAGTCGGGGATGCCGTAGCGGAGCAGACCTCCGATGCGGTCGTCACGCTCGAAGACCGCGACGGTGTGCCCGGCGCGGGTGAGCTGCTGCGCGGCGGCGAGACCCGCCGGTCCCGATCCGACGACAGCGACGGTCTTGCCCGTCAGGCGCTCCGGCGGCTCGGGTTCGACCCAGCCCTTCGCGAACGCCTCGTCGATGATCGAGACCTCGATCTGCTTGATGGTCACGGCCGGCTGGTTGATGCCGAGCACGCACGAGCTCTCGCACGGCGCAGGGCACAGCCGTCCCGTGAACTCAGGGAAGTTGTTGGTGGCGTGCAGACGCTCGATCGCCGCGCGACCCTCACCGCGCCACGTCAGGTCGTTCCACTCGGGGATCAGGTTGCCGAGCGGGCACCCCTGGTGGCAGAACGGCACACCGCAGTCCATGCAACGGCCGGCCTGACGACGGAGCACCTGCTTGTCACCGGGCTCGTAGACCTCTTTCCAGTCCATGATGCGCACCGGCACCGGACGTCGTGCGGGGAGTTCCCGCTCGGTCACCTTCAGAAAGCCTTTGGGATCAGCCACCGGTCACCTCCAGGATGCGGTTCCACACGATGTCGCCGTCGGGGTCGATCCCCTCGGCCAGCGCCTCCTCGCGCATGCTCCGCACAGCGGCGAAGTCACGAGGCAGCACCTTCACGAACTCTGCAGCGGTCTCCTCGAAGCTCTCGAGGAAGGACGAGGCCAACGGCGACGCCGTGCGCTCGACATGCGCGACCAGCAGGCTGCGCAGCACCTCGAGGTCCGCTCGATCGAGCGGTTCGAGCAGCAGCTCTCCACTCCCGAGGGATTGCGCGTTCACCTTGCTCGTGTCGAGCGCGTGCACATACGCCACTCCCCCGGACATGCCGGCGCCGAAGTTGCGCCCGGTCGACCCGAGGATCACGGCCAGACCACCCGTCATGTACTCCAGAGCGTGGTCACCCACGCCCTCGACGACAGCGGTCGCACCGGAGTTGCGCACGAGGAAGCGCTCGCCGACGACGCCCGAGATGAACATCGTCCCCGAGGTCGCGCCGTAGCCGATCACGTTGCCGGCGATCACGTTCTCGTGCGGAGCGATCGCGGAGCCGCGCGGCGGGCGGATCGTGATGTCGCCGCCGGAGAGCCCCTTGCCGACGTAGTCGTTCGCATCGCCCTCGAGGCGGAGCACGATCCCCGGCGGCAGGAACGCGCCGAGCGACTGTCCGGCGGTGCCGTGCAGCGTGACGTCGATCGTGCCCTGCGGCAGACCCGCCGCCCCGTGCCGCGAGGTCACCTGGTGACCCAGCATCGTGCCCACGGCGCGCTCGGTGTTGGCGATGGGCAGCTCCACCACGACGGGTTCGCCGTTGAGGAGCGCCCCCTTCGCGATGTCGATGAGCTGCACGTCGAAGTGCTTCTCGAGCTCGTGATCCTGTGTGCGCCCGCTGCGACGCGGCTCACCCGCAGGGAACACCGGTCCTTCGAGCACCGGAGTGAGGTCGAGCCCCTCGGCCTTCCAGTGCTCGACAGCGGCGTTCACCTCGATGAGGTCGGCACGGCCGACGATCTCGTCGATCGAGCGGTATCCGAGTTCGGCGAGGAGCTCGCGCACCTCCTCCGCGATGAACTCCATGAAGTTCACGACGAACTCGGGCTTGCCCGTGAACCGCTCGCGCAGCACCGGGTTCTGGGTCGCGACGCCCACCGGGCAGGTGTCGAGGTGGCATACGCGCATCATGATGCAGCCGCTGACCACGAGCGGAGCCGTGGCGAAGCCGAACTCCTCGGCTCCCAGCAGGGCTCCGATGATCACATCGCGACCGGTCTTGAGCTGCCCGTCGACCTGCACGACCACACGGTCGCGCATGCCGTTGAGCATGAGCGTCTGCTGCGTCTCGGCGAGACCGAGCTCCCACGGCGTACCCGCGTGCTTGAGCGAGTTCAGCGGGCTGGCACCCGTTCCCCCGTCGTGACCGGAGACCAGGATGACGTCGCTCAGTGCCTTCGCGACACCCGCCGACACCGCACCGATGCCCGACTGGCTCACCAGCTTGGTGTGGATGCGTGCCTCGGGATTCGCTCTCTTCAGGTCGAAGATCAACTGCTTGAGGTCTTCGATCGAGTAGATGTCGTGATGCGGCGGCGGCGAGATCAGGCCCACCCCGGCGGTCGCGTGACGTGTACGTGCCACCCAGGGGTACACCTTGGTCGGGGGCAGCTGACCTCCCTCGCCGGGCTTGGCACCCTGCGCGAGCTTGATCTGGATGTCGTCCGCCTCGGTGAGGTAGAGGCTCGTGACGCCGAAGCGTCCGGAGGCGACCTGCTTGATCGAGCTGCGGCGCTCGGGGTCGACCAGCCGATCGGGGTCCTCGCCGCCCTCGCCCGTGTTCGACTTGGCCCCGATGCTGTTCATCGCGATCGCGAGGGTCTCGTGCGCTTCCCGGGAGATCGAGCCGTAGCTCATCGCCCCCGTGGAGAACCGCTTGACGATCGCGGAGACCGGTTCGACCTCGTCGAGCGGCACGGGCTTGCGTGTGCCGGTGCGCAGGGTGAAGAGTCCGCGCAGGGTCTTCAGCTCTGCGGCCTGCTCGTCGACGAGCTTCGTGTACTCGCGGAAGATGTCGTACCGCCGTGTGCGCGTCGAGTGCTGCAGCTTGAACACCGTCTCCGGATTGAACAGGTGCGGAGAACCGTCCCGACGCCACTGGTACTCGCCGCCGGTCCACAGACGCTCGTGCGCACGTGCGGCCGCATCCTCGG
This sequence comes from Microbacterium sp. TPU 3598, assembly GCF_002356155.1. Classification (NCBI taxonomy): domain Bacteria; kingdom Bacillati; phylum Actinomycetota; class Actinomycetes; order Micrococcales; family Microbacteriaceae; genus Microbacterium; species Microbacterium sp. TPU 3598. The sequence continues at coordinate 1,839,923 of NZ_AP017975.1, read as the reverse complement.
GATACGCGTAGTCGTGGCGCGCCTGGTTCTCGGCGAAGATCTCCTCGATGCCGATACCGCCGAGCTTGGACTCGGTGCGCGTGAAGTACGCGTCGATGAACTCCTGGCTGAGGCCGACCGCCTCGAACACCTGAGCGCCCGCGTACGACGACACCGTGGAGATGCCCATCTTCGACATGATCTTGAGCACGCCCTTGCCGAGCGCGTAGATCAGGTTCTTGACCGCCTTCTCGGGCGTGATGCCGTTGATGTAGCCGGTGCGCACGAGGTGCTCGACCGTCTCCATAGCGAGGTACGGGTTGACGGCGGAGGCGCCGTAGCCGATCAGCGTCGCGACGTGGTGCACCTCGCGGACGTCACCCGCTTCGACGATGAGACCGACCTTCATGCGGTTCTCGCGCCGGATGAGATGGTGATGGATCGCCGACACCATGAGGAGAGACGGGATCGGGGTGAGGTCCTTGTTGGAGTCGCGGTCCGACAGGATGATGAACTCGGCGCCGTTCTCGATCGCCTCGTCCACCTCTGCGCACATCTCGGAGAGCCGGTCCTGCAGCGTCTGGGGCCCGGCATCGAAGTGGTACAGACCTCGGATGGTCGCGCTCGACCGGCCGGGCATGGCCTTGTCGATGTGGCGGATCTTCGCGAGCTCGTCGTTGTCGATCACCGGGAAGTCGAGCGAGACCGTGCGGGTGTGCTCCGGCCCCCACGACAGCAGGTTGCTCTCCGGGCCGAGGCCCAGCTTGAGGCTCGTCACGACCTCTTCGCGGATCGAGTCGAGAGGCGGGTTGGTCACCTGCGCGAACTGCTGCGTGAAGTAGTCGAACAACAGCCGCGGACGCTTGCTCAGCACAGCGATCGGCGTGTCCGATCCCATGGCGCCGAGCGGCTCGACGCCGGTCTGCCCCATGGGGGTGAGGAGGATGCGGACCTCCTCCTCGGTGTAGCCGAAGGTGCGCTGACGGCGAGTGATCGATGCCGGCGGGTGCACGATGTGCTCGCGCTCCGGCAGCTCGGCAAGACGCACGGCACCGGCGTCCAGCCACTCCTGCCACGGATGCATCGTGGCGAGGTCGTGCTTGATCTCGCTGTCCTCGACGATGCGGCGCTGCGCGGTGTCGACGAGGAACATCTTCCCGGGCTGCAGGCGACCACGGCGCTTGATGCGCTCCGGCTCGAACTGCAGCACGCCGGTCTCGGAACCGATGACCACGAGCCCGTCGGTCGTCTCGGTCCAGCGTCCAGGACGCAGGCCGTTGCGGTCGAGCGTGGCACCGACGAGCGTGCCGTCGGTGAAGATCAGAGCGGCAGGGCCGTCCCACGGTTCCATCTGGTTGGAGTGGTACTCGTAGAACGAGCGCAGCTCCGGTGTGATGTCGGCCTGCTTCTCGTAGGCCTCAGGAACCATCATCATGATGGCGTGCGGCAGGCTGCGGCCGGTGAGGGTCAGCAGCTCTAGCACCTCGTCGAACGAGGCCGAGTCGCTGGCACCGTCGGTGCAGATGGGCAGGAGCGGGGTGATGTCGCCCAGCAGTTCGGATTCGAGTTGAGACTGGCGGGCGCGCATCCAGTTGCGGTTGCCTCCGACCGTGTTGATCTCACCGTTGTGGGCGAGCATGCGCAGCGGCTGCGCGAGCGGCCACGAGGGGAACGTGTTCGTGGAGTACCGGGAGTGCACCACGGCGAGTTCGGACGCGAAGCGCTCATCCTGCAGGTCGGGGTAGAACGGCTCGAGCTGGAGCGTCGTGACCATGCCCTTGTAGCCGAGCGTGCGCGCCGAGAGCGAGACGAAGTAGGCGCCGAGTTCGTGACCGGCGCGCTTGCGCAGCCGGTAGGCGACACGGTCGAGGGCGATGCCCGTGAGCGGCGCATCGGTGTGGGTCGCCCCGCCGGCGCTCACGAAGAGCTGCTCGAAGGCAGGACGGGCCTCATCGGCGAGCTTGCCGAGGTTCTCGTTGGCGGTGGGGACGTCGCGCCAGCCGAGGACCCGGAGGCCCTCGGAGCGGGCGATCTTCTCGATCCCGGCCTTCTGCTGGCGGCGCTCGCTCGAATCGCGGGGCAGGAACGCCAGTCCGGCCGCGTACTCCCCCACGGGCGGCAGTTCGAAGCCGACGACGGCGCGGAGGAACGCATCGGGCATCTGCGTCAGGATGCCGGCGCCGTCCCCGGTGCCCGCATCCGAGCCGATGGCTCCGCGGTGCTCCAGGTTGCGCAGGGCCTCGAGGGCCAACGCGATGATGTCGTGCCCGGCTTCGCCGCGCAGGGTCGCGACCATGGCGAGGCCGCAGGCGTCCTTCTCGAACGCCGGGTTGTACATGCCCTGCTTCGGGGGGTATGCGCCGGAGGCGCCGTAAGGGGGCTGGAAGTACACCAGTTACCGTCCTCAGATCTTCGAGTGAAACCCGGGGACGACGTCGGCCCGCTCGTTCAGTGCAATGGTTCTCCCGCCACGAGGCGGCGTTATCGAGAGCCGTCCTCGCTCGTGGGAGCAGTGCTTGTGGCGGTGGCTCCTGCGGTGACTTCTTCGGTCGGAGGCTCGCTCACGTCCACGAAGTCAGAGGGATTGTTCTGCGATTGTACATCAGCGTCCACGTCCGTCCGTTCGCGGCCCGGCTGGTACGGCGAAGGCTCGAGTCCGGGGTGTCGACGTGTCTGGACGATGAGGATCGCGAGACCGACGAGGACGCCGATGATCGCGGCAAGGACGTTGCTGCGCAGGCCGAGGATGATCTCGCTCGGATCGATGCGGATCGACTCCCAGACGATGCGGCCTGCGCTGTACCAGATCAGGTAGATGGCGAACAGACGGCCCCACTGGAAGAAGAGCTTGCGGCCGAGCCAGAGCAGGACGATGACTCCCAGTCCGTTCCAGAGAACCTCGTAGAGGAAGGTCGGGTGGAACAGCGTGCCCTCGGGCAGCCCCGGGGGGAAGGCCGAGTTCGTGGACGGGATCTCCAGCCCCCAGGGCAGGTCCGTGGGAAGACCGAAGAGCTCGTTGTTGAACCAGTTGCCGAAGCGGCCCATGGCCTGCGCCAACAGCAGGCCCGGGGCCAGGGCGTCGGCGAACGTCCAGAAGCGGATACCGGTCCAACGGCACCCGAGGTACGCACCGATCGCACCGCCGATGAGGGCGCCGAAGATCGCGATTCCGCCCTCCCAGATCGCCCACACCGAGCCGGGCTGGAAGGGGTTCCAGGTGTTGATCCCCTCCCCGAAGTAGTCGTTCGGGTGGGTCAGGACGTGGAAGATGCGCGCACCGATGATCGCCAGGGGCACGGCCAGGATCGAGATGTCGATGACGACCCACGGCTCCGCGCCGCGCTTGGTGAGACGGTGATTCGTCAGGAAGGTCGCCACGATGATGCCGGCGATGATGCACAGCGCGTAGAAGTGGATCCGAATGGGCCCGAGGTCGAAGTACGAGACCGTGGGGCTCGGGATGCTGGCGAGCACGTTCGTGAAGGTGCTGTGGAGCGCGAGTGACATGAGTGCGATTCTAGTTCTCGTGATCGGGGCGTGCCGACGAGGTGCCGGAGGCCAGGTTTCGGGTGACTTCCGCAAGGGCGGGCACGCCGCCGTCACGCAGGGCGCGGACGAGCGCGGTGCCGACGATCGCGCCGTCGGCATACTCCGACACTCCGGCGATCTGCTCGGCGGTGGAGATGCCGATGCCGACGCATGCACGGTGAGCGCCGTGCGCGCGAAGACGCCCGACCAGGGTGCGGGCGGCGCGATCGAGCTCAGCGCGCTCCCCGGTGATGCCCATGGTCGAGACCGTGTAGACGAACCCGGTGGACGACTTCACCACAAGGTCGAGACGCTCGTCGGAAGAGGTCGGAGCGGCGAGGAATACCCGGTCCAGGCCCGTCCGCTCGCTCGCGGCGATCCACTCCCCGGCCGCGTCGGGTGTGATGTCGGGCGTGATCAATCCGGCGCCGCCCGCAGCGAGCAGGTCGTCCGCGTAACGGTCGATGCCGTACTGCATGACCGGGTTCCAGTACGTCATCACGAGGACGGGCACATCGGTCGCCGCCGTGATCGCGCGGATCGCCGTGAAGAGGTCGGCCATCCGGAAACCTGCCGCCAGGGCCTTGGTGGTCGCCTCCTGGATGATCGCGCCGTCCATCACCGGGTCGCTGTACGGCGGGCCCAGCTCGATGATGTCGACACCGTTCTCGGCGAGGGCGATGGCCGCCTGGATGCTCGTCTCGAGGTCGGGGAAACCCACGGGCAGATAGCCGACGAAGGCACTGCGCCCGGCGTCCTGTGCGCGCTGGATCGCCTGTTCGACGCGGCTCATAGCTGCGGCTCCCCCTTCGCGGCCAGTTCTTCCTCTTCGCTCTCCGCGGCGACATCGTGGGCCAGAGCGGCCTCGTCGTAGAGCTGGAAGTAGCGCGCCGCGGTGTCCATGTCCTTGTCGCCGCGGCCGGACAGACACACGGCGATCAGTCCGTCGGGGCCGAGCTCGCGGCCGATGCGCAGGGCACCGGCGAGAGCGTGCGCCGACTCGATGGCGGGGATGATCCCCTCTGTCCGGCTGAGCAGACGCAGCGCCTGCATCGCCTCGTCGTCGGTGGCCGGGATGTACTCGGCACGACCGATGTCGGCGAGCCACGAGTGCTCCGGACCGACGCCCGGGTAGTCGAGTCCGGCGGAGATCGAGTGCGACTCGACGGTCTGGCCGTCGGCGTCCTGGAGGACGTAGGTCTTCGCACCGTGCAGCACACCGGGGCGGCCCCGCTCGATCGACGCCGCGTGCTTCTCGGTGTCGACGCCGTCGCCCGCCGCCTCGACGCCGTAGAGCTTGACGCCCTCGTCATCGAGGAACGCGTCGAACATGCCGATCGCGTTGGATCCGCCGCCGACGCACGCCATGACGGCGTCCGGCAGACGACCGACCTCGTCGAGCAGCTGGGCACGCGCCTCTTCGCCGATGATCTTCTGGAAATCACGGACCATCGCGGGGAACGGGTGCGGTCCCGCCGCGGTACCGAAGATGTAGTTGGTGGTCTCGACCGACGCCACCCAGTCGCGGTAGGCGTCGTTGATCGCGTCCTTGAGCGTTCGCGAACCCGAGGTGACCGGAACGACCTCCGCGCCCAGAAGGCGCATGCGGGCGACGTTGAGCGCCTGACGCTCGGTATCGACCTCGCCCATGTAGATGGTGCACTCCAGACCGAACAGCGCCGCTGCGGTCGCCGTCGCGACGCCGTGCTGACCGGCACCGGTCTCGGCGATCACGCGGGTCTTGCCCAGACGCTTGGTCAGCAGCGCCTGACCGAGCACGTTGTTGATCTTGTGCGAGCCGGTGTGGTTGAGGTCTTCGCGCTTGAGGAAGATGCGCGCACCCCCGGCGTGCTCGGCGAACCGCGGTACCTCGGTGATGGCGGAAGGGCGGCCGGCGTACGAGCTGAGCAGGTGCGCGAGCTCGGCTCGGAACTCCGGATCGACGATCGCCGCCTCATAGGCCACCGTCAGCTCATCGATCGCGGCGATGAGCGACTCAGGCATGTAGCGCCCGCCGAACTCGCCGAAGAAGGGGCCGTGCTGGTCGCGCAGGCTCATCATGCCTCCAGGAAACTCTTGAGGGTGGCGACCGGGTCGCCGGTCACGAGCGCCTCGCCGATCAAGACGACATCGGCGCCGGCGGAGCGGTAGTGCACGACATCGGCGGGCGTCAGCACCGCGGACTCCGCGATCTTCACCGCCGTGTCGGGGATTCGATCGACCAGGCGCCCGAAGAGGTCGCGGTCGAGTTCGAGGGTCTTGAGGTCTCGCGCGTTCACGCCGATCAGCGGCGCGCCGAGATCGATCGCGGCCTCGAGCTCATCCGCGGAATGCGTCTCCACGAGAGGGGTCATGCCCAGCTCGCCGATGAAGCCGAAGAGATCACGGAGCACCGCGGGCTCGAGGCCCGCGACGATCAGCAGAACGAGGTCGGCACCCGCCGCACGTGCTTCGAGCACCTGGTAGCGGGTGGCGATGAAGTCCTTGCGCAGCACCGGCAGCGAGACCCGGGCCGTGACGGCCTCGAGGTCGGCGAGGCTTCCGCCGAAACGACGCTCCTCCGTGAGGACGCTGATCGCGGAGGCGCCGCCCGCCTCGTACAGGGAAGCCTGCAGCGCGGGATCGGGGATGTCGGCGAGAGCTCCTCGCGAGGGGCTCGCGCGTTTGACCTCCGCGATGATCTTCACCCGATCCGACGGTGCGAGGAACGACAGGGCGTCCTTGGCCGCGGGGCGTGCGAGAGCGTCTCGCTCGACAGTGGCCAGCGGGCGCGACAGGGAGCGACGCTCAGCGTCTGCGACAGCGCCGGCCGTCAGGTCGGCGAGCACCATTAGTGCGCCTTCGGAGCGTACTTCGGACCCTTCACGCCGTAACCGGCCTTCGCGAGCGCCCAGCCGACGATCGCACCGATCGGGATGAGCGCGACCGAGGCCACGACGAGGGCGGGCTGCTCGAAGCAGAAGGCGACGGTGCCGGCGGCGACGCCGACCAGCATGATCACGACGGCGGTCCAGGCGGCAGGCGAGTGTCCGTGGCCGGGGTCGGCGATCGGGTTGGTCATGTTCTCCTCCGGGGGGACGACGTGCGGTTCGGAATCAGTCTATCGGGGTCAGCGCGTCGGATCGGTGCCCCGGGACAGCTCGTCCCAGGAATCCACGGCGTCGACGGGACGGTCATGCGCGACCTCGACGTGTTCGGTCCGGTAGCGCCGCCCTCCGGCCTTCCATCCCCGCCACGTGATCAGGACGACCAGGGACGCGACGAGCAGGATCGCCCAGCCCACGAGGGCGATGTACGGCCAGGCGGACGGCACGATGCTCGCCACGACCTCGTGGACGGCGAGTCCCCCGGCGAGACCGGTGACCTCGGTCACCGTCGCCGCGACCGCGTCGAAGGGTTCGGTGATCAGCAGCTGGAGAGTCGACCAGCCGAGGAACAGCGCCGTCGCCGCCGCGAGGACACCGAAGATCAGGCGCACGACCTTGCCGGAGATCGACAGCGCCGCGCCGAGGGCCAGAACCGCGAGACTGAGCGGAGCGAGCAGCACCATGGCGGAGGCACCGGGGACCAGGATCGCCTCGCCCGCATCCGCGCGCTCGACCGTCAGCCAGGTCTGGGTCGACGAGATGATGCCGATCGCACCGGCGAGAAGGAATCCGGAGACGGAGAGGGCGCGACCGCGCTGCGCGAAGCTCACGACTGGTCCGTCCCGACGATCGCCTCGAGATCGTTCGTGTCGAAGCACGTGCGTGTGCCGGTGTGACAGGCCGGTCCCGTCTGCGCGACGAGGAGAAGGATCGCGTCCCCGTCGCAGTCCAGACGCGCCTCGTGCACGACCTGGATGTTCCCTGACGTGTCCCCCTTGCGCCAGTACTCCTGGCGGGAGCGCGACCAGTACGTCGCCCGCCCTGATGTCAGGGTGCGTCGAAGCGCCTCCGCATCGGCCCAGGCGAGCATGAGCACCTCGCGCGTGTCCCACTGCTGCACGATCACGGGGGCCAGGCCGTCGGCGTTGAAGACGACCTGTGCGATGCGCTCCTCCACCGAAGCCGCCTGCCCGTCTGCATCGCTCATCGTACGAGCACTCCTTCCGCGCGAAGCGCGTCCTTGACATCTCCGACCGTGAGCGCGCCGGTGTGGAACACGCTCGCCGCCAGGACGGCATCCGCGCCCGCTTTGATCGCGGGAGCGAAGTCGGAAGCCCGCCCCGCCCCGCCCGAAGCGATGACCGGTACGGAGGCCGCCTCGCGCATCAGGCGGACGAGCTCCAGGTCGAAGCCGTCACGCGTGCCGTCGGCGTCGATCGAGTTCACCAGCAGCTCACCCGCGCCGCGTTCCGCAGCCTCCCGCGCCCAGTCGAGCGCATCGAGGGTGGTCTGGGTCCGGCCGCCGTGTGTCGTCACGACGAAGCCCGAGCGCGTTGTCGGAGCACGCTTCACGTCCAGCGACAGCACGAGCACCTGGGCACCGAACCGGTCAGCGATCTCGCCGATGAGCTCAGGGCGCGCGATCGCAGCGGAGTTGACCCCCACCTTGTCCGCGCCCACCGCGAGGAGACGTGCGACATCGTCGACGCTGCGCACGCCCCCGCCCACGGTCAGCGGGACGAACACCTGCTCGGCGGTGCGCTGCACGACATCGTAGGTCGTCGCACGGGCGTCGACCGTGGCGGTGACGTCGAGGAAGGTGATCTCGTCCGCGCCCTGGGCGGCGTAATGCCGGGCGAGCTCGACCGGGTCGCCCATGTCGCGCAGGTTCTCGAAGTTGACTCCCTTGACGACGCGGCCATCAGCCACGTCGAGGCACGGGATCACCCGACTGGCGAGCGTCATCAGAGCCTCGCGTTGTGGATCGCGGTGACCAGGATGGCCCGCGCACCCAGCGCGTACAGCGCATCCATCACGGGGTTCACGCGGGAGCGCGCCACCATGACCCGCACCGCGACCCACTCGGGGTCGCGCAGCGGCGAGACGGTCGGCGATTCGACGCCGCCGGCGATCTTCACGGCGTCATCGAGGAGGGCGACCGGCAGGTCGTAGTCGATCATCACGAAGCGACGTGCGACCATCACGCCGCGGAGGCGACGAAGAAGCGTGTCCGCTCCCTCGGCATCCACCGGTCCCGCGATGAGTACCGCCTCGGATTCCAGGATGACCGGACCGAAGACCTCGAGCCCGGCCTGACGCAGGGTCGTCCCGGTCTCGACGACATCGGCGACCGCGTCGGCGACGCCGAGGCGGACCGCGGACTCCACGGCTCCGTCGAGCGGCACCAGATCGACGGCGATGTCGCGTTCGTCGAGGAACGCGTCCACAAGGCCGGGATACGACGTGGCGATGCGCAGACCGTCGAGCTCGCTCACGTCGGTGTAGCGTCCGGTCGGAGCGGCGAAGCGGAACGTCGAGCCGGCGAAACCGAGCGCCTCGATCTCCCGCGCACCCGGCATACGGGCGTCGAGCAGCAGATCACGTCCGGTGATGCCCACATCGATCGCGCCGGAGCCGACATAGGTGGCGATGTCCTTGGGGCGGAGGAAGAAGAACTCGACGTCGTTCTCGGCGTCGATGACGTGCAGGGTCTTGGGGTCGCGGCGACCGGCGTAGCCCGCCTCGGCGAGCATGTCGGCGGCGGTCTCGGAGAGCGAGCCCTTGTTGGGAACAGCGATGCGCAGCATGGATGGCTTTCAGTTCGAGGAGATCGGAACGGAGCGCATCACAGATGTCGGTAGACGTCCTGCAGGCTGAGGCCCTTCGCGAGCATCATCACCTGGACGTGGTACAGCAGCTGGGAGATCTCCTCGGCGGCGGCTTCGTCGGACTCGTACTCAGACGCCATCCACACCTCGGCGGCCTCTTCCACGATCTTCTTGCCGATCGTGTGCACGCCGCCGTCGAGTTCGGCGACCGTCCCCGATCCCTCAGGACGGGTCTCGGCCTTGACGCTGAGCTCGGCGAACAGCTCGTCGAAAGTCTTCACGGTTCCAGGCTAGCGGCTCTGGCGAGGTCTCTCAGCCGGGTGACGGCCGCCTCGATGTCATCGGCGCCGTATACGGCCGAGCCGGCGACGAACGTGTCGGCGCCCGCATCGGCGGCGATCTCGATCGTACGGTCGGAGATACCGCCGTCGACCTGGAGCCAGACGCGGGATCCTCGCCGACGCGCCTCGTCGGCGAGGGCACGGAGCTTCGGCATCGTCTCGGGCATGAAGCCCTGTCCCCCGAAGCCGGGCTCGACCGTCATCACGAGGATCTGATCGAACTCGTCGAGCACGTCGTACAGCGATTCCACGGGAGTCGCCGGCTTGACCGCGACCCCCGCCCGCGAGCCGATGTCACGCAACCGGCGTGCGAGGGCCACGGGATCGCTCGACGCTTCGAGATGGAAGGTCACGCTCGCCGCGCCGATCTCGGCGTATCCGGGAGCCCAGCGCTCCGGGTCGGTGATCATCAGATGCACATCGAGCGGAATCGGACTGGTTGCCTGGATGCGTTCCACCATCTGCGGGCCGAACGTCAGGTTGGGGACGAAATGGTTGTCCATGACATCCACGTGCGCGAAGTCGGCTGTCGCGATCCGGGCGAGGTCCGCCTGCATGTTCACGAAATCGGCAGCGAGGATACTCGGGTTGATGCGCGGGGCGCGGGGCAGTTCCACGGTCCTAGTCTTCCTTCCCAGATGAGTGGTTCCCGGTCGATGAGCGTTGCAGGAGTGCGAGGAACATCGCGTCCGTCCCGTGTCGGTGCGGCCACAGCTGGGCGCTACCCGATCCCTCCCGCCCCTCCTCGGCCAGATCGATCGGTGAGCGAGCGACATCGGCGATCGCCGCGCGCGCATCGAGTTCGACGACGTCGGTGCGGTCGCGCAGGACCTCCTTGACGACGCCCGTCGTCTCGGCGAGGTGAGGAGAGCACGTGACGTACGCGACGATCCCGCCCGGGGCCAGAGCATCGACCGCGGAGGAGAGCAGCTCCACCTGGAGCGGAACGAGCTCGGCGACGTCGGCCGGAGACTTGCGCCACCGCGCTTCCGGACGGCGGCGCAGCGCACCGAGGCCCGTGCAGGGGGCGTCCACGAGGATGCGGTCGAACTCGCCCGGCCGCGATGCGGCGAGGGTGCGCCCGTCCTGCTCGTGCACCACGACGTCGCCGGGAACCGCCCTGAGCGCCTTGCGGACGAGTCGCGCGCGGACCGGGACGATCTCGTTCGCCTCCAGCGTCGCCTCGTGCTGACGCGCGATCGCGGCGAGGAGTGCCGTCTTGCCGCCGGGACCGGCGCACAGGTCGAGCCAGCGCTCCCCCGTCTTGATGGGCGCGGCGCCCGCGAGCGCGAGCGCGACGAGCTGGGACCCCTCGTCCTGCACGCGCACGGTACCGCCCGAGGCTTCCACCGGCCGACGCGGATCGCCTCCGGGAGACGCGAAGGCGGTCGGCGCGTAGGGAAGTCGGGGCTCATCGGGCTCCGCCAGGCCGGGGAGGGCGACGAGGGTGACCTCGGGCGAGGCGTTGTCGGCATCGAGAAGAGCGTCCAGTTCCTCTCCGCGCCCCTCGGCCGCCAGAGCGCGACGCAAGGCGCGGATCACCCAGACCGGGTGTGCGGAACGCAGAGCGAGGCGCTCGTCGTCGGAGCGTGCCCCGCTCTCGATGCGTTCCTGCCAGTCCTCGCTCGATTCGCGCGTGATACGTCGGAGCACCGCGTTCGCGAAGCTCGATGCGCCACGGCCGGACTCTGTGGCCACGAGGTTCACCGACTCGTTGACAGCCGCATGCGAGGCGACGCGGGTGGCGCGCAGCTGGTGCACCGCGAGGCGCAGCGCATCGAGCACGGCCGGATCGATGCTGTCGGTCGAACGATCCGCCGCAGCGGCGATGATCGCATCATACGTGCCGAGTCGTCGCAGCGTGCCGTAGGTCAGCTCGGTCGCGAGGGCCGCGTCCTGCGGAGAGAGCCGCGCATCGGCGATCGCCGGAGGAAGGACGAGGTTCGCATAGGCATCCGTCTCGGACACCGCGCGCAGCACGTCGTAAGCCACCCGTCGCGCGGGTTGCACGGCACGGACGGGGCCACGCTGAACGTCGCGACGAGCCTCTGTCGCTCCCCGCCCGCCACGCGGCCGTCCGTTCGACGGCTGCGGCCGCCGGGGTCGTCCGTCTTCGCTCATGATCCCGCCACCAATTCATCGCCCCCGCGCAGACCGCGCCACCAGTCGACGGCGTTCATCGCGCCCTTGCCCGCGGGCTGAACCCTGGTGACGGCCAGCGGCCCGGTGGACGTGCCGATGTGGAGCGCCGTCTTGGCTCCACGAAGACGTCCTGGGGCCAGCGCTTCGGCCTCCGGCGCAGGGACCGCTTCCAGCACCTTCAGCGGCTGCCCGGCGACGGTGGTGTGCGCGCCCGGTTCCGGGGTCACCCCACGGAACCGGGCGAACACGACATCGAGCGGCTGGTTCCAGTCGAGCAGTCCGTCGGCGAGCGTCAGCTTGGCGGCGAAGGTCGGCTCGCCCTGCTGAGGCACCGCTACCGCTGTACCGTCCGCGATCCCCGAGACCACGTCGGCCGTGAGTTCGGCGCCGTCCAGCGCGAGCGCCTCGAGCGCCTCTCCCGCCGTCGCCGTCGCGGGAAGGTCGACCGTGCGGCTCGCGAAGACGTCGCCGGCATCCAGCTCCGCGACGAGCTGGAAGACGCTGGCACCGAGAACCTCGTCGCCGGCGATCAGTGCGCGCTGCACCGGAGCCGCGCCCCGCCAGGCGGGCAGCACGGAGAAGTGCAGGTTGATCCAGCCAGCGGTCGGCGCCGAGAGCAGCGGCTCGCGCACGAGCCCGCCGTAAGCCACGATCACACCGAGGTCCGCCCGCAGGGCCGAGATCGCGTCGGTCGCGGCGTCATCGAGCCGAGCGGCCTTGATCACGGGGAGGCCCAGTTCGACGGCCGCTTGAGCCACGGGCGACGGAGTCAGCACCCGACGACGCCCGAGAGGTGCGTCCGGTCGGGTGACGACCGCTGCGATGTCGTGGGACACCGCGAGGCGACGAAGGGTGGGCACGGCCGCAGCGGGGGTGCCGGCGAAGACGAGGCGCATGAAGGTTCTCCGGAAGGGTCAGAGCTCTGGTTCGAGGATATCGAGGCGGACGGAGAGCGTGCTCTTGGTCGCACGTCCCTTTCGGCGACGCCCGCTCACTGCTTCGGCCACGACCGCGGCGCGCAGTGCGGTCGCCACCCGCGCTCCGGCGCCGTAGTCGAACCGAACGAGCGCCCGCACCCGTGGAGGGACGTCGTCGGATTCGACCGGGACGGGCCCCAGCACCGCGTCGGGAGGCAGCGCGAGCTCGGTCAGCGCGGCGAGAGCGCCGGAGACCGCGGGAGCCGACCCCTGGACCAGGGCCACCCGTGTCGTCGGCGGCATGTGCAGCGGAGCCCTGCTGTCGAGCTCCATGCGGGCGTGGCCCGCCTGATTCCAGGTCGCGAGTGCCTTCGCGGCCGCGCCGTTCACTCCGACCAGATGGATCGGTGCGCCGGGTGCGGCGAGGGCCGCCGCGTTCGACCACCAGCGCAGGCAGGACTCGGCGACGCGCAGATCGGGCGCCTGGAGCATCCGTGGGCCGTCGAGCAGGACGACGGCACGATATCCGCCGTCGGCGATCGGCTCGGCACCACGGGTCGCCACCACGAGCGCGGGCTTGGAGGGAACCCGCTCCACCGGGTGCGCACTGTCGGCGACGATCACGCGCACGCCCGGGAACGCCCGACCCAGTTCGTCGGCGGTGCGCTCGCTCCCGGATGAGGCCAACCGCAGCTTGGTGGAGGAGCACGACGGGCACGACCATGCGCTGGCCGATCGACCGCACCAGGCGCACACCGGCACGGCACCGCGATGCTTCGCCCCGAGCGGACCGCCGCAGTGCGCGCATCGAGCCGGGGCCCGGCATTCCGCACACACCAGCGACGGGGAGAAACCCGGTCGCGAGACCTGCACGAGCACCGGTCCCTCTGCTGCGGCGGAACGGGCGGCGAGAAACGCGGAAGACGGCATCCGCTGGGCGGTGGGCTGTTCCATCTCCTGGGGCGTGCTGAGCACGACGCGGGGCAACACGCGGCGCGTTGCTCTGACGTCCTGCAACCAGCCGAGGGCGACCAGACGTTCCACATCGGTCGTCCGGGTGTGCCCGGCGAAGAGCAGCGCCGATCCCTCGAGCTCCTGACGCAGCAGCGCAGCATCACGCGCATTGACGTACGGGGCCAGCGGCTCCCCCAGGAGAGGATCGCCGTCGTCCCAGATCGCCACCATGCCGGCGACGACCGGCGAGTAGACCGCCGAACGGTTTCCCACCACGACGCACGGCGCGTCCTCGAGCGTGCGCAGGAAGCCGCGATAGCGATCGGGGTTGGTCTGACGGGAGTCATGGCGCACGATCGCTGCGACGGGCACGAGGACCTCGAGCGCGGCGAGAAGTCGATCAAGGTCACGGCTGTCGGGGACCACGATGATCGACGACTTCCCCGCGGCGAGCATCCGCGCCGCCGAGGCCGCCAGCAACCGGGACCATCCCTGAACCCCGTCGACGAGTTGCGGAATCGCCTCGACGGCCGCCCGTCCACCCGCATCGAGCACGACATCGAGGCCCTCGTAGAGACCGACGGTCTCTTCTGCCGCGATGAGCGCATCCGCCGTCGGCGCCTCGGCCGGCGTGTCGGCGGTCCAGGCCTTCTCGACGCGCACCTGGCGCTTGGGGATGACGAGCCGAAGCACATCGGAGGCCGAACCCGCGGCGCGATCCGCCACGCGGCGTGCGAGCGTGTGCAGGCGCTCCGGAAGCACCGGCACCAGCGACACCACGCTCTCGACTTCCGAGAGCGCCCGGTCGGCGTCGTCCTCGGTGTCGACGTCGACGACATAGCCGTCGATCACACGCCCGGCGGAGCGCAGCGGGACCTGCACGCGAACACCACGCGGCACCTCGCCCCACTCGGGAGGCAACGCGTAGTCGAAGAGCCGATCGAGCTGCGGCAGGGGCGAATCGAGGAGCACGCGCGCGATGCGCCGGCTCTCCGGAGGCATCAGGACCGCGGTCCCATCAGAGCCCGGCAGCGCGACGCAGCTCTTCGGCGCGGTCGGTGCGCTCCCAGGTGAAGTCGGGGAGCTCGCGGCCGAAGTGCCCGTAGGCGGCCGTCTGGGCGTAGATCGGACGCAGCAGGTCGAGCTGCTCGATGATCGCCTGCGGGCGCAGGTCGAACACCTCGTTGATCGCCCGCGTGATGACTTCATCCGACACCGTGCCGGTCCCGAAGGACTCGACGTAGAGACCGACGGGACGGGCGACGCCGATGGCATAGGCGACCTGTACCTCGAGACGCTCCGCCAAGCCTGCGGCGACGGCGTTCTTCGCCACCCAGCGCGTGGCGTATGCACCGGAACGGTCGACCTTGGACGGGTCTTTGCCGCTGAACGCCCCACCGCCGTGACGCGATGCTCCGCCGTAGGTGTCGATGATGATCTTGCGACCGGTCAGACCCGCGTCGCCCTTGGGGCCACCGGTGACGAAGGGACCCGCGGGGTTGATGTAGAGGGTGACGTCGTCGAGATCGAGACCTGTCGTCGCGAGCACCGGGTCGATCACGTGCGCACGGACCTGAGCCTGAAGCTCTTCCTGCGAGATGTCGGGGTGGTGCTGCGTGGAGACCACGACGGCATCGACGGTCTTCGGAGTGAAGCCGTCGTACCCGAGGGTGACCTGGGTCTTGCCGTCGGGGCGCAGGAAGGGCAGCTCCCCGCTGCGACGCACCTCGGCGAGACGCTCCGACAGACGGTGAGCGGTCCACGCGGCCATCGGCATGAGCTGAGGCGTCTCGTTGGTCGCGAAGCCGAACATGATGCCCTGATCGCCGGCACCGAGGCCGTCGAGCGGGTCCACCGAGGACCCGTCGCGGTGCTCCTGCGCGCTGTCGACGCCATGGGCGATGTCGGTCGACTGCTCGCCGACCGAGATGCTGACGCCGCACGAGGAGCCGTCGAAGCCGGTGTCGCTCGAGGTGTATCCGATGCCGTTCACGACCTGACGGACGATCGTGGGGATGTCGACGTATGCCTCGGTCCGGATCTCACCTGCCACATGGACGAGGCCCGTCGTGACGAGCGTCTCGACTGCGACGCGCGAGCCCGTGTCCTTCGCGATGAGGCCGTCGAGGATGCTGTCCGAGATCTGGTCGCAGATCTTGTCCGGGTGCCCTTCGGTGACGGACTCGGACGTGAACAGACGCAGGGCGCTCATCGGTACTCCAGAACGGGACGGACGGAAGGAGGGTGTTGCACCCATTCTGGACCGCGCCTCCGACAGACGGGAGGCGCGGTCTCGAATATCACTCTGCGTGACGCAGACGGAGCTTGTCCTCGTTGATCTCGTGCAGGGCGATCGTGAGCGGCTTGTCCTCGACGGACGAGTCCACGAGCGGGCCGACGTTGTCGAAGAGGTTTCCCTCGTGCAGGTCGGAGTAGTAGTCGTTGATCTGACGCGCACGCTTGGCGGCGTAGATGACGAGCTCGTACTTCGAGTCGACGCGGTCGAGCAGGTTGTCGATGGGGGATCGATGATTCCGTTGTTGTGTCCGGCCATGGTGAGACCTCCTGATCAGGCGACGGGATCGTCGCGAAGACGGTGCGAAAGGCGCGCGAAGACGCTCAGCGCGCAGAGCTTGTGGACAATTCTACGACCTCGCGAGCCGCGGTGGCGACGTCCTCGTTCACGACGAGGTGGTCGAACTCGTTCTGGGCGGCGAGTTCGACCTTCGCGGTGCGCAGTCGTCTGGCCCGTTCCTCGGCGTCTTCCGTGCCTCGCCCGACCAGTCGATGCACCAGTTCATCCCAACTCGGGGGCAGCAGGAATATCAGCGTCGCCGACGGCTCTGCACGACGCACCTGACGGGCGCCCTGGAGGTCGATCTCGAGGAGCACGGTCTTGCCCTCGGCCAGTGCGGCGTCGATCGGCGCGCGTGGCGTGCCGTAGCGGGAGCGGTTGTGCACCACGGCGTACTCGAGCAGCTCGTCGTCGGCGATCAGCCGGTCGAACTCGGCGTCGTCCACGAAGTAGTAGTGCACGCCGTCGATCTCACCGGGGCGGGGCGGCCGGGTCGTGGCCGATACCGACAGGTGGATCTCCGGGTTGTGCTCGCGGATATGCGCGGCGACGGTCCCCTTCCCCACAGCGGTGGGGCCGGCGAGCACCAACAGGCGGCTCCGTGCGTCGCGCGGGGTCGGCACCGGGAAGCGCGAATCGAGCCAGGCCTCCAGCACCCGGCGCTGGCGCGCGCCGAGACCGCCGAGACGCTTGACCGGGGAGATGTGCAGCTCATCGAGCACGCGGTCACGCTTGCCCGCACCGATCGCGGGGAGCGCCAGCAGGAAGTCGGTGATGCGCATCGACCCCTCCACCGAGTCGGCATCGGCCGTCGCGCGGTGCAGGACGGTCTGCGGGGTCACCACGCGCATCGTCAGGTCGCGTTTGACCGATGCCCTGGCGCGGCGCCGTTCCACGGCACGGCGGGCGGCCGCGGCCCTGTCGACCTCGGGAACCGTACGCTGCGCGTCAGGCACGCGCCACCTCCAAGTACTCGGCCGCACGCGCGGTGATGGCGGTCGCCAGGTCGGCGGGACCGGCGGAGAGGATGCTGCGGCTCTCGCTCGCGATCACGGCATCCGCCATCGAGCCGAAGCGAAGGCGGAGATCAGCGGGAGTCGCGCCCTGCGCGCCGAACCCCGGAGCGAGGATGGGGGCGACCGGGCCGAACGGCGAAAGGCCTGCGGCCGCCCAGTCCACGGTCGCGCCGACGACGAAGCCGAAGCTCCCCCACTCGCCTGTGCCTGAGGCTGCGGCATTGCGTGCGGAGACCTCCGCGATGATCGCGGCAGACACCGTCTCATCGCTCGCAGTGATCGAACGCTGGATGCCCGCTGCCTCGGGGTTGCTGGTGGCGGCGAGCACGAACACGCCCTTG
Organism: Microbacterium sp. TPU 3598; assembly: GCF_002356155.1. NCBI lineage: Bacteria > Bacillati > Actinomycetota > Actinomycetes > Micrococcales > Microbacteriaceae > Microbacterium > Microbacterium sp. TPU 3598. The sequence continues at coordinate 1,822,435 of NZ_AP017975.1, read as the reverse complement.
CCGTGCTCTTCGGCGAGGGCGAAGGACCCGTCGAGGGCACCGACGCCGAGGAAGGGATTCACCGTGAGCGCGTCGGCTTCGAGCGAGGATCCCGGCGTCAACCACGCCTTCGCGTAGTCGTCCATGGTCGATCCGATGTCGCCACGCTTCGCATCGGCGATCACGAGCAGATCTGCGGCACGTGCCGCCGCGAGCACCTCTTCGAGAGCTGCGAAGCCTGCGGAACCGAAGCGCTCGAAGAACGAGACCTGAGGCTTCACGAAGCCCACCCGACCGGCCGCCGCCTCGACGGTGCGGAGGCCGAACTCACGGACACCGTGCGCGTCGTCGGTCAGCCCCCACGCGGCGAGCAGCGCCGCGTGGGGGTCGACGCCGACACAGAGCGGCCCCCGCGCACTCAGCGCGGACCGTGTGCGTTCGCCGAAGCGTTCGCTCACAGTGCCGCCTTCCGGTCCAGCGCGTACTCCTGCAGGCTCTTGACCTGGAAGCCCTCGTGGGCCGCGTCCATCCCGCTCACGGCCGCGCCGAGCACAGCCATCGTGGTGAACAGCGCCTTGTCGGCGGCGACGGCGGCAGCGCGGATCTCGTAGCCGTCCGCTCGCGCGGCACCACCGGACGGAGTGTTCACGACGATGTCGATCGAGCCCTCGTTGATGAGATCCACGATGTTCTTCGCGCCCGACTCCTGCGTCTCGCTGTACTTCTCGACGACCGTGACGGCGATGCCGTTGCGCGAGAGGATCTCGGCGGTGCCCTCCGTCGCGACGATCGTGAAGCCGAGCTGCTGCAGACGGTGGGCGGGGAGGATGACGGCGCGCTTGTCCGAGTCGGCCACCGAGATGAACACGGTTCCCGAGGTGGGCATGCCGCCGTAGGCCGCGGCCTGGCTCTTGGCGAACGCGGTCGGGAAGTCGCGGTCGATGCCCATGACCTCACCCGTGGAACGCATCTCCGGGCCGAGCACGGAATCGACGGTCTTGCCGTCGGCGGTGCGGAAGCGCTTGAACGGGAGCACGGCCTCCTTGACCGACACGGGTGCGTCGAGCGGAACGCGCGAACCGTCCTGCTCGGGAAGCATCCCTTCGGCGCGCAGCTCGGCGACCGTCGAGCCCGTCATGATGCGGCTCGCAGCCTTGGCCATCGGGATGCCGAGTGCCTTCGACACGAACGGCACGGTGCGGCTGGCGCGCGGGTTGGCCTCGATCACGTAGAGCACGCCGGCGCTGATGGCGAACTGCACGTTCAGGAGTCCGCGCACGCCCACGCCCTCGGCGATGGCCAGCGTGGCCTCGCGCACGCGGTCGACATCGGTCCGGCCGAGCGATACCGGCGGCAGCGTGCAGCTGGAGTCGCCGGAGTGGATGCCGGCCTCTTCGAGGTGCTCCATGACGCCACCGATGTACAGGTCGGTGCCATCGTAGAGCGCATCGACGTCGAGCTCGATCGCGTCGTCGAGGAAGCGGTCGACCAGGAGGGGCTTGCCCTCCTCGATGACGACCTCGCCCGCGGTGCGCACGAAGTAGTCGCGCAGCGACGCGGTGTCGTACACGATCTCCATGCCGCGTCCGCCGAGCACGAAGCTCGGACGCACCAGCACCGGGTACCCGATCTCCTCGGCGATACGCACGGCACCCTCGACGTCGATCGCCGTGCCGTTGCGCGGTGCGACGAGACCGGCCTCGTCGAGCAGCCGCGAGAAGAGCTCGCGCTCCTCCGCGAGGTCGATCGCCTCGGGGCTCGTGCCGAGCACCGTATAGCCGGCGGCCTCGATGCCCTTCGCGAGTCCCAGGGGGGTCTGACCGCCGAGCTGGCAGACGACACCGAGGATGGTGCCGCTCGCGGCCTCCGCATCGAGCACCTCCAGCACGTCTTCGAGCGTGAGCGGCTCGAAGTACAGGCGGTCGGAGGTGTCGTAGTCGGTCGAGACCGTCTCCGGGTTGCAGTTGACCATGACGGTCTCGAAGCCGGCATCGGACAGCGCGAACGATGCGTGCACGCATGAGTAGTCGAACTCGACGCCCTGCCCGATGCGGTTCGGGCCCGATCCGATGATGACGACCTTGGTGCGTTCGGACGGCTCGACCTCGGTCTCGAAGTCGTAGCTCGAGTAGTGGTACGGCGTGAGAGCGGGGAACTCACCGGCGCACGTGTCGACCGTCTTGTACACCGGGCGGATGCCGAGACCGTGGCGCACGCCGCGGACCTCGGCCTCAGAGGTTCCGCGGAGCTCGGCGAGCTGCGCGTCGGAGAAGCCGTGTTCCTTGGCGTAGCGGAGCGTCGCCGCATCCAGTTCGGATGCCTGGTGCACGACCTCGGCGACCTCGTTGATCAGCACGATCTGGTCGAGGAACCACGGGTCGATCGCCGTCGCATCGAAGGCCTGCTCCACGGTCGCGCCCTTGCGCAGCGCCTGCTGCAGGGTGACGATCCGACCGTCGGTGGGGATCTTCGAGATCTCGAGCAGCTCCTCGACGGAGCGGTCCTCCACGCCCCAGTGGAAGCTCGATCCGCGCTTCTCGAGCGAGCGGAGCGCCTTCTGCAGCGCGGTCGCGTAGTTGCGGCCGATGGCCATGGCCTCGCCTACCGACTTCATGGTCGTGGTCAGCGTCGCGTCGGCGGCGGGGAACTTCTCGAATGCGAACCGCGGCACCTTGACGACCACATAGTCGAGCGTGGGCTCGAAGCTCGCCGGCGTCACGCCCGTGATGTCGTTCGGGATCTCGTCGAGGCGGTAGCCGAGCGCGAGCTTGGCCGCGAGCTTCGCGATCGGGAATCCGGTGGCCTTCGAGGCGAGGGCGCTGGACCGCGAGACGCGCGGGTTCATCTCGATCACGATGATGCGGCCGTTCGTCGGGTCGACCGCGAACTGGATGTTGCAGCCTCCGGTGTCGACGCCGACGGCGCGGATGATGTCGATCCCGATGTCACGCATCTTCTGGTACTCGCGGTCGGTGAGGGTGAGCGCCGGGGCGACCGTGATCGAGTCGCCCGTGTGCACGCCGACCGGGTCGACGTTCTCGATGGAGCAGACGACGACCGTGTTGTCGGCCGTGTCGCGCATGAGCTCGAGCTCGTACTCCTTCCAGCCGAGGATGGACTCCTCCAGGAGCACCTCGGTGGTCGGCGAGTCTCGCAGACCGGCGCCGGCGATGCGGCGCAGGTCTTCCTCGTCGTAGGCGAAGCCCGACCCCAGGCCCCCCATCGTGAAGCTCGGGCGGACCACCATCGGGTAGCCCAGCTCGTCGGCAGCCGCCAGCACTTCGTCCATGGTGTGCGCGATGCGGGAGTCCGCCACGTCGGCACCGGCGTCGAGCACCAGCTGCTTGAAGATCTGGCGGTCCTCGCCCTTGTTGATCGCCTCGAAGTTGGCGCCGATCAGCTCGACGTCGTACTTCTCGAGGATGCCGTGGTTGTGCAGCTCGATCGCCGCGTTCAGCGCGGTCTGACCACCCAGTGTGGGCAGGATCGCGTCAGGACGCTCCTTCGCGATGATCGTCTCGATGACCTGCCAGGTGATCGGCTCGATGTACGTCGCGTCGGCGAAGTCGGGATCGGTCATGATGGTCGCCGGGTTGGAGTTGACCAGGATGACCCGGACGCCCTCCTCGCGCAGCACACGGCACGCCTGGGTGCCGGAATAGTCGAACTCGCAGGCCTGACCGATGACGATCGGGCCGGAGCCGATGACGAGGACGGAGTTGATGTCGTCGCGCTTGGGCATTACTTGGAGTCCTTCTGGCTTGCGATGACCAGGTCGCGGAACCTGTCGAAGAGGTAGTTGGCGTCGTGGGGGCCGGCCGCCGCCTCGGGGTGGTACTGCACCGAGAATGCCGGGATGTCGAGGGCGCGAAGCCCCTCGACGACGTTGTCGTTGAGGCCGACGTGGCTGACCTCGACCTTGCCGTAGCCGTTCGGGCTGTCGAAGGTGCCCTCGATCGGAGCCTCGACCGCGAAACCGTGGTTGTGCGCGGTGATCTCGACCTTGCCGGTCTGCTTGTCCAGCACCGGCTGGTTGATGCCGCGGTGACCGAACGGCAGCTTGTAGGTGCCGAGGCCCAGCGCACGACCGAGGAGCTGGTTGCCGAAGCAGATCCCGAAGAACGGCAGCCCGTCATCGAGCACCGCACGCAGCAGCTCGACATGGTCGCCGGAGGCCGCGGGGTCTCCGGGGCCGTTCGAGTAGAAGACGGCGACCGGGTCGACCGCACGGATCTCGTCGATCGTCACGTTCTGCGGAAGGACGTGCACCTCGAAACCGCGGGCGGCGAGGTTGTCGATCGTCGCCTGCTTCACACCGAGGTCGAGCACGGCGAGGTTTCCGATCCGCTCCCCCATCGCCGTCGTCACGGTGGCCACGTCGACCGAGACCTCGGCGGACAGGTTGCGCCCGGCCATCTCCGGTGCTTCGCGGACGATGCGCACCTGCTCCTCGGCATCGAGCGCCGCATCGGCACCGGAGAAGATCCCGCCGCGCATGGAGCCGGCCGACCGGATGTGGCGGGTGATCGATCGGGTGTCGATACCGCTGATCCCCACGACGCCGTCTTCGACGAGCACGTCGTCGAGCGAGGCGTTCGCGCGCCAGTTCGACACGACGCGGGAGGGGTCACGCACGATGTAGCCGGCGACCCAGATGCGACGTGATTCGGCGTCTTCGTCATTCATGCCCGTGTTGCCGATGTGCGGCGCCGTCTGCAGGACGATCTGGCCCGCGTAGGACGGATCGGTGATCGTCTCCTGGTATCCGGACATGCCGGTCGCGAAGACGACCTCGCCGAGGGTGCGGCCGCGGGCGCCGTAGGCGCGTCCGATGTGACGTGTGCCGTCTTCCAGGACGAGGACGGCGGGATCGGGAAGCGAGGCCGCGGGGGCCTGCCCGGAGGTTGTCGAGAGTGTCATGACTGTGCTCCTGTGTCGGGGGCGGCGGGGACGAGCCGCTGCAGGTCGGAGATGAGGTTCTGGGGATCGCCGGTGGCGAGGCGCAGGTAGCTGTCGACGATGGTGTCGTCGTCGATGTTCCAGGCGATGCGCACGAGGCCGCCGGGCTCCACGACGCGGTCGATGGTGACCGTAGCGCGGTCGACGGCGACGAGCCGGTCGTTCGCGAGGAAGACCGTCGGGGTACCGTCGAGGCAGAGGGCGATGCCGCGATCCGTGAGTGCGAGCTCGCCGCGGGCCCGGTACGCGAGAGGTGACACCGCGAGACGCTCGAGCGGCTGCTCGTGCCGTGTCGTCGACACGTACAGCACCTCGTCGCGGCGGGCGACCTCCGCGTGCTCAGGCACACCCAGCGGGGCCGTGAACACGGAATCGCGGCGGACTCGTCGTCGCCAGGCGAGAAGCATCACCAGCAGCACCAGGAGCGCGACGGCGATCGTGATCGCGACGGCGAGGTCCCGAGCGCTCATGCGCGGAGCTCCTCGACGACGCTGCCGCCGTCGACCGTGAGCACGCCGCCGTGGATCGTGTACTCCACTCGTCCGGGAAGCGCGCGGCCGAGGTACGGCGAGTTCACGCTCCGGCCGTGGAGGTCGGCCTCCGTGAAGACACCGTCGACCGCGGCGTCGTACAGCGTGAGCTGTGCCGGCTGTCCGACTTCGAGCGGCGTGCCGTGTCCGGAGAGACGTCCGATGCGAGCGGGCGCCGCGCTCATCACACGCGCGATGTCGGCCCAGTCGAGCAGGCCGGTCTGCACCATCGACTGGTGCACGACGCGCAGCGCGCTCTCGAGACCCACCATGCCGTTCGCCGCTGCCTGCCACTCGCAGGCCTTGTGCTCGCTGGGATGCGGGGCATGATCGGTCGCGACGATGTCGATGGTTCCGTCGGCGAGACCCTCGCGCACCGCGAGCACATCCTCCTCGCGACGCAGCGGAGGATTGACCTTGTAGCGCGCATCGTACCCGCGCACGAGTTCGTCGGTCAGCAGGAGGTGGTGAGGGGTGACCTCGGCCGTGACGTCGATGCCGCGCTTCTTGGCCCAGCGGATGATGTCCACCGAGCCCGCGGTCGAGAGATGGCACACGTGCAGTCGCGAGCCGACGTGCTCGGCCAGCAGCACGTCGCGGGCGATGATCGACTCCTCGGCGACCGCGGGCCAGCCGGCGAGACCCAGCTCGGCCGACACCGTGCCCTCGTTCATCTGCGCGCCCTCCGTGAGGCGAGGGTCCTGCGCATGCTGGGCGATCACGCCGCCGAACGACTTCACGTATTCCAGCGCGCGACGCATGATGAGCGGGTCGAACACGCAGAAGCCGTCGTCGCTGAAGACACGGACCTGCGCGCGGGAGGTGGCCATCGCGCCCAGCTCGGCGAGCCGCTCGCCCTTCTGCCCGACGGTGACAGCGCCGATGGGCTGCACCGTGGCGTAGCCCGCCGCTTCACCGAGCGCGAGCTCCTGCTCCACGACACCAGCGGTGTCGGCGACCGGCGAGGTGTTGGGCATCGCGAAGACAGCGGTGAAACCGCCGGCCGCGGCGGCGCGCGTTCCGGTGAGGATCGTCTCGGACGCTTCGTAGCCGGGCTCGCGCAGATGCGTGTGCAGGTCGACCAGTCCGGGCAGGGCGACGAGACCCGCTGCGTCGATGACCCGAGCACCCGAGCGCTGCAGTCCGCTCCCGATCTCGGCGATCCGGCCGTCCTCGATGATGATGTCGGCGCTCTCGGCACCGAGCAGTCGTGCACCGGTGATGACGAGGGTCTCGCTCACAGGTCTCCCCCTCGTTCGTCGTCTCGTTCTCCTGCCAGCAGCAGGTACAGCACCGCCATGCGGACGGATACCCCGTTCGTGACCTGTTCCAGCACCGTCGAGCGGGGGGAATCGGCAGCTTCCGAGGAGATCTCCAGTCCCCGGTTCATGGGTCCGGGGTGCATGACAATGCTACCTGCCGGAAGACCGGCCACACGCCGTGCGTCCAGGCCCCAGCGTCGGGAATACTCCCGCTCAGTCGGGAAATACGCGGCATTCATCCGTTCCAGCTGGATGCGCAGCATCATCACCGCGTCCGGCTCTTCCGCCAACGCCTCATCGAGGTCGTAGACGACCCGCACCGGCCAGAGCGACACGTTCTGCGGAACCAGCGTGGGCGGCGAGACGAGCGTGACATCGGCGCCGAGCGTGGTGAGCAGCCAGACGTTGGAGCGCGCGACCCGAGAGTGCAGCACGTCACCGACGATCACCACGCGCAGACCGCTCAGGTCACGACCGCGACTGTCGGCGCCGAACCGGCGCTTGCGGATCGTGAAGGCGTCGAGCAGCGCCTGCGTCGGGTGCTCGTGGGTGCCGTCGCCGGCGTTCACGACACCGGCCGAGATCCAACCGCTGGTGGCGAGCGTCTGCGGCGCGCCGGAACCCGGGTGCCGGACCACGACCGCGTCAGCACCGATCGCCTCCAGGGTCTGCGCCGTGTCCTTCAGGCTCTCGCCCTTGGAGACGCTGGATCCCTTCGCCGCGAAGTTGATCACATCGGCGGAGAGGCGTTTGGCGGCCGCCTCGAACGAGATGCGCGTGCGCGTCGAATCCTCGAAGAAGAGGTTCACGACGGTCTTGCCACGCAGCGTCGGAAGCTTCTTGACCTCACGCGACTGCGTGTCGGACATGTCTTCGGCGACGTCGAGGATGCGCAGGGCGGTGGCCCTGTCGAGGGTGCGGGTGTCGAGGAGGTGTCTCATTCGCCGATCGTCACCTCCTCCGCGCCGTCGTTCTCGAAGAGGCGCACGTTGACCCGCTCGGTGCGGGCGGAGGGGATGTTCTTGCCGACGAAATCGGGACGGATCGGGAGGTCACGGTGCCCGCGGTCGACGAGGATCGCGAGGCGCACGACCGAGGGGCGCCCGATCGACTGGATCGCGTCCAACGCTGCCCGGATGCTGCGACCGGAGAAGAGCACATCGTCGATGAGCACGACGGTCTTGCCGTCGATGCCGCCGACCGGGATCTCGGTGGGTTGCGGGGAGCGTGTCGGGTGCTGGGCGAGGTCGTCGCGGAAGAGCGTGACGTCGAGAGCGCCGACCGGGACGGACTGCTGCGCGATCTCGCTGATCAGCAGCCCGAGGCGATGGGCGAGGGTGACACCGCGGGTCGGGATGCCCAGCAGGACCAGATTCTCGGCTCCTCGATTGGACTCGAGGATCTCGTGCGCGATACGGGTCAGCGCTCGTGAGATGTCGGCTTCGTGCAGCACGGTGCGCATGCTCATCGGCCGCTCCCTTCTCCGCCTCACAGGACGGTGTTAAAGGTTGCTTGTGATGTCAGTCTATCGGAGCGCGGGGACTCCGGCGGATCAGCTGGCCTCCTGCAGCACGGGGTCGGTGACCTCATCGATCTTGGAGGAACGGATCGGGTGACCGGCGGTCGACAGACAGCGCCCCGTCTTCAGGTCCCACTTCCAGTCGTGCATGCTGCACGTGAGGATGCCGTCCTCGTCGACCGTGCCCGTGCGGGTGAGGTCGGCACGCAGGTGCGGGCACCGGCGCTGCACGACCCAGTCGCCGATCTCGGCATCCTCGGTCTGGTCGGTCTGCTCCTGGTACCAGTTCTCGACGTACTCGATCCGATCCACGGAGAGGCACTTGAGGAACGTGGTGAGGAACTCGTTGAACTTGCCGCTGCGCCCCACGGAGAACTGCATCGAGAGGAAGATCGAGTTCGACCAGTCGATCTCGTGATCGACGATGTTCGTCGAGACCAGGTCTGCGGGGATGGTGTACCAGTAGATGCACTCCTCCCCGGCGTACTCCCGGACCTTCGCGCGGGGGAAATCGACCACCATGTCGAGCTCGCCGATGCGGAAGCGCACGCACCCGCCGACGCCGAGTCGGATCGTGCGGGACTTCTTCAGCAGCGGCTCCCACCAGTTCTTGATCGCCTCGAGCATCTCGGCGGGCGGGATGATCGCGGCACGAGAAGCCTCCTCGTCGCGGATCTCCTGCTGTCGACTCGCCCGCTGCTCCTCGAGGTAGTCCCACTTCTCGTCGAAGATGTGGGAGATCTCGGCCTCGGTGTAGAGCGTCTGCTCGCTCGTGACGGATCCGTCCTCGACCGTGACGACCGTGCCGGGGATGAAGAGCTGCCCGTCGTACTGCGGCGCCAGCTCCTTCATGTGCGCGAGGAACTGCTTCTGGTCGGTGAAGATCGACTCGCCGTTCTTACCGAGGCCGTTGAAGTCGAACAGGTCGTCACGCAGGAACATGGGCGGGCCCGCCATCGGGAAGACGTGCGGAGCGTCGACCTTCTCGATGTAGTACATGGCGCGCTTGTTCTGCGCTTCGCGCTTGAGACGGGCGAAGTTCTGCTTGGCATCGAGAGGCAGGTCGTAGACCATGGGCCACCAGATCGCGCCGGACACCTGGGTGAAGTAGGCGTCGGGCTTGCCGAAATCGAGCAGCTTCTCGAGATCGAGCGGGTGGGAGTCGTTCTGGTTCAGCATCGAGCCGGTGCCGTCGTCGACGCTCAGCGAGGAGTCGCCGATCGGACCGTCGCTGGGGGCTCGCAGCGGCGTGATCATCATCTTGAGCTCGCCGCGCTGGATCACCTGCCCGGCCGGGACGTACGTGATGTTCGTGTAGCCGAGTGCCCGGATGTCCTTCTCGAGGTCATCGGTCGGGTACTCCGGGAGCAGCACCTCGATGTCCTTGCGGATGTAGCGTTCGAGGAGCCGCGGGTCGAAGTGGTCACGGTGCCGGTGCGAGATCCAGAGGAAATCTGCTTCACGCCCGAAACGCTCCCAGTCCAGGCCTCGGTTGTCGGGGAACGGGAACCAGGATCCGTAGAACGACGGTCCGAGGACCGGGTCGCAGATGATGTTCCCGCCGACCGTCTCGATGAACATCCCGGCGTGGCCGAGTCCCGTGATCCGCATTGCATTCCTCCCGAAAGTGAACCGTACGATTCTACCGACGGCTCCCTGAACGCCCGGTCGACCCGGCCGTGAGTATTCCGCTCAGCCCTCGAACAGCCCGCGGATGTCGTCGGCGGAGAGCGATTGCGCGAACAGCGCCTCGTCGTCGAGCACGGCGGTGAACAACCGGGCCTTGCGGCGTTGCAGGTCGAGCACCTTCTCCTCGATCGTGCCGGTGGAGATCATGCGGTACACGAACACCTGGCTGTCCTGACCGATGCGGTGTGTGCGATCGACGGCCTGCGCCTCGGCTGCGGGGTTCCACCACGGATCGAGCAGGAAGACGTAATCGGCCTCGGTCAACGTGAGGCCGAAGCCGCCGGCCTTCAGGCTGATGAGGAACACCGGCTGCTCCCCCGAGGTGAAGCTCTCGACGACCTTCTGCCGGTGACGTGTCGACCCGTCGAGATGCGCATAAGGAATGCCGGCGGCATCGAGGCGCGCCGCAGCCAGGTCGAGGAACGAGGTGAACTGGCTGAACACGAGCGCCCGATGGCCCTCCGCCTGGAGCTCGATCACCCGCTCGATCAGCACGTCGAGCTTGCGCGAACCGATCTTCGCATCTTCGGGGTCGATGAGCCCGGGGGCCAGGCTGAGCATGCGCATCAGTGTGAGCGAGCGGAAGACGATGAAGCGGTTGCGATCGAGGTCTTCCAGCAGTCCGAGAACCTTCTGCCGTTCGCGCTGCAGGACCACGTCGTAGAGCGCGCGATGAGACGAGCTGAGCTCGACCTCGAGGATCTGCTCCTGCTTCTCCGGGAGGTCGGGGGCCACGAGCTCCTTCGTCCGTCGCAGCAGCAGGGGCCGGATGCGCCGCCGCAGCTGCTCGAGGCGTCGCTGCCGATAGGCGCCGCCCTCCTCGTTCTCCGGGACCTTTCCCTGCTCGATCGGCTGGATGTAGTGTTCGCGGAACTTCCGCGCAGAGGCGAACAGGCCGGGAGCGGTGAGCTTCAGCAGCGCCCACAGCTCGCTGAGGCTGTTCTCCATCGGGGTGCCGGTGACCGCGAACGTCACGTCCGCACGGAACGAGGCCACAGCACGATGCAGCTTGGTCGCCGGGTTCTTCACGAACTGCGCCTCGTCGAGGATGAGTCCCGCCCACTCGACACGGGCGTACTCGGCCTCGTCGAGACGGGCGACCGCGTAGGTCGTGATGACGAGATCGGCGTCACCGATGCTGTCATCGAGCGAGCGACCCTGTGTGCTCCCCCGGAGCAGCACCCGGAGCGCAGGCGCGAAGCGCTCGGCCTCGCTCCGCCAGGTGGCGAGCACCGACGTCGGGACGACCACGAGGAACGGCCGCTGCTCCCCCGTCTCTCGGGCATGCGCGATGAGAGCCAGGAGCTGGAGCGTCTTTCCGAGCCCCATGTCGTCGGCGAGGATACCGCCCAGACGATGACTCCACAGGAAGGCGAGCCAGTCCAGGCCCTCCTTCTGGTACGGCCGGAGCGTGGCGGTGATGCCCGACGGCATCGACACCGCAGGCACGGAGGTGGCTGTGCGCAGGCCGTCGGCGGTCGCGCGCCACGTGACCGCGGGAACCGCCTCATCAGCGAGATCCTCGAACTCCTCCCAGAGATCGGTCTGATAGCGGCTGATCCGCGGGCCGGTCTCCCATTCTTCGAGCTCGCCGGACTCGTCGATCAGCTCCCGGAGACGATCGAGCGCTCGATGGTTCAGGGAGAAGTAGCTGCCATCCACGAGGAGGAGCTTCTTGCGGCCCTTGCTGAGCGCCGTGAACAGCGGTTCGAACGGGATGGTGCGCCCGTCGATCTTTACCAGGACTCCCAGGTCGAACCAGTCGGGGTCGCTGCTCTCGACGGTGGATACGGTGATCTGCGGCTCGCCCGTGAGCTCGTGATAGCTCTTGCGACGACCGGATACGGAGACCATGACGCCCTCTGCCTCGAGCGCCGGCACCATGCGAGTGACGAACTCGGCGGCGGCGACGTCGTGGAAGGAACCCGCCGAAGTGAGTTCTTCGCCCAGCTGCTCCATCCAGACGGCCTGGAGCGCGTGTCGGAGCATCTCCTCCGCGACCGCGTCGCGCACGGCGTCTCCTCCGGGAGCGAACGGGACGCGCCCGAACCCGCGATAGTCCCATTCGAACGTGTACTTCACCGTGTCGCCGCGCAGGAACGACAGTTCGAGCACCGGTCGGGGTGCGGGCAGCACCGGCAGCTCGACGCGACCGACCGGACGCACCTCGACCCGCCGGGCAAGCAGCGGGTAGGCGTCACGGAAGAACGCGGCTTCGTCACGCGCGGGCACCTCGAGGCCCGTCCTTGCGGCGAGCAGTGCGTGCACCGGCTCGGCGATCGGTGCCTCGGCGAGCGTCACGCGCAGCTTCGTGCCGTGTTGAGCGACCTCGTAGAGCCCTCTGTGCCCGATCGTCTGCACGTCGGCGGGGTCTGCATCGCGGCCGTCGATCGTGATGTCAGGGCGCACGAGGAGTCCGCCCGCGTCGTCACGGCCGACCGTCGCGCCGATCGTGGCGCGATCAGCGAGAACGACGGTCGTGCTCTTCTGCGTGGCGATCAGCGGGACGTCGACGTCGGCCGCCGCACGCAGATGCCCCCACAGCAGGCCGGACTCGATCAGATCGGCGACCAGCCAGTCGCCCGCCGTGCCGGACAGCAGCGTGTCGCGCGCGATGCTGAGCAGATCGGCGAACCATCGGGAGCGGTCGCGTCCGTACTGCGTCGGGGAACGTCTCACCGCGTCCCAGGTTGCCGCACCCTGCACCCAGGCACCGGTCGCCGCGCTCTTCTCGAGCGGACGGATGCCGAGCAGGATCTCCCCCGTGCGCTTGGCGACGTCGCGCGCAGTAGCGGTCCGCTGCGGGCGGGAGGCCCAGGGGTTCGCTCCGCGACCGTCGCGCACGCGGAGCTCGACCCCGAGCGCGAGCTGCGTCACCGCATCTTCGCGCGGCGCTCCGAGGATCGAACGCCAGTCTGCGGATGACGCGCCATCGGGACGGGACGGGTCGTTCGGCAGGGGCATGCCCCCATCCTCTCCGACACCGCCGACAGTGCCTCCCCGTCGGACGGATCAGGCGGCGCGGGCGACTCGCGCGAGGACGCCGTGCACGAAGGCGCCGGAGTCATCGGTCGAGAACTCCTTGGCGAGTTCCACGGCCTCATCGATCGCGACAGCCGTCGGAACGTCGTCGTTGTAGAGGATCTCCCACACGCCGATCCGGAGCAGCGCGCGGTCGACCGCGGGCATCCGCTCCAGCTTCCAGTCGCGGCTGTGCGTCGTGATCTGCTCGTCGATCTCATCGCGCGAGTCGATGATGCCGTCGACGATCTCGCGGGCGTAGAGCCAGGACGCCTCGCGGGCGGGCTCGCTCGCGGCGCGCTTCGCCTCGGCGGCCAGCGTGACCGCGAGGTCGTCCCCGCGCACATCGGCGGAGAACAGGATGTCGAGAGCGCGCTTGCGCGCCTTCGTCCGGGCGCTCACGCCTTACTTCTCGCGGCCGAGGTAGTCACCCGTGCGGGTGTCGACCTTGACCTTGGTGCCGGCCTCGACGAAGAGCGGCACCTGGATCTCATAGCCGGTCTCGAGCGTGGCGGGCTTGGTGCCGGCCGACGAGCGGTCGCCCTGCAGGCCGGGCTCCGTGTAGGTGATCTCGAGGACCACGGACGCCGGGAGGTCGATGTAGAGCGGGTTGCCGTTGTTCAGGGCGATCGTGACGGCCTGGTTCTCGAGCAGGAAGTTCTTCGCGTCGCCGACCGTCGCGGCGCCGACCGTGATCTGGTCGAAGTCTGTCTGGTCCATGAAGACGTAACCGTCGCCGTCGGTGTACAGGTACGTGTAGTCGCGGCGGTCGACGTTCTCGATCTCGATCTTGGCGCCGGCGTTGTACGTACGGTCGACGACCTTGCCCGAGACGACGTTCTTCAGCTTGGTGCGCACGAAGGCGCCACCCTTGCCGGGCTTGACGTGCTGGAACTCGATGACGCTCCAGAGCTGCCCGTCGATGCTGAGGACGACGCCGTTCTTGATGTCTGCGGTAGATGCCATGCGCTGCGAGTTCCGTTCGTGAGTCTGCGGGGTCGGACGAGACCGACAGTCGATTCTAAGGGATGAGTGCTGCGAGCTGCCGCACGGCATCCGCGTAGCCGTCGACACCGCGTCCGACGACGCGCACGGCCGCGACGTCGTCGAGGTAGGAGTGGTGCCGGAATTCCTCCCGGGCGTACACATCGGAGATGTGCACCTCGGCGAACGGCAGCGAGACTCCGGTGAGAGCGTCGCGCAGCACCACCGACGTGTGCGTGAGTCCGCCGGGATTGATCACGATCGCGGCGCAGTCCTCACGGGCGGCGTGGATCGCGTCGATCAGCACCCCCTCGTGGTTGCTCTGCACCGCACGCACCTCGAAGCCGTGTTCTGCGGCGGCGGCGATGGTGATGCGCTCCACGTCGGCGAGCGTGGCCGTGCCGTACACCTCTGGTTCGCGCGAACCGAGCAGGTTCAGGTTGGGTCCGTTGACCAGGAGGATGCGTCGGCTCACGCGCCGACCTCCTGGTAGGCGGCGAACATCAGCGATTCGTCCGGGGCCTGCAGCACCGTCGGCTTCGCGATGTCGTCGAGAAGGATGAAGCGCAGCATTCCGCCGCGGCTCTTCTTGTCGCGCTGCATCGTGGCGAGCAGCTGCGGCCATGCTCCTGCGCGGTACGAGGTCGGAAGCCCCAGCGACTCGAGGATGGTGCGGTGACGCTCCGCCGCGGCGTCGGAGAGGCGTCCGGCGAGACGCGAGAGCTCGGCCGCGTACAGCATGCCGACCGAGATCGCGGCGCCGTGACGCCAGCGGTATCGCTCTGCGTGCTCGATGGCGTGCCCGAGGGTGTGGCCGTAGTTGAGGATCTCCCGCAGGCCCGCCTCCCGGAAGTCGTCCGAGACGACCTCGGCTTTCATCGCGATCGCAAGTTCGATGGCACGCCGGAACTCGTCCGTCGTGGGGTCAACGGCACGAGCGGGATCCGCCTCGACGATGTCGAGGATCTCCGGCGCCCAGATGAATCCGGCCTTCACCACCTCGGCGAAACCGGCGGTCGCCTCGTTCGGGCTGAGGCTCGCGAGCTCGTCGAGGTCGCCCACGACGGCGCGCGGCGCCCAGAACGCACCGACGAGGTTCTTGCCCTCCGCGGTGTTCACCCCGGTCTTGCCGCCGACCGCCGCGTCGACGAGGCCGAGGACCGTGGTCGGCACCTGGATCAGCTGCACACCGCGCAGCCACGTCGCCGCCACGAAGCCGGCGAGATCGGTGACCGAGCCGCCGCCGTAGCCGATGACGGCGTCACTGCGCGTGAAGTCGGCCTGCCCCATCACCTGCCAGCAGAAGGCCGCGACCTCGATGCGCTTGCCCTGCTCCGCATCCGGGATCTCGGCGAGCAGCACCTCACGCGGCCCGTCCGAGGTGTCGGCGAGCAGGCGATCGCGCAGCTCGGCGGCCCGGGCGGCCAGCGTCGGGGGTGCACGACCAGGATCTTGCGCACCCCCGGAGCCAGCGCAGCCGAGACCCGTTCGAGGATCCCCCGCCCGATCGTGATGTCGTAGGCGTCGCTACCGGTGACGCTGATGGTCGTCGTGCTCATCGCTGCTCTCTCCTCCATGCCACGATCTCGTCCGCGATCTTCTGCATCGGACGACGTGAGGTGTCGAAGGTCGCCGATGACACCTCGGCGTACCACCCCCGACGTTCCTCGAAGATCTTCTTCCAGCGCTCCAGGGGGTCCTCCCCCGCCAGCAGCGGACGATTGCTCCCACGGAGCCGATCGGCCACCGCGTCGGGGCTCACGGTCAGGAACACGACCGGGTACTCTGCCAGCAGCTCCCGGGTCGCCGCTTCCGTCACCGCCCCGCCACCGAGGGAGATCACCCCGCCCTCGGCGAGGGCCTCTGCCACCGCGGCCCGCTCGAGGGCACGGAAGTGCGCCTCGCCGTGGGCCTCGAAGATGCCGGCGATGGGTCCGTGGGCGGCCACGATGCGCTTGTCGGTGTCGATGAACGCGACGCCGAGCCGACGAGCGACGCGTCTGCCGACGCTGGTCTTGCCGGCGGCCATCGGGCCGACCAGCACCAGCGTCAGCGGATCAGCCGCGCTCGTCATGCGCGATGAGCGCCGCCTCGGACGCGGGGGTCGTGCGCAGCTCGGCAGGGATGCCCGCCAGGTACCCGTCGAGGTTCCGTCGCGTCTCCCGGATGCTGTCGCCGCCGAACTTCTCCAGCACGGCGTTCGCGAGCTCGACCGCGACCATCGCCTCGGCAACCACACCGGCGGCTGGTACCGCGCACACGTCGGAGCGCTGGTGGTGGGCGGTGGCGTCGTCTCCTGTCGCGATGTCGATCGTCCGCAGCGCGTGCGGCACCGTCGCGATCGGCTTCATGCCGGCACGCACGCGCAGGACGGTGCCCGTCGACATGCCGCCCTCGGTGCCGCCGGCACGGTCGGATCCGCGCGTGATGCCGTCGGCGGTCGCGAAGAGCTCGTCGTGCGCGGCCGAGCCGCGACGACGGGTGGTCTCGAAGCCGTCGCCGACCTCGACACCCTTGATCGCCTGGATGCTCATCAGGGCCTGGGCCAGACGCGCGTCGAGGCGCCGGTCCCAGTGCACGTGGGAGCCGAGTCCCGGAGGCAGCCCGTACGCGAGGACCTCGACGATCCCGCCGAGCGTGTCGCCGTCCTTCTTGGCGTCGTCGACCTCGGCCACCATCAGCGCGGAGGTCGCCGCGTCGAAGCACCGGAGCGGATCGGCGTCCAGCGCCTCGACGTCATCCGGCGTGGGCAGCGCAGAACCCTCGGGTACGCGCACCGGGCCGATCGACAACGTGTGGCTGACGAGACGGATCCCGAGCTCACCGAGGAAGGAGCGGGCGATCGCTCCCAACGCGACACGAGCGGCCGTCTCGCGGGCGCTCGCACGCTCGAGGATCGGACGCGCCTCGTCGAAGTCGTATTTCTGCATGCCCACCAGATCGGCGTGCCCTGGACGCGGACGGGTGAGAGGCGCGCTGCGTCCGCGAGACTTGTCCGTGAGCTCGACGGGCTCGGGGTTCATGACCTCGATCCACTTGGGCCATTCGGTGTTGCCGATGCGCAGCGCGATCGGACTGCCGAGGCTCCGGCCGTGGCGCACACCGCCGGAGATCGTCAGCTCATCCTGCTCGAACTTCATCCGCGAGCCGCGGCCATAGCCCAACTTGCGACGGGCGAGGTCGGCCTGGATGGCCTCGGAGGACACAGGGACGCCGGAGGGAAGACCCTCCATGACGGCGATGAGTTCTGGGCCGTGCGATTCGCCGGCCGTGAGCACGCGGAGCATTGCTCCAGTCTCCCACGGGTTCGCACCCCCGCAGCGCCGCGTTTCGTCGAGCGAGCGGTTCGGTCAGAGCGCGGCGCGCATCGCGGTGATCACCGCGGCCTCGTCGCGGAGCTCCATCGTCGGATCGCCGTGCCGGAAGATACGGATCTGGCGCACGGCCTGATGCAGCAGCATGCCGAGTCCGGAGATGGCCGGACCCTCGCTCCAGGTCATCGCGAGAGCTGACGGCCACGGGGCGTAGGCGGCGTCGAAGAGCGACCCGCCACTCGACGACAGCACCGAGGCGATCTCCGCGGGGAGAGCGGTGCCGCTGGGCAGCGTGGCCACGGTCAGCTCGACGGCCGGAGCAGGCGCATCGAACGCGCGTACTTCCACGACGAGGCCGAGCCGCTCCCCGAGATCCACCAGCGCCGCCGCGGCAGCAGCGCGCCGAGCACGCACGTCGACGCGCGCGGCCCCGATCTCGGCTGCGGCGACGAGAGCCGACGCCGCCGTGGCCCCGGCCCCGAGTATCCGGACCCGTTCGACCTCGGCGATGTGCGCCTCGGCGAGGGCATCGACGATCCCTCCGACATCGGTGTTGAACCCGGCCGGCTCGTCTCCCAGGAGGAGCGTGTTGACGGCGCCCGTGAGCTGCGCGTGACGATCCCGTGTCGCCGCCGCGCGGAACGCCTCTTCCTTCAACGGCATCGTGAGGGAGAGACCACGCCAGGTGTCGTCCAGTTCGGCGATCGCCGAGGCGAATCCCTCCGCCGAGACCCGACGCCGTCCGTACTCCCAGTCCAGGCCGAGCACACGATAGGCGGCCGCATGCAGCTCCGGGGACTTGGAGTGCGCGATCGGATCGCCCCAGACCGCCAACCGTGAGCGCGTCACCGTCTCAGCAGCCGCCGTCGGGGTTCGCACGGCACCACTCACGCCACTTCTCGATTCCCTGCTCGTGCTCCGCCATGGTCTCGGAGAACTGCGTCTCCCCCGTGGCGAGGTTGATCGTGACGAAGTACAGCCACGGGCCGTCAGCAGGCTGCATCGCCGCCTTGATGGCCGCGTCGCTCGGGCTGGCGATCGGTGTCGCCGGCAGGCCGGTGCGCACGTAGGTGTTCCACTCGTTGTCGTCCTCGAGCGCTTCCTTCGAGCTCGACACGACGCCTTCGTGCAGCGACCCGTAGCCGTACTGGGCGGTCGAATCCATCTGCAGCTTCATGTCGATGTCGAGGCGGTTCTGAATGACGCGGGACACCTTCGCGAAGTCGTCGAGACGGCCCTCGCGCTGGATGATCGAGGCGATCGTCAGGATCCGTTCGGCATCAGCCGCCGGCACACCTGCCGCGTCGAGCGACTCTCTGGTGCGGTCGACCATCCGCTGGATCACCTGAGGTGCGGTGACCCCGGGATCGAATTCGTACACTGCGGGGAACAGCCAGCCCTCCAGGCTCGGCGCATCCACGCCGTAGGCCGAGGGGTCCTGGACCGCAGCCTCGAAGTCGGCGAGCGGAAGCCCGAGAGTCTCGGCCATGCCGGGCAACGAGGAGACGATCGTGCCTCCCTCGGAGACCGAGACGGCATTCGCCATCTTGTTCGCGTCGTCCTTGAGCGCGGCGAGGGCGGCCTCTGCCGTCATCTTCTTCTGCAGGCGGTAGACGCCCGGATAGAACGTGACCGCGAGGTTCTCTTCGACGATGTAGTCGTAGAACACGTCCTCGGTCTTCGTGACGCCGGCCTCATAGAGCGCCGTCGACACCGGCCCCCCGGTGTCGCCCTGCTTGATCGTGACGAGGGCTTCGCCGTTCGCGAGACCGGGCTCCCAGTCCTTCGACTCGCCCCAGCCCATGGCATCGCTGATCTTGTCGCCGTAGGTGTTCCAGGCCCAGGCGCCACCCGCCGCGATGCCGCCGAGCACGGCGAGCACGATGATCAGCGCGATCAGGCAGCCCTTGCGGCGCTTCTTCTTCGGCGCCGCGGGAACATGGTCGTCGTGCGGGGCGAACAGATCGTCGAGCCCGCCTCCGATCACCGGTTCGGGCGTTTCGGCCGCTGCCGAGGTGCGACCGGTGCCCGCCGCGGGCACCGCCTGCGGGAGAGCACGCGTGGGAGTCTCTGCGGCGTCGGCCGAAGCGCGAACGGGCGTCGGCGTCGGCGCCGCATCCGCGGTGACGGCGTCGTCCGCGGACCCACGTACCGGCACAGGGGACGGCTCGGCCGGCGTGCGGGCCGTGCCTCCCACCGGAGTCGCGGTTCCCTCTCCGGCGGCTGCCTCTCGGGCGGCGCGGCGCGAACCGGGCGCCGGAGCACTGTTGTCGACGGTCGGGATCTGCTGCGTCGGGTCCGGCAGATTCTCGAACAGATCCCCCAGGCGGGAATCAGGATCGTGCCGGGGGGTGGCGCTGTCACGTTCAGACATCGTCAGGCGTGCTCCTCGTCAGGCGAGATGGTGGCGCCGGCCGGGTTTCCGGTGCTCTTCTCCATGTCGATCGCCTGCTGCAGAAGCACCACGGCGGCGACCTGATCCACAATGCTACGAGAGTTCTTCTGAGATCTCCCGGAACTGCGCAAAGCGGCGTGCGCGCTCACGGTGCTGAGGCGCTCGTCCACGAGGCGCACGGGGATCCCGCTGCGCACCTGAAGCGCAGCGGCGAACTCTCGCGCATCCGTGGTCGATGGCGTGTCGGCACCCTGCATGTTCACAGGGAGGCCGACCACGAACTCCAACGGGTCGTACTCCCCTGCGATCTGCACGAGGCGGTCGATCGATGCGTCGTCCCGAGGGACCGTCTCGACCGGGACGGCGAGCATGCCATCGGGATCGCAGCGCGCGACACCGACCCTCGCCCTGCCGACGTCGATGCCGAGCCGCACGCCGCGGCGGAACCCGCTCACGCGGCGTGCAGCTCCTGTGAGATGGCCTCGAGCGCCGCGGGAAGCGCCGCGGCATCCGCGCCACCGCCCTGCGCGACGTCGTCACGACCGCCACCGCCGCCGCCGAGCACACCGGCAGCGCGCTTCGCCAACGCGCCGGCCTTCGCTCCCGCAGACCGAGCGGCATCGTTGGTGGCGACGACCACGACCGGACGGCCGTTGACCACAGCTCCCAATGCCACGACCGCGGCATCGGAACCGAGCCGATCGCGCACGCCGTTCACGAGATCGCGCACATCGTCCGCGGACGCCACCTCGCCCAGGTTCTGGGCAGCCAGGCGGAACGCTCCAACGCGGGTCGCGGCCTCGACGATGGCGGGAACCTGACCGGCCCTCTCCTTCGCCTCGAACTGCGCGATGCGCTTCTCCGCCGCTTTCAGACTCGCGGCGAGGTCGGCGATCCGCTCCGGAAGCTGTTCGCGCGGCGTCTTCAGGGAACTGGTCAGCTGCGAGACGATCGCCCGCTCCGCAGCGAGCTCCCGGAAGGCATCGGCACCGACGAGAGCCTCGATGCGACGATTGGATGCTCCGACGGAGGACTCTCCGACCAGGCTCACCAGACCGATCTCGGCACTCGTGCTGACGTGCGTGCCGGCACAGAGTTCGCGCGACCAGGGGCCGCCGATGTCGACCATGCGCACGACATCGCCGTACTTCTCGCCGAACAGCGCCATGGCTCCGGCTTCCTTCGCCTCATCGAGGGAGACGATGCGCGTGGTCACCTCCAGGGCGTCCTGCACTGCACGGTTCGTGATCTCCTCGATCTCGCTCCGCGTATCCGTCGAGAGCGCCTGCGACCAGGCGAAGTCGAAGCGCATGTAGCCGGCACGGTTCAACGAGCCCGCCTGCGTCGCGGTCGGACCGAGCGTGTCGCGCAGAGCAGCATGCACGAGGTGGGTGGCCGAGTGCGCCTGGCGGGCGGCACGACGGTTCGCCGCGTCCACCACCGTGGTCGCGATGTCGTCGACGGCGACGCTGCCGCGCGTGACCTCGACGGTGTGACTGATCAGACCGGGAACCGGCTTCTGCACATCGAGCACCTCGAGCGTGTATCCCGGGCCCACGATCGTGCCCTTGTCGGCCACCTGCCCACCTGACTCCGCGTAGAGCGTCGTCTCGGCGAGCACGACCTCGGCGATCTGGCCCTCGGCGGCGCTGCGCACGGGGACACCGTCGACGAGGAGACCGAGCACACGGGATTCGACCTCGAGCGCGGTGTAGCCGTCGAATCCGGTCTCTCCCAGCGCGCGCAGTTCGCGATAGACGGACACGTCGGCGAGCTGACGCTTGCGATTGCGGGCGTCGTCCTTCGCGCGCTGGCGCTGTTCCTGCATGAGGTTGTCGAAAGCGGCACGATCGACGTCGAGTCCTGCTTCCTCGGCGACCTCGAGCGTGAGGTCGATCGGGAAGCCGTAGGTGTCGTGCAGCAGGAAGGCCTCGGGACCGCTCAGGGTCTTCCCGCCGCCCTTCCTGGTCTCGTCCAGAGCCAGGTCGAGGATCGTCGACCCGGCGACGAGGGTGCGACGGAAGGTCTCCTCCTCGGCGAACGCCGATGCCGAGAGCACAGACCAGTCCCTCTCGAGTTCCGGATAGGTGGTCTTCATCACATCGCGGGATGCGGCGAACAGCTCGGGGAACACCGGCTCGTCGACACCGAGCAGGCGCATCGAGCGGACCGTGCGACGCATCAGACGGCGCAGGATGTACCCGCGTCCCTCGTTGGACGGACGCACGCCGTCGGAGAGGAGCATGAGCGAGGAGCGCACGTGGTCCGCGACGACACGGAACCGCACGTCGTCCTCGTGCTGCGCGCCGTAGGGCCGTCCGGAGAGCTCGACCGCACGGTCCAGCACCGGCCGCACCTGATCGGACTCGTACATGTTGTCGACACCCTGCTTGAGGAAGGCGACGCGTTCGAGGCCCATGCCGGTGTCGATGTTCTTCATCGGCAGCTCGCCGACGATGTCGAACTCCGTCTTGCTGCGGATGTTCTCGATGAAGTCCTGCATGAACACGAGGTTCCAGATCTCCAGGAACCGCGAGTCGTCGACAGCCGGGCCGCCGTCCTTGCCGTAGGCGGGACCGCGATCGAAGAAGATCTCCGAGTCGGGACCACCCGGTCCGGGCTGGCCGGTGTTCCAGTAGTTGTCCGCCCGGCCCAGGCGCTGGATGCGCTCCGGCTTGAGCCCGATGATGTCGCGCCAGATCGCCTCGGCCTCGTCGTCGGTCTCGTAGACGGTGACCCACAGGTCCTTCTCGTCGAAGCCGAGACCGCCGTCGGACTCGGAGCTCGTCAACAGCTCCCAGGCATAGCGGATCGCGCCTTCCTTGAAGTAGTCGCCGAACGACCAGTTGCCGAGCATCTGGAAGAACGTGCCATGACGGGCAGTGCGGCCGACCTCTTCGATGTCGTTCGTGCGGATGCACTTCTGCACGTCGGCGATACGCGAGTGCGGAGCAGGGACGACACCTGTGAGGTACGGGATCATCGGCACCATTCCGGCGACCGTGAACAGCAGGGACGGGTCGTCACTGACCAGGGAGGCCGAGGGGACGATGAGGTGGTCGTTCTTCTCGAAGAAGTCGAGATAGCGCTGCGCGATTTCCGCAGTTTTCATAAGGTTCCGGGTGTCCTTGCGTGAAGATGCCGCGCCGAGGCGCCGCTGCGGTGGTTCAGTTGTCGCCCGGCTCCGTGAGCCGTGCCTCCTGCTCGCGGTAGGCGTCGCTGAGGATCGCGGTGAACCCGTTGATCCGGGCGTCGACCTCGGCGAGGATGTCATGACCGCGCGGGTCCTTGTTCATGAAGTGAGCCGCGACGAAGCCGCCGATCACACCGATCAGGAACCACAGCACGTTCTTCATGTCGTCATCCTTGCCCTTGACCCGCGAAGGCGCGGTGTCACCATCGTATGCGGAAACGACAGGAGGCGTCGGGAATCCCGACGCCTCCTGCCTGATTGCTCGATCGCTGGATCAGCGAGCCGCGTAGTACTCGACGACGAGCTGCACTTCACAGGTCACGGGGACCTCGGCGCGCTTCGGACGACGAACCAGACGCGACTGGAGCTTGTCGAGCTCGACCTCGAGGTAGCCCGGAACGGGGGGCAGGACCTCGGCGTGACCGCCGGCTGCCGCCACTTGGAAGGGCTCGGTGCCCTCGCTCTTGGCCTTGACGTGGATGAGCTGACCCGGCTTCACGCGGAACGACGGGCGGTCGACGAGCTGGCCGTCGACCAGGATGTGGCGGTGCACGACGAGCTGGCGAGCCTGTGCGGTGGTGCGGGCGAAGCCCGAACGCACGACGAGAGCGTCGAGACGCATCTCGAGGAGCTCGACCAGGTTCTCACCGGTCAGGCCGTCCTGACGACGAGCCTCGTTGAAGGTGTTGCGCATCTGCTTCTCGCGGATGCCGTACTGCTCGCGAAGACGCTGCTTCTCACGCAGACGGACGGCGTAGTCGCTGTCTGCCTTGCGCTTGGTGCGGCCGTGCTCACCCGGAGCGTACGGACGCTTCTCGAGGTAGCGGGCGGCCTTCGGGGTGAGAGCGACGCCGAGGGCGCGGCTGAGACGCACCTTGCGGCGGTCCTGGGACTTCGTGGTCACGAAGTTTTCCTTCCGATGACGTGGTCGCGTCTTTCACGACTCACGGACGTATCGTCCGCGTTCTGCCTTGGAGCGCACGCCGGGGCGCCAGCAAGGTGTGGTGTGAACGAGGAGATGCCCGAAAACTCGGTTTCGAGCCGCTCAAGTCTAACAGATCGCTTTTCCCCACCGGATCGGCAGGGTCAGCGGTCCCCGAGGATGCGGCGGATCCGCTCGAGGCGCGCACCGATGTCGCGCTCCGCACCGAGGTTCTTCGGCTCGTAGTAGTGCCGACCGTCGAGTTCGTCCGGCAGATACTGCTGGGGCACGACGCCGAACTCGCTGTCGTGCGAATAGACGTAGCCGCGGCCGTGGCCCAGACGTTTGGCGCCCGGGTAGTGCGCATCGCGGAGATGCAGCGGAACCCGGCCAAAACCGCCGGCGCGGATGTCGGCGATCGCCGCGTCGATCCCCACGTACGCGGCGTTCGATTTGGCGGTGGTCGCCAGGTAGACGGTCGCTTCCGCGAGGGGGATGCGACCTTCCGGCATGCCGATGAACGCCACGGCATCTGCTGCCGCCACGGCGATGGCCAGGGCCTGCGGGTCGGCGAGACCGACGTCTTCCGACGCCGAGATCACCAGGCGCCGGGCGATGAAGCGCGGGTCCTCCCCTGCCTCGATCATGCGGGCGAGGTAGTGCAACGCGGCATCGGGGTCGGACCCTCTGATCGACTTGATGAAGGCGCTGATGACGTCGTAGTGCTCGTCGCCTTGCCGGTCGTAACGCAGCAGGGCCTTGTCGACCGCCTGGGAGATGTCATCGGCCGAGACCTCGGGCACCGACGCACCGGGCACCGACGCACCGTTCCCCTCGTCGTCCGCGTCCGCGGCCGTCGCGTGGGACAGTGCGACCGCGGCGCCGGCCTCCAGCCCGGTCAGGGCGCGCCGCGCGTCACCCGAGGCCAGCCGCACCAGAGCCGACCTCGCTTCGTCGCTGAGAGCGACGGATGCGTTCAGACCGCGGGGGTCGGTGACCGCACGATCGACGAGGAGGCCGATGTCGTCGTCGGTGAGCGGCTGCAGCGTCAACAGCAGCGAACGCGAGAGCAGCGGTGAGATGACGGAGAACGACGGGTTCTCTGTCGTCGCGGCGATCAGGATCACCCAGCCGTTCTCGACTCCGGGGAGAAGGGCATCCTGCTGCGCCTTGGTGAAGCGGTGGATCTCGTCGAGGAAGAGGATGGTCGTCTGCCCGTAGAGGTCGCGCTGCGTGACGGCTTCCTGCATGACCTCGCGCACGTCTTTCACCCCCGCCGTGATGGCGGAGAGTTCGACGAATCGCCGACCGGACGATCGTGCGATGGCCTGAGCGAGAGTCGTCTTCCCGGTTCCCGGCGGTCCCCACAGGATGATCGACACGGCCCCGGGGGCTGTCGCTTCGGGGTCGGCGAGTGCGACGATCGGCGATCCCGCACGCAGCAGATGACGCTGGCCCGCGACCTCCGCGAGGGACACCGGACGCATGCGCACGGCGAGGGGCGTCTGCCCGGAGAGCAGCGCAGCAGGGGACGTCATCCCTCCAGGCTAACGTCGGCCCCCGACACTTCGGTGAACCTCCGCATCCGGGTAGGCTCTCAGGCGACGTCGTGGAGCGGCGTTCGGATGGGAGAGCAGGGCATGGCCGCACGCGGTTCCAAGAACGCACAGGCGCGCACATCGGCGGAGCGCGCACGACTGCACACCGCACGCACCCAGTGGCACGAAGGGCAGATCCGCCGCCGTGTCCGTGACAACACGATCGCCGCCGTCGTCGGCAGCCTCATCGTCGTCGCAGCGATCGGCAGCCAGGTCGTGCACGCCCAGGTCACCGCGCCCGAACCGGAGCCCACCCCCACTCCCTCCGTCGAGCCGACCACCGCTCCGACCGAGACACCCGCGGAGACGCCGGCCCCCGTCCCCTCGGACGCACCGGCGGAGTGACCGCCGACGCGGTTGATCGCCCCTACCACCGATGCCCTCGGCTCACGGCTCCGATACGGCGAGGCGATAGCCCCGCTTGACGACGGTCTGGACCAGGTCGACGCCACCCAACGACTCCCGCAACCGGGCGACGGCCACCTCCACCGCCCGTCCGCTGCGCTCGCCGCCGGGAAGCTCACGACCGAGCTCCCTCCGCGAGAGCACGCGTCCGCGGGCGAGGAACAGGGCCTCGATCAGGTCCGCTGCGCCACGGGACAGCGGAAGGAAGCGCCCGTCCAGCACGACGCCCCCGCTGCGCACCTCGAGGCTTCCGGCATCGGTGCGCACCGATCCTGCACCGCTTCCGTAGTGTGCGACGACGCATCCGACGAGACCCGTCGGTCTCTCCCGCTCGACGTATCGTGCGTTCAGGCCGGCGTCCTGAAGGCGGCGAGCCTCGCGCTCGTCATCCGAGACCAGGAGCAACCGGCCCGCTTCGGCACGACGGCGATGCGCTTCGAGCGCGCCGCTCCTCGTCGCCGCGTCGATCCATGACGCGGACGACGCGGTGAAGATCACGGCGTCGGCGCCCCCGGACCCCACGCGATGCACCGCACGGTGCAGCACGCCCGTCGGGGTGGTCACCGGACGGGATGTCACGACGCGCATCACGTCCGCGCCCTCTGCTCCGAGTGCGCGGTCGAGTTCATCCGCTCCGGCGGAACGATTCCCGGCCGCAGATGCTCCTGCCGCCCTCGCCTGGGCCGAGATGATGATCCTGCATCCTGCGAGCACCGGGCGTGCCCCCGAACGCCCGGTCATCACGCGGGATTCTCGGCGCGAAGGGAGACGCCCCGCCGCGGATCGGCGCTCCGACCCCGATCCCTCCAGCCGATCGCGACCGTCGTGCCGTCACCGCGATGCGGGGACTCGGATGAACTCGGATCCGCCGATACCGCGCCGTGTGCGCGCCGCGTCGGTGACGCGGAGTTCGGGTCGGCTCCGGCCGGCAGAGGGGGTGAGGACGCGAGGCCCGCGGCGGTGAGGCCATGCCGCAACCGCGCCTGCTGGTCGTGGGAGACGCCCTGCAGTTCGATCCGGGAGTCGACGATCCGCAACGTCAGGCCCAGGTCCTGCGCAAGACGCCCGATGTCGACGAGATGCCCCGGCGTGAGCTCCGTCCCCGTCACCGTCGACAGCCGCACTCGGCTCCCCTCCGATCGGACCGGGCCCGTGTGCGAATCGAGCCCCTCCTGTGCGCCGCGCGTGCTGAGCGGAGAGCGCTCCGTCGCCAGTTCCGCGAGCGCGCGTACCACAGCCAGGGTGCAGCGCTCGCACTCCGGGTCCCGCCCGAAGCGGGCTCCGACCGCGCTGAACGTGAACACCTCGTCCGCGCGGAGCACCGCCAGGAGCTCCTGCGACGACATGCCGATGTGCACGCAGACCGCACGGGAGTCGTCGGGATGCGCTGCCCGGCGCAGTTCGGCAGCGAGCTCGCCACGCGCCGGTCCACCGACGAGCCGACGAAGAACGCCAAGACCGCTCGTATCGCCCATGAGAATTCCGCCGAGGAGCGTCTGCGCATCGTCGGTGAGCACGAGCTTTCGGTAGACACCGGTGCCTCGCGAGCGATGCGTGACGACCTCGACGGCGTCGGGATCGGCGTCGCGCGTCGCTGGCTCGCCGAAGCACGCGAGATCGACGCCCGCGATGGTGCGGTGCACGTCTCGTCGGTGCCCGCCGAAGCGTTCCCCTCCCCCGAGCAGACGCGCGGCCGCCACCTCCGCCATGGCATATGCGGAAGCGGCGGCGTCGACGCAGCGTCCGTCGACGCAGGCCGCCTCACCGATCGCGAGGATGCGCGGATCCGATGTCGTGCAGTGATCGTCGACGATCACTCCTCCCTGCGGGTGCACGTCGAGTCCGGCATTGCGCGCGAGTTCGTCCCGAGGTCGCACGCCGACGGTGAAGACGACGAGGTCGGCGCGTTGGAAGGTACCGTCCTGGAACTCGAGCGCCGTGACGGCTCCCGAGTCGTCCGGATCGAGCCGCGTCGTCCTGGTCCGAGTGCGGACAGCGATGCCCCGTTCTTCGAGGGCGCCGCGCAGGACGTCTGCTGCAGCTTCGTCCAGCAGCGAGGGAAGGAGACGATCCGCGTACTGCACGATCGTCGCGCCGACGCCGGCGTCGTCGAGTGCTACAACGGTGTCGATTCCGTGCTGCCCGCCACCGATGACAACGCCTCGCAGCGGACGGCCGAGGGCACGCGATCGCGAATCGACGAAATCCCGCACCGACTCCGCGTCCTCGATGGTGCGCAGGACGAAGCAGCCGGGGAGGCGAGCCCCTGACACCGCCACCCGCGCCGCGAACGACCCGGTGGCCAGCACGAGCACGTCGTAGGAATAGGAGCGTCGGGATCGTGTGCGCACCACCCGCGCCGACCGGTCGATGCGGAGCACGCGGTCGTCACGGATCAACCGCACACGGTCGTCGCGGAACACCGTTCGGTCGAGCTGGAGATCCTCGACCTCCCGGCCGGTGAGGACACCCACGAGAGCGGATCGGTCGTACGGGCCATGTCCCTCATCGCCGATGACCGTGACCCGCACCGCCGCACCCGGGTCGCGAAGCAGGCGCTCCACGAAACGGTGCGCCGCCATCCCCGCGCCGACGACCAGGATCTCGTGCGGCGGGGAAGTCGTGTCCTTCATACTGCTCCTGTCGACCGGAAGACTGTCGTGCTCGCGACGATAGGAGCATCGTGTTTCCCGGAGATGACGGAGAATGTGTCCTGCGTCGAAAGTTCTCCTCACAGAACGGTAACGATCATCGAAGTCCTGGGACCTCACCCGCGACGCTCCGGCGTACTAGGCTGAGCCTCGTCCTTTCCGCCTCCCGCGGCCCGACCGCGCAAGGAGAATCACGTGTCTGCCAACGAGCCCACGAAGCCGACTCCCCCCGTCCCCGGCCCCCCTGCCGTACCGATGCCGCGCAAGGCGCCGACGCCGGCCGCCGTCGCGCCCGTCGCCCCGGTGCCTGCGGCATCCTCGACATCAGCGGAATGGGGTCGCGTATCCGAAGACGGGACCGTCGAGGTCAAGGAGGGCGAGGCCTGGCGCGTCGTCGGCCAGTACCCCGATGGGACTCCCGACGAGGCCCTCGCCTACTTCGTCCGCAAGTTCGATGACATCGCCTTCAAGGTGCACGCTCTCGAACAGCGTCATCAGGCCGGCGGAGCGTCGGCGAGCGATCTCGCCAAGCAGGCCTCGCACCTGATCGACGAAGCGACCGATGCCGCGGCCGTCGGCGACCTCGCCGGCCTGCGCGATCGACTCAACGCCTTGACCTCGTCCCTCTCCGAGGCGACCGAGCAGGAGGCACAGCACGCCAAGGAGCTCGTCGACAAGGCGATCGCCGAGCGCACGGTCCTCGTCGAACGTGCCGAGGCCATCGCCGCCCGCGATCTCAGCAAGGTGCAGTGGAAGCAGGTCACGGCCGAGCTCGGCGAACTGTTCGATGCCTGGCAGGCGCAGCAGCAGAACGGGCCGCGCCTGTCGAAGGGCATCTCCCAGCAGCTCTGGAAGCGATTCCGCGACGCTCGCGCCGTCGTCGACAAGCAGCGCCGCGCGTTCTACTCCGAGCTCGACGACGCGCACAAGGTCGCCCGCGACGCGAAGACCCGTCTGGTCGAGCGTGCCGAGGCACTCGCCCCGCGTGGCACGGACGGCATTCCCGCGTACCGGAACCTGCTCGACGAGTGGAAGGCATCGGGCCGCGCCGGCCGCAAGGCCGACGACGCTCTCTGGGCGCGCTTCAAGGCTGCCGGCGACGCGCTCTACGCCGCCCGCGCCGAGCAGGCCGCCGCAGAGGAAGCGGATTCCGCCCCGAAGATCGAAGCCCGCGAGGCGCTCCTCGAAGAGGCGAAGGCCGTGGCCGACGAGTCGAACATCAAGCGTGCCCGCGCTCTCCTCACCCGCATCCAGCGGCAGTGGGACGAGATCGGTCGCATCTTCCCTCGGGAGAAGGAACGTGCGCTCGACGACAAGCTCCGCGCCATCGAACAGGGGCTCAAGGGCCGCGAAGACGTGGACTGGAAGAAGAACAACCCCGAGACCAAGGCTCGCGCGAACGACATGAGCTCGCAGCTGCTCGAGGCCATCGAGAAGCTCGAGGCCGAAGTCGCCGCGGCAGAGAAGTCGGGCGACAAGAAGGCGGCCAAGGCGGCAACGGATGCCCTCGAGGCACGCCGCGCGTGGCTCAGCGCCCTCGGGAGCTGACCCGTTCTCCACAGGTCGCTCAGCACTGCTGAAGAGACGGGGTGCACTACGTCAGACTGACGTGATGCACCCCGTCTTCCTGTATGTCCCCGGCGATCGGCTGAGCCTGTCCGAACTCAGCGCCGCGCGGATCGACGGCCATGTGGTCGAGGTCGGCGAGGTCTACGTCCCGGCTGACCTCATCGAAGGACCGGATGTCAGGGCAGGTGCAGTCGGGTCCCTCGTGCAACCGGGAACCGCAGCCGCGGGTCCGACTGCTGCCTGGATCCACGGCGCCGGTGACACCCCGCCCGTCGTGCACCATGTGCGACGCTGCGTCGAGAGACGGATCCGCGCGAGCACCAGCGCACGCCTCGTGTTCCACGACACCGTGCTCCCGGCGTCTGACGTGCAGGTGCTCGGCGGAGTCCGAGTGGCGCGGCCGGAACGGACGATGCTCGATCTCGCAACGGCTCTCCATCGCGACCCCCGAATGCTGACCTGGATGGAACGACTCGCGCTGGTGTTCCCCGATGCCCCGGCGGCCGCAGCCGACGTACTGCGCGGCATGAGCCGCGTTCCGGGAAGGAGAGCGGGATCGGCGGTGCTCGAGAGACTCGCCCTCAGGAGGAGGTGACGCGGTAGACGTCGTACACGGCGTCGATCCTGCGTACGGCGTTGAGCACACGGTCGAGGTGCACGGCATCGCCCATCTCGAACACGAACCGACTCAGTGCCAGACGCTCGTCGGTCGTCGTGACCGTCGCCGACAGGATGTTGACGTGGTGCTCGCTCAGCACGCGGGTGACGTCGGAGAGCAGCCCGGAGCGGTCGAGCGCCTCGACCTGGATCTGCACCCGGAACACGCTCTTGGTGGTGGGCGCCCACGACACCTCGACGAAGCGGTCCTGCTCCGCACCGAGGGCCTTCACGTTCACGCAGTCCGCTCTGTGCACGGAGACACCACTGCCGCGGGTCACGAATCCGACGATCTGGTCCCCGGGGACCGGGGTACAGCACTTGGCGAGCTTCACGAGGATGTCGTTGGCTCCGCGCACGAGCACGCCCGAGTCACCGGATCGCGGCTCCCGGGTCTGGACGCTGCCGGGAAGGTCGATGGCACCGGTGGTCGGATCGTTCGCCGCGACGAGAGCGGTGACCTTCTCCAGCACCGACTGCGTGGACACGTGGCCTTCACCGACAGCGGCGTAGAGCGCCGAGACGTCTTCGTAGTGCATGCCCCGCGCCACCTCGGTGAACGAGTCATGGCTCATCAGGCGCTGCAACGGCAGGTTCTGTCGGCGCATCGCGCGCGCGATGGCCTCCTTGCCCTGCTCGATCGCCTCTTCGCGGCGCTCCTTCGTGAACCACCCGCGGATCTTGTTGCGGGCGCGGGTGCTCGCGACGAAGCCGAGCCAGTCCTGGCTGGGACCGGCATCGGGGTTCTTCGAGGTGAAGACCTCGACGACGTCACCGCTCTTGAGCTCGGACTCCAACGGCACCAGGCGTCCGTTGACCTTCGCGCCCATCGTGCGGTGCCCGATCTCGGTGTGCACGGCATACGCGAAGTCCACGGGAGTGGCGCCGGCGGGGAGTCCGATCACCCGCCCCTTCGGCGTGAAGACGTAGACCTCCTTCGCGCCGATCTCGAACCGGAGCGATTCGAGGAACTCGCCCGGATCGGCGGTCTCCGCCTGCCAGTCGGAGATGTGCGCGAGCCACGCCATGTCGGTGTCGGAGGCACGGACCTCGGTCTTGCCACCGCCGTTCATCCGCTCCTTGTACATCCAATGCGCCGCCACACCGTACTCGGCCTGCTGGTGCATCTCGTGGGTGCGGATCTGGATCTCGACGGTGCGGCCGGCGGGGCCGATGACGGTGGTGTGCAGCGACTGGTAGAGGTTGAACTTCGGCGTCGCGATGTAGTCCTTGAAGCGGCCGGGCAACGGGGTCCAGCGCGCGTGGATGGCGCCCAGCACCGCGTAGCAGTCGCGCACGGAGGCGACCAGGACGCGGATGCCGATCAGGTCGTAGATGTCGTCGAACTCACGCCCGCGGATGACCATCTTCTGGTACACCGAGTAGAGCTGCTTCGGACGCCCGACGACCTTGCCGCGGATGCGGAGGTCGCGCAGATCCTCGTCGATCTCCTCGACGACCTGGTTGAGGTACTTCTCGCGCTGCGGAGTGCGCTGCGCGATGAGACTGTGGATCTCGTTGTAGATCTTGGGATGCAGCACCGCGAAGGAGAGATCCTCGAGCTCCGACTTGATCGCCTGGATACCGAGACGATTCGCCAGCGGAGCATAGATCTCCAGAGTCTCCTTGGCCTTCTTCGCCGCTTTCTCGGGCGGGACGAAGCCCCAGGTCCGCGCGTTGTGGAGGCGGTCGGCGAGCTTGATCAGCAGCACCCGGATGTCCTTCGACATCGCCACGATCATCTTGCGCACGGTCTCGGCTTGGGCGCTCTCGCCGTACTTGACCTTGTCGAGCTTGGTGACGCCGTCGACGAGCATCGCCACCTCGTCGCCGAACTCGGCGGTGAGGTCCGTCAGGGCATAGCCCGTGTCCTCGACGGTGTCGTGCAGCAGTGCGGCCGCGATCGCCCGTGGGCCGAGTCCGAGCTCCGCGAGGATCTGCGCGACGGCGAGCGGATGCGTGATGTACGGCTCGCCGCTCTGCCGCTTCTGCCCCTCGTGCTTCTCCTTCGCGACGGCGTAGGCCCGTTCGATGACAGAGAAATCACCCTTCGGGTGATTCGCGCGGACCGTGCGGATCAGGTTGTCGAGATCGTTGATCCTCGACGCGCGGGAGAAGATGCGGGGAACCAGCCGTCGCAGACTCGAGCCCTGCGATGACGTCTGCGGTTCCGCCATCTACTCACCTCCTGATCGATCAATCCTACGCGTGCTGTGCGGGACCGGGCCCGCTGAGGAACCCGATCAGACCTCGACGGCCGCCCTGCTGCGAGCCTCGCGGATGCGGGCGTCGCGGGCTTTCAGCTGCGGCTCGTTCTCGCGGAACAGCGAGTAGAGCGGAGCAGCCACGAAGAGCGTCGAGTAGGTCGCCACCAGGATGCCGACGAAGATCGACAGCGAGATGTCGGTGAGCGACTCCGCACCGAGCCAGAAGGCGCCGATGAAGAGCACCGCGCCGACCGGCAGCGCTGCGACCACAGAGGTGTTGATGGAACGCACGAGCGTCTGGTTCACCGCGAGGTTCACCGACTCCCCGAACAGCCGGGCGGACTTCTCCCCGTCTTCCGTGGTGTTCTCCCGGATCTTGTCGAACACGACCGTGGTGTCGTACAGCGAGTACGCCAGGATCGTCAGGAAGCCGATCACCGCCGCGGGCGAGATCTCGAAGCCGGCCAGCGCATAAACGCCCACCGTGATCACCAGCACGTCGAGAAGACCGATGATGGCGGCGGCCGACATCTTCCACGTGCGGAAGTAGATCGCGAGGATCAGGAACGTGAGGGCCAGGAAGATCGCGAGGCCCCACAGGGACTGCTTCGTGACGTTCTCACCCCACGCGGGTCCGATGAACGACGACGTGACGTCGGAAGGATCCACACCATAGGCCTCTGCCAGAGCCTCGCCGACCTGCTGGGTCTCGGCCGCACTCATCTGGTCGGTCTGGACGCGCACGTCCTTGCCGCTGACGACGACGACCTTGGTGGCGGCCCCCGGTACGACCGACTGCACGGCGGTGGTGGCGGTCTCCTGGTCGAGGCTGTCCGGTGCCTGCACCGTGAACTGCGATCCGCCGGTGAACTCGATCGAGAACTGGATCGGACGGATGAGCGGTACGAGTGCCGAACCGACGACGAGGGCGATCGCGATGATGAACCACAGCCGGCGCTTGCCGACGAACGGGAAAGACGTCTTGCCCGAATAGAGGTTGTTGCCGAACTCATTCATGGAAGGCATCAGGCGTCTCCCTCACTTCCGGCGTTGGTGGGTTTGTCGCCCGCGAGGGCCTCGGCACGTTTACGTTCGGCGATGGTCTGTCGACGATCCGCCTCACCGCGCGAGCGGGCGTTCTTCGCACCCCGACCTGCGGATGCAGTGGTGACCTCGCGGTACTGCGACCGGCTGCGGTACACGGCACCGAGCGCTTCGGGGTCGAGACCGGAGAGCTTGTGTCCGCCGCCGAAGAAACGCGTGCGAGCGAGCAGCTGCATGACCGGGTGCGTGAAGATCACGAAGATGAACACGTCGATGAGCGTCGTGAGTCCGAGCGTGAACGCGAATCCCTTCACCGTGGCGTCGGCAAGGATGTAGAGCACGAGCGCGGCCAGGATGTTGATCGACTTGGAGATGTAGATCGTCCGCTTCGCGCGGCCCCAGCCGTCCTCCACCGCGGCGGTGATGGACTTGCCGTCACGGAGCTCGTCTCGTATTCGCTCGAAGTACACGATGAACGAGTCGGCCGTGAAGCCGATGGAGACGATCAGACCGGCGACTCCCGCGAGCGAGAGCCGGAAGCCGATGCGCCACGCCAGGATGCAGATGATGATGTAGGTCAGGATCGCCATCACTGCGATCGACGCGATGATCACCGACCCGAGCGCTCGATAGACGATCAGGGAGTAGATCGCCACCAGCGCGAGACCGATGAGCCCGGCGATCAGACCGATCTGCAGCTGCTGGGTGCCCAGCGTCGCCGAGATCGTGTCCGAGCTCTGGACCGTGAAGCTGAGCGGAAGGGCACCGAACTTGAGCTGGTCGGCCAGGGTGGTCGCCGACTCCTGCGTGAAGCTGCCCGAGATGCTGGGGCGCCCGTCGAGGATCTGCCCGTTCATGCGCGGGGCGCTGATCACGTTGCCGTCGAGCACGAACGCGAACTGGTCACGCGGGGTGAGACCGTCGATGCGGTTCTGGTTCAGCCGCGTGCTCACCTTGCCGAACGCATCGGCACCATCGGCGTTCATCGTGAGCTGCACGAGCCATGCACCCGACTTCGGGTCGCGGCCGGCTGCGGCATCGGTGATCGCAGTGCCGTCGAGCTCGGCCGGTCCGAGGAGGTACTTCGCTGACCCGTCGGCCGAGCACGCGATGAGCGGCTCGTCCTTCGGCGCCTTCGCGGCGTCGTTGTCGGGGTTCGCGCAGTCGTACGCCTGGAACTCCGCTGCCAGCTTGTCCGTCACCCAGGAGAGGTCGCTCGCGTCGGTCGGCTCAGCCGTCGGCGTCGAGTTGAGTCCCGGGTCCGGGCTGGGGTACGGCGTGGAGTTCCCGTCCTCGCCGACGAACTCGTTGGTCGCCGCCGTCGTGTACAGCACGGGCCGGAACTCGAGCTGCGCACTGGACTGGATCCGCTCCCGGGTCTGCGCGTCCGCCTCGCCAGGGATCTGGACGACGATGTTCTGGCCGCCCTCGGTGGTGATGTCCGCCTCGGCGACACCGGAAGCGTCGACGCGCTGACGGATGATCGCCGCCGCCTGGTCGAGCTGCTCGGAGGACGGCGCCGCGCCGTCCTCGGTCTCCGCGCTCAGAACGATCTGCGTGCCGCCCTGCAGGTCGAGGGCGAGCTCAGGCGACCACGAGCTCGCAGCCTCCCCGTTGCTGTCCTTGAAGACGTAGACGCCCAGCGCATTGATGCCGAAGAGCACGCCCGTCACGAGGAGCAGGCCGAGAAGGACCCGCCAGGCGTGACGGACGGGAGAGGATGAAGCCACGTGTGTTCAGCTTTCTGGAAGGACGGAGATCCGAGCGGCCGTGTCGGCCTCGGGCTTACTTGTCGTCGGCGTCGCGCTCGAGGCGGGCGCGGGTCTCCTCGGGGGTCTCGACGGCCGGAGCGATCGACTCGTCGGCGACCGACGGGTCGACGACCTCATCGGCCGGAGCGTCGACGATGGCGTCCTTGGGCTCGACGACGCGCAGGATGGCCTGGCTGTGGACGTCGATGATGGTGCCGGGAGCGATCTCGACGAGTGCCGGCGTGTCGAGGTCCTCGGGGTCGTAGGAGACGATCGTCCCGTAGATGCCTCCCTGAAGGAGCACCTTGGCGCCCGGAACGGTCTTGGTGGCCTTCTCCTCCTGCTCGGCCTTCATCTGCTTCGTGCGCTTGCGCGTGTTGAAGATCATGAAGACGAGGAGGACGGCGAGAAGGCCGAAGAGCAGGAATTCCATGGGCATGGGGGAAGCGCCTTTCTCAGGTGCACGCTCCAGCCTTTGGGCGCGCGAAGGTAACCGGGAAGTCTTCAGTGATTATAGGTCATCCAACTTAAGCATCCCGTCCGGATGCGGGACGCCCAGATGCGAGTACGCCTCGGGCATAGCCACGCGGCCCCGAGGAGTGCGCCCGAGGAAGCCGATCCGCACGAGATACGGCTCCACCACGCTCTCCACGGTCTCCGCCTCCTCGCCGACGGCCACCGCGAGCGTGCTGAGCCCGACCGGGCCGCCACGGAACCGCCGGACGAGCGCTTCCAGGACCGCGCGGTCCAGGCGGTCCAGACCGATCGGGTCGACGTCGTACAGCTCCAGAGCCGCGCGCACCTCACGGATCGTGGCCACTCCCCCCGTGTGCACCAGGGCGTAGTCGCGCACGCGGCGGAGCAGGCGGTTCGCGATGCGTGGTGTGCCCCGCGAACGGCGGGCGATCTCGGAGAGCGAGTCGGTCGGCAGATCCACACCGAGGACCGCAGCCGACCGGGCGATCACCTGCTCCAGCTCCGACTCCTCGTAGAACTCGAGGTGCCCGGTGAATCCGAAGCGGTCGCGGAGCGGGTTGGGCAGCAGCCCGGAGCGCGTCGTCGCGCCGACCAGGGTGAACGGCGAGAGCTCGAGCGGGATACTCGTGGCCCCCGCGCCCTTTCCCACCATGATGTCGATGCGGTAATCCTCCATCGCGAGGTAGAGCATCTCTTCTGCGGAGCGCGCCATGCGGTGGATCTCATCGATGAAGAGGACCTCGCCGGGGACCAGGCTCGACAGCAGGGCGGCGAGGTCACCGGCATGCTGGATCGCCGGGCCGCTCGAGAGACGCAGCGGACGCTCGCTCTCGTGCGCCACGATCATCGCGAGCGTCGTCTTGCCGAGTCCCGGGGGGCCCGCCAGGAGGATGTGATCAGCGGGACGGCTCTGGATGCGGGCCGCTTCCAGGAGCAGCTGCAGCTGACCGCGGACCTTCTGCTGTCCGACGAACTCCCCCAGGCTCGTCGGGCGCAGGGCGCCCTCGATCGCGAGTTCGGTCTCGTCGGACGGCTCACTGGCGTCGAACGGATCAGACACGCGCCTGGCCTCCCTGAGCCGGCCCGAGAAGGGCGAGAGTGCGTCGGAGCAGCGCGGCGACCGATGCACTCTCCGCCTCGGTAGCCTCTGCCGCGGTCTGGGCTGCGGCTTCCGCGGCCACCTTCTCCGACCAGCCGAGGCCGACGAGCGCTGCGGCCACCTGCGTCACGACGTCCGTGCCTCCCGTGGCGGCCGGCCTCGACGGCGCGGCGAAGGCCTGCACCTTGCCGGCGAGCTGCAGCACGATGAGCTTGGCGGTCTTGGGACCGATCCCGGACACCCGCCGGAACGGGGCGTCGTCTTCGGCCGTGACGGCTTCGGCGATCTGATCACCCGTGAGGTGCGAGAGCACACCGAGCGCCGACTTCGGACCGACGCCGGTCACACCGATCAGCAGACCGAAGATCTCCAGCTCACCCCGGTCGGCGAAGCCGAACAGCGACAGCGAGTCCTCGCGGACGATGAGACTGGTGTGCAGCAGGAGCTTCTCCCCCACCACGGCCGTGTGCGCCACATCAGTGGGGACGGCGACGGCGAATCCGACTCCGCCCACGTCGATGACGACCTGATCGGATGTCGCGTGCAGGACGACACCGTGCAGAGAGGAGATCATCCCCTCAGCCTACGGCGTCGCTCGTAGGTATGTTCGACCGACACGCTTCTCGGCATCGGCCCAGGCCTGTTGCGCCGGAGTCAGCGCTCCCTGGCCGGGGGATGCAGCGCCTCCGCGTCGCCAGGCGTGGCACAGGGCGATCGCCAGGGCGTCGGCCGCGTCGGCCGGCTGCGGGAGCGCGTCCAGCCGCAGGATGCGGGCGATCATCGTCTGCACCTGCCGCTTGTCCGCCGCGCCGTATCCGGTGACGGCCGCCTTCACCTCGCTGGGGGTGTGCGTCGCCGCGGGGAGCCCGGACTCGGAGGCGATCAGCAGCGCGACGCCGCTGGCCTGCGCCGTGCCCATCACCGAGTGCGTGTTCTGCTGAGCGAACACACGCTCGACGGCCACCGCATCCGGGCGATGCTCGGCAATCACGGCACGGATCCCGGCGGCGACGATCGCGAGGCGATCGCCGGGCTCGGCATCCGGGGACGAGCGGATCACCCCCACGTGCACCAGCGTTCCTCGACGCGAGCCGTCGACGTCGACGACGCCGACACCGCACCGGGTGAGCCCGGGGTCGATGCCGAGCACGCGCAGAGAGGAGGTCACTTCCCCAGGCTAGGCCGCGGCACCGACATGGACCGTCCGGCGCGCCTACGCCTCGTCGTTCTCCAGCTCGGCCTGCACCTCGGGGGTGAGGTCGAAGTTCGTGAACACGTTCTGCACGTCTTCGCTGTCTTCCAGAGCGTCGATCAGACGGAAGATCTTGCGAGCGGTGTCGGCGTCGATCTCGACCTTGAGGTTCGGAACGAACTCGACGTCGGCGGATTCGTAGTCGATACCCGCCTCCTGGAGCGCGGTGCGCACGGCCACCAGGTCGGTGGCTTCGGTGATGACCTCGAAACCCTCGGCATGCGGCTCGATCTCCTCGGCGCCGGCCTCGAGTGCCGCCATCATGACGTCGTCCTCGGTGGTGCCCTCGGAGCCGACGACGATGACGCCCTTGCGGCTGAAGTTGTAGGCGACGCTGCCCGGGTCCGCCAGCGTGCCGCCGTTGCGGCTGAGAGCCGTGCGCACCTCTGCGGCCGCGCGGTTCTTGTTGTCGGTCAGACACTCGATCATGAGAGCGACACCATTGGGTCCGTAGCCTTCATACATGATCGAGAGGTACTCGACGGCCTCGCCGCCGATGCCCGCACCGCGCTTCACCGCGCGGTCGATGTTGTCCTTGGGGACGGAGGTCTTCTTGGCCTTCTGCACCGCGTCGAAGAGCGTCGGGTTGCCCGCAAGGTCGGGCCCGCCGAGCTTCGCGGCGACCTCGATGTTCTTGATGAGCTTGGCCCAGGACTTCGCGCGCCTGGAGTCGATGATGGCCTTCTTGTGCTTCGTGGTCGCCCACTTGGAATGCCCGGACATAAGTCTCCGCTCGTCGTATCCGCGTGAGCTCGCACTCAGCGCGTCGTCCAGTCTAACGAACCGCGCAAGTGGAGCAGGATGGATGCATGCGCCGATCGCGACACATCACCCCTGCATCCCATTCGTCGGACGTGCATGACGGCGAGCCGTCACCGGCCGACTCCTTGCGGTATCTGGTGCATCTGCCGAACGACTACGAAACGGATCCGGACAGGCTCTGGCCCCTCGTGCTGTTCCTGCACGGTGCGGGCGAACGAGGATCCGACGTCGATCTCGCCGCGGTGCACGGGCCGCCGAGGCTGGCAGATGCCGGCCACGAGTTCCCCTTCATCCTCGTCACACCGCAGTGCCCCGAATCGAGTCAGTGGGTCGCCGAGCTCACGACGTTGTCCGTGCTGCTCGACGAGGTCGCCGCGGCGCACCGCATCGATCCCGCCCGCGTAGCCGTGACCGGACTCAGCATGGGCGGGTTCGGGACCTGGAGCCTCGCCGTGCGCTACCCCGATCGGTTCGCGGCGATCGCCCCGATCTGCGGAGGACTGTGGATGCAGAGCGCTGCCCCTATCCGCGCCCTGCCCACGTGGGCGTTCCACGGCGACGCCGACGACGTCGTGCCGATCTCCGCGACGGAGCAGATCGTGGCGGAGCTCAGATCGCTCGACGCCGACGTGCGGTTCACGCGCTATGCGGGCGTCGGTCACGATTCCTGGACCGAGACGTACGCGAACCCCGAGCTCTACAGCTGGCTGCTCTCCCACCGGCAGAACGATCACGACACGGAGCGGGCGGCACCATGAAACCGGGAGCGGACCGCCTCCGACCAGCCTGGAGTGCCCTCCCCGCTTCGCTGCGCACGCAGATCGTCGGTGTGATCGGTGGCGACTTCGTGGGGACGAACCCGCTCATGGCGGCTTCAGCGCGTCCTATGCGGGCGTCGTGACGACCACCGCCGGTCACGCTTTCGTCAAGGCCTGCGGCGCAGACTGGCACGCGGACTCTCTGCACTTCCTTCGCGAGGAGTTGCGCACGCTCGCACATCTGCCGCCATCTGTCGCCCCGCGTCTCCGTGGCGCCATCGACGCCGCCGTCGGTACCGCGCTCGTGATCGAGGCCATCGACGGACGCCATCCCGGCCGACCCTGGACGACCAAGGACCTGCATTCCGTGGCACGGGCCCTCCGCACCCTGTCGACCACCCCCGCGCCATCGGCGATGCCCCGCGCGGAGGACGGCATGATCCCGGGTTTCACACGATGGCACGAGATCGCAGCGGATCCACCGCTCCTGGAGGCTCTCCCCCACGGCCTGTCCAGCCGCGTGCGCGCGCTCCTCTCGATGGAGGACTGCTTCCAGGACGCGCTGCACGGCGACGTCATCGTGCACGACGACGTGCGATCGGACAACATCCTGATCAGCGACGGGCGCGCCCATCTCCTGGACTGGCCACACGCGCGACGAGGTGCCGCGTGGATCGATCTCCCCTGTCTGCTGCCGAGCGTCGAGGCGTCCGGGGGGCCGTCCTGCGAAGAGGCCTGGGCCATCTTCGAAGAGCACGGCGCGCCACCTCAGGCTGCACTGCTCCCCGTCATCTCGGCGTTCGCGTCGTTCCTCTGGTATCAGCAGGCGCAGCCCGAGATCCCTCAGCTTCCGGGCCTCCGCGAGTTTCAGCGCGCACAGGCGGATCCGGCTCTGCGCTGGCTCGCCACACTGATCTGATCACACCTGCGGCGGTGCCGTCACTCCTCGACGTGCTTCCACCCGTGCGAGGAAGCGCTGGTGAAAGCGCTTCTCCCCCGTGATCTCGGGGTGGAAGCTCAGCCCGAGCAGATTTCCCTGCTCCACCGCGACCACGCGGCCGTCGTCCAGCTCAGCCAGCACCTCTGCACCCGGGCCGACCGATTCGACCACGGGACCGCGGATGAATACCGCGGAAACGGGTTCGCCCTCGAAGGCGGGAACATCGAGCACAGCCTCGAACGACTCGACCTGACGGCCGAAGGCGTTCCGGCGCACGACGACGTCGAGTCCGCCGAATGACTCCTGGCCGTCGATCGCGTCGACGACGTCATCGGCGAGCATGATCAGTCCCGCGCATGTTCCCAACACCGGCATCCCCGCCGCGATCGCGTCACGGATCGGCTGCTGCATGCCGAAGATGCGGGAGAGCTTGTCGATCACGCTCGACTCGCCGCCCGGGATCACGAGTCCATCGACGGAGGAGAGCTCGTCGGGTCGACGGACCAGGACCGCATCGGCACCCAACTGCGCGAGCAGGGCGGCGTGCTCTCGCACGTCGCCCTGCAGCGCGAGGACGCCGACGCGGGTCTTACCAGCCACGCTCGGCGAGGCGGTGCGGGGCCGGGAGATCGCTGACGTTGATGCCGACCATGGCCTCGCCCAGTCCGCGCGAGACCTCGGCGATGACCTTGGCGTCGTCGAAGAAGGTCGTCGCCTTGACGATCGCCTTCGCGCGCTCAGCCGGGTTGCCCGACTTGAAGATGCCCGATCCGACGAACACGCCGTCGGCACCGAGCTGCATCATCATCGCGGCATCCGCCGGGGTCGCGACCCCGCCGGCGACGAACAGCACGACGGGGAGCTTGCCCGTCTCGGCGATCTCCGCCACGAGCTCGTACGGCGCCTGCAGCTCCTTCGCGGCGACGAAGAGCTCGTCCTTGGGCAGCGCCGTGAGCGCGGCGATCTCGCCGCGGATCTTGCGGATGTGCTTCATCGCCTCGGAGACGTCGCCGGTGCCGGCCTCGCCCTTGGAGCGGATCATCGCCGCCCCCTCGTTGATGCGACGCAATGCCTCGCCGAGGTTGGTCGCTCCGCACACGAACGGAACCGTGAAGCCGTACTTGTCGATGTGGTTCACGTAGTCGGCCGGCGAGAGCACCTCGGACTCGTCGATGTAGTCGACACCGAGCTCCTGCAGCACCTGCGCCTCGACGAAGTGACCGATGCGCGCCTTCGCCATCACGGGGATGGAGACGGCATCGATGATGCTGTCGATCATGTCGGGGTCGCTCATGCGGGAGACCCCACCCTGCGCGCGGATGTCGGCCGGGACGCGCTCGAGCGCCATCACGGCGACCGCGCCGGCGTCTTCGGCGATCTTCGCCTGCTCTGCCGTGACGACGTCCATGATGACGCCGCCCTTGAGCATCTCGGCGAGGCCGCGCTTGACGCGCGCGGATCCGGTGGTTGTCTGCTCTGCCATGGGGAACTCCTGTCGGATGCACCGAAGTCGGTTTTGATCTAGATCAAACATAGCACTGTCCGATTCGACCTAGAATCGCTGAGGAGGACCATGAGCGACCAGATCACAGGCACCACCGCATCGGACATCGCCGACAGCGTGCGTTCCCTGCGCGACCGCGGAATCCTCCAGGCCGGCGCGGTGCTCCCCCCGGTGCGGGAGCTGGCTGCGACCCTGGGCGTCAATCGGAATACTGCCGTCGCCGCCTATCGACAGCTCGCGCAGGCGGGCCTCGTGATCTCCCGTGGGCGCGCCGGAACCGTCGTCGCCGGGATCGAGGCCGTGGCTCAGGAGGGCTATGCCCCGATACCGTGCTCCGCGACATCGGCACGGGGAACCCCGATCCGCGCCTCATCCCCGACCCGGCGCCGGCGCTCATGACCATCGCGTCCCGT
This sequence comes from Microbacterium sp. TPU 3598, assembly GCF_002356155.1. Lineage (NCBI taxonomy): Bacteria > Bacillati > Actinomycetota > Actinomycetes > Micrococcales > Microbacteriaceae > Microbacterium > Microbacterium sp. TPU 3598. Next base: position 1,779,581 of record NZ_AP017975.1, on the reverse strand, counting down.
TCCGTCCTCTACGGCGAGCCCGTGATCGACCGCGGTCTCGAAGAGTGGTCCCGGCACTGGATCTCGACCGACCTCGACGACGTCGACTTCCGCATCACCGTGACCAGCGGCGCCGTCGACGCCGTCGAGAGGCTGCTCGCCCAGGCGCTCATGCGTGACGACGCGGTGGCTCTGGAAGACCCGTGCTTCCTGGCGAGCATCCACACCGTGCGCCTGGGCGGATACCGGGCCGTCCCCGTGCCTGTCGATGCCGAGGGGATGACGGTCGACGGCCTGCGTTCCGCGCTGGAGGCCGGTGTCCGCGCCATCATCTGCACCCCGCGCGCTCAGAATCCGACCGGCGCGAGCCTCACCGCGTCGCGTGCCGCCGACCTTCGTGCCGTGCTCGCCGACCACCCGTACGTGCTGATCATCGAAGACGACCATTTCTCGATGCTGTCGCAGCGACCCTACGAGTCCCTCATCGGCCCCGACCACCGCCGTTTCGCCCTCGTGCGCTCGGTGTCGAAGTTCCTGGGACCGGACATGTGCCTGGCCATCGCCGCCACCGATCTGGAGACCGCGGAACGCCTCGCGATGCGGCTGAGCCCCGGCACCACCTGGGTGAGCCATCTCCTTCAGCGACTCGCCCTCACACAGTTGACCGACGATGCGGTGATGGCCGAGGTCGCCGCCGCCGCCGCGCACTACGCCCAGCGCAACGCGGCGTTCGCCGCGCGACTGCGTGAGAGCGGCGTCGATGCGACGGTGTCCGACGGCATGAGCCTGTGGATCGAGTTCCGCCAGCCCGCGCGAACCGTCGCCGACCGGCTCATGCGCCGCGGTTGGCTCGCCCGCACCGGAGACGACTTCGCGCTCGATGAGAAGGCCGGGCCGTCGCATCACCTGCGCCTGACGGTGCACGACCTCTCGGACGACGAGGCCGAATCACTGGTCGCAGACCTCGTCGCCGCCGGGCGATGACCATCCGTCGCGGGCACCGGCCCGCCCTGAACGAAAGAGTCGGAGAATGAAGATCCTCTCCATCCAGTCAGCCGTGGCCTTCGGACACGTGGGGAACTCCGCCGCCGTGTTCCCTCTGCAGCGCATCGGCGTCGAAGTTCTCCCGGTCTACACCGTGAACTTCTCGAATCACACCGGCTACGGCGCCTGGCGCGGACCGATGATCGCTCCCGACGATGTGCGCGAGGTCATCACGGGCATCGAGGAACGCGGCGTCTTCGGCCAGATCGACGCCGTCCTCAGCGGCTACCAGGGCGGAGAGGGCATCGGCGACGTGATCATCGACGCCGTCGCGCGCGTCAAGTCCGCGAACCCGAACGCCGTGTACGCCTGCGACCCGGTCATGGGCAACGCGAAGTCGGGTTGCTTCGTGGCGCCGGCCATCCCGGTGCTGCTGCGCGAGCGCGTCGTTCCGGTCGCCGACATCATCACGCCGAACCAGTTCGAGCTCGGCTTCCTCACCGACACCGAGCCCGACACGCTCGAGTCCACGCTCGCCTCGGTCGATCTCGCGCACGCGATGGGTCCGCGCACCGTGCTCGTGACGAGTGTCGAGCGCCCCGACCGCGAAGAGGGCACGATTGAGATGCTCGCCGCCGACGGGGAGGGCGCCTGGCTCGTGCAGACCCCGCACCTCCCGATGAAGGCGAACGGCTCAGGAGATGTGACCGCGGCACTGTTCACCGCCCACTACGTCGAGACGGGCAGCGCGAGGATCGCGCTCGAGCGCACGGCATCGAGCGTGTACGACCTGCTCAAGGCCACGCTCGAATCCGGTGAGCGCGAGCTGCAGCTCGTCGAGGCACAGGAGTTCTACGCGAACCCGCAGATGCAGTTCACCGCCCGCCAGGTGCGCTGAGGCCCGTACTCGCTCTCGCCGCTCCCCCGCTCGACGGATGCCCGCCGGACGGGTGGGCGGTGAGGGACGAAGCCGTCGGCCTCAGTGGTCGGATTCCGGCCAGGCCGCTGCCACAGCCTCGCGCACCTCTCCGAGGAGCTGGGGAAGCGCCTTGGTCTTCGCGATGATCGGGAAGAAGTTCGCGTCCGACGTCCAACGCGGCACCACATGCTGGTGCAGGTGGGCGTCGACGCCGGCGCCGGCGACCGCGCCCTGGTTCATGCCCAGGTTGAAGCCGTCGCATCGGGACACCTCACGGAGAACCCGCATGGCCGTCTGCGTCAGCGCTCCGATCTCGGCGACCTCTTCCGGCGTCGCCTGGTCGTAGGTGCCGATGTGGCGGTAGGGGCAGACCAGGAGATGTCCCGAGTTGTAGGGGAAGAGGTTCAGCAGCACGTAGGCCGTCTCGCCCCGGGCGACGACCAACCGCTCGGCATCCGGGAACTTCGGGGCCTCGCAGAACGGGCACTCCTCGCGCAGAGGCTCCGGCCCCGCCTGGATGTACGCCATCCGGTGCGGGGTCCACAGCCGCTGGAACTCGTCCGGTACGCCGGCGAGACGTCCGGCGTCCTCCAGCGGCTGCTCCCCTTCGGTCACGCCAGGTCCCCTGCCTTCAGCACGAGCGCGTGCGAAGCGATGGCGGCGTTGATCCGGCGCACCGCGTCCGCGACCGGGACGCCGTTCTCCTGCGTGCCGTCGCGGAAGCGGAACGACACCGTCCCCGCGGCACGATCCTGTTCGCCGACGATGAGGATGACGGGCACCTTCGCCGTCGTGTGGGTGCGGATCTTCTTCTGCATACGGTCATCCGAGTGGTCGACGTCTGCCCGGACGCCCGCAGCGCGCAACTGCCCGATGACGTCGTCCAGGTAGTCGCCGTACTGCTCGGCGACCGGGACGCCGACCACCTGGCTGGGTGCGAGCCAGAGCGGGAAGTCGCCGGCATAGTGCTCGAGGAGGATCGCGAAGAAGCGCTCGACGGAGCCGAGGAGTGCGCGATGGATCATCACCGGCCGGTGCTTCTGCCCGTCGGGTCCGGTGTACTCCAGTTCGAAGCGCTCCGGCTGGTTGAAGTCGAGCTGGATGGTCGACATCTGCCAGGTGCGGCCGATCGCGTCACGCGCCTGGACGGAGATCTTCGGCCCGTAGAAGGCCGCGCCGCCGGGGTCGGCGACCAATTCGAGGCCGGACTCGATCGCGACCTCACGCAGCGTGTCGATCGCCGTCGACCACTGCTCCGGCTCGCCGAGGAACTTCGGGTTCCCCTCCTCGTTCGTCGACAGCTCGAGGTAGAAGTCATTGAGGCCGTAGTCGCGGAGCAGGTCGAGGACGAGGTTCAGGTTGGTGGTGAGTTCTTCCTTGACCTGGTCCTGCGCGACGTAGATGTGGGCGTCGTCCTGCGTCAGACCGCGCACTCGGGTCAGTCCCGACAGCGTGCCGCTCTTCTCGTAGCGGTAGACCGTCCCGAACTCGGCCAGACGCAGCGGCAGCTCGCGGTAGGAGCGCCCGCGCGAACGGAAGACGAGGTTGTGGAACGGGCAGTTCATCGGCTTCAGGTAGTAGTCCTGACCCTGGCGGGTGATGTTCCCCTCCTCGTCGACGATCTCGTCGAGGTGCATCGGCGGGAACATGCCGTCGGCATAGGTCTGCAGGTGACCCGACGTCATGAAGAGATCCTTCTTCGTGATGTGCGGGCTGTTCACGAGGTCGTACCCGTTGCGCAGCAGGTGCTTGCGCAGATTCTCCTCGATCTCGTAGCGGATGATGCCGCCCTTGGGATGGAACACCGCGAGTCCCGAGCCGATCTCGTCGGGGAAGGAGAACAGGTCCATCTCCGCACCGAGCTTGCGGTGGTCGCGGCGCTCCGCCTCGGCGATGCGCTCCTGATAGGCACGCAGCTCGTCCTTGGTCGGCCATGCCGTGCCGTAGATGCGCTGCAGCTGCGGGTTCTTCTCGCTGCCGCGCCAATACGCGGCTGCGATGCGCGTGAGGTCCCAACCGTTGCCGATCATGCGCGTGTTGGGCAGGTGCGGGCCGCGGCAGAGGTCCTTCCAGACGACCTCGCCATCACGGGTGGTGTTGTCGTAGATCGTCAGCTCGCCTTCGCCGACCTCGACGGAGGCGCCCTCTGCGGCTTCCTTCCCGCCCTTGAGACCGATGAGCTCGAGCTTGAACGGCTCGTCCGCGAGCTCGGCCCTGGCCTCGTCGTCGGTCACGACACGGCGGACGAAGCGCTGTCCCTCGCGGACGATGCGCTGCATCTCCTTGGAGATCGCCTTGATGTCCTCCGGCGTGAACGGGGTCTCGACCCCGAAGTCGTAGTAGAAGCCGTCGGTGACGGGCGGGCCGATGCCGAGGTTCGCCTGCGGGTTGATGCGCTGCACCGCCTGCGCCAGCACATGGGCTGCCGAGTGACGGAGGATGTTCAGCCCGTCCGCACTGTCGATCGTGACCGCTTCGACCACATCGGTGTCGGTCACGGTCGTGGCGAGATCCTTGAGGTCGCCGTTGACGCGCATCGCGACGACGTTTCGGTCAGTGAACAGGGCGAAGCCGTCATTCGGCCGGGCGTTTTCAGGCACAGAAACTCTCCATCTGGGTCGATACCCAGGTTACTCGCATGACCCGGTCCTCCTGACCGTCCTCGTCCGCGCCGCACGACGTCCGCGCCGCCTCGCGAGCATCACGTAACGTGAACGGATGGACAGAGCAGTCGCACGATGGATCCTCGCGATCGCGCTCGGCGCGATCGGGGTCGGCCACTTCCTCAGCACCCGCGGATTCCGGGTGGTGGTGCCGGACTGGGCGACCCGCCTGACCAAGCTGGACAAGGACACGATCGTGATCGCCTCCGGTGCCACGGAGGTCGCTCTCGCCACCGGCCTGCTCACGCTGCCGAAAGAGCGGCGCCGCATCGGCTGGGCGACCGCCGCGTTCTTCGTCGCCGTGCTGCCGGGGAACATCCACCAGTGGCGCACGAAGCGCTCGACCCCGGGACTCGACACGGATGCTCGCCGATTCGGCAGGCTCTTCCTGCAGCCGCTTCTCGTTCTGTGGGCGCTGTGGGCGACCGGAGACGAGAACCCGCGCCGCCGCGACCGCCGTCGTCGTTGAACGACCGAGCCCGACATCCAGGAGAATTGTCCCCATGACGTCCCCCTCCATCGTGTGGTTCCGCGACGATCTCCGACTCGCCGACAACCTTGCGCTGCGGGCCGCGATCGAACGAGGCGAAGCGGTCATCGCGCTGTATGTGCTCGACGAGGAGTCACCGGGCATCCGTGCGCTCGGTGGCGCTGCGCGCTGGTGGCTGCACCACTCTCTGGCGTCGCTGGACGAGCGGCTCCGCGAGCGCGGTGGCGCACTCGTGCTCCGTCGCGGCCCGGCCGAGCGCATCGTGCGTGACACTGTTGCGGAGGTCGGAGCGGGTGCCGTCTACTGGAATCGCCGTTACGGAGGTGCCGAGCGCGCGATCGACTCCGCGCTGAAGGCCTCCCTCCGGGCCGAGGGACTCGAGGTCACCTCCTTCGCCGGCTCTCTGCTGCATGAGCCGTGGACGGTCACGACGGGCAGCGGCACGCACTACTCCGTCTTCACTCCCTTCTGGCGGGCGTGCCTCGCGCTCCCCGCGCCCCGCGCTCCGCTCCCGGAGCCGCGAACGGTCGAGGGCTCGCAACGCACTCCGGCAACCGAGGCCCTCGAGGACTGGAGCCTGCTGCCCACCGCCCCCGACTGGGCCGACGGCCTGCGCGAGACCTGGGAGCCCGGTGAACCCGCCGCGCGACGGCGTCTACGCCATTTTCTCGACGAAGACCTGGGGCACTACGACCGCGCACGCGATGAACCCGCTTCCGGTGCCACGTCGCGGTTGTCACCGCACCTCCGCTGGGGCGAGATCAGCCCGTTCACGGTCTGGCACGAGGCAGTGGGTGTCGACGGTGCGGGAGGTTTCCTCTCCGAACTGGGCTGGCGCGAGTTCGCCTGGCACACGTTGTACCACTCCCCCGACCTCGCGAGCGAGAACCTTCGACCGGAGTTCGACGCCTTCCCCTGGCCGCCGCTGGACCCCACCCACCTCGATGCCTGGCAGCACGGTGAGACCGGCGTGCCTCTGGTCGACGCCGGCATGCGAGAGCTCTGGCACACCGGCTACATGCACAACCGGGTGCGGATGGTCGTGGCTTCCTTCCTCGTGAAGAACCTGCTCATCGACTGGCGCCGGGGTGAAGAGTGGTTCTGGGACACGCTCGTCGACGCCGATGAAGCCAGCAATCCCTTCAATTGGCAGTGGGTCGCCGGATCCGGCGCCGACGCCGCTCCGTACTTCCGTGTGTTCAACCCCGAACTCCAGGCAAAGAAGTTCGACCCACAGAACCTCTACATCTCGCGCTGGGCCGCAGACGCCCCCGCCGAGCCGATCGTCGACCTGGGTGACACACGCAAGGCGGCACTCGCCGCGTACGACGTCGTCAAGCGCACCCCACGCTCTCGCCGCGAGTGACCGGAGGGCCCGTCACCTGATGGTCGGAGAAGGACGCGCGCGCCGTCCATGCCAGACTGGAGCCGTGACCGAGTCCAGGAAGCCAGCCGTCATCCGCGGCTTCGCTGCCTCGTCGCTGGCGATCTTCGTCGCACTCGCAGGGCACGTGTCGGGTGGCGGACAGATGCCCGGTGCGCTCGGCATCGTGGTGCCGTGGGTGTTCTCCTTCATGATCTGCGTGCTGCTCGCCGGCCGCTCACTGTCGCCCATCCGCTTGACGTTCTCGGTCGCGGTGAGCCAGTTCCTGTTCCACACCCTCTTCGTGCTCGGAACCGTCACGCCCTCCGGTGTCTCCGTCCCGCACGTGCACGGTGCGCCTCTCGTGATCCCCGCGACGCCCGGCCTCCCTGAGGCTGTCACCGCCGACGCATCGATGTGGCTGGGCCACGCGCTCGCGGCGCTGCTGACAGTGTCCGCGCTGTATCGAGGCGAGCGGTTGATCACCGCCGCACGCAACCTCGCCGTGCAGCTGGGGCGATGGCTGCGCCGCCGGGTCGATCACGTGCTGGTCCTCCCGGCTCTCCGCCTCCCGCGCGCTCTCCGCGGCATCTTCGACGTCGCACGCACGGGCGATCTCGTTCTCCTCGCGACCCTCAGAGGCCGCGCTCCTCCCCTCTCCGCAGCGATCTGATCCGCGCCCTGGGCTTTCGCCGGTCCTGTGGTGCGTCACCTCCGTGCGCCTTTCGTCGCGCACGGGTTCTGAACGCATGCATGCACGTCGCTCACGCGACGTCTGATGAGAGGCCATTCCCATGTCCCCTGTCCGCAGGATTGCGGCCGGGCTGGCGTTGGCGACGGTCGCGACCCTCGCGATCGCCACGCCCGCGTCTGCCCACGACCAATTGATCTCCAGCTCCCCGGCCGCCGACGAGCAGTTGGCGGTCGCGCCGGAGAGCATCACGATGACCTTCTCCGGTGAGCTCCTGGTGCTCGACGAGTCACTGACCGGGGCTGTCGTCCTGGTCGTCGACGCCTCGGGGAAGGACTGGGTCTCCGGTGACGTCACGGTCGCCGGCCGCACGGTGACAGCCCCGCTCGAGCCGGGCATGCCGACCGCCGGCTACCAGGTGCGGTGGCAGGTCGTGTCGGAAGACGGCCATCCGATCGCCGGCGTCGTCCCGTTCACCGTGGGCGATGCCGAGCCGATGGCAGCCCCCGCATCCGGCGGCGCGGCGGAGACCCCGGCGGCATCCGCAGAACAGCCGGATCAGAACGCAGCAGATTCCAGCGGCATCGTCAGGGTGCTGCTCATCGGCGCAGGCGGGGCGGCAGCAGCCGTCTTCGTCCTCGTCCTCATCCGATTCCTCCGCCGTCCTCGGACGGCAGCCGCTCCGCCGGAAGACGGCGGCTCCGCGGCAGATGACCTGTGAAAGGCACCACTGTGAACACCAGCAAGAATCTTCCCCGCCTCGCGGCCGTGATCGCGGTCTCCCTCCTCGCGCTCACCGGGTGCACCCCGGAGAGCTCCCCGACCGAATCCGCATCCCGCCCCGCGGGTGACGCCGTCACGATCGAGGATGCGTGGGTGAAGTCGGCGGAAGAGGGCATGTCCGCCGGTTTCGGCACCCTCGTCAACAGCGGTGACGACGACGTGACCGTCGTCTCCGTCACATCCGAGGCGTCGAAGATGCTCGAGCTGCACGAGACGGTCGAGAACGAGGCCGGTGAGATGGTGATGCGCGAGAAGGACGGCGGGTTCGTCATTCCCGCCGGCGGGAAGCTCGCCCTGGAGCCGGGAGGCAACCACATCATGATGATGGACCTGACCGGTCCTCTCACGGCAGGCAGCGACGTGACCTTCACCCTCACGTTCTCCGACGACTCCACGTATGAGTTCACCGCTCCCGTCAAGGACTACTCCGGCGCGAACGAGAACTACGAGGGCGGCGAAGAGCAAGACGGCTCGGGGCAGTGATGTCGGCGCCCGCCGAGGGCGCCCGCTCCCGCCGCGCCGGGTCGACCCGGCGACAGTTCCTCCTCGGGGGAGCCGTCGCCGGCGTCGGCGCGGTCGCGGCTGTCGGAGTGGATCTCGCCCTGAACAGTCAGGAGAACGGTGCGAAGCCGGTCTCCACGCCGATGAACGGCGAGCAGACCGTTCCGTTCTTCGGCACCCACCAAGCCGGTGTCGACACCGCGGCGCAAGCCCACGGTGTCTTCCTCGGGCTCGATCTCCGCGAGGATGTGGACCGCGACGGGCTCACTCGCCTGATGCGGATCCTGACGGACGACGCGGCTCGTCTGACGCAGGGGCTCCCCGCCCTCGCCGATTCCGAGCCGGAGCTCGCGCTCTCGCCGGCGCGGCTCACGATCACCTTCGGCTTCGGACCCGGTCTCGTCGCGCGCGCCGCGGGCTCCGGCCCTGCGTGGCTCGCACCGCTCCCGGCTTTCGGGGTGGATCAACTGCGACCTGAATTCTCGGATGGAGACCTGCTGTTGCAGATCGCCGGGGACGATCCGTTGACGGTTGCCCACGCGACACGGATGCTCCTGAAGGACGCCCGCGGCTTCGCGAGCATCCGATGGACGCAGCAGGGGTTCCGGCGCGCGTACGGCACGGAACGCCCCGGGACCACGATGCGCAACCTCTTCGGACAGGTGGACGGCACGACCAACCCCGAACCGGGCACCTCGGACTTCGACGAGGTCGTATGGAATGCGGACGGCTGGCTGACAGGCGGTACCGGGATGGTGATCCGTCGCATCCGCATGGACCTCGACAAGTGGGACCGCCTGGACCGCGGCGGCCGCGATGCCTCTGTGGGGCGAACACTCGCCAACGGGGCGCCGTTGACTGGGACGGACGAGTTCGACGAACCCGACTTCGAGGCGAAGACGTCGATAGGGTTCCCCGTGATCCCGCAGTTCGCACATATCCGGCGGGCGCGCGGCGACGGGGAGGAGCGCATCTTCCGGCGCGCGTACAACTACGACGAGCGTCCGATCGGCGCCGAGGTCTCCGAGTCGGGGCTGATCTTCGTCTCCTTCCAGGCCGACATCGCGCGGCAGTTCATCCCGATGCAGCGCAGACTCGACGAGCTCGACCTGCTCAACGAGTGGACGGTCCCGATCGGCTCAGCCGTGTTCGCGATCCCGCCCGGATGCGCGGAAGACGGATTCATCGGCGACACGCTTCTGGCGTGATCGGCTGCGGGCGTGCCCGGGCCCATCCGGGCACGCCCGCAGCGGCGGGCGGCACTCCCCCGACGAGGAACGGCCTGCTTCGGAAACCGATGGGCGCGACATCCTCGGAGTACGAGAGACTCTCGAGACACGAAAAAACCCCCGGAGATCCGGGGGTTTCAGTGTGCGCGATACTGGGATCGAACCAGTGACCTCTTCCGTGTCAGGGAAGCGCGCTACCGCTGCGCCAATCGCGCCCGTTGGGGCTTTTCAGTTTTCCGTGAGGTGGCGACGGGATTCGAACCCGTGTAAACGGCTTTGCAGGCCGGTGCCTAGCCGCTCGGCCACGCCACCGTGTGGATTGACCCCACGTGCGGCAGACCTTCCGAAGAAGACCTACTGCACTCGAGCGGATGACGAGACTCGAACTCGCGACCCCAACCTTGGCAAGGTTGTGCGCTACCAACTGCGCTACATCCGCATTTCGTTCCCGGTTGTCCCGGGCACTCATGAAACATTAGCCGAAGATCCGCACTCCGCCAAACCGGCAGCGAATCTCGCGCGTGTCTCGCCGAGTGGTCCGCGAGGCCTCCGAGCGTCCGGTAGTATCGGTTGACGTACCCCACGGGTATGGGCGATTGGCGCAGTTGGTAGCGCGCTTCCTTCACACGGAAGAGGTCATCGGTTCGAGTCCGGTATCGCCCACCACATCGCCCCCGGTTCTCCCGGGGGCTTTTTCGTCCCCTGCCCGCTCCCCCGGCGGCGTTCCTGGGAACTTGCTATGGTCGAGAGACGCTCTCACCCCCCCCTGAGCGATGGTCGTGGCTTCGCCGCGATCTCACGCGTCAGACGCCGACCGGCGACCACGCGATCACCGAATCCCGTTCGAGGATGCACCGCTGTTCGGTGCGCCCGGAAACGGACGTCCTCGAAAGGAGCCGCACCCCGGGCTACTCGTCTGTGTGCTGTGATGCGCCTCAGTGGTCCAGGTTCGTTCTCGCCATGCCGACCCTTCTCCACTCCCCGCAGAACCCTCAACACCAGACGACGCACTACTCCCCCACTTAGCGGGACTCCTTCTCCATCGACAGGCGGCATCGCCGCACCAAGACGAGAAAGCGAGTACCCGGTGGAAGACTTCCACACACTGTCAGGACCGGTCGTGATCCTGCTCATGCTGCTGTTCTTCGGCGGCAGCCTCTACATGTCCATCCGCATCTCCCGCAGAAAGGAGAACGCCGACGGATACATGACCGGTGGCGGCAAGATCGGGTTCGGCATCTCCGCCGCCTCGATGACCGCTACCTGGATCTGGGCATCCTCGATGTACGCCTCCGCGACATCCGGATACACCTACGGCATCTCCGGCCCCATTCACTACGGCCTCTGGGGTGCACTGATGATCCTCCTCATCTATCCGTTCGGGCGCCGCATCCGCACGGTCGCACCCCACGCGCACACCATCGCCGAGGTCATGTTCGCCCGCCACGGACGTTCGAGCCAGCTCATGCTCGCCGGCTCCAATGTGCTCGGCAGCCTGATCAGCCTCACGTCGAATCTGATCGCCGGAGGCGCGCTCGTCTCGATGCTGTCGCCGTTCACCTTCACACAGGGCATCGTCGCCATCGCGATCGGCGTGCTCGCCTACACGCTGTGGTCGGGCTTCAGGGCGTCGGTGCTCACCGACTTCGCGCAGGTCATCGCCATGCTGGGCGCCGTCGCGATCATCGTTCCGGTGATCTTCTTCGCCGCGGGCGGCCCCGAGCTGTTCGTCACCGGCGCAGCGAACCTCACCCCGCAGCAGGGCGACTTCTTCTCTTCCGACGCGTTCTTCAACCAGGGCGCTCCCTACATCGCCGCGGTGCTCGCCTACGCGATCGGCAACCAGACCATCGCGCAGCGACTGTTCGCCGTGCGAGAGGACCTCATCAAGAAGACATTCGTCACCGCGACATTCGGGTACGGCGCGTCGATCATCGGGATCGGCATGCTGGGAGTGCTCGCCCTGTACGCAGGGATCCAGCCGATGGACGGCGACGTCAACAATCTGATCCCGCAGATGGCCTCGACATACCTGCCCCCGTTGCTGATCTGCGTGTTCTTCGTCATGATCATCGGCTCGTTGTCGTCGACCGCGGATGCCGACATGACGGCTCTCTCGTCGATCATGATGGCTGACATCTACGGGCAGAACATCGCGGGCAAGAAGAACGCCAACCCGAAGACGATGCTGCTCATCGGCAGACTCACCATGATCGGCGCAACCGCAGCGGCACTCGGCTTCGCATCGATGCAGTTCAACATCCTCGACCTCCTGGTGTTCGTCGGTGCACTGTGGGGAGCGCTCGTGTTCCCGGTCATCGCGAGCTTCTACTGGGACCGCGTGACGAACTCCGCGTTCAGCATCGCCGTGATCGCCGCGCTCGCCGCGTTCCTGCCCGTGCGTTTCGAGTGGATCTCCCTGTCGGGGGGCTGGGGTCTCGCGAGTGACGTCCTCTCCGTCGTCGGGATCGGGGTGGTCCTGGCCCTGATGTCGTTCGGCTTCTTCGGTCTGCGGGTGGCGCTTGTGGTCGGGACGCTGGCCACGCTGGTGTCGGCGCCGTTCGCGATCGGCTTCCTGCACCAGTACCCGGTGTTGTCGGGGTCGCTGGTCGCATACGCGGTGAGCACGTTGGTCTGCGTCGCCCTCACGATGATGAACAGGACGCGGAGATTCGACTTCGACCTGATCAAGGAGCGCACCGGCAGCTTCGACACCGGGGATATCACACGAAGCGCCGATGTGAAGGGCGACGCCACGCTCGCCGGGAAGGACGCCTGATGGAGACCATTCTGTTGACCGCGTACGTACTGGTGTGGCCGATCATCGTCGTCGGGGTGCTCACCGTCGTGATTCGGGCTTTCGTGAAGGACGCCAAGGAGGCGAAACGCGAAGGGCGCGACATCATCTGATCATCGATGGCTCCGCACAGATGTCGACAAGGCGTGTGCGGAGCCATCGGCGCACTGCCCCCGCGCCTGCACCTCTCCCGCTCGGACGAAGAGGATTGTCTCGATGCCGCCCGTCGTCGCGCGTCGCCGCCCTCCGTGGCGCTACTCGATCGGAATACGCAGGACTCGGTCGTCGCCCTCGCGGGGATCGCCCCGCCCGTCCGTGTTGTTCGTGAGAACCCAGAGTGCCCCGTCTGGCGCGACCACGACGTCGCGAAGCCTCCCGAGCGATTCGACGAAGTATTCTCCGGCGGTGCGCACGTCGGAGAGCGGCACCTCCCTGAGCCGCTCTCCACGGAGATTCGCGATGAAGATCGATCCCGACGCGATCGTGATGCCGCTCGGACTGGCGGTGTCCGGCGACCACTGCTGGACCGGATCGACGAACCCGTCACGATCCGCGATGCCCTCGACCGTCGGCCACCCGTAGTTCCCACCGGCCTCGATCACGTTCAGTTCGTCCCAGGTGTCCTGGCCGAACTCGCTCACGTAGAGCGTGCCTTCGTCGTCCCACGCCAGGCCCTGAGGATTGCGGTGGCCCAGGCTGTAGACGGGTGATCCCGGGAAGGGGTTGTCCTCCGGCACGTCCCCGTCCGGTGTGATGCGGAGGATCTTCCCGGCCAGCGAGTCCCGATCCTGAGCCCCCTCACGGTCGCCCGCGTCGCCGACCGTCACGTAGAGCATGTCGTCGGGGCCGAACGCGATGCGTCCGCCGTTGTGATTCCCGGCGGCGGGGATCCCGGAGAGGATCGTCTCGGATTCGCCGAGCTCGAACGAACCCGGCGCCCCCGACAACGCGAAGCGCTGCACCCTGTTCTCGCCGACAGCCGTCGAGTACGCGTACAGCCAATCGTCCCGCAGCGCGATACCGAGCAGTCCCCCTCTCCTCGAGGCGCGACGCCGTCGATCATCCCGAGCTCGCGAAGCCTCCCGTCGCCGGAAACCTCGACGATGCGGGCGGTGTCCCGTTCGCTGATCAGCGCCGTGCTCCCGAAGAAGGCGATGGACCATGGGGCCTCCAGTCCAGCCGCGACCGTGGACGCGCGCCCCGGAACGATGCTTCCCGATCCGGCGGACGGCGAGGGTGCGAGCGGCGCGGGAGAGGACGAGGCGGGGGACGTCGGAGCGCACGCGGCGAGAGCGATCGCGATGAGAGCAGTCGAGACGAGAGCGCCCGCCCCGCGAGCGACCGCGGCGACACGCGGATCGGCCGGCGTCCTCTGCGCCCTCCGCGTCGTCGTCATCGCCGATCCCTTCGTCCTCCGTTCGAGAGTAGGCGAGCGGCGCGCACCGCAGAAGAGGCAGGTGTCCGAGGGGGCGCGTAGCCTGCCACGGTGTCGAAGGAACAAGCTCTCCCGGGCCCGTGCACCCTCTGCGGAGGAACGCGCGGTGCCCGGGGTGACGACTCCTGGCGCTGCGCCTCCTGCGGATGGCGCTACGGGGACGTCCCCGACGCCGATCTCCCGCTCCCCCGAATCGACGTCGTCTACTACATCCGTTTCGACCGTCGGGCGAAGATCGGCACGAGCCGACGACCGCGACAACGGCTGGCGAGCATCCGACACGACGAGCTCCTCGCCTTCGAGCGAGGCGGACGCCCGGTCGAGCAGCAGCGACACCGCGAGTTCGCCTCGGTCCGCGAAGGCGGAGAGTGGTTCACGTTGACGGACGATCTGCGGACGCACGTCGACGCCCTCCGCCGCGAGGGTGAGCCGTGGCTGCTCTACGGGCGATGGCTGAGCAACGCGCTCCGCGGTCTCGATGCCTCGTGACCTGCGCCAGGACATGACGATGCCGGGCGACCGCTTCGGGAAGTCCAGTCGCCCGGCACCGCGTCTCTGCGGGGATCAGGCCGTGGCCGCATGCCCCCTGGTGGTCGCCGGCTGCGGCTGCGAGAACAGCACCACGACGATCACGGCGACGCCGACGACGACGTGCGGGAGCCAGACGTTCAGCGCCTCGCCCGCGAACCCGAAGATCCACGGCGAGAGGGCGAGGAAGAGGCTGGCGACGATGTCGAACACCAGGTGGACGGGCATCGGGATGAAACCGAAGGGACCCCATTCGTACTTCGTGAAGAGGCTGTACACGATCAGCCCGACACCGAGGACGATCGGGATGATGACCGCCGCTCCGCCCACGTTCGCGAAGCCGAACAGCCAGGGAGCGGCGATCAACGCGACGCCGACGATGTAGTCGAGAATTCCGTGGACCTTGGTGGGGATGAAACGCATGATTCCTCCTTGTGTGGCGCCGCTTCCGCGACTCACCACTGGTTCGAAGCCCGCCACGGATCGGATTGCCTCCCCGCCTCAGAGGACGATCGACCTGCGGGCCGGGGAGCTCGACTCGAGTCTCTCGACGGCGCACTCGCGGCCCGGTCCCAGGCAGCCCTGCTACGTTGAGCATGCCGGTATCTCGCCGGCATCAGGGAAGACTTCTCGTCGACCAACGGGCCTCCTGGGTCATTTCGTTCTCCGTCGCCTCCTCTGTGTGAGCCCGAGGAGCATCATGCCCACCCCGTCAGTCCCCTCTTTTCTCGACCCTGCGCACGCCTGGGCGGCGCCCACCGCCCTCCCCGTCGGCACCACGGCCATCGTGTATTGCGAGGGCCAGTTCGGCGAGCAGGACGGCAAGACCGCGAACGGTCTGGTCCGACACTCGGAGAAGTACGAGATCCTCAGCGTCATCGACAGCACCCACGCGGGTGCGGACGCCGGGGTGCTCCTGGACGGTCTCGCGAACGACATCCCGATCCTCGACGGACTCCCGACGGCGATCGCTCATGCAGGTCACGTGCCGGACTACCTGATCTGCGGTGTCGCACCGGCTGATGGGCTGCTCTCCGCCGACCAGCGCACCGTGCTGCTGGACGGCATCGCCCGCGGGATGCACATCATCAACGGCCTGCACGAGTTCCTCACCGACGATGCCGAGTTCGTCGCGGCTGCCCTTCTCGCCCAGGTCACGATCACCGATATCCGTCGCCCCCGGGACAAGAAGGATCTCCATCTGTTCTCCGGCCGCATCTTCGACGTGACCTGTCCGCGCATCACCATCCTCGGGACCGACGGCGCGATCGGCAAGCGCACCACCGCGACGATCCTCGTGAAGGCCCTCAACGATCGTGGCGTCCACGCCGTGATGGTCGGCACCGGACAGACCACGATCATCCAGGGCGGCCGCTACGGCGTCGCGCTCGACGCCCTCGTGCCCCAGTTCTGCTCGGGTGAGGTCGAGAACCAGGTGGTCGCGGCGTTCGAAGGCGAAGACCCGGACGTCATCATCGTGGAGGGCCAGGGCGCGCTCAGCCACCCCGCATACATCACCTCGGCGCACATCCTCCGCGGCAGTCAGCCTGCGGGGGTCATCGTGCAGCACGCCCCGGGCCGGACGGTCCTGGGCGATTTCCCGATGGTCGCGATGCCGACGGTCACGAGTGAGATCGCCCTGATCGAGGCTTTCGCCGACACGAAGGTCATCGGCGTCACAGTGAACCATGAGAACCTCACGGCGGAGCAGCTCGCCGCCGCCATCGACGAGATCGAGCTCGACACCGGACTCCCCGCCACCGACCCGCTGACCCGACCGCTGGCGGAGCTCGTGGAGATGGTGCTGCAGGCGTTCCCGACGCTCAGCCCGCGACGGACCACCCGTAGCGCCGCGTGAGAGCCGCTCCGACCCGGTCATAGCGCCCCCGATCGAGAACGGCGGCCTCTCGCCGCAACCCGCGCTCGTGCACGCTGTACAGCTGCTCGACATCCACCCAGGACTCTCGACCCTGAGAGTCCCAGTCGCCCGTACCGATCGACAGATAGTCGCGGTCACCGTCATGGGGCTTGCTCGTCATCCGCACCGCGTACACGCGCTCTGCGGACTCCCGTCCGATGACGAGCACGGGACGATCCTTCCCGCGACCGTCGTTCTCCTCGTAGGGAACCCAGGTCCAGACGATCTCTCCCGCGTCCGGTGCGCCGTCCCGCTGCGGTGCGTAGCCGACCTGCAGGTGCGTGATCCGATCCGGATCGATGCGGACGGTGTCGGTGCCGCGCGCCCGTCCCGGGTCGGTGCCGCCACCCGCGGGCGTCGGGCGCTCCTGTGGGGTCCGTAGACGCGCGTCCGGGCGTCTCGGATCTGATGTCCGAGACGCCCGGCCGGAGCCCACTGCCTTGAGCAGGATCTCCGCGAGTGTTGCCAGGATGCCGTTGGTCTTGCTCACACGGTCACCCTAACCGCTGATCACGCGTCTGCGAGTGCGTAGCCCTCCTCGCCGTGCACGACCTGGTCGACACCGGCGATCTCGTCTTCGTTCGTGACGCGGAAGCCGATGGTCTTCTCGATCGCGAAGCCGATGATGAACGCGACGATGAAGGAGTAGATCAGCACTCCGAGCGCCGCGATCAGCTGTACGGCGAGCTGGCGGGCGTCGCCGCCGACGAACAGTCCCGTCTCGGTGGCGAAGAAGCCGAGGTACAGCGTTCCGATGAGACCGCCGACGAGGTGGATGCCGACCACGTCGAGCGAGTCGTCGAATCCGAGGCGGAACTTCAACTCGATCGCGAGGGCGCACACGACACCGGCGAGTGCGCCGAGAAGCAGAGCCCAACCCGGCGTCAGGTTGGCGCAGGCCGGGGTGATCGCGACCAGACCGGCGACGGCACCGGACGCTGCACCGACCGAGGTGGGCTTGCCGTCCTTGATCTTCTCGACGAGGATCCAGCCGAGGATGGCGGCCGCCGTGGCGCCCAGGGTGTTCAGACCGATGAGTCCGACGCCGCCCATGTCTTCGGCCAGCCATTCCGCTCCCGCGTTGAAACCGAACCAGCCGAACCACAGCAGGGCGGCCCCGAGGAGCGTGAGCGGCACGTTGTGCGGCTTCAGGATGCCCTTCTGGAACCCGATGCGCTTGCCGAGGACCAGGGCGAGTGCCAGAGCCGCGGCGCCCGCGTTGATGTGCACGGCGGTACCGCCGGCGTAGTCGATCACGCCGATGCCGCTGTCCTCGCCGAAGAGCGTGGTGCCGAGGTTCATGATCCAGCCACCGCCCCAGACCCACGCGGCGACCGGGAAGTAGCCGACGGTCGCGAAGATGCCGGCGAAGATGAGCCAGCTGCCGAACTTCGCACGATCCGCGATCGCTCCGGAGATCAGCGCGACCGTGATGATCGCGAATGTGGCACCGTAGGCCACCCCCAGGAGCGCGACGTTCGAGCCCTCACCGGCCGCCAGGCTCGACAGCCCGAAGTCCGCGAAGGGGTTGCCAGCGAAGGCGGTCGGGCTGTCGACCGCGCTCATCGAGAAACCGAAGAGAATCCAGAGCACGGCGACGAGTCCGATGGAGCCGAAGCTCATCATCATCATGCTGACGACGCTCTTCGCCTTGACGAGACCGCCATAGAAGAAGGCGACGCCGGGCGTCATGAGCAGCACCAGCGCTGTCGCGGTGATCGCCCACGAGATGTTGCCGGGAGCATCCATAGGAAAACCTCACATCCGAAGTAATTGAGAGCTTCAGTGTGACGACCTGCGGTTTCATCAATGCGTGAGGTTTGTTTCCCCGCTGTTACAGCGCGGCTCCGCCCGTGAACATCGCGTTACGCGCGCCTGCAGGCTTACGCAGAATGTGTCAGGGCATTGAGTCGGGAGATGGCGCGGAGGTACTTCTTGCGGTACCCGCCGGCGAGCATCTCGTCGGAGAAGACCGCGTCGAGGCCGAGCCCGGTGGCCACGATCGGGATCTGCGCGTCGTACACACGATCGACGAACGCGACGAAGCGCAGCGCCTCCGACTGATCGGTGAGCTGGCGCACGCCGCGCAGGCCCACGCTTCCCAGTCCGTCGATCAGCCTGATGTAGCGCGAGGGGTGCACCTGCGCGAGATGACGGATCAGGTCGTCGAACCGGTCGTCCGACGCTGCGCCCGCAGCGCCGGCCCTTTCGATCGCCGTCTCGTACGCGTCGTCGTCGAGCACCACCGCGTGTCCGTCGAGGGCGCGCTGGCGGAAGTCGACGCCATCGATGCGCAGCGTCTGGAAGCTGTCGGACATCGCATGGATCTCGCGCAGGAAGTCCTGTGCGGCGAAGCGCCCCTCGCCGAGCGCGTTCGGCGGGGTGTTCGAGGTCGCGGCGAGCCGGGTCCCCGTCGGCACGAGCTCTCCCAGAAGGCGGGTCATCACCATCGTGTCGCCCGGGTCGTCGAGCTCGAACTCGTCGATGCACAGCAGGTCGGCGCCTTTGAGCAGATCGACGGTGTTCTTGTAGCCGAGTGCGCCGACCAGGGCGGTGTACTCGATGAACGAGCCGAAGTACTTACGGCGGGCGGGCATCGCGTGATAGATCGAGGCGAGCAGGTGCGTCTTCCCGACGCCGAAACCACCGTCGAGGTAGACGCCGGGCTTCAGCTCGGGCTCCTTCTTCGCCCGGCTGAACAGCCCTCCGCGCTTCGCGGGGGTGCCGCGCCCGGCGAAGCGCATCAGCGTCTCCTTCGCCTCCTCCTGCGAGGGATATGCGGGATCGGCGCGATAGCTGTCGAACGTCGCGGTGTCGAACTGCGGCGGCGGCACCAGGCTCGCCAGCATCTCGGGTCCGCTGACGGTCGGCTGGCGCTCGGTGAGGTGCACGATTCCCGTGCGGCTGGTCGGGTCGGTCATCACGGTCCTGAATCAGGTGCTCACCTGTGTCGAAGTCTTACGAATCGGGCGCAGGGTGCTCGGCGGGGATCTATCGTCGAAGGGACGGATCAACACTACGCCGTCTGCAGCCGCACCCTCGTCCGCTCAAACGCTTCGGAGATCCCATGGCCATCGAGTTCGATTCCTCCTCCCCCAAGTTCGCCGAGTACGCCGAACCCGGCCGGCTCGTCACCACCGAGTGGCTCGCGGAACGGCTGGGGACTCCTGGACTCGTGGTCGTCGAGTCCGACGAAGACGTGCTCCTCTACGAAACCGGCCACATCCCGGGCGCGGTGAAGGTCGACTGGCACACCGAACTCAACGACCCGGTCGTGCGCGACTACGTCGACGGCGAGGGCTTCGCCGAGCTGCTCAGCCGCAAGGGCATCGCACGCGACGACACGGTCGTCATCTACGGCGACAAGAACAACTGGTGGGCCGCCTACGCCCTCTGGGTGTTCTCGCTGTTCGGCCACGAAGACGTGCGTCTGCTCGACGGCGGACGCGATCGGTGGATCGCCGAGGGGCGCGAGCTCACGCGTGAGGCAACGAACCGGCCGCCCACGGAGTACCCCGTCGTCGAGCGCGACGACTCGATCATCCGTGCATACAAGGAAGACGTCCTGGCCCACATCGGCAGCCCGCTGATCGATGTGCGCTCCCCGAGGAGTACAGCGGAGAGCGCACGACGGCGCCCGCGTATCCCGAGGAGGGAACCCTCCGCGCCGGTCACATCCCGACCGCGCAGAGCGTGCCGTGGGCGAAGGCGGTGGCCGAGGACGGCGGCTTCCGCAGCCGTGCGGAGCTCGACGCGATCTACCGCGACGGCGCAGGGCTCCGCGACGGGGATGATGTCGTCGCCTACTGCCGGATCGGCGAGCGGTCGAGCCACACCTGGTTCGTGCTCAAGCACCTCCTCGGCTTCGAGAACGTGCGCAACTACGACGGATCCTGGACAGAGTGGGGCAGCGCGGTACGCGTGCCCATCGTCACCGGTTCCGAGCCCGGCACACTCTGAACATGTGACAATGACAGGGATGAGCACAAGCGACGTTCCTGACACTCTCGCCGAGATCCGCGACGGCTTCCTGGAGACCCCGGAGCCCGATCGCCTCCTGCTGCTGCTCGAGTTCTCGGACGAGCTTCCCGACGTCTCCGACGAGGTCGCGGCCCACCCGGAGATGTACGAGCGCGTCGCGGAGTGCCAGTCGCCGGTGTACATCCATGTCGAGGTGAACGATGACATCGTCACGATGCACGCGACAGCCCCGCCCGAAGCTCCGACGACCCGCGGGTTCGCAAGCATCCTGGTGCAGGGTCTCACCGGCCTCACCGCAGACGAGGTGCTCGCGATTCCCAATGACTACCCGCAGTCGATCGGTCTCACGAAGGCCGTGTCCCCTCTGCGCATCGGGGGCATGACCGGGATGCTGATGCGGGCGAAGAACCAGGTCAGCCAGAAACGCTGAGAGCCTGTGATTCGAGCCAGTCCGTGATCGCGGTCGTCCAGCCGGTCTGGTCGTAGTTCCACAGCTTCGTGTGGCGTGCCACCGTGAACTTCGGCATCGTCACGAGATCCGGACGTGCCTCCTGCAGCGCGTGCGATGAATCCGCCGGCACGAAGCCGTCGTCGTCGCTGTGCAGGATCAGCACCGGCGCGGTCAGTTCGTCCGCACGAGCGACCATGTCCAGACGATCGAAGTGGATCGGTTCGTCCGCTCCGCTCAGGCGCGCGGTCAGAGGCATCTGGAGTGCCCCCATCGCGAGTTCCGGCAGCGGCGCACGCACGCCGGCCAGCTTCGCCTGGAACCGCAGCACCGTGCGCCAGTCGACCACAGGAGACTCGAGGATGATCCCCGCGATGCGCTCCCGGTGGCCGGACGTCACGGCGGCCTGCAGCGATACGGCGCCCCCCATGGACCAGCCCATCAGGATCACCCGCTCGGCGCCGTGTCGGAGCGCATAGGCGATGGCGGCGTCGACGTCACGCCACTCCGAGGCTCCGAGGGCGTAGGCACCCGCCCTCGTGCGCGGGGCCTCGCCGTCGTTGCGATACGACACGACCAGGTTCGGCAACCCCGCGGCGTGCAGCACCGGCACCGCCCGCAGGCACTCGGCGCGGGTCGCTCCGCGTCCGTGAACCTGGATCACCCAGGTCGACGACGACGCCGGGAAGTACCAGGCAGGGCATGGCCCTGCGGGAGAGCCGATCAGCAGGTTCTCCCAGCGCAGATGGAGCTCGCTCGGAGACGAGTAGTAGTAGCCGCTGAAGGCCGCGGCACGATCGACACGTGCGCCGGGTTCGATCTGGGTGAGGAGCTTGCGCCGCACGGCCGAACCATCGGCGCTGAGCACCGCCCCGAGTTTGACGTAGCCGTAGGTGCCCGTCGTGAACAGGCCGTAGCGACCGGGAAGCTCGGTGTCGGGTGTGCGCTTCAGCTCGATGGTCTGGGCGCCCGTGTCGACCGAGAGGATCTCCGTGTCGGTCGCGCGGCGCATGGGCGTGACGACCCGACGGGCCACGGCGAACACGACGAGAGCGAGCGCTGCTCCGAACGCGAACAGGGCAGGGACAAGGAGCGTAACGGCGTGCCTGAGACTCTTCATCGCTTCCTGACTCTAGCCTGTTGCCGTGACCGCACACCCCGAGGCCGGGACGCCTTTCGAGAGCGCCGTGGCCGAACTGCGCGAGACCGAGTTCCGCGATGACATCACGGTGCGCGAGATCGCCACGCCACAGGGCCTCGCGCCTTTCGCCATCGCCCTCGCCGCCGACGTGCGCCCGGAGGGTGACGGCGAGTCCGTGTACGGCACCGGCCGGTTCGTCCTGCTGCACGATCCGGACGAGCCGGGAGCCTGGGGAGGCTCGTGGCGCATCGTCATCTTCGCGCAGGCGCCGCTCGAGACCGAGATCGGCACCGATCCGCTTCTCGCCGACGTGACGTGGTCATGGCTGGTCGATGCTCTCGACTCGCGCCAAGCGGTCTATCACTCGGAATCGGGCACGTCGACGAAGACGCTGTCGAAGGGATTCGGCGGGCTCGCCGTCGAAGGAGACGGCGCCCAGATAGAATTGCGGGCGTCCTGGACTCCGGAGGGCCCGTTCCGACCGCACGTCGAAGCATGGGCCGAGCTGGTCGGAATGCTGGCGGGGCTTCCGCCCGGCTCCGAGGGCATCGCCGTGATCGGCGCGCGAAAGGCTGTACGTGACTGAATACTCCGTGATCTCGGATGCCGAGGAGTTCCGCGCAGCCTGCGCCGTGCTCGCCGCCGGTACCGGACCCGTCGCCGTGGACGTCGAGCGGGCGTCCGGCTTCCGCTATTCGCAGCGCGCCTATCTGGTGCAGGTGTTCCGTCGCGAGGCCGGCGTCTTCCTCTTCGACCCGCCGGCGATCGGCGATTTCGCACCTCTCCAGGAGGCGATCGGTGATGTGGAGTGGGTGCTCCACGCGGCGAGCCAGGACCTGCCGTCCCTTCGCGAACTGCGCCTCGAACCGCCGGTGATCTTCGACACCGAGCTCGCCTCGCGCCTGCTCGGCCACGAGCGTGTCGGCCTCGGTGCCGTCGTCGAGGACACGCTGGGCATCATGCTCAAGAAGGAGCACTCCGCCGCCGACTGGTCGACACGCCCGCTCCCCGATTCCTGGCTCGAGTACGCCGCCCTCGACGTCCTGCACCTGATCGACGTCCGCGACGTCCTCGTTCTCGAGCTCGAAGAGCAGGGCAAGACCGAGTTCGCCGCCGAGGAGTTCGCCGCCACCCTCGCCCGCGCTCCCAAACCGCCGCGCGAAGATCCCTGGCGCCGCCTCAGCGGCCTGCACCAGGTGCGTGGAGCCCGGAACCTCGCCGTCGCCCGTGCCCTCTGGCAGGCACGCGAAGCGTACGCGCAGGAGCAGGATGTCTCCCCCGGACGACTCGTGCCCGACCGCTCCCTGGTGGCGGCGGTGCTGGCGAACCCGCAGTCGAAGCAGGCGCTGGCCGGCCTCAAGGAGTTCCAGGGCCGCGCGAGCCGCACGCAGCTCGACCGCTGGTGGCAGGCGATCGTCGAAGGCAGGGCGTCGGAAGAGCTTCCCCGCGAACGCGTTCCGAGCGACACCCTTCCGCCCCCTCGCGCGTGGGCTGACCGGAATCCCGAGGCGGATGCACGACTCAAGGCCGCCCGTCCGGTCGTGGAGGCCGTCGCCGAGGAGCTGGGCATGCCCACCGAGAACCTCCTCACTCCGGAGCACCTGCGCCGCGTGGCCTGGGACCTGCCCGGTGAAACCCCCGAGGCGATCGCGGCCGCGTTGGCAGCGCTGGGTGCCCGACCCTGGCAGATTGAACAGACCGCACAGAAGATCGCTGCCGCCTTTGTAGAGGCGGCGCAAACGCCCGACACGACGCCCGCACCGGCTTCGTAGGTTCGACCCAACCGATTCCTCCCCGTTTCGCGGGCTTCATAGACTGAGGCCACGCACTAACTTGGAGGCAGAGTGGCCGAGATCTCGGACGTCTTCTTCGTCGATGGAGTACGCACCCCCTTCGGGCGCGCCGGCGAAAAAGGCATGTACTGGAACACCCGCGCAGATGACCTCGCCGTGAAGGCGACCATCGGCCTGATGGAGCGCAACGCCGCCGTCCCGGCAGACCGCATCGATGACGTCGCGATCGCCGCGACGAGCCAGACCGGCGACCAGGGGCTGACGCTCGGACGCTCGGTGGCGATCCTCGCCGGGCTTCCGCAGACCGTGCCCGGCCTGGCGGTCGAGCGCATGTGCGCCGGCGCCATGACGAGCGTCACGACCATGGGAGCCTCGATCGGCGTCGGCATGTACGACTTCGCCCTCGCTGGCGGTGTCGAGCACATGGGTCATCACCCGATCGGTGGCAACGCGGATCCGAACCCGCGCTTCGTCGCCGAGAAGATGGTCGACCCCGGTGCACTCAACATGGGCGTCACCGCCGAGCGCATCTTCGACCGGTTCCCGCACCTGACCAAGGAGCGCTCCGACCGGTTCGGCATGCTGAGCCAGCACAAGGTGCAGGCGGCGTACGACGCCGGCAAGATCCAGCCCGACCTCGTGTCGGTCGCCACCAAGGGTGCCGACGGCGCCTGGGGTCTCGCGACCGAAGACGAGGGCCGTCGCCCGCAGACGACGATGGAAGACCTCGCGGCCCTCAAGACTCCCTTCCGTCCGCACGGGCGTGTCACGGCCGGCACCTCCTCCCCCCTCACCGACGGCGCCACGATGTCGCTGCTCGCCGGAGGTGGCGCGGTGAAGGAGTTCGGACTCGCGCCGAAGATGCGGATGGTCTCGTTCGCGTTCGCCGGCGTGCAGCCGGAGATCATGGGCATCGGACCGATTCCGTCGACCGAGAAGGCGCTCAAGAAGGCCGGACTGACGATCGCCGACATCGGGCTGTTCGAACTCAACGAGGCGTTCGCCATCCAGGTGATCTCGCTGCTCGACCACTTCGGCATCGCCGATGACGATCCCCGCGTCAACCAGTGGGGTGGCGCGATCGCACTCGGACACCCGCTCGCGGCGTCCGGTGTGCGTCTGATGATCCAGCTCGCCGCGCAGTTCGCCGAGCGTCCCGACGTCCGCTACGGTCTGACCGCCATGTGCGTCGGTCTCGGTCAGGGCGGTTCGGTCATCTGGGAGAACCCGCACTACGACGGCAAGAAGAAGAAGTGAGCGCGAACGTGACCAACTACGACGAGATCGACTTCTCCCCCATCCAGGCACTCACCGTGGGCGAGGTCATCACGCAGTCGCCGGTGCGCGACATCCGTCTCGCGTCCGGCAAGGTGCTCGCCCTGATCACGCTCGACAACGGCCGTGACCACACGCGACCGAACACGCTCGGTCCCGCGACGCTGACGCAGCTGGGCGAGACGCTCGACGGCCTCAAGGCGCGAGCCGCGGCCGGCGAGATCCAGGCTGTCGGCATCACCGGCAAGCAGTACATCCTCGCGGCCGGCGCCGACCTGTCCGACATCAGCAAGGTCGGATCGCGCGACAACGCCCGCCTGATCGCGCAGCTCGGACACAAGGTCCTCGGCACGCTCAGCGACCTCGGCGTGCCGTCGTTCGCCTTCGTGAACGGCCTCGCCCTGGGCGGCGGCCTGGAGATCGCGCTGAACTCCAGCTACCGCACCGTCGACTCCTCTGCTGCGGCGGTGGCACTGCCCGAGGTCTTCCTCGGCATCATCCCCGGTTGGGGCGGCGCCTACCTGCTGCCGAACCTGATCGGCATCGAGAACGCCCTCGAGGTCGTCATCTCCAACCCGCTCAAGCAGAACCGGATGCTGAAGCCGCAGCAGGCGTTCGACCTGGGCATCTTCGACGCGATCTTCCCCGCGGCGAACTACCTCGAGAACTCGCTGGCCTGGGCGGATGCCGTCCTGGGTGGCAAGAAGGTCGAGCGCAAGAACGAGCCCGGCAAGATCGAGCGTCTCACCAAGTGGCCGATCGCCATCAAGATGGCGCGCGGGATGCTGGAGTCGAAGATCGGCACCATGCCGAAGTCGCCGTATGCGGCCCTCGACCTGCTCGACAAGGCCAAGGGCGGCACCAAGGCCGAAGGCTTCGCCCGCGAGGACGAGGCACTCGCCGAACTCGTCACGGGCGACCAGTTCGCTGCATCCATGTACGCCTTCGACCTCGTGCAGAAGCGCGCGAAGCGACCGGTCGGAGCTCCCGACAAGGCGCTCGCGAAGAAGGTCACCAAGGTCGGCATCATCGGCGCCGGTCTCATGGCGAGCCAGTTCGCACTGCTCTTCGTGCGCAAGCTCCAGGTGCCCGTGCTCATCACCGACCTGGATCAGGCACGCGTCGACAAGGGCGTCGCCTACATCCACGAGGAGATCGGCAAGCTCGAAGCGAAGGGACGCCTGGACTCCGATTCGGCGAACAAGCTGCGCGCGCTCGTCACCGGCACCACCGACAAGAGCCTGTACGCGGACTGCGACTTCGTGATCGAGGCCGTGTTCGAAGAGGTCGGGGTCAAGCAGCAGGTGTTCGGCGAGATCGAGAAGATCATCGCCGAGGACGCGATCCTCGCGACCAACACGTCGTCGCTCTCCGTCGAGGAGATCGGATCGAAGCTCGCTCACCCCGAACGCCTGGTCGGCTTCCACTTCTTCAACCCTGTCGCGGTGATGCCGCTGATCGAGATCGTGAAGACACCGGCGACGGACGATGCCGCTCTGTCGACGGCGTTCGTGGTCGCGAAGAACCTCGGAAAGAACGCGGTCCTCACCGCCGACGCCCCCGGCTTCGTCGTGAACCGACTGCTCGCCAAGGTCATGGGCGAGGCGGCTCGCGCCGTCTACGAGGGCACCCCCATCGCCGATGTCGAGAAGGCCTTCGGCCCGCTCGGCCTGCCGATGGGCCCGTTCCAGTTGATCGACCTCGTCGGCTGGAAGGTCGCCGCCCACGTGCAGGACACGATGGTGAAGGCCTTCCCCGACCGCTTCTACGCCAACGAGAACTTCCATGCGCTCGCGGAGCTCGACACCGTCGTGGAGAAGGACAAGGGCGGGCGCGTCATCGGCTGGAGCAAGCAGGCGGAGAAGGTTCTGAAGCCCGCCGTCGGCAAGAACCCCGCAACGGCGGCGACGATCCTCCAGCGGGTGCAGGACGGTCTGGCGCAGGAGATCAAGCTGATGCTCGACGAGGGCGTCGTGCCCGAGGTCGAGGACATCGACCTGTGCCTGATCCTCGGCGCCGGCTGGCCGTTCATCGACGGTGGTGCTTCACCGTACCTCGACCGTGAGGGAGCCTCGGAGCGGGCCTTCGGCGGCTCGTTCCACACCCCGCAGATCCGCGGCGTCGAGAGCCGCTGATCGTCGGACGCCATCCCGCGAAGCGCTCCACAGGATTCCTGGCGAATCCGGTGGAGCGCTTCGTCGTCCGCCGAGCCGGGAGACCCTAGCCTGGATCGATGATTTCTCGTCCGTCTCCGCGCACCGCCGAACAGCCGATGGCTTTCAGCTGGCGCGAGTTCTGGCGCGGTGCCGTCGCCACCTGGATCACCTTCAACGTGCTGTTCCTCCTGTTGACGACCCTCGTCCTCACCATCATGTCGCGCTCGCTGCAGGGTGTCTTCTCGATCGTGATCATGGTGGCGTGGTTCCAGCTGCTCTTCGTCGTGGCCGTCTCCGCTCTGGCGACCGTCATCGGCGGCGCGGCCGCCTTCGGGCTGGGCCGACTCCTGCGAACCACGGTGGGCATGCGCCGACACCTGGTCGCCTTCGCGGGGCTCGGTCTCATCATCGGAGCCGTGGTCATCGCGGTCGTCGGCACCTGGTCGTCGAGCGACACCGGCGAGTTCGGGTTCCTGCTGACGGACATGACCGAGCCGTACATCGCGCTGCCGCTCTTGGGTGTGAGCGCCCTCAGTGTCGCGTGCGGCTGGTACTGGACCGCGTCACGGGCACTGTGCGAAGACCCTGCGCCGCAGGCCCCGATCGCCGAGACTCAGCTCGCGGGCTGAGCCGGTCGGGGGTCTTCGTCACCACGTCGAGGCCAGTACGACAGCGCCCGTTCGGCCAGCGCGGTGATCGTGAGCGAGGGGTTCACGCCGGGATTCGCGGGAACGGCCGCCCCGTCGACGACGTGCAGGCCGGGGTGTCCCCAGACCCGGTGATATGTGTCGACGACCCCTTCCGCGGGCGACGCCGAGATCACCGCACCGCCGAGGAAGTGCGCCGTGAGCGGGATGCCGAACACCTCCGGCCAGGATCCGCGTGCGGCCGCAGACACCCCGCCGTCCGCCTCGACCCGCGCGGCGATCGCCGCAGCAGCCGTATGGGCTTGGGGCAGATAGCTCGGGTTCGGCTCCCCGTGTCCCTGCGCACTCGTCATCACGAGGCGACCGAAGCGGCGGCGCAGCGAGAGGGTGAGCGAATTGTCCGCCGTCTGCATCACCAGCGCGATGATTCCACGCTCGCTCCAACGGCGGAGACTCCCGAGTCGGTACTGCCGCAGCGGAGAGCGGAGCAGCTGTGCGATGAGACTGCGCAGCCGCACCCCGAGCGGCCGACCGCCGGGGACGATGACGGTCGCGAGCGCGCCCATCAGGTTCGATCCCGGACCGTAGCGGACGTTCTCGACGTGCGTGCGATCGTCGATGTGGAACGAGGTCGTGATCGCGACGCCCCGGGCGAGCTCGAGCGATTCCGGGACGCTCGTGGCGACCGCGCCGTCCAGCGCCTCGGAGTTGGTTCGGGTCAGCTGCCCCACGGCGTCGGAGACCCGCGGCAGCGCCCCGGACGCCTTCATACGGTGCAGCAGCTGCTGCGTACCCCAGGTGCCGGCGGCCAGCACCACCTGCCGGGCGGTCACGGTTCTCCGCTCATGCCGGAACCAGGCTCCGCTGCGCTGCGTCGTCACCGCGAACCCACCCCCGGGGAGCTCCCGCACCTCGCTCACCGTTCGCAGCGCCTCGATCGCGACCCCTCGGCGCTCCGCGAGAGCCAGGTAGTTCTTCATGAGCGTGTTCTTCGCGCCGACGCGGCAGCCCACCATGCAGTTGCCGCAGAGGGTGCAACCGGTGCGATCAGGGCCCTCACCGCCGAAGAACGGATCCGGCGTGCGCTCCCCCGGCTTCCCGAACCAGACCCCGACGGGCGCGTGGCGGAACGTCGCACCGACGCCGAGGTCGTCCGCGGCGCCGGCCATGATCCGCTCCACCGGACCCGTGTGCGGGTAGCGCTCCACGACGCCGAGCATCCGCTTCGCCGTGGCATAGTGGGGTGCCAACTCGGACTCCCAGTCCGCGATGCCCTGCCACTGGGGGTCCGCGAAGAAGGCCGCCCCCGGCTGGTACAGCGTGTTCGCGTAGTTGAGTGATCCGCCACCCACCCCGGCGCCCGCCAGAATCATCACGTGCGGCAGTCGGTGGATGCGCTGCACACCGTAGCAGCCGAGCGCTGGTGCCCACAGGTACCGGCGGACGTTCCAGTTGGTCTTCGCGAAGTCATCGTCCTCGAAGCGGCGACCCGCCTCGTAGACGCGGACGCGGTAGCCCTTCTCCGCAAGTCGCAGAGCGGCCACGGAACCTCCGAATCCGGAACCCACGACCACGACATCCTCGTCGAACTCAGTCATCGCTCTCCTTCGGCACCATCATCGTGAGCGCACCCGGCAGCACCGTGATGGTGCACTCATCCTCGCCGATCCGCTCGCCGTCGGCATAGACCACCAGGCCGGGAGCCGACACCGTGACGGAGCGTCCACGACGATGCACCACCTCGTCGCGCGCGAGATGCGTCCCGCGGAGCAGCAGGGGGAAGAGACGCAGCAGTCGCAGTCGGCCCAACGGGGCGACACGGACGATGTCGAGGAGCCCGTCGTCGGGGAGGGCCCCGGCGCAGATCGGCATCCCGCCGCCGTAGCTGGAGGTGCTGCCGGCCGCGATCAGCGTACCCGGCTCACTTCTCGGCGGCTCGCCATCGATGGCGAGGGTGAACTCCATGGGACGCAGCCGCACGAGTTCGATCAGCAGGGCGAGGTAATAGCGAGGCGCACCGTGCGGCCAGCGGAGCCGGTTGGTGCGATCGCTGACCTTCGCGTCGAAACCCAGCGCCGCGATGGTCAGGAATTTCCTGCTGCCCTTCGCGGTGCGGACCACGCCGACGTCGATCGACCGGGGCACGCCCGTGAGAGCGAGTTCGGCGGCAGCCCGTGCGTCGCTGCGTGGGAGTCCGAGAGCGCGGGCGAGGTCGTTCCCGGTCCCGGCCGCGACCAGGACCACGGGGACCGATGCCGCACATACCGTGTCGAGCACACCGGACAGTGTGCCATCGCCACCGACGACGACCAGTGCTCGCGGATCGTCTGCCACGGCCGCGACCGCGAGCCGTGCGGTGTCCTCTGCGGATCCTCCCGCATAGGCCCGCACCTCGACTCCACGATCGCGAAGATGCAGAACAGCAGCCTCCGCTGCTCGCCCGCCCCGCCCTTTGCCGGAGAACGGATTCGCGAGCACGGCGATGTGCTCGGCCATGTCAGAGCGTCCGCTCGATCGGGATCACGGCACCCGGGTTGAGGATGCCCGACGGATCGAGTTCGCGCTTGATCGCACGGAGGATACGGACGCCCGTCTCGCCGATCTCCGCACGGAGCCAGGGCGCATGATCCCTGCCGACCGCGTGGTGATGGCTGATGGTCCCCCCCGTCGCGATGATCGCATCGTTGACACGCGCCTTCACGACATTCCACACACCGAGCGGGTCCGAACGGATGCCGGCGAGCACGGTGAAGTACAGGGAAGCCCCGGTCGGGTAGATGTGGGAGACGTGGCACATGATGTACGACTTCGCCCCGGCGTCGGCGAAGCCGTCTTTGAGTGCAGAGTCGACCGCCGAACGCAGTGTCTGCAGGTTCGACCATGTGGTCGCGGTCTCGAGCGTCTCGCAGAAGACACCGGCGTCGAGCAGCGAATCCCGCAGGTAGGGGCCGTCGAACCGACCTTTCAGCCAGTCCTCCGCTGCCCCTTCACCTGCCGAGACTCCGCCGGCCGCAGCGAGCTGGATACTGGCGCGGGCACGCCGCTCGGCGATACCGTCACCTTCGTACACGGTCACCACGCTGGCGCCCTTCGCGAGAGCCCTGCCGATCTTGCCGACCTGCGCGAGACTCACCGCCGTCTCCGCTTCGTCGGAGAGCCGGATGACGGTGGGGCCATCGCCCTGCTGCGCGACCCGCCGCAGCCCCTCGGCGCCGCTGGTGAAGTCGGGGAAGGACCAGGATTCGAACACGCGGTCGCGCGGGATCCGATGCACCCGCACCCGTACCTCGGTGATCACGCCGAAGATGCCCTCGGAGCCGAGGAACACCCTGATCAGGTCTGGCCCTGCGGCGGAACCGGGCGAGCGCCCGAGCTCGATGTCGCCGGTCGGCGTCGCCACTCTGATCCCGGTCACCATCGTGTCGAAGCGCCCGTTGCCCGCCGAGTTCTGTCCCGAAGACCGGGCCGCCGCGAATCCGCCGATCGTGGCGTAGCGGAAGCTCTGAGGGAAGTGGCCGAGTTCGAAGCCGTGCGCGGACAGCGATGCTTCCGCCTCCGGCCCCGTCGTCCCGGCCGCGAACAGGGCTTCGCCGCTGAACTCATCCAGCCGGATCAGACCGCCGAGACGTCGCAGGTCGAGGCTCACGACCGCATGATGCGTGCCCCGCTCGGGCTCCAGCGCTCCGACGACGCTCGTGCCGCCCCCGAAGGGGATCACCGCGATCCCTCGCGCGACCGCGATGTCGAGGCACGCGCGCACCTCTTCGTGATCGGCAGGACGGAGGACGGCATCCGGCGCCTCCTGACGCACCTCGCGACGACGGAGGAGGTCGGGTGTCGAACGCCCACCTGCGTGGCGGATGCGCGCCTCGGCGGCATCATCGATGTTCGTCGGGCCGACCGCGGCGCTGAACGCCGCATGATCCTCAGCGGTCAGCCGCGGAGGATCGAGCTGCACGTGCGCGAGCTCGATCGCCGGTCCGGGCTTGCGCACTCGCCCCAGCAGCATCGGCAGCAGCGCGCGCACCGCCAAGGGCAGGTCCTTCGCCTTGGCCGGATCACCCCAGCCGTTCCATCTCATCGACGGGTCCGCATCGACCCTGCCACTGTCTTGGCCCATGCGTTACAGTGTGACACATCATGGAAGAACGTCAACCACACTGGGATGCGACACAGACGCGGATCCTCGACGCCGCCGACGCCCTGATCGAGCGTCGCGGCGTGCACGGCGTCACCATCGCCGAGCTCGCCCGTCGCGCCGATCTCAGTCGCCCCACGATCTACCGCAACTGGAGCGATGCCGATGATGTCGTCCGCGCCGCGCTGCTGCGGCGCGTCGACGGCATCCTGGGCACCTTCCCCGCGGAAGCGCGCACCCGGACGGTCCTCGTCGACGACGTCCTCCATTTCACGACGCTCTTCCGCAATGACACCCTCTACGGGCGTCTGCTCGCCGATGAACCCGAAGCCTTCACCCGCTACACGCTGCAGCGGGTGGGATCGAGTCAGCGCTTGATCCTCGACTGGCTCGCCACGGCGATCGGCACCGCACAGGCCGACGGCTCGGTCAGATCGGGACCGCCGCAGGAGATCGCGGTCATGCTGCTGCTCATCGCACAGTCCGCGGTCCTCTCCCACGGCACCGTGGCAGACCTCATCTCGGAGAACGCGTGGGAGCGCGAACTGCGGGCCGCACTCGACGGGCTGCTCCGCCCATGACCCGGGAGTCATCGGCGCTCAACGTCGCGCGACGGAGGATCGAACTCGCACGCGCAGCCGACGAGACGGTCGACGTCCTCGTCGTCGGGGGCGGTATCACGGGCGTGGGTGTCGCTCTGGACGCCGTCTCGCGCGGGCTCCGTGTGACGCTGATCGAAGCCGAGGATCTCGCCTTCGGGACCAGCCGATTCAGCTCGAAGCTCGTGCACGGCGGCCTGCGCTACCTCGCAACCGGTGACATCGCGACCGCGCGAGAGAGCGCACACGAGCGGCATCTCCTGATGACCACGATCGCACCGCATCTGATCCGCCCGCTCGGACAGCTCCTGCCCTTCTCCCGCGGAGTCACCCTCCGCCAGCGCACTGCGGGCGCCGTCGGGATGGGGCTGGGAGATCTGCTCCGCATGCGCGCGCACACCACCCGTACGACGCTGCCTGCCCCCGCTCTCGTGTCCGCGCGCTCCGCCACCCGCCTGGTGCCTGCGCTCGACCCGCATGGCCTCCGCGGCGGAATGCTGTCCTTCGACGGCCAGCTGGTCGACGACGCGCGGCTCGTGGCGACCGTCGCCCGCACGGCAGCATCTCTCGGTGCGCGCATCCTCACCCGCGTCCGTGCGGTCGTGTTGCGAGAAGACGGCGCATCCGTCGAGGAGACGTCCACGGGCGAGCGGTTCGAGGTCAGAGCCCGCGCCGTCATCAACGCGACCGGCGTCTGGGCCGGTGCGCTCGATCAGACGATCCACGTGCGCCCGAGCCGAGGGACGCACATCGTCCTCGCCGCCGCCGACCTGGGTTCGCCGTCGGCCGCGCTCACCATCCCGCACGAGGGATCGATCAGTCGCTACGTCTTCGCGCTGCCGCAGGCCTTCGGCCGCGTGATCGTCGGCCTCACCGACGAAGACTCCCCCGGTGCCGTGCCGCGTGTCGCCCAACCGACGGAGCCGGAGATCGATTTCCTGCTGCAGAACCTCAATCGCGTGATCGCTGCTCCCCTCGGCCGTGATCGGGTGCGGGGCGCGTTCGCCGGCCTGCGTCCGCTGGTCGACAGCGGGACCGACTCCACCGCCGATATCTCTCGCCGGCATCTGGTGACGGTATCCACCGCCGGATTCGTCACGGTGCTCGGGGGAAAGCTGACCACCTACCGCCGGATGGCCGAGGATGCCGTGGACCTTGCGGGACGCACCCGCGGACTGCAGGCGGGGCCGAGCCGCACGGCGTCGTTGCGCCTCGTCGATCGGGAAGTGCCCGCCTCGGACGACGTGCTCGACGACGCCATGGGGTTGACCACCGCGGAGGTCGAGTTCGCGGTTCACACGGAGGGCGCGATGAGCGTCGACGACGTCCTCGACAGGCGCACCCGTGTCGGACTCGTGGATGCCGATCGCGCACGCTGCCACGCGGCGGTCGAGAACGTCGTCGCCCGCACTCTCGCCGACCTCGCCTGACCCGCCGCGGCGAATCCGGGCCCGCCGCGGCGAATCCTGAGCGGTGCGTATCCAGCGCACTGCGCCGCGGGTAACGTGCGCGGAACAGCGCATGAACTCCCCCGCCCGCCCCGTCCCGAAGGCACCCCGCACCCCGGCGACCCTGCACAGTGGTGACATGGACATGCTCTTCACGATGCTGGGCGGCAAGGGGATGTCGGGTCTGCTGAAGACCGGAACGGCGATCCTCACCACGCTTCTGGTCCTCCCCGCCCTCCTCAAGCTCTTCATCGTCACCGTCGACGAGGGGTGGGCGGCGATCCGGACGCGCAACGGCAAGCCGATCATCCGCAACCGCCCGCAGCGTCGTCCGCGGAACCGCGGCGGGGCTGTCGGAGAAGTCGTCGTTCTGGACCCGGGCTCGCACGGAGCATTCCCGCTGTTCTACTGGTACAAGCTCATCGACGTCCGTTGCCGTGCGACCGATCTGCCCGCGCGAGAGATGAGCGGCGCGAGCGGACACCAGCACCGCGTGCATGCCTCGTTCGAGTGGCGTCCGATACCGACGGGAAGCGATCTTCGGGTGTTCGAGCTCGACGTCGTGAACGTCAAGGAGCGAGCCTCGAACATCGTCGGCGCCGCGCTGAGAGACGTGATCCGTGGGCTCGAGGGAGCCGAGCTGCCGCACAACGACGAGATCAACACCCGAGTGATCGCGGCCAGCGCCGCGGAGGTGCGTCGCGCCTGCGGCGTCGAGCTGGTGCGGGTCATGGTCACCGGCGACGCACTCACCGACGGCTACCTGCTGTCGACCGCGCTCCGAGATGCCGATCGCGGAGCACAGGCCGTCGCCGCGTTGCACGCTCTGAACTGACGTCTGCGCGCAGGGGATTCCGAAAGGTCGGAGCGAGCGTCAGTGCCGTTCGTGCAGCGGAAGATCGATGGTTCCTGTCTCTCCCGCGTGACGCGCCTTCGGGATTCGCGTCCCGAGCACCTGCGACACGATGTCCTGTGCGATCTTCGGCGCTGTGAGGCCGGCGTCGACGAGGATCTGATCACGCGATGCGTGGTCGATGAACTCGTCGGGAAGACCCAGCTCATCCACCGCGGTGTCGATGCCCGCCTCGCGAAGGACCTGACGTACACGGGTGCCGATGCCTCCGACCCGGATGCCGTCTTCGAGGGTGATCACGAGGCGGTGATGGGCGGCGAGTTCCACGATCGACGGCTGCACCGGAATAGCCCAGCGCGGGTCGATGACCGTCGCGCCGATCCCCTGCGCTCGAAGGCGGTCCGCGACATCGAGAGCGAGTTCGGCGAATGGTCCGATGGCGACGATCAGGACGTCTTCGGATTCGCCGCGGGCGAGCACATCGACGCCGTCGCTCAGGCGTTCGATCGCGGGAAGATCGGCGGCGACCTCGCCCTTCGGGAAGCGGATGACCGTCGGAGCGTCTTCGACGTCGACGGCCTCACCGAGGGCCTCCGTCAGCCGCGCCCCATCACGCGGCGCGGCGATGCGAATGTGCGGGACGATCTGCAGCATCGCGAGATCCCACATGCCGTGGTGGCTGGGACCGTCGGGACCGGTGACGCCCGCTCGATCGAGGACGAAGGTGACTCCGGCACGGTGCAGAGCCACGTCCATCAGCACCTGGTCGAAGGCGCGTCCCATGAACGTGGCGTACAGGGCGACGACGGGGTGCAAGCCCCCGTAGGCCAGACCAGCCGCTGACGCCACCGCGTGCTGCTCTGCGATGCCCACGTCATAGACGCGATCGGGGAAGCGTTCGGCGAACGGCGCGAGGCCGGTGGGGCGCAGCATCGCAGCCGTCATCGCGATCACGTCGTCGCGCTGCTCGCCGACGGCCACCAACGCGTCGGAGAACACATCGGTCCACCCACGCCCACCGGACGACAGGGTCTCCCCGGTCGTGGGGTCGATCTTGCCGACGGCGTGGAACTGATCGGCTTCGTCGTCGCGGGCCGGCTGGTAGCCACGGCCCTTCTCTGTGATGGTGTGGACGATGACGGGCGCACCGTACGACTTCGCCAACTCCAGAGTCTCGAGGAGCGCAGGAAGATCGTGGCCGTCGACCGGACCGAGGTACTTGATGTCGAGGTTGGAGTACAGCGCCTCGTTGTTGGTGAACCGCGACAGGAAGCCGTGCGTGCCTCCGCGGACGCCGCGGAACACCGCACGTCCCACGGGACCGAAAGCGCGGAACAGGCGATCGGACCGCTGGTGGAGGTCCTTGTAGGCCGCTGCCGTGCGCACGCGGTTGAGGTACCGCGACATGCCGCCGATCGTCGGCGCATAGGAGCGTCCGTTGTCGTTGACGACGATGACCAGGTTGCGATCGTTGTCGTCGGAGATGTTGTTCAACGCCTCCCAGGTCATGCCGCCGGTCAGCGCGCCGTCGCCGACGACCGCGACCACGTGCCGATCCGCGCGACCGGTGGCCGTCAAGGCCCGGGAGATGCCGTCCGCCCAGCTGAGCGAACTGGAGGCGTGCGACGACTCCACCACATCATGGGCGCTCTCGCCCCGCTGCGGGTACCCGGCGAGACCACCGCGCACGCGCAGCGCCGAGAAGTCCTGGCGCCCGGTGAGGAGCTTGTGCACGTAGGACTGGTGTCCGGTGTCGAAGATGAAGGGGTCGTCCGGGGAGGAGAACACTCGATGGAGAGCGATCGTGAGTTCGACGACGCCGAGGTTGGGGCCGAGGTGGCCGCCCGTCCTGGACACGTTCTCGACCAGGAACGTGCGGATCTCCGCAGCGAGCTCGGTCAACTGGTCGGTCGAGAGTGCATCGAGATCACGGGGTCCAGAGATGCTCGGAAGAATGGGCATCTGCACCTCCTCACAGGCTCCGTCAGAAGCGCCCGACGACGGTGCGAGCGCCCCTCGATCCTACCCCGCCGGACTCGGAGAGCACGGCGAATCGGACCCCCTTGACAGGAAGGGTCGGCACGACGAAGGGGCCCCGGTCCGCAGACCCGAGCCCCTTCGTCTCGTGCGATCAGACCAGCGAACGCAGCACGTACTGCAGGATGCCGCCGTTGCGGTAGTAGTCGGCTTCACCGGGGGTGTCGATGCGGACGACAGCATCGAACTCCACCGGCTGCTTGCCCTCGGGCGAGTTCTCGCTCGGGGTGGCCGTGACCTTGACCGTCTTGGGCGTGACACCGTTGTTGAGCTCTTCCAGACCCGAGATCGAGACGATCTCGGTGCCGTCGAGGCCCAGCGATTCCCAGCTCTCGCCGGCGGGGAACTGCAGCGGGACGACACCCATGCCGATCAGGTTCGAGCGGTGGATGCGCTCGAAGCTCTCGGTGATGACCGCCTTGACGCCCAGCAGGCTCGTGCCCTTGGCCGCCCAGTCACGCGACGAACCCGAGCCGTACTCCTTGCCACCGAAGATGACGAGCGGCGTGCCCTGCTCCTGATAGTTCATGCTCGCGTCGTAGATGTACGACTGCGGGCCACCGGGCTGCGTGAAGTCGCGGGTGAAGCCACCCTCGACGACCTGTCCGTCGTTCACGGCAGCGACCATCGCGTTCTTCAGACGAATGTTCGCGAAGGTTCCGCGGATCATGACCTCGTGGTTGCCGCGACGCGAGCCGAAGGAGTTGAAGTCCTTGCGGTCCACGCCGTGCTCCGTGAGGTACTGCGCCGCGGGCGTTCCGGCCTTGATGTTCCCGGCGGGCGAGATGTGGTCGGTGGTGACCGAGTCGCCGAGCGTCGCCATGACGCGCGCACCCTCGATGTCCTTCACCGGGGTGAGCTCCATCGTCATGCCCTCGAAGTACGGCGCCTTGCGCACGTACGTGGAGTTCTCGTCCCACTGGAAGATCGCGTCGTCCGGAGTGGGCAGGCTGCGCCAGCGCTCGTCACCGTCGAAGACCGTCGCGTACTGCTTGATGAACTGCTCGCGCGAGATCGAGGAGTCGACGAGTTCCTGCACCTCGGCCGGGGTCGGCCAGATGTCCTTCAGGAAGACGTCTTCGCCGTCGGTGCCCTTGCCGAGCGCGTCGTTCTCGAAGTCGAAGTGCATCGACCCGGCCAGCGCGTACGCGATGACCAGCGGCGGGCTGGCGAGGTAGTTCATCTTCACGTCGGGGCTGATGCGACCCTCGAAGTTGCGGTTTCCGGAGAGGACCGCGGTGACGGCGAGGTCGTGCGAGTTGATCGCTTCGGAGACCTCTTCGATCAGCGGGCCCGAGTTGCCGATGCAGATGGTGCAGCCGTAGCCGACGGTGTAGAACCCGAGGCCCTCGAGGTCCTTGTCGAGTCCGGACTTCTCGTAGTAGTCGGTGACGACCTTCGACCCCGGGCCGAGCGTGGTCTTGACCCACGGCTTCTGCTTCAGACCCTTCTCGAGAGCCTTGCGTGCGACGAGACCGGCGGCGATCATCACCGACGGGTTCGACGTGTTGGTGCACGAGGTGATGGCCGCGAGGGTGACGGCACCGTTGTCGAGGATGTACTTCTCCCCCGACGGCGTCGTGACCGGCACGGGCTTCGAGGCGTTAGCCGGTGCGCCGCTGTTGATGTGCACCGGACGCGTGGTGGGCTCTTCGTCGCCGGGTGCCTGTCCGGGGTCGGAGGCCGGGAAGGAGTGCTTCGATTCGAGGTCGACGATCGAGTCCGAGGTCGATGCCGTCGCGTAGCTCAGGATGTCCTGCTCGAACTGCGACTTCGCCTCGGAGAGCAGGATGCGGTCCTGCGGGCGCTTCGGGCCGGCGATAGACGGCACGACGGTGCCGAGGTCGAGCTCGAGGTACTCGCTGAACGTGGGCTCGTGCGCGGCGTCGTGCCAGAGCTTCTGCTC
Organism: Microbacterium sp. TPU 3598; assembly: GCF_002356155.1. Taxonomy (NCBI): domain Bacteria; kingdom Bacillati; phylum Actinomycetota; class Actinomycetes; order Micrococcales; family Microbacteriaceae; genus Microbacterium; species Microbacterium sp. TPU 3598. The sequence continues at coordinate 1,740,879 of NZ_AP017975.1, read as the reverse complement.
CTTGGCGTATGCCTCGACCAGCGCGACGGCCTCTTCGCTGCGGCCGGTGAGTCGCAGGTAGTCGAGCGTCACGTCGTCGATCGGGAAGATGGCGGCGGTGGAGCCGAACTCCGGCGACATGTTGCCGATGGTCGCGCGGTTGGCGAGCGGCACCGACGCGACGCCCTCGCCGTAGAACTCGACGAACTTGCCGACCACACCGTGCTTGCGCAGCAGGTCGGTGATCGTGAGCACCACGTCGGTCGCGGTCACGCCGGCGGGGATCTCGCCGGAGAGCTTGAAGCCCACGACGCGCGGGATGAGCATCGACACGGGCTGGCCGAGCATGGCTGCCTCGGCCTCGATGCCGCCGACGCCCCAGCCCAGCACGCCGAGGCCGTTGACCATGGTGGTGTGCGAGTCGGTGCCGACGCAGGTGTCGGGGTATGCGCGGAGCACACCGTCGACGTTGCGGTCGTAGATGACCTTGGCCAGGTGCTCGATGTTCACCTGGTGGACGATGCCGGTGCCCGGCGGGACGACCTTGAAGTCGCTGAAGGCGGTCTGGCCCCAACGCAGGAACTGGTAACGCTCGCCGTTGCGCTCGTACTCGATCTCGACGTTGCGCTCGAGGGCGTTCTCCGAGCCGAACAGGTCGGCGATCACCGAGTGGTCGATGACCATCTCGGCGGGCGAGAGCGGGTTGATCTTGTTCGCGTCACCGCCGAGTGCCGTCACGGCCTCGCGCATGGTGGCGAGGTCGACGATGCACGGCACACCGGTGAAGTCCTGCATGACCACACGGGCCGGCGTGAACTGGATCTCGGTGTTCGGCTCGGCCGCGGCATCCCACGAACCCAGCGCCTCGATCTGCGCCTTCGTCACATTCGCGCCGTCTTCGGTGCGAAGCAGGTTCTCCAGGAGGACCTTGAGACTGAAGGGAAGCTTCTCGAAACCCGGCACCGTGTCGATGCGGAAGATCTCATAGTCGGTGCTGCCGACTGTCAGGGTGCTCTTGGCACCGAAGCTGTTCACCGTGGACACGAATCCGTCTCCTTCTATTCGGATGGGAGCGACAGGCGCCTCCATCTTGCTCGCCAGCGAGCCCCTGCGGCTAGCAAGGCGGACCTAACCAGTCTGCTCCGCGCAGCTCACCGGCGAAAGCCTGCGATTTATCTTGATGTCAAGATAAATCTATCACGCCTCGGGGGCATCCTCGCGCGCGGGCTCGCGCGGGTGCAACGCGCGGACCACGAGCCACGTGACGGCGATCAGCGGGGCGAACAGCGGCAGCCCCATGATGAGTTTGAGCGTGCCCAGCGCCGTGACGTCACCGGCCAGATAAAGGGGCAGCTGCACAGCCAGCCGGGTGAAGAACAGCGCGGCCCAGGCGATCCCCAGCCAGAAGTAGGCACGTCGTTTGCGGCGATCGTTCCGCCAGGTGGTGCCCTCCCCCATCAGGAATCCGACGGCGAGGCCGATCAGCGACCAGCCGATCAGTGCCGACACCAGGATGACCGAGCCGTAGACCGCGTTGGTGATGAGCCCCGGGACGAAGTTGTCGGCGCCGCGTCCGGTCCACAGAGCCAGCGCTGCCGCGGCGACCGCGGCGATGAGACCGCCGAGGGCGGCCGAGGGCGGCGACTTCTGCACGAGTCGGACGATCGTGAAGACGGCTGCGAGACCGACCGAGATGCCGAGCGAGAGGATCAGCGGCTCGGGGCGGATCGTGAAGATGATCACGAACGCGAGGCTGGGCAGCACCGACTCGAGGATGCCCCGCCACCCGCCCATGGCGGTCCACACGACCGTGTGGGTGGCCGCACTCTCCGACGGGTCGAGCCCGGCACGACGCGCGACTCCTCCGAGGGCCTCCCCGAGGATCTCGGAGGTGCTCTTCTCCCGTTCGGCGTCGGGCTCGGGAGTGCTCACGCGGAACCAGGGGTCGCCGGCATCTTGAGCGGGATCAGGTCGCGCGGCGGCATCGGAGACCCGCCGCGGACGACCACGATCGACCGGAAGAGGTCTTCGACCTTCTCCGCCGCTTCGGGGTCCGAGGCGCCGGCGCCGCCGATCACGCCGCGGAGGAACCAGCGCGGGCCGTCGATGCCGATGAAGCGCGCGAGGCGCAGACCGGATCCCTCCGCCGCCGTGGCGGGGACCTCGGCGAGGAGCTCCTTGCCCAGCGGGCCTTCGCGCTCTTCCACGCGGCCGCCCTGCGCCTTGACCTGGTCGCGGAGCTGTACGCGGGTCTCGTCCCACAGTCCTCCGGTGCGCGGTGCGGCGAAGGGCTGCACCTGCAGCGAGGAGTCCGCGTAATCGAGGCCGACCGCCACGATGCGCTTCGACTGCTCCTCGACCTCGAGGCGCAGGTTCAGACCTTCGCGCGGCAGGATCTTGATGCCGCCGAGGTCGATGTAGGGACGGACCGGGTTCGCCTCGGAATCGTCGAAGGGACCGTCGGTGGCACGATTCAGCGGTGCCGACTTCGAAGGGGTCTCGTTGTTGTCAGTCATTGGCCTGTCCTGCTTCGTTCTGGTGGGTCGCTGCCTGGTAACCGGTGGAACCGAACCCACCGGCACCGCGGACGCTGTCCGGCAGCTCGTCGACCGGGATGAACGTGGCGCGCGTGACCGGCATGATGATCAGCTGCGCGATACGATCGCCGACCGCCACATCGTACGCGCTCTGGGTATCCGTGTTGATCAGGCTCACCTTGATCTCGCCGCGATACCCGGCATCCACCGTCCCCGGCGAGTTCACGATCGAGATCCCGTGCTTCGCGGCCAGTCCGCTGCGCGGAACCACGAAAGCGGCGTACCCGTCGGGCAGCGCAATGCTGACGCCCGTCGGCACCAGTGCACGCTCCCCCGGCTCGAGGTGCACGGCCTCCGCCGCGACCAGATCGGCACCGGCATCGCCCGGATGCGCATACCCGGGCACCACTGCAGCGATAATGGGGACATCAACGGAATCGGTCACCCCATGAGGCTAATGCAGAACCCCGCCACAGACGCACGTCCCCGCTACCGCGAAAGACTCTCGCCGAGCCTCTGGCTGCTCGTGACCGTCGCGGTCGCCGGCCCCATGGTGTCGCTCGTCTTCGTGCCGATCGGCTCGACAGTCGCACTGGTCCTCGGCGCCGCCGTATCGGCCCTCCTGGTGCTGGGCTTCATCGCGGCCACCCCTGTCGTCTCCGTCATCGGCACGGTGCTGCGCGCCGGCCGCGCGCACATCGACACGAAGCATCTCGGCGAGCCGGTGGCCCTGACCGGCGACGACGCCCGGCAGGCTCGCGGCCCCGGGCTCCCGGCGCGCGGGTGGCACCTGATCCGCGGTGGCATCGACGGAATCGTCGTCGTCCCGAATCTCGACCCGGACGACCCCGTCGACACGTGGACCGTCTCGACACGCACGCCGGATCGACTGGCAGCGGCGATCCGGGCTGCGCAGAGCTGAGACGCGGCACGAAGAGGCAGAGCTGAGGTGCGGAGCCGAGAGGCACCCGCATACGACAGCGCGCCCCTGACCGGAGTGGTCGGGGGCGCGTGATACGTCGCTCGGAGGACTGCTTACGCAGCGCACTCCTTGCAGATGGGCCCGGATGCGCCCTCGTGGTCGAGCTGTGAACGGTGCTTCACGAGGAAGCAGCTCATGCACGTGAACTCGTCCTGCTGCGCGGGCAGCACGACGACGTCGAGCTCGAGATCGGAGAGGTCGGCACCCGGAAGGTCGAAGCTCGACGGGTTGTCGGAGTCTTCGTCCCCGCTTGAGCCGGAGAGCTTGTCCGGCACACGCTCCTTCAGGGCTTCGATCGACTCGGAGTCGTCTTCGCTCTTTCGGGGGGCGTCGTAATCGGTTGCCATGCGGTAGATCTCCACTTTCATGGTGCGAGTGGGTGGTGCGCCGTCGGGTATTCGGCGGCCATAGTTTGCACGACCGGACGACATAACGCAAATGCTCGCCCGTTCGCCTGAACAAACTCACGGCACGCCCAGGGTATTCCCGGCCCGGATGCCCCATGCGTGACACCATGATGAGACACCCATCAGAGGGGCATTCGCATGGAAAACGTCACCATCGTCGGCACAGAAGCAGGAGTCCTCGTACTCGCGACCGAGTCGGGCGAGCGGTTCGCGCTGCCCATCGACGACATGCTGCAGCGCGAGATCCGTCGCGCCACCCGTCAGAGTGAGCCGACGGCACAGAAGCTCGCCGCGAGTCCGCGTGATATCCAGGCGCAGATCCGAGCCGGTCTCACGGCTCCGGAGGTTGCCGAGCTCCTGGGTATCAGCGTCGACGACGTCGCCCGTTTCGAAGGCCCCGTCCTGGCCGAACGCGAGCACGTCATCGGCCAGGCCCTCGCCGTTCCCGTTCTCATCGGCAGCGAGGTCGAGCCCGACGCGCAGCCCACCTTCGGAGTTGCCGTCCGCGCCAAGCTCGCGGAGGTCGAAGCGACGTCGGAGCGTTGGGCGAGCTGGAAGGAGGACTCGGGCTGGACCATCAAGCTCGAATTCACCGCCAACGACGTCGAGCACGACGCCCGCTGGAGCTTCGATCCCCGCCGCAGCGCCCTCTCGCCGCTCAATGCGGACGCCACGCAGCTGTCCCGCCAGGGCTCGCTGCCCGAGGGACTCATCCCCCGCCTGCGGGCCGTGGACGCAGAACGGATCACCTCTCCGTACAAGGACGAGAGCCGCTTCGACTCCGGCGCATTCGGCCCCCGTCTGCTCCCTGCTCCCGACGCCGAGATCGAGGATCCCTCCCTTCCCGAGCGTTCCGACGCGGCCGCACAGGACGCGGCGATCAAGCGCGCACCGGCATCACAGACGACGAGCCCCGAGACCGCAGACCTTCTCGAAGCTCTCCGCCGTCGTCGCGGCCAGCGCGAGACCGCGCCGCTGCTGGATGAGCCCACGGCCGCAGATCGGGCCGATCAGAGCCCGATCTCGCTCTTCGAGGTCCTGGAGCAGCCGGACGACGAGCCGCAGTCTCCGCAGCCCGCGCCTCAGACGACCAACTCGGATTCCGGCGAATCCACAGGCCGGAGACGTCGTCGCAACGCCATGCCCTCCTGGGACGAGATCGTCTTCGGCGCACGAACGGACGAGTGAGACCGGCCTGAGAGTGCTCGCCGGGAAGTCGTGCCGGAGAGCATACCGGGCGATCGTCGTCAGCGAGCGAAAGCGCCGCGCCTGACGACGGGGACCTGCCGCTCCTCCGGTGTGAGTGCACCGTGCTGGCCGACCATTCCGCGACCGCGCTGGTCCGCAGCCGTGCCGTCATAGACCGCCCACGACCCACGCGCGATCGCGAGCACGTCACCGATCCGAGGCGAGGCCGCCTCGGAGACCGTGGGTCCGAAGAGGCCCGCACGCACGGCCTCCTCGCGGGTGACGACATCGGCGACCCCCTCGAGATCCGCACGCCAGCGCGATACCAGCGAAACGCCATCCGCATCGGGCTCCAGATAGGCGTGCAGCATCCGCGGTTCACCACCCACGTGTCGGACGCCTTCGAGGTGGTCCGCTTCGAGCACGATCTGTCGGTTCGGCGCCACATCGACCATCCCATGATCCGACGTGACCACGACCCCGACGCCCGGGGGCACCCGTGCGGAAAGAGCGGCATCGACGTCCTCGAGCGCCGCGACCCATTCGGACGAGGCGATGCCGTACTTGTGGCCGGCCTTGTCGACCTCTGGAAGGTAGCAGTATACCAGCGAGCCCGGATGGGACTGAGCGAGCGCATAGGCGGCTTCGATACGCGACGCCGCTGTGGTGGCTGCGACGAACTCGGCACCTCGGAGAGTGGCTTTGGTGAAGCCGCTGTGCGCGTATCCGGCGAACCCCACGGCGAAACTCTCGTGGCCGGCACCACCGGCGCGCTCGAAGATCGTGGGAGCCGCCTGCCACGTATACGGGTCGATCCCGTCGGTCTCCCAGCCGCTGAGCTGGTTGACGAGCACGTCACGGGCCGGATCGAGCACTCGGTAGCCGACGAGGCCGTGCTCCCCCGGCCAGACACCGGTGACGATGCTGGTCAGCGCCGCCGCGGTGGTGGAGGGGAAGACCGACTGCGCGACATCCTTCTTCGCCATCCCCGCCGTCAACGCACGTGCGTGACCGGCGTGTGCCCGCAGACTGATCGCTCCGAGCCCGTCGATCACGACGAGCACGACCGAGTCCGCACGCGGCAGCAGCGCCGATTCGCCGCGGAGGGCGGCGAGCAGGTCGTCCGCCACCCCGACGACACTCCGGGCACTAGGCGACGCGGACGGTAGCATGAAGGACATCCGAGCCAGTCTGACACAGGCTCCCGTATGCCCTCAGGAAGTCCATGCCGAAAACCCCGCCGCCCGAGCCTGTCGAGGAGCGCATCCAGGACATCGACCTCTCCACCGAGATGCAGGGCTCGTTCCTCGAGTACGCATACTCGGTGATCTACTCGCGCGCGCTCCCCGATGCGCGCGATGGTCTGAAGCCGGTGCAACGCCGCATCCTGTACCAGATGGCCGAGATGGGCCTTCGCCCCGACCGCGGTCATGTCAAGAGCGCCCGCGTGGTCGGCGAGGTCATGGGAAAGCTCCACCCCCACGGCGACTCCGCGATCTACGACGCGCTGGTGCGCCTCGCGCAGGAGTGGGCGCTGCGCGTCCCTCTGGTCGACGGACACGGCAACTTCGGCTCCCTCGACGACGGTCCGGCCGCGGCTCGATACACGGAGGCACGGCTCGCCGCCGCCGCCCTCGCGCTCACCGAGAACCTCGACGAGGACGTCGTCGATTTCATCCCGAACTACGACGGCCAGTTCCAACAGCCGGCTGTCCTGCCCGCTGCTTTCCCGAACCTCCTGGTCAACGGAGCGAGCGGCATCGCGGTCGGCATGGCGACCAACATGGCGCCGCACAACCTGATCGAAGTCGTCGCGGCCGCCACGCATCTCCTGGAGAACCCGGACGCGACCACCGAGGACCTGATGGAGTTCGTTCCCGGTCCGGACTTCCCGTCGGGCGGGATCCTGATGGGACTGGACGGGGTCAAAGACGCCTACACGAACGGACGCGGTGCGCTCAAGGTCCGAGGGAAGACCTCGATCGAGCCCCTCGGCCCTCGGCGCACCGGCATCATCGTGTCGGAACTGCCGTACATGGTCGGCCCCGAGCGTCTGCTGGAGAAGATCCGCGACGCCGTGCAGTCGAAGAAGCTGCAGGGCATCAGCGACGTCACCGACCTCACCGACCGCAACCACGGACTCCGCGTCGCGATCGGCATCAAGACCGGCTTCGACCCGAACGCCGTCCTCGAACAGCTCTACCGTCTGACGCCGCTGGAAGACTCGTTCAGCATCAACAACGTCGCTCTTGTCGAAGGCCAGCCGCGCACGCTCGGGCTCAAGGAGATGCTGAGCGTCTACGTGGGCCACCGCCTCGAGGTCATCACCCGGCGCAGCCGCTACCGCCTGAAGCGGCGCGAGGAGCGTCTGCACCTCGTCGAGGGGCTGCTCATCGCGATCCTCGACATCGACGAGGTCATCCAGGTCATCCGCTCATCCGACGACTCGGAGCAGGCCCGCACCCGCCTGCGCTCGGTCTTCGATCTGAGCGAGCTGCAGGCGGAGTACATCCTCGAGCTGCGTCTGCGCCGTCTGACGAAGTTCTCCCGCATCGAGCTCGAGACCGAACGAGACGCGTTGCTGGCCGAGATCGCTGCCCTCCGCGAACTGCTGGGGAGCCCCGTGCTGCTGCGCGCCGCGGTCGCGAAGGAACTCGATGCCGCGGCCGACGCGTACGGCACGCCCCGGCGCACACTGCTCATGAACGCCGCACCGCCCAAGCCCCGCGCCACCAAGGGCGCGGTCGACCTGCAGATCGCCGACGCCCCCACGGTGCTCATCCTCTCGACCACCGGGCGCACGGTCCGAGTCGACCTCGGCGAAGGGCAGGAGCTCACTTCCCCGGCACGTCGTAGCAAGCACGACGCGATCCTGACCACGGTCGAGACCACGGTCAGGGCCGAGCTCGGAGCGCTCACGAACCTCGGACGCGTCGTCCGCTTCTCCCCCGTTGACCTGCCTTCCGTGCCTGCCACCTCGGTTCAGCTCGCTGCCGGCACGCCGTTGCGCGACTACCTCGGGATCACGACGAAGGGCGAGCGGGTTCTCGGTTTCGTGCGGTTCGACAGCGATACGCCGATCGCCATCGGCACCGCCCAGGGTACGGTCAAGCGCATCGTCCCGTCAGCGCTTCCCGTGCGGCCCGACCTCGAGGTCATCGGCCTGAAGCAGGGCGACACGGTGGTGGGCGCGGCCGAGGCGCCGGACGACGCCGAACTGGTGTTCGTCACGACCGACGCGCAACTGCTGCACTTCTCGGCCTCCGCCGTGCGCCCGCAGGGAGCGCCGGCCGGCGGCATGGCCGGCGTCAAGCTCAGCTCCGGGGCATCGGTCCTCTTCTTCGGTGTCGTCGATCCCGCCACCGAGTCGGTCGTCGCCACCGTCTCCGGAGGCGACAGCGCACTTCCCGGCACGGAGCCGGGGCGCGCGAAGGTCTCGTCGTTCACCGAGTACCCGGCCAAGGGTCGCGCCACGGGCGGCGTGCGCGCGCACGCATTCCTGAAGGGTGAGGATCGCCTCACGGTCGCGTGGGTCGGGCCCCAGCCACCGCTGGCGGTCGATCCGACCGGTGCCGTGCGCAAGCTTCCCGAGACGGGCGCACGTCGCGATGCCTCCGGACAGCCCGTCGAAGGCGTGATCGGCAGCATCGGCCGCACCCTGGTCTGAGTGCTCCGCAGGCGGGGTGACCGCCTGCAGCGAAGAAGCCGGCATGGGATGACCCGTGCCGGCTTCTTCCGTGTCTCCGGGGCTCAGGCGTCGATCGACTCGCGCGACAGCCGGTCGGAGGAGTCGATGATGAACTCGCGGCGCGGGGCGACCTCGTTGCCCATCAGGAGCTCGAACACGCGGCCCGCGGCCTCCGCATCCTCCATGCGCACGCGACGCAGCAGCCGTCCGGAACGGTCCATCGTGGTGTTCGCCAGCTGTTCTGCGTCCATCTCACCCAAGCCCTTGTACCGCTGGATCGGCTCGTGCCAGCGCTTGCCCGCCTTGCGGAGCTTCGCCAGCAGCGTGTGCATCTCCTGCTCGCTGTAGGTGTAGATCGTCTCGTTCGGCTTCGAGCCCGGGTTCATCACGATGATCCTGTGCAGCGGCGGGACGGCGGCGAACACGCGGCCGTGCTCGATCAGCGGTCGCATGTAGCGGAAGAACAGGGTGAGCAGGAGGGTGCGGATGTGGGCGCCGTCGACATCGGCATCGCTCATCAGGATGATCTTGCCGTAGCGAGCCGCATCGATGTCGAAGGTCCGGCCGGAGCCAGCACCGATCACCTGGATGATCGACGCGCACTCCGCATTCGACAACATGTCGCCGACCGACGCCTTCTGCACGTTGAGGATCTTTCCCCGAATCGGCAGCAGCGCCTGGAACTCGCTGTTGCGCGCGTTCTTGGCGGTGCCGAGCGCCGAGTCTCCCTCGACGATGAAGAGCTCGCTGCGTTCGACATCGTTCGTGCGGCAGTCGACGAGCTTCGTCGGAAGGGTCGACGACTCCAGTGCGTTCTTGCGGCGCTGCGTCTCCTTGTGCGCACGTGCCGACACGCGCGCCTTCATCTCCGAGACGATCTTGTCGAGCAGCTGCGACGCCTGGTTCTTGTCGTCGCGCTTGGTCGAGCTGAATCGCTGGGCCAGGTCCTTGCGGATCACCTGGGCGACGATCTGCCGGACGGCCGGAGTGCCGAGGATCTCCTTCGTCTGCCCCTCGAACTGCGGCTCGGGCACGTTCACCGTGAGCACCGCTGTGAGGCCCGCGAGGACGTCGTCCTTCTCGAGCTTGTCGTTGCCGACCTTGAGGCGACGCGCGTTCTGCTCGACCTGGGTGCGGAGAACCTTGAGGAGTTCTTGCTCGAAGCCCTGCTGATGGGTTCCGCCCTTGGGCGTCGCGATGATGTTGACGAACGACCGCACGCGCGTGTCGTAACCGGTGCCCCACCGCAGCGCGATGTCGACGGCGCACACGCGCTCCACCTCGGTGGCGACCATGTGCCCGTCGGCCTGCAGAACGGGAACGGTCTCCTTGAACGTCCCCTCCCCCTGGATGCGCCAGTTGTCGGTCACCGGCGGATCGACCGCGAGGTAGTCGACGAACTCCGAGATCCCGCCCTCATAGAGGTAGGACGTCACCGTCCCGGTGGCATCCGCATCCTCCGAGCCGAGCTCGGGAGCATCCGGACGATTCGTCCGCTTGTCGGCGACCTCGATCTCGAGACCCGGGACGAGGAACGCCGTCTGTCGGGCGCGGGTCTCGAGCTCGGAGAGCTGGAAGGCCGCGTCCTTGGTGAAGATCTGCCGATCGGCCCAGTAGCGAACCCGCGTACCGGTCACGCCGCGGGGCGCCTTGCCGATGACGCGGAGCTCGCTCTTGTCCTGGAAGGGGGTGAACGGCGCGTCGGGACGCTTCTCTCCGGAGTCTGCGAAGACCCCCGGTTCGCCACGATGGAACGACATGGCGTAGGTCTTGCCGCCGCGATCGACCTCGACGTCCAGGCGCTCGGAGAGCGCGTTCACCACGGAGGCGCCGACGCCATGCAGACCGCCGGATGCCGCGTACGACCCGCCGCCGAACTTCCCACCGGCGTGCAGTTTGGTGTAGACCACCTCGACGCCGGTCAGACCGGTGCGCGGTTCGACGTCCACCGGGATGCCGCGGCCACGGTCGTGGACCTCGACACTGCCGTCGGCATGCAGGATGATGTCGATCTTCGTGCCGTTGCCGGCCACCGCCTCGTCGACGGAGTTGTCGATGATCTCCCAGAGGCAGTGCATGAGTCCGGGCGACCCGTTCGACCCGATGTACATCCCTGGGCGCTTGCGGACGGCCTCGAGGCCTTCAAGCACCTGGAGATGATGGGCGGAGTACTCGGCATTCACAATCTCCGAGTCTAATCTCGCGAGTCGTTCCGGCTCCGCAGACACTCCCCGCGGAGGGCCACTCGACGGGGGTCGCGTACGCGCTGAGCGAAACACGCCGCAAACCGGGCATGCGCACAGGTGGGGCGTGGTTGTATTGACCAAATCCCCCAGCGAAGCCGACACCCGAGGAGGCACCGAGATGAACGCAACGACCGAACGTGACACCTCCACCGTCGAGTTCCGCCTGACCGCCATGGATCGCTGTGATTCATGCGGCGCTCAGGCGTACATCGCCGCTGAGGTCAACGGATCCGAGCTCCTGTTCTGCGCCCACCACGGCCGCAAGTACGAAGAGAAGCTCCGCAGCATCGCCACCAGCTGGCACGACGAGACCGCCCGCCTCGTCGAGACGGTCTGATCGAATCCTGACGCACGTCGGCTGGTCCTGGTCAGTCGACTGCGGTCAGCGGACACGAATCAATCGGCGACGACTCTCCGCACACGTGATGTGAGCCGGGTGAGGATCTCTTCTCCCACGGTATCGATACGCTCAGCGAGAGTCGTCGCCGATGTCTCTCCGTGCGTCCCGGCGCCGAAGACCACGACCTGATCCCCCGCTCTCGCTCCTGCCCAGCCTTCGACAGTCGACGTCGTATGTCCCACCGACGTGAGGGTGCGCGTTCCGGCAGATGTGCCGACGCGACTTCCGGCCAGTGTCGAAGGGAACCCGTCGAAACTGCCGATGCCGATGGTCACGTCGTCCCGCTGGACGCTGATGACGGGCGCGACGAGGCTCGCAGCCGGGAGGATGCCTTCCAGTTCCGGTCCGTCTGCGGATCGGATGCCATAACAGAAGGCTCCGATGCGCGAGACCGTTCCGCGCAGTTCGGGGCGCCACCAGGACGCCGCCGACGCGGTCAGGTGAAGCGCGGCAGGAGTCGTCCCCGAATCCGCCACGGTACGGACCGCTTCGAGGAACACCGATTGTGCGACGTCGTCGTCCGCGTCGCTCGCCTCGGCGATATGGCTCCACACCCCCTCGAACTCCAGGAGTCCTGCGCGCTCGGCGTCGCGCGCGACAGCGACGGCCGCCTCCCAGTCGTCGGGCAGGATGCCGTTGCGATGAAGGCCGGTGTCGATCTTCAGGTGCACGCGCGCGGACGTGCCGAGCGCCTCTGCGCGCGCGATGATCCGCCGAAGGTAGTCGCTCGTGCCCACCCCGAGGTCGAGCCTCTGCATGAGGGCGTCGTCGATCTCGGCGTCCGTCGACGTCACCCACGCGAAGATCCTGGCGTCGCCGCCGGCGATCCTGCGCACGGTCAACCCGGTACGGATGTCATAGCTGCCGAACCACGTGACGCCCGCGTCGGCCGCGGACTCGACGGCCCACGAGAGTCCGTGGCCGTACGCGTCGTCCTTGAGCACGAGCATCAACGTCGACGGCGCCACTCGGGCGCGAACCGCGTCGATGTTCGCCCGGAACGTGCTGCTGCTCAGGCGCAGCTCCGGACGGCTCAAGCCTCCCACCCCCGCACGGCATGTGCGCCGGCCACGGTGACGAGTTCCGCCGGGCTCATTCCGGTGACGGCGGCCCAGTGCGCGATGGCGGATCCCGCCTGACCCTCGCCGCCGAAGTACGTGACCTCCGCGCCCGCCTCGGCATCCGCGCCTTGGAGGTCGACGACGCAGACGTCCATGGCGACCCGGCCGACGATGGGGCGAGCTGCGCCGTCGATCTCGACCTCGGCACGGTTTCCGAGCGCGCGCACGATGCCTTGGGCGTACCCACCGGTCACCAGCGCCACCGTGGTCTCACGCGAGGCACGGTAGGTGTACCCGTAGGAGACGGCGTCTCCCGGCCGGAGCCCCTTGGTGGAGAGGACGCGACCCGTCAGCCGCATCACCGGTCGCGTCCTCGTGCGTCCGGTCGCATCGGGAAGACCGTAGAGGAGCGTCGCGTCGATGTCCGGCTCACCCGTGGTGGCGCCGTCGATTCCCTCGAGCTGCAACGCCTCCACCTCTCCGCGGGCGTCGACGAGCACTCGCTCGGCTCCTGCGGCCGTCACGAGCTGCGCGACGGCGAGAACACCATGACCCCAGGCGTCACGCCGTAGATCGGCGACTCGGCCGCCTGCAGACACGGCAGCAGAGGCGCCCGCGGCCAGGGCCGAACGGGAGATCATCGCACGCGGCAGGGCGCTGGAAGTCGTCTCACACACGTCTTCCACCCTAGCTTCCGACTCTCAGGTCGGCCGTCCCGCCCCCCCGTAGACTGGTGGGGACCCCGACCCTGGAGCCTCATGTCTCGTCTTTCCCTCGCGCCCCGCATCCGCTATCTGATGGGACGTGCCCGCCGCATCGACGTCGGATCGGTGGTGGAACGCGCCAAGGAGGCATCCGCTCAGCATCACAAGGCCGTTCCCGCGATCGTCGTGGACATGCTCTGGTCGGCCGCGCGCCACAACGTCGGGTTCCAGGACTACATCGACTACGACTTCGCGATGCTGACGAAGGCCGAGCGTGACACCTACATGACGCATCCCGTCTCGAACCAGCTCTCGCAGCGGTATGACCACCCTGACTACCGCTGGATCTTCCAGGACAAGGTCGAGTTCGACAAGCAGTTCTCCGACCACCTGCACCGCGAATGGATGGTCGTCGACCAGGGCAACGCCGACGCGGTGCGCGAGTTCACACAGCGACTCGGCACGATCGTCACGAAGGAACCGGTGGGACAGGCCGGGACCGGAGTGCATCGCTATCACGCCGCCGACATCACCGACTGGAACGAGTTCCACGAGGGGCTCCTCGCTCGAGGCGAGCTGCTGATCGAAGAGGTGATCCGCCAGCACGACGCACTTGCGGCCGTGTGCCCCGGCACGGTGAACACCACCCGCATCACGGCGTTCTTCGATGGTGAGAAGGCGCACATCCTCGCCATGGCCCAGAAGTTCGGTCGCGGTGCGGTGAGCGATCAGATGACCTTCGGCGGCTTCTACACGATGCTCGACGAGAACGGTCATGCCGTCGGTGCCGGGTACGACTCGCACGGGCACGTGCACGAGACGCACCCGGACTCGGGTTTCCGCATCGCCGACTTCCAGCTGCCCTACATGGACGAGGTGCGCGCGTTCATCGACGAAGTCGCCCGCGTCGTGCCCCAGGTGCAGTACGTCGGTTGGGACGTCGTCGTCTCCCCGGACGGTCCCGTCCTCGTCGAGGGCAACTGGGGCGCCGGAGTCTACGAGAACAAGCCCAGCGTCACCGGTATCCGCACGGGCCACAAACCTCGGTACCGCGAAGTCATCGGTTTCTGAGACAGAGATGACGAAGGCCCCGGATGCCGAGCATCCGGGGCCTTCGTCATCGTTCTGAGCGGATCAGATGACAGAGGTCAGACTGCGCGGACGATGCCGAGCGGTGTGGACTCGAGCCCCTGTCCGAGCGGGTTGTCCCCGAGGATCTTGACCAGACGACGCTCGCCGTCCTTGTCGAGCGTCGACCCGAGGATGTTGCCGCCGAGGTCGTTGATATCGACCACTGCCACCTCTGCCTGGCCACCGATCAGTGCCTTCAGCCGCGCGGCCACGCCGTCGGGATCCTTCGGTCCGAGCACGACAGCCTCGTTGTACGGAGGGATGGTGTGCTTGGTGGGACCGTCGATGGCCCGCGCCTTGTCACCCGCGATGCGGTAGAAGTCACCACGACGACCGAACGCCTTGGTTACCGCTGCCACGGCCGACGCGAACAGGATCCGCGGAGTGCCGCACTCCCGCAGCGCCATCTCCATCGTCTCCGGCATGCCGAGCCCGATGCCGTACGGCGTGCGGGTGACGTACTTGGAGAGGAACAGGGCGAGCTTGCGCGGCTTGATCTCGTCGAGACGGTACGACCGCCCCTGGGTGATCGCCACGATCTTCTCGGTCACGAACAGCAGGTCGCCCGGCTGCACGGCGTCCTTGGCGTACTCCGTGATGATCGCATCGAGGTCGTCCTCGGGCATGACCACACGGGTACGCAGCGGGATACGCGCATAGCTCTTGCCGTCGACGCTCGCCTCGAGCGCCTTGCCGTCGTTCGCCTGGCTCATTCGAGGTAGTCCCGCAGGGACTGCGAACGGCTCGGGTGCCGGAGCTTCGCCATGGTCTTCGACTCGATCTGACGGATGCGCTCACGCGTCACGCCGAAGGTGTCGCCGATCTGGTCGAGAGTCTTCGGCTGACCGTCGCCCAGGCCGAAGCGCATCCGGATCACGCCGGCTTCGCGCTCGGAGAGCGAGTCGAGCAGCTGTTCCAGCTGACGCTGCAGCATGGTGAAGCCCACCGCGTCGGCCGGAACCACGGCCTCGGTGTCCTCGATCAGGTCGCCGAACTCGCTGTCGCCGTCTTCACCCAGCGGCGTGTGCAGCGAGATCGGCTCGCGGCCGTACTTCTGCACCTCGACGACCTTCTCGGGCGTCATGTCGAGCTCACGGCTGAGCTCTTCCGGCGTGGGTTCGCGGCCGAGATCCTGCAGCATCTGACGCTGCACTCGCGCGAGCTTGTTGATGACCTCGACCATGTGCACCGGGATGCGGATCGTGCGGGCCTGGTCGGCCATCGCACGGGTGATCGCCTGGCGGATCCACCACGTGGCGTACGTCGAGAACTTGAAGCCCTTGGTGTAGTCGAACTTCTCGACCGCGCGGATGAGGCCGAGGTTGCCCTCCTGGATCAGGTCCAGGAACTGCATGCCGCGGCCCGTGTAGCGCTTGGCGAGCGAGACGACGAGTCGGAGGTTCGCGCCGAGCAGGTGGCTCTTGGCACGCTGTCCGTCGCGGGCGACCCACTGCAGGTCGAGTCCGAGCTGGCTCGTCTTCTCGGCCGCGGTCATCGCCGACAACTTCTCCTCGGCGAACAGACCCGCCTCGATGCGCATCGCGAGCTCGACCTCTTCGGCCGCGTTCAGGAGCGCGACCTTTCCGATCTGCTTCAGGTAGTCCTTGACAGGGTCGGCAGTCGCACCGGTGATCTGCGTCGAGTAGACGGGAACGTCTTCATCGTCGTTCGACGAGATGACGATCGCGCCGGTCGGCAGCGGCTCGGTGAACTTCGGCTTCGCGTCCTCGTCCTCGTCGTCCTCGACCGCAGCAGCGGCGGGGGCCTCGTCTTCTTCGACGACGTCCTCGGACTTCTTCTTCTTGACGGGGGCGCGCTTCGCGGCAGCACGCTTCGCCGCGCTCAGGGGCGCGGGCTTCTCGGGCGCATCGGCCTCGACCGGAGCGTCGGCGGTCGTCTCTTCGGCAGCCTTCTTCGTCCGGGTGTTCTTCGTCGTGGCAGGAGTCACGTTTCGCCTTTCACGGAGCTGCTGTGTAGCCCCGGGACATTTCGGACACTAGTAAGACCCTTGTCAAGTCCAGCGCTCGAAAACACTGATTGACAACGGGTCAGAGTCCTAGTATCGCACACGTGTGGCGATGCGGATGCATTACGACGAAGTTCTCGCGGATCCGTGTCAGTTGCGACCGGGCTTGTCCTCGTCGCCCGACGGACGCGACGCCAGGTAGCGCTCCAGTTCCGCAGCGAGCTCGTCGGCGCTGGGAAGGTCCCGCTCACTGAACCCGCCCTCGTCGTACGAATCGTCATCGGGATTGCGTCCCGCCATGTACGCGTCATATCGGCGCTCGAGGTTGTGCACCATCTGCTGCAGCTCATCGTTCCCGGCGACCTGCTCGTCGACGCGCGCCAGGTAGTCCTCGCGGCGCTCCTGAACGGCGTCCAGCATCAGCACCAGACCGGTCGAGGCCATCAGCCTCTCTGCCGCGGCGATCACCGCTTCTGGATTCTCGGTCTCGGCGAGGTAGTGCGGCACGAGGAGCACGAATCCGACGGCGGGGTCGCCGCGCTCGACGAACCGGAACTCGAGGAGGTGACCGGCGGTCGCCGGCACCTGGGTGCGCGGACGCCAGACGGAGTGCGCGACCGTGAGCTCACGGCGGTTGCCGCTGACGGTCGTACCGATCGGACGTGTGTGCGGAACAGGCATGGCGATCGAATGCACCCAGTGCAGCCCCGACACCTCGAACTCCGCCGCCAGGGCGAGGACGGTGCTCGCGAAGCGGTTCCACGCGAAGTCGGGCTCGTACCCGGCGAGGAGCAGGAAGGGACGACCGAGCGCGTCCGTCGCAAGCGACAGCTCGAGACGCGGCGGCCGGAATTCGGTGAGGTGGTCCTGGTCGAAGGCGATCACCGGTCGACGGGCGCGATAGTCCAGCAGCGCATCGTTGTCGAACACCACGACGGTTTCCGGCGACGCGGTCTCCCTCAGGTGGTCGATCAGGCCGGACACCGCGCTGCCCGCGTCGGTGAAACCGGTGAGAAGCAGCACCAGGGGCAGGCCGTGCGGCACTGTCGGCGCATTCGCGACGCGTTCGTGGATCTCACCGGAGAAGGGCATGTGTCCATGCTACGAGCAGGGCTGGGGGCCGGGGCGCGGAGCATCATGCTGAGAGCGAACACGCGCCACGAGGGCGCGCGACCATGCTGCGACAGAGATCCTAGGATGGAGGCATGACGCTTCCCGTGCTCTCGCACACCACCGCTCAGTTCCCCGGAAGCGCTGCAGATGCCGCAGTGCTCGTCGTCGCCGCTCTCCCTGATTCGGCGGATTCACTGGCCGGTTATCCCGGCCTCGCCGATGCGTTGGCCGGTATCGGCTTCACCGGCTCCGCAGGATCGTTCGCGCGCGTGTACGCCCCGGAGGTAACGTCGTTGCCGCTGGCCGTCGTCGGCGTCGGCAACGCGCCTGACCCCGCTGCGGTGCGCAATGCGACCGGGACAGCGCTGCGCACCCTCGCCGGTTTCGAGCACGTCGCCATCGCCCTCGCCGACGGCCTGGAGTCCTTCGCCGCGCCGGCAGCAGAAGGCGCGGTGCTCGGCGGACACAAATTCGACGGGTACCGGACGGAGAAGGGCAAGGCTCGCGCCACCAGGATCACCCTGCACGCCGCCCTCGACGACGAGGACGCCGAGCATGCTCAGGTCCTCGGCGACGCCGTCGCCCTCGTCAAGGACCTCGTGAACGTTCCCGCCGAGTGGCAGAGCCCTGCCCAGCTCGCCCAGAGCGCCGCCGACAGCGTCGCCGACCTCGACGTCACGGTCGAGATCCTCGACGAGAAAGACCTCGCCGAGCAGGGCTTCGGCGGCATCCTCGGCGTGGGGCAGGGCTCCGACCGCCCCCCGCGCCTGGTCCGCCTCGACTACTCCCCCGCCGACGCATCGCGACACATCGCGCTGGTCGGCAAGGGCATCACCTTCGACACCGGCGGGCTGTCGCTGAAGCCCGCTGCATCGATGGTCGGCATGAAGTTCGACATGGCCGGCGCAGCGACATCTCTCGCCGCGATCCGCGCGATCGCGACTCTCGGGCTCCCTGTCCACGTGACGGCCTGGCTCTGCATCACCGACAACATGCCCTCGGGCCGCGCTCTGCGCCCCGGGGACGTCATCCGCATCCTCGACGGCACCACGGTGGAGGTGCAGAACACCGACGCTGAGGGCCGCCTCGTCCTGGCGGACGGTCTGGTCGCCGCGAGCCGAGAGAATCCCGACGTCATCATCGACGTGGCGACCCTCACGGGTGCCATCGTCGCCGCGCTCGGCCACCGGCACACCGGTGTCTTCGGCGACGTCGAGACGGTCTCCGCGTTCATCTCCGCGACCGCACAGGTCGACGAACCGGCCTGGCACATGCCGCTGCCGGAGTACATGGAGGAGTCGCTCGAGTCCCCCATCGCCGATCTCCAGAACGCCAACATGGGCGACCGGATGGGCGGTGCCTCCTATGCCGGCCTGTTCCTGCGCCGGTTCGTCGGGCGCACGTCGGAGGCCGAGGACGCCCCGCGCATCCCCTGGGTGCACCTCGACATCGCGGGCTCCGGCGAACACGCCGGCGCCCCGTACGGCTTCACCGAGAAGGGCCCCACAGGGGCGATGGTCCGATCGATCGTCGCCTTCGCCGAAGCATCCCACACGGAGGCATGACATATGACAACCCACACCTTCGACATCGTCGTCCTGGGCGGCGGAAGCGGCGGCTATGCCGCTGCATTGCGCGCGAGTGAGCTCGGCAAGTCCGTCGCGTTGATCGAGAAGGACAAGGTCGGCGGCACCTGCCTGCACCGCGGCTGCATCCCGACCAAGGCACTCCTGCATGCGGCCGAGGTCGCCGAGCATGTGCGCGATGCCGCGTCGGTCGGTGTGACGGCGTCCCTGGAAGGCATCGACCCCGTCGGCGTCCGCACGTATCGCGAGGGCATCGTCGCCAAGAAGTTCAAGGGTCTCGAAGGTCTCGTCAAAGCTCGCGGCATCACCACCGTCACCGGGCTCGGTCGACTGAATCCAGACCGCAGCATCAGCGTCGGCGATGACATCTACGTCGGTGCGGACGTCGTGCTCGCGACCGGTTCGTACAGCCGATCGCTCCCCGGCCTCGAGATCGGCGGACGGATCCTCACCAGCGAGCAGGCGCTTGCTCTGGATGTCGTCCCCGACCGCGTCCTGATCCTCGGCGGTGGTGTCATCGGCGTCGAGTTCGCGAGCGTCTGGCGCTCCTTCGGCTCCGAGGTCACCATCATCGAAGCGCTGCCGCACCTCGTCCCGAACGAGGACATCGCGCTCAGCAAGGGCCTGGAGAGGGCATTCCGCCGCCGTGGCATCCAGTACTCCCTCGGGACCCGCTTCCAGACGGCCACGCAGGACGACTCGTCCGTCACGGTCACGCTCGAGGACGGCAAGGAGTTCACGGCCGACTACCTGCTCGTCGCCGTCGGACGCGGGCCGGCGACGGCCGACCTCGGCTTCGCAGAGGCCGGTGTCACTCTGGACCGCGGCTTCGTGATCGTCGACGACGACCTGCGCACCGGGGTCCCAGGGCTCTGGGCCGTCGGCGACATCGTCCCCGGCCTCCAGCTCGCGCACCGCGGATTCCAGCAGGGCATCGCCGTCGCCGAACGGATCGCCGGCCTCTCCCCCGTCAACGTTCCCGATCTGCAGATCCCCAAGGTCACCTATTCCAGCCCCGAGGTCGCGTCGGTCGGAGTGACCGAGGAAGCCGCCGCTGCTGAACACGGCGCGGACGCGATCGTCGCCTACGAGTACAACCTCGCCGGGAACGGCAAGAGCGAGATCATCGGAACGGGTGGTCTCGTGAAGGTCGTCCGCCTCAAAGACGGCCCCGTCATCGGTGTGCACCTGCTCGGCGACCGTGTCGGCGAGCTCATCACCGAGGGGCAGCTCGCCGTCGCCTGGGAGGCGCACCCGGAGGACATCGCTCCTCTGATCCACGCACACCCGACCCAGAGCGAGGCACTCGGCGAGGCCTTCCTCGCCCTGGCCGGCAAGCCCCTGCACGCCCTCTGAGCACCAACCGGTGCCCGAGTCACTAAGCTAGACAAGCGTCATACAACTTCCTGAAGGAGACTCAGTCATGAGCACATCCGTCGTCCTCCCCGCTCTCGGCGAGAGCGTCACAGAGGGTACGGTCACCCGCTGGCTCAAGCAGGTGGGAGACACCGTGCAGGCGGACGAGGGCCTGCTCGAGATCTCGACCGACAAGGTCGACACCGAGATCCCCTCCCCCGTCAGCGGCGTGATCGAGGAGATCCTCGTGGCCGAGGACGAGACCGTCGAGGTCGGCGCGCTCCTCGCGCGCATCGGCGATGGCAGCGCCGCGGCTCCGGCCGCAGATGCTCCCGCCGCCGCACCCGCTGCGGAAGAAGCGCCAGCCGAGGCATCTCCCGCTGCCGAAGAGACCCCGGCTGCAGAGGCTCCGACCCCCGCCGCAGAAGCACCGGCGCCCGCCGCTGAGTCCGCACCTGCCGCACCCGCCGGCGATGCGACAGACATCGTGCTTCCCGAACTGGGCGAGAGCGTCACCGAGGGAACCGTCACCCGCTGGCTGAAGCAGGTCGGCGACACCATCGCCGTCGACGAGGCCCTTCTGGAGATCTCCACCGACAAGGTCGACACCGAGATCCCGTCGCCGGTCGCCGGCGTACTGCAGGAGATCGTGGCCGGCGAGGACGAGACCGTCGCGGTCGGCGCTGTGCTCGCACGTGTCGGTTCCGGAGCAGCGCCCGCTGCCGAGGCACCTGCTGCTCCGGCACCCGCCGCTGCTCCGGCACCTGCCGCTGCACCCGCCGCTGCTGCTCCGGCGCCTGCCGCTGCTCCGGCACCTGCCGCTGCACCGGCCCCGGCTGCTCCGGCACCCGCTGCTGCTCCGGCCCCTGCCGCCGCTCAGCCCGCATCGAAGCTCGCGCTCCCCACCGAGAACGACAACCTCTATGTGACCCCGCTCGTGCGCCGACTGGCGTCGCAGCAGGGCGTGGATCTGGCTTCCGTCACCGGAACCGGTGTGGGCGGTCGCATCCGCAAGGAAGACGTGCTGAAGGCCGCGGAGACCGCGAAGTCGGCGCCCGCTGCGGCAGCGGCGGCCCCTGCTCCGCTCGAGGTGTCGCCTCTTCGTGGGACGACCCAGCCGATGTCGCGTCTGCGCAAGGTCCTCGCCAAGCGCGCTGTCGAGTCGATGCAGCAGACGGCACAGTTGACCACGGTCGTCGAGGTCGATGTCACGGCCCTCGCCGAGTACCGCGACAGCGTGAAGGCGTCGTTCCTCGAGAAGACGGGCGACAAGCTCTCCTTCCTGCCGTTCTTCGCTCTCGCCACGGCCGAGGCCCTGCAGGCGTTCCCGATCGTCAACGCGACGGTCGACGGTGAGAACATCGTCTACCCGGCCAGCGAGAACGTCTCGATCGCGGTCGACACCGAGCGGGGCCTGCTGACGCCGGTACTGCGTGACGCGGCGTCGAAGAACATCGCCCAGATCGCCCACGAGATCGCCGATCTTGCGGCACGGACCCGCGACAACAAGCTGAAGCCCGACGAGCTGGCCGGTGGAACGTTCACGCTGACCAACACCGGTTCGCGTGGTGCCCTGTTCGACACGCCGGTCGTGTTCTTGCCGCAGTCGGCGATCCTGGGCACCGGAACGGTCGTCAAGCGTCCGGGTCTCGTGAAGGTCGGAGGCACCGACGCGATCGCTGTCCGGTCGTACGTGTACCTCGCTCTCTCCTATGACCACCGCATCATCGACGGTGCAGACGCCGCCCGCTTCCTGGGCGCCGTGAAGGCGCGACTCGAGTCGGCACAGTTCGCCGCTCAGCTCGGCGCCTGACGGGCGAAGAGTCATCCTGGCTGGTCCGCGACGTCGTAGACGTCGCGGACCAGCCATTTCTCTCCTGTGCGGATGAGCACGACGATCGTCTGATCCGAACCCTCGTCTTCCTCCCCACCCTCTTCCCCCTCCGCGCCTCCCTCCCGACCTGCCGATGCGAGGCGCACCACCGCGACGTCGCCGTATTCATCCACCAGTTCCGCGGCCGAGGGCGGCAGCCCGTCGAGGGCCTTCATCACTCGCGCGGCGTCGCCGGACACCGCGTCTGCGCACGAGGTGTCTCCCGCGGCCCGACAATCCGCGATCGCGCGGAGGAGCGATGAGGCTGCCGCCACGGGATCGATGCCCGCGGCCGACTCCTCGGGCTCTGAGCCCTCGGGGGCTGAGTCCTCAGGGTCGGAGTCCTCGCTCTCTTCCGGGGCACCGATCACGGAAGGCGAGGCCGCCGGAGACGCATCTTCGGGCGACGACGATGCCCGCGCCTGACCACTGCCACCAGACAGGTCAGCGCCCTTACCCGACGCTTCTCCCTCCGGCAGCAGCAGTCCGCCGGCAAGCACAAGCGCCGCAGCCGCGCCCGCGACGAGCAGGGAACGTCGACGCAGCTTCCCGGTCTCAGCGGATCGCCCACGGCGTACGCTCCGGCGACCGGTTCGCGAAGCCTGCGTTCCTCTCATGCGATCCACACGCGCAAGAACCTCGCCGATCGATGAGCGCATCGCATCGCCGATCGCCTCCCGCGCGCGGCTTCCGCGACGCGACCCCCTGCTCGGAGTCCGGTCCGCGCGCAGACGTCGCCCCCCTTCGTGAAGGCCAGAGACGTGCGGAACGACGGCACGGGCGACGTCCCGCGCTCGTTCCGCAGCATGGATCTCGCGTTCGAGCGGCTGCGGCGCGGCGACGTCGAGCATCGACTGCTCCCACGCCTCGGTGAGCCTGCGGGGCAGACGCGGCTGGGCGATGACCTTCCGCAGGGCCTCCTCGATCGCACCGGTCGCGCGTCTGAGCACTTTGTCCGAACTGCGCTCCGCCAGCTGTTCCAGGATCTCCACGGTCCCCGCCCTCGCGTCCGTGCCGTCCCCCAGCACGAACACCGGTCGCCCGCCATCCGTCAGCCACCATGCCCCCGTGCGCATGCCGTCGATGCCCTCTCCCAACTCGTCGAGTCCCCGCAGGAGACTGACGACGAGAGTGGTGGTTTCGCCCGGCGTGATGCCCCCTCCTCCCACCGAACGGCGGCCCAGGAAGCTGCACACACGCTCGATGCACCACGGAAGCAACACGTCGTGCCCTCCCTGGCGCCGGACGACATCGATCGGCGCAGCGATGTGTTCGGCGCCGGAGAAACCCCATCCCACCCACCCGCCGAGCGCCGCCGCGTCCACTCTCACGGCGACGCCGTCCCCGTTCGTGACGAGAGTGCCGGGGAAGGGCCCCTCCGTCGCATCGAGCGTTCTCACCACGCGATGCGCGCCCGGTACGAGCGGCCCGCCCCGGCCGTCGTCGATCGCGATGTCTTCCATTGCTCCATCACAGCGCAGACCTCAGCCCGATCCCGGTGCCCGGGGGTGATCGCGACGGATTCCGCCGAATCCTCTGATGTGCAGGAGTGGTGGCGCCGGTCCCCTCCGCTTCGCGCGAACGCCGACATCAGGAGGCTCCGGGACTCGGTAGGCTGGTCCTCATGGCAAAGCGTGCTCCTGAACCCGAAAAGCGTCCTGGGTTCTTCTCCCAGATCAAGTCCCTCTTCCGGTTCACACGTGAGGCATACTCCTGGTTGCCGTGGGCGCAGGCTGCCATCCTCATCGGCGGCGTGCTGCTCGGCCTCGTCGCCGGCTATCTCATCCCGCCCTTCCAGATCTGGACGCTCGTCCTCTGGGGGATCACCGGTCTCATGCTCGGCATCCTCGGTGCCCTGTTCCTGATGACGCGCCTCTCGACCTCCGCCATGTACAGCAAGATCGACGGCATGCCCGGCGCCACCGGACACGTGCTCAGCACGAGCCTCGGGCGCAGCTGGCAGGCATCCGAGACTCCCGTCGGCATCAACCCGAAGACCCAGGAGGCTGTGTACCGCACCATCGGGCGCGGAGGCATCGTCATCGTCGGTGAAGGTGCACGCGGCCGATTGACGCGTCTCGTCAACGAGGAGCGCAGCAAGGCACAGCGTGTCGCGCACGGCGTCCCGGTCACCGTCCTCTACGTCGGTCACGGCGACGACGAGGTGGCGATCGCCGATCTCTCGAAGACGATCAAGAAGCTCCCGAAGGCGATCGACAAGGCCACGATGGCCGCCGTCATCCGCCGCGTGGACTCCGTCTCCCAGTCGCTGTCATCGCTGCCGATCCCGAAGGGCATCGACCCGACCAAGGTGCGCTCCCAGCGTCCTCGTTGACTCTCCGCACCTCAGAAGCACCGAGCGCGGCCATCCTCCTGCGAGGGTGGCCGCGCTCTCTTTCACTCGGAGAGAGGCTGTCGCGGCAGCCTGCGGACTTTGGCGCGCCGACGACGACGCTCAGGAACCATGGAGCGCATCTCGTCGAGCTTGCCGAAGCAGAACAGCCGGTCATCGGCTTCCAGGACGACGTGCTTGCGCGGGTTGGGAATGACACTGACTCCTCGGTGCAGCGTGAGGACCGTGATGTCGCGTTCCCAGAGCCCGGCCTCCCCCAGGGTCTTCCCGACGAGGTCGACCGCGCCGTGGACCATCAGCTCGGCGACGCCATAGCCCGTCGAGACGGTGAGACGCTGACGCACGTCGATCTCGGGGAAGGCGACCTGACCGGCGATGTAGTCGATGATGGCGCCGGCGACGTCGAGCTTGGTGGCCGTCTCGATGCCCTGCAGCCCGGGTGAGGAGTTGACCTCCATGACGAGCGGGCCGTCGTCCCCCTCGAGCATGTCGACACCGGCCACACGCAGGCCCATGATCTGGGCCGAGCGCACGGCCGCACGCTCATAGACCGGATCGAGCTCGATGGCCTCGACCGATCCGCCACGGTGCACGTTGGATCGGAACTCGTCACCGGCGGCCGATCGTCGCATCGCCGCGACGACACGGTCGCCGACGACCAGCGCCCGGATGTCGCGACCGCGGCTCTCCGAGATGAACTTCTGGATGAGCACGTTCTGCTTGGTGGAGTGCAGGGTCTCGATGATGGCCTCGGCGACCTTCACCTGAGGGGCGAGGATGACCCCGATCCCCTGTGTACCTTCCAGGAGCTTGATCACGACCGGAGCCCCGCCCACGCGCTCGATCGCCGGACGGACGTCGGCGCGGTTGCGCACGAACGCGGTCGGCGGCATCGCGATGTTGTGGCGCGAGAGGATCTGGTTCGCTCGCAGCTTGTCACGTGCGCTCGAGATCCCGTTCGCCGTGTTCGGCGTGTAGACGTCCATCTGCTCGAACTGGCGCACGACGGCCGTGCCGAAGTACGTGATCGAGTTCCCGATGCGCGGGAGGATCGCGTCGTAGTCGCTGAGCTGGCGACCCCGATAATGCAGGTCCGGTTCCTCGGCGGTGAGATCGATCGCGAAGCGCAGAGTGTTGAGCACCTTGACGTTGTGTCCGCGTTGAAGCGCGGCTGCACGCAGCCGCTGGGTGGAGTACGCCTGCGGCGCGCGGGAGAGCACTGCGATCTTCACGGGGGATTTTTCCTGCCAGGATGTATCAGGTGAGTAGGACTACCCCCCATTCAAACACCCTTACGGGGTGGCGAGAATGGGTGAGCCTGCCCGATCTCGGAGTGGACTGGCTGAAGGCCAAGATCGACACGGGTGCGCGCACGTCGTCTCTGCATGCTTTCGACATCGTGGAGTTCGAACAGGACGAGCAGCCGTGGGTGCGGTTCAAGGTCAAGCCCTGGCAGGACAGCCAGGAGGACGCGGTCGTCGTCGAATGCCCGATCCATGATCGTCGTGCGGTGCGGAGCTCGTCCGGGCACGCCCAGGAACGCCTCGTGGTCGAGCTGCTGATCCGGCTGGTGGACCGCGAGGTGCTGGCGGAGGTCACCCTGAGCAACCGCGACGAGATGGGCTTCCGGATGCTCATCGGCCGGGAGGCGCTGCGCCGCGGCTACGTGGTCGACCCCGCCCGCTCGTTCCTCGGCGGACGAGCCCCGCGCGAAGCACGTCGGCGCAACCGCGGGCGAGACTGACGGCAGCCCCCGCAGGTCAGGTGCGGATCAGAACCGTGCCGACGGCCTTGTCGTGAAGACCGCGCTGATCGGCATCCCAGATCACCGCAGGCACGACGACCACGAGCAGAAGCGTGCGGACGATCGGACGCCACAGACCGACCCAGCTCCCGTCCATGCGAGCAAGACGCATGCCGAGGATACGGTGTCCCGGGCTGCCGCCGGCGGTCGGGATGAAGACGATCTGCAACACGGCGAACACCAGCATCGGAGCGAACTGGCTCAGGCCGGCTTCCGTCGGCAGTGCGAACTGGTTGAATCCGAGGAATCCGGTCGCGATGATCGTCGCCGCGGTGTAGTCGATCAGGAGCGCTCCGATGCGGCGTCCGGGACGGGCGATGCTCCCGGAGCCGGATTCGGGGAGTCCGAGTCGTTCACCGGGGTACGTGTTCACAGCATCCGTCACTCCCCCAGCCTACCGAGCGCGAAATGCCGCTCTGACGCCCTCGCGCCTGTAACACGCCCGAAACAAAGCGGATACCGTAGAGAAATCCCCCGTCCGTACTCTGCAGAGTGGCCGTGAAGCCATCGATCCGCATTACAGGAGTCGTACATGTTCAAAGATTCGTCCGAGGTACTGAGCTACATCAAGGAGAACGACGTCAAGTTCCTTGACATCCGTTTCACCGATCTCCCGGGTGTTCAGCAGCACTTCAACATTCCTGCATCGACGGTCGACGAGGCTTTCTTCACCGACGGCCAGCTGTTCGACGGCTCGTCGATCCGCGGCTTCGCGAGCATCCACGAGTCCGACATGCAGCTCATCCCCGACGTCACGACGGCGTACGTCGACCCGTTCCGCGAGGCGAGCACGCTCGTCATGCTGTTCGACATCTACAACCCGCGCACCGGCGAGATCTACTCGAAGGACCCGCGTCAGGTCGCCAAGAAGGCCGAGAAGTACCTGACCTCGACCGGCATCGCCGACACCGCCTTCTTCGCCCCCGAGGCCGAGTTCTACATCTTCGACGACGTCCGCTACAACGTCACGTCCAACTCCAGCTTCTACAGCGTCGACTCGGAAGAGGGCGCCTGGAACACCGGTCGCGAGGAAGAGGGCGGAAACCTCGGCAACAAGACCCCGTACAAGGGTGGGTACTTCCCGGTCAGCCCGGTCGACAAGACAGCCGACCTGCGTGATGACATCACCCTCAAGCTGATCGACGCCGGGTTCATCCTCGAGCGCTCGCACCACGAGGTCGGCACCGGCGGCCAGCAGGAGATCAACTACCGCTTCGACACGATGGTGCACGCGGCGGACGACATCCTCAAGTTCAAGTACATCGTCAAGAACACCGCCGAGGAGTGGGGCAAGGTCGCGACCTTCATGCCCAAGCCCCTCTACGGTGACAACGGCTCGGGCATGCACACCCACCAGTCGCTGTGGAGCGACGGCAAGCCGCTGTTCTACGACGAGGCCGGCTACGGTCAGCTCAGCGACATCGCGCGCTGGTACATCGGTGGCATCCTGGCGCACGCGCCGGCCCTGCTCGCCTTCACCAACCCGACCCTGAACAGCTACCACCGCCTGGTCAAGGGCTTCGAGGCTCCGGTGAACCTGGTCTACTCGGCCGGAAACCGCTCCGCCGCGATCCGCATCCCGATCACGGGCTCGAACCCCAAGGCAAAGCGCATCGAGTTCCGTGCCCCCGACGCCTCCGGCAACCCGTACCTCGCCTTCGCCGCGCAGCTGATGGCAGGACTCGACGGCATCAAGAACCGCATCGAGCCGCACGAGCCGGTCGACAAGGACCTCTACGAGCTTCCGCCCGAGGAGGCCAAGGACATCCCGCAGGTTCCGAACTCCCTGCTCGACTCGCTCGACGCGCTGGCGGCCGACCACCAGTTCCTCCTCGAGGGCGGCGTGTTCACCAAGGAGCTCATCGAGACCTGGATCTCCTACAAGTACGAGAACGAGATCCTGCCGATGGCGCAGCGTCCGCACCCGTTCGAGTACGAGCTGTACTTCGGCGTGTAGCCAAATTCCGCTGGTTTCCTGCACGAAGTCCGCAGGAAGTCCGCAGAACTTCACGAAAAGCCCGTCTCAGCATCTAGCGGAGGCGGGCTTTTCGCCAATCTGCGGAGGGCGCGGAGACCGCTCGCCCGGTACTCTGACCCGATGCGGATGACAATCGGCAACGATGAGGGCGAACAGGTCGTCGAGTTCCCACGTCCGGGCGCTACCGTGCGATTCGCCGTGGGTTCCCCTCAAGCGCATGGCTTGCCGTGGCGCGTGTGGGCAAGCCCGAACTCCCGCGACGTCTATCTGATGGTTCGCTCGTCGCTGACGGCGAGCAAATGGTCCTTCCATGCGTCGGGCGACTGGCGGCTCCAGCACCTACCAGAGCACGTGGAGCCGCGAGGTCTGGAACGAATTGTCGATAGTTGGACACGGCCCGCGCCGGACGAGCACGGGCTAGTGCATGCGATCAGCATTCGCACACCCACTGACGGTCTTGCGCGAAACAGCACCTTCCCTGTGAAGGGCAATGACGTGAGGTGGATTGCTCCCGCCCCGCCGGGGCACTTCGTGGGCGTTCACCTTGTGATCCTCGCCGTCACCGACCATCGTGTGCACTTCACGAACGGGACCTACATTCCCGCGGTGATACCGCTGATCGACGAGACAGTCGCAATGCTCGTCGTCAGTAGCCATCCCTTTGAAGAGGTCGACGTCGCCGCCCACCAGGACGCCCGCTCTCGGGCCGCTTCTATCGCGCCTCCAGGTTCGTCCACTGATCCGGATGCGCGGATAACCCTCTACGGGCACGACGACGACGGCAAACGGTTCGTTTGGGACACCCGGCTCTAACGTGGCGCGCGCACAGACGTGTCCGCCTGCCTGTCCGCTAACACGGCGCTGACCGCAGAACGAGACGACTCATCCTTGTCGGGCCACATGTGTCCGTACGTGTCGAGAGTGGTCTTCGCTGACGCGTGACGCAGCCGCGCTTGGACGGTCTTGATATCCAGGCCCGCGGCGATCAGCAGACTCGCGAAGTAGTGACGCAGGTCGTGGCTCCGGAAGCCTTCGGGGAGTCCGCCGACCGTCTCTCGAGCGGCCTTGAACGCCGTCTCGATCGTGTACGGCGCAACAGAGCGCCCGAAAGCACCGACGACGATCGTGACACGCCCCCACTTCACTGAGTTCGCATTGAGCATGAGAGCGAGCTCGTGAGGAATCGGGATCGCAGTCTTCGAGATCTCGGTCTTCAGTTCATCCGCCGGGTACTGGACCGCAGGGGTGATGATGCCGCGCATGAAGTCGACGTCAACAGTGCGTAACGCGGCGATCTCTGCGACGCGCAGGCCGGCAAAAGCGCCGAGCAGTGCAACCGGCCGGAAATGCTCTGGCAGGGCGTCGTGGGGTGCCCACACCTGTGCGGTTCGCGACGCTCTCGGCACCACCGGTCACCGCAGCTCAGGAATACGGCTTCACGATCGCGACGAGCTCAGACGAAGTGATCGACCTGGCCGACGAGGGAGCATCCGCCGCCTGGCGATCCGCACGCAGCGCCTGGCACGCGATCGCCCCGATCGTCAGCATACGGATCGCAATGTCATCAACCTTCGACGTCAGCCCGACCCGCGCGGAAGCTCGAGCGGCCGCGTTCCCACGCACTCTCCGCGACTCAGAGACCAACTACTCGATCTGTTTCGCAGAGAGCGACAACTGGTCCCTCGAGCGCGGCTACTACGTCGAAGGCAAGACCGTCGGCCACCTCGACTGGTTCGTACTCGCCGCCGGCGGCCTCCGCCTCAACACCCCGGATGAGGTCCGAGCGAAGCTCGACGCCCGAGGAATCAACACCCTCGCCGCATCCGGCGACCCCCAGCCCGGAGAGATGCCCACCGACCCCATGGCCTACACCTACCCGACGAGCAGCTAACTCTCTGCACGTCCCACCAGACGCGCCGGCGACCTCGGTTGGTAAGCCGGCGCCCAACGCTGCGGGGATTCGGGCACACACACAACGTGACCCGCAGCACAAGAGGGGTCCCAGAGTCACGCACTGGGACCCCTCACTCCCGCTGAGGCGTGGATAGTCTGATCGAATGGTCACCTCCCTCTGCGCGTTCTGCAACAAGCACAGCCACTTCTCGTACAGGTGGGGCAACATCCTGAAGCACGAGATATGGGTTGCTGAGACCTGCAATTCCTGCGAAGCGCTGCGTATCGTGAGAATCGGGATCCCCTGGGACTTGAACGGGTCCTACTCCCCAGGTTCCGACTACCACGAGATCAGGCGGCTCAGGGACATCATCTCCGGAGGCGACGTCTGGCCGCGGAGAGGCGAATCGCCGAGCGTCGACGATGTACCACCACACATCGCGAGAGCCGCTCAGGAGGCGTACTCGAGCGCCAGCGTAGGAAACCACATGGCGGCAATCCTTATGGCACGCACCGTCATTGAAGCGACCGCGAAGCACCAGGGACACACGACCGGAACGCTCGCGGCGAAGATCAACAGTCTGCGAGACGCAGGCGACATCCGCCCCGCGGTCGCCGAGCAGGCACACGAGGTCCGCTTCGCCGGCAACGACATGGCGCACGGAGACATCGACGTCCAGCCCGACGACACTGATGCCGAAGAGATCCTCGTCCTGATGGGTGAGGTGCTCAACGAAGTATTCCAGAGCCCCGCGCGGCTCAAGCGAATCCGCAACAAGCGCACGGCGACATAGAGCAGCGAGCCATCGCATCCACGGATCGCGAAAAATCCAGGGATCGCCCGAGACTGCCAGCCTCCCGCACGGTCCTGGCACCCCTCTCCGCGGGTAAAAACGACGCATGGGGGAATTGGAAAGATCGATGACTCGCGGTGCTCCGAAGCCAGGGAGGCACGTGCCATACTTTGACCATGACTGACCTCAACGACCCGATGGCGGGCCTGCAAGGCCTATACGAGCAGTATGCGAGTTCGGTTCATCTCGCCCAGGTCGCGCACGCTCAGCCCGTCAGCTATTGGGCCCCGGCGCCGCCGCCGCTGACTCTCGCGTCTCACCAGTAGGGAACGCTATGGGCACCTGGAACGAGTTGCTCAACGAGCTCAGTCGATTGGGCGGCCCGGCTCGCGACGAATGGTTCACCTCGAAACTCGACGAGGCCATTGCTACGCTCGCGCAGATCCGTGATCGAAACGTTCTAGTCTATTTCTCGTCTTTCCTTCAGAAGGGCGACGTACCTCCCGGGCACATCATCATGATGCCCGAAGACGTGAACGGTTTCATGGCAGCGTTCCACGGGATGGACAAGACCAAGGGTCTTACTGTGCTCATGCACACCCCCGGCGGAGCGACGATGGCTGTACAGAGCCTGGTTGAGTACACACGATCGATGTTCAACGACGTCGAAGTAATCGTCCCCGCATTCGCGATGTCCGCGGGAACGATGTACGCCCTCGCCTCCGATCGCATCATCCTCGGCCGACAGAGTCAGCTGGGACCGATCGACCCACAGCTATCGATCGCCGGACGTCAGCACTCTGCGCGTTCAATCGTTGAACAGTTCGATCAAGCGCGCCGTGAAATCGTCGGTGACGCCAGCGCTGGCACGCCAGCCGACCCTTTCGCCGCCAACCTGTGGGCGCCGATTCTCGGTTCCTTCGCCCCGTCCCTCCTGCAGTTCGCTAACGACCAGCTGGATTTCTCGGAGTCGATGGTTGCCGGGTGGCTTGAGCGATACATGTTCGCTGGCGATACGGGGAAGGCGGTTGCCGTCGCAAACTTCTTCAATGACGCCTCTCAGCACAAAAGCCATGACAAGCGAATCGGCGTCGATGAGGCGCGAGCACAAGGACTCACGGTAGAGCTCCTCGAGGACAATCAGGCACTGCAAGAGGCAGCACTAACCCTGTACCACATCCTTACGATCCTCGTCGAACAAACGCCGACGACAAAGCTGATCTCCGCCGGCGGGGGACGCAATTGGGTCAAGAGTTGGACCGGGGTGCAAACCAGCTAGGTCCGTGCTCCAGTGAAGCCACATCGGCTCGGACCCACCCGGTCCGCAGAACACCCGCAAACGACCGTGGTTCGCCACTGCGTGACATCATCATTTCTGCCAGATTCCGCGGAACTCACCACTGTTCATCTCCCACCACTACGGCGTGTGGAGTACGAGCTGTACTTCGGCGTCTGGCCGGATGACGCGGAAGTCCGGGGCCTGAGCCCGCGGGGATCCGCAGAGTTCGAGAGAGCCCGCCCAGTATTGCGCTGAGGCGGGCTCTTTCGTGCGTGCGCACCGGATTTCGAAGTGCACATCGTCCACGGGCGGCGCTCACACAGAAACAGGCTCGGCTGCTGATCCTGTCGACGCGTTCTCGGCGGTTCCGGAACGAGATAGAGGCCGCTGGGTGAGTTTGCCGTGAATGCGAGCGCCTCGGTCCACGCACGGCTGATCGACGGCTGGCGACTCCCGGAGAACTTGAACACGAGCGCACTGCCGGGATGAATCCACACGGTGGTCCGCCCGCCTCCGACGGACTGGTCCTCGCGCCACGTGAACGCGAAGGGCTCCCCCCGGCGCAGCTTCGTCGACATCACCAGTTGCAGATGCAGGAGGGCGCGGTCCTCGAGCTCGACCTTCGGTCCACCCTCGTAGATGAACTTTCCCACCTCAGTGTCCTCCGTTCTCGATTCGTCGTGCGTCGTCCGCGCAATGTGCGGCCGCGTTCTGGTCCGGACCTCGACTGTCGAGGCTCGCTCTGAGTTCGGCGTTCTCGTCTTCGAGGCCGATCACCTTGCCGATGCCGGCGAGGTTGACACCGTCCGTCTGCAGAGTCGAGATCCGCCGCATGCGGTCAATGTCGTCCTCGCTGTATCGCCGTGTGCCGCCCTCGGTGCGCGCGGGGACGACGAGTCCTTTGCGCTCGTAGAGCCGCAGGGTCGCCGGGGGTAGATCGAGAAGCTCGGCAGCGATGCCCATCGTGTACACCGGTCGACTGGGTGGTGTCGTGGTCATGAAGAAAATTCTGCTCTGCGGTATTGCATTTCGTCAACTACTGGGTGTACAAAATATGCATCAACTGATCCACATCTCTCCGGGTTGCAGTACCGACCCCCTTCGGTGCCGCGACGGTAGGCGACGAAAGGTATGGAGGTGATATCCCGTGAAGGCGAGCTGCCTGATCGACGACACACTGTCGGCGTTCGCCGATATCGTCTACGCGGATGCGGAGCTAGTCCAGGCGGAGTTCGAGCAGATCGTGTCCGACCTGATCTCGGTCTCGACGTGCACGAGGACCGCTCCCCCTGCGGATGGCGAGAACTCCCCCGG
Source organism: Microbacterium sp. TPU 3598 (assembly GCF_002356155.1). NCBI lineage: Bacteria > Bacillati > Actinomycetota > Actinomycetes > Micrococcales > Microbacteriaceae > Microbacterium > Microbacterium sp. TPU 3598. The sequence goes on along the minus strand of NZ_AP017975.1, from coordinate 1,707,247 downwards.
GGTGTGGCGTCCCACGGCATCCGCCGAGTCCTCGCGGCGGGCCCGAGAGCTCCCCGAGAGGAGGGTCCGCGCACCTCCACCGGCCGCGGCCGTCGAGGCCGCACTGGTCACCCCTCATCGGACGGCTTGTGATGCCGTCATTCATCGGAAGGAGAAACCCTCATCATGTCGATGTCATTCGATCCGTTCAGCCAGCTCGACCGAATCGCGCAGAGCGTGTTCGACACCAGCCGGCAGCCCCGTCTGATGCCCGTGGACCTCTTCCGGGAAGGCGACCGATACGTCCTCAACGCCGACCTTCCCGGGGTCGATCCGGGGTCTGTCGATGTGGACGTCGATGGTCACCTCCTCACGATCCGCGCGGAACGGACGGAGGCGAACCGTGATAACTCCCGCTGGCTGGCACAGGAGCGTCCCTTCGGTTCGTACGTCCGCCGTTTCACCATCGGAGACGACGTCGATGCCCAGGGCATCAGCGCGACATACGACAACGGTGTGCTCAGCGTCGTGATCCCGATCGCCGAACGCGCTAAGCCGCGCAAGATCCAGGTCGAATCGATGGGCGCACACGGCGCCAAGGCCGTCACCGCCTGATCCGAGCTGATCACCGGTGGTCAGCGGCCGAGCTGACGCACCACAAACACTGCGAGAGCCCGCCCCTGGCACCTTTTCGGGGCGGGCTCTCCCCGGCGGTCGAGGCTGGTGGTCATCTGACCTCCTCTCGAAGTACCGGCATCGTCCGTGGTCTACAGGGCTTCGGGACGCGGAGCGACCCAGGTTCCGTCGAGTACCGAAGGGCGCGGACGATACAGCCGCAGCGTGTAGTTCCATCCCGGCATGATGGGCAGCGGATTCGTGCGGCCGCCGGGGTCAGCGCCGAAGTGGATCGTGATAGCCCCGTCATCGTCGGCGGTGGCGGTCAGGCTGTTGATGCTGTTCACGCCGAGCGCGTTGGCCTCGAAGAAGCCTGCGGCGTTGTAGAGCGAGACCGACCAGAACGCATCGACAGGGACGTTGTCCAGCCGAAGGCGGTAGTCGGCGACGGGCAGATTCTCGTCGACGCTGATGTACGTCGCCTCGTACTCGGGTAGACCACCCCATCCGCCGGCGGCGCCGAGGAGATGCATGACGGGATCCACCTCTTCCTGCCGCCCGAACGCACGATCGTACGTCGAGACACCGCGACCGAGCGTGAGCAACGCATTGCGTGTCTCACTGTGCGACGACTCGTCGTATTCAGGGAGGGGGAACGCCCCCGAGCCTCCGTCCACGACTCGGAGCGTGTCCTGCAGGCGTTTGACCTCGGCCACATCGGTGGGGTCGTTGGGGTCGACCAGGATACGGATCAGGACCGCCGCGTAGTCGGTACCGACCGCGTCTCGGGTGAGCAGGTGGTCGCCCGGTTCGCTCAGCAGGTACGCGGCATAGTGATCCTGATTCACGACGAAGGCGGAGATGTAGCGGCCGTCCGTCTCGGGCAGCGTAAGAGTGACCCCCTCACGCACGTCGACGATGGCGCTGCTGTAGAGGGTGTCGCGGTTCTGCCGGATGATCGGTTGATCGTCGAGAGACTTCAGCCCTCGCGTGTGGCTCCACGTTCCGAGTCCGGCTCCCGTGACGAGGCGCGAGAACATGAGGTCGGACTCCGCCCGCGTGAAATTGCCGAGGTTCACCTTGGTGGCGGACATGACGTTCCTTCCTGGTATGGCTCGGCGAGCATCAGGCGAGGGCCTTGGCTTTCAGCACGTCGAATTCCTGTGCGCTGATCGCGCCGGAGTCGCGGAGCGCCTGGGCTGCGGTGATCTCCTCGGTGGGCGTCTTTCCGGCCACTTGACGGATGTAGGACGCTGTCGCGTCCTCTGCCTCGCGGGCGGCCCTGCTGCTCCGCTCGGCCATCCCCTGTCCGCGGGCGATCAGGTAGACGAGAACGGTGAGGAACGGGAGGAAGATCAGGAAGATGACCCAGACCGCCTTCCACCATCCGCTGAGACCACGGTCGCGGAACAGGTCGCCGATGATCGCGAACAGAGCGAACAGGTAGCCGATGAAGACGGTCGCCCACAGCATCCAGCCGAGCGTTTCCCAGAAGAGCATGTCTGTTGAATTCCGATCTCCGCGGAGCACTCGTGAGAGTCGCGGGGTCATGTCGAAGGTCCGGGGCCGTGTCCGGACGCCGTCCGGAAGCACAGGCTTCGCTGCGAGTCTGGCCATTCGCCGGCAACGCGGGCGCGCATGTCATCCTCGCCGGATGAGTTCGGCATCATCCTCGATCCACGGTGATTCCACGCCGATATCGTTGTCCCGTGATCGATGCCGTCCGCGAGGCCCTGTCTCCCAGCGATCCGGCACTCGCCCGCGCGGCGCTGCGCCGGAACTGGCTCCGACTCATCCTCGAATCCCGCACCCGAGATCTCGAGCAGCTCTGCCTCGCCCACCCTGAGCCGCACGACCCGCACGTCCTCCTCATCCGTGCCTGCTGCCGCGACCTCCTCGGCGATTCGCACGGTGCCACGTTCCTTCGTGGCCAAGGAATGCGCATCGCGGACGACGACTTCGTGGTCTGCTTCACCGAGCTCCTCCTCGCTGCCGACACCCCGACGAAGGCCACGATCGCCGATCGCGCTCGGGAAGCTCTGACCGAATGCGGGCCCGACGACGACTACCCCTCGGCGCTCTTCCTCCTCGGTTGGACGGAGGTGCGCCTCCGACGTGATCTCTCCGGGGCCATCGGCCTCCTGCGCTCGGCCTCAGACGAGGCCCGCTTGCGCGGGCGGCCGGAGACCTATCGCCTCGCCCAGTCCAATCTCGCCTTCGCCTTGACCCACGCCGGTCTCTTCACCGATGCCGAGCAGACGCTCGATGCGCTTCCCGTCTCGTCCTCGCCGTCGGACTGGGACATCCTCGAGGGCGGGCTCCCCCAGGCGAACCGCGGCACCATCGCATACTGGCGAGGCGACTACGACGATGCGATCCCCCACCTCGAACAGGTCGTGGACGAAGGCGGCCCCGGCAACAACTTCGAAGCCCTCGCCCGGCTGTACCTGGTCATGAGCATCATCGCGCTCAGGCGAAAAGACCGATACTTCGCCGCGGCCGGCCTGCTCCACGGGGTGAGCAAGGACGATAAGCACGGCATCCCCTGGGATACGCTGCGCCGCGTGATCTCCGCTCTGCTCGCGCACGCAGAGGGACACGACGACCGCGCTCGAACCATCGCGGCGCCGGTACTCGCCCGCCCCGGTGCCGCCGTCGCCCACGCGGTGCTCGCGGAGCTCTATCGTGTCCTCGAAGAACCCGCGTCGGCTGCGCAGGCGCTGCGGCTGGCGACATCAGGCGCGCTACCCCGCTACGCGCGGGCGAGCACGCTCGTCACTGCAGCGGCCCTGCGCTCCCTCGCAGGGCATGGAGCGGACGCGCACGAACAGCTCGACAGAGCTCTCGAATCCGCAGCCCCCGAGCGGATCCTCACTCCATTCCTCTCGGACGATCCGCTCATCGACGATCTCCTGATCGCCCATGCCCACCGCGGATCCCGCCACGATGAGTTCCTCGGAACGATTCTCGAACGACGCGGAGAGCTGGCCCGACGACGGACGGGCATCTTCACCCCGCGCGAGAGCGAAGTCCTCGCATACCTGCGCACGACGATGACCGCCGAGGAGATCTCCACGCGTCTGGGGGTCGCCTATCCCACCGTCAAGACCCACATCAGCTCCATCTATCGCAAGCTCGGCGTCACCTCGCGTCGGGAGGCCGTCCTCAACGTCGACGCGAGGTCAGGAATCAGACATCGCCACGCCGCGCCACCGGCTTGACCGCGCGGGATCCAGGGTGATCAACTGGTGAGTCTGACCATCGACCGGGGGAATCATGCGCCGTAGAAGAGTGACCGCGAACACCGAGCTGCGCGCGTCGGCGGAGCCGCGTTCATCGCAGCCGTCGAATGCGGTCGCCGCATACGCCAGGACCAACCCATTCATGTTCGGCCTGCTGGGCGCCCTCGGAGTCCTCGTGGCGCTGGGGATCGGCAGCATCGTCGGGCAGCTCGCGACCGTGCTCGTCTACATCGGCGTCGCCGTGTTCCTCGCACTCGGGCTCGATCCGATCGTCACCTTCATCGAGAAGAAGCTCCCCCGCCCCGCGGCCGTCACCATCGTGGTCGCCGCGGTCATCCTGGCGTTCGCCGGCGTCATCCTCGCGATCGTCCCGCTGCTCGTCGAGCAGATCAGCAACCTGATCAAAGACGGACCGCAGATGATCAAGGACTTCATGGCCAGCGACTGGTTCAAGGACGTCAGCGGTCAGTTCGGCTCGACGATCGACGACGCCGTGCAGGGCATCCTCGGCTTCGTGCAGGACCCCAACAACTTCCTCGACATCGGGGGTGGTGTGTTCGCCGTGGGCGCGGGTATCGCCGGCGGCTTCACCGGGATCACGATCGTCCTGATCCTGACCCTGTACTTCATGGCGTCCCTGCGCAGCATGAAGCACGTGGCCGCCCGCTTCGTGCCCGCCTACCAGCGCGACACCTTCAGCGGCCTCCTCGAAGACGTCTCCGGCGCCGTGGGCCGCTACGTCATCGGCCAGGTGAGCCTCGCACTCATCAACGGCATCCTGAGCCTCATCTTCCTCAGCATCATCGGCGCCCCGGTTCCGGCCCTGCTCGCCCTGATCGCCTTCATCGGCTCGATGATCCCGCTGGTCGGCACGCTGACCGCGTCGATCATCAACTCGCTGATCTGCCTGTTCGTCTCTCCGCTGACCGCGCTGATCGCGATCATCTACTACCTCATCTACATGCAGATCGAGGCATACGTGCTTTCGCCGCGCATCATGAGCAAGGCCGTCGCCGTGCCGGGTGCGCTCGTCGTGATCGCCGCGGTGGCCGGCGCCGCGCTGGGCGGCATCCTGGGCGCCCTGGTCGCGATCCCCGTGGCCGCGAGCATCATCATCATCATCCAGAAGGTGACGTTCCCCGCGCAGGACCGCAAGATCGTCCCCCCACCCATCACCCGCTGACACGGGGACGGGACGGGGCGTTCGACCTCAGCGGACCAGGAGGGCGCCCGGCTCGACGCGGACGTCGAACGCGGTGACCTCGCCCATCTCCTCGCCGTCGATCTCGAACACGAGGGGCGTCTTCAGCTCGACCGAGATGCTCTCGACCGGAAGGTGGCGGGCGGACTCGGTGCTCACGGCCTCGTCGGTGGCACCGAAGAGACGGCGGATGCCGTTGTCCCAGACGAATGAACGGAGTGTGTCGAGCCACTGCAGCGCACCGTCCGCGCTGATCATGAGCACGTCGAGCTTGCCGTCGTCGAGCACCGCATCGGGAAGCAGCCGGATGCCGCCCTGCACCATCCCGCAGTTGCCGATGAGCATCGTGTGTCCCCGCACGGCCACGGCCTTCTCCCCGTCGATCGCCAGAGTGATGTCGGTCATCTCGGTGCCGGCGAGTGCGCGGCCCATCGCCTCCACGTAGGCCAGCCAGCCGGCCTTGGACTTGAGGTCGTCGTCGGTCTCCACCAGCATCTGCGCATCGACGCCGAAGCCGACCATCACGGCGAAGGCGTGCTCGGTGCCGTCGTACGAGACCCAGCCGAGGTCGATCCGACGGGGCTCGGCGTCGCGCACGCGCTCCAACGCCGCCTTCACGTTGTTCAGCGGAACGTCGAGGTTGCGCGCAAGCAGATTGCCCGTCCCCTGCGGCACGATCCCCAGTGCTGTGTCAGACCCCGCCAGGGACTCCGCGACGGCGCGTACAGTGCCATCGCCGCCGACGGCGATTACGATGTCCCGGCCGTCTTCGCGGGCCTCACGAGCCATGCCCCGGCCCGGGTCCTCCGGAGTCGTCTCCCACCAGCGGATGTCGTACTGAGCGTCGAACACGCCGCTCACGGCGGTCTGCAGGACCTCCTGCTCGACCTTCGAAGGGTTCCAGACGATGCCGATACGTGCGTGGGTCATATCGTCAGCTTGGGACACCTCGCCCGATACCGCAAACTCAGGCTGCGGACTCAGCCGTAGAAGAGCTGCTCGAAGGTCTTCCGTGCGCGTCGGGTGACCCCGAGGTAATCCTCTTCGAGCTCGGTCGCCGATCGATCGGGGTAGCCCAGGAGCCTGCCGATCGCGTCGAGCTGTCGACGATCCGCCGGCAGCACGTCACTCGTCTGCCCCGTGAGCAGGGTGATCGCAGAGCGGAGACGGCTGGACAGGAGCCAGGCTTCACGAAGGCGCAGCGCGTCCTCCTCGGAGACGAGATCAGCGGCGACGGCAGCCTCGAGGGCACCGAGCGTCGACGTCGTGCGCAACCCGGGAACCGCGTGCGCATGCTGCAGCTGCAGCAGTTGCACCAGCCACTCCACGTCGCTGAGCGAGCCGGGACCGAGTTTCAGGTGACGCCGCGGATCGGCGCCCTGCGGCAGCCGCTCCCCCTCGACCCTGGCCTTGATCCGCTTGATCTCACGTGTGCCCTGCAGATCGACGGACTCCGGATAGCGGATCGAGTCGGCCAGGGCGGTGAACCGCGTGATCAGCTTCGCGCTCCCGGCGACGCCGCGGGCGCGGAGCAGGGCCTGCGCCTCCCAGGACAGCGACCAGCGTCGGTAGTACTCCGTGTACGCCTCGATGGAGCGGACGACGGGCCCGTTGCGTCCCTCCGGTCGGAGGTCAGCATCGAGGTCGAGCGGAAGGCGGTGATCGGTCAGATGCTCCCGCAGGCCCGCCACGATCTGCGTCGCCAGCTTCTGAGCCCGCTGCGGATCGACGCCGTTCGCGTCGTACACGTAGAGGATGTCGGCGTCGGACCCGAAGCCGAGCTCGGCGCCACCGAACCGTCCCATCGCGATGACGGCGAAGTCCAACGCCTCGTCTTCGAGCGGGACCACCTCGCGGATCACCGCGCGCAGGGCGGCTTGAATCGTGGCCTCGGTGATCTCGGTGAGTGCGGTGGCCACCTCTTCGATGGTGAGGACGTCGAGGACTGCTCCCATAGCGGTGCGCAGGAGCTCACGCCGTCGCAGCGCCCTGACGGCGCGCAGCGCATCGCCGATGGACTCATGACGCGTCTGTATCGCACGAGCCTCCTCGTCGAGCGCTGCCGCGCCCCGAGGGCGCAGACGCCCCGTGCTGTCCAACCATGCCACGGATTCGGGGATCCACTCCAGGAGCTCCCCGACGTAGCGTGAGGATGACAACAGGCGGGTGAGACTCTCGGCGGCCCCTGAGGAGTCCCGCAGCATCCGCAGGAACCAGGGAGTGTCCCCGAGACGCTCGCTGATGCGCCGGAATGCGAGGAGCGCATAGTCGGGGTCGCTGCCGTCCGCGAACCACCGCACCATGATGGGCATCAGGTGGCGTTGGATCGTCGCCTTACGGCTCAGTCCGCTCGTGAGGGCGCCGATGTGCCGGAGAGCTCCCGCCGGGTCACGGAACCCGATCGCCGCCAGGCGGTCGTGCGCCTGGGCTGCGGAGAGCGTGCGCTCCTCCTCCGGCAGCCCGGCGACGGCGCTGAGCAGCGGCCGGTAGAACAGGCGGGTGTGGATCTCGCGCACCTCGCGCCGCACGCTCTCCCAGCGCGCCCACACGCCCTCGCCGCTCTCGGCCAGTCCGGTGCCTCGCGCCAGGATCCGAAGACCGGCAGGAGTGCGCGGCATCAGATGCGTGCGGCTGAGCTCCCTGAGCTGGAGGCGGTGCTCCATGAGCCGCAGCAGACGATAGTCGTCGGCGAACGCGGCTGCATCGACGCGCCCGATGTAGCCGCCCTCGACGAGTGCGTCGAGACTCTCGAGGGTTCCACGCGTGCGCAGCGATTCGTCGGTGAGACCGTGGACCAGCTGCAGCAGCTGCACCGTGAACTCGATGTCTCGCAGACCGCCGGCTCCGAGCTTCAGCTGATACGGCGCATCCTCGGGATCGATGTGCTCCATCACGCGCTCCCGCATGCGCTGCACGCTCTCCACGAAGTCCTGTCGCGCCGCGCTCGACCAGATCTTCGGCTGCACCGCGGCGATGTACTCGCCCCCGAGCTCGGCGTCTCCCGCGATCGGACGGGCCTTGAGCAGCGCCTGGAACTCCCAGCTCTTCGCCCAGCGGTCGTAGTACGCGAGGTGCGACGCGAGCGAGCGGACCAGTGCACCCTGCTTGCCTTCGGGGCGGAGAGCGGCGTCCACCTCCCACAGCGGCGGCTCCACCTCGATGGCGTCGAGGTTGCGCATGGTCTCGCGCGCGAGTCGCGTGGCGATATCGATCGCCCGCGCCTCCGAGAGGATCTCCTCGTCGCTACTCCCGCCGACGAAGATCACATCGACGTCGCTGACGTAGTTCAGCTCGCGAGCCCCGGCCTTGCCCATCCCGATGACGGCGAGACGCGTCGCGGCCACTTCCGCACGGCCCATCGATGCCTGCAGTCTGGTCCTGGCGACGGCGAGCGACGCTTCGAGGGCGGCACCCGCGATGTCCGCCAGCGCCGCAGACACCGGTCCGACGATCGACTCCGGGTGCGGATGCGAGAGATCATAGGCGGCGATAGCGGCGAGATGCCGACGATACGCGATTCTGATCGCGACGACCGCATCATCGTCGCCCGACTGCGCGAAGCCGTCTTCCGCGCCCACCGCAGCCAGCAGGCGCTCCTGCAGCTCCGCCGACGAGGGCAGCCCGACGATCGGCCCTTCCAGGACCGAGAGCTGATCCGGGTGGCGGAAGAAGAACTCGGCGAACCCTTCCGACGCGCCGAACACCCGCCACACCCGCCGACGCGTCTCCTCGTCGACCAGCAGCCGCCGCAACGGCTCCTCGTCGCGGCGCGCCACCCGCAGGAGTCCGCGCACGGCTGCATCGGGGTCAGCGGCGTCGGCCGCCTCGAGCAGGACCGAGCGCGGCTGATCCAGAATGGCCGCCAGCTCAGCGAGGGAGGCCGCGGCTTCACTCAACTCGGAGAAGCCGAGCCTCGCCAGCGCGGAGAGGGAGACCGAATCGTCAGGACGCGCCATCTGTGCGGATCAGAGCAGTTCGAGATTGCTCTTCAGCTCGAACGGGGTGACCTGACCTCGGTAGGCCTCCCATTCCTTGCGCTTGTTGAGCAGCACGTAGTTGAAGACCTGCTCGCCCAGCGTCTCCGCGACGAGCTCGGATGCCTCCATGTACTCCAGGGCATGGTCGAGACTCGCCGGCAGCGCCTCATAGCCCAGTGCACGCCGCTCGGCGTCGCTCAGCGACCACACGTTGTTCTCGGCCTCGGGCGGGAGATCGTATCCCTCCTCGATGCCTTTGAGCCCCGCTGCGAGCAGGAGTGCGTACGCGAGATACGGGTTCGACGCCGAATCGATGCCCCGGTACTCCACGCGGGACGACTGACTCTTGTTGGGCTTGTACATCGGCACGCGGACGAGAGCGGAGCGGTTGGCGTGGCCCCAGGTCACGAAGCTCGGCGCCTCGTCGCCGCCCCACAGGCGCTTGTACGAGTTGACGAATTGGTTGGTGACTGCAGAGATCTCGTTCGCATGACGGAGCAGGCCCGCGATGAAGTGCCGCCCTGTCTTCGACAGCTGGTACTTGGCGCCTTCTTCGTAGAAGGCGTTCTGGTCGCCTTCGAACAGCGACATGTGCGTGTGCATCCCGCTGCCGGGCTGGTCGCTGAGGGGCTTCGGCATGAACGTCGCATAGACGCCCTGCTCGATCGCCACCTCCTTGATCACCGTGCGGAAGGTCATGATGTTGTCGGCTGTCGTGAGTGCGTCCGCGTAACGGAGATCGATCTCGTTCTGCCCGGGGCCGCCTTCATGGTGGCTGAACTCCACGGAGATGCCGAGGTCTTCCAGCATCCGCACCGAGCGGCGGCGGAAGTCGTGCGCCGTGCCACCGGGAACATTGTCGAAGTATCCGGCCGAGTCCACGGGCACGGGGCCGTCGGGACCGAACGAGGAGGACTTCAGCAGATAGAACTCGATCTCCGGATGCGTGTAGAACGTGAATCCGGCGTCCGCGGCCTTCGCGAGCGTGCGCTTGAGCACGTGACGCGGGTCGGCGACGGCCGGCTGCCCGTCGGGCGTCGTCAGGTCGCAGAACATGCGCGCGGTCGGATCGATCTCCCCGCGCCAGGGCAGCGTCTGGAACGTCGTCGGATCGGGCTGCGCGAGCAGATCGGATTCGTAGGTGCGTGTCAGCCCCTCGATCGCCGAACCGTCGAACCCGATGCCCTCCGCGAAGGCGCCCTCGACCTCGGCCGGCGCGATGGCCACCGACTTGAGCGTGCCGATCACGTCCGTGAACCACAGCCGCACGAACTTGACGCCGCGCTCCTCGATGGTCCGGAGGACGAAGTCCCTCTGCTTGTCCATGGCTACTCTGCGCCCTGGCCCTTTGCGTCGCCCTTGACATCCCAGCCCTGCTCGACGGCCTCTTCCTCGGCCCAGGCGCGCGAACGCTCCTTGACGACCTCGGGCGCACGGCGGGCCTCGGCCTCCGTGTCGAACGGACCGATGCGGTCGATGGAGGGCGAGATCATGCCGAACTCGATCTCGCCGGTCGTGGAGTTGTACCAGTACTTGTGGTCGCCGTCAGACATGTCTGCCCCTTCTTCACGTGATGTCATCGATCCTACTGGCGCGCACCGCGGTCGCTAAGCTATCGCCCATGGCAAAAGCGATCGGCGTCGACATCGGCGGCACGGGTATCAAAGCAGGAATCGTCGACCTCGAGCACGGAATCATGGCATCCGACCGGGTGCGGGTCCCCACTCCCGAGGGCGCATCGCCGCAGGATGTGCTCAACGCCGTGCAGACCGTTCTGAAGACGCTCGACGTCCACGACTCCACCCTTCCGCTCGGTGTCGCCTTCCCGGCGATCGTCAAGCGCGGCAAGACCCTCTCCGCCGCGAACGTCTCGAAGGAGTGGATCGACTTCGACGCGGAGCGGTTCTTCCGGGACGGCCTCGGCCGCAACATCGTCTTCGTCAACGACGCCGATGCCGCCGGCGTCGCGGAGGCCCGCCATGGCGCCGCCAGGGACGTGCGCGGCTTCACCCTTCTGACGACCCTCGGCACCGGTATCGGATCGGCTTTCCTCTACGACGGTGTGCTGCTGCCGAACACCGAGCTCGGGCACCTGAACTTCCGTGAGTACGAGTCGGTCGAGACGTACGCCGCGACCTCGGCGCGCGAGCGCGAGAACCTCACCTGGGCCGAGTGGGCCGAGCGCCTGCAGGCGTTCTACTCGCACATCGAGTTCCTGTTCAGCCCCGACCTGTTCGTGGTCGGCGGCGGCGTGTCGAAGAATGCGGGCGACTTCCTCCCGCTTCTCGATCTCAAGACCCCGATCGTCCCGGCGATCCACCGCAACAACTCCGGCATCATCGGTGCGGCGTCCCTGGCCGGGGACTGATCGCCACGACGCCGGACACCCGAAGGCCCCGCTGACTCTGCAGTCATCGGGGCCTTCGTTCGCCTTCGGGGACGATCAGCCGCTGGATGGTGGACCCCCTGGCGGTCTTCGGTGGGCAGATCCACCCCCCGCGAGCCTCGCGGAGGTCACCGAATCCTCGTGCACCCACCGGGGGTGGGTCGACCAAGTCCGGGGAGGTGAATGGCCCGACTCATACGGGCGACGTCCCGCCTCTCGTCCGGGGGCAAAACGCCCGCGGCCGGTCAGCGCTGCGGCGGCAGGACGAACGTGGTCTCGTACGCGTGCACCTCGCCGTTCACATCCCCCACACTCGTGATCGTGTACGGGCTGAGGTTCAGCGTGTCACCGGCGTAGAGCGGGGTCAGGTACGTCTGGTTCGTGGGGTCGACAGAGTGCAGGCTCCCGCGACGAACCGCGTTCAGGGCTTCGTACGAGTACGGGCCGAGACAAAGCCGTTCGAGGATCGCATCCTTGTAGTCGCCCGACGCGACCAGGTACGACGCGAGCGAGCCGTCATCCGCGGACACGACGGTCCCATTCGCTCCTGCGCGCGATCCCAGGTCGACCATGCCGTCGTACAGACCGACGTCCAGCGGCTCGCCGTTGGAGATCGTCCCATCTCCGCCTGGCCGCCGGCACTGGGGTGTGGCCGCGGGGACCGGGTCGGCGCCCGACGTCGGCTGGATGCTCGGTGCCAGGGTGGGCTGAGCCTCGGCAGGTGACTCGACGGCTCCCGGGGTCGGCGCGCCACAGCCGGTGAGCGCTGCGGTGGATAAGCCGAGGAGAAGCGCCGTGGTCGCGGCGGGCGTGCGGTACGACATGAACGAACGCTACAGGGCAGCCGGCATACGAACCAGCAGCGAACGCCGAGCGTGTCACTGCGAGGTCCCCACGCGCCACCTCGACGTACAGAATCGAAATGAACTTGCTCAGATCGTGAATGCGAATGGGCCGACCTGTACGCCGGGTTCTGTTCCGGGGTTCTTCGCCCCTTCGACGGCCATCTCTCTCGGCGACACGTTGCCGTGGCACTCTAGCGGTCTACCCGAGGACTCGGCGAGCCGCGTCAACATCCTCTGTCTGACCTTGCTCCGGACGAGGTTTACCTGGCGGGCCATGTCACCATGGCCCCCGGTGGTCTCTTACACCACCCTTTCACCCTTACCCCTTGCGGGGCGGTCTACTCTCTGTGGCACTTTCTCGCGGATTGCTCCGGGTGGGCGTTACCCACCGTCCTGCCCTGAGGAGCCCGGACGTTCCTCGGTGCGGTCACCCGCAACGCGGCCGTCCAGTCGACCCATTCGCGTCTCCAGTCTACGTTCTCCGGATCCCCCGGCCTGCGACTACTTCTCCGCCGACTCCGCGATGCGCAGGTCGAGGGGCACATCGATCGGGAAAGAGCCGAACAGTCTCGTCGTCGCGGTGGCCGCTGCCTCTCGCACGGCCTCCGCAGCGGCCTCGGCATGTTCGAGCGGAACATGCAGGATCACCTCGTCGTGCAGGAAGAACGCGAGGTGCGGCGCGCGTGCGAACGGACCGGATGCCGCAGCCTCGGCGAACACCTCGGGGATCTGCTGCAGCCGATGACGGATCTCCGCCAACCAGATCAAGGACCACTCGGCAGCCGTGCCCTGCACCACGAAGTTCCGGGTGAACCGCCCCCAGTCGCGTGCTCTGCGTCGCGCGAGAGCCACGACCGCCGGGTCGGCGTCCGCGTCGGTCGCTTCCGACTGCAGCCGCATCCACTCCACCGATGGCCGCGGGGAGGATCGGCCGAGCCAGGTCGACACGATGCCACCGTCCTCTCCCGTGCGCGCTGCGGCATCGACGAGCGCCATCGCGCGCGGGTACACCTTGCGCAGGCGCGGAACCAGCCGGCCGCTGTCGCCCGTCGTGGCTCCGTACATCGCTCCGAGAACCGCGTACTTCGCCTCCTCCCGAGTCGCGACCGCACCGGAGGCGACGACTCCGGCGTAGAGATCACTCCCCCGGGCGGCCCGGGCCATCGCCTCATCGGCCGCCATCGCGGCGAGCATCCGGGGTTCCAGCTGCGCGACGTCTGCCACGACCAGAGTCCATCCGGGATCCGCCCGCACTGCGGGGCGCAGGCTCCTCGGCAGCTGGAGCGCCCCACCGCCAGCCGAGGCCCAGCGCCCGGTGACGACGCCGCCCGGGATGTACACCGGACGGAATCGTCCCTCGTGCACCCACTCCGCAAGCCATGCCCAACCGTTCGCGCTGAGCAGTCTCGAGAGCTTCTTGTACGCGAGCAGCGGTTCGACCACCGGATGATCGTGCTCGGCGAGCTCCCACCGACTCGTCGACTCCACCTGGATGCCGACGCGATGCAGCGCCCGAAGCAGCTTCTGCTGGCTGTCGAGGTGGAGCGACGAGTCACCGAGGAGCTCACGCACCCGATCGCCGAGCTCGACCATGCGGCTCGGCACTCCCCCGGCGACCGGACGCGTCCCCAGGGCGTCGGTCAGGATCGCATCGTGCACGCCCGCGTCCCAGGGCAACCCTGCGACCCGCATCTCCTCGGCGATCAGGCCACCCGCCGATTCGGCGGCGCACAGCAGTGTGAGACGTCCGTCCGGTGCAGCAGCGATCACGTCGCGCTGCACCCGGTACTGATCGAGCGTCACGGCGACCGCATCGTCATCGACGACATCGTCGAACACGTCGAACAGCGATGGGACCGCTGCGGCAGATTCGCGTCGCTCCCAATCGGGCGATGCCGGAAGCGGGCTCGGAACCGACGAGGTGTCCCGCAGGATGGCGTGGCACAGGACCAGATCATGGCTGCGCGTGATCCGAACTCCGTGGCCGAGGAGAAGCGCATAGGTTTCCGCGGCGGAGCGCATGATCCATCGCGGAGCATCGGAATCCTCGACCGAACGAACCCACGCGGCGAGATCATCGGCGCGCAGAAACGTGCGGTCCTGCTCTCGGTCTTTCCCGTCGAGTTCGATCGCCGCGTACTCCCGCGGCCCGACGGAGATCAGCGCGATGCGTCTCTCGACGCCCGACGCCGGTGTCGTCATCGCCGGCGCGCGCAGGCGCCGCTCATGCGAGCCCGGACTCCTCGGTGCGCACGAGGATGCAGCCGCATTCGGGACATGAGACCACGAGATCATCGGCCGCGCGACGGATGTCGTTCAGGTCGGTGCTGGGGAGCAGGATGCGGCAGCCTTCGCAGGTGCCGCGAGTGAGCAGCGCGGCGCCCGCGCTGTTCGCGGCACGGCGTGCGTACTCGGCCAGCAGCTCCGGCGCCACGCCTTCCGCAACGGCAGCCCGATCGCGGGCGAGTTGTGCACCGAGCTCGGTGGCCGCGGCGACATCCGCCTTCGCCTGCGCCGTCAGCGCGGAACCCTCCGCCGTCGTGGTGTCGAGAAGTGCCTGCTGCGCGGCGAGGGCGGCTTCTGCTTCCTCGAGCCGTCCCATCACATCGAGTTCGGCGTCCTCGAGGTCGCTCTGCCGGCGGGCGAGGCTCGCCAATTCGTGCTCGAGCGCCTGCGCGTCCTTGGAGTTCGTCGATGCGGCGAGCCGCTCCGCGTCGCGATTCCGTCGTGCCTCGACGACGGCGACATCGGATTCCAGGCGCTTCAGCTCGGTGCGCACATCGTCGCGGGTGCCGGCGAGAGAGGTCAGCTCGCGGAGCTGCTCCTGGCGGATCGCGACGAGCTCGGTGATCCGCCCCGCCTGGCTCGGCTTCGTTCGTGCACGCTCGGTCTGCGCGATGCGCCGATCGAGGTCGGCGATGTCGAGCAGGGTGCGCTGGTTCTCGGGGCTGGCGTTCACGCTCTCAAATCTAGTCGCTGTCACGACATCCGCCCATCAGTGCACGTCGCCGTCGACGTAGTACCAGTGACGGTCCTCCCGCACGAAGCGGCTGCGCTCGTGCAGCGACCCCCTCGCTGCTCCCTGACGCCAGAGCGCCTCGAACTCCACCACGCCGTCGCGGTCGAAGGGGCCTCCGGCCACGCGATCGATGAGGACCAGCCGCCGCCACTCGAGGTCGGGCTCGAAATCGATCGTCTCCGGCCTCGTCGTCGGATGCCAGCTGCGCAGAAGGTGCGCCGCGTGCTGAACGACGAAGGCCGTGTAACGCGAACGCATCAGACGCTCCGCCGTCGGAGCAGCGGCTCCATCGAGAATCGGGCGGCAGCACGCGCCGAACGTGTCCCCGGACGAGCACGGGCAGCGTGACCCGTCGTCGATCACGACGTCATCCGGCGCCATCTCCGCCTCCGTTGTCATCCCCTCAGCGTACGCTCGACGAAAAGGCCAAGAAGGAGCATCGTGACCACTCAGCCCGTCGTCCCCTCGTTCACCGCCCACAACGGGTTCGCCCTCCCGGCCATCGGCCTCGGCACCTACGGACTCCACGGCGATGTCGGGGCGGAGGCCGTCAGCGGCGGCATCGGCGCGGGCTACCGCCTGGTCGACACGGCGTTCAATTATGAGAACGAGGGCTCGGTCGGGCGCGGGGTCGCCACCTCGGAGGTCGATCGCTCCGAGATCATCGTGACCACCAAGCTCCCCGGCCGCCACCATCCCTCGGCGAAGGCGCGCACGAGCATCGAGGAGAGTCGTTCCCGCCTCGGTCTCGATGTGACGGACCTGCACCTCATCCATTGGCCGAACCCCCTCCAGGACGAGTACGTCCAGGCCTGGGTCGCGCTCGTCGATGCCCAGGCCCGCGGTGTCGTCCGGCAGATCGGCGTGTCGAACTTCCTCCCGGAGCACCTGGAACGCATCGAGCAGGAGACCGGGGTGCGGCCCGTCGTCAACCAGATCGAGGTGCATCCGTACTTCCCGCAGGAAGAGCAGCTCGCCTACCACCGAGAGCACGGCATCCTCACCGAGGCATGGAGTCCGCTGGGTCGTGCGAAGGAGCTCTTCGACGAACAGGTGATCCACGACATCGCCGCGGCCCGTGGCATCACGAACGCGCAGACAGTCCTCGCGTGGCACGTCGCCCGCGGCACGGTGTCGATCCCGAAGGCGTCGTCGCTCGCACACCAGGTGGCGAACCTCGCAGCCGCCGAGATCGTGCTCGACGATGCCGAGGTCGCGGCGATCACTGCGCTGGGACGCGCGGACGGACGCCTCTTCGACGCCGACCCGCGGACGCACGAGGAGTCCTGACGCCGATCGCGTCAGACGTTCTGCGTACCCAGCACCCGCAGGAACTCGAGCTTGCTCGCCGATTCGCTTCCGGGTGCGGCGGTGAGAACGATCAACGCGTGCGATTCATCCTCGGTGAAGAGCGCCTGACAGTCCACCTCTATCTCGCCCAGTTCCGGATGCACCATCACCTTGTGCTGCTCGAACCGACGGCTCACCACGTGGGCGTCCCACAGCTCGACGAACTCCGGGCTCCGGGCGGTCAGCTCTGCGACGATCTCCCCGGCGCGGGATCGGGCGCCCATCACGCCGTGCGCGGCACGCAGCGACCCGACCAGGGCGCGGGCCTGTCGCGGGTGATCGGCCTCGCGATACCGACGCCGTTCGACGTCGGGATACGCGAACCAGCGGTAGATGCCGCTGCGGTCGAGCCCGGTGAGTGCACTCGCATCGCCCACGAGCGCGCGGGACGCATCGTTCTGCACCAACACTTCATCGAGGACGGAGACGACGAAGGCCGGGGTGTCGTGCAGTCGGTCGAGCACGCGGAGGATGCCGGGGCGTACGTACTCCGTGATGTGTGCACGATCGGGGGCACTGTGGCCGCAGAGCCGGAAGAGGTAGTCGCGCTCGTCCTCGGTCAGGCGCAGAGCCCGGGCCAGCGCGGCGAGGATCTGCACGCTCGGCTGCGGACCACGCCGCTGCTCCAGACGGGCGTAATAATCCGTCGACATGGTCGCCAACTGCGCCACCTCCTCCCTGCGCAGTCCCGCGGTGCGTCGTCGCGGCCCCGCCGGGAGCCCGACGTCGACGGGCCTCAGCGCCTCCCGCCGACGGAGGAGGAATTCGGCCAGTGCATCACGATCCACCCCTGAAGTATCCCCCGCTGTCGACCCCGGTTCCAGGGATCCCCGATCCCTGGATGTCCGCTCTCTGGATGGACGGTGCCAGGAGGCCGAGGCTGGTCGCATGAACACCAGCGGAAACACCATCTTCATCCCGGGAGCGACGAGCGGTATCGGCCTCGCCCTCGCGCTGCGCCTGCACGATCGGGGCAACACCGTGATCGTGGGCGGACGCCGCGAGGACCGCCTCGCGGCCATCGCGACCGCGCACCCCGGCATCCACACGATCCGCATCGACACTGCCGACGCGCGCAGCATCGAGGCCGCTGCCCGTACTGTGCTCGCCGAGCACCCTGATCTCAATGTGCTCATCACCATGGCCGGCGTCATGCGGGCAGAGGACTGGACGACCCCGTCGGGCTTCCTCGCCACCGCCGAGGAGACGGTGACCACGAACGTCCTCGGGCCCATCCGGCTCATCGCCGCTTTCATCGATCACCTGCGCGCGCAGCCGGATGCGACGATCATGACGGTCTCCTCCGGGCTCGCGTTCGCCCCGCTCCGGGTGACCCCGACCTACAACGCCAGCAAGGCCGCCATCCACATGCTCAGCGAGTCTCTGCGCCTGCAGCTCGAGGGGAGCAGCGTGTCGGTGCTCGAACTGGAGCCGCCGGCCGTGCGCACGCCACTCATGCCCGGGCACGAGGAAAACGAGTCGGCGATGCCGCTCGACGAGTTCATCGATGAGGTCATGATGCTGATCGAGTCGCAGCCGGACGCCACCGAGATCCAGGTCGAGCGGGTCAAGTTCCTCCGCTACGGCGAAGCCCGCGGCGACTACGACCAGGTCGTCGCGACGCTGAATCGCACCGACCCTCACGGTCGCTGAGAACGGAGGGCGTGGGCCTCCGAGCCCGGCGCCCTCAGGGACGCAGGGTGGCAGCCGCGGCGGTGAGGGCGTCGGCGGACTGACGCAGCAACGCCAGCTCACCGTCGGAGAACGACGTGTTCCGGATCGGCACGGCACCCGCCGCGCTCACGATCGACGGCACCGAGAG
This sequence comes from Microbacterium sp. TPU 3598, assembly GCF_002356155.1. Classification (NCBI taxonomy): domain Bacteria; kingdom Bacillati; phylum Actinomycetota; class Actinomycetes; order Micrococcales; family Microbacteriaceae; genus Microbacterium; species Microbacterium sp. TPU 3598. The sequence goes on along the minus strand of NZ_AP017975.1, from coordinate 1,688,811 downwards.
GGCGACACCGTCGAGCCCGTGGAAGTCGCGCAGCACCGTGCTCACCGGCATCACCGCATGCTCGTCGCTCAGGATCGCCTCGACGATGCGCGCGCTCGACAGGCCGATCGCATAGTTCGTGGCTCCCTTGCCCTGGATGACCTTGTACGCGGCGTCACGCACGTCGACCGCGATCTCCTGCAGCTCGTCGAGCGTGAAGCGCGGGTGCCCCGGCGTCTCCCACTCCAGGATCGGCACGGTGCCGATCGTCGCGCGGGACCAGAGCGGGAATTCGGTGTCGCCGTGCTCGCCGATGATGTGGGCGTGCACGCTGGCGGTCGACACTCCGGCGCGCTCACCGAGCTTCCACCGCAGCCTCGACGTGTCGAGCACGGTTCCCGAGGCGAAGATCCGCTCCGGCGGAAGCCCCGTCTCCTCCTGTGCGATCACCGTCAGCACGTCGCAGGGATTCGTGACGATCACGTAGATGGCGTTCGGTGCGACTTCGAGCAGATCGGGCATCATGCGGCGGATGATGCCCGCGTTGACCTCGGCGAGCTCGATGCGGGTCTGGCCGGGCTTCTGCTTGGCCCCGGCCGTGATCACCACGACGTGCGAACCGGCCGCGACGGAGATGTCGCTGCCGCCGATGATGTCGCTGGAGCCCGTGAACTGCGTGCCGTGGGCGAGGTCGAGCACCTCGGCCTCGACCTTTTCGGTCGCGATGTCATACAGCGCGACGTGCCGGGCAGAGCCACGGATCAGTGCCGCATAGGCGACACTCGATCCCACGCTTCCCGCACCGACGACCGTGAGCTTCGAGTTCTCGATGATCTCCATGCGCACAGTCTTGCAGTGCGGCACCCCGATCCGGGAGGGGTCTCACCGGAAGAATGCCGTCCCGCTCGACGACGTCACAGCGCGGCGGCGACAGCCTCCGCCGCAGTCGCGTGTGTGAACCGGAATCCGGATCGCTCCAGTACCTGCGGCCGGACATCGGCGTCGGGGAGCAACAGCGATTCCGCAGCGTCCCCGAGAGCCCAGCGCAGCGCCCAGGCCGGCGCGGGCAGCCAGAACGGCCGATGCATCCGCGCGGCGAGCGCACGACCGATGTCGTTCGCGGAGGCCGGAGTGGGTCCGGTGAGGTTGACCGGCCCCACGATCTTGGCGTCCAGGATGTGGCGGATCGCCCGCACCTCGTCATCGAGCGAGATCCACGGCCAGATCTGCGTGCCGCGGCCCAACGGCCCGGAGACGCCGAATCGGGTCAGCTGGATGAGGGGCTTGAGGACTCCGCGTCTGTGCACCACCGGCGCGGTACGGAGCAGGGTGACCCGGGTGTGGTCTTCCGCACGTCGCGCTTCGGCTTCCCACCGCACGGTCAGATCGGCCAGGAAGGTCTGCCCTGCGGCCGAGTCCTCGGTGAGGATCTCACCGGGGGCGGAGCCGTAGTACCCGACGGCGGATGCCGAGACGAGCGCCGGGGCGTCGGAGCGCAGTGCCCGAAGCGCGGTGGTCAGGGTACGCGTCGCCTGGAGCCGCGAGTCGACGAGCTCCCGACGATAGCCGCGTGTCCAGGGCAGCCGTCCCACGCTGGCTCCGCCGAGGGCGACGACCGCGTCTGCGCCCGTCAGAACCTCGGGGTCGAGTGCGCTCTCCCCCGGCGCCCATTGCGCCTCGTCCTCCGATCGCGGGATCCGACGGACCAGAGCGGTGGCTTCGATCCCATCCGCGCGGAGCGATGCGGCGAGTGCGGTGCCGATGAGGCCCGATGCCCCGCTGATGACGATACGTCCCGCCATGTGTGAAAACTCCCCTGTCCGATCGCCGAATCGTGTCGTGCGGTCCAGCGTACGCGCCGCCTCGCTCCCCGGAGGTCAGGTCTCAGCGGGCCCGCCGATAGTGCGTCGCTAGGACCCCGCTGCGAAGCGGTGTGGCGGAGATCAGCTCGAGACGGCGTGTTCCTGGCAGTCCGTCCTGATAGAGGGTCGGGCCGTGACCCACGATCCGGGGGTGCACGAGGAACCGGTACTCGTCGATCAGGTCCAGGCGATCGAGTTCGCTCGCCAGCATCCCGCTGCCGAGCAGGACACCATCGGGGGTGTCGTCCTTGAGTCTCTGCACGCTCGTGCGCAGGTCTCCGACGAGGCGATGGCTGTTGACCCAGGGGAAGTCGTCTCGCGTGGACGAGACCACATACTTCGGCTTCGCGTCCAGCGCGACCGCCCAGTCGTACAGCGCGCGTGGAGCGTCCACCTCACCGCGGGCGACCGCCGGCCAGGCGTCCTCCATCATCTCGTAGGTGGTCCGGCCCCAGAGCATCGCACCGGATTCCTGCAGCAGTCGCGTGAAGTGGGCGTGGGTCTCGTCGTCGGCGATCCCCTCACGATGATCGACGCAGCCGTCGAGGGTGACGTTGATGCTGAAGGTCAGAAGTCCCATGCGGGGAGCATAGGTCTGCGGCGAGGCGACCGCCAGGGGTTCTCGGGCGGTCGCCTCGCCGCTCATCGGCTGCCTTCACCCGCCCTTGGTGCCTCGCGAACGCGTGACGCCGATGACCGTGTCGAGGATCACGAAGCCGAGGAGTGTCCATCCGACGAGCGGAAGCCAGAAGCCGATGAGAACGGCGGCGACTCCCACCGCTCCGATCCCCCACCACGGTGCCGTCGGCAGCACGCGGCAGGGTGGGGCCCCGACGACGGGGCCCGTGACACGCGGCGTCCTCCGTTTCCACCACAGGAGATAACCGAGCACGACCATCGCGGCGAGTCCGACCGCGACGACGAACAGCACGACCTGGTTGACGAGTCCGAACATCACCCCCATGTGCACATTGATGCCCCAGCTGGCGAGCTTTGCAGCGAGCGGGAGGTCCGCGAAGTCGATCCGGTCGACGACCTGCATGGTGATCCCGTTGATCGCGAGGGAGTCGCCTTCCGTGGGGAAGCTGCTCTTGATCTCGCGGATCGTCCATGCCGTGCCGGGTTCTGCCGGTGGTTTGATCTCGACCTGCCCCGTGTTGACGTTCTCTTCTTGCGCGATCGCGAGGATCGCGTCGAAGGTAGCAGGATTGGCGGCGCCGGTCGGTGCGGTCATCGCGCCGTTGTGGCCGGCGTGCTCATCCGCTGACGCGGTTCCGCCGTCGAGGCTGGTCTCGATCGAGGGCGTGCCCCAGTCGAGTGCGGCGCGAAGACTGCTGACGTTGTTCCCGGCATACTGCGACCAGGTGATTCCGGTGGCGGAGAGGAAGAGCGCACCGAGGATGACCCAGATCCCGATGCTCGTGTGCCAGCCCAGCATCCCGCGGTAGCCCTTGTGGGCGAGGTTCGGGCGAAGGAGGTCCTTCTTCGCACGGGACTTCCGGATGCGGACGATCCACAGCGCCAGACCCGCCACGACCACGATCCCGAGCCAGGAGGCGGCGAGTTCGCTGTAGAGACGTCCGGCGTCTCCCAGGTGGAGGTTGCGGTGGAGATTGCTGATCCAGGTGCGGAGCGGCGTCGCGCCGCTGGTGCCGTAGACGACCAGATCGCCGCGGATCTCTCCGGTTCCGGGATCGACGAACACGGCCCTGGATTCGCTCGGTCCCAGCCCGTCCTCGGCGTACATGATCCGTGTGGTGTCGCCGGGTTCGGGTGCGGGCCGCACAGCGAGGAGTCCGGAGGGGTCGCCACGGTAGTCGGCGGCGGCCTCGATCTGCTCCGCGAGGGTGAGTGAGGTCTGCGTGTCGGGTGCACGCAACTGCTCCGCGTAGACGGCCTGTTCCAGCTGCGGGGTCAGCGCGTACAGGGCGCCGCTGACGGCGGCGATGAGGATGAACGGCCCGACGAGGATGCCCGCGTAGAAGTGCAGACGGAGCAGCAGAGGGACGAACCATCCGCGTCGACGGGACGTGGCGGGTGGGGAGTGTGGGGAGTGTGGGGCGGATTCGGACGATGTGAGGGTCATGGTGGTGCTTTCCGGATGTGAGGGGTCGCCGATGGATCGTCGTGCACACCCGGAAGAAGGGAATGCCCCGGGCGCAGACGGACGACACCGACGGTCGTTCAGGAGGCTCTGGGCGCGCGTGGCGCCCAGAGCGGGAACACACCGGCCGCAGACGAGCCGGTGCGGATCAGCTCACGCCGTGCGCCGGCGGAGCCCGGCCCCGCAGACTCGCGAGTGTCGACGACTCACGCAGACGACGACCACGCGGCGAGACGCCGGGTTCACGCAGGTCGAGCATCGCGGGGGCGCCCAACGCCGCTGCCACCCGACGACGCACCCAGAGGACCACCCGAATCGCGAGGTCTCGCAGCGCGAGCAGCATCCGCTCACCGCGATGCGCGGCGGCGACCGTCACGATCGCCGCCGACAGGTGTCCGATCCACATGGTCGCGTCGGCGACGACCAACTCCGCCGTGGCGGAAGCACCGGGCAGAAGCATGGCAGTGCCGTGCACGTGACCGAGGGATCGCCCCGAGGGCTCGATCGTCCCCAGGACGAACAGGAGGTGGAACAGGAGTTGGCTGATCGCGATGGAGATGCTCGATCGGATCACCGAGAGCTTCCGGCCCGCGAGGAGCACGCAGATCATGAGGGAGAAGATCCAGGGCACCAGGATGCCCAACGGGCCCGGCATCTGTCCGCCGCCGGTCACGTGGCCGGCCAGCGCCGCGAACGTCGCGAGAGACGCCGAGGAGAAGCCACGCACGAGTGCGCTCTTCCTCGACGGGATCATGTTCCCATCCTGTCATCGCCGCGGCGACAGGGTGGAGCTCGTGATCTGGGGTGGGCCCTGCCGGGATCGAACCGACGACATCCACGGTGTAAACGTGGCGCTCTACCAGCTGAGCTAAAGGCCCTGGTGTCGTCAGTCTATCGGGAGCCCGGTGCGCACCCGTGTCGTAGAAGAGGGATAGGCTGAATCCGGCGCGCGTTGTGCACAGCTGACAAGGCTGCCCGTGTCGCTTCCCGTTTCCTTGGCATGACCTGCCAGCTTGACGAAAGGTTCCCCCGTGACCGTGCACGACCAGGATCCGTACTCCCAGGGCCCCCTCGACAGCGATCCGGAGGAGACCGGCGAGTGGCAGCAGTCCCTCGATGAGCTGGTGGATGCCAAGGGCCACGGCCGCGGCCGCGAGATCATGCTCAGCCTGCTCAAGCGCTCGAAGGAGCTGCACCTGGGCGTGCCGATGGTCCCGACGACGGACTACATCAACACCATCGCCTCGGAGAACGAGCCCGAGTTCCCCGGCGACGAAGAGGTCGAGCGTCGCTACCGTGCATGGATCCGCTGGAACGCCGCGATCACCGTGCACCGCGCGCAGCGCCCCGGCATCGGCGTCGGCGGACACATCTCGACGTACGCGTCGTCGGCCGCGCTGTACGAGGTCGGCTTCAACCACTTCTTCAAGGGTGCCGACAACCCCGGCGGCGCCGACCAGATCTTCATCCAGGGTCATGCCTCGCCCGGCACCTACGCCCGCTCGTACCTCGAGGGACGTCTGAGCGAAGACCAGCTCGACGGCTTCCGCCAGGAGAAGTCACACGCCCCGAACGGCATCCCGTCGTACCCGCATCCGCGTCTGATGCCGGAGTACTGGCAGTTCCCGACCGTGTCGATGGGGCTCGGGCCGATCAACGCCATCTACCAGGCGATGTCGAACAAGTACCTCGAGAACCGCGGCATCAAGGACACCTCGCAGTCGCACGTCTGGGCTTTCCTCGGCGACGGCGAGATGGACGAGGTCGAGAGCCGCGGCCAGCTGCAGGTCGCCGCCAACGAGGGCCTCGACAACCTCACCTTCATCGTCAACTGCAACCTGCAGCGCCTCGACGGTCCGGTGCGCGGCAACGGCAAGATCATCCAGGAGCTCGAGTCGTTCTTCCGCGGTGCGGGCTGGAACGTCATCAAGGTCGTCTGGGGTCGCGAATGGGACGACCTGCTCGCCCGCGATACCGAGGGCGCACTGCTCAACCTGATGAACGTCACCCCGGACGGCGACTACCAGACGTACAAGGCCGAGTCCGGCGCTTACGTGCGCGAGCACTTCTTCGGACGCGACGAGCGCGCCGCGGCCCTCGTCAAGGACTACTCCGACGAGGACATCTGGAACCTCAAGCGCGGTGGCCATGACTACCGCAAGGTCTACGCCGCGTTCAAGGCGGCGACCGAGCACAAGGGCAAGCCCACCGTCATCCTCGCGAAGACCGTCAAGGGCTACGGCCTCGGTCCGCACTTCGAGGGCCGCAACGCGACCCACCAGATGAAGAAGATGACGCTGGACAATCTCAAGACGTTCCGCGACGCGATGCACATCCCGATCACGGATGCGCAGCTCGAGGAGAACCCCTACCTGCCCCCGTACTACAACCCGGGCCCCCAGGACGAGACGATCCAGTACATGCTCGAGCGTCGTCAGGCGCTCGGCGGCTATCTGCCGGAGCGCCGTTCCACCCACGTCGGACTGTCACTGCCGGACGACTCGGCGTACGCCCTGCCCAAGAAGGGCTCCGGCACGCAGGAGATCGCCACGACCATGGCGTTCGTCCGTCTGCTGAAGGACCTGCTGCGCTCGAAGGACTTCGGCCACCGCATCGTCCCGATCATCCCGGACGAGGCCCGCACGTTCGGAATGGACGCCTACTTCCCGTTGGCGAAGATCTACAACCCCAACGGCCAGCACTACACGTCGGTCGACCGCGAGCTCCTCCTCGCCTACAAGGAGAGCCCGCAGGGCCAGATCGTGCACGTCGGCATCAACGAGGCGGGTGCGCTCGCAGCGTTCACCGCGGCCGGCACCTCCTACGCCACGCACGGCGAGCCGCTGATCCCGATCTACCTCTTCTACTCGATGTTCGGATTCCAGCGCACCGGCGACGCCCAGTGGGCGGCGGGCGACCAGATGGCCCGCGGGTTCATCATGGGCGCCACGGCAGGTCGCACCACCCTCACGGGTGAGGGCCTGCAGCACGCAGACGGCCACTCGCACCTGCTCGCCGCCACGAACCCGGCGACGGTCTCGTACGACCCGGCCTACGGCTACGAGATCGCGCACATCATGCGCTCCGGTCTCGAGCGCATGTACGGCGGCAACCACGAAGACCCCAACGTCATGTACTACATCACGCTCTACAACGAGCCGATGGTCATGCCGGCGGAGCCGGAGAACGTGGACGTCGACGGCATCGTGCGCGGCATCCACCGCGTTTCGGTCGGCGAGGGCGAGGGCCCCCGCGCCCAGCTCTTCGCGTCGGGCGTCGGTCTTCCCTGGGCACTCGAGGCTCAGCAGCTGCTGAAGAACGACTGGGGTGTGATCGCCGACGTCTGGTCGGTCACGTCCTGGACCGAGCTTCGCCGCGACGGCCTCGCCGCCGACGAGCACAACTTCCTGCACCCGGAGGAAGAGCCCCGCACCGCGTACCTCACCCAGAAGCTGCAGGGTGCCGAGGGTCCGGTCGTCGCGGTCAGCGACTTCATGCACGCTGTGCAGGACCAGATCCGCCCGTGGGTGCCGAACCGCTTCGCCACGCTCGGTGCCGACGGCTTCGGCTTCTCCGACACGCGGGCCGCGGCTCGTCGCTTCTTCAAGATCGACGGCCCGTCGATCGTCGTCCGCACGCTGCAGTCGCTCGCCGAAGACGGGGTCGTCGACCGTTCTCTCGCCGCGCAGGCCATCCAGAAGTACAGCCTGCACGATGTGAACGCCGGAACCAGCGGCAACGCGGGCGGCGAAAGCTGAGCCCTCGGTGACAGGTTCTCCTCCTTCCGGCATGGACAAGGCCGCGACGCTCACCTGGCTGCGCCGGATCTCCGGTGACATCGCCTCGGTGACGATCAAGCGCCTGGAGGACACCCTCCCGTGGTACGCCGATATGCCACCAGCCCGCCGCTCTGCGGTCGGGCTGGTGGCCCAGGCGGGCATCACGTCGTTCATCCAGTGGTACGAAGACCCCACCTCCACACCGTGGATCGCGGCCGACATCTTCGCCGCCGCCCCGCGTGAACTCCTGCGCAGCGTCAGCCTCCAGCAGACCCTGCAGCTGATCCGCGTGACGGTCGAGGTCACCGAGGAGCGCGTCGCCGGACGGGGAAACGATCTCCGCGAAGCGATCCTGCTCTACTCGCGTGACGTCGCCTTCGCGGCGGCCGACGTGTACGCCAGGGCTGCGGAGGCCCGGGGCCTGTGGGATGCGCGCCTGGAGGCGCTCGTCGTCGACTCGATCCTCACGGGCGAGGCCGACGAAGAGCTCCCGAGCCGGATCGCCGCGCTCGGATGGCACGGACACGGGGAGGTCGCCGTCCTCGTCGGCACCACGCCTCCCCAGTTCGACGTCGATCTGGTCCGCCGTACGGCGAGGAAGCTCGCTGTCGACGTGCTCATCGGCGTGCAGGGCTCCCGACTCGTCCTGGTGCTCGGACGCGCCCGAGTCGAGGGGCACGAGGTCGAAGAGGAAGAGCTCGGCTTCCAGGAGATCGCCTCCCGCCTCGAGCCGTCCTTCGGCCCCGGATACGTCGTACTCGGCCCCGAGGTCGCCGCCCTCGTGGACGCGAGCCAGAGCGCACGCGCCGCGCTCGCGGGGTTCGCCGTCGCCCGTGCATGGCGCGGTGCTCCCCGTCCCGTCGAAGCCGATGACCTGCTCCCGGAACGGGCACTCGCCGGAGACCCGTTGGCGAAGCAGACCCTGATCGAGCGCATCTTCCGCCCCTTGCAGGCGCACTCCACCGATCTGGTGACGACTCTGTGGAGCTACCTCGACAACGGGCGCTCCCTCGAAGCCACAGCACGCGAGCTGTTCGTGCACCCCAATACCGTGCGCTATCGCCTGAAGCGCGTGAGCGAGGTCATCGGCTGGGACGCCACCGGCCCCCGTGAGGCTCTCATCCTGCAGACCGCGCTGATCCTCGGTTCGATCGGTGCGGCGGATCAGGTGCGGCGGCGGCCACCGCTTCGACGTCCGCAGCGCTGAGCGCGCCCTTCTGTACGCCACACACAAGGGTTTTTCCGAATCTTGTGATGGATCATCCACCGATCTCCGGCAATCGTTGGCAGACTGGGTGGGTGATTGTCGTCGTATGCCCAGGTCAGGGCTCGCAGACCCCCGGATTCCTCGCCCCTTGGCTCGAGCTCGACGGGGTGGCCGAGCGCCTCGCCTCGTACTCCGACGCCGCGGAGGTCGATCTGCACGAACACGGCACGGTGTCCGACGCTGACACGATCCGTGACACGCGTGTCGCGCAGCCGCTGATCGTCGCCGCGTCGTTGATCGCCGGTGACGCATTGACGCAGCGCGCCGGTCGTCGCGCCGACGGCATCGCCGGCCACTCGGTCGGAGAGATCGCGGCACTCGTCGGCAGCGATGTGATCGACGCCGACACCGGCATGCGCCTGGTGGGCATCCGCGGCCGTGCGATGGCCGACGCTGCGGCGCAGGAGCAGACCGGGATGAGCGCCGTGCTCGGGGGCGACGAAGACGCCCTTCTGGCGCGCCTCGCCGAGCTCGACCTCTCCCCCGCCAACTACAACGGCGGCGGACAGATCGTCGTCGCCGGCGCCCTCCCGGCTCTCGCCGCTCTCGCGGAGGAACCCCTCAAGGGCACCCGCGTGGTCCCGCTGCAGGTTGCCGGAGCCTTCCACACGCGGTACATGGCTTCCGCCGTCGCCGCTCTCCGCGATGCGGTGGCCGACGTCACCCCCGCGAACCCCGACATCACTCTCTGGACCAACCGTGACGGCTCCGTCGTCGCGGACGGGACCCAGGCGCTGAGCTTCCTCGTCGACCAGGTCTCGTCGCCGGTGCGCTGGGACCTCTGCATGCAGTCCTTCGCAGACGCCGGCGTGACCGGGGTCATCGAGCTCGCCCCCGCCGGCGCCCTGGTCGGCCTCGCCAAGCGCGGCCTCCGCGGTATCCCGACCGTCGCCGTGAAGACTCCCGAAGACCTCGATGCAGCCGTCGCGCTGCTGAATGGAGAAGCCGCATGAGTGCCACCCTCGCCCAGGTGACCGGCCCGGCATACACGCGCATCTACTCCTACGGCGCCGCCCGCGGCGAGAACGCCGTGCCGAACGAAGACCTGGTGGGTCCGATCGACTCCAGCGACGAGTGGATCCGCCAGCGCACGGGCATCATCACCCGCGCGCGAGCCGACAAGGGGACGGACGCGATCGACCTCGCGACCACGGCGGCGGCCGAGGCGATCGAGAAGTCGGGTGTCCCGGCGGACCAGGTCGATCTGGTGATCGTCGCGACCATCAGCAACCCCAAGCAGACCCCGTCCGTCTCGGCGATCGTGGCCGACCGTGTGGGGGCGAACCCCGCGGCGGCCTACGACATCAACGCTGCCTGCGCCGGCTACGCCTATGCGATCGCTCAGGCCGATGCGCTGATCAAGGCCGGCGCTGCGCGCTACGCACTGGTGATCGGCACCGAGAAGCTGTCCGACGTCGTCGATCCGACCGACCGCAGCATCTCATTCCTCCTCGGCGACGGTGCGGGCGCTGCGCTCATCGGCCCGAGTGACACGCCGGGCATCGCTCCCGCGGTCTGGGGCTCCGACGGCTCGAAGGCCGACGCGGTAGGCATGAACGGCACACTCACCGACTTCCGCGACGGCATGGTGCCGTGGCCGACCCTCCGCCAGGAGGGCCCGACGGTCTTCCGCTGGGCGGTCTGGGAGATGGCCAAGGTCGCACGCGAGGCGCTGGACAAAGCGGGCGTCGAGCCCTCCGACATCGCCGCGTTCATCCCGCACCAGGCGAACATGCGCATCATCGACGAGTTCGCCAAGCAGCTGAAGCTGCCCGACACCACGGTGATCGCGCGCGACATCGAGACGACGGGCAACACCTCCGCCGCCTCCATCCCGCTGGCCAGCCACCGCCTGATGGCCGAGCACCCCGAGCTGTCGGGCGGTCTCGCACTGCAGATCGGCTTCGGCGCCGGCCTCGTGTTCGCCGCTCAGGTCGTCGTCCTTCCCTGAGAATGCGCTGACCTTCCCTAGACTGTTCCACGGTTCCGAAAACAACCCGCAAGAAAGAGGAAGACCACATGGCTTTCACCAACGATGAGGTCCTCGCCGGCCTCGCAGAGCTCATCACCGACGAGACCGGCATCAACGCTTCCGAGGTCGCCCTCGAGAAGTCGTTCACGGACGACCTCGACATCGACTCCATCTCGATGATGACGATCGTCGTCAACGCCGAGGAGAAGTTCGGCGTCACCATCCCCGACGACGAGGTCAAGAACCTGAAGACCGTCGGCGACGCCGTCAGCTTCATCGTCGCGGGCCAGGAGTAACTCCGGCAGGATGCCACCCCCGCACTCGCGGGGAGTGGCATCCTCCGACCTGCCCTCTCCCCCGTTCGACTTCGTTTCGACAAGGAACCACACCCCATGACCAAGCGCATCGTCGTCACCGGCATCGGCGCCACTTCCGCCATCGGCGGCACGGCCCCGGAGAACTGGACGAACCTGCTGGCCGGCATGTCCGGCACCCGCACGCTCGAACACGACTGGGTACAGCAGTACGAGTTGCCCGTCACCTTCGCCGCCGAGGCGATTGTCCGCCCTGAAGAGGTGCTCCCCCGCCACGAGGCCAAGCGCCTCGACCCCTCGTCGCAGTTCGCGCTGATCGCCGCACGCGAGGCCTGGGAGGACGCCGGTTCTCCCGATGTCGCCCCCGAGCGCCTCGGCGTCGACTTCGCCACCGGCATCGGCGGCCTCTGGACGCTTCTGGACGCCTGGGACACCCTCCGTGAGAAGGGCCCGCGCCGGGTCATGCCTCTCACCGTTCCGATGCTCATGCCGAATGCCGCTGCCGGAAACCTGTCGCTGCAGTTCCACGCCCGCGCTTACGCGCAGACCGTGGTCAGCGCGTGCGCCTCCAGCACCGAATCGATCATCCACGCTTTCCATCACCTGCAGGACGGGCTCGCGGACGTCGTGATCGCCGGCGGCACGGAATCCGCGATCCATCCGATCACGATGGCCTCCTTCGCCTCCGCGCAGGCCCTCTCGCGCCGGAACGACGACCCCGCCCATGCCTCGCGTCCCGGCGCGATCGACCGTGACGGCTTCGTCATGGGCGAGGGCGCAGCCGCGCTGATCCTCGAAACCGAGGAGCACGCCAAGGCCCGCGGCGCCAAGATCTACGGCTATGTGCTGGGCGGTGGCGTCACCGCAGACGCCTATCACATCACCGGCAACGACCCTGAGGGCAACGGCGCGGCCCGTGCCGTCACGCAGGCGCTCGAGGAGGCCGGGGTCACGGCCGACCAGGTCACGCACATCAACGCGCACGCGACATCGACGCCGGTCGGCGACCCCAACGAGTACGTGGCACTCAAGAAGGTCTTCGGAGACCGGATCGACGAGATCCCCGTCTCGGCGACGAAGGCATCGACCGGGCACCTTCTCGGTGGCACCGGTGCGCTCGAGGCGATCTTCGCCCTCCTCGCGCTGCGCGACCGTGTCGCCCCGCCGACGATCAACATGACGGAGCCCGACCCGGCAGTCCCGTTCCGCCTCTCCGGCGAAGCCACGCCCCTCGGAGACGGTCCGCAGGTCGCGATCAGCAACTCGTTCGGATTCGGCGGTCACAACGCGGTCCTCGTGGTCGCCAGCGCCGACTGACACGCCACAACGATGAGCGGCCCTCGGGATTCCAAGGGCCGCTCTTCTCATCTGCATGAAGATCACACGGAAGCATGAGCATCCGCCGGTACTCGGTCATGCAAGCGTGCACACGTCATGCAGGTGCGCGGTGTTCCGTCAGACGGTGCGGAGGCTCCCGAGCTTCTGCGATCGGGCCTCGCGCATCCGGGTGATGCGCGGGAGGAACCAGCCGATCAGCGGGCCGACACCGAAGGCGAAGAGCACGGTGCCGACGCCGACGGGGCCGCCCAGCAGGAAGCCCACGAGCAGCACGCTCCCTTCGATCAGTGTGCGCACCAGCCACACCGCCCATCCGGTTCGACGGACGAGCCCCGTCATCAGGCCGTCACGAGGGCCGGGGCCGAAGTCGGCGGCGATGTAGAGGCCGGTCGCGAAGGACAGCAGAAGCAGCCCGAAGACGAACATCGGAGCGCCGATCCACACCGAAGACGGTTGCGGAATCAGGGCGAGCGCGAGATCCGCACTCGGACCGACGAGCAGGGCATTCAACACGGTGCCCAGCCCCACGCGTTGGCGCAACGGAATCCACAGCAGAAGGACGACGATCGAGACCAGTACGGTCATGACGCCGTAGCCGAGGCCGGTCTGCGCGGCGAGACCGAGAGCCAGCACGTCCCAGGGAGCGACGCCGATGCCTCCCCGCACCATGAACCCGAGCGCGACGCCGTAGAGGAACAGACCGGCGAGCAGCTGCACGAGCCTCTCGACGAGGTCGCGCCGACTGGTCGCCGTCACGGGGAGGAGCACAGAACGCAGGAGCATCCCTCCACTCTGGCCCCCGATCCGCCTTTCGAGGCGAAGCCACTCGCCGCAAAGTGGTCTGCAGAGATCAGGCCACTTTGCGTCATGCTGAACGTATGGGATCACGACTCGTCGAACAGCTCGGAGCGCACAATGTCGCCGGCGCCACGGCGTCGGGGCTCGCGGACCGGATCAGGGCACTGATCCTCGACGGCCGACTCACCGTCGGCGAGCGTCTGCCGAGTGAGCGTGCACTCGCAGTCGAGCTGCGCCGTTCCCGTTCGACGGTCACCCGCGCCTACGGCGTGCTGGAGACCGACGGCTACGTCTCACGTCTGCACGGCGGAAGCACGCGTGTCACGCTCCCCAACGGCCACACCGCTCCGGGCGCGGAGGCCGACGACGACTCCATCGACCTGTCGATCGCGTCGATGGACTCGACCCCGGGCCTGTACGACGCGACGGTGCGCTCGCTGCCCCGCCTCGCGGCGCTGCGCGGCACCAGCGGATACTCGCTGCGTGGACTTCCCGAGCTGCGAGAAGCCGTCGCGCAGCGGTTCCGTGATCGCGGCGCACCGACGTCGGCCGACGAGATCATCATCACCTCCGGTGCTCTCAACGCGGTGAACCTGATCCTCACGGCGATCGGGCGGCGCGGTGAGCGAGCCCTGGTCGAGCAGCCGACGTTCCCTCACGCTCTCGAGGCGCTGAACCGCCACGGGTACCGGCTTCTCCCCACGCCGGTGGACGCCGACGGGTGGGACACGCGGCATCTGAACGAGACGCTGATGAGCTCCCGGCCTCATGTCGCGTATCTCATCCCCGACTTCCACAATCCGACCGGCGCGACCCTCCCCGACGACGAGCGGCCGCGCATCGTGACCACCGCGCGCAACGTGGGCACTCACCTCATCGTCGACGAGACGACGACCGAGCTCGACATCGACCGGGGCTGGGCGCCGATTCCCATGGCCGCGGGCGGCCCCAACGTGATCACCGTCGGATCGATGTCGAAGATCGCATGGGGCGGGATGCGCATCGGCTGGGTCCGCGCGGAGCGTTCCGTCATCGCGCGGCTGCTCGCGGTGCGCCCCTCGTTCGAACTCGGTACGGCGCTGCTCGAGCAGTGCATCGCCGTCGAGCTGCTCTCCGACATGCCGGCGCTCAGCGCGCACGTCCGCCGGCGCCTGCGCGCGGGTCGTGGGGCGGTTGAGGCGGGTGTGGCCGGTATCCCCGGGTTCCGGATGCCGCCGACGCCCGGAGGCCTCTCCGCGTGGATCGACATCGGCGCGCCACTGTCCACCTCGCTCTCCCTCGCTGCGCGCGAGCGGCGCCTCGTTCTTCCGCCCGGCCCCCGCTTCACGACGGGCGGCGTGCTCGAGCGCCGGGTGCGCATCCCGATCACGCTCCCACCCGAGCGGATGGCGGAGGCGATGCGGCGGTTGACCCTCGCCTGGGGAGACGTGCGCGAGGGAAGCGCATCGCGCACTGCGGAACTCCAACACTCCGCGGTCATCTGATCCGGATGACGAAGACGCCGCCCCGTTTCCGGGGCGGCATCTTCGTGGGAGCGGGGATACGTCTTCTCAGCGTCCGGGATGACTCACCGGCTTCCGATACTCACGCCTCCCCCGTTCCGGTCTGTGGTGTCGGCTCAGCCGACCTTGTGGAGCCAGACGACCCTGGCATCGTCGCTGGCGTGGCGGAAGGGTTCGAGCTCCTCGTCCCAGGCGGAGCCGAGGGCGATGTCGAGCTCGCGCTGCAGCTCGACCGCGCTCCCGGCGGCGATCTCCATCGCATAGCGGATGCGGTCTTCACCGATCACGATGTTGCCGGCGGCGTCGGTCTGTGCGTAGTGGATGCCGAGATCGGGTGTGTGCAGCCAACGGCCGCCGTCGCTGCGGGGCGTCGGGTCCTCGGTCACCTCGAAACGGAGGTGTTCCCACCCGCGGATGGACGTCGCGAGAGCCGCTCCGGTGCCGACAGGGCCGTCCCAGTAGAACTCCGCGCGTCGTGCGCCGTCCAGGACGGGCTGCTCGGTCCAGTCGAAGTTCACCGCACGCCCGATAGCGCGACCCACCGCCCATTCGAGGTGCGGGCAGAGCGCGCGAGGCGCAGAGTGGATGAACACCACTCCACGTGCGTAAGCCGTCGCCATGATCTCTCCGTTTCATCAGGTGCGTCTTCCCCAACGACCTGAACCACGAAGTGGCGAGAATATGCGGTTGTGCGCCCATTCTCGCCGAGATCCACAGAAATCACAAGCATGTCATTCCATGACGAAGGCCCCGGTCACAGGGACCGGGGCCTTCCGACCGCAATCGGTCGTGGAGCTGACGAGGATCAGGCCTCGCTCATGGCCTGCTTGACCTGCTGGCCCTTGGCGGCGTAGTACGCCGCACGAGCGGCGTCCTTGCGCGCCTGCTCGGCGTAACCGAACTCCAGCGTCTCCTGGTCGACCTCGTAGTTGGGCACATCGTCGGTGCCGTGGTACTTCTCGATGTAGGCGTCGAGCTCCGGGCCCGAGGTCCACGAGGTGATGAGGCAGTAGCGCGGCTCGGTGCCGTTGTGCGTGGCCGCGTGCCAGAGGCGCTGCGTGTCGACGATGAGCTGCGCACCGGCCGGAAGGGCGATGCGGTACTCGATGCTCGGGTCGGTGCGGTTCTCGCGCAGGACGAAGTAGCTGTCCTTGTCGTCCGTCAGATTGAAGAAGCCGCGGACCACCCAGCCCGTGCCGTCCGGGTTCAGACGGTTGTTGTCATCCTGGTGCAGGTTGTAGAGGCAGTCGCCGTACGGGGTCGGCTGCAGCTCGATCACGCGGCAGCGGCCGACGTTGGCACCCGGCTCCTGCGCGCGGCGCGTCAGGTTCGGGGCCTTCTCGGTCTGCGAGTCGATCCAGACGCCATCCTTGTCGGTGCGCGGCGGCTTGTGGTTCCAGAAGCCGTTGCACTCGATGTCACCGAAGGCACTGGCGAGAGGGGCGAAGCGGGTGTCACCCGACGACTTCCAGTCGTTGTACTCGATGTCGAGCCATTCCTTGGGGTCGAGCTCCTGGTTGTAGCTGTCGAGGACGACGAATCCCTTTTCCTCGAGGGCAGCGGACTTGATGTAACCCATGATCGAGTCATGTTCCTTTCATCGGGGGCCAGCACGTTTTAACAGGCCCTGATAAGGCAAGCCTAACAGCGTGGTCCGAGAGCCCTTCGGAGGTCGGCCGTGCATAACCGAATAGACTGATCGGGGCGCCCGGCGAGTCCTCGGCGCCCGTCGCTACGGGAGGACGAGACACCAGCATGAGCACCGCGACCAACGTCGAGGCGACAGCAGTCAACACGATCGAATGGCTCGCGGCAGGGAGCACGACCATCGTCGTCCCCGTGTATCAGCGGCAGTACCGGTGGGACATCGGCGGCTGCGAACGTCTCCTCTCCGACATCCGCGCGGTCGCCGGCGAAGACGATGCCCACCGTCACTTCATCGGCTCGATCCTGTCCGCCGAAGACGGCTCCGCAGCCGACTCCGACCTGATCCTCATCGACGGCCAACAGCGCATCACCACTCTCATGCTGCTGGTGGCCGCCCTGCATCATGCGATCCGCGATACCGACAGCGCCATGGCCGCAGCGCTCGAACGCGTGCTGGTGCGCTCCGACGCTCCGGACCGCACCAAGCTGCGCCCGCACGATGCCTGGGCCGACCTGTACGAGTCCGTGGTCCTGGATCGACGCGATGACGCCGACAGAGAGTCGCGCTTCGACGACAACTACGCCTTCTTCCGCAGCCAGATCCACGTCGACGAGGTTCCGGCCATCTGGCGCGGGCTGCAGAAGCTCGAGCACGTGTCGATCACCCTCGGCGCGCAGGCGAACGCACAGCAGATCTTCGAGAGCCTGAACTCGACGGGCGAGCCGCTGCGCGACCACGAGCTCATCCACAACTACATCCTGATGGGGCTCAGCCACGCGGAACAGGTCGACGTCGAGGCCCGGTTCTGGGTTCCGATAGAACGGCACACCGGCGAGGCGATCGGTGCCTTCTGGCGGCACTACCTCGTACTCGTCACCGGACGCGAGGTCGCCGCGAACGGCGAGCACGGCGTGTACAGCGCCTTCCGGCAGTCGTTCCCGCGCGTCGACGTCGACCATCTGCAGGCGGACGCGGCCGAGTGGCGGCACTACGCCGAGATCTACGGCACCCTGCTGGATCCGTCGCGGGAGCATGACCCGGAGATCGCGCGGCAGCTGCGCCACGTCAACACGTTCGGCCGCTCCTCTTACCCGCTCGTGATGAGCGCCTACAGCGATCATCTGCGCGGCGTGATCGACCGCGCAGAGCTCGTCGAGACGTTGGAGTGGTTGCAGGCCCTCTCCCTCCGCCGCGCCCTCGTGAACCTGCCCGCGGAGAGACTCGTCGCCAGACTGTGCCGAGCGCGCCGCGACGGTCGCGATGCGCTCGCCCGGGCGTTCGCGCGCATCACGCCCTCCGACGAGCGCGTCAGTGCGGTCGTGAAGTACAGCGAGCTCCCCCACCCCGCGTATGTGCTGGGACGGCTCGAAGGTGTCGACGAGGTCGACGACTTCGACGTCGAGCACATCGTCCCGACCGTCCCCGGAGATGCGTGGTCGGGCGACGGGGAGCGATCGTGGATCGACTATTCCGAAGACGAGCAGAACAGCCACCGTGCCCTCGCTCCGACCCTCGGCAATCTGACCCTGCTCGAGCAGTCGCTGACGGAGCGGGTGTTCGGTGCCTCCTTCCCCGTCAAGCGCTCGGAAGCCTACGCGCACAGCTCCGTGCCGGCCACGCGCGATCTCACCGACCTCGGCTCCTGGAACACGGCGGCGATCACCCGCCGCACGATCGCGCTCACAGCCGACCTCATCCGCATCTGGGCGCGCCCCGCGCTGCCGGAGATCGATGACGACGGCCTGACGCCGATCCTCGATGCGGTCCGTCGCCGCGGATGGCCGACGGGCTGGGAGCGGGAGTTCGATTACGTCGAGTATCGCGGTGAACGCTGGGAGGTTCCCGACGTCAAGTATCTGTTCAATCGGGTCTTCCGTCGCGCCTGGACCGACACGAGAGAGGCCGCCCTGGCCTACTGCGCCGCGCACGGCGGTCCGATCTACCAGGACATGGCCTGGAAGGGGCAGTGGGATGAGCTCGACGAGGGTCATTTCCTCTACATGGGCTGGGATTCCAACTACATGATGACCGCGGTGCAGGGCGTGCTCGAGGAGTCGGGCATCGCCTCGGAGGTCTTCGTCAAGTACTCCTATATCGGAAATGTGATGTGAACATGAGCACCATCGTCCGCACGCTGCAGGATCTCACCGTCGAAGAGCACACGCTCACCGTCCCTCTGGTGTGGGACGACCCGGCCGATCACCGCACCATCGAGATCTTCGCCCGCGTGGTCACCCGCGAAGGCGGCGACGCCCTCCCCTACCTGGTCTTCCTCCAGGGCGGGCCAGGGCATGAGGCTCCGCGCCCCTTCCACTCGTCGACATCGCCGGCCTGGCTCGACGAGGCCCTCGCCCACTATCGCCTGGTGCTTCTCGACCAGAGAGGGACCGGTCGGTCCACTCCTGTGGGCGACGGCGACCTCGAGCGCGGCTCGGCCGCCGTCGCCGAGCACCTCACGCATCTGCGCGCCGACGCGATCGTGCGCGACTGCGAGACCGTGCGCGAGCACCTGGGCGCCACCACCTGGAGCGTGCTCGGACAGTCGTTCGGCGGCTTCACGACCTTGGCGTACCTCTCCACCGATCCCTCCTCGCTCGAGGACGTCTTCATCACCGGAGGCCTCAGCGCCGTGGGTCGGCACCCTGACGACGTGTATGCGCTCTGCTACGACAAGATGCGCGACGCCTCGGAACGCTACTACCGCCGTTTCCCGGAGCACCGCGATGTGATGCGACGGCTCGTCGAGCTGGCGGATGCCGGAGGCATCGTCCTGCCCGACGGAGAAGTCGTCTCCCGCTCACGCCTCCGGTCTGTGGGATCGGCCCTCGGCACGAACGACGGCTGGCAGACCCTGTGGTCGATCCTGGAGCGCGATCCCTCCTCAAACGCCTTCCGGTACGACCTGATGCACGCGATGCCCTACGACGGCCGCAACCCGCTGTACTTCGCCTTCCACGAATCGAGCTACGCGGACGGGCACGCGACCCGGTGGTCGGCCGAGCGCACCGAGCCCACGGACTTCCGCGACGACCCCACGCTGTTCACGGGTGAGCACATCCGGCGCGAGTGGACCGAGACGGTGCCCGCATTCCGGCCATGGCGCGAGGTCGCCCTCGAGCTCGCCGAGTTCGAGTGGCCGAGCATCTACGACGCGTCCGCGATCGCCGGGTCGGAGTCGACCGGTGCGGCCGCGGTCTACGTCAACGACGTCTACGTGCCCTACGAGTTCTCTCTCGAGACGGCGAAGCTCATCCCGGGGGTGCAGCTCTGGCAGACGAGTGAGCACGAGCACAACGGGCTGCGTTCGGGACCGGTGCTGTCGCGCCTCATCGACCTCGCGCACGGTCGCCGCATCCGCTGAACATCTCCTCCCGAAGGAGGATGCTCTCGCTCCACCCGACGCCTACTCTGGAGCACATGGAACAGGGAGTGGGCGTGCTCGTCACGGTCGGAGTGCTGCTGCTCCTGGTCTCGGCGGTGATCGTCGTGATCGCCTTCGGCTTCTCGAGGGTGCCGATCGAGAAGAAGTACGAGACCAGTGGAGGGGGACTCGGCGGCGCATTCGACGCCGTCTGGTCTCCGTCTGCGCACGAGGCGGGTATCGAACGCGACCGCCAGACGCAGCGGACGGCCCCGGCACCATCGCCGGGCGATCCTCCGGACACGATCGACGACGGCCGGATCCGACTCGACCTCTGAGGCTTCCGGCACAGCCGCGAACGCAGCGCCCGGGGAACGAAGAAGGCCCCACGCTCCGAGGAGCATGGGGCCTTCTTGGTTGGCGATCGTTACTTGGACGAGCCGCCGAAGCCCTTGAAACGCTGGTTGAACTTCTCGACGCGGCCGGCCGAGTCCATGATGCGCTGCTTACCCGTGTAGAACGGGTGCGAGGCCGAGGAGATCTCGACGTCGATGACGGGGTACTCCACGCCGTCCAGCTCGATGGTCTTGTCGCTCGACACGGTCGAACGGGTGAGGAACGTCTCGCCCGAACCGAGGTCGCGGAACACGACAGCCTTGTACTCGGGGTGAATGTCAGTCTTCATGGGATTCCTTAGTTGCTGCCCTGGATTGTGCCAGGGACGAGGGAAGTCTGCGGTGCAGAGAGCACCAAGGGTCGATTCTATCAGACCCGGATCAGGATGCTGCGCGGGCGGCGTAGCGGCCGTCCTCGCCGCTGAGCACGATCGGCATGCCGAACGTGTCGCTGAGAGCCTCGGCCGTGAGCGTCTCCGCGATCGGGCCCGCCGCGACCACGGCACCGTCCCGGATCAGCATCACGTGGGTGAATCCCACGGGGATCTCCTCCACGTGGTGCGTCACCATCAGCATGGCAGGGGTGGTCGGCGAGGACGCGTACCCGCTGAGGAGCGCGAGGAGCTCTTCACGAGAGCCGAGATCGAGCGAAGCCGTGGGCTCGTCGAGAAGCAGGAGCTCGGGGTCCGTCATGACGGCACGCGCGATCTGGACCCTCTTCTGCTCGCCGTCGCTGAGGGTGCCGAAGGTGCGGTCGGCCAGATGGTCGAGACGCCAGTCGCCGAGGACGCGGAGCGCGCGGCGCTCGTCGATGGCCTCATAGCTCTCGTTCCAGCGGCCGAGCACGGAGTACGCCGCCGTGAGCACGGTGTTGAGAACCGTCTCGTCCCGGGGCACACGCTTGGCCATGGCCGACGAGGCGAAGCCGATGCGCGGGCGCACCTCGAACACGTCGGTGCGGCCGAGGGTCTCCCCCAGCACCGTCACCGTTCCCGACGTCGGGTGCATGAGAGTGTCGGCCAGCTGCAGGAGCGTGGTCTTTCCCGCGCCGTTCGGGCCGAGGATCACCCATCGTTGATCGTCGTCGACCTTCCAGGTCACGTGATCGATGATGTTGCGCCCCTCACGGCGCACGACGACGTCGGTGAATTCCAGAGCGCTCGGCATGCCTTCAGCCTATCGGCTCAGGCGGTCAGCTCCGCGTAGAGCGCGCGCGTCGTCTCGGCGATCGCCGCCCAGCTGAACTCCTCGCGCGCCCGCTCCCGTCCGGCCTCGCCGTACGCGCGTGCCCGATCCTGATCCATCGCCACCTCCGTGAGCACGGCGGCCAGATCCGCGACGTAGCGGTCAGGGTCCACCGGCGTGCCGGTGCCGTCCTGAACCTGCTCGATCGGGACGAGACGCCCGGTCACACCGTCGGCGACGACCTCGGGGATCCCGCCGGTCGCGGTCCCGACGACCGCCGCCCCGCACGCCATCGCCTCCAGGTTCACGATCCCGAGGGGCTCGTAGACGGACGGGCAGACGAACGTCGTCGCGGCCGTCAGGACCGTCGACAGCTCGTCGCGCGGCAGCATCCGCTCGATCCAGATCACCCCGTCCCGCTCCTGCTGGAGCAGCCGGACGCCTTCTTGGACCTCCGCCATGATCTCCGGTGTGTCCGGCGCTCCGGCGCAGAGCACCAGCTGCACCTCTGGCGGCAGCAGACGCGCGGCCTGCAGCAGAAACGGCAGCCCCTTCTGCCGCGTGATGCGACCGACGAAGACGACCGACGGTCGAGCAGGGTCCATTCCGATCGATCGCAGGAACTGGTCGTCGCGTACCGGACGCCAGCGTTCGACGTCGATCCCGTTGTGGATCACCCGCACCTTCGCCGGGTCGACCTGCGGGTAACTGCGCAGGATGTCGGCACGCATCCCCGCGCTCACAGCGATCACCGCTGCGGCGTTCTCATAGGCCAGGCGCTCGATCCCACTGGAGACGGCGTAGCCGCCGCCGAGCTGCTCCGCCTTCCATGGTCGAAGGGGTTCGAGGCTGTGCGCCGTGAGCACGTGGGGGATGCCGTGCAGCTGCGAGGCGAGATGCCCGGCGAAGTTCGCGTACCAGGTGTGGCTGTGCACCAGATCGGCCTCGGCGATGGCCGACACGATCTCCAGATCCGTGCCGAGCGTCTGCAGAGCGGCGTTCGCCCCGGCGAGCTCGGCGGGCGTGCGGTAGGCGAAGGTGCCCGCCTCGTCACGGGGTGCGCCGAACGCACGGACCCGCACGTCGACGTGCTCCCTGAGGGCCGCGACGAGCTCGGCGACGTGCACGCCGGCACCGCCGTAGACCTCCGGCGGGTACTCCTTCGTGATCATTTCAACTCGCATGTCTGAACGCTAGTACAGCGACGATGATGGCATCTATGGTGGAGCCATGTCCGCTCCAAAGAAGGTCTTCGGGATCATCCTCGCCGGCGGCGAGGGCAAGCGCCTCATGCCTCTCACGGCCGATAGAGCGAAACCCGCAGTGCCCTTCGGCGGACAGTACAGACTCATCGACTTCGCGATCTCGAACCTCATCAACTCCGGGTTGCGGCAGATCGTGGTGCTGACGCAGTACAAGTCGCACAGCCTCGACCGACACATCTCGCAGACCTGGCGGATGTCGGCGCTCCTCGACTCCTACGTGACCTCCGTGCCGGCCCAGCAGCGCCTCGGCAAGCGGTGGTTCTCGGGCTCCGCCGACGCGATCCTGCAGAGCATGAACCTCATCAACGACGAGAAGCCGGACATCGTCGTCGTGATCGGCGCGGACCACGTGTACCGGATGGACTTTCGCCAGATGCTCGAGGCGCACATCGAGTCCGGTGCCAAGGCGACCGTCGCCGGCATCCGCCAGCCGCTCGCGCTCGCGTCGCAGTTCGGCGTGATCGACGCCGACGCGGAGTCCGGACGGATCAAGCAGTTCCTCGAGAAGCCGACCGACATCGCGGGCCTCGAGGATTCGCCCCACGAGGTCCTCGCCTCGATGGGCAACTACATCTTCGACGCCGACGCGCTGATCGCCGCCGTCGAGGCCGACGGGGAGTCTCCCGTGTCCGGGCACGACATGGGGGGCGACATCGTCCCCTACTTCGTCGAGCGCGGCGAGGCCGGCTACTACGACATGAAGCAGAACGAGGTCCCCGGTTCTTCTCCACGCGACCGGTCGTACTGGCGGGACGTGGGGACGATCGACTCGTTCTTCGACGCGCACCGGGACCTCATCTCGACGCTTCCCGTCTTCAACCTCTACAACATGGAGTGGCCGATCCACTCGCAGGCCGTCAACTCCCCGCCGGCGAAGTTCGTCAGGGACTCGGTCGGACGGATCGGCAACGCGATCGACTCGATCGTCTCCCTCGGCTCGGTGCTGTCCGGAACGCACCTGGAACGCAGCGTCGTCGGTCCGTGGACACTCGCCGGAGGAGGATCGACCATCACCGACTCGGTCGTGTTCGACCACGTGCACGTCGGCCAGGGGGCACGCATCCACCGGGCGATCCTCGACAAGAACGTGGTGCTGGCTGATGGAGCGACGGTCGGTGTGGACCGTGAACGCGACCTGGCGCGCGGCTTCACCGTCACGGAGTCCGGCATCACCGTCGTGGGCAAGGGCATCTTCATCGACCGCTGAGCACGTCACGCCGCACACCGACCACTCGGGCGATCGCTAGGCTCGACGGGTGACCAGCGCGCGCTTCCTCGTCGTCCTCGATGCCGATTCCACCCTCATCCGCAACGAGGTGATCGAATTGCTCGCCGACGAAGCCGGGCGGCGTGCCGAGGTGCAGGCCGCCACCGAAGCGGCGATGCGCGGTGAGGTCGACTTCTCGACGAGCCTGCGCTCGCGGGTCGCGGCTCTGAAAGGTGTACCGGTGTCGGCCTTCGAGCGCGTCCGCGCGCGTATCGAGCCCACGCCCGGCGTGCGAGAGCTGACTGCGGCCGTCCACGACCGCGGCGGGGTGGTGGGCGTCGTCTCCGGAGGATTCCACGAGATCCTCGACAGCGTCGCGCCGGCCCTCGGCGTCGATCGCTGGCGAGCCAACCGCCTCGACGCCGCAGAAGGCGTGCTGTCCGGCCTGGTCGACGGTGACATCGTCGATGGCGCGGCGAAGGCATTGTCGCTCCGGGAGTGGGCGGCGGAACTCGGGGTCGCTCCCCGGGCGACCATCGCGATCGGCGACGGTGCGAACGACCTGCCGATGATGGCGGTCGCCGGTCTCGGTCTCGCCTTCAACGCGAAGCCCGCCGTTCGGGAGGCCGCGAGCCTCGTCATCGGCCCGCAGGACTTGGCGGAGGTCATCGCCCTGCTGCCGTAGGGGGAACGCTGTGGTGAAAGTCCGACGCCACCGCTAGCGTCAGCTCATGGACATCATCCTCATCCCGGGACTCTGGCTCGATGCGTCCAGTTGGGAGGAGGTGATCCCTGCCCTCGAACAGGCCGGGCATCGCGCACATCCGCTCACCCTCCCCGGCCTCGGCGCGCCCGCCGCCATCTCCGCGGGGATCGGCATCGCCGAATGGATCGACGCCGCCGTCCATGCTGTGGACGCCCTGCAGGGAGAGATCGTGGTGGTGGGTCACAGCGGCGGGGGCAACGTGGCATGGGGCGTCGCCGATGCCCGCCCCGAGCGCCTGAAGCGGGTCGTCTTCGTCGATACCGTGCCGCCCCCTCCCGGGAGCGGCATCAGCGAGTTCGAGATCGTGGACGGGGTCGTGCCCTTCCCCGGTTGGAACTTCTTCCCGGACGAGGATGTGAGCGACCTCGACGACGCGACTCGAGCGCGCACGGCTCCCCTCACCCGCAGCGTTCCCGCGAGGGTGCCGACCGACGGCATCGTCCTGGAGAACCGCTCACGCCATCGGGTTCCGGTGACGCTGCTGATGGCTGGCCTCGATCAGGCGGCGTTCGACGAGATGATCGACGAGTGGGGTGCGTACGCCGACGAATACCGGTCGATCGATGACGCCGAGGTCGTGCGCATCGGCTCCGGCCACTGGCCGCAGTTCTCCGTGCCCGAGCGGCTCGGTGCGCTGATCAACGCGGCGATCGCGCGCTGAACACCGGTCTCGGGGTCAGTGCCCCATCCCGAGGCCGCCATCGACGGGGATGACCGCACCGGAGATGTACCCGGCGTCGTCGCCCGCGAGCCACGTCACGACGCCCGCGACCTCATCGGGGGTGGCGAAGCGTGCGGCGGGGATGCTCGCCTTGTACTGCTTCTGTGTCTCCTCAGGGAGCTCCGCAGTCATGTCGGTCTCGATGAACCCGGGAGCGACGACATTGGCGGTGATCCCCCGAGCGCCGAGCTCGCGGGTGATCGAACGGGCGAAGCCGACCAGGGCGCTCTTCGACGCCGAGTAGTTGGCCTGGCCTGCGGAGCCGTAGAGTCCGACGACGCTCGAGATCAGGATGATGCGGCCGAAGCGCGCGCGGAGCATCCCTTTCGAGGCACGCTTGACGACACGGAACGTGCCCCCGAGGTTCGTCGCGACCACACTGTCGAAGTCGTCCTCGCTCATGCGCATCAGCAGGGTGTCCTTGGTGATGCCCGCATTCGCGACGACGATCTCCACCGGGCCCAGCTGCTGCTCCACCTCGGTGAACGCCGCATCGAGCGCGGCCGCATCCGTGACATCCGCCCGGACCGTGAGAGTCCCCTCCGGCCCCTCGCCGCTGCGAGCGGTGACCGCGACGCGGTATCCGTTCCGCACGAAACGCTCCGCGATCGCGCGGCCGATACCGCGGTTTCCGCCGGTGACGAGGACGACGCGCTCAGCGCTCATGGGGACACTCCTGCTCTGGCCGGTGGCTCGGGGTTCCGAGCCGTCATCGATCCTACCGACGATGCCCGCGACGACCGTCGTGCCTCGTTTGACAGGTCTGGACGCTGCTGGGACTCTGTTCGAGACGAAAGGCTTCCTCGTGAGCGAAAACCACATCCCGTCTCCCGGTGCCGAGCCGCCGTTCACACCGCCACCGCTCCCGGTCCGGATTCCCGCAGCCCCTGCGTCCGCCGCTGCGCTTCCCGCGTACCCGATGCAGCCCCCGCCGCAGCCGACGCAGAGCTATCCCGGTGCCCCGCCCACCTATGCACCCCCCGGCGGACTCCCGCCCGCACAAGCGGCATACGCCCCGTACGCTGCACCGACCTACCCCGCCGACGCGCCGCGTCCCACGAGTGGACTCGCCGTCGCAGCGCTGATCTGCGGAATCGCCGGGGTCGTCCTGTTCTGGGCCCTCATCCCGGTCCTCGCGTCGATCGCGGCGGTCATCACCGGTCACATGGCGCTCGGACAGATCAAGCGCGACCCCGGGATCGGCGGGCGCGGCCTCGCCATCGCCGGCCTGATCCTCGGGTACGCGGTGATCGCGCTCAGTGCCATCACGCTCGTGGGCACCATCATCAGCTTCCTGTTCGTCGGCGCATTCAGCCTGCCTTTCCTCTTCTCGACCTGAGCGGGAGCAACGGCACGCCGGGAGGCTCGTACCGGCGTAGGCTTGAGACATCGTGAAGAACGCGCGTCAAGTCCCGGCCGTCACCTCACTGCCGCAGTCTCCGCGGGATGAGGCAGACCATCGTGTGCGCCGTTATGTCCTGACGATGTCCATCCGCATCGCGTGCTTCGCTCTGATGGTGCTGGTCCAGCCGTACGGTTGGTACACCTGGGTTTTCGGGATCTCCGCCGCCGTGCTGCCGTACATCGCCGTGGTCTTCGCCAACGCGGGCAGCGACAGCACCGAGGCCGGTGCCGAGTCGCCGGTTCAGGAGCTGTCCGCCCCGGCGCCCGCACCGATCGAGAGCCAGCCCGCGACACCACCGGTGTTCACGATCCACGAAGGCCCGAAGGACCGATGACAGACCTCGAATGCTCGCGTGCCGGCTGCCGGAGCGCGGCGACCAGACAGGTCGTATGGCGCAACCCCCGCATCCACGCCGCCGATCGGGAGAAGATCTGGTTGGCGTGCGATGAGCACGTCGCCTACCTCCGGGACTATCTGGCAGCACGTGACTTCCCTGTCAGTGTTCGGGATGGGAACCCCGCATGAGCGGACGTCTGACCCGATGGGCCGTCTACGTGCTCATCGCGATCGGTTTCGCGGTCGCGTGCGTCTTCCTGTCGAACTGGCAGTTCGAGCGCAACGAGACCAGAGCCGCGCAGATCGAGCTCGTTGAAGAGAACTACGACGCGAAGCCTGTTCCCCTCTCCGACCTCATCGGGGAAGACGGTGCCCTCGATCCCTCCGACGAGTGGCGACCGGTGATCCTGCAGGGCGAATACCTCGCCGACCAGCAGCTCCTGGTGCGCAACCGCCCGCACGGCGGGACGAGCGCCTTCGAGGTGCTCGTGCCGTTCCGCGACGTCGATGGTCGCATCTTCATCGTCGATCGCGGCTGGGTGCCGCCGGGTGACGGGGACGCGCCGGATTCGGTGCCAGCGCCGCCGGAGGGCGAAGCCGAGGTCACCGTGCGTCTTCGCCCGGGTGAGCAGGTTCCGGCGTCGGGCCGTGGCGCGCCCGAAGGTCAGGTGCCGACCATCAATCTGCCGACCATCGCCGATCTCGTCGACGGTGACGTGATCACCGGAGCCTACGGACGGATGATCAGCGAGGACCCGGCCGGCGCAGGGACGCTGGGGGGATTCGACTCCCCCACCGACGATCCGGGTCCGCACCTGTCCTATGCCATCCAGTGGATTCTCTTCGCGCTGATGGGCTTCATCTTCATCGGATACATCATCCGGACGGAGATCGTGAAGCACCGCGAGGAGGTCGAGGGAGTCCAAGCCCCCGTCAAGAAGTCGCGCCGCAAGGACCACGACGCCGACGTCGAGGACGAACTGCTCGACGTGCGGTGACTCTTCAGCCGGTGCTCGCTCGGTCCGACCATGGCATCGGGCGCTCCGGTAGCCGCGAGCTGTCGTCCGGAAGGTGCGGCAGTTCCTCGCCGCCGGCGCGGAGACAGAGCCAGCGCAGTTCGCCCGGACTGTCCGGTCGCGCCCGCCACGTGCGAGCGACGCCCTGACCGACGCGGATCACGGTACCGGGGCCGACCTCCACCACATCGTCGTCCAGCCCCATCTGCCCTCGCCCTCCGAGGAACACGTAGACCTCTTCGATCTTCCGGTGCACGTGCCAGTAGCCGGCCTCTTCGCCCGGCTCCAACGCGTTCGCGGTCATCCCGATGTACTGCATCGTCAGCTCATGGTCGACGACGCGACGCCCGTCGCGCGATCGTGCGGCATCGAAGCCACCATGGTGGGTGCGCCACTCGTCGAGCGACCCGATCTCGAGCACCTGATAACCGCTCATGTCCGCTCCCCTGCGACTCTATATCTCGCCACACCGGCGGCCTCGCCCGTCACGCTGCGGCTCCAGCCGCCCTCCGCGCGCTGAAAGACGATCCGGCTGTGGTTCCGGTCCGCCGATCCCTGCCAGAACTCGACGCGCGCCGGGACGATCCTCCAGAGCACCCATTCCCCCGGCGCGACACCGCGACGAGCGTCAGCCGACCGCGCGGCGAGATCTGCGGCGCTCTCCGCCTCGGACGCTTCCTGGATCATTCCCCGAACCCGCACGGCCCGTCGGAGCGGCTGCCACCAGAAGTTCAACGCCGCGGCAGGGCGTGCGGCGATCTGCTCGCCCTTGCGGGACGAGCGCGTCCCGGCGAACGCCCATCCTCGCGCGTCGACGCCCTTGAGGATCAGTGTCCTCGCATCCGGCACGCCGTCATCGTCGACCGTCGCCAGGGTCGCCGCGTGCGGTTCCGCGACCCCGCTCTCGGCGGCCTCTCCGATCCAATCGACGAAGAACGGCACGGGATCTTCGGGAAGCGCTGCGAGATCGAGCGGCGGCGCGACCCCGGTGAGGGAAGGCTGCGCACGCAGCCAGTCGCTGATGTCTGACGAGGACGGGGGATGCGCGAACGGCATGCTCTCGACTATGCCATGGGTCCGCCCCGGGCAGGGCCGAGTGGTCAGGCGAGTTCGGCGGAGGCGGAACCCACCGGGAGCGGCCCCAGGAGGTCGATCAGCTCGCCGAGCGTCGAGACCCGGCGGGTGTCTCCCGCCCACTTCTGGTGCCCGCCGTCGAAATGGACGAACTCCGCGCCGAGATCGTCCGCGATCTCTCGATCGTGATTGGTGTCGCCGACGACGAGCACATCATGCGCAGTCATCCCGGATGTCGCCAGCCATCGCGAGATCACATCGTGCTTGGAGGCGCGGAAGGGATCGTCGATCGACAGCACCGCTTCGAACGCCTCGCCCAGGTCGTGCGGGGCCATCTGCCGAGCGAGGGCATCCGGAAGAGTCGCCGAAGCGAGGACCTGGCGGATCCCTCGCTCACGGAGCACCGCGAGCGTGGCCCGCACGTCGGAGTGGAGCGGCGCCTTGCCGACGCGCTGGGCGAGCAGGTCGAGATACGTGGTTGCGGCCGACACGAATCGGTCGTCCCCGAGTCCGACCGAGCGGTAGAAGTCCCGGATCGGGAAGCGGAAGACGGATCGGTACGCGTGCTCGTCGGCGAGCGGTTCGAGCGCGTGCTCCTCGAGCACGGCGTTCATGACCTGACGGCAGATCTCGGCATCGTCGAGCAGCGTGCCGTTCCAGTCCCAGCAGATCGCGCGGATGTGACCCAGCTCCATGTCCGTCACGATATCCCGGGCCGCCGACACGGAACCGACCCCCTAGGCGAGCTCGATGAGGTCCTGGTACTCCTGGCTCCAGATGTCCTCGACCCCGTCCGGCAGGATCAGCACACGTTCGGGGTTGAGTGACTGCACGGCACCGGGGTCGTGCGAGACGAGCACGACTGCGCCCTCGTAGTGCGCGAGCGCACCGAGGATCTCCTCGCGCGAGGCAGGATCGAGGTTGTTGGTCGGCTCATCGAGCAGCAGCAGGTTCGCCGACGACACGACCAGCGTCGCGAGCGACAGACGGGTCTTCTCACCACCGGAGAGGACGCCGGCGGGCTTGAGCACGTCGTCACCCGTGAACAGGAACGACCCGAGCACCTTGCGCGCTTCGGTCTCCGTGATGTGCGGAGCGGCCGAGACCATGTTCTCGAGCACCGAGCGATTCACATCGAGGTTCTCGTGCTCCTGCGCGTAGTAGCCGACCTTGAGGCCGTGCCCCGGCTCGAGCTGTCCCGTATCGGGCTGGTCGACGCCGGCGAGCATCCGCAGCAGTGTGGTCTTTCCTGCACCGTTGAGTCCGAGCACGACGACCTTCGAACCGCGATCGATCGCCAGGTCGACGTCGGTGAAGATCTCGAGCGAGCCGTACGACTTCGAGAGGCCGGAGGCCATCATCGGCGTCTTACCGCAAGGAGCGGGCTTCGGGAAGCGCAGCTTCGCCACCCGGTCCTCCTGACGCACCTCGTCCAGTCCGGCAAGCAGCTTCTCGGCGCGCGCGATCATCTGGTGCGCAGCAGCGGCCTTCGAAGCCTTCGCACCGAAGCGGGCGGCCTGCAGCTGCAGGGTCGTCGCCTTCTTCTCGGCGTTCGCGCGTTCCTTCTTGCGACGCTCCTCATCAGCCACCCGCTGACGCAGGTAGTTCTTCCAGTTCATGTTGTATGTGTCGATGATCTGGCGGTTCGCGTCGAGGTAGAACACCCGGTTGACGGTCTCGCCGACGAGCTCCACATCGTGACTGATCACGATCAGCCCGCCCTTGTAGCCCTTGAGGAACTCGCGCAACCACACGACGCTGTCGGCGTCGAGGTGGTTGGTCGGCTCGTCGAGGATCATCGTCTGCGCGTCGGAGAAGAGGATGCGCGCGAGTTCGATCCGACGGCGTTGACCGCCGGACAGCGTCGACAGCGGCTGGTCGAGGATACGGTCGGGAAGCGACAGGTTGTTGGCGATGGACGCGGCTTCGGCTTCGGCCGCGTAGCCGCCCTGCGCCTCGAACTGCTCGGTGAGTCGGGCGTAGCTCTTCATGGCCTTGTCGGCCACCGCGGGGTCGTCGGAACCCATGGCGAGGGCCGCCTCGGTCATGCCGAGGTTGAGCTGACCGAGCCCGCGGGCATCGAGGATGCGCGTACGCGCGAGGTCTTCGGGATTGCCCGAACGAGGGTCCTGCGGCAGGTAGCCGAGTTCCCCGGAGCGGGTGACGCTTCCGCCCGACGGGAGCACGTCACCGGCGAGCACCTTGGTGAGCGTGGTCTTCCCGGCCCCGTTGCGGCCGACGAGTCCGATCTTGTCTCCGTCGGCGACGCGGAACGAGACGTTCTCCATCAGCAGGCGCGCGCCAACGCGGATCTCGAGGTCGTGCACGGCAAGCACAGCGGACGTCCGTTCTTTCGGGGAGGTTGTCGGCCGATCGGCCAGCCTCCCAGTATAAGCGGCGTCGCCGGGAGTCGCGCTCAGCAAGATCACTCCGAAGGGTGAGGGTCCCGATACCCGAGAGGGATGCCCTGCTCGGGGTCCGCTGCATAACGTACGGGAGTGGACATCCTCAACGAGCTCATCATGCAGGCGATCGCCTCACCCTGGCTGTACCTGGTCCTGTTCGCCGTCACCGTCATCGACGGCTTCTTCCCCCCGGTTCCCAGCGAGACCGTGCTCGTCGCCGCGGCGGCGGTCACCGCCTCCACCGGCGAGGGAAACCTGGTGCTCCTCGGGCTCGTCGCCGCGATCGGTGCGGCGATCGGAGACAACGTCGCCTTCGTCATCGGGCGAGCGGTGGGCACGACGAGGTTCGCGTGGATGCGACGCCCCCGGGTGGCGGCGGCATTCGCTCACGCCCAGCGCGCACTCGACCGTCGGAGCGCGACGCTCATCCTCGGTGCCCGCTACATCCCGGTCGGTCGGGTCGCCGTCAACATGAGCGCGGGCGCTCTCCACTTCCCCTGGCGGCGCTTCCTCCCCTTGAGCCTCATCGCCGGGGTCAGCTGGAGCGTGTTCAGCCTCGCGATCGGTCTGCTCGCCGGCGCCTGGATCAAAGACCAGCCCCTGCTCAGCGCTGGGCTCGGCATCGTCATCGCCCTCGTCATCGGGTTCGTGATCGACCGGATCGCCGCGGCCCGTCGCCGCCGTGCGCCGGCGCCCCAGCTGGCAGGATGACAGTCATGGCACGACGCCGGGAGCGCACACCGCTCCGCCAACGGATCAACCGCCGCACCTCCGCCCTCGTGGCGCTGGGTGCGGCGGTCGTGGCGCTGTACGCGGTGCTCGTCCCGCTGCAGACCCTCCTGTACGGCACACCGCTGCCGCTGTCGTTCATCCTCGGAGCTGTGCTGTGCGCTTCGCCGCTCCTCGCGATCTCACGTCCTCGCTGGGCTCTCATCCTGTTCACGGCGAGTGCGTTCACCCTGCCGCTCACGGTCGTGCCGGAGCTGGCGATCCAGTCTCCCTGGCCGTGGTCCGTTCCGGCACTCCTCGTCTTCGTCCTCTTCGTCGGCGTCGTCACTTTCCTCCATGGGACGAGGATCGGGGCCTTCGCCCTGATCCTCGGGGCGATCGCCTCGCTTCTCGCCCCCGTGCTCCGGCCCGACATGGTCGCCCTCCCGGCGTCATCCGCCAGTGCGACCGCCGACCTGATCGTCACGACTGCAGTCGCCTCCGCGATGTTCCTCATCGCAGCGCTGATAGCCGGGCGGGTCCGCGTCGCCGCCGAGCTGACGCGCGAGAAGGAGCACAGCGCGCTCGAGGAGGCCAGGCGCGCGCTCGTCGAAGAGCGCACACGGATCGCCAGGGAGCTGCACGACGTCGTCGCCCACAGCATGTCGGTGATCCAGGTGCAGGCCTCGACGGCCAAGTATCGGATTCCCGAGCTCGGCACCGCCGCCATCACGGAGTTCGACGACATCGCCGCCACCGCCCGGACCTCGCTCACGGAGATGCGACGCATGCTCGGGGTGCTCCGCACCGAAGACCAGAGCGCCGAACTGGCCCCGCAGCAAGGCGTCGACGACATCCCCGCCCTTGTCGACAGCATCCGCCGCGCCGGTGTCGACGTCGGACTCGTCCTCGAAGGAACCGAAACCGCCTCCGCCACACCTGCTGTCCAGATCGCCGCGTTCCGCATCGTGCAGGAGGCACTGAGCAACGCCGTGCGACACGCACCCGGTGCGCGCATCGCCGTGCGCGTGCGCGCAGAGGCGCGCAGCATCCACATCCAGGTGCACAACGACGCACCGCCGCACCGAGCCGAGAGTCACGGCACCGGCTACGGGCTCCGGGGCATGCGGGAGCGCGCCGAGATCCTCGGCGGCAGTCTCTCCGCCGGCCCCGCGTCCGACGGAGGATGGGATGTCGACGCCGTCCTCCCCCTCGACGCCGCCCCGGCCGGCACGCTTTCATCCCCTTCCCCTGACAAGGAGAGCCTGTGACCATCAGCGTCCTCATCGCCGACGACCAGGCCATGGTTCGAGCGGGGTTCGCCGCGCTCCTCGACGCCCATGACGGCATCCATGTCACCGGGCAGGCGGCGAACGGTGCGGAAGCGGTCACCCTCGCCGCGCGTCTCGATCCCGATGTGATCCTCATGGATGTGCGCATGCCGGAGCTCGACGGGATCGAGGCGACGAGGCGCATCCTCGGCCCCTCCTATCCGGCCGCGCACGTACCTCGAATCCTGATGCTCACCACATTCGACATCGACGACTACGTGTACGACGCGCTCGAGGCCGGCGCCAGCGGCTTCCTGCTGAAGGATGCTCTACCGGAGGAGCTCGTGCACGCGGTTCGGGTCGTCGCGGACGGCGATGCGCTGCTCGCGCCCAGCGTGACGCGCCGCATGATCGAGCAGTTCGCCGGCCGCCGCCCCCGCGCACCGCGCTCGGCGACGGCTCTCGCCGAGCTCACGGATCGCGAGCGCGAGGTGCTCGTGCTCATCGGTCGAGGTCGTTCCAACACCGAGATCGCCGCCGATCTCTTCATCGCAGAGCAGACCGTCAAGACGCATGTCGGCAAGGTGCTCGCCAAACTGAGCCTGCGAGACCGCGTGCACGCCGTGATCCTCGCGTACGACACCGGACTCGTCGAACCGTCGTCCTGACTCACCCCGTCGTAGGGGGTCGTGACGGCACCCACGGGTGATGCCCTCGCCGGCACCACCTCCATAGTCTCCTGGAACACCGCTTCCGAGGAGGACTCATGGCCATCGTCCAGGCACCGCGCGCCGTCAGCACCACGGCTCCCCCACGCGCATCCCGCGACACCGGGATCGACTTCCTCCGGGCCCTCTGCGTCCTCGGGGTCGTGCTCCTGCACGCCATCATGGTCGGCGTCACCGTGACCGATTCCGGACCGGTCTTCGCCAATGCCAGCGACGGGACCGGATGGATCGCGCCGCTCAGCTGGTTCTTCCAGGTGATGCCCCTGTTCTTCGTCATCGGAGGGTTCTCGGGTCTGCTGGCCTACCGGCGGATGCATCAGCGCGGAGGCACGGCCATCGGCTTCGTCGCCGGCCGTGTGCATCGACTGCTGCGTCCGGCGATCTTCACGATCGCGGTCATCGCACTCGCACTCGCGCTGCTCACGGTCTTCGGCGTTCCCGCCGACCTCATCGCGACGGCGGGATTCCGATACGGGCAGCCGCTGTGGTTCCTGGGCGTCTTCCTGCTCTGTCAGGCTCTGCTCCCTCTTCTCGCCTCCGCCCATGAACGCGCACCGCTGCGCACGATCGGCGCGCTGGTGCTCGCCTCGATCACCGTCGACGTGCTGCGCACAGCCACCGGCATCGACGGGCTGGGGTTCCTGAACCTCGCTTTCGTGTGGATGACCCTCCAGCAGCTCGGGTTCTTCCTGGCCGACGGCAGCATCGACCGCCTCGCCAGGCGCGTACGCGCCACCGCCGGGATCACGGCCCTCCTTCTGCTCGTCGCGACCTTCGCCTTCGGCATCTACTCCCCCGACCTCATCGCGAACATCAACCCGCCGACCGCGGCGCTCCTCCTCGTCGGAATTGCGCACACCAGCCTGCTGTCACTGCACCGCGAGCGTCTCGAACGGTTCAGCCGTCGGCCGCGGGTCGCCGCGTTCACCGCCTTCGTGACGGTGCGCACCATGACGATCTACCTCTGGCACATGCCGGTACTGCTCCTGATGGCCGGTGTCACCGCAGTGTACGCACTCGTCGCCGGAGCCAGCCTGCCGGCGTTGGACAGCGCGGGATGGTGGGCCGGGCGTCCCCTCTGGCTGGCGACGGCTCTCGCTCTCACCGCTCTCGTCGCCGTCGCCTTCACGCGATTCGAGTCGCAGCCCGCGCCCTCGGCGACGACCTCGATGCACCGCATCGTCATCGGAACCTTGAGCGGTCTGGTCGGGATCGTGCTCCTTCTGGTGCTCGGCACCTCGGTATCGACCGCGCTGATCGCGATCGCGCTGATCGGCGCCGCGCTGCGACTCTCGTCGCTGTCGGCTTCTCAGCGACCGACACAGCGAGCACGAGTCGCAGTCAACGCGCCAGTGCCGGCCTGAGTCAGACGATGCCCCGGGCCGCCAGCGCTTCGCCGACGTCATCCGCGTGCCGCAATGCGAGCACCAGCAGCGGCACGACGATGCGGATCCCCAGGCGCACATCGCGGGCCTGCTCGGCTTCGCGCACGCGTGCGGCGAACCCGGCGATCACCGGGACTGTCGTGAGGGTGAGCGATATCGTCAGCGCCACCGCCTCCGGATCGACCCCCATGCTGCGAAGCGGACGGAGGAGACGATGGAGCACCGCGAGAAGGTCCGACATCCGAGTGGTCAGGGTCAGCAGGCTCGCCAGGAGGAGCACCGCCACGACCCTCCCTGTGCTGATCCACGCGGCGACGGGCGACACGAAGATGAGCAGCGCCGCGGCGAGGACGAGGACGATCCAGCGCAGACGCCAGGCCTCCGTGACGAGCACACGGAACGGCAGTCCGCTCAGGCCGTACAGCCCCACGACGATCGCGAGCGAGACGCCGATGCTCAGCGAGTCGTGCGGATACAGCGAGAGCACGAGGGCGCCGACAGCCAGGGCCGCGAGTTTGAACCCTGCCGGCGCTCGATGGATGAGCCCCGTTCCCGGACGGTAGAGCGGGATCATGCGCACGCCCGCCGGTAGGCGTCGATCACGCGCGCCGGCTCACCGGAGGCGGCGATCCTCCCGTCCTCGAAGAGCAGCGCGGCGTCGCAGCGGGCAGCGAGGTCGAGGTCGTGCGTGACCACCACCACCTGCGCCTGCTGTGCGAGCAGGAGGTCGCCGATGCGGCGGGCGTTCCGTAGATCCAGCAGCGTAGTCGGCTCGTCGGCGACGATCACGCGCGGTTGCGCGATGAGCACCGACGCCAGCGCGAGCATCTGCTTCTGCCCACCGGACAGCATCGATGCCGGGACCTCGGCGTGCGCGCCCAGTCCGTTCGTCTCGAGGGTCTCCTGGACGCGCGCGGCCACTTCCGCCTTCGGGCGACCGCGCAACGACAGCGCGAGATCCTCGGCCGGTGTCGGCATGAGGATCTGCGCATCCGGATTGGTGAAGACGAAACCCACGAGGCGGCGCACCGCTGCACGCTCCTGCACGGTGTCATGTCCGTGCACACGCACGGTGCCGCTGTGGGGTGTGACGAGTCCGTTCAGCAGCCTCGCGAACGTCGACTTCCCCGAACCGTTCGCCCCGATCACGGCGATCGTGGAAGCCGTGAGCTCGACGCTGATGTCATGCAGCACCGAACGTCCGTCGAGTTGCACCGACACCCGCTCGAGCGTGATCGGAGCCCCGGCGACCTGAGGGCACCCCGTCATCTGATCTCCCCGTCACGGTACTGAACACTGTTCACCTGAACGTCGTTCACTATAATCGGAGCATGAGTCCCGAGCACAATCCGGCACGTCACGACCGCGACAGCGTGACCAGGCGCGCTCTCGCCCTGCTCGACGAGGTGGGACTCGCCGATCTCTCGATGCGGCGCATCGCCGCCGGGCTCGACGTGCAACCCAGCGCGCTCTACTGGCACTTCGCGAGCAAGCAGGAGCTGCTGGCCGAACTCGCCGACCGGATCACCGCGTCGATCCCTCCCGGGAGCACCGACGTCCTCACGACCGCGCGCGGCATCCGCGACGCACTCTTCGCCTACCGTGACGGCGCCGAACTGGTTCTCAGCACCTATGCGCTCCAACTCGGCTCGTCGCAGGCGCAGACCGCGCTGACCGATGCGCTCCGCGCGCAGGGAGCCCCCGATGCGGATGACCGTGGAGCCGCGATCCTGCATTTCGTGCTCGGACACGCAACGCTCGTCCAACAGCGCATGCACGCCGACAGCCACGGCGCTCTGCCCGACGCCGGCGCTCTCGACGTCACCGCCGGACTCGATGGCGTGTTCGACCTCGGGGTCACCGCCCTCGCGGGAACCCTCAGCGCGCCGGCGACTCCGCCGCGTGCCCGAGCCTGAGCCCGGGCACGACAGCCAATGCGACGAGAGCGATACAGAACGCGAAGACCGCGCTGAACGCCCCGGCCTCGCCGCCGAGCGTCGCGACACCGAGACCGGCGAGTGCGATGGCGACGGCCGATCCGGCCGCGTCCGAAATCGACAACGCGGAGGAGTTGAACCCCTGATTGGTCTCGTCCGAGTAGGCCAGGGTCAGGACGGTGAGGCGTGGATAGAGCAGTCCCATCCCGCCGCCGGCGAATGCCCAGCCCACCACCACGACGGTCGCCGAGACGTCGAACACGGCGGCGGTGAGCACGCACAGCATCGCGACCAGGAGTGACCCCAGGCTGATCGTCGTGATGCGGTGATTGCCGAGTCTCTCGCCGAACCGTCCCTGCAGGGCCGAGGCCCCCGCCCACGCGAGGGCCGCGAGCATGAGGGCGACGCCCGCCCAGGTCGCGCTGAAGTCGAACTTCTTCATCAGCAGATAGGGGATGTAGGCCTCCGCAGCGAAGAAGGCTCCCGCCACGATTCCTCGCATGAGCACCACGCTGGGAAGCCCCAGCCCTGCCCGCAAGGTACGCCGCGGGAGCAGTGGCAGCACGGCGAAACCGATCGCCAGCACGGCGCCGAGCGCCACCGGCCATCTGATCGAGGGGGTCATCTCGGCGGAGAAGCCGACGACGACGGCGAGGACCGCGACGACGACCGCGAGCAACAGGCGGACGATGAGCGTACGGCGATCCTGCGGCTCGCCACGCCCGAGGTCGACCCCACGGAGGCGGACGGCGATCATCAGGAACGCCGCAGCGGTGAGCACGGCCACGCCCAGGAAGGCCCAGCGCCAATCGAGATACTCGGCGACGGCGCCCGCCAGAAACGGACCGACCATGGACGGCACGACCCACGCCGCGGCGAAGGCGGCGAAGATCCGACCGTGCAGATGGGGCGGATACAAGCGTGCGACCACGACGTACAGTGCGACCGTCTGCCCTCCCGTCCCGAGCCCCTGGACGAGGCGTCCGACCAGGAACTGATGCATCGTGACGGCGAAGCCCGAGAGGAGCAGGCCGATGATGAAGAGCGTCACCGCGACGTAGAGGGCGCCGCGGGGGCCGCGGGCATCTGACCAGGCTCCGGTCGCGACCATGCCGATCACGCTCGTCGCGAGGGTTCCCGCGAAGGCCACGGCGAACAAGGCCTCACCATCGAGAGCCTCGCTGACGATCGGCATCACCGTCGTGACGGCCAGAGCCTCGATCGCCGCGAGGAAGATCAGCGCGACCGCGCCGAGAGTCACCCAGATCCGTTGGCGGTCCCAGATCGTCGCGGCGTCGGCGGCGGTCATCGGCCGACGAGCGACGCGATGCGCTCGATGGCCTCGGTGAGGATCTCGGGGCTGGTGCCGAAGTTCAGTCGCACGTGGCCCGCGCCCTCCGCGCCGAACGACGACCCGAAGTGCAGGGCGACCTTGGCGTCCTTGAGGATGCGCCGAGCGGGATTGTCGCCCCACTCCAGTGCGGAGAGATCTATCCAGGCGAGGTAGCCCGCATCGGGGATGCGGTAGCGCGCGCCGGGAAGACGGGCGGCGAGAAGATCTTCGAGCAGCACGCGGTTCTCGTCGAGAGTGCGCAGCAGACCGTCGAGCCACTCATCGCTCTCCTCCGAGAACGCCGCGACGGCCGCGAGCAGCCCGAACTGCCCCGTTCGCCATTCGACCTCGACCGGAAGACCTCGGACGACGGCGCTGGTCGCGTCGTCGGCCGTGACCATGAGGGCGCACTTGAGCCCGGCGAGGTTGAACGCCTTGCTGGCGCTCACGACGGCGTAGCCCACCCGCTGCGCGGAGTCGCTCACGGACAGGAAAGGGGTGAACCCCG
The DNA here is from genome assembly GCF_002356155.1 of Microbacterium sp. TPU 3598. Classification (NCBI taxonomy): domain Bacteria; kingdom Bacillati; phylum Actinomycetota; class Actinomycetes; order Micrococcales; family Microbacteriaceae; genus Microbacterium; species Microbacterium sp. TPU 3598. The sequence continues at coordinate 1,649,242 of NZ_AP017975.1, read as the reverse complement.
TGCCCGGTTGGGCGAGCGGAGCATGGATCTCGTCCGAGACGACCGCGACGCCGTACTCGTCGGCCAGCTCCGCCAGCGCAGCGAGACTGTCCCGATCGTGCACCGTGCCGGTGGGGTTGTGCGGGTTGCAGAGCAGGATCGCCGTCGCACCGTCGTCGAACGCCGCGCGGATCCCGTCGATGTCGAGCTCCCAGCCGGTGCCGGTGTCGCGAAGCGGTACCCGTTCGACCTCTGCACCGGCCTCGGCGACCAGATCATAGAAGGGCGGGTACACGGGCGGCGTCACGACGATCCGCTCCCCCGGCTGCGTCACGCGACGCAGGATCTCCACGATCCCCATGCTCACGTCAGCCGTGCTGCGCATCCGGGCCGGGTCAGGGTCCCACCCGTAGCGTCGGCTCGCGAAGGCCGCGAACGACTCCGCGAGCGGCGTGCGCGAGGCGACATACCCTGTGTCACCGATCTCCACCGCACGCTGCAACGCCGTCGAGATGGCCGGAGCCAACGGGAAATCGGTCTCTGCGACGAACAGCGGCAAGACGTCGGCGGGGTACTCCCGCCACTTCTCGCTGCTGCGCTCGCGGAGTTCCGCAAGAGGCAGGGCCTTCACCTGAAGCATTGGTTCTCCCGAGGTTCCGACACGCGCCGTCGCGGTGCCATCCGATCCGACGCGCGCCGATGATGCCTTCCGGCAATGCTCCTGCGGGGTCAGATAGCGAAGCCGAGGGCGCGCATCATGTCGCGTCCGTCATCCGTGATCCGCTCCGGGCCCCACGGCGGCATCCAGACCCAATTGATCCGGAAGCGATCGACGACGCTGTCCAGAGCCTGGGCGGTCTGGTCCTCGAGGACGTCCGTGAGCGGGCAGCCGGCGCTGGTCAGCGTCATGTGGATGACGAGAGCATCGTTCTCGTCATCCCAGGCGAGGTCGTAGATGAGGCCGAGGTCGACGACGTTGATCCCGAGCTCGGGGTCCATGACGTCTTTGAGAGCCTCGGTGACCGCGTCGTACTTCTCGTCCGTGAGGGTCGCTGTCATGCGATCAGCCTACGCCTCGATGGGGGCTGCAGGGTCGAGGAAACGGTCGTATCCCTCGTTCTCCAGCCGGTCCGCGAGCTCGGGGCCACCCTCTTCGACGATCTTGCCCGCGACCACCACGTGGACGAAGTCGGGCCGGATGTAGCGGAGGATACGGGTGTAGTGCGTGATCAGCAGCACGCCGAGCCCGGTGGACTCCTTCGCACGGTTGACGCCCTCGGAGACGATCTTGAGCGCGTCGACGTCGAGGCCGGAGTCGGTCTCGTCGAGGATCGCGAACTTCGGCTTCAGCACCTCGAGCTGCAGGATCTCGTGACGCTTCTTCTCGCCACCGGAGAAGCCCTCGTTGACGTTGCGCTGCGCGAACTTCGGGTCCATGCGCAGGTTCGACATGGCCGCCTTGACGTCCTTGGTCCAGCCGCGGATCGCCGGCGCTTCGCCGTCGAGTGCCGTCTTGGCCGTGCGCAGGAAGTTCGTCACCGTGACGCCGGGGATCTCGACCGGGTACTGCATCGCGAGGAAGAGGCCGGCGCGGGCCCGCTCGTCGACGCTCATCTCCAGGACATCCTGGCCGTCGAACGTGATCGAACCGGAGGTCACCGTGTACTTGGGGTGCCCGGCGATCGTGTAGGCCAGCGTCGACTTGCCAGAGCCGTTGGGGCCCATGATGGCGTGGGTCTCACCCGTGTTCATGGTGAGGTTGATTCCGTTGAGGATCGGGGTGGTCCCCGCATCGGTCTCGACCGTCACATGCAGGTCGCGGATCTCGAGAACAGACATTCTTCAGACTTCCTTAATCACAGTCGGATCGATGAGCACGTCGTCGCCGTCGATCTGGACGACGTAGACGGGGACGGGCTCATATGCGGGGAGATTCTGGGGCTTGCCGGTGAGCAGCGAGAAGGCGGAGCCATGGGCCCAGCACTCCACGGTGTCACCCTCGACGAAGCCCTCGGACAACGAGATGTCGCCGTGGGTGCAGGTGTCGCCGATGGCGTGGATGACGCCCTCGCCGTCTTTGATCACCGTGATGGGGACGCCGCCCGGGTCCACGCGCAGCGGCATGTCCTGTTCGAGGTCGGCGACGCCGCAGACGCGCTCGGCGGTCATGCGCTCACCTCGGCGAGCTCCGTCTCGATCGCTGCCAGCAGTTCGGTCTCGAGGGCAGGGATGCCGAGGCGCTGCACGATGTCGGTGAGGAACCCGAGCACGACCAGACGTCGCGCCTCCTCCTCGGTGATGCCGCGAGCCTGCAGGTAGAACAGCTGCTCGTCGTCGAACCGACCGGTGGCACTCGCGTGTCCGGCACCGAGGATGTCACCGGTCTCGATCTCGAGGTTCGGGATGGAGTCGGCACGCGCACCCTCCGTCAGCACCAGGTTGCGGTTCGCCTCGTAGGAGTCGGTTCCGGTCGCGTCGGCGCCGATCAACACGTCGCCGATCCACACGCTGTGCGCGCCCTCACCCTGCAGCGCGCCCTTGTAGAGGACATCGCCCTTGGTGTGGGGTCCCTTGTGATGCAGGTAGACCTGACTCTCGAGGTGCTGCCCGGCATCCGCGTACGAGAGCCCGTACAGGTACCCCTCGGACCCGGCGCCCGTCAGCTCGACGCTCGGGTTGACGCGGACCACTCCGCCGCCGAAGCTGATCACGAAATGCCGGAGAGTCGCGTCTGCTCCGACCGTCGCCTGGTGAGCGGACGCGTGAACCGCGTCGTCTTCCCAGCGCTGGAGACTGACGACGGTGAGCTTGGCTCCGTCGCGCACGATGATCTCGACGTTCTGCGCATACTGCGCGGAACCGGAGTGCGCGAGCACGATGGTGCCGCGCGAATGCGGGAGAGCTTCGATGAGGATCTGTCCGAAAGCGCGCTTGTCTGCACCCTTCCCCTCGACGGGGACGATGATCGGCTCGTCGAGTTCGGCCTCGGCAGGGATCTGGATGTGCAGACCGCGGGGGCTGTGCTTCCACGCGAGGGCGCTCGGCAGATCCTCGGGGCGGAAGAACTCGCCGTACGGGCCCTTCTCGTCCGCAGACGGCTCGAGGAACGCTTCGGCCGCGCCGAGACCATAGGTCACCGCGTCCTCGTCTCCCTGCTCGTCGGTGAAGAGTCCGCTGAACTTCGCGACCGGCGTGTGCTTCCAGTTGACCTCGCGCCCGGTCGGGGCGCCGAAATCAGCGGGGTCGAAGGAGTGCGGGCGCTCCGAGCGGGTCTGCACGGGGACGAATCCCGCGGCGGCGACCTGTGCCGCCGGATCGATGTGCGCGCTCGCGGGCGCGTCGGTGTTCTGCGCCTCGGCGGGCGCTGTCGTCGAGGCCGTCACTAGCCGACCGATCCTTCCATGCCCATCTCGATGAGCTTGTTCAGTTCCATCGCGTACTCCATGGGAAGCTCCCGTGCGATCGGCTCGATGAAGCCGCGCACGATCATCGCCATCGCCTCGTCCTCGGGCATGCCGCGGGACTGCAGGTAGAACAGCTGCTCCTCGCTCACCTTCGAGACCGTGGCCTCATGGCCGAGCTGCACGTCGTCGACGCGGATGTCGATGGCCGGGTAGGTGTCGGAGCGGGACTTGGTGTCCACGAGCAAAGCGTCGCAGCGCACCGTGTTGGCGGAGTGGTGCGCCGCTGCGTCGACGCGCACCTCGCCGCGATATCCGGCACGTCCGCCACCACGAGCGATCGACTTCGAGACGATCGACGACTGCGTGTAGGGCGCCATGTGGATCATCTTGGCGCCGGCATCCTGGTGCTGACCGGGACCGGCGAAGGCGACGGACAGGGTCTCGCCCTTGGCGTGCTCGCCCATCAGATAGATCGACGGGTACTTCATCGTGACCTTGGAGCCGATGTTGCCGTCGACCCACTCCATGGTCGCGCCCTCGTACGCCACGGCGCGCTTGGTGACCAGGTTGTAGACGTTGTTCGACCAGTTCTGGATCGTCGTGTACCGAACGCGGGCGTTCTTCTTCACGATGATCTCGACGACGGCCGAGTGCAGGGAGTCCGACTTGTAGATCGGAGCCGTGCAGCCCTCGATGTAGTGGACATAGCTGTCCTCGTCGGCGATGATGAGCGTCCGCTCGAACTGCCCCATGTTCTCGGTGTTGATGCGGAAGTAGGCCTGCAGCGGGATCTCGACGTGCACGCCCTTCGGGACGTACACGAACGAACCGCCAGACCACACGGCGGTGTTCAGCGCAGCGAACTTGTTGTCGCCTGCGGGGATGACGGTGCCGAAGTACTCCTCGAAGAACTCGGGGTGCTCGCGCAGTGCCGTGTCGGTGTCCATGAAGATGACGCCCTGGGCTTCGAGGTCTTCGCGGATCTGGTGGTAGACGACCTCGGACTCGTACTGAGCCGCGACGCCGGCCACGAGGCGCTGACGCTCGGCCTCGGGGATGCCGAGGCGCTCATAGGTCTCGCGGATCTCGGCGGGAAGGTCTTCCCACGTCTGCGCCTGCTTCTCGGTGGAGCGGACGAAGTACTTGATGTTGTCGAAGTCGATCTCGCTGAGGTCTGCACCCCAGGTCGGCATCGGCTTGCGCCCGAAGAGCTGGTACCCCTTGAGACGGGTCTTCAGCATCCATTCGGGCTCATTCTTGAGGCTCGAGATCCCACGGACGACGTCTTCGGAGATGCCGCGTTTCGCGATGGCACCCGCAGCATCCTCATCGTGCCAGCCGAATTCGTACACCCCCAGACCGTCAAGCTCCGGGCGGTCGATCAGCACATCCGACATCCAACACTCTCCTCACAGGTCCCAAACGGTGTCATCCGCCCCGACACACCTGATCCCCGTCGAGTCTGCGGGAGCGGGTGCCGTTGGTGGGCCCTCATCACCGGCGCTTCCATCGCGCCTAAACTGTTGACGATGCTTCAGCGCTGTCAGCGCTCATCGCAACAATCCGATTCTACAGGTTCCGCCTGACAGACGGGCCATGCCCGCCGCGTCCCGTGCGGTCCGGAGGACTTATGCCCGAGACGATGATCCCCGCCAGCTCGACGACGCCGGCGGTCCCCGCCCGTTCCTCGTCCTGGGGGCGCGCGTTGACGGTCTTCGCGTGGTTGTCGTTCATCAGCGAGACCATCATCATCGGCACCGGCGGCGCCGTCCGTCTCACCGGATCGGGCCTGGGATGCTCGGACTGGCCCCTGTGCACGCCGGACTCACTGGTGCCGATCCTCGAGGTGCAGGGCATCCACGGGATCATCGAGTTCGGCAACCGTCTGATGACCGGCGTGGTCGGGATCATCGCGCTGGTCGTGGTGCTGCTGGTGCTGCGTCTGTTCAGCGGGAAGCGCGGCCTCGTCAACGCGCTCTGGTTCGCGGCCGGCGGCCTCGTCGCCGCGGGTGTCGCCTACGCCATCGCCGCTCCGTTCCACATCCCCGCCTTCCCGATCGCCTCCGGTGTCCTGCTCATCGCGGTCATCGCCGCGGCTGTCCGATCCGTGCGCACGACTCCCGCGAGACGGGACCTCGTCCTGCTCGCCTGGCTCACGCTGATCGGCGTGGTCGCGCAGGCGCTCGTCGGCGGCATCACGGTCCTCACCGGACTCAACCCGTTCATCGTGGGCTTCCACTACACCTCGTCGCTGCTGCTCGTGTGCATCACCGCGGCCTTCCTCGTGCGGTTGAAGACCTCCCCCGGACCGCGCGAGCGTGCGGTGCCCTCCTGGTTCGCCGTCGTCACGCACGTGACCGGCCTGGCTCTGGCCGTCACGATCGTCTTCGGCGTGCTGACCACCGGTTCCGGCCCGCACTCGGGCGACGCCGATGTGCTGCGTCACGGGTTCGACGCGACCGTGCTGGCACACGTGCACTCGTGGCCGGGCTACATCCTGGCGGCGCTAGTGCTGTTCCTCACGGTCGCGGCGTGGGTGCTGCGACTCGAGCCGCGCCGGTGGCTGCTCGTCCTCGTCCTCGCGATCCTCGTGCAGGTCGGCGTCGGCGTCTGGCAGGCCAGAGAGGGCCTCCCGCCTCTCCTCGTCGGCATCCACATGGTCTTGGCCTCGCTCTCCGCCGCGACCTACACCGTGGTCGTGCTGCACCTCAAGCGCACGGCCGCAGCCGCGGACTGACCCCGCACAGGCGATCCACAGGCGGCGCATCGTCGACTCATCAGGATGTCGGCGATGATGGTCCGCATGAACAAGTCACTCACACGAAGCATCGGATTCTGGCTCCTCCTGGTCGTGTCCCTCGCCACGACGGCGGTCGGCGCCTGGCTGATCTCCGGTCAGATCGGCACGATGACGACCACGCTGCTCGATGGCACCGCCACCGGCGTCGAGGTATACGTCGGTCAGTCGCTCGTCGTGGTGGGTGCCGGCGTGCTCGCAGCCGGAATCGTCGGCATCCTGCTGACCCTCGGACTCGTCGCTGCACGTTCACTCGTCCCCACGCCCGCCCCGGCCGTCGTCGAAGCGATCGACTGGACCGTCGAGACCGACGAGACGCCCGCCCCTGTCGCGGTCGCCCCTTCGGTCGGCACCACGCCGCCGACCGACGCCACTCCTGTGTCCGAGGACGTGGCGACCGACGCCGTTCCCGAGACCGCGGCCACGAACGACACGGCCACGAACGACACCGCCACGAATGACGCGGCCACGAACGGCGCGCCCGCGACCGACGCCGAGCCGGACAGCACTCCGCCGATCACCCGCTGATCGTCGGAACGGATGACGACGGAGCGGCGCCGAGGAATTCCTCGGCGCCGCTCCGTCGTCTCAGACGTAACCCGGGTCAGAACGGCAGCAGCGGGTCGACCGCAACCGCCACGAAGATCAGCGTGAGGTAAGTGATCGACGCGTGGAAGACACGCATCGGACGCGGTTCGGTTCCGTGGACCGCACGGTTGTAGAGGCGGTGCGACTCGTAGATGAACCATCCGCCGAACACCGTCGCAGACACGGTGTACACCAGCCCCATGTTCGCGATCGGGATGAGGAGAAGCGAGCAGGCGACGGTGGCCCACGCGTAGAGGATGACCTGGAGGCCGACCTGCGAGGCGTTGCGCGTGACGCCCAGCATCGGAACGTCGACGTCTTCGTAGTCGTCCTTGTACTTCATCGACAGCGGCCAGTAGTGCGGCGGCGTCCACAGGAAGACGAGGAGGAACAGGATGAACGCCGGCCAGTCGAGCGAACCGGTGACCGCGGACCATCCGATGAGCACCGGGAAGCAACCGGCGATCCCGCCCCAGATGATGTTCTGCTCGGTGCGGCGCTTGAGGATCATCGTGTAGATCACGACGTAGAAGAAGATGGCCGTCGCCGAGAGGGCCGCCGTGAGCCAGTTCGTCGTGACGAGGAGCCAGACGGTCGAGGCGACGGCGAGTGTCCACGAGAAGATCAGGGCGCCGCGCGGGCTGACCTCGCCGGTCACCAGCGGGCGGTTCTCGGTGCGGTGCATGTGCGCATCGATGTCGCGGTCGAGGTACATGTTGAAGGACGCCGCGGAACCGGCGCTCAGCGAGCCGCCGATGACGGTGGCCAGCACGAGCCACAGGTTCGGGAGTCCGCCCTGCGCCAGGAACATCACCGGCACGGTCGACACGAGCAGCAGCTCGAGGACACGCGGCTTGGTCAGCGTGACGTAGGCCTTCACCGTGCGACCGATGGACGACTTCCTCACGGTCTGATCAGACATCGTCGAGATCTCGATCGCCTCCTCCGCACGTGTGACCGGACAACCTGTCCAGTGTATGACACGGGATGACGTGTTCCGGCTCGCGGGCCCGCGTAGCGCAAGGCACGTCACCGCTATGCTGAAAACACTCGCGCGCCCGGCGATGTGCACACTTCTCCGTGATGATGCGGATGCGCCAGGGAATACGGGCGCCCTCGAAACTGTCGGAAAGGGCATGAACGTGTCGGAATTGCAGTGGGATGAGATCGATCGACGCGCGGTGGACACCGCTCGAATCCTGGCGGCCGATGCCGTGGAGAAGGTCGGTAACGGTCACCCCGGCACAGCCATGAGCCTCGCTCCGGCCGCGTATCTCCTCTACCAGCGGGTGCTGCGTCACGACCCGACCGATGTCGACTGGCTCGGTCGCGACCGGTTCATCCTTTCGGCCGGGCACTCCTCCCTCACCCAGTACGTCGAGCTGTACCTCGGCGGCTTCGGTCTCGAGCTGGACGACCTCAAGGCGCTGCGCACCTGGGGCTCGCTGACGCCGGGCCACCCGGAGTACGGCCACACCAAGGGTGTGGAGATCACCACCGGCCCCCTCGGCCAGGGCCTCGCATCGGCCGTGGGCTTCGCGTACGCCGCCCGGTACGAGCGCGGTCTCTTCGACCCCGAGGCTGCGGCCGGCACGAGCCCCTTCGACCACTTCGTGTACGTGATCGCCGGTGACGGCGACCTGCAGGAGGGCGTGACCAGCGAGGCCTCCTCGCTCGCGGGCCACCAGCAGCTCGGCAACCTGATCGCGATCTACGACTCCAACCAGATCTCCATCGAGGACGACACGAACGTCGCCTTCACCGAAGACGTCGCGAAGCGCTACGAGTCCTACGGCTGGCAGGTGCAGGTCGTGGACTGGAAGAAGACCGGCGAATACGTCGAAGACGTCGCCGAGCTGTTCGCTGCGATCGAAGCCGCCAAGGGCGAGACCTCGAAGCCGTCGCTGATCATCCTCAAGACCATCATCGGCTGGCCGTCGCCTGGCAAGCAGAACTCCGGCAAGATCCACGGCTCCGCTCTCGGCGCCGACGAGCTCGCCGCGACCAAGAAGGTGCTCGGCTTCGACCCCGAGCAGAACTTCGTGGTCGCTGATGACGTGCTCGCACACACCCGTGGACTCGCAGCTCGCGCCGCCGATGTCCGTGCCGCCTGGCAGGAGTCGTTCGATGCCTGGGCCGCCGCGAACCCCGAGAAGAAGGCCCTGCTCGACCGCCTGGAGGCGCACCAGCTGCCCGGCGACATCACGAGCGCGCTGCCCGTCTTCGAAGCCGGCAAGGAGGTGTCGACCCGCGCCGCGTCCGGCCAGGTCATCAACGCCCTCGCTGCCGAGCTCCCCGAGCTGTGGGGCGGTTCGGCCGACCTCGCCGAGTCGAACCTCACCACGATCAAGGGCGTGCCCTCGTTCATCCCGGCGGAGTGGTCGACCCACGAGTGGTCGGGCAACCCCTACGGTCGAGTGCTCCACTTCGGCATCCGCGAGCACGCCATGGGCGCGATCATCAACGGCATCGTGCTCCACGGCCCGACGCGCGCCTTCGGCGGGACCTTCCTGATCTTCAGCGACTACATGCGCCCGCCCGTGCGTCTCGCGGCGCTCATGAACGTGCCCAGCATCTTCGTCTGGACCCACGACTCGGTCGCCCTCGGCGAAGACGGTCCGACCCACCAGCCCGTCGAGCAGCTCGCGACGCTCCGCGCGATCCCGAACTTCACGGTCGTGCGCCCCGCGGACGCGAACGAGACGGCAGCGACGTGGCTGGAGATCCTCCGCCGCCACGAAGGACCCGCCGGCATCGCCCTGACTCGCCAGAACATCCCGGTGTTCGAACGCGGCGAGGGCGCAGCCTCCGGCGACACCTTCGCGTCGGCCGACAACGCCGCCAAGGGCGCCTACGTCCTCGCCGAGGCCCCCAACGGCACCCCGGACGTCATCATCGTGGCCACCGGCTCGGAGGTGCAGCTCGCGGTGAACGCCCGCGAGGCACTCGCCGCGGAAGGCGTGAACGTGCGGGTCGTCTCCGCTCCGTCGTTGGAGTGGTTCGACGAGCAGGATGCGGAGTACCGCGAGAGCGTGCTTCCCGCCTCCGTCACCGCCCGTGTCTCGGTCGAGGCGGGATCCGTGCTCAGCTGGCGCGGCATCGTCGGCGACCGCGGCCGTTCGGTCGGCATCGACCACTTCGGCGCCTCCGCCGACTACAAGACCCTCTTCGAGAAGTTCGGCATCACCACCGAGGCCGTCATCGCGGCCGCCCGCGAGACCATCGCGGCCAACAGCACCAAGGAGAACGCATGAGCACCCCCACCGCACAGCTCGCCGCCGCCGGCGTCAGCATCTGGCTCGACGACCTCTCCCGCACGCGCATCTCCTCGGGTAACCTCGCCGACCTGATCTCGTCGCGCAACGTCGTGGGCGTGACGACCAACCCGACGATCTTCGCGAACGCGATCACCGACAAGAACGACACGTCGTACGACGCTCAGGTCACCGAGCTCGCCGCCTCCGGCGCCACTGCGGAGGAAGCGGTCTTCGCCGCGACCACCCAGGACGTCGCTGCCGCCCTCGACGTGTTCCGCCCGGTCTGGGAGGCATCGAACCACGTCGACGGCCGCGTCTCCATCGAGGTCTCCCCCGACCTGGCGCATGACACCGCCGGCACCGTGGCACAGGCCAAGGAGCTGTGGGCCAAGGTCGACCGCCCGAACCTGCTCGTCAAGATCCCGGCGACCAAGGCCGGTCTCCCCGCCATCGCCGAGGCGATCGGGGCGGGCATCAGCGTCAACGTCACGCTGATCTTCAGCCTGGAGCGCTACGCCGAGGTCATCGAGGCATACCTGACCGGCCTCGAGACCGCCAAGGCCGCGGGCATCGATCTGTCGACGATCCACTCCGTCGCCTCGTTCTTCGTGTCGCGCGTCGACACCGAGACCGACAAGCGCCTCACCGCGATCGGCACGGAGGCTGCAAAGGCCCTCAAGAGCAAGGCTGGGCTCGCCAACGCACGCCTCGCCTACGAGTTGTTCGAGAAGTCGTTCGCCGGCGAGCGTGCCACGGCTCTCCTCGACGCGGGCGCGAACCTGCAGCGTCCGCTGTGGGCGTCCACCGGCGTCAAGGACCCGGCCCTGCCCGACACGCTCTACGTCACCGAGCTCGTCGCCCAGGGTGTCGTCAACACGATGCCCGAGAAGACGCTCGAGGCCACGTTCGACCACGGTGTCGTCACGGGCGACACCATCACCGGTGGCTACGAAGAGGCCCGCGCCGTGTTCGCCGGGCTCGCCGAGGTCGGCATCGACTTCGCCGATGTCACCCAGGTGCTGGAAGACGAGGGTGTATCGAAGTTCATCGACTCGTGGCACGATCTGCTGACGCAGGTCGCCGAAGGACTGGAGTCGCAGCGATGACGTTCTCGATCCACACATCCGGCGCGCCCCGCGCCGCGATCGATGAGACGGTACCCAGCCTCGTCCATGATCTGATCGCCTCGCGCATCACCGGCGGAGACGCGACTCTCTGGGGCCCCGCGGCCGAAGCCGAGGCCTCCGTGCGCCTCGGATGGGTGGAGGCCGTCTCGGTCTCCCGTCCGCTCGTCGCCGAGATCGTCGCCCTGCGCGCCGATCTCGAGGCCAAGGGCGTCACCCGCGTCGTGCTGGCGGGCATGGGCGGTTCGTCGCTCGCGCCCGAGGTCATCGCGCAGACCGCGGGCGTCCCCCTCACGATCCTCGACTCCACGGCTCCGGGACAGGTGCTCGCCGCTCTCGACGAGGGCCTCGCCGACACCGTGCTCGTCGTCTCGTCGAAGTCCGGCTCCACGGTCGAGACCGACTCGCAGCGGCGCACGTTCGAGGCGGCGTTCCGCGACCTCGGCATCGACCCCGTCGAGCGCATCGTGGTCGTCACCGATCCCGGCTCACCGCTCGACGCCTCGGCTCGCGAGGCGGGTTACCGCGTCTTCAACGCGGACCCGAACGTCGGCGGACGCTACTCGGCGCTCACCGCCTTCGGCCTGGTGCCGTCCGGGCTCGCGGGAGTCGACATCGATGAGCTGCTGAACGAGGCCGAGGCCTCGCTGCTCGAGGTCGCCGTCGACTCGGCCGAGAATCCCGCCCTGCGCCTGGGCGCGGCGATCGCCGCGACGAACCCCCGCCGCGACAAGCTCGGGCTGATCACCGACGGCACGCACATCAAGGGTCTCCCGGACTGGATCGAGCAGCTCATCGCCGAATCCACCGGCAAGGAAGGCACGGGCATCCTCCCGGTCGTCCTGCTCCCGGTCTCCCCCGAGCTCGATCCCGTGCCCGCCGACCTGCAGATCGTCCGACTGGTCGATGACGCCAACGAGTTCCACCTGCACGAGCGTCACGAGGGCGAGATCCTCGTCAGCGGAACGCTGGGCGCGCAGCTGATCGTGTGGGAATACGCCACGGCGATCGCGGGACATCTGCTGCGCATCAACCCGTTCGACCAGCCCGACGTCGAGTCGGCCAAGGTCGCTGCTCGCGGCCTCCTCGACGCGCGTCCGGAGCCGACCGCTCCCGCATTCGTCGAGAACGGCGTCGAGGTCCGCGTGTCGGATCCGGCTCTCGCCGTGTCCGGCAACGTCGAGGGCGTGCTCGATGCTCTCTGGGCCCAGCTTCCGGCAGACGGCTACGTGTCGATCCAGGCCTACGTCAACCGTCTCGAGGTGCCGCAGCTCCAGGGCCTGCGCGAGCTGGTCGCGGCAGACTCCGGAAGACCCACCACGTTCGGATGGGGGCCGCGGTTCCTGCACTCGACCGGCCAGTATCACAAGGGCGGCCCCGCGCAGGGCGTGTTCCTGCAGATCCTGGAGCGCACCGAGGTCGACCTCGAGATCCCGGACCGTCCCTTCACCTTCGGGCAGCTCATCCAGGCCCAGGCCGCCGGTGACGCTGCTGTGCTCGCCGAGCACGGCCGCCCCGTCGTCACGCTGACGATCACGGAGTCCTCCGACGACGTGCTCGCCCTCTTCGAAGCCGCACAGAAGTAACAGCAGGAGAATCCCCCACCGATGTCTGTTCCCATCTCGCGCGGGCACAACCCGCTGCGTGACCCCGATGACCGCCGTCTCAACAGGATCGCCGGGCCCAGCGCCCTGGTGATCTTCGGCGTCACCGGAGACCTGTCACGCAAGAAGCTGATGCCCGCGGTCTACGACCTCGCGAACCGCGGCCTTCTCCCTCCCGGGTTCGCCCTGGTCGGATTCGCCCGCCGAGACTGGGAGGACCAGGATTTCGCGCAGGTCGTCTACGATGCGGTCAAGGAGCACGCTCGCACGCCGTTCCGTGAGGAGACGTGGACCCAGCTGCTGCAGGGCATCCGGTTCGTCTCGGGTGAGTTCGACAATCCGGACTCGTTCCGCAAGCTCCGCGAGACCATCGAGAAGCTCGATGTCGAACGCGGGACGATGGGCAACCATGCGTTCTACCTGTCGATCCCGCCCAAGGACTTCCCGCTGGTCGCCAAGCAGCTGAAGGACTCCGGCCTCGTCGGCGAGAACAGCGACGACGACGAGCGCTGGCGCCGTGTCGTGATCGAGAAGCCCTTCGGGCACGACCTCGAATCGGCGCGCGCACTCAACGCCGCGCTCGAGGTGGCCTTCCCGGCCGACTCGATCTTCCGCATCGATCACTACCTCGGCAAGGAGACGGTCCAGAACATCCTGGCGCTGCGCTTCGCGAACGAGCTGTACGAGCCGATCTGGAACCGCAACTACGTCGACCACGTGCAGATCACCATGGCCGAGGACATCGGTGTGGGTGGACGCGCGGGCTACTACGACGGCATCGGCGCGGCACGCGACGTGATCCAGAATCACCTTCTGCAGCTGCTGGCCCTCACCGCGATGGAAGAGCCGATCAGTCTCTCGGCGGAGCACCTGCGCGCCGAGAAGGAGAAGGTCCTCGCCGCAGTCCACGTTCCGGACGACCTCTCCCTCGCGACCGCGCGCGGTCAGTACGCGGGTGGGTGGCAGGGCGGCGAGAAGGTCACCGGTTTCCTGGAAGAGGAGGGGATGAACCCCGAGTCGACCACGGAGACGTATGCCGCGATCAAGCTCGAGATCGATACGCGCCGCTGGGCGGACGTGCCGTTCTATCTGCGCACGGGCAAGCGCCTCGGACGGCGCGTGACCGAGATCGCCGTCGTCTTCAAGCGCGCACCGCAGCACCTCTTCGGGCGCGGCAACGCCTCGGAGCTCGGACAGAACGCTCTGGTCATCCGCGTGCAGCCGGATGAGGGCGTGACGATCCGCTTCGGCTCCAAGGTGCCGGGCAACGGCACGAACGTGCGCGACGTGACCATGGACTTCGGATACGGTCACGCCTTCACCGAGGCGAGCCCCGAGGCCTACGAACGCCTGATCCTCGACGTCCTCCTGGGCGATCCGCCGCTGTTCCCGCGGCACGAGGAGGTCGAGCTCTCCTGGAAGATCCTCGACCCCGTGGAGAAGTACTGGGCAGCCGAGGGCGGTCCGGTCGAGCAGTACGCGCCCGGCTCGTGGGGACCGGCATCCGCCGACGACCTGCTGGCCCGCGATGGACGAGTCTGGAGACGCCCGTGATCATCGACCTTCCCGACACCACCGTCAGCCAGGTCGCGAAGCAGCTGGTCAAGGTGCGCGAAGAGGGCGGCGCCGTTGCCCTCGGGCGTGTGCTCACCCTTGTGATCGCCGCACGCAACGGCGTCGCCGAAGCGGCGATCGACGCGGCGAACGACGCCTCACGAGAGCACCCGATGCGCGTGATCGTGATCACGACGGGCGAGGGCGACTCTCGTCTCGACGCGCAGATCCGCGTCGGCGGAGACGCCGGCGCCAGCGAGGTCGTGGTCCTCCGCGCCTTCGGGGACGCCGCCAGCAACGAGGAGAGCCTGATCACCGGACTCCTGCTGCCGGATGCTCCCGTGGTCGCCTGGTGGCCCGAAGCCGCCCCCGTGGCACCCGCCCAGTCACCGCTGGGCAAGATCGCCCAGCGCCGCATCACCGATGCCGCGACGGCGACCGACGTCCGCGACCGGCTCGCCCTGCTCGGCGAGACCCACGCCCCTGGCGACACCGATCTGGCGTGGACCCGTCTGACCCATTGGCGCGAACAGCTCGCGGCCGTGCTCGACCAGCCGCCGTACGAGCCGATCACCGGCGTCGAGGTGCGCGGAGCCGCGGCATCGCCGTCGACCGCTCTGCTGGCCGCCTGGCTGCAGATGGCCCTCGACGTTCCGGTGCGCTGGTCGTACGAAGACCCCGAGCACTGGGCGGAGGGCATCAAATCGGTGCGCCTGACGCGCGAGTCCGGGGACATCCTCCTGGAGCGTCCGACTCCCGGCGTGGCCGTGCTCACGCAGCCCGGGCAGCCGAACCACGATCTGCACCTGCCGCGACGCACTCTTCGCGAGTGCCTGGCGGAGGAGCTGCGTCGACTCGACCCCGACGTCCTGTACGGTCGAGTCATCACCGAGGGCTGGGAGAAGTTGGGTCCGCCCGAGACAGGAGAGTGACGTCGATGACGACATCGTCCGCCGAGAAGCGGGTCGTGGTGGAAGCCACGCCCGCCGCCCTCGCCACCCGTGTGGCCGACCGATTCCTCACGCGGGTGCGCGCGCGCACCCGCAACGGTCGGATCGCACACATCGCCCTCACCGGCGGTTCGATGGGTGGAGCGGTGCTGCGTGCGGCGTCCGAGCACCCGCGGGCGACGGAGATCGACTGGTCACTCGTGCATTTCTGGTGGGGTGACGAGAGGTTCGTGCCGCGCGACGACGTCGACCGCAACTCGCTGCAGTCACGACAGGCCCTCCTCGACCACATCCCGGTGCCCGTCGAGAACGTGCATGAGGTCGCGGGGCCAGACAGCGGTCTGACATTGGACGAATCCGCGGCGGCCTACGCCGCCGAACTCGCGCGGTTCGGCACCGAGGAGCATGCCTGGCCTTCGTTCGCCGTGTGCTTCCTCGGCGTCGGTCCCGACGGCCACATCGCGTCGCTCTTCCCCGATCGGGAAGAGGTCACGGTGACGGATGCGGCCGTCCTCGCCGTCCGCGACTCACCGAAGCCGCCGCCCGAGCGCGTCACGCTGACCCGCCCCGTGCTCAACTCGTCGAAGCGCGTGTGGCTCGTGCTGACGGGTGCGGACAAGGCATCAGCCCTGGGGCTCGCTCTCGCGGGAGCGAGCTACACGAGCGTGCCCGCTGCCGGGGCCAAGGGGCGCAAGCGCACGGTGTTCTTCGTGGACGAGGCTGCGGCCGCCGAGGTGTCGGTCGACCTGATCGATCAGGCGTACTGAGTCCGTATCGCCACGGGCGACCGGCACACCTCCACGGACGAGCGGAGCGGCGCTAGGGCCGGTCAGCGGAGCCGTCGTACGGCGGCGGAGTCTCCGGGCTCACCGACCCGCTCGAGCGCTCAGGCGCAGCCGTGGAGGAGGAACTCGATGATGCTGCGCCCTCCGTCCCGCCCTGCCCAGCTCCGCCCGGGGTGCTGCCGCGTTGGATGCCCAAGTCCTGGCTGTCGCTGAGCACCTGAGGATGGTAGCGGGCCAGGCCGACCACACCCCACACGGCGATGGCTCCGGCGACCGCGAAGATCACGAGCACCCACCACGGTGCCGCAGCGGCCTCGCCCAGCACGACCATGCCGATGAGCACCGCGACGAGAGGGTCGACGACCGTGAGCCCGGCGATCACGAGGTCGGGTGGACCTGAGCTGTACGCCGTCTGCACGAAGTACGCACCGACCGCGGCTGCCGAGACGAGCGCGAGCACGCAGATGCCGGTGATCCACTCGAACTGACCGGCTTCGATGCGCTTGATGACCACCTTCGCGAGCGTGGCGACGAATCCGTAGAGGATGCCGGCGCCGATCACGTAGAAGAGCGCGCGCATGCGATGGCGCAGGATGAGCCAGCACGCGCCGAGCACGATGATCACGACCAGGATGAGCGCCAGGATCACGAACAGCTCGCGATCGGTGACGTCCTGCTCGGTCGCGTAGATCGCCGCGAAGAAGACGAAGAGGAAGATGCCGCCCACACAGGCCACGATCGCGGTGAGCGACTGCTTGGTGGGCGTATGACCGGAGACGCGGGCGTTGAGCAGAGTAGTGATGACGAGCGCAATGGCGCCCAGCGGCTGCACCACGATGAGCGGCGCCTTCACGAGCGCGGCGAGCTGGCAGATCACGGCGAGCCCGAGCATGAGTGTGCCGATGAGCCATGATGGGCGGGTGAGAAGCCGTTTGAGCTGATCGAAGCTCAAGCCCGACGCGCCGTTGGCACCGCTGAGACGCTCGACCTTCTCGACCCCGCGGTGCTGGTACTGCGCTCCGAGCGACATGAAGACGGCACCGGCGAGAGCGAGGGGGATTCCGAGCAGAAGGCCCGGGTTCTGGAAGGCGCCGACGAGCTGATCGCCGACATCCTCGACCGCGTTCATCCATACCCCGGCATTCACAGTACGACCCTACCTGCCGACTGCCGCCGACTAGGGTTGTGACGTGGCTGTACTTCCGATTCGCATCATGGGCGACCCCGTCCTGCACTCCCCTGCTTCCCCCGTAGACGAGATCACGGAGGACATCCGCACCCTCGTGGCCGACATGTTCGAGACGATGGACACGGCGCCTGGAGTCGGCCTCGCCGCTCCGCAGGTGGGCGTTCCCCTGCGGATCTACACCTACGCGTACGTCGATGACGACGACCAGCCCTGGCGTGGCGTTCTCATCAACCCCGTGCTCTGGATGGTGCCCCTCGAGCCCGGCGATCCGGACCCCGACCTCGAGTCCGAAGGCTGCCTCTCCTTCCCGGGCGAGCGGTTCCCGCTGCGGCGGTCGGAGCGGGTCCGCGTGACGGCGACCGACCTGGAAGGCCAGCCGGTCTCGATCGACGTCGACGGCTGGCGCGCACGCATCATGCAGCATGAGTTCGATCATCTCGACGGCATCCTCTACGTCGATCGCCTCTCCGACGGCGACTGGAAGACAGCCCAGAAGGTCGCCCGCAAGCGCGGTTGGGGCCGCCCGGGATCGAGCTGGATGCCCGGCGTCGACGACCTCGAAGGCTGAACCGCTCTCAGCCGAACCACAGGCTCCTCGAAGTTGCATCACAGACTCGCGAACGGCTAGCGTGTTCGCGGCGGGGGCTTTTCGCATGCCTCCACATCACGCTTCGGAGGGGAACCAATCATGATGAAGATGCGCACGCGACGCGCTCTGATGCTCGCAGGATCCGCAGTGGCACTCTCAGTCGCCCTGAGCGGCTGCAGTGCTCTCAACAGCCTTCTCGGCAGCGGCTCCGGCGACGCCAACCGCGATGAGGAGACCGGCCAGGTCACGGAGAGCGCGAACGTCGGCGTCTTCTCGGTGAAGCTGGGCGACTGCATGCTCGACACCGGCTCCGGCATGCTCACGGACGCCAACGTCCTCCCGTGCACCGACCCGCACGACCAGGAGGTGTACTACGAGATCACCATGCCCGACGGCGAGTTCTCCGACTCCGACGTCGACGCGGCGACGCAGGAGTGCATCGGCGATGCCTACACGACCTTCGTCGGTGTGGCCTACCAGGACTCGGCCCTCGACGTCACCACGCTCGTTCCCACCAAGGACTCCTGGGAGCAGAACAACGACCGCGTGATCCAGTGCATCATCTTCGATCCGGCCGGACAGACCACCGGATCGCTGGCCGGCGCCGCACGCTGACCGACAGCCATCAAGGAGGGTCTCGCCAATCGGCGGGGCCCTCCTTCGTGCACGCGCGCATCAGTCGTCAGAGGCACGTATCGCAAGCCAGGCGGCCACCCGATCATCGGGATCGGCGAATGACAGCCCGATCAGGTCTTCGATCCGTCGGATGCGCGCTGCCAGAGTCTGCCGGTGGATCCGCAACCGCGTGGCGCTCTCGCCCCAGGCGCCGTTCGTGGCGAGGAACACGCGCAGGGTCTCGATGAGCTCGGTCCGCTGCTCGACGGCCCTCAGCGGATCGAGAAGCCGCGCGATCCTCTGCGTCTGGTCCGCATCCAACTGCCCGAGCACGAACGACACCGTCGGGATCGACGCATAGCGGACGACGCGCTCCCCTCCCGCGCGAGCCGTCTCGCAGGCTTGACGGGCTTCATCGACACTGCGGGCGAGCGCATCCGTCGTGGCGGGCCGACCGAGCCCGAGATAGAGCGTCGAGGCGAAGGACCGCGCCCGATGCGCGATCTCCTCCGCATGTTCCTCGCGCACGACGCCGCGGATCAGACCACGCTGCGCGGCGAAGACATGCTCCGCCCCGAGCTCATCCAGCCACAGCGCCAGCAGATGCTCCACGTCCACGCCACTGGTGCGCGAGGTCAGGACGAATCCCACCAGGCTTCGTTCGTGCACGCCCCAGCGACGCAGGAGACGCGTCGCCTCCTCCCCTCCCTCGAGCACGGTCTCCAGCATCATGGATCGGCCGAGACGCTCGAGGTGGCTGCTGTCCCGCGTGCGCATCAGAAGATCGAGCAGTGCCGCGGCCTGCGAGCTGAGCTCCCTCCCCCGACCCGAGCTGTCGTTGCGGGGTGCGGTGACGAGTTGGGCGGTGATGTCCTGCCCCGGGCCGACCGGATGCACCTGGAGCGCGCGATGGCGCACGCGAACCGGGCGCCCCACGGCGACCGCCACGGCGTCGTCGATGTGCAGGCTTCCCGCTCCCGCCGTCGTGATCACCTCCCCGTGGCGGTCGAGGAGCACCGCCCATCCATCGATCCGATGCGCGAGCTCGGCGATGACCCCCGTGATGCCGCTGCGGCGTGCGGCCAGGGTCAGCACCCGCATCGCCGAAGTGATCGCTCGGGCCTCGGCTGCCTGGTCGACAGCGAGCAGGGCCGTCAGCATCGGCGTCAGCAGCTCGCGCGACGTTCCTGCCCCGACGATCGCCGTGATGCCTCCGTCCTCGAGCAGACGTCGGACAGAGGGCGTGTCCGCATCCGTCACGACGACCACGTCCCGGAGCAGGGCGACCCGCTCCGCATCGTCGGCGAGCCGGTCCAGTTGCCAAGCGTCGACGGTGACGAGAGTGGTGAAGAGACTGTCGGTCGGGGCGCCGAACACTTCGAGCGCGACGATGGAATTCACATGTCGCGAACTCGGAACGCGCCCGTGCAGCAGCTCCCCTTGGAGGTATCGCGCCACGGAGGCGACATCACGAGCCACCTCCTGATCATACAAAGTGTGAACACGTGCTCTGCAATCCACATATTTGTCGGATGCCTGCGGTCCCGCACTCTCCTAGCATCGTCGGCAGCCCCCTCCACCCGAAGGATGTCATGAAAGCTGTTGTCTTCCGCGATCCGCAGTCCCCGATCGAGTTCGTCGACGTCGACCTCGCCCCGCCGCGTGCAGGTGAGGTTCGAGTACGCATCGCCGCTGCCGGCGTGTGCCACTCCGACCTCCACGTCAAGCGCGGTGAATGGGATGCGGCCGCTCCCCTGGTCATGGGACACGAGGGTTCCGGTGTCGTGACCGAACTCGGTGAAGGTGTCACCACACTGGCCGTCGGCGATCACGTCGTCCTGAGCTGGGTGCCCCCGTGCGGAGAGTGCCGCTACTGTCGCGCCGGCCACGAGGCCCGCTGCCAGAAGGTCGCGACCGTGGTCGCTCCCCTCGGCGTGCTGTTCGATGGCACCTCGCGCCTCAGCCTCGACGGCGAACCGCTGCACCACTATCTCGGAGTCTCCTCGTTCGCGGAGGAGGTCGTCGTTCCCGCCTCGGGGGCCGTCAAGGTCCGTGACGATGCGCCGCTCGATGTCATCGCCGTCGTCGGCTGCGCGGTGGCCACGGGCGTCGGCGCCGTTCTCAACACGGCGGCGGTCGAGCCAGGTTCCACCGTCGTCGTGATCGGCTGCGGCGGCGTCGGCCTCAATGTCGTGCAGGGCGCGCGCCTGGCCGGCGCCGAACGCATCATCGCGATCGACGTGCGTCCGGAGAAGACGCAGATGGCGCTGCAGTTCGGCGCGACGGATCGCATCGATGCCTCGCTGGGCGACCCCGTCGCCCAGCTGCGCGAACTCATCCTGGACGGCGTGGACTACGCGTTCGACGCGATCGGCCGCACATCGACGACCGAGCAGTCGATCCAGATGCTCGGCCTCGGCGGTGCCGCCGTGATCGTCGGCCTCCCTCCCACGGGTGCCCGTGCCTCGTTCGAACCCCTCGTCCTCGCCGAGGCCGACCAGCGCATCCTGGGATCCAACTACGGCTCCGTGCGTCCCTCGATCGATGTCCCGGCGCTGGTGGACCGCTACATGGACGGCCAGCTCAAGATCGATCCGCTCATCTCCGGTCGACGCCCGCTCGCCGAGGCCGCTGCGGCGCTCGACGATCTCGAGACCGGCTCCGCGCTCCGCACGCTTCTCATCCCCTGACCGCACGCCACCCGCAGCCTTCACCCCATCCCCGGAAACCCGAATCCAGGAGAACCATGTCAGACACCGTCGTCGCCCCACCCGGCACGCCCACCGATGCCGGTCTTCGCACCGGCGTCATGAGCGGACCGGAACTCGCCGCCCAGGCCATCGCGAACATCGCCCCCAGCGCCGTCATCGCGTTCACCGCTGCGGCCATCTTCCTCGGTGCCGGCAACGGCACCATCTACGCCTTCGCACTCGCGACCATCGTCATCCTGTGCGTCGGCTACTGCGTTGTCGTGTTCGCCCGCAAGCACGCCTCTGCGGGATCGCTCTACACCTATGTCTCCAAGGGGCTCGGTCCGTTCGGCGCATTCCTCGCCGGCGTCACACTGCTGATCGGCTGCTTCGGCATCGCTGCGGCTTCGCTCAGCGGCTCCGTCAGCTACATGGCGCAGTTCCTCACCATGCTGGGCCTCCCCGCCCAGGGCCTCGGGTGGGACATCGGCCTCGCCGTCGTCCTCGGCGGCCTGGCGACGCTGTTCACGATCCGCGGGATCCGCCTGTCCGCCCGGGTCTCGCTCGTGCTGGAGCTCGTCTCGGTGGGAATCATCCTCGTTCTCCTGGTCGCCGCGCTCGTGTGGGCCGGCCCCGCCGCGTGGGACCCCGCGCAGGTGCTCGCTTCCGGATCGTCGTTCCAGGGGGTCGCGTCCGGCATGGTCCTCGGCATCCTCGGTTTCGTCGGCTTCTCCTCCGCCGACGCGCTCGGTCGCGAGGCCAAGGAGCCGTACAAGGCCATCCCCCGCGCGATCATGTGGAGCGCCCTCGGTGTGGGGGTGCTGTACGTGTTCGCCGCCTACACCCAGATCACGGTACTCGGTGACGACCTCGCCACCTCGTCCAGTCCCCTGGAGAGCATGTCCGCACTGATCGGGATGCCCGGCTGGTTCGCGGCCGTGCTCACGTTCGGTGTCTCCGCGTCGTTCTTCGCCGTGGTCGTCGCTCCGCTCAACGTGATCGGTCGCATCGTGTACGTGATGGGCAAGGAGGGCGTCGTCGCCGAACGATTCGGACGCACCCACGAGCAGCATCTGACGCCTCACCGCGTCCTGATCATCGCCGGCGCTGCAGCCGTGGCAGTGGACATCGTGCTGCTGCTCTCGGGCGCGGCGACCGGCGAGATCCTCGTCTGGGTGAACACCTGGGGCACCTACGGCTACATGGTCGCCTACGCACTCGTCGCGATCGCCTGTGTCGTCTACACGCAGCGCGCGAAGATGCGCAATGGACTCGTGAGGGTCTGCGCGACGGTCGCCGTCGTCACCATGGCCTACGTCTTCTTCGCGAACGTCTGGCCGGTACCGGTCTTCCCCTACAACGTGATCCCCTACGTGTTCCTCGTGACGGTCGCCCTGGCCCTCACCCGGTACGCCTACCTGGCCCGCCGTCGGCCCGACGTCATCGCCCGCATCGGCAACACCGAGACGAGCGCGATGGAGGGCGTCGGCTGATCCGACCTCCTCGGACGAGAAGAGCCCCTTCCGATGAAGGGGCTCTTCTCGTCCCTCGGCTGATCGACGTCGGCTCTTCGACGGTGCCTGCTCGACGGTGCCTGCTCGACGGTGCCTGCTCGACGGTGCCTGCTCGACGGTGCCTGCTCGACGGTGCCCGCTCGGTGCACGGGAAAACGAGAGAAGCCCCCTCCGTGGAGGGGGCTTCTCTCGTTGGCTCCCCGGCTTGGACTCGAACCAAGAACCTGCCGGTTAACAGCCGGCTGCTCTGCCAATTGAGCTACCGAGGAATGTGCACCGCTGAGCGGGCAACTCGACAAGCTTAGCAAACTCCCGGACCTGTTCACGACACCGGGGCGCCGTTCGCGGATGCCGGGCGTGTCGGGGTCAGTGGCGCGAATCCGACTCCGCGTTCGGCACCCACAGCAGGTCCTTGCCCACGCCGCGCGCGACGACATGTCCGTTGCGGAGCATGAGCGTCTCGGCGTTCAGCTCGCGGATGAAGTCGGCGTCATTGGTGACGAGGAGAGCCGCCATCGACTGCTCCTTGCGACGACGGGTGATCGCATCGAACACGACCGGCCGCACCTCGAGGTCGAGATTCGCGAGCACCTCGTCGGCGATGAGCACCTTCGGCTCCAGGACGAACGACCGCGCGATCGCCACGCGCTGACGCATGCCCGCACTGAGCTCGTAGGGGAACTTCGCGGCTGTTCCGAGAGGAAGGTGCAGCTCGTCGAGCAGAGTGGCGACGCGGATCGAGAGCGCCTTCGTGTTCACCCGCCGCTCGCGCATGAGGATGGGCTCCGCGATCACCTCGTTCACGGTGAGTCGCGGCGGCAGATCAGCGCCGGCGCCCTGCGGTACGAATCCGGTGCGGTAGGTGAGGATCCGATGCTTGCGACCCGGGCGACGCACATCCACCCCGCACACCTCGGCGCGCCCGCCGACGACCTTGACCGAGGGATCGGTGGAACCGGCGAGAGCGGCGACCAATGTCGATTTGCCCGAACCCGTGGGGCCCGCGACGCAGATGAGTCCGCCCGGGGCAAGGGAGAAGGTGACGCCGTCGACTGCCCGAGTCGGGATCCCGTGGCCGATGCGGTCGATCACCAGATCGGAGCAATCGATCGCGTTCGTGGATACGGGCCTGCGGGACATGACTCCATCCTGCCCTCTGGGCGATGCCGGTACGCGTTACGACTCGGCGAAGCGCTGACGCTCTGCGTCGATGTCGCGCAGACGCATCCGCAGCGCGCGACCACCGTCGGAATCGGCGGGCACGCGCTGCACCGCACCGAGGAGCTCCTGCTTCTCGTGCTCGAGCTGGCGGAGCACGAGCCTGCGGGCGAGGTCGGCCACGGTGGCGACGGCCCGCTCTTCCGTCCGCTCCGGGAACGGCGTCATCAGCAGCTCCCCCGCGAGCGAGCGGTAGGGCTCGCGGACGCCGTTCACGGCCTCGGTCACCCAGCCGGCCCTGGTGCGGTCGGGAGCCGCGGCGACGGCCTCGCGCACGGCATCCAGTGCCGGGGTGCGGAACGGCGCCTCCAGAGCCCTGTTGAGGAGGGCCTGATCAACCTGATGCCCGTACTGCAGGGCTCCCATCAGCGCATCGCGTTCGACCGCGACGTCGGGGCTGCGGGGCAGGGTCGCGAGAGTGACCGGAGCGACGAGGGGAGCGCCGGTCACCGAGTCGATCTGCGGAGCCTCCCGACGCACCTGATGCGGTGCAGGTCCCCCACGAGCCGCGCGTTCGACTTCACTGCGCACCTCGGTGGGATCCATCCCGAGCCGACGCGCCAGCACACGCTCGTATCCCGGCCGGAGGAGCTGGTCACGGATCTCGGCCACGATCGGAGCGGCGGCCCGCAGAGCCCCGACCCGACCCTCGACCGTCGAGAGGTCGAAGCCACTCAGCTTGCGGTCGATCGCGAACTCGAACATCGGCTGCTTCGCGTCCATCAGTCCGCGAACCGCGGCGTCTCCGCGCTGAAGACGCAGATCGCACGGGTCGAGGCCGTCGGGCGCGACGGCGACGAAGGTCTGCGCGTTGAAACGGTCGTCCTCCGTGAAGGCACGCAGCGCGGCCTTCTGCCCCGCCTCGTCACCGTCGAACGTGAAGACGACCTCACCGGATGCGTTGTCGTCACCCATCACCCGGCGCAGCACCTTGATGTGATCGGTGCCGAAGGCCGTGCCACATGTCGCGATCGCCGTCGTGAGACCGGCGAGGTGACAGGCCATCACGTCGGTGTATCCCTCGACCACGACCACACGGCGAGGGTCGCCGCGAGCGATGTCGCGCTTGGCGAGGTCGAGTCCGTACAGCACCTGCGCCTTCTTGTAGATGGGCGTCTCCGGGGTGTTCAGGTACTTGGGTCCCTGGTCGTCGTCGAAGAGCTTGCGCGCGCCGAATCCGATGGTCTGCCCCGAGACATCCCGGATCGGCCACACCAGACGCCCGCGGAAGCGGTCGTAGACCCCGCGCTGCCCCGTGGAGACGAGACCCGCATTGCTCAGCTCCTCACGGGTGAACCCCTGTGCGGTCAGCGCCTTGAGCATCCCGTCCCAGCCGCGCGGAGCGAAGCCGACTCCGAAATGCGCCGCAGCTCCGGCGTCGAATCCTCTCTCACCGAGAAAGCGCCGTCCTGCCTCCGCATCGGGGGTGAGCAGCTGCGCACGGAAGAACTCCGCCGCCGCGGTGTTCGCCGCGTACAGCCGGCTGCGGCCGCTCGTCTCGGGGGCTGCTCCCCCGTCTTCATAGTGCAGTGTGTACCCGATACGCCCGGCGAGACGCTCGACCGCTTCCGTGAAGCTGACGTGATCCATCTCCCGCAGGAAGGAGTAGACGTCCCCCGACTCCCCGCATCCGAAGCAGTGGTAGTACCCCACCTGCTGGCGCACATGGAAGCTCGGGCTCTTCTCATCGTGGAAAGGACACAGCCCCTTGAGCGACCCGACACCCGCCGACTTGAGAGCGACACGCTCCCCGATGATGTCGGCGATGTTCGTACGCGCCTTCACCTCATCGACATCGGCCTGCCGGATCCGCGGCATCAGTGCGCCCTTTCGGCGACGGGCAGCCGCTCGGCGTGCGCCTGGGCTCCAGGGCGGGCGTGACGGGGAGTCCAGATCCCGACCTCGGCCGGATCGATCTCGCCGACGAGGCGGTTGTGCCAGTCGATCGCGCTCTGGTCGGTGAGGCTCGCGATCTGGTCCACCACGACTCTGGCGCGTTCGGCGTCGTTCTCCGCCGCGACGAAGTCCGCGGCGAACGCGGGCTCGAGCACATCGGACCCGGCGGACCACAGCGCGTCGGTCGACCAGAGGGCGTCGGCGAGTCTCTTCAGCACCCGCCGCTGCTCCTTGTAGACGCCCTTGCGGGCTTCGATCGTGACGATCGCCTGCCCCATGATGCCCTTGAGCACGGCGATCTCGACCTCGATCACTCGCGGGACGACGACATGGGCGTTGTAGCGGACGAGTGCTGTCGTGCCGTAGGCCTCCGTGGTCGCGGAGACCGAGGCTCGGGCGAAGCGTCCGATCAGATCGCTCGTGAGGTTCTTGAGACGGGCCAGTGCCTGGCGAGAGCGGTCGAAGGACGAGAGCCACATCGGCTGCGACGCGAGGCGGTAGAGCGCATCGGCGAGTTCATCGCGAGTGAAGTCGTATCCCACCCACTGCTGGATCCGTCCGACGAGAGCGTCGTGCTGACGGGGATCGGCGAGCTGAGCGACGTCGACATAGCCGTTCACGATGGCGTCCTCGAAGTCGTGGACCGAGTACGCGATATCGTCGGAGAGATCCATGATCTCGGCTTCGATGCAGCGGAGACGCCCCGGCGCCCCTTCGCGCATCCAACGGAAGACAGCCTCGTCCTCGGGGTACACCCCGAACTTCAGCCGACCACCCGGGTCCGGCACCGGACTGTCGACCGTCCACGGGTACTTGCACGTGGCGTCGAGGCTGGCACGGGTCAGATTCAACCCCACGGAACGGTCGTCGTCGTCGAGGACCTTCGCCTCCAGCCGCGAGAGGATGCGCAGGGACTGGGCGTTCCCCTCGAAGCCCCCGATGGGCTCTGCCCACTCGTTGAGAGCTCGTTCGCCGTTGTGACCGAAGGGAGGATGCCCCAGGTCGTGGCTCAGGCACGCCGTGTCGACGACATCCGCCGAGACGCCGAGGGCGACAGCGAGCTCGCGCCCGACCTGAGCCACCTCGAGGGAATGCGTCAGCCGGTTGCGGGCGAAATCCGCGGTGCTGGCGGGACTGAGCACCTGCGTCTTCGCGGCGAGTCGGCGCAGCGCGGCGGAGTGCAGAACACGGGCACGATCGCGAGCGAAATCGTTGCGCTCGGAACGATGGGTTTCGGCGAAGAAGCGTTCGGCGTCTCGCGCGTCGTAGCCGTCGGCGCGCAGGCCTGCCTTGGGGTCAACCGCCACTGTTCTCGATCTCCGCTCCACGCATCATCTCCGAGGTGTCGGATGCGATCTCCCGCGACTCCAACCACTTCTCCGGCAGGGCGGTGCGCTTCGGGTGTCCCGCTCGACCGCGCTGCCCCTCGGCGTCCGCACCGGGATAGGGCGCCGTGTGATCGAGCCGGCCGAGGAGGTCGTCGATCTCGGCGAGGCTGGATGCCGTGGCGAGTCCGGTGCGGATGTCGCCCCCGACCGGGTAGCCCTTGAAGTACCAGGACACGTGCTTGCGGATATCCCGGCACCCGCGGTCCTCATCCTCGAAGAACTCGACCAGCAGCTCGGCGTGGCGACGGAAGGCGTTCGCGACGAAGCCGAGTGTCGCATCGACGGTCTTCCCCTCCCCACCGAAGGCCGTGGCCAGCTCGCCGAACAGCCACGGGCGTCCGAGGCAGCCACGCCCGACCACGACACCGTCGCAGTCGGTCTGCGCCATCATGCGCACGGCGTCGTCGGCCGACCAGATGTCGCCGTTGCCGAGCACCGGGATGCTCGTGACCGCCTGCTTCAGCTCGCCGATCGCGTTCCAGTCCGCGAACCCCGAGTAGAACTCGCCAGCGGTCCTGGCGTGCAGCGCGACCGCGGCCGCCCCTGCATCTTCAGCCGCTCGCCCGGCATCGAGGAAGGTGAGGTGGTCTTTATCGATGCCCTTGCGCATCTTCACCGTGAGCGGGATGTCGCCTGCGGCTTTCACCGCCTGGTCGACGATGTCGGCGAACAGCTTCGACTTCCACGGCAGCGCCG
Organism: Microbacterium sp. TPU 3598; assembly: GCF_002356155.1. Classification (NCBI taxonomy): domain Bacteria; kingdom Bacillati; phylum Actinomycetota; class Actinomycetes; order Micrococcales; family Microbacteriaceae; genus Microbacterium; species Microbacterium sp. TPU 3598. The sequence goes on along the minus strand of NZ_AP017975.1, from coordinate 1,621,405 downwards.
CTCCCCCGCCGCGGCGCGTGACCTTCGGCACCGGGCACCCGAAGTTGAGGTCGATGTGGTCGGCGTGGTCCTCGGCGACGATGATGCGGACGGCCTCGGCGATGGTCTTCGGGTCGACGCCGTACAGCTGGATGGACCGCGGCGTCTCCGACTCGTGGTGGCGGATCAGTCGCATGGTGGTCTCGTTGCGCTCGACGAGAGCGCGCGAGGTGATCATCTCGCTGACGTACAGCCCGGCGCCGTACTCACGACACAGTCGCCGGAAGGCGGTGTTGGTGATCCCCGCCATGGGTGCGAGGACGACCGGCACGTCGAGATCGATCGGACCGATGCGAAGGGGGCGGGCAGGTGCGGTGGCGAGAGTCATGTCCCCTCTATTCTCCCAGACGCGGAGCCCACGGGGATGCGGCGATCTAAGCTGTGAATATGACCGAATCCGCGCTCCGCACGATCCCGTTCACCGACGCGAAGGGCGAGGAGAAGACGCTCGACGATCTCGGTGCCGACGTGGTGCTGGTCGTGAACGTCGCCTCCAAGTGCGGCCTGACGCCGCAGTACGAGCAGCTCGAGGAGCTGCAGCGTCTGTACGGCGACCGCGGGTTCACGGTCGTCGGCTTCCCGTGCAACCAGTTCTTCGGCCAGGAGCCCGGCTCGGTGGACGACATCCTCGAGTTCTGCTCGACGACGTACGGCGTCACGTTCCCGGTCAACGACAAGGTCAAGGTGAACGGCAAGAACGCCGCGGAGCTCTACAAGGCACTCAAGGAGACCCCGGACGCCGGCGGAAAAGCCGGACGGGTCGAGTGGAACTTCGAGAAGTTCCTCGTGCTGCCGGATGGGGACGTCCTGCGCTTCCGCCCGAAGCAGAAGCCGGACGCCCCCGAGATCGTCAGCGCCATCGAAGCCGCGCTGACCCGCTAGATCGAGCCGAGCGGTCGGACCGGCGCCGAACGGTCAGACGGCTGCCGTCTCCGTCTCGGCTTCTCCGCGCTTCGACCAGAGGTCGCGGAGGACGTTCTCGAACGCCGCCGGTGGCTGCGCCCCGCTGATGCCGTACTGGCCGTCGACGACGAAGAACGGCACACCCTGGATGCCGTAGGCGCGGGCCTGGGCCTGATCCTGACGAACCGCCGGCAGGTACTGCTCGCTCTCGAGCGCCGCGCGAGCGCGATCTGCGTCGAGGCCGACCTCGGTCGCGAGCTCGACCAGGTCGTCGATACGGCCGACGTGCTTGCCTTCGGTGAAGTAGGCGGACATGAGCCGCTCCTCCAGCTCGTGCTGCAGGCCCTCGGCCTTCGCGAAATGCAGCAGCTCATGAGCCTTGACCGTGTTGGTGTGCTGCAGCAGGTCGAAGCGGTACTCGAGTCCCGCGTTCGCGGCGACACCGGTCACATTCGACAGCATCTGCTCGACCTGCTCGCGCGGCATTCCCTTGTGCCCGGCGAGGAAGTCGATCTCGTCGCCGTCGAAGTCGACGGGGGTGTCGGGCGAGAGCTCGAAGGAGTGGAAGGTGATGTTGACCTGCGGTGCGTCCTCGTCGGCGGCGACCGCTTCGAGACCCTTCTCGAGGTTGCGCTTGCCGATGTAGCACCAGGGGCAGGCGATGTCGGACCAGATGTCGATGGAGATGGGTTCAGTCACACTCTCATGCAACCGCATGCGCCTATGAGCTATTCCGAGGCAGCCACAGCTCGCGGGTAGGCTTCTCGGATGCTCTCCGCCGACGACCCGCTGCCGCTCCGGCCGGAGCGGGTTCTGGTGGCGGGCGTCTCCGGCTCGGGGAAGACGACCCTGTCGCGGCGTATCGGCACGATGTGGAGCCTGCGCCACGTCGAGATCGACGGTCTGTTCCACGGACCGAACTGGACTCCTCGCCCCGAGTTCCTCGACGACGTGCGCGCCTTCGCGTCCGACGACCGTTGGGTCACCGAGTGGCAGTACACGAGCAAGGGCACGGATGCGATCCTCACGCCGCGCGCGCAGCTCGCCGTCTGGCTGGACTATCCCCACCGCGTCGTGCGCGCCCGTCTGATCCGGCGCACGCTCGCCCGCGGCATCCTGCGACTCGAGCTCTGGAACGGGAACCGCGAGAAGGGACCGTGGAACCTGCTGAACCGCGATCCCGAGGAGAACATCCTCGCGTGGCAGACGGCGACGCTCCACAAATGGAGCGAGCGGTTTCCGGCCCTGCAGGAACACTTCCCCCACCTCGTCGTCGTGAGGCTGCGCCATCCGCGGGAAGCCGAGAGGTGGCTCCGGGCTCAGGCCGAGGCCTCCGGCGTGTCGATCGCGCCGCCGAAACGACGATCGCGCGACAGGTAGATACCGATGGCGCGCCACAGCTCCTCACGCGAGAAATCGGGCCAGAGGGTGTCGAGGAACACCATCTCGGCGTAGGCCGACTCCCACAACAGGAAGTTCGAGGTGCGTTGCTCCCCCGAGCTGCGCAGGAACAGGTCGACGTCCGGCATGTCGGGCACATACAGGTTCCGGCGGATCATCTTCTCGGTGATCGCCTTCGGCTTCACCCGCCCGGCGGCGACATCCTCGGCGATCGCCCGCATCGCATCGACGAGCTCCACCCTGCCGCCGTAGTTCACACACATGGTGAGGGTGAGCACGTCGTTGCCACGAGTGAGCTGCTCGGCGTGCTGGAGCTCCTTGATGACGCTTCCCCACAGACGCGGCTTGCGTCCGGCCCAGCGGATCCGCACGCCCCATTCGTTGAGCTGATCACGGCGTCGGTGCAGCACGTCGCGGTTGTATCCCATCAGGAAGCGGACCTCCTCGGGAGAGCGCGCCCAGTTCTCGGTCGAGAACGCGTACACGGAGAGATGCTTCACCCCGGCCTGGATCGCGCCGGCGACCACATCGAGAAGCACCTCCTCCCCTGCCTTGTGACCTTCGATCCGGTTGAGACCCCGGCGGTTGGCCCAGCGGCCGTTGCCGTCCATGACGATCGCCACGTGCTCCGGCACGGCCCGGAACGCAGGGGGATGCACGCCGGTCCAGTCCAGCGGGCGATAGGCCACGGCGTCCTTGTGCGTATACGGCTTCGGGCTCACCGTTCTCCTTCCGAAGGGATGTCGGACACGTGGGCGAGGGAGCGGATCCCGCGTTCCAGATGCCATTGAGCGTAGGCGGAGACCAGGCCGGACGCAGCGGCCGTGTCGGCGGGCGAAGACCCGTCGATGACGTCCCACTCGCCGGCGATCAGCGCCCGGAGCAGCGCCAGGGTCTTCTCGGCGACGCGGGGGCTCCCGGCAGGGGCGCAGTTCTGGCAGACCAGTCCGCCCAGCTGCGCGACGAACCGGGAGTGCGGACCCGGAGTGCCGCAGCGCGCGCATTCGTCGAGGGAGGGCGCCCATCCGGAGAGGGACATCACCCGCAGCAGATACGAGTCGAGGATGCTGCGGGCGACATGCTCTCCGCGGGACAGCGCACGCAGCCCGCCGACGAGGAGCAGGTACTGGTCGGGCGTCGCCTCCGAGTCGCTCAGGCGATCGGCCGTCTCGACCATCGCGTTGGCCGCCGTGAACCGGTCGTAGTGCGCGGCGATGTCCGTTCCGTAGGAACCGAGCGACTCGGCCTGCTGCACGATGTCGAGCGAGCGGCCTTGATACAGCTGCACGTCGGCGACCATGAACGGCTCGAGTCTGGCCCCGAACTTCGACGAGGTCCGGCGCACGCCCTTCGCGACCGCGCGAACCTTGCCATGACGCCGCGAGAGCATGATGACGATGCGATCCGCCTCACCGAGCTTGTGGGTGCGCAGGATCACCGCTTCGTCTCGATAGGTGGGCACCCTCCGATTATCCTCCGTGCGCGAGAATGGAGGCGTGACCGAACCGCTCTTCACCATTCCGCTGTGGGCGGACCTCCTCGGCGTCGGCCTCGGTGGCGTCCAGGGCGCGATGTTCGCATCGGGGTTCCAGGGGCAGCGTCGACTCGACTGGCTCGGCGTCTCGATCATCGGCATCATGATCGGGATGGGTGGCGGTCTCATCCGCGACATCCTGCTGGGACAGACGCCCGCCACCCTGCAGAATCAGTGGTATCTGGTCACCGCCGGCGGGGCGGCCCTGCTCGGCATGCTGCTCGCGGGCCTCTTCACCCGGCTGAACACCGTGATCGTGGTCCTCGATGCCGTGGTGATCGGCATGTTCGGCGCCTTCGGGACGAGCAAGGCCCTCGCATTCGGGATCCCCGAAGTCCCGGCGGTCTTCATCGGCGTCTGCGCCGCGGTCGGTGGCAGCGTGCTCCGCGACATGCTCATGGGGCTTCCGACCGCGATCATGCACGTCGGTTCGCTCTACGCGGTCGCCGCGGGGGCAGGATGCACCTTCATCGTGATCGCCGTCGCCCTCGGAATGCCGATCACTCTCGCGGCGGTCATCGGCATCGCCGTCACCGCCGTCATCCGGGTCCTCGCCGTCACGTTCGACGTCTCCCTGCCCGAGCAGCGGCGCATCTACCGCCGCAAGGTGGCCGCAGAGACCGGCGCGATCGCGATCGTCAAGCCCAGCGCCGACCTCTGAGAACCAGCACGACACGCTCTCAGCGCGGCGAGGAATCCGAGACGATGCCGGCGAGCCCGTCGATCACCCGTGCCACACCGAAGTCCCATGCGACGTCGGCGTCGTAGGGGCCGTCCATCGCTTCGCCGGCTGCTTGACCGACCGCCTGAGCAAGGGGGAAGTCCGCGCCGAGATATCCCGTCACGCGCGGCGCGGCGTCGGCCCAGAACGGCCCGAAGCGCTCCCGCTCTGCACTCCCGCGCATTCTCGCCGCCGTCGCCCTCACGAAGTCGAGGACGAAGGACAACGCCGCGTCACGCTCGACAGCAGACAGTCCGGCGTCATCGAATGCCCGCAACTCGCGGTCGTACTTCGCTATCGTTCCCGGACCCACGACGACTCGAGCATCATCGACGTCCAGCAACCACGCATGGGCGCGGAACAGGGCGAGATTCTCATCGGCCACGCGACGCACGCGGGCTCGCCACCCCGCTCCGTCCGCCGGCGACGTCGCCATCCTCGCGTGCGCCTCGTCGACCATCAGGACGAGCAGGTCCGCCCGACTGTTGACGTGCGTGTAGACGGACATCGCCGTGAGGTCGAGCGACTGCGCCAGCGCACGGATCGTCATCGCCTCGGCCCCACCGGCGTCCGCGAGTTCGATCGCCCCGGAGACCACGGCGTCGACGGATACGCGAGAACGCGGCCCGCGATGCCCGTCCGCTCGCTCGGACGCGTCCTTGCGCCAGAGCAGGTCCACGAGATTCTTGGCCATTTCGGAATACCCTCCCGCGTCGACGACTTAACTCTATACGTTGTACGTAGTTTATGACAGGAGAACTGTGAACATCACTCAGACCGCCATCTCGCTCAACGTTCCCGACGTCGCCGCCTCGGCGTCCTTCGCCAAGACCCACTTCGGCTTCGAGGAGGCGATGTCCGCCGAGGGATTCGTCTCCCTGCAGCACCCGGACTCGCCACCGAACATCATCTTCCTCGAGACCGGACTGAGCACGTTCCGCCCGCAGGAGATCTCCGGCTCCGCAGGGGAAGGCACCCTGGTCGTGTTCGTCGTCGACGACATCGACCGGGAGTTCGCGCGCATCTCCGACGCCGGAGCGCGGGTCATCACTCCCCCGGAGACCGAGCCGTGGGGTGAGCGCTACTGCCAGTTCGCCGATCCGAACGGTCTCGTCTGGCAGCTGGTGCAATGGGTCGCATAGCCCCCTGACCAGAGGTGCACACACAGACGACGGCGGCCGGGGTCCTCGGGGGATTCCGGCCGCCGTCGTCGAGACGCGTCGATCAGACCGCCGCGAGCTCCTGCTGACGCGTGCGGATCGAACGGTTCACACCCGACACGATCGCCTTGAGGGACGCGGTCGAGATGTCGCCGTCGATGCCGACGCCCCACAGACGCTGATCGCCGACCTGCAGCTCGACGTAGGCTGCCGCCTGCGCGTCGCCACCGGCGCTGAGCGCATGCTCGACGTAGTCGTACACCGTGATGTCGAAGCCCTGCCCACGCAGCACCTCGACGAAAGCGGCGACAGGCCCGTTGCCGTTGCCGGTGACGGACACCTGCTGATCGTCGTCGCGCAGGACCACGTCGAGGGCGACGTCGCCGGACATGTCACTGCGGGTCTGCGTGGCGAGGAGCTCGAAGCGTCCCCACTTCGCCGCCGTGTCGACCGCCGGAAGGTACTCGTCGTTGAAGATCGACCAGATCTGCTCGCTCGTGACCTCTCCACCCTCGGCATCCGTCTTCGCCTGCACGACGCCCGAGAACTCGATCTGGAGCTTGCGGGGCAGATCGATCGCGTGGTCGGCCTTCAGCAGGTAGGCGACACCGCCCTTGCCGGACTGCGAATTCACGCGGATGACGGCCTCGTAGGAGCGACCGAGGTCCTTCGGGTCGACGGGCAGGTACGGTACGGCCCACTCGATGTCGTCGACCGTCACACCCTCGGCCTCGGCACGCACGGCCATGGCTTCGAAGCCCTTCTTGATCGCGTCCTGATGCGATCCGCTGAAAGCGGTGAAGACGAGGTCGCCCGCCCACGGGCTGCGCTCCGGCACCGGCAGCTGGTTGCAGTACTCGACCGTGCGCTTGACCTGGTCGATGTCGCTGAAGTCGATCTGCGGGTCGATACCCTGCGTGAAGAGGTTGATGCCCAGCGCGACGATATCGACGTTGCCCGTGCGCTCGCCGTTGCCGAACAGGCATCCCTCGATGCGATCGGCGCCGGCCATGTAGCCGAGCTCAGCCGCTGCGATCGCGGTACCGCGGTCGTTGTGCGGGTGCAGCGACAGGATCACGTTCTCGCGGTGCGCGAGGTGACGGCTCATCCACTCGATCGAATCGGCGTAGACATTGGGCGAGGCCATCTCGACCGTGGCGGGCAGGTTGATGATCACCTTGCGGTCGGGAGTGGGCTCGAAGACCTCGATCACCTGGTTGCAGATGTCGACGGCGAACTCGAGCTCCGTGCCGGTGTAGCTCTCGGGCGAGTACTCGTAGTAGACCTTCGTGTCGGGGATGGTCTTCTCGAACTGCCGGCACAGGCGCGCCCCCTCGAGCGCGATGTCGATGATGCCCTGTTTGTCGGTGCGGAAGACGACCTCGCGCTGCAGCACGCTCGTCGAGTTGTACAGGTGAACGATGGCCTGCTTGGCGCCGGCGATCGACTCATAGGTGCGCGCGATGAGGTGCTCACGCGCCTGCGTCAGCACCTGGATGGTGACGTCGTCCGGGATCAGGTCCTCTTCGATGAGCTGACGGACGAAGTCGAAGTCGGTCTGGCTCGCCGAGGGGAAGCCGACCTCGATCTCCTTGTACCCCATGCTGACGAGCAGCTCGAACATCACGCGCTTGCGCTCGGGCGACATCGGGTCGATCAGGGCCTGGTTGCCGTCACGGAGGTCGACCGCGCACCAACGGGGCGCCTTGGTGATGCGGGCGTCGGGCCAGGTGCGGTCAGGCAGGTGGACGTTGATCTGCTCGTGGAACGGCCGGTACTTGTGGATCGGCATAGCGGACGGGCGCTGAGTGTTCTGCATGATGGGGCTTCTTCTCTTCGTCAAGATGAACGGGCCAACACAAGCGCCGCGACGAGGAAGGCCCTAGCTTTAGGACTCGTCGCGGCAGCTAAGAAGAAGCAGACCGCCGAAAGGCATGAGGTCATGCTAGCAGGGATGCGATCGCGGTACCGACGTGTCTGAGACGATCCGGATCCCACCGACACTCGTCGGTATGAGCACATCGCAGCGTCGCCTGTCCATCGCCGCCGCCTCAGGCGTCGCCCTCCTGTTCCTGAGCGCATGCACGACGGGCCCCGGCACCTCGCCGGCTCCGACGAGCACGACGGCGTCATCCGAGCAGCGCATCGAGGACGCCCGGCCCGATCTCCCCGAAGGGCGCGTGATCGGGGTGGGTACGGTGCTGGACGTGGGTGGCGACGTGCAGCTGTGCATGGGAGCGATCATGGAGTCGTCTCCTCCGCAATGCGACGGCGTCCCCGTCGACGGCTGGTCCTGGGACGACGTGGAGGGTCGCGAGTCCAGCGGGGAGACGACGTGGGGTGCATACGCCGTGTATGCCACCTACGACGGCGAGCGACTCACGAACACCGATCCGCCGATCATGCTCGCACTCTTCGACCCGATCGCCCCGGAGGATCCGACGGACGGTGTCGACGGCACGACGCCGCCCGGAGAACTCAGCCGCATCCAGGACGACATCTCGGCCCGCCTCGGGGATGAGGCGGTCACGCTCCGCACCGATCGCGGTTACGTGTGGCTCGATGTCGTCTGGGATGACGGGACGATCCAGGATGCCGCGGACGCGGAGTACGGAGACGGTGTCGTGATCGTGACGTCCGCGCTCCGGGAGATCGACTGAGCGCCCGCCGTCGTGTGCGATCATTTCCACATGCATAGACCTCCGGTCGCGATGCGATGAGAATCGAGTTGCTCATCGGCGGGTTCGCCATCCTCATCGGCATCCTCGCGTCGATCCTGTCCCGGCAGACCACCGAGCTCATCGTCGCGGGGAACTACGTGATCGGATCACATCGCGGATCCGTGGCGAATGCCACGCAACGACCATGGATGACACGACTGATCGGCATCGTTTTCGTGATCGTCGGAGCAGCCCTCGTGGTGTACGGCGTCGATGACGCGCCTGGTCCCCGCCCCGCTCCTGCTGAGCAGTGGGAGCTCATCCTGCCGCTCGTGTCCTCGGGTGTTCTGGGAGCCTTCGGGCTCGGCGTCCTCGCCTCACGACGCCGCCTCACCGCCCTTGCCGCCGAACGGTTGAAGGTGAATGGTGCTGAGATCTATGAGGGCGATCAAGCGGAGAGGAGTGCCCGCATGATCGTGTTGACGTTCGCTATCTGGATCTTCGTCGTCTCCGCATTGATTTCTGCGGCCGGGATCATCTTCTACCTGCGGGCCTGAGCCGGAGGACGCTGAAGCAGCGGACACACATCGGACAGACAACGCCCCTGCACTAGGGGATCAGAGCGATCTTGCCGCCGGGATGGCCGGTGGCGAGAAGCCGATGCGCCGCCGGTGCGTCGGCCAGGGGGAAGGTGCGGGCCAGAGGGACCACGAGATCGCCGTTCTGCGCCAGCGCGACCAACTCTCCCCGCACCTCGTCGCGGAAGCGGGCGCTCTGAGGCATCGACCCGGCGATGAAGCGGATGCCGTCACCCTCCGCGCGACCCGCGGCGGCTATCGTGACGATCCGTCGACGGTCGGTGACGAGTTCGAGGGACGCGTCCACGGCTTCCCGCGTTCCCGCCGTGTCCAAGGCCGCAGCGATCGGAACATCCGCAAGGTCGCGGACTCGGCCGGAGAGCCCGGGGCCGTACTCCACAGGGACGCCCCCGAACCTTCGGACTTCGCCGAAGCGGGCTGGGCTCGCCGTTCCGATGACGCGGATGCCGCGGAGCCGCGCCTGCTGCAGCACGCTCACGCCGACGGCGCCGGACGCGCCGTGGAGAAGGATCGTCTCCCCTGGTGCCGCAGCGGTGACGGCGAGCATCTCTGCGGCCGTGGTGCCGACGAGCAGCAGATTCGCGGCCTCGGGGTGCGTGAGCGTCGACGGCTTGGCGAACACCTTCTCGGCGGGCACGGTGATCTCGGTCGCGTAGCCCCCGCGCACGCGGAAGGCGATGACCTCGTCGCCGATGTCGACGGCCCCCGAGCCTGTCCTGGTGTCCGCGCCGATGGCCGAGATCTCCCCCGAGACCTCATACCCGATCGGGACGGGCAGCTCGATGCCCGTGCGGGGAGCCGCGACATGCTTCGCGTCTGCGGGGTTCACCCCCGCGGCGCGGACACGGATCGTGACCTCGCCGGGTTCGGGAGTGCGCAGCTCATGCTCGACGAACGCCCAGGTCTCGGGCGGGCCCCACACCGGCGCGGTCCACTGCCACGCGCGGAACGGATCAGTCGAGGCCACGGTGCGCGATGCTTCTCAGAGGACGCAACGCAGGTTCGTGACGGTGCCCGATACGTTGGACCAGTTGCCCGCGTAGATGGTGGCGAGCACCGATGATCCGTTTCGCGCCTGCATGTAGCCGGAGGTCCGTGCATTCGCGGCTGACCTGGTCACGAAGCTCGCTGGCACGGCGTTGACGGTGCACGAACTGAAGCTCAGAATGCTCCCGCCGAGTGACGCGAGATTGAATGCGCAGGTCTTGCCGGTCGCGCAGCCGCCGACTGTGCGCGCGGAGATGCTGGACGCGCCGCGGATCTGCAGCTCCATGCCGAGGTCGGGCCACACCGCTCGCGTCGCATCGATGACGATGCCGCCCGGCACCTCTTCGAGCATCGCGGTGACGGCAGGATCGACCTCACGATCGCCCGGGTCTGCGGCCATCGCCGGAGTCGCTCCGAAGGCGACGAGCAGCCCGAGGACGATCGCCGCGAGAGCAGTCGAGCGCTTCATCGGAACACATCCTCCTCCACGTCCCACATCTGATACGAGATGATCGAGCCCGCAGCGAAGAGCTCGTCGGCGATCAGCACGGTGCGCTCCACTCCGACGATCCTTCCCGTGTCGCGGGACACCAGCACCACGTCGCTCACCGCCCCATCGGGCGACTGCACACGGATGCCGTCGACGGGTCGCCCCAGCCGATCCGTCGTCGTTCCGAGCGCCTGACCGCCGCCGGCCTCCTCGAGGAGGAGCAGCAGCTCGCGGTGCTGCGCATTCGTCAACGTCCATTGGCCGAGGACGGAGGTGAATGCGGTCTCCACGTCGAATGCCGTCGGGTCGTCCGGCATGCCGAACGCACGGAGCATCGCCACCATGTCGTCGTGCGTCTCGCCGGGCACAGCGGTCCAGGGAGTGGTGAAGTCCCCCGGTGCCATCACCAGATCGTTGACCACTCTTCCGCTGCTGGTGACCTCTGCAGCATTGCTCGCCGCCGCGTCCGAGGGGTCGTACGGAACACCGTCGATGGTGGTCGCACGTCCGGAACCGTCCGGTTCCCACGTGAGCGTCGAAAGCTGGGGAACGACGGTCGTGGTCTTCGAATCGACCTCGACGTTGAACCCCCAGGAGGCGGTCCTGACCGATCGCACCGGCTCACCGGGACCGGGGCTCTCGGCGAGGCTCGCTTCGGCCCCGTCGACGACCTGAGCGACAGTGACCGAGCCGTCGAACTCGAGCGGTGACGGCATCCCGGCCACCGCCGCCCCCTGCGGGGAGAGCACGGCGAAGGCCAGAGCCGTCGAGGCTGCGACCGCGGTCAGGCCGGAGGCCCAGCCGAGTGCACGCCGACGGCGACGCCTCGGTGCGGTGCTCGTGCGGAGGATGCGGTCGCGAGTCGCGAGGGCCCGCGCGTCGGGCGCAGCGTCTCGCGGAGTCGGTGCGGGATCGGCATCGCTCAGCATCCGTTCGAGCACGGCGTTGTCAGTCATCACCCGTCGTCCGCCCCTCCAGGCCCAGCTCCGCACACAGGCGATCCTGCGCGCGTCCCAGCGTCTTCCGCACTCGCAACTCGGAAGCGCGCAACAACTCCGCGATCTCCCCCACCGTGAGTCCGTCCCAGTACGTGAGCATGATGATACGCCTCTGACCTGGAGTGAGGACAGCCAAAGCCCGCAGGACCGCGACGCGACTGTGCTGATCCGGTCCGCCGTCTTCGCCGGAGAGCCCCAGATGCACAGCGTCGAGCGCACCGTAGGGCGTGGACGCCCGGCCGGAACGAGCCCGCAGCCGCCGATCCGTCGCCCGCAACAGCCAGACACGGCTCGGCGGTCGTGCAGGTCTGAGCTTGGTCCAGGCGAGCAGGAACACCTCGGAGACGATCTCGGTGACCTCGTCCTCCGCGCCGACGACGCCCTCGATGTGATGCCGCACTGCTGCCCAGTGCTCATCGAACACTCGGGTGAAGACCTCGTTGCGCAGCGGATTCGGGTCTTCGCTGCGACCACTCATGTCGCCGGGGTCGGCGGCCTGCCCGCCGCCATCGACGTGATACCGGATGTCATCTCAGAATCCGAGCCTGCCGAGCTGCTTCGGATCGCGCTGCCATTCCTTCGCGACCTTCACATGCAGCCCCAGGAAGACGCGCGTGCCGAGCAGCTCCTCGATGCCGACGCGCGCTCGCGCCCCCACCTCGCTGAGTCGCTTGCCCTTATGCCCGATGATGATCGCCTTCTGACTGTCGCGCTCGACCACGATCGAGGCGTGCACGTCGGTGAGGTCCGTGCCCTCACGGGGCGCGATGTCGTCGATGACGACGGCGATCGAGTGCGGGAGCTCGTCACGCACCCCCTCCAGGGCGGCCTCTCGGATCATCTCGGCGATCCGATCCTCCTGCGACTCGTCCGTCGTGATGCCCTCCGGATAGAGTGCCGGCCCCTTGGGCATCAGCGTCAGGATCTCGTCCGAGAGCACGTCGAGCTGCTCGCGCGTCAGGGCGGACAGCGGGATGACAGCGGCCCAGTCCTCACGCAGCGAATCGACCTCCAGGAGCCGCTCGGTGACCTCATCACGAGCGGCAGCGTCCATCTTCGTCACGATCGCGATCTTCTTCGCACGCGGGTAGCCATCGAGCGAGGCGGCGATCCGTCGATCCCCCGGACCGACCTTCTCGTTCGCGGGCACGCAGAAGCCGATGACGTCGACGTCGCCCAGCACCTGCTCGACGAGATCGTTCAGCCGCTCGCCGAGCAGCGTGCGCGGCTTGTGGATTCCAGGGGTGTCCACGATGACGAGCTGACCCTCGGGACGGTTCACGATGCCGCGGATCGCCCGACGCGTGGTCTGCGGCTTCTCGCTGGTGATGGCGATCTTCTCGCCGACGAGGGCGTTCGTCAGCGTCGACTTCCCGACGTTGGGGCGGCCGACGAATGTCACGAACCCGCTTCGAGTGTCGTCAGTCATCGTCTCGATCTCCTTCATCCTGCGAAGCGTCGGGTTCCCCCGCCGCACGTTCCACGAACACCGTCGCGATACCTCTGCCACGGCCGCGCGATGCGCCACCCGTGAGAACCAAACCTTCCACGGTGGCCGTTGCACCGGGCTGCGGAACCTGTCCCAGCGCTTTGCCGAGCAGCCCACCGATCGAGTCGACATCCTCGTCCTCGAGCTCGAGACCGAAGAGATCGCCGACGTCCTCGAGCGAGAGACGGGAGCTCACGCGGTATCGTCCGTGACCGAGATCGACGAACTCCGCCGACACCTGATCGTACTCGTCGGAGATCTCGCCGACGAGTTCCTCGATCAAGTCCTCCAGCGTCACCAAGCCCGAGATCCCGCCGTGCTCGTCGATCACCAGACACACATGCACGGCGTCGCGCTTCATCTGCTGGAGAAGGGTCTCGGCGCGCATCGACTCGGGGACGAAGGTCGCCGGGCGCGCGATCGGCCGGATCGAGGCCGCGCGCCACGCGCTGTCGTCACGATAGGCGAACTGCACGAGGTCCTTGAGATAGAGCACGCCGACGACGTCGTCCGCATCGTCATCGACGACGGGCATGCGCGACACACCCCGGTTCAGGAACAGCGACATGGCCTCATCCGTCGTCGCCGTGGCATCGACGGTCACCATCTCGGTGCGGGGCACCATCACGGCGCGGACGAACTGATCGGTGAAGTCGAACACCGAGTGGATGAGATCGCGGTCGTCCTCCTCGATGAGGTCGTTCGACGCCGCCTCGTCGACCATGCTGAGCAGCTGGTCCTCACTGGTGAAGGAGCTGCGGCCGGTACCCGGCGTGACGCGGTTGCCGAGCACGACGAGTCCCTGGGCGAGGGGGCCCAGGAAGATACGGAGTCCACGCACGACCGAGGCCGTGCCGCGGATCATGCCCTCAGCGTGCTGGCGCCCGAACGAGCGCGGGCTCGCCCCCACGAGAACGAAGGTGATCGCGGTCATCAACAGGGCGGCGGCGAGCATCGCCCACCAGTTGTTCTCGATCAGGATGGTGAACGCCACCGTCACGAGCACGGCGGCTGTGACCTCTGCCAGCACGCGGATGAACGCCACGGCGTTCACGTGCGCATCGAGGTCCGCGGCGATGCGACCCAGCGCCTTGGCCCTGCGCCCTTCCGTCGCCATGTCGGCCAGACCCGCCCGTGACGTGACACCGTATGCCGCATCGATCGCGGACATGAGACCGCCGAAGGCCACCAGCAGCACGGCGGCGATCAGCAGGAGAGCCGCGGTCATCGCCGGCGTTCAGCTGCGGCGAAGCCCTGGATCAGTTCCTTCTGCAGCCCGAACATCTCACGCTCCTCGTCAGGTTCGGCATGATCGAATCCGAGAAGGTGAAGCAACCCGTGCGTGGTCAGCAGGATCAGCTCGTCCATCAGAGTGTGTCCTGCGGCCTGCGCCTGCGCTTCCGCGACCTGCGGGCAGAGGACGATGTCGCCGAGCAGACCGGGAGCGGTCGGGCGATCCTCGGTACCGGGGCGCAGCTCGTCCATCGGGAAGCTCAGCACGTCCGTGGGACCGGGCTCATCCATCCACTGCACGTGAAGAGCCTCCATGGCGCCCTCGTCGACGAGAACGATCGCCACCTCGGCGTCCGGGCTCACGTGGAGCTGTGCGAGGTTGAAGTCGGTCAGTCGCTGCAGCACGGTCTCATCGACGTCGATGGCCGACTCGTTGTTGATCTCGATCATGAGAGTCCTCGTTTCGGGGCGCGATCACGCGGTCCTGGTCGTTGCGCTCCTCGGCGCTCGGCACGATTGGCGAACTCGGCCGCCTGTTCGCGCTCGAACCGCTGCGCGGTGCGCTTCTCGTCGTACTCGCTGTACGCGTCGACGATGCGGCCGACGAGCGAGTGGCGCACCACGTCATCGCTGGTGAGGCGGGAGAAATGGATGTCGTCGATTCCGTCGAGCACACGGGTGACCAGACGGAGACCGGATGCACCCTGCGGAAGATCGACCTGCGTGATGTCGCCGGTGACGACCATCCGCGTGCCGAAGCCGAGGCGCGTGAGGAACATCTTCATCTGCTCGGGAGTCGTGTTCTGCGCCTCATCGAGCACCACGAAGGAGTCGTTGAGGGTGCGGCCGCGCATGTAGGCGAGCGGGGCGACTTCGATCGTGCCCGTCGCCATCAGTCGCGGCACGATCTCGGGGTCCATCATCTCGTTCAGCGCGTCGTACAGCGGGCGCAGGTACGGATCGATCTTGTCCGTGAGGGTGCCGGGGAGGAACCCGAGCCGCTCCCCCGCCTCGACGGCGGGACGGGTGAGGATGATGCGGGTCACTTCCTTGCGCTGCAGGGCCTGCACCGCCTTCGCCATCGCGAGATAGGTCTTGCCCGTGCCGGCGGGACCGATGCCGAACACGATCGTGTTCTCCTCGATCGCGTCGACGTACTCCTTCTGACCGAGGGTCTTCGGACGGATCACCTTGCCGCGGGTGGTCAGGATCGCCTCGCCCAGCACCTCGCTCGGACGCGGTCCGCCCTCCTGACGCAGCATGCGCGCGGAGCTCGACACATCGCTCGGGGCCAGGTCGTGCCCCGCCCTCGTCATGGCGAGGAGCTCGTCGACCAGCGCTTTCGCCTTCGCGACCGCATCGGTGCTGCCGCCGAGAGTGATCTCGTTGCCGCGCACGAGCACCTGGACACCGGGGTGCTCCTTCTCGAGCATCCGCAGAAGCCGGTCCTGGGGCCCGAGCAGCTGCACCATCGCGACGCCGTCGGCGTAGATCTTCTCGACGGCCTCGGGAGGCTGACCTCCCCGGCTGCGCTCCTGGGGTTCGTGGTTCTCAGGCACCGACGCTCTTCTCGGTCAATCCGCCGCCCAGCACATGCGCGTGGACGTGGAACACGGTCTGCCCGGCGTTCGCGCCGGTGTTGAAGACGAGGCGGAAGTCGCCGTCTTCGGTGTGCTCCGCGGCGAGCTCCCCCGCGAAGGCGATCATGTCGGCCAGCAGAGTGGCATCCCCGGCAGCGAGCTCGGTCACGTCGCGGTACTCCTCGGTCTTCGGCACCACGAGCAGATGCACGGGTGCCTGCGGCGCGATGTCGCGCAGAGCGAAGAGGCGGTCGGTCTCGCCGATGATCTCGGCAGGGATCTCCCCGTTCAGAATGCGCGTGAAGATCGAGGGTTCCGTCATGCCGTCAAGTCTACTGACCACAGCGCGCTCGCAGCCCGGTGCGCGTGGGCAGGCGGGCGAGTCGCGTTCACCATCGGCCGAGTGCGACCGACAGCACGGCGATCGCGGCAGGCCCTGCCGTCGAGGTGCGCAGCACGGTGTCGCCCAGGAGCACGCGCTCGGCCCCCGCCTCCGTCAGGCGGTGGAGCTCCTCTTCGGAGATCCCGCCTTCCGGCCCAACGACGAGCACCAGGTCTCGGCCGTCCGTCACGATCTCGGACAACCGCTCGGGGGCCGTCGGGTCGAGGAGCAGAACACGCTGCGAGCTGACGCGCTCGGCGAGCTGCTTCGTCGAGACCGGCGCGGCCACCTCCGGGACCCACGCGCGGTGCGCCTGCTTCGCGGCCTCGCGCACGATGCTCGCCCAGCGCTCCCTCCCCTTCACCGCCTTCGGACCTTCCCAGCGCGACACGCTGCGACTCGCCTGCCAGGGCACGATCTCGTCGACGCCGAGCTCGCACGCGGCCTGTACGGCGAGCTCATCGCGATCGCCCTTCGCGAGCGCCTGCACCAGGACGATCCGCGGACGGGGCGCGGGACGCTCGACGCGCTCTGCGATGCGCACGTCGACGCGAGCGGGCGACACCTCCTCGGCGACACCGGCCAACCACACTCCGGCACCGTCGCCGACCGTGACGGCCTCGCCGACGCGAAGCCGTCGTACGACGGCCGCGTGCTTGGCTTCGGCTCCGGTCAACGACACGATGTCGCCGACTCCGGCATCGGTCGACGAGTCGACGAGGAAATGCAGGGCCATGGTCAGTGGCTGCGGAAGCGGTCGCGGAGCTTCGAGAACAGTCCCTGTTGGAACTGCGCGAGCTGGGGCTCCGGCGACTTCGTCTTCTTGGCGAAGTCCTCGATCAGGGCCCGCTGCGCGGAGTCCAACCTGGTCGGGGTCAGCACCTGCACGCCGACCCGCAGATCGCCGCGCTGCGTCCCTCGGAGCGGCGTGATGCCGCGACCCTTGATCGTGAGCACGTCGCCGGACTGCACACCGGCACGGATCTCGAGGTCCACCTCACCGTCCAGTCCCTGGATCTTCGTCTCCGTGCCGAGGATCGCATCCGTCATCGACACCTCGAGCGTGGCGAGCAGGTCGTCGCCCTCACGGCTGAACGCCGCGTGCGGGTTGACCGTCACCTCGACGTACAGGTCTCCGTTCGGTCCGCCCGCCTTGCCGACCTCGCCGGAACCGGGAAGCTGCAGACGGAGCCCCGTCTCGACGCCGGCCGGGATGTCGAGCGACACGGTACGGCGCGAACGCACGCGGCCCTGGCCACCGCACGTGCCGCAGGGGTAAGGGATCGTCGTGCCGTAGCCCTCGCACGTGCCGCAGGGCTGAGAGGTCACGACGTTGCCGAGCAGGCTGCGCACCTGACGCTGCACGTGACCGGAGCCACCGCAGATGTCGCAGGTGACCGGAGAGGTGCCCTCCTGGCAGCAGGATCCCTGACACGTCTCGCACAGCACCGCGGTGTCGACGTCGATGTCGCGGTG
Organism: Microbacterium sp. TPU 3598; assembly: GCF_002356155.1. NCBI lineage: Bacteria > Bacillati > Actinomycetota > Actinomycetes > Micrococcales > Microbacteriaceae > Microbacterium > Microbacterium sp. TPU 3598. The sequence continues at coordinate 1,603,753 of NZ_AP017975.1, read as the reverse complement.
CGCACCGAACACCACATCGCCGAGGTCGAGGGTCACGCGGACGAGGGCGTCCTGGCCACGCTCGCGACGCGAACGCGGACGCGCGCCACGTCCGCCGCCCTGCGAGGCCCCGAAGAACGTCTCGAAGATGTCGCCGAAACCGCCGAAGCCGCCGAAGTTCCCTGCCGCACCGTCTCCGCCGCCCATGTCATAGCGCCGGCGGGAGTCGTCGTCGCTGAGCACGTCGTACGCATGCGTGACGAGCTTGAACTTCTCCGCCGCGTCCTCTCCCGGGTTCACATCCGGGTGCAGCTGCCGGGCGAGGCGCCGGTACGCCTTCTTGATCTCATCGGTGGAAGCGTCTCGGGACACCCCGAGAACCTCATAGTGGTCCGCCACAATCGCCTTTCTTGCGTGTGTCTCGGTGGCGACCGCGTCAGCGGCCGGCCTCGTCTTCATCGAGCATCCGCGACAGGTAGCGGGCCACGGCCCGCGCTGCGGCGAGGTTGCTCGGGTAGTCCATGCGCGTCGGTCCCATCACTCCGACGCGCGCCGTGCCGCTCGGGGCGGCGTAGTTGCTGGCGACGATCGACGCCTCGCCCAGGCCGAACGGGGCGTTCTCCGTGCCGATGCTCGCGGCGAGTCCGTGCTCGTCGGTCACCATCTCGCTCATCAGACGCAGGAGCGTCACCTGTTCCTCGATGGCTTCGAGGAGGGGGTGGATGCTGCCGCGGAAGTCCTGCTCCCGGCGCGCGAGGGTCGCCGCTCCCGCCATCACCAGTCGCTCCTGGCGGAAGCCGCCGAGTTCGTCGACGATCACCGCAGCAAGCGTGCGCAGCACGGCATCCTGGGGCTTCTCCTCGGCGACCAGCAACGCCTGCAGCCGATCGGATGCCTCCCCGATGCCCTGACCGGTGATCGACGCGGACAGCCGTGCGCGCAGCACAGCCATGTCAGCGTCGTCGATCGGCTCCGGGAGGACGGCCATACGCTGCGAGACCCCGCCGGCATCGGTCACGAGCACGATCAGAAGCCGGTTCGGCGCGAGCGCGACCAGCTCGACGTGCGTGACATGCGCGCGGGCGAACGAGGGGTACTGGGCGAGCGCGACCTGGCCGGTCAGCTGTGTCAGCACCCGCACCGTTCGCGCCATCAGGTCGTCGAGGTCGGCCGGCTCGCCGAGGAAGGACTCGATCGCCGAGCGCTGAGCCGACGAGAGCGGTCGCAGCTGGGCGAGGTGGTTCACGAAGACGCGATAGCCCTTGTCGGTGGGCACACGGCCGGACGAGGTGTGCGGAGCCGTGATGAGCTCTTCGTCCTCGAGCAGCGCCATGTCGTTGCGGATCGTCGCCGCCGAGACGCCGAACGAGTGCCGGTCGACGATGGAGCGGCTGCCGACGGGTTCGTGGGTCTCGACGTAGTCCTGCACGATCGCTCGGAGAACCTGGAGTCCTCGCTCTGTGACCATCGCCCTTCCCTTCCGCTGGCACTCGGACGTTCAGAGTGCCAATCCTACCCCGTGCAGCTCGGGATTCTCCGTACCGCGGGCGCACGACCCTAGGATGACGCTCATGACCACCTCGCCCCAGGCCACCCTGTCGAACGGCCTCGTCCGCGGCACCGAGGAGGCCGGGGTGGTCCGCTACCTCGGCATTCCCTATGCCCAGGCTCCGTTCGGGGAGAACCGCTTCCGCGCACCGCAACCCGTCCCGGCCTGGGAGGGCGTGCGAGAGGCGACGCAGTTCGGGCCGACACCACCCCAGGTCCCCTACGCCGGAGCGATCGGCGAGCTGCTGGGATCTGTGCGCATCGACGGCGACGACATCCTCACCGCGAACGTGTGGGCTCCCGCTGATGCCTCTGGCGCGCCCGTCCTGCTCTGGATCCACGGCGGCGCGCTCGAGCGAGGGACCGCCGCGCTACCGCTGTACGACGGCACCGTGTTCGCCGCGGCAGGCCTCGTCTTCGTCTCGATCAACTACCGACTCGGTTCGGAGGGCTTCTCGGTGCTGGACGGCGCCCCGCGGAATCTCGGCCTGCGCGATGCCGCCGCCGCTTTGGAGTGGGTGCACCGAGAGGTCCAGGCGTTCGGCGGCGACCCGGCGCAGATCACCGCCATGGGCGAGTCGGCCGGTGGCGCGATCGTGGCCGGTCTCCTCGCGCGGGACACCTCCCGTGAATTGATCGGCCGCGCGATCATCGAGTCCGGCCCACTTCGCGCCCAGACCGCGCGGAAGGCAGGAAGAGTGACCGCGCAGATCGCGAAGCGACTCGGTGTGCGGGCCGACCGTGAGGCCTTCGCCGCGCTGACACCCGACCAGCTGCTGGACGCACGCACGGCGCAATCGGCGGGATCGTCACCCCTCGGCGGGGCACCGGGGTTCCAGTTCGCGATCGACGCCGAGAGCCTTCCCCGCTCGCCGCATGAGGTGCTCGGGGAGATCGACACCCCGCTCGTCATCGGCAGCAACACCGACGAGTATCGGCTCTGGTTCCCGCCGGAGGCGCTGGCCGCCATCGGCGGGATGAAGCTGCAGGCCGCACGGCTGCTGTCACGCATCCCCCGGCGCGCGGTGACCGCGTACCGATCCGCATTCCCCGACGCGAGCACCGGGGAGATCTTCGGGCAGCTCGTCACGGACATGATGCTGCGTGCGCCCCTCAGCCGCGTGGCGGCGGCCCGCCCGGACACGACCTACGTCTACGAGTTCGCCTGGCCGAGTCCGGTGCGAGACCTGCGGGCGGCCCACGCACTCGAGCTCGAGTTCGTGTTCGACCGGCTCGATGATGCCGAGGCCGAGCGACTGGCGGGTCCCGATGCTCCGCGCCGGCTCGCCGCCGAGATGAACGCCGCCTGGGTCGGGTTCGCGACCGCCGGAGACCCCGGGTGGCCCGCCTATGGGCCGGACCGCCGGACGCGTGTCTTCGATGCGGACAGCGCGACGGTGACGCAGCGGCGGACAGCGGGCATGGATCTGCTTCCCGAATGATTCCGAGAAGGAATCAGTCGGTCAGCTGGCGGACCACGGCATCCGCGAGAAGACGGCCCCGCAGTGTCAGCTGGATGCGCCCCTGCAGCGCTGCAACGGGGTCGACGAGCCCGTCGGCCATGAGCCCGGCGACCCTGCTCCGGTTCGCACTCGGCACGTCGTCGACGGCGATGCCCTCACGGATACGACTGAGCAGCAGGATGCGCTCGAGCGTGCGCGACTCCTCGTCCGGGCGCTCGGTGCCGGCTGCCGGAGACTCGGATGCCGAGAGACGCTGCGCGTACGCGGCCGGGTGCTTCACGTTCCACCACCGCAGGCCGGCGACGTGGCTGTGCGCACCAGGACCGAAGCCCCACCAGTCGCTCCCCCGCCAGTACGCGAGGTTGTGCCGCGACCGGCGATCAGGCGTGCGCGCCCAGTTGCTCACCTCGTACCAGTCGAAGCCACCGTCGGCCAGGCGCGCATCGGCGAGCTCGTACATGTCGGCCTGCAGGTCGTCGTCCGGCGTCGGCACCTCGCCGCGACGGATCTGGCGGGCCAGCTTCGTACCGTCCTCGATGATGAGCGCGTACGCGGAGATGTGATCGGGTTCGAGCGCGAGGGCAGCATCGAGAGAGGCCTCCCAGTCGGAGAGCGACTCCCCCGGTGCGCCGTAGATCAGATCGACGCTCACGGCGAGACCTGCATCCTTCGCGGCGGCGACAGCGGTGCGCACGTTCTCGGGGCGATGGGTGCGATCGAGCGCGGCGAGCACGTGGGGAACGGCGGACTGCATCCCCACCGACATCCTCGTCACCCCGGCATCCGCGAGAATGCGGGCCACCTCAGGTGTCACGGTGTCGGGGTTCGCCTCCACCGTGACCTCCGCACCCTCGGCCAGGCCGAACGCGTCGGTCGCCGCGTCGAGCATGCGTGCGAGGTCACCCGCGGGAAGAAGGGTGGGCGTACCTCCACCGAAGAAGACCGTGTCCATCGGCCGCCGTGCCCCGGCGTCGTCCAGCACGCGACGGGCGAGGGCGATCTCGGAGATCAACGTGGACGCGTAGTCCTCCTGCTTCGCCCCGCGCAGCTCGGTGGATGTGTACGTGTTGAAGTCGCAGTACCCGCAGCGCACCGTGCAGAACGGAATGTGCAGGTATGCCGAGAACGGAACGGCCGTGTCGATCGCGAGGTCGGACGGCAGGCGCCCGTCCGCTGGCGCGGGATCTCCGAGGGGAAGCGGTCCCGCCATCAGAGCGGGGTCGCGTAGAGCGGAGAGATCGCCCGGAGGTAGCGTGCGAAGAGCTCACGACGACGACGCTTCACGAGCGCGGGAATCGTGCGGTAGAGAAGACCGTTGGGCGCATCGAAGGCCCGGACGGTGAACCACACCTCGTCGTTGTCTTCACGCCAGTCCACGTCGAACGACTCCTCGCCGCTGACGACCGATCCGCCGACCGTGCCCAGGACGAACCCGACACGTCGGGTCTCCTCGGTGACGGAGATCACGCGCAGCTCGGAATCGGCGCGCATGCCGGCGACGCGTCCGCGAAGGTGCAGGGTCATCCCCGCCCCGACGAACGGCATCCCCTCGGCGTCGTACCGCGGCTCGACGTCTCGCTTGCTCGGAGCGATCGGGTTGCCTTCCGCGTCGAAGCTCACTCCGGCGTAGGCAGGTCCCGGCGCGGGTCGCACGTCCTCGACCGAGAGGCCGGCCGCACGCTGCGCCGTCCACGACAGAAGCGCTTCGCCAGCCGTCTGGAACCGTTCGACCCCACTGCCGATGCGCCAGGATTCCTCCGCCGGGATGCTGCGCTCCGGTGGGTACTGCATCAGGTCGGGCGCATGGGTCGCACCCACGGCCGCATAGTCCACCGTGTCGTCTCGGAAAGTCCCGCGCCGCATGACTTCCACCCTACTTCGCGTTACCTGAGCGAACACCCCCCACGCGCCGCGGGACGTCACATCCCCGGGCGCGATCAGACGTCGCTACTTCTTGTCCTTGCCTTCGACGTCGCCCGAGAGCGCGGCGATGAACGCCTCCTGAGGGACCTCGACGCGGCCGACCATCTTCATGCGCTTCTTGCCCTCCTTCTGCTTCTCGAGAAGCTTGCGCTTGCGGGTGATGTCACCGCCGTAGCACTTGGCGAGCACATCCTTGCGGATCGCACGGATGGTCTCGCGGGCGATGATGCGCGCACCGATCGCCGCCTGGATCGGCACCTCGAACTGCTGGCGAGGGATGAGCTTGCGCAGGCGCTCTGCCATCATCGTGCCGTAGGCGTAGGCCTTGTCGCGGTGCACGATCGAGCTGAAGGCGTCGACCTTCTCGCCCTGGAGAAGGATGTCGACCTTGACGAGGTCGGCCTCCTGCTGACCGGACGGTTCGTAGTCGAGCGACGCGTAGCCCTGGGTCTTCGACTTCAGCTGGTCGAAGAAGTCGAACACGATCTCGCCGAGGGGCATGTTGTAGCGCAGCTCGACGCGCTCCTCCGAGAAGTACTCCATGCCGAGCAGCGTTCCGCGGCGCGACTGGCACAGCTCCATCACGGTGCCGACGTAGTCCTTCGGCAGCAGGATCGCGGCCTTGACCATCGGCTCCGACACCGAGCCGATGCGCCCGTCCGGGTACTCGCTGGGGTTGGTGACGGTGACCGTCTCGCCGGTGTCGCTCGTGAGCACCTCGTAGATCACGCTGGGCGCTGTCGTGATGAGGTCGAGGTTGAACTCGCGGGCCAGACGCTCGGTGATGATCTCGAGGTGCAGCAGCCCGAGGAACCCGCAACGGAAGCCGAAGCCGAGCGCGACCGAGGTCTCCGGCTCGTAGACGAGCGAGGCGTCGGAGAGCTTCAGCTTGTCGAGCGCCTCGCGCAGCTCCGCATAGTCGCTGCCGTCGATCGGGTACAGGCCCGAGAAGACCATCGGCTTCGGGTCGGTGTAACCGGGAAGGGCCTCGGAGGCCGGCTTCCGGGACGTGGTGATCGTGTCACCGACCTTCGACTGACGCACGTCCTTCACACCGGTGATGAGATAGCCCACCTCGCCGACGCCGAGTCCCTTGGTCGGGGTCGGCTCGGGGCTCGACACGCCCACCTCGAGGGCCTCGTGGTTCGCGCCGGTCGACATCATCTGGATGCGCTCGCGCGGCGAGAGGCTGCCGTCCACCATGCGTACGTACGTGACCACTCCGCGGTAGGCGTCGTACACGGAGTCGAAGATCATCGCGCGGGCCGGAGCATCCGCGTCTCCGGTCGGGGCGGGGATCTCCTGCACCAGTCGGTCGAGCAGATCCTCGACGCCGACGCCGGTCTTGCCGGAGACGCGAAGGACATCCTCGGGTTTGCCGCCGATGAGCGAGGCCAACTCCTTCGCGTACTTCTCCGGGTCGGCGGCCGGCAGATCGATCTTGTTCAGCACCGGGATGATGTGGAGGTCGTTCTCGAGCGCGAGGTAGAGGTTCGCGAGCGTCTGCGCCTCGATGCCCTGTGCCGCGTCGACGAGCAGGATCGCTCCCTCGCAGGCCGCGAGCGAACGCGAGACCTCGTACGTGAAGTCGACGTGGCCGGGGGTGTCGATCATGTTCAGCGCGACGGTCTGGCCATCGAGTTCCCATGGCATCCTGACCGCCTGGCTCTTGATGGTGATGCCGCGCTCACGCTCGATGTCCATGCGGTCGAGGTACTGCGCACGCATGTCGCGATCGGAGACGACTCCGGTGATCTGGAGCATGCGATCGGCGAGCGTCGACTTGCCGTGGTCGATGTGGGCGATGATGCAGAAATTACGGATCTGCGCAGCCGGCGTCGCAGCAGGCTGAAGAGGGGTGAGAGCGCGTGGGGACATGTCCACTCGATTGTACGGTCAGGGGAGGCTAATCCCCGATTCGGCCATACCGGTGATAGTCTCCCGAAGTTGCCAGGGAAAATCCGTGACACCGGATCCCGCAAGCGATAAGACTCCGTCACATACCCCGTGATGGTCGTCGCATCGCAGAGTTCGGTGGATGGCGATTGTGTATCCAACTGACTCAGCGTTGCGTCGGCAGATCCCGAGCGCGTCTGTAGAAGAGAAAGACTGACCCCTTTTGATCAAGTACCTCCTGCGCCGAGCACTCGGCTGGCTGCTGATGATCGTGGTCGCCACGAATCTCACGTTCTTCCTGGCGTGGGGCTTCCTCGATCCGCGCAGCAACTACGTGGGACGGCGTCCCCCGCTCTCCCCCGAGCAGATCGACAACGTCCTCACCCCGCGCAACCTCAGCGACACCGTTCCCCTGATCGAGCGGTGGTGGAACTGGTTCAGCAGCATCCTGTTCCGTTGGGACTGGGGCGTGAGTCCCACGGGTCAGTCCGTCAACGAGCAGGTCTCGTATCGCATGTGGGTCAGCGCGGAGCTCGTCCTCGGCGCGACGATCATCGCCGCAGTGCTGGGCATCTGGCTCGGTGTCTACACCGCCTCCCGCCAGTACAAGCTCGCCGACCGCATCGGTCAGGCGACCTCGATCATCACGATGAACGTGAACATCATCGTCGCGGGTCTCGCCGTGGTTCTTCTCGCGATCGCCCTCAACGAGTGGACCGGGGTCCGCATCTTCTACGTCACCGGCTCCTCGAGCCCGGGCGTCACCGGCTTCTTCCCGGTGCTGGTGGACACCCTGCAGCACCTCACGCTGCCGACCATCGCCCTCGTGATCGTGGGCTACGCCCAGTACCACTTCCTGCAGCGTTCGCTCCTGCTCGACAACATCAACGCCGACTATGTGCGCACCGCACGCGCGAAGGGTCTCACGAAGGCGCAGGCCGTGCGCAAGCACGCCCTGCGGACGTCGCTCATCCCGGTCGCGACGCAGGTCGCCTTCACCATCCCGACGATCTTCACCGGCGCGATCCTGACGGAGCGGATCTTCGCCTGGCAGGGCATGGGACGGTACTTCCTCGACACCATCAACAACAACGACATCAACGGCGTCGTCGCCGTCGCCGCCTTCGGCGCCGTGCTGACGGCGATCGGCGCGGTGCTCGCCGACATCGTCGTCGTCGTTCTCGACCCGCGAGTGAGGGTGAGCTGATTATGACCACCGATATGATCGACCCCCTCGTCGAGCCGCCGGCCGCGCCGCCGACCGCCGACCGCGCCTCGGGCAAGTCGTTGTCCAAGTGGACGCTCTACACCCGCCGGTTCATGCGCAACAAACCGGCCGTGGGTGGCGTCGTCGTCCTGCTCGTGCTGATCCTCTTCTCCACGCTCGGACCGCTCCTCTCGCAGTACCAGGTCGACAGCATGGACTTCCTCGCCCTGAGCCAGCCGCCGTCCGCTGCGCACTGGTTCGGCACCAACGGCGCCGGCAACGACACCTACGTGCAGACCGCCGTCGGCTTGCAGCGATCCCTCATGATCGCGATCACCGTCTCGGTGGGCACGACGATCCTCTCGGCGCTCGTCGGGACCGCGGCCGCGTACTTCGGCGGCTGGTTCGAGCGCATCGCTCTCCTGGTGATCCACTTCATGATGGTGGTCCCCACCTTCCTCCTGCTGTCGATCGTCTCGAACGACTCCGGCGGAGTGTGGTGGGTCATCGCGTTCGTGATGATCTTCGTCAGCTGGTTCTTCCCCGCGAGGATCATCTGGACCATGACCCTGTCGCTGCGTGAACGCGAGTACGTACAGGCCGCTCGGTACATGGGTGTCCGGGGACTGCGCATCGTGACGCGTCATCTCATCCCGAACATCGGCTCGCTGCTGGTGATCAACTTCACCCTCGGCATCGTCGCCGCTGTGACGACCGAGACAGGCCTGTCGTTCATCGGCTTCGGCGTGAAGATTCCCGACGTGTCGCTCGGCTCGCTGATCGGCGAGGGCAGCTCGTCCATCGTCAGCGCACCATGGCTGTTCTACTTCCCCGCATTGGTCCTCACCTTGCTGACCGTCTCGATGGCGCTCATCGCCGATGGACTGCGCGATGCTCTCGATCCCACCTCGGCTGCAGGAGGCCGCGCATGAGCCCTGTACTGTCCGTCCGCGACCTCAGGGTCAGCTTCGCGTCCGAGGCCGGCCGTGTCGACGCCGTCCGCGGCGTCTCCTTCGACCTGGAAGCGGGAAAGACCCTCGGCATCGTCGGCGAGTCCGGCTCCGGAAAGTCCGTCACCTCTCTCGCTGTGATGGGTCTGCTCGACGAGAACGCCAAGGTCACCGGCTCCATCGTGTTCGACGGCCAGGAGCTTCTCGGCAAGACCGACACGCAGCTCTCCGCCATCCGCGGCAACGGCATCTCGATGGTCTTCCAGGATCCGCTCACCTCGCTCACCCCGGTCTACACGATCGGCGCCCAGCTGATCGAGGCGCTGACGGTGCACCGCAATCTCAGCATCAAGGAGGCGACCGCACGTTCGATCGACCTTCTCAAGCTGGTGGGCATCACCGAGCCCGAGAAGCGGATGAAGTCGTTCCCGCACGAGTTCTCGGGCGGCATGCGCCAGCGCGTCGTGATCGCGATCGCGATGGCGAACGATCCGAAGCTGATCATCGCCGACGAGCCCACCACGGCTCTCGACGTCACGATCCAGGCGCAGATCCTCGACCTCATCGAGAAGGCGCAGGCCGAGACGGGTGCCGCCGTCATGATGATCACCCACGACATGGGTGTCGTCGCCCGAACGGCCGACGACGTGATGGTCATGTATGCCGGCAAGCCCGTCGAGCAGGCGCCCGTCCGCGAGCTGTTCCACCAGACCCGGATGCCGTACTCGATCGGTCTCCTCGGCGCGATCCCTCGCGTGGACAAGGCCGAGAAGGAACCGCTCACCCCTATCAAGGGCAACCCGCCGCTGCTGATCAACCTTCCGGACGCGTGCCCGTTCGCGGACCGCTGCCCCATCGTCATGGACGCGTGCCGCACCCGTGAGCCCGAGCTGCTGCCCGTGCTCACCGGTGGCGGCGAAGAGCACCGTGCCGCGTGCATCCGCGCGAACGAGATCACCGACGGCGGCCTGCTCGGTGGTCTCCCGGTGTACCCGGTGCGCGAGGCACCGGAGAGCGAACTGACTCGACTCCCCCGCGAAGAACGACCGATCACGCTCGAGGTGAAGAACCTCACCAAGACGTTCCCTCTGCTCAAGGGGGCTTTCCTGAAGCGCAAGGTCGGCGAGGTGCACGCGATCAAGGGCATCAGCTTCGACGTGCGCGAAGGTGAGACCCTGGCCATCGTCGGTGAATCCGGCTCCGGCAAGACGACGACGCTGCTGCAGATCATGGACATGGTGAAGCAGACCGACGGCGACATCGTCATCGCGGGAACAAGCGTCAACGACATCCACAGCCACAAGGTGGAGCGGGCACTGCGCCGCGACATCCAGATCGTGTTCCAGGACCCGATGGGAGCCCTCGACCCGCGTATGACGGTCGCGGACATCATCTCGGAGCCGCTCTCGGCCATCGGCACCCCGAAGGCCGAGGCGCACCGCCGTGTGAAGGAGCTGATGGACCTCGTCGGACTCAACCCGGCGCACAGTGATCGCTTCCCGCAGGCGTTCTCCGGAGGCCAGCGTCAGCGCATCGGCATCGCCAGGGCGCTGTCGACGAACCCGAAGATCCTGGTGCTCGATGAGCCGGTCTCGGCGCTCGACGTGTCGATCCAGGCCGGTGTAATCAACCTGCTCGACGATCTGAAGGTCAAGCTCGGACTGTCCTACCTCTTCGTGGCGCACGACCTGTCGGTCGTCCGTCACATCGCCGACCGGGTCGCCGTGATGTACCTCGGCGACTTCGTCGAGCACGGCGACGTCGACGACGTCTTCGACAACCCGCAGCACCCCTACACGAAGGCGCTGCTGTCCGCGATCCCGGTCCCGGACCCCGACATCGAGCGCACGCGTGAACGGATCGTGTTCGATCCCGCCACGGTGACAGCGCGGCCTGCGGCCTCATGAGCAGACCACGGATCACCGTCCGATAACGGTTAGCCGATATTCACTCGCCGCCCGGACATTCGAGGATCCGGCGAACTATTCTCCCCTTATGACACGCCGCAAGGCGAAAGGAGCACCATGAAGCAGTACAAGCTGATGGGAGCGCTGGCACTCACCGGCGCTTTCGCACTCGCGCTCAGCGGGTGCGCTACCGGCAACACCGGCAGTAGCGACAAGGGCGACAACGGCGAAGCAGCCGAGGTCGAGATGGCGAACTACAACCCGCAGCCCCGCGAGAACCTCAAGGAGGGCGGTGACGTCAACTTCGCCATCCGCGAGGTTCCGGACCAGCTCAACGCGTTCAACAGCGACGGCAGCGCCGACACGGCTCGCGTCGCCGCCTGGTACACGCCGCAGATCATCCTGATGAAGCCGGACGGCACGCAGTACAAGAACGACAACTACCTCTCCGAGTGGAAGAACGAAGTGAAGGACGGCAAGACCGTTCTGACGTTCACGTTCACCGATGAGGCGCACTGGAACGATGGCACCGACATGGATTGGACCGCCATCGACGCCACGTGGAAGGCGAACCGCTCCTACGACGAGGGCTTCAACCCCAACGCGACCGACGGCTACAAGGACATCGAGTCCGTGGAGCAGGGTGACACCCCCAAGACGGCCATCGTCACCTTCAAGGGCGAGTTCGCGTGGCCGCAGATGCCGTTCAACAGCGGCGTCCTGCACCCGGCTCTCGCCGACCCGACGAACTTCAACGAAGCGATGATCGACAACCCGCACCCTGAGTGGGGCGCAGGTCCGTACACCGTGGACGAGTTCGATGCCAATAAGGACTACATCTCGTTCAAGCCGAACCCCGAGTGGTGGGGCGATGCACCGCTGCTGGACAAGGTCACGATGACCGGCATGGACGCCCAGGCCGGCGTCAACGCCTTCAAGAACGGCGAGGTCGACATGGTCGAGACGGGTTCCCAGGAGCTCATCGACCAGGTCAAGGACGTCGACGGTGCGAAGGTATACCGCGCGCAGCAGACCGCCAACACGATCCTGCAGGTCGACTCGACCAAGCCGCAGTTCGAGGACGTCAAGGTTCGCGAGGCGTTCTTCAAGGCCGTCAACATCGATCAGCAGAAGCAGATCGCCTGGAACGGTCTCGGCTACTCCGAGGACCCGGCCGGCTCGCTGACCCTGTACTCGTTCCAGCCCGGCTACAGCGACTCCATGAAGGAGGCCGGCTGGAAGTTCGACGTCGAGGGCGCCAAGAAGCTGCTCGACGAGGCCGGCTGGAAGGAAGGCTCCGACGGCATCCGCGAGAAGGACGGCGTCAAGCTCTCCGTCGTGTACCCGATCTGGAGTGACTCCGCCACGCAGAAGGCCCTCGCGCAGTCGCTGCAGGCTCAGGAGAAGGCGATCGGCATCGACGTCAAGGTCGAGGTGCGGCCCTCCAGCCAGTTCTCCGACGACTACACGTCGAAGAACTGGGATGTCTCCGGGCTCCGCTTCACCGCCTCCGACCCGTTCGGTGCGGCATGGTTCTGCCAGCTGTACTGCTCGGACTCCGGTCTCAACCTGTCGGGTGTCGGCGATGCCGAACTTGACGCCGAGATCAAGGACAAGGTCGAGTCGCAGACCGACCCCGAGGCACAGACCGCTGCCGCGATGAAGCTCGAGCCGGAGATCTACAAGCGCTGGGGCCTCATCCCGCTGTACAACGGCCCGCAGATCTACACCGTCAAGGAAGGCCTGGCGAACCTCACGCCCGAGCCCTACGTCGGTCTGGACCTGTTCGGTATCACCCCGGTCGAGAACGTCGGCTGGGAGAAGTAACACTCTCTGACACACATGGTGTCGAAGCGGGGTCGGTGGTTCATCCACCGGCCCCGCTTCAGTTGCGTAGACGGCCCCCTCCGACGACGAACCAGGACTTCACACCCGCTCTATTGGTATCTCAATACACCGTTGCCGGGAGACTTCCGTACGGATCGTCGCGAATGCAATGTTCTATGTACTCAGTTCATGGATCGAGCAGATCGGAGTGTCATGTCGAAGGCCAAGAAGAACATCGGGATCACCGTGAGCGGAGTCAGTCTCGCGTTCATGATTTCGTTCGCGACGGCTGCTTCAGCCTCAGCGAGTTGGGAGATCGAGAACCCTGGAGGACATACCGGCGCCGCGACAGGCGGATTCAGTCGGTGCTACACCCCGGGGGCCAGGCGTACATCTGCCCGAGATAGTGCGCTCACCAAGAATTCGAACATCCAGCCGGTCGAGAACGTCGGCTGGGAGAAGTAACACTCTCTGACACACATGGTGTCGAAGCGGGGTCGGTGGTTCATCCACCGGCCCCGCTTTCCTTATGCTGAACCCGTGAGTGTCCAGATCGTCTTCGTGCACGGTATCCGCACGTCCGCCACCATGTGGCGGTCCCAGGCGGCCTACCTCGAGGAGCGCGGCTACGCCTTCACCGCCGTCGACCTCCCGGGGCACGGTACGCGGATGCAGGAGGACTTCACCCTCCACGAGGCGCTGCACACCATAGATGAGGCGGTGCGCGCCGCGGCCGAGAAGGGCCCCGTCCTGCTGGTGGGGCATTCGATGGGCGGATTGCTCTGCCTCGCGTATGTCGGGGGCGCGGAGCAACCTCCCGTCGCGGGGCTGATCGCGGCGTCCTGCACCTCGATCCCCCACGGTGCCGGGCTCGCGGCCTACCGTCTCTTCACTCGAGCCGTCGATGCCCTTCCCGACCGCGGGATGTGGCTGACCGGCCGGATCCTCGAAGCCACCGTGCCTGTGGAGACCCGGTCCGACTTCGCCGCCGGCGGCTACGCGCTCGACACCCAGGACGCCGCGCTGCGCAGTCTGGCCGCGCTCGACATCGCCGCGGCGATCCCTCGCATCACGATTCCGCTCTGGTTCGTGAACGGGCAGTACGACCAGCTGCGGCTCAACGAGTCACTGTTCCAACGGCTCGCCCCGCATGCCGAGCTCATCATCGTGCCACGCACGACGCACCTCGTCACCGCGATGCGGCCGCAGATCTTCAACGCCGTGCTGCAGCTCGCCATCGCGACCGTGGAGCGTGACGCCGCGCAGGGAGTGGCGCCTGACCCCTCGAGTTCATGACGCCCTGGCCGGCTGCCGCGCGAACGCCGTGAGCAGCCCGCCGACGAGGGAGAGAACCGCCGCCGCGACGAACACGAGCCAGAAGCCGCCGACCAGCGCGACCAGTCCCGCCCCCAGCACAGGGCCGATGAGCTGCCCGAGCGCGGCTGTGACGTTCACGATCCCGAGGTCCCTCGCATGGTCCTGCTCGTCCGGCAGCAGGTCGGCGGCGAATGCGAGGCCCACCGTCGAGAACGCGCCATAGCCGAGGCCCATCAGCGCGGCAGCGACCATCGTCATCTCGAACGTCGGTACCAGCGCGATCGCCACCCCCGAGGCCGCCTGCACGACCGTCGCCGCCACCGTGAGCGTCCGGCGATTCCCTGTCCGGTCGGAGACGATCCCCGTGATCACCGAGGCGATGACGACGAACACCGTGTAGACGACGATCAGCAGCAGCAGGTTGTCCTGGGCGATGGCGCTGGGCTGACCGAGGCCGTGCAGCAGGAAGAACAGGAACAGCGCGGTCCCGAGTGCGTTGCCGACGTTCGTCACCAGGCGCCCGGACAGCATCCAGGCGAAGTCGCGATCGCGCAGTGAGTCCAGGTGGCGGCGTCCGATCCGTTTCGGCCGCATCGCCTCCGTGGTCGGTGGATCGGGCAGCAGCAGCGCCGCCGTCGTACCGACCACCGCGATGATCCCGGCGAGCAGGAGATAGCCTTCCCGGAGCTCGAGACCGAGCAGGACAACGAGGCCGACCCCGACCACGATGCCGACAGCCTGGCTGGACCCGACCGCGGCGGAGGCGGCCCCGCGCTGTGTCGTCGGCAGCTGGTCGGCGATCAGCGCGGTGAAGGCGGCGGACGACACCGCCACGCCGATCGACACCCCGACCCAACCGGCGCCCACGGCCCATGGCCCTTGCGCGTAGCCGGTGAGGACGAGGCAGACCGCGGTGAACAGCACACCGCCCAGCGCCCACGGACGCCGACGGTGGCGGCCCGCAGCCGCGCGGTCCGAGAGCGCGCCGGCCGCCGGTCCCGCGATGATCCCGGCGAGCCCGCCGATTCCGAGAACCAGTCCCGAGGAGACGACGCCCCGGATCCAGTCGTCCTGCGGGGTGTCGAGCTGCAGCGGCAGGAGCAGCTGCACCGGCGTGAGCTGCACGGTCCAGATCGCCAGCCACGCGAGCGTGAACAGCGACATCCAGCGCGCACCCGCGCGGACCGGGCGCGTTCCGGTCGCTTCGGTCATCTCGCCGCCTCCGTCGTGGCAGCGGTCGCATCCGTCCGCGCGCTCTCGATGATCCCGCGGTACCAGTCGTACGACGCCTTGGGGGTCCGTTCCCCCGTCTCGAAGTCGACGTGGACGAGTCCGAAGCGCTGAGTGTAGCCGTCAGCCCACTCCCAGTTGTCGAGCAGCGACCACACCGTGTACTCCTCCACCGGCACCCCCGCATCGATCGCCTCCCCTACCGCGGCGATGTGTTCCGCCAGATAGGCGATCCGATCGGCGTCATCCACGCGGAGGGCGCGCTCGGGTTCCGGGAACGACGCACCGTTCTCGCCGATGATCACGGGCGGCATCTGCGGATGCCGGGTGTGCAGGTCGATCAGGAGATCGCGCAGCGCGCTCGGCATGATCGGCCATTCCGGACCGAACCCGGTGACCGGGACTCCCGGAGTGGGCACGATGTCGAACGGGATCGGGCTCTCCTGCTCGGCGGCGGTCACCGTGGTCGGGTTGTAGAAGTTGATGCCGTAGAAGTCGATCGAGCGTCCTATGGCCTCGAGGTCGCCGTCCTGCACAGGCATCGGGGGCAGGCCGAGTGATTCCAGGTCGGGGTATGTTCCGGCGAGGAGGGGTTCGCTGAAGATCCGGTTGTGGATCAGATCGTAGACCGCTGCGGCCTGGTGGTCTTCAGCGGTGTCGCCCAGCGGCAGGACCCGAGTGTGGTTGTTGACCAGTCCGACCGATGCGGCACCACGCTCCCGCAGAGCGGCTGCCGCGCGAGCATGGGCGAGCAGTTGATGGTGAGCGGTCGGCAGCGCGCCGAAGAGGAGCTGCTTCCCGGGCGCCAGCGCGCCGACCGCGTATCCCTGAAGCGTCATCATGGCGGGCTCGTTCAGGGTGTACCAGTGCTGCACCCGGTCGCCGAGACGATCAGCCACGATGGCCGCATAGTCGGCGAAGCGCTCCGCGGCATCGCGCTCGAGCCAGCCGCCGCCTGCTTCGATGAGACTCGGCATCTCCCAGTGGAACAGGGTGGGGAACGGGACGACCCCGGCATCGAGGAGGAGATCGACCAGGCGCGAGTAGTGATCGAGGGCCGACGCGTCACCGCGGCCGAGGCCGTCGGGCTGCACGCGAGCCCACGGGATCGAGAACCTGTAGCGGTCGAGACCCAGGCCCGCCGCAAGGGCGACATCATCCTCGGAGCGCCGGTAGCTGTCGCACGCGGGATCCGCCGTCGATGCGTCGACAATCGCTCCCGGTCTCTCGAGGAAGTCATCCCAGATGGAACGACCGGATATCCCGGTGGGGCGCGACCCCTCGATCTGGAACGCTGAGGTCGCGGCGGACCAGCGGAGCCCGGCAGGCGCAGACAGGCGAGGGAACGCGGGGGTCATGGGGCTCCTTGACATCAGTGTCGAGATAGTGATGATTCTGCACCCAGTACCATCGAATGCGCGACTGCGTCTCGCATTCTCCTCGTCGTTTCGCGTCAACAGCCCCTCTGCTGGTAGACTCGACTCTTGGCTTGCGTGTGGGTTCTTCCCTCACGACCGCTGTGCAGCAGCCCTCTTCTGCTGCCGGCATTCCGAACACTCCTGTACAGAAAGCGTCCACACGTGGCAAACATCAAGTCGCAGATCAAGCGCAACAAGACCAACGAGAAGGCGCGCGAGCGCAACAAGGCCGTGAAGAGCGAGCTCAAGACGGTCATCCGCACCACTCGCACGGCCGTCTCCGCCGGTGACAAGGCCGCCGCAGAGGCCGCCCTGAAGAAGGCTGCCGTCAAGCTCGACAAGGCCGTCAGCAAGGGTGTCCTGCACAAGAACCAGGCGTCGAACCGCAAGTCGGCTCTCGCCAAGCAGGTCGCTTCCCTCTGAGCCGAAGCTTCTGAGAAAGGCCCGTCCCGTTCCTCGGGGCGGGCCTTCTTCATTGCCTCGGAGCGTCCCGGCAGTCGAATCCGACTGGCCACTCTCGCTCGATCACTCGCCGAACGGCTGGCGAGTGGCGATGACGGTGACCATGCGCTCCAGCGCGAAGATCGGGTCGCGTGCCGCACCCTTGACCTCGCCATCGGCCCTGGCAGTGGCCTGGATCGCCATTCCGAGTGACCGCTCGTTCCAGCCGGCGAGATCGCGGCGTGCGCGGTCAACCTGCCAATCCTTCATTCCCAGACGCTGAGCGAGCTGGCGGCTCGGCTCGCGGTTGCCGGCGACTCGTGCCATGGTGCGGAGCTTCATGGCGAAGGCCGCGACCATCGGAACCGGGTCGGCGCCCGACGAGAGAGCATGACGGAGGGCGATGAGGGCCTCGCCGTAGCGTCCGGCGATGGCCGTGTCGGCGACGACGAACGCCGACACCTCGACCCGACCTCCGTAGTACTTGGTGACGATGTCTTCGGAGATGTCGCCCTCGACGTCTCCGATGAGCTGCTGGCAGGCCGCGGCGAGCTCGGTGAGGTCGTCGGCGAAGGCCGAGACCAGGGCTCGAAGAGCCGGAGGCGCGATGCGCTTCTTCGCCGCGCGGAACTCGCCGGCGGCGAAGTCGACTCGGTCGCTGTCGCGCTTGATGGCAGGGCAGGCGATCTCGATACCGCCGCCGTTCCCGGCACGGACAGCGTCGAGCAGCTTCTTGCCTCGCACGCTGGCGCCCGTGTGGCGAAGGATGACGGTCGCGCCCTCCTGCGGGTTGTCGAGATACGACACCGCCTCCTGGATGAAGGCATCGGAGCACTTCTCCACGCCGGAGACGCGGACGAGACGTGGTTCCCCGAACAAGGACGGCGATGTGAGGGAGAGCAGCGTTCCGGGTGCGTAATCATCGGCCCGTACGTCACTCACTTCGAGCGCGGGGTCCTCGGCACGGAGGTAGTCGCGAACGCCGGCGATCGCGCGCTCGGCGCAGACCTCTTCCGGGCCCGACACGAGCACGATCGGAGCGGGGTGCGGCTCACGCCAGGAGACCTGCGGGATCTTGGTGGGCTTCGCGCCGCCGCGGGAAGGGGTTCGCGAAGCTGCCATGGATCCAGCCTACCGGCGGTCGCCGACATGGTTCCGCTCCTTCGAGGCTGATCCGAGCGGCTCATCCGGCAGGCTTCTCCGTCCAGACCTGCAGTTCGCCGTCGCGAAGACCGAGCAGAATGCGCCCCCGTTCGTCGGTGCGCAGCACATGTGCACCGGTCGCCGCCAGGAGATCGAGGGTCTCGGAACGTGGGTGCCCGTAGTCGTTGTCCGCTCCGACGCTGAACAGCGCCACCCGGGGCCGCATCGCCTCGTACAGACCGGGATCCTGGTCGGCGCTGCCGTGGTGCGCCACCTTGACCACGGCGTACGGCATCATCCTCGCCGTGCGCTGCAGCATGCGCTGGGGCGCGGCCGAGAGGTCGCCGAGGTAGATCGAGCGGGGCACCTCTCCCCCGTCGAACTCCATCACCACACTCGCATCGTTGCCATCGGGAAAGGCAGCGGATCGGCGCAGCGGCCAGAGCACACGCCACGCCGCCTCGCCGAGCATCCCCTGCTGACCTTCCGACGCCGCGTGGACGCGTGCGCCTCCATCGACGAGGTCATCGAGGAGACGTCGATCGGCGTCCTCGGCGATCGGACCGTGCATGACCACGTCGACACGACCGCGCACCGCCTCAGCCCCGCCGACGTGATCGAGGTCGAAGTGGGTGAGGACGAGAAGGTCGATGCGCTCGACGCCGAGCGACCGCAGACATGAGGCCAGTGGCTGGGGCTCCGGCCCCGTGTCGATCAAAGCGACCTGAGTCGCCGAGCGCACGAGCACCGCGTCACCCTGCCCGACATCGCACGCCGCGACGGCCCAGGCGTCGGGGGTCGTCGCCGTGGCGAGGGGGCCGTCGAGAAGCGCACGAGAACCGGCGAGCGACAGTACCACGACGACGATCACCGCCGCACCGCGACGTCCCCAGGCAGCCGCCCGCTCCACACGTGAGCCCGGCTGATACGCGGGAGCACGCATCAGCACGATGGCGATCGCCGCACTCACCACCGCCACCACCAGGGCACTGCCGAGGCCAGGCGGTACCAGGACCTGCGCGCCCGGCAGCTGGGCCGTGGTGGTCGCGGTCGTCGCGATCCACGCCGCGGGAAGCCACGCCGAGGCCGTCAGCAGGTCAGCGAGCACCGGCAACGGAGCGGCGAGGCAGGAGAGGAGCCCGATCACCGTCGCGACCGGGGCTGCGGGCCCCGCGATCAGGTTCGCGGCGATACCGACCAACGACTGCTGTTCCGCGAACAGGGCGATGATCGGGCCGCACGCGAGCTGCGCGGAGAGCGGGACCGCGACAGCGAGCGCGACGGGGCGCGGCATCCCCCGAGCCAAGCCGCGCGCAAGAGGCGGGGCGAGCAGGATCAACGCACCCGAGGCGACGACCGACAGCGCGAACCCCGGCGTCGCCGCGAGCCAGGGGTCCGCAACCAGAATGATTGTGGCGCACAGCGACAGCATCCCGGCCCCGGCGCTCGGCTTCCCCGACAGCACGGAGAGCATCCCCACGGCCGCCATCACCCCCGCCCGGATCACACTCGGCTCGGGAGTCACCAGAACCACGAACCCGGCCAGGCCCACGAGTGACAGGACGACACGCAACCGGCGGCCGCCTCCGCACAGTGCCGTCAGCCAGAAGATCGCGCCGACCACGATCGCGCAGTTCGCTCCGCTGACCGCGGTGAGGTGACTGAGCCCGCTGGTGCGCATGTCGTCGTTCAGCTCGGCGGTGACGGCGCGCGTGTCGCCGACCGCGAGTCCGGGAAGCAGCCCGTTGCCCGGTTCCGGCAGGCGTAGAGACCGTTCGACGAACACGCTCTTGATCGTCGCCGCCGCACCGAAGACACCAGGCGCGGGCGAGATGACCTCGGCGTCGCTCGCGAAGACGACCAACGCTGAGCGCTCCACGGCATCCGTCGCCGATGACTCGCCCACGACCCGAACCGTCGCGCCGAGGTCGAAGCCCTCGGCGGGGGCGACCCCCAGGCGCACCGGGGCGGCGGACGCCACCGCACGGCCCGGCGGCCCGAGCGTCGATGTCACCGCCTCGAACCACAGCCGCCCATCGCGTCCGATCGATGCGGAGGACGTCACCTCGGCCGTGATCTCGACCACGCGAGCGTCCCACCCCTTCGCCGCTTCCCGCTCGGGCACGGCGAACCCGACCGATACCGCCGCAGCCGCCATCGCGGCCAGCACGACGACGGCGAGGCCCCCGAGCGCCCAGGACTCTCCATGGCGGTTTCGACGGTGCACGACCGATGCCAGCACGCCTACCGCCCCGAGTCCGCACACGGCGGCGCACCCCCACGCGACCGCAGGGAACATCACACACAGCAGCGCGACGCACCACACCGCCACCGCGAGCGGCACGAGCCGGAGGTCTCGTCCCCTCACACCCTGACCCCGTCGCGCAGGCCTGCGACCAGCTTCTCCCCGATGCCGGGAACCGCCAGGAGGTCGTCCACCGAGGCGAACCGGCCGTTCTCCTCCCGCCAGGAGATGATCCGCTCCGCGAGTGCCGGACCGATACGCGGGAGCGTCTCCAACGCCGCCTGATCCGCGGTGTTGAGGTCGATCCGGTCATCGTCCGGTGGCGGTGCGACTTCGCCGGGCCCACCCGCCATGGCTCCGGCTGCCGGCACGACGACCTGCTCTCCGTCTTCGAGCATTCGAGCGAGGTTGACCGCGGCCAGATCGGCCTCGACGGTCGTTCCCCCTGCAGCCGCCAGCGCATCGACGAGCCGTGCGTCACGATCGAGCACATAGAGTCCGGGCTTCTCGACAGCGCCGAGAACGTGCACGTAAAGGTCATCGGTCGCTTCGGGGCCTGCGCCTGTTCCCGTACTCGTGTCTTCGAGCGGCACCGATTCGACAGGCGCGGCCTGCCCCCGCATGATCCCGAGCCCCACGGCAGCCGACAGCACGACGAGAGCCAGCACCACCGCCGCTCCGATGCTCAGACGCAGTCGGCGCCGAGGTGGGAGGGGTGCCTGCGGAGATTCCATCCGGCCACGCTAGGCGCGGTCGATCCTCCGGCCGGGCGGCATTCGCCCCTGCCGGGGACAACCCCGTGAAAGGAGACTTCCGTGGAGGACAGGCGATCAGCCCGTACGTCGATCAGCCCTTGACGACGAAGCTCACGATCTTCGGAGCACGCACGACGACCTTCACGATCTCGCGGTCGCCGATCGACCGGATCACGCGCTCGTCGGCGCGGGCCAGAGCCTCGAGCTCCGACTCGCCGATACGCGCCGAGACCTCGAGCTGGGCGCGCACCTTGCCGCCCACCTGCACGACGGCGGTGATCGTGTCCTCGATCAGCAGTGCCGGGTCAGCGGAACGCCACGTCACCAGGCCGACGGAAGGCTCGTGTCCGAGGATCTCCCACATCTCCTCCGCCGTGTGCGGAGCGATGAGGTCGAGCATCACGGCGATCGTCTCCGCGGCTTCGCGGACGGCAGGGTCAGCCGCGCCGGCGGCACCGTCGATCGTCTTGCGAGTGATGTTCACGAGCTCCATCAGGCGCGCGACCAGCACGTTGAACTTCGTCTGCTCGACCAGAGCGGGCGCTTCGGCGAGCAGCTTGTGCGTCGCACGTCGCAGCGCGGAGTCACCGCCGTCGAACACCACGTCGACCGGGCTCGACACCTCGCCGGCGATGCGCATCGCGCGCGCCAGGAACTTCTGGGCGCCGGTCGTCGAGACGTCGGCCCAGTCCTTGTCGTCCTCCACGGGACCGGCGAACGCCAGCCCCACACGCAGGGCGTCGGCGCCGTGGGCGTCGAGCTCCTCCTGGAAGAGCACCAGGTTGCCCTTGCTCTTGGACATCTTCTGCCCGTCGAGCAGCACCATGCCCTGGTTGATGAGGTTCGAGAACGGCTCGGTGAAGTCGATCAGCCCCATGTCGAACAGGACCTTCGTGATGAAGCGCGCGTACAGCAGATGCAGGATCGCGTGCTCGACACCACCGATGTACGAGTCCACCGGTGCCCAGCGCGCCGCCTGCGCCGGATCGAAAGCCACCGTGTCGCTGTTCGGCGAGAGGAAACGCAGGAAATACCACGAGCTGTCGACGAACGTGTCCATCGTGTCGGGGTCGCGCAGCACGGGGTCGCCCGTCTGCGGGTCGGTCGTGCGCACCCAGCTCTCGGCACCGCCCAGCGGCGAGGTGCCCTTGGGCTTGAGGTCGAGTCCTTCGACGCTCGGCAGCTTCACGGGGAGCTTGTCCTCGGGAACCGGGATGATGCTGCCGTCTTCGGCGTGCAGCATCGGGATCGGCGTGCCCCAGAAGCGCTGACGCGAGATCAGCCAGTCACGCAGACGGTAGTTCTTGGCGGCACGACCCGTGCCGGTCGCTTCCAACTGCTCGATCGCACGCGCGATGGCGTTGCGCTTGGAGAGCCCGTTGAGTGCACCGGAGTTGATCATGCGGCCTTCGCCGGTGAGTGCAACGCCCGTGGTGGCGGGGCTCTGCTCCTCGAGCGCGGCGCCCGTGTCGATCGGCACGCCCTCGTCGTCGACCTCGATCACCGGCATCGCGCCCGTGACGGGAGCCGTCGTGTCGACGACCACCTTGACGGGCAGGTCGAACGCACGAGCGAAGTCCAGGTCGCGCTGGTCGTGCGCAGGAACCGCCATGACTGCACCGTGACCGTAGTCGGCCAGCACATAGTCCGCCGCCCACACCGGCAGCTTCTCGCCGTTCACGGGGTTGATCGCATAGCGCTCGAGGAACACACCGGTCTTCGGGCGGTCCGTGGACTGCCGATCGATATCGGTCTCCTTCTGCACCTGCTCCAGGTACGTCTGGAAGCGCTGACGCACGTCATCGGAAGCACCGGCAGCGAGTTCGGACGCCAGGTCGGAATCGGGTGCGACCACGAAGAACGTCGCGCCGTGCAGCGTGTCAGGGCGCGTCGAGAACACCGTGACCGGCTCCTCACGCCCCTCGATCAGGAAGTCGACGTCGGCGCCCACGGAGCGTCCGATCCAGTTGCGCTGCATCTGCAGCACCTTGTGCGGCCAGAATCCCTCGAGCTGGTTCAGATCGTCGAGCAGACGGTCCGCGTAGTCGGTGATCCGGAAGTACCACTGCGTGAGCTTCTTCTTGATGACCTCCGCACCACAGCGATCGCAGCGTCCGTCGACGACCTGCTCGTTCGCCAGCACCGTCTGGTCGTTCGGGCACCAGTTCACCGGGCTCTTCTTGCGATACGCCAGGCCCCGCTCGTACAGCTTCAGGAACAGCCACTGATTCCAGTGGTAGTACTCGGGGTCGGACGTGTGCAGGACCCGGCTCCAGTCGAACGAGACGCCGTACTGTTCGAAGCCGACCTTCTGCTGCGCGATGTTCTGATACGTCCAGTCCCGAGGGTCGGCACCCTGCCGGATCGCGGCGTTCTCGGCGGGCAGCCCGAAGGAGTCCCAACCGATCGGGTTCAGGACGTTGTGTCCGCGGTGGCGCCAGAAACGGGCCACGATGTCGGAGTAGAGGTAGTTCTCGGCGTGCCCCATGTGCAGGTCGCCGGACGGGTACGGGAACATCGCGAGCACATACCGACGCGGGCGGGTGTCGTCGTCGCCACCCGTGAGGAACGTGCCGTTCTCCGCCCAGTACTTCTGCCACTTGTTCTGGATGGCGTGCGCCGACGGGGTCTCGTCGTCGGCAGGAGCGGTGGACAGGTTCTCAGACAACGAACGCACGACCAATCTGATGGAAAAAGCGGGATCAGTTCAGGATATCGGAACGCCAGGGCCCGGGCATTCCGGCACCGAGCGCCATGAGCGGTGCCCTCGCCTTGGTCGCGACCTCGGCGACCTCTGAGGTCGCGATCGACCCCCAGGTGATCCCTCCGCCGGCGCCGACCACAGCCTGTTCCCCTTCGATCACGATGCTGCGGATCACCATCGCCAGATCCAGGGTTCCGTCGTCACCGATGTACCCGAAGCATCCGGCGTACACGCCGCGAGGCCCGCCCTCCAGCTCGTGCAGCCGGGTCATCGCCGACAGCTTCGGAGCCCCGGTCATGCTGCCGGCTGGAAAGGCCGCCTCGAGCAGGGCCTCGACCGTTGTCCCCTCGGCCGCCCGCCCACTCACGGTACTCACCAGCTGGTGCACGGCGGGATAGCTCTCGACCACCCAGAGACCCTCCACACGTATGCTCCCGGGCTCGCACACCCGCGAGAGGTCGTTGCGCATCAGGTCGACGATCATGACGTTCTCGGCGCGCTCCTTGCGGTCCGTCGCCAGTTCTGCGGCGAGCGCGGCGTCTTCGACCGGATCGATGCTTCGGGGCCTGGTGCCTTTGATGGGACGGGTACGGATGACTCCGCCCGCGGCATGGAGGAACTGCTCGGGACTGGCACTCAACAGGGTGCGATCGCCGATGCGCAGGAATCCGCCATGATGGGCGGGCGTGGCGGCGCGGAGCCGACGATAGACCTCGACCGGGTCGTGGGCGCCCGCCACGGTGAAGCGCGTGGTGAGGCACAGCTGGTAGGCGATGCCCGCACGGATGAGATCGCGGCAGCGTTCGATGAGTGCGGCGTACTCGCCGGGGTCGTGTCGGGCGACGGCGATACGCGGCGGGTGTTCGGGGTCGCTCATCGCGGAGGGCACGGCTTCCGGGACCCCCACCAGTGCCCGGACAACTGCCGCCCAGTCCGCGACGTCGCTCTCCACCCCGAGCGCCCAGACGCGCTGCATGTCGTGGTCGAAGGCGACGACGCGGGTGGCACGCAGCCAGGAACCGCCCGAGCCGTCTTCCGGACCCGCGACCGGTGCACCGGCGGCGGCGGCACCGCTCTCATAGTCGAGCCACCCCACCCAGCCCCCTGTGAACGGCGGCAGCTCAGGGTCGGCAGCGACGACGTCGACGCGCACCTCGCGCGGAAGCGTCGACCGCTCCCCCGTCCCGACGAAGCTCCATCCGGTGAGCGCGTCAGCCCCGGCGTCGAGCCAGAACACATCGGCGGTCACGGCTTCCAGCATCCCGAACACCGACGACGGCTCCACCCAGTCGGGAAGCGGACGAGCACTCAGCTGTTCGGGCACCTTTCCAGCCTAGGACCGGGTGGCTCCCGTATCCTCATGGGGTGGACGACCTCCTGATCTGGCTCCTCGACACCGTGCAGTCGATCGATCCGGTCGCCCGCACGCTCATCGCCGGGCTCGCCGTGATGCTGGAGACGAGCATCCTGATCGGCCTCATCGTTCCCGGCGACACGATCGTGATCATCGCGTCCATGGGTGTCGCCACTCCCCTGGAGGGCATCGCGATGGGTGTCGCGGTCGTGATCGGGGCGCTGATCGGGGAGAGCATCGGGTTCTGGCTGGGACGCTGGCTGGGCCCGCACATCCGCGTCTCCTGGTTGGGGCGGCGGATCGGCGAGCACAACTGGGTGCGTGCCGAGAACTATCTCGAGCGCCGCGGGGGGATCGCGATCTTCCTCTCCCGCTTCCTCCCCGTGCTGCATTCTCTGGTTCCCCTCACCGTCGGGATGAGCGAGTACCCGTACCGCAAGTTCCTGGCATGGACGGCTCCCGCCTGTGTCCTCTGGGCCACCGCCTATGTGAGTGTCACGTCGCTTGCCGCCGGCAGCTTCCGCGAGCTGGTCGATCGCGTGCACTTCGCCGGGTACATCTTCGTCGGCGTGATCGCCCTGTTCCTGCTTCTGGCTTTCCTGGGCAAGAAGCTGCTGCAGCGCATCGAAGCCCGTCACCTGGAGTCCCCGGAGGCAGAGGCCGACGCCGACGTGAAAGACTGAGGCAATGGCATCGGCTCCCCCAGCCCCCCGGATCCACTGGTTCGCCCGACTCGAACACCGCTTCCATGTCTGGCGCGAAGGTCGTGCGCGCCGTCGTGGCCGTGTCGCGACGATCCTTCCCTTCCCCGGTTACGGTGGTCCGGGCTGGGTCCGCGTCGTCGGCCGGGTGCTGATCGTCCCGCCGCAGCGTCGCACCCGAGACGGTGAACCGGCCAGCGTCCGCGGATGGCGCAGCTTCGTCGGCATCCCGGTGGGATTCGCCGCTGTGAGCGTGCACTTCGGCGAGACCACCCACCAGGTGGCCGCCGACCGCGGCGGCGTGGTCGATGCCATGATCCGTGTCGATCTGGAACCCGGCTGGCAGACGTTCACGTTCTCCGTCGAGGGTCAGGCGCCGGTGGAGGCTCGCGCATTCATCGTGGCCGAGGGCACCTCGTTCGGCGTGGTGTCGGATGTCGACGACACCGTGATGGTGACGGCGCTGCCTCGTCCCTTCATCGCCTTCTGGAACTCCTTCGTGCTCGACGAGCACGCACGCCTTCCCGTCCCGGGGATGGCCGTCCTCCTCGACCAGCTGCTCCGCCAGCACCCGGGTGCACCCATGGTGTACCTCTCCACCGGTGCGTGGAATGTCGCCCCCACTCTGTGGCGCTTCCTCGGTCGCCACCTCTTCCCCGCCGGCTCCATGCTCCTGACCGACTGGGGTCCCACTCACGAACGGTGGTTCCGCAGCGGGCGTGAACACAAGCTCACGAACCTGCGTCGCCTCGCGACCGAGTTCCCCGACGTGAAATGGCTGTTGATCGGAGACGACGGCCAGCACGACGAGTCGATCTACAGCCAGTTCATGGACGAGTACCCCGATTCCGTCGCCGGCGTCGCGATCCGTCGTCTGCTTCCCGCCGAGGCCGTGCTCGCCGGTGGACGCGCCGGTCACGAACCGCACTCCGAAGATGCCGCCCCGTGGGTGAGCGCCGAGGACGGCGCCGGTCTTCGCGATCTGCTCGGCGAAGCCGGCATCCTGCACTGACATGACCATCGCCCGCCCGGACTGGACCCTCCGCGAGGAGGCGCATCGTGAACGAGCCGACGCCCTCACCGCGGCGCACCGCGAACGGGCGACGCGGGCGGAGAAGCATCCGGTGTGGGACTTCCTCTTCACCTACTACTCGTACAAGCCCGCGCACCTGCGTCGATGGCATCCGGGGGCCGGTGTCGAACTCGCCGATGCGCCGGAACGCCGCGACTGGCGGTGGTACTCCCCCGGGCGATCGCCCGGCAGCGTCGTGCCGGATGCGGCGACTTTCGGCGCAGAGAAGACGGAGTTGGCCGCGCTCATCGAGCGCATGCTCCGCCGCACCGCATCCCGCCCCGGACAGTTCGGCTGCTTCGGCCTGCACGAGTGGGCGATGGTGTACCGCGCGGACGAGCATCGCCACGCGGTGCCGTTGCGACTCGGGCAGGCGGGCACGGATGCCGTCGTCGAGAATCATGAGCTGCGTTGCACCCATTTCGACGCATTCCGCTTCTTCACCCCCGAAGCGGTCCCCCGCAACCGCACGCCGTTGAGCCGCGACGACCAGCCCCTGTTCGAGCAGCCCGGTTGCCTGCACGCGGGGATGGACCTGTACAAGTGGGCGACGAAACTCGGGCCCCTCATCCCCGGCGAACTCCTCCTGGATTCGTTCGAGCTCGCCCGCGACATCCGACTGCTCGACATGCAGGCCGCGCCGTACGATCTCTCGGCATGGGACGTGGCCCCGGTCCGCATCGAGACGACCGAGGGCAAGGCCGAGTACGTCCGTCGGCAGCGAGGGTTCGCGGACCGGGGTGCCGCTCTGCGCGCAGCGCTGCTGAACGCCTGGCTCGGCGACGGAGCTCGCGAGGCGGCCTGAGCGTCAGCCCACCGGTTCGCAGTCCTCGCAGATCGACCAGCGGGCGGTGGCCGCGGCGCTCTGCATCCGGAGCGCGATCACGCGTGTCGCCGCCTCCTCGAGCCGCTCGGGCGGAAGCGTCCCCGCTTCGACCGCCGCTGCGATGCCGGCGACCATCGATCCGGCTGTCTGCGCGTCGGACCCCGCGATCATCAACACGAGGTCGTTCCCCGCAGCGATCGCCACCACCGCGTTCGTGACCGGGTCGGCATAGGCCGGATCTCCCGAAGACAGCAGCATGCCGAGGTCGTCGGTCACCGCCACCCCGGTGAAGCCGAGCTCGTCTCTCGCGATCTCATGCCACCGCGGCGAGAGGGATGCCGGCAGCGGATCGACCGCCGCGTAGGCGAGATGCCCGTACATCAGCAGCGAGGCCCCGGCGTCGATACCGGCGGCGAACGGCACGGCCGCGGTGGCGCGCCATTCCTCGATTCCCATCGTGGTGCTCGGGATCACGTGATGAGAGTCACCCGGAGCCGCGCCGTGGCCGGGGAAATGTTTGAGGGTCGAGGCGACGAACTGCTCCTGCGCGACGGTTGCCGCCGCCACGCGCTCCGCCGCCGCGGCAGGGTCTGTGCCGAGCGCGCGACCGTGGATGAACGAGCCGGGATCGTCCGTGTAGTCGGCGACCGTTCCGAAGTTCACGGTGATGCCCGCTCGCGCCACCAGAGAGCCCCGCGCGGTGAACGCCGCGGACGTCTCGGCGACCGGAAGCCTCTTCAGGGAGGGGGAGGCAGGGAAGCCGTCACCGTGCAGTCGGGAGACGAAGCCGCCCTCCTGGTCCACGGCGATGAGCGGTGGCAGACCGGGATCGACCGTCAGCGCCGTCGTGAGCGCCTGCAACTCCGCTTCGGTCGCGGGGATATTGGCCCCCATGAGGATGAATCCTCCCAGTCCGGACTCCATGTACGACCGAAGGGCGGACGGGTCCGTTCCTGCCACGTGCCCCATGACCACCGTCGCTGCCTGTTCCGCCACGGACATCTCCTGCACCCGCGCCTTCGCACGTGCGGTGAGCAGGTCAGATCCGCTGGTCGACACCGTGGACTCGGGGATGCCCGACGTCGAGGGTGCGCCCACCGCCGACGCTGAGGCGGCCGACGAGACGAAGAGCCCCATCACCGCGGCGAGCGCGAGTGCGCTCGCCGTCCGTCCCCGGCGCCGATTCTCCATGTCGCGCGAAGTGGCGTGTCTCAGCAGGACAGCGCCTCGGCGATCGGCACCGCCGAGTCGGCGTCGCCGTTCCCGAAGCGGATGGTCCGGCCGACCGTGCACGGTTCGTGCAGGGACGCAGCGATCACGGCAGCGACGTCGGCACGCGCGACAGCTCCACGACCGTCCGGATCGAGCTGGATCCGACCGGTGGGATCGTCGAAGGTGAGCGTGCCCGGCGCGAGGATCGTGCCCTCCAGACCGGTGCCACGCAGGTGCTCGTCGGCAGCCCACTTCGCGTCTGCATAGGGGAAGAAGGAGTCGCCTTCCGGCACACCGTGATCAGCGGTGGACCCGAGCCATGACACCATCACGTACCGTCGGACGCCCGCGCGTTCTGCCGCGTCCATGGAACGCTGCGCGGCGTCGCGGTCGACCGCGTAGGTGCGTTCGGCCGATCCGCCACCGGCGCCGGCCGACCAGACGACGGCGTCATGACCGCGGATGATCTCGGCGAGCGCCTCGACATCCATGTTCTCGATGTCGGCGACGAGCGCTTTCGCACCGCCGGCTTCGACATCGGAGGAATGGTCAGGGTTGCGGATCACCCCGGTCACCTCGTCTCCCCGTGCGACGAGGAGCGGCGCGAGCAGGAGGGCGATGCGGCCGTGGCCGCCGAAGACGATGATTCGCGACATGCCTTCACCCTACGCGCCCCCTCCGCACTCAGCGCGGGGTCTGGTCGCTGTCGATCACGAACGCCTGTGGATGGCTCGAAAGGTAGCGCACGACGATCAGCTGACCGCCGGGTATGTACGCGTCGCGGTCGGGGTACACAGCGGGGGTGAAGAAGTTGCTCTCCAGCGTGTATTCGACGCCTTCGGCCGTCGTGAACGTCACCCAGTCACCATCCAGAGTCGCCGCCGTCGGTCGACCGTTGTCATAGATGTACGCACGGGTGAGGGGCACGCCGGCGAGGCTGAGGATGCCGATCACCAGGGAGGCGAGCATGAGGAAAGCGAGGATGCGCGCGCCGATGCGCACGATTCCTCCCCCGACGCGGCCTCGCGGACGCTGATCCGCACGCAGCAGTCCCTCCCGCTCGCGGATGGCCCGCAGCTCCCCGCCGGGCATCGCTCCCCGCGCCGACAGCGCGAACAGGCCGAGGATCGAGAAACCGGCGATGAACACCATCGCGTATCCGTGCGACGCCGGGAAGTTCACGAGCCAGATGAGCGTGTCCATCGGGTTCATCGCCCCTCCTCCTTCTCGATCGTCACGGCGACGGTCTGCGGGTCCTCACGCCGATAGAACGCCCAGACCGGGGCTCCGACCTGCAGGTGCGGAATGGCCTGCGGGTACACGAAGACCGTGGTGTCCGCTTCCCAGGTCGCCGCCCCCTCCGGCGCCATCAGCACGCGCAGGGCGAGCTCGCTCTGCCCCTCACGACGCCGCCCCGTCGGTCGCACCTCGAGCACGGATGCCGTCACCGGGGTGCCGCTCGTGCGCGCCCGCACCTGCCGCGGATCGATCAGCCCCCGTTCGATCCGCCATTGCAGCATCGCGTCCCGCACCGTGGGGTCGTTCAGGTCGGCGAGCTCCACCGTGTCCTGGTCCGTGAGGCTGTACCGCACGGGTACCGGGAGCCCGACCTGCAGGCCGGCGAGATCAGAGGCGTCGACCAGCGTGCGCAGCTGCGCGATGAACTCCTCTGCGGTGCTCGGTGTCACCCGGATGAACAGGTCGTACTGCGGCACGTCGTTGACGGTGAGACCGGTGCGGGCGACCTCGACGATCGTGCCCACTCCGATCTGCGTCTCTCCGCGCACCCGCTTACGGCGCCCGAGCCCCGACAGGATCCCGCCGAAGGTCAGCAGCAGACCCCACGCCACGCCGATGATGATCGGAGCGCCCAGTGTGTCCTCTCCCGAGAACGGAAGGATCGACTGTCTCTGATCGATGCCGAACAGCCCCTCCCCGACCCAGACCACGAGCCAGGCGGACAGCAGCAGCCAGACGACGAAGAACAGGATGCGGAGCATGCCCTCAGCGTAGCCAGGAGCCGATCTGCTCCCGTGCATGGTTTCCGGTGTGCTCTTCGCACCTAGCGCTGATCACCATCACCTGGAATCAGTTCGGTCAGGGAGGGCACGAACACCAGATCCCCGGTTCCCACGCGGAGGTTTCGGCGACGGAGCAAGAAGACGAGTCCGAGCAGTACGAGAGCAAGCGCGGTGACGAAACCTCCCCCGATCTCGATACCGGTCGCAGGGAGGGGCGGTCCCGGGGGTGCTGGTGGGTTCGGAGGTGCCGGCGGTCCGGCGATGAAGTCGACGGTCGCCGTCGCGTCACCAGCGACCTCATCCACGGCAAAGCCGATCGTCGCGGTCTCGACGGTCGTCGAGGAGGTCAGCGTGGCCGTGTAGGTGCCGTCTCCGTTGTCGGTCACGGGACCGAGCGTGCCAGCGTCCGTAGACATCGTCACGACATCCCCCGCGTCGGTCACCGGGTTCCCGTTCTCGTCGAGCAAGCTCACCGTGATAGTCGAGGTCGACACCCCATCCGCGATGATCACGACAGGATCCGCGACAATCCTCGACGACCCCGCATCCGCGTTCGCGCGGACGCCGAAATCGACATCCGTGATGCTGGTGTTCGGGGCGACCCGCACCGGCAGCGGTGGGAGTATTGCGAGGCTCGTACCGGTGGGCGGCACGACGGTGACCGCGTAGCTTCCGGCCGACACGCTTGGAAACAGGTAGGTGCCGTCAGCGCTGGAGTCGGCGGTCAACACCGACGCGAGGGCGATGTCATCCCCGCCTCCGCCGTCGTCGATTCCGTTGGCGCCGTAGGAGTATCCGTCAATGATCTGGACGACAGGGCTCACGACGGGCGTGTCGCCTGCGGAGAGGTCTCCTGAGCGATCGATGTCGTGGAACACGAATCCGGATACCTCTGATGCTGCGGACTCCAGTTCGATTGCGGCGGCGGCGGTGATGGGGATCGGGATCTCGGTGACTTCGCCCCACACGTCGTTGACCATGACACCGCTGCGTGAGAGCGCCACAGCGGTGAGCGTTATGTCCATCGCCTGGACCGTACCGGGCGTCAGCTCCGGGGTTATGAAGCGGATGGCTGTGACGGTAGGAGGTTGAGCTGATACCCAGTTGATGCCGGTTGCCCCGGATGGATCGACGGCGATAGCGGCTTCGACATTCGCTGAGGGGTCTTCGGTGTATGTGACGGCCACGCCAGTGGTGCCGTCACGTGGTTCGACCGACTCGACAGAGAGGTCTCCCAGCCCCGCGGTGCCTCGGATATCGCCGGCAAAGGGGAGGACGTCCACGAAGGATGCAGTCCCTACAGAAGTCGCGAGCCTGTTCGCCCAGCCGATCGTGTAGGTGAACGGCACTCCTGGTGCGACGGCGGCGACGGATGCCGTCTTCGTTACGGTGAACTCTGCGACGGCGTTGACGATGAGCTCATCGTTGCTCGTGCGTACAGCTTCTCTGGCCGGGTCGGAGGGGCTCGCGATCACGGTGGTGGCATCACCGCTTGCCGGGAACGGGGTGGCCGGATCGAGGACTGCCGTGAAAGTGATGGGCGCCAGCGCTGTCCCTGTGGGGACAGGTCCGAGGTTCCAGGTGATGGTTTGGCCGACCCCGCCGCCGGCGCAGTTCACCGTCGCAGGTGTGATCGACGAGGGAGGGCGGGATGCGGATCCCGTCTGGAATGATGCGCACGGAGTACTGAGAGTGGTGGTGATCACGACGTCGACGGCGGTGCGCACCACGTAGTCATTGGTGACAGTGGGCGTGATGGTGATCTCGTGCGCTTCGCCCGGTTGGGCCGATTCGGTGTCCCAGGTCGTGTTTGCACGGACCTTGGCGTCAGCGGCAAGGCCGCGGGCTCCGTTCGCTCCCGTCTTCGTCGCGGGGTTGCACGACGAGTTGGCGATAGGGGCATCATCTGCGGTGAAGTTGCTGAAGATCGGTATCGGCGTCCCGGGGGCAGTGTCGATCTCTGTCCGGGTGAAAGGCACGAACAGGTTCATTCCCGTGCTTCCCGGGGCAGGGTCCAGGAAACGCACTCGCACTGCCGTGACAGCGCCGGGTCCTCCCGCCTCGGCGATGTTCGCGAACCAGCCCGCCGCGGCATCACCGGCTGAGCCGCAGTTCGGTCCCCGACGCGCCGCATCATCCGGGTAGGCCGTGTTGCCGTACTCGAGAACCACGTTGGTCGTCGAGCCGCCGTTGCGCGTCGCGTTCGGAGCACGTTCCGCGTCGATTGTGTGAAGCGCGGGATCCCAGGTGATGCAGCTTCGCGCATTGAACGCGTCCGGGCTCGCCGCTGTGGTGTTCATCGCCGCGACCCCGTAGTAGTCCTGGCCGAAATAGATGGGACCATCATTCGAGGTAGCGCTGGAAGCGTCGGGGAGCGGAGCCGAGAAGGCGGTGGAACTCGTCGTCAAAGCAGTCCCGCCTGAGAGCTGCGGAGTTCCCGCCCGCAGGACATTCACGGAGACGCAGTTCCGAGCGGGCACCGTCTCACAAGCAGCCCCAGGTTCCTGTCCGGGCGCGAAGCCACCGTAGTTCGCAGCTCCTGTGGCGCCGAGCGGCGCAAAGCCCGTCAGTTGGAACGTCCCGGTCGTCACGACGCCCACGGGGAACGATGAGGCCGGGAACCACACCACGATCCGGGACGCGGCGAAGTACGCGCCGGGATTATGGGATCCGATGTTCGTGGGGTAGCTGGAGAGAGTCTGGTCCGGGCTCTCGAACGTGACGGTGATCGGCGAGCCGGCGCCCCCGGCCTGGGCGCATACGACTGCCCCGGAGTCCACGACAGCGGAACTACCACCTCCACCACCCAGCGGCGCTTCACCTGTGTTCGTGGTGCAATTCGTCCCCGCCGCAAGCAGCCCGCCGGCGAAGTTACCCGGAAGCACGATCTGGAACGTCAAGGGCGTCGCACCGGGTTCGAGACCGCGGGTTCCCGTCGCAGAGTCGATCGGCATGAACAAATCCGCCGTCATCGCGATGTTGTATCCCGCGATGTCGCTGGAATCCCCCGGACCGTTGGCCGCCGCCGTGGCACCGGAGGTCTGCAGATCGGGTGCCAGTCGCGGCGCCGCGGACGCTGTGACGATGGCGGGGGCCGACTGGAAGGCTCCAGAGGTGACAACGGATTCCAGGAGGGATGAATCCGGGACGGTCAGGACGGTCGCCGTCACGGGGTACGCGCCGGTACCGGACGCCAGCTCGGGGAGCGTGCATGTGAGCGTTGACCCGGACGTGTCGATCGCACCTGCCCCTTCGAGGCATGAGGCCGTGGAACTCGGCTCCCAACGCATGCCGGCAGGAAGCGCTTGAATGAATGTCACATCACCTGCCGTGGCGATCGCGTACTCCCACCGGTAGGTGACCGAGTCGTTCGTTCGCACCACACCGTTCGAGGCTGACGAATCCAGACCCGGACCGTCCGATGCCGAGAAAGGGGCTGTTCCATCGGATGTCACGGAGAGCGCGACGCTTGTCAGGACACCAGGTGCTGCCGAAGCCGGAGCAGCACCGAACAGGCTTGCTGCAGCGGCCAGTGATAACACGACGACGCTGACGATCCCGCGGCGGAATCGGGCCGGCTCTTGCTCTTGGATTGCGGAGACGTTCATCGTTCCTCCAGCACATGCAGTTCTCGATCGAACTCGGCACGACCGACTGCGTCGCGGTCCTCAGTGTGACAGCCCCTCTTCGATTGCGGAACCCATCAGTTGAACAGCAGACGCGAAGCGGACGCGATCTTCTCACCGTCAGGCGTTCGCGAGCACCCGCTGGTTGTCGCGGATGAAGATCGTGCCATCTCGTTCCCACACCTCGAATACGACGAGTGAGGTCGATGCTGGCCCCGCAACGACGGCCCCAGACGCCAAGTCGAACAGCGATCCCTCGGCAGGACACATGATGAAACGCCTGGTGAGCAGGCCGTCCGAGAGCGGCGCCCGGTCATGAGGACACTGTTCCGCGAATGCATAGAGCGCATCGGCCGTTCGAGCGATGCTCACGACGGCAGCGGCGCCAGAAACACGAAAAGGCACCACCTTGCCCAGGCTCACCGACGTGCT
This sequence comes from Microbacterium sp. TPU 3598, assembly GCF_002356155.1. Lineage (NCBI taxonomy): Bacteria > Bacillati > Actinomycetota > Actinomycetes > Micrococcales > Microbacteriaceae > Microbacterium > Microbacterium sp. TPU 3598. The sequence continues at coordinate 1,568,556 of NZ_AP017975.1, read as the reverse complement.
CTGCGTCACGGCGTGGACCTCCGGCGCCTGCTTCGCGGTGCGGCGGGTCGAGCGGCGCTTTGGCAACTGTGCTGGCCGTCCGAACAGGAAGTCGAGTTCCTTCTCATCGACCTCGCGAGGCGCCAGGGTGACCTCAGTCACGCAGTGTGCGTTCGAGGGCCGCGTGCGGCGGGAGAAGACGTCCATGATGGTGTGAATCCTTGTCCTTCTCGCCGGTCCGGACCGTTTGCTCGCGGGCTGCGGAAACGGGACGTCACGGCTCGGCGTGGGTAAGAGCACCTGTAGCGGTGTCGAGTCGTCGGAGTGCATGGACCGCTGCACCGATCGTTCGGTGCAGCGTTCGGGTGTCGCTGTACTGGCCCAAGCCGAGCGCCGCATACTGAGTCCCTGTGGCCCACACGGCTCCCAGCTCCCTGTCGAATCGGATGCGATCATCCGGGGTCCGGTGGCCGAGCTTGACGGTTCCGAGGGGATCCAAATGGATCACGAAGGAGCTCTCATTCGCGTCAGCGACGCCCACTCTGAAGACAGCAGCTTTCCGGAGATCGGATCGGGTACTGATCGATACGCCAGCCTTCGCTACGACCGAGCAGACAGCGTGCAAGCGCGACCGTGTCCGGTGTCCGGCGATACGGTTACCCAAGTCCCGCGGGAGCCAGCCGGCGCCGACGCGATCCACATAGCCGACTCTGTAGCGTGGGTGGCCGAGGCCCGCCACGCGGGCCGCTTGGGGCAGATCCGGAGGGAATGCGTAGACCCGCCCGCATCCGCTCACGACGATGTCCGAGATGCGGACGGTAGAGGGCACTTCGCATGGGGTGTTGACGGCGGGTCTGATGATGCGGTCCTGAACATTGAGCGGGGGCCGACGGTCGGCTTCGCCGTCCACGCTAAGGAAGTCACCCGACAGGGATGTGTCGTTTCGTCTCGACTTGGGGGGAGAGACGCGGTGGATTAGGTATGACCAGTCGCGAGACCGCGAGGCAAGTCGACGGCTGATGCGTATGAAGCGGACGCACCGATGCTCGGTGATGCTGGTGAGGTGGGTCCGAGCTGACGTCGACTCTCAGAACCCGCTTATTTCTGGCCTACCGACCCGGCACTCGATCGCGGACGGATCTAGCGTGAGGATGTACGTTCCGAATGAGAAGGAGTTCGTCGTGTCGCAACACGCACAACAGTCCGAAGGCTCTGTCGCACCATCAGGTCGCGCGATGAAGGGCGTGAAGCTCATCGGAACGCTAGGCATCATCGGGGGCATCGCGCTCATCATCGTCGGCGTAGTGGTGTGGGTCATGGTCTCCGTGCAACTGCGTGCCGAGAACATCACGATTCCAGACGACGCGATCGCGTTCCAGGGGCAGACTGTCGCTGGCCCTTTCACCGCATTCGTTCAAGCCGACATCATCCAGCACCACGCGCTTGCAGCGTCGGACGGTAGCACCTACTCAGAGCTGGCCACCGATGATCCGGTCCGAGCGACCGTGATGAACGCCTCGTTCTTGCGTGCGTCGCTGTTCACCTCCGTCGTCTCTTTCGGCGTCGCGGCCTTCGCCATAGGCATCGGCGCGCTGTCGGCACTGTTCGGGTGGGCACTGCGGGCCCTCTCCGTTGCGAGGAGCACTGCAACGACCTGACGCTTTGCTAGCGCCCGGATGGGAGTTTCCAGGCGAGCGGCCCGTCCTCCACGTCATCGCACCCGTGCGAGGTCGCATTGGCCGAGTAGCCAGCCACCACAGGCAGGTGGCTGGCTACGCTCGTGTTCCTGCTCACGGTTGCTCCGGCGAGCATTTTTGGTGCTCAGCCGCGTAGATTCAAGTACACGGGGAGCGGAATGTGCTTCTCGCTGCGGCCTACGGTGTCCAGTACACGCCCCATCAACTTCACGGTGCGGAGCACGAGAACTCGATCGTGAATCCGCGCCGGCGGCACGTTGTCCTCGATTGCTGCCTCGATGACGTCCACGTCTGCGAGCTCGCGCATCCAGGTCACCGCGGCGAGGTCGAACGGGCCGATGGTGTGCATCACCGCCCGGCACTCCGGCATAGCGGCCAGCGTGCGAACGTCTCTCTCCCTGTGGGCCGCTGACGACGAGACAAGGAACCACGCGCATACAGGCCAGCCGGCCAAAGCCCGCGACACCTCTGTGCGGAAGCGGATCTCCCCGGATGCGGTGAGCTGTGCGAGACCAGTCCGCGCGGTGCGGATGCCAATATCCAACGCCTTGGCGACATGATCCGCCGTGGCGCGACCATCCTGCGCAAGCACCGCCGCGATGGACTCGGCAAGATCGCGGTGCGGGAGTCGGGGACGGGTGCGGGCACCTGGCCTCGCACGCCTGTCGTGCTGGTCGCCGGCGGCGCCGGCGAAGACGCGCCATCTGCTCGCATCTCGGTATGTCCAGCTCGCAGGGTACGAGCGGATGCCATCGACGAAGGGATGCGCGTCGAGCGAATCGAGGAGGAAGTCGGATAACGCCTGAGGGCTTCCGGCTATCACGGTGAGCATCAGACTCCGCGCCCCAGCGGTGACCTCGATCGTCGCGATCTCGGGGTGCGCGGCAAGTGAGGCTGCGGTGCTCGTCAGGCATCCGCTCTTGACACGCACCTCGACGAGTGCCATCCCCATCGCCAGCGAGCCATGCCCGAGCGAGAGGTTCGGTGCGACGGTCATCCATGCGACGCCTTCGTCCTTCAGCGTCTCCCACCGGCGCGCGAGCGTTGCATCGCTTGATCCCAGTGCCTGCGCGAGTGACGACCACGACGCCCGGGGGCGTGCCTGGAGTGCGCTGATCAACCGTAAGTCCAGGGCGTCGAGGGCATCATTCTTCATCGTGACCCCAGTCTGACGTCGAACTCGACATCCGGGACGGCCGCAAGCCCGTGAATATCTACCGTGATGACTGTCCAGAATCCCACGATGAAAGGTCACGAACGATGACATCCGCGGACAGAGTTCTCGTCGAACTCGATGCGATACGAGACTGGCAGGAACTGATCTACCTCGATCTTCACCGCCACCCTGAACTGAGCTCCCACGAAGAGCGCACAGTCGGGGTGACCGCACACCACCTCGACGGCTTCGGTTACGACGTGCATCACATCGGTGGTGGGGTCGTCGGAGTTCTTGCAAATGGGGACGGGCCGCGAGTGCTGCTGCGTGCCGATATGGACGCGCTCCCGGTGACGGAGCAGACCGGGTTGCCCTACGCGTCCACGGTGACGGCTCAGGATGGGGACGGGAATGCCGTCGGCGTCATGCACGCGTGCGGGCACGACATACATGTCGCTGCTCTGCTCGGTGCGGCGCGGCTGATGGCCGAACGGCAGAATGCGTGGAATGGCTCACTCATCGTCGTGTTCCAGCCGGCGGAGGAGACTGCCGCTGGAGCACAGGCGATGATCGACGCCGGGCTGCTCGACGCGATCCCTCGCCCGGATGTCGCTCTCGCCCAGCATGTGCTCGGAATCGAGACGGGCACCATCGCAGTGGTCGCTGGGCCGAGCCTGGCCTGCGCGGACAGCATCCGCATCATGATCCACGGTCAGGGTTCCCACGGTGCGATGCCGAATCTCGGCGTCGACCCCGTGATCGTCGCCGCGGCCGTGATCCAACGGCTGCAGAGCATCGTGTCCCGTGAGTTGCCACCCGGCGAGCGAGCCGTCGTCACCGTCGGCGCTGTGCACGCAGGCTCGAAGAGCAACGTCATCTCCGATCACGCGGAGCTCCTGGTGAACACCCGCGCGTATTCGTCCGATATCCGCGATCAGATCGTCGCAGCGATCGAACGGATCGTACGTGCGGAATGCGCAGCGTCCGCCTGCCCTCGAGAGCCGGAGTTCGAGTACTACGATCAATTCCCGCTCACTGACAACGACCCTGCCACGACGCAACGAGTGGCCAATGCGATGCGCCTTCGCCTCGGCGACACGCGGGTGGGTGCCCTCACACCATTGGCCGCGAGCGAGGATTTCTCTCGGATTCCGGAGGCCTTCGGCATTCCCTACACGTACTGGGGACTCGGCGGGTTCCCATCGGGGGTCGTCGCACCGCCGAACCACTCCCCTCTCTTCGCTCCCCAGATGCAGCCGACGCTGAGAACGGGCACTGAGGCGTTGGTGACTGCGGCCCTGGCATACCTCGGTGAGAACTCGGAGGCGACACGATGAGCGCCAGCACCAGCGCCACCGCGGCGCCCGACTACCGCGGCACACCGAAACTGCTCATCGGTATCGTCCTCGGCGTCTTCACCTTCTGGCTGTTCGCCGGGTCCCTTGGAACGGTCGCGCAGGAGGTCTTGGCAGACATCAACGTCGATCAGACCTACATCACCGCCGATCAGATGAACCTTGCCGTATCGATCACTGCCCTGTTCTCGGGGCTGTTCATCGTCCTCATGGGCGGAGTGGCAGATCGGGTAGGGCGGGTGAGGATCGCGATCATCGGAAACATCATCGGGATTGTCGGTTCGGTCTTGGTCGTATCCGCAGCTGGTCCCGTCGCGCTTCCGCTGATGCTCGGCGGACGTGCACTGCAGGGCTTCTCAGCCGCCCTTGTCATGCCGGCCACGATGGCCCTCGTTCGAACGTACTGGGAAGGTCCAGGACGGCAGCGCGCCGTTTCGATGTGGTCGATCGGCTCGTGGGGCGGTTCAGGACTCTCCGCGATCGTCGGAGGGCTTCTGGCCGAGCAGAACTGGCGCTGGATCTTCATCGCATCGATCGTCGTCTCGCTGGCTTCGACCGTTCTCATCTGGGGAACGCCAGAGAGCAAGGCGCCGACCACAGGACACCGGAAGTTCGACGTCCCCGGACTCGTGGCCTTCATGGTGATGACGCTGGCCCTGATGATCATCATCACGTTCGGCCGTCAGATCGGCTGGACCGCGCCGGTAACGCTGGCGCTCATGGCGGTGGTGGCAGTTTCCGCTGTGGCATTCATCCTCATCGAGCGACGTAACACCGACAATCCGTTCATCGACTTGGCGCTGTTCAAGAACATTACGTTCACAGGTGCGACGCTGTCCAACTTCATCCTGAATATGACCATCGGCCTGCTCCTCGTCTCGCAGCAGCTGTTTCGTGCTGCCGAACCGAATGGGCTGGGCTCGCTCCAAGCCAGCTTGCTCACTCTCGGCTACGCGGTCTCGATCATCGCTCTGATCCGCGTGGGCGAAAAGATGCTGCGTCGCTTCGGCCCACGCAAGCCGATGGTCTGGGGCACCCTCGTCGTCGCTCTCACCGCAGTTCTCTTGATGCCGACCAACCTTATGCTCGGCCAATATGAGATTCTCGCCGTGATCGCGTACACATTGTTCGGCGTGGGCCTGGCCTTCTATGCCACGCCGTCGACCGATGCGGCGCTTTCGAATCTGCCTGCGAGCCAGGCCGGCTCTGGTGCGGGCATCTACAAGATGGCATCGTCGCTCGGCGCCGCCATCGGCGCCGCGATCTCACTGACGATCTTCACATCGATCACAGAGGCGGGTGGCGTCCCCTGGCTGCGGGATCTGATCAGCTTCCACGGCGAGCAGGGGAACGTCGCCGTGCGTGAGGCCGCAATGGTGGCCTGCGGGGTGAACCTGATCTTCCTGGTGATCGCGATCGTTTCGATCGTCACGACCGTCCCCAGGGGGCGCAAGTACAACGACGAGGACGATTTCTCCGGGGAAAGCACCGTATCCGCGCAGAAGCGCTGAAGCCGGCGCATCGTGAGGAGGTGAGGCGCCGCCCCGGCGCCTCACCTCCTCTCGCCGTCTCAGCTTCGAGCCGGCGGTGCGCCGGACGGCCCGCTTCATCTCGCTGGGCCCCGTATGGGGAAGGCACTCGGGTCCGGCCACCTCGACGGCACGCTCACGCTGGTCGTGCTCTGGTTGTCGTCCGGCGTGATCGACTACCCAACCGGGTGTCTCAGCACGGACGAACGCCAAGACGAGCACCACGACATACCGATCCGCGGCGGTCTCCCCTGTTCGACACTCGGTGCTCTGCGCTCGGTCCTCCGCACCCGGTCCTCTACACTCAGGGCAACGACACCGACCCGAGACGGTGTTCCTCCGGACAGCAGGACGACGATGCCCACACCGCTGATCGAGCGCGAGATCACCGCGCACGTATCTCTCACCACGCCCACCGGGATGCTGAACCGGGAGGCTCTCGGCTGGTCGCGCACACCGGTTCACGACACCTCGGGTATCCCCGGCCGCGGCCACTGGGGGCGCAACAAGCGGTGGGAGTACTGGAACGTGATGACGCCGTCGCACATCGTCGCCGTCACGGTCTCGTGCGTCGACTACATGGCTCTGCACGAGTTGTGGGTGCTCGATCGCGCGACCGGTGACGACATCGACACGACGGTGATCTCGCCGGGAGGGCGCAGCGCGACGCTCCCGTCGTCTCTCGGCGCGGGGCCCACCCGAGCGCGCACGCGTCGGATCACCGTCGACATCGACGAGACCTTCGACGGAACACGCCTGCGCGCCTCCACCCCCCGCGTCTCGATCGACCTGCTGGCCGGTCGTCCGGAGGCACACGAGTCGCTCGGTGTCGTCGTGCCGTGGCGCCTCGGCGACGAGATCCCCCGTTTCCAGTACACGGTCAAAGATGTCGCACGCCCGGCCACCGGAACAGTGACGGTGGACGGAGCGGCGCACGAGGTGCCGACCGGAAGCTGGGCCGTACTGGACCACGGTCGCGGGCGCTGGCCGTATCGCGTGCGCTGGAACTGGGCTGCGGCCAGCGGTGTCGTCGACGGCCGCGTCATCGGGTTGCAGCTCGGTGCGAAGTGGACCGACGGCTCGGGTGCCACGGAGAACGCGCTGCTCGTCGACGGGCGGCTGTCGAAGATCAGTGAAGAGCTCGTGTGGGATTACGACTCCGAGCAGTTCATGCGTCCGTGGCACGTGCACGGGACGAGCGCCGACCTCGTGTTCACCCCGTTCTACGACAAGCACTCGCACACGAACGCGCTGGTGATCTCGAGCCGGACCGATCAACTGTTCGGTGTCTGGACCGGCTGGGTGCGCGACGAGAACGGAACGCGGGTGCGCGTCGACGGCATCGAGGGATTCGCGGAGGAGGTGCTCAACCGCTGGTGATGCGCACGCCTGCAGACTGCAGCGCGCGCTGCACTCCCTTCGCCGCCGAGCGACCAGCACGATTGGCGCCGATCGTGCTCGCCGACGGCCCGTAGCCGACCAACTGCACGCGGGGGTCTGCGACCGCCGTCGTACCTCGACCGTTCCGGTCGAGCTGGATGCCCCCGGCCGCACTGCGCAGGTGCAGAGGTGCGAGGTGACTGATCGCGGGGCGGAAGCCGGTGGCCCACAGGATGACGTCGACCTGCTCGAAGCTGCCGTCTGCCCAGCGCACGCCGTCGGGTTCGATCCGTTCGAACAGGGGGCGCCGGTCGGCGTAGGCACCCAGACGCTCGGCCTCCCGCTCCTGCGGGCGGAGCATGAGTCCGGTGACGCTGACCACGCTCTCGGGAGGGAGACCGGCGGCGACGCGCCGCTCGACGAGGGCGACGGCTGCGGCTCCCGCTTCCGGCGTGAAGTCGTCATGGCGCCACACCGGTTCGCGCCGGGTCACCCACAGGGTGTCGGTGATCGGCGCCAGTGCCCCGAGGAACTGCACGGCCGACGCTCCCCCGCCCACGACGAGCACCCGCTTGCCGATGAAGTGCTCGGGCCCCGGGTAGTCCACGGTGTGCAGCTGTTCACCGACGAACGTCTCCATGCCGGGGAAGTGCGGGAGGAACGGATGCGTCCAGGTGCCGGTCGCATTCACGAGGGTGCGGGTCGTCCACTCCCCCTCACGCGCCCGCACGACGAGAAGACCGTCGTGGTCCTCGACGCGCTCGACGTGCACGGGGCGGAGCACAGGGAGTTCGTGCGTCTTCTCGTATCGCGCGAAGTATGCGGGCACGGCCTCGTTGGCGCGTGCACCGTCGCGGGGCGGCGGCGTGTCGCCGGGCAGTTCGGCGACGCCGTGCACATCGCGCATCGTCAGCGCGTCCCACCGGTGCTGCCAGGCGCCGCCGGGCTGTCCGTCGGCGTCGAGAACCACATGCGAGATACCCAGCCTCGAGAGGTGGAAGGATGCCGAGAGGCCGGCCTGCCCTGCGCCGATCACCAGACTGTCGAGGATGCTCACGCCGGTTTCAACGCCCGGCGCCGCGCGCTTGTTCCTCCCCTCCGCACTCCACGGTGACGCGCCCGGGATGCCCTCCCCGATTGGTGTTCGCGTCGATTCGTGTAGTACTCTTTTCAAGTTGCTCCGGCTGGTCCGGAACAGCGTCTGGGCCTGTGGCGCAGCTGGTAGCGCACCTGCATGGCATGCAGGGGGTCAGGGGTTCGAGTCCCCTCAGGTCCACAGAAGAAGCCCCCGGTTCTCCGGGGGCTTTCTTCGTTTCACGCGGTAGTGACCAGGAGGCACGATGACGCACACGCCCCTGGGCTACGCGGATCGTGTGCGTGCGTCGCGGGGATATCGGACGGTGAGCCAGCTCATCGCGGACGACCTCAACGTCTTCCTCGACCCTTTCTCCGCCCTCCTCTCCGCGCACGCCGAGATCGGGACCGGCAATGTGTTCTGTCCGAACGTCCGCATCGACGCCGACCCCGGCACTCTCCTCATCGGTGACGACAACCGCTTCTTCGAGGGCACCCGAATCGAGGCGACCGGCGGCGGACGCGTGAGCATCGGCACCGACAACGAGTTCGGCCCGCATGCGGTGGCTCTGCTCGCGAACCGTTCCGATTCCGTGATCACGATCGGCAGCCGGGTGCGTCTGATCGGGAGGATCGACCTCGCCGGCGCTTCCACTCTGGGCGATGGATCGCAGATCCTCGGCGATGTCACGGCGGTGAACGTCGCGCTCACGAGCGGCGGGAGCCACCGCGACCCCGATCCTGACCTGCGCGGCGCCGTGCTCAAAGGACGAGGCCGGGCCACCGGACTCGCGCTGGCTCGCGGCCACGTCATCAATGCAGACGGTGATTTCGGCACCGCAGCCGTAGAGGCCCAATCGGTCTATCACCCTCGATCCGCCGGATGACCGCGTCGCGTCGGCTCGCTAGCGCGCGTCTGCACGAGCGTCAACCCGATTCCGACCGCACGCCCCGCGTTCTACCGTGAACCCATCTCGACGAAAGGATGCGATCATGTCGAACCCGATCATTCCCCCGGTTCCCCCGCTCCCCCATGACGACGACCCGACCGACCCGACGGGTGTGCCGACGAGGGAGGTCGACGGCGAGCGTGTTCTCGATCCGGATGTCGATGACGCGCTCGTCGACAGCGCCGAGGCCGACCGCGTCGCTGCCGGCGCGGACGAGCACGACGACGGCCCCGACGCCTGACCGCACACCCTCGCCGGCCCGCAGCGCACCGGTCGCCGCCACCCGCGCCCCGTAGACTTGCTCTCATGGCACCGGTGGCGGCGACGTGGTCCGGAAGAGGCTCATCGAGCGTCTTCCGGGGTGTGCTGTCGGGCGCGCTCCTCGTCGCCGCGGTCATCCTGGGGCTGCTGGGGATGCACACCCTGAATCTGCACGGCACTGCGGCGGCCGACACTCCGGCGGCGGCGATTTCGGCGGCGATGACCGTGTCCGAGCCGGTATCCGCGCATCACGGCACCGCAGAGGCGCAGGCGCACCCGTCCGAAGACCCGTCCGGCACGACCGCGATGTCCTGCGCAGGCTGCGGCACCGATGATCACGCCGGCATGGCGATGATGTGCGTCCTCGCGCTCCTCCTCGCCCTCGTGCTCCTCATCGCGCCCGGAGTGCTTCGCGGCTGGACGGCGATGCTCCTCCGCTCGCCCCTTCTCGAGGTCCTGGCCGCGCGGGTCCTCCCCCGCGCCCCTTCTCTGCACGTTCTCTGCATCAGTCGCACCTGAGCAGCCGTCGAGCCCGCGCTCTCGCGCCACGGCTCCAGGCCTCTCACCCTCGCGCGCCGCCGTCCGGCGTGTGCGCAACGACTATGCGTATTTGGAGAACACACCCATGAAGATTCGTGCTGCGGCAACCGCCGCACTCACCCTGTCCGCCGTTCTGCTGCTGTCCGGCTGCGCGACCGGCACCGACGACGCTTCCATGCCCGGCATGGACCACAGCTCGTCGTCACCATCGGCCGGCATGAGCGATGCCGACGTCAACGATGCCGACGTCATGTTCGCCTCGATGATGATCGTGCACCACGAGCAGGCGATCGAGATGAGCGACATCGTGCTCGGAGTGGAGGGGATCGACCCCGAGGTGGCCGAACTCGCCCAGCGGATCAAGGCCGCGCAGGGCCCGGAGATCGAACAGCTCGAGGGCTGGTTGGACGATTGGGGCATCGGCTCCGACGACCGCGACGCGAACGGGATGGACCACGGCGACGGGATGATGAGCGACGACGACCTCGCCGCGCTCCGCTCCGCCGACGGTCCCGAAGCGTCGCGCCTGTTCCTCGACCAGATGATCGTGCACCACGAGGGAGCCGTCGAGATGGCGCGGGCGGAGGTCGACGGCGGGAGCGATCCGGAAGCGATCGAACTCGCCCAGACGATCATCGACGCGCAGACCGAGGAGATCCAGGAGATGAAGGACCTCCTCTCCACCCTCTGAACCCATTTCGGGGTCGGTGTCGGCGTATCCCCGCCCACACCGGCCCCACCTCGCACGAAGGACCGTCCCCATGAACCATCCCCTCCCCTCCACCACGTCTCCCGCCTCTCCGTCGGTCTCCGCATCACCCCGACGACGGAGGCTGTCCGCAGGGCTCGCCGCGTTGGCCGTCGCCGGAATCGCCCTGTCCGGGTGCGCGCCCGCCGTCTCCCCCGCCGACGTCGACTCGGTGGCGTCGGCGCGGGACCTGCTCGCCGCGCACGATCTCGTGGGGCTCGACGTCGGCGAGGTGATCGAACGACTCGACGCGATGCCCGTGGCGGACCGCCCGGACGATCTCCTCGCATCCGTCGAACCCGACGCGCTCCTGCTGCGTGACACCACCGGCCGGGAGAGTAGGCTGCCGATGCCCGACGACGCGGTGTACATCTCGGTCGCACCATTCCGCGAACAGACCCATGAGTGCCACTTCCACAGCCTCACGACGTGCGTCGGCGAGCTCTCCGACACCGAGATGCGCATCGTCCTCACCGCCGACGACGGGACGGTGCTCATCGACGAGATGCGCCGCACCCACGACAACGGGTTCACCGGCGTCTGGGTGCCTCGGGGAATCGAGGCGACGCTGACCGTCGAGAGCGCCGGCCTGACGGGCACCGTGCCGCTGTCGACCACGTCGCCGGACGATCGCACGTGCGTGACCGATCTGCAGCTGCTGTGATCCCGCACGTGGCCGCCTGAGCTCCGCAACGCGGCATGGAGGAAGCGCACCCCCTCGGAGATCGAGGAGGTGCGCTTCTTCGTTCGCTGTCCGTGCCGCGGGACGACTAGGTCGCCAGCAGCGGCGGCCGATGGGGGATGGAGATCGGACGTGTGGCCCTGCTCGAACCACGCATCCTCTCGACATCCTCGAGCACCTCGAATGCGGTTCCATAACGCGTGGCGAGCGGCAGGTCACGCAGCCAGGTCACCTCGACCTCGGTCTCGGCGAGTTCGTACACGCACGCGACGACATGGCGCGGGTCGTTGGGCGAGTATCGAAGGTCGTTGATCACCCATTCCGACGCCGTGATGCGATTCAGCATGAAACGCGGATCCGGAAGTTCAGACATGTGGGGCCCTCCAGGACTCTCTCTCCCTAGAGAGTGCGACACAGACCGCGCCCGGGAAAGCCCCTTGACACCACGCGCGGAGGGTGCCGTCACGGAAACCCGGGGCTACGACCCGGCGTCCACAGCCCCTGCCGAGGCCACCTGGGCCCGCCACCACGGCGTCTCGATGAAGCCGCGCTTCATGAAGACGAGCTCCATCGCCGCATTCCATCCGCGAACTCCCTTGAGGTGCGCGATGGTCCCGGTGAGGAAGTCGTGCAGGGTCTCGGTGCTCGGAAGGATGATCTCGCAATAGAGCGAGTTCTCCTCCAACGCCGCGGCGAGGAATCGCACCGACACGTGATGGGCGAGCGTCTGGGCGACGGAGGCGATCCGCGACGGTTCTACCCGCAGGATCAACAGTGTCTCGGCACTCATCCCCAGTGCCGATGCCGGCACCATCGTCACGGTGGTCAGGCATCCGGCGTTGCGCATCCGCTCGTAGCGACGGCGCACGCTGCTCTCGTTCATGTCGAGCGTGTCGCCGATCGACTGGAACGACGCACGGCCGTTGTGACGCAGCTCTTCGACGATGGCCCGGTCGGCGTCATCGAAGTGCGTGGGATCGCAAGTGTTCGGCGCGGGCATGTACGACTGCGGGTCGCTTGCAGCCTCGGCATGGGCGTCGTAGAGCTGCCGCCCCCAGTCGAAGCTCACCTTGTACGTGTGCACGACCAGGTCGCTGCGCCACCGTTCGACGCCCGGGATCGCCTGCAGATCGGTGAGGACATGCGCATACGTCGCGGAGTCGCCCGGGATGACGACCTCGGCGAACACGTCGAACTTGCCGGTCACCAAGGTCACGAAGCGCACGTAGGGCGAGCCGATCAGCGCCTGCGCGACACTCAACTGCGACCCCGGTGTGCAGTTGATGCGCACGAAGAAGGTCTCCACGTGCCCTTCGCTGCCCAGGGTCGGCACGATCCCTACACGCACCAGCCCTTCCGCCAGCAGCTGCTGGCCGCGTCGCGTGACGGTCGAGACCGATGCTCCGGCGAACTCCGCGATCGATGTCCAGCTTGCGCGCCCGTCCTGCTGCAGCGCTACGACGATCCGTCGGTCGAGGTCGTTCACTTCTCTCGTCAGGTGAACACTGCTCATCGGGTCGGCGGGTACACCCGGTGCAGGAACGTGCGCACGGTCTTCGTCCACGCCTCTGCCTCCTCGATCTGCGGGGAGTGCCCCGATTTCTCGAACACCACCATCTCGGAGTCCGGGATGAGATCGGCGATCGTCTGGCTACACGATACTGGCGTGATCCAGTCCGTCCGGCCCACGGTGATGAGTGTCGGCACACCGATCTCGTGCAGCCGTGGCTTGAGGTCATAATTCGGAAGGTTCACCGAGAAGGCGTAGTTGTGCGCGCGGTAGCGGTACGGCGTGGCCTGCACCTTGCGCTCGGTCGCCTCCGGATCGTAGACGAAGTCGTACAGAGGCAGGATCTCGCGCCAGCAGTCCTTGAGGTCTTCGTCGTCGTGGACCTGTCCCACGTCGATGCGATCGAACTTCTCCATGTCGATCGTCACGCGGTCGGAGGCGAGCGCGTTCTCGCGAGCCAGATGGGCGTTGGAGTTGTCCGGCGAAGTGTCGCGCAGCACGATGGCCGCCACCCGCTCCGGGTATCGCAGCGCGTACTCCATGGCCATGAAGCCGCCGTACGAGCCCCCCGCCATCACGATCTTCTCGGCGCCGATCCATTCCCGCAGACCATCGATGTCCGCCGCCCACTGCTCGTGGCTGTAGACGCCTTCCCCGTCGCTCTGGCCGCTCCCGCGCGCATCGAACACCACGACGCGGTACTCGTCGGCCAGGCGCCCGAAGCTGGCACGCGGTTCCGCACGGGAACCGAGACCAGGAGCACCGTGGTGGGTGATGATGACGGGCGCCCCCTCAGGACCGAGCACCTCGACGGCCAGGTGGTTGCCGTTGATCTCGACCCACTCGTGGGTGCTGGTGGCTGCGGCGAACTCCGGCGATACCGGCGGTGTCGATGTCATGTTCTCTTCTCTCTCTCGGATTCCGGGGCGTCAGAGCGCGATGATGCAGTCGTCGAGACTGCGGGGGTAGGTGGTCAGAGGTTCGGCGCCGGTGTCCGTCACGAGCATGCTGTCGCTGATGCGGTACCCCGCGTGCCGTGGGACGTAGATGCCCGGCTCGTTCGAGACGACCATGCCCGCCTCCAGCAGCGTCGCATCGCCGTCTTCCAGCCAGGGCGCCTCGTGCATGCCGAGACCGATTCCGTGTCCTTGACGATGCCGGATGAACGCGCCGAGTCCGGCACCGCGGATCACGTCGAGACAGAGGCGGTTGGCTTCGCGACACTCGAGCCCGGCGCGGATGGTCTCACGCCCGAGCTGCTGCGCCGCGTTGATCGTGTCGTGGTAGCGCCGCTGCTCCGCCGTGGGCTCGCCCAGCACGAAGGTGCGCTCGCCCTCGATGAAGCGACCGCCCACCGCGCAGCCCAACGACAGCATGAAGGTGTCGCCGGCTTTGAGGCGGTTCACCGAAGGGAGCCCGTGCGGGAAGGCGGAGTTCGCGCCGGAGTAGACCAGCCCGCCGGCGAGCAGGGAGGCCACCACCACGTTGCGGTGCTCTGCGTACATGATGCCGGTACCCGTCGCCGTGACGTGACGCTCGAGCTCGGCCTCGGTGGGGAGCTCTCCCCCGGCTGCGACGGCCTCGACCACCAGCGAAACCCCGGCCTCGAGCATCCGATCCGTCACGCGGGCGGCCTCGCGGTGCAGGGTCACCTCCTCGGGGAACTTCACGAAACGGGCGCGGGTCAACAGATCCGAGGCGACGAGATCGGCTCCGGGCATCGCCTCCCTCACCGCCGAGAGACGGGAGAACGGCATGGACGACGCGAACCCGACCCGCCCCCGCGGCGAGACCGCGCGAGCCAGAGCCTCGAACGGTGCAACGACTCCGGGGAACTCGAAGAACGCCACCAGTTCTGCCCTCGCGGACTGCGACTCTGCGTACTCGCGTTCCAGTTCGGGCAACAGCATCACCACCCTGCCGTTCGCCTCGATCCAGATCGCCACCGGACGCTCGGAAGGGTGGTGGAAGAAGCCGGTGAGGTACGCGATGTCCTCCGGATGGTCGGTGAGGAAGGCGTCGAAGCCCTGCGCCCCCATCCGGTCGCGGACACCGGTCTGCACGCGATCGAAGAACTCGGGCGCGAGCCGCTGATCGAACTCGGTCATCTCCGGCTCCTATCGGGCGAGGTGGCGCGGGTTGCGCGCATCGTTGTAGGCGATCGACAACAGGGTCGCGGACAGCACCAGGATGAGGATCGCGATCGAGGGGAACAGTGTCAGCCACCAGGCACTGACCATCGCGCCGGCCTGCTGCGCCTCGTAGAGGATGCGACCCCAGGACCAGGTCGTCGGGTCGCCGAGGCCGAGGAAGGCGAGTCCGGCGGCCGAGAGCACGGCCCGCGAGGCCGTCACGACCACGGACACCACGACCA
Organism: Microbacterium sp. TPU 3598; assembly: GCF_002356155.1. Classification (NCBI taxonomy): domain Bacteria; kingdom Bacillati; phylum Actinomycetota; class Actinomycetes; order Micrococcales; family Microbacteriaceae; genus Microbacterium; species Microbacterium sp. TPU 3598. The sequence goes on along the minus strand of NZ_AP017975.1, from coordinate 1,553,321 downwards.
CCGGCGTGACGGCGGGGAGGACGTGTTTCGTGATGATCCAGACCGGAGAGGTGGTCATCAGGCGCGAGGCATCGACATAGGGCAGCCCGACCACGGTCAGCGCCTGCGAGCGCACGAGACGGGTGACCTCCGGCCAGGAGAACGCGGCGACCACGAAGATGATCGTCGACGTGCTCGGCCCCACGAGCGCGGCGATCAGGATCATGAGCGGGAGCACCGGCAGCGAGAGCGTCATGTCGACGATCACGCTGATGAAGCTGTCGAGCTTGCGGAAGTAGGCGCCGAGAACAGCGATGATCGTGCCGAAGACGATCGCGATCAGCGAGGCGGCCACCGCGACGAGCACACTCTGCTGCGTTCCCCAGATCACCTCGGAGAAGACATCGCGGCCCAGTGCGTCGGTACCGAACCAGTGGTCGCCGCTCGGCGGACGCAGGACGTCCGGTCCGTAGCTGGCGGGATAGGGCGCGATCAGCGGCGCCGCGAGAGCCACGATCACCAGCAGGATCAGCAGCCCGAGCGAGATCATGCCGAGCGGGTCCCGGCGGAAAGCGCGCCAGGTGTGCGCGCTCGCCCGCTCGCTGCCGGCGGCGGTCGGCTCGCTCGGAGCGAGGGTCTCTGAGGCGGGCATCGGAGCGGTCATGAGGTCTTCACTCTCGGGTCCAGGTAGCCGTAGATGATGTCGGTGATCGTGTTGGCGACCACGACGGTGATGGCGAGCATGAGGAAGGCGCCCTGCAGCACGGGGAAGTCGAGCTGTGTGACGGCCTCGTAGATCCCGCGCCCGATGCCCGGATAGGCAAACACGGTCTCGGTGAGTACTGCACCGCCGACCAGGAATCCGAGTTGCAGGCCGATCAGGGTCGTGGTGGGGAGCAGGGCGTTGCGCAGGGCGTGCTTCCAGAGGATGCGGCTGCCACGGATGCCGTTCGCCTTCGCCAGGAGGATGTAGTCCTCGCCGAGCGTCTCGATCAGCGTCGAACGCATCGTGAGCACGTAGGAGCCGACCTGGATGAGCATGAGCGACACCGCCGGGAGGACGAGGTGCTGCGCGACGCTGAGGTACCACTCGAAGCCGTAGGTGTTGTTGGTGTAGGCACCTCCGATCGGGAACCATCCGAGGTTCAACCCGAACACGAAGAGCAGGAGGATGGCGACGCTCGGGACGAACAGGGACTGCCCCGTCACGCCGACCACCTGCACCGCCCTGTCGATGAAGCGCCCCTTGTGGGACGCAGCCGCGACGCCGAGTGGAACGCCGATGAGGATCGTGAGCACCAGTGCCGTGATCGTCAGGAGAAGGGTCCACGGCAGCCGCTGCATGAGGACATCGGTGACCGGGATCGACTGCGTGAACGAGATGCCGAGGTTGCCCTGCAGCAGCTGCCACATGTAGAGCCCGTATTGCACGATCAGGGGCTGGTCCAGCCCGTACTGCTCGAGGATGGTCGCCCGGATGTCGTCCGTCATGTTCGGACTCGCCAGCGCCAGGGCCGGGTCGCCGGGAAGCAGACGCAGGAGCAGGAACGTCACGGTCACGGCGAACCAGATCGTGAGGAGACCTCGACCCACGCGACGGAGAATGAACGATGCTCGGGACACCCGGGCGACCTTCCTCGAGATTTCAGTGGTTGTTACTCGACCGGGTGCGCGCTCGCGAGCGAGAGCGGGTTCACGATCGAGAGCAGCTCGCTCGGCTTCGAGATGAAGCCGGCCCATTCGTCGCTGGCCGCGAAGAACAGGTTCTGCGTGTACATGATGTTGTCGTAGACCTGCTCGTGCACGATCTTGTTCGCCTCGCGCATGATCGAGATCTTCTCGTCCTCGTCGAACGTGACCATGCCCTCCTCGATCAGCGCGTTCAGGTCGGCGTCGTCGACATGGGTGTAGTTGATCGCACCGCCGGGAAGGTACGACAGCGAGAAGTTCGTCACCGGATCGTCCATGATCGCGAAGTTGCCCGCGTAGATGTCGTAGTCGCCCTCGCTGGTCATCGAGAGGTATGTGTTGCGCTCGGTGCCCTGCAGCTCGATCGTGATGCCGGCCTCCGCCGCGCTGTCCTTCACCATCTGCGCCCATTGGCTGGTCACGCTGTCCTGCAGCGAGTAGATCAGCCGGAACGAGACGGGGAAATTCCCGTTCGCGTCTGCCGTGTAACCGGCCTTCTCCATGAGGGAGCGCGACTTCTCGGGATCGAACTCGTACTCCTTCACCGACTTGTCGTAGTACTTCGCGAGCACCGGCATCAGAGCGCTGGAACCTGTCGAGACGGCCTGCCCCTGCAGCACGACGGTGCGGATCGCGTCATAGTCGACCGCATGGGCCAGAGCCTGTCGCACCTCGGTCTTCGCGAGGTCGGGCTTGTCCATGTTGTAGACCAGGTGCGCGTAGCCGAGCCCGGGCGCCTCGACGACCTGGAGGCCGTCGGTGCTGCTGAGCTGATCGACCTGTGCGGGTGGCAGCGCGTTCGCGATCACGTCGATCTCGCCGCTCTGCAGCGCCAGGATCTCGGTGTTCACGTCCGGGTACACGCGGTACACGACCTCGGCGGGCCCGGGGACGCCGCCCTTGACGAGCGGGTAGTCCTCGACGCGCTTCAGCGTGTAGTGCTGACCGACCTGGAAGTCGCTCATGATGAACGGCCCCATGCCCACCCAGCCTCCGGCGCTGCCGTCGTTCGCGAACTCGGCGATCGACCCCTGCGGCTCGAACACGTGCTTCGGAACGACGACGCCCCAGAAGCCGATCTCTTCGACGATCGAGGAGTCGGGCTGGGTGAGGGCGAGCTCGACGCGGGTTTCCGACACCGCGGTCGCGGTGTCGAGGTTGCCCAGCTGCCCGTAGAACGTGCCGGGAGCCTGATCGCGCTTGACGGCGTTCAGCGTCCAGGCGACGTCCTCGGCGGTGAGGGGCTCACCATCGCTCCAGGTGAGATCGTCGCGGATCTCGTAGAAGCCGGTGGTGTCGTCCACGTAGCCCCAGTCGGTGGCCACGTGGGCTTCCTTGGTGCCGTCGTCGCTGATGCTCAGCAGATGCGGATACATCAGGTTCGTGATCCACGAGTCCGTGCGGCTGTTGCCGAGGACCGGATTGAAGTTCACGACATCTGTCGTCGTGCCGATGCTGATCGTCTCGTCGCTCGGGCCGGTGGAGCCGGATGACTCCCCCGGTTCCGGCGCGGACGGGGCGCACGCGGCGAGGCCGACGGCGAGAGCCGCGGCCGCACCGAGGGCGAGGAACTTGCTGTACTTCATCAGACCCAAACCTCCTCGAGTACGCGCATGGTGTTCCCTCCGACGACGGCGCGAATCTCGTCGTCGGAGTAGTCGTGCTTCACGAGCCAGCCGATGATGTTGTAGAAGGCCTCGGCCGGGTTCTCGATGCCGTCGACGTACGGCTGCTTCTCGTAGTCGACGTTCGCATGTGCCTGCCCGAGCGACAGGTTCGACGAGAACGCGTCGTGCAGGCCGACGTGATCGCCGAACAGCGTGTCAGGACCGAAGCTGACGTGCTCGAGTCCCACCAGGTCCACGCAGTACTGGAAGTGGTCCATGACCGATTCCAGGGAGTGCTTCGGGTGCTGGGGGGAGATCGTCGTGTGAGGGGCGGCCTCGATTCCGATCACGCCGCCGCGCTTGGCGCATTCGATGATCGTCTCATCCGTCTTCATGCGGTTCGTCGGCCACAGGCCGCGCGCACCGGCGTGCGTGATGAATACCGGCTTGGTCGAGTGGGCGATCACATCGAGACAGGTCTGGTCACCGGAGTGGGAGATGTCGATCGCGATGCCGAGCTTGTTCATACGCTCGACCGCGCGCTCGCCGAAGTAGGTCAACCCGCCGTCTCCGCGCTCTTTGAGACCGCCGCCGAGCATGTTCGCCTCGGAGTATGCGATGCCCATCTGCCGCACGCCGAAGCCGTACAGGACGTCGAGGCGGTCGACCTCGTTCTCGATCATGGTCGAGGCTTCGAGCGCGAAGATGTGCGCGACCCGTCCGGTCTCGGCGGCGTGACGGATGTCCTTGATCGACTCGGCCTTGATCACGTAATCCTGGTGTGCGAGGTCGGCCATGCGCACGCCGAGGTCGAACAGCACGTCCTGGTACTTCCAGCCGGCATCGCTCGAGATGCAGCAGGTGCCATCCATGCCGTTGTCGAACACGGCGGTCAACCCGGAGCGGGCGAGGCCCTGGTAGCCGGTGGGTTCGCGGCCCTGGCGGATGTGGTCGCGCAGCTCGCCCATGTCCTCGGGAAAGACCTGCACGTGCTCGTGCAGGGAGATCACGGTCTCTTCGCGAAGCAGACGTTCGGTGCGTTCCTGCTGCGCGGCACTGAGCCCGAGGTCGTAGGCCGGCACACGGCCGATCTGCTTGGCGTAGCGAAACTCGCGGTAGTCCTTGCCGGCTTCCAGGTAGTCGTACGCGGTGTAGCCGGTGTACCGGCCAGCTTGTTCGAGCACGGATGCGCTCCTTCGGTTCGATGATGCGGGTGCCCCTCCCGGTCGACGAGCGGGAGATTCCTCGAATCTGGAGGATTTCGGCGCAGATGTCAACCATTGTGATTATCTTCGGCTGAAATGTTTCCTGTTCGAAACAATTCAGAACAAAGAAGCTGGCATGATGGCATCCATGGAGAACACATCCGCCCCCCGGAACGCCGTCGTCCTGGACGTCAAGGGACTCACCGTCACCCTCACCGGCGATGGACGCCGCAGCCGCGTGGTCGACGGCATCGATCTCGCCGTTCGCCGCGGCGAAGTCTTCGCGCTGCTCGGCGAATCAGGCTCGGGCAAGTCGATGACCGCCCGCGCGATCATGGGTCTGATCGACGAAGGAGACGTCGAGGCGGAGACGATGTCACTGAGCGGAACCGACCTCCTCGCCCTCTCCCCCGAGCAGCATCGACGCCTGCGAGGCGTGCGCGTCAGCCTGGTCATGCAAGATGCCCTTTCCGCGTTGAACCCGGTCCTCAGCATCGGCGACCAGATCATCGACCTCATCCGCGCTCATGGCAGCATCGGCCGCCGAGCCGCCGAAGCGCGCGCGGTCGAGCTGCTGACCCTCGTCGGTATCCCCACCCCCGACAAGCGCGTGCACGACTATCCGCACCAGTTCTCCGGCGGTCAGCGCCAGCGCATCCTGATCGCCATGGCGATCGCGCTGGATCCTGATCTCATCATCGCGGATGAGCCGACCACCGCGCTCGATGTGACGGTGCAGGCGCAGATCCTCGACCTGCTGCTGTCCCTGCGCGACCGGCTGGGCATGGGAATCCTGCTCATCACGCATGATCTGGGCGTGGTGATGGAGGTCGCCGATCAGGTCGCCGTCATGCGCTCTGGCCGCATCGTGGAGTCAGGGCCCGCCGACGAGGTGCTCACGAAGCCGCAGCACGCTTACACCATGCGTCTGCTGAACTCCATGCCGCGAGATGTGAGCGCCGCCGCGGAGAACGACGGGACGGTGCCCATCCTCGAAGGCCGCGGCCTGAAGCGCACGTTCCGTTCCGGGAGCGGGCGACGAGCGCACCGAGTCGCCGCCGTCGCGGGTGTCGATCTCGAGCTCCGCCAGGGCGAGATCCTGGCGATCGTCGGCGAATCGGGCAGCGGCAAATCGACGCTGGCGCGGATGCTGGTCGGACTCGACTCACCCGATGCCGGCACCCTGCGCTACCGCGATCAGGACGTGACGCGCGGTCGGCTCCGCGATCGGAAGATCCTGCGTCGTGGCGTGCAGATGGTCTTCCAAGACCCGTATATGTCGTTGAACCCGCGGATGACCGTGCAGCAGATCATCTCCGAACCGCTCGCCGCGACCCACTCCGGAACGCCGGCGACGCGACGGGAGCGCGTCGCCGATCTGCTCGATCTCGTCGGCCTCACCCCCGAGATGGGCTCGCGCTTCCCGCACCAGTTCTCGGGCGGCCAGCGCCAGCGCATCGGCATCGCCAGGGCGCTCGCGCTCGATCCGGACGTTCTGGTGTGCGACGAGCCTGTCTCGGCGCTCGACGTGTCGATCCGCGCACAGATCATCGACCTGCTGTGCGACCTGCGCGAACGGCTGGGCATGTCGATCGTCTTCATCGCGCACGACCTGTCCCTCGTGCGTCACATCGCCGATCGCGTGGCGGTCATGTACCTGGGGAACATGGTCGAGATCGGGGAGACGGAAGACGTTTACCGCCACCCCGAACATCCCTATACGCGGTCGCTGCTGTCCGCGATTCCGCCGCAGACGCGCGCGGAGCGCGGCATGCTCGCACGCCGAACGCGTGTGACCGCCTGACCGTCCGGTACGACGAGGCCGGATCAGCGACCCGGCCGCACCGTGAGGTCGGTGATCTCCGCGTCGCGCGGAAGATCGAGGGCGGTGAGGATGGTCGTGACGACGGCATCGGGCGTGATGAAGCGACCGGCGTCGTAGTCCTGCCCCTCCTGCTGGTGCACACGCTCCTGCATCGGGGTGGCGGTGCGACCCGGATAGATCGACGTCACGCGCACGCCGTGCGGCGCCTCCTCGGCCCGCAACGCATCGGCGAGGGCCCGGAGACCGTGCTTCGACGCCGCATATGCCGCCCACCCGGCGTTGGCACGCAGTCCCGCCCCCGAGTTCACGAATACGACCTGCCCTTGCGACACGCGCAGAACGGGCAGCAGAAGGCGCGTGAGCTCGGCAGGAGCCACGAGGTTCACGGCCAGCTGCTGTTCCCACAACGCGGGAGCGAGGTCGGCCACGTCACCGAGGTCGACGACCCCGGCGACGTGCACGAGCGAGTCGATCCGGTCGGGCAGGTGCTGCTTCGACAGCGCCCACGACAGACGACCCGGCTGAGCCAGATCAGCGACCAGGACGGATGCTCCCGGAAGGCTCTCTGCGATCTGCCTGGCGCGTCCGGCGTCGCGGGCAAGCACCACCACGTCATCGCCACGGTCCAGCAGACGGCGCGCGAGGACTGCACCGATGCCGGAACCCGCACCGGTGATCAGGTGCGTGGGCATGTCAGCTCGGGTCTGTGGTGGCGGGCTCTGCCACGTCGATCGGAACGACGGGGCAGTCCTTCCACAGTCGCTCGAGGCCGTAGTAGACGCGCTCCTCCTGATGGAAGACGTGCACGATCAGGTCGCCGAAGTCGAGGAGCACCCATCGGGCCTCCGCGCGCCCCTCGCGCCGCACGCGCTTGTGGCCCGACTCGATCAGCCGGTCCTCGATCTCATCGGCGATGGCGGCGACGTTGCGCTCGCTGTTTCCGGTGACGAGCAGGAAGATGTCGACGAGCGGAAGAGGCTCGGACACGTTCAGTGCGACGAGATCTTCACCGCCCTTGTCGATGGCGGCTTGTGCTGCGAGACGCAGCATCTCTTCGGCAGTTTCAGGTGATTGCATCAGAACACATTCGTGGTGATGGCGATGATGACGACGACACCGACAGCGAGGGCGAGGCCTCCGGCGACGATCGCCAGGGTGATCATCAGCCGGTTGCCCTTCTCGGGCGCCGGCGGACGGATCACCTCGCCGGCGGGCTTGATGGTGCTGACCGCCGAGCTGGCGGCGATCGGCGTAGGCGACGACGCGGGGGGAAGCTCGCCGTCGATGAGAACGGCGTCGACGTCCTTGCCGTCGGCGGTTCCCAGGGCGTGGCCCTGCGAGCCCATGCCCTGAGGCAGTTCATAAGACCCGGTGACGAGGATCTCACCGGTGGAAGCGACAGGGCCGGAGAGCGAGCCCTCGCCCGGGGACGGCGTGAAGATCAGGGCGTTCGGTGCGGAGTGCTGCGACCCGGTCGAGTCACCGACGGAGAGCAGCTCGTCGAACGACGGGCGGAAGGGGGTGTGCGGGTCGGGAGCATCGGCGAGGATCCCCTCACCGAACGCGGGGTTGACGGTGGGGCGGGCTGCGGCGTCGTCATCGTCATCATCGGCGTCACCGACATCTGCCAGCACGTCGTCACCGTCGGTCTCGGAGTCACCGGTGCTCTCGGCCGGAAGGCCCAGAGCCGAAGCCACGTCAACATCGTCCTCGTCGGACTCGTCACCGGCACCATCGACGGACTCCAGCGGAACATCTCCCACGGAATCCGCGACGACGGATGCACGCACGGGAGCGACGGCGACCTCGTCGTCGACGTCATCATCGTCGGCGTCGCCCGGCTCTTCGTTCCGTGTGAAGTTCGGGACCCCCGACACGATCTCCGCGGGGTCGTGCGTCGCGGCGGACTCCTCGTCGGTCGGTTCCGCCGGCGCGTCGGGGGCTGGCTGCTCGACCTCCGCCTCTTCGGACTGCTCTCCGGCGATCACGGGCACCGAGGCCGTGCGCACCTTCTCGAGCTCGCGCGCCTGGCGGCGCGTCAACGGCGCATCGCCGCTGACGTCGTCAGGCACGGAAGTCGGCGCGGGCGGGATCTCCACGGGCTCGGCGGCACGGGGCAGCGGCGGTGCGGGCGGTGCCGCCTCAGCCGCCGCGGCAGCCTCCTCGCTGGAGATGACCGGGGTCGAACCCGTCAATCGAATCTCCCGCAGCTGCTTTCGCGTCAGCGGACCCTGCTCCTGCTGATCCGATGTACTCATGCCTTGCTCCGATACAGATGATGCTTCGCGATGTACTGAACGACCCCATCAGGGACCAGATACCAGACCGGCTGATCGTCGCGAACGCGTTCACGGCAGTCCGTCGACGAGATCGACAGCGCCGGCACTTCCAGTTGGCTGACGTTGTCGCTCGGGAGGCCGTCTGTGCTCAGGACATGTCCAGGGCGTGAGACCGCGACGAAGTGTGCCAACTCCCACAACTCATCATGGTCCCTCCAACTGAGAATTTGCGCTACGGCGTCGGCTCCGGTGATGAAGAAGAGGTCGGCATCCGGTCGATCACGCTTCAGGTCGCGCAGTGTGTCGATCGTGTAGGTGGGGCCCTCGCGGTCGATGTCGACCCGGCTCACCGTGAACTGCGGGTTCGAGGCGGTGGCGATGACCGTCATGAGGTAGCGGTGCTCGCTCGGCGAGACTCCCGACTTCTGCCACGGGTGACCGGTCGGCACGAAGACGACCTCGTCGAGCCCGAAGGAGTTCGCGACCTCGCTGGCTGCGACGAGGTGGCCGTGATGGATGGGGTCGAACGTACCGCCCATCACGCCGATGCGCGGGGGGCGCGTGGTCGCAGCGTCGTTCATGGGGGCCTAGTGGCCGTGTCCCGCCTCGTGGCCGTCCTTGCCGTGCTGCGCTGCCCATGCCTCGGCCTTCGCCGAGTGACGGTTGGCGACGTTCTTGTACGAGAAGGTCACCAGCCCGAGGAAGGCGAACACGACCGCAGCGATGGCTCCGAAGATCACCGTTTCGAGCGCGACGTTGCCGTGGTGCTCGGTTTCGGCAGCGGCCATCGCGATCTGTGCGACGAGGTTCATCCTGACTCCGTTTCGTGGCGTGCTGTTCGGGATCCTGTGAGGTACAGCGTCCCCCAGTCTAGCCCTCAGCCGCGGGTCTGCCCCGACCCACGCGCGAGCCATTTCGTGCTGGTCAACTCGGACAGCCCCATGGGCCCGCGAGCGTGCAGCTTCTGGGTCGAGATGCCGACCTCCGCGCCGAATCCGAATTCGCCGCCGTCGGTGAAGCGCGTCGACGTGTTCACCATCACGACGGCGGAATCCACCTCGGCGAGGAAGCGTTCCGCGTTGCGCGAGTCGGTCGTGATGATCGACTCCGTGTGTCCCGTGCTGTAGCGACGAATATGGTCGAGGGCCTCGTCGAGGGAGTCGACGACCTTGATCGCGATGTCGAGACTCAGATACTCGGTCTCCCAGTCCTCCTCGACCGCCGGGATCACGTTCGACACCATGCCGGCGACCATGTCGTCACCGTGGATCGCGACGCCCTCACTCTGCAGAGCGCTGGCCACGAGCGGGATCAGACGCGGAGCCGCCTGACGATGCACCAGCACCGTCTCCACCGCGTTGCACACGCTGGGGCGCTGCACCTTGGCGTTCACGACGATGTCGCTCGCCCAATCGTCCGGGGCCGTCTCGTCGAGGAAGATGTGGACGTTGCCCGCTCCGGTCTCGATGACAGGCACGGTCGACTCCGTGACGACGGCTTCGATGAGACCGGCACTCCCCCGTGGCACCAGCACGTCGATGAAGCCGCGACCGTGCATGAGCGCCTTCGCGCCCTCGCGACCGAAGTCATCGACGGTCTGGATCGCCTCGCTCGTGAGTCCCGCGCTCTCCACCGCCCGCCGCATGACGTCGACGAGCACGGTGTTCGACTCGCGCGCGGCACTCCCCCCGCGCAGCACGACGGCATTGCCCGCACGCAGCGCGAGCGCGGCGATGTCGACCGTCACGTTCGGCCGGGCTTCGTAGATGGCGCCGACCACTCCGAACGGCACGCGCACCTGCTCGAGGGCGACACCGTTGGGCATCCTGTGCCCGCCGACGACGCGGCCCACCGGGTCGGCGAGGGCCGCGACTTCGCGCACAGCGGCGGCGAGGGCCGCCACGCGCTTCTCGTCGAGACGCAGCCGGTCGATGAGCGACTCCCCGATGCCCTCGTCACGCCCACGGACGATGTCGCGGGCGTTCGCCTCGATGATGCGCGGCGCGGCGTCGAGAAGGGCGACGGCGATCGCTTCGAGCACCCGCGCCTTGTCGTCGCTCGTGAGCGCGGCAGCGGCGCGGGAGGCCTCTTTGGCGCGCTCCAGGCGCACCTGTGGGGTCTGGTCGGTCATCCGCCCAGTTTATGAGGTGGCCGGCTCGAACCAGGTTCCTATTTCCGCACCGGCGAGGGCCTGTTCGACGAGGTCGGCGCTGGTGACCAGGACGCCGATGCCGGATGCCGCCGCGAGACGCGCGGCCGAGACCTTCGTGGCCGCTCCTCCCGTGCCGACGCTGTTGACGACGGTCGCCCCGAACTCGAGGCCGGTCAGGTCGGCATCGGGAGCCACGACATCGATCGGTTCGGCGCCGGGGTCCGTCGGAGGTCGCGTGTACAGCGATTCGATATCGCTGAGAAGGATGAGCGCGTCGGCTTCGATCAGCTGGGCGACGAGCGCGCCGAGCCGGTCGTTGTCGCCGAAGCGGATCTCCTGCGTCGCGACGGTGTCGTTCTCGTTCACGATCGGCAGGGTGCGAAGCCCGAGCAGCCGCTCCATCGCGCGACGGGCGTTGGAGCGCGATGTCGGGTTCTCGAGGTCGCCGGTGGTGAGGAGCACCTGCCCCGCGACGATATCGAAGGGACGAAGCGACTCCTGGTAGCGATACATCAGGATGTTCTGACCAACGGCCGCCGCGGCCTGCTGGGTCGCGAGGTCGGTCGGGCGGGCGTCGAGCCGCAGGAACGGGATTCCGGACGCGATCGCACCAGACGACACCAGGACCACCTCGGCTCCGCGTGCATGCGCCGCGGCCAGAGCTTCGACGATGACGGGGATCCGCCACGACGAGTCTCCGCTGATCGAGGAGGATCCGACTTTGACGACGATGCGGGACGCGGTGGCCAGATCCGCGCGTGTGCGTGCTGTCACTCGCCGTCCTCGCGGTACGCGGCGAGACGCTGCGTCTCCACCTCGGCGCGAGCCTCGGCCTTGGCATCCATTCGCTCGTAATACTGCTCGCGTCGCTCCGACGTCGTGCGGCGCGAATTCGGCGCCAGACGGGGGTCCGTACCCCGAGGCGCGCTCATCAACTCTGCCGCCGAGGTCATGGTGGGCTCCCAGTCGAAGACGATGCTGTCGCCCTCGCCGATCACGACGGTCGACCCCTGCACCGCACCGAGGCGGAAGAGCTCGTCCTCGACGCCGAGCTTTTCGAGACGATCGGCGAGATACCCGACGGCTTCTTCGTTCTGGAAGTCGGTCTGCTGCACCCAGCGCACCGGCTTCTCGCCCATGATGCGATAGACGTTGCCGTACGTGCCACCCTCGACCCGGATGGTGAAGTCCTTCTTGGAGCCTCGCGGGCGGATGACGACGCGCTCCGGCGGCGTCTCGAGCGCGGCTTCGGCGCGAGCCTTCTCGACGAGCTCGCCCAGCGCGAAGGTGAGGGGACGCAGACCCTCGTGCGAGACCGTGGAGATCTCGAACACCCGGAAGCCGCGAGCCTCGAGATCGGGACGCACGAGCTCAGCGAGGTCGCGTGCCTCGGGGACGTCGATCTTGTTCAGAGCGATGAACTGCGGGCGCTCGAGGAGCGGCGTCTGTCCCTCGGGCACCTCGTAGGCGCCGAGTTCCGCGAGGATGACGTCGAGGTCGGAGATCGGGTCGCGTCCGGGCTCCAACGTCGCGCAGTCGAGCACATGCAGCAGCGCGGAACAGCGCTCGACGTGGCGGAGGAACTCGAGGCCGAGCCCTCGGCCCTCGCTCGCACCCTCGATGAGACCGGGCACGTCGGCGACCGTGTAGCGAAAGTCACCGACCTGCACCACACCCAGGTTCGGGTGCAGCGTCGTGAACGGATAGTCGGCGATCTTGGGGCGGGCGGCGGAGATCGCGCCGATCAGGCTCGACTTGCCGGCCGACGGGTACCCCACGAGGGCGATGTCGGCGACGGTCTTCAGCTCGAGGACGATGTCGCCCTCGTGGCCGGGCGTGCCGAGCAGAGCGAAACCGGGCGCCTTGCGCTTGGGGGTGGCGAGAGCGGCGTTGCCGAGCCCGCCCATACCGCCCTTGGCGACGACGAACCGCTCGCCGGGGATGATCATGTCGATGAGGACGTCGCCCGCGGTGTTCTTCACCACCGTGCCGACCGGAACGGGCAGCTCGAGCGTCTCGCCGAGGAATCCGGAGCGGTGATCGCCCATGCCCGGCCCACCGTTGCCGGAGGAACGATGCGGCGAGTGGTGGTACGAGAGCAGCGTGCCGGTCTGCGGGTCGGCGACGAGCACGACATCGCCGCCGTCGCCACCGTTGCCGCCGTCGGGACCACCGAGCGGCTTGAACTTCTCGCGGTGCACGGAGACGCAGCCGTTGCCGCCCTTACCCGCACGCAGGTGCAGTGTGACGGTGTCGACGAACGTGACCATTTGCTAGTCCTCAGGGTTGCTGTGCGTTTTCGGAGGGTAGATACACGGACGGGGCGAGCCGAAGCCCGCCCCGAACCGGATATCTAGTGTCGCGCTGTGATCACTCAGCTGCGGCGACGATGTTGACGACCTTGCGGCCGCCCTTCGCGCCGAACTGGACCGCACCGGCGGCCAGAGCGAACAGCGTGTCGTCGCCACCACGACCGACGTTGACGCCGGGGTGGAAGTGCGTGCCGCGCTGGCGAACGATGATCTCGCCGGCGAGGACCTGCTGACCGCCGAAGCGCTTCACGCCGAGGCGCTGAGCGTTGGAGTCACGACCGTTACGGGTTGAGCTTGCGCCCTTTTTGTGTGCCATGTCCTAGTCCCCTCGGGCTTACTTGATGCCGGTGATCTTGACGCGCGTGAGCTCCTGGCGGTGGCCCTGACGCTTCTTGTAGCCGGTCTTGTTCTTGTACTTCTGGATGATGATCTTCGGGCCGCGGAGGTTGCCGATGACCTCTGCCGTGACCTTGACCTTCGCCAGCGAGTCAGCGTCGGTGGTCACCGTGGCGCCGTCGACGAGCAGCACGGCGGCCAGCTCGATCTTCTCGCCCTGGGCAGCCTTGACACGGTCGAGCTGAACGATCGTGCCGACCTCGACCTTCTCCTGCCGCCCACCGGCGCGCACTACTGCGTAAACCACTTCATACCTGTTTCGTTGGGGAGCTCGCGGCTCCGAGATCTCACGGGAAGACTGTTGCTTGCATGCGCCGCAGAACGGCGGGCGCGAACGCAAGACTCTCCGCTTCGACCAACGAGGACGACGCGGCATACGCACCAAGGGACTACTTTACCGGATGCGGGTCGGTGTCGCAAAGCGGCGCGGCTCCGAGGCGTCTCACATCCCGCTCCCGCCCTGCCCTGTCGAGGCGGTCGTAGGCTGACCGGGTGACCGTACTCGTCGACGAACCCCTCTGGCCCGCCCACGGACGCCTCTGGGCGCACCTGGTCAGCGATGAGAGCCTCGACGAGCTGCACGTGTTCGCGCGCGCGAACGACGTCCCCGCACGCGCGTTCGACCTCGACCACTACGACGTGCCGGAGGAGATCATCCCCCGGCTCGTCGCCGCCGGCGCCCACCACGTGCAGGGCAAGGAACTGGTGCGCCGGCTGATCGCCTCAGGACTCCGAATCCGCAGCCGCGACCGGCGCTGACGGCTCGTTGTTCACCGAGACGGGAGTGCCGGTGAGCGCAGCAGTGCTCACCCGACGGCGCCCTCGCCCCTGACCGGGAGCTTTCGGCTCCGGAAGAGCGTCGAGGACCGAGTCGAGGAGCTGCTCGGCCGGAGACTTCGGCCCCTTGCGGTCGCCGCGCTTCTTGCGGGCCTTCTTCGGACGTTCGGAAGCCACGGGCGCCTCAGCCGCGACATCGACCGACTCGACTGCGGGCGCGCCATCCGCCGCCGGGGCGATGGTGGAGGCGGCGATCTGCGCGAGGGCCGACTTCGCGCCCTCGGTGATGCTGTGGGTGACCGGAGGAGCGGAGGGAGCACTCTGGCTCTGTCCGTTCCCGTTGCCGCCGTTGCCGCGCTGACGACGACCGCTCTGCCCGTTGCCACCGTTGCTGCCGCCGCCGTTGCTGCTGGAACGGTGCTTCACCACGGGGTCGTGGTGCACGATGACACCGCGACCGGCGCAGACCTCACACGCCTCGCTGAAGGTCTCGAGCAGGCCGAGACCGAGCTTCTTGCGCGTCATCTGCACCAGGCCGAGCGAGGTGACCTCGGCCACCTGGTGCTTGGTGCGGTCGCGGCTCAGGCACTCGATCAGTCGACGCAGCACGAGGTCGCGGTTCGACTCGAGCACCATGTCGATGAAGTCGACGACGATGATGCCGCCGATGTCGCGCAGACGCAGCTGGCGGACGATCTCCTCCGCCGCCTCGAGGTTGTTCTTGGTGACGGTCTCCTCGAGGTTTCCGCCGGAGCCGACGAACTTGCCGGTGTTGACGTCGACGACCGTCATGGCCTCGGTGCGGTCGATCACGAGCGAGCCGCCGGAGGGCAGCCATACCTTGCGGTCGAGAGCCTTCTCGATCTGCTCCGTGATACGGAATGCATCGAACGGATCGGTCTCGTCCTCGTAGGCCTCGACGCGCTCGAGGAGGTCGGGGGCGACGCTCTCGAGGTAGGCCCGGATGGTCTGCTGCGCGTCCTCGCCCTGGATGAGCATCTTCGTGAAGTCCTCGTTGAAGACATCGCGGACGATCTTGACGAGAAGGTCGGGTTCGGCGTGCAGGAGCGCGGGCGCCTGCTGGTTCTCGACCTGCTTCTGGATGTGCTCCCACTGCGAGGTGAGCCGCTGCACGTCGCGCGTGAGCTGGTCCTCGGTCGCACCCTCTGCCGCGGTGCGGACGATCACGCCGGAGGACTCCGGCAGCACCTCTTTGAGGATGCGCTTGAGGCGCGCCCGCTCGTTGTCGGGGAGCTTGCGGCTGATGCCGTTCATCGACCCGCCCGGCACGTAGACCAGGTAGCGGCCGGGAAGCGAGATCTGGCTCGTGAGACGGGCACCCTTGTGGCCGACGGGGTCCTTCGTGACCTGCACGAGAACACGGTCGCCGGGCTTGAGCGCCAGCTCGATGCGACGCGGCTGGTTGCCGGTCTCGACGCCGTCCCAGTCGACCTCACCGGAGTAGAGCACGGCGTTGCGCCCGCGCCCGATGTCGACGAACGCGGCCTCCATGCTGGGGAGGACGTTCTGCACGCGCCCCAGGTAGACGTTTCCGATGAGCGACGCGTCCTGGTTGCGGGCGACGTAGTGCTCGACGAGCACGCCGTCCTCGAGGACGCCGATCTGAGTGCGGCCGTTCTTGGAACGGACGACCATCTTGCGGTCGACGGACTCACGGCGTGCGAGGAACTCGGCCTCGGTGACGACAGGGCGACGGCGGCCGGCGTCACGACCGTCGCGGCGACGCTGCTTCTTCGCCTCGAGACGGGTCGAACCCTTGATCGCCTTCGGCTCGGTGATGTACTCGACGACGCGCTGACGCTGACGCGGCTCTTCGCGCTGGTCGTCACCCTCGGAACCGCCCCGGCGACGACGACCGCGGCCTCGGCCGGCTGCATCGTCCTGCGGCTGGTCGCGCTCGGCGATGCGGTCGAAGATGCGCTCGCGACCCGGACGTGCGGGCAGCGGCACGATCTCCGGCGCATAGAAGTGCAGTTGCGTGGAGACCTGGGAGACGAACACCTCAGGGAGCAGACCGAGCGACACGGCGGTCACCGGTGCCGGAGCCTCGGGAGCAGAAGGAGCCTCTTCGACCGCGGGGGCATCGTCCGCAGCGGGAGCTTCGTCCGCGACGGGAGCTTCGTCCGCGACGGGGGCTTCGTCCGTAGCCGGCTCTTCGTCAGCGGCCTCGTTCTCCGCCTCCGATTTCGCCTCGGCGACGGCCTCTGCGATCGACTCGGCCGCAGCAGCGGCGTCGTCGGCAGCCGCAGCAGCGTCATCCGCCGCCGCGTACCCGGCCGCGACGTCATCGGCGGCCGCGTCCTCGGCCACCTCTGCAGCCTCAGCCACTTCAGCAGCCTCGGCGGCTTCTGCAGCAGTGGACGGCTCTTCGCCCTCGCCCGAAGACCCCGCGCGGTCGTCCGCGCCGGGAGCCGTGGGCTCCGTCAGCTCTCCCGCGGCGTCAGCCGGGAAGTCGAGGGTAGGGGCGTTGTTGTCATTGTTCTCATCGGCCATCTCTGGCTTACTCCCTGCACGGGACACTCGGTGTTCCGTGAAATCTCATGCGGTACCCGCAGGTGCCGCGAACTCACTCGGTCTGCGACCGGCTCATAGCTCTGATCGCGTGGGGCATTGGACCCCGAAGTCTGCTCGACGCGTGTCGCGGCAACGCCGTTCATCGCATCACAGGCCATTATCGCACCAAGTGGCTCCGTTCGCGGCATCCCGTCATCCGGGCCGGACATTTCTCCGGCCTGTTCTCGCCGCATCCATAGCAGTCGCTGGGATAATCCCCAGTATGAGCGAGCAGCGCACCCGCCCCGTCATCTACGCCGTCTGGCTGATCATCGCGAGTGTGGTGGGCTGGTTCGCCGCCTTCCAGCTCACTGTCGAGAAGTTCGTCCTGGCGGCCAACCCTGACGCCGTCCTCAGCTGCAACGTGAGCGTGATGATCCAGTGCGGGAAGAACCTCGAATCCTGGCAGGGCGAGGTCTTCGGCTTCCCCAACCCGATTCTCGGTATCGCCGGCTGGATGGCGCCGCTGTTCGTCGGCGTCGCCCTGCTCGCGGGATCCCGCTTCCCGCGGTGGTTCTGGCTGACCTTCGGTGCCGGGGTCACCTTCGCCTTCGGCCTCGTGTGCTGGCTGATCTGGCAGAGCATCTACGCCCCCAACCTCGGCGTTCTCTGCCCCTGGTGCATGCTCACCTGGTCGGTCACCATCCCCACATTCTTCGCGACGATGCTGCACCTCACCCGCAACGGCACCTTCACCAGCAACGAGAAGACGAAGGCCCGCGCCGAGAGGCTGATGGCCTGGGTCCCGCTCGCGACGATCCTCGCGTACGCCGTCGTCATCCTGCTCGCTCAGCTGCGTGGCCTCGATCTCCTCGGCGAGGTCATCGGCATGATCTTCTGATCCTCCGCTCCGCCGACGGCGGAGACGAGGAAAGCCCGCCCGCCGAGACTCGGCGTGCGGGCTTTTCGCGTGCGGACGGGTTCTCAGTCGAACCAGATGCCGAGCTCGCGCGCGGCCGACTCGGGGCTGTCCGAGCCGTGCACGAGGTTCTGCTGCACCTTGAGGCCCCAGTCGCGACCGAAGTCGCCACGGATCGTGCCGGGCGCAGCGGTCGTCGGGTCGGTGGTGCCGGCGAGCGAGCGGAAGCCCTCGATCACGCGGTTGCCCGCGAGACGGATGGCGACCGAGGGGCCGGAGAGCATGAACTCGAGCAGCGGCTCGTAGAACGGCTTGCCCTCGTGCTCGGCGTAGTGCTCGGCCAGCAGGTCGCGGTCGGGCTCCACCAGACGGATATCGACGAGGGCGTAGCCCTTCGCCTCGATGCGGGCGAGGATCGCGCCGGTGAGGCCGCGAGCGACGCCATCGGGCTTGACGAGGACGAGGGTTTCTTCGGTGGCCATGTCATTCACTCTCTGTGTCTGAGATCTGCGTGGTCTGAGTCTCGGTCGTGGGTCCGGCCGGGCGTCGTGCGTCCAATCGGGCCCCTCCGATGGTCGCATACGCCCACATGCCGCCGAAAATCAGGACGACGAGCAGGATGGAGGGAACGAAGAACGCCGATAGGGCGACGAGTGCCTGCACGACCCACCCGGCGGTGATCGCCCAGGGCTTCGTGATCATCCCGGCGATCGCGATGCAGGCGAGCGCGACCACCGCCCCGGCGACGATCGCCCACCACTGCTCGATACCGTCGGGAAGCTGCCGCAGCCCGAAGATCGTCAGGCCCACGAGGAAGACCACGATGGCCTCGAAACCCAGCACGACAGGTGCGAGCTTCTGCACGAGCGTGCGCGGCGGGCGCGGCCGGCGGGTACGGCGAGCCGGTGTCGCGTCGGCGCTCATGCGCGCCACCCCGCCTTCCAGTCCTCGTCCTGCGCCAGGGCGATCGCCTCTCCGGCGAGCACCACGGAGCCCGCGATGATGACCGCGCGTCGATCGGAGGATGCGGCCCACTCGCGCGCGGCGTCGGCGGCGTCGGCCAGCGAGTGGTGCACGGTCGCCCGCTGTCCGGCCTGCTCGACGAGGTCGGCGATCGCATCCGCATCGCTCGCGCGATCCGAATCCGGAGCGGTGGCGAACACGTGCGCCGCTCCCGGTGCCAGTTCGGCGACGATGCCGGCGGCGTCCTTGTCGGCGAGCACACCGAGCACCAGGCCCCATTCGTCGAAGTCGAAGCTGTCGTCCAGAGCCTGCGCGAGTGCCTTGGCGCCGTGCGGGTTGTGAGCCGCGTCGACGATCACGGTCGGGGCGATGCCGAGCAACTGCAGCCGGCCCGGTGACGTGCTCTCCTGCAGACCCGCCGTCACGATGTCCGCGGCGATGCGCTGGGTGGCACCGCCGATCAGCGACTCGACGGCGGCCACTGCGAGAGCGGCGTTATGCCCCTGGTGAGCGCCGTACAGCGGCAGGTACTCCTCGGTGTACTCCCCCGCCAGGCCACGGATCGTGAGCAACTGGCCGCCGACGGCGAGCTTCTGCTCGGTGAGACCGAACTCCTCGCCCTCGAACGCGATGGTCGCGTTGCGCTCCGCCGCCACGCGACGCAGCACCTCGGCCGCCTCCGCGGGCTGCTGGGCGGACACCACGGCCGCGCCCTCCTTGATGATGCCGGCCTTGACCTCGGCGATCTCGGCGATCGTGCTGCCGAGACGGTCGGCGTGGTCGATGTCGATCGGCGCGAACACCGCGACGTCGCCGTCGGCGGTGTTCGTGGAGTCCCACTCCCCACCCATGCCCACCTCGAGCACGAGCACGTCGATCGGCGCATCGGCCACGGCGACGAACGCCAGCACGGTCAGCAGTTCGAAGAACGTCAGCGGAGCATCACCCGCGGCGTCGAGCTCGGCATCGACGATGTCGACGAACGGCTCGATCTCGTCCCACGCATCCGCGACGGCCTCATCGGCGATGGGCTCGCCGTCGATCATGATCCGCTCGGTGAAGCGCTCCAGATGTGGGCTCGTGAACAGTCCCGTGCGCAGATCGTGCGCCCGCAGGAGGCTCTCGATCATCCGCGCGGTCGACGTCTTGCCGTTCGTACCCGTGATGTGTACGACGCGATACGTGCGCTGCGGGTCATCGAGGAACGCGAGGATGCGGGCGGTGCGCTCCTTGCGCGGCTGCACCCAGCGCTCTCCGGCGCGGCTCAGCAGGGCCTCGTAGACGGCATCCGCCCTGTCCTTGTCACTCATGCTCCCGCTCCCATCCTGGTGACGGCGATCGTGAAGTCGCCGGCATTGGCATATGTCCCGGCGGGGATGACCGCGGAGAACTCGGGCGTCACTCCCGCAGCCGCGGCCAGGACCGCTCCGTGTCCGAAGATCGAGTCTCCCTGCGCGTCGATCACGTAGTACTCCTCGGCGAGGGTCTCTGCCGCGATGCCGGCCAGGTCGAAGGCCGAGACGACAGCCTGGGTGTCCACGTCGTCCTGGAACCGGAGGACCAGCTGGATGCGGTCGCTGACGTCGAAGTCGGCGTTCTTGCGCGTCTCCTGCACGGCGCGGATGACATCGCGTGCGAG
The DNA here is from genome assembly GCF_002356155.1 of Microbacterium sp. TPU 3598. Lineage (NCBI taxonomy): Bacteria > Bacillati > Actinomycetota > Actinomycetes > Micrococcales > Microbacteriaceae > Microbacterium > Microbacterium sp. TPU 3598. The sequence goes on along the minus strand of NZ_AP017975.1, from coordinate 1,533,065 downwards.
TCCCTCGGCCTCGAGCTCCGGTGTCGTCCTGGTGTCGAGCAGCACGAAGCCACCGGTCGGGACGATGGCCAGGGCCTCCCCCTCCGGGCGGCCGGTCGTCTCGAGCACGAGCTCGTACTCCGACGGCTCGAGGACGATGCCACCTGCCGTCACGACACCGGAGACCTCACTCCAGTCACCGGAGCGCGCCGCCTGGATCGCCTTCTGCACCTCCTTGCCGAGGCGCGGACCCGCCGCACGGGCGTTGACGCTCAAGCGGTGCGCGATGCCGTACTCCGCCGCCGTGTCATCGGCGAGTGTGACGAGCTCCACCGACTTCACGTTGAGCTCCTCACGGAGGATGTCCTCGAACTGTCCGAGCGACGCCGCGAGCGGTGAGACCACCGTGAAGCGGGCGAGGGGCAGGCGCACGCGCAGCTTCTCCTTCTTGCGCAGCGCGTTGCCGACGCTCGACAGCTCGCGCACCGCGTCCATCGCGTCACGGATCTCGTCCGCTGCCGGGAACTGCGTGTCGTCCGGCCAGTCGGTCAGGTGCACGCTGCGACCGCCGGTCAGGCCCTGCCACACGCGCTCGCTGACGAGCGGCACGAGAGGCGCCGCCACACGGGTGAGCGTCTCGAGCACGGTGTAGAGGGTGTCGAAGGCCTCGCGGCTCTTCGGGTCTTCCGTCACGCCCGTCCAGAAGCGGTCGCGCGAGCGACGGATGTACCAGTTCGTCAGCACCTCGGCGAAGTCGCGCAGCCGCGCGGACGCGGTGGTGGAGTCGAGCCCCTCGAGATCGGCGCGCACCTCCCGGACCAGGTCACCCAGACGCGCCAGGATGTAGCGGTCGAGCACGTCGGTGGAATCCGTGCGCCATTCGGCCTGGTAGCCCTCGGCACCCGAGGCGTTGGCGTACGTGGCGAAGAAGTACCACGAGTTCCACAGCGGCAGCAGGAACTCGCGGACCCCCGAGCGGATGCCCTCTTCCGTGACCGCGAGGTTCCCACCGCGCAGCACCGAGCTCGACATCAGGAACCAGCGCATCGCGTCGGAGCCGTCGCGGTCGAGCACCTCGGACACGTCCGGGTAGTTGCGCAGCGACTTCGACATCTTATAGCCGTCGCTGCCCAGCACGATGCCGTGGCAGCTGACGCCGGTGAAGGCCGGACGATCGAACAACGCGGTCGACAGCACGTGCATGACGTAGAACCAGCCGCGGGTCTGGCCGATGTACTCGACGATGAAGTCCGCCGGCGCGTGCGAGTCGAACCACTCCTGGTTCTCGAACGGGTAGTGCACCTGCGCGTAGGGCATCGAGCCCGAGTCGAACCACACGTCGAAGACGTCCTCGATGCGGCGCATCGTGCTCTTCCCCGTGGGGTCGTCCGGATTCGGACGCGTGAGGTCGTCGATGTACGGCCGGTGCAGGTCGACCTCGCCCTCGGGGTTGCGCGGCAGCGTGCCGAAGTCGCGCTCCAGATCCTCCAGCGACCCGTACGCGTCCACGCGCGGGTACGCGGGGTCGTCGCTCTTCCAGATCGGGATGGGCGAGCCCCAGTAGCGGTTGCGGCTGATCGACCAGTCGCGCGCGCCCTCGAGCCACTTGCCGAACTGTCCGTGCTTGACGTTCTCCGGCACCCACGTGATCTGCTCGTTGTTCGCGAGCATGTCGTCCTTGATGTCCGTGACGCGGATGAACCAGCTCGACACGGCCTTGTAGATCAGGGGGTTGCGGCAGCGCCAGCAGTGCGGGTACGAGTGCTCGTAGCTCTGCAGGCGGATCAGCCGACCGTTCTCGCGGACCAGGCGCACGAGCGGCGTGTTCGCGTCCATCCAGAGCTGACCCGCGACGTCGGTGACGTTCGGGAGGAACTTGCCGCCGTCGTCGAGCGACAGGATCGTCGGGATTCCGGCAGCACCGGCAACCCGCTGGTCGTCCTCACCGTAGGCCGGAGCCTGGTGGACGATGCCGGTGCCGTCGCTGACCGTGACGTAGTCGTCGACCAGGATGCGCCAGGCGTTCTCGGTGCCGTACGTCTCGGTGTCGGCGTAGTAGTCGAACAGCCGGTCGTAGGTGACGTCCTGCAGCTCGGCACCGCGCACGGTCGCATCGACGGCGGCCAGCGCGTCATCGGCACTCTCGTAGCCGAGGTCCTTGGCATAGCCTCCGATGAGCTGCTTTGCGAGCAGGTATCGGTGGGCCGACGCCTCGACGGCGGCGTCCGTCGTCCCCGCGGCCTGATGCACGTCCGCCGCACCGTGGGGTCCGGCCGGCAGCACCACGTACTCGATGTCGGGACCGACGGCGAGCGCGAGGTTGGTCGGCAGGGTCCAGGGCGTGGTGGTCCATGCGAGGGCGCGCACACCGGTGAGGCCGAGCGCCTCGGCCTTGGCGCCTGTGAGCGGGAAGGTCACTGTCACGGAGGGGTCCTGGCGCATCTGGTAGACGTCGTCGTCCATGCGCAGCTCGTGCGCCGAGAGCGGGGTCTCGTCGCGCCAGCAGTACGGGAGGACGCGGTATCCCTCGTAAGCGAGGCCCTTGTCGTACAGGGTCTTGAACGCCCAGAGGACGCTCTCCATGTAGCCGAGGTCGAGCGTCTTGTAGCCGCGGTCGAAGTCGACCCAGCGCGCCTGACGGGTGACGTAGTCCTGCCACTCGTGCGTGTAGGCGAGCACCGAGCTCTTCGCCTTCGCGTTGAAGACGTCGATGCCCATCTCCTCGATCTCGGCCTTCTCGGTGATGCCGAGCTGCTTCATCGCCTCGAGCTCTGCAGGCAGGCCGTGCGTGTCCCAGCCGAAGACACGGTCGACCTTATGACCCGTCATGGTCTGGAAGCGCGGGAACACGTCTTTCGCGTATCCGGTGAGCAGGTGGCCGTAGTGCGGCAGGCCGTTCGCGAAGGGAGGGCCGTCGTAGAACACCCACTCGGGCGCGCCCTCACGCTGCGCGATCGAGGCGCGGAAGGTGTCGTCCGTCTTCCAGAACGCGAGCACCTCCTCCTCGATCTGCGGGAAGCGGGGGCTGGGCGCGACGGAGTCGGCGGCGGGGCCGAAGGAGGAACGGGGGTAGGTCATCGTGTCTCGCAGTGGTCGTCGTGGCGGATGCTCCTGCGAGGACGACCCTCACGGACCGCGGTACCACCTCGCGTGCCGCGCCTTGCGACGCGACCACTCTCACTGCGGCTGTGACGGGCCTGCCCCGCTCGGTTCTACTGAGCACCGCCCGAGGGCCGCGCCGTTCTTCCGAGAGCTCCCCGGTGATGGCCGGATCGATGCTCTTCCCCCCAGTGTACGCGTGCGCATCCCCTCAGGACGCCGCTCTCCTCTCCGGCGCCCGGCGCCCCGCTCCCGGTTCGCGATGTCGTCGGCGCGCCCTACGCTCGGACCATGGCCCGCACCCCCGAGTCCCCCGCTCCTCCCCGCATCACCGACCCCGACCTCCCGCCCGTGCTCGAGCCCGCTGTTCCCCGACGCAGCGCCGACCTGATCGCCGCCCGGCTCGACCTGAGCGGCACCGTCGATCTCGCCTACTCGACGCTCGAGCAGTGCGTGGTGAGCGCTGACGCCGACACGGTCGATCTCACCGGAGCGACGGTCGTCGACGTCGACATGCCGGGTGTGCGCATCGCCTCGCTCCGCATGCGCGATGCCGGCGTGCGGCGGGTGCGGATCAGCGGTGGCCGTATCGGCACGCTCGACCTGAGCGAGTCGCGCATCTCGGAGCTCGAGCTGCGCGACGTGCGCATCGACTACCTGAACCTCGGTGCGGCGAAGGTCACCGATCTCGGGATCTCCGGCTGCGCCATCCGCACGATCGACATGCCGCAGGCCGAGCTGACGCGCGCGAGATTCACCGCCACGTCGACCGACGAGGTCGATTCGCGGGGTATGCGGGCGAAGGACCTCGACCTGCGTGGCCTCGACACTGTCGCCTTCCTCGATGCCAACAGCCTCCGCGGAGCGACTCTCACGTCATTCCAGGTGCAGCAGCTCGCGCCGGTCATCGCGGCGGGCATCGGCATCCAGATCAAGGACTGACATCTGATCAGAGCTCGGCAGGGCCGCTCGCGGCGAGCAGCTCACGGGTGAACGCATGCTGCGGCGCCCCGAACACCTCTGCAGTGGTGCCCTGCTCGACGATCCGTCCGTCCTGCATCACGAGCACCTCGTCGGCGACCGCTCCGACCACATCGAGGTCGTGGGAGACGAGGATCATCGTCAACTGCCGCTCCTGCTGCACCCGCGCGAGCAGCCGCAGCACCCGCTCCCGCACCGAGGGGTCGAGGGCCGAGACAGGTTCGTCGAGGACCAGCACCTCCGGGTCGGCGGCGAGCGCGCGGGCGATGGCCGCCCGCTGCCGCTGTCCGCCGGAGAGCGCGCTCGGACGCCGGTCGGCGAGCTCCGGGGCGAGGTCGACCTCGGCGAGGAGTCGGGCGACGCCCGCAGCCCGCTGAGCGCGAGGCACCCCGCCCGCTTCCAGCCCCTCTCGCAACGAACGGCCGATCGTCCATCGCGGGTCGAACGCTCCGAGCGGATTCTGGTGCACGAGCTGCACCCGGCGCTGCGATGTCCACCGCAGCGTACCGGCGTCCGGAGCGTCGACTCCGACGATCATGCGCGCCAGCGTCGTCTTACCGGACCCCGACTCCCCGACGATGCCGAGCGTCCGTCCGTCTTTCAGGGCGAAGGAGGCATCGACGACCGCGGGCACGGCATCGAAGCTCCTGGAGACCTCGTCGGCGATCAGCAGCGCCGAGGAATCGGCAGGAGCTGAGGCCCGTGGTTCGTGGATCGTCGCCGCGATGAGCCGCTTCGTGTAGTCGTGCTGAGGGCTCTCCAGGACCGCAGCCACGGGGCCGGACTCCACCACGATCCCGTCCTTCATCACCAGGACGCGGTCGGCGATCCGACGCACCGCCGCGAAGTCGTGGCTGATGAATACCAGCGCGGTACCTGCATCGACGATCTCGCGCAGCAGACCGAGGATCCGTGCCTGCACGGTCGCGTCGAGAGCGGTCGTCGGCTCGTCCGCCACCAGCACGGCGGGATCCGCGGCGAGCGCGGAGGCGATGAGTGCTCGCTGTCGGAGTCCGCCGGAGAGCTCGTGCGGGTGCTGTCGGGAGCGGCGTTCGGGGTCGGGCATCCATACCCGTGCCAGGAGCTCCCGCACCCGCTCCGCCCGCGCCGCCCGTCCTCGGACGATCTGGTGCAAGAGCAGCGGCTCGGCGATCTCTGCCCCGATCCGTCGCAGGGGATCGAGCGAGACCAGGGCGTCCTGGGAGACGAGCGCGATCCCGGCCCCGCGCAGCTCGCGCCACGCGCGCTCGGACAGCCCGGCCGCATCCGTCCCGTCCACGACCAGCCCGTCCAGCGAGACGTCGGCGTCCGTGGGAGTCAGTCCCAGCAGCGCACGAGCCGAGAGCGACTTGCCGGCGCCGGACTCCCCCACGATCGCGATGCACTCTCCGCGGTCGACGGCGAAGGACACGTCATCGACGACCGGGTTCCCGTCGAATGCGATCCGCAGCCCGCGCACTTCCAGGGCGACGCTCATGCGATCCTCCCGTCTCCGCGAGCGCGCAGGATACGCCCCACGACGGTCGCCGCCACCACGGTGAGCGTGATCGCGATGCCGGGGAACAGCGAGATCCACCAGGCCTGCCCGAGGACGTTGCGCCCACCGGCGAGCATCAGTCCCCACTCGGGAGTCGGCTCCGACGGGCCGAGCCCCAGGAAGCTGAGCCCGGCCGCTGCCAGGATGCTGGAGCCGATGCCGATGGTGGCGAGCACGCTCAGCGCGCCGAGGACTCCCGGAACCACGTGCCGGGTGAATGCGCGCATCCGTGGCACCCCGAGGATGCGCGCCGCCTCGACGTGCTCGGCGACGCGGAGAGTCTGCGTCTGCACTCGGGCCAGCCGGACGTAGACGGGCACGGCGGCCAGCGTCACCGCGATCGCGATGTTCACCGGTCCCGGGCCCAGCACGGCGACGACGACGAGTGCGACGAGAAACTCGGGGAAAGCCATCAGCACGTCGTTCACCCGCATCACCGTGGTGTCGACGCTCCTCGGCGCGACCCCGGCGAGCGCGCCGATGACGAGTCCGCCGACGAGCGCCACCCCGGTGGCGAGGAGCCCGATGCCCAGCGAGCGCGCCGCACCGTAGACGACCCGCGAGTACACGTCGCGTCCGCTCTGGTCGGTGCCGAACAGATGCTCGGCGCTCGGGGGAAGCAGGGCGGAGCGGACATCCGTCTGCAGCGGATCGTGCGTGGCGAGGACACCGGGCCAGAGCGCCGCGAACGCGATCACCGCGAGGACCAGGATCGCGACCCACAGCAGCATCCGCTGCGCGCGCCTCATCGGACACCTCCCGATCGCGAAGCCCTGATGCGCGGGTCGATCAGCGGATGGACGAGTTCGACGACGAGGTTCACCGCCACGAAGACCAGGGCGCTCAAGAGGATGATCCCCGTGATCACCGGAAGGTCGCGGTCGCTGATCGCGGCGAGTGTGACCCGGCCGAGGCCAGGACGGGCGAACACCGTCTCCACGAGCACCGCCCCACCGAGGACGGATCCGGTCAGGTAGGCGGCGAGCGTGACAGCAGAGGCGGCGCCGTGGCGCAGCCCATGCCGCAGCGTGAACCACGAGGGACTGGCCCCACGAGCCCGCACCGTCTCGGCGAAGGGCATCCGCTCCGCCTGGATCAGCCCGTCGCGCAGCACTTGGCTGAGCAGCGCCGCCACCGGAAGCGCGAGCGTGATCGCCGGCAGCACGATCGTGGCGGGGTTGCGAGCACCCGACACCGGGAACCAGCCCAGACCGAACGCGAAGACGCTCAGCAGGACGAGCCCGATCCAGAAGACCGGGGAGGAGAGCACCACCAGTTCGACCGCCGCCGCGACCGTCCGACCCGCCTTGCCGCGAACGAGCACCGCCACGGACAGCGCGAGCACCAGGGCGATCACGAGCGCGAGCACCGAAAGCTGGACCGTCGCACCGAGTTGACGCCCGATCACCTCGGTCACGGGCATCCGCAGCTGGTACGACTCTCCCAGGTCTCCCCGGGCGAGCTGACCGATGAAACCGAGGTACTGCTCGAACGGCGGGCGATCGAGCCCGAGATCGGCTCTGATTCCTTCTTTGACCGCCTCGCTCACCTGCGCCTGGGGCCCCAGCATCACCGATACCGGATCCCCCGGGATCACCCGGAAGGCGAGGAAGGCGACGGTCGCCGCGCCCCAGAGGACGATCACGACGGACGCGGCGAGGCCGGCGATACGGACGAGAGCAGCCCTCACCACCCCTGCCCTCCGCTCAGCCGGCGGCTCAGCCGACGGTCACATCGTAGAACAGCGGTCGACCGTACAGGTCGTACTGCAGCCCCTCGACGCGATCGCCGACGGCGGTGATCGCCGACGGGCTGTAGAGCGGCACGATCGCCGTATACGTCGCGTTCCACTGCTGCAGCTGGGTGTAGAGCTCGTTGCGCTCGTCCTGGTCGCTGGTCGCGACGGCCTTCTCCAGCAATGCGTCGATCTCGGGATCGCTCACCTGCGACGCGTTCTGGAACCCGTCGGTGTGCAGGTGGCTGCGCAGCAGATCGGGGTCGACGCCGGAGAAGCCCCAGTCCGTCAGATCGAACGTCTTGGGCTCGTACTGCTCGTTGTAGGCCCCGGGTTCGAGCACCTCGCGCTGGACCTCGAACCCGATCTCCTTGAGGTCGGACTGGATCGCGTTCGCGAGAGCGGCGCGGTCATCCGGAACGGGAGTCCAGGCGATCCATCGCGCCGAGAGCCGCTTGCCGTCCTTCATACGGATGCCGTCGGTGTCGCGTGCGGTCCATCCCGCCTCGTCGAGGAGCGCGTTCGCGGCGTCCTGGTCGAACGGCCAGCTGCCCTCGAGCGACGCGTCGTAGCCCGGGGTCGTCGAGCCGAGGATGCTCCATGCGCGCGGGAACTGGCCGAAGTAGATCTCCTCCACCGCCGCGTCGATGTCGACGCCGCGCGCGAAGGCCTGACGCACCTTCTCGTCCGCGAACACCCCGTACTTCTCGTTCAGGTACAGCGAGTACGGCAGACCCGGGTACTCGATCGAATCGACCGTGATGCCGTCGCCGAGATCCTTCGCGAGGTTCGGCGGGATGTTGCTGGCCAGGTCGGCCTCCCCGCTCGTCACCACGCCCGTGCGGACCGAGGCCTCCGGCTGGATCTCCACACGCAGCGTCTCGAACTTCGGGGCCTTCGCATCATGCGGACCCCACGCGTAGTCGTCGTTGCGGGTGTACACGATCTCCTGGTCCGGCGTGTACTCGGTGAGCTCGAACGGACCGGTACCGACGGTGACGTCGGGTCCCCCCGCCTTGAGCTTGTCCGCGGACTTCGCGAGGACGGCCGGCGAGTAGAAGCCGAGCTGCGGCGTGCTCGCCGCCTGCAGGAACGGTGCGTACGGCTGCGTGAAGGTCACCGTGACCGTGGAGTCGTCGACGACTTCGGTGCCCTCGTAGAAGTCGGCGCCGAGCATGCTGGCCGCCTGCGCGGATGCCGTCTCCGGATCGACGATGCGGTCGAAGTTCGCCTTGACCGCGGCGGCGTCGAACTTCTCGCCGTCGGTGAAGGTCACGTCGTCACGGAGCACGAACGTGTACTCCGTGCTGTCCGGCGAGACCTCCCAGCTCTTCGCGAGCCACGGGCTGAACGTTCCATCCGCCTCCTGGAACACCAGCGAGTCGAGCACCGCCCGCTGCACCATGCCGGAGACGTCGAGCTGGCTCACCTGCGGGTCCATGTGCCCGGCCGAGAGGTTCGCGCCCTCGATGGACCACACGAGCTCTCCGCCCTCGCCGTCCGAGCCGGGAGCCGCGCATGCGCTGAGCACCAGCGCAGTGGCAGCGGCGAGCGCCGCGAAGGGCAGGAGACGACGCACAGGTCTTGCGGGCATGACGGTTCCTCTGGACGAACGGGTCGGGACATCCCATCCTACGGCCGATTGTTGGACGGGGTCGATCTGCGACGGCCTGCCGATGCCCCGATGCTCGGTAGACTGTTCGGCACAACCCACACTCAGGCACGCTCACACAGTGCCGCATACATCGCTCGAGGAGACCTTCATGCCTGCTTCCGAACCGTCGCAGAACCAGATTCCCGACAAGCCCGCACTCGAAGGCCTCGAAGCGAAGTGGGACGCCGCCTGGGCCGAGCAGGGCACGTACCTGTTCGACCGTCTTCGCGCGGCGCAGTCCGGCCGCGAGGGCGTGTACTCGATCGACACCCCGCCTCCGACGGCATCGGGCAGCCTGCACATCGGGCACGTGTTCTCCTACACGCACACCGATGTGAAGGCCCGGTTCGAGCGCATGCGCGGAAAGACCGTGTTCTACCCGATGGGTTGGGACGACAACGGCCTGCCGACCGAGCGACGGGTGCAGAACTACTACGGCGTGCGGTGCGACCCCTCGCTCCCCTACGACGCCGACTTCACCCCTCCCTTCGAGGGCGGCGACAACAAGTCGAGCCGGGCTGCCGACCAGCGGCCGATCAGCCGCCGCAACTTCATCGAGCTGTGCGAGCGCCTCACGATCGAGGACGAGAAGCAGTTCGAGGCCCTGTTCCGTCAGCTCGGGTTGAGCGTCGATTGGACGCAGACCTACCGCACCATCTCCGACGACACGATCCGGCAGAGCCAGCTCGCGTTCCTCCGCAACATCGAGCGCGGCGAGGCATACCAGGCCCTCGCGCCGACGCTGTGGGACATCGACTTCCGCTCCGCGATCGCGCAGGCCGAGCTCGAGGACCGCGACCAGCAGGCCGCGTACCACACGATCGAGTTCCGCTTCGCTGACGGCTCCGGCTCCATCGCGATCGACACCACGCGCCCGGAGCTCCTCCCGGCGTGCATCGCGATCGTGACCCACCCCGAGGGGCCGCACAAGCACCTCATCGGCACCAAGGTGCGCACGCCGTACTTCGGCGCCGAGATCGAGATCCACGGCCACCACCTCGCCCAGCCCGACAAGGGCACCGGTGCGGCGATGGTCTGCACCTTCGGCGATGTGACCGACATCATCTGGTGGCGCGAGCTGCGCACCACCGCCGGCGAGTCCCTGCCGAACATGACGGCGATCGGTCTGGACGGGCGATTCCTGCCCGAGGCTCCGGCGTCCGTCGAGAATCCCGAGGCCGCGACCTGGTACGCCGAGGAGATCGCGGGCAAGACCGTCTTCAGCGCGCGCAAGGCCATCGTCGAGAAGCTGCAGGCGACCGGCGACATGACCGCGGTCGGCAAGCCCTTCAACCACGCCGTGAAGTTCTTCGAAAAGGGAGACCGTCCGCTCGAGATCGTCTCCACGCGCCAGTGGTACATCCGCAACGGTGCCCGCGACGGCGAACTGCGCGACAAGCTCATCGCCCACGGCGAGGAACTCTCCTGGCACCCCGAATTCATGCGCGTGCGCTACGAGAACTGGGTGGGCGGTCTCACAGGCGACTGGCTCGTGTCGCGTCAGCGCTTCTTCGGTGTGCCGATCCCCCTGTGGTATGCCCTCGACGAGAACGGCGAGCGCGATTATGACCGCGTGCTCACCCCGGATGCGGCGTCACTCCCGATCGATCCGACCACCGACGTGCCCGCCGGGTACACCGAGGACCAGCGCGGCGTGCCGGGTGGCTTCGACGCCGAGGCCGACATCCTCGACACCTGGGCGACCTCGTCCCTCACACCGCAGCTCGCGGGCGGCTGGCAACGTGATGAGGAGCTGTGGCAGCTCACCGCTCCGTTCGACCTGCGCCCGCAGGGCCAGGACATCATCCGCACCTGGCTGTTCTCCACCATGCTGCGTTCGACGCTCGAAGACGACAGGACGCCGTGGCGCAACGCCGCGATCTCGGGCTTCATCGTCGACCCCGACCGCAAGAAGATGTCGAAGTCGAAGGGCAACGTGGTCACCCCGGCCGACGTGCTCGACGCCCACGGCTCGGACGCGGTGCGTTACTGGGCCGCATCGAGCCGCCTCGGCATGGACGCGGCATTCGACCCGCAGAACCCCACGCAGGTGAAGATCGGTCGTCGTCTGGCCATCAAGGTGCTCAACGCCGCCAAGTTCGTGCTGTCGTTCCCCGTGCCCGACGGCGCACAGGTCACGCACGCCCTCGATGCGTCGATGCTGACAGCCCTCGACGGCGTCGTGGTCGAGGCGACCAAGGCATTCGAGCGGTATGACGCCGCTCGTGCTCTGGAGCTCACCGAGGCCTTCTTCTGGACGTTCTGCGACGACTACCTCGAGCTCGTGAAGGAACGCGCCTACAACCAGGCCGATGTGGGGCAGGCATCCGCGGCGCTCTCGCTGCGTCTGGCCCTGTCGACGCTGCTGCGCCTGCTGGCTCCCGTGCTGTCCTTCGCGGCAGAGGAGTCGTGGTCCTGGTTCGAGGAGGGGTCCGTGCACACCGCCGCGTGGCCGACGCCTCTCGGTATCGACGGTGACCCGGCCGTGCTCGCCGCGGCCAGCGAGGCGCTGATCGGCATCCGTCGCGCGAAGACCGAGGCGAAGGCCTCGCAGAAGACTCCGGTCTCACGTGCGGCGATCGCCGCCCCCGCAGCGAAGCTCGATGCCCTCCGTGCCGCAGCCGATGACCTCCGCGCCGTCGGCCGCATCGCCGAGCTCGAGTTCACCGAGGCCGAGGCGTTCGCGGTCACCGCGATCGAGCTCGCCCCGGTCGAGGCCTCCTGATGCAGCTGGGCACGCGCTGGGCGGCCGGGTCCGAGGCTCCGGCCTCCGTCCCGGCATCCCTCCGGCCGGCGATCGCCGAGGTCGAGTCCCGGGGCCTCACGGGCCACTGGACGCTCACGTGGCTGGAGGGTCGTGCGATCGCGGAGCTCGACGCGGGCTGGGAGGTCTTCCAGACCGCGACCGGCGAGATCGTCGCCCGTCCCTTCCAGGACTGAGTCCCGGCCGGGACCGCGCTGCGCCTCAGCGCCGCGTCAGGCCGAGCTGTGCGAGTGCGTGATCGACTGCGCGCGGATCCTGCCTGCGGGTGTGCTGCTCGCGCAGCAGGTCGAGGGCGATCTCACGTCGCTCGGCACGTCGGGAGATGCGGTGCTCGACGTACGCGGTGAGATGGTCGGCGAGTCGCAGCAGCCCGCGTTCGGTCTGCGTCGGAGCCACCAGGTGAAGCGTCGCGCTGGTCATGATTCCTCCAGGATGTCGTCGCCGGATCCGTGCGTCGCGTGCTGCGGCGTCGGCAGGTCGAAGAGTTCGGTGCGGAGCGAGACGCGTCGCACATCGGGTCCGGTCTGGCCCCGGTAGCGCTCGATGGCCCTCTCGACGATGGTCTCGAGCTCCTCGCGGAGCGACATGGCCTGCTCCGGCGTCATATCGAGGTGCGTGGTGATGGTGATCCCCACATCGCGCCACGCCTCCGGGACCTCGGACTGGGGTCGGTTGAGGTACGACATCAAGGTCTCGTGCCGCAGACGGAAGAACTCCGACGTCACGATCTGGGCAGCCGCCCGATTCGACGGCGAAGTCATCTCGTCAGGACCGGGCACGTCGATGCGCCCCTTGGGGCGTTCCCACCACCGCTCACGCGCCGTGCCCCGCCCCTCGACTTCGCGGATGAGATCGTGAGCAGCCAACGCGCGGAGGTGATAGCTGGTCGACCCCGATGTCTCCCCTACGAGTGCAGCGAGCGAACTGGCGGTCTGCGGACCGCGCGCGGCGAGGATGTCGAAGATCTTCACCCGGAGCGGGTGCGCCAGCGCCTTCAGGGCGCTGGCATCGAGAGTCCTGACCTGCGTCTCGTTCGTCATGCATGCAAAGATACCCTTGCAAAGATTTCTTTGCAAGGGTTACTTTGCAACGAGTCCCGGTTCTGTCGCAGGGTCAGGTGCAGGGCCCGTCGCAGGGTCAGTTGCAGGGTCAGTTGCAGGGTCAGTCGACGACAGCGCGCGCGGCGACGAAGGCCTCCACGCAGCGCTCGACCTGCTCGGGTGTGTGAGCCGCCGACAGCTGCACGCGGATCCGCGCCAGCCCGCGCGGCACGACGGGGAAGCTGAATGCGGTCACGTACACGCCGCGCTCCTGCATCTCCCTGGCGATCCTCGCCGTCTTCGCCGCATCGCCGAACATGACGGGCACGATGGGGTGCTCCCCGGGGAGCAGGTCGAATCCCTCGGCGGTCATGCGCTCGCGGAACAGGGAGGCATTGCGTCGCAGACGCGCACGAAGGTCGGCGGACCCCTCGACGAGATCGAGGGCGGTCAGGGTTCCTGCCACGATCGCGGGAGCGAGTGTGTTCGAGAACAGATAGGGACGAGAGCGCTGACGCAGCAGGGCCACGATCTCGGCGTGCGAGGCGACGTACCCGCCCGATGCACCGCCCAGCGCCTTGCCGAACGTCCCGGTGTAGATGTCGACGCGATCGGCGACCCCGCACAGCTCCGGCGTCCCCCGACCGTTCTCCCCCACGAAGCCGACGGCATGCGAGTCGTCGACGAAGACCAGTGCGTCATAGCGCTCGGCCAAGTCGCAGATCTCGGCGAGCGGCGCGATGTACCCGTCCATCGAGAACACGCCGTCCGTCACGATCACCCGGAATCGGGCCTTCTCCGCCGCCTTCAGCTGCTCTTCGAGATCGCTCATGTCGCGGTTTCGATAGCGAAGCCTCTGCGCCTTCGAGAGCCGGATCCCGTCGATGATCGACGCATGGTTCAGTTCGTCCGAGATGATCGCGTCCTCGGCGGAGAAGAGCGTCTCGAACACGCCGCCATTGGCATCGAAGCATGAAGAGTACAGGATGGCTTCGTCCGCGCCGAGGAAGTCGGCGAGCCGACGCTCCAGCTCGAGGTGCTGCTCCTGGGTGCCGCAGATGAAGCGCACGCTCGCAAGCCCATAGCCCCATTCCTGCAAGGCCGTCGTCGCCGCGTCGAGGATGCGCGGGTCGTCGGCGAGCCCGAGGTAGTTGTTGGCACAGAAGTTCAGCACCTCTGCGCCATCGGCGGTGATCTCCGCGTTCTGGGGGCCGCGGATGCCGCGCTCATGCTTGGTGAGCCCGGCCTCCTCGATGCCCGCCAGCTCATCCGACACATGCTTCTGAAAAGTCCCGTACATCACAGCTCCGTCCAATCGAGGATGATCTTGCCTGTTCCCGCAGACTCGGCCGCGGCGAATCCGCGTTCCCAGTCGCGAACGGGGACGAGCTCCGCGATCACGCGGCCGATGGCGTCCCGCAGGGTCGCGCTGGTCTGCAGCATCGCCCCCATCGCGTTCCACGTCTCGAACATCTCGCGCCCGTAGATGCCCTTGATCGTGAGCATGTGGGTGACGAGCTTGCCCCAGTCGATGCCGAATCCCGCGCTCGGCAGACCCAGCATCGCGATGCGACCGCCGTGGTTCATGTTGTCGATCATGGCGGGGAGGGCCGACGGCGCACCGCTCATCTCGAATCCGATGTCGAAGCCCTCCCGCATGCCGAGCGCCTGTTGCGCTTCGCGGATGTCGCGGACCGAGACGTCGACGACCTCGTCGGCGCCCATCCGGCGGGCCATCTCCAGACGCGGCGCGCTGACGTCCGTCGCCGTGATGAACCGTGCTCCCGCATGCCGGGCGACGGCGATCGCCATCAGCCCGATGGGTCCGCAGCCGGTGACGAGCACGTCCTCTCCGACGAGTGGGTAGGTGAGCGCTGTGTGCACGGCATTGCCCAGGGGATCGAAGATGGCCCCCAGCTCGGGGGTCACTTCCGAGTGATGGACCCAGACGTTCGCCGCGGGCAGCACGAGGTACTCCGCGAAGGCGCCGTCGCGCTGCAGACCGAGACCGATCGTGCGGATGCACATCTGGCGGCGACCCGCTCGACAGTTGCGACAGGTGCCGCAGACGATGTGTCCTTCGCCGGAGACCCGATCGCCGACGGCGATGTCGCGCACGCCAGGGCCGACCTCCACGACCTCCCCGTAGAACTCGTGACCGGGGATCAGCGGTGCGGCGATCGCGGACGCCGCCCATTCGTCCCAGCGGAGGATGTGCAGATCGGTGCCGCAGATCCCCGTGCGCAGCACGCGGATGACGACGTCGTCAGTTCCGGCGGTCGGGTCGGGGCGCTCGACGAGCTCGAGTCCCGCACCGGCTGCGGCTTTGAACAGTGCCTTCATGATCTCGATCACACCGCACCTGACGTTGTAGAACAATCGGCATCGTCTGCACCGTCGATGTAGCGAGAGCTACACTGTGGTCGTGGAACTCCATCAACTGCAGATCCTGAGGGAGCTCGGCGCCCTCGGCAGCGTGACCGCCGTGGCCGACGCGCTCAGAGTCACTCCGTCTGCGGTGTCCCAGCAACTCGCAGCCCTGCAGAGGGGTGTTCCGACACCGCTGACACGCCGGATCGGCCGGACCCTCGCCCTCACGCCCGCCGGTGAAGTGCTGGCGACGGCCGGCGCCGAGGCGATCGACGCGATGGCCGCAGCACGGCATGCCCTCGACGAGTTCGAGGGAGCCGCGACGGGAGTCGTGAGCATCAGCGGATTCCACAGCGTCGGGCAGGCCCTGTTCGGCGCACTGGTGCGGGTACTGGCGTCCGCAGAGGATGCGCCGACGGTCCAGCTCACCGACGAGGATGTCGCGCAGAGCGAGTTCCCCGCGCTCACCGCCCGCTACGACCTCGTGCTCGCGCACCGCATGGAGCACTCCGACCCCTGGCCCACGCAAGGCGTGCGCAGTCTCACCCTCATACGTGAGCCCCTCGATGTCGCCGTCTCGATCTCCCACCCTCTCGCCGGCCGCGCCAGCCTCACTCCGGCCGACGTCGCAGGACAGAGATGGGTCACCAGTCGCATCGGCTACTCCCCCGACGATGTCCTTCGTGCGGTGTCGGCCGTAGCCCACCACCCTGTCGACATCCAGCACCGCATCAACGACTACGGCGCGGTGTCGGCGGTCGTGGCGGCAGGTGGGGTGATCGGGATGCTGCCGCGCTTCACCTCACGGAGCGTCGATGATCGCGAGATCGTGCGGATCCCGCTCGAGGGGGTGAGCACGCACCGGATGATCGATCTGCTCGCCCGCCCGGAGACCCTGCGTCGTCGATCGGTCCGCGTGGTGGTGGAAGCGCTGCGCGGAGTGATGACGCGCCTGAGCGAGGACGGTTCCTGAGCCTGGACAGCCGGGGTGGATAGGCTCGGAAGATGACCGACGCCACGAATCCGCTGCTGCAGCCGTCGACGCTCCCCTACGGCCTCCCGGACTACGGCGCGATCCGGCCCGAGCACTACCTCCCCGCGTTCCAGGCGGGTTTCGAGGAGCAGCGTCGCGAGATCGCGCGCATCACCATGGTGCGCTCGATGCCGACGTTCGAGAACACGCTTGAGGCGCTGGAACGATCCGGCGAGCTCCTCGACCGCGTGGCGCACACCTTCTATACCGTGAGTTCGGCCGATGCGACGCCCGAGATCCAGGCGATCGATGAGCAGCTGGCACCGCTCATGGCCGCGCATCAGGACGCGATCACGCTCGACGGCCAGCTCTACTGGCGGGTGCAGCACGTGTACGACCAGCGTGACTCCCTGGATCTCGACCCTGAGCAGCGCTACCTGGTGGAGCGCCACCACCGCGAGATGACCCACGCGGGTGCGGGTCTCGACGACGAGGCCAAGGCGCAGCTGACCGCACTGAACCAGAAGCTCTCGACGCTGACGAACACGTTCGAACGCAACCTCCTGAACGACACCAACGACCTCGCCGTGGTCTTCGACACCGCCGACGAGCTCGACGGGCTGAGCGCGGGAGAGCTGTCAGCCGCCGCGCGCGCGGCAGCGGACAGGGGCCTCGACGGCAGGTACCTGATCACCCTGCCGCTCTTCACCGGGCATCCTGCACTGGCACAGCTGCGCGTACGGGATTCGAGGCGGCGCATCATGGCCGCCTCGCTCGCGCGCGGATCCAGGGACAATGCCAACGACAACCGAGGGGTGCTCCTCGAGATCGTGCGGTTGCGGGCGGAACGCGCCACACTGCTCGGCTACGACTCGCACGCCGCCTACATCACCGCCGACGAGACCGCTGGAACTCCGGATGCCGTCGAAGAGATGCTCCGTCGCCTCGCAGCCCCGTCCGCGCGCAACGCCCGTGCCGAGCACGCGGCCCTCCAGGCGATCGTCGACGAGACCGAGGCAGCACCCTTCCCGGTCGAGGCGCATGACTGGGCTTTTTACACCGAACGAGTGCGTACAGCCAGGTACGACATCGACTCCAGTGCGCTGCGCCCCTGGTTCGAGGCAGAGCGCGTCCTGCAGGAAGGTGTCTTCTTCGCGGCGACCCGACTCTACGGCGTCACCTTCTCCGAGCGAGACGACCTCGCCGCGTACCATCCCGGCGCACGCGTGTTCGAGGTGCGCGATGAGGACGGCACCGCGGTCGGCCTGTACGTGCTCGATCTGTACACCCGGGACTCGAAGCGTGGCGGCGCGTGGATGAACGCGATCGTGAGCCAATCGCGCCTGCGCGGCACGGCTCCCGTCGTCGTCAACAACCTGAACGTGCCGCTTCCGGGAGATGGCGAGCCGACGTTGCTGACTCTCGATGAGGTGACCACGCTGTTCCACGAGTTCGGGCATGCGCTGCACGGACTCTTCGCGACCGTGACCTACCCACACTTCGCCGGGACGAATGTGTTCCGCGACTTCGTGGAGTTCCCGAGCCAGGTCAACGAGATGTGGATCCTGTGGCCTGAGGTGCTCGACAACTACGCACGCCACCAAGAGACCGGTGCGCCGCTCGACCCCGCGATCGTGGAGCGCCTGCGAGCGACCGAGACGTTCGACCAGGGGCATGCCACCAGCGAGTATCTGGCGGCGGCCTGGTTGGATCAGGCCTGGCATCGCCTCGGCACCGACGTGCAGGTCACCGACGTCGCCGCGTTCGAGGCTGCCGCATTGGCGGACATCGGCCTGGACGACCCTGCCGTCCCGACACGGTACTCGTCGACGTACTTCGCCCACGTCTTCTCCGGCGGGTACAGCGCGGGCTACTACTCGTACATCTGGAGCGAGGTGCTCGACGCCGACACGGTCGAGTGGTTCCGCACGAACGGCGGCCTCACCCGGGGCAACGGCGACCGGTTCCGTCGGCGTCTGCTCGGGGTGGGCGGCTCGAAGGATCCGCTCGACGCCTACCGCGACTTCCGTGGCCGCGATGCCGAGATCGAACCGCTCCTGAAGCGCCGTGGACTGGGCGACGGAGTCGTGAGACTCTGAGCGCATGAACGCATTCCCTGAGTCCCCATTCGGTCCCGCGGACCGCCTCGACCTCGACGCCGTCCCCCTCGCGGTGATCCGCCACAACGGCATCCGTCTGGCCGACATCCAGGAGGCATTCGACGCCGGCTACTCGGCGATCGCGCTCACCTTCGCCGGAGACGTGCTGGTCCCGACCGGCCCCGCGCTCGCGATCTATCACGGAGATCCGATGGACGTCTTCGACCTCGAACTCGGCTTCCCCGTGCAGACTCCCCCGGAGAACCCGATCCCCACGGCCAGCGGGCGCGTCATCGTCGCCTCAAGGCTGCCCGCAGGCCCTGCGGTCGCGACGACCCTGTTCGGCTCCTACGAGGAGCTCGGCGGCGCCTGGGGTGGTCTCGTCGAGCGTGCAGGCGCCCAGGGGCTCCGTCCCGGCGGCGTCTGGATCGAGATCTACGTGTCCG
The DNA here is from genome assembly GCF_002356155.1 of Microbacterium sp. TPU 3598. NCBI lineage: Bacteria > Bacillati > Actinomycetota > Actinomycetes > Micrococcales > Microbacteriaceae > Microbacterium > Microbacterium sp. TPU 3598. Next base: position 1,514,388 of record NZ_AP017975.1, on the reverse strand, counting down.
ACCCGAGCACCACCCCGTCAGAGCTGCGCACCGATCTCGTCATGCCGACCGCCTGAGGTCATCAGACGTCTACGGGATCGGCGGGACGCATCGTCCGAGCTGCTCCATCGCTTTGTACCAGGTGAGCTGGTGGTAGCTCTGCGAGAGGCGGTCGCCGAGTCCGTCCAGTGACAGCACGTGCACGGCGATCGACTCGCTGTCGTCGAGCGACTGCTCCGCGATGCGCGTGCATCCGCGAGCGAGGAAGTGATGCACGCGGTTGGTGTGGTTGCCGAAGTTCGCCCACGTCGCACCGAGGTCGATGAGCTCATCTGCCACGAAGCCCGTCTCCTCCAGGAGTTCGCGGGCGGCCGCATCCTCCGGAGCCTCGCCAGGCTCTACTCCCCCGCCGATCGTGCCGAGCGCCACGACGCGGGCACCGTGCCGATATTCCTCCACCAGGATGGCATCGTCGTTCCGGTCGAGGGCGAGGACCGAGATCCAGTCGCCGTACTCCAGCACGTAGTACGGGGCTATCGAGCGCCCGCTCACGTCTTCGCAGCTGTCCTCATGCAGTCGGATCCATCGGTCGGCGACGAGAGTCTTCCTCGCCACCGTCTTCCAGGGAACCGGCTCCGCGCTCATGCGCTCTTGCGCTTGCGCTCCATCACGATCGTGGGCGGTGCGCCTTCATCGACGGCTGCACGGGTGACGATGACCTTGGCGACGTCCTCCGCCGAGGGGATCTCGAACATGATGGGTCCGAGCACGTCCTCCAGGATCGCCCGGAGTCCACGGGCACCGGTCTTGCGTTCGACGGCCAGGTCGGCGATGGATCGCAGCGCATCTTCTTCGAACTCGAGCTGCACGCCGTCGATCTCGAACATGCGCTGGTACTGCTTCACCAGCGCATTGCGCGGCCCGGTGAGGATGTCGATCAGTGCATCCTGGTCGAGCGGCGACACATTGGTGACGACCGGCAGACGCCCGATGAACTCGGGGATCAGCCCGAACTTGTGCAGGTCTTCCGGGAGCACCTCGCTGAACAGGTCGAGGTCCTTGCCCTTGTCGTGCAGCGGGGCACCGAAGCCGATGCCGTGCTTGCCGACGCGCGCCGACACGATGTCTTCGAGACCGGCGAAGGCCCCGGCGACGATGAACAGCACGTTGGACGTATCGATCTGCAGGAACTCCTGATGCGGGTGCTTGCGACCGCCCTGCGGAGGGACCGAGGCGACCGTGCCCTCGATGATCTTCAGGAGGGCCTGCTGCACGCCCTCGCCCGAGACGTCGCGGGTGATCGACGGGTTCTCGGCCTTGCGGGCGATCTTGTCGACCTCGTCGATGTAGATGATGCCCTGCTCGGCGCGCTTGACGTCGTAGTCCGCGGCCTGGATGAGCTTGAGGAGGATGTTCTCGACGTCTTCTCCGACGTAGCCGGCCTCGGTCAGCGCCGTGGCGTCGGCGACCGCGAAGGGGACGTTGAGACGCTTCGCGAGCGTCTGCGCGAGGTAGGTCTTGCCGCAGCCGGTCGGCCCGATGAGCAGGATGTTGCTCTTGGCGATCTCGACCTCTTCGGCCTTCTGCTCGGCCGTCTGCAGGGTGCCGTGTGCCCGCACCCGCTTGTAGTGGTTGTAGACGGCGACGGCGAGAGCGCGCTTGGCGGGCTCCTGCCCGACCACGTACTCCTCGAGGAAGGCGAAGATCTCACGCGGCTTCGGGAGCTCGAACTCGGCGACCCCGTCTGCGGACGACTCGGCCATCCGCTCTTCGATGATCTCGTTGCACAGCTCGACGCACTCGTCGCAGATGTACACGCCGGGGCCGGCGATGAGCTGCTGGACCTGCTTCTGACTCTTTCCGCAGAAAGAGCATTTGAACAGGTCAGCGCTTTCACCGATGCGGGCCATGCGCGTCCTCCTAGGGGGGATCAGAGATCGTTCTTCGAGCCTAACCTCTGCATACGACACCGGGCCGCATTGAGGGCATTCGACATCGGATCGCGAAACGATGAAGGGGCCGGGAGCCTTCAGCTGCCCGGTCGTGGGCGAAGGCTCCCGACCCCCTTCATGAGGTCGTCAGGACGGTCAGACCATGCTCTTGGTGTGCCAGACGGTCTTCACCTCTGTGAAGGCGCCGATCCGCTCCGGCGAGGCGACGACGTCTCCGGGGGGGAGCACCCGCTTGAGCGTCTCCGCCGCGGCGATCTGCATGTCGACCCAGTCGAGAGCGCCGGCTCCGGCCAGGTCGAGAGCGTTCACGTCCTGGTGCGAAGCCAGCCACGGAGCGATCTCCGCGGGCGAACCCGTCAGCACGTTCACGACTCCGCCCGGGACGTCGCTGGTGGCGAGGACCTCGGCGAGGCTGATGGCCGAGAGCGGGTGCTGCTCGCTCGCGACGACGACAACCGTGTTCCCGGCGACGAGAGCCGGAGCCACGACCGACACCAGACCGAGCAGCGCCGAGTCCTGCGGGGCGACGATCGCCACGACACCGGTCGGCTCCGGCACGGAGATGTTGAAGTACGGCCCCGACACGGGGTTCGCGTTGCCCGCCACCTGTGCGTACTTGTCGCACCATCCGGCGTACCAGACCCAGAGGTCGATTGCTTCATCGACCTGCGAGGCCGCGGCCGCGGACGACACGCCCTCCTGGGCCGCGATCTCGTCGATGAACTGCGCACGACGCCCCTCCAGCACCTCCGCGACGCGGTACAGAACCTGGCCGCGGTTGTAGGCGGTCGCACCGGACCAGCCCTTGACGGCGGATCGGGCGGCGACCACGGCGTCGCGGGCGTCCTTGCGGGAGCCCTTCGCGGCGTTCGCGAGGAAGGCCCCCTTCGGCGTGAGCACCTCGTACGTGCGGCCGGACTCGCTCCGCGGGAAGGCCCCGCCGATCGCCAGCTTGTACGTCTTCGGAACAGTCAGTCGCTTGCTCATGCTGCGGCTCCCTTGAGGTAGGCGGTGAGACCCTGGCGACCGCCCTCGCGGCCGAATCCGGACTCCTTGTACCCGCCGAACGGGCTCGACGGGTCGAAGCGGTTGAAGGTGTTGGCCCAGATCACGCCGGCACGCAGGCGGTCAGCCACAGCGAGGATGCGCGATCCCTTGTCGGACCAGATCCCGGCGGAGAGACCGTAGGGCGTGTTGTTCGCCTTCGCGATCGCCTCGGCGGGCGTGCGGAAGGTGAGCACCGAGAGCACCGGGCCGAAGACCTCGTCGCGGGCGATGCGATGCGATGCCTCGACACCGGTGAAGATGGTGGGTGCGAACCAGAAACCCTGCTCCGGAATGGCGCAGTCGGCGGTCCAGCGCTCGGCGCCCTCGGCCTCGCCGATGTCGCTGAGCTCGCGGATACGGGCCAGCTGCGCAGCGGAGTTGATCGCACCGATGTCGGTGTTCTTGTCGAGGGGGTCGCCCAGACGCAGGGTCGACAGACGCGTCTTGAGCCTGTCGACGACCTCGTCGTGGATCGACTCCTGCACGAGCAGACGACTGCCGGCGCAGCACACGTGACCCTGGTTGAAGAAGATCCCGTTCACGATGCCTTCGACCGCCTGGTCGATGGGGGCGTCGTCGAAGACGATGTTCGCCGCTTTCCCGCCGAGCTCCAGCGTCAGCTTCTTGTGGGTGCCCGCCACGGCCCGTGCGATGTCACGGCCGACACCGGTCGAACCGGTGAAGGCGACCTTGTCGACGTCCGGGTGGCGCACGAGGGTGGAACCGGTGGCTCCGGCACCCGTCACGATGTTCACGACACCCGCCGGCAGGTCGGCCTGCTGCAGGATCTCCGCGAAGATCAGCGCCGTGAGGGGCGTGGTCTCTGCGGGCTTGAGCACGACCGTGTTGCCCGCGGCGAGGGCGGGAGCGATCTTCCACGCCAGCATCAGCAGAGGGAAGTTCCAGGGGATGATCTGACCGGCGACGCCGAGCGCGCGGGGGTCGGCGCCGAGACCCGCATGGTCGAGCTTGTCCGCCCAACCCGCGTAGTAGAAGAACCAGGAGGCGACGAGCGGCACGTCGACGTCACGGCTCTCCTTGATCGGCTTGCCGTTGTCGAGGCTCTCGGCGACGGCGAGCTCGCGAGCGCGCTCCTGCACGAGGCGGGCGATGCGGAAGAGGTACTTCCCACGGTCGCGACCGCTCATCTTCGACCAGGTCTTCTCGTAGGCACGACGGGCGGCGGCGACCGCGCGGTCGACATCCTCGTCGCTGGCCGAGGCGATCTCGGCGATGTGCTTCTCCGTCGCCGGCGAGATCGTGTGGAACGGGGTGCCGGAACCGTCGACGAACTCGCCGTCGATGAACAGGCCGTAGCTGTCCTTGAGGTTCAGGATCGCGGTGGACTCCGGTGCGGGAGCGTATTCCAGAAATGACATGTTCGTCTTCCCGTCAGTCGATCGTGACGTAGTCGGGGCCCGAGTAGTGGCCGGAGCTGAGCTTCTGACGCTGCAGGAGCACATCGTTGAGGAGGCTGGATGCGCCGAACCGGAAGAGGTGCGGCTGCAGCCACTCCTCGCCCACCGTCTCGGCGACGGTCACCAGGTACTTCACCGCGTCCTTCGAGGAGCGGATGCCACCGGCCGGCTTCACGCCGATCTTCTCGCCGGTGCCGCGGTGCCAGTCGCGCACGGTCTCCAGCATGAGAAGAGTCGTCGGAAGCGTCGCGGCGGGTTGCACCTTTCCGGTCGAGGTCTTGATGAAGTCCCCTCCCGCCAGGATGCCCAGCCACGAGGCGCGCTTGATGTTGTCGTACGTGTTCAGCTCGCCGGTCTCCAGGATCACCTTGAGCGAGGCGTACGAACCGTCCTCGCGGCGGCATGCTTCCTTGACCTGGGCGATCTGGTCGAACACGAGGCCGTAGCGGCCGGAGAGGAACGCCCCACGGTCGATGACCATGTCGATCTCGTCGGCTCCGGCGGCGACCGCCTCAGCGGTGTCGGCGAGCTTGATCGCGAGAGACGAGCGCCCGCTCGGGAACGCCGTGGCCACCGCGGCGACGGAGATCATTCCGTCGTCGGGGTCGCCGTGCAGGCCGCCGAGCGCGGCGACGGCGTCGCCGACCATGTCGCCATAGACGCAGACCGCGGCGACCCGTGGAGTCGAGGGGTCTGCGGCGTCGGGGGTCTTCGCCTTGGCGACGAGCGAGCGCACCTTGCCGGGGGTGTCCGCACCCTCGAGCGTCGTGAGGTCGATCAGCTTGATGATCGTGTCGAGGGCCCACGCCTTCGAGGTGGTCTTGATGGAGCGGGTGCCGAGCCCGGCAGCGCGCTGCTCGAGACCGACGGCATCCACACCGGGGAGTCCGTGCAGGAAACGTCGGAGGGTGGCGTCGTCGGGCTCTCCGCCCAGAACGTCCACCGCCGTCCTGCGGCTGAGTTCTTTGGTCGTCACTGTTCCTCCAACAATGCTCGTGCTGTGGTCTCATCGGTCACCAGAACGCCGCACAGGCCGCTGGTGACCACGGTTCGTGCGATGTCGTGCTTGGCGGGGCCCGCCGTGACGAAGATCGCGCGGGCGGCTCCGCGCAGACGATCGAGCGAGACGCCGACCGTTCGCGCATCGAGCTGCGAGTCGACGATGTTCCCCTCGGCGTCGACGTAGCGGCCGAGAACGTCTCCGACGGCGCCGCGACGCGCGAGCTCTTCCACGTCCTCAGCGCTGAGGTAGCCGTTCTCGACGTGCGCGGATGAAGCGTCGCACGGCCCTGCGGTGAACAGGAATGCCTGCGCCTCCGCTGCTTCTTCGAGCACGGCAGCGACGGTGCGGTCGGACTCGATCGCCTGCTTCGTCTCCACACGCTCGAGGATGGCCGGGCTCGGCAGCAGCGAGACCTGGCCAGACGCGCGCTGAGCGATCGTGACAGCGAGGCCTGCCGCCCCGCCGGAGCGCCGATTCAGGCTCACTCCCCCGTTGAGCTGCACGACCGTCACGCCGTTCGCCCATCCATCCGGGAGGGCCTCGGCGACGGCGCGGAGCGTGCGCCCCCAGCTCACCCCGAGCGTGCGGGGCACCGGCCGCAGTGCGGTCAGGAAGTCGGCCGCGGCCTGCGCCACCCGCTCGAGCGTGCCGTCATCGCCCTCCGGGGCCGGCACGACGACGGCGTCCGTCAGTCCGAACCGGTCGACCAGAAGCCGCTCGAGGCCGAGCCTGCGGGCGCGGGGATGCACGATCTCGATGCGCACGATTCCGCGTTCGCGAGCCTGCGTCAGCAGGCGGCCGACCTTCCAGCGGGAGATCTTGAGGAGTCCGCCGATCTCGTCCTGGGTCTTGTCCTCGTCGTAGTACAGCTCGGCGACGCGAACCATGAGCAGATCTTCTTCCACGGCATCCTCCTTCCTCTCCCAGAGTAGGCCCTCATCAGCGTTCGCGCATCATGATGCTCATATGCGCACTCGAGCGTGGGGGCTCTGCACATCCGCCGGGCACGACGAAGGGCGCCCGTCGTGATGACGGACGCCCTTCGGGATCGATCGGGTCAGACGCGCTTGCGCGTCGTCAGGACCTGGTCGACGATGCCGTACTCCAGCGCCTGTGCGGCGGAGAGGATGTTGTCGCGATCGATGTCGCGGTTCACCTGCTCCGGCGTGCGCTTCGTGTGGCCGGCGAGGGTCTCCTCGAGCCAGGTCCGCATGCGGAGGATCTCCGCGGCCTGGATCTCGATGTCGGAGGCCTGGCCGTGGCCCGCCTCACCCATCGCGGGCTGGTGGATCAGCACGCGGGCGTTCGGGAGCGCGAGGCGCTTGCCCGGCGCGCCGGCCGCGAGCAGCACGGCCGCAGCGGAGGCCGCCTGGCCGAGCACGACGGTCTGGATCTGCGGCGCGACGTACTGCATCGTGTCGTAGATCGCCGTCATAGCGGTGAACGAGCCACCGGGCGAGTTGATGTACATGGTGATGTCGCGCTCGGCATCCTGGCTCTCCAGGACGAGGAGCTGCGCCATGACATCGTCGGCCGACGCGTCGTCGACCTGCACGCCCAGGAAGATCACGCGGTCTTCGAACAGCTTGTTGTACGGGTCCTGGCGCTTGAATCCGTAGGCGGTGCGCTCCTCGAACTGCGGGAGCACGTAGCGGCTGGAAGGCAGGTCACCGGCTGAGCGGAAGGTGGGTGTGTACATGAGCGTCCTTTCGCTTTCCGTTACTCGGTGTCCTGGTCGGTTCCGCCGCCGCCGATGACGTCGGAGGCCGATTCGCGGATGTGGTCGACGAAGCCGTACTCGAGGGCTTCCTCGGCGGTGAACCAGCGGTCGCGGTCACCATCGGCGTTGATCTGCTCGACCGACTTGCCGGTCTGCGCCGCCGTGATCTCCGCGAGGCGGTTCTTCATCGACATGATGAGCTGCGCCTGGGTCTGGATGTCGCTCGACGTGCCGCCGAAGCCGCCGTGCGGCTGATGCAGCAGCACCCGGGCGTTGGGCGTGATGTAGCGCTTGCCCTTGGTGCCGGCGGTCAGCAGCAGCTGACCCATCGATGCGGCCATTCCGATGCCGACCGTGACGATGTCGTTCGGCACGAACTGCATCGTGTCGTAGATCGCCATGCCCGCGGTGATCGAACCGCCGGGCGAGTTCACGTAGAGGTAGATGTCTCGCTCGGAGTCTTCTGCGGCGAGAAGAAGGATCTTCGCGCAGATCTCGTTCGCGTTCTCGTCGCGCACCTCCGACCCCAGCCAGATGATGCGGTCCTTCAGCAACCTGTCGAAGACGCTCGTTGCGAGGAGGGGTTCTGCAGCCATGTCAGCTCCTGATTCCGTGTTTCAGTGATTCGAATCTACCGGCGACAACGCGGCACCCAGGCCGTGTTCGCCGTCGGCATATCAGGTGTCGGCGTCCGCGATCTCGCGGGCATACGCCGTCATCGACCGGTGGTAGCGCGGCAGATGCGGGACCAGGGCGAGCAGCGCCACCGAGAGACCCTGCGCTGGTCGCCCCGCGCTTGCGAGGATGAGGGCGTGCACGCACGCGATGGCGTCACGGTAGGGACCGTCGGCCGACAGCTGCTCCTCGGCGCGGATCACGGCGAGGGCCTCGTCGTATTCGCCCAGATTCCGCAGCGAGCTCGCCATCTGGATCACGCATTGCGGGCGATGCTCAGCATCCAACCCCAATGCCAGCGCGCGCCGATACAGAACGATGGCTTCCGCGGGCCTTCCCGCGGAATCCCGCGCGCCCGCGCGTTCGAACTCGGCGCGGGCGTCACCTGCTCCGCGCTCGGCGGCGAGGGCGTCGATGCGGGCGATGGTGTCGTCACCGACCTCCTCACCCGTCGCGTCGTCCCACACCTCGTCGATGCGCTCATCCCACGTCTTCATGATTGCCCTCCCTGGATGGAAAAGAGGGCGGATGCCGCAGCACCCGCCCTCTTCACTGGATCGTGTCCGATCACTCGGCCTTGTCGGCCGCCTTCTTCGCCGGAGCCTTCTTGGCCGGAGCCTTCTCAGCCGGAGCCTTCTCAGCCGGAGCCTTCTTGGCGGCGGGCTTCTTGGCAGCCGGCTTCTCGGCCTCGTCAGCGTCATCGGCCTTCTTGGCCGGAGCCTTCTTGGCGGCGGGCTTCTTGGCCGGAGCCTTCTTGGCCGGCTTCTCCTCGGCCTCGGCGGACTCGGCGTCGGTGGACTCCGCCTCGTCGTCGGTGACGATGAAGTCGGACAGATCGACGGCCTTGCCGTTGCTGTCGACGACCTTCACCTTGCCGAGCGCGATCGCGAGGGCCTTGTTGCGCGCGACCTCTCCGACGAGCGCCGGGAGCTGGTTCGAGGACTGCAGCGCCTCGACGAACTCCTGCGGAGCCATGCCGTACTGCGCAGCCGACTGGATGAGGTACTGGCTGAGCTCTTCCTGCGAGACCTGCACATCGGCCTGCTCGGCGATCGTGTCGAGCAGCACCTGCGTGCGGAACTGCTTCTCGCTCGCCTCGGTGACCTCGGCGCGGTGCACCTCGTCCTCGAGACGGCCTTCGCCCTCGAGGTGGTTGTGCACCTCGTCCTCGATGAGCTGCGGCGGAACGGGGATCTCGATCTGCTCGAGCAGCACCTCGACGAGCTTGTCGCGCGCGGCGGAGCCCTGCGTGAAGACGCCCTGCTGAGCGACGCGCTCGGCCAGGCTCTCGCGGAGCTCGGCGATCGTGTCGAACTCGCTCGCGATCTGCGCGAAGTCGTCGTCGGCCTCGGGGAGCTCGCGCTCCTTGACGGCCTTGACGGTCACGGAGACCTCGGCCTCGGAGCCGGCGTGGTCGCCACCGACGAGAGCGGAGCGGAAGGTGGTGTCCTCGCCGGCGGTGAGCGACTCGATCGCGTCGTCGATGCCCTCGAGCAGCTCGCCGGAGCCGATCTCGTAGGAGACGCCCTCGGCGCGGTCGATCTCGGCACCGTCGATCGTGGCGACGAGGTCGAGCTCGACGAAGTCGCCCTTGGCGGCCGGACGGTCGACCGGGACCAGCGTGCCGAAGCGCGCGCGCATGTTGTCGAGCTCGGCGTCGAGCGCGGCGTCATCGGCCTCGACGGCGTCGACCGTCACGGTGATGCCGTCGTAGGAGGGCAGCTCGATCTCGGGGCGGACATCCACCTCGATGTCGACGAGCAGGTCACCCGAGAAATCCTTCTCGTTCGGCCACTGCGTGATGTCGGCAGCCGGACGGCCGACGACGCGCAGCTTGTGCTCGACCGTCGCCTCGCGGAAGAACTTGTCCAGGCCCTCGTTGACGGCGTGCTCGATGACGGCGCCACGACCGATGCGCTGGTCGATGATCGGAGCCGGGACCTTGCCCTTGCGGAAGCCGGGGATCTGCACGTCTTGAGCGATGTGCTCGTACGCGTGAGCGATGCTGGGCTTGAGGTCGTCCGGGGTGACCGTGATGGTGAGCTTGACCCGGGTCGGGGTCAGCTTCTCGACGGTGCTGTTCGCCATGCTGGTGTGTTCTCCTTGTGATTTCCGCTTCGATTCGCGGCTGTAAGGTCCGTGGGGGCTGTGTCGGGGCGACAGGAGTTGAACCTGCGACCTCCCGCTCCCAAAGCGGGCGCTCTACCAAACTGAGCTACGCCCCGGGGAATCCGCACGCGGATTCAGCCCCACCGAGTCTAACGGACCGGAGCATGCGCCAGAGTCCGGTATAGTCGATGAGTCGGTACCGAACCTTTCCGAAGGTCCGGATCCGGGGCTGTAGCTTAGTGGTAAAGCCTTAGTCTTCCAAACTAATGATGCGGGTTCGATTCCCGTCAGCCCCTCCGCTCGAGAAGGCCCCCACCATCGGTGGGGGCCTTCTCTCATTCCCCGTGACCTTCTCCGGCTCGCGTCCGCCCGTCGAATACGCTGTGAGCATCGCTGCACGCAGTCTCCGACCGGAAGGCATCATCGAATGGGCACGACGTGACCGACCAGTCCCGGCCGGACGCCGACACGCGCACGGCGCCGCTCCCCGGTGGGCACGTATTGCCCGTCGTGTTCTCCGCTGATCCCGCCGTTGCTGCAGCGGCGACGCCACGTCGGATGAGACGCACGGGCATCGGCGTCGGTCTGATCGGCGGAGCGGCCGTGATCGCAGGGCTGGCACTCACTCAGGTGACGGCGAACCTCGGGTACGACAACGCGCTGTCGCGATACGAGAGCACCGCCGAGGCGACGTCGACCACGAAGACGCAGGTCCGTGAGGCGATCGCGGACCTCCGCGCGGTCACCGGCGCGGCGGAACAGATCCTCGCCGGAGGAAACCAGCCGATCGCGGTGCCCGAGGAGGTCCAGGCAGGGCTCGCCTCAGCGCTCGCCGACGGCACCACCGCCGCCTCGGAGGCCGACGCCGTGGTCGCGACGGAGATCGCCGGGGTGGGCACGAAGCCGGGCTGGTTCTGGGAACTGTTCGGCGCCACGTCGGAGCTGGAACAGCGACGGCACGATCTCGACGTGCTGTCCGATGAGCTCGCCGTCGCCTCCACCGAGACGGCAGACGCGCATGAGGCTGTGGCGGAGAGTGGGGTGGCCGTGATCAACGCCGCCGGCGCGGCCGCTCCGGCGTTCGAGGCCGCGCACCTCTCCGCCCGCAACGAGGCCGTGATCGCCCTGCGCGCAGCAGCCGCCGATGCGACCGCCGCGACGACCATGGATGACAGCGAGGCAACCTCCTACCTCTCGCTGCAGGACGCGGCCGCGCAAGTCGTCGCCACCGAGAGCGAAGAGCTGGCGGAGAAAGCGGGGCCGCTGCTGAACGCCCGGCTCGAGATCGAGGCGTTCGCCCGATCCCTCGCGCCCGGCGTGCTCCTCGACTTCGACTGGTCGCCGGTCGTGAGCGGCGCCGGCTACAACGGCAGCATGGGCGGGTACACGACCTGGTGGTGGGGCGAGTCCGGGCGCGCAACGATCGAGCTCTCGAACTCGGTCGCCGAGCAGTGGCCGGGCATCCGAAGCAAGGCGCTCGTCGCCCATGAGGTGGGGCACGCGATCAGCGTGAAGTGCCAGAGCATGTACGACTCGTCCACTCAGGACAGCATCGAGAAGTGGGCGACCGCGTGGGCCATCAGCATGGGCTACACCGACGACGCCAACGGGGTGTGGGCGTACGGCTATCCCCCGCAGAACTACATCGACGCCGCAGCGGGCTGCCGCTGAAGACGGTGTCAGGGTACGGAAGAAGCCGCCGCGATTACTCGCGGCGGCTTCTTCGATGTCAGACCGAGGTCACTGGCCCCTGCGCTCGCGCAGCTGCGTGAGTGCGTCGTCCAGAAGCTGGACGGCTTCCTCGTCGGTACGACGCTCCTTCACGTAGGCGAGGTGCGTCTTGTACGGCTCCGCCTTCGCGAGCGCAGGAGGATTCTCCTTGTCGCGGCCGGCAGGAAGACCCGACTGCGGGTGATCGATCGTTTCCGGGATCTCCTCTTCGGGGAGACCGGCGGCGAAGTAGCGCACGGTCTCGTTGCCGAGACCGTCCCAGTACGAGACTGCGATGCGGTCGGCGTGATAACCGTGGTCCTGCTCGCCCATGGGGCCCGAGCCGACACGGGTGCCGCGGATCGCGTTTCCACCGGTAGCCATCAGATGACCTCGAATTTCGTGATGAGGCCCAGCGCGACGATGGAGACGAACCACGTCAGAGCCAGGACGACGGTGAAGCGGTTCAGGTTCCGCTCCGCGAGCCCGGAAGAGCCGACCGCTGAGGTCATGCCTCCACCGAACATGTCGGACAGGCCACCGCCGCGGCCTTTGTGCAAGAGGATGAGGAGGGTCAGCAGAACGCTGGTGATGCCCAGCACGACCTGCAGGACGAACTCGAGAATTGCCACGAGAAAGAGCCTTTCGCTGGGGCCGGAGCGCCCCCGTAACGGTCAAGTATACGGTGCAGCGGGGCCGAAGCCCCGCTGCACTCACACGCCGACGTGCTTCTCGAAGCGGATGATCGCGGCGAACTCGTCCACGACGAGGCTCGCCCCGCCGACCAGAGCGCCGTCCACATCGGGTTCGCGCATGAAGCTGGCGATGTTGCCCGACTTCACCGAGCCGCCGTAGAGGATGCGCGTGCGCGCAGCCGCTTCGTCGCCCAGGACCTTCGCGATGACGGCTCGCAGTGCGGCGCAGACATCCTGTGCCTGCTGCGGGGTCGCTGCCTGGCCGGAGCCGATCGCCCACACGGGCTCGTACGCCACGACGATGTCCGCCTTCGGCGAGACGCCCTCGAGCGCGGCCTCGAGCTGGGACACCGGGACCGCACTGGCGCCGAACTTCTCGAGGTCGCCCGCTGTCTCGCCGACGCAGATCACCGGGACCAGTCCGTGCTTGAGCGAGGCCTTCACCTTGGCAGCCACGATGTCGTCGCCCTCGGAGTGGTACTCACGGCGTTCGGAGTGACCGATGATGACGTACTTCGCGTCGAGCTTCGCCAGGAATGCCCCCGACACCTCACCGGTGTACGCACCGGAGTCGTGTGCCGAGACGTCCTGCGCTCCGAGCGCGAACGGGATCTTGTCCGCGTCGATGAGCGTCTGCACGCTGCGGATGTCCGTGAACGGCGGGAAGACCGCCACCTCGACCGATCCGTCTTCGTGCTTCGCGTCCTTCAACGTCCAGTGCAGCTTCTGCACGAACGCGACCGCCTGCAGGTGGTCGAGATTCATCTTCCAGTTTCCCGCGATCAGCGGGGTACGGGAGTTCACGCCCATCCGAGGACCTCCAGCCCAGGTAGTTTCTTGCCCTCGAGGAATTCGAGGCTCGCGCCGCCGCCGGTCGAGATGTGACCGAACTGGTCGTCGGAGAAGCCCAGCTGCCGCACGGCTGCCGCGGAGTCGCCACCGCCGACGACGCTGAGGCCGTCGACCTCGGTGAGCGCCTGCGCCACGGTCTTGGTACCCGCCGCGAACGCCGGGAACTCGAACACGCCCATCGGGCCGTTCCAGAACACGGTCTTCGACTCGCGGATGACCTCGGCGAAACGTGCCGCCGTCTCCGGGCCGATGTCGAGGCCGATGCCGGAGGCACCGAACGGCGTGGACTCGATGGCATCGGCTGCAGCGACTTCATGCGCGGCATCGGCGCCGAAGGATGCGGCGACGACGACGTCGGTGGGGAGCACGAGCTCCACGCCACGCTCCGCCGCCTCCGCGATGTAGCCGCGAACGGTCTCGAGCTGGTCCTCTTCCAGGAGACTCGACGCCACGGCGTGACCCTGTGCCTTGAGGAAGGTGAACAGCATGCCGCCGCCGACGAGGATCTTGTCGACGCGCGGCAGCAGGTGCGAGATGACGCCGAGCTTGTCGCTGACCTTGGAGCCGCCGAGCACGACCGCGTACGGACGCTCGGGATTCTCGGTCAGACGGTCGAGCACGTCGAGTTCGGTCGCGATCAGCAGACCGGCCGCGGACGGGAGCAGCTCGGCGAGCTCGTAGACGCTCGCCTGCTTGCGGTGCACGACCCCGAACCCATCGGAGACCAGCACATCGCCGAGCTCCGCGAGTTCGGCCGCGAAAGCCGCACGGGTGGCGTCGTCCTTCGAGGTCTCCCCCGGGTTGAACCGCAGGTTCTCGATGACGACGACTCCGCCGTCCTCGAGGGACTCCACGGCGTCCTTCGCCGACTCGCCGACCGTGTCGCGTGCGAACGCGACCGGGGCACCGAGCAGCTCGGACAGGCGCTGGGCCACCGGCTCCAGGCTGTACTTCGGGTCGGGCGCGCCGTCCGGCCGCCCGAGGTGAGAGCACACGACGACGCGGGCGCCCGCATTGATGAGTGCGTTGAGGGTCGGCAACGAGGCGCGGACACGGCCATCGTCCGTGATGATCCCATCCCGCAAGGGGACGTTGAGATCACAACGGACGATGACGCGCTTGCCCTCGAGCGACCCCAGAGTGTCCAGGGTGCGCAGAGTCATGTGTCTGAGCTTAGAGGCGCTCGGCCACGTACTCGGTCAGGTCGACGAGACGGTTGGAGTAGCCCCACTCGTTGTCGTACCAGCTGGAGACCTTGATCAGGTTGCCGCTCACGTTGGTGAGCGTCGAGTCGAAGATCGACGAGTGCGGGTTGTGCACGATGTCGCTCGAGACGATCGGGTCCTCGTTGTACTGGAGGTAGCCGGCGAGGCGACCCTCGGCAGCGGCCTTCTTGTACGCCTCGTTGACCTCGTCGACCGTCAGGTTCTCACGGTCGGTGATGAGGGTGAGGTCGACGATCGAGCCGGTCGGAACCGGAACGCGGTACGACGAGCCGCTGAGCTTGCCCTGCAGCTCCGGGAGCACCTCGCCGATGGCCTTGGCAGCACCGGTCGACGCCGGCGTGATGTTGATCGCGGCAGCACGTGCACGACGCAGGTCGCTGTGCGGGCCGTCCTGCAGGTTCTGGTCCGCGGTGTACGCGTGAGCCGTCATCATGAAGCCGCGGTCGATGCCGAAAGCGTCGTTGAAGACCTGGGCGAGCGGCGCGAGGCAGTTCGTCGTGCAGGAGGCGTTGGAGATGATGTGATCGGTCTCCGGGTTGTACGTGTCCTCGTTCACGCCCATGACGAACGTGCCGTCGACACCGGTGCCCGGGGCCGAGATGAGGACCTTCTTCGCGCCGGCCTCGATGTGCTTCTTGGCGAGTTCAGCCTTGGTGAAGAAGCCGGTGGACTCGATGACGATGTCGACGCCCAGCTCACCCCAGGGGAGGTTGGCGGGGTCGCGCTCGGCGAACGCCTTGATCGTCTTGCCGTTGACGGTGATGCTCTCATCGTCGTAGCTGATCTCGGCGTCGAGGACGCCGCCCACCGAGTCGTACTTCAGCAGGTGCGCCAGGGTCTTGTTGTCGGTGAGGTCGTTGACGGCGACGATCTCAAGGTCCGCTCCCTGCGCGAGAGCCGCGCGGAAGTAGTTGCGTCCGATGCGGCCGAAGCCGTTGATACCGATCTTGACAGACACTCAGGTCTCCCTGTTTCTCGTGCACTGCACGCTGCTTTCCAGCACGCGTGAAGCGCGGGGTTTTTTGGCTGAGAGGGCGTCCCGACGAGCCGTGGCCCGTCGGGACGCGACCCGATTACGACAGTACCAGCAGGCCGTTCGTCTGCTTGCGGGCGACTTCGAGGCGCTGGGCGACGTTCTCCCAGTTCGCGATGTTCCACGCGGCCTTGACGTAGTCAGCCTTCACGTTGAGGTAGTCGAGGTAGAAGGCGTGCTCCCACATGTCGAGCTGGAACAGCGGGATCGTGCCCTGCGCGGTGTTCGACTGCTGGTCGAACAGCTGCTGAATGATCAGACGCGAGCCGATCGAATCCCAGCTGAGGACCGCCCACCCGGATCCCTGGATGCCGGTCGCCGCTGCCGTGAAGTGCGCCTGGAACTTCTCGAACGAGCCGAAGTACTCGTCGATCGCCGCCTTCAGCTCGCCCTCGGGCTGACCGCCGCCGTTCGGCGACAGGTTCGTCCAGAAGATCGAGTGGTTCACGTGACCGCCGAGGTTGAACGCGAGGTCCTTCTCGAGCTTGTTGACGTTCGCGAGGTTTCCGCTCTCGCGCGCCTCGGCGAGCTGGTCGAGCGCGGTGTTCGCACCCGTCACGTATGCCTGGTGGTGCTTGTCGTGGTGCAGCTCCATGATCTTGCCGCTGATGTGCGGCTCCAGGGCTGCGAAGTCGTAGGGAAGGTCGGGGAGCGTGTAGGTCGCCATATCGCTTTCATCCAATCCGCGCCGCGCCGCGGCGCTTGCCGATCCTCCGCGCCGCCGATGTGCGGCGTAGAGCGGACGTGATTCATCCTACTGACGACAACGCGGCGGCGCCCCCGATCCTTCCGTCGTATGACGAAAGACCCGCCGTCCGGGTGCCGGTCGGCGGGTCTTGGTCGAGAGGTGGATCAGACGTCGAGTCCGACGGGGACCGCGGCTTCCGTTCCGGGGATGCCCTCCTGCTGCGCGCGCTTGTCGGCCATCGCGAGCAGACGGCGGATGCGGCCGGCGACGGCGTCCTTCGTCAGGGGCGGGTCGGCGTGGTGGCCGAGCTCATCGAGGCTGGCGTCGCGGTGCGCCAGACGGAGTTCGCCGGCCACCTTGAGATGATCGGGGACTTCGTCGGCCAGGATCTCCAGTGCGCGCTCGACACGTGCGCACGCCGCGACGGCGGCCTGTGCGGAACGGCGAAGGTTCGCGTCGTCGAAGTTCACGAGACGGTTGACGCCGGCCCGCACCTCGCGGCGCTGGCGGAGCTCCTCCCACGCGATGGCGGTCTTCTGTGCACCCATCTCGTTGAGGATGGTGCGGATCGCCTCGCCCTCGCGCACGACCACGCGGGGCATCCCGCGCACCTCGCGCGCCTTGGCGGCGACTCCGAGGCGGTGCGCCGCACCGACGAGGGCCATCGCGGCCTCCGACGAGGGGCAGACGACCTCGAGCATGGCCGAGCGTCCGGGCTCGCTCAGGGATCCTGCGGCGAGGAAGGCACCGCGCCACAGTCCGGCGACCTCGGCCCGCGAGCCGGTGGTGAGCCGGTTGGGCAATCCGCGCACGGGGCGCCGACGCTGGTCGAGCAGCCCGGTCTGACGGGCGAGGGTCTCCCCCTGCGCGATCACGCGCACCGCCCAGCGTGCGCCGTCGTTCGCGGTGCTCGACTGGACCTGGGCGATCTCGGGTCGCACACCGTAGATCTCGGCGAGGTCACGAGCGACGCGGCGCGCAAGGGTCTCCGCGTCGACCTCGGCCTCCACGGCCACGCGACCGGCGATCGAATGCAGACCACCGGCGAACCGGAGGATGGCGGTCACTTCCGCGACTCGCACCGTCGGGGGTGCATTGCGGATGCTGACCAGCTCGGCCTTGACGTCGGTGGTTAGTGCCACGACACTCCTTCACGTTCACGCGCCGGATCGCGACGCAAACGTCCAGCTTACTCGGCCGGACGGCCCGCTACTCTCGGCCCAGGTCCCGGTGACGGACGTTCACGGCGACGCCCGGGATCGCGGCGAGGCGGCGCGACAGCTCCTCCGACATGGCGACGGAGCGGTGCTTTCCCCCCGTGCAGCCGATCGCGATCGTCGAGTGACTCTTGTTCTCGCGCTGATATCCCTCGAGCACCGGCACCAGCGCCGCGGAGTAGGCGTCCAGGAATTCCATCGCGCCATCCCGGGAGAGCACGTACTCGCGAACAGTCTCGTCCTTCCCCGTCAGACCCCGCAGCTCCTCGTTCCAGAACGGGTTCGGCAGGAATCGCATGTCCGCGACGATGTCGACATCCGTCGGCAGGCCGTACTTGAACCCGAAGCTGAGCAGCGTGACCCGGTGTCGCGCCTCCCCCTCCTCGGAGAAGATGTCGGAGACCTGGGTGGCGAGCTGGTGGATGTTGAGCGTCGACGTGTCGATCACCAGGTCGGCCGCTTCGCGGATCGGCGCGAGCCGGGCGCGCTCGATGCGGATGCCGTCGAGCAGTGTGCCTTCGCCCTGCAGAGGGTGCGGTCTCCGCACGGACTCGAACCGACGCACCAGGACGTCGTCGGACGCGTCGAGGAAGAGCACGCGAACGGAACCGCGGGAGCGCAGTGCGCGCGCCACCCCGGGGAAGTCGTCGAAGAGGTTGCGTCCGCGCACATCGACGACCGCCGCGACCTTCGGCAGAGCAGTGCCGCCCATATCGGTCAGATCGAGCAGCGGACGCAGGATCTGCGGGGGCAGGTTGTCGACGACGTACCAGCCGAGATCCTCGAGTGCGTTCGCCACCGTCGTCCGACCTGCGCCGGACATTCCCGTGACGATGAGGAACTCGCCCTTCTCCCCGTCATTCATTGCTCAGTGCTCCCTCTCCCCCTCGGCCTCCAGCCTAGCGAGTGGACAGGTGCGTGTGGATGTTCTGAGCGAGCACGGGACCGATTCCCTGGACTTCCTCGATCTGTTCCGGCTCGGCGGCGCGGAGAGCGGTCACCGAACCGAAGTGCTTGAGCAGCACCTTGATGCGGGAGGCCCCGAGTCCCGGTACCTCGGCGAGCACCGAGCCGATGTCGTTGCGCCGCCTCTTGCGCTGATGCGTGATCGCGAACCGGTGCGCCTCGTCGCGCAGGCGCTGCAGAAGGTACAGGGCTTCGCTCGTACGGGGCAGGATCACGGGGAAGTCCTCTCCGGGGAGCCAGACCTCCTCGAGACGCTTGGCGATGCCGCAGACCGCGATCTCAGTGTGTCCGGCGTCGCGGAGCGCTCGGGCCGCGGCCTCCACCTGCGGCTGTCCCCCATCGACGAGGAGCAGCTGCGGCGGATAGGCGAATCGGGGCTTGCGTCGCACCGTCGCCTCCCCGACGTCTTCCGCCACGACCTCGTCGGTCGTCGGGTCGATGGCCTCGGGCTCTTCGGGACGATCGAGGTAGGCCAGACGGCGACGGAGCACCTGGTACATGGAATCGGTGTCATCGGTCGTCTCGGCGATGTTGAACGACCGGTACTGGTCTTTACGGGGAAGCCCGTCTTCGAACACCACCATCGACGCGACGACATTCGTGCCACCGAGGTGGGAGATGTCGAAGCACTCGATGCGCAGCGGTGCTTCGTCCATGCCGAGCGCCTCCTGCAGGTCGGTCAGCGCCTGGGTTCGAGCGACATAGTCGGTCGTGCGTCGCGTCTTGTGCCGGATCAGTGCCTGCTGCGCGTTGAGCGTGGCGGTCCGCATGAGGTCGGCACGCTGGCCGCGCTGCGCGACCGCGATCTCGACCTTCTTGCCGCGGCGCTCACGCAGCCACACCTCGAGTTCCGCGGCGTCATCGGGCAGTGTCGGAACCAGGATCCGACGCGGAACGTCCTGCGCCTCTCCGTAGGCCTGCTGCAGCACCTGCTCGACGAGCTCGCCGCTGGAGATGTCGATCTCCTTCTCGATGGTCAGGGCGCGCACACCACGCACCCTGCCGCCACGGATCACGAAGTGCTGGACTGCGGCGGCGAGTTCGTCTTCCGCGATCCCGAACAGATCGGCGTCCTCGTCGCTGGGGAGGACCAGTGCGCTCTTGCCCAGCACGGCTTCGATCGCCGAGAGCTTGTCACGGTACTTGGCCGCTGCTTCATAGTCCATCGCCGCGGATGCCGCCAGCATCCGTTTCGTGAGCTCGCGGGTGAAACGCTCGTCGCCACCTGCCATGAAGGCGACGAAGTCGTCGACCATGGCACGGTGCTCCTCGATGCTCACTGTCATCGAGCAGGGGCCCCCGCACTTGCCGATCTGCCCGGGGAAGCACGGACGGCCTGTCTGCATGGCACGCCGGTAGCTGGAGTCGCTGCACGTGCGGATCGGGAAGGCCTTGATCATCAGGTCGATGGTCTCGTGCACCGCCCAGACCTTCGGGAACGGACCGAAGTACCGTGCGCCGGGGATCTTGCGGTTGCGGGTGACGATCACTCGGGGTGCTTCGTCCGCGAGGGTCACGGCCATGAACGGGTAGGACTTGTCGTCCTTGTAGCGCACGTTGAAGGGCGGATCGAACTCCTTGATCCACATGTATTCGAGCTGCAGCGAATCGACATCGGTGGGGACGACCGTCCACTCGACGGACGACGCGGTGGTGACCATACGACGGGTGCGCTCATGCAGCGTGCGCAGCGGTGCGAAGTAGTTCGACAGACGCTGACGCAGGTTCTTCGCCTTGCCCACGTAGAGCACCCGGCCGGCAGAGTCGCGGAAGCGGTACACGCCGGGGTCGGTGGGAATCTCCCCCGGCCTCGGCTTGTACGACAGCACATCGGCCATCAGCTGGCCTTCCGCGCGGAGCGCCCCTCACCCAGGATCTCGCCGAGGAACAGCCCGGTGTGGCTCGCCTCGACGCGGGCGATCTGCTCCGGAGTGCCCGTGGCGACGATCTGGCCACCGCCGGAACCGCCTTCGGGCCCGAGGTCGATCACCCAGTCCGCCGACTTGATCACGTCGAGGTTGTGCTCGATGACGATCACCGTGTTGCCCTTGTCGACCAGGCCGTTGAGCACCTCGAGGAGCTTGCGGACGTCTTCGAAGTGCAGACCCGTGGTCGGCTCATCGAGCACGTAGATGCTGCGCCCGTTGCTGCGACGCTGGAGCTCGGTCGCCAGCTTGACGCGCTGCGCCTCGCCGCCGGAGAGCGTCGTCGCCGACTGGCCCAGCCGCACGTACCCGAGCCCGACGTCGACGAGCGTCTTCATGTAGCGGTGGATCGCCTGGATGGGCTCGAAGAAATCGGCTGCCTCCTCGATCGGCATCTCGAGCACTTCGGCGATGTTCTTGCCCTTGTAGTGCACGGCGAGCGTGTCGCGGTTGTAGCGCTTGCCGTGGCAGACCTCGCAGTCGACGTACACGTCGGGCAGGAAGTTCATCTCGATCTTGATCGTGCCATCACCGGAGCATGCCTCGCATCGGCCGCCCTTGACGTTGAAGCTGAATCGGCCGGGCTGGTATCCACGGACCTTCGCCTCCGGTGTCTCGCTGAAAAGCGTGCGGATGCGGTCGAACACCCCCGTGTAGGTGGCCGGGTTCGATCGCGGGGTGCGGCCGATCGGTGCCTGATCGACGTGCACGACCTTGTCGAGGTTGTCGAGCCCGGTCACCCGCGTGTGCTTGCCGGGAACGGTGCGTGCACCGTTCAAGCGCGACGCCAGCACCTGGTAGAGGATGTCATTGACGAGCGACGACTTGCCGGAGCCGCTGACCCCCGTGACCGCGGTCAGGACGCCGAGCGGGAAGTCGGCGGTGACGTTGCGGAGGTTGTTCGCACGGGCCCCGACCACGCTGAGCATCCGCTTCTTGTCGATCTTCCGCCGCTTCGTCGGCATCGGGATCTCGCGGCGACCGGAGAGGTACTCCCCCGTCATCGATGCGCTGTCATTGAGCAGCGCCGAATACGGACCCGAATGCACGACCTCGCCACCGTTGACTCCGGCACCGGGACCGATGTCGACGACCCAGTCCGCTGCCTCGATGGTCTCTTCATCGTGCTCCACCACGATCAGGGTGTTGCCGAGGTCGCGCAGGGTGAGCAGCGTCTCGATCAGGCGGCGGTTGTCGCGCTGGTGCAGTCCGATCGACGGCTCATCGAGCACGTAGAGCACGCCGGTCAGCCCCGAGCCGATCTGCGTCGCCAGCCGGATGCGCTGCGCCTCTCCACCGGAGAGGGAGCCCGCCGAACGGCTGAGGTTCAGGTACGAGAGACCGACCTGCAGAAGGAAGTCGAGGCGGAGGCGGATCTCGCGGAGCACCTGGGCCGCGATCTTCGCTTCACGGTCGGTGAGGGTGAGGGTCTCCATGAAAGCGCGCGCGTCGGCGAGGCTCAGATGCGAGACCTCGGCGATGGAATGACCGTGCACCTGCACGGCCAGGACCTCGGGCTTGAGTCGGTTGCCATCGCACACGGGGCAGGGCACCTCGCGGAGGTACTCACCCCAGCGGTTGCGCTGGTTGTCGGACTCGGCTTGCAGGTACTGCCGCTCGATGTACGGAACCACACCCTCGAAACCGGAGGTGTATCGCATCTCGCGTCCGTAGCGGTTCTTCCACTTGACGGAGACCTTGTAGTTCTCGCCGCGCAGCACGGCGTTCTGCACGTCGGAGTGGAGTTCGCGCCAGGGGGTGTCCAAGGAGAAGTCGAGATCATTGGAAAGACCTTCGAGCAGACGCTCGTAGTACTGGAACAGGCCCTTTCCCTGAGTCGTCCACGGGATGATGACGCCCTCGCGGATCGAGAGGTCTTCGTCGCCGAGCATCAGATCGACGTCGACGGACATGCGCGTGCCGAGCCCCGAGCATGCAGGGCAGGCGCCGAACGGCGCATTGAACGAGAACGTGCGCGGTTCGATCTCGGTGAGAGTGAGGGCGTGCCCGTTCGGGCAGGCCAGCTTCTCGGAGAAGGTCTGCCACGCGTCGTCGCCCTCGCCGTCGACGTAGTTGATCTGCACCACGCCGCCCGCGAGCCCGAGCGCGGTCTCGACCGAATCTGTGACGCGCCCGAGGATGTCGTCGGACGCGACCAGACGGTCGACCACCACCGCGATGTCGTGCTTGTAGCTCTTCTTCAGCGTGGGCGGCTCGGCGAGCTGGATGAGATCGCCGTCGACGATGGCCCTCGAGTATCCCTTGGCACCGAGCTCGCGGAACAGGTCGACGAACTCGCCCTTCTTCTGCGAGACGATCGGCGCGACGACCTGATAGCGCGTGCGCTCGGGGAGCTCCATCAACTGATCGGCGATCTGCTGCACCGTCTGACGCTGGATGCGTTCGCCGCATTCAGGACAATGCGGAATACCGATACGCGCCCAGAGCAGGCGCATGTAGTCGTAGATCTCGGTGATCGTGCCGACGGTCGATCGCGGGTTGCGGTTGGTCGACTTCTGGTCGATCGAGACGGCAGGGCTGAGGCCCTCGATGAAATCGACGTCCGGTCGGTCGACCTGGCCGAGGAACTGGCGCGCGTACGCGCTCAGCGATTCGACGTAGCGACGCTGCCCCTCGGCGAAGATCGTGTCGAACGCGAGGCTGGACTTCCCCGATCCGGACAGGCCGGTGAACACGACGAGGGAGTCGCGGGGAATGTCGATGTCGACGTTCTTGAGGTTGTGGACGCGGGCACCGCGGACACTGAGTTTTCCGGAGGAGGCAACGGGGACGATGGGCACCGAACAAGTCTACGAGGGGCCACGGACATTGGCTCCGCGAGGACGCTCAGCGACCGATTCCTCTCCCGCCGATCGTGCCGGCCGCGGCACATCCGAGCTCCGGACGGCTCTCAACGCCAGCCCGACACCGAGCACGAGCATCACTGCGGCGAGCGGGGCGAGCACCGTGATCCCCTGCTCGACGTTCGACGGCGCCAGCAACCATGCCGCGAGGACGACGGGCTGCGCCAGCAGCTGGATGATGCAGAAGCGCGACAGGCTCGGCCCCAGGACGGCGAGGGCGACACGCGAGGAGATCGGGATCACGAGGCTCAACGATGCGAGCACGTGGATCGCGTGGACGAGCAGGACGGCGAGGGCTGTGCGTCCCGGATCGGGTGGGGTCAGGAGGACTCCGAACACCAGGCACGCCGCCGCGAACCACGCCGCCAGGGACCGCGGGAGCACGACAGCGAGGACCGCGGCGATCACCGCCACGCCCTGCCACAACGGGAATGGAACGAGCACGACCGCCCCTGCCCACACCATCGCGACGAGCAGGAGCCGCACCGTGACGCCGGGAACAGCCGCCCGCACCCGGAACGAACGGAGACCGCGTCTCACCGCCGCACCGTCCGCACCCGCTGCTGACGGAGCGCCGCGAGCCGCATCGCGACGTCGACGTCCTGATCCGTCCACGCGACGACCTCTACGCCGGCATGCCGGAGCTCGACGAGGATGTCCGCGCGTTCCGCGAGCAAGGTCCGGAGCGCGATGCGCTGCTCACGGCTGAGCCGGCTCTCGTCCGGAGCCGGGAGCACGTCGACGGCGACCACGGCGTGCCCCGCCGCCCGCCAACGGATGGCGAGCTGGGCGGCGACACCGTCGAAGAACGTGGAGAGCACGAAGACGATGGATCCCGCAGGCACGACCGGCGACCGGCGGTACCGGGAGTCCTCGTCACTCTGACCCGTCGCCGCGATCACGTCCCGCACCCGCGCGAGATGACGTGCACCTCCACCGGAGGGAAGGCTGAGACCTCCGGGCGACAGCGCGTGGTACGCCACCCGATCACCGACGCCGACCGCCGAAGTGGCGATGGACAGCGCGGCCTCCCGCGCGAGGTCCAGCGAGGTGACGCCTGTCCGGTCGGCATCGTGCGCTCCCCAGGCGGCGACGACGGTCCCGAGATCCTCCGCGGTGTCGACCGCGATCACCACCGAGGAATCGCTGAGGGTGGCAGTGCGTCGCACGAGCAGTTCACCCGGTCGGCGAGCGGCGCGCGCGGTCGCCCGCCAGTCGACGCGGCGCAGTTCGTCGCCGGGGGCGAACGGATGGATGTCACGGAAGTCTCCGCCCTGGCCGGGCCGCGATCCCTCATGGGCACCGTGCAGACCCCTCAATCGCGGCGCGACCGGGAGACGCCCGATCCGGACATGCCGCGGCGGTGTGTTCCACCCCAGTGCGACGCGAGGAGCAGCCTCGGTGACCCACGCGCCGTCGAGAGCGACCCCGCGCACGGTCACTCCGAGCAGCTCCAGAGGACCGGAGTGCTGCAGGCGGTTGCGCGACGTGAGGACGGAGCTCCCGACCTTCACGTCGGCGACCCCCGACCGCTGCTCCTCCTGATCGACCGCGATCTGGAGCCAGTCGCCGTCGAGGACCGCATCTGCCGCGGCGATGACCTCCGATGAGCCGTCCGAGCGCTCCGGACGTGCACGCAGCTCGATCGACAGCACATCGTCACCGGGCCGACGCAGCAGCATCCATGCCGTCGCGAGCGCGAGCGGAAGCCCGATGCCGATCACGTCGGGTCGCGAGAAGACGAGCCCCACGGCAGCGAGGATCGTCGAGCCGGCGAGTCCGATCGCGATCACGGGCGTCCGACTCCAGTGCACGGGGGCACGTGCCGTGACACGGACCTGCTCGGTCATCGCACCGCGGCCACGGTCGGCGGCACCGGCGTGGCCTCGACCACCGTCGCCACGACGGACCGGGGATCCACTCCTTGCGCCCAGGCCTGCGGCGTCAGGGTCAGCCGGTGCGCGAGCACGGGTTCCGCGATGCGCTTGATGTCGTCCGGCCGCACGTAATCGCGACCGTCCAGCGCCGCGAGTGCGCGGCCGAGCAGGACGAGAGCCTGCGATCCGCGCGGCGAGGCGCCGACCGCGACATGCGTCGCATCCCGCGTCGACCTCGTGAGCTCCACGCAGTACCGGGCGACATCGGCATCGACGTGGATCCTCTCGACGGCTTCCTGGATCGCGAGGAGCCCCCGTTCGTCGATGACCGGATCGACGGACGCATCGGGGCTCTGTCGGCGTACGCGGTCGAGGATGATGCGCGTCTCATCGTCCGGCCCGGGGTAGCCGACGGCGAGCCGTACCATGAACCGGTCGAGCTGCGCCTCGGGAAGCGCGTACGTGCCCTCGTACTCGATCGGATTCGAGGTCGCGATCACGTGGAACGGACGCGGTAGGGCGAAGCTGTTGCCCTCGACCGTGACCTGATGCTCGGCCATCGCCTCCAACATCGCCGACTGGGTCTTGGGAGTGGTGCGGTTCACCTCATCGGCCAGGAGCAGGCCGGTGAAGATGGGGCCGGGTCGGAACACGAACTCACCGGAGGCCGGTGCATACACGTAGGAGCCGGTGACGTCGCCCGGGAGCATGTCCGGCGTGCACTGCAGGCGACGGAAACCGAGGCCGAGCGCGGACGCCAGGCTCCTCGCCGCGAGAGTCTTCCCCAACCCCGGAACGTCTTCGAAGAGCACGTGGCCACCCGCGAGGATCGCAGCGAGGGCGATCGTGAGGGGCTCGTCCATCCCGACGACGGCGCCGCGTACGCTGTCGAGCACTCGACGCCCCGTGGCGGCGATCTGCGTGGTCTCCTGGCTGCTCATCCGGTCTCCTCCGTGTCATTCGGGATTCGTTCGATCGCGTCGAGCACGATCTCGATGTCAGTGCTCCGCACTTCACGACCGTGCAGGGCGTCGCGCACTCCCCCGCCGAGCAGCGCGTCGATGCGCGCGTGATGCGTGGGATCGTCGAGGTCGAGTCCACGCAGGGCGAGTCGTCGTCTCAACACGCTCTGCACCCGGCGCACGACGACGTGCCCGGCGACTCCCGTGCGCGTGTTGATCGCCCAGGCCATGCGGGATACCTCCGAGCCGCGCGTCTTGCGGCTCGGCTTCTCGGGGGGCCAGACAGGCCCGACCTCGATGAACTCCTGTCGGCAGGCGCACACCACCGCGATGGCGAGGATCATCCAGGCGAAGACGAACGGAACCGGAAAGCCCACCTGGCCGAGCAGGAGCAGGACGATCACAGCGACGGCGGCACCGACGCCCAGGACCAGGATCCGTCTCTTCATCGCCAGCCCTTCTGGATGCCGCGGAGGCACTCGGCGGCTCGGGCCCGATCGCGCTCGTCGGCGTCGTGCCCGCCGAAGCGCACCTGTTCGTAGAGGCCCAGCAGGGCGACGACATCGTCGGCGATCCCCGCACGTCGGCCGATGATGCGAACGGTGAACTCCGACGGCGTCTCGTTGACGCCGCGGCCGGCGCCGGCATCCGCCGCCGATTCCTCCAGGCCCACCCACGCCGCCACGATGCTGTCGCCGGGCAGAGTCCGACCGTCGATCGTCCTCAGCGCCTCCGCGATTCCACGCAGGATCGTCGCCTCGTCCGGTTCGACGTGGGCCGCGGGTGCGATGACGACCCGGGCATCGACCCGCGCCGCCTCGCGACGCGCGAGCGGACGGTCACGCCAGAGACCCACGAGGTAGCGGATCAGGAGTCGAAGACCGAGGTACACCATCGCGAGCACGACGGCGACGACGACCGCCGCGAGGACGTAGCCGATGATCGCGAGCAACGGCGAATCCTCAGGGGGATCCAACGGCGGTGGCGCGGTCTCCGTCGGCGCCGTCGGCAGGACGTCGTCACCTGCCCGTTCCTCGGTAGCGGTGAACCATCCTCCGAACTGCGGAAGGCCCTGTGCCGAGGCAGCGAACATGATCGTCGCGAAGAAGCCGGCTATCGCGATCAGCGGGAGCAGAAGCCCCCGCGGCCGGTCTGTCCCGGCACGCTCCCGCCCCGGGATCGAGGGCTCGGGGCGCGACATGCCTCCACCCTAGGGGGCTGCTCCCCCACCTCGTGGTCGTCGATTCCCGCGAGCCGTGAGCGCACGACGCGTCAGCCGAGGTCAGGACGACGCCCCGCGAAAGGTCCGAGACCGTCCCGAAGCGCCGCGATCTCGTCGACGCCCATGCCGACCGCCGCCATGACCTGGTGCGGAACGTCGACCGCCCGGTCACGCAACGCCGTTCCCGCCGGCGTGAGCGTGATCTCCAGGCGCCGCTCGTCCTCGCTGCTGCGCTGACGCACGACCAGCCCCTCCGTCTCCAGCCTCTTCACGAGCGGCGAAGCCGTCGCCGGCTCCATGGCGAGATCGATCGCCAGGTCGTTGAGAGTCCGCGGCGACCGCTCCCACAGTGCCAGCATGACGAGGTATTGGGGATGAGTCAGCCCCAGCGGCTCGAGGATGGGACGGTACAGGGCGACGACATTGCGCGCCGCGGTCACCAGGGCGAAGCAGAGCTGGTTCTCGAGCCGGAGCAGGTCATCGGATGCTGTCACAAGGGAGACTATACATCTGCACTAATAGTTAGTACACTAATGAACATGGCACAGGATTCCGATCGCCCGCCCCTCCGTACTCGCATCCGCGACGCCGGAGGGCTGTATTCCTGGGTGAACACGAACCTCATCCGGTTCGCGGGACCCGCATCCGTCGGCCCCTACGAGAAGACTCCGCCCCCGAGCGCCGCAGAGCGCGCCGAGCGCGCCTGCCCTCTCTGCGGCGCACCGATGACGGAGCACGAGATCGACCGCACCGGGCCGAAGACCCTGGTGCACTGCCCGTAGCGGCCTCGACCTTGGCGACGGTCCCGCCCGTCGCGTCAGTTCTCCTCTGGAGCCTCGTTCGCCGAACCCGTCGACTCCCGAGCGACGTCGAGCCAGAACATGAGCGCGGTGTCGTCCTCGATGGCCCCGGCCGCCACGTCGAGCCAGCCGGAGCTCATCGTGCGCGCACCCATGACGGCCCGCGCTGCTCCGGGCTCCGTGAGCAGCGCGGCACCGTTCTCGTCATCGATGCGCACCAGAAGGACGCCACCCGGACGCGCGCCGACGAGGATGCGGCCGTCGTCGAGGAACGCCCTGGTACCGAACATCCGACGCTCTTCGATCTCGGTGTCCACGCCCAGCAACGCACGCACCCGATCGGCGAGTTCGTTCCCCGCAGCGTCCATCAGCCCGCCTCCTACGCGTGCCCGGCGCGCTCCATGGCACGGAGCTCTTTCTTGAGGTCCTGCACTTCGTCACGCAGGCGCCCGGCGAGCTCGAACTTCAACTCGGCCGCTGCCGCGAGCATCTGATCGGACAGATCCTGGATCGTGGCTTCGAGCTGCTGCGCCCCCTCGGCCGCGATGCCCGTGCGGCGCAGGTTCGGCGTGGGCGACTTGCCCTTGCCGGTGGCGCGACCGCGACCGGACAACATCTCTGCCGTGTCGGCACCCTCACGCGCCAGCACCTCAGTGATGTCGGCGATGCGCTTGCGGAGCGGCTGCGGGTCGATGCCGTGCTCTTTGTTGTACGCGACCTGCTTCTCGCGACGCCGGTCGGTCTCCTCGATCGCCTTCGTCATCGAGTCGGTCATCTTGTCGGCGTACATGTGCACCTCGCCGGACACGTTTCGGGCCGCACGACCGATGGTCTGGATCAGCGAGGTCCCCGAACGCAGGAACCCCTCCTTGTCGGCGTCGAGGATCGCGACGAGGGAGACCTCGGGAAGGTCGAGTCCCTCACGCAGGAGGTTGATGCCCACGAGGACGTCGTACACGCCGGCGCGCAGCTCGCTGAGCAGCTCCACGCGACGCAGGGTGTCGACGTCGGAGTGCAGATAGCGCACCCGCACCCCGTGCTCACCGAGGAAGTCGGTGAGCTCCTCCGCCATCTTCTTGGTGAGAGTCGTGACGAGGACGCGCTCGTCGCGCTCGACCCGTACCCTGATCTCCTCGAGCAGGTCGTCGATCTGCCCCTTCGACGGCTTCACCACGATCTCCGGGTCGACGAGACCGGTCGGGCGGATGATCTGCTCGACGATGCCATCGGCGATGCCCATCTCGTACTTGCCGGGAGTGGCGGACAGGTAGACGGTCTGACCGATGCGGTTCTTGAACTCGTCCCAGCGCAGCGGGCGGTTGTCCATGGCGCTCGGCAGCCGGAACCCGTGGTCGACGAGTGTGCGCTTGCGCGATGCATCACCCTCGTACATCGCTCCGATCTGCGGGACGGTCACGTGCGACTCGTCGATCACCAGCAGGAAGTCGTCGGGGAAGAAGTCGAGCAGGGTGTGCGGCGGCTCGCCGGGCGCGCGTCCATCCATATGGCGCGAGTAGTTCTCGATGCCGGAGCAGAAGCCCAACTGCTGCAGCATCTCGAGGTCGAAAGTGGTGCGCATGCGCAGACGCTGCGCCTCGAGGAGCTTGCCCTGCCGCTCGAACTCGGCCAGGCGCTCTTCCAGCTCGGTCTCGATGGTGCCGATAGAACGCTGGATGACATCGGTGCCGGCAACGTAGTGCGAGGCGGGGAAGATCGGCACGGCGTCGAGCTTCTCGATGACCTCTCCCGTGAGCGGGTGGAGCGAATACAGAGCCTCGATCTCGTCGCCGAACAGCTCGATGCGGATCGCATGCTCTTCGTAGACGGGGATGATCTCGATGGTGTCGCCGCGCACCCGGAAGTTGCCTCGCGAGAAGTCGACGTCATTGCGGTTGTACTGCATCGCGATGAACTGGCGGATGAGGGCGTCACGGTCGTAGCGCTCCCCCACCTGAAGGGCGACCATGGCGCGCAGGTACTCTTCGGGAGCCCCGAGTCCGTAGATGCAGGACACGGTCGAGACGACGACGACGTCGCGGCGACTCAGCAGCGAGTTCGTCGTGGAGTGGCGCAGTCGCTCGACCTCGGAGTTGATCGAGGAGTCCTTCTCGATGAAGGTGTCGGTCTGGGGCACGTAGGCCTCGGGCTGGTAGTAGTCGTAGTACGACACGAAGTACTCGACGGCGTTGTTCGGCATGAGCTCGCGGAACTCGTTCGCGAGCTGTGCGGCGAGCGTCTTGTTGTGTGCGAGAACGAGCGTCGGGCGCTGCACCTGCTCGACCAACCACGCCGTCGTCGCGGACTTTCCGGTACCGGTCGCACCGAGCAGCACGACGTCGGTCTCTCCCGCGTTGATGCGCGCCGCCAGGTCGGCGATGGCCTTCGGCTGGTCGCCCGCGGGCTCATACTCGCTGATGACCTCGAAAGGTCGGACACTGCGCGTGGGTTGCATACCTCCAGCGTATGCCGCCCCTCCGACATCGAGGCCGTCGAGAGGGATCCGCCCCGGTCGCATCCATGCGCACGGCGTCGCCCGCCGCGACAGCATGAGGAGTTCCTTTCAGGAAGACGACTGCCCGGTGGGTGCGCCGCGCAGAGCCGAGACGGCCGCGAGAGCAGCCACGCCGCACATCGCGACGATGACGGCGACGAACCAGCCCCAGTTCGCGGCGCCGAACACGAGGCCGAGCATCCACCCGAACAGGCTCGACCCGGCGTAGTAGGCGAAGTAGTACAGCGACGACGCCTGGGCCCGACTCGCGGGGCCTGCCGCGACCGGCGTCCATCCGGAGGCGACGGCATGGGCTCCGAAGAACCCGGCCGTGAAGAGCACGAGACCGCCCAGCACGATCGTCGCCACCGGCACGAGCAGCAGGCCGGCGCCCGCGGCCATCACAGCGATCGAGGCGAGCAGCACGGGGAAGCGCCCGACCCGCGAGGCGAGCGCCCCGGCCCAGGGAGACGAGACCGTGCCGGCCAGGTAGGCGAGGAAGAGCAGCGTGACCACCCAGGCGGGCAGCACGAACGGTTCGGCCGACAGATGGAAGCCGAGGTAGTTGTAGACCGCCACGAAAGCGCCCATCAGCAGGAATCCCTGCGCGTACAGCGCCCACTGCAAGGGCGAGCGCAACGGCGCACGCAGCTTCTCCAGGATGCCGGGCCCGCGATCGACGCGCAGACGACCGGGGACGAACCCCCTGGCGCGCGGAGTGAGCCAGAGGAACAGCGCGGCGGCGACCGCGCACATCACGGCGACCGACAGGATGCCGGCGCGCCATCCGCCGGCCTCCCCGACGATCCCCGACGCGATGCGGCCGAGCAGACCACCGACCGTGGTCCCGGCGATGTAGCTTCCCGCCGCAGCGGCGGCGTGGCGGGCCTCCACCTCCTCGCTGAGATAGGCGAGCGCCACAGCCGGCACAGCTCCCAGCGCCACCCCTTCCGCGAAACGCAGGACGAGAAGCATCCCGATCTCGCCGCTCAACGGGGCGGTGAGACCGAACACCGTGGCTGTGAGCACGCCCGTGGCCATGGCGGGCACACGACCGATGCGATCAGCGACCACCGACCAGGGGATGACCGCGAGCGCGAGGCCGAGCGTCGCGGCAGACACGCTCAGGGCTGCCGTCGCCGGGGCGACCGCGAGATCGGAGGAGATCTGCGGCAGCACGGCCTGGGCCGAGTAGAGCTGTGCGAACGTCGCGATCCCCGCGAAGAACAGACCGACGATGAGACGCCGATACTCGCGGGAGCCCGGGGCGTGACCGGAGAAGGTCACCGTGCGCTGATCCGCTCCCAGAGGGAATCCGTCTGCGCGCGTGTGCGCTCGAGAGAGTCGGACGTGTCGATCACCACATCGGCGATCGCGAGACGTCGTTCATCGGAGACCTGGGCGTCGATCCGATCCTGCGCCGCGCGCTCGTCCATCCCGCGCAGCTCGACGAGTCGCTGCCGACGCACAGCAGCCGGGGCATGCGCGACCACGATGAGGTCCCAGGGGTCGTCCACCCGTGCTTCGACCAGAAGGGGCACGTCGTAGACGACGACCGCGTCGGCATCGTCGGCGAAGGCCGCGTCGAAGCGGCGCTGCGACTCTTCGCGCACCGCCGGATGCACGATCGCGTTCAGCTGCGCGAGGAGGTCGGCGTCGCCGAAGACCTTCGCACCCAGCGCCGCCCTGTCGAGAGAGCCGTCGGGCGCGATGACATCGGCACCGAAGGTCTCGGCGATCCGCACGAGCACAGGCGACCCGGGCGACTGCACGTCACGCACGATCTGATCGGCATCGACGACGATGGCGCCGTGCTCCGCCAGACGCCGGGCGATGGTCGACTTCCCGGAGGCGATGCCGCCGGTGAGCGCGATGAGGGGCATGCCGCCAGTCTAAGGTTCGCTGCGGCCGCTCCTCACCTCGCGAGCAGCTGACGGCGCGAGCTGATCACGCCCGTGTCGAAGCCCGCCAGATGCAGGCCGCCGTGGAACCGCGCGTGCTCGATCTTGATGCACCGGTCCATGACCACCGAGAGACCTGCACCTTCCGCGATGGCCGCCGCGTCCTCGTTCCAGGACCCCAGCTGCAGCCACAGCGTCTGGGCACCCACCTCGATCGCCTCCTGAGCGATGCCGGGAAGGTCATCATGCCGACGGAACACGTCCACGATGTCGGGCACCACGGGGAGGTCGCTCAGCGTCGCGTACACGGGCTGTCCCAGGATCTGGGTCTCTCGAGGGTTCACGAGGTAGACGTCGTAGGCCGTGCTGGAGAGCAGGTATGTCGCCACGAAGTACGACGCGCGTGCAGGATTGTTCGAGGCGCCGACGATCGCGATGGATTTCGCGCGTCGCAGCAGACCGAAGCGCTCTTGCTGGCTCGGCCCGATCCAGGTGCGCCCGGGGATGGTCGCCGTCGAGCCGGGCAGCGCACAGGCCGCAGCATCCGTCACGGTGGGCAGCGCGCACGCATCGCCCGGGGTGGTCGCGCTCATCGGTTCACTCCTGTCGCCGTGGTGAGGGCATGGTCGAGGTCCCAGATGATGTCATCGGCGTCTTCCAGCCCGACCGAAATACGGATCAGATCCGCACGCACGCCTGCCGCGACCAGCTGCTCCTCGGTGAGTTGGCGATGTGTCGTCGACGCCGGGTGGATGACCAGGGTGCGGGCGTCCCCGATGTTCGCGAGGTGGGAGGCCAGCTGCAGGTTCTCGATCAGCGTCTCCCCCGCCGCCCGCCCGTCGTCTGCTGCGACTCCGAAGGCGAACACCGACCCGGGGCCGAGCGGCAGGTACTTGGCTGCGCGCTCATGATGCGGGTGCCCTTCGAGTCCGGCCCAGGTGACGTACGCCACTCGCGGGTCGGAGGCGAGCCAGTCGGCGACGATGCGGGCGTTCGCGAGGTGGGCGTCGATGCGCTGTGGCAGGGTCTCGATCCCCTGGAGCAGATTGAATGCCGACTGCGGGCTGAGCGCGGGGCCGATGTCGCGCAGCTGTTCGGATCGGAGCTTGGTGAGGAAGCCGTACTCCCCGAAGTTGTCCCACCACTTGATGCCGCCGTACGAGTCGACGGGTTCGGTCATCTGCGGGAACTTGCCGTTCCCCCAGTCGAACGTGCCCTTCTCGATGACGACGCCGCCGAGCGTGGTGCCGTGTCCGCCGAGGAACTTCGTCACGGAGTGGATGACGATGTCGGCGCCGTGCTCGAGGGGACGCGCGAGGTACGGGGTCGCCAGCGTCGCATCGACCACGAGCGGCACACCGGCCGCATGGGCGACGGCCGCCAGTCGTTCGACGTCGGCGATCTCTCCCGAGGGGTTGCCGATCATCTCGACGTAGACGACCTTCGTCTCCGGACGGATAGCGGCGGCGAAGTCGGCAGGATCGGTCGAGGCGACGAATGTGGTCTCCACACCGAAGCGGCGCAGCGTCACGTCCAGCTGAGTCACGGTGCCGCCGTACAACTGCGCAGCGGCGACGACGTGGTCACCCACTCCGACGAGGGCTGCGAACGTGATGAACTCCGCGCTCATCCCGGATGCGGTGGCGACGGCGCCGATCCCGCCTTCGAGTGACGCCAGACGCTCCTCGAGGGCCGCGACCGTGGGGTTGCCTATCCGGGAGTAGATGTTGCCGTACTTCTGCAGCGCGAAGAGGTTGCCGGCATCCGCCGCGTCGTCGAACACGAACGATGTCGTCTGATAGATCGGCACCGCCCGCGCGCCGGTCGAGGCGTCAGGGGTTCCGCCGGCGTGCAGTGCTCTGGTGCGAAACCCGAAGCGGTGTTCTTCCGTCATGTTGTCCTCAGTTCAGCGGGGTGGCAGTTCAGGGGTGGCGCGAGTTCGGACGCGGCGAGCACGTCGGCGATGTCATCGACGGCCCAGGGATTCTGCAGCGAGGTGGTGTCTCCGAGCGGCTGGGCATCGCGACCTGCCCGGCGGTCCTGCTCGGCCTCCCACAGCTGCGCCAGGAGTCGCCGCATGATCTTGCCCGAGCGTGTCTTGGGGAGGTCCGGTACCACCACGATGTGCTTCGGCTTGGCGACAGGTCCGATCGACTGCGCGACCTGCGCACGCAGGTCGGCCGGCGTCACTTCTGCGCGGCCCGACGGCGTCACGAACGCCACGACGGCCTGCCCGGTGATCGGGTCGGAGACACCGGCGGAGCCGGCTTCACCGACGGTGGCATGCGCGACGAGAGCCGATTCGATCTCGATGGTGGAGAGCCGGTGTCCGGAGACGTTGACGACGTCGTCGAGTCGGCCGAGGATCCAGATGTACCCGTCGACGTCTCGGGTCGCACCGTCTCCGGCGACGTAGAAGCCACCGAACTCGCCGTGACCGGCATACGCCGACCAGTAGGCGTCGCGGTAGCGCTTCGGGTCACCCCACACCGTGCGAGCCATCCCGGGCCACGGGCGGCGGACCACGAGCGTTCCGGAGCGGCCGGGTTCGACCTCGCGTCCGTCCTCGTCGACCACCGCGACGTCGATCCCCGGCAGGGGCACCGACGCCGAGCCCGGCTTGAGTCGTGTGACCCCGGGCAGCGGCGCGATCATCGCGGCGCCGGTCTCCGATTGCCACCAGGTGTCGATCACCGGCAGCTCGTCACGGCCGAAGTTCCGCCGGAACCACACCCAGGCCTCGGGGTTGATCGCCTCGCCGACCGTGCCGAGCAGACGAAGGGCCGAGAGGTCGTGCCTAGTGGGGAGCTGCGTGCCGAACCAGGTCATGAAGGTGCGGATGAGGGTGGGGGCCGTGTAGTACACGGTCACCCCGTAGCGTTCGATGATCTCGAGGTGGCGTTCCCGATGCGGGGAATCCGGGGTCCCCTCGTAGATGACCTGGGTGAGCCCGTTCGAGAGCGGTCCGTAGATCTCGTACGTGTGCGCGGTGACCCAGGCGAGGTCTGCGGTGCACCAGTGCACGTCGTCGGGCTTCGCATCGAAGTGCGCCCAGTGCGCCCAGCTCGCCTGCGTGAGATAGCCGCCCGACGTGTGCACGAGGCCCTTCGGCTTCCCGGTGGTGCCGGAGGTGTAGATGATGAAGAGCGGATGCTCGGCATCGAACGGCTGCGCGTCGTGCACGGGCGACGCAGTATCGACGACGTCGTGCCACCAGACATCGCGCCCGTCCGTCCACGGCACGTCCTGGCCCGTGCGCCGGAGCACCAGCACGTGCTCGAGGGCGGGAAGACCGGAGGCGGCGACATCGGCCGTGGACTTGATCTCGGTGGCAGCGCCGCGTCGGTACTGCCCGTCGCTCGTGACCAGCAGCTTCGCACCGGTGTCTTCGAGGCGGAAGCGCACGGCTTCGGCGGAGAAGCCCCCGAAGACCAGCGAGTGCACGGCGCCGATCCGCGCGCAGGCCAGCGTGATCACGATCGTCTCGACGAGCACGGGAAGGTAGATCACGACACGGTCGCCCGCCTCGACGCCGAGCGCCACGAGGGCATTGGCGGCGCGGCACACGCGCTGCCGCAGGTCGGAGTACGTCACCGCGACACGGTCGCCCGGCTCCGCCTCGAAGTGCAGGGCGATCTTGTCGCCTCGGCCGGACTCCACGTGCCGGTCGACGCAATTGACGGCCACGTTGAGCGTGCCTCCGGTGAACCAGCGCGCCGCAGGCACCGCATCTCCGCTCGGCGGCTCCCACTCATGGGGTGTGTGCCAGGGCTTCGCCCAGTCGAGCCGTCGAGCCGCCTCCTCCCAGAAGGCGATGGGGTCCGCCGCGGCGCGCGCGTACGCCTCCGCCGTCACGTTCGCGTGTGGGAAGTGGTCCGACGGCTCGTAGACACGAGCCTCCTGCAATCGCACCTCGGCCATGCTCACACCCACCGACGGAGCAGGTACTTCTCCACCAGCACGAGAATGCCGTTGGTGATGGTGCCGAGCAGAGCCAACAGCACGATCGAGAGGAGGATGCGGTCCACTCGACCGCTGTTCTGAGAATCCGTGAGCAGGAAGCCGAGCCCCATGGACGAAGCGATGAGCTCAGCGGCGACCAGGAACAACCACGCCTGGGCCAGCGCGAGACGGAGGCCGGAGACGACGGACGGCACGACCGCGGGCAGCTGCACGATGCGGAACAACGACCATCCGCGCAGGCTGAACGAGCGTCCGGCCTCGACGAGCTGCGGGTCGACGTGCCGGAGTGCGGAGGCGACCGTGGTGTAGACGGGGAAGAACGCCCCGATCGCGATGAGCGTGACCTTGGACTCCTCCCCGATCTGCATCCAGAGGATCAGCAGCGGCACCCAGGCCAGCGACGGCACGGCGCGGATGGCGGCGAGCGTCGGGCTCAGCAGCACGTCGCCGAGCCGGGACAGCCCCACCACTCCCGCCGCGGCGAGACCGATCAGGGAGCCGATCGCGAATCCGAGCAGCACGCGCTGCACGGAGATGGCGATGTGGGTCCAGAGCTGACCGCTCTCTGCGAGCTCGACACCGGCCTGGAAGACCGAGGCGGGCGTGGGCAGGCGGTAGGGCGGGATGAGCCCGTTCGTCGTGACGACCTGCCAGACGATCAGGATGATCGCCGGGAGGAGGAGGCCGGCGACGATGCGAACGACCGGACGGTCCCAGGTGCGCCGGGCAGCGGCATCGGGCCGCCTGAGGTCGCCTTTCGCGAAGTCGAGCGCGTCCCGCGAGTCGGCGGGCGCGATCACGCGCTGGTCGAGTTCACTCACTCGCCGTCGACCGCCTTCTCGGCGAAGGTCGCGTTCACGATCGAGGAGAGCGCCTTGTCGACGGAGTCCTTGCCGCCCTGCACGTCGCCGGACTCCACGAGCACGGGGGCGATCTTCTCGAGCACGGCGATCTGGTCGTCGCCGGGGACGCCGCTCACGTCGAGGTTCGAGCGCTCCTCGATCACGGTGGTGGCGACGCCGAGGTCGATGCCGGCGACCTCGGCCAGGAGCGCCGCAGTCTTGTCGGGGTTCTCCAGCGCCCACTCGCGTGCCTGCTCGTAGGCGTCGACGACCGCCTGCGCGAGGTCGGGGTGGTTCGTGATGAAGTCCTCGGTGGCGTTGAGAAAGCCGTACGTGTTGAAGTCGACGTTGCGGTAGACGAGCTTGTCACCCGACTCTGCCTCGGCCGCGGCCATGATCGGATCGAGACCCGACCACGCATCGACCGAACCGCCGTCGAGAGCCGCCCGGCCGTCGGCGTGCTGCAGGTTCTGCACCTCGACGTCCGAGAGCGACAGGCCGCCCTCTTCGAGCGCCTGCAGCAGGAAGAAGTAGGGATCGGTGCCCTTGGTGGCAGCTACGGAGGCGCCCTTCAGATCTTCGATCGACGTGATGTCGCTGTCCGGTCCGACGACGATGGCCGCCCACTCCGGCTGCGAGAAGATGTCGATGACCTGGATGGGCGAGCCGTTGGCACGGGCAAGGAGCGCCGCGGATCCCGCGGTCGAGCCGACGTCGACCGAGCCGGAGCGCAGCAGTTCGTTGGCCTTGTTGGAGCCGGCGGACTGCACCCACTCGACGGCGACGTCATCGCCGAGGATGTCTTCGAGGATGCCCTGGTCACGGATCACGAGGCTCAGCGGGTTGTACGTCGCGAAGTCGATCGACAGCGTGTCGGACGACCACTCGGTGGTCCCGGAGGTGGGCTTCGTGTCGGTGGCCGCGGCGTTCTCTCCCGCGACGCAACCGGTCGCGACGAGCATCATCGTCCCGGCGATCGCGATCGCGGGGACGATTCGGCGGGTGGTGATGCTCATCGGGTCTCCTCGGCGGTGCGGTGGTGGGTGTCGACGCCGAGGCCCTCGAGAAGGTCGGCGCGCAGGTCGGCGAGACCGCGATCGGCGCGGTCTCTGGGGCGGGTGCCCGGAACGGTGATCGTGCGGGCGATGGAGGACTCGTCGCCGTCGGCCGCGCCCAGCGTGCGCAGCAGGAGGACACGGTCGGCGAGATAGAGGGCTTCTTCCACATCGTGCGTGACGAGGAGGATCGTGGTGGGCTCCGCGGAGTGGATCTTCAGCAGCAGATCGTGCATGCGCAGGCGCGTGAGCGCGTCGAGCGCTCCGAAAGGCTCGTCGAGGAGGAGCACGCCGGGGTTCCGGGCGAGAGCCCTGGCAAGGGATGCGCGCTGGGCCATGCCGCCGGACACCTCGCGAGGACGCTGATCCGCCGCATGATCGAGGCCGACCAGCTGCAGCAGCTCACGGACGCGTTCGCGGCCGAGGCGGCGTGCGGTGCCCCGCGGGAGGCCGAGTTCGACGTTCTGTGCGATCGTGCGCCACGGGAGCAGCCTCGGCTCCTGGAACGCCACGGCCGTGCGCTCGTCCACGTCGGCGACGGGCGTATCGTCGAGTCGGATGCCGCCTCGTGTCGGCGCGTCCAGACCTCCGACGAGGCGCAGCAGGGTCGACTTGCCGCAGCCGGAGGGCCCGACGACGGCCACGATCTCACCGGCGGCTATGTCGACGTCGACGCCCCGCAGCACCTCGCGGTGGCCGTGCGGCAGAGGAAACGATCGTTCGATGCCTTCGAGCCGAACGGCCTGTGCCGTACCCACCGTCGTCGGAGCGACGGTGGTGCGCGGTGCGGGCAGCAGGGTGGTCATACGCCCATGCTGGCCGAGCGGATCGGTTGTCACGAATGCCGTCGTAATGTTGCGTCACGAGCGGGATTCCGTGGTGTGGATATGCGAAACGGGCCGCCACACCCGCCCGAAGGCGAGGTGACGACCCGTTCCCGAATGCTGCTTAAGCGTTGCCGCCCGAGAGCTTCTCGCGCAGAGCGGCGAGAGCCTCGTCGTCCGCGAGGGTGCCGGCGCCGGCAGCCTCGCTGGTGAAGGTCTGACCACCGAAGTCGTCTCCGGCCGCAGCCTCGGCCTCGGCCGCCTTGACGACCTGAGCCTTGTGCGCTTCCCAGCGAGCCTGGGCTGCAGCGTACTCCTGCTCCCATGCCTCGCGCTGGGCGTCGAAGCCTTCCTTCCACGCACCGGTCTCGGCGTCGAAGCCCTCCGGGTACTTGTACTCGCCGTTCTCGTCGTACTCGGCGAGCATGCCGTACAGGGCCGGGTCGAACTCGGTGCCGTTGGGGTCGACCGACTCGTTGGCCTGCTTCAGCGACAGCGAGATGCGACGACGCTCGAGGTCGATGTCGATGACCTTGACGAAGACCTCTTCGCCGACCGACACGACCTGCTCAGCCAGCTCGACGTGCTTGCTGGAGAGCTCGGAGATGTGGACGAGGCCCTCGATGCCGTCTGCGACGCGGACGAACGCACCGAACGGGACGAGCTTGGTGACCTTACCCGGCGTGACCTGTCCGATCGCGTGGGTACGGGCGAAGACCTGCCACGGGTCCTCCTGCGTCGCCTTCAGCGACAGGGAGACGCGCTCGCGGTCGAGGTCGACCTCGAGGATCTCGACGGTGACCTCCTGGCCCACCTCGACGACCTCGGAGGCGTGCTCGATGTGCTTCCAGGACAGCTCGGAGACGTGCACGAGGCCGTCCACGCCGCCCAGGTCGACGAACGCACCGAAGTTGACGATCGACGAGACGACACCCTTGCGGACCTGACCCTTGTGCAGGTTGTTCAGGAACGTGGTGCGCGACTCCGACTGCGTCTGCTCGAGCAGCGCACGGCGGCTCAGGACGACGTTGTTGCGGTTCTTGTCGAGCTCGAGGATCTTGGCCTCGATCTCCTGGCCGAGGTACGGCGTGAGGTCGCGGACGCGGCGCAGCTCGATGAGCGAAGCCGGCAGGAAGCCACGGAGGCCGATGTCGACGATGAGTCCACCCTTGACGACCTCGATGACCGTACCGGTGACGACGCCGTCGTTCTCCTTGATCTTCTCGACGTCTCCCCAGGCACGCTCGTACTGTGCGCGCTTCTTGGAGAGGATCAGACGGCCTTCCTTGTCCTCCTTCTGGAGAACGAGGGCCTCGACCAGATCGCCGACAGCGACGACCTCGTTGGGGTCGACGTCGTGCTTGATCGAGAGCTCGCGAGAGGGGATGACACCCTCGGTCTTGTAGCCGACATCGAGGAGTACCTCATCGCGGTCGATCTTGACGATCGTGCCTTCGATGATGTCGCCGTCGTTGAAGAACTTCAGGGTCTTCTCGACCGCGGCCAGGAAGTCCTCAGCAGATCCGATGTCGTTGATGGCGACCTGCTTGGTGGCCGGGGCGGTCGTTGCGGTAGTCATGTAGTGGGTTGTCCTTGTTGAATGGAGACTCGGGCTGGGAGGCAACGACCGCGCACGGCCGACTGCATGCTTCACAGCAGTTGGATTTTGGTTTTCTCGTCACGAGGGCACGCGCATGCATGCCACGAGTGACGGTTAAGGCTATCAGAAGTTCGGATACTGCAGGAGTCGGATTCCGATGGGCGCCGACCTGTGGATAACTCCCCCGGGCCCGACGCGCTCCGGGCTACCGTGACGGGGTGATCTCGCCGACTCCTCCCCTCGCCACTTCCCGTCGCCTCGGCGCTCTCATGATGGTCGCCGTTGCCATAACACTCGCGGGCTGCGCGCCGACTCCGGCTCCGACGCCCACGCCGACCGCAGCCTTCGCCTCGGAAGAAGAAGCCTTCGCCGCCGCGGAGGCGACGTACCGGGCCTACACGGACGCATTGAACGCTGTGGAACCCGCAAACCCTGACACGTTCGACGACACGTACGCCTTTTCAAGTGGCGGAGTCCAAAGAGCTGACCGAGAGAACTTCTCGACGATGCACGCCGAAGGTTATTCGATCAGCGGCGACGCGGTGGTGACCCGTTTTGTTGGACAAGCCGCCAGGGAGGCGCTTGAGGTCGTAGAGGCAATCATTTGTGTCGATGTCAGCGGCGTCACGGTAGTCGACGCAACTGGCACCTCCGTAGTCAATTCCGACCGCCCTGACATGTACGAGATCGAGACAACCTTCAAATGGGATGGTGACCACTTTCGGGTCGACGAAGTCGAGAGTGTCGAGGGCACTACATGCTCCGGGCTTTAGCAACGGTGTCCGTGGGCCTTGCCTTGTATACCTCGGCGAGCTCTGGCAGCAGCGATGGCGGAAGTGATCTACTAACAGGCACGGACGGGAATACGGTTGTAATCTCCGGCACCCAGACCCAGCCCTCTTCCGGCAGCCCACACAACAACGTCCCGGGCGGAGGGTCCCCGTCCACCCCGACCTCTCCGGCTTTCCCGGTGCACGAGTTCGACTTCGATTCGTGTCTCGACGACTGGAACAGCTCCCGCAGCTGCTTTCGCGCCGCGGTCGACGAGAAACCGACGTCACCCCGGCCACCGGCGACGGATGAGCCCGCCGCCCCGGCGATCACGATCGACGACCTCGCACAATTCGCTCCCGATCCGGTCGCGAACGTCGGCGAGCCCGACAACGTCGGTGTGGCCGGGATGCCGACGAACTTCGTCGCGGCGGCGTCCGCGCACACGCGCTCGGGCACCCTTCTCGGCGCCCCTCTCTCGGTGCGGTTCACACCTGTCGACTATGAGTTCGTGCACGGCGACGGCACCTCTGCGACATCGACCACCGGCGGACAGACATGGTCGGCGCTCGGTCAGGCGCCGTTCACCCCGACCGCGACGAGCCACGTCTATCGCGAGCGCGGCACGTACCAGGCGCATGTCAGCGTCCGCTACGCCGCGGAGGTCGACCTCGGCGGCGGCTGGTTCCCGGTCGCCGGCACACTCGCGATCCCGGGTCCCGCGCGGGAAATACGCATCTTCGAGGCTCACACCGCACTCGTGGCCTTCACCTGCGAACAGCGCCCATCGGCCCCAGGCTGCTGAGCGACATCGAAGAAGGGCTAGCGCGCGACGGTCACGACGACCGGGGCGCCGTCCGCATCGACGTACCCGGCGAGCGTCAGTCTCGCGTCCTGGTCGATGCCCTCCGCCGTCACGAACGTGATCTGCGGAACCAGATCCATCGTGCAGACCTCGTTCGCACTCTCCTCGAGCCGAACGATCGCCTCGTTCTCGCTGACGGCCTCGACGGCCCCGGAGGCAGGCATGCAGGTCGACGATCCCCAGGTGAGGACCGCGAGTTCATGCGCGTCGATCCATGCCGCTGCGGGTGTCTGCTCGGGCATCCGATCGGCCGGGATGATCTCCCCTGAGACAAGTCCGGGAAGCGTCAGTTCCGTGGTCTCTCCCCCGGGATCCGTCACTGTCAGTTCGACAGGTCGCGAGGAATCGAACGCCGCCGGCAGCCCGACGTACATTCCGTGAGCGGTCTGCACTGCCGCGCACACCTCATCCGTGCCGTCGACGAGAACGAGCTCGAGCGATTGGTCCCCCGCGACGACGTCCCCGATCTGCGGAGCGCACGCATCGCCCCACGTCTTCACGACGAACGACGTCGCATCCAGCCATGCCGCCTGCGGTGCGTACGTCGTGTCGGAGGTGTCCGGAGCGGACGTCGATTCCGGGACAGGAGAGGTCCCCGCCGACATGGCGCATCCGCTCAGTGCCGCAGCGAGCACCACCCCGCCCAGGGCGAGGGACGAGAACGTGCGAAGAGAAGCTGTCATACCCGTGAGTGTCGCAACCGCGCGGATCGTCTCACTCTCCGGCGCGCGACCACCGGCCCGTGTCGCACGCCCGTGCCAGACTGTGCTGGTGACCGATCGCCTCATGCTGCTCGACACCGCCAGCCTCTACTTCCGCGCCTTCTACGGCGTCCCCGACAAGGTGACGGCGCCCGACGGCGCTCCGATCAACGCGGCGCGCGGTCTGCTCGACATCATCGCGAAGCTCGTCACGCTCTACGAGCCCACCCATGTCATCGCCTGCTGGGATGACGACTGGCGCCCGCAATGGCGCGTCGATCTGATCCCCAGCTACAAGACGCACCGTGTCGTCGAGGTCGTCGAGGTCGGACCTGACATCGAAGAGGTCCCCGACCCCCTCGAAGCGCAGATCCCCCTCATCCGGGAGACGCTCGCCGCGATCGGGATCCCGATCATCGGGGTGGCGGAGCACGAGGCCGACGACGTCATCGGCACGCTCGCGACCGGAGCGACGATGCCGGTCGACATCGTCACCGGAGACCGCGATCTGTTCCAGCTCGTCGACGACTCCCGCGATGTGCGGGTCATCTACACCGCGCGCGGCATGAGCAATCTCGAGGTCGTGACCGATGCGACCGTGGTCGCGAAGTACGGGGTGCTCCCCTCGCAGTATGCCGACTTCGCCACCATGCGCGGCGACGCCTCAGACGGTCTTCCCGGTGTGGCCGGGGTCGGTGAGAAGACCGCCGCGACGCTGCTGCAGACCCACGCCGATCTCGAGGGCATCCGCGCGGCCGCCGAGGCCGGAGAGGGCATGAGCGCCGGGGTGCGGGCGAAGGTGCTGGCCGCATCCGCCTACCTCGATGTGGCCCCCACCGTGGTCGCGGTCGCCACGTCGCTTCCCATCACGACGCCCGATATCCCGTTGCGGGTGCTCGATCCCGCGGAGGTCGATGCGGCGACGGCTCTCGCCGAGAAGTGGAACCTCGGCGGCTCGATGACGCGCGCGGTGGCAGCGGTGTCGAAGGCCGCCCTCGCGTCCGGCTGACCCCCGGTCAACCGCAGCTGCACCTATTCCGCCCAGGCGAGAAGCCGGGAGAGTCCCCAGGTCGTCACGATCCGGGAGGCAGGAATCCCCGCGCGCTCGGCTCGCTCCGCGCCGTGATCCAGCAACGAGAGCTGACCGGGAGCATGCGCATCCGAGTCGATGGAGAACAGGCATCCGGCTTCGAGCGCGATAGCGATCAGTTCGTCCGGCGGATCCTGACGCTCGGGGCGCGAGTTGATCTCGACCGCCACCCCGTTGTCCGCGCAGGCGGCGAAAACCGCAGCCGCGTCGAACGCCGACTCCGGGCGGGTCCCTCGTTCCCCCTGCACCAGGCGCCCGGTGCAGTGCCCGAGCACGTTCACCCTGGGGTGCGACACCGCGGCGATCATGCGTGCGGTCATCGGACGCGAGTCCATCCGCAACTTCGAATGCACCGATGCCACGACGATGTCCAGTTCGCGGAGCAGGGAGTCCTCCTGGTCGAGAGCGCCATCCTCGAGGATGTCGACCTCGATGCCGGCGAGCAGGGTGAAACCGTCACCGGACTCCGCACGCACCAAGGGCATCTGCTCCCGAAGCCGCTCGGCCGAGAGCCCTCTGGCCACCCGAAGACGCGGCGAGTGATCCGTTATCGCCTGATACTCATGGCCCAACGCGCGAGCTGCCGCTGCCATGACAGAGATGGGAGTAGTGCCGTCGGACCAGTCGGTGTGAGCGTGCAGGTCGCCGCGCAGCTTCGTGCGCAGCAGCGAGACACGCTCAGGTTCGACGTCGCCACGCAGCTCGACGAGGTAGTCCGGCACCTGCCCGGCCTGCGCCTGACGGATCACCGCGAAGGTGGATTCTCCGATGCCCTTCGCCGCT
This sequence comes from Microbacterium sp. TPU 3598, assembly GCF_002356155.1. Taxonomy (NCBI): domain Bacteria; kingdom Bacillati; phylum Actinomycetota; class Actinomycetes; order Micrococcales; family Microbacteriaceae; genus Microbacterium; species Microbacterium sp. TPU 3598. Next base: position 1,469,562 of record NZ_AP017975.1, on the reverse strand, counting down.
CTCAGGCGGGTGGGATCGGCCCGGACGTCGTCCGGAAGATCCTGCAGGGTCGCGGCAGCCTGACGAAAAGCCTTCGCTCGGTACCGTGAGGCCCGCTCGCGCTCCAGAAGAGAGGCGATCTCCAGCAGGGCGTCGACGGGATCCACGGTCACTCCTTCGGGGCCGCCAGCTCGCGACTGACGGAGATCCACTGGTCGAGCTTGGCCAGGGCACGGCCGTCGTCGACGGCCGCCGATGCCTTGTCGTACCCCTCGCGCAGTCGTTCGAGGATCGGGCGCTGCACCTGCATGGCGTCCTGGGAGAGTTCGAACGCGACGATGCCCGCCGCCGCATTGAGCAGCACGATGTCGCGCACCGCCCCGGTCTCCCCCGCCAGCGTCCGTCGCAGCACCTCCGCGTTGTGCTGCGGCGATCCGCCGATCAGGTCGGCCAGGTCGGCGATCGGGATGTCGAGGTCACGGGGGTCGAGGTCGTGCTCGTGGATGTCCCCGCGGGTGACCTCCCAGATGCGGCTGTGGCCGGTCGTGGTGAGCTCGTCGAGTCCGTCGTCGCCTCGGAACACCAGCGCGGTCGCGCCGCGGGTCCGGAAGACGCCGGTGATCAGCGGTACGCGCTCGATCTGCGCGACACCCACGGCGTTGGCTTCGGCGCGCGCAGGGTTGCACAGCGGCCCGAGCATGTTGAAGACGGTGGGAACCCCGAGCTCCGCGCGGACGGATCCTGCGTGCTTGAAGCCGGGGTGGAACGCGCCCGCCCACGCGAAGGTGATCCCGGTGCGGTCGAGGATGGAAGCGACGGCGGCGGGGTCGAGTGACAGCTCGAGGCCGAGAGCACCGAGCACGTCTGAGGAGCCGGAAGCCGAACTCGCCGCACGGTTGCCGTGCTTGACGACGGGCACGCCGGTGGCGCCGATGATGATCGCCGCCGTGGTCGAGACGTTCACCGTGCCGACGCGGTCGCCGCCCGTCCCGACGATGTCGAGCACATCAGGAGAGACGGGAAGAGGGACCGCGGCCTCGAGGATCGCGTCGCGGAAGCCGACGATCTCGTCGATCGTCTCCCCCTTGGCACGAAGAGCGACGAGGAATCCTGCCAGCTGGGCCTCCGTGACGCTGCCCTGCATGATCTGCCGCATAGCCCACGTCGACTCCCACACGCTGAGATCGCGACGCTCCAGAAGAGAGGTGAGCACGTCGGACCAGGTCAGGGAATCAGCCATGTGTGCGATCCTATCGGCGCAGAGAAAACATGCAGATGCTTCCGAACACACGTGCACCCCACCCCCACCCCTTGTTTCCCGCGGATTCACCGGGTATTCGCAGTGTTTTCTTAGGGTCTCCTAAGTCGTCGACCGGCAACTCGAAGGTCGCCGGTGCAAGAATCACGCCCGCGGATCGGCCATAATGGAGGGGTGACGACCTCAGCGACGTATGCCCCGGCGGCGAGAACGATTAAGCGGCCCAACCCGGTAGCTGTCGGCACCATTGTGTGGCTCGGCAGTGAGGTGATGTTCTTCGCGGGACTCTTCGCGATCTACTTCACCCTCCGCAGCACCTCCCCGGAGCTGTGGGCGGCCCGGACCGAGCTGCTGAACGTCCCGTTCGCCGCAGTGAACACTGCGATCCTCGTACTCTCCTCGTTCACGTGCCAGATGGGCGTGTTCGCGGCAGAGGACCTGCAGCCCTACAAGATCGGCAAGGGACAGAAGAACGGCGCCGGACGCCGTCGCCTGTTCGGATGGGGGATGGTCGAGTGGTTCTTCCTCACCTTCGCCCTCGGCGCGATCTTCGTCTCCGGCCAGGTCTGGGAGTATGCCCAGCTCGTTGCCGAGGGCATGCCCATCAGCGCTGACTCGTACGCTTCCGCGTTCTACCTGACGACGGGCTTCCACGCCCTGCACGTCACCGGCGGACTGGTCGCGTTCCTGCTCGTCATCGGACGCGCATACGCCGTCAAGAACTTCCGGCACAAGGAGGCGACCTCCTCGATCGTGGTGTCCTACTACTGGCACTTCGTCGACGTCGTCTGGATCGTGCTGTTCCTCGTTATCTACTTCCTGAAATAAGAGCGGAGCTGATCCCCGAGATGGCACGAGAGAAGAAGCGCCGTTCCAGCGGTCGTCGCAGCCCTTTGGCGGCGGCCGCGCTCATCGGCGCAGGCCTCATGATCACCGGCGCCGTGTACGCCGGCGCGACCGCTGCGTTCGCCGCGACCGACACCCAGTCCGCGGCGACCTCGCAGTTGACCGTGGAGGACGGCAAGAAGCTGTTCACGGCCAACTGCGCCACCTGCCACGGTCTCGACCTGCAGGGAACCGCCAACGGCCCCAGCCTCTACGGCGTGGGTGAGCTGGCGACCGAGTTCCAGCTCTCGACCGGCCGCATGCCTCTGCAGATGCAGGGCCCCCAGGCGCCGCAGAAGGCCCCGCAGTTCACCGAGGACCAGATCCTCGCGATCTCGTCCTTCGTCCAGTCCGAGGCTCCCGGCCCGACGTTCCCGTCGGACCACATCCTCGACGGCAAGGGCGATGTCTCCAACGGCGCCGAGCTGTTCCGCGTCAACTGCGCGATGTGCCACAACGTGGCCGCCGCGGGTGGAGCGCTCACCGAGGGCAAGTACGCCCCCGGACTCAGCGAGACCAGCGCGCTGCACATGTATGCCGCCATGGTCACCGGCCCCCAGAACATGCCGGTCTTCGGCGACATGAACCTGTCCGACGAGGACAAGCGAGACATCATCTCGGCGCTGCTCTTCCAGCAGCAGTCCGTGCAGATCGGTGGCTTCTCGCTGGGCTCGCTCGGTCCGGTCTCCGAAGGCCTGTTCGTGTGGATCTTCGGTATCGGCGCGCTCGTCGCCGTCACCGTGTGGATCACGGCGAAGTCCAACTGACGCTTAATCATCGAAGAGGAACGTACGAGGAGCACCATGGCACACGACGACGACTCGCAGGCTCTTGACAGGGCCTACCAGCCCTCTCCGGGGCTGGGTGTCGCAGTCAGCGATCCCGTGCAGAACCCCGGGCTTCCGCCGCACCGCGAGCGGATGACCGATAAGGACCCGCGCGCCGAGAAGGCCGCTGTCCGCACTGTCTACACGCTGTTCTATCTCTCGCTCGCCGGCAGCATCTGGGCGGTCGCCGCCTACATGCTGTTCCCGATCGAGAGCGGCGCGCTCATCGACATCCGGCAGAACAACCTCTTCATCGGTCTCGGCATCGCGCTCGCGCTGCTGGCCCTCGGCATCGGTGCCATCCACTGGTCCAAGGCCCTCATGTCCGACAAGGAGTTCATCGAGCACCGCCACCCCACCCGTGGCAAGGACTCCACGCGCGAAGCGGCCATCAAGGCCTTCTCCGACGCGAATGAAGAGTCGGGCTTCGGCCGTCGCTCGATGATCCGCAACTCGCTTTTCGCCGCGATCGTCGCCTCGATCATCCCCGGCGTGACGCTGTTCCGTGGCCTGGCGCCGCACTCCACTCCGGAAGACCCCACCGCGGGCGACCCGGTCGTGCTGCTCAAGCACACCATGTGGGAAGAGGGCGCGCGCCTGGTGCGCGATCCCGACGGCACCCCGATCCGCGCGGCTGACGTCACCCTGGGTTCGGCGTTCCACGTGATCCCGGAGGAACTCGCCACCCTCAGCCACAGCGACGGCTACCTCGAAGAGAAGGCCAAGGCCATCGTGCTGATGATGCGTCTGCGCCCCGAGCAGCTGATCGAGGCCGAGGACCGCAAGGACTGGTCCTACGACGGCATCGTCGCGTACTCCAAGGTCTGCACGCACGTCGGATGCCCTGTGGCTCTGTACGAGCAGCAGACCCACCACCTGCTGTGCCCGTGCCACCAGTCGCAGTTCGACGTCACGGACCATGCAAAGGTCATCTTCGGCCCGGCGGCTCGTCCGCTGCCGCAGCTGCCCATCACCGTCGATGACGAGGGCTACCTGGTCGCACGCAGCGACTTCAAGGAACCCGTCGGCCCGAGCTTCTGGGAGCGCCATTGAGCACCGCAACGCTGTCCAAAGAGGACAAGGACACCAAGGCGCCCCTCGGCGGTCGCTTCGTCGGTGCCGCGTCGAACTACATCGATGAGCGCACCAGCCTCTCCGGCTTCGTCAAGGAGCTCGGACGCAAGATCTTCCCCGACCACTGGTCGTTCATGCTCGGCGAGATCGCGCTCTGGAGCTTCGTCGTGGTGTTCCTCTCCGGAACCTTCCTGACGTTCTTCTTCCAGGCGTCCATGGTCGAGACCCACTACACCGGCGCCTACGCTCCGATGCGGGGTATCGAGATGTCCGCGGCGCTCGAGTCGTCGCTGCACATCTCCTTCGATCTGCGCGGTGGACTCCTGGTCCGGCAGATCCACCACTGGGCCGCCCTCGTGTTCATCGCCGGCATCGGCGTGCACATGCTCCGCGTGTTCTTCACCGGTGCCTTCCGCAAGCCGCGTGAGCTCAACTGGGTGATCGGCTTCATCCTCTTCATCCTCGCGATGGCCGAGGGCTTCACCGGATACTCGCTTCCCGACGACCTGCTCTCGGGCAACGGCCTCCGCATCATCGACGGCATGATCAAGGGTCTCCCCCTGATCGGCACCTGGACCTCGTTCCTCCTCTTCGGTGGCGAGTTCCCGGGTACCGACATCGTCGGACGCCTGTACACGCTGCACATCCTGCTGCTGCCGATGCTCGTCATCGCGCTGATCGTGGTGCACCTGATGCTCATGATCATCAACAAGCACACGCAGTTCGCCGGCCCGGGCCGCACGAACGACAACGTCGTGGGCTACCCGATGATGCCGGTGTACATGTCCAAGATGGGCGGATACCTGTTCATCGTCTTCGGCACCATCGTGTTGATCGCGACGTTCTTCCAGATCAACCCGATCTGGAACTACGGTCCGTACGACCCGTCCCCTGTCTCTGCCGGCACCCAGCCCGACTGGTACATCGGCTTCGCCGACGGCGCCCTGCGTCTGGCACCGTCGAACTGGGACATCGTCTTCCTCGACCACACCTGGTCGTTCGGCATCATCGCCCCGGTTCTGGTCCTCGGCCTGTTCATCGTGGCGGTGGCGATCTACCCCTTCATCGAGGCGTGGGTCACCGGAGACAAGCGCGAGCACCACATCGCACAGCGCCCGCGCAACGCCGCGACGCGCACGGCGATCGGTGTGGCCGGCGTCATCTTCTACGCCGTCCTCTGGGCTGCGGCATCGTCCGACCTCATCGCGACGCACTTCATGCTCACGATGGAGGGCGTGATCCACACGCTGCAGGCCCTGCTCTTCCTCGGGCCGATCCTGGGTTACTTCGTCACGAAGCGCATCTGCATCGCGCTGCAGAAGAAGGACCGCGAGATCGTGCTGCACGGTTTCGAGTCCGGTCGCATCGTCCGCCTCCCCGGTGGCGAGTTCATCGAGGTGCACCAGCCGGTCGACAAGTACGACCGCTGGAAGCTGATCGACGTCGACACTTACGAGCCCCTCGTGGTGCGCCCCAATGACAAGGGCCGCATCCCGTGGACCGAGAACCTCCGTTCCTCGATCTCCCGTTGGTTCTTCGAGGACCGTCTCGCCCCGCTCACGCAGGCCGAGGTCGAGGCGGCGGATGCTCACCAGCACCACGTCACGGCTCACAACGACGAGACCGAGGCTGCAGAGATCCAGGGCGCCCACGAGCGCGCAGGATTCCCTGACGCCCCGCTCACGGTCGATGAGACCCACGTCGACGAGACGCCGAACACGCCGAGCACGGTCATCGCGACCGAGCCGGTGAAGAAGCCTCGCAAGAAGTCGGAGGATGGCGAGTAGTCGCCACTCCCCCACTGATGAAGGCCTCGTCCCTGCGGACGGGGCCTTCATCGTTAATCCCCTAATGAGAGGATCGATCCATGTCGTCCGTCGTCCAGCTGATCCGCGGCACCGCCCTCGCCGAAGTCCCCTACGCCTACGCCGCGACCGCACCGGCCGGCTCACGCCTGATCTTCCTCGCCGGCGCGTGCCCGCTGAACGACGATGGCACGACTACTGCACCCGGTGACTACGCCGCTCAGGCTGCCAAGTGCGTAGAGACCCTCCAGGGGGCACTCGAGATCGCCGGCGCGACCATCACCGACGTCATCAGCACGCGGGTACTCGTGGCCTCCTCATCGCAGGCCGACCTCGTCGCGGCCTGGGATGTCATCCATGCGGCTTTCGGCGCGCACGACGTGCCCAGCACGCTCCTGGGCGTGACGGTGCTCGGCTACGACGACCAGCTGGTCGAGATCGAAGCGATCGCGGCTGTCGCCGAATGAGCATCAACGTCGTCGTCCGCCCGGCCGCGCCCGACGATGACGCGGCGACGGAACAGATCGAAGTGGCCGCCGATGCCCTCCTCATCGAACGGTTCGGAGCCGTCGACTGGCCTCCCCCGACGCCCCCGCAGGAGCGCGCATCGATGCCGGGCTTCGTCCTCGTCGCCGAACACGACGACGGGACCACCACGACGCCGGTCGTCGTGGGCTTCGTGCACGTGCTGGAGCTCGACGGCCACGCGCATCTCGAGCAGCTCTCGGTGCTTCCCTCTTACGGACGCCAGGGCATCGGTCGTGAGCTGGTCACGGCCGCGCTCACGGAATCGCGCCACCGGGGTCATACCGAGATCACCCTTCGCACCTACATCGACGTGCCCTGGAACGCCCCCTTCTACACGTCCTGCGGCTTCGTCGTGAGCGAGCCGGACACCCCACTGCTCCGAGATCTGGTCCAGGTCGAATCCGCGCTGGGCCTCTTCGAGCACGGACCGCGCACGCAGATGACGGCTGTGCTCTGATTCACGGCTGTGCTCTGATCCACGGATGTGCTCTGATCGGTAGCAGTACGTCGATCGTCGAACGCGCCGCGATCGACGACGGCACTTCTGCCGCTGACTTCGCCGGGCCGCCCTGGCTGGCGTATACCCCCGGCTCCGGCATTGACCGCAATCCGTCGCTGAGCGGCTGGATTCCACCGGATGGTTCTCGCGTGTCTCCGTAGGCTGGAATCATGATCGATCGTGCCGAGTTCTACGCAGCCAAGTTGACCTATGAGACAGACCCCAGCGATGTGCACGCGGCGCTCAAGGCCGGCGAGAACATCGTCGTCGTCGACGTCCGCTCCGACGAGGCGTGGGCCCAGGGGCGGATCGCTGGTGCCGTGCACATGCACTACAGCGAGATCGCCTCGCGTGCTGCCGCCGAGATCCCCGAGGGTACGGACGTGGTCGTCTACTGCTGGAGCCCCGGCTGCAACGCCGGCGCCAAGGGCGCGCTCGAGTTCGCCCGCCTCGGATACGCCGTACGCGAGATGATCGGCGGTTTCGAGTACTGGGTCCGGGAGGGTTACGCGGTCGAAGACAGCGATGGCGTCCACCACCGCCCCGTGGATCCGTTGACCGGCATCGCACGCATCCGCGCCCACGCCTGATCACGGCCCCGGCGCACGAAGAAGGCCCCCGGATTCCTCCGGGGGCCTTCTTCCGTGCAGCTGGGTCAGCGGGCGAAGTTGCCGCGGTAGTACTCGTACACCCAGCCGACGATCGCGACGACGAAGATCGCGAGGCCGATGGGCAGGAGGAAGTGCCCGACCGCGAGCCCCACCACGAAGACTCCCGCCGAGGCAGCGAGGACGATGGGCCACCAGGACCACGGGCTGAACTCGCCGAGCTCCGGGTCACCGTCGTCGATGTCGGAGGTCAGGATGTCTTCGGGCAGCTCACCACGCTGCGCCTTGTGAGTGCGATCGAGATAGAACGCGATCATCGCTGCCATGAAGGCGGCGAAGAACAGGGCGACCGTACCGACCCACTCGATTCGCATCGCGAAGTTGTCGTTCGGTGTGGCCAGGATGTGCCAACCGGTGTAGACGACTCCGACGAGAGCGAAGAACGCCGTCAGGATCCACCAGAGAATGACGTTGTCGCGCATGACTTAGTGGGCCTCTCGCTCGCCGGGAGCCGTCGTGGCGAACTCCGCAGCCTCCGGGTGATTCAGGTCGAACGCAGGCCGCTCGCTGCGGATGCGCGGGATCGACGTGAAGTTGTGACGCGGGGGCGGGCAGGACGTCGCCCACTCGAGCGATCCGCCGTAGCCCCACGGGTCGTTGACCGTGACCTTCGGCGCCTTGCGGGCGGTGATCCAGACGTTCAGGAAGAACGGCAGCATCGAAGCGCCCAGGATGATGGCACCGATCGTCGAGACCTGGTTCTGCCAGGTCCATCCGTCGGCCTCCGAGTAGTCGGCGTAACGACGCACCATGCCGTCGACGCCCAGCCAGTGCTGGATGAGGAAGGTCATGTGGAAACCGATGAACAGAAGCCAGAAGTGCACGTAGCCGAGACGCTCGTTCAGCATGCGTCCGGTCCACTTCGGCCACCAGAAGTAGAAACCGGCGAACATGGCGAACACCACGGTTCCGAACACCACGTAGTGGAAGTGGGCGACCACGAAGTACGAGTCGGAGAGGGCGAAGTCCAGCGGCGGAGCCGCGAGGATGACACCGGTCAGACCACCGAAGACGAACGACACGAGGAACCCGAGAGCGAAGACCATCGGAGTCTCGAAGGTGACCGACCCTCGCCAGAGGGTACCGATCCAGTTGAAGATCTTCACACCCGTCGGCACGGCGATCAGCATCGTCATGAGCGCGAAGAACGGCAGCAGGACCGAGCCCGTCACGTACATGTGGTGAGCCCACACCGCGACCGAGAGAGCGGCGATGGCGATCGTCGCGTAGACGAGGGTCTTGTATCCGAAGATCGGCTTGCGGCTGAAGACCGGGAAGATCTCGGAGACGATACCGAAGAACGGCAGCGCGATGATGTACACCTCGGGGTGACCGAAGAACCAGAACAGGTGCTGCCAGAGCAGAACGCCGCCGTTGGCCGGGTCGTAGATGTGAGCACCGAGGATGCGGTCGGCTGCCGCGGCGAAGATGGCTGCGGCAAGCACCGGGAACGCCATCAGGATCAGGAGGCTCGTGATGAGCGTGTTCCACGAGAAGATCGGCATGCGCCACATCGTCATGCCGGGGGCACGCATCGTGATGATCGTGGTGATGAAGTTGACGGCACCGAGGATCGTTCCGAATCCGGAGATGCCGAGACCCACCATCCAGAGGTTTCCACCCGCACCCGGCGAGAACGATGCCCCTGCCAACGGCTGATAGGCGAACCACCCGAAGGATGCCGCGCCCTGCGGGGTGAGGAAGCCGGCCACCGCGATCGTGGAGCCGAACAGGAAGAGCCAGAAGGCGAAGGCGTTCAGACGCGGGAAGGCGACGTCAGGGGCGCCGATCTGCAAGGGCAGGATCGCGTTGGCGAAGCCGGCGAACAGCGGCGTCGCGAACATCAGCAGCATGATCGTGCCGTGCATCGTGAACAGCTGGTTGTACTGCTCCTTGGTCGGGATGATCTGCATACCCGGCGCGAACAGCTCGGCACGGATGACGAGTGCCATCACACCGCCGAGGAGGAAGAACATCACCGACGCGATCAGGTACATGTACCCGATGGTCTTGTGGTCGGTGGAGGTGATCCACTTGACGACGATGTTGCCCTTCTGCTCGACGCGCGAGGAGCTCATGAGAGCGGCCTGGCGTGCGGGCAGAGTCTGGGGACGCGAGCGGGGAGACTCGTCGGTACGGGGAGCTTCTGTGGTCGACATGGCTTACTCCCCTCCTTCCTCGGTGTCGGTCTTCGGGGTGGTCCCCGGAAGGTTCGAGAGACGGTCGTAGGCGCCGGTGATGTCACCGGTGTTGCCCTGCTCCTCGAGCGACGCGAGGTAGGAGTCGTACTCGCTCTGCGAGACGACCTTCACGTTGAAGAGCATCATCGAGTGGTACTCACCGCAGAGCTCGGCGCACTTGCCGGCGTACTCGCCCTCACGGGTGGGGATGAACGACCAGGAGTTGTCCTTCCCGATGAACATGTCCTTCTTGTACAGGAAGTCGATGATCCAGAAGGAGTGGATGACGTCGCGCGACTGAAGGTTGATCGTGACCTTCTTGTCGACCGGCAGCACCAGTGTCGGCAGCTGCGCCTGATCGATGTTGCCGTCCTTGTCGGGCTGGGCCTGGATGCCCATGGTCCACACGGCGTCGGAGTTGTCCTTCTCGTCACCGTCGTACTGGAAGTCCCACGCCCACTGCTTCGCGATGGCGGTGATCTCGACGTCGGGCTCGTCCCACTTGGCCTCGATCTCCGTCTGATCGCGGGCGGTGAAGAAGAACATGCCCAGAACCAGGATGAGCGGCACGATCGTGTAGAAGATCTCGATCGGCATGTTGTAGCGCATCTGCACCGGGAGACCAGTCTGGCCCTTGCGACGGCGGTAGGCGATCGCCGCCCAAGCCATCAGGCCCCAGGTGATGATGCCGACGGCGAGAAGCACGATCCACGAGTTGACCCAGAGCGACGAGACACGCTCGGTCTGGTTGGTGGCAGCGGGTCCACCCTCCACGAAGCCCGGAAGAAAGCCGTTCAGCTCGGTGGGAGAGCATCCCGCCAGGGCCAAGGCTGCCGCAACTCCCACAGGGAGGGCGGCCCAACGAAGGCTGCGTTTCGAGGGCACGATGCACCTTTCAGATCGCGAACAGAGCACACCCAAGTCTAGGGCAACCTCACACCTGATTCATGCCATCCACGCAGGTTGTGGAACCAGAACGGCCGCCGTCACCGATGGTGACGGCGGCCGAGTCGGCAGAGCGAGGATCAGTGGAAGCTGTCGCCGCAGGCGCAGCTGCCCGCTGCATTGGGGTTGTCGATCGTGAACCCCTGCTCGGAGATCGTGTCCTTGAAGTCGATCGCCGCACCGTCGAGGTACGGGACGCTCATGTTGTCGATGATCACCTCGACGCCGTCGAAGTCGACCGTCTCGTCGCCCTCCAGATAGCGCTCGTCGAAGTACAGCTGGTAGATCAGGCCCGAGCATCCGCCCGGCTGCACGGCGACACGCAGACGCAGGTCGTCGCGGCCTTCCTGCTCGAGGAGGTTCTTCACCTTCGTGGCAGCAGCGTCGGTCAGGGTGACGCCGTGTGCGCGGGTGGTCTCTGGGGAGAGTGTGGTGTCGCTCATGTCGCTCCTTGTGACGGGCCGCAGATGCACGGCTTCTCGGATGATTCTACCGCCGCAGATGCTGTGAGGCTCAGAGTTCCGCCTCATTCATGCGGGCCAGCAGCAGCGCCTCGGTCGCGACCGCATGACGGAACGTGTCGAGGTGCAGCGACTCGTTCGGGCTGTGTGCCCGCGAATGGGGATCTTCGACACCGGTGACCAGGATCTGTGCGGCCGGGAACTCTCGCACCAGATCGGCGATGAAGGGGATCGATCCCCCCACGCCCAGATCGACCGGAGCGACTCCGTAGCCGTCACGCATGGCGTCGCGGGTCAGAGCGACCGCCCAGCCGCTCGTGTCCACCAGGAAGCCGTCGCCGAGATCGACATCCGAGAACGTGAGCTCTGCTCCGAACGGCGCATGCGCGCGAAGATGACCCTCGAGTGCGTCGTAGGCTTCCTGACCGGTCTGCCCGGGGGCGACGCGAGCGCTGATCACGACGGTCACCTCGGGGAGCAACGTGTTGGACGCCGCCGCGACGCTCGTGGCATCGATACCGATCACCGTGACCGACGGCTTGTTCCAGATGCGGCTGAGGATCGTCCCGTCACCGATCGGAGTGGTGCCGGGCAGAAGTCCGGCCTCATCGCGCAGAGTCGCCTCGGTGTAGTCCGGCGTCGGCGCATCGCGCTCCGTCATCCCCTCGACCGCCACCGAGCCGTCGGCGTTCCACAGCGTGGACAGCAGCGTGACGGTCGCCATCATCGCGTCGGGCACCGCGCCACCGAACATCCCGGAGTGCGAGGCGTGGTCCAGGGTGCGCACGCGCATCGTGAAGCGCGCGTTGCCGCGGAGGGAGACGGTGAGACCAGGAGTCACGGAATCCCAGTTGCCGGAATCGGCGACCACGATGGCATCAGCGCGGAGCGCATCCTTGTTGTCGGAGAGGAACTGGGCGAATGAACGGGATCCATACTCCTCTTCGCCCTCGATGAACATCGCGATACCGAGCTCGAGGTCATCGCCGAGCACCTCGCTCACCGCACGGATCGAGGCGATGTGCGACATGATCCCGGCCTTGTCGTCTGCCGCTCCACGCCCGTAGAGACGCCCGTCGCGTACGGTCGGCTCGAACGGCGGCGTCTCCCACAGGGCGTCATCCCCAGGAGGCTGCACGTCGTGGTGCGCATAGAGCAGGATGGTGGGCTTGCCGTTGCGTGCCGCGCGGGTGGCGAGGACGGCCGGCTGTCCCTGCTCCTCGGTGCCCGGGATCGCTGCGCGGAGCACGCGCACCTCGTCGAAGACCCCCGTGTCCGATGCCAGGGCCGCCACGGCATCCGCACTGCGTTGCAGCTGGGTCTGATCGAACGCGGGCCAGGCCATACCCGGAATGCGAACGAGGTGACCGAGATCCGACAGCGCTGCGGGGATTCCGGTCGCCACCGCCTCGAGGACGGCGGCATCGGACTCACGGGGAGGAACAGGAGAGGTCATGCGAGTAATCTTAAGGTGATCCCCCGCCGGCGAACCGAGGAACTCCGTGTCCACTACCCCTACCTCCCCTTCCACGAACGACGACGCCCCCGAGACGACTGCCGTCGGCAAGGGGCGCGCGACGCCGACCCGTGCGGAGCAAGAGGCAGCACGTCGCCGCCCCCTGGTCGCCAACACCAAGGAAGCGAAGGCGGCCGCGAAGGCGGACCTCAACGAACGTCGTGCCCGCGCCCAGGCCGGCATGGCCGCCGGCGAGGAGAAGTACCTCCCCGTCCGCGACAAGGGCCCGCAGCGCCGTTGGGCGCGCGACTACGTGGACGCCGGCTGGCACCCGGCCGAGTTCGTGATGGGAGTGATGGTGCTGGTCATCCTCGCCTCGCTCGTTCCGGCCAACACGGTCATCTCGTTCTACGCCTACATCGTCATGATGGGCTACCTCGTCATCGCCATCGGCGGCATGGTCCTGCTCGGCATGCGGGTCAAGCGCAAGGCCGCGGCGAAGTTCGGCAAGGATCGCCTCGAGCGCGGCCTCGGATGGTACGCCGCGATGCGCGCGCTCCAGATGCGCTTCATGCGTCTGCCGAAGCCGCAGGTCAAGCGCGGCCAGTACCCCGACTGAGCAGTCCCCTGTTGATCTCGCGGCCCCAGAACGGACCGCGGTACAGGAAAGCGGTGTAGCCCTGCACGAGGGTCGCCCCCGCATCGAGGCGCTCCTGCACGTCGGACGGCGTCTCTACTCCCCCGACGGCGATCACGCAGAAGTCGGAAGGAACCGCTTCGCGCACCACGCGGAGCACTTCGAGCGAGCGCTTCTTCAACGGCGCTCCGGACAGACCTCCCGCTCCGGCAGCCTCGACTGTGGCGGCATCCGTGAGCAGCCCGTCTCGGCTGATCGTGGTGTTGTGAGCGATGATTCCTGCGAGCCCCTCGGCTACCGCCATCTGCGCGATCGCCGTGATCTCCTCGTCAGAGAGGTCCGGTGCGATCTTGACGAGCAGCGGAGTGGCCCCGGCTGCCTCGCGCACGGCACGCAACAGCGGCGCGAGCGTTTCGACGGCCTGCAGTCCCCGAAGGCCCGGGGTGTTCGGAGACGACACGTTCACGGCCAGATAGTCGGCGAGCGGAGCCAGCCGCGCCGCCGAGGCCACGTAGTCGGCCGTCGCATCCTCTACCTCGACGACTCGGCTCTTGCCGATGTTGACGCCGATGATCGTGTCGGGAGCCCCGCGACGCAGGCGTGCGAGACGACGTGCCGCTGCATCCGCACCCGCGTTGTTGAAGCCCATCCGATTGATCACGGCACGGTCCGCGATGAGACGGAAGAGCCGCGGCTTCGGGTTGCCATCCTGCGGTATCGCGGTCACGGTGCCGACTTCCACGTGCCCGAAGCCGAGAGCCGCGAGTCCCCGCACACCCACCGCGTTCTTGTCGAAACCTGCGGCGACGCCGAACGGTGACGGGAACGTGAGACCGAGCGCTTCGACGCGCAGCGACGGGTCGGGATGGGTGATCGCACGCGTGGCCCACGAGAACGGGGGCACGCCGAGAACGCGGATCACCGCCATGCCGGCGTGGTGGGCGAACTCGGGATCGAAGCGCGAGAGGACAGCGCGGAAGAGCAGCGGATACATCCCTGCCAGATTACCGCTCCTCGGACTCCCTCTTCGTGTGGTCGGCACGCAGATCGGTGATCGCGGCCTCGAAGTCCTCGAGGGAGTCGAACGCCTGGTAGACGCTGGCGAAGCGCAGGAACGCGACCTCATCGAGTTCACGCAGCGGGCCGAGGATCGCGAGACCGATCTCGTTGGTGTCGAGCTGCGAGACACCGGTCTGGCGCACGGCCTCTTCCACGCGCTGTGCGAGCACGGCGAGGTCGCCCTCCGTGACCGGACGGCCCTGGCATGCCTTCCGCACGCCCGTGATGACCTTCTCGCGACTGAACGGCTCCATCACGCCGGAACGCTTGATCACGTTGAGGCTCGCGGTCTCGGTCGTCGTGAAACGGCCACCGCACTCCGGGCACTGTCGACGGCGCCTGATCGAGAGCCCGTCGTCGCTGGTGCGTGAATCGATGACGCGGGAGTCGGGGTGTCGACAGAAGGGGCAGTGCATCTGACCGATCCTACGCGGTGAAACGGGCCTCGATCGCTTCACCGTGCGCGGGGAGCACCTCGGTGTCGGCGAGGGCGACGACTCCGGCACGCACGGCAGCCAGCGCAGCCCTGTCGTAAGAGATGACCTGCTGCGGACGGAGGAACGTGTACGACCCGAGACCCGGGGCGTAACGCGCCTGTCCCCCGGTCGGCAGCACGTGGTTGCTGCCCGCCATGTAGTCTCCGAGGCTGACCGGCGTCTGGTCGCCGACGAACACGGCACCGGCACTGGTGAAGTCGGCGGCGGCATCCTCGGCGTCGACGAGGTGCAGCTCGAGGTGCTCCGGCGCGTAGGCGTTGCTGAACGCCGTGGCCATGGCCCTGTCATCCACGAGGACGATCGCGGACTGCGGTCCCGAGAGAGCGGCGGCGACACGCTCACTGTGGCGGGTCCTCGCGGCCATGCGCTCCACCTCGACGGCGACCTGCTCGGCGAGCTCGTCCGCATCGGTGACCAGCACCGCGGACGCCTGCTCGTCGTGCTCAGCCTGGCTCACGAGATCGGCGGCGATGAGTCGCGGATCCGCGTGGGAATCCGCGACGACGAGGATCTCGGTCGCCCCGGCCTCCGAGTCCGTGCCGACCACACCGGCGACCGCGCGCTTCGCGGACGCGACGTAGTTGTTGCCGGGACCGGAGACGACATCGACGGGATCGAGATCCAGTGACGGCACACCGTAGGCCAGGGCGCCGATCGCTCCGGCACCGCCCATCGCGTATACCTCCGTCACCCCCAGCAGAGCCGCCGCCGCGAGGATGGTCGGGTGAATCCGCCCGCCCTGATCCGCCTGCGGCGGGGATGCCAATGCGATCTGCTCGACCCCGGCGATCTGCGCGGGCACGACGTTCATGATCACGCTGGACGGGTAGACGGCCTTGCCGCCGGGGATGTAGACCCCCACGCGGTGCACCGGCTGCCACCGCTGCGTGATCACGGCCCCGTCCCCGATCCGGGTGACCTGTGTTGCCGGAACCTGCGCGGCGGAGGCCAGACGCACTCGGCGGATCGCCTCTTCGAGCGCGCCCCTGACCTCGGGAGCGAGTTCAGCCAGCGCTGCGGTGATGTGTCCGGCGGGCACTCGTACGGCGTGATCCGTGACGGCGTCGAATCGTTCGGCCTGCTCGCGAAGAGCGTCCTCGCCACGGTCGCGCACGTCCTCGACGATCCGCGCAGCGGTTTCGAGCGCTTCGGCACGCGCCTGGGTGGCCCGGGGTACCGCGGCGAGCATGCCTGCGGGCGAGAGCTCGCGCCCTCGCAGGTCTATGGTGCGCATTTCAGCCCTTCGTGATGTCGGAGATGTCGTGGAGGTAGCCGATCCGTCCGTCGTCATGTCGCACGACGAACGCACCCCCACGATCTTCGATCACCAGTGCCCACGCGCTCGGGCCGATGCGGAACAGCGGTTCACCACGCTCGTCGTGGACATCGCGCTCCGAGGGAGCGAGGATCCAGAACGGTTGAGCGGCGGGGGCTGCCTCGCGAGGGTTGGTCGCTTCGAGGTCGGCGTCGGAGACGCCCTCCAACACCAGCGGCGCCAGCTCTTCCGCAACGACGTCGGTCTCATACGTCGCCGCCGTCTCCAGAAGCGACTCGATGCTCCCGGTGTCCGAGACGATCTCGGGTTCCTGACCGCGCGAACGACGCGAGTAGGCGGGCACGTAATCCTCATCCGAGGACTCCTGCTCGGTACCGATGCCGCCGCCCGAGGCGTGGGCAGTGAGCGGCACCTGCTCGGCGAGGTCGAATCGGGCGATCTCGTCGGTCGCCTGCCTCCCGGAGGGCTCGACATCGATCGGGATCACGAGCGCTGGTGTCGCACCATCGACGATGACATCTGTCCGGCCGTCGGCCTGCGCCTCTGCCCCCTCGAGGGATGCGGACGAGTCGGACCCCGCAGGCGATGCCTCGGCCGACTCGCCGGACGGTTCTTCCGCTGCCGGCGCAGGCTCAGGACGCGGCCGCGCGATGACCGGACGCACCGGATTCGCGTTGCGGTGCGCGAGAGTCACCAGACGACCGTGGAAGTCTTCCTTCAGCCCCGGGATGATCGGAGCGAAGACGGTGAGGACGACGAGGGCCAGAGAGGTGATCACCATGGCGACCCCGTTCCACGGAAGGCTCCACGTGCCTCCGGAGACGAGTGCGGAGATCGCGAGCCACAGGCTGCCGGCCCAGACCACCGCTGACACGGAGAACGCGACCGAGGCGAACTGATCGATGCCCAGCGAACCGACCCTGCGGATGCCGTCGGGCGAGAAGCGGCGCAGCACGAGAAGGAAGACGGCGACAGTCGGGAGCGCGATCGGGAGTATCCATTGGATGCCGACGCCCCACAGCGAGAGGTCGCCGATCAGCGGGAAGAAGGAGAAGACGAAGGACAGCAACCAGACGCCCACGATCAGCAGCTCACGCAGTGTGAAGCCGAGGATGCCGAACTCCGGCGTGACCTCTTCGTCGTAGAGGACGCCGTCATCGTCGCCGAAGACGATGTCCTCGGTGTCCGATCCGGGGAGATCCGTGCTCATGCGTGGTCCTTTCGTCACAGGGCTCGACGGGTGGATTCGTCGTGCTGCCGACGGCTCACGATCCTACCCGCTCACCCCAGACAGGTGGGTCCGAGCAGTGACTTGAGGTCACCGAACAGGTCTGCGGACACCTTGACCGGCATGGGCACCTCGAACACCTTCGCGGTGCCTCCGCGATGCACCCGAAGCAGCACTTCGGTGTCGCCGTTGTGCCGTCGCAGCACCTCTGCGAGCTCCATCATCACCCGCTCTGTCGCGCGCTGCTCGGCGAGGACGAGGGCCAAGGGACCCGCCGCGTCGAAGGACCCCACATCCGGCGCGAAAGCCGACTGCGCGTGCAGGTTGAGCCCGTCATCGCGCCGGGACACGCGCCCGCGGACTGCGAGAATCGCATCCTGCTGCAGCGTGTGCTGGAACTCGGTGTAGGTCTTTCCCATGAACATCACGGTGACCTCACCGTTGAAATCCTCGACGGTGATCATGCCGTAGGGATTTCCGCTCGCCTTGGCGACGCGGTGTTGCACGCTGGTGACGAGCCCGGCCACCGTCACCTGGTCGCCGTCCTGCAGGTCTTCGGAGTTGTTGAGGTCGTGGATCGAGATCGATGCATGCTTCGCGAGAGGCACCTCGAGCCCGGCCAAGGGGTGGTCGGACACGTAGAGACCGAGCATCTCGCGTTCGAAAGCGAGCTTGTCCTTCTTGATCCACTCGGGGCGGGCGGGGACCTTGGCGGGAGCGACCTCGTCCATGCCGTCGTAGAGGCTGTCGAAGTCGAACCCGATGGCGCCCTGTGCCTCGTTGCGCTTGCGATCGACGGCGGCCTCCACCGCGTCTTCATGCACCTCCATGAGCGCTCGACGGGAGTCGCCCATCGAGTCGAAGGCGCCGGCCTTGATCAGCGACTCGACCGTGCGCTTGTTCGAGACGTGCAGCGGAACCTTCTCGAGGAAATGATGGAACGAGGTGAAGCGCTCGTCCTTGCGGGCCTGCACGATCCCCTCGACGACGTTGCTGCCGACGTTGCGGACGGCGCCGAGGCCGAAGCGGATGTCGTCGCCGACGGCCGCGAAGAAGTTGATCGAGTCGGAGACATCGGGCGGAAGGACCTTGATGCCCATGCGGCGGCACTCGTTCAGGTAGAGCGCCATCTTGTCCTTGGAGTCGCCGACGCTGGTGAGCAGCGCCGCCATGTACTCGGCGGGGTAGTGCGCCTTGAGGTATGCGGTCCAATACGAGACGAGACCGTATGCGGCGGAGTGGGCCTTGTTGAAGGCGTAGTCCGAGAAGGGCAGCAGGATGTCCCACAGCGCCTTGATGGCCGCCTCGCCGAATCCGCGCTCGGTCATACCGCCCGCGAAGCCTTCGTACTGCTTGTCGAGCTCGGACTTCTTCTTCTTGCCCATCGCTCGACGCAGGATGTCTGCCTGTCCGAGGCTGAACCCCGCGACCGCCTGGGCGATGGCCATGACCTGCTCCTGGTAGATGATGAGCCCGTAGGACTCCTCCAGGATCTCGGCGAGCGGCGCCTCCAGCTCGGGGTGGATCGGCGTGATCTCCTGCACCCCGTTCTTGCGCAGCGCATAGTTCGTGTGCGAGTTGGCTCCCATGGGACCCGGCCGATACAGGGCGATGAGGGCCGAGATGTCACCGAAGTTGTCGGGCTTCATCAGACGCATGAGCGAACGCAGCGGCGGGCTGTCGAGCTGGAAGACGCCCAGGGTGTCGCCGCGCGCGAGCAGCTGGTACACGCCGGGGTCGTCGAGACCGAGATGTTCGAGGTCGAGCTCTTCGCCACGGTTCGTGCGGATGTTGTCGAGCGCATCCGAGATGATCGTGAGGTTCCGGAGCCCCAGGAAGTCCATCTTGATCAAACCGAGGGACTCGCACGACGGGTAGTCGAACTGCGTGACGATCTGCCCGTCCTGCTCGCGGCGCATGATCGGGATGATGTCGAGGAGCGGATCGGACGACATGATCACGCCGGCGGCGTGCACGCCCCACTGGCGCTTCAGCCCTTCGAGACCCAGCGCGCGGTCGAAGACCGTCTTCGCCTCGGGATCCGTCTCGATCAGGGTCCTGAACTCGCTCGCCTCCTTGTACCTCGGGTGCGCGGAGTCGAACATGCCGTCGAGCGGCATGTCCTTGCCCATCACGGGCGGCGGCATCGCCTTGGTGAGGCGCTCCCCCATGCTGAACGGGAAGCCGAGCACGCGGCCGGCGTCCTTCAACGCCTGCTTGGACTTGATCGTTCCGTACGTGACGATCTGCGCGACGCGCTCGGATCCGTACTTCTCCGTGACGTAGTCGATGACCTCGCCGCGGCGCCGGTCATCGAAGTCGACGTCGAAGTCGGGCATGGAGACACGGTCGGGGTTGAGGAAGCGCTCGAAGATCAGGCCGTGTTCGAGTGGGTCGAGGTCGGTGATCTTCATCGCGTACGCGACCATCGACCCGGCACCCGAGCCACGGCCCGGCCCCACGCGGATGCCGTTGTCCTTGGCCCAGTTGATGAAGTCGGCGACGACGAGGAAGTACCCCGGGAAGCCCATCTGCAGGATGATGCCGGTCTCGTACTCGGCCTGCTTGCGCACCTTGTCGGGGATGCCGCCGGGATATCGGTAGTGCAGGCCGGCCTCCACCTCCTTGATGAGCCAGCTGTCCTCGGTCTCGCCGTCGGGCACAGGGAAGCGCGGCATGTAGTTGGCCGAGGTGTTGAACTCGACCTCGCAGCGCTCGGCGATCAGCAGGGTGTTGTCACAGGCTTCGGGGTGGTCGCGGAACAGTTGGCGCATCTCGGCCGCGGTCTTGATGTAGTACCCGTCGCCGTCGAACTTGAACCGGTTCGGGTCGTCCATCGTCGATCCCGACTGCACGCACAGGAGCGCCTCGTGCGCGTCGGCCTCGTGCTGATGCGTGTAGTGCGAGTCGTTGGTGGCGACCAGCGGGATGTTCAGGTCCTTCGAGAGACGGAGGAGATCGGTCATCACGCGCCGCTCGATCGACAGACCGTGGTCCATGATCTCGGCGAAGTAGTTCTCCTTGCCGAACAGGTCCTGGAACTCGGCTGCGGCCGCGCGCGCAGCGTCGTACTGTCCGAGACGCAGGCGCGTCTGGATCTCGCCTGACGGGCATCCGGTGGTCGCGATCAGTCCTTTGGAATAGGTCTGCAGCAGCTCGCGGTCCATGCGCGGCTTGAAGTAGTAGCCCTCCATGCTCGACCGGGAGCTGAGCCGGAACAGGTTGTGCATGCCCTCGGTGCTCTGACTCCACATGGTCATGTGGGTGTACGCACCGGAACCCGAGACGTCGTCGCTCTTCTGATCGGGAGAGCCCCACTGCACGCGGGTCTTGTCGCTGCGGTGAGTTCCCGGGGTGACGTAGGCCTCGAGTCCGATGATCGGCTTGACACCCGCGGCATTGGCCGCCTTGTAGAACTCGAAAGCCGCGAAAGTGTTGCCGTGATCGGTCACGGCGATGGCCGGCATCTTGTAGTCGGCGGCCGCCTGGGTCATCGCGTTGATCTTCGCCGCTCCGTCGAGCATCGAATACTCGCTGTGCACGTGCAGGTGGACGAAGGAGTCGGATGCCATGCCTCCGATTCTACGGCGGAGCCCCGACACCGGAGGCCGGTGTCGGGGCTCCGGCAACTCGCTACGGCGCGGAGTCGACCACGCTCACAGTGATGGTCATCCACGAATCCGGGACGTCCTCCGGCACTATCCCCGCGCCTGCGTCCTGCCGGATTGCGGATCCGACGACCAACCCTGTCGACATATCGATCGAGATGCCGTTGGTCACCCATCGACCCGCGTTCGACGCGAACGAGATGGTGGTGATGTCTCCGTCCACAGCGGCGATCGTCCCGTTCGGGAGGAGTGCCAGCACTTGGTACATCGAAGCTCGCAAGTCGGCGGGCGCCGTGTTGTACTGAAGCTCTTCGAGCAGCACTTCCGTAACCGTGCCGTTCGACCACTCGGAACCGTCTGTCGCCCCGTTTTTCACACGAATCCATTCCAGGAGTGCCTGCGGGTCGCGGGGAAACGCCGCGTAGTAGGCATCCGACGCTCGGGACAACTCACCGGGTCCGGACTCCCCTAGCCCGCCCGGGGTCCGGTTATAGAACGGTTGGCGATCGCCGCCGAGCCACTCCTGAGCGTGTGCCTCGGCGTCGACCCCGTAGAACGCCGTCAACTGAGACTGATTCGCGAACTCCTGGACCCACTCCGCTGATCTATCGGCAGGAACGTAGATCGTCCAATGTCCTTGCGCTATCCACGCGGCGGTGGCATCTGCGCGAGAAGCATCGAACATGGAGGAAGGGTTCGTGGTTCCATACAGGACGAGATCGTTGACCTCGCGTTCGATCTTCAGGTACTGGCCCTGCTGGGGCGCTGGAGCTGTGTTCGCGCCCGACGCTCGCGCTGCGGCGCTCAGCACAGAAGATGCGGTCATGGGGGCAGGCGCTGTCGGTTCTGGAGCGATGGGTTCCTTCGTCGCGACTGGCGGCACCGCCTCGACGCGCGGCGGCGGAGTGGTTGGGTGGTCGAGGACCACGACTGCCACTGTCGCCGCGGCCGCTCCGGCCAGCGCACCCACGATCACCAGTGATCGACGGGCGAGTCTTCTACGCTTTCGTCCGCGATCTGCGTCGATCCCATCCAGAAGCCGGACACGAGCGCCGGAGATCCGCTCCTCCGTCAGGCTCACTCCCGCATGGACCTCACGCACTTGTTCGAAAACGTCCATCGACCTCTCCTTCCTTCTCATTCACGACTCGTTCCCGGCTGCTCACACGGCCCGGGTTCAACCGCGTCCGCACGCGGTTGATGCGCGATCGGACGGTCCCCACCGGGACACCGAGGGCGATGGCGATCTCCTCATAGGTGAGGTCGCCCCACGCGTAGAGGAGCAGAGTCTCGCGATCCTTCGCAGAGAGCGAAGCGATCGAGGGCGCCAGTTCGCGTGTGGAGATCTCGGCATCGAGCCTGGCGATGGTCTTGTCGAGATCTCCGTGGGATATGTGCTCGTCCCGCGCGGCCGATGCCGCACTCGACCGCAGATGCTTGGCTTCGCGCGCCCGATGCTTCTTGATCAGACGAGAAGCGATCCCGTACAACCAGGGAAGCGCCGAGTCCCAGGCCGCATCGAACGACTTCCGTCGTGCGAACGCGACCAGGAACGTCTCACTGAGGATGTCCTCGCCCGCATCGGGGCCGAGACGGCGGGCGGCGTAGCCGCCCACCGTTCTGGCATGCCGATCGAACAATTCGGCGAAGGCTCGGGGTTGCCCGAGCGAGCGCTGAATGATCTCGCTGTCTGTGCTCACACTATGTATTGCCCCAGAACGCGAGGACGGTTCGAAACTAGTCATGGCAGGTGTCGACAACGCTCATGCCGAAGGTCATGCGCGTGTCCGGAACGTCACCCGGGATCAGCCCGTCTCCGACCTCGCGCGTGGTCGTGCTCTCGGTGATGATCCCGGTTGACATCTCGATCGTCAGCGTGAATATGTATTTGCCGGGCGCCGTCGAGCGGTTCACGCTTTCTTTGACGACTTCTGCGATGCACCCAGATCGAGCCGCATCAGCACCCGCGGAAATCCGTCGAGAACCGATCCGGTGTCTGCCGCCTTCACGAACCCCGCGCTCTCGAACAGAGCCCGCGTGCCGACGTACGCCATCGTCAGATTCACCTTCTCCCCGCCGTTGTCGACCGGATACCCCTCGATCGCCGGCGCTCCTCGCTCCCGCGCGTACGCGATCGCGCCATCGATCAGCGCGTGCGAGACCCCCTGCATGCGGAACCCCGGTCGCACGCGGAAGCACCACAGCGACCACACGTCGAGGTCGTCGACGTGTGGGATCAGCCGATTCCGCGCGAAACTGGTGCCGCGACGCGGATGCAGCGCCGCCCATCCCACCGGTTCGTCATCGAGGTACGCGATCACGCCAGGAGGTGGATCCTGGTGGCACAGTTCCCGGACCCGATCGGAACGCTCCTGCCCTTTCAGTGCCACGTTCTCTTTGCTGCCGATGCGGTAGCTCAGGCAGAAGCACACGTTCGACGTCGGCTTCTTCGGCCCGACGAGAGTCGCGACATCGTCGAAATCCGTCGCGGGCAGAACCTCGATGGTCATGGGTTCAGTGTGGCGCACAGGGCCGACATCGCGCGATCGAAGCGCGGGCTACTCTCCGCGCAGCACGTCCAGTGCGTGCCGGAAGTCCTCGGGATACGGGGACTCGAACGTCACCCAGTCCCCCGTCGTCGGGTGCGCGAAGGCGAGCTGATGCGCGTGCAGCCACTGGCGGGTGAGCCCCAGCCGCGCGGACATCGTCGGGTCTGCTCCGTAGAGCGGGTCGCCGACACAGGGGTGGCGGTGCGCAGCCATGTGCACGCGGATCTGATGCGTGCGGCCCGTCTCGAGGTGGATCTCGAGCAGCGACGCGCCAGGAAACGCCTCGAGCGTCTCATAGTGCGTGACAGACGGCTTCCCGTCGGGCACGACGGCGAACTTCCAGGAGTGGTTGGGGTGACGCCCGATCGGCGCATCGATGGTCCCGGCAAGCGGATCGGGGTGACCTTGGACGACGGCGTGATAGATCTTCTCGACGGTACGGTCCTTGAACGCCTGCTTCAGGACCGTGTACGCGTGCTCGGACTTGGCGACGACCATGAGGCCGCTGGTGCCGACGTCCAGCCGGTGCACGATCCCCTGACGCTCGGAAGCTCCGCTCGTCGCGACGCGGAAGCCGGCGGCCTCCAGCGCTCCGACGACCGTCGGGCCCTCCCAGCCGACCGATGGATGGGCGGCGACCCCCGTCGGCTTGTCCACCACGATGATGTCATCGTCGTCGTACACGATGCCGAGCTCCGGCACGGCGATGGGAACGATCTTCGGCGCCTCTTTCGGCTGCCATTCGACATCGAGCCAGCCGCCCGCGCGCAGGCGGTCGGACTTGTCGAGTGTCACGCCGTCGAGTCGTACTCCCCCTGCTGCGGCGACGTCAGCAGCGAAGGTGCGGGAGAACCCCATCAGCTTCGCCAAGGCTGCATCGACGCGGGTACCGTCCAAACCGTCCGGAACCGGCAGGGACCGCGATTCCACGGTCAACGTCCTTCCGATGCGGGAGCCGCATCCTCCGAGGGAGAATCGTCATCGGTCGAACGCACCGGCACGGGAGCATCGGCGTCGAGCATGTCGTCATCGGTGTCTGTCGCCAGGACAGCCGCCGTCGCGGCGGCTTCGGCTTCTTCCTCGGTCTCGACGATCTCGTGATCGCGTTCGCGCGTACCGTCGAAGCGCAGGCCGAAGACCACGAGCAACGCGACCGAGATCATCCCGGTCACGATGAAGATGTCGGCGACGTTGAAGATCGCCGGCATCATCCACGGCATCGAGATCATGTCGACGACGTGCCCCACCGGAAAACCGGGCTCACGAAACAGACGATCACTGAGGTTGCCGAGGACTCCGCCGAGGAGACAGCCGAGCACGACCGCCCACAGGCGGGACTTGAGCCCGAACGCCTTCCAGACGATCACGCACGCTACGACCGCGAGGGCGATCGTGAAGATCCAGGTGACCTCGGATCCCAGGGAGAACGCCGCCCCGGGGTTGCGAACGTAGTACAGCTGAAGGAACTCCCCCAGGACCGGAACCGGCTCCTGGTAGGGGAGGTTCTCGATCGTGAGGTACTTCACAAACTGATCGGCGGCCAGTACGAGCGCTGCGAGAATCGCAACGACCGCACCGGCCGCCGACCGACGAAGGGGACGGCGTCCTGACAAGAGGGCGCCTTACAGACCGATCGCGGAAACGGGTGTCGAGTCCGTGGAGGTCGACTTCTCGTCGAGCTCGCGGAGCTGACCCTCGATGTAGCCGCGCAGCTGCGAGCGGTAGTCGCGCTCGAAGTTGCGGAGTTCGGTGATACGAGCCTCGAGAGTGTTGCGCTCGCGCTCGAGTCGTGCGGACTCCTCGCGCTGCTTGGCCTCGGCCTCGGTGCGGATGCGGGCGACCTCGGTCTCGGCCTCCGCGATGAGCGCGTTCCGCTTCGCCTCGCCCTCGGCGACATGCTCGTCGTGCAGACGCTGTGCGAGTTCGATGATGCCAGCGGTCGCGGTCGCGGAACCGGTCGGAGCGGGCTCCGCCGGGACCTCGGCCACGGGGGCGGGAGCCTCGACAGCGGCGGGCGCGGCGGCTTCAGGAGCAGCACCGGACTCGTACGCGGCCAGCTTGGCCTTCAGCTCCACGTTCTCCTCGAGAGCCTTGCGCCACTCGATGACGATCTCGTCGAGGAAGTCGTCCACCTCGTCCGGGTCGAAGCCGTCCTTGAAGCGGACGTGCTGGAACTGCTTGGTGACGACGTCATCCGGGGTAAGTGCCATGGGTGGCTCCTCTTTCGATGAGTTCGATTGCCAGTATCGATGTATGGCGTGGTCGTGATGTGGCGCGAACCCGGGGCGCGCACCTGGGTGCCAGCATAGCCCCCGAGCATTGGCGCCGCGATGTCACGACACCCAGAGTGGGAGAAGTCGCAGCCACCGAATCAGGGGACACGCCGGGATTTCAGCGGATGAACAGCCCGACGACGTTCATCAGAATCAGGACGATCAGCAGAGTCAGCGCGAAGCCGAAGTCGAGCGAGAGCGAGCCGATCCGCAGTGGCGGGATGATCCGCCGGAAGAACCGGATGGGCGGATCGGTGAGGGTGTAGACGGCCTCGGCGAGCACGAGCCCGAATCCCTTCGGACGCCATTCGCGATTGAACATCGGAATGTAGTCCAGGATCAGGCGCGCGAACAGCACGAAGACGTACAGCAGGAGCACCAGATGGACGATGCTCGCGAGGACGGAGACCAGCTGCACGGGCTACGACTGGTCGAAGCCCGCAGACTCGGCGTCTGCGTGTGCGATGCCCCCGTGACCCGATACGGCGATGTTCTCCGGCGACAGCAGGAACACCTTCGAGGTCACGCGCTCGATCCGGCCGTAGAGGCCGAGGGAGAGCCCGCTCGCGAAGTCGATGAGGCGGCGCGCGTCGGCATCGCTCATCTGGGAGAGGTTGATGATGACCGGGACACCCTCGCGGAAGCTCTCCGCGATCAGCTGGGCGTCGCGGTACTGCTTCGGGTGGACGGTGAGAATCTCGTTCACGGCTCCTGCAGACGGCTGGCGGACGGCGACGGGGCGGCGCAACGGCGTGACGGGGGCCGGTGCCGGCTCCTCGCGGTCACGGTCACGCTCGCGGTGAGCGCGGGCCGGCGCCTGCGTCTCTTCCTCGTAGACCTCTTCTTCATCGGCGAGGCCGAGATACACCATGGTCTTCTTCAGTGGGTTACCCATCGTGTCCTCCGGTTCGAACGTGTCGGGCTGGTCTTTTCACAGGTTAACCCCGGTCGGGCCGGGGGCCGGTGATTGCGGAACCGATCCGCAGGTGTGTCGCGCCGGCGGCGATCGCCTCGGCGAAGTCTCCGGTCATCCCGGCTGAGATCCACGACGCGGATGGGTCGACCGCACGCACGCTGTCGGCGATGTCGTGCAGGCGAGCGAAAGCGGAAGCGGGTTCCTCATCGAGGGGCGCCACGGCCATGACGCCGCGCAGCCGCAACGACGGCAAGGCCAGGACATGCTCCGCGAGGGCGACTGCCTGAGCCGGCACGGCTCCGCCACGACCGGGGTCGTCGGTGAGATTGACCTGGACGAGAACATCGAGCCGACCGTCATCGTCCGCTGCGCGGTGCAGAGCATCCGCGAACCGGTCTCGATCGACCGAGTGCACGACGTCCGCACTCCGGCGGATCGCCGCCGCCTTGTTCGTCTGCCCCTGGCCGATGAAGTGCCAGCGCAGATCGGGTGCTGCGACTTCTGCTTCCTTCGCCGACAACTCCTGCTGGCGGTTCTCGCCGACGTCCTTCACGCCCAGCCCGTGCAGGGCACGGACCAATGACGCCGGGTGGAACTTCGTCACCACGATCCGGGTGATCTCCTCGGAGCTCCGTCCGGCTGCCTGCGCGGCGGCGGCGATCTTCTCGTCGATCGCCGACAGCCGCGCAGCCAGGCCGGAAGGCTCGGCCGCGTCGACCGAGGACGTCACTTCAGGAATTCGGGGATGTCGATGTCGTCATCGGCGAATGCCGGCTCGATGCTGGTGGCCGGAACGCGCTGCTGCACGGGCTCAGGCTGAGCCGTCTCGCTCTTGCTCTCGGGTTCGTCTGTGAGCGCGACCTCGGGAAGCGACGTCGTGGACGGCCGCGAAACGACCATCGGGTCCAGCCGGAGGGAGGGTTCGCCGCCGTCGAAGCCGGCCGCGATCACCGTCACCCGCACTTCATCGCCGAGCGTGTCGTCGATGACCGTACCGAAGATGATGTTGGCTTCGGGGTGGGCGGCTTCCTTGACGAGGTCGGCCGCATCGTGGATCTCGAAGATCCCGAGGTTCGAGCCGCCCTGGATCGAGAGCAGCACGCCGTGCGCACCTTCGATGCTCGCTTCCAGGAGCGGAGACTCCACGGCCAGCTCTGCGGCTTTGATGGCACGGTCGGCCCCACGAGCGGAGCCGATGCCCATGAGCGCGGATCCCGCACCCTGCATGACCGACTTCACGTCGGCGAAGTCGAGGTTGATGAGACCCGGAGTCGTGATCAGGTCGGTGATTCCCTGCACACCGGCGAGGAGCACCTGGTCGGCCGTGGCGAAGGCCTCGATCATCGAGATGCCGCGGTCGCTGATCTCGAGGAGGCGGTCATTCGGCACCACGATGAGGGTGTCGACCTCTTCCTTGAGCTTGGAGACACCGGCTTCGGCCTGGCTCTGGCGGCGGCGACCCTCGAAGGAGAACGGCTTCGTCACGACACCGATGGTGAGGGCGCCGATGGACTTCGCGATGCGTGCCACGACGGGCGCGCCACCGGTTCCGGTGCCACCGCCCTCGCCGGCCGTCACGAAGACCATGTCCGCACCGGTCAGAGCCTGCTCGATCTCCTCGGCATGGTCCTCTGCGGCACGTCGGCCCACCTCGGGGTCGGCGCCGGCACCGAGGCCGCGGGTGAGTTCGCGACCCACGTCGAGCTTGACGTCGGCGTCGCTCATGAGCAGCGCCTGCGCGTCGGTGTTCACGGCGATGAACTCGACTCCGCGAAGGCCGAGATCGATCATGCGGTTCACGGCGTTGACGCCGCCACCGCCGACGCCGACGACCTTGATCACGGCGAGGTAGTTCTGGTTCTGGCTCATGGCCGGCCTCCGATTATTCGAGCCTGGAAGTGGGTGAACCTTAAACCTCAAGTAGAGGTGTAAAGTATTTCCCGGTATTGCGTTCTCTTTGATCGAAGGTAAGCGCCGCCCGGCCGCGTTCGCGCGAAGACACGGGCGTGTCGCCCCATTCCCCGCGAAAGGGATCAGCCGACGACGGCGACTTCGGGGGAAGTGACGTCGATCGACGCGGCTTCGGGGTTCGAGGCCATCGCCTTCGAGAGGACGACGGCCTTCAGCGCGGACTCCTCCGCGCTCCCCCAGACCACACTCAACCCGCTGTCGAGCGTGAGAGTCACGTCATCGGCGGTGCGCGCGCTGATCCCCGTCAGCGCCGCACGGATGTCGGCCGGGAGCGAGCGCACCACGAGACCTGCGCTGCGGAACGCCGCCGAGTCGACGCCGCCCGGGACGTCGATCACCGGCTGCCCCGCAGGCTGATCCGAGGTGGTGGAGAGGGCGACACCGGCGGCATCGACCAGCGTGTACCCGGCGTCCGAACGGATGACGCCGACCGGAGTGCGTTCCACGATGCGCACGGTCAGGTCATGTGGTGGACGTGCTTCGAGGGAATAGGTCTCGATGAGGGGGAAGGCCAGCAACGCGGCCTTCACCTTGCTGGAGTCGACGAGCGCGAGCGGGGTTCCGAGCTGGTCGCCGAGCGCGGCCTCGATGGCTGCGGGGTCGAGAGTCGTGGCCCCGGCGACGCTGATCTTCTGAACGGCGAAGAGCGGACTGTAGGCCGCGG
The DNA here is from genome assembly GCF_002356155.1 of Microbacterium sp. TPU 3598. Lineage (NCBI taxonomy): Bacteria > Bacillati > Actinomycetota > Actinomycetes > Micrococcales > Microbacteriaceae > Microbacterium > Microbacterium sp. TPU 3598. Next base: position 1,440,319 of record NZ_AP017975.1, on the reverse strand, counting down.
CGACACTGCCCCCGACGAGCAGGAGTGCGGCGCCGATGCTGCTCAGCCACACGATCCTGCGCCGTCTGGAGCGCTGCGTGAAACGACGGATCTCGGCGCGAAGCGCCTTGCGTCGTGCGCGGGCTGCGCGCCAGACGTCCCTCGTCGACGTCGGCTGCGGATCGTCCGTCGACGCTTCACCCCTGTGCTCTTCGCTCGTCACGTCATCGGGCGTCACGTCATCGGAGGCCGAGAACTCCACCTCCGCTTCAGCATCGCGTCGCCGCCTGCGGGGCTTCGCCCCCGGCGCGGCGTCCTTCTCCCCCGGACTCTCCGGGGTCGTCGGAAGCGGTGCAGGCCGACGCATCGGCTATGCCCCGTCGGTCCGACGCAGCGAATCCAGGACCTGCGGGATGATCTGGTAGACGTTTCCGCAGCCGAGCGTGACGATGAAGTCACCTTCCCGTGCGACGGCAGCGGTGTAGTCGGCGGCCTGCTGCCAATCCGCGACGTAGTGCACGTGCGACGGGTCCTGGAACGCGCCGCTCACCAACTCGCCGGTGACACCGGGCACGGGGTCCTCCCTGGCGCCGTACACGTCGAGCATCACGGTGTGATCGGCGAACTCCTCGAGGACGTCGGCGAACTCCTGGTACATGTGCTGAGTGCGCGAGTAGGTGTGGGGCTGCTGAATCGCGATGATCCGTCCCGCTCCTGCGATGCTGCGCATCGCCTCGAGTGCAGCCCGCACCTCCGTGGGGTGGTGCGAATAGTCGTCGTACACGGTCACGCCGCGCTCGACACCGTGCTGCTCCAGTCGACGCACGGTTCCCGCGAAGCCTTCGACGGCGCGAACGGCCTCCGCGAGCGAGTAGCCGAGCGCACGCAACACCGTCACGGCCCCCGCCGCATTGATCGCGTTGTGCACACCGGGAACGGCGAGCTGCATACGCGCCTGTTCCTCACCGTGCGTCAGCGTGGCGGCGACCGGACCCGCGGCGACGATGTCGGTGACGCGTACATCCGCTCCTTCGGCCTGACCGAACGTCAGCACGTTCGGGTGAGAGAGACCGGCACCGACCCGCAGCGCACCCGCGTCGTCGCTGGAGATCACGACCGCCTCCGTCGCGGCGTCCGCGAACTGCACGAATGCCTGGTGGAAGGCCTCATCCGAGCCGTAGTGATCGAGGTGGTCGGGATCGACGTTGGTGATCAATGCGACAGCGGTGTCGTACAGCAGGAACGTGCCATCGGACTCGTCGGCTTCGATGACGAACAGCTCTCCCGATCCAGTCGCGCTGGATGTGCCGAGCTGCTCGATCACGCCGCCGTTGACGAAGTGCGGATCCGCGCCGAGCTCACGCAGGGCGGTCACGATCATGCCCGTCGACGTCGTCTTTCCGTGGGCGCCGGCGACGGAGACGAGACGGCGTGTGCCGATCAGCCAGTGCAGGGCCTGCGACCGGTGGATCACGTGGAGTCCACGGGCCTTCGCGGTCACGAACTCGGGATTCTCCGGCCAGATCGCTCCGGTGTGCACGACGGTGTCGGCGTCACCGAGGTGAGCGGCGTCGTGACCCACGTGCACCGTCGCGCCGGCGGCCGCCAGCGCGCGCAGATTGTCGCTGTCCGCGCGGTCGCTACCGGAGACGCGGATGCCGGCGTCGAGGAACATCTTCGCGAGACCGCTCATACCGGAACCGCCGATGCCGATGAAGTGCGCGGAGGTGATCGTCTCGGGAATGGGGAGGGAGAGGTCGGGTCTGATCATTTCCGCTTCAGTCTACTTTTCTTCGGTCTCGTCGACCGCGTCAGACGGCGACGAGTGCGCGGTCGATGAGGGTGATGACGTTCTCGGTTCCGGCGCGGGTTCCGGCGGTCTCTGCAGCGGCGGCCATCCGTGCGATGCGCTCTCCGTCTCCGAGCAGAGGGACGACGATGCGCCGCACCGCGTCACCGTCAAAGGACGCATCGTCGAGCAGCTCTGCGGCCCCTGCAGCGACGGCCGAGGCGGCGTTCAGACGCTGCTCGCCGTTGCCCACGGAATACGGGACATACAGCGCGGGGATCCCCAGAGCACTGATCTCGCTCACGGTCGCCGCCCCGGAACGGGAGACGATCAGATCGGCCAGAGCGAACGCGAGATCCATGCGGTCGACGTAGCGGTGCAGCGCGTAGCCGTCGACGCCCGGATCGGCGAGGTCGCTGCGCTCACCCGTCACGTGCAGCAGCTGCCAACCGGTGCCCAGGACGTCGCGCCACGAGTCCGCGAGCGCCTCGTTGAGCCGCTGCGCTCCCAGCGAGCCGCCGAACACGAGAAGGACGGGGCGGTCGGCGTCGAGGCCGAAGTACTCCGCCGCCTCCGCGCGCGAAGCCGCGCGGTCGAGGGCGATCACCTCCCGCCGCAGGGGCATTCCGACGACCTCGCCACCACGGAGCGGAGTGCCCTCGAAGGCAACCCCCACCGCGGCCGCACGGCGTGCCCCGAGCACGTTCGCCAGCCCTGGCTTCGCGTTGGCCTCGTGCACCACGAACGGCACGCCCTCACGGCGCGCGGCGACGTATGCCGGCGCAGACGCGTATCCACCGAAGCCCACCACCACGTCGATGCCGTGCCGACGGATGTGGTCGCGCACCTGGGCGATGGCCCGACGGAACCGCCCCGGGAACGACAGGGCCTGCCTGTTCGGCCGCCGCGGGAAGGGCACCTTGTCGACGATCAGCAGTTCGTAGCCGCGCGCGGGGACGAGACGGGACTCCAGTCCCTCGGCCGTGCCGAGCACGAGCACGGAGGCTTCGGCATCACGTGCGCGGAGACCGTCCGCGACGGCGAGCAGGGGGTTGACATGACCGGCGGTGCCACCGCCGGCGAGGAGATACGAAGTCACCTGGTGACCCTACCCCGCTCGGCTGACTGCTTCTCGGTCACAGGGATCGTCCGTGCGAACGCCAGCAGCACGCCACAGGCGATGAGCACCGCGAGCAGGGCCGTGCCGCCCTGGGACATGAACGGAAGCGGGACGCCCATCACCGGGAAGACGCCGATCACGACGCCGACGTTCATGACGGCCTGGCCGACGATCCACACGGTGATGCCGCCGGCTGCCACGCGGATGAACGGATCCGGTGTCTTGCGGATGATGTGGAAGGCGCCGATCGTGAAGAACGTGAACAGGGCGAGCACGACGATGCAGCCGATCAGGCCGAGCTCCTCGCCGACGATCGCGAAGATGAAGTCATTGCCCGCGGCGGGAAGCCACCCGTACTTCTCCTGGGAGTTGCCGAGGCCGAGGCCGAAGATGCCTCCGGTGGCCATACCCCAGATCCCGTGGATCGACTGGTAGCAGTCCGTGTAGTAGAGCGCCATGTTGTCGCAGGTCGCGGTGATGCGCCGCATGCGGTCCTCGCTCGACAGCGCGTAGGCGAGCACCGCGATGACGCCGAGGATCAGCGGGATGATGAACAGCCGGAGCTTGACGCCCGAGAAGAAGAGGCACCCGAGGAGGATGAGCACCAGCACCATCGCGGTACCGAGGTCCTTGCCCGCGAGCACGGTGCCGATCGCGAGTGCACCGACCGGGATCACGGGGATGAACACATGATGCCAGGTGCCGAGCATCGTGCGCTTGCGCAGCAGCACCGCAGCGATCCAGAGCGCGAGGGCCAGTTTGAGGAACTCGGAAGGCTGCAGGGTGAAGCCCGCGATCTTGACCCAGTTCCGGTTACCGCCGTCCTCGATACCCAGCGGAGTGAACACGAGCATCTGCAGCGCCACGGCCCCGAACAGTGCGGGCCACGCCATCCTCTTCAGGAAGTCCACCGGCAGACGGCTGATCAGGAACATCAGCGGGATGCCGAGCAGCGCGAACACGCCCTGGCGCAGCACGCCATCCATCGGGTTGACCCCCTTGGAGACGGCTGTCGCGCTGGTCGCAGACAGCACCATGACGAGACCGAAGAGGGTGAGGAGCAGCGCGGTCGAGGCGATGAGCAGGAACTCGGTCGACACCGGGGTGAATCTGCGACCGAGCGAGACCCTGGCCGCGAGACCGCCGGACTCAGAGCGCGGAGGGCGGGATACCTGTGTCATCGGCGCTCCCCCGGTCGATCCAGTCCCGCACCGCCTCGGCGAAGCGATGGCCTCGTTCCGCGTAGCCGGAGAACTGATCGAAGGATGCCGCCGCCGGGGCCAGCAGGACTGTGCCCTCGTCGTCGACGATTCCCGCGGCGATCTCCACGACACGGTTCATGACCTGTCCAGTCTCGCCAGCATCCACCTCGAACACCGGCACCCCGGGCGCGTGTCGTCGGAATGCCGCGACCACCACGGAGCGTTCGACCCCGATCACGACGGCTGCACGCGCCGTCGTGCCGACCTCGGCGACCAGGTCGGAGATGTCGACCCCCTTCAGATCCCCGCCGAGCACCCACACGGCACCGGGGTACGCGCGCAGCGACGACGCCGCGGCGTGCGGGTTCGTCGCCTTGGAGTCGTCGACCCAGGTGATGCCGCGATGCCGGGCGATCACCTGGATGCGGTGCGGATCGAGGCGGAAGGACTGCAGGGCCGTGTGGATGGCCTCCGGCTCGACGCCGAGCGAGCGTGCCAGGGCACTCGCGGCGAGGATGTTCTGCACGATGTGAGGAGCGGCGAGACCCGCCGCATCGAGATCGGCGACCGTCGTCAGCTCGAGGGCGCTGCGCGAGCGATCGTCGAGGAAGGCCCTGTCGACGAGCAGTCCCTCGACCACGCCGAGATCGCTCGGGCCGGGGATGCCGAGATCGAAGCCGATCGCACGGGCTCCCTCGACCACCTCCGCCTCTTCCACCATGCGACGCGTGGCCTCGTCCGCCTTGTTGTAGACGCAGGCGATCCGGGTGTTCCGGTATACGACGGCCTTCGCGTCCCGGTAGGCGTCCGCGCTCCCATGCCAGACGAGGTGATCGTCGGCGAGGTTCAGGCACACGGAGGCGTAGGGGAACAGCTCCCCTTCGGGCCTCGACTGTCCCAGATACCAGAGCTGATGGCTGGAGAGCTCGACCACGAGGACATCGAACCCCGCGGGGTCGCGTACGGCGTCGAGCACCGGCACGCCGATGTTCCCGCAGGGGGCCGCCCGCAGTCCGCCTTCCACGAGCAGCGTGGCGGTCAACTGGGTGGTCGTCGTCTTGCCGTTCGTCCCGGTGATGAGCACCCAGTCCGCCGGCGTGCCGTCGGCACGGACGACCTTGTCGCGCACGCGCCAGGCGAGCTCGACGTCACCCCAGATCGTGACAGCGGATTCCTGCGCCCACCGGATAAGTGGATGCGACGGCGAGAATCCCGGCGAGGCGATGACCACCTCGGGGTCGAACTCGACGAGCACGGGCGGAACCTCGGCGAGCGGGCCCAATTCGAGTCGGGCGCCGATCACCGGGAGCAGTCGCTCGTACTCATCCTCAGCCGACTCGCTCAGCACGAGAACGTCGGCGCCCAGTTCGGCGAGCGTGTCCGCCACCGAGAATCCTGTCATCGAGAGGCCGAGCACGGCGACCCGTAGACCGCTCCAGTCGGCGTTCCAGCTCGTCAGTCCGGCGAGACGATCAGTCGACACGAGTGAGCCATTCGACGTAGAAGAGTCCGACCGCCGAGACGGCGAGCAGCCCGGCGATGATCCACATGCGCACCACGATCGTGACCTCGGACCACCCGCGCATCTCGAGATGGTGGTGGAACGGGCTCATGAGGAACAGCCGCTTGCCACGAGTGATCTTGAAGTACGCGCGCTGCAGGATGACCGAACCCGACGAAAGCACGAAGACGCCGGCGATCACGAGCAGGAGGAGCTCGGTGCGGGTCAGGATCGCCATCGCGGTGATGACGCCGCCGATCGCCATCGACCCGACGTCCCCCATGAAGACCTTCGCCTTGGGCGCGTTCCACCAGAGGAATCCGATGAGGCTCGCCGCGAACGACGCCGCGATGATGGCGAGGTTGAACGGGTCGCGCACTTCGTAGCAGCCGCCGAGGGCATCGGGATCGCCGCCGATGCACGGCTGCTTGAACTGCCAGAACGCGATCACGCTGTAGGCGCCGACGACGATGACGCCGGCTCCGGCAGCGAGCCCGTCGAGTCCGTCCGTGAGGTTCACACTGTTCGAGGTCGCGACCCCGATGATCGAGATCCAGACGAGATAGAGGATCCATCCGAGCACCACGCCGAAGGCGAACAGGTTGAGCCAGGTGATGTCGCGGAACAGCGAGATCGCGGAGCTCGCCGGTGTCTGGCCCCACTTGTTCGGGAAGTTCAGCGCGACGATGCCGAAGGGGATGATGACCAGCAGCTGGCCGATCACCTTCCGCCAGCCCGAGAGCCCGAGGCTGCGCTGGCTGCGCACCTTCATGTAGTCGTCGATGAATCCGACGGCGCCGAATCCGACCATCAGCCAGATCACGAGCAGCGCGGAGAGTGCGGGGACTTCACCGCTCACCAGCACACCGGTGAAGTAACCGACCATCGAGCCGACGATGAAGATGACGCCGCCCATCGTGGGAGTGCCGCGCTTGGCCTCGTGACTCGGGTTGTGGACGGACTCCGGGGTACGGATGACCTGCCCCCAGCCCCACTTCCGGAAGAGCCGCAGGAAGACGGGGGTCAGGAACAGGGTGAAGGCGAGCGAGATCGCCGCCGACATGATGAGAGACCTCACGAGAACAATTCTCCCAGACGATCGCCGAGATGCCGGAGGCCCACGGAATTGGATGACTTCACGAGCACGCGGTCGCCGTCGCGGAGCTCGGTGCGGAGATACTCGAACGCGGCGTCCTGGTCGGGCAGATGGACTGCCTCGCTGTCCCAGGAGCCCTCCCCGACCGCGGCGAGGTAGAGGCGCCTCGCCTCGGGGCCGACGACGACGATCCGCTGGATGTTCAGACGCACGGCGAGCAGCCCGATCCTGTCGTGCTCCTCCCCCGCGCTCTCACCGAGTTCGCTCATGGCTCCGAGGACCGCGACGGTGCGCTCGTCGGGACCGGTGATCTGTGCGAGCGTGCGCAGGGCCGCCGCCATGGAATCCGGGCTGGCGTTGTAGGCGTCGTTGATGATCCGCACCCGATCGCTGCCCAGGGGCTGCATGCGCCAGCGTTCGGCGATCTCGACCGTCTCCAACCGGGCCACGGCGTCGGCCGCCGAGACCCCGAGCACGCGTGCTGCGGCGATGGCCGCCAGAGCGTTGGAGATGTGGTGCGCCCCGAGCACGCGCAGCCGCAGGGGAATCCGTTCGGCGTCGACCTCGATGACGCAGGACGTGCCGGAAGCGGATACCTCGATCTCATGCGCGCGCACGTCCGCTGTGGGCCCCTGACCGAAGCCGACGGTGCGGAGTCCGCGAGCGTCCGCGAGTTCGCGCATGGCCGCGACACGCGGGTCGTCGACGTTGAGCACGGCGGTCCCGGGCACGCGGGCGGCGGCGACGAGCTCGGCCTTCGCCTTCGCCGTCTCCTCGATGCCGCCGAATCCGCCGGCGTGCGCCATGCCGACCATCAGCACGACGGCGACGTCCGGCTCGACGAGTCCTGCGAGGTGAGCGATGCTCCCCGGAGCCGCGGCACCGAACTCGCTCACGAGGAAGCGGGTGCTCTCCGTCACCCGGAGCATGGTGACGGGGGCGCCGACCTCGTTGTTGAACGACTTCACGGGGGCGACGGTCTCGCCTTCCCCCTCGAGGATGCGCGCGAGGAAGTTCTTGGTGGTGGTCTTGCCGTTCGACCCGGTGATGCCGACGATCCGGAGCGCGCCGTCGGCACGGACACGCGCGACGACCTCCCTCGCGAGTGCACCGAGGGCGGCGACAGCGTCCGGAACCACGATCTGGCTCACGGCGACGTCCACCGGGTGCTCGACGATCGCCAGGGCCGCTCCCGCGGCGACAGCCGACCCGACGAAGCGGTGTCCATCGGTCTCGGCTCCGGGCTTGGCCACGAAGATCGATCCAGGCCCCATCGTGCGTGAATCGGTGTCGACGATTCCGTCGACCACGGTCTCGGCCGTGTCTTCACCGGCCACGCGCAGATCACCGCCGAGTGCAGCGGCGATCTCAGCGAGCGTCAGGGCGATCATGTCATCTCCATGCGCGGCTCTCGCCGACTATCCGAACTTGGGGAGGAGCTCGTCCATCGGGACAGAGGACGGCATCACGCGATACGTTTTCATCACCTGCGTCATCGCCTTCTGGAAGGCGGATGCGGTGGCCGCGGACGATACAACCTTAGTCGGCTCGTCGAGGGTGACCACGACGACGTACTGCGGATCGTCGACCGGCGCGAAGCCCACCATGCTGGTGTAGTAGACCCCGGCCTTGTAGCCGCCGTTGCCGTCCGACACCTGCGCCGTACCCGTCTTGCTGGTCACGCGGTAGCCGGGGACCTGGATGCGCTCGGCGTTGCCGCCCTGTACTGCGACGTTCTCCAGCATGCGTGTCAGCTCCGCTGCGGTCTGCTCCTTGATGATCTGCTCGCGCTTCGGGTCGGCTGGCGCGGTCACGGTGCCGTCCGCGGCGGTGCACGACTCGACGAGCGAGAGGTCGATCTTCTCGCCGCCGTTCGCGATCGCCTGGTAGGCACCGGCGAGCTGGGCGGCCGTCACGGTGAAGTACTGCCCGAACGTCGTCGTGTAGAGCGACTGGTTGTCCCAGTCGCTGACCGGGTGCAGGATCCCTCCGACCTCCGAGGGGAAGTCGAGCGTCTTGTCCCCCACCCCGAAGCGCTGGAGGTAGTCGTAGCGCACATCGGGGCTCACCATGGTCCCGAACTTCGACAGGGCGACGTTCGACGAGTCGATGAGGCCCCCGGCGAGCGTGTAGTTGTACGCCGGGTGGGTGAACGCGTCGTTCACGACGGCGCCGTTCGGGAACTTCTCCCGAGAGGCCGCGCTCACCGTGCTGAGCGGGGTCAGGCCCGCTCCTTCGATGGCGGCAGCCGCGGTGACGGCCTTGAACGTCGATCCGGGCTCGAAGTCGTGGTGGAAGATCTGACTGGCCCTGGTCGCCGGTGTCGACGCATCGAGATCGTTCGGGTCCAGCGCGGGCCACTCGGCCGCGGCGCGGATCTTGCCCGTCTTGACCTCGACGACCGTGACTGTCCCGCCCTTGGCGCCCTGCGCCTGTGCCTCTTCGGCGATCATCTGCTGCAGGTACCAGTTGAGGTCGCTGTTGATGGTCAGCTGCACGGATCCGCCGTTCACGGCATCGACCGTACGCTCGCTGCCGGGGATCACGACGCCGTCCTTGCCCTTGCGGTAGGTCTCCTCGCCGTCGATGGGCGCCAGGCAGGAGTCGTCGAGCTTCTCCACACCGGCCTGCGCCTCACCAGAGTTGTCGAGGAAGCCGAGGATGTTTCCGGCGACCGCGCCGTTCGGGTATACGCGTGTCTCTCGCGCCTTCAGCGACAGGTACGAACCGACTCCGAGATCCCGCAGAGCCATGTACTGCTCCGTGTTCAAGCCCTTCTTGAGAGGCGCGTACTGGCTGTCGGGGTTCTCGGCGAGGGCGTTCGAGACCAGAGCCCGCACCTCGTCGCCGGTCTGGCCGGTGATGGCGGCGATCTTGTCGGAGGCCTCGGCCCACGGCAGCTTCGGCTTCTTCTCCTCGACGAGCATGATGACCTGCGGGCTGAGCTGCGCGTCGTAGACCATCACACTGGAAGCGAGCACCGTGCCGCCGGAGTCGACGATCGACCCGCGCTGGCCCGGGATCGCCGAACTCGCACCGAGGTGCTCGAGGGACTCGGAGACGTGCTCGTCAGCGCTGACCACCTGGATGTCGACGAGGCGCACCACGAACGCGACCAGCACCGAGAGGATGACGGCGAGAGCGACGACGGTGCGTCGCCGCGGACCGCGGGTGGCTCGTGTCGTCATGGGATCTCTCCGTCGCTCGTGGGTGTCAGTGCGTCGTGGGGCTGGGGAGGCCGTCGGTGATCGACGGCGGAAGGTCCTGGGTGGGCTGATCGGTCGCCGTCCCCTCCTCGGTCTCCGCCGGAGGGGGCGGCGGTTCCACGATGAGGGAGTTGCTCACGGCGCCGACACCGGCGGGATTGACGGTCGATGTCCAGTCGGCCCCCGCACCGGTGCCGAAGACGGCACCGTCGCTGAGACGCAGATACGACGGCGATCCGGCGACGACCATCCCGAGTCCGGCTGCGCTGCTGGCGAGCACCTGGGGCGAGCTGACGCCGGTGAGTTCTTCCTGGAGGGCGTGCGTCTTCAGGTTGAGCTCGCGCTGCTGTGACGAGAGACTCGCGAGAGTGAACGAGTCCTGGGTGATGGCGAGCGACAGCCCGATCTGCGCGGCTCCGATCGCGAGTGCTCCGCCGAGCGCGATGAGGGCGTAGGCGAGCTTCGGCTTGCGGCGGACTGCAGGGCGGGTGACGGGCTGCAGCTTCCGCTGGGGCGTCCTCTCCGGGGCGACCGGCTGCACCGGCTTCCGGACGACGGCATTCAGGCTCATGCGCTCTCCCGCAGCTTCTCGGCGGCGCGCAGGCGCACCGGGATCGCCCGCGGGTTGCGCGCGCGTTCTTCGTCGTCGGCCAGCTCGGCGCCTTTGGTCAGGATGCGGAAACGCGGAGCGTGTTCGGGGAGCTCGACCGGGAGCCCGGCAGGAGCGGTCGAGGCGGAGGCCGCAGCGAACGCCTGCTTCACGAGACGATCCTCCAGCGACTGGTACGACATCACGACGATGCGCCCGCCGACTGCGAGCGCGTCCATCGCCGACGGGATCGCGTCGGCGAGCACGTTGAGCTCGGTGTTCACCTCGATGCGCAGCGCCTGGAACACGCGCTTGGCCGGGTGACCCGCGCGCTGGGCAGCCGCGGGTGTGGCGGCGATCAGGATCTCGACGAGTTCACCCGACCGCGTGATCGGCTGCTTCTGCCGCGCGTCGATGATGAACCGTGCATACCGACCGGCGAGTTTCTCCTCGCCGTAGCGCTCGAAGATGCGGCGGAGATTGCCTTCGCTGTAGGTCGCGATGACCTCTGCGGCCGTGACGCCCTTGGTCTGATCCATCCGCATGTCCAGCGGGGCATCCTTCGAATAGGCGAAGCCGCGGTCGGCTTCGTCCAACTGCAGAGACGAGACGCCGAGATCGAAGAGGATGCCGGCTGCGCCCTGGGCGTGCAGTCCGATCTCGTCGTACACCGTGTGCACGAGCGTGACGCGGTCCGTGAAGCGGGCGAGCCGCTCCCCCGCGATGCGCAGCGCATCGGTGTCGCGGTCGAGTCCGACCAGACGGATGTTCGGGAAGCGTTCGAGCAGCGCCTCGGAGTGACCGCCCATGCCGAGGGTGGCATCGACGAGCACCGCTCCGTCCGCCTGGAGGGCGGGAGCGAGCAGCTCGACGCAGCGGTCGAGCAGTACGGGGGTGTGGATGTCTCGGAGGTTCATGATCTTTCTCGGGGTGACCTTCGGCTCTGATCCCCCTCCGCTTCTCGACCCGGCACCGGGGAAGTGTGTCGGGGCGGGAGCGGCGGGGCATCACAGCCGTGGTCAGAAGAGTCCCGGAATCACCTCCTGCTCGAGGTCGGAGTAGGTCTCCTCGCCGGCGGCGAGGTAGGCGTTCCAGCTCTCGGCATCCCAGATCTCGGCGTGGGCGCCGACTCCGGTGACGATGAGTTCCTTCTGCAGACCTGCGTACTGACGCAGGTGCGCCGGGATGGTGATGCGGTTCTGGCTGTCTGGCATCTCCGCGCTGGCTCCGGAGAGGAACAGTCGCATGAAGTCACGCGCCTGTTTGTTCGCGAGCGGCGCCTGACGGATCCGCTCGTGCATCGCCTCGAACTCGGCCGTGCTGAACACGTAGAGGCACCGTTCCTGGCCTCGGGTGACGACGATGCCGCCGCCGAGGTCTTCGCGGAACTTCGCAGGAAGGATGACCCGTCCTTTGTCGTCCAGCTTCGGTGAGTGCGTACCCAGCAACATCGGCCACCACCCCCTCTGCGTCCGGCCAACTCGAGGTGCGCCCCACTTTACTCCACTTTCCTCCACATGCCTACGACCAATCCTTCGGAAATCAGGGTCTATGCCGACAAGTACGCCGAACAACCCCGGAATTCCGGGGTGGAGGAAGGTGGAGGGTGAGTGGAGGGCGAGTGGGGGACGGACGCGGCGAGCCGGCCGGCGGCGAACGCGGTCAAACGACAGAAGCCCGGATGCTCAGCATCCGGGCTTCTGTCGTGAAGTGTGTGGGGAGGTCAGTGACCGTCCTGGCGGCGATCCCATCGATCGTTCATCCGATCCATGAAGGAGGCCGATTCCTGCCGCTTCGGGGCGGAACGCTCACGGGGCGTAGTCGCGGTGGTGCGTCGCACTGGCGTGACGGCGACCATGACACCGGCGAGCATCGCGGCGAATCCGACGACACCGACGACGATGCCCCAGACGCCACCGAGAATGACTCCGGCGACCAGACCGCCGACACCGGCGAGCAGGAGGAGTGCTCCGTAGACGAGATTTCGGTAGCTCAATGCTCGATCGCCGGACGGCGCGGTCACGACGTCGGCATCGTTGTGGAGGAGATGGCGTTCCATCTCGTCGAGCAGACGCTGCTCCTGTTCGGAGAGTGGCATTTCGTCCCCCTCGGGTATCGTGCCTCCCATTCTACGCGCGCCGAGGCGTCCGGGGCTAGCAGTTCGACGTCCCCTTGCTTTACGTATGCTGGGAGTCGTGCCGTCATCCTCCCCCGTCCCCGACGCCGTCGCCACGCACCTCGCACGCTTCCTCGCGCGGATGCGTGAGGAAGCCTCGGACTACGGCCCTGACGCGGCAGCATTCCTGGACGCCGCCGCCGGCACGCTCGACGGCGGCAAGCGCCTTCGAGCCCGCTTCTGCCATGCGGGGTGGCGTGCCGTCGCGAAGTTCGATGACCGCGACGCGGCGGAGACCGATGCGCTGTGGGACATGTGCACCGCGCTGGAGATCTTCCAGTCGGCCGCGCTCGTCCACGACGATCTGATCGACAACTCCGATACCCGCCGTGGTCGCCCCGCCGCGCATCGTGCGCTCGAGACGTCTCATCGCGCGGCCGGGTGGTCCGGAGATGCAGAGCAGTTCGGCAGGGCATCCGCGATCCTCCTCGGCGACCTGCTCGTCGCATGGAGCGATGACCTTCTGGAATACGCACTCGAGGGCCAGCCGCATGCGCGAGCCGTGCGCGCCGAGTACGCGCGGATGCGAAGGGATGTGACCACCGGCCAGTTCCTGGACATCGCAGAGGAATCGGCCTGGAGCGTGAACGACGGAAGTCTCCACGCCGAGAGGGCGCTGCGCGTGGCATCCCTCAAGTCCGCCAGATACAGCATCGAGCAGCCGCTCGTCCTGGGTGGCGCTTTCGGCGGAGCCCACGAGGACCAGGTCGCCGCACTGCGGCGCTTCGGCCATCCGATCGGCCTGGCATTCCAGCTCCGCGACGACGTGCTCGGCGTGTTCGGCGACGCATCCGTCACCGGCAAGCCGGCGGGCGACGACCTTCGGGAGGGCAAGCGCACGGTGTTGATCGCCCTCACCCGACAGGCTCTCGACGCCTCCGCACGGAATCTCCTGGACGAGATGCTCGGCGACCCCGCTCTGACATCGCCGCAGGTGTCGTCCCTGCAAGCCACGATCACTGCTTCGGGCGCGCTGGACCAGGTCGAGGCGATGATCGCCGACTATGCCCTCGAGGCCGACCGTGCGCTCTCAGGCGCCCGGCTCGACAACGCCGCCGTCGGCGAGTTGCGTGATCTCGCACGCGCGGCCACCGTGCGCGCGTCCTGACGGGCTTCGTCAGGCGAGAGTGCGCGCGAGACGCCGGACCGAGCTCTTGTGCCCGGCCAGCAGGGCGGCGATCGGCGAGCGCCCCAGGCTCTCCTCTTCCGCGAGCAGCCAGTCGATCAGCTCGTCGTCGGTGAAACCGGCGTCCTGCAGGACGATAACTGTTCCGCGCAGAGAACTCAGCGGGTGGCCGTCGACGATGAACACCGAGGGCACGGCGAACGTCCCGTTGCGACGCGACCCCACGAGGTAGTGCTCATCGATCAGACGACGCACTCGGCCGAGGGGCTCGTCGAGCACCTCGACGAGGTCGGGCATCGTCAACCACTCGACATCGGCAGCGGCAGGGGTTCCAGCAACGTTCTCAGACACGTTGCCCACTATCTCACCTCCGCCTGGCCGACGCATATCGACCCATCAGTCACATCCGTCACTTGCGTCACTTCTGTTGACTTCTGTTTACATCCGTGTCAGCGTGAAAAACTCGAAAAGGGGGCAAGCCTTGACAGTCAAGACCGCCACGCGTCGAACGCGATACCTGCCTATCGGAGTGCCTGCGGCGGTGCTCGGAGCCCTGGCGACCACGCTCACGGCGGCACCGGCCCACGCGGCTTCTCCGTCGGATGCTGCCGCCGTCGAGCGTCCACGTCTTCTCCCCGCGCGCGCGGTGCCCACCGAGGCCGCTCCACCCAGCTACGTCGTCCGCCCCGGCGACACCGTCTCCGCCATCGCCACGCGCTTCGGTCTTCGAGCGGTCGATGTCCTGACCTGGAACGGCCTCTCCTGGCGTTCCGTGATCTACCCTGGTCAGACCCTGACGCTGCTGCCTGCGGCCCCGGCAGCGACACCCGCAGCCACGCCCACCGCCGCGCCGGCGCCCCCGGCCTCGGCCACGCATCAGGTCGTCGCCGGCGACACCGTCTACGCCATCGCGCAGCGATACGGCACCACCGTCGACGCCGTCCTGTCGGCGAACGGCCTCACGCGCGCTTCGATCATCCTTCCGGGCCAGAGTCTCGTCGTCGCCGGCACCGCAGCACCGGCAGCCGCGCCGACACCGGCAGCTGTCCCCGCAGTCGCTCCCGCATCCGCCGCGACGCACACCGTCGTGGCCGGAGACACGCTGTTCGGCATCGCGCAGAAGTACGGCACCACGACGCAGACGCTGTACGCCGCGAACGGCCTCGGCCCCTCGTCGATCATCTATCCCGGCCAGACACTCTCTCTGCAGGCGACGCCGGTAGCGGCTCCCGCCCCCACCACCACTTCCGCCTCGGCCGGCGGCCAGCAGACGGCGACGCTCACCGCGGAACAGGCTGCGAACGCTGCGCTCATCATCCGCGTCGGTCGCGAGCTCGGCGTCTCGGACCGGGCGATCGCCATCGCCCTCGCGACGGGGATGGTCGAGTCCGGGCTGCGCAACCTCGACTGGGGCGACCGTGACTCGCTCGGCATCTTCCAGCAGCGCCCCAGCACCGGCTGGGGAACGCCCGCGCAGATCATGGACGCCGAGCGGAGCACACGCGTGTTCTACGGAGGGCAGGCCGACCCCAACGGGCAGGTGACGCGCGGGCTCCTGGACATCCCGGGCTGGGAGGGCATGCCCTTCACCGAGGCGGCCCAGGCGGTGCAGATCTCCGCCTATCCGGACAAGTACGGCCAGTGGGAAACGCAAGCCTATGCCTGGCTCGCTCTGCACGGCTGACGACATCCGGGAAAACCCGAAGGCCCGAGGGGTGAGCCGCTCCCCTGTCTTTCAGGCAGTTCTCCATAGAATTCTGACGTGACGACCAATCAGCAGGCCGACCCCCTCATCGGGCGGCTTGTCGACGGCCGCTACCGGGTGCGTGCCCGCATCGCCCGCGGCGGGATGGCGACCGTGTACGTCGCAACCGACCTCCGCCTGGAGCGGCGCATCGCCCTCAAGGTGATGCACGCGCACCTCAGCGACGACTCCGCCTTCCAGAGCCGGTTCATCCAGGAGGCCAGAGCCGCTGCCCGGCTGGCGGACCCCCACGTCGTGAACGTGTTCGACCAGGGCCAGGACGGCGAGCTCGCCTACCTCGTGATGGAGTATCTGCCCGGCATCACGCTGCGCGAGCTCCTCCGCGAGCAGAAGCGCCTCACGATCCCGCAGACCATCACCATCATGGATGCGATCCTGGCCGGTCTCTCGGCCGCGCATCGTGCCGGGATCGTGCACCGCGACGTGAAGCCCGAGAACGTCCTCCTCGCCGAAGACGGTCGCATCAAGATCGGCGACTTCGGGCTCGCGCGAGCGACCACCGCGAACACCGCGACCGGACAGCAGCTGCTCGGGACGATCGCCTACCTCGCCCCCGAACTCGTCACGCGCGGAACCGCCGACGCCCGCAGCGACATCTACGCCCTCGGCATCATGCTGTACGAGATGCTCGTGGGTGAGCAGCCCTACAAGGGCGAGCAGCCCATGCAGATCGCTTTCCAGCACGCCACGGAATCGGTGCCCCGACCGAGCGTGCGCAACCCCGCCGTGCCGGAGCAGCTCGACGAGCTCGTGCTCTGGGCAACGGAGAAGTCGCCGGACGACCGACCCGACGACGCGCAGCAGATGCTCGAGCGCCTGCGGGAGATCGAACGAGACCTCGGCATCGCCCCGACTGCGGCCAGAGCCACCGCGCCGCAGCACAGCCAAGGCGACTCCGGTGACCTCACCAAGGTGATGCCGGGAACGATGGTCATCGCCGACCCCACGGCTCCGGCACCCGCCGCCCTCGACAACGCGACCCTCCTGCGACGACGAGCGTCCAAACGCCGCGCGCGCGGGGCGTTCCTCCTCACTCTCGTGCTGCTGCTGGCGGTGCTCGCCGGCGGGGTCGGCTGGTGGTTCGGTTCCGGACCCGGCTCTCTCATCGCCGTGCCCGCGGTCGCCGGAGGCACGTACGACGCCGCCGCGGCGACGCTCACGGATGCCGGATTCGTGCCGTCACAGAAGGACGAATTCTCGATCGACATCCCCGCGGGGACCGTCATCGAGACCGATCCGGCGGAGGGCGCGCGACTCGACAAGGGCGCCTCGGTCACGGTGATCGTCTCCGCGGGGCCGGCGACGCACACGCTCGACCCGTTGAACGGCCGCGCCGAGCAGGATGCGCGCGACTACCTCGCCAGCCTCAAGGTCAACGTCACGGACAAATCTCTCCTGCTCTTCTCCGATGCCGACGCCGGCATCGTCATCAACGCGTACGTCACACCGCGGGCCGGCGGGGACTCCTACATCTGCGGGGACGGTTGCGAGGTCTTCGAGGACGACACGGTGGAGCTCTACGTCTCCGCCGGCGACTTCCCCGACGTCGCGGGTATGTCGGTCGGCGAGGCCACCTCCACGCTCACGGACAAGGGCCTCACCGTGACCGCGGACCCGCAGTACACCTTCAGCGACAGCGTCGCCAAGGATGTGGTCATCGGAGTGGCCGATCGTGCGGAAGAAGGCAATTGGCGGCCGGGCGACAGCGTGCAGCTCATCGTCTCCAAAGGCCCGGAGCTGTTCCCCGTGCCGGATGTCTCGGGCAAGACCTTGAACGAAGCAAAGAAGATCCTCTCCGACAAGGGGTTCAAGTCGACCTATGCCGCCTGGGGCGATCTGCCGGGCTTCGCGGAGATGGCCAAGGTCACGGGGCAGGATCCCGGCCCGGACAAGTCGCTCCCCCGTGGAGGCACCGTGAACCTCTCGATTCAGCTCAGCGGCTGAGCGCTCCGTCGGGGAACCTCCGCGAGACGTCATGAGCAAAGAGAAGGCCGCCCTCCCCGTGTTCCGGGAGGGCGGCCTTGTTCGTCTGTGTCTCAGCGCTTATGTCTCAGCGCTTCTCGAGCTCCTCGGCCACCAGGAAGGCGAGCTCCAGCGACTGCATGTGGTTCAGTCGCGGGTCGCACAGGCTCTCGTAGCGCGTGGCCAGCGCGGCCTCGTCGATCTGCTCCGACCCACCGAGGCACTCGGTGACGTCGTCACCGGTGAGCTCGACGTGGATGCCTCCGGGGAAGGTCCCGACCGCACGGTGCGCTTCGAAGAAGCCGCGCACCTCGTCGACGACGTCGTCGAAGCGACGGGTCTTGTATCCGGTCGGCGTGGTGATGCCGTTGCCGTGCATCGGGTCGGTGACCCACAGCGGCTGCGCGCCGGAATCACGGACGGCCTCGAGCAGCGGCGGCAGAGCGTCGCGGATCTTTCCGGCGCCCATGCGGGTGATGAAGGTGAGGCGTCCCGGCTCGCGTTCGGGATCGAGCTTGTCGATCAGCGCGAGCGCGGTGTCGGGCGACGTGGTCGGTCCGAGCTTCACGCCGATGGGGTTGCGGATCTTGGAGAAGTAGTCGACGTGTGCGCCATCGAGCTCGCGCGTGCGCTCTCCGATCCACAGGAAGTGCGCAGAGGTGTTGTACGGCGTGTCCGTGCGCGAGTCGATGCGCGTCATCGGGCGCTCGTAGTCCATGAGCAGACCCTCGTGCCCTGTGAAGAACTCGACGCGCTTGAGCTCATCGAAGTCCGCTCCTGCAGCCTCCATGAACTTGATCGCGCGGTCGATCTCCGCGGCCATGCGCTCGTAGCGCTGGTTGGCGGGGTTCTGCGCGAAGCCCTTGTTCCACGAGTGCACCTCGCGGAGATCGGCGAAACCACCCTGGGTGAACGCGCGGATCAGGTTGAGGGTCGACGCGGCCGTGTGGTAGCCCTGGAGCAACCGGCCGGGGTCGGCGGTGCGGGACCCCTCGGTGAAGTCGTAGCCGTTCACGATGTCACCGCGGTAGGCGGGCAGAGTGACGTCACCGCGGGTCTCGGAGTCGCTCGAGCGCGGTTTCGCGAACTGACCCGCCATGCGCCCCATCTTGACGATGGGCATCGAGGCGCCGTACGTGAGCACGACAGCCATCTGCAGCACCGTCTTGATGCGGTTGCGGATCTGTTCGGCGGTCGCCCCGGCGAAGGTCTCGGCGCAGTCACCACCCTGGAGGAGGAACGCCTGGCCGGACGCCGCACGGGCGAGCCTGTCGCGCAGGTTGTCGACCTCGCCGGCGAAGACCAGCGGCGGAAGGGTCGCGATCTGCTGGGAGACGTCGGCGACGCGGTCCGCGTCGGGCCACTGCGGCTGCTGCTTGATGGGAAGCGAGCGCCATGCATCAAGGGCTTCGATGTGGTGCGGGAGCATGCGTTCCAGCCTAGTGGTCGCGGGTACCACCCAGATCCGCGTGAGGCCTATGTGACGCGCGTGGGGAGCCGGTCCTTGACCGTCGACGCGTAGACGTCTTCGTACTTCTGCTCGCCGAGCCGCTGCAGGGCCACCATGATCTCGTCGGTGACCGAACGCAGGATGTAGCGATCGTTCTCCATGCCCGCGTAGCGCGAGAAGTCGAGGGGCTCCCCGATCACGATTCCGACGCGCACGATGCGGGGCAGCCTCCTGCCGATCGGCATCGCCGTATCGGTGTCGACCATGATCACCGGCACCACCGGGACCTTCGCCTCGAGCGCCATCCTGGCGATGCCGGTCCGACCCCGATACAGCTTTCCGTCGGGGCTTCTGGTGCCCTCGGGGTAGATGCCGAGCAGGTCGCCTCCGCCGAGCACCTGGAGTCCGGTGTTCAGCGAGGCCTCGGAAGCCTTGCCACCCGATCGATCGATGGGGATCTGTCCCGTCGCCTTCATGAAGAACTTCGTGGCCCAGCCTTTGAGGCCGCGGCCCGTGAAGTAGTCGCTCTTCGCGAGGAAGGACATCGACCGGTCGATCACCAGAGGAAGGAAGATGGAGTCGGCGAAGGAGAGGTGATTGCTCGCGAGGATCGCCGCACCGTTCGCGGGCACGTTGTTGCGCCCGACGATCCAGGGGCGGAACACCGCCTTGACCACGGGGCCGATCACCACGTACTTCATCAGCCAGTAGAACATCGTGGTGAAGTCTAGCGCCGCGCCCGGCGTCCGTGGAGTCGACTCGTTGCTCCGACCATCCACGCGACCCAGTTCCACCTGAGGCGCGACTGGGTTCCATGCCCTAGACTCGGAGGCAAGTCCGTGCCCGACCGGTACCGAAGGAGCTGCCGTGGTCCAGTTTGAAGTCCCCGCGATCGTCCCCGCCGATCCCGACGCGAACGTCGCCGACCTGCTGGTGAAGCGCGTCGAAGCCACTCCGGATCGTGCGCTGTTCTCGGTTCCGGAGGGAGAGGGGTGGCGAGACATCTCGGCCGCCGACTTCCAGACGGCCGTGACCGCCCTCGCGAAGGGCTTCGTCGCCGCCGGCATCCAGCCCGGCGAGAAGGTCGGATTCCTGGCGCGCACGACCTACGAATGGACACTCGTCGACTTCGCGCTGTTCTACGCCGGCGCCGTGATGGTGCCGATCTACGAGACCAGCTCGCCCTCTCAGATCCAGTGGATCCTCGAGGACTCCGGTGCCATCGCGCTCATCGTGGAGTCGCCTGAGCACTTCGCCCGCGTCGACGAGGTCCGTGGCGACCTCCCGCTGATCCGCGAGGTGTGGCAGCTGCACCTGGGCGCCATCGACACCCTGACCGCCCAGGGCGCCTCCGTGGCCGATGCCGAGATCGAACGCCGGCGCTCCCTTGCGGTCGGATCCGACATCGCCACGCTCATCTACACCTCCGGCTCCACGGGGCGCCCGAAGGGGTGCGTGCTCACGCACAGCAATTTCGTCGAGCTCTCCCGGAACTCCGCCAAGGCTCTGGACGAGGTCGTCCAGACACCGGGAGCCTCCACCCTCCTCTTCATCACGACTGCCCATGTGTTCGCACGGTTCATCTCGATCCTCGACGTCCATGCGGGAGTGCGCACGGGTCACCAGCCCGATACGCGCCAGCTTCTTCCGGCGCTCGGCTCGTTCAAACCGACGTTCCTCCTCGCTGTCCCCCGCGTGTTCGAGAAGGTGTACAACTCGGCGGAGCAGAAGGCCGAAGCCGGTGGCAAGGGCAAGATCTTCCGTGCCGCCGCCGACGTCGCCATCGAGCACTCCAAGCTGCTCGAAGCGGGCAAGCCGATCCCGTTCGGGATGAAGCTCAAGTTCGCCCTGTTCAACAAGCTCGTCTACAGCAAGCTCCGCGAGGCCATGGGCGGCAATGTCGTCTACGCCGTCTCGGGCTCCGCGCCCCTCGGCTCGCGGCTCGGCCATTTCTTCCACAGCCTCGGTGTGGTGATCCTCGAGGGCTACGGCCTGACGGAGACGACCGCGCCCGCCACGGTGAATCTGGCGGACAAGTCGAAGATCGGGACGGTCGGCCCCGCCCTCCCCGGCGTCGGCGTCCGCCTCGCCGACGACGGCGAGATCGAGGTGCGCGGCATCAACGTGTTCAAGGAGTACTGGAACAACCCCGAGGCGACGGCCGAGGCCTTCAGCGAGGGCGGCTGGTTCCACACCGGCGACATCGGCAGCTTCGACTCCGAGGGCTTCCTGACGATCACCGGGCGCAAGAAGGAGATCATCGTCACGGCCGGCGGCAAGAACGTCGCTCCGGCCGCACTCGAGGACCCGATCCGCGCGAATCCGATCATCGGTCAGGTCGTGGTCGTCGGTGACCAGCGTCCGTTCATCTCGGCGCTCGTCACGCTCGATCCCGAGATGCTTCCGACCTGGCTCGCCAACAACGGCCTCGAGGCCACCATGTCGCTCGTGGACGCGTCCAAGAACGCGGCCGTCCGGGCCGAAGTGCAGCGCGCGGTCGATGCCGCCAATGCACGCGTCTCGCGAGCCGAGTCGATCCGGAAGTTCACGATCCTCGACTCCGAGTGGACGGAGGCCTCGGGGCACCTGACCCCGAAGCTCTCGATCAAGCGGAACATCATCATGAACGACTTCGCCGACGAGATCGCCGCGATCTACGACGAGCCCGTCGCGACCACGAATGTCCCGATCGGCGGCTGACCCGATCCCCCCGATGAAGAAGGGCCCCGCACGCGCGGGGCCCTTCTTCATCAGTCCGGCGTCAGAACCAGGAGCTCTCCCGCACTTCGCGCATGGCGACCTTGCGGGTCTCCGGGTCGAGCCGGGTCAGGAAGAGCTTGCCGTCGAGGTGGTCGGTCTCGTGCTGCAGCGCCTGAGCGAGCAGGCCGTCCCCCTCGAGCACTACGGGGTCGCCGTCGAGATCGATCCCCTCGACGCGCGCCCAGGGATGGCGCTGCGCGTCGTGCCAGAGTCCCGGGACTGAGAGACAGCCCTCCCCCGTCGGCTCCGGCTCACCGCGCACCTCGGTGAGCACCGGGTTGAGCACATAGCCGATGTCGCCGTCGATGTTGTAGCTGAAGGCGCGCAGAGCGACGCCGATCTGCGGCGCCGCGACTCCCGCGCGCCCCGGCAGCTCGACGGTGTCGACGAGGTCGGCCACGAGTGCCCGGACCCCGTCGTCGATCACCTCGATCGGGGCGCAGACCGTACGCAGGACGGGGTCGCCGAAGATGCGGATCTCACGGACGGCCATCAGGCGGCCCTGGCCCGCAGGCCCTCGACCAGCAATGCCGCGAGTTCTCGGGCGGCGATGCGGGTCTCGGGCAGAAGGTTGGCGAACACGATCGTGCCACCCCCGGCGATCTGCGGGTCGTAGGGGACCCGCACGACACTCCGTGCACGTGTGGCGAAGTGCGCCTGCAACTCGTTCAGCCGCACGAGGGGCGTCCCGGGCGTGGACTGGTTGAGGACCACGATCGCCTCGCGCGCCTGCTCGGCATACCCGTTGGTCTCGAGCCACGTGAGGGTCTCGGATGCGAGGCGCGCCTCGTCGACGCTCAGCCCCGAGACGATGACGACCTGGTCGGCGAGATCGAGAGTTGCCGACATCACCGAGTGGACGATCCCTGTTCCCGTATCGGTGAGGACGAGCGAGTAGTAGTGCGCCGCCACGCCGGCCACGTCACGGTAGTCGCTGTCGCTGAAGGCCTCGGCGATGCGCGGGTCGGCATCGGAGGCGAGGACGTCGAGGCGTGTCGCGTCGCGCGCCACGATGGCGGAGATGTCGTGGTATCCCTTGACGTCATCGTGGATGCGGACGAGGTCGCGCACGGACTTGCGGTGATGCGGACGCACGATGCGCTCGGCGAGTGTTCCGCGATCCGGGTTGGCGTCGACGGCGATCACGCGATCTTCCCGAGCGTCGGCCAACGCCATGCCCAGCAGCGCCGTGATCGTGGTCTTGCCCACCCCGCCCTTGCGGGAGAGTACGGGCACGAAGCGCGCTCCCCCCGCGAGCGGTGCGGCGATCCGCGCGGAGAGGGCCTTGCGCTCCCGCGCACGACGGCCGTCGCCGATGTTGATGCGACGACCGGAGACGGCGTAGAGGAAGTGGCTCCATGCCCCCTCGGGCTCCGGCTTCGCGATCCGGTGCGGGTCGAGCAACCGGTCGGCGGTGAGCAGATCGGCGGACTCGCGCGAGGACTCGCCCAGATCGTCCAGGCGCTTCGAGGTGAGCGTCACGTCCGTGCGGGCCGCCGGGCGAGCCGGTTTCGCCACGACGGGCCTCTCTTCTGGGGTGGACACGGTGGTGGTCTCCTTCTCGGCGGACGCCCGCACGGCGGATGCCGGTGCAGGAGGAGTCGTCTCGATCTCGGATCGAGCCTGGGAGAGGAACCGGGCGGCCGCGGCTTCCTCTGCAGCCCGCCCCTCGGCGGAATCCAGATCGTCGGTGACCGGCTCAGAGTCCGGCTCATCGATGACGACCGCATCGACGACGACCGCATCGACGACGACATCGTCGACGGGGATCACCGGATCGAGTGCGGTCACCTCGATCACGATCCGTTCCGTGCCGGGTGCCTCATCGATGACGGGTGCCTCATCGATGACGGGCGCCTCGTCGATGACGGGCGTCTCGTCGATCACGCCCGTGACGACGGGAGGTTCCACGGTCGACCCGACTGTGGGCTCGACGTTCGAGGAGGCCGCCGGCTCCTCCGCCGGTTCGACGACGGGGGCCGATCCGGAGACCGGCGCGGATGCGGCGGCGTTCGCCGATGGGGTCACAGGACGGGTCTGCGATTTCGGCAGCGTCTTCGTCTTCCCCTTCGTCCCGGGCTTCGGGACCTGCTCCACGGCAGGCACCTGATCGATCACGAGGTCGCCGATGACCTCGCCGTCGACGACGCCGTCGTCGGCGAGGTCATCCTCCTCGTTTCGGGGAAGGGTCACGCTGACCTGAGCGGTCCCGCCGAGGATGCCGATGCCGGCCGTGTCGAGAGACGCGGCTTCGTCGAGCACCCCCAGCGAGTTCTCCTCGGGGTCGGTGGTGTTCTTCGGTGTCACGATGTCGCTCCAAGCCTGCGCGAGCCTCGGGTGCGCACGCATGCGCGGCCCTCGCCCGCACAAGATTAGTGCGCCGGACGGATCACGACCAAAAGATCTCCGGCATCCACCTGCTGCGTCTCAGCGATCGCGTGGCGCTCGACCACGCCGTCGACGGGGGCGGTGATGGCCGCCTCCATCTTCATCGCCTCGATGGAGGCGACGGGTTCGCCGGCCCGGACGACGGCTCCGACCTCTGCCTTCAGAGTGACGACGCCGGAGAACGGAGCCGCCACCTGACCGGGGACGGAGGTATCGGCCTTCTCGACCTCGATCGCATCGACCTTGATGGAGCGGTCCCGGACGAACACCGGGCGGAGCTGTCCGTTCAGCGTCGTCATCACGGTGCGCATGCCCTTGTCGTCCGCGTCGCCGATGGCTTCGAGCCCGACGTACAGCCGCACCCCGCGATCGATCTCGATCTGGTGCTCCTGGCCGGCGACGAGGCCGTACAGGTAGTCGCTCGTGTCGAGCACCGACAGGTCGCCGAACAGCTCGCGACGCTCCGCGAACTCCGCACTGGGCGCAGGGAACAGCAGCGTGTTGAGTCGCGTCCGCCGTTCGGCGCTGGTCCCGCCGAGAGCCGCCTCGTCGTCTGCGGTGATCGCGGTGAGACCCGTACGCACGGAGCGCCCGGCGAGGACCTTGGTGCGGAACGGCTCCGGCCATCCTCCGGGAAGATCGCCGAGCTCGCCGGCCATGAAGCCCACGACCGAATCGGGGACGTCGTACTTCTCGGGATGGGCTTCGAAGTCGGCAGGGTCCGCCTTCACCGCCGCGAGGTGGAGGGCGAGATCGCCGACGACCTTCGACGACGGCGTCACCTTGGGCACACGGCCGAGGATACGGTCGGCCGCGGCGTACATGTCCTCGATGAGCTCGAAGTCGTCGGCGAGGCCGAGCGCCTTGGCCTGCTGCCGGAGGTTCGACAGCTGTCCGCCCGGGATCTCGTGGTGGTACACACGGCCTGTGGGACCGGGAAGCCCGGACTCGAAGGGCGCATATTGGCGACGCACCGCCTCCCAGTACGGCTCGAGGTCGGAGACGGCGTCGAGCGAGATGCCGCTGTCGCGTTCGGTATGGGCGAGGGCCGCGACCAGCGACGACAAGGACGGCTGACTCGTGGTTCCGGACAGCGGCGCCGATGCGGCGTCCACCGCATCCACGCCGGCGGCGCTGGCGGCGAGAAGCGTCGCGAGCTGACCGCCGGGGGTGTCATGCGTGTGCAGATGGACCGGCAGATCGAAGCGCTCGCGCAGCGCCGTGACGAGTGCGGCAGCGGCGGCGGGACGCAGCAGACCCGCCATGTCCTTGATCGCGATGATGTGCGCGCCGGCCTCGACGATCTGGTCCGCAAGGCCCAGGTAGTAGTCGAGGGTGTAGAGGTCCTCCGCGGGGTCGAGCAGGTCGCCGGTGTAGCAGAGCGCGACCTCGGCGATCGCGGTCCCGGTGTTGCGGACGGCCTCGATCGCCGGACGCATCTGCTCCACGTCGTTGAGTGCGTCGAAGATGCGGAAGATGTCGACGCCGCTGGCGGCGGCCTCCGCGACGAATGCCTCGGTCACCGCCGTCGGGTACGGCGTGTAGCCGACGGTGTTCCTCCCACGAAGGAGCATCTGGATCGCCACGTTGGGCAGAGCGGCACGGAGCTTGTCGAGGCGCTCCCACGGGTCTTCGCCCAGGAAGCGCAGCGCGACGTCGTAGGTCGCACCGCCCCATGCCTCGACCGAGAGGAGTCCAGGAGTGAGCCGCGCGAGATACGGTGCGGCAGCGACGAGATCCTTCGTGCGCACACGCGTCGCCAGAAGCGACTGGTGCGCGTCGCGGAACGTCGTATCGGTGATCGCCAGCGCCGTCTGCGCACGAAGGCTGCGGGCGAAGCCCTCCGGCCCCAGCTCGAGGAGCTTCTGACGCGAACCCGGCACCGGCTCCGAGGTCAGATCGATCGACGGAAGCTTGGTGACGGCGTCGACCACACCGGGGTGCACGCCGTGGGGCTTGTTCACCGTGACGTCGACCAGCCAGTTGAGGAGCTTCGTGCCGCGGTCCTTGGAGACGCGACCGCGAAGCAGCTCGGGCCGCTCGTCGATGAACGACGTGCTGACGTCGCCGGCGATGAACGCGTCGTCCTCCAGGAGCGCCTGGAGGAAGGGGATGTTGGTCGAGACACCGCGGATGCGGAACTCGGCGAGGGCACGACGGGCGCGGGCGACGGCTGCCGGGAAATCACGCCCGCGGCACGTGAGCTTCGCCAGCATGGAATCGAAGTGGGGGCTGATCTGTGCGCCCTGATGGACCGTGCCGCCGTCGAGACGGATCCCGGCGCCCCCGGGAGAGCGGTAGGTCGTGATCTTGCCGGTATCGGGGCGGAAGCCCTGCGTCGGGTCCTCCGTCGTGATCCGGCACTGCAGTGCGGCACCGCGCAGATGCAGGTTCTCCTGCTGCAGTCCCAGTTCGGCGAGGGTCTGGCCCGAGGCGATGCGCATCTGGCTCTGCACGAGGTCGACGTCGGTCACCTCTTCGGTGACCGTGTGCTCGACCTGGATGCGCGGATTCATCTCGATGAAGACGACCTCGCCGGTGCGCTCCCCCGCGGTCTCGAGCAGGAACTCGACCGTCCCGGCGTTCTCGTACCCGATGGAGCGGGCGAAGGCGACGGCGTACCCGTGCAGAGCGGTGCGCACGCTGTCGTCGAGGTTCGGCGCCGGTGCGATCTCGACGACCTTCTGATGGCGCCGCTGCACCGAGCAGTCACGTTCGAACAGGTGCACGGTCTCGCCGGTCTTGTCGGCGAGGATCTGCACCTCGATGTGGCGCGGGCGCACGACCGCCTGCTCGAGGAACATCCTGGCGTCACCGAAGGCGCTCTCGGCCTCTCGCATCGCTTCGGCCAGAGCGGGAGCGAGGTCCCCGGCCGTCTCGACACGACGCATCCCGCGGCCTCCGCCACCGGCCACGGCCTTGGCGAACAACGGGAATCCGATCTCCTCCGCCTGGGCGACCAGCGCCTCGACGTCATCGGATGCCTCGGTGGAGCGGAGGACCGGGACACCGGCTTCGATCGCATGGCGTTTCGCCTCGACCTTGTTGCCGGCCATCTCGAGCACGTTCGATGGCGGGCCGATGAACACGATGCCGTTCGCCGCCGCCTTCTCGGCGAGCTCCGGGTTCTCGGAGAGGAAGCCGTATCCGGGGTAGATCGCGTCCGCCCCCGACTCGAGTGCGACGCGGATGATCTCGTCGACATTCAGGTACGCGCGCACCGGATGCCCGCGCTCACCGATCTCGTAGGCTTCATCGGCCTTGAGCCGATGGACGGAGCCGCGGTCCTCATGCGGGAACACCGCGACGGTGCGCGCTCCCACTTCGACAGCCGCACGGAAGGCACGGATCGCGATCTCGCCGCGGTTCGCCACAAGGATCTTCTGGAACATGCACACCTCTGGGAGCTCGATGCGCAGCGTTTTCGATGCGCATGGGGCGGGGCTGAGTGTTCCCCCAGCCTAGGGGAAGGTAACGTGGTCTCCGTGCACGTACTCAGCGTCAGCTCTCTCAAGGGAGGCGTCGGCAAGACGACCGTGACACTCGGGCTGGCCTCAGCGGCTTTCGCCCGAGGCGTCCGGACTCTCGTCGTCGACCTCGACCCGCAGTCCGACGTCTCCACCGGGATGGACATCCAGGTGGCCGGACGACTCAACATCGCCGACGTCCTGGCGAACCCGAAGGAGAAGGTCGTCCGCCAGGCGATCACCTCCAGCGGCTGGGCGAAGGTGCACCCGGGCACGATCGACGTGCTCATCGGCAGCCCCTCCGCGATCAACTTCGACGGCCCGCACCCGAGTGTGCGCGACGTGTGGAAGCTCGAAGAGGCCCTCGCCTCCGTCGAAGCCGACTACGACCTCGTGCTCGTCGACTGCGCGCCGTCCCTGAACGCGCTGACCCGCACGGCGTGGGCTGCGAGCGACCGTGTCATGGTCGTCACCGAACCCGGCCTCTTCTCCGTCGCCGCAGCCGACCGCGCCCTCCGCGCGATCGAGGAGATCCGGCGCGGACTCTCGCCCCGACTCCAGCCGCTCGGCATCGTGGTGAACCGCGTGCGCCCCCAGTCCATCGAGCACCAGTTCCGCATCAAGGAGCTGCGCGACATGTTCGGGCCGCTCGTGCTCTCCCCTCAGCTGCCCGAGCGCACGTCTCTGCAGCAGGCTCAGGGTGCCGCCAAGCCGCTGCACATCTGGCCCGGAGACTCCGCCCAGGAGCTCGCCGCCGACTTCGACCAGTTGCTCGACCGCATCATCCGCACCGGTCGCATCCCCGTCCCCGAGAGCGGTCAGCAGAGCTGACCCTCCCGACGCGCACAGCGAAACGGCCGCCCTCTTCGAGGACGGCCGTTTTCTGTATGACGTGAGACGTCAGGCGGAACGCTTGGTGCGACGCGCGGACAGCTCGTCGACAGGGTCCGGAGCGGTGGCATCGAAGGCGACGAGCGTCGACTCCACCTCGCGGAGCACCTTGCCGACGGCGATTCCGAAGACACCCTGACCGCGGCTGACGAGGTCGATGACCTCGTCGTTCGATGTGCAGAGGTAGACCGAGGCGCCGTCGCTCATGAGCGTGGTGCCTGCGAGATCGCGGATGCCGGCGCGACGGAGTTCCTCGACGGCGGTGCGGATCTGCTGCAGCGAGATGCCGGTGTCGAGAAGACTCTTCACGAGCTTGAGGACGAGGATGTCGCGGAAGCCGTAGAGACGCTGCGAACCCGAGCCGCTCGCGCCTCGGACGGTGGGCTCCACCAGCTCGGTGCGAGCCCAGTAGTCCAACTGACGATAGGTGATGCCGGCGGCACGAGCAGCGACCGCACCACGGTAGCCGACCTCGTCATCCATGGCCGGAAGGCCGTCGGTGAAGAGGAGTTCGGGTACGAACCGCGGGTCGCCTGTGAGCTCATCCGCATTCATCTGAAATCCTCCCTGGAACGGTTATCTTCCACGGTAGAGCAGTGCCTGGGCACCGGCAATCACATCCGTGCCGCGGCGAAGGTGTGTCGCAATCAGTTCGTTACGAAAGCACGCGCGAGAGCGCATCCTTGACGAAGAGCGAGCGCACTTCGTCGATGCGCGTGGCGAGCTCGGGAGCGAGCTCGCTGGCTTTCGCTCGGGAGGCCGCATCGGTCCGGCGGAGCAGCGCGGACATGGCGGATTCGATGAGGGCGACCTCGCGCTCGGCGCCCTGACGCAGCGAACGAAGGTGCCGCGGCTCGATGCCGTGGCGGTCCAGGCCGACGAGACCGCGAAGCAGCGTCACCGTCGCCTCGGGGTAGCTCTCCTGAGCGGTGATGACGCCGGTGCTGATGGCGTCGTTGAGGAGCTGCGGGCCTGCTCCGGCCGCGGCGAGGAGCTCGTCGCGGCGGTACCGGCGGGGCGCCGGGGTGATCGACGGCGGGGGCACGAGAGCAGTCGCGTCTCCCCCGGCGTCGACGTCGTCGAGCTGTTCGCGGATGACGCTCAGAGGAAGGTAGTGATCACGCTGCAGCGTGAGTCCGAGCCGGAGGCGCTCGATGTCGGACGCCGAGAACTTGCGATAGCCGGAGTCGGTGCGAGAGGGGGTGACGATGCCCTGCACCTCGAGGAAGCGCAGCTTGCTGGAGGTCAGGTCGGGGAACTCCGGGGTGAGCCTTGCGAGCACCTGACCGATACTCAACAGACCCGCGGACGCAGAGCGTTCGCGGGCAGGAGAGGCCGCCATCAGGCGTTCGCCGCCGGGCGGTCGTGCGGAGAAGCGAAGAAGTTCAGACGGAACTTGCCGACGCGGAGTTCGGAACCGTCCACCAGGGTGCTGCGATCGACACGCTCGCCATTGACGTAGGTCCCGTTGAGCGAACGCTGGTCGATGATCTCGAACGTGGACCCCGTGCGCGTGATCTCCGCATGCCGGCGCGAGACCGTCACGTCGTCGAAGAAGATGTCGGCCTCGGGGTGACGGCCGACGGTCGTCACGTCGGTGTCGAGGAGGTACCGGGCTCCGGCGAGAGCGCCGGAGCGGACCAGCAGAAGCGCCGATCCCGCAGGCAGCGCGGCGATCGCCGACTGCTCGACGTCGGTGAGTTCCACTCCGAACGGCACGAACGACAGATCGGAATCGTGCCCGAACGTCTGCGTAACGTCGTGTCTCTGCTCACCGGAACGGTGGATCGCGGCTTCTCCGGCCGGTCGGCTGTCGCTGTCAGTCACTGTGCCCTCCTGGTTGTCCAGACTAACGGATGCCGGGCCGGTCGCGGGAGGCCGCTTCCACACTCAGCCGCCCCATACCGAGGATTCATAGGCTGTACTCGTGAAGACCAAAGCTCTGAGCCGCTCGGCCGCCCCGATCGCCCTCGCCGCGACCCTGCTCGCCGCCTTTCTCGTGCTCCTCTCCCCTCTCTCCGCCTCTGCGCACGACGCACTCGTGTCGTCGTCGCCGGCGGCAGACGAGTCGGTCGAGGTCGTTCCCGCCGCGTTGACGCTCACCTTCAACGCGAAGCTGATCGGCGGCGAAGGCGCCACCGAGGTCGTCGTGACCGATCCGTCCGGCGCCTCCATCACCGATGGTCCGGCGACCGTCGACGGCGCGATCGTCACGCAGCCCTTGACGGGCTCGGGGCCGGCCGGCGCCTACCACGTGATCTGGAAGGTCGTCTCCAGCGACGGGCACCCCACGTCGGGCGAGTACTCCTTCACCGTCACCGTCGGCGACGAAAGCGCCGCGACGACCGAACCCAGCGCCGCGCCGACCACGACGCCGCCGACGGCCGAGCAGACGGCAGCCCCCGCCCCCACGGCCACGACCGTGACGGAATCCGGCGATTCTGCCGACGGGTCCGCCTGGATCTGGGTGGTCGTGATCGTCGCCGTGCTCGTCGTCGCCGGCGTGGTCGTCTGGATCGTCATGAGCCGCCGCGGCGGAGGCCCCCGGACCGATTCCGACCCCTCCTCCGAGCGATAGGCTTAAGGCATGCCACACTACGACGTCGTCATCCTTGGTGCAGGTCCTGGCGGATACGTCGCTGCGGTTCGCAGCGCGCAGCTCGGTCTCTCCACCGCGATCATCGAGGAGAAGTACTGGGGCGGTGTCTGCCTCAACGTCGGCTGCATCCCCTCCAAGGCACTCCTGAAGAACGCGGAACTCGCCCACACCCTGAATCACAAGGCTGATTTCTTCGGAATCTCCGGTGAGTTCACGATCGACTTCGGCAAGGCCTTCGATCGCAGCCGCGAGGTGGCCGAAGGCCGCGTCAAGGGCATCCACTTCCTCATGAAGAAGAACAAGGTGACCGAGTACAACGGTCGCGGCACCTTCACCGGCCCCAAGGCGATCTCGGTCGCCAAGGCCGACGGCACGACCGAAGAGGTCACCTTCGACAACGTCATCATCGCCACCGGCTCCAAGGTCCGCCTGCTCCCGGGCGTCACGCTCAGCGAGAACGTGGTGACCTACGAAGAGCAGATCATGACCCGTGAGCTGCCCGAGTCGATCGTCATCGTCGGCGCCGGCGCCATCGGCATGGAGTTCGCGTACGTCCTGACGAACTACGGCGTCAAGGTCACGATCATCGAGTTCCTCGACCGTGCGCTCCCCAACGAGGACGCCGACGTGTCGAAGGAGATCACGAAGCAGTACAAGAACTACGGCGTCGACATCCTCACCTCGACCAAGGTCGAGTCGGTCGTCGACAACGGCTCCTCGGTCACCGTCACCTACACCGGCAAGGACGGCCAGCAGAGCTCGATCGAAGCCGGCAAGGTCCTCATGTCGGTCGGCTTCGCCCCGAACGTCGAGGGCTTCGGGCTCGAGAACACCGGCGTGAAGCTGACCGAGCGCGGCGCGATCGACATCGATGACCACATGCGCACCAACGTCGACGGCATCTACGCGATCGGCGATGTGACGGCCAAGCTGCAGCTCGCCCACGTGGCGGAGGCGCAGGGCGTCGTCGCCGCCGAGACCATCGGCGGAGCCGAGACCCAGACGCTCGGCGACTACCGCATGATGCCGCGCGCGACGTTCTGCTCCCCGCAGGTCGCGTCGTTCGGTCTCACGGAGCAGCAGGCCAAGGATGAGGGGCGCGAGATCAAGGTCGCGACCTTCCCGTTCATGGCGAACGGCAAGGCACACGGCCTGGGCGAGCCGGTCGGCTTCGTCAAGCTGATCGCCGATGCCGAGCACCTCGAGCTCATCGGCGCCCACATGATCGGCCCCGACGTCTCCGAGCTCCTCCCCGAGCTGACGCTGGCCCAGAAGTGGGACCTGACGGCTCTCGAGCTGGCCCGCAACGTGCACACCCACCCGACGCTGTCGGAGGCGCTGCAGGAGGGCTTCCACGGCCTCGCCGGTCACATGATCAACTTCTGATCGAGACTCCTCACGAAGGCCCGGTCCGCCGACAGCGGATCGGGCCTTCGTGCGTCTCCGGAGCCGTCAGAGGCCGCGCATCGTGAGGAGGCCGGTCGTCCATCCGCGCAGTGGTGCCGATCCGAGCCCCTGCATCAGCACCTCCCGTCCACGCACGACCGTCCGGGGAGCGGGAGCGCCCATCGACATGTAGAACGCCGAGCGGCGCTGCGCCCGGGAGGCCGATCTGCGCGCGTGCCGCTCGTACCCCGACAGGTCGGGCGTCCGACTCGGCAGCGTCCTGACGAGGGCGGTGGCGAGACGAACGGCATCCATCCACCCGAGGTTCATCCCCTGCCCGCCGATCGGACTGATCTCGTGCGCGGCATCGCCGAGGAGCACCAGCCGCCCGCGCTGCAGTCGCTTCGCCGCGTGCTGCGCGGCGACGAATGACGTCGGCATCGCGTCCGCCGCGGGGGCGACGGCGATTCCCGTGCGCGTCTCGATGGTCGCGCAGAATTCCTCGATACTGCGCAGACCTCCACCCTCCGCTTCCCGCACCACCCACCGGCGCTGTCCACCGGGAAGTGGGAACGACTCGACGAGTCCCTCCGGTTCGCAGTGCAGCACGGCGCGCGCGTCGGGTGTCGCATCGGCGAGGTCGACCATCGCATAGGAGGCCCGTCCGAGGCGGCGGCGCCACCCGGCGTCGATCCGGTCACGGAGTCGGCTGCGCACGCCGTCCGCGACGACCACCACGGAAGCCGACAGCTCGTGCGGTCCGTCGGGGGAAACGCATGCGATCTGCACGGCATCCGCGTTCTGCCGTACGCCCCGCACGTCGTGTCCGAGAAGCAGCGACTCGGGGGAGAGCGACTGCAGGCGTGCGCGCAACAGTGCGCCGGTCCGCGGCTGCGGGAGGATGAGGATCGGGTGATCCTGCCCGAACGTCAGAGTCGCCAGAGTCCGGCGGCGACTGCGCACCTCGCCGCCGTCGAGGCGCAGCGCCTCCGCCCGCACCGCGTCACCGATGCCCGCGGTATCCAGAGCCTCCAGCCCCGGACGGTGGATCCCGATCGCCCTGGTCCGCTCATCCGCATCCGTACGGCGCTCGCACACAGCGACATGCCTCCCCTCCTGCACCAGCAGACACGCCAGCAGCAGCCCGACGGGCCCCGCTCCCACGATCAGGACGTCATGGTCGGGCACGGTCTCCCTCCCACCGCAGTTCCAGACGAGCGGGCACACCCCCGCTGACGATCCAGCCACTCGGGGCGATCGCTGCGAGCTCGGAGACCGTGTACGAACGGCGGATGCTGATGAGGCCGTCCTCGCGGATGAACGAGTCCGCGAGCAGAGTTCCGGAGACCGGCCACGTCGCCGCGGCGAACAGCGCATGAGCCGTGCGGCTGCGGGCGATGTCGTGATGGGATACCAAGCCGTCCGGAGCCGCGAGCTGCACGGAGTCGCTGAGCACGGTCCGGAGTTCGGCGTCGTCGAGATGGTGCAGCACGTGGTTCGACAGCACCACGTCGTAGGTCTCGCCCGCCGCCACCAGCTCGGTCGTGAGGGCGCGGCGATACCGGATGCCGGCGCCGCGATCGTGCGCCGATGCCCAGCGGATCGCCCGCTCGTCGACGTCGAGAGCGGTGATCTCGGCGTCGAGCCCCTCATGACGCAATCGCCGGGCGAGCAGACGGCAGAGGTCGCCCCCGCCCGCCCCCACGTCGAGGATCCGCAACGACCGGCGCAGAGCCCGAGGCCGGATGTCACGACGGTAGAAGGTTCCCGGGCGGGAGACCAGAGCGTTCACGAACCCGAACCGCCCGTAGGTCCGGGCCAGCTTGCGCGCATCGGCGTGCGGATCGTCCATCAGCTCGCGGGCGCCGACGTCCCGCGTGGCGAGGGACCGCCTCATGACTCGGTCGAGGCGACGACGGTCATCAGCGCGCTCTCGGCGGTGAGCCCCGGGCCGAACGCCATCGCAGAGACCCGGTCCCCTGCCCTCGCCCCCTCCTCCTCCAGGATGTGTTTGAGGACGAACAGCACGGTCGCGCTGGACATGTTTCCGTTCTGCCGCAGCACCTCCCTGGCCGGGTGCAGCTGCGCGTCACTGAGGTGCAACCGCTCCTGCACCTTGTCGAGGATGCTGCGCCCACCGGGGTGGATCGCCCAGTGCTCGACCACCTCCCCCACGCTGCCGGCCTCGAAGGCCTCGCCGAGACTCTCTTCCGCGGCATAGAGCGGACGGAGGGCGCCGATGATCGTCTCGCCGATGATCTGCGGAACCGCGGTGGAGAGGATCATCTCGAATCCGGTGTCGCCGATCGTCCAGGCCATGTCCTTCTCGCCCTCCGGCGCTATCGCGGTGTGGAAGCGGTCAAGGCGCAGCCCGGTCGAAGGAGAGGGAAGGTCGCGGGCCGTGACGATTCCGGCAGCCGCACCATCGGCGAACAGGGACGAGGCGACGATCGTGTCGGGGTCCTCCGAGGAGCGCAGATGCAGCGTGCACAGCTCCACGCTCACGACCAGGACGACCGCGTTCTCGTCCGCCGCGCAGAACTGACTCGCTGCGCGGAGCGCCGGCATGGACGCATAGCAGCCCATGAAGCCGAGGTGGAAACGCTGCACCGCATCGGACAGCCCGAGGGCGCGGACGATCTCGTACTCCGGGCCGGGGGCATGGAATCCGGTGCAGGAGACCGTGATGACATGCGTCACATCGGCGGGCCCGAGATCGGGGTCGGAACCGATCGCTCGCCTCGCAGCCTCGACGAACAGCCGCGTGGCCTCACGCGTGTAGAGGTCGTTGCGTACTTTGGTGCCGGGGGCAAGCAGCCTCCCGGTTCGCCGGTCGAAGAAGACGGGATCGGTCGTGTCGGATGCGAGCGACAGCTCATCGATCACCGTGTGCCTGGCGTCGATCCCTGAGACGTTGAAGGACGTCGTGACGATGCGCTGCGCCAGCCTCCCGAGGTCGGGCTGCTGCGCGAAGACATCACGCACCTGCTCCTGGACGAGAACGGTGTCGGGGACGATCGTCTGCAGCGATCGAAGCACAGGCGGTCGGCTCATGGTGTCACTCAAGCACTGCGCACCGTCTCGGGGGAAGGGGTTGCGCGCGACCGCGGCCTGCCCTAGAAGCCGAGCGCCCGCGCAAGCTTGGAACCGGATGCCGATTCGCGGCCTCCGGCTGCGCGGACGGCCTGCTCAACGGCGTCGAAGAACAGGGCACGCCCCGCGTCATCGGACGGCGCCGCGGGCCCGAGCTCCATCTCCCATTCCCGCCATTCGCGCAGCACGTTCTGACGCAGGTCGGTGGCGCGCACCCGGTCGTCGACGAACTCGGCGACGACCCCGCCGGGGCCCGTGAGCAGATAGGCGGTGCGGTCGTTCTCGATGCGTGCGAGCGGGGTGAGGGGTGCGCTCGTCCACTCCGAGACGGTCTCTGCGACGGCGGGAGGAAGCTCATCGCCCTCGCCCAGCGGCCAGCCGATCTCGAGTCGCCCGTCACCCTGCCGCGGACCCTTCACATGCCAGCCCTCATCGGGCCCGCCGGTACGACGACGCAGCGCCACGCCGCTCTGCGAGAGAGCACCGTCGGCGGTGTCGAAGTACCGGGCATCCAGGATGCGCTCCTCGCCGGAGGTGACGGTGTCGACTCCGGGGATCGCGTCCCAGTGCGGCAGCGGCGTCTCGAGATCGACGTCGTACTTGCGCTCGACCTCGACCGTACGGGACGGTTCAGTCATCGTCGAGCGTGAGGTCCTCGAGAGACTCTTCGAACCAGTAGTCGATCTCGGTGGGCCCATCGTTGGGGCCGGTGTTCTGCGGTCCGCCTCGGCGGTTGTACACCACCTGCGTCTCGCTGTAGGGGACGATCAGCTTGTCGTCCGCGTCGCCGAGAGGGATGATCTGCCCGTCGAGCGGGCCGCCGTGAAGCCGTGCGAGTGCCATGTGCTCAGGGTAGCGCCGTCGGTGCGGTATCCGGGCGAGGCATGCGGATTCCTCCGAGGGCGGCGTCATCCGAGGACGACGCCGAGAAGGGCGCCGGCGATCATCCACGGCCCGAAGGCGATGCGCGTGGAACCGTCCGCTCTTCGCAGCAGGATGAGCATGAGCGCGTAGAGCGCCCCCAGCACGAAGGCCGCTGCCGCGCCGACCGCCAGCGCCTGCCAGCCGTGCCATCCCAACACCAGGCCGATGACGGCGGCGAGCTTCACGTCTCCCCCACCCATCCCCGCACGGCTGATGACCCGCAGCACCGCGTAGAAGCCGCCGAGCAGCAGCATGCCGAGGAGGGCACGGAGGAACGGCCCGCTCTCCCCCGTGCACAGGGCATCGATCGCGCCGAGTCCGATCAGGGAGGCGAGCGTCGGCAGCACGATGCGGTTCGGGAGCCGGTGCGTGCGGACGTCGATCGCGATGAGCCAGGTCCCGACGCCCAGCAGGAGAACGTGCACGAGGACGACGAGGGCGAATCGGATATCCATCCCCGCAGAGTAGGAGATCGCCGACCGCTGCCCCGACCCCCTGTGGACAACCCCTGGCCAATGTCCGATGTACGAACTATCGTCAGTCGGACCCCTTGGTATATTAGAATATATCTTCGAGAAAGGATGCAGGTGATCGGGCTCGATGCCATCGCCCCGCTCTCCCCGGCGGGCGATTCCCGCGCGGGAGAAGTGCTGCGACTGCGCCGCGAGATCAGCCGGATGCAGCGGCGACGCAGCGAGCACGCGCTGCTCCCCCTCGACCCCGCCCTCGCCGCCCTCCTTCCGGAGGAAGGGTTGCAGACCGGCACCTCCTACACCGTCTCCCCGTCACCGAGCCTCGTGCTCGCGCTCCTCAGCGCGGCGTCGCAGAAGGGACTCTGGTGCGCCGTGGTCGGCATGCCGACCCTCGGCGTCGAAGCGGCCGCCGCATTCGGCATCGACCTCACCCGGCTGATCCTGGTGCCCGCACCCGGCGATCGTTGGCTGGCGGCGACCTCCGCCCTGGCCGAAGTCGTTCCCCTGATCGTCGTGACTCCCGGCTCACGGGCTCGCGACGCCGACGTCTCCCGGCTGAGCGCGCGCCTGCGCGATCGCGGATGCACACTCCTGGTCACCGAATCTCCCGGCGTCGAGCGCTGGCCGCAGACCGAGGGGACGATTCGCCTGCACGACCCGCACTGGCACGGCCTCGGTGCCGGCTGGGGACTGCTCTCCGACTGCACGGTCACGGTGACGGCTCGGACACGGCACAGCCCTCGCCCGTCGAGCGTGCGCGTGCAGCTGCCGGGCGGACACGGTGCCGTCGAGCCCACCGCCGTCGAGCCCATCGCCATCGCGCCCGCTGCCGTCGACCTCGCCCCGCTCTCCGCCCCTTCCCACGAGTCTCCCGTGCCCGTCGAGCCCGTATCGCTGGAGCTCCTGCACTGGGCGGAGGCCGGATGAACAGCCCGCTTCGCGTCCTCGTGCTGTGGTTCCCCGATTGGCCGATGCGGGCCGTCCTCAGCAGCGCGCCCCCGCATCCCCCCGCAGCCCTGGTGCAGGCGAACACGATCGTCGCGTGCACCGCCTCCGCCCGGGAACACGGCGTGCGCACCGGCCAGCGTCGCCGGGTCGCGCAGGGGCATCTCTCGTCACTGCGGGTGCTCCCCCATGACCCCGAGAGGGACGAGCGCGCCTTCCTGCCTGTGCTGCATCTGATCGAGAGACACGCCCCTGGGGTCACGCTGCTGCGACCGGGGCTCGCGATCCTCCGCGCCCGGGGCATCTCCCGCTACCACGGAGGAGAGGCGGAGGCCGCAGAGGCACTCACCGCCGTCCTGACGGAGGCCGGCTTCCCCGAGGTACGTGCGGGGGTCGCCGATGGTCCCTTCACGGCGGAGATCGCCGCGCGCGGTTCCGCCGCGTGCACGGTGGTGCCACCGGGGGGCTCCCGGGAGTTCTTGGCGCCCTACCCCGTGCAGGTGCTGCGCGACGAACAGATCACCGGTCTGCTCGTCCGCCTCGGAGTGCGCACCCTCGGCGAGTTCACCGCCCTCGCCCCTCTCGACGTGCGCGATCGCTTCGGCGAGCACGGCGCGCGCCTGCACGCGCTCGCGGCCGGTGCCGACTCCCGGCCGCTGACGCCGCGCCCACCCGACCCGGAGCTGGCGCGGCGGATCGAGTTCGACTCCCCGCTGGGCGGAACGGATCAGGTGGCCTTCGCGGTGCGCCAGACGGCTGATGCGGTGATGCTCGCTCTCGGCGACGTCTCACTCGTCTGCACCGAGGTGCGAATCGAGCTGACCGACGACAACGGGGCCGTCTACTCCCGCTCCTGGCTGCATCCGACCTGCTTCGACGCCTCCGACCTGGTCGACCGGGTGCGGTGGCAGCTGGAGGCTCTGGCCGCGCAGTCCGCCAAGGAACCGGTCGACGAGGCGCGGGCTTTCGGCGGCATCATGGCGGTGCGCATCATCCCCGCCGCCGTCGATGACGCCGCGCATCACCAGCCCGGTCTCTTCGGCTCCGGCACCGATGAGCGCCTGCACCACGCGGTCTCGCGCGTGCAGACCATGCTGGGCCATCAGGGCGTGGTCACCGCCGCCGTCGCGGGCGGGCGCTGGCTCGCCGACCGGCAGGTGCTCACGCCCTGGGGAGAGCGCACGGTCCCTCCGCGCGACCCCGGCTCCCCCTGGCCGGGAAGCCTTCCCGATCCGCTGCCCGCCGAGGTCTTCCTCCCCCCGCGCCCCATCGCGGTGCTCGCCGCGGATGAGAGCACCATCGGCGTCGACGAACGCGGGGCGCTCTCGAACGACCCCGCCCGCATCGAGGGAGCGACCGTGCAGGCATGGGCCGGCCCCTGGCCGGTGCACGAACGACGCTGGACCTCGGGCGGAGGGAAGCGAGGGCACCGGCTCCAGATCGTCGACGACCACGACCGCGCGTGGCTGGTCTTCCACGCCGGCGAGCGCTGGTGGGTCGAGGGGAGGTATCGCTGATGGGGTGGCACAATCCCCCCTTGTCCTGGAACGAGCTGGAGCGCACCCTCAGCGGCGAAGAGTCACCCCCGCCTCCTCCCGGCTCCGAGCCTCGAGGGCAGCGGACGGACCCCGGACCGGTGAGCCGTCGCCGCACGCGCACGCCCCCCGTCGCCGCGCCCCGACCCGAAGACCCGATCCCCTATGCCGAACTGCACGCCCATTCGTCGTACTCGTTCCTCGACGGCGCCTCCTCCCCGGAAGAACTCCTCGCCGAGGCCGACCGCCTCGGGCTGACCGCTCTGGCCCTCACCGACCACGACGGCTTCTACGGCGCCGCACGCTTCGCCGAGGTGGCCGGCCTCATGGAGAGCCCCCTGCAGACGGTGTTCGGAGCGGAGCTCTCCTTGGACCTGCCCGCACCACAACGGGGTCACGCCGATCCCGCCGGCGAGCATCTGCTGGTCCTCGCCCGGGGCACGGAGGGCTATCACCGGCTCTCGGGGGCGATCACCGCGGCGCAGCTGCGCGGCGGTGAGAAGGGGCGCCCGGTCTACGACCTCGACGATCTCGCCGCACGTGCGGGCGGGCACTGGACGATCTTGACCGGATGCCGCAAAGGCGCCGTGCGCCGCGGTCTCGAGGCCGGAGACGCCGCCCATCCGCTGCGGTCGCTCGTCGACCTGTTCGGGAGCGAGCACGTCGCCGTCGAGCTCTTCGACCACGGAGACCCCCTCGACACCCGTCGCAACGACGCCCTCGCCGAACTGGCCCGTCGGATGCGGCTGCCGGTGGTCGCGACCAACAACGTGCACTACGCCACGCCGGCGCAGGCGCCCCTCGCCGAGGCCGTGGCCGCGGTGCGCGCGGTGCGCAGCATGGACGAGCTCGACGGGTGGCTGCCCTCTCACGACGGTGCACACCTGCGCAGCGGGGCCGAGATGTCGGCGCGCTTCCGGCGCCACCCCGGAGCGATCTCGTACGGGCTCGAGCTGGCCGCGGCATCCGCCTTCCCCCTGCGCCTCGCACGACCGGCGCTGCCGCAGCAGAAGGTGCCGGAGGGGCACACGCCCATGAGCTGGCTGCGCCATCTGGTCTGGGAGGCGGTGCCTACGAAGTACCCGCGACTGGACGACGACGGCCGGCACCGGATCGCGCGCGAGCTCGACGTGATCGAGGAGAAGGACTTCCCCGGGTACTTCCTGATCGTGCACGGGATCGTCACGGAGGCACGACGGCTCGGCATCCTCTGCCAGGGTCGGGGGTCGGCCGCGGCGAGCGCGGTCTGCTACCTGCTGGGGATCACCGCCGTCGATCCGATCCTCTACCGTCTCCCCTTCGAGAGGTTCCTCGCGACGACCCGCACGGAAGAGCCCGACATCGATGTGGACTTCGACTCCGACCGCCGCGAGGAGATCATCCAGTGGGTGTATCGGGAGTACGGCAGGGAGCGGGCGGCCCAGGTGGCGAACGTCATCCAGTACCGCCCGAAGAACGCGGTGCGGGATATGGCCAGAGCGCTCGGCCATTCCCCCGGCCAACAGGACGCATGGTCCCGCCAGGTCGACGGCTGGGGCGTGGGTCTGGAGCCCGTCGAAGGACACGACATCCCCGAGAACGTGCTCGCCTACGCGGGAGAGCTGCTGAAGGCTCCTCGGCATCTCGGCATCCATTCCGGTGGCATGGTGCTCACTGCACGCCCGGTCGGCGAGGTCGTTCCCGTGGAGCACGCCCGCATGGAGAACCGCACGGTCATCCAGTGGGACAAGGACGACTCCGCCTTCATGGGACTGGTGAAGTTCGATCTGCTGGGTCTCGGGATGCTCGCCGCCCTCCAGCACTGCTTCGACCTGATCCGGGAGACCACAGGCGAAGAGTGGACGCTCGAGAGCATCCCCAAGGAGGAGGCGGGGGTCTACGACATGCTCTGCCGTGCGGATTCGATCGGAGTCTTCCAGGTGGAATCCCGCGCGCAGATCGGGCTGCTCCCCCGTCTGCAGCCGCGGAGCTTCTACGATCTCGCCATCCAGATCGCGCTCATCCGCCCCGGACCCATCCAGGGTGGCGCTGTGCATCCTTTCGTGCGGCGCAAGATGGCGAAGGACCGCATCGATGAGGAGAACCGGGAGCGCGCCCTGCGCGGCGAAGAGCCGGTGGAGTTCGTGATCCCGTATCCGCACAGCGATCTGGAGGACATCCTGAAACGCACGCTGGGCATCCCGATCTTCCAGGAACAGCTCATCCAGATGGCGACGGCGATCGGCGACTGCACGGCCGATGAGGCGGACCTGCTGCGCCGGGCCATGGGCTCCAAGCGCGGCCTGGAGAAGATCGAGAAGGTCAGGGACAAGCTGTACGCGGGGATGGCGCGGCGCGGACTCGTCGATGAGGCGGCCGATCGCATCTACGCGCAGATCCAGGCGTTCTCCAACTTCGGCTTCGCCGAGTCGCACTCCCTGTCATTCGCCCTTCTCGTCTACGCCAGCTCCTGGCTGAAGCTGCACTACCCCGCCGCGTTCCTCGCCGGCCTCCTGCGCTCGCAGCCCATGGGCTTCTACTCCGCAGCGACCCTCACTGCCGATGCGCGACGGCACGGGGTCGAGGTCCACCGCCCCGATCTGCATGTCTCCGGTGCGACAGAGACCCTGGAACCACTCGCCGGCGCCTCGGGGAACGGGCCCACCGGCCGGGACGAGTGCCTCACCGACCCTCAACCACCTGTCCTCCGCTTCGACCGCGCGGCACCGGATGAGTCGGCCGCGCACCGCAGGGACGGGGAGTTCGCGGTGCGACTGGGGCTCGGCGGCATCCGTGGGATCGGTGTGCCGATGGCGGAGAGGATCGTCGCCGAACGCGACGCGAACGGCCGGTACCGTGACTTGAACGACCTGGTGCGACGAACGGATGCCACCGCCGCGCAGCTGGAGGCCCTCGCCACCGCCGGCGCCTTCGACTGTCTGGGCCTGGAACGCCGAGAGGCCATCTGGATGGCCGGCGCCGCGGCGGACGACCGTTCCCGGTTCCTCCCGGGGACGACGGTCGCGGTGCAACCGCCCCTGTTCGCCGATCAGACCAGCTACGAGCGTCTCTCCGCCGACCTGTGGGCGACCGGCGTGTCGACCGACGATCATCCGATGGCGCACTTCCGCGACGAGTTGCGCGCGCGCGGGGTTCTGACGGCGATCGACCTGCAGGGACACGAGGTCGGTCGACGCATCGAGGTCGCCGGTCTGGTCACCCACCGTCAGCGACCCGCGACGGCCGCCGGGATCACCTTCGTGAACCTCGAGGACGAAAGCGGCCTGGTGAACGTCGTCTGCTCAGCCGGGGTCTGGAACCGCTACCGCCGGGTCGCCCGCGATTCACCGGCACTCATCATCCGCGGCATCCTGGAGCGATCTGCGGAGGGCGTGGTCAACGTGCTCGCCGATGGGTTCGAGGATCTTCGCACCGGTCTCACGCATCGGTCCAGGGACTTCCGCTGAGGACGGCCGCCCCGACTCACCAGAATCGCTCGGGCTCCTCCACGGGAGGACGGTCGGCTCCACCCCAGCGGTCCGCCTCGGCCTTCGCGGCGTCGGCGGCTGCGTCGGCTTCACGGAGAGCGACCTTGGCGCCGGTCGGACCGGGCCCGATGGGGTCGACGAGCAGCGAGGTGTGCGCGCCGGCGCCACCCATCGTCACGGTGCAGCGCAGGACGCGCCCGATCCAGCGGGAGAAGTCGCCACTCGGGTCTTCTGCGCGTCGATAGCGGATGCCCGTGTCGAGGTC
Organism: Microbacterium sp. TPU 3598; assembly: GCF_002356155.1. NCBI lineage: Bacteria > Bacillati > Actinomycetota > Actinomycetes > Micrococcales > Microbacteriaceae > Microbacterium > Microbacterium sp. TPU 3598. Next base: position 1,397,165 of record NZ_AP017975.1, on the reverse strand, counting down.
GACGATGGCGAGGACGACCGGTTCGTCGGTGAGCGGATCGGTCTGCTCCGTCACCTCGATGCGATGGCCGTGGGCGATGGCGACCTGAGCGGTGAGCACGAGCAGTCTGTCCATGAGTCCACCCTAGAGAAGGCCGTCAGGAAGACAACAGGGAGTCCCTCACGAGCAACATTCGTAAATTTCTTTGTCCCCCAAATGGCGGACAAGCGGATTAAGCGATATTCTGCTCTTCGTAGCGGGGGCTACGAGGCTGAGGACTGGGGAATCAGCCGTGAGCGCAGCGATATCTTCGCCGCCTCCCCTACCGTCCGGGAAGGGCGGTGAGCCCTCTCGACGACACCGTCTGGGGCGGGTCATCGAGAGGGCCAATCTCCCCGGTCGACGCGACGCATCGCGACACGGTCAGTCGAGCGGGATGACCTCGAGCGTGTTCGAACGCACCGGCTCCTGACCCATCTCGGGAGCGTATGGGCTCGGCGTGTACTTGCGGAGGTACTCGGCATCGATCGCGGCGTTGATCGCCTCATCGCCGACCCTCTCGAAGCGGACATCCTTCGTGACGCCACCCGCGGAGACACGTCCGCGCAGGCTGGCCAGGGCCGGGGCGTACCACTTGCCCGCAAGTCCCGTGTAGGAGCGGACGAACAGACGACCGTCGACCGCGACCGCCCAGATCCCCACGGTCTTCGGCATGGTGCCGTCCTCGAGCTGCGCGGAGAGATCGAACATCTCCGGCTCGGCGATGCGGCTGAGCTCGTCAGGGTTCCAGGTCGTCATGGGTCCTCCTCGGTATCGACGGATGCGGCAGAGTGCATGCTACGTCAGAACCGGGAAGACGCCTGACCGGTCACGGGCGGACTGCCGACGAGGCGCGCGCGCAGCGAGTCGAGGAGCAGGCCGACCCCGAGCTCGAATGTACGATCCGACCGCGCACTCCCGCGCTCCGCACCGTCGATGAGACGCCCCAGAGTGCGCGTGCCGCCTTCGGGCTGCCAGACCTCGTCGGGAGAGGCGAGATCGAGACCGAAGCCGATCGCGAAGGCGTCGATGACGGCGATCACCGAGAGCACCTCATCGTCGGGGAAGCCTCCGTCGACGAGCACGGATGCGAGATCGTCGTATGCGGCGATCACCGCCGGGTGCGTGATCGTCTTCCCCACGAGCAGCGGAACGAGCTGCGGGTGGTCTGCGTACATCCGGCGTTGCGTGCGCAGCACAGCGAGCACGAACTCGTCCCAGGGCTCGCCGTGCCACTCGACGCGGTATCCCTCCACGAGTTCTCCGCGCATGAGCTCGAGGATGCCGTCCATGCCGTCGACGTGGTTGTAGAGCGATGACGGGCGCACGCCGAGCTCGCGGGCGATGGCGTTCACTCCGAACGGTTCGCCGGCTCTCGCGAGCGCGAGACCCGCCGAGCCGATGATCTCCGGGGACAGGAGCGGGGAGGAAGGCCTCGGCATCGGGGACTCGCTTTCTCCGGCGGACCGGGTATGAGATCTGGGGGTTCCGCGAGAACCCTCATCTGTGCATAATAATGAACACCATTCGTTTACGAACACCATTCGTTTACGCCTCGTGCCCCACCCGACGCACGTCCGCTGTCTTCCCTCTCTCCGCACAATGCCGTGCCGACTCCCTGGAGCCCCATGACCACTCTCGATCTCCGCACCCGAATCCCCCTCCGCTTCCCGACGGCGACGGCGACGTTCGCCATCGGGATCGCGGGGTACCTGGGCGTCAATCTGTCGCCCTACATGATCACCGCCGCGCAGACAGGCCTCGGCCTCGACGTCCTCACCGCCAGCTGGCTCGTCACCGCGACCCTCCTGCTCACCGCGGTGACCGGCTTGGCCATCGCCCCGCTGTGCGCCGGGGTGCATCGCCGCACTGTCGCGCGCGCCGGGCTCGGCCTCGCCGTCGTGGGCTTCGCGACCGCGGCCCTCGCGCCGGCGGCCATGCTTCCCGGGCTGCTCCTCGGCGGCGCCGGAGCAGGTGGCGCGGTCGCCGCATCGGGCGCGGCGCTCGCCGCTTTCCGCAACCCCGACAGGGTCGCCGGCTTCAACGGGCTCGCGAACCGCGGAGTCATCACGGTGGTCCTCGCCGTGATCCCGCTGATCGGCCTCGCCCCTCTCGACGTCTTCGGTGCGCTGGCGCTGTTCAGCCTGATCGGGCTGATCGCCTCGGCATGGCTTCCCGCCGCTCCGGTCCTCGCCCCGCAGGCGGGGGCGGCCGTCGCCGAGGCGATGCCGATCGAGATCCCTCCGACAGGCACCGTGCGCACCTCCCCCGCCCGCTCCCGGACCGTGACGATCGCCGGCCTCGGACTCCTCATCGTGTTCGCCCTGTGGGCGGCGAGCGAAGACTCCCTCTGGGCGATGGCGGGCATCATGGGCGCGGAACAGGCCGGCCTGACTCCCGAAGGGCTCGGCGTCGCCCTCAGTGGCGCAACAGCCGGCGGACTCCTCGGCTCGCTGCTGCTCATGATCGTCGGAGCCCGATTCGGGCGCGCGGTTCCCCTGGTCGTCCTGCTGGTCGCCGGGGGCGCACTCAAGATCGTGGAGGGGTTCGTCACCAATCCCACCGCCTTCATCGTGGTGTTCATCGCCTGGAACTCGATCTACGCCATCGCGTTCATGTACTTCGTGTCGACGTCCGCGGCACTGGATGCCGACGGGCGCTGGTCGGGACCGCTGCTCGCCGTCTACCTGGTCGGGTCGGCGCTCACCCCGGTCATCGGCGCGGCCCTCGTCGGCGCCCTGGGATATCAGGGATTCGCGGTGGCGCTCGGCATCGCGAGCTTCATCCTGGCCGTCCCCACCGGGGCGATCGCCCTCATCTCGACCCGTCTGGAACGCATGACCGCACAGGAGATCGACGCATGACCCGCACCCTCTACCGCAACGGCCGCATCTTCACCGGGGACGAATCCCGGTGGAGCTCAGCGCTCGTGGTCGACGACGACGCGTTCGCGCATGTCGGCACCGAGGAGTCGGCACCGCACGCGGACACGGTCGTCGATCTCCACGGCCGCGTCGTGCTCCCCGGATTCACCGACGCGCACACCCACCTGCTCATGATGGGCGAAGCGCTCGGACAGGTAGGACTCACGGACGCCTCCTCTCTCGAGGAGATCCAGCGCCGGCTCCGCACCGCGCGCGAGGCCGCGCCCGGTGTGCTCCGCGGACGCGGATGGCTGTTCGATGCGATCCCCGGCGGTGAACCGACAGCGGCCATGATCGATGCGGTCGTCTCCGACGTTCCGGTCTACCTCGACGCGAACGACTATCACTCGTGCTGGGTGAACACGGCCGCGCTCGCCGAGCTCGGGATCACCCGCGACACCCCCGACCCCATCGGCGGCCGCATCGCCCGCGATGCGGCGGGCGATGCGACCGGGATGCTCTATGAGACCGCCGCGCAGCTGCACGCCTGGGCTCATCGCGACGCCACGACCACCGATGCGCAGCGCGATGCGGCGGTCGAGCGGGTCGTCTCCGCGTACCTCGCCGCCGGCGTGACCGGAGCCGTCGACATGGCTTTCGACGAGCTCGGGCTCGCCGCCCTCGGTCGTGCGGCCGCTCACGGCAGCCTGCCACTGCGCATCGCCGCGCACTGGTTCATCGTCAATACCGGCGACGATGCCGCGAACCTCGCACAGGTCGCGCAGGCCGCCGCCCATGCGTCCTCGACGACGGCGGGGGTGCGGGTGCTCGGGATCAAGCTCGTGCTCGACGGGACGATCGACGCGTGCACGGCCGCCATGCGGGCACCCTACGCCGACGGGACGAACGCCGCGCCGATCTGGCCCGCCGAACGCCTACTGCCGGTCGTCGCCGCGGCGGATGCCGCGGGACTGCAGATCGCGATGCACGCGATCGGCGATGCGGCGAGCACCCTCGCCCTCGATGCGATCGAGCATGCCGTCGCGGTGAACGGCGACCGCCAACGACGGCACCGCATCGAGCACCTCGAGTACGCGGCGCCGGGGACCGCGGAGCGGATGGCACGGCTCGGAGTGACGGCGTCCATGCAGCCCGTGCACGCCGATCCCGCGATCTTCTCCAACTGGGCGGCACAGGTCGGAGACGAACGGGCCGACCGCGCGTTCGCCTGGTCGGAGTACGACGAGGCTGGTGCGCTCCTCGCCTTCTCCACCGATGCTCCGACGGCGCCGCATGAGGCCATGGCGAACATGTACGTCGCGGCTACCCGTGCTTCAGCTCTGGCTCCGGGCGTGCCGGCGATCCATCCCGAGCAGGCGCTCCCCCTGGAGCGTGCGATCGCGCATGCCACTCGGGATGCCGCGGCCTCGATCGGCGACGGGGACTGGCGCGGCCGTATCGCTGTCGGATATGCGGCCGACTTCGTCGTTCTCGATGTCGACCCGTTCGAGGGGGATCCCGCTGCCCTGCTGACGACCCGCGTGGTGCGGACCGTGATCGCCGGCCGCACGGTGCACGAGGCGTAGCTCTCCGTCTGCATTTCCAGGATATCGCCGAGGTGGGGGCTTGCCGCAAGGCCCCCACCTCGGGGCAGAATCGACCCTCGCTCGTGCGAACTGCGCGCGGGCGTGAAGGAGATCCATGCCTTTCGACCCCTTCCATCTCCCCGACGATCTGCGCGCGAAGTCGACGGCAGAGCTCATCGACGCCGACCGCGATCACCTCCGCAGGATCGACGACGCCCTCGAGGCGCATCGGGCCGACGTGACGTCACGTCTGGCCGAGGTGCGTCAGCGTTCCGCCCGGTTCGGAGACGCGGCCGTGGAACGCGACCTCGAGATACGTCGCCTGAGCGGACGACTGCGCGTGCTCGAGCGCTACGGCACCGACATCTGCCTCGGTCGGATGACCCCGGAACACGGCGACCCCGTGTACATCGGCCGCACAGGCCTGGCCGCCGCCGACGGCACTCGGCTGCTGATCGATTGGCGGACCCCGGCGGCAGAACCGTACTTCGCGGCGACCATGGAGGATCCGCGCGGGCTCCTGTCCCGACGTCGATACCGGTGGGTCGACGGACGGATCAGCGACTACTGGGATGAGGCATTGACCGACGCCGCATTCGACGGTTCGGCCTCGCTCGACGACCAATCCGCCTTCATCGCCAGCCTCGGCGCCCAACGCACGTCGCGCATGCGGGACGTGCTGGCGACGATCCAAGCCGACCAGGACGCGATCATCCGCGCGTCTTCGCCCGGCGCACTGGTCGTCGACGGTGGACCCGGCACGGGAAAGACCGTCGTGGCGCTGCACCGCGCCGCGCACCTGCTGTACGCCGAGCCGCGACTCACGCAGAGCGCGGGCGGCATGTTGCTCGTGGGGCCTCACCCGCACTATCTCGCGTACGTCGAAGATGTGCTGCCCAGTCTCGGCGAGGACGCCGTACGGCTCTCGACCCTGCGCGATCTGGTCCCGGAAGGAGCAGCGGCCGTGGACGAGCAGGATGCGCGGGTGGCACTGCTCAAGGCCGCCCTCGATCCCGTCGCGATACTCGATGCGGCGGCGACGTGGTTCGAGCGCCCTCCCTCGCACGCGATGCGCATCGAGTCGCCGTGGGCCGACCTCTGGATCAGCCGCGAGGAATGGACGGCACTGTTCTCCGGCGCCGACCCGGCGGTCTCGCACAACGTGGCGCGTGACGAGGTGTGGGAGGAGATCCTCGAGTTGCTGACAGACCAGGTGCACGACGATGACGTGCCTCCCCACATCGTGCGACGGTGGCTGCGACAGGACGAGGAGCTCACCGGGACGTTCGTGCGCGCCTGGCCGATGCTGTCCCCGACCTCGATGGTCGCTCGGCTGTGGAGCTCCCCCGACTTCTTGCAGCGCTGCGCTGCGAGCCTCTCGCCCGGAGAGGTCGCGGCTCTGCAGCGCGAGGACCCCGAGAAGTGGACCGTCGCCGATCTCCCGTTCCTGGACGCCGCGCGCCGGCGGATCGGCGATCCCGACGCCGTCCGCGACGAGCACCGCCGCCAAGCCGTCGTCGCCTCGGCGCAGGAGCAGATCTCCCACGTTGTCGACCACCTGATCGAAGACGATGACAGCGAGATGAAAGTGATGTCCATCCTTCGCGGACAGGATGCGAGGAACGTGCTGCTCGGCGTCGACGCTCCGCCCGCGCTCCCGCCGGACGAGCTGGCGGGGCCGTTCGGGCACATCGTCGTCGATGAAGCGCAGGAGCTCAGCGATGCGGAATGGCGGATGCTCCTCGCCCGCTGCCCCTCACGCAGCTTCACGATCGTCGGAGACCGCGCACAGGCGCGGCACGGCTTCACCGAGAGCTGGGAAGCGCGGCTCACCCGCATCGGCCTCCGCGATGTCCGGATCGCCCACCTGGGCGTGAACTACCGGACTCCGGCCGAGGTGATGGCGGCGGCAGGACCGGCGATCCTCGCGGCGATTCCGGACGCCAATGTGCCGACGTCGGTGCGCGAGAGCGGAACGCCCGTGCGATACGACGTCGTCGCCTCGCTCCCCCGCCTGCTGGATGCCTGGCTCGATGAGCACCCGGACGGGATCGCGTGCGTCATCGGCGCCCCGGACCTCGCCCCGACAGCGCGCGTGCGATCGCTGACTCCCGAGGGGGCGAAGGGCCTGGAGTTCGATCTGGTCGTCCTGGTGCTCCCGGAGCAGTTCGGTGACGATGTCACCGGCGCCGTGGACCGGTACGTGGCGATGACCCGGTCGACACGGGAGCTGATCGTGCTCCGGTGAGCATGCCCGGGCCTCTCACGTTCAGCCCACGAGCACCCGACCGGCACGGGCCTGCCATCGCTCATCGCGATGCTCGATCCGGATGGGGTACTCGAACGCCGCGGTCACGAGGGCGGTCGTGAGAACATCGCTCGCCGCCCCCTGCGACACGACCTCCCCCTTCGAGACCAGGGCTGCGTGAGTGGTCGACCCCGGCAGCTCCTCGAGGTGGTGCGTCACGAGCACCGTCGCGAGATCGGGTTGCGCGTCGTGCAGCAGGTCGAGGGTCTCGAGGAACTGCTCCCTGGCGGCGACATCGAGACCGGTGGAGGGCTCGTCGAGCAGCAGCAACGCGGGGTCGGGCAGAAGGGCTCGCGCGATCAGTGCCCGGCCGCGCTCCCCCTGCGACATGGTCGGCCAGGTGGCGTCCCGCCGCCCGCCGAGGCCCAGCAACCCGATGAGGTGGTCCGCCCTCGCGATGAGCGACGGCGACGGCTCCCAGCGGTTCATCATCTCCGTCGTCCCCGTCGCACCGGTCAGGACGACCTGCTGCACCGTCAGCGGCGAGCGCAACGGATGACGAGGGTTCACATGTCCGATCGATTCGCGCAGCCGGCGGATCTCGACCCGTCCCAGCTGCTGACCGAGCACATGCACGGACCCTCGGGTCGGGTGCGCCTCCGCACCGCACATGCTCAGGATCGTGCTCTTACCCGCACCGTTGGGGCCGATGAGGGCCCAGTGCTCCCCTGCACGGACGGTGAGGTCGACGCCGGTCAGGATCTGGCGCGAGCCGCGGACGACGTCGACGCCCCTCAGCACCAGCACGTCGGACGCACGGTTCTCACGAGGCTTCTCCTCGGTCATACCAGCGCGTCCCGCAGTGTGAGGAGGTGTGCACGGCTCCGCGCGGCGGCAGCGCCCTCGTCGCGGTCGACGATCGCGTCGACCTGGGCGGCGTGGGCGTCGTGGTCGGCGTCGTCGCCGAACTCCCGTCGGATGCGGAGCATCTCGATCATGGCTTCACGCAGCCGGGGGGTGAAGCTGTCGAACAGGTCGAGGAGGACGGCGTTGTGCGACGCGGCGACGACCGCGCGGTGGAACGCGGTGTCGGCATCGACGTGACTGTCGATGTCAGACCTATGCGCATCGCGATCGGCCAAGGCGCGACGGATGCTGCGCAGGTCTGAGGGCGTGCGTCGCGCGGCGGCGAGCGCGGCGGCTTCGGTCTCGATCGCGATGCGCGCTTCGATCACTGCGACGATGCCGGCCTTTCGCAGCACCGCATCCCAGTCCTCGGGCGCATCGAGCGCGATGACGAAGACGCCGGCGCCCTGTCGCGAGGCCAGCACCCCGCGCCCGGCGAGCTGGCGGATCGCCTCGCGCACGGTGGAGCGTCCCACTCCGAGCTGCGGCGCGAGCGTCGTCTCCCCGGGGAGCTTCTCCCCCAGTGCCCATTCTCCGGCGCGGATCCGTTCCAGCAGGAGTGCCGCGGCCTGATCCGCCAGGGGTTCTCGCCTCACCTGTGCCATGCGCAATGCCAGCCTCTCGTCTACTTGTCTGAGGAGTTGTGTTACAGTCTAGCCATGTTCTCGTCAGAGCACCTTCTTCTTCGTCGCCACGGCGGGACGTAGCCGGACCGGCTCCCCGTCGTGGAGTCGAACGTGTGCCGGTCGCAGACCCTCGAAGAAGGACACCGCACCCGCCATGACCACGACATCGTTCCCCCACCCCTCCCCGGCCGCCGACCTCGATACCGACACCGGCTCCGACCGGACGCCGACCTGGAACAGGCAGCGACGTTCCCCGATGCCGTCGCACCGCTACCGCGACGTCTACTCCCGCGTCGACGTGCCCCTCACCGAGCGGGACTGGCCGACACGGCGTCTCACCGCGGCCCCGCTCTGGGTGCCCGTCGATCTGCGGGACGGCAACCAGGCGCTCGCCGAGCCGATGGACCCCGCGCGCAAGCGCCGCTTCTTCGAGCTGATGGTGAGGATGGGCTACAAGGAGATCGAGGTCGGATACCCGTCGGCGTCGCAGACCGACTACGACTTCGTGCGGCTCATCGCCGAGAGCGACATCGCCCCGGATGACGTGACGATCGTGGTGTTCACGCCCGCGCGTCGCGACCTCATCGAACGCACGGTCGCCTCCATCCGGGGCATCGCCAATCCAGTCGTGATCCACATGTACACCGCGACCGCCCCGACCTGGCGCAGCCTGGTGCTCGGGCACGAACGCGAAGCGCTGACGCAGCTCATCCTCTCCGGCGGCCGTGACGTGTGGGAGTTCGCCGGAGACCTGCCGAACGTGCGGTTCGAGTTCTCTCCCGAGGTGTTCAATCTGACCGAACCCGACTACGTGATCGACATCTGCGATGCGATGACCGACCTGTGGCAGGCGACCCCCGAGCGCCCGGTGATCCTCAACCTCCCGGCCACGGTCGAGGTCGCCACCCCGAACGTGTACGCCGACCAGATCGAATACATGCACAAGAACCTCGCCCGTCGCGATGCCGTGATCCTGTCGGTGCACCCCCACAACGACCGCGGGACCGGCATCGCCTGCGCCGAGCTCGCGGTGCTCGCCGGCGCGCAGCGGGTCGAAGGCTGCATCTTCGGCAACGGCGAGCGCACGGGCAACGTCGACATCGCGACGCTCGCCCTGAATCTGCACGCGCAGGGCGTGGACCCGATGATCGACTTCTCCGACATCGACGAGATCCGCCGCACGGTCGAGTACTGCAACCGGATCGAGGTGCACGCCCGCCACCCCTATGTCGGCGACCTGGTGCACACGGCATTCAGCGGGACCCACCAGGACGCGATCAAGAAGGGCTTCTCCGAGCATCGCGCTCGGGCTGCGGCCGAGGGCCGCGACGAACGGGAGATCGAATGGCGGGTCCCCTACCTGCCGATCGACCCCGCCGACATCGGCCGCGACTACGACGCGGTGATCCGCGTGAACTCGCAGTCGGGGAAAGGCGGGATCGCCTACCTGCTCGAAACGGCGTACGGGATCGAACTGCCCCGCCGCCTGCAGATCGACTTCGCGCGACACGTGCAGCGGCACACGGACACGATCGGCACCGAGGTCACGGCATCGGAGCTGTGGAGGGTCTTCGGGGAGGTGTACTTCGGCACCGGTGCCCGCACCGATATCGCGCTCGTCTCGTACGACACCGCCGAGTCCGACGGCGAGTCCCGCACACGGATCACGCTGCACATCGAGGGGCGCGAGCACACGAGCACCCATGCGGCAGGTGGTCCGGTCGAGGCCCTCACTGCGGCACTCGACACCCGGGGAATCCGTGTCGACGTCGTGAGCCTGCACCAGACCAGCGTCGGATCCAGCACCGACGGTGAGGCGCTCATCCTCCTCGAGCACCGCACGGAAGAAGGGGTCGCCTGGTCGGCAGGCCGCGGGCGCTCCGTCCTCTCCGCGAGCCTGTCCGCCGTGATCACGGCGGCGAGCCGCGCCGCATTCCCCGACGCGACGCCCGACTAGTCCGGGTCGCCGACGTGGCCGGGAGCTGTGAGAGAGAGCACACGCTCCACGAAGGCGGCGTACTCCTCCATGTAGTGCTCCAGGAACTTCTTCGTGCCGTCGTCCTCGACCTCGCCGTCCGGGCCGAACATCTCCGGTCGATACGTCAGGTACGCCTCGGGCGCGTTGAGCTGTGGGGCGTTGAGGAAGCTCAGCACGCTGCGCATCGACGACTGCATGACGGCGGTGCCGATGGCCCCGGTGGAGGCGCCGATGATGCCGGTGGGCTTGCGCGCGAACGAGTTGTGATCCCAGGGGCGTGAGCCCCAGTCGATCGCGTTCTTCAACGCACCCGGTATCGAACGGTTGTACTCGGGTGAGACGATCAGCAGTCCCTCCGCCTGTTCCACCGCCCGCTTGAACGTGGTCACGGCGGCGACCGGATCGAGCTCGTCGTCGCGGTTGTACAGCGGCAGATCGCGGATCGGGATCTCGACCATCTCGAGGCTGGGAGGTGCCAGCTTCACGAGGGCGGTCGCGACGACGCGGTTGATCGAGTCATGGGCGAGGCTCCCGATGAGGTAGCCGATCCGGTGAGTCATGCGCATTCTCCCTCGTTCGTTCCGCCGTGGTCGTTGGCGTTCAGGCTAGCCCCGTATGCCGAAACCGCAAGCCCGACGCGGCTCACCGGTCTCAGTGCACGAGAGCCTTGAGAACCACGAAGACGAGACCGAACGACGCCGTCCCCAGGGCGCCGAGCACGCGCGTGAGCAGGGGGCTCCCCCGACGGAGGAAGGCCACATAGCCGAGGAACGCGAGGATCACGACACCAGACCAGAGCGCGAGGTCGTTCGCGAGCCCGTCGGGCATGACGCGGGTCGTGCCGGCCAACAGGAAGACCGCCGGCACGGTCGCCGAGCTGAGCATGCCGAAGGAGTGCTTCACCGACGCGGCGAACGCCGCCCGAACCCCGACGGATTCACCGTGCTCGCGTTCATCGTGATCGCTGACCCTGGCCACGGTGCCGGCATACACATGAGCACCCCAGAACACCAGCACCGTGACGGCGACCGTCACCAGCACCGCCAGTGATGTCTCCCCGTGCGCCGAGGACACGGCCACCAGGCCGCTGACGAGAATCGTGCCGTAGACCGCGGCCTCGGTGCCGAATCCCGATCGCAGGGCCTGATGCACGCGAAGGATCCCGTCATCCGCAGTCGTTCTCCGCCTGTCCATACCCGGTGCTGCTCCTGATCCGTCGTGCCATCGCTACCATCGAGCTCCCATCATCCCTCGACGCGCAGGGGGACCTTCACATCGCCGCCCGCCTCCTCGGTGATCCGCTCCCCCATCTGCACGAAGGTCGGCGCCGAGATGAAGCCGCCGGCGAACAGCGCCTGCCCCTGGACGAAATCAGCGGAACGGCGGATGGCGTCCTCGGAGGCGAAGCCGAAGACGTCGGCGAGCTCGGCGAGGTCGCGGGGCGCGTTGACCCGCATCAGCGCGAGGTTGTCGCACTGCGAGAGCACGTTGGGGTGGATCTTCGTCGGACGCTGGGTGGAGAGCAGCAGCCAGAGCCCGAATTTGCGCCCCTCGGCCGCGATCTGCACGAGCTGCTCGGTGAGGGCTCGTTCGACGGCGGTCTCGGGATTCGGCGAGCAGAGGTTGTGTGCTTCGTCGATGACGATCAGGACGGGTCGTCGTTCCTCACGGTGTGCCCAGAGATGTTCGAGCACGGCGAGGGCCGCGACCTTCGGCTCGGCGGGGTGCTCGAAGCCGCCCAGGTCGAGGACCGTGGCTCGTGGGCGTTCTTCGATCACGTCGATGACCGATCCGGCGCCGCGTGACCAGAGCGCCCACTCCAGCACCTGCAGGTTCTCCATGCGGTTCGCGAGCCGCACCCGGGCGGGGTCGCCCGAGGCTCGCAGACCGGGGAGCATATCGCGACCGTCGAAGACGTGCGCATCTCGTTCCTCATGGAGCAGAGCGTTGTACTCTTCCGCATCCGCGATCGGGTCCATCTGCAGAACGGCTGCCTTCGATGCCGGCACCAGATCGACGTAACGCACGTGCAGGCGCTCGCCCTCACCCGCGCCGGAGCGGAACACGCGGATGTCGAGTTCTGCCATGCGGTCGGTCTCGGATGCTCCTGCGGAGGCCCGCGTCTCCCGCAAGCGCGTGAAGTCGCTGTTCGGATCGAGGACGATCATCGGCAGCTCGGTGTGCAAGAGCAGCTGTTCCAGCACGACACCGAGCGCATACGTCTTCCCGCTGCCGCTCTGCCCGACCCAGAAGGTATGCCTGTTGAAGCGCCGGGCGTCGAGGTCGACCGGAGCCCCCGGGTCCTCGAGCGTCGTTCCGATGGTGAGGTTCGTCATCACTCCGGTACACCTTTCCTTCATCCCGTCATTCCTCGCGGCGGGGCGAGCCCATCCTCCGAGACCGATGCACGACATCATCCTCGCCCGGCTCGCCTTCGCACCAGTGCCGACATCCGTGGCCGCGGATTCCCGTGCGCAGTCCCGACACCCGAGAAGGCCGATTCCCCTCCTGCCCCGACGTTCCGACACCGCTGCGCTCCACTAATGTGACAACGTGGGCGCGGAGTGGAGACGACGGGTGCTCGTCGTCGAGGATCAGGGTGCCCTCCGCATGCTGGTGTGCGATCTGCTCGAGCGCCACGGCTTCCAGACCGCGGCAGCCGCCGATGCCGCCGAGGCGACACACCTCTTCACCGAATTCGACCCGGACGCGCTGCTGACCGACATCGATCTGGGCTCCCGCCCCTCCGGGGCGGAGCTCGCCGCGATGCTGGTCGAACTCGCACCGCACATCGCGGTCGTGTTCCTCAGCAGCTACCCCCGTGCCGCCGCCGGTGCCACGGCGATGGGGATCGAGCAGGCCGTGTTCGTCGCGAAACAGGACCTCGATTCCCCTGCGGCTCTGCTCTCCGCGCTGGAACGTGCTCTGTCGACGCATCCGACACCTCTGCCGCCCTCGGCCGAAACAGGCGACCGCCTCGGCTCACTCACCAGGCATCAACTGGAGATCCTCGCGATGATCGCACGCGGATGGTCGAACGAGCGCATCGCCGTCGAGACCGGTGGCACGGTGCGCGCAGTCGAACGATCCATCAGCCGGTTGTTCGGAAGACTCGAGGTGACACGCGACCCGACCGTCAACGCTCGTGTCGCTGCGGCGGGACTCTACCTCGCCGCGTTCGGTCCCGCCCGATGAGGAAACTCCGCCGTGCGGCTGTCCGCGCCTTCGGCGGCGGCCGATTCCTCACCGTCTGGTCGATCGCCGCCTCCCTCCCCCTGTCCCTCACCGTCATGGCGCCCACGGGTGTCGGCATCGACACTCTGACCGCGCTTCCCGCCATGGTCGCGACCTGGCTCTGCTTCGCCGCGGCGCTCACGGGCATCGCCGCATGGGAACGTCGCGGCCGATCCCGGCGAGAGCGAGCAGCCGTCGTGACCGCCGGGATCGTCGTCTGCGCGGCGATGCGTCCGGTGATGCAAGACGGCTGGCTCCACCTCGCCGGCCTTCCCGCACCACCTTCGGGTCAGCTTCCGTACCGGATCGCGACGAACATCGTCGTCTGGATGATCGTGCTGAGCATCATCGCCGTGCTGGATTCCTCGCTCCGGTCACTGCGACGGACGAACGCCCTGCTGCGGTCCGTGGCCCAGGAGCTCGCCCGGGCACAGGACGATGCGCACGCGCTGGCGACCGATGCGCGGAACCTTCTCGACCGAGCGCAGTCGACCCTCGATGCGGCGATCATCGAGATGGAACCGACACCCGCCGGCGTCCGAAGGCTCGGAGACGAATGGATCCGCGAGTGGAGTCACCGTCTCGCCGAGCTCGCCGAGAAGAAGGAGGCCGGGAATCCGCGTCGAGCCCGCGACGGCTTCGGTGATCGCGCGGACCCGAGGTCTTCCCCCTCGCCTCGGCACGTCCTGTTCCGCCTCCCGCCGCCGGATCTGGTCACCCTCATCTACGCGGTGTGCCTCCTCCCCTATGCGACCCGCACGCAGATGCCACTCGAACTGCTCATCGGGATCGCCGCCCTCGCCGCGGGAGGTGCGGTCGTCGACTTCCTGCCGCGACGCCGCGCGATCGCTCGGGTGCCCCACCACGCGTCCTTGCTCTTCATGATCCTCTCCTGCGTCGTCGGCATCGCGCTCGCAGCACTCGCGGCCGCGCAGGGGGTGGCTCCGTTGCTCGCCGCCGTCTCCGCCATCGCGTACATCGGGTTCGCGTTCGCCGCCGGAACGTGCGCCGGCGCGCTGCACCGTCTCCGCAGCGAACAGCACCGACTTTCGAGCGCCGTCGCCGACGCCCAGCAGCTCGCACGTGCCGGCACCCGCCCCACTCGCGACGGCCTCAGAGCCGCCGCCGACCTCCTGCACGCGGATGCGCAGGGAGCCTGCATTCTGTTCGCGCTCGCACACCCCACACCCGATCCGGACGATATCCGGCGGCTGCGGGCAGAACTCGCGACTGTCGTGAGCCGACTTCCCGAGGCTTTCGCCACGGCCGACGATCCCCGTGCCCACACTTCCCTCACCGCACTCTTCGAGACGTGGGCGCACGTCATCGAGCTCCGTGTCGACGTCGACGACGAGGCACGCGATGTTCTGTCCTCGATCCCCTGGGTGGTGCGAGACTGCTACGACATCGTCGCCGAGGGGCTCCTGAACGCCGCGAAACATGCGAGTGAGCGACGAGCGGAGGTGTCGATCCGTCGAGTGACGACCGGCGCCGGACCTCGGCTTCACGTCCGTGTCTCGTCGCCCGGGATCGCCGCACGCGGCACACGTCTGCGCGCATCCTCACGGATGCAGGAGCTCGGCGCCCATCTTGTCCGCATCCCCGGCGGTGTCGCCCTGGAAGCCGCGTTCGCGCTTCCGCTGCGCGCGGCTGTCGTGTCAACCGAACATCGCGACGGAGAGCACCCGACCCCGCCGTAGCGTCGTCTGCGCCCCACCGAAGGGCACACGAAGACGATCGGACGAGACGTGAACCAACTGCATGACCTCCTCCCGCTGGCTGTGGGCATGCTCATCTCGCCGCTGCCCCTCGTGGCGATCATCGCGATCATCCTCGCTCCCCGCGGCCGGACGGCGGCGCCCGTCTACGCCGCAGTGTTCATCGCGATCTCCCTCGCGTTCGTCATGGTCGGCGCGCTCACCTCCGCCGGTTCCGCCTCGGGGTCTCCCTCCGCCACCGCGAAGACAGTCTCGTTCTTCCTCGCCATCGTGCTCGCACTCGGCTTCGCCGCGCTCGCCGTCGCGAGTTGGTCGTCTCGCCCCCGCCATGGCCAGCCACCCCAGACGCCGGCCTGGCTCGCGGCCCTCGATGCCGTCACCCCGGCGAAGGCGGCCGCGCTCGGCTCGATCATGGCGGTCACCAACACGAAGAACATCCCGCTCGCGCTGAAGGGCGGTGCACTGATCGGCGAGGCGCATCTCCCTCTGCTCGCAGCGGGAGGGCTCTGCATCGGGCTGGTCGTCGCCGGCACTCTGCCGCTGCTCGTCACGGCCGCCGTCGCCACGAGCAGATCGGCGGTCGTCACGCAAGCACTCGAACGGGTCAAGTCCGAGATGATCGCGCACAACGCGATGATCATGACGGTGCTGTTCGCGGTTCTCGCCGCGAACGAGGCCGCCCAGATCATCCGTCACCTGTCCTGAAACACGACCATGTCAGGAGCCGCACGCATGTCAGACAACTCTCTCCCCGACGACGAGACGCGCGTCGTCACCGTCACGGCACCGGCCGGGACGTTCCGCGGCACGGACGCCGACGGTGCGCACTCATGGCGCGGAATCCGCTATGCCCAGGCGCCGGTCGGTCTGCTGCGTTGGCGTGATCCCGTCGCGGCGCCGAGCGTCGAGGAGGAGATCGACGCCACCGTCTACGGCAACGTGTGCCCGCAGCAGATCAACCCCGCCGTACCGCTGGGCGACGACGCGGTGATGGACGAGGACTGCCTCGTGCTGAACGTGTGGGCACCGTCGGAGCGACCCGGGAGCGCCTTCCCCGTCATGGTATGGCTGCACGGTGGCGCCTACACGTTCGGCTCATCGAGCCAACCGCTGTTCGATGCGACATCGCTCGTCACGCGCGGCGAGGTCGTGGTCGTGACGGTCAACTACCGACTCGGCGCATTCGGTTTTCTGGATCTCGCCGGACTCCTGCCCGATGAGGGTTTCGATCGCAACCTGGCCCTGAAGGACGCGCTGCTCGCGTTGCGCTGGGTGCAAGAGAACATCTCGGCGTTCGGGGGCGACGCGGGCAGGGTCACGGTGTTCGGGGAGTCCGCGGGAGGAGGGCTGGTGACGACTCTGCTGGCGACGCCTTCGGCCGAAGGTCTGTTCGCCCGCGCGATCGCGCAGTCCTCCCCCGCCTCGAGCATGTACGGGACCGAACGGGCGCGTGACGTCGCCGCGCGGTTCGTGCATGAGCTGGGCATCGATTCGACGGATGCTGCGGCGGTCGCGGGGGCTCTGCGCGCGGCATCCGTCGATGACATCGTGGCGGCGAGCATGGAGGTGTACGCGGCCGTGCCGGACGACGCACCGGGGACCCTCGCGTTCGCGCCCGTCATCGACGGCGATGTTCTTCCGGAGGCGCCGGTGACCGCGCTGCGCGAAGGACGCGGGCTCCGGGTTCCACTCCTGATCGGGACGAACAAGGACGAGGCGTCGCTCTTCAAGTTCATGAAGTCGCCTCTCATCCCGATCACCGACGACCGCATCCGACAGATGTTCACCGACATGGCCGAAGACAATCCGACGATCTCCCTTCCCTCCGCCGCTCAGGTCCGGACCGCCTACGAGAACGTGCGGCATGGCGCCGTGGGGCTCGGGATCGCCCGCGACATCGGATTCCGTCTGCCGACGCTATGGATAGCGGAGGGTCACAGCACCGTGGCGGATGTGTGGCTGTATCGCTTCGACCATGCGGCGCCCTTTCTCCGTCTGATCGGTCTCGGTGCGACGCACGCGACCGAGCTGCCGTACCTGTGGGGCAACCTGTCGAGCGGCCCCAAGGACCCGACGTTCCGGCTCGGCGGCCGCCGAGCCGCGCAGGAGATCTCGGTGCGGATGCAGGAACGCTGGGCGGCGTTCGCGCACGGACGCACACCGGATGCGGCGACCGCGAAGGATGCGCCGACCTGGGCGCCGTATTCTGCATCGGATGCGGCCGGCCGCCGTCAGACCCTCGTGATCGAGCGGCAGGACACTCTCGTCGCCGACCTCGATGCTCCTCTACGCGCGGCATGGGGCGACGACGTGCTCGATTTCCGGTGAGCGCTCGTGCATCCGAAGGGCCGATCGTGCGGCGACGTACCATTGGCCGATGACGCGACCTCTCACCAACTGGCACACTGCTCAGGCCGAACATCTCACGGCAGGTCAGCGCGCGGCTGATCGGCTTCGGAACGGGATGGGATCATGGCCGTTCATCGGGGTGTTCGTGCTCTTCATGATCGCCTGGGCGATCGTCAACAGCACGGCCCTCATGTGGGATCCCTACCCGTTCATCCTGCTCAACCTCTTTCTGAGCATGCTCGCCGGGCTCCAGGGAGCGATCCTTCTGATCGCCGCGAAGAGGCAGGATGCCATCGCCGCCGCCCTCGCACAGCACGACTACGACACGAACCTCGCCGCGAAGAAGGAGATCGAGGACCTCATGTCGATCAACCGGATGCAGCTCGAACTCCTGACGGAGCTGCGCGCCGCGGTCACGAACGACGGAGACGGGGCAGCGACGTCCGCGCGCTGACCTGCTCGACGAGCATCGTCGGGAACGGTGAGGGAACCCTCGTCGACGAGGCATCTGCTCGCCCAGAGAGGGCGAGACCACGTTCTTCTGCACGTTCTTCTGCACGCTCTTCTGCGCAGTCTTCTGCGCACCGGCCCGTGACCTCTCGTGCTCGGCAAGAGCATCAGCTCGTCGCACAGCGAAGCGGACCGGTGGACCGGGGACAGTCGGCGTGCGCGGCGGCGCCAGACATGCAGAAGGCCCGGAGACTCTTGCGAGTTTCCGGGCCTTTCTCGGTCGGGCTGTTGGCACAACTACTACTGGCGCGGTCACAGTCACGATGGAACTCAACCGTTGCCTGCCACCGGTCGACGGCTTCCCTGCAACCGCACCCTCAGCTCCCCGCCGACCGCGAAGCTTCCGAGGTGCGAGTCTGGCCGTCGCCGCATCTGGCACGATGGTGCCATGCAGGAAGTAGAAGCAGATGGGCCACTCCGGATTACCGTCAACGCCCGCGAGGCGCAGAGCGAGCCGCTGGGTCCCGTCATCGGTCAGTTCCAACTGAACGGCGACTTCCGCATGGAGCACCTGCTGTGGGCTCTTCTGGCGGAGGACGACGCCGAGTATCTGCCCTACCACGTCATTGAACGCCGCGAGTTCTCGATGAGCTGGGGCGCGCAGACCGCAGGCATCGACATCCTCATTGAGGTGATGAATAACCCCTACGTAGCCGCCAGCATCGGCGCGCTCGCCAAAGAAGGCTTGGGGGCGGCGACGCGGCGCGTCATGGAACGGATTCGGAGCGCCCCGCTCACGGAGGACCAGGCGATCCGCCACGCCACCCAGTGGTTGGTGATGTCTTCCTTTGACATGTCCGCTGACGACCTGACTGTCGTCGGAGGCGGCGTTCACCCGAAGGGTGCGCGCTGGGTCGACCTGGAATCCCAGACCGCGCGCTACCGCGTCGGAGTCGCTCTGACGAAAAAGGGCGGGGTCAGCGTGGCCACCGAGTCTTGGGAAGACCTCGGTCACTGACCCGACAGAAGCAGCCGGCCAAGGTCAGCCCTTCTCGCGATCTCGCCCGCCGTGCCTGCATATGTTGGGGGGACGCCACTTCGGGCACATGGCTGTCGCGCCGCGTTGTGAGGGAGCAACGGCCGGTGGAGATCAAGAACGTGCATCTACGTAACGACGGTGCACCAGAACTCCGAGGCATCTATCACCGGGTTCGGCTGCACCGTGAGCAGGTAGAAAAGGTGTCGGTACTTCGGTGCGGGCGGCACCCGGTCGTGGCCGCGGCGGACGGCGACCGAGATCGGCAGGCTCGAGACCGCCTCAGCGACCAGCCGCACCGACGTGAGCACGGCCATTACCTGCAGTGACTGCCCCGGTGTGGCGTAGGCGCCGGCCGCAGTGCGGCTCCCCCGCTGCGGCGGGAGCCGCGACTGCGCACGGGTGACGAGCGAGCGCCACGCGTCACGGACTCGGTCGGTGAAGTTAGCCACGCTTCCTCCTCTTGAGCATGCGGATCTGCGGCTCGGGTGTGGTCGGCGGGTTCTTCAGCAGCGACAGCGCACCGGCGACAGCCGAGAGCGGGGATGCGTCATGAGCGGGCGCGTTGCGGTCGATGACGTACGCGTCGGCGAGCTTCTTGAGCACGGCGTTCTGCGCGGCGACCTCGAACAGCGGCTGATGCCGATGCCCGATCTTCTGCAGGTTCACGCCGTCGAGGAGCATACCTGTCGCGCGACCCAGGTCCGGGCCGCCCCACGGCGTCACCTCGAGCCCAGCAGCGACGACACCGGGGCGCCGTTCGTCTGGAAGGTGATACCGGATGGGGTGAACCTGCGCTCGGGATCGGTGAGCCAGGGGACGACCCAGTCCGTGCCGGGCAAGCTCTGCGTGATGCCGACTTGGATCAGCCCGTCCTCGCGCTTCGCGGCGAAGCCGATGTGCGCAAGCTGGCGATCGTGCGATACCTCGATGCAGATGCAGACGTCACCGCCGTCGGCGCGCTTCGAGATCCGGTCGAGACCTTTCTGCCACATGCCTTGTTGGAACGGGCCGCCGATCGTGGAGACGACATGTATTCGCGACCTCGGACTCGAACACAGGGCGCGGGTCGGCGACCCAGTACGCGGCGCGGTTCTCCTCCGGGAGGTTGTAGTTCATCGACGAGTTCGAGTACGCCCACGCGTCGGGCGTGTCGAGCGGCGTCCACCAGAACAGGCCGATCGTCGTCGTGTCGTCGTTCGCCTCGATGGCGTCCATCGCCTGCATGTGCAGGAACCGTTGCACGACCGCCTCGACGTCACCCGCGTTCGACGCGGCGATCAGCTGCGAACGGCGGCACGCGGCCGTCGTCTTCGACAGCGCCGACCACGCCTTGACCATCTTGTGCTTGGGGATCTCATCGACGAAGACGAGGTCGAACGTGAGTCCACGGCCGCCGTTGTCGGCGGAGTCGACCCAGTAGCGCTGCCCGCCAGTGAGCTCGAACCAGAGTTCACCGTTCGTGTTCGAGAACCCGCCGTGCTCGTTCTTCAGCTTCGGGATTGCATCGATGATGTTCTGCGCGTGCTCCCACGCCTTCTTCGCGGTCGCGAGCTTCTGAGCAACGCCGATCACCTGCGCGTCGCCGTCGACGAACATGCGGAATAGAATCAGCAGCCCCGCGATGAACGTCTTGCCGTTCTGACGCGCAACCCGCAGCAGTACCGTCTTGAATCGGTACGAGCCATCGGGGTTGAGCTCGAGCGCGTGGATCAGGAACCAACGCTGCCACGGGTTCAGCTTCGGAGCAAGCTCGGAGTACCGGGTGCCGTCGAGTTCACGGTGCAGCCACTCGGCGAAATGGATCGCGGCATAGCCGGCGGAGGCCTGCGGGGTGAGCGGGCGCCGCGGCGGGGTGAAAACACGCGGGCACTGGTGCCCGTACACCCGCCGCGGCGCGCTACGCCTTCTTGCGCCGCGAGGGGCGGCCACGCGCTTCCGGGTCGTCGTCGATGCAACCGGTCTCCCCCTGGTAGAACTTGCGGCGCATCTCATCGAGCTCGTCGCGCTCCTTCGGCTTCGTGGCGGCGAGCATCTTGTCGATCCGCTCGTCGTACTTCGTCGAGAGATCGACGCCCGCTGCGGCAGCGCGCCGGGTGCGTCGAGATCCTGAGCGAGGGTGAGCAGCAGGGCGACTCGGGGCTTCTGTGTCGTCGGGATCGTGAGCTCGGCGAGGAGCTCGGACAGCGCGACGAAGGTCGATCCGGGTGTGACACCTGTCACACCCGGTGTCACATCGGCGCCACCGGATGCCGGGCCTGTCTGCGGAAGCGCCGCGAGCTTCGGCTTCGCCCGTCGTTCCGCGCGATATCGGGCCTGGCGCTCGCGGTCGCACTGGCGCTTCTCCTCGGGTGTGAGAGCCACGAGAACCACCTCGGGCGGGGGTGTGACATGTGACAGCCGGGGCGGAGGGGGACAGATCCCCCCCCGGTGCGGTGCGGAGCCCCCACGGCTAGGGATTTGGACCCCCTCCCCCTCGGGCTGCGAACGAGCGACGACAAGGTGAGTGTGCGAGGTACAGACAGTTAGGCTCGGCTGGTGACCTTGAACCAGCCCGGCGCAGACTCGGTAAGTGATGGAGCCTCGGACAGGCATTCCGGTGCTGTACTCGAAGACTGGGTAGTCGCCCTTCTCATCATCGCTATCGCGATAGTGGGGACCGTCGTAGCGTGGACGCTCGGAGGCGGCGACTGGTTCTTCGACTCCACCCTTCGCGCAATCGGCTGGATCGGCGCACTTGTATCCCTCGCCGGAGTCGTCATCGCTGTGCTCATCTTCCGGCGGCAGACACGGGCCTCGGAGGATGCATCAGTGAGACAAGGGGCGCTGCTCGAGCAGATACGCACCACCTTGAGCGAGGTGCATTCCACGGTCTCTGATCTGAAGAAGGCCAACAACTCGCTACCCGACGAGGCAGATACGCAGGACGGAGACATCGACGAGTGGGCAGAGGACACCCCTGAGCAGCGATCGCCTGCCGTGTATGCGACGAGCCGCACTGGCCGCAAGCGTCGAGTATTCGAACCGGCGCAAGTGCCCCTCGCAGTGATAGCCGCCCTCGTGTCAGCTTGGAGACGGGACGGGCGTGCCGGGAAGTGGACAGTCGGCATGCTACGTGGTGCGCTTCGAACCGAGGGAAAGGGAAACCACCCGTGGTTCCTGATCTTCGAACCGCGGGACGGCGAGTCCACGGCGTGGAGGGTGTCGCGCGGGCCAGGCGGCACTGACCACGCCGTCGAGATTCAGAGCCCAAGAGACCTGGATTGACTCCTTCGCCCCGTAGAGGGTTGGCGTCTAAGCGGTACGCAGCTTCATCCCCGACCAGATGAGCTCGGGGCGCTTGATCGCGTTGAGGCGCTTAAGGCGAGCGACGGAGACTCCGGTCTTCTCCGCGATGTCGTCGAGGGTCTCCCCCTTGGCAACGGTGTGCTCGGCATCCGAAGCCTCGGCCTGCTCCGGCTTCTCGACCGTCTGCTCGGCCGGCGTGGGACGGGCGGCGGTCGCGGTCTGCTTGCTTCTCTGACGGTTCGACATGGTGTCTCCTCTCATCGGTCACCAGACCTCGGACGGATCGCCGAGGGCGGGCCGGGCGTCGTTCGCGCCCTTGTTCTCGTTGCATCGCTTGTGGGACGGTTGCCCGTTCGCCGGGTCGTCGGCGAGCTCGGGGTGCGTCTTGATCGACTTGACGTGGTCGTACGCGAATGACGACGCGTCGGTGTGCGGCAGGTCGCAGTCGATCGGGTTCCCGCACAGCGCGCACGGCAGGTTGTGCCCGCAAGTCACCTCGGGCGGCTCCAGCGGGTACGCGAGCAAGGCGCTGTGGGACGGCGGTGCATGGTGAGCGCGGTCCTGTACCTTCGCGTGTCCAGCTTGGGACAACTCGAGGGCTTCGGTCTCGATGTTCGGGAGCAGGCCTGCCGGGCATACGCGAAGGCACGGGGCATCCGCATCGCTGCCACGTTCCGCGATGAGGGCGTGTCTGGCACGCTCGATGCCGCCCAGCGCGACGGCCTGATGTCCGCCCTTGCCCGGCTCCAGGATGGCGACGTCGACGCGCTGCTCGTCGCCCGGCTCGACCGGATCGCTCGCACCCTCACCGTGCAAGAGGCTGTCCTCGCTCAGGTGTGGAAGCACAACCGCGCGGTGCACTCGGCCGATGTGGGCGAGGTCGTGCAGGACGACCCCGACGACCCGATGCGCACCGCCATGCGCCAGATGGCGGGCGTGTTCGCCCAGCTCGACCGAAGCATGGTGGTGAAAAGGATGCGCGACGGCCGGAAAGCCAAGGCTGCTGCTGGCGGTCGCTCCGTGGAACCTGCACCCTACGGCTACATCGCCCGTGACGGTGGCCTGTACCCCGTGCCCGAGGAGCAAGACGCCCTTGCCCGGATGAACGAGCTGCGCGCCCCGGAGACACCATGTCCACCATCGCGGGCGTCCTCGCCGCATAGGGCTTCCCGACCAAGCGCGGCGGTCGATGGACCAGCCCCGTCGTCAGCCGCATCCTGTCGCGCCCACCCGTCCCGGCGCACCAGATTATCGACCCCACCAAGGACAACCGCGAGCGCACCCGCGCCGCATGAACAGAGAGAAGCACCACATGTCCAAGCAGACCTACACACCTGGCGACACCGTCACCACAGGCAACATCGCAGAGGGCGACATGATCTTCGCCCGCCGCCACCACCTCACGAATGAGCCTTCCGCTCCCGTGCGCGTCGAGAAGGCCTCCACGTTCCCCAAGGCACCCGACCTAGTGCGGTTCGTGGTGCAGTCGCCGTACCAGGTGCGCTCGCCGTGGGTCATCGGCCCCATCCGCGCTGACAAGACCTTTACCCGCGCCGTGCCCGAGGCTCCAGAGGGGTGATCACCGTGCACCGCCCGTTCCCCTCTCGGAAGACGCTCGGCACGCGCTACAACCTGCGCCCCGCAACGGCTCCCGTCGAGGCGCAGCGACTCCAACCTGGCGACGTGATTGTGGTCGACGATGAGTGCCCTGTCGTCATCGGCTCGATCAGCCGCAAGCACGGCCGTATCCGCATCTGGGGCAAGTTCATCTGGCAGACCGAGCGCGAGCTGCACTGGAAGGTCGGCACCTTCGCCTACACGCAGCGACTCGCCCGCGCCCTCCCCGGCGAGTACCGCTCATCCGCCCGATCCGATAACCCCACCCACTGATCTCGCCCTCACCAAGGAGCACGACATGGCACACATCATCACCAAGGAGACTTCTAAAGGCATAGCCCACGTTGTCAGGTGGCGTCCGCAATCTGGAAGCTCCAAGGAGAAGGCCTTCTACGTGAAGCGTGAGGCTGAGCGCCACCTCGCCAAGATCGAGCACGAGCTTGCAGACGGCAACTCGACTGAGCACCTATCTGGTACGTCGAAGACATTCCGGCAGGCGGCGGAAGCGATGATCGCTGCGAGCGCTCACCTCAAGCAGAAGACTCTCGACGGGTACGAGATCGCACTACGCGTGCACGCCCACCCTGCGTTCGGGAACCGGCGCATCTCGACTCTTCGGGCCGCGGGCATCGACGATTGGCTCGCGGCGGTTCGCGCCAAGCCGAAGGCGAACGGTGAGCAGCGCACAGAGACGAGCGTCCTCGGGACATACAAGGTGGTGCGGAAGGTGTTCTCCTATGCCTACGCGCACCGACTCATCCCGTTCAACCCCTGCATCGCGGTCACGAAGCCCAAGGCCGACACAGCCGCGGCGCGCTTCCTGTCCGTGGAGGAGGTGAACCGGCTGGCTGCTGAGTTGACGACCCAGCCACCGTACGATCTGTTGGTACGGTTCGGCGCTCTGACCGGGCTGCGCATTGGCGAGATAGCTGCGCTGCGTATCCGCAATGTCGATCTGCGCCGTGGCGAGGTGCAGGTGCGTCGGAACATGACGCACACCAGCAAGGGCTATGTCCTCGGCACCCCGAAGACGGCGCGGGCGGTTCGCGACGTGCCGATTCTGAACGACGGGCCGTTCCGCGACCTCGGCGTCTACCTGCGCCAGCACCCGCACTGCGACAACTTGGAGGCGGGGCTATGGCCGGGCAAGGTACCCGGACACAACAAGCTCAGCTACGACCGCACCTTCGACCCCAAGGGCTTCTACCGGTACACGTTCAAGCCTGCCGCGACGCGGGCTGGGCTCGACGGTCTGCACTTCCACGAGCTACGCCACACCTTCGCCACGCTGGCGCTGGAGTCCCGAGCGCTGGACATGCACGAGCTATCCCGGGCGATGGGCCGCGCGTGCTACGCCATCACCGACAAGGTCTACGCTCACGTCCGGCCTCGCGACTTCAGCGCTCACCGCGCCGCGTTCTCTGCGCACATCTCAGCTGCGAGTGCGCCCGCGCCGATGCGTCAGATCGGCGGCTAGTCGGAAGCGTTGGCGTACGTCATGAGCGCCTTCTTGAGGTCCGCGTATAGCACCTGGAAATCGGGCTTGCCGACACGCTGGGGGCGGGAATGGAATCCGTACCCGCCGATTCGTCGAACGGCCCCCTGTTCGACTCCCCACATGATGCTCGACACTACCGGGAACATCTCCCGCGCCACCGCATCTCTGCCCCAGCCTCCAGCAGTGTTGACGCAGTAGCGAAACGCTCCGAGCGCAACGTCGGCCGCGCTGCTGAGATGCGAAGCGTTGTCGTTAGTCATTCCAAACAGTTTGATCTGATGGTCGAGCCGAACCGTCCGTCCGCCAGAGAACTGCAGCCCGTTCTGGAAGAGATGTTCAAGGTGTGCGTACCGATCGTTGTCTCGGTCCATGAGCATCACACCAGTCCCATCCTCCTGTCGCAGGAGATCGCTGTACGCGTAGGCAAGAGTGTTCAAGGCATAGTTCATTCGAACGTCGTACGTCTGGTTCATGCACAGGTCGTGCAGGATGACATAAACGATCATCCGCACGCCTAGGTCGCGGAGAGCTGTGATCAGCTCCCCCTTTGCCGCTGTCGACTGCTCAATGCTGACTTGCTCCGGGCGCGCTCGCGTGTCGAACTTCAGGCTGTCCCCTGGCAAGTATCCGTACTTCTCACGGATCGCCCGCACAGCAGCGTCCACTGGCTCAATCTGATCGGGCTTGAACACGAGCCCGCCGACGATGAAGAAGTGATTCGCCGAGTAGTCGCGATTGGTCTCGTCGACGATGAACCAGTGCATGCCCACATCCTGGCAGAGCCCGTGGACAACCGGAGGGGTTTCATCCGAACGTCACTACCTCATCAAGGCTCGCGAACGCGTCGCCCGTGATGTCGTCGATGGACACGAGCGGCCCTCTCATCATCTCGCCCGCCGCACCGAGGCAGTCTTGAACGCCCGCGGGCTGATTTCGCGCGATCGGAAGCGTGATCGACATGTCATACGAACCCTTGAGCGGTGTTCCCTTGTCCGAGAACGGCCCAAAGGAGATTTTCCCATCCTGCACGGTTCCCTCATCTTGACCGAAGTACCCACCCTCGACGAAAAAGCTTGCGTTCATCTCTGCCCCGTCCGGGAGATTAGTCGTCGCGTCGATCACGACACCGCCGCCTGGATCGACAGTCAGCTCGTAGTCGATCTTGACCTCGACAGGCGAACTTGGACAGATCGGAACCGCAATGTCCGGCGTCGGCAGAGGCGTCGGCGTCGCGGAGACGGACGGTCGCGGCGTTTCGAACGTGGTCGGCGTGGCCTCTGGTGCGCAGGCAGACAGCGCGAGGATCAACGCAATGGGAACGGCAAGCTTCGACGCGAGTCTCATACCTAGAGAATGGCACCGGGCCGGTGCAAACCTGAGAGCCTGTGGACAACTCGTGCCCTTTTGGTGCCCTTGGCGTTTCCCGGACATGCAGAAGGCCCGGAGACTCTTGCGAGTTTCCGGGCCTTTCTCGGTCGGGCTGACAGGATTTGAACCTGCGACCCCTTGACCCCCAGTCAAGTGCGCTACCAAGCTGCGCCACAGCCCGTTGTTCTGCGCTCTCGCGCAGGCAACTCCCCTATCTTAGCCGTATCTCCACCCCCTCCGCGAACCGAGGCGTTGCGAGTGTCGGATGCCCGGCGTAGCGTCACGGCATGGTGACGATCACGACCGAGGTGGCGACGACCGCTCGTTGGGATGACGTGCAGCACGCGCTCACCGGAGGCGGGGATGGAGCAAGCTGTCAGTGCATCTGGCCGGTGCTCAGCAACAAGGACTGGAACACGACAACGACTCCGCAACGCATCGAGATGTTCCGCGCCGAGATCGACGACGGCCCGCCGCCGGGAATCATCGCCTACGTCGACGGCGAGGCCGCAGGTTGGATCCGCATCGGTCCCCGCACCCGCCAGGCGCGTGTTCCCCGCACCCGCATCATCGCGGCGGCCAGCACCGAGCCGTTCGACGACGAATCAGTGTGGGCCGTGACGTGCTTCGTGGTGCGCCGAGAACACCGCGGTGCCGGGCTCAACCTCGAACTCCTGCGCGCGGCGGTGGATTATGCCCGCGGCTCCGGGGCCCGCCTGATCGAGGGGTATCCCGTGGACACCGGGGGCGAGAGGAAGCGCACCAACGACCTGTTCCACGGCACCCTGGGCACGTTCCTCTCCGCCGGCTTCACGGAGAAGACCGAGCTCAAACCTGGTCGCGCGCTGGTCACCCTCGATCTGACCCCATGATGACGATCGCCCAGAAGCCACTAGCGTGAAAGGCATGACCGACGAGAACGCGACCATCGACGATCCCGAGCTCGGCAGGTTCGCCCGTGCCCGTTCGGAACTCACCGACGGCACGGTACTGACGCACGATTGGTTCGTCGGCACCACCTCCGTCGAGGGCACCGAGGTCGAGCTCATGCTGGAGGGCACGAGCTCCGACGAGGTCGCACCGCTCCTTCCCCGCATGCGCGACGCGGTGAAGCGACTGGACATCGTGCACCGGATCGCCACCGACGCGGTCGTCGCGAATTTCAGCACGGGTGCCCCTGAACCCCGCGAGCTCGACGAAGCCGCCTCCGACCTCACGATCGAGGCGATCGAGGCGGCCTCCGACGGCACCGTCATACTGCACCTCACCGACAACTGCGGAGAGCACTTCCCCGAAGGCTACTGGCCGGCCGTGCACCTCAGTGTCGACGACAGCGTCACGCAGGTCGCCGTCGAATCGTGAACAGCGGGATGACGCCGGGGCCGACGCGGGGGACGGCGATGCCCGTCGCCCCCGGTCAGGGCGAACCCTACGATGGCGGGATGCAACGTCGCTCCCCGCGCCACGCTCTCATGTGGGCCTTTCTCCCGTTCGCGGTGATGTCCCTCCTGCACGTCATCCTCCTGACCATCGACAACCCGCTCGCTGCGCCCACGAAGCTGCTGCTGATGCCGTTGCTGGCCGTTCCGGTGCTGGTCTCCGCGCGACGCCTCTCCCCGCGGATCACGCTCGTCCTCCTCGTCGCGGCATTGTCGTTCTCCTGGCTCGGCGACGGTGCCGGCACCTTCTTCCCCCAGGGCCCGGAGCTGCCTCTGATGCTGACCTTCTTCGGCATCGCCCACGTGGCATACATCGTGCTGTTCGCGCGCCACCTGTCCGTCCGGCGCATGCCCTGGTGGGCGCTGGTGTACGCCGCCTGGTGGGTGGGCATGATCACGATCCTGGGTTCACACACGGGCGATCTGCTCATCGCCGTCGCCGCCTACGGGCTCGTGCTCGGCGGAACCGCGGCATTCTCAGCGCGCTGTCACCCCCTCATCGCGGTCGGCGGGGCCTTCTTCCTCGCCAGCGACACCATCCTCGCCTTCCGCCTGTTCCTCCCCGATTCGCTGCCGTCCTGGAGCAGCCCTGCAGTCATGCTCACCTATACGATCGGCCAAGGCCTGATCGTTGCCGGCGCCCTCGTGACGCTGCGGAAGAGGAGCACTTGATGGATGCCGCCCGTGTCGACAGCTGGCTCTGGGCCATCCGCGTCTACAAGACGCGGTCGGCCGCGACGACCGCATGCCGAGCGGGGCATGTACGGGTGAACGGAGACAAGGTGAAGGCCGCGCAGCAGGTTCGCATCGGAGATGAGCTGCGCATACGCATTGCGGGATTCGATCGGATCCTCATCGTCCGTCAGCTGCTGGTCAAGCGCGTGGGGGCTCCGGTGGCCGCGCTCGCCTACGAGGATCGCACTCCCGAGCGCGAGCCCCAGGCAGCGCTGGGACTCCGCGACCGCGGGGCCGGACGCCCCACCAAGCGAGAACGCCGCGACATCGACAAGCTGCGGGGGCGGAACGACGAGAGCTTTCACTGATATCTCGGCATGCACCACCACCACACCTTACGATACTCGAATCTTTGTTCTAATCTTGAGGCATGGCCCTCTCGACTGATCTCGACCTCGATCTCGAGGAACGACGGCGCGTCTTGGACGCGTGGGTCGACACGAGACGTCGGATCGCCGCACTCGAAGCCGAGGCCGCAGACCTGCTGACGGAGCAGATCGCCATCCACGACGCCGATGTCTCCGCGAGCCCTTTTCATCGAGAGGCGATCCATCGCTCGATGATCGCGGAGTTCTCCGCTGCCGGACACGTGTCGAAAGGCTCGATGGAGTTCGCCTTCGCCGATGCCCACGCCCTTCACACCCATCTCCCGGCCGTCCGTGCCGCATTCGCCGACGGCATGATCAGCGTCGGACATGTGCGAGAGATCTCCAGGGCCTGCGCGGTCGTCGCCGAAGCGATCCGCAACAGGAAGGCCGATCCCGCGGTCATGGAACTCTTCGAAGCCGCGGCGCTCGTCGTCGCCGAACGCGACACGGCCGCACGCACACGCGCCCATGCACGCCAGGTCGCGGCTGCCCTCGTCGGCGAGACGCTCGTGGAGAGGCACCGCCGCGCTGCAGAAGAACGATGTGTGACGGTGAGAGCACTCGACGACGGCCTGGCACTTCTCACCGCGGTGCTCCCCGAGTGGATCGCCACCGCGATCTCCGACCGACTCAACCGGATGACGCGCGAAGTCGTACGGGCTCGAGACACCCGCGAGATCCTGCCCCAGCCCTGGTGGTTCGACGAGGAGGTAGACCACCCCGATGAGCCTCCCCTCGACGACCCATCGGTCGACTTCGTCGATGGTGGCGTGATCCACGGTGCTGATGGTGACACGTTCGCGACAGATCCCGAACTGACGCACTTCCCGGCCGACACCCGAACGTGGAAGCAGACCGAGACGGACCTGTTCTCGGATCTGCTCCTGACCGCAGATCCGAGCACCGCACACGGCGACGCCCTCGACGGCATCCAGGCCCGCATTCAGGTGACCGTCGCGGCGACCACGCTCGCCGGCGTCGACGACCGCCCTGCCGAGCTCGACGGACTCGGCCCCCTGAGGCCCGACATCGTCCGGGAGCTGGCGGGGCGCAACACCGGCTGGACCCGTCTGTTCCTCGACCCGACAGGCATGGTGGTCGAGACAGACACCTATACGCCGACCGAGGGGATGCGACGGTTCCTGCGCGCGCGTGACCGACACTGCCGCTTCCCGGGGTGCCGCATGCCGGCGCACCGCAGCGAAATCGACCACAACCACGATCATGCGAAGGGAGGGAAGACCAGGCTCGACAACCTCGGCCACTTCTGCCGGGGCCACCACACGCTCAAGCATCCGGACATTCCCGATCCGTATCGCTGGACCGCTCAGCAGGAGAAGGACGGCAGCATCACGTGGCACAGTCCGCTGGGCCGCGACTATGCCGACCCGCCGCCCCGACGCGTGATGTTCGTCTGAATCACGACGTCAGGACCACAGCGCCCAGGACCCCAGCGCTAGGACCACGGCGCGCTAGGAACAGCGCGCAGGACCCCAGCGCGCGGGGCTTGGGGCGAAAGTCAGCCGTTGGCCGCGAAGAGATCGAGCAACCACCCGGCCGAACGGATGTGCGCGGCTCCGGCGCTCTCGGCGCGATCGCGGAGGCCCCTGTCGCTCGTGACGGTCACGACCAGCTGCTGCATCGCGACACGGCGCTCGACCTCGGCGACGATCGCGTCATCACCCGCGGCTTCCGCGCGGATCACCGAGACCGTGCCGGCTTGGTCTTCGATACCTCGCGCCTGCCCCTCGACCACCATCGACACGTCGGGGAACCACTCATCGCCTGCGAGTTCCAGCGCGTGCGCGGGGACCGCCAGTCCCTCCAGACGCGCACGAAGACGAGCTGCGGCGCCCGCACGGTCTTTCCACCACCCATCAGGGACCGAGCCGACGACATTCGCGGCATCCACCACGATCGCCGGTCGCACGTCGAGCAGTTCGAGCAATGCCGGCCACGACGAACCGAAACCGGGGTGCAACGGTCGTGACGACACCTGATCGACCGGCACCCACTCGAGCGCGACGCTCTCAGGGTCGCTGATCACCGGCTCGAAAGGCTCCCCGACATCGGCGACGACGGTCGTGTACGACCAGATGCCCAGATCGAGAACGCTCGTGAACCGGGCGCGCACGGCACCGTCCGGCACGCCCGCCTCTTCCTGGGCCTCACGGATCGCTCCCGCGATCGCGCTCTCCCCCTCGTGGAGTGCGCCGCCCGGCAAGCCCCAGGTTCCACCGAAGTGACTCCACGCGACACGATGCTGCAGCAGGATGCCACGTGCGGGGTCATAGGCGAGAAGCCCGGCAGCACCGAAGCGCCCCCAGTACTTCTCCCCCGACTCCGCGATCACCCAGGCATCGCCGGGGTTCCGCGGCCCCTCGGGGCGACGCGGTTCACCGAAAGCAGGAGGTACGACAGTCACCCCTTCAGCCTTTCACAGCATCGGGGTCACAGCACCACGGCGCGACATGCGCCGGAACAGATCAGCGCTGACGCTTCTCGCGCACGCGCATGTTGATCACGATCGGCGTGCCCTCGAACGAGTAGAGCTCGCGCAGACGCCGCTGGATGAATCGGCGGTACCCGGGGTCGAGGAAACCGGTCGTGAACAGCACGAACGTCGGCGGGCGCGTCGACGCCTGGGTGCCGAACAGGATGCGCGGCTGCTTGCCACCGCGCAGCGGGTGCGGGTGCTCCGCCACGAGTTCTGCGAGGAACGCGTTGAACTTGCCCGTCGGAATACGACGGTCCCAGTTCTCCAGGGCCGTCTCCAGCGCGGGCACGAGCTTGTCGAGGTGACGCCCGGTCTTCGCCGAGATGTTCACCCGCGGGGCCCAGGCGACGTGCGCCAGATCCTGCTCGATCTCACGCTCGAGGTAGCGACGGCGGTCGGCGTTCTCGAGATCGTCGTCGTTCAGACGGTCCCACTTGTTGAAGGCGAGCACGAGCGCGCGGCCCGACTCCAGCACGAGATCGATGATGCGTACGTCCTGCTCACTGATCGACTCCGAGACGTCGAGCACGACGACGGCGACCTCGGCCTTCTCCAGCGCGGCCGAAGTGCGCAGCGAGGCGTAGAAGTCGGCCCCCTGCGCCATGTGCACGCGACGACGGATACCGGCGGTGTCGACCAGACGCCACATCTTCCCGCCGAGTTCCACGACCTCGTCCACCGGGTCACGGGTGGTGCCGGCCAGATCGTTGACGACCACGCGCTCCTCGCCTGCCGCCTTGTTCAGCAGTGACGACTTGCCCACGTTCGGACGACCGAGGATGGCCACGCGGCGCGGTCCGCCGATCTCCTGCTTCGCGACGGCCGAGACCTCGGGAAGCTTCTTGAGCACAGCATCCAGCAGGTCGGCGACGCCGCGTCCGTGGATCGCCGACACGGGCCAGGGCTCGCCGAGGCCCAGGCTCCACAGCGCTGCGGTCTCCGGCTCCTGGCGGGCGTCATCGATCTTGTTGGCGACGAGGAACACCGGCTTGCCGCTCTTGCGCAGCAGCTTCACGACGTGCTCGTCGGTCGACGTCGCTCCCACCATCGCGTCGACGACGAACAGCACCATGTCGGCGAGGTCGATCGCGACCTCGGCCTGCATCGCGACCGAACGGTCGATGCCGCGTGCGTCGGGCTCCCACCCGCCGGTGTCGACGAGCGAGAAGCGACGGTCGGCCCACTCCGACTTGTACGTCACGCGGTCACGGGTGACACCGGGGGTGTCCTCGACCACGGCTTCGCGGCGGCCGAGGATGCGGTTGACCAACGCGGACTTGCCCACGTTCGGTCGTCCGACGATCGCCACCACGGGAAGAGCCGGGCTGTAGTGGATGCCGTCTTCGCCGAGCGTGATGCCCGCGAGGAGTTCCGCGTCCTCATCGTCCAGCTCGTAGTCGGAGAGGCCGGCGCGCAGCGTCTCCGCGCGCTGCTCGGCGAGATGCTCGTCGAGCTGGTCCATCTTCTCGGCGAGCTGGTCGGGGCCGCCTTCGTATTCGTCGTCAGCCACGGTGTGCTCCTTGGATTCGTTCGATCACCGTGAGGACGGCGTCGATGGTCTGGGGGAAATCGAGTTCCGTCGAATCGACGACCTCGACGCCTTCTGCGGCGTTCAGGAAGTCGACGACGGCGCTGTCTGAGGCGTCACGCTTGTGCAGCGCCGCGGCGACAGCAGCCGCGTTCTCGCCGGCGAGTTCACCGGCACGTCGTGCAGCCCGTACCTCGGGAGCTGCGGTGAGAAGGATCCGCACCGGAGCGTCGGGGGCGACCACGGTCGTGATGTCACGGCCCTCCACCACGACGGCGGGGTACGACGACTCCGACACCAGACGGCGGAACAGCTCGTTGACCTGCGCGCGAACCTCGGGCACGCGCGCCACGCCGCTCACCGCGCCGGAGACCCTCGGGTCTCGGATGGCCTCGGTGACCTCGACGTCGCCGACGAGCACCGTCCGCTCGTCGGGGTCGAGCCCCAGCGTCAGAGGGAAGTCTGCCGCCGCAGCGCGCACGGCCTCAGGGTCTTCGGTGTCGGCGCCCCGATCGAGCACATGCCAGGCGAGTGCGCGGTAGGCGGAGCCGGTGTCGAGGTAGCCGAAACCGAGTGCGCGGGCGACGGCCTTCGAAACGCTGGACTTGCCCGATCCGGCCGGCCCGTCGATCGCGATGAACTTGTGCGCGTCGGTCACCGAAGCGTCCGCAGCAGAGGTCGAGATATCAGTCATTCGTGCTCCCAGCGATGCGCCATCCACGTTCCTGCAGCCCGGTGATCGCGCCATGCAGCGCCGCGGGATCGACGCTGATCTCGGCGAGGCCGAACTGCGCGCCGGGCGAATGCTCGAGGCGGAGGTCCTCGACGTTCACACCGAGCTCGCCGAGCTCTCCGAACAGGCGGCCGAGCTGACCCGCGGTGTCGTCGACCATCACGACGAGGGTTTCGAAACGCTGATTCTGTCCGTGCTTGCCGGGGAGCCGTTCGACGCCGTCGTTTCCCTGCCGGATGGTCTCGGCGACGATGCGGCGGGCGCCCGGAGCGCTCGGCTCACGCAGGGCATCGGAGATCTCGCCGAGGTCGGAGGCCAGCGCATCGAGGATCTCGACCACGGGTGCCGCGTTCGCCCCGAGGATCTGCACCCAGAGCTCGGGGGCGGATGCTGCGATGCGTGTGGTGTCGCGGACGCCCTGGCCTGCAAGGCGGAGCGCCCCCTCTTCCGCTTCGGCGAGGCGACCGGCGAGCAGGCTCGCGACCACCTGGGGCACGTGCGAGGTCAGCGCGACCGAACGATCGTGCTCCTCCGGAGTCATCTCGAGGGGCGTCGCTCCGACGTCGAGCGCGAGGGCCTCGACGAGGGCGAGGTCGGAGGCTCTCGTCTCCTCATCACGGCACACCACCCAGGGGCGCCCGATGAAGAGGTCGGCACGCGCTGAGATCGCGCCCCCGCGCTCACGACCGGCGAGCGGGTGAGAGCCGATGTAGCGGGTGAGGTCGACTCCGCGCGCCTGGAGTGCACGGAAAGGCTCGAGCTTCACGCTCGCGACGTCGGTGACGACGGCCTCTGGGAACCGTTCGAGTTCGGCCTGGATCACGTCGGCAGTGACATCCGGCGGCACCGCGACAACGACCAGGGACGGCTGATCGTCCTCGTTCGAGATCCTTCCAGCGCCGTAGTCGACGGCGAGACGCAGTTGGGCGGGCGAGGCATCGGTCAGGACGACATCTACCCCCTTCGCGCGGAGGGCGTGGCCGATGCTCGCGCCGAGGAGTCCGGCGCCGACGATGCGGACGGTACCGGAGAGGCGCGGCGCGACGACGCCCGCTCTCCGCCCCGTGGGCGCACTCGTCGTATCGGTCATTCGTTCTCCTGCTCGCCTGGCGCCTCGGCGACACCGGAATCACGGCGCGACAGGGTCAAAAGCGCGCCGAGTTCGATTTTACTCAGTTCCCGCGTCTTCCCGGCCGGGAGGGTTCCCAGGTGGAGCGGACCGAACTGCCGGCGGACCAGTTCGGTGACGGGGTGGCCCACCGCCGCGAGCATGCGTCGCACGATGCGGTTGCGACCGGAGTGCAGCGTCAGCTCCACCAGGCTCTCCTCGCGGGAGGTGTCCAACAGCCGTGCCTTGTCAGCGGCGATCGGTCCGTCCTCCAGCTCGATGCCCTTCGTCAGCTTCGAGATCGTCTGCGGCAGCACTGTGCCCTCGACCTTCGCGATGTACACCTTCGTCACGCCGAAAGACGGGTGGGCCAGCACGTGGGCGAGCGCGCCGTCGTTCGTGAGGATCAGCAGACCGCTCGTCTCGGCATCGAGGCGGCCGACGTTGTAGAGGCGCTCCTCGTACTTCTCGGTGAAGCGACGCAGGTCGGGGCGGCCGCTCTCGTCCTTCATGCTGCTCACCACGCCGGTCGGCTTGTTGAGCATGACGTAGCGCTTGGAGACGTCGAGCTGGATCGCGGTACCGTCCACGTCGACGAGGTCGCGCTCGGGGTCGATCCGTCGCCCCTGCTCGGACACGACGATGCCGTTGACGCGGATGCGGCCCTCGGCGATGTACTGCTCCACCACGCGGCGGGAGGCCACGCCTGCCGCGGCGAGCACCTTCTGCAAGCGCACGCCCTCGGGCGCGGCCTCGGAGTCTGTCGAGGCGTCGAAGCCTGTCATCGGATGGTCCCTTCGTCGAAGCCGTCTGCACCGTCATCGAGCAGCGGGGAGATCGGGGGCAGCTCGTCGAGCGAGTTGATGCCCAGGTGCTGCAGAAGCGCGTCGGACGTGCCGTAGTTGATCGCGCCGGTCTCGGAATCCGCGAACAGCTCCGTGATCAGCCCGCGGGCGAGCAGCGTGCGCACGACGGAATCGACGTTCACCGCGCGGATGGAGGCGACCTGGCTGCGCGTCACCGGCTGCTTGTAGGCGATGACCGCCAATGTCTCGAGCGCGGCCTGCGACAGTCGCGCCGGGGCCTGCCCTCCGACGAACTCGGCCACCATGGCATCGAGATCTTCGCGGACGTACAGTCGCCACCCGCCGCCCACCTCGCGCAGCTCGAAGCCGCGCCGTGGTCCCGCGCCCCGCCCGTCGTAGTCCTCGACGAGCATCTCGAGCGTCTGACGTACCGCTGGCACCGGCGACCCGACGGCGGCAGCCAACGCGACGAGGCCGATCGGCTCATCCAGGATGAAGAGGATCGCTTCGACCCGCTCGGCGAGGGGAATCTCGGGTGCCGTCCCGGCAGGGTCCGAGGTCTGATCCTCCGACACCGTGAGGTCGGTCCCCGCCACAGCGTCGGTCTCCGTCACAGCGTCGGTCCCCGTCACAGCGTCGGTCTCCGTCACGTCATCGGTCATAATCGGCTCCCAGGGTCGCCAGCGTCTCGTCCGACCAGGAGTCGGCGGCCCAGCGGAGCGTCAGCTCGCCGAGCGGTTCCAGTTGTTCGAAGGACAGCGCCGCGTGCCGATAGAGCTCCAGCACCGAGATGAAGCGCGCGACGACGATGCCCGGCTCCGTGACGCCCGCGACGAGCTCACGGAAGCTCACCGACTCGGTCCCACGCAACAGTGTCACGACGATCGCCGCCTGCTCACGGATGCTGACCAGCGGTGCGTGCAGATGGTCGAGCCCGACGTGCGGGATCTCCTTGGGTGCGAACGCCAGCAGCGCGAGCGCGGCGAAGTCGTCGGCGCTCAGCGACCAGACGAGCTCCGGAGTCTGCCGCCGGTGCTTCTCCTCGAGGGGAACGGCACGGACGTGTCGACGATCCTCGCGCTGCAGGCAGCGAGCGAACCACGTCGAGACCTCCTTGAAGGCCCGGTACTGCAGCAGTCGGGCGAACAGGAGGTCACGCGCCTCGAGAAGGGCCACCGCCTCGGCATCCACCAGCTCGCCCTGCGGCAGGAGTCCCGCCACCTTCATGTCGAGCAGGGTCGCGGCCACGACCAGGAACTCGGAGGCCTGGTCGAGGTCCTCATCGTCGTCGAGTTCCCCCAGATACGCGATGAATTCGTTCGTGACCGCGCTCAACGACACCTCGGTGATGTCCATCTCATGTTTCGAGATGAGATTCAGCAGCAGGTCGAAGGGGCCGTCGAAGTTCGACAGGGACACCCGGAAGCCTGCCGTGTCTGCGGCCGCGGCATCGCCCGCGCTCTCCTCGAGCGTTGCGTCGACAGGCCCCTCGCTAGGCGACGGCGCCACGGGCGACCAGCTCGCGCGCCAGCCGCAAGTACGCCTGAGCGGCGGCGTGCTCGGGGGCGAACTCGGTGATGGGCACGCCCGAGACCGACGCGTCGGGGAACTTCACGGTGCGGCCGATCACGGTCTCCAGCACATCGTCGCCGAATGCCTCGACGACCCGCTCCAGAACTTCGCGGGAGTGCAGCGTGCGCGGGTCGTACATCGTCGCCAACAGGCCGTCCATCGTGATCGACGGGTTCAGCCGGTCGCGGACCTTGTCGATCGTCTCGATCAGCAACGCCACACCGCGCAGGGCGAAGAACTCGCACTCGAGAGGGATGATCACGCCGTGCGCCGCGGTCAGCGCGTTCACGGTGAGGATGCCGAGCGACGGCTGGCAGTCGATGAGGATGACGTCGTACTCCCCCGCCACCTGGCGCAGGACCCGTGCGAGGATCGTCTCGCGCGCGACCTCGTTGACGAGGTGGACCTCTGCGGCAGAGAGGTCGATGTTGGCCGGCATGACGTCGAGACCCTCGACGCTCGAGTGCACGATCGCATCGTGCGCGTCGCGCTTGGTGTCCAGCAGCAGGTCGTAGATCGTCGGCACATCGTGCGTCGGGATGCCGAGGCCGGCCGACAGGGCACCCTGCGGGTCGAAGTCGACGGCGAGGACCTTCCGGCCGTACTCCGCGAGGGAAGCGGCGAGGTTGATCGAGGTCGTCGTCTTGCCGACGCCGCCCTTCTGGTTGCACAGCGCGATGATGCGTGCCGGGCCGTGCGACTTCAGCGGCTCCGGGATCGGGAACCCGTGATAGGGGCGGCCGGTGGGTCCCATGGGGGTCTCGTCGGCCTTCTGCGCCTTCGCCCTGGACTTCGCCACTTTCTCAGCCACCCGTTCTCCTGCTCCGTCGTGCTTGGTCGATTGTACCGGCCGGGCCCCCGCTCAGCTGCCTCGGCACGCGGCAGACGCCAGGCCGGCGCTGCGAGGTCACCGGGCGCGCGGGTGCGACGTCGCGTAGATGTCGCGAAGGGCGTCGACCGAGACGTGCGTGTAGATCTGCGTCGTCGCGACCGAGGAGTGTCCGAGCAGTTCCTGCACGACACGCACGTCGGCACCCCCTTGCAGGAGATGCGTCGCGAACGAGTGCCGCAGCGTGTGCGGCGATACGTCCACGGTGATCTGGGCGCTCTCGGCTGCCGCGCGGATGACGAGCCACGCGCTCTGGCGGGAGAGCGGGGCGCCTCGCGCCCCGAGGAAGAGCCGGGCCGAGGCGCGACCCTTGGCGGCGAGGGCGGGGCGCACACGGGTCAGATACGTGTCCACGGCGGCGCGCGCGTAGGAACCCAGCGGCACGATGCGTTCCTTGGATCCCTTCCCCCGCAGCCGCAGCACATCGCCGTGCGCCAGGTCGTCCACATCGAGGTCGATCGCCTCGGACACGCGCGCACCGGTCGCATAGAGAAGCTCGAGCAGAGCGCGATCACGGATGCCGAGCGGCGCCTCGGGAGACGGCGCGGCGAGCAGACGCTCGACCTGTTCGATCGTGAGGGCTTTGGGCAGCCGTCGCGGCGCCTTCGGCGGGCGAAGCCGACCACTCGGGTCGTCGGCCTCTATGCCCTCTCGTGCGAGGAAGCGGTGCCATCCCCGCACCGACGACTGCAAGCGTGCGAGGCTCGTCGACGCGGGTGGCGGCTCCGCGGAGGCCCGTTCCGCGATGAATCGGTCGATCGTCGCCGGCGTCACCTCGCCGGTGTCGTCGATCCCCTCGGCGACCAACCACTCCCGGTATCCCTCGAGGTCGCGCCGGTAGGCCGCGATCGTGTGCGCGCTCAGACCACGCTCGATCGTGACATGACGCAGGTAGGCGTCGAGGGCGCGCTCGAGCTGCATCCTCAGCCCCGGTCGCGCAACCTCTGCGAGGCCGCCAGCACGCCGATCGCGAGGATCCCATTGCGCATCCGACCCTCCATGACCGCAGAGACCGCATCGGCCAGCGACACCCACTCCACCCGGATATCCGCTTCCTCGTCCTCGCGATCGTGCGCCGCACCGGACGGTCGGACGCCGGTCGCGAGGAACACGTGGATGATCTCGTCGTTCCCACCGGGCGTCGTCCACGAGGAGACCAGTGGCTCCCAGTGGACGGCGACCAGGTCGGCCTCCTCGGCGAGCTCACGCCGGGCGGCATCGAGAGGCTCTTCGCCTTTCACATCGAGCAGTCCGGCCGGGAGCTCCCAATCACGATGGCGGATCGGGTGGCGGTACTGCTGGATCAGCAGCACCCGCCCCTGTTCGTCGAGGGCGACGATCGCCACCGCGCCGGTGTGGGCGACGTACTGCCGCACGATCTCACCGTCGCCATAGCGCACGCGGTCAGAGCGCACGTCCCAGACCCTGCCGCGGTAGACGAGGTCGCTCTCGAGAACCTCCGGCTCGAGGGTCTCGTCCCGGAGGCTCTCCGTCGACTCCGTCATCATCGCTCGATTGCTCGATTCAGTCGTCCGCGCTGACGTCGAACAGCTCGCTCGCGCGGTGCCGATCGATCGCCGCGCCCACCAGCCCGCGGAACAGCGGGTGCGGGGCGGTCGGACGCGAACGCAGTTCCGGGTGCGCCTGGGTGGCGATGTAGTACGGGTGCACGTCGCGGGGCAGCTCGACGTACTCGACGAGGTCGAGCTCCGGGTTGAGTCCGGAGAACACCAGCCCCGCCTCGGAAAGACGGTCACGGTAGGCGTTGTTCACCTCGTAGCGGTGGCGGTGACGCTCGGAGGCCTCGGGGGCGCCGTAGAGCTCGCGGGCGAGCGAGCCTTCCGCCAGGGCTGCCTGGTACAGACCGAGGCGCATGGTGCCGCCGAGGTCGCCACCGTCGAGGATGTCGACCTGCTCGGCCATCGTCGCGATGACCGGTTCTGCGGTCTCCGGGTCGAACTCGCTGGACGAGGCCCCGACGATGCCGGCGACGTCACGTGCGTACTCGATGACCATGCACTGCAGACCGAGGCACAGGCCGAGCGTCGGGATGCCCTGCTCGCGCGCGAACTTCAGCGCGCCGAGCTTGCCCTCGATGCCACGGATGCCGAAGCCGCCGGGCACGCAGATACCGTCGAGCTGTGCCAGCTGCTCCTGCGCGCCTTCCGGCGTCTCGCAGAGATCGGAGGGGATCCAGCGGATGTTGACCTTGGTCTCCTGCGCGAAACCGCCGGCTTTGAGCGCCTCGGTCACCGAGAGGTACGCGTCGGGCAGGTCGATGTACTTGCCGACCAGACCGATCGTCACCTCGTGCTTGGGGTTGTGCACCGCGTGCAGCACCTTGTTCCAGCGGGTCCAGTCGACGTCGGCCGCCTTCTGGTCCAGGCCCAGCCGTCGCACGATGTACGAGTCGAGCCCCTGCTCGTTCAGCGTCGAGGGGATGTCGTAGATGCTCGGCAGGTCGACGGTGTTGATGACGCCTTCGACGTCGACGTCGCACATGAGAGCGATCTTGTTGCGGTTGCTCACGCTGACCGGACGGTCGCTGCGGAGCACCAGGGCATCGGGCTGGATGCCGACCTGGCGGAGCGCCGCGACGGAGTGCTGCGTCGGCTTGGTCTTCTGCTCCCCCGACGCGCCCATGAACGGGACGAGCGATACGTGCACGAAGAACACGCTGTCACGTCCGAGCTCGTGACGAAGCTGGCGCGCGGACTCGAGGAACGGCTGCGACTCGATGTCGCCGACCGTGCCGCCCACCTCGGTGATGATCACGTCGGGGCGCGGGTCTTCCGAGGCCTGCAGGCGCATGCGGCGCTTGATCTCGTCGGTGATGTGCGGGATCACCTGGACCGTGTCTCCGAGGTACTCGCCGCGGCGCTCGCGCGCGATCACCTGCGAGTAGATCTGACCCGTGGTGACGTTGGCCGCCTCGGACAGGTTGATGTCGAGGAAGCGCTCGTAGTGTCCGATGTCGAGATCGGTCTCGGCGCCGTCGTCCGTCACGAACACCTCACCGTGCTGGAACGGGTTCATCGTTCCCGGATCGACGTTCAGGTACGGGTCGAGCTTCTGCATCACGACGCGCAGACCGCGGGCCGTGAGGAGGTTTCCGAGGCTGGCTGCCGTCAGCCCCTTGCCCAAAGACGAAACGACACCACCAGTCACGAAGATGTGCTTGGTCGTGTCGTTCTTGGGTCCCGCAGAAGAAGAGTTCATCACGGGCTTCGATCCTATCAGGAGGTGGGGACGCGGAGGCTGAGAAGTTCGCGGGCGTGGGTCAGGGCGGCGTCGGAATCGGCGAGTCCGGACAGCAGACGAGCCATCTCGGCTTCCCGTTCCTCCCCTTCCAGACGGCGCACGCTGGAGGCCGTGACCGCACCATCATTGGCCTTCACGACCGATAGATGGTTGTTCGCGAAGGCCGCGACCTGCGCGAGGTGCGTCACCGCGATCACCTGCGACTTCTCGGCGAGTCGGGCGAGTCGCCGGCCGACCTCGATCGCCGCGGCTCCGCCGATGCCGGCGTCGACCTCGTCGAAGACGAACGTCGGAACCGGATCGGTCGCGGCGATCACCACTTCGATCGCCAGCATCACTCGCGACAGCTCTCCGCCGGAGGCTCCCTTCGAGACCGAGCGCGGCTCGGCTCCCGGATGGGGGGCGAGGAGGATCGCGACGTCGTCCCGGCCGTGGGCGCTCTCGGCGCCCTCGGAGACCGAGACCTCGAGGCGCGCGTCCGGCATCGCGAGCGCACGCAGTTCTTCCGTCACGGCAGCACCGAGACGAGAAGCCGCCTCAGCGCGCGCCGCCGTCAGCGCCTCGGCGTGGGCGTCGAGTTCGACCCGTGCCGCATCGCGCTCGGCGATCAGTCGTTCGATCCGATCGCCGTCGTCATCGAGTTCGGCCAACCGAGCGGATCCGGTCTGCCAGACGGTCAGCGCCTCGTCGAGCGAGCCGTGTGCACGGATCAGGGTGCCCAGCGCAGCGCGGCGTTCCTCGACAGCGGCGAGCTCGTGCGGACCCGTCTCGTCGAGATCGGCGAGATAGGCGGAGAGAAGGCCTGCGGTGTCGGCGATCCGATAGCCGATGTCGGCGAGGCTCTCGCTGATCTCGGTCAACTTCACGTCGGCAGCGCGTTCGAGTACTCGACGCGCCTCCGCGACGAGAGCCGAGGCATCAGGTTCGCCCTCTTCGCTCGAGAGCGCGCCGTGCGCGAGCGAGGCCGCGAGACGCAGCTCCTCGGCGTTCGCGAGACGCTCGGCACGCGCGGTGAGCTCCTGGTCCTCCCCCGGCTCCGGAGCCGTCGCCTCGATCAGCGCGAGGGCTTCTCGCAGCCGCGACGCCTCTTCAGCGCGACGTTCACGGTTCTCGGTGATCTCGGATATCTCGGCGTCGAGTGTCCGCCAGCGTGCGAAGGCCCGGGCGTATTCGTCCACGGCCTCAGCGATCGGGGCCCCACCGAAACGATCGAGCGCATCACGCTGCGCGACGGCCGAACGCAGTCGCAGCTGCTCGGACTGGCCGTGCACGACCACGAGCTCGTCCGCGAGCGAGGAGAGCACACCCGCGGGGGCCGCGCGCCCACCGACACTGGCACGGCTGCGTCCTTCCGAACTGAGCGTGCGAGACACGTAGAGTTCCGCGCTGCCAGCACCGACAGGCTCCAGCTCGCCACCGGCCTCGGCGACGATCTCGGCGACGGTTCCGCTCTCGGGGACGATCCAGACGCCCGCGACCGATGCCTGCGCCGCGCCCGCACGCACGGCTCCGGAGTCGGCGCGCTGGCCCAGCAGCAGTCCGAGCCCGGTGACGACCATGGTCTTTCCGGCGCCGGTCTCGCCGGTGATGGCGGTGAATCCGGGACCCAGCGGCAGCACGGCATCGGCGATGACGCCGAGCCCCTGCATCCGCATCTCCTCGATCATGACGTCGCCCCCGGCTCCTGTCCGCGCCACCCTTCGACGGGAAGCTGGAACTTGCGCACGAGTCGGTCGGTGAATGCTGTGGGGTGCAGGCGAGCCAGCCGCACGGGACGCGAAGAGCGGCGCACCACCACGCGTGCGCCCGGCGGCAGGTCGTGCGAGCGGCGGCCATCGCACCAGAGGATGCCCGAGCCGTCCGTGCGTTCGAGCATCTCGATCGCCACCGAGGCATCGGGGCTCACCACGAGCGGCTTGGCGAACAGGGCATGCGCCGACAGCGGCACCACCGCGATCGCCTCGACACTCGGCCAGATCACCGGTCCCCCGGCGGAGAAGTTGTAGGCCGTCGAGCCGGTCGGGGTGGAGATCACCATGCCGTCGCATCCGAAACTCGACAACGGCCGGCCGTCGATCTCGAGAACGATCTCGATCATCCGCTCACGACTGGCCTTCTCGACCGTGGCCTCGTTGAGGGCCCACGTCTCATAGACGACCGTGCCGTCGACATCCTTCACACGCACGGACAGGGCGAGCCGTTCCTCGACCTCGTAGTCGCGGTCGATCACACGACGTACGGCTTTGTCCATGTCATCTCGGTCGATCTCCGCGAGGAAGCCGACATGCCCCATGTTGATGCCGAGCA
The DNA here is from genome assembly GCF_002356155.1 of Microbacterium sp. TPU 3598. Classification (NCBI taxonomy): domain Bacteria; kingdom Bacillati; phylum Actinomycetota; class Actinomycetes; order Micrococcales; family Microbacteriaceae; genus Microbacterium; species Microbacterium sp. TPU 3598. Next base: position 1,353,138 of record NZ_AP017975.1, on the reverse strand, counting down.
CCGGAGCCCCGCTGTCGCGTACGAGTTCCGCTGCGCGCAGAATCGTCCCATCCCCACCCAGCACGATCGCCAGTTCGAGGTCGGCCGGGTCGACGGAGACGCCGAGTACGTCGGTGTCGGCGAAGAACGGATCCACGGACACGAGTGCCTCGTGATCGTCAGCGGCCAGGACCGGTCGCGCTCCGGCCTCCCGAAGGGCGTCGATCACCCGCCGGGCGGCGTCGACGGTGTCCACACGGCCCGCGTGAGCGACGACCAGGATGCTGCGCTCGTTCATCGTCCTCCTGCCAGTCGGTTGATGCTGTCCAGCCATTCTGTCGGATTGCTGCCTCGACCCGGTGCGAGGTGCACGAGATACTCGGCGTTGCCGTGGGTTCCGAGGATCGGGGAGGGAAGGATGCCGAGCATCCCCAACCCCACGTCCCAGGCGCTCCACACGATGCGAGCCACGGCATCGGCGCGTGTTGCGGGGTCGGCGACCAGTCCCCCACGGACGGCGGTGCGTCCGACCTCGAACTGCGGCTTCACGAGAAGCAGGACGTCGGACTCCGATGGGACCACCGCGGCGACGGCCGGCAACACGAGTTCGAGAGAGATGAACGAGAGGTCACCCACGACCAGATCGGGGGCTGCGACCTCGCCCGTCGCCTCGGCGAGGTTCTCCCGTGTCATGTATCGGACGTTGTAGCCCTCGACGGACACGACTCCGGGATCAGCGGCGATCGACGCGGCGAGTTGTCCATGCCCGACGTCGACCGCGAGCACCTCACGTGCTCCCCGCTCACGGAGCACCTGGGTGAAGCCGCCGGTGGATGCGCCCATGTCGAGTGCCAGCCGCCCCTCGACCGGAATCGCGAAGCCGTCGAGGCCCGCGATGAGCTTGTGCGCGGCACGTCCGACGTAGTGGTCTGCACCGGCGATGGTGATCTCCGCCGCATCGTCGACCGCAGTGGAGGCCTTCACGACAGGTCGCCCGTCGACGCTGACGAGGCCCTCCGAGATGAGAGTGGCCGCGTGAGTGCGCGAACGGGCGAGTCCTCGGGCGCCGAGGGCAGCGTCGAGTCGCGTCATCGGGATCCCGAGGTCTCCCGCTGCTCGAGCTTCGCGCCGCTCTCGAGGCGACGGGAGAGCTCGTCGTGGAGGGCCGAATACGCGTCGGCCCTCGCCGGCAGCGGCTGCCCCTCGATCAGGCGCAGTCGACTCCACAGGCCATCGGTCGGCGCGCTCGTCGTCTCATCGCTCACAGTTCTACTGTACGCGGCCCGTCCGACGCGGAAGGGCGCCACGCGAGCACCGTCAGGGACGGTGGAACGGGTCGTCGTAGAGGCGCTCCGGAACCCTCAGCACGAACACGGGGGTGCCGGATGCCCAGATGGCGGCGGCTCCCGCGCGCAGCAGGTCGATCTGCTCACCGGAATCCGCCACGATCTCGACGTCGGCGCCCGAAACCCGCACCGCCGCACCGTTCACGCGGAAGACGCCGTCCTGCTCGGTCACCTCGGGATACGGGGCATGCAGTTCGCGCAGGTCGCCGAGGATGTAGGTGGGACGCGAGCCCTCCGGGGCGGCCAGCACATGCTTCGGGCGGTCAATGCCGGTGAGCACCAGGACCGATTCGATGCCGACCCTGCTCGCCCCCATGATGTCGGTGTCGAGACGGTCCCCGATGAAGAGGGCCTTCTTAGCGCCGAAGCGTGCAAGGGCCTCCTGGAAGATCGGCTCCTCCGGCTTCCCCGCGACGGTGGCGAGCCTGCCGATCGCCGTGTGCACGGCGGAGACGAGCGTCCCGTTGCCGGGCGCCACTCCCCGCTCACGGGGGATCGTCCAGTCGGTGTTGGTGGCGATCCACGGGATGCCGCCTTCGTCCTCGGGAAGCTTGAGAGCGAAGGCCGCCTCAGCGAGATCCGTCCACGCGACCTCCGGAGCGAACCCCTGCACGACGGCGCTCGGCGCATCCTCCGCGCTCCGCGTGACTGTGTACCCGGCTTTCTGCACCTCGTCGACGAGGCCGTCACCGCCGATGACCAGGATCGTTGCCGGGGCGGGCACGATCTGAGCCATCAGCCTCATCGCCGCCTGCGGGCTCGTGACCACGTCGGATGCCTGGACGCGCAGCCCGAGACTGCTCAGGTGCGCTGCGACCGAGGCATCCGTGCGTGCCGCGTTGTTCGTGATGTAGCCGAGTCGAGCCGACTTCACCGCCTCGTTGAGGCTGTCCACCGCGTACGGCAGGGCCCCGGGACCGGCGTACACCACACCGTCGAGGTCGGCGAGTACGGTATCGACTCCGTCAAGCGGAGTGCGAGGCGATCGCTTCCGAGAGAACAGCGCCACTACGCCTCCGGTTCCGACTCGTCGTCCTCGCCGAGGAGCTCGCGCACCTCGTCTTCGACGGTCGGTTCCTCAGCGACGATTGCGGCTTCGTCGACGTCGGCAGACGCATCGGACGCTGGCTCTTCCCGATCCGCGTCATCTGCCTCCAGGCGCGTATCCGCCGCGGAATCATCGTCATCCTCGTCGGGGAACTCTCCCTCGATGAGGCTGTCTTCGATGAAGATCTCCTCGTCGCCGGCCTCATCGACCCCTAGCACCTCAGCGGCGACTTCGGCGCGGTGCGCCCAGAACTCCGCCTCCTCGGTGCGCCCGAGGTCTTCGAGCACGGCAGCGCGGGCGGCGAACAGCGCCGGGCTCCATTCGAAGGCCCGATCGGGATCGAGCTCCGGGATCTCCAGCTCGCCGAGTGCGAGTTCGAGATCGCCCTGGTCGAGACGGGCACCGGACATCGCGATCGCAAGCGCGACCCGGACCGGAGTCTCGAGCGCAGAACGATCGACGGCGCGTCCGGTCTCGAGCGCACGATCGGAGCGACCGATTCCGCGCTCGCTGTCAACCATCAGAGCGATCTGATCGTCCTTGCCGGAGATACGACGGTAGGTCCGCAGTTCGCGGAGCGCCAGGGCGAAGTCTTCCGTGGCGTAGGCGGTGATGCCGAGGGTCTCACGGACGATCGCGATGCGGCCAGCGCGGCGCGATGCGGCCAGCGCGTGCTCGTGGGCGAGCGCCGGGTCCTCGTCGATGAGACGAGAGGCCATCGCCAGGTGACGGGCGACGTGTTCGGCGTTCTCCTTGCTCAGCGTCTTGAGCTCATTACGCGCTGCGCCGTTGAGGTCGCGAGCCGTGACGTCGTCGGGGATCTGCGGCTCATCGAACCGCGGACGCTCGTTCGTCGCCTGAGCCGGACGCTCTCGCCCCGCTCCCCCGCGCTGCGGGAATGAACGTGAACGATCGCGGTCGCCGCCTTCGCGACGCGGGGCGCCACCGTCACGGTTGTAGCCGCCCTCGCGACGGGGAGCTGCACCGTCGCGGCGCGGGGCGCCACCGTCACGGTTGTAGCCGCCCTCGCGACGGGGAGCAGCACCGTCGCGACGCGGGGCGCCACCGTCACGGTTGTAGCCGCCACCTTCACGACGGGGAGCAGCACCGTCACGGCGCGGGGCGCCACCGTCACGGCGCGGGGCGCCACCGTCACGGCGCGGGGCGCCACCGTCACGGTTGTAGCCGCCACCTTCACGACGGGGAGCTGCACCATCACGGCTATACCCGCCCTCGCGACGGGGAGATGCGCCATCGCGGTTGTACCCGCCCTCACGACGCGGAGCGGCGCCGTCGCGGTTGTACCCGCCCTCACGACGCGGAGCACCACCATCACGGTTGTAGCCGCCACCTTCACGACGGGGAGCTGCGCCGTCACGACGCGGAGCACCACCATCACGGTTGTAACCGCCCTCACGACGCGGGGCACCACCATCACGGTTGTAGCCGCCCTCACGACGCGGGGCACCACCATCACGGTTGTAACCGCCCTCACGACGCGGAGCACCACCATCACGGTTGTACCCGCCCTCACGACGGGGAGCTGCGCCGTCACGACGCGGCGCACCGTCACGGCTATTGCTGGGGCGTCCGCCAGAAGCGCGGTGCCCGCGCGATCCACCGTCGTCGTTGCGACGCGGACGGCGCTCTTCCTCTTCTGGCATGATGCTCCCTGTTCTTTTCGTGTAAACGCAAAATGGCCACCCAGCATTGGGTGGCCATTTTGTCTAAAAGGAGTCCGGCGGTGTCCTACTCTCCCACAGGGTCCCCCCTGCAGTACCATCGGCGCTGTGAGGCTTAGCTTCCGGGTTCGGAATGTAACCGGGCGTTTCCCTCACGCTATGGCCGCCGAAACACTATTGATGTTTCAATCAAACACATAACAAAGTCATTGTTGTTATGCGGTTCTCGACCGTACATCGAGAACCACTCAGTGGACGCGTAGCACCAACAAACGGTGTGTTATCAAGTCATCGGCTTATTAGTACCAGTCAGCTGCATGCATTACTGCACTTCCACATCTGGCCTATCAACCCAGTAGTCTGGCTGGGAGCCTCTCACCCGAAGGTATGGAAATCTCATCTTGAGGCCGGCTTCCCGCTTAGATGCTTTCAGCGGTTATCCATCCCGAACGTAGCTAATCAGCGGTGCTCCTGGCGGAACAACTGACACACCAGAGGTTCGTCCAACCCGGTCCTCTCGTACTAGGGTCAGATCCTCTCAAATTTCCTACGCGCGCAGCGGATAGGGACCGAACTGTCTCACGACGTTCTAAACCCAGCTCGCGTACCGCTTTAATGGGCGAACAGCCCAACCCTTGGGACCTACTCCAGCCCCAGGATGCGACGAGCCGACATCGAGGTGCCAAACCATGCCGTCGATATGGACTCTTGGGCAAGATCAGCCTGTTATCCCCGAGGTACCTTTTATCCGTTGAGCGACAGCGCTTCCACAAGCCACTGCCGGATCACTAGTCCCGACTTTCGTCCCTGCTCGACCTGTCAGTCTCACAGTCAAGCTCCCTTGTGCACTTACACTCGACACCTGATTGCCAACCAGGTTGAGGGAACCTTTGGGCGCCTCCGTTACTTTTTGGGAGGCAACCGCCCCAGTTAAACTACCCACCAGGCACTGTCCCTGAACCGGATTACGGTTCGAAGTTAGATATCCAGAGTGACCAGAGTGGTATTTCAACAATGACTCCACACGAACTAGCGTCCATGCTTCAAAGTCTCCCACCTATCCTACACAAGCCACACCGAACACCAATACCAAGCTGTAGTAAAGGTCACGGGGTCTTTCCGTCCTGCTGCGCGTAACGAGCATCTTTACTCGTAATGCAATTTCGCCGAGTTCGCGGTTGAGACAGTTGGGAAGTCGTTACGCCATTCGTGCAGGTCGGAACTTACCCGACAAGGAATTTCGCTACCTTAGGATGGTTATAGTTACCACCGCCGTTTACTGGGGCTTAAATTCTCAGCTTCGCCTTGCGGCTAACCGGTCCTCTTAACCTTCCAGCACCGGGCAGGCGTCAGTCCGTATACATCGTCTTGCGACTTGGCACGGACCTGTGTTTTTAGTAAACAGTCGCTACCCACTAGTCTCTGCGGCCTCCAAACGCTTTCGGGAGTAAATCCCTATACGCCGAAGGCCCCCCTTCTCCCGAAGTTACGGGGGCATTTTGCCGAGTTCCTTAACCACGATTCTCTCGATCTCCTTGGTATTCTCTACCTGACCACCTGAGTCGGTTTGGGGTACGGGCGGCTAGAACCTCGCGTCGATGCTTTTCTTGGCAGCATAGGATCACCCACTTTTTATCCGCATCGTGTCTCAGCCTATGTGAATCGCGGATTTGCCTACGACTCGGCCTACGCACTTGCACCAGGACAACCATCGCCTGGCTTGGGCTACCTTCCTGCGTCACACCTGTTAATACGCTAACCGCACCAGAATGGGGTCGTGCGCTAGGCCCAGAGCGTCACCCCGAAGGGATCAGTCACTGGGATTCAGACACTTAGCACTACTGGATTAGCTTGGGCGGTTCTTCGCCGGTACGGGAATATCAACCCGTTGTCCATCGACTACGCCTGTCGGCCTCGCCTTAGGTCCCGACTTACCCAGGGAAGATTAGCTTGACCCTGGAACCCTTGGTCTTTCGGAGGACGTGTTTCTCACACGTCATTCGCTACTCATGCCTGCATTCTCACTCGTGTAGCCTCCACGGCTGGTTTACACCGCCGCTTCGCTGGCCACACGACGCTCTCCTACCCATCAACACGGCTGGACCACGAAGGCCTACCAATAATGTCAATGCCACAACTTCGGTGGCGTGCTTGAGCCCCGTTACATTGTCGGCGCGGAATCACTTGACCAGTGAGCTATTACGCACTCTTTCAAGGGTGGCTGCTTCTAAGCCAACCTCCTGGTTGTCAAGGCAACTCCACATCCTTTCCCACTTAGCACGCGCTTTGGGACCTTAGTTGGTGGTCTGGGTTGTTTCCCTCTCGACTATGAAGCTTATCCCCCACAGTCTCACTGCTGCGCTCTCACTTACCGGCATTCGGAGTTTGGCTGACGTCAGTAACCTTGTAGGGCCCATCGGCCATCCAGTAGCTCTACCTCCGGCAAGAAACACGCAACGCTGCACCTAAATGCATTTCGGAGAGAACCAGCTATCACGAAGTTTGATTGGCCTTTCACCCCTATCCACAGCTCATCCCCTCAGTTTTCAACCTAAGTGGGTTCGGTCCTCCACGACGTCTTACCGTCGCTTCAACCTGGCCATGGATAGATCACTTCGCTTCGGGTCTAGGACATGCGACTGAATCGCCCTATTCAGACTCGCTTTCGCTACGGCTACCCCACACGGGTTAACCTCGCCACATATCGCTAACTCGCAGGCTCATTCTTCAAAAGGCACGCTGTCACCCCTACTAAGGAGGCTCCAACGGTTTGTAAGCAAACGGTTTCAGGTACTATTTCACTCCCCTCCCGGGGTACTTTTCACCTTTCCCTCACGGTACTTGTCCGCTATCGGTCATCTGGGAGTATTTAGGCTTATCAGGTGGTCCTGACAGATTCACACGGGATTTCACGGGCCCCGTGCTACTTGGGATACTCTTCGCGCCAAGAGAGGCATTTCGACTACGGGGTTGGCACCCTCTATGACCGGCCTTTCAAGACCGTTCGTCTATACCTTCTTGTAACGCCGCCACCTCGGCAGAGATGACTGAAAAGTCCCACAACCCCCAACGTGCAACGCCTGCCGGCTATCACACACGCTAGGTTTAGCCTGTTCCGGTTTCGCTCGCCACTACTAACGGAATCGCGGTTGCTTTCTCTTCCTGTGGGTACTGAGATGTTTCACTTCCCCACGTTCCCTCTACCCGCCCTATATATTCAGGCGGGAGTCACTAGGTCGGCACGCCGCCCAGCGGGGTTTCCCCATTCGGACACCCTCGGATCAAAACTTGCTTATCAGTTCCCCGAGGCTTATCGCAGATTGCTACGTCCTTCTTCGGCTCCAGATGCCAAGGCATCCACCGTTTGCTCTTAAAGACTTGAAATCACATGAGTTTGAATCAAAAACTCGACCCCATCCGAAGATGGAATCTGAAATTGACTAATGATCTTTAAGATCATCTTGTGCAACTGACCGAAGCCAGCTGCAAGATGCTCGCGTCCACTGTGTAGTTCTCAAAGTACGGGCGGTGCCCCTATCCACAACCCCACACGGGGGAAACAGAAAGAGGCCCAGAGGTTCAGACCAGATCCCGAAAGATCCGCATCCGGTCCCTCAGGACCCAACAGCGTGCAGGTGCGACATCCGCCACCCTCCCCGTTCCAACCACCGAAGTGGCGTACTAGAGAAGAACAACATCCTTCGCACCATGTCAAATGTTCCACCCATGAGCTCCCAGCGAGAAACGAACGTTCTCGATCTGGGTTCTGGACACCCGAAAGTGTCAGATGCTCCTTAGAAAGGAGGTGATCCAGCCGCACCTTCCGGTACGGCTACCTTGTTACGACTTAGTCCTAATTACCGATCCCACCTTCGACGGCTCCCTCCACAAGGGTTAGGCCACCGGCTTCAGGTGTTACCGACTTTCATGACTTGACGGGCGGTGTGTACAAGACCCGGGAACGTATTCACCGCAGCGTTGCTGATCTGCGATTACTAGCGACTCCGACTTCATGAGGTCGAGTTGCAGACCTCAATCCGAACTGGGACCGGCTTTTTGGGATTCGCTCCACCTCGCGGTATTGCAGCCCTTTGTACCGGCCATTGTAGCATGCGTGAAGCCCAAGACATAAGGGGCATGATGATTTGACGTCATCCCCACCTTCCTCCGAGTTGACCCCGGCAGTATCCCATGAGTTCCCACCATTACGTGCTGGCAACATAGAACGAGGGTTGCGCTCGTTGCGGGACTTAACCCAACATCTCACGACACGAGCTGACGACAACCATGCACCACCTGTTTACGAGTGTCCAAAGAGTTGACCATTTCTGGCCCGTTCTCGTATATGTCAAGCCTTGGTAAGGTTCTTCGCGTTGCATCGAATTAATCCGCATGCTCCGCCGCTTGTGCGGGTCCCCGTCAATTCCTTTGAGTTTTAGCCTTGCGGCCGTACTCCCCAGGCGGGGAACTTAATGCGTTAGCTGCGTCACGGAATCCGTGGAATGGACCCCACAACTAGTTCCCAACGTTTACGGGGTGGACTACCAGGGTATCTAAGCCTGTTTGCTCCCCACCCTTTCGCTCCTCAGCGTCAGTTACGGCCCAGAGATCTGCCTTCGCCATCGGTGTTCCTCCTGATATCTGCGCATTCCACCGCTACACCAGGAATTCCAATCTCCCCTACCGCACTCTAGTCTGCCCGTACCCACTGCAGGCCGGAGGTTGAGCCTCCGGATTTCACAGCAGACGCGACAAACCGCCTACGAGCTCTTTACGCCCAATAATTCCGGATAACGCTTGCGCCCTACGTATTACCGCGGCTGCTGGCACGTAGTTAGCCGGCGCTTTTTCTGCAGGTACCGTCACTTTCGCTTCTTCCCTGCTAAAAGAGGTTTACAACCCGAAGGCCGTCGTCCCTCACGCGGCGTTGCTGCATCAGGCTTGCGCCCATTGTGCAATATTCCCCACTGCTGCCTCCCGTAGGAGTCTGGGCCGTGTCTCAGTCCCAGTGTGGCCGGTCACCCTCTCAGGCCGGCTACCCGTCGACGCCTTGGTGAGCCATTACCTCACCAACAAGCTGATAGGCCGCGAGCCCATCCCCAACCGAAATTCTTTCCAGACGCAGACCATGCGGTCACGTCACATATCCAGTATTAGACGCCGTTTCCAGCGCTTATCCCAGAGTCAGGGGCAGGTTGCTCACGTGTTACTCACCCGTTCGCCACTGATCCCACAGAGCAAGCTCCGTGTTCACCGTTCGACTTGCATGTGTTAAGCACGCCGCCAGCGTTCATCCTGAGCCAGGATCAAACTCTCCGTAAAAAAGAAATGCATACCCCACCGGGAAAACGGTGACGCAGCGAGTTTGATGCTGACCAAAGAGACAAATTCATTGCTGACTTCATCCATTGCCAACCCCACAAGGAGGTTGGTCTTTGATCCAAAGGAATTCTCAACTAGCCGAAGCTAGACGAGGATAATTTGGCATTTGACAAGTGCACGCTGTTGAGTTCTCAAGGATCGGATGCTCCCACGACCCAGCCATCACAGCCAGGCCCGAAGGGCAACTTCTCTATCTTACCCACTCTCTCTTGCTTGTCAAATCGGCGCGCCGCGCGGATCGAAGATCCGCAGCGCAGCTGATGACAGCCGCAGAAGAGGTGGAGTCCCTATCCTAGACGCAAGCGCCTGATCTCTCAAGTGAGAGTGGATCGGGAGTGGTTCTCCGCTTGAGGGGGGTGAAGCTCTTGGCTCCTCCGCGTCCCTGTGGGGCGAACAAGTAATAAGTTACGTGGATCTCGGGGTTCTGGCAAATCGGGCCACACCACCCGGGCGTGTCGCTGGTGCTCTCTCCCATGTTTCCGCCGGATCAGGAGTAGTTTCCGCCCTCTGTGGGGGTCGGGAGTACGATCGCGCCATGCCTGCATCTGCGGATTTCCGCCCGGTCGTTCCCCCGCACGATGAAGCCTCGGGGAATGGTGACGCGGGCGCCGCGCTGCTCGATCGCGTGCGGCGTGAACTCGGGATCGACCGTGGCTCGACGGTGCTCCCGCCTCCCCCGACTGTCCCGCTTCCCTCCCGACTGGCCACCGGCACGCTGGCGTGGGCGAGCGTCAGCGCGGCGGTTCTCGCGGCTGGCTGTTCCCCAGTCTCGCTGGATCCGGCCCGCGTCGCCATCGCCTACCGGAGCGACCGCGTGCTCACGATCGATGGCGACGCTCCCCCGGTCTGGTCCCCGTACTCCGGGTTCTGGGAGACCACCGACGGATGGGTCCGCACGCACGGGAACTACCCGCATCACGCTGCCGCGCTGCGTGCGGGACTCCACCTGCGAGAAGACGCCGATCCGGCTGCCGTTCGTGTTGCACTCGCGGAGCGGAGGACAGCGACGGCCGTCTCCGACATCACATCCGCCGGCGGTCTGGCTGTTCCTGTCGCCGTCGAGAGGCCCGCCGTCGATCGGGCACTGCGCGAACGACCACTCCTCGAGGTCAGCCGGGTGGATGAGGAATCCGCCTCGCACCCCCGTCGATCGGAGCTCACGGCGACGTCACCCGGTTCCCTCCCCCTGAGCGGCATGCGCGTGCTCGATCTGACGCGCGTCATCGCGGGGCCGGTCTGCACGCGGACCCTCGCTCTTCTCGGCGCCGACGTCTTGCGCATCGATCCCCCGCATCTGCCGGAACCGGCGTGGCAGCATCTCGATACCGGCCACGGCAAACGATCCGCCATACTCGACGCACGCAGTGCCCGACTCCAGGAGTTGCTGGGCGAAGCCGATGCCGTGGTCCTCGGCTACCGACCGGCCGCTCTCGACAGACTCGGGCTGCATCCGGAGCTGCTCGCGCGCCGACACCCTGGGCTCATCGTCGCGCAACTCAGCGCCTGGGGTACGGAGAGTCCGAACCGCGCCGGCTTCGACAGCCTCGTGCAGGCCGAATCCGGCATCTCGCGCATCGAGTCCGCGGAAGGCGGGCGTCCAGGAGCGCTCCCGGCGCAGGCCCTCGATCACAGCGCCGGGTATCTTCTCGCCGCCGCGGTGACCACGCTGCTCAGGCGGCGGTCACGGGAGGGAGGGTCACGGATCGTGCGCACGTCACTGCGTCGCATCGCCGCGGAGCTGCTCGGGATGCCGCGCCGTGGAGACCCCGCAGCCGAGGTCGAGTTCGACGTTCGGCCGCACCTCGCGCGATTCGATGTCGACGGGAGCGCCCTCGTGACGGCGCGACCCGCTCTGCCGGGTTTCGAGTTCCGGGCCCCGCATCCCTGGGGATCGGATCAGCCCGTCTGGTGACGGCCGCGCACCGACAGCGCGACGCAGAGGACGAACGTGATCGCGCCCCACAGCGCACATGCCGGAGGAAGAACCCGGTAGGCGAGGTGCTGGACGGTGAACTCCGCGTCGAGCGGACCGAAGACGACGAGTCCACCGACCCAGGCGGAGAGCAGGATCACGGGAAGCGACACCCACCATGACACACGCAGCCAGGTGGGTACCGACTGCGTGATTGCGCGACGCGGAGCCTGCCGACGCAGCCACAGGAGCGCCCAGACACCGATGATGGCGAGGCCCACCAGGCTCGACCCGTGCTGAAGCCACTTGAAACCGGGGAGCGGACCCCACATCTCATCGAGCCCGGGAATCAGACCGACGCCCCATCGTCCCTCGTGCGTGAAGAGGTCCCACACGATGTGCGAGAGCACCCCGATCACGAGCGACGCGGCGAGCAGGACCGGATACGCGCGCTTCTGACCGATGCCGACCGCCGCTCGTGCTGCCGTGGCCCCGCGATCGGTCCAGTCCTCGGGCAGCCGCCGCGCCACCCACAGCGGACCGAGTTCGGGAACCGCCGGACGCAAGACGACCCGCCAGATCAGGAACAGTGCGAACGCGAGCAGCGCGGTCCACACGACGTTGCCGAACGTATGCGTGAACGAGTAGTTCAGTCCGACACCCCGCACGAACAGTGGCAGGTCAGGCGCCATCGCGCCGATCGCGATCGCCGCCGGCACCAGCGGCGTGCGGACGAACGGCAGCGCGACCAAAGCGTGACTGGCGGTGAACGGCATCCGACCCTGCTACCCGAAGACCTCTGCTGCCGACAGCCGGGGACTCAGCCGAGGAAGACGCCGGCGAGGGTCTTCTTGCCGCGGCGGAGCACGGAGACTCCTCCGGGAAGGGTGCCCTGGACCGCGGCTGTCTCGTCTTCGACCCGTTCGCCGTCGAGAGTGACGCCACCCTGCGTGATCGCACGCCTGGCTTCGGACAGGCTCGCCACCAGACCGGTCGACACCAAGACCTCGACCACCGGTGCACCGAGAGCGACCGTCGCGTTCGGAAGCTCCTCCAGAGCGGTGCGCAGCGTGTCGGCATCGAGCGCGGTCAGATCACCCTGCCCGAACAGTGCCTCGGACGCGGCGATCACGGCCGCAGTCGCCTCGACACCATGCACCGTCGCGACGACCTCGAGGGCGAGCCGCTTCTGCGCAGCCCGACGGAACGGCTCGGTCGCCACGAGTTCGGCATATTCCTCGATCTCGGCTCTGCCGAGGAAGGTGAACACCTTCAGGCGATCGATCACGTCGGCGTCGGTCGTGCTCAGCCAGAACTGGTACATCCGGTACGGGCTGCACATGTCGGCATCGAGCCAGATGGCATTGCCCTCGCTCTTGCCGAACTTGGTGCCGTCGCTGTTCGTGATGAGCGGCGTGCCGATGGCATGCACCGACGCTCCCTCGGCACGACGGATGAGGTCAGTACCACTGGTGAGATTGCCCCACTGATCCGAGCCGCCGGTCTGCAGCACGCAGTCGTACTGCCGGTACAGCTCGAGGAAGTCCATGCCCTGCAGGATCTGGTAGCTGAACTCGGTGTAGCTGATGCCCTCGTCGGAGTTCAGGCGCGCGGCGACCGCATCCTTCTTGAGCATCGTGCCGACACGGAAGTACTTGCCGATCTCGCGCAGGAAGTCGATCGCGCTCAGCGGGGCCGTCCAGTCGAGGTTGTTCACGATGCGGGCGGCGTTGTCGCCCTCGAAGCTGAGGTAGCGCTCGACCTGCGTGCGCAGGCGACCGACCCAGTCCTCGACCGTCTCCCGCGTGTTCAGCGTGCGCTCGGCCGTGGGGCGCGGATCTCCGATGAGTCCGGTCGAGCCGCCGACGAGGCCGAGGGGCTTGTGGCCGGCGAGCTGGATGCGGCGCAGCGTCAACAGCTGCACGAGGTTGCCCAGGTGCAGGCTGGGAGCCGTCGGATCGAACCCGCAGTAATACGTGATGGGGTCTCCCGCGAGCAGGGCGCGCAGCGCCTCCTGGTCGGTGGACACATGGACCAGACCACGCCACACGAGTTCGTCCCACACGTTCTCGAACGTGGGATCGATCGCCTGGGGTGCGGTCGTCAGAGCGGGAGTTGACACGCGCTCCAGGCTATCAGCGCAGCGCACCGGCGAAACGACTCACACCGGCCCGTCGAGAAGAGTGATCTCGTCCGCAGACAGAGAGATCGACGCGGCATCCATCGCGACGTCGAGCTGATCGACCATGCTGCCGCCGAGGATCGGGCGGATGCCGCGGGCCAGCTGCCAGGCCAGCACGATCTGCCCCCGTCCGACCCCTCGCGCCGCCGCGACCTCACCCAGCACCGCGAGCCGACCTGCGGTTCCGGGATGGTCGTACACCGGGGGCACGGGCTTCGCGGGATTGTCATAGGCCCCCGAGAGCAGGGGCGTGTACGCCCAGATCTCGAGCCCGTTCGCCAGGGCGAAGTCGCGCTGCTCATCGCTCAACACACCGAAAGGATGGGCGACCCCGGGGGGAAGCGTTCCCGGTCGTGTGCGCAGGTACGTGCTGTTCAACTGGAACGCGTCGATGGGAACGCTGCCGATGGAGCTGGCGTGCGCACGGGCGCGCTCGATGCGCCAGGCCGGGTGGTTCGAGGCACCGACGCGGCTCACAGTGCCGTCTGCGGTGAGCGCCGCGAGAGCGTCCACTGTCTCCTCGATCGCGACCGCCCGGTCCTCCTGGTGCAGCCACAGCAGGTCGATCCTGTCGACGCCCAGACGCGCGAGGCTCCCGTCGACAGCAGCGCGGATGGCTCGCGGGGAGAGCCCTGTCCGATGTTCGGGCCAGGACCCGGGCCACAGGGGTTCGGCACCGACCTTCGTCGAGATGCGTACCTGTGCTCGCGCCTGCGGTCGCGCCGCGAGCCAGCGTCCGAGTACCTCCTCGGAGGCTCCTCCCTGCCCCGTGTCGCTCACCCAGAAGCTGTAGCAGTCGGCGGTGTCGATCCAGATGCCGCCGCGCTCGACGAAGCGGTCGAGCAGTGCGAATGAGGTCTCCTCGTCGACGAGCGTGCCGAAGGACATCGCTCCGAGGACGAGCGGGGATGCAGAGGCGTTCCGGTTGGTCATGACCTCACTGTGCAACCTGGAGTGCGCTCCAGGTCAAGTCCTATGCTCGGGTCATGACCACGTACACCCCGGCGGAGGCTGCGGCACGCTCCGGATTCAGCATCGACACGCTCCGGTACTACGAGCGCGAGGGCATCCTGCCCGCCGTGTCCCGCACTGCGGGCGGACATCGGGCGTACACCGACACCGAGCTCGGACTTCTGGAGTTCCTCAAGTGCCTTCGCGAGACCGGCATGCCCGTGGAACGCCTGCGTCGCTACGGCCGGCTCTGCCAACGCGAGGACACCGTCCCCGAGCGGATAGCGCTCCTCGAGGAGCACGCCGCGACGGTCGAGAAGCAACTCGCCGACGTTCTCGCGCAGCAGCGGCGTCTGGCGGAGAAGCTGGACTGGTACCGGTCGAGAGGCTGAACTGCCTGCCGTCAGCTGTGCGCGGCCCACCACACGAGGAACGCGGCGCCGAGGGCGATCACCCAGCTCACCAGGCTGCCGACGAGGAAGTACTCCGCGCGGGCCCCGGTCTCGCCGTCGCGCGAGATCTCCGGGAACCGGACGATGCCCTTCGCCGCGAGCATCGCGGCCAGGATCGGATAGGCCGCAGCGAGAGTGAGGATCAGGACGAGGATGCGCTCCAGCGGTCCGATCAGTCGTCCGCCCTTGAATCCGCTGCGCGGATCTCGGGGCGCTGCCACCGGGAGCGTCGCCGACATCGCGACAGCATCCTCCGTGGCGTCGTCGGAGACACCATCGACCGTCTCGGAGGCCACCGGGGTCTCGGCGGCCGCGACAGTCCCCCTCGACGCGCTCGCTGCCGGGTCTGCCGGGTCCGCCGGGAGCCAGGTGTGCTCCCCGTCGAGCGCCGCACGCACCACGAGATTCGAAGACTCGAGGAGGAAGACCCCGGCCCCCAGCGCCAGCAGCGCGAGGTCGAAGGGGACCTCACCGAACGGCGATCGGAGGTGCCAGATCGCGCCGATCAGACCGGCGTCAGCACGGGCACCGAGCCCGACGACGGCGCCGACGCTCACGACCGCGAGCAGCACGGCGGGCCAGAACCCCAGCGGGGCGGGGCGTCCGGTGGGCATGCACCACACCCAGAGGGCACCGGCAACGATCGCGAGCACCATGGGAAGGAGCGCGTCGCTGACGCTGCCGAGCAGGAGCAGGATGACAGCGACGGAGAGATACCCGATCCAACGGCGCGGTGCGAACTGACGCACCAGGTCGGCGGCGCCGAGCGCCAGCAGGATGAATCCGGCGACGATCATGCGCGCTCGCCTCGGAGCGCGGCGACGCCCTCGATGAGTGCGGCCGTACCCGCTGTGCGCAGTGACTTCGAGACGCTGGGCTGTGTGATCCCCTCTTCGGTCGCGAGCTCCTGCTGCGATCGACCGAGCAGACGACCGTAGGTGAGCCGTCGTTCCCGCTCGCTCATCGCGCCGACCACCTCGTCGCGGACGAGGAGATAGGCGTTCGATGCGGCGATCGTGCTCTCCATGACCTCATCCTGCCCCGGGGCTCCGACAATCCAGGATCTCGTGCGCGGCACGGCGCGACCCTCACGGGCGTGCACGGTCTCGATCGCCGCGCGGGCCGCATACCACCCCGGTCCGTCGGCGAGCTCGCGATGGACCGACTCGACAGGACGCACCTCCCCCACACCGATGCCGAAGCGGAAGGCGATGCCGTCGGGCAATCGCAGCTGGATCATCAGCAGCGACACCATCGCGTCGCTCAGATCGCGGTAGACACCCTGCTGCTCGTCTCCTACGGTGGGCGTGAGCGGCTGCGTCGCCAGCGGGAGGTCGACCTCCACCGCGGCTATGGTGTCGTCGAGGACGCGTTGCGCGGCGGTGCGATCGTCGAGTCGGCGAGACCCCACGATGTCAGCGAGTACCGCGATGACCATGGCATAACCATAACACGAATAGCCCTCGACTTATGCGCTTATCGGTTATATCTTGAGAACATGCCTGAATCGCACATGATCCCCTGGTCTCAGGGAACCTGGACCAACGCCCCCGCCTCCCCGTCCACCCTCCCCGACGGTTCGGCTCCGCTCGACATCACCGCCGTGGAAGGCAGCGATGCCTGGCGGCACACCGCCTACGGCTTCGTGCACGATAACGAGCACGCTCTCCTCGCCCCGCTCGCGGTGGGCGAGGCCATGGAGGTCGCTTTCCGGGCCCCGTGGGACGGGCAGTTCGACCAGGCGGGCGTGTTCGTGCGCATCGACGACGAGCACTGGGTCAAGACCGGCCTGGAATACGCCGATGATCACCTCGGGCTCGGCGCCGTGGTCACCGCGGGAGGCTCCGACTGGTCGGTCGGCCACGTCGACGAATGGTTCGAGAGCGAGATCACGGTGCGTGTCAGCCGCTGGGCGGACTCCGTGATCGTGCGTGCCCGCGCCGACGACGGACCATGGCGACTGGTGCGGGTCGCGCCGTTCGACGGGCAGTCCGCAGCTGCAGCCGGCCCCTTCCTCGCGGCGCCCACCCGGGCCGGACTCACCGTCCGCTTCACCCGCTGGGAGCGGTCGGCGGCCGACGCCGAGCTGCACTGAACCGCCGCGGACCGGCCGCCGACGCCTTCGGCTAGAGGCCGAGGGCGTGGGCGGCGGCCTGCGCGCGCGAGACCAGCTCGGCACGCTGCTCCGCGACCCGCACAGGGGCGGTCCCCCCGGCGCCGGTGCGCGATGCGACCGAACCCTCGATCGTCAGGACTTCGCGCACCTCGGGCACGAGATGCGGCGACACCGACAGCAGCAGCTCGTCGGAGGCATCCTCCAGCCCGATCCCCTGCTCCTCGCACGCACGCACGAGCGCACCCGAGATCTCATGGGCATCACGGAAGGGCACCCGGCGCTTCACGAGCCATTCCGCGACATCCGTCGCGAGAGAGAAGCCCTGCGGAGCCAGAGCTGCCATCCGTTCGGTATCGAAACGCAGCGTCGCGATCATGCCCGCGAAGGCGGGGAGCACCACCTCGAGGGTCTGAACCGAGTCGAACACGGGCTCCTTGTCCTCCTGCAGATCGCGGTTGTACGCGAGCGGAAGGCCCTTGAGCGTGGCCAGCAGACCGGAGAGGTTGCCGATGAGGCGACCCGACTTGCCGCGAGCGAGCTCGGCGATGTCGGGATTCTTCTTCTGCGGCATGATGCTCGAACCCGTGGAGTAGCCATCGTCGAGCGTGACGAAACCGAACTCGCGGGTGTTCCAGAGGATGATCTCCTCGGAGAGACGCGAGATGTCGACCCCGGTCATCGCCGTGATGAACGCGAACTCCGCCACGACGTCGCGGGCCGCGGTGCCGTCGAGGGAGTTCTCGGCCGGGCGGTCCAGACCCAGCTCCGTCGCCACGAGCGTCGGATCGAGACCGAGCGTGGAACCGGCCAGCGCTCCCCCGCCGTACGGTGAGACGCCGGCACGACGCCGCCAGTCCACGAGGCGTTCGAGTTCGCGCACCAGCGGCCAACCGTGGGCCTGCAGGTGATGGGCGAGCAGCACCGGCTGCGCATGCTGCAGGTGCGTGCGTCCGGGCAGGATCGCGGCGGGATGTGCTTCGGCCTGGGCCACCAGCGCGTCGACCACCCGCAGGATGTCACGGGCGATCACCCGCGCATGATCGATCAGGTACATGCGCACGAGGGTGGCGATCTGGTCGTTGCGGCTGCGACCGGCGCGCAGGCGCCCGCCCAGCTCCGGCCCGAGCTCGGCGATCAACGCCTGCTCGAGCGCACCGTGCACGTCCTCGTCGGTCGGCACCGGTCGCAGCGTGCCGTCGGCGACCTTGCGCGCCACGGCATCCAGCCCCTCGTGCATCCGTCGTGCCTCGTCGGGTTCGAGGTATCCGGCAGCTTCGAGCGCCGTGGCATGTGCATGCGAGCCGGCGATGTCGTACGGCGCGAGGATCCAGTCGAAGTGCGTGGAACGGCTCAGCTCGACCAGTTCCGGCGACGGGCCCGTGGCGAAGCGGGCACCCCAGAGCGCGCCCTCGTTGGTGCCTTCGTGTGTCGGTTCGCTCATCACGCGTCCTTCTTGCCGAGGAGCCAGACCAGGAGGGCCTTCTGCGCGTGCAGACGGTTCTCCGCCTCATCCCAGACCACGCTCTGCGGCCCGTCGATCACGCTGGAGTCGACCTCATAGCCGCGATCGGCAGGGAGGCAGTGGATGAAGATCGCCTCGGGGTCGGCGAGCGTCATCGTCTCGGGGGTGACCTTGTAGCCGCCGAGATCGCGGATGCGTGCGAGCTTCTCCTCCTCCTTGCCCATCGAGACCCATGTATCGGTCACCACGACGTCGGCACCGGCGGCAGCCTCGACCGGGTCGGTGTAGAGCGTGATCGAGCCACCGGTCTCGGCGGCGCGGCGATCCGCGGCCTCGATGACATCCGCGCGGGGCGCGTAGTCCTCCGGCGACGCGATGCGCACGTGCATGCCCGCCGTCACACCGGCGAGGGCGTACGAGTGCGCCATGTTGCTCTGTCCGTCGCCGAGGAACGTGAGCGTGAGCCCCTTCAGATCTCCCTTGTGCTCGCGGATCGTCAGCAGATCGGCGAGCAGCTGGCACGGGTGGAAGTCGTCGGAGAGCGCGTTGATGACGGGCACCCTCGTGCCTTCGGCCATCTCTTCGAGCCCCGACTGCGCATAGGTGCGCCACACGATGGCCGCGACCTGGCGCTCGAGGACGCGCGCGGTGTCGGACGGCGTCTCTTTGCCCCCGAGCTGGCTGCTCGCGGTCGAGATGATCAGCGGCGAGCCGCCGAGGTCGGCGATGCCCACCGCGAACGAGACACGGGTGCGCGTGGAGGACTTGTCGAAGATGACCGCGACCGTCTGAGGACCGGCCAGGCTCTTGTCGGCCCAGCGGTCCTTCTTCAGTTCGATGGCGAGGTCGAGGATCTCCGCCTGCTCGGCGGGGGTCAGGTCATCGTCACGCAGCAGGTGGCGGGTCATGCGGATACCTTTCCGGCTACAGAGGCCTGGACGTCGGCGAGAGCGGCCGTGAACAGCTCGCGGAACTCGGCGAGTTCGGCGTCGCCGATGGTGAGAGCGGGCGCGATGCGCACCGTCTCGGGGTTGGCGGCGTTGACGATGAGACCGCGCTCCTGTGCGGCCGCGACGACGGCACCGGCCACCGGAGCGGTGAGCGCGACGCCCACGAGCAGACCACGTCCGCGCACGCCCTCGACCAGTGGGGAGTCGATCCCGAGGAGGATCTCGCGCAGCTCCGCGCCGCGACGGGCCGCGTTCTCCACCAGGCCGGCGCTCTCGATCTCGGCGAGCACGGCGTCGGCGACAGCGGTCGCCAGGGGGTTGCCCCCGAACGTCGAGCCGTGCGACCCCGGGGTGAACAGCGCGCTGGCGCTGCCGTAGGTGACCAGCGCGCCGATCGGGAAACCGCCGCCGATCCCCTTCGCGAGCGTGATCGCATCGGGAATGATGCCCTCGTGGCTGAACCCGAACCACTCACCGGTGCGGCCTGCTCCGGTCTGGATCTCGTCGACGATCAGGAGCGCGCCGTGCGCGAGGGTCAGCGAGCGGGCGGCGGCGAGGTAGCCCTCCGGCAGCTCGACCACTCCGGCCTCGCCCTGGATCGGCTCGACGATGATCGCGGCGACGCGGTCGTCCATCGCCGCTTCCAACGCCTCGATCGTGGCGGGGATGTGCTCGACGCCCGCGGGCATCGGCTCGAACGGCGCGCGCATCGATGCCTTCGCGGTGAGAGCGAGCGAGCCCATGGTGCGTCCGTGGAAGCCGTTCTCGAGCGCGAGGATGCGCGGACGCTCGGTGCCCCCGTGCAGCCGGGCGAGCTTGAAAGCGGCCTCGTTGGCCTCGGCACCCGAGTTCGAGAAGAACACCCGCCCGTCGATACCGGCACCCGCGAGACGCTTGATGCGTGCGGCGAGTGCGAGCTGGGGCGGGGTGGCGAAGTAGTTCGACACGTGCGCGAGTGTGGCCGCCTGCGTCGAGACGGCCTCGACGAAGGCCGGGTGCGCGTGCCCGAGGGAGGTCACCGCGATGCCGGCGAGGAAGTCGAGGTGGCGTCGACCGTCGGCATCCCACAGGTACGAGCCCTCACCGCGGACCAGCAGCGCGAGCCGCTCCCCCGCATTGAGCACGAGATCGCGTGCCGCGTCGTCCTGCCAGACGGTCATCCCGTCACCTCCGACTTTCCCAGGACCACTTCGGTCCCGATTCCCTTGCTGGTGAACAGTTCGACGAGCACCGAATGCGGCACCCGTCCGTCGATGATCGCGGCCGCGTCCACGCCGCCTTCGACCGCGTCGAGGCAGGCGCGCATCTTGGGGATCATCCCCGACTCGAGCTTCGGCAGCATCTCGATGAGGGCCTCCGAGGTCAGGTGCGAGACGAGGGAGTCGCGGTTCGGCCAGTCGGCGTAGAGCCCCGGCACATCCGTGAGGATCACGAGTTTGCGCGCATGCAAGGACACCGCGAGAGCCGCGGCGGCGGCATCGGCGTTGACGTTGAGCGACTGGCCGGGATGATCGAGATCAGGCGCGATGCTCGACACCACCGGGATGCGCCCGGCGGCGAGATGGTCGAGCACGGGAGTCGGATCGACTTCGACGACATCGCCGACGCGACCGAGGTCGACCTCTTCGCCGTCGATCATGACACCGCGACGGCGCCCGCCGAAGAGTCCGGCGTCCTCCCCGCTGAGGCCGGTCGCGATCGGGCCGTGCGAGTTGATCTTGGACACCAGCTGCGGATTGACCTGACCGGTGAGCACCATGCGCACGACGCTGATCGCCTCGGTGTTGGTGACCCGGTAGCCGCCCTTGAACTCGCTGGGGATCTCGAGCCGCTGCAGCATGTTCGAGATCTGCGGGCCGCCGCCGTGCACGACGACCGGCAGCACGCCGACGTAACGGAGGTAGGCGATGTCCTGCGCGAAGGCGTCCTGCAGCTCCTCCGACACCATCGCGTTCCCGCCGTACTTGATGACGACGATCTGGTCGCGGAACTTCTTCAGCCACGGCAGCGACTCGATGAGGGTCGTGGCCTTCTGTGCGGCGACTTCGGCCGGGGTGTCCTGGATGTCGGTCATGAGGCGTAGGCGCTGTTCTCGTGCACGTAGTCGTGGGTGAGGTCGTTCGTGAGCACGGTCGCCGTCGACTCGCCGACCTTGAGGTCGATCACGAGGTGCGTGGCGCGCGGCGTGAGGTCGACCTCTTCACGGGGACGGTCGGGGCCGCCCGCCGTGCAGACGCGGACGCCGTTCATCCAGACGTCGACGTCGTAGGGATCGAACTGCGCGTTCGTGGTGCCGATCGCGGCGAGCACACGACCCCAGTTCGGGTCGTTGCCGAAGATGGCGGCCTTGAAGAGGTTGTTGCGGGCGACCGACCGGCCGACCTCGACGGCGTCCTGCTCGGAGACCGCGTGCTGCACCTCGATCGTGATGTCGTGACTCGCGCCCTCGGCATCGCCCTGCAGCTTGACCGCGAGCTCTTGGCACAGCTCGATCAGCGCGGCGGCGAAGTTGTCGAGGTCAGGCACGACCTCGGAGGCGCCGTTGGCGAGGAGGGTGACCTGATCGTTCGTCGACATGCAGCCGTCGGAGTCGAGCCGGTCGAAGGTCCGCCCGGTCGCACGGCGCAGCACGTCATCGGCCTGGAGCGGCTCGAGGACGGCGTCGGTCGTGATCACGACCAGCATCGTGGCGAGGCCCGGCGCGAGCATTCCTGCTCCCTTCGCCATGCCGCCGATCGTCCAGCCGTCGCGGCTGACCACGGCGGTCTTCGCGACGGTGTCGGTGGTCATGATGGCGTGCGCCGCGCTCTCTCCGCCATCAGCGCTGAGCTCGGCGATCGCCTGCTCCGTGCCGGCGAGCACACGCGCACGGAACGTCTCGTCTCCTGTGCCGATGAGACCGGTGGAGCAGATCAGCACGTCGCCGGCGCTGACGCCGAGGAGCTCGGCCGCCTTCTCAGCCGTCTGATGCGTCGTCTGGAATCCGAAAGCGCCGGTGAAGCAGTTCGCCCCGCCGGAGTTGAGCACGACGGCCTCGACCACCCGGTCGGCGACGGCCTGCTGCGACCAGATGATCGGGTTGGCCTTGGCGCGGTTGCTCGTGAAGACGGCGGCGCCGACCTTGCGCGGTCCGCGGTTGACGACGACGGCGACATCGGGCTTGCCGGTGGACTTGAGTCCTGCGGCCACGCCGGCCGCCTCGAAACCTGCGGGGGCGGTGACGCTCACGGCGCGACTCCGTTCACTGAGAGGGCGCGGGCCTCGGGAAGCCCCAGCGCGATGTTCATGGATTGGATGGCAGCGCCGGCGGTGCCCTTGACGAGGTTGTCGACCGCGGTGACCACGGTCACCCGGTTCGCGGCGCGATCGATCGCGAGCCCGATCAGCGCGGTGTTGGCGCCGAGCACGTCGGCCGTGCGCGGGAAGCGTCCCTCCGGCAGCAGCTGCACGAAGGTCTCGTCGCCGTAGGCGCTCTGCCAGGCGTCGCGGATCTGCGCATCGGTCACGCCGTCGGCGATCCGTGCGGTCGACGTGGCGAGGATTCCGCGCGACATGGGCACCAGCACCGGAGTGAAGGAGATACGGATGCCGTCGGCGTCGATACCCGATGCCGCGGCGAGCGCCTGACGGATCTCCGGTATGTGCCGGTGGGTTCCCCCGACCGCATACGGGTTCGCGGTGCCGAGGATCTCGCTGCCGAGAAGGTTCGTCTTGAGGCTCTTCCCCGCACCGGACGGACCGACCGCCAGCACCGAGACGATGTCCGAGGGGTCGATCACGCCGGCGGCGACGCCCGGCGCGAGGCTGAGACTCACCGTCGAGGCGTTGCAGCCGGGAGCCGCGATGCGCGTCGCGGCGCGGAGGTGCTCGCGTTGCTTGACCCCGTCGATCAGGAGCTCGGGGACGCCGTATGTCCAGGGCTCGTGGAACGCACCGCCGTAGAACGCCTCCCACGCGGATGCCGACGTGAGCCGATGGTCGGCTCCGGCATCGATCACGAGGGGAGCCGCACCGAGCGCATCGGTGTACTGCCCCGACTGCCCGTGCGGGAGTGCGAGGAACACGATGTCGTGGCCGGAGAGGATCTCCGGCGTCGTGTCCTGCAGGGTGAGGTGTGCCAGAGAACGCAGATGCGGCTGGTGGTCGACGAGAGGCTGCCCGGCGTTCGAGTGCGCCGTGACGGTGCGGATCTCCATGTCGGGATGATCGGCCAGGAGACGGAGGATCTCGCCGCCTGCGTAGCCGGATGCGCCGGAGACGGCGACGGAATACGTCATGCTTCTACCTTAACGGTCGGGTCCTTCCTCGAAGGGAGGACCGGGGACGGGGCCGGAGGCGGCGACACCGGCTCTCGACCGCTGCGCGTGCGCAGGCAGGAGGGCGGGGTCGCCTACAGTCGGCGGCCGCGGCGTCGGCGCACAGCGATGACGCTCGGAGCGAGCGTCGGAGAAGCGGTGGCGGCCGAAGGCATGTCGCGACAGTAGCGCGGCCCCGGCGGCCACCGCAAATCCACCCCGTCATCTGAGCGGCTGCAGCCCCATCGGCGCGGCGAAGAAGGCGAGCTCGTGTGCGCTCGATACCGCGAACACCCGGCGCATGCGCGCACGGGTCGGGGCATCGGCCTGCGCCGCAGCCTCGGAAGCGTAGGCGATCGCCTTCTCCGTCGCCGCCTCGAATGCCGGATCCGCGTACGTCGTGAGCCAGGACGCGAAGGGATGCTGCGGATCCCGCGCGTACTCCCCGAACTCTCCGGCATGCAGGCGTCGGCCGAGGTTGGTGTAGAGCCAGAAGCAGGGAAGGACGGCCGCGACGATCTCGCCGTAGTCGCCGCCGAACGCGACGGAGCGCAGGTGGTCGAGGTACGCGGTGGTCGCCGGCCCCGGCTCGGCGGCGAACGTCGCCGCGCTCACTCCCTGAGCCGGGGTCAGGTACGACGCGTGCAGCTCGAGTTCGCCCACGATCGAGCCGTGCGCGGAATCGGCCCAGAAGGCCTGTTCCTCCGACGTCGGCGCGAGCCGGGCGGCCTCGGCGAGGACACGGGCGTACTCGCGCAGATACAGCGCGTCCTGCGCGAGATAGGTCAGGAAGGGACCGCGCTCCAGCGTCCCCTCGGCGAGCGCCCGGATGAACGGGAGTTCGTCGATCCCCGCGCGGATCTCCGCGATGTCCTGCCACCAGTCCTCGGCGATGTCGTCAGCCGCCGGTCGAGTCTGCGCCGCCGCACGCTCCCGGAGCCCGGCGAAGTGGTCGATCGGCCCGTGACCCCGCCCCACGCTCAGCGCGTCCCCCGCGCGCAGGGATTCGCGGAGCCAGGCGCGCGCGGCGCTGACCGCATCGGCCGGCCGCTCCCCGCGCGCGAGGAGCGTCGCGAGCGCGGACGACAGCGAACAGCCGGTGCCGTGCGTGTTCCTGGTCGGGATCCGGGTGCCGGCGAACTCCTGGCGCGTCCCGCGATGCGCATCGACCAGCGCATCCGGAGCCGAATCGCCGTCGAGGTGTCCGCCTTTGACCAGGACAGCCACCCCGACCGCGGCCGACAGCTGCTCCGCCGCGGAGAGCGCGTCCTCCCAGTCGACGACGTCGCGGCCGGACAGCACCGCGAGCTCGGCGAGGTTCGGGGTCACCAGAGTCGCCCGCGCGAGGAGATCGTGCAGCGCTCGCTCGGCATCCGGATCCAGCAGCCGATCGCCGGAGGTCGCCACCATCACGGGGTCGAGCACGACGACCGGCGGACGAACGCGGTCGAGCCACGCACCCACCACGCGGATGACGTCGGCGTCGGCGAGCATCCCGATCTTCACGGCGTCGATCACAATGTCGTCCGACACCGCATCCAGCTGCGCGCGGAGGAAGTACGCGGGCGGCACGTGCACGGCACGCACTCCCTGCGTGTTCTGCGCCGTCAGCGCAGTGAGGACCGCCATCCCGTATCCGCCGTTCGCGGCGATGGACTTGAGGTCGGCCTGGATGCCCGCGCCCCCGGACGGATCGCTGCCGGCGATGCTGAGCACCCGCGGCACGGCGCCGGCGAGCCAGCGCCGGCGGAACTCCGCTGCCGTGGCCTCGGGATCGTCGGCGGCGCACAGCACCGAGACGACGGCGAGCCCGGCCGCACCGGCGTCGCGGAGGGATTCCGTGTCATCGATGCCGACGCCGCCGATCGCCACGCACGGCAGCGAGCTGGCCGCCACGAGATCACGGAAGCCGTCGACGCCGAGAGGAGCGGGGTGATCGGGTTTGGTGGCGGTCGGGCGGATCACACCGACACCCAGATAGTCGACGGTGCCGGCGGGCAGAGCATCGACCGCGTCGAGATGCGCACGAGTGTTCGCGGTGAGGCCGACCAGCGCGTCGGGTCCGAGCGCCTCACGCGCACGCAGCACCGAGGCATCGCCCTGTCCCAGATGCACGCCGTCGACCCGAGCGCCCCGTTCCCGGGCAGCGACCACGGCGTCCAGCCGGTCGTTCACGACGAGCAGCGCCCGCCCGTCGATCACCCGCGACAACGCGATCAGCTGATCGACCGTCTCGGCGTCGGTCGCGTCCTTATCGCGCAATTGGACGATTCGCACCCCACCGTCGACCGCTCGGCGCACCGTCTCGACGACGCCCCTGTCCCCGCAGAGCGCCGCGTCCGTGACGAGGTAGAGCGAGAGATCGGCGTTCACCGGACGCCGCCTTCGACGCGTGCATCGGCTCTGATGTCGTCGGGGCCCACCGCGGCGAGCGCATCCAGCAGGGCGACGGCGAAGCTGCCCGGCCCCGCGGATGTCGCCGCTGCCCGCTCGGCGGCGATCGTGTAGACGAGGCTCGCGGAAGCCACAGCGGTCAGCGCATCGTGATCCGTCGCCTCGGCCGCACCGAGGAAGGCCGCCATCACCGCGCCGAGCGCGCATCCTCCTCCCGTCACGCGGGTCAGCAGCTCGTGGCCGTTGGCGAGGCGCAGCATCCGCACCCCGTCGGTGATGAGATCGATCGGCCCCGACACTGCGACCACCGCGCCCGTGGTCCGCGCGAGCGTTGCGGCGGCATCGGCTGCGGAGTCCGTGGTGTCGGTGGCATCCACCCCACGTCCGCCCGTGCTGAGCCCGGCGAGGGCGAGGATCTCGGAGGCGTTGCCGCGGATAGCGGTCGGTCGGTGCTGCGCGAGCCGGTGGGCGAGGGCGGTGCGCACCGGAAGCGCACCGATCGCTACCGGGTCGAGAACCCAAGGCGTACCGTTCGCCGCGGCTCCGGCGACCGCCTCCAGACTCGCCGCCCGCTGCTCGGGCGCGGGAGTCCCCAGGTTGATCAGCACCCCGGAAGCGACCCCGGCGAACATCCCCGCCTCGTCGACGATGTCGACCATTGCGGGGGCGGCCCCCAGTGCCAGCAGCACGTTGGCGGTGAATCCCGTCACGACCGCATTGGTGATGCAGTGCGTCAACGGCGGAGCCTCGCGCAGCACCTCCAGGAGGGTCGCGGCGGAACCGGCGAGGTCGTGGGTGGATTCAGGACGCAGAAGATCGCTCATCGCGACATCCCTTCGCTAGTACGAACTAGATCAGGTTCGACGGGTCTGTTCTCAGCCGCGGATCGCGGCACCCCGTGTCACTGCTCGCAGTCTAGCGATCGCTCAGCAGAGCCCTCTCCTCTGCCCGTGTGAGGCCGGCATGGCGCTCCCGGTCGACGCCTCGTGACCGTTCGTCGGCGACGACGCGCTCGATCGTGTCCGTGAGCGGACGAAGCCGCCCGCCGCTCGCGTGGAATGCGCGATTCGAGCGGGTCATGAAGCCACTCATGTCGGTCGGCAGCCACAGCGGCAGGGACCGCGGCCCCGCCCAGTACTCGACGTCGTGCGCACGGAGCCATCCCTCGTCCGCGACGAACACGGAGCCGGTGTGACCGACCGCGAGGCGCACCGCACCCAGCACATCGGCGAGGGGGTGCTCATCGCCTACGCCGTTGACCGCGCCGCTGCGTGTCGCCGTGACGATGTACGCCGCGAGATCGTCGACATCGATGACCTGCGTGCTCCCTCCCTCGAGAGGCGGCAGCAGCACGGCTTCCGAGCCTGCTCGCGCGAACGCCGCGGCCCAGTACCCGAACCGGTCGCTGGGGTCGCCGTCGCCCACGATGAGCCCAGGGCGCACGATGAAGCCGCGCTCCCCCAGGCGCAGGACAGCATCTTCGGCTGCTGCCTTCTGCGCACCGTAGTCGTACTCATCACCCGGGCTCGCAGCCGGATGTCGCGGCGTCGACTCATCTGCTCCGACCGTCTCGTCATCGGAGTACACCGAGACGGACGATACGTAGGTCCAGCGCCCCGCCCGATCGCCGAGCGCATCGACCGCGGTCTCGACCTGCACCGCCTGGGACGAGACGTCCACGACGTGATCCCAGTCCCGCCGCGAGAGATCGGCATAGACGTCGGCATCCTCACGATCGCCGCGCACGAGCACGGCACCCTCGGGGGCCGGACGAGAACCGCGGCCGAGACACGTGACCGCGGCGCCTTCGTCGACCCACCTCCGGGCGATGCGCCCGGAGAGCCAGCCCGTACCGCCGAGGATCAGAACATCCGTCATGATTCCATGTCATCAGGTGGCGGATCTCTGCGGAACCTCTTCCGCCCACAGCAGATCGGTTCAGAGCAGATCGGTGGGCGTGCGCAGACGATCCAGGCCCGCGAGCACCGGGACGCTCCACGCGGGATCGGGCTGCCAACGTGTCCACGCGGCGTCGAACGGCCAGCCACCGGACTCGAACGAGGCGATGGCCGCGTCCGCGTACCGCTCGATCTGCGCCGCCTGCTCGGGGCTGAGACGCCCCTGCTGGATCGCGGCGACGAGCTCGTCCTCGTCTTTGAGGTGGATGCCGCCCTCCGGATCGATCTCGACGTCGAGGATGTGGTCGGACGAGTAGGTGTCGTGATCGGTGCGCAGATGGGCGTTCTCGAGGTTCACGTACCAGCCGGCGAAGGACCAGTCCGGGCCTGTGGTGTCGCTCCAGAACAACCAGACCGACCATGGCAGCCCGGCGGGGGCGATGCACAGCACGCCGTTCCCGCGCCAGGGCTCGACGATGCGCGTCCGCGGCTCGAGCCAGCGTCGCGCGAGCGGTACTTCACGCACTCGCTGTCCGCCGAGAGCTCCCGGAGCCTCCTGCAGCGTTCCGGGCGCGAGCCATGCGACGAGCCCCCGTTCGTCGTCGCGCACCACCCGCATCGGAGCGATCCTGGAGGGCTCCCCCGGCTGCCATCCCGGCTTCCGATAGTGCCAGTCGATCTGCATGCCCGACTCGAGGAACGGTCCTTCTCCGAGCGGCCGCGCGTCATCCAGGACGGCGGCCGGAGTGCCCTGGGGGAGGATT
This sequence comes from Microbacterium sp. TPU 3598, assembly GCF_002356155.1. NCBI lineage: Bacteria > Bacillati > Actinomycetota > Actinomycetes > Micrococcales > Microbacteriaceae > Microbacterium > Microbacterium sp. TPU 3598. The sequence goes on along the minus strand of NZ_AP017975.1, from coordinate 1,324,325 downwards.
CTCATCCCGCCACGGTACTCCGGCGCCGACCGGAATCGTCTGACCGACGACACGGTACGTCCCACGACGCGGTGCGTCGCGCTCCCGTGCTCAGTCGCGCAGTGCGGCTCCGAAGCGCTGTGCGGCGACCTCGACACCGGCGAGCTTGGCCTCGGTGGCCTCGGCCGCCGTGAGCGTGCGATCGTCGGCACGGAAGCGCAGGGCGAACGTCAGGCTCTTCGAGCCGTCCGGCACGCCCTCCCCGCGATATTCGTCGACGAGACGCACCGATTCCAGCAGCGCACCGGCACCCTCGGCGAGAGCCGCCTGCACATCCGCGGCCGGAACGTCTGCCGGCAGCGTGAGCGAGACGTCCTGCGTCGCAGCAGGGAACGTCGACAGCGAGGCCGCGACGACCCGACCACCGGCGAGCGACAGGATGCGGTCGAGGTCGAGCTCGAACACGGTCGCGCGCCCCGGAAGGTCGGCGCCCTCCGCCACAGCGGGATGCAGCTCACCGACGTAGCCGACCTCTTCCCCGGCGACCCGGAGCGATCCGGTGCGTCCGGGGTGCAGGGCCGCACGCTCGGCCTGGACCACGTCGATGTCGACGCCCGCCGCCGCCGCGATGACGCGGACCGCGTCCAGTGCCTCGACGAGACCTGCGGCTTCGGCGGGACGACCGGGCTGACGCGGGGAGACAAGGCCGGTGAGCAGCGCGGAGATGAACCGGTGCTGCGGCGGGATCGACGCGTTCAGGGCGGCGAGCGTCTCATCGGACGGGCGCTCGCCCAGCGGCGGCACCTCGTCCGTGCCGTACTCCACGCCCGGCTCGGGCAGGAAGACCACGCCGGTCTCGAAGATCGCCAGGTCGGTGAGTCCGCGCGAGATGTTGCGGTGCGCGGTCTGCAGCAGACCGGGAATGAGCGAACGACGCAGATACGGCGCCTGCCCGTCGAGTGGATTCGCCAGGCGGATGCTCGGGAGGTGTTCACCCGATGCGGAGCCGTGGAGGTCGTTCTGCGCCTCGGTGGTGAACGGGAACGACGGCGTCTCGACGAGACCGGCAGCAGCCAGGGCATCGGCTACGCGTCGACGACCCTGCTGGTCGGCGGTGAGGCCGCGACCGGACGGGGGCGTCGGCAGCACCGAGGGGATGCGGTCGAGCCCGTGGATGCGGGCGACCTCCTCCGCGAGCGTCCACTTGTCGGTGAGGTCGGGCCGCCAGGTCGGCGGGATCACGGTCCAGCCGGAACCCGCATCCGACGCCGTGACATCGGCACCGATGGTGGTCAGCGCACCGGTGATCTCGTCGTCGGAGTAGTCGACGCCGATGAGCCCCTGCACGAATCCGGCGGGGAGCTCGATCTCGCCGACGAAGACCTCGGCGAACAGCGCGCCACCCTCCTCCGTGAGCGTGCCGCCGGCGAGCTCGACCATGAGGTCGGCAGCGCGGCGGGCGGCCACGAACGGGATCAGCGGGTCGACACCGCGTTCGAAGCGCTTGGACGCCTCACTGGGCAGCTTGTGTCGACGTGCCGAGCGGGCGATGGTCGTGGGGTCGAAGTTCGCCGCCTCGATCAGCACGTTCCGCGTGGTGTCGCTCATCTCGGTCGTGCCACCGCCCATGACGCCGGCGAGGCCGATCGGGCCGGACTCGTCGGTGATGAGGAGGTCTTCCGCGTGCAGAGCGCGCTCGACGCCGTCGAGCGTGGTCATCTTCTCGCCGGGAGCGGCACGGCGCACCGTGATGCCGCCCGTGAGCTTGTCGAGGTCGTAGCCGTGCAGCGGCTGGCCGAGCTCGAGCATCACGTAGTTGGTGATGTCGATCAGCACGCCCAGCGAGCGCATGCCCGCAAGACTCAGCCGGGCGACCATCCACGGCGGCGTCGGACGTGAGGGGTCGACACCGCGGACGACGCGGGTCACGAACTCGCTCGCACCCACGTTCCCGCGCACGGGTGCGACGTCATCGACCACGGTCGTGTGCCCGGACCCGGGCTGGAGCTCGGCGAAGTCGCGCTCGGCCGGGTCGCGGAAGGTCGCACCGGTGGCATGCGCGTACTCACGGGCCACGCCGCGGAGCGAGAAGGCATATCCACGGTCGGGAGTGACGTTGATCTCCACCGCGACGTCATCGAGGCCGAGCAGAGCGATCGCGTCGGTGCCGACGGGCGCGTCGATGCCGAGATCGGACAGCACCACGATGCCGTTGTGCTCATCGCCCAGGCCGAGCTCGCGCGCCGACGCGATCATGCCGTCCGACACGTGGCCGTAGGTCTTGCGGGCGGCGATCGGGAACGGACCGGGAAGCACGGCACCGGGTAGCGTCACGACGACCTTGTCACCGGCGACGAAGTTGTGCGCGCCGCAGACGATCCCGCGGATGCCGCCGTTCGTCTCGCCGACGTCGACCTGGCACCAGTTGATGGTCTTGCCGTTCGACTGCGGCTCGGCCTCGAGCGAGACGACCTGTCCGACGACCACGGGACCGGTGATGTCGAAGCGGTGCACATCCTCTTCTTCGAATCCGACGGTCACCAGTGCCGCGAGGACGTCCTCGGGCGTGGCATCCGCTGCCAGATCGACGTACTCACGCAACCACGAAAGCGGGACGCGCATCACACCACCATCCCGTACTGCTCGCTGAATCGGACATCGCCCTCGGCCATGTCGCGCATGTCCTGGACGTCGCTGCGGAACATCAGTCCCCGCTCGATGCCCATGCCGAACGCGAAGCCGCTGTACACCTCGGGGTCGATCCCGGCGGCGCGCAGCACGTTCGGGTTGACCATGCCGCAGCCGCCCCATTCGATCCAGCGCGCGCCGCCCTTGAAGGTCGGGTGCCACAGGTCGAGTTCGGCGGAGGGCTCGGTGAAGGGGAAGTAGTTGGTGCGGAAGCGCGTCTTGGCCTCGGGCCCGAAGAGCTGCTTCGCGAAGTGATCGAGTGTGCCCTTGAGGTGCGCCATCGTGATGCCCTTGTCGATCACGAGGCCCTCGAACTGGGTGAACACCGGCAGGTGCGTGGCGTCGAACTCGTCGGTGCGGTACACGCGGCCCGGGCACAGCACGTAGATCGGCACCTCGCGGTCGAGCATCGAACGCACCTGCACCGGGCTCGTGTGCGTGCGCATCACGAGGTGGCGGGAGGTGGGGTCGACGTAGAACGTATCCTGCTCCTGACGGGCGGGGTGGTCGACATCGAAGTTCAGGGCGTCGAAGTTGAACCACTCGTGCTCGAGCTCCGGCCCCTCCGCGATCTCCCATCCCATGCCGACGAAGATGTCGCAGACCTGGTCCTGGAGCAGGGTGAGCGGGTGCCGGGCACCGACGCGGGTGCGCGACGGCACGGCGGTGATGTCGACCCGCTCGGCCTCGAGCCGCGCAGCGACCTCGGCCTCCGCCAGCTCGGCTTCCTTCGCCGCCAGCGCCTGCGTCACCCGCCCGCGTCCCTGACCCACGAGCTTGCCGAAAGCGGCCTTGTTCTCGGGGGCGACCTGTCGCATCGAGGCATTCAGGACCGCGAGCGGCGATCCGTCGGCGACGTGTGCGGCACGAGCCGCTTTCAGCTCGGCGGTGTCGGTGGCTGCGGCGATCGCCGCGAGGGCGTCGGCGACAGCGGCTTCGACCGCTTCCGGGGTGATTTCAGGAGACTCTGACACGAGAATCGAGTCTACCGGGGGCGCGTGGGTCGCTTTCGCGGATCAGCGCGACGCCTCGGACCCGTCGCCCTGCAGGACGATGAGCGAGGTGTTCGTCTCGCCCCCGTGCTGACGGGGATCCGGTACCGCCGGCCCGGCCTTCGGCGAGCGCTTGGCACGGCGCTGGAGGCGGTAGGCGATGTAGGAGAGCAGGAGACACACGGCCACGTACATCGATCCGCCGACGATCGCCGCGGGGATCAGCGGGGACCCGTAAGGCGCCTGGTTGCCGATCTGGTTGATGACGTAGAGGAGCTCCTGGTACGTGATGATGAACCCGAGCGCGGTGTCCTTGAGCGCCACGACGAGCTGCGCGATGATCACCGGCATCATGGCCCGCACGGCTTGCGGGATCAGGATGAAGTACATCACCCCGGTCTTCCGGAGTCCGATCGCATAGCCGGCTTCCTTCTGCCCGCGCGGCAGCGATTCGATGCCGGCACGCAGCACCTCGGCGAGCACGGACCCGTTGTACACGATCAGAGCGATCACGACGGCCCAATACGGCGGCATCTTCACGCCGATCACGGGAAGGCCGTAGTACAGCAGCATCATCAGGATGAGCACGGGCACCGCTCGCAGCACCTCGATGATCCACCGGACGGGCTCACGCACCCAGGCGTGCTCCGACAGGCGGCCGATGCCGAGCAGGAAGCCGAGGGCGATGGACCCGACGCCGGCGACCGCGAAGGCGGCCAGCGTGGCCAGCAGCCCTTCGCCGAAGCGGACCCAGACGGCGGAGAACGTGAAGATGTTCCACTTCTCGGCGGAGAACTGTCCGGTGGCGAACAGCCTCCACACGACCCAGCCGAGCACGGCGAGGACGACGAGGACCGTGGCGGCTCCGATGAGCCGGTTGCGGGCGATGGCACGGGGGCCGGGGACGTCGAAAAGAACGGAACTCATCGCGCGATCCTCCACTTGTTCTCGAGAACGCGCTGCACCCAGGCGAGCAGCAGCACCAGGACCACGAAGACGACCATGACCCAGAGCAGCACGGCCAGAGCGTTCTCCCCCTGTTCGCTCAATGCCGCCCGGATGGTCCCCAGGTTGGCGACGGAGAAGCCCGCAGCCACAGTGGTGTTCTTCATGAGGGCGATGAGGACGCTCATCATGGGCGGGACGACGGAGCGCGTCGCCTGCGGCAGCACGACGTAGCGCATGACCTGTCCGAAGTTCAGGCCGATCGCTCGCGCCGCCTCGGCCTGGCCGACGGGCACGGTGTTGATGCCGGCTCGCAGCGCCTCGGCGACGTACGTCGCGGTGTAGATGCCGAGAGCGGCCACTGCCAGAGGCAGGGGGTTCACCCGCTCCCCCAGCAGGATCGGGAGGCAGAACGCGAAGAAGAACATGACGAGCGTCAGCGGGGTGTTGCGGATCCAGTTGACGTACACGCCGCCGACGGCGCGGGCGATCGGAACCGGAGACACACGCGCGGCTCCGACGATCAGCCCGAGGACCAGCGCGATGATGCCGCCACCCAGGAACAGCACGATGGTTCCCCACAGTGCCTCTCCCCAGAGGTCGAGGTGGTCGGTGATGACTCCCACTGCTGCTCCTGTCGATTCGGGTTCTCGGGTGGTTCGTGCCGATGAGCGGGGCGGTCGACCGGGTCGACCGCCCCGCCGGGATCAACCGATCGGGTCGACCTCGGGCTGGGTCGCCTTGACGCCGGACGCGCCGAGGTTGTTGTCGAAGATCTGCTGCCAGATCTTGCCGCCGTCGGTCAGCTGCGTGTTGAAGTACTCGGCCAGAGCGTCGTCGCCCTTGGCGAGTCCGATGCCGTAGCGCTCCTCGCTGAAGGGCTCTCCGACGACCTTCAGCTTGTCCGGGTCCTGGGCCGCGTAGCCGATGAGGATCGCCTCGTCGGTCGTGACGGCGTCGACCTGACCGTTCTTGAGGTCCTCGACGCACTTCGAGTACGTGTCGTACTCCTTGGTGGGCACGTCGGGGTAGTTCGTCTTGATGTTCTGGATCGGCGTCGAGCCGGTCGCCGAGCAGACGGTCGTCTCCGCGCTCAGGTCATCGACGCTCTTGATGTCGCTGTCGGCACCGACGAGGAGGCCCTGACCCGTGACGAAGTACGGCCCGGCGAACGAGATCTGCTCCTTGCGCTTGTCGGTGATCGAGTACGTGCCGACGTAGTAGTCGATGTCGCCGTTCACGATGGCCTGCTCGCGGTTCGCGGAGGCGATCGCCTGGAACTCGATCTTCTCCGGGTCGACGCCGAGCGATGCGGCCATCCAGCGGGCGATGTCGACGTCGAATCCGGTGCGGTCGCCGGTCACCGGGTCGAGGTACCCCAGACCCGGCTGGTCCTCCTTGACGCCGACCTTGACCGTGCCTGCCGACTCGATCCGGTCGAACGTCGGGCTTCCCTCGATGCTGACGTCGGTCAGCACGGTCCACGGCGTGCTGCTGGAGGTGTCGCCCTCGTCGCCGCCCTCCGGGGCTCCTGTGCTGGACGGCGTGCCGCTGTTGCAGGCCGTGAGCGCCAGCAGCGCGGCCGCTGCGATTCCGATACCTGCCAGTGTCCGTGTGCGTCGCATGTGCGTCTCCTTCGTGTGCTGTGTGTGCAGGGTCTGTGTGGTCGGTGCGGGGGCGTCAGTGCGTGAGGAGCTTCGAGAGGAAGTCCTTGGCGCGGTCGCTCTTCGGGTGCGTGAAGAACTCCTCGGGAGTCGCCTCCTCCACGATCCGTCCGTCGGCCATGAAGACGACGCGGTCGGCGGCCTTGCGGGCGAAGCCCATCTCATGGGTGACGACGATCATCGTCATGCCGTCCTGGGCCAACTCGACCATGACGTCGAGGACCTCGTTGATCATCTCGGGGTCGAGGGCGCTGGTCGGCTCGTCGAACAGCATCACCTTGGGCTGCATCGCGAGGGCGCGGGCGATCGCCACGCGCTGCTGCTGCCCGCCGGACAGCTGGGCCGGGAGCTTCGATGCCTGCTGCGCCACGCCCACGCGTTCGAGCAGCACCATCGCCTCCTTCTCGGCATCCGCCTTCTTGAGGCCGCGGACCTTGATCGGGCCGAGGGTCACGTTCTCGAGGATCGTGAGGTGTGCGAAGAGATTGAAGGACTGGAAGACCATGCCGACGTCCGCACGCAGGTGGGCGAGTCCCTTCCCCTCTGCCGGCAGCTCCTTGCCGTCGATGCGGATGGTGCCGCTCGTGATCGTCTCGAGGCGGTTGATCGTGCGGCACAGGGTCGACTTGCCGGAGCCGGACGGGCCGATCACGACGACGACCTCTCCCGAGTTGACGGTCAGGTCGATGTCGGTGAGCGCCTGGAAGTCGCCGTAGTGCTTCTGGACGTTCTCGACCACGACAAGCGGGGTATCAGAGGTCATCATTTCTCCAAACTAGCCACGTCGGACGCGGGTCTCCAGGCACCTCGGTGAGATTTACACGTTCGTAATCACCTGATCGCGGCACCAATGCTGCTGTGCATGGGTACCCCGCGGCCCGCCCCCACGGGCCGCGGAATCGTCCTGCTGCAGCTCCCCAACGACAGTTGAGCAACAGGCGACGATCGTGCGCGATCGACCTCACAATGGCAGAGCGCCACCCACGGTGTCAGACTTCTTGAGGATTTCTTGAGCAGTCAGCCGCGCTGATCCCGGTAGTAGTCGGCTGCCCCGGGGTGCAGCGGGACGGGGCCGGTGAAGATCGCCGAACGCCGGTCCAGCAGCGCGGCGGTCGGCACCTCCCCCGCGATGCGCAGACGTGCATCGAACAATCCGGCGAGCACGTCACGAGCGACGGTGTCCGGGGTGGAGGCTGCGGTGACGAGATAGTTGGGAACGGCCATCGTGGGCGCGGAATCCTGCAGGCCGTACGTGCCGGCCGGGACGTCGGCCGGTCGATACGCGTGCGAGTACCGTTCGTTCACCTCGTTGACCCACTCCTGCTCGATCGGGAGCAGGCGGACCGATGACCTCTCCGAGAGCTCGGCCACCCCCGGGGTGGGCAGCCCGCCGACCCAGAAGAAGCCGTCGATGTCGCCACGCTCCATCGCCTCGATCGACTCGCTGAGGTCGAGCTGGGGATTGCGCACGGAGCCGAGATCGACACCTGCCGCATCCAGCACCCGAGCGGCGATCACGTTCACCCCGGAGTTCTCCGCACCGAGGGAGATGGTGCGGCCGGCCAGATCCCCGATACCCGAGATCTCAGAGTCCCCGCGTACGACGACCTGCACGTACTCGTCGTACAGGCGGGCGAGGGCCTGCACCTCCAGCGGATGGTCGAAGGCGCCGGAGCCCGCCACCGCGTCTGCCGCGGCGTCTCCCTGCGCGAACCCGATCAGCGCCTCCCCCGAACTCACCCGCAGCAGGTTGTCGACGGAACCCGCCGTCTCCTGCGCGACCATCCGGATATCCAACGAGTCCGACAGGTCTTCGGCCAGGTGGCTGCCGTAGTCGTAGTAGACGCCGGTGGACCCGCCGCTGGCGATGGCGTACTCCTCGTCCGTCCACTCGCTCGCACGCGGACTGCACGCGGTCACGCCGACCGCCAACAGGAGAGCGCTCGCGCCGGCGAGGAACCGTCGCACGCCGGCCGTCACGGGGTCGTCCCGTCGTGGAGCACGAGTGTGACAGCGAGACCGCCGCCCTCCGCCGCAGCGACGGCCAATTCGCCGCCGACCGTGGCGAGCAGGTCACTAGCGATGGCGAGGCCGAGTCCGGACCCCGGGGTGTCCCCGCTGTCGGCACTGCGCCAGAACCGGTCGGTCGCCGCCGCGGCCTGCTCCTCCGTCAGCCCCGGACCGTGATCGCGGACGGTGATCCGGCAGACCTGGCCCTCGCGTTCCGCACCGATCTCGATCGGCGCGCCCTCGGGAGAGAACTTCACGGCATTGTCGATCACCGCATCCAGCGCACTCTCCACGATCGTCCGGTCGGTCACGCTCATCACCGGCGAAACCCCCGTGGCACGCAAGACGACCCCGCGCTGGGCGGCGACGTCGCGCCACGCGTCCCGTCGGCGAGCGGCGAGCGTCGCGAGGTCGACCGCCGAGATGGTCGAGTCGCCTCGTCCCCCACGAGCCAGCCCGAGGAGCGTTTCGAGGATGCGGGTCATCCGTCGCCCCTCTTCCCGCGTCTCCTCGACATCACCCTGCCACTCCTTCCCCAGTCCCGTCGCCAGATGCTCGACGCGCAGGAGCAGGGCGTTGAGGGGGTTGCGCAGCTCGTGGGAGGCATTCAGCGCGAACTCCTGCTGCCGCGTCATCACACGCTCGATCTCGTCGGCCATGCCGTTGAAGACCTGCGCCATGCGGCGCAGCTCCGGCGGACCGTCGTCGGCGGCGACACGCGCGTCCATCTCGCCCCGCTCGATCGCCACCATCGCCTCGTCGAGCCGTCGCACCGGCGACAGCACCCACCGGGCGAGCCGGAACACGAGCAGCACCCCGAGGGCGACCAGCACCAGCGCGATCGCCGAGATGAGCAGGATCTGCTGGAGGATCGCCGCGCGCGGCGCCTCCACATCTCCGGCCACCAGCACGGCACCGATCACGTCCCCGTCGTCGAACACCGGCTCGGCCAGGGCGGCGTCCGCGACGGTCCACGGGAACAGGACCGTCGGCTGCTCGGCACGCCGCCCGGAAAGCGCGAGTCTGACCCGCTCGGCGTCCTCGTCCGGGAGCGCGGCCGGGTCCTGCTCCCCCGCCGCCCAGACATTGCCGCCGAGATCGAAGACCGTGACCTCGATTCCGTACACCTCGCGGAAGCGCGCCACCTCGGCGTCGATCACGGCGGCGCTGCCGGACCGCAGGGCCTGACGCGCACTCGTGACGAAATACCCGAGGTCGCCGAGCTGCTGCGTGTAGAACGCCTGCTGGACGCTGTGCGCCGCACTCCATCCGGCTGCGCCGCCGAGCGCGGCCAGGATCGCGACGAGCGGCACGAGGAAGACGATGATCAGACGGCGCCGCATGGCTCAGGACCCCGCAAGACGGTAGCCGACTCCGCGCACGGTCTCGATGACCCCACGGACTCCGGTCTTCTTCCTGATCGCTCCGACGTGCACCTCGAGCGAGTGCCCGAACCCGCGCCAGTCGGTGTTCCATACCTCACGGATCAGGCGCTCCTTCGGCACCGCCACCCCCGGGTATCGGGCGAGGACGGCGACGATGTCGAACTCCTTGCGTGTGAGGTCGATCGCCGTGCCGTCGACGAGCACCTGACGGGCGACGAGGTCGATGTCGACATGGCCGTCGTGCAGCAGCACCCGGGCGTCGGCCTCCGGTCTCATCGGCCTCGACCTCCGGGTGACCGCCTCGATCCTGGCGAGGAGCTCGTGCACGTCATAGGGCTTCACGACGAAGTCATCCGCGCCCGCGCGCAGTCCCTTGATGCGTTCGGCGACCTGGTTGCGGGCGGTCACGATCACGATCGGAACCTCCGAGCGCCCCCGGATGCGACGGCACAGGTCGACGCCGTCGATGTCGGGGAGACCGAGGTCGAGGAGGACCACCTCGGTGTCGGCTCCCAGCATGCCCAGCGCGGCAGCGCCGTCCGCCGCGCGCACAGTCGCGTATCCCGACCGTCCGAGGAAGGCCTCGAGCGCCCCGGCGACCCGGTCGTCGTCCTCGACGATCAGAATCCTCATCGACTCCGCTTCCTGCTTCCCTCGGCGCCCGAGAACTCAGTCGCCAGCGGACGCACGCTGTGCAAATGCACTCTCGTAGAGGCACACGCTGGCGGCCGTCGCCAGGTTGAGGGATTCGGCACGACCGAAGATGGGCAGCTTGAGCACCTGGTCGGCGAGGGCCAGCGCATCGTCTTCGAGCCCCCGCGCCTCGTTCCCGAAGAGCCATCCGGTGGGCTCGGCGAGCACGCCCTCGGCGCGCGCCTCCAGGAGATCGTCACCCTTCACATCGGCTGCGAGGATGCGGAGACCTGCATCGTGTGCGCGCTTGACGACATCGGCGAGGTCTCCCCCGACCGACACCGGGAGGTGGAACAGCGAACCCGTCGTGGCACGCACCACCTTCGGGTTGTACGGATCGACGGTTCGTCCCGTGAGCACGACGGCATCGGCGCCCGCCGCATCCGCCGCCCGGATGATCGTGCCGAGATTGCCGGGATCGCGCACCTCTTCGCAGATCGCCACCAGTCGCGGCGCGGCGTCGAAGATGTCGCGCACGGAGGTCGGTGTCTGCTGCACCACCGCCACGAGTCCCTGCGGAGTGACGGTGTCGGCCATCGCGTTGAGGACGTACTCGGTGACGTACTCGACGTCGATGTCGGCATCGGCGGCCTTCGCGCGGATGTCGGGGTGCCGCTCCCACCCGTTGGGCGTCGCGAACAGCTCGACGATCGCCTCGGGACGATAGGTGAGCGCTTCGCGCACGGACTGCGGGCCTTCCAGAAGGAACAGGCCCGTCTCGGTCCTCGCGCTTCGTTTGGTCAGCTTCGCGACGGCTCGGACTCGGGGCGAACGGGGGTTCTCCAGCACGATCACAGTCTAGGGAACGCCGGGCTGGTTCCCGCACCATCGGGATAAGGTGCCGGGATGACCCACAGCGCTGCTGCGAACACCTCTCGTCGGCGGGTCGCCCTCGCCGTTCTCGCTGTCGCGACGGTCGGGATCGGTCTGGTCGTCCATCGCGGCATGAGCGGTGCGGTCGGCGACATCGCGGGCGACGCGCTGTACGCCGTGCTCATCTACCTGCTCGTGGCCCTCGTCGCCCCGCGATGGCCTCGTCCCGCTGTGGCGTTCCTGTCCTTCGTGGTCTGCGCCGGCGTCGAGCTGCTCCAGCTCACCGGCCTTCCGCGCGAATGGGGAGCGATGTTCCCGCCGATCCGACTCGTCCTCGGCTCGGGCTTCGACCTGCGGGACCTCGCCGTGTACGCGATCGCGGTCGCCGCGACCTCCCTGATCGACATGGGAGTCACGCGGGCCGTGGGCCGCAGTGCATCCAGAAACGCCACAGGGCGCCCTCCCGAAGGAGAGCGCCCTGTGTGAAGAGGTGCTTACGCAGCCGACTTCGGTGCGTTGACGTCGGAGGGCAGAGCCTTCTTCGCCGTCTCGACCAGCGTCGTGAACGTCGCCGCGTCGTTGACCGCGAGGTCGGCGAGCATGCGACGGTCCACCGTGACACCGGCGATGCCGAGGCCCTGGATGAAGCGGTTGTAGGTCATGCCGTTCTGGCGAGCCGCAGCGTTGATGCGCTGGATCCACAGGCGACGGAAGTCACCCTTGCGCTTGCGACGGTCACGGTACGAGTAGACCAGCGAGTGGATGACCTGCTCTTTGGCCTTCCGGTACAGGCGCGAACGCTGTCCGCGGTAACCGGAGGCGCGCTCGAGGATGACCCGGCGCTTCTTGTGGGCGTTTACTGCCCGCTTGACTCTTGCCATTTTCCTGTGTTCCTATTCGTGCGTTCGGCGCGCGTCAGCGACCGAGAAGCTTCTTCGCGACCTTGGTGTCAGCCTTCGACAGCACCTGGTCCTGGTTCAGACGACGGGTGCGACGGCTCGACTTGTGCTCGAGGTTGTGGCGCATCCCGGCCTGCTGCTTCTTCAGCTTTCCGCTTCCGGTGATCTTGAAGCGCTTCTTAGCACCCGAGTGGGTCTTCTGCTTCGGCATCTTCTCTTCCTTCGTATGGCGCCTTCTCAGGCGACGGTGTCAACCCGCGGTGCGGGAGTTCTGGGGGCGGGAGTCACTCCGCCGGAGCTGCGGCCGGTGCGTCCGACTCGTTCTTCGCGTCGCGCGAAGCCTGCTTGTTCGCCGCGCGCTGCGCGTCACGAACCGCATTCTGCTCCTGCTTGGCCTCGGACTTGCTCTTGAGCGGCGCCACGATCATGACCATGTTGCGACCGTCGATGGTCGGGTTCGACTCGACCGTGCCGAGCTCGGCCACGTCTTCGGCGAACTTGCGCAGCAGACGAACACCCTGCTCGGGACGCGACTGCTCACGACCACGGAAAAGGATCATGGCCTTGACCTTGTCGCCGGCCTTGAGGAACCCCTCGGCGCGCTTGAGCTTGGTCGTGTAGTCGTGGGCCTCGATCTTCAGACGGAAACGGACTTCCTTGAGGATCGTGTTCGCCTGGTTGCGGCGAGCTTCCTTTTCCTTCTGGGCGGCCTCGTACTTGAACTTGCCGTAGTCCATGATCTTGACGACGGGCGGCTTCGAGTTGGGGGCGACCTCGACGAGGTCGAGATCGGCTTCCTGCGCGAGGCGCAGCGCTGCCTCGATGCGGACGACGCCGATCTGCTCACCCGCGGGGCCGACGAGGCGGACCTCGGGGACGCGGATGCGCTCATTGGTACGGGGATCGCTGATGCGGAACTCCTTAGACGATGTGATTCGGCCACCGCGATGCTGTCTGCATCACGGGCGAAATCGGAATCGTCCCCGCCCACCGGCATTCAGACGCCGGCTCCGCACCCTACCTGCCGGGTCCGTCTTGCGAACGGAGCCGGTGGAGTGCAAGACCCGGTAGCCTTGAACGGCAAGCGCGGGTGGGAAGTGAATCCTCTTTCGATCCGGAGCATGACGCTCCGGAGCCCGCCAAAGTCTAACAGAAAGCAAGGCGAAGTGACGAACCAGGCACCGGACGAGGCTGCACGCGAGCGCGAAGAGCGCTGGGCACGTCAGGAGGAGGCCGCATCGTCGGCCACACGAGACATCGCCGATGTACCCGCCGTCGAGGTGATCACCACCGCCGCCGTGCACCTCATGAGCGCGGCAGCCGTCAAGCTCGGGCTCGCCGACGATCCGGACGCCGCGGCGCAGATCGACCTCGACGAAGCGCGCAAGCTCATCAACGCCCTCGCCGGACTCATCACCGCCGGCGCTCCGGAGATCAGCGATATGCACGCGCGCTCCCTGCGCGACGGCCTTCGTTCACTGCAGCTCGCCTTCCGCGAGGCCTCCACGATCCCCGACCCGATCGGCAAGGGCCCGGGCGAGAAGTGGACCGGACCGGTCAACTAGCTTCGGCGCAGGTGTGAGACCTGCGCAACCGACGGGCTCACGAAGCCGCGCATTCTCCGCCGCCGACAGAGCCGAGATGGCGGGCGAAGAAGCGCGCGGCATCCTCGCCGGCGAACTGCGGGACGCCCGTGTGGCCGCCCATGTTGGCGTAGAGCGTCTTCTCGGTCGATCCGAAGGCGTCGAACAGGTCGAGCGCCATCCGGCGGTCGTTGCCCTCGTCATCCCATTGCAGGAGGACATGCAGCGGGATGGTGACCCGACGCGCCTCCTCCAACGTCGTACGGGGCACATAGCTTCCGGCGAAGAGGCCTGCCGCGACGATGCGCGAGTCGATCGCGGCGAGACGTACTCCGATTGCGATCACCCCACCGGAGAATGCCGTCCGCTCGCCGATCTCGGGAAGGGCAAGAGCCTCGTCGAGCGTGGTCTGCCATTCCGGCACCGCCTGATCGACGAGAGGAAGTATCAGCTGGTCGATGACCTCCTCGCCCGGCTCTTCGCCGACAGAGATCGCACGAACGAGGTCGGCCCGCGCCGCCGCCGCGCCAGGCAGCGGCGTTCGGTCGCCCGCTCCGGGCGCCTCGATCGAGATCGCAGCGAAGCCTTGCGCCGCCGCGCTGCGCGCTCGCGCCGCCAGGCGGGAGTACATTCTTCGCATGCCGATTCCGCCGGGTTGGCCCATCAGGATGAGGGGAACCGGCGCGGAGGAGGAAGCGGCTGGCGGCGTCCACATGATGCCGGAGATGTCACCGATGGTGAATTCGCGCTCGGTGAGGCCGCCGTCGAGGTTCTGTTCAGACGTGAAGTGCATGGTCATGCCTTTCGGGAGTGCTGCTGATATGCGGCGCTCCCGGACGACCTATCGCCCGACCGTGACTCCCCGGAGGAGCACCGACGTCACTTCGTTCACGGATACCACCTCCTCGCTTCCTGCACGGATCTCCGACGCTATCAGCACCGGCAGCAGCGATCGGACCGCGCACCTCCCTGCGGAGACGCGTTCCCGTTCCCGCCCGCGGTCCGACGTGGAGAGCGTCATCTCCGGCGATGAAGGATCAGGGCTCCAGGATCAGGGGGTCCGCAGTGGAGGGGCCGCCGCACGGGCCATCAGCGTGGGTCCAGGCGATCGGTTCCTCGGATTCGTGGATGACGGTGCCCTGCGCGTCGAACAGGCGGATGTCGACGTCCTCGGGTGTCGACATGTCGAACATGAGCCGCCAGGTCCCGTCGTCCTCACGGGACGCCGCGAACAGGTTGGTCGAGACGGTCTCGTCCTCCCCCGGCGCCGGTGAGCACTCCGCGTCCACGCAGAACTGGATGGCCGCTGTCTCCGGGAATACGCTCACGTCGACGACCACCCCGTTGACGTAGCCGATCGCCGGGCACGCGGTATAGCAACCCGTGGTGCCGGTCGCGGCACCACCCAGGAGCGCGACCACGACGAGGACTCGCATCAGACCGCGGGACATGCCCCGATCGTAGCGAACGCTCTCAGACGCTGCGGCGGAGCTTCACGGTCAGCGAGTCGGCGAGCACAGCGATGCGATCATCGGACGCCCAGCGCTGAGCGAGACGCGAGAGCACGGCATCGAGCACCTCACGCTCCAGACCGTCGACGAGCTCGAGGACCACGATCAGCTCGGGGCCCCGGAGCCGCGCGTCGGGATCGCCCGCAGCCACCGCCACGTCGATCACTGCCAGTTCGTGCGCCACGCTCTCCTGGAGAGCCGTGAACACCTCTGTCGACAGGAAGCTGGGCTCCCAGCGCTGCTCCTGAGCGATCGCCCAGACCGCGGGACGCCGGATCACGAACTCCGTCTCTGACGTCGGGTCGAGAACGATGAGATCGGTGTCCTCCGCCGACGCCGCCAACGCGGCTCGAACGGCCTCGACGGGGATCGGTCGCGCGGTCGGATCCCATGCCTGCATCGCCTGCACGGACGAGAAGACCGGCTGCACGCGCCGGCCGTCAGGCGCCGCGACCGTCACGATGGACAGTTCCTGCGTCTTGTCGACGGTGAGACCGCTCGGCGCGACCCCCTCCTCACCCTTCTCGGCGATAAGCGGAATCAGCACGCGCGCGGTACGGAAGGCGTCGACCACGTCGACCTGACTGCCTTCACCCGCACGGAACCGCAGCAGCGCGGCCAGCAGGGCGGGATCGGCGGAACCGTCGTCCGCCGCGTGCGGATTCGACTCGAAGCTGCGCCCCTCCCAGGGGACGCCCGCCGAATCGCCGTGGTTGTGCGATTCCGGCCCACAGGCGTGCGCGTCAGTCTCCTGCGACATCCAGAGCCTCAGCCAGCGTGAACGCGCCGGCGTAGAGTGCCTTGCCGACGATCGCACCTTCGACGCCCAGCGGCACGAGATCGCGGAGCGCGGCGATGTCGTCGAGGCTCGAGATCCCGCCGGATGCGACGACCGGTTTCGGGGTACGTGAGGTGACCTCGCGGAGCAGTTCGATGTTGGGGCCGCGAAGAGTGCCGTCCTTCGTGACGTCGGTGACGACATAACGGCTGCAGCCGGCGTCTTCGAGGCGGTCGAGAACCTCCCAGAGGTCACCGCCCTCCTTGGTCCATCCGCGGGCGGCGAGCGTCGTCCCCCGGACGTCGAGGCCGACCGCGATCGCCTCGCCGTAACGGCCGATCACATCGGCCGCCCACTCCGGGTTCTCCAGCGCGGCCGTGCCCAGGTTGATCCGGGTGGCGCCGCTCTCCAGAGCCGCCTCCAACGTCGCATCGTCGCGGATGCCTCCGGAGAGCTCGATGCTCACACCCTTGAACTGCTTGATGACCTTGCGCAGGATCGGCGCGTTGCTGCCACGGCCGAATGCGGCGTCGAGGTCGACGAGGTGGATCCACTTCGCTCCCTGCGCCACCCACTCCCCTGCGGCATCCAACGGGTCGCCGTAGCTGGTCTCGGTTCCGGCCTCACCCTGGGTCAGACGGACGGCCTTGCCCCCGGCGACATCGACCGCGGGAAGGAGCGTGAGCGAGGGGGACTGCGCGAAGTCGTTCATGGGGTCCTTGGATCGGGAAGCTCTACGGCCCGGTGCGGGCACGAGAACCGAGGGTAGTCCGCCGGACGGCGGGGAACAAAACGGGTGACGCCTGCCGAAGACGTCAGAGGCTTCCGACCCAGTTGCGCAGCAGCTGGATGCCGGCTTCCCCGGACTTCTCCGGGTGGAACTGCGTCGCCGAGAGCGGCCCGTTCTCGACGGCGGCGAGGAACGGGTCGCCGTACGTCGTCCAGGTCAAAACGGGCTCGGGGAACGGCGGGATGACGTCGAGTTCCCAGGACTGCGCGGCGTAGGAGTGCACGAAGTAGAAGCGCTCCTGCTCGATGCCTCGGAAGAGCACGCTGTCGGCACCGGGCTCGACCGTGTTCCAGCCCATGTGCGGCAGCACCGGGGCATTGAGCTCGGTGACCGCGCCGGGCCACTCGCCGAGCCCTTCGGTGTCGTGACCGCGCTCGACGCCGTGCTCGAAGAGGACCTGCATCCCGACGCAGATCCCGAGGACCGGACGGCCGCCGGCGAGACGGCGATCGATGATCTCGTCCCCTCCGTGGGCGCGCAGGGCATCGCGGACGGCCTGGAACGCCCCGACACCGGGAACGACGAGTCCATCCGCCTCGAGAGCGGTGGCGCGGTCGCGCGTCAGCACGGCATCCGCGCCGGCGGCGACGAGCGCCTTCACCGCCGAGTGGACGTTGCCCGACTCGTAGTCGAACACCGCGACCCGGGGCGCTGCGCTCACAGCGCACCCTTCGTGGACGGGATCCCGTCGACGAGCGGATCCAGAGCCTTGGCCTCGCGGAACGCGCGGGCGAACGCCTTGTACTCCGCCTCGGCGATGTGGTGCGGATCACGCCCGCCGAGCACACGCACGTGCACGGTCAGACCGGCATTGAAACTGATGGCCTCGAATGAGTGACGCACCAGCGAACCGGTGAAGTGCCCGCCGATGAGGTGGTGTTCGAAGCCTTCAGGCTCTCCCGTGTGCACGAGATACGGACGACCGGAGATGTCGACGACCGCCTGCGCCAGTGCCTCGTCGAGGGGAACGAGCGCGTCGCCGTAACGGGAGATCCCGGACTTGTCCCCGAGAGCTTCGAGAATGGCTTGGCCGAGCACGATCGAGACGTCTTCCACCGTGTGGTGCGCGTCGATGTGCGTGTCGCCGGAAGCTCGCACCGTGAGGTCGGTCAGCGAATGCTTCGCGAAGGCGGTGAGCATGTGGTCGAAGAACGGCACAGACGTGTCGATACGGCTCGCCCCGGTGCCGTCGAGGTTCAGCTCGAGCTCGACGGTGGACTCCGACGTGCTGCGCACACGGTTCGCGGTGCGCGGGTTCAGTGCGGGGGTGCTCATGAAGCCGATCCTATCGAGGCCAGCGCCTCGAGGAACGCGGTGGTCTCGGCCTCCGTGCCCGCGCTGACCCTGAGGTGTCCGGGGATGCCGACATCGCGCACGAGCACGCCGCGGTCGTACAGCTGCTGCCAGGTGGCCCGCGGGTCGGCGACGCCGCCGAACAGGACGAAGTTCGACCACGATTCGTGCGGCTGGTATCCGAGCGCTTCGAGGGTCGCCGTGATCCGATCGCGCTGCTCGACGATCTCCTCCACCATCGCGAGCATCACGTCGGCGTTGCGCAGGGCCGCTATCGCCGCCGCCTGGGTGAGAGCGCTCAGGTGATAAGGCAGACGCACCAGGCGCAACGCGTCGATGAAGGCGGGGTCGGCAGCGAGGTACCCGACCCGGGCCCCGGCGAAGGCGAAGGCCTTGCTCATGGTGCGCGAGACGGCGAGACGCGGGCGCCCGTCGAGCAGGGTCAGGGCGGAGATCGCATCGCGCGGCGCGAACTCCTGGTACGCCTCATCCACGATCACGATGCCACGGGCCGCGTCGTACACGGCTTCGATCACGTCCAGCCCGAGCGGCGTGCCGGTGGGGTTGTTGGGAGAACAGAGGATGACCACATCGGGATCGGCGGCCCGCACCTGCTCGGCAGCCTCGTCCGGGGTGATCGTGTAGTCGGGCTGACGCGTGCCGGCGATCCAGCGTGCTCCCGTCCCCTGGGCGATGAGCGGGTACATCGAATACGTCGGCGCGAAACCGAACGCCGTGCGCCCGGGACCTCCGAAAGCCTGGAGGATGTGCTGGAGAACCTCGTTCGAGCCGTTGCCGGCCCAGATCTGCTCCGGCGTGAGCCCGTGCCCCAGGTACTCCGCGAACGACTCGCGGAGCGTCGTGAACTCCCGGTCCGGATAGCGGTTGACGTCGCGGATCGCGACGGCGATGTCGTCGAGGATGTCGCTCGCCACCGCGTCGGGGATCGGATGCGTGTTCTCGTTCACGTTGAGCGCGATCGGGAGCGGCGCTTGCGGAGCGCCGTATGGCGTCAATCCGCGAAGATCGTCACGTAGCGGGAGATCGTTGAGGGAGAGGGTCACCCTTCCCATGTTAAGCGGCGCCTTGCCTCGATGACGCAAAGTTGCTGCTGTGCTGCCGCCGCCGGATCAGTTCACGTACTGGGCCGGGATGGCGAGCGTCTGGCCGATCTGGAGTTCTCCACCGCGCAGCAGGTTCATCCGGCTGATCTCACCGATGACGTCGCGCGGGTCGGCATCGGGAGCGACGCTGGTGGCGATCGACCAGAGGGTGTCTCCCGGCATGACGGTCACGGTCTCGACGCTGACGGCGGCCGAATCTGCTCCCGAAGCGATCGCGCTGCCACCGCTGAGCGCCGCGAAGGCGATACCGATCGCGAGCGGGACCGAGGCGAAGGCCAGCAGCACGGCGCGGCCACGCGTCGTCAGTCGGAGTCGCGTCGTGGGACGGGTCGACGCCGGAATGACTGCTGCGGTGCTGAAGCTGATGCTGCTCATGTGGTGCTCCTTAGCCTGTCCCGGAGCGGTGAGGCCGCCGGGGAAGTTGGCGTAGCGTTCGCATTCTCGTCTCGGCCGGGAGCCGTGAATGCGAAGCTACGTACCGAAGATATCTTCGAGTTCGAACATCTGTCAAGTATTCTTCGAAACCGAATCCGGAAATGAGCCGACACGCTCGAACAGATCTTCCAGATCGGCCCGTTTCTCGGATACGGTTTCGATAAGGACACCCCACCACGGGCCTCCGACATTCGAAGAGGGACGTCGGATCACGCACTGAAGGAGCACCATGAGCGAGAACTCTGCCCCCGAGTCGGAGGCACCGCGCACGCGCCGCCGGAAGAGCCTCAGCCCGAAGCAGATGGCGATCCTAGAGGTCATCCAGAACTCGATCGCGCACCACGGCTACCCGCCGAGCATGCGCGAGATCGGCGACGCCGTCGGTCTCAAGTCCCTCTCCAGCGTCACCCACCAGCTCGGGCAGTTGGAGCTCAGCGGCTATCTGCGTCGCGACCCCGGGAAGACCCGCGCCATGGAAGTGCTCATCGACCTGCCGGGGGCCAGCACCGAGAACCCCGCCGACGTGGCGACCCCGGTCGGCGATGCGGCACTCGTCCCCCTCGTCGGACGAATCGCCGCGGGTGTGCCGATCACCGCCGACCAGCAGGTCGAGGAGATCTTCCCGCTCCCCCGCCAGCTGGTGGGCAAGGGCGACCTGTTCATGCTCAAGGTCTCCGGCGAGTCGATGATCGACGCCGCCATCTGCGACGGCGACTGGGTCGTCGTCCGTTCGCAGAACAGCGCCGAGAACGGCGAGATCGTCGCGGCGATGCTCGACGGCGAGGCCACCGTCAAGGTGCTGCGCCGTCGCGACGGCCACACGTGGCTGCTCCCGCGCAACTCGGCGTTCGAGCCCATCCTGGGCGATGAAGCCGTGATCCTCGGCAAGATCGTGGCGGTGCTCCGCGCGGTCTGAGACGAGAGCACGACGAAGGCCCTCCCGGTTCCCTGGAGGGCCTTCGTGTGCGCCCCGCGTGACGCTCGTGCCAGCGCCCCATAGGCTCGAAGCATGACGTCGTCCCCCTACGGTTCCTGGCCTTCGCCTTTCTCCGCGGCATCAGTCGCGGCGTCCTCTCCTCGCATCGACGGCGCCCGCTTCGTCGGCACGGAGATCTGGTGGGGTGAGTCGGTGCCGTCCGAGAAGGGACGGGTGACGGTACGGAGTTCCACGGGCGCCGAGGTCCTCCCCGCGCCCTGGAACGCCCGCTCCCGCGTGCACGAATACGGTGGTGGCGCCTGGACGGCGGACGATCGGGGGACGCTCTACTTCGTCGACGCCTCAGACCAGCGGGTGCGCCGCCTGACCCCCGACGGGGATCTCGTCACGCTCACCGCTGCCGGTCCCGCGCACGGAGGTCTGCGCGTGCAGGACGGACGTCTGCTCGCCGTGCGCGAAGACCTCTCGACCACCCCGCACCTCCGCGCGATCGTCGAGATCCCGCTCGACGGCTCCGCCGCAGAAGACGAGTCCGCGGTCAGCGTGATCGTGCAGGGCGAGGGGTTCTTCGCCCACCCCGCATTCTCCCCTGACGGGACCCGCGCCGCGTGGATCGCCTGGGAACGGGGGAAGATGCCGTGGGAGAGCGCGCGCGTGCAGATCGCCGAGGTCGACGGAGGCCTCCCGCGGACGATCCCCTCGCGAGCGGCGCTGCAGCCCGAGTGGCTCAGCGACACGGAACTGGTCTTCGCCGACGTCGCCGATGACCGCTGGACACTCCACCGCATCGCCATCGACGGGGTGACGCCTTCCGGATCCCCGCGGCCGCTGGCCCCGTCCGATGCCGACACGGGCTACGGGCTCTGGGTGCTCGGCAACCGCTGGTATCAGCCGTTGGAGGACGGCCGCATCGTCGCCGTCCGCACGAACGGGCGCGACGACGTCGTCGTGATCGACACCGGAGGGGGCGAGAGCATCATCGAGTTCCCCGGCGACGGTCATGTGAGCGTCGATGCGGTCCACGGCACCCGGGTGCTGCTCTCCGGCAACGGTTCCCGGGTGGCGGCGGGGCTCTGGTGCGTCGATATCGAGTCGGGGGAGGTCGTCGCCGTGCGCGGCGGGGAGCCCGTCGATCCGCGCTGGATGCCGGCGTCGATGTCGATCGAGATCGACGGTCCGCACGGCGCCGTGCACGCATTCGCCTATCCGCCGGCGAACCCCGACGAGGAGGCCCCCGACGACGAGCTCCCGCCCTACGTCGTGCTGGTCCACGGCGGACCGACGGCGCATGTGACCGGGGCAGCCTCGGCAGCGATCGCCTTCTACACGAGCCGCGGGATCGGCGTGCTCGACGTGAACTACGGGGGCTCCACCGGCTATGGTCGTGCCTATCGCGAACGCTTGGACGGCCAGTGGGGTGTCGTCGACGTCGACGACGTGATCGCGGCGGCGCGGGGCCTGGCTGCCTCCGGGCTCGCCGACCCCGACCGCCTGGCCATCCGCGGCGGATCGGCAGGCGGCTGGACCGTGCTGTCGGCACTGGTACGAGGCGGAGCCTTCGCCGCGGGGATCAGCCGCTACGGCGTCGCCGACCTGCGCATGCTGGCCGCGGAGACTCATGACTTCGAGGCATCGTACATCGACGGTCTGGTGGGCCCGCTGCCCGAGTACGAGCATCTGTACGTCGAGCGTTCACCGCTCACGCACACAGATCGCATCACTGTCCCCGTCCTGCTTCTGCAGGGCGGCGAGGACCGCGTCGTCCCTCCATCCCAGTCCGAGGCGATCCGCGATGCTCTGGCAGAGCGCGGCATCGAGCACGAGTACGTCCTCTATCCCACCGAGGGACATGGTTTCCGGAGCGCGGAGACCATCGTCGACTCCCTCGACCGCGAGCTGGCGTTCCTCGGCCGCGTCTTCGGCTTCCACCCGCGCCCGTGACGGGCTGTCGACTCGTCACGGCAGTGCCGTGAGGGTCGGGGCCTGAGAGCCCGGGGCTACTCTCCCACGCGATTGCGCAGACGCATGGCACGGTCGGCCTCACGGGTGTCCTGACGCTCGCGCAGGGTCTGCCGCTTGTCGTATTCGCGCTTGCCCTTCGCCAGGGCGATCTCGACCTTGGCACGACCGTCGGAGAAGTACAGCTTCAGCGGGATGAGGGTGTATCCCCCGGCCGAGACGGCGTGCGCGATCTTGGCGATCTCCTCGCGATGGAGGAGCAGCTTGCGGATGCGTTTGGCCGAGTGGTTCGTCCAGTGCCCCTGCGAGTACTCGGGGATGTGCACGGAATCGAGGAAGACCTCGTTCCCCTTCACGAACGCATAGCCGTCACTGAGGTTGGCGCGACCCTGACGCAGCGACTTGACCTCGGTGCCGGTGAGCACCATCCCCGCTTCGTACGACTTCTCGATCGTGTAGTCGTGACGTGCGCGACGATTGGTCGCGACGACCTTCTCTCCGCGTTCCCTGGGCATGATGCTCTCCTGTTGCCGTGATGAGCTCGATCGATCGTTCCGACCGGGCAGCCTTTCAGGCTATCAGGTACGCAGCCAGCGTCGGATCGCGAAGCCGGCGGAGAGCGCGGCGAGGATCACGCCGATCCCGATCAGCACGGGAACCACGAGAGCCGCGTCCTGCATCGTGACCCATGTGGTGATGAACGGCACCCTCCCCCGCAGGTAGCCGTTGACCCCGAAGTGCATACCGGCGACGACGGCGGCGCTGGCCAGAGCCGAGCCGAGGAAGGCGGCGAACACGCCCTCGAGGACGAACGGCGTCTGGATGAAGCGGTTCGAAGCTCCGACCAAGCGCATGATGCCGATCTCCTTGCGCCTCGCATACGCGGACAATCGGATGGTCGTGCCGATCAGTAGGGTCGCCGCGATGAGCATGAGCACGGCGATTCCCACCGCGATGTAGGTCGCGACCGTCAACGCGGAGAACAACGGCTCGAGATACTGCAGCTGGTCCTTGACCTGCTCGACCCCGGCCTGTCCGCTGAAGGCCTCGGCGAGCACCTGCGACTGACCAGGATCCTTCATCGTGACGAAGAACACCTCGAACGCCTGGTCGGGCGAGAGCACGCTCGCCTGGTCCGCGCCGAGCTGGTCGACGAGCTTGGCGTACGTCTCTTCCTTCGTATCGAAGGTCATGGAGCTGATGAGCGGCTTGAGCGCGTCACCCTCGAGCTGAGCCCGGACGGAGGCGACCTGCTCCTCGCTCGCCGCGCCGTCGAGGCACGTCTCGGATTCCGAGACCGCCGAACACATGTACACCGCCACCTGGGCACGTTCGGCCCAGTACCCGCGCATGACCCCGATCTGCCCCTGCATGAGGATCGCGGCGCCCACGAACGTCAAGGAGACGAAGGTGACGAGCACGACGGAGATCACCATCGAGATGTTCCGCCGCAGGCCGCCCAGGGCTTCGGTCAGGATGAGTCCGATTCTCATGAGGTCGGGCCCACTTCCTCGTCGTCTTCATCGGAGAGTCCGAGGCGATCGGCGACGCCGAGCTCGGCGACGTCCACCGTCGGCAGAGCGATCGGATGGGTACGCGGCCGGATCACCGTCGGAGGTTCCACGACAGCACGAGGCTCCGCGACAGCAGGGGTCTCCGCGACAGCAGGAGGCTCCACGACTCCGGCCGCGGCGCCGGTCTCCGGGGAATGCACCGGCTCCGGAGGTTCGACCGTGCGCGGGGCCGGGGGAACCACGGTCTCTCCCTCGCGGTCGACGGAGGACGCGGCCGCCTTGCGCTGAGTGCTGAGCTCCTCGGCCAGCGCGGCACGCACCACCGAGAGATCGGCTGTCTGACGCTGCACCTCCTGGACCGCGGTGAGAGCAGCCGCCGCCGCCGCTCCGCGCACCTCCTCCGGGACGAGGCGCGGGATGTTGGAGGTGTCGCCGTATCCGCCGTGCACCTCGTCGCGCACCATCTCCCCGTCACGCAGCTCGATCACTCGGCGCTGCATCTGGTCGACGAATCCGGCTTCGTGCGTGGCCATCAACACAGTGGTGCCGCCGGCGTTGATGCGAGCGAGCAGCTGCATGATGTCGACCGACGTCGCGGGGTCGAGGTTTCCGGTCGGCTCGTCGGCGAGCAGAACCTGGGGACGGTTGACGAGGGCTCGCGCGATGGCGACCCGCTGCTGCTCTCCACCCGAGAGCTCGTGGGGCATCCGCTTCTGTTTGCCGTCGAGCCCCACGAGGGCGAGAGCCTCCGGAACCGCCTGCTGGATGAAGCCGCGCGACGAACCGGTCACCTGAAGCGTGAACGCGACGTTCTGGTAGACGGTCTTCGAAGGCAGCAACCGGAAGTCCTGGAAGACCGACCCGATGTGGCGGCGGAAGTACGGCACCTTCCGGTTCGCGAGCGCGCGCAGGTCTCTGCCGAGCACCGCGACCCGCCCCGACGTCGGGACGTCTTCGCGCAGAATAAGGCGCAGACAGGAGGACTTGCCGGAACCCGAGGCTCCGACGAGGAAGACGAACTCCCCGCGTTGGACCTCGAAGTCGACTCCGGAAAGGGCGGGCTTCGACGTCCCGCGGTAGCGTTTCGTGACGTTCTCGAACCGAATCATGGCGCTACGAGCCTAAGTGCGTGCTGTCGCCTGGCCGCGAGCGACACCCCGCACGGCGCTTCCGCCCTCAGGGCCGGATGGGGAGAGCTCCCCATCCGCGACCCGGTGGCGCGTCGCCTCCCACTGCTATACATGAAGATGTCGGCTGCAGGAAGCAGCTGCCGAGTTCTTTCAAGGGGGAGCCATGACAACGCCCGCAGGATGGTACGACGACGGATCGGGTCGACAGCGCTGGTGGGACGGCCAGCAGTGGACCGAGCACTTCGCCCCGGAGGCCGCGGACGCCGCGGTCGATCCCGACGCGCACGCCGGGTCTTCGGAACAGGCCGGGTCCTCGGCATCGTCGATCGACGACACCGTGATCCGTGCATCCGACGACACCGCGACCACACCCCCGTCGCCGGACGCGACCGCACCGACGACTCCCCTGAGCGACGACCTCGGCGCCTACTCCGCACCAGCCGCTCCGGCCGCTCCAGCCGCCCCGGCGGAGGTTCCGACGCCGTCGGCCGACGTCTACCCCGGCACCGCCCCGGCGTACTCCGGCAGCACGACGGGGTATCCGGCTGCAGCCCCGTACGGGCAGCCTGCCGTCGAGGAACCGAAGAAGCTCTCGATTCTCGGACTCGTCGGGCTCGGGCTCGGGGTGCTCGGCACCATCCTGGTCTTCATCCCGGTGATCGGATTCTTCGGCTTCATCCTGCTCGGCGCGGGATTCATCGTGTCGCTCATCTCGCTGTTCCTCAAGGGGAAGAAGTGGCCGGGCATCGCCGGACTCATCCTGGCGGTCGTCGGGACGATCATCGGCATCGTGATGTCGTTCGTCTACCTCTTCGCCTTCGCGCAGGGAGTGAGCGAGGAGATCGACAAGCTGCCCACCTCTTCTCCGTCGATCGAGGCCACCGCGCCGAGCGATACCGACGGCTCCGAAGGAACGGATGTCGGAGTTCGTCCGACCGCTCCTGAGGTCGCGCAAGGTCTGACGGCCATTCTCGCCTCGTCAGGTGCAGAGGGGTACACCGAGGCTCAGATCACCTGCCTCGCCGACCTCTTCGTCGCCTCCGACCTCGACAATGCGACGCTGCGCACGATCGCCGACAGCGACGGCACCCTCACCGACACCGATGCCCTGTACGGTGTCGCCGAGGTGCTCGGCGACACCGATGCGATCACCGGGTGCTTGGTGCCCTGACCCGTCCCCAATGGGCCAAGAAGGCCTCGGGAGCACCGTGCTCCCGAGGCCTTCTTCACGTGATCGTCTTCTCATTCGACACAGACCCCGCAGCGCCGCTACCGTCGTCACTGACGGCCGAGCCCCTGTGGAGAGGCCAGCGTGGCGAGACGACCTCACCGCGCATCCGCCGACCGAGAAAGACGCACGGAACGCCTGATGACAACACCTGCCGGCTGGTACGACGACGGCTCCGGAAACCGACGGTGGTGGGACGGACTGCAGTGGACGGAGCACGTCGTCACCGGGCAACACGCACCCGCCACCGAGACGACCGCAGCCGAGACGACCGCAGCCGAGACGACCGCAGCCGCGTCGACCCCCGCCGGGTCGACTCCGGAACCGGCCGCACCTGTCGTTCCCTCAGCCGACGCCGAGCAGGCGCCCTTCGTCCCGCCATACACGCTCGCCGGCCAGACGTTCTCTCCATCGGCTGCCGCAGCGCCCCAGACCAGCACGACCTCCGCGCCCTATGGAGGGTATCCGGCGGCCACGTGGCCGGTGACTCCTTCTCCGCAGCCTGCGGCCGGAGTGCCGGTGGTGGGCATCTTCGGCCTGGTCGCCGTCATCGTCGGCGTCGTCAGTGCCTGCATTCCCGCGATCGCGATCGCCGGATGGGCCCTTCTCGCGGTCGGGTTCGTGATGTCGCTCATCTCCCTGTTCCTCCGCGGAAGGAAGTGGCCGGGGATCACCGGTCTCGTCATCGCCGTGGTCGGTGCGATCCTCGCTGCCGCTGTGTCCTTCCTGGTGGCCGCGACGACCTCGTCGCCGGATACCGACGGCACGTCGTTCGGCACTCCCAGCGAACGGCCGACGGATGGCGGCACCGCCACCGAGAGCCAGGACCCCTCGTCGATCGAGGGTGCCGAGATGGTGCCCTTCGCCGACCTCGAAGTGGGCGACTGCCTGCCATTGGTCGAGTACGGCGAAGACGAATTGGTGTTCGAGCTGCCCGTGGTTCCCTGTGAGCAACCGCATACCGACGAGGTCTTCTTCATCTACGACGTCGAGGACGGCGAATTCCCCGGCGACGACGTGCTGAACGAAAGTGCGTGGAACGGCTGTTATGAGGCGTTCGAGGCGTATGTCGGCAGATCCTACGAGGCTTCCGAACTCGACTTCTACAACTACCAGCCGACGAAGGCGACCTGGATCCGGGAGAACGACCGCACCGTGCAGTGCATCCTCTTCAGCTACGAGGATGTGACCGGGACCCTCCGCGACTCCGGGCGCTGAACGCGCGCGCGCAGCAAGAAGGCCCCGGATCGCTCCGGGGCCTTCTTCGTGGACTCAGTCCTCGATCTTGCGCTTACGCCAACGGATGCCCGCGGAGATGAAGTCGTCGAGATCGCCGTCGAAGACGGCCGCAGGGTTGCCGGACTCCTGACCCGTGCGGAGATCTTTCACCAGCTGCTGGCCGTAGAGGAAGTAGGAGCGCATCTGGTCGCCCCAGCTCGCGGTGATGTTGCCCGCGAGCTCCTTCTTCTTCGCCGCCTCCTGCTCCTTCTGCAACAGCAGCAATCGGGTCTGCAGCACGCGCATCGCTGCGGCGCGGTTCTGGATCTGCGACTTCTCGTTCTGCATGGAGACGACGATGCCGGTCGGGAGGTGGGTGAGGCGCACGGCCGAGTCGGTCGTGTTGACCGACTGCCCACCGGGACCGGAGGAGCGGAAGACGTCGACGCGGATATCGCTCTCCGGGATGTCGACCTCGGTGGCCTCCTCCATCAGCGGGATGACCTCGACGGCGGCGAACGACGTCTGGCGCTTGTCGGCCGAGCCGAACGGGCTGATGCGCGCGAGGCGATGCGTTCCGGCCTCGACCGAGATGGTGCCGAAGGCGTAGGGCGCGTCGATCTCGAAGGTCGCCGACTTGATGCCCGCGCCCTCTGCGTAGGACGTGTCCATGACCTTGACCGGGTACTTGTGCCGTTCCGCCCAGCGCAGGTACATGCGCATCAGCATCTCGGCGAAATCGGTGGCGTCGTCGCCGCCCGCGCCGGAGCGGATCGTGATGATCGCGGATCGCTCGTCGTATTCGCCGTCGAGCAGCGTCTGCACCTCGAGCTGGTTGATCAGGTCGGTGAGGGCGGCGAGTTCGGCACGAGCCTCCTGTGCGGAGTCCTCATCGCCCATCTCGTTCGCGAGCCCGACGAGCACCTCGAGGTCGTCGAGACGCTGAGCGATGCCGGTGATGCGGGCGAGCTCGGACTGACGGTGGCTGAGTGCGCTGGTCACCTTCTGCGCGTTCTCGGTGTCGTCCCAGAGGTCGGGGGCGCCGGCCTCCTCGCTGAGACGCGCGATGTCGTCGCGGAGACGGGAGACATCGACGACCTCGCTGATGTCGCCGAAGGTGTGCCTGAGCGCCTGGATTTCGGCGGAGAGATCTAGTTCGAGCATGACACCTCAGCCTAACGTGCCGCCTGCCCGCGCGGGGACCCCGTCGTCCGAGATCCCTGGTCGAGCGGAGTAGCGTGAAGCTGTGAGCAGTGCATCGACGGTCGTTCGGCAATTCGGACCCATGGTGTACCTGCCGACGATCCTCTTCGCACTCGGCGAGGGAGCCGTGATCCCGCTGATCCCGGTGCTCGCCGCGTCCATGGGCGCAGACGTGGCGTTCGCGGCACTCGTGGCCTCCGCGCTCGTCATCGGGCAGCTGTGCGGGAATCTCCCCGCCGGATGGGCAGTGGGCAAGGTCGGCGAGAGATACACGATGGTGATCGCCGGCGTGATCGCGATCGTCGCCGGGATCGGGATGGTGTTCGCGCCGTCGCTGGGCGTGCTGGCGGCATCCGTGTTCCTCCTCGGGATCTGCGCGGCGGCCTTCGGTCTCGCCCGGCACGCCTTCATGACGACTCGGGTGCCGGTCGCCTTCCGCGCGCGCTCCCTCTCCCTTCTCGGCGGCAGCTTCCGCCTCGGCATCTTCATCGGACCGTTCGTGGCCGCAGGACTCCTGCAGCTGTTCGGGAGTGAGAGCGCGGCGATCTGGTTCTTCCTCGCCTGTCTCGTGGTCATGGTGGTGCTGGTGCTCTTCGGGCCCGACCCGGAGAAGATGATCCCTCCCGTTCCGGCGAGCGCCCACGAGCGCTATCTGGAAGACTCCGGCGAGGCGGTGAGCGGGTCGATCCCGACAGTCGAACGCCTGGGCATCTTCCAGACGATGTGGCGCCAGCGGGCGGTGCTCGGACGCCTCGGACTCGCCGCCGCGTCGCTCTCCGCCGTGCGCTCGGCTCGTCAGGTCGTGCTGCCGCTCTGGGGACTGTCGCTGGGATTGGACGCCTCGACCATCGCCCTCGTCGTCGGTGTCTCCGGGGCCATCGACTTCGCCCTGTTCTACGCGAGCGGGCAGGTGATGGATCGCTTCGGTCGACTGTGGGCGGCGATGCCCGCGATGGTGCTGATGGGAGCCGGCTTCCTCGCGCTGTCCTTCACGCACGACGTCGATGCGGCGGTGCTGTGGTTCGGCATGTTCGCCGCGGTCCTCGGTGTCGGCAACGGCCTGTCGAGCGGGATCCTGTTGACCCTGGGCGCCGACGTCGCGCCGAAGCGCGAACCCGCGGCCTTCCTCGGTTCCTGGCGCACGCTCACCGACGCGGGCGGGGCGATCGCTCCGCTACTGGTCTCGGCCATCACCGCTGTCGCCGCCCTGCCGTTCGCGGCGGCCGCGATGGGTGTGGTCGGTCTGGTCGGCGCCCTCGGCTTCCTGCGCTGGATCCCGCAGTTCGTCCCTCGCGAACGACCGGAAGCCGACGACGACTCCTCCGAAGGAGAACAGGAATGATCTCGACTCTGGAAGCGGACGCCCACCGCCTGATCTCGGCCTTCGCGCCCCGATCGGAGCGCGACCGCGCCGCGCAGGCCGACTTCGCCTCGTTCTTCGGGGCCGACGGAGGCCCGGTGCATCGTGAGTCGGGCCCGGATCACCTCACCGCGTCATGTGTCGTGTTCGATGTGTCGCTCGAGCACACGCTGCTCGTCTTCCATCGCAAGGGGCAGTTCTGGGTGCAGCCGGGAGGTCACGTCGAGGACGGAGACGATTCGGTCCTGAGCGGTGCATTGCGCGAACTGCGCGAGGAGACGGGTATCGCGGTGGACCCGGCGGCCGCACCTCTCGCCTACGATCTCGACCATCACGGACTTTCGTCCCGCTTCGGCTCCTGCGCCTCGCACCTCGACGTCGGGATCGCCGTGGTCGTCGACCGCGACGCTGCGCTCACGGTGAGCGAGGAATCGGAAGACCTGCGCTGGTGGCCGGTCGACGCGCTGCCGGCCGAGGTGCCGCCGCAGCTCGTTCCTCGACTCGACGGACTGCTCGCGCAGCTGCGCGCCCCACGCTGATCCCCAGGGTCCTGTCACCGCAGGGGCCGGTCACCGCAGGGGCCGGTCACCACAGGGGCCGGTCACCGCAGGGCGGTGCGACTCGTGGCGGTCGACTCCAGCGGGACGCCGTCGGGCACGAACACGGACACCAAGGGCGGACGCCACTCCGCCGTGACGGTGACTCGTGCGGTGACGCCGTCAGGCGTGCCTGCGGCGGTGATCGACGCCTCCCCCGGCAACGCGGACACCATCGCCTCGGCTTGCTGCTCGACGCCGTCATCCGTGAGTTCGGCACGCACGCTGCCGTCGCGCACCGCCAGGGTGAAGCCGTCCGCTCCGGCGAGCGCGGCGGAATCGGCGAGCGCATCCAACCGCTTCTGGGCGATGTAGAGATCGGTCGCGCAGACGCACACGAAGATCACGGCCAGAGCCAGAAGCACGTAGCCGAGGGTGAGGAGCAGCACACTCCCCTCTTCGTGGTCGCCGACGGCGCCCGTCCCTGTCCGGGACAGGTCTCTCATTCTGCGCCCCACAGTCGCGACACCTTCTGCACCGCTTCGGCTTGCACGGGGACAGCGGTCGAGCGATCGAGTCCGAGCATCTCCGGCACCAATGGAAGTCGCACCGACGTGGTGACGGTGACGACGATGGTCGCCCCGGCTGACGGGCACTCGACCGCGCGTGGGGTGCAGGCGATCGTCAGATTCACCGCTTCCTCATCCAGACCGTACTCGTCCACGATCCCCGCCAGCACCGCATCGCTCCTCTCCGCCGCCGTCGTCGCATCGGGTGCGCGCGCGACGACACGGGCGACGTGCCGTGCTGCTGCCTCGGCTCCGAGCGTCTGTTCCTGGATCGCACCGAGCGCGATCACGAGATAGATGAGCGGCACGAGAAGGATCACCCCCACCGCGATGAACTCGAGCGCGGCCGATCCCTCGTCATTCTTCTCCGAAAGTCTCGGCAGGTGCACGAGCCTCCACCTCCATCGCGAGGGGGAGGCCGATCAGTCCGAGCAGCGGAAACGTCGTGCGGACCCGGACGTCGACCGTCTCGTACGGCGGGGCGCCGGAGACGCCGATGCGGATGTCCTCGGCGTAGTCCGCCCCCACCGCTCGCGAGATCACGTCTCTGGTGCGTGCGATGCCCTCCTCCGGGGTCGTATCGGCGAGAGCCGCGTGGTAGGCGCCTTCGACGGCAGCGTCGTGCACCACGTTGCGCACGTACACCGCGAAGGCGAGCTGAAGCACAGCGAGTGTGAGGGCGGTGAGGAGCGTTCCGACCAGCACGAACTCCACCGGGCTGGAGCCGCGATCATCCGCGCAACCACTCCGGTCCTCCATGTCAGAGCCCCGAGACCCTCTGGATCGCCTGCTCGAACAGCGAGGTCAGAGCAGGACCGGCGACGGCCCAGATGAGCACCACCAATCCCGCGGTCATCAACGTGACGAGCACCCATCCGGGAACGTCACCCGTTTCGTCGTAGATGAAGGCGCGGAACCGGGGTGCGGCGTCATGCCAGGGGCGTCGCCGCCGCTCCTGCGTTCGTGCGGTCATGGTGGTCCTTTCGTCGTGCGGTCAGCCGATGCCGAGCCGGAGGATGAACAGCCCTGGATACACGGCGAAGAGCACCGAGAGCGGAAGGATCAGGAAGACGAGCGGGAGAAGCATCAGGATCTCTTTGCGTCCCGCCTGCTCGATCAGCACACGTTTCGCGTCTTCGCGCGCATCACCCGCCTGAGCGTGCAGTACCGCGGCGAGGGGCGCACCATGCTCGAGCGCCGCGATCACCTGGTCGACGACGCGCGACAGTTCGGGAAGCTGGAGGCGTCGCGCCATCTCGTGCAGTGCGTCGGCCAGCGGCGAGCCCGTGCCGACCGCGAGCACCACCTGGCGCAGTTCAGCAGTGAGTTCGCCGGAGCCCACGTCGGCCACCCGACGCAGAGAATCGAGGAACCCCTCACCTGCGGAGAGGCACAGAGC
Organism: Microbacterium sp. TPU 3598; assembly: GCF_002356155.1. NCBI lineage: Bacteria > Bacillati > Actinomycetota > Actinomycetes > Micrococcales > Microbacteriaceae > Microbacterium > Microbacterium sp. TPU 3598. The sequence goes on along the minus strand of NZ_AP017975.1, from coordinate 1,291,690 downwards.
CAGGAACTCGAGAGTCGTCGGGAGCTCGTCGGTGAGTCGCACCCGGCGAGCCTTGGCCCTCACAGAGAGCTGAAGGTCGTACGCAGCGGCGGCAGCCGCCCCGCAGAGCAGCGGCATCACACTCGTCGGCACCGTCAGCCGTCCGGCCAGCGCGAGCACGGTCAGCACGACTGCGCCCACACCGATCCCGGCGAGGCCCCAGCCCAGTTGCCGACCACGGAACGATGCGGGGCTCGTGCGCACACCCGCCTGCGCGAGGCGCTGGCGGAGAGCCTCGCCCCCGCCGACCAGCCTCTCGAAAGCGCCCCGCGCACGCTCCCACAGCGTCCGCCCGCTCGTGGGAAGTGATCCCACCGCGGGGAGGACACCTCGGGGCAGGTAGTCGTCAGCGACGACATCGCGCACATACGGCCCGATCCGCACGACGAGAGATGCCGCTCTCCAGCGCGGAAGCACGGAGAGGATGCTCAGCATCCCCGCAGCGAAGCCGCACCCGATCAGAACCGCGATCGCGAGCGCCGAGACCCCGTTCACCCGAACCACCGCCGCGGCTCAGGAAGCCTGCCGATGCGGACCATGATGTGAAACGCGACCACCGACACCGCTGCTCCCAGGCAGATCACGAGCATCCCTTCGGGAGTGCCGTACGCTGCTGCTCCCTCAGGCCGGAGAACGAGCAGCCCCATGATCACCCAGGGGGCGATCGCGCCGAGGACGGCCGCGCCCCGGATCCATGACTGGCGAGCCTCGACTTCGCCCCGCAGGGCGGCATCCGCCCGCACCGAACTCGACAGCGCGCGCAGCACACTGATCAGTTCCGTGCCACCGACCTGACGCGCCATCCGCAATGTCTCGGCGATGCGATCGCCGATGGGGTCGGCCAGCGTGGATTTGAGTCGGTCGAGGCTGGTCTCGAATCTGCCGCTCGCACGCAGATCCCTCGCGAACACGACGAATGCCGGTCTCAGCGTCTTCGGCGCGGACTCCGCCAGGCTCGCCACTGCGTCGGGGAGCGATAGGCCCACGCGAATCGCCGCGATCAGGAGATCGCACACGTCCGGCCAGAGCTGTCGCCGCAACCGTCGCAACCGCGCTCGGCGCCCCCGCAACAACACGATGGGTGCGACGGCTCCCGCGACGCCCGCCAGCAGCGCGAGTACGGCGATCCCGGTCAGGAGCCAGGCGACCGATGCGGCTATCAGTCCGGCCGCGGTGACGATGACGAGGAGCGCGCGCCGGGAGAGCCGGTCGAAGCCGGCCTCCTCGATCAGGCGGACGAGTCGCCCTCGCCGGGTGGCCGCCTCGGCCGCGTCCGATCGCGGCCACATCCAGGGCGACAGGCACAGAAGCACCCCGGCCGCGAGGAGGGCGCCGACGAAAACTGTCACGACACGATCCCGATCAGGCGTGGCTCGCTGCGGCCGGTGCCGATGCCGTCGCTCGTTGGCGCTCCTGCCCGGTAGACGTTCCTGGTCTGGAGCCGTCCTTCGGCGAGGTCGCCGGTCGGGGCGATGATCTCCTGCACGTGTCGCTGCCCCGCGCGGTCCCTTGCGCAGTGCACGACCAGGTCGACAGACGCGGCGAGTGCAGGGGCGATGAACTCACGATCGATGTTCCGCCCGGCCAAGAGTGGAAGGATCGTGAGCTTCTCGATGGCCTCGGCCGCAGAATTCGCATGCACGGTGCATGCGCCCGGCACCCCGGTGTTGAGCGCGAGGACCAGATCGAGAGCTTCCGCGTCGCGGACCTCGCCGATCACGAGACGGTCCGGTCGCATACGCAACGCCTCCTTCACCAGCCTGCGCAACGTGATCTCCCCGGTCCCCTCGAGGCTCGCCTGTCGCCCCTGCAGCGCGACGAGATCGAGCCCCTCCACGGCCAGTTCGAACGTCTCCTCCACCGTGACGATGCGTTGAACGTCGGCGCACGAGGCCAGCAGCGCGCCGAGCATCGTGGTCTTTCCCGCGTGCGTGGCGCCGGAGACGATCACGCTCTTGCCGTCGTTCATAGCCACCCGCAGCAGCTCGGCGACATCGGCGGGCATCATCCCCTGCGCGGCGAGCGCTCCGAGAGATCGGTACTTCGGCAGGAACTTGCGGATGTTGACCGCCCACGAGCCCCTCACCACATCAGCGATCGCCACATGCAGACGGGACCCGTCCGGCAGCGAAGCATCCACGAACGGCTGGCTGATGTCGACCCGCCGACCGGTCGACTGCAGCATGCGCTCGACGACGTCGCGCACGGTCCCTTCGTCGAGACGAAGGGACGTCCGCTCGGCCGTTCCCTCTCGCGCGACGTGCACGTGTCCCGTTCCGTTGAGCCAGATCTCCTCGATCTCCGGATCGTCGAGCAGCGGTTGCAGCGCACCGAATCCGCTGAGCGACGCCATGACCTCTCTCACACACGCCGCTTCATCGTCGATCAGGGACTCGCCGCGAGCGAGGGCGAGATCGTCGTGACGCCGGACCTCGGCATGGGTGATCCGCCATGCCGCGTCCGGATCGACGGACGGATCGATGCCCTCGGCACGCAGACGCGACCGCACGCGCTCGGCGACAAGGGCGGACGGATGACTCACCCCGGCATCCTCGCAACAATCCGAGGCCTGCCTCGGAAGTTATCCACAGGCCTTCCCCGCGCCCGACCGTCGGCCGGCGCGGACTACGGGCTGATCCCCAGACACGCGGATTCGGTGATCAGTAGACTGATTCCACCGCGCGGGAGTGGTGGAATTGGCAGACACGCAGGATTTAGGTTCCTGTGCCCCAGGGCGTGTGGGTTCAAGTCCCACCTTCCGCACGAGAGACGACGACGACCTTTCTCCGGTCGTCACGACATCGCTCTGTTCTACCGCCGACCATTCACGACCGACGGGACTCCCCCAGTGCTCGAAACCATGCTGCACGCACCGACCGCTCTCATCCCCTGGCTCGATCCTGCGACGATCATCGGGACCGCCGGGCCGTGGGCACTGCTCGTGGTGTGCTTCATCATCTTCGCCGAGACCGGTCTGCTCGTCGGATTCCTGCTTCCCGGTGACACCCTCCTGGTGATCGCCGGCCTGCTCTCGCACCCGATCGCGGGCTCCGAGCACGGCGTCTTCGGCATCAGCGTCTGGTGGGTCGCCCTCCTGATCGGCCTCGCGGCGTTCGTGGGCGGTGAAGTCGGATACGTCATCGGCCACAAGGGCGGACCGGCGGTCTTCGAGCGCAAGGAATCGGGCCTCTTCAGCAAGAAGAACGTCGAACGCACGAACGCGTTCTTCGAGCGCTTCGGCGGCATCACCGTGATCCTCGCGCGCTTCGTGCCGATCGTGCGGACCTTCGCCCCGGTCGCCGCCGGCGTCGGCCACATGCCGTGGCGCAAGTACACGCTCTACAACCTGATCGGTGCGGTCCTCTGGGGCTTCGGGCTCACGATGTTCGGCTACCTCATCGGGTTCATCCCGCCGGTCGCCGAGTTCGTGGAGAGCTACATCGACCTCATCCTGCTCGCGGCCGTCGGCGGCACCGCACTCGTCACGCTGTGGCACTACCTGTCCGAGCGCCACAAGGCGAAGAAGGCCGAGGCGGCCGGCGAAGACGTGGTCACCGATGCCGAGGAAGCGCAGGAGCTCGTGCTCGACGCCGACGTGTTCGACCGCGCCCCCGACCTGGACGGCGACGGCAAGCACTGATCGATCATCGGGTGCCGATTCCTCGGCACCCGATGATCACCCCGCGTTCTTCGCGCGCTCTTCCTTCGAGCGCGCCACGCTCGCACGCAGCGCCTCCATGAGGTCGATGACCTCGCCGCCCTCGGCTGCCTTCTCGGCTTCCCCGAAGGTCTCGGCGACGTCGAACGTGTCGCCCGCCTCGATCTTCGCGTCGATGAGGGTACGGAGCTCCTTCTGGTACTCGTCGACGAACGCTTCGGGGTCGAAGTCCGCCGAATAGCTGTCGACGAGCGAAGCCGAGAGCTCCAGCTCCTTCTTCGAGATCCGCACGTCTTCATCCAGCGCAGGGAACGCGGCTTCCCGCACCTCATCGGCCCAGAGAAGGGTCTGGAGCACCAGCACTTTCCCGCGCACCCGGAGCGCGGCGAGGCGCGTCTTCTGCCGCAGGGTGAAGCGCACGATCGCCGTACGGTCGGTCTGTTCGAGCGTCTTCCGCAGCAGCACATACGCCTTGGGCGACTTCGAATCGGGTTCGAGGTAGTACGGCTTGTCGAGCGTGAGCAGGTCGACCTGTTCGGAGGGCACGAACTCGACGACGTCGATCTCCCGGCTCTTCTCCGCGGGGAGGGCGGCGAGGTCGTCCTTCGTCAGCACGACGGTCTGGCCTTCGTCGACGTAGGCGCGATCGATGTCGGCGTACGCCACGGTCTCCCCGCAGACTTCGCAGGTGCGCTGGTAACGGATGCGTCCGCCGTCCTTCTCGTGCACCTGATGCAACGGCACGTCGTGGTCCTCGGTCGCGGAGTACACCTTGACCGGTACGTTCACGAGCCCGAACGTCAGTGCGCCCTTCCAGATCGTCCTCATCACACCAGTAGACACCAGTCACAGCCGTCACGACCAGCCCCTTGACGGCGCTACGCCTGGCGACGCTGCGCCTTGACTACGCTGGCCCCATGGTCGCAGACGCGCAGATCGTGCAGGTCGACGGTCGCCGTCTGCGTGTGACGAACCTCGACAAGGTCGTCTACCCCTCCAGCGGCACCACCAAAGGCGAGGTCATCGCCTACTACACGGCCATTGCTCCACTCCTGCTCCCCCTCCTCGCCGGGCGCCCCGTCACGCGCAAACGCTGGGTCGAGGGCGTCGGGACCGCGGATGCCCCGGCCGATGCGTTCTTCACGAAACAGCTCGAACCGGGCGCACCCTCGTGGATTCCGCGACAGGCGATCCAGCACTCCGACGGTCCGAAGGAATACCCCCTCGTCCAGGACATCCCGACTCTCGTGTGGCTCGCCCAGGTCGCCGCCATCGAGCTGCATGTGCCGCAGTGGCGCTTCTCCTCCGCGGGCCTTCCCGGCAACCCCGATCGACTCGTCCTCGATCTCGATCCCGGCCCCGGGGTGGGGCTGGCGCAGTGTGCCGAGGTCGCCCGCATCGCGCGCGTCATCCTGTCCGGCATGGGGCTCGACCCTCTGCCGGTGACCAGCGGAAGCAAGGGCATCCACCTCTACGCGTCATTGCCCGGCGAGCAGACGAGCGACGAGGTCTCCGCCGTCGTCAAGGAGCTCGCACGGATGATCGAGAGCGATCACCCGGATCTCGCCACCAGCGTCATGGCGAAGGCGGTCCGAGGGGGAAAGGTGTTCCTCGACTGGAGCCAGAACAACGGCAAGAAGACCACCATCTCGCCCTACTCCCTCCGCGGACGTGCACAGCCGTGGGTGGCGGCCCCTCGCACGTGGGAGGAACTCGATGCGCCGGATCTCGCGCAGCTCGATCTCGACGAGGTGCTCGCGCGAGCCGCCGCGGGAATCGATCCACTCGCGATGCTCCGCCCGCCGGCGACGGCTCCGCTGCCACAACCCGCGAAGGCCCATCACCCCCATCGATATCCCCGAAGCTCTCCCGCCCCTGTCGGCCCTCCGGCCACGGCGTCGATGGCGCCGATGCTCGCCGAGAACGGCACCCCCGGCGTGGCACGTGCACTGAGCGACCCCTCGTGGGTCGAGGTGAAGTGGGACGGCATCCGTGCGATGGGCACCTGGGTAGACGGGCGCATGCTGCTGCACGCGCGCCGCGGCACGGACATCACGGCCCGGTATCCCGAACTCACCGCTGACGGCGCCCCCTTCCTCCCCGTGACGGATGCCGTCGTCGACGGCGAGATCGTCGCGTTCGACTCCCACGGCCGGCCGAGCTTCTCCCTCCTCCAGAACCGGATGCACCTCACCCGGCCACGCGAGATCGAACGCGAAGTGATCCGCACCCCCGTCGTCTACATGCTGTTCGACCTGCTGCGTCTCGACGGACACGACCTCACCGGTATGACTCTGCGCGAACGCAGGACCCTGCTCGAGGAGCTGATCGACGATCTCGACGCCCCCGTGCAGATCCCTCCGGTGTTCGACGACGTGGACGCGGCACTCGCCGCGAGCAGGGAGTTCGGACTCGAGGGGGTCGTCGTCAAGGATCCTCAGTCGCGATACCGGCCAGGGCAGCGCTCCCCCTCGTGGCTGAAGCTGAAGCACACGCGGATGCAGGAGGCGGTCATCGTCGGTATCCGGCCTGGGAAGGGCGACAGGGAGAGCACGCTCGGATCTCTGCTGCTCGCCGTCCCCGACCCAGACCGAGGAACGGGCGGTCTACGCTACGTCGGACGTGTGGGGACCGGATTCACCGACCGCATCCTGCACGACCTGTTTGCACGACTCGATCCGTTGCGCGTGGATGCTGCCCCGCTCGACGGCGTCCCCGCGCCCGATGCCTCCGACGCCCTGTGGGTGCGTCCGGAAGTCGTGGGCGAGGTCGAGTTCGCGAACTGGACACCCGACGGAGTGCTCCGCCATGCTCGTTGGCGCGGGCTCCGCCCGGACAAGAGCCCGCACGAGATCGCCGTCGAAAGCTGAGGTCAGGACCGGATCGCTCAGGCGTGTCGCGGTTCGCAGTCCGCCTGTTCCGCAGGCTCGATCTGGAAGGTCGAGTGCGCCACGTCGAAATGGTCGGCGAGGCATGCCTGCATCTCGGTCAACAGCTGCGACGAGCGTCCGTCGGCGAACAGCTCCGGCTCGATGCTGACGTGGGCGGTGAACACCGGGGCCCCGCGGGTCAGCTGCCAGACATGGACGTCGTGCACCCCGACGACACCGTCGTAACCGAGCAGGTGGGTACGGATCTCGCTCACCGCCGTGCCCTTCGGCGCAGACTCGGCGAGAACCGAGAACACCTCCCGCAGCAGCGCGATGGCCCGGGGGATGATCATCGCCGCGATGAACAGCGAGGCGATGGCGTCGGCCGGCATCCATCCGGTGATGAGGATGACCGCGGCTGCCACGATGACCGCCACCGAACCGATCAGATCCCCCATCACCTCGAGGTACGCACCGCGCACGTTGATGCTGGTGCGCTGCGCACGACTCAGCAGCCACATCGACACCGCGTTCGCGAGGAGCCCGACCACGGCGACGACCAGCATCAGCCCGCCGGCGACCTCGACCTCTCCCGGATTAATGAGTCGCCCGATCCCCTCGATCGCGACCCAGGTCGCGAGGGCGATCAGGATCACCGCGTTGATCAGCGCGCCGAACACCTCGGCGCGCTGGTACCCGAAAGTGCGCCGGTCGTCGGCCGGACGTGCGGCGACGGTGGCGGCGATGAGGGCGATCACGAGACCGGACGCATCTGTGAACATATGCGCGGCATCGGCGAGCAGCGCCAGAGAGCCCGAGAGCAGTGCGCCGACGACCTGCACGAGCATCACCGTCGCAGTGAGGGACAGCGAGATCGCGAGCAGGCGTCTGCTGCTCGCGGAACGGATGCCACCGGGGGCGGGTGCGTGATCGTGCATGCCCCCAGGCTAGACCGGGATGGAGGGCCGGAAGGCGAGTTCCGGCTAGTCGGGAAGGGTAACGATTCTCAGCTTCAGCAGCGGTTTCTCGCGCCCGCCGTGCTCAGAGCGCGGCAAGCAGCGGAACCAGTTCCGCGAAGGCGCGCGCTCGGTGCGACTGCGCCTGCTTCTCGTCGGAGGAGAACTCACCCACCGACCGCTCCTCCCCTGCCGGCTGGCCGTCAGGGATGAAGATCGGATCGTACCCGAAGCCGCCGGCGCCCGACGCCGTATGCGCCAGGCGGCCCGGCCAGCGTCCCTCCACGACCTGCTCCCGGCCGTCCGGCAGTACGAGGGCGATCGTCGAGGTGAAGTGCGCGGAGCGGTGCGGATCGGCGATGTCGTGCAGCTGGTCGAGCAGCAGCTCGAGGTTCGCCGCCGCGTCCTTCTTCTGCCCCGCCCAGTAGGCGGAGAACACCCCCGGTGACCCACCGAGCACGTCGACGCAGATGCCGGAGTCGTCGGCGAGCGCAGCGAGTCCCGTGTGAGCGGCGGCGGCTCGCGCCTTGATGAGCGCATTCTCGGCGAACGTCACGCCGTCTTCCACCGGCTCCGGACCGTCGTAGCCGACGATCTCGAGGTCGGGGCGTGTCTGCTCCACGATCTGTTGGAACTCCGCGACCTTGTGCGGATTGTGCGTCGCGAGAACGACTCGCATCGTCATTCCCCCTTCAACGCGGCGAGCTGCGTGCCCTTCAGGTCGGCGCATCCGGCCAGACCGAGCTCGAGCAGCGCATCCAGCTCCCGCTTGTCGAACGGTGCGCCCTCGGCTGTCCCCTGCACCTCGACGAAGAGCCCACGGCCGGTGACCACGACGTTCATGTCGGTCTCGGCGCGCACGTCCTCGACATATGCCAGGTCGAGCATGGGCTCGCCGTCGATGATCCCGACCGACACCGCCGCGACCGAGTCGAGCAGCGGCGTGGAGTTCTTGCCGATGAACTTCTTCTCCCGGCCCCATTCGATCGCGTCGGCGAGCGCCACGTACGCGCCGGTGATGGCCGCCGTGCGCGTGCCGCCATCGGCCTGCAGCACGTCGCAGTCGATGACGATCGTGTTCTCGCCGAGCGCCTTCGTGTCGACGACGGCCCGCAGCGCGCGCCCGATCAGTCGCGAGATCTCGTGGGTGCGACCGCCGATGCGGCCCTTGACACTCTCTCGGTCGTTCCGGCTGTTCGTGGCGCGCGGGAGCATGGAGTACTCGGCCGTGACCCAGCCCTTGCCCTTGCCGGTCAGCCAGCGCGGGACGCCGTTGGTGAAGGAGGCGGTGCACAGCACCTTGGTGCCGCCGAAGCTGATCAATGCCGATCCCTCGGCGTGCGCGCTCCAACCGCGCTCGATCGTGATCTCACGAAGCTGATCGGTGGAGCGGCCGTCGACGCGGACGATTTCGGACATGTGCTTCTTTCAGGTCGGGATGGCGGAACGAATCGGAGCGACTCGATCCGGGTTACTCGAAAGCGATCTCGGGGAGGGTGATCACGCCGGTCTGGACCAGTTGCACGTCCCGGACCTCGCGGCCCATCAGGCGGTTGGCCAGCGCGGTGAAGTCGTCGGTCGAGGCGCCGGTGGCCTCGTACACGTAGCTGGCGGTGGCATCCGGCGACGCGAGCAGATCACCCCGGACGAGCTGGCGGTAGACGTCGCCTGCCGTCTCATCGTCGCTGGAGACGAGGGTGACGCCCTCTCCCATGACGTAGCTGATCGCGCCCCGAAGGAACGGATAGTGCGTGCAGCCGAGCACGAGCGTGTCGACCTCGGCGTCTCGAAGGGGCGCGAGATACTCCTCGGCGACCGTGAGCACCTCCGGGGTACCCGTGATCCCGGCCTCGACGAATTCGACGAAGCGCGGGCAGGCGGCGGTGAACACCTGCAGCCTCTCGTTGACCTCGAGCATGTCCTGGTAGGCGCGCGAACCGATGGTGCCGACAGTGCCGATCACACCGACTCGTCCGTTGCGCGTGGTGGAGACCGCGCGGCGCACCGCGGGGCCGATCACCTCGACCACCGGAACGTCGTAGCGCTCGCGAGCGTCGCGGAGCATGGCGGCGGAAGCGGTGTTGCACGCGATCACCAGCATCTTGACGCCCTGCTCGACCAAGGTGTCGAGCACTTCGAGGGAGTAGCGGCGCACGTCCGCGATGGGCTTCGGACCATACGGCGAGTGCGCGGTGTCGCCGATGTAGACGAACGACTCCCGGGGCAGCTGGGCGCGGATGGCTCGCGCCACCGTGAGCCCGCCGACACCGGAGTCGAAGATCCCGATCGGCGCGTCGTTCATGACTCCCCAGCCTACCCGCGCGGAACCCGCCGCGCGCATCGGTGCTCTCACTAAACTGAGCGCATGACCACGTCGACGGCGCTGCTCACCGACCGCTATGAGCTGACCATGCTCGCCGCTTCCCTGCGTGATGGGACGGCGTTCCGCCCCAGCGTCTTCGAGTTGTTCTCCCGACGGTTGTCCGGCGGCCGCCGTTTCGGCGTCGTCGCGGGCACCGGCCGCCTCCTGGGCCTCTTGCGCGACTTCCGCTTCGGCGAGGACGAACTGCGGTTCCTCAGGGACGAGAACGTCGTGGATGCCGCGTCCATCGCTCACCTCGAGAACTATCGGTTCACCGGATCCATCCGCGGCTACCGCGAAGGCGAGCTGTACTTCCCGGGCTCTCCGATCCTCACGGTCGAGGGCACGTTCGCCGATGCCGTGGTGCTCGAGACTCTCGCGCTGAGCGTGCTCAACCACGACTCCGCCGTCGCCACCGCCGCATCGCGCATGAGCATCGCCGCCGGCGAACGTCCGCTGGCCGAGATGGGCTCCCGCCGGGCCGCCGAGCGCTCGGCCGTCGCCGCAGCCCGGGCCGCATACATCGCCGGTTTCGGGGCGACGAGCAATCTCGAGGCCGGACGACGCTGGGGAATCCCCACGATGGGCACCGCCGCGCACTCCTGGACGCTGCTGCACGACACAGAGGAGGAAGCCTTCCGCTCCCAGGTCGCGAGCATGGGCACCGGAACGACGCTGCTCGTCGACACGTACGACATCCGCACGGGTGTCGAGACGGCGATCCGCGTCGCCGGCACGGAGCTCGGCGGCGTCCGGATCGATTCCGGTGACCTCCCGATCGTCGCGGGCGATGTCCGCGCGCAGCTCGACGAACTCGGTGCGACGTCGACACGCATCACCGTGACTAGCGACCTCGACGAGTACGCGATCGCCGCCCTCGCCGCCTCGCCCGTCGACGCCTACGGGGTCGGAACGTCGGTCGTCACCGGGTCCGGGTATCCGACCGCCAGCATGGTCTACAAGCTGGTGGCGCGCCAGGATGCCGAGGGGTCCTGGATCGGCGTCGCGAAGGCGTCCGCCGACAAGGCATCGCATGGCGGACGCAAAGCAGCGTTCCGCACACTGGTCGACGGCGTCGCCACCGCAGAGACGGTCGTCGTGTCGGACGGCTTCGAAGATCTCGACACTGCGGCCGAGCACCCCGAGGGCCGCCCGCTGCAGGTGACGTTCGTCGAGGCAGGCGAGATCGACTCCTCGTACGAGGGAGTCGACGGCACGGCAGCGGCACGCGCTCATCATCTGCGTGTGCGCGAAGAGCTCCCGGTACGTGCGCTCGCGCTCAGCAAGTCCGACCCGGCGATTCCCACCGTGTATCTCGAAGCCGACTGAGGTCAGCCGATCATCGACTCGTAGATCTCCTTGCATGTGGGGCAGATCGGGAACTTCTCCGGGTCACGGCCCGGGGTCCACTTCTTGCCGCACAGCGCGCGCACCGGCTTGCCGGTGATCGCGGACTCGAGGATCTTGTCCTTCTTCACGTAATGCGAGAAGCGCTCATGGTCACCCGGTTCGAGATTCTCCTCGCGGAGGAGCTCTTCCAGTTCGCGATCAAGCGTTGCCACGCCGCCCTGATCGGGGCTGTCCAGCGGAGTACTCATCCCGTGAGTCTAGCGGCGTCGAACGCCCAGCGGGCGGTCCTCACGCGGTCTCGACGAACTCCATCAGGCGCTCTCCACTGCGCTCGAAGATGCGACCGCCGACGACGGCTCCGGCTGCCGCGGTCACGAGACCGACGAGAAGCCCGACCCAGAAGGTCGCCGGAGCGTACGCCGAACCGTCGAGAATCGTCGCTGCGAACAACCAGATGGTCGGCACGCTCAGCACGATGGCGCCGAGCAACGCCGCTGCAGGACCGTACGCCCCGCGAGAGGTCGGTCGCTGCGGCTGCTGGAACGGACTGTCACCAGGCCGCGAGACCGCATACGGAGCCACGACCGAGACGATGCTCGAGACGCCGAGCGCGCAGAACAGCAGACTGGCCGCCAAGCCGCCCAACGGCAGCAGCAGACTCCAGTCCCCGATCAGCGCGAGTGAGAGCGGAACCGCGATGGCGAGAACGGGGATGGCGACGAGCAGCACAGGAACGAGACGCCCGAGGCGATCAGGAAGACCCCGGACGCCACTCGCGACGTGGGTCCACAATGCCGTCGAGTCGTAGGCGACGTCGTTGTGCGGCAGCCACCCGAAGAACAGCGCCATCACCGGCACGGGCACGAGCGCGGCGATCTCCAACGGGACTCCGGCCACGACGAGCGGGAGCATCGAGAGCACGCCGGCCACGGGGACGACGATGATGTTCATGATGTAGCGACGGTCACGAAGCCAATACACGAGGCTTCGCGCCGCGATCGCACCGAAGGCGTTCGACGGCAGCAGCCCGAACCACCCGAGTCCGGTGCGCTCGCGCAAGGCGACCGGACGCTCGGTCGTGGTCAGCAGACGCCGGACGAGCCACGTCCACACCATCCAGAGGAGAGCGACGGTGAGCACCACGATGACACCGCTGATCCACGCGGAAGCGGTCGCACCGGCCGCGGAATCGAAGAGGAAGGCGGGGGCGGCAGCGAACGGGCTGTAGCCGAACACGCTCGACAGGGTCGCCAGAGACGGGGGCACGAGACCGTCCCAACGAAGCGATCCGAAGAAGACCGCGACAGGGAAGGCGACCACGATCAGCGCGAGTGCGAACAGCGCCGTGAGCTCGCGGGAGCGGCGCTCGGGAAGGAGCAGTGCGTTGAGGGCCATACCGATCCGCGAGACCAGCATCGTGGTCAGGACACCGGCGATCGTCACCAGCACAGCCAGAGGCCAGGGCGTGCCTGCTCCGATCGCGACGATGCAGACACTGATGTAGACGGCGAGAAGCGCCATGCTCGGCACGCTGACGAAGGCGGCCAGTGCCAGCACCCAGGGCATCTGGCGATCATCGACGCCGAAGACCGCGAAGCGTCTCGGGTCGAGCTGATCGACGGCCCCGACGAGGATCGGGCCGACGAGGAATCCGATGAGAAGGGCCGCGCCACCGAGCACCGTGACCGCGCGGGCCACCGGCACAGAGGCTGCGGCAAGGCTGAACACGGCGACGCACACCGCGGCGGTGACCGCGACCACCGCGACGAACGAGACGATCGATCGAACCCGACGGTCGCCGCGCAGGGAACCGAGAAGAAGCGCGAGTCTCAGTCGGAGAACGTGTGCAGCCACTCGAGCCCCTCCACCTCTCCGCTGGTGCCGGCGAGTTCCACGAAGCGCGCTTCGAGCGTCTGACCCGCGCGCACCTCGTCGATCGTCCCCTCGGCCAGCACTTCTCCGCCGACGATGATCGCGACGCGCGAACACACGCGTTCGACGAGATCCATGCCGTGGCTGGAGAGGATCACCGTGCCGCCGTGCGACACATAGGCGCGGAGGATGTCCAGGATGACCGCCGACGAGACGGGGTCCACCGACTCGAACGGCTCATCGAGGACCAGCACGCGCGGCGAATGGATCATGGCCCCTGCGAGCATGATCTTCTTCGTCATGCCGGCCGAGTAGTCCGAGACCACGCGGCCGAGGGCATCGCCCAGATCGAAGGCACGAGCGAGGTCGGCCGCGCGCTTCTCGATCACATCCGCGGCCAGGCCGCGCAGCAACCCGTAGTAGTAGAGCAGTTGCCGACCGGTGAGGCGGTCGAACGTGCGCAACCGATCGGGGAGCACACCCATCAGCCTCTTCGCCGCGAGCGGCTTCTTGGCCTGGTCGACACCGCAGATGACGACGCTGCCCGCGTCGGCGCGGAGAAGCCCGGCGACGATCGAGAGCGTCGTGGTCTTGCCGGCACCGTTGGGCCCGACGATTCCGTAGAACGACCCCGCGGGCACGGTCAGGTCGATGCCGTCGACTGCACGGTTGTCGCCGAACTGCTTCACGAGCCCGCGGATGCTGATCGCCTCGCCGGCGGAGAGGACCTCATCGGGCTTCACGGCGTCGGAGGCTGCGTCGTCGGAGTCCCCGATCGCCTGGATGACCTCGATCGACTCCGCCTCGGACGGATCGCCGACGGCCGTTTCGGTCTCGAGAAGTTCCGCACTGACAGATTCCTCGACAGGCTCCGCGGCGAGAGGCGACTCCGAGGCGGGCACGGGCGCAGGCTCGGCAGCGGGCGCAGGCTCCGCGACAGACCCGGTCGGCGCCGCAGCGGAGGCGGCCGGAGGAACGGTCTCGACGACCGGTTCGGTCTCGAGCACGGGAGAGGCCGCAAGAGGAGCGGCCGCGACGGACGGAGCTTCGGGTGCGGTCACCGCCGTCTCCGTGGCCGCCTTCGCCTCCTCTGCGGCCTTCTTCGCCGCCGCCTTCTTCGCGGCCGCCATCTTGGCGGCCGTGGCCTTCGCGGCCGTGGTCTTCGCGGCAGCCGAGCGCGCCGTGGTCTTCGCCGCAGCCGCTTTGGATGCAGCGGCCTTCGCCGCCGTCGTCTTGGCTGCCGTCGTCTTCGCAGCCGCTGTCTTCGCAGCCGTCGTCTTCGCAGCCGCTGTCTTCGCAGCCGTCGTCTTCGCAGCCGTCGTCTTCGCCGCCGTCGTCTTCGCCGCCGTCGTCCTCGCCGCCGTCGTCCTCGCAGCCGTCGTCTTGGCCGCGGTGGTCTTCGCAGCCGTGGCCTTCGCGTCGGCATTGCGCGCCGCGGCGGTGCTCCGGGCGGAGCTCGCGGTCGACGAGAGGTTCGCCGTCGAGCCGTTGACGGCCTTGACGAGCGGCTCGACCACGACATCCGCACTGGGAGCCGCTTTCTCGGCAGCAGCCTGCGTCCCGGACGTCGCTGCCGACGACTTCCCAGCCGACGACTTCCCAGCCGACGACTTCGACACCGCGGCACTGCCGGCCTTCGAACCCGCGGAGGTGCTCGCGCTCGCAGGCTTCTTCACCGCGGGTTTCTTCGCGGCGGGCGTCTTCGCGGCGGGCTTCTTCACCGCGGGCGGTCGCGCCGACTTCTCGGCGGCGGATGCCGCTTCCGGACTCTGCTTCTTCGCCGGCGCGCGCTTCGCCGACGTCTTCTCTTGCGCGGTCTCGGTTTGGTCCACCTGGGCGGTGCGGTCGTCAGGGGAGGCAGTCACCGTCCTACGGTATCAACGGGTGCCTGTACGCCAAGGCCGCCGCGCAATAAACTGCCCTCGGATCGCGCATTTCCGCCGCGATCGCACGGGAGACGGAACCCTGTGCATCCGGTGTGTAGTCGGTCACGAAATGACAACAGGGGCCTCCCGGCCCTGAGCTTCCCAGGCGGAATCGATACCATGAACGCGGCACGACGAAGTGTCTGGTCGGTTAATCGACCGTGAACACAACTTCCTTTAGGAGCACTCGTGACTCTTCAGACCGTCATCCTCGCCGCCGGAATGGGCTCGCGCCTCGGCCGCGCGCTGCCGAAGCCGCTCACCGAACTGAGCGACGGCCGCACGATCATGGGCCAGCAGCACGACAACATCCGCGCCGCATTCGGTTCGGACGCCCGCATCACCACCGTCGTCGGCTACCGCGCCGAGACCATCATCGACGCGTTCCCGCAGGTCAACTACGTCCACAACGAGCGTTATGACGAGACCAACACCTCGAAGAGCCTCCTGCGCGCCCTGGGCGCGACCGGTCGCGGCGGAGTTCTCTGGATGAACGGCGATGTCGTCTTCGACCCGATGATCCTCGGCCGCGCACTCGAGTACATCGAGCGCGACCAGTCGTTCGTCACGGTGAACACCTCCAAGGTCAGCGACGAAGAGGTGAAGTACACGGTCACGGCTGAGGGCTTCATCAACGAGCTGTCCAAGACCGTCAAGGGCGGACTCGGCGAGGCCGTGGGAATCAACTACATCTCCTCCGCGCACAAGAAGGCGTTCATGCGTCAGCTGCAGCGCGTCGAGGACCAGGACTACTTCGAGCGCGGGCTCGAACTCGCGATCGCCGAGGACGGCCTGCTGCTCGAGCCGATGGACGTGTCCGACCTGTACGCGGTCGAGGTCGATTTCGCGGAAGACCTGGAGCGTGCGAACCTCTTCGTCTGATCGCTCGACTCGAAAGCCCGGCCTCGCATAGGGGCCGGGCTTTCGGCGTATTCGCGGGCTGGCTCCATAGGATCGCACCATGGCCCCCAAGGTGCACAAGATCCATTCGCTCCCGGACGACGCTCCCTGGGACAAGGGCGTGCCCCCTGCCGGATCGGCGGAGCACCCGATGATGGTGCGGGGCCTCGACCGCGTGCTGTCGATCCAGCGCCCGCTCGTCCTGGCGCACATCCGGAGCATCCGCCTGCGCAATCCGCAGGCATCGCCTGCGGAGATCATCCGCATCCTGGAGCGTCGCTACCTCGCAGCCGTGACGACGGGCGGAGCGGCGGTCGGCGCGACGGCGGTCGTCCCCGGGATCGGCACCGGCATCACGCTTGCGCTCTCCGGCGTGGAGACGGTCGGCTTCGTGGAGTCCACCGCTCTGTTCGCGCAGTCGGTCGCCGAGGTGCACGGGATCGCGGTCGCGAACCCGGATCGCGCCAGAGCGCTGGTGATGACGCTGATGCTCGGCAAAGAGGGCGTCGACCTCGTCGGACAGCTCGCCGGTCAGGTGGCCGGGCGTGGAGGAAGCAGATCGTCGTACTGGGGCGAGCTCGTCACGAAGTCGCTCCCCCGCGCCGCGGTCGGCCCCCTCGTCGATCAGCTCAAGAGCATGTTCGTGAAGCAGTTCGCGGCGAAGGGCAGCGCTTCGGTCATCGGCAAGGCACTCCCGTTCGGCATCGGCGCTGCGATCGGAGGCGCGGGGAACAACATCCTCGGCCGTCGCGTGCTGACGACGTCCCACAAGGCCTTCGGTGCCGCCCCGATGGACCTTCCCCTCGAGTTGGAACCCGTGCCCGGCGCCGAGAAGCTGGAGCTGCGGATGCTGCGAGGTGCCCGCTACGCGGGCAACGCGGTCGCGGGAGCGGCCGGCACGACCGTCCGCGGGGTGGAGTGGGCGGGACGCAAGGCCCGCTCGATCGGCCGCCGCCCCAAGACCGACCCGGAACTCGAGTCCGGTGAACCCGAGGGCTGAGCGCACTTCGCCAAAGGATCGGCCGCCCCGTTGTGGCGAGCATCCAACAGCCGGAGGCGAGCCGACGATAGGGTGGAATCCGTGACGGACAAGCCCGACCTCTTTACCACCGCCGGCAAGATCGCGGATCTGCGCGCTCGCTATACAGAAGCCGTCGTCGACGCGGAAGCGAAGGCGAAGGAGAAGCAGCACGCGAAGGGCAAGATGACCGCCCGCGAGCGCATCGAGCTGCTCGTCGACCCCGGGAGCTTCGTCGAGTTCGACGAGTATGTGCGCCACCGCACCACGGCCTTCGGCATGGATCGTTCGCGACCGTACGGCGACTCGGTCGTCACCGGCGTGGGCACGATCAACGGCCGCACGGTCGCAGTGTACTCGCAGGATTTCTCCACCTTCGGCGGTTCGCTCGGCGAAGTCGCCGGCGAGAAGATCATCAAGATCATGGAGTTCGCCCTCGCCGGCGGGATGCCCTGCATCGGGATCCTCGACTCGGGGGGCGCGCGCATCCAGGAGGGCGTCGTCGCCCTCGGCAAGTACGGTGAGATCTTCCGCCTGAACACCCGCGCGTCCGGTGTGATCCCGCAGATCTCCATCATCATGGGGCCGGCTGCGGGCGGCGCGGTGTACTCCCCCGCCCTCACCGACTTCGTGATCATGGTCGACAAGACCAGCCAGATGTTCGTGACCGGCCCCGACGTGATCAAGACGGTCACCGGCGAGGACGTCGGAATGGAAGAGCTCGGCGGCGCCTACACGCACAACACCCGATCGGGCGTGGCGCACTACCTCGCCGAAGACGAGGACGACGCGATCGACTACGCCCGCACGCTCCTCAGCTTCCTGCCGGACAACAACATGGCGGAGCTTCCCACATACGAGAGCACCTTCGAGTTCGAGACGACCGACGCCGACCGCGCGCTGAACACGCTCGTCCCCGACTCGACCAACCAGCCGTACGACATCCACACCGTCATCGAGCACGTGGTCGACGAAGGCGACTTCCTCGAGGTCCAGCCGCTCTTCGCGCCCAACATCGTGATCGGCTTCGGACGCATCGAGGGCCGGTCGGTCGGCATCATCGCCAACCAGCCTTCGCAGATGGCCGGCACGCTGAACATCGAAGCCGGCGAGAAGGCGAGCCGCTTCGTACGCTTCTGCGACGCCTTCTCGATCCCGATCGTCACGCTCGTCGATGTCCCCGGCTACCTCCCCGGCACCGATCAGGAGTGGACCGGCGTCATCCGCCGCGGCGCGAAGCTGCTCTACGCCTACGCCGAGGCGACCGTGCCGCTGGTCACCGTCATCCTGCGCAAGGCTTACGGCGGCGCCTACATCGTGATGGGCTCGAAGCAGCTCGGTGCCGACGTGAACCTCGCATGGCCGACGGCCGAGATCGCGGTGATGGGCGGCCAGGGCGCGGTCAACATCCTGTATCGGGGCGAGATCAAGAAGGCGGAGGAGGCCGGTGAGGACGTCGCGGCCGTCCGCACCCGACTCGCGAACGAGTACACGTACAACGTGGCCTCCCCGTTCCTCGCGGCAGAGCGGGGCGAGCTCGACGGGATCATCGAGCCGGCCAACACCCGCGTCTCGATCGCGAAGGCGCTGCGCGCACTGCGTGGCAAGCGTGCCGAGCTGCCCCCGAAGAAGCACGGGAACATCCCGCTGTGACCGGGAATGACACGCAGGACCACGGCGCTTCGGGTTCGGAGACGCCGATGCTCGACATCACGCGCGGGACGGCTACGGAAGAAGAACTCGCCGCCCTCATCGCCGTGATCAGCGAGGCCTACGCGACGGAGGCGGCGGACGCCGTCGCCGAGGAGCCGTCTGTCTCGGCGTGGACGCGGACACAGCGTCCGCTCCGCCGTCCGCTGCGGCGTGACATCCCGTGGGGACGTTTCGCGGGCTGACAGCCACTGCGGAGCATGCGCCGGCTCCGGTGGCGCAGGAGTGCGTCTGCGTGATCCGCGAACCCTCCGCTTCACGAATCACGCAGACGATCGTCGCAGGACCCCCAGAGCCCCGCTCGGCGACGTTCCCCGTTGCCGCCTCGCCCTTCCCGTGAAGGGTCGGGCGTCCACCCCGGCTCAGACCGGAATCGCTTTCTCGACGTGCGACGGTGCCGAGCGCACGGGGAGACGGTGGATTCCCCTGGTCTGATCGTTGGGGGAACGCCAAATACTACATCGAATAGACTTATAGTCGCAAACCCGCGACCTCGACCGCTGCCGGACGGCGTAGGGTCCGGAGATCAGCTCTCGAGCAACAGGTCGGAGGCGCGAGGGCTGAGAACGGAATCGAGCACGACGCACGCGGCCCCCACGGCACCGACGTCGTCCCCGACGACGGTGCCATCGACGGGGAGAGTGCGCACCGCGCGGGTCGCACTCGCGTGATCGAGCCTGCCGGGAACCTCTCGGAGGTACACATCGGCGAGCCGTGACCAGAAAGGGCCTCCGAACACGACCCGATCCACATCGAGCATGTTCGTCAGAGCCGCCGTCAGCACCGCGATGTGTGCCGCTGCCTGTCGCAGAACCTCGACCGCCGCGGCATTCCCGTCCGCTGCGTACTCGCACAGTCGGCTGAATCTCGCATCGACTGCCGCAGCATCGGACGCCTGGTGGGCGTCGTCGAACACTCCCGCGCGCTCAGCCCGTTCGACGATCGCCTGCGGGGTGCAGACGACCTCCACGCACCCTCGGGACCCGCACCAGCATGAGGGCCCGTCGGGGTCGACGATGATGTGCCCGACCTCGCCGATGTTGCGTGTGCTCCCGCGGACCGCCTCGCCGTCTCTCGCCAGGGCGGCGCCGATGCCGATCCCCAGGTAGACGAACACGAAGGAGTCGTCGGCCGACTCGCGTCGTGTCCACAGCTCTCCGACCGCGGCCGACGTCGTGTCCTTCTCCAGCACCACCGGCATCCCCGTCATCTCCGCCAGCACCGCGCGCAGCGGCACACGATGCCACCCGGCGAGCTTCGGCGGGTCGATGACCGTGCCCTTCTCGGCGTCGAGCGGACCGGGAGCCGCGACTCCCACCCCTGCGATCCGCGAACGATCCACACCGGACTCCGCGATCAGGGCATCGATCGTCTCCGCCATGGCCTCCACGATCCGGAGCGGATCATCGGCCGGCGTGCGCACACTCCGGCGTCTGACGATGGCGCCGGACAGGTCGAGCAGCACGAACGTCATCAGGGCGGGATCGAGGTGCACGCCGACCGCGAAGCGGCTGTCGGCGACGAGCCGCAGGGTCACGCGCGGCTTGCCCGGTCCATTGATCGTGCGGCCGGCCTCTCGGATGAAGCCGTCATCGAGCAGTCGCCGAGTGATGTTGGTGACGGTCTGCGCCGACAGCCGGGTCGCGGTCGACAGCTCGATCCTGCTCAACCCCTCGCCTGATTGGCGGATCGCCTCCAGGATCACGGACTGGTTGAAGTCGCCCATACGCGGAAGATTGGTGCCACGACGCGTTGCCATCGTCCAATGATCCCCCATCGACGGGAAAATCGTGTCCCCCGAAATGCCGAATCTTGTCCCCCAAAATACCTACAGACAATGTTTGCGGAACCCCTCAGACTGAAGAGGACGCTTCGCGTTCGGCTGGTCTCTCTGTCCCAGGGTAGACAGACGCTGATCGGCCACCAGCGGATGGTTTTCGGGTAACTGTCCGCACGGAGAGGGGCAGGCGGATTCGCCGCCCCTCTCCCACTCTCACATCCTCGACTCCGGTCACCTCCCCAGGCCGGGGCCGAGGACGGAGCCGAGGTCGCTCACCGGTCCTGCCGAAAGTTCTTCCGTCAGCGCGGAATCTCGTGCCAGAGGTCGACCGCGTCGTCATCACCCGAGGAGCGGGTGCCCGCGCGGCCCACCACCGTCACGGCGACACGCGGGTCCCGCCCCGAGCGGATGATGAGCCGAGATGTCTGTGCATGACTCAGCACGACCGCCAGTTCGTCCCTGATCGCCTTGCGACGGGACTCGTCTATGCCGTCGAACCCGCCCTCATCGAAGACGGTCACGACCACTCCACGCCGTCGGGCAGCTTCGATCGCGTTGCGTACCGCGTCGTTGAGGAGGTCGGCGCCGCGCAGTTCGTCGCGCAGCCTGCCCTCGGCGAGCCGCGCGTCCAGACGTTCCTGATCGTTCAACACACCTCGCGCCGCGACCACTCTGCTGAGCACCGGACCGGCGACAGCCAGAGCGAACTGCGTGCGCAGACGCCTCTCGCGCTGACGCACCCGCTGCGTGGCATGCCACGCGGACACCGCCTGCTGGATCTCGGCGAGGCGCTCGGTGTCGCGCACCGCACGATCCCAGAACATCACGAGGAGTCGAGCGACGGCCACCCACATGATCGAGCCGACCAGCCCCAGGTTGAGGGCCACGACGAACCCCAGAGCCACCGACGCGGCCAGGACGAGCACCGCCAACACGAGCCAGCCGATCAGAGACCGCCGACGCACCACACACACGACCGCGAGCAGTCCGAGCGCCCCGATGTACCAGGTCGCGAACGGGGCGGTACGATCCGCCGGCTCGAGCGAGAAGGTCACGAGCACGGGAATCGCCATGCTCGCGAGCAGCGCGAGGACCGCCGACCACGTCGGCATCCGCACCGAGGAGCCGTCGCCGAGGATGGCGATGTTCACGACCACGAGATACAGGCCGATGGCGAGGACCATGAGCAGCGGAGCGGTCGGCTGCTCGATCCACCAGATCCCCCGTGCGACGAAGTACAGGGCGAAGCCGACGGCGAGAGAGGTGGCGACGCTGCGCACGGTGCGGTTCACGCGCGCTCCCATCCCAGCGTCACGGTCGTGCCGTGCGCGTCGGAGACGATGTCGGCCGTGCCGGCGACGCCCGCCATACGTGCGAAGATCGACGCCCGGATCCCGAGACGGTCGGCACCGATCGACGCCACGTCGAAGCCGCCGCCGGTGTCCGAAACCGTCACGCCGATCCCCTCGTCGCCGTGCCCCTCGACGATGATGTGGAGTCCACGACCGTTGGCGTGGGACACGGCGTTGCCGATCGCCTGCCGCGCGGCGAGCACGAGTGCGCGAGCGGCCCGCCCGGGTATGAGGCCGATGCCGCCGCGCTCCTCGACGATCGCATCAGCGCCGAGCTCGGACAGGGCTCTACGCAGCTCCACGACGATCTGCGCCGTGCCGACCGGCTCGTCACTGCCCTCCTGCGCGACGGCCGCTTCGGTATTGGCGAGGCGAGTGAGTGCCTCCCGGGCCATGGCGACGGCGAGCTCTTCGGCACGCTCCCCCTCAGCCCGCTCCGCGGCGATCAGCGCGGCGAGGACGCTGTCATGCATCAGTGCGGACATCGTCGCCCGCTCCTCCTCCGCGGCGGCCGCCGCAGCCGCTGTCGAGTACGACGCCACCGCCTGTCCCCTGGCCTCGTCCACGCCGGCGGCGACGGAACGGAACATCCAGCCCAGGGAGATGATGACGACCCCGAGGATGAGGGTGAACGACACGTCGAACGCCGTCGTCACCCAGAACTCGCGCGAGAACTCCCCCTGGACGAGCCGCACGTAGCCGTAGACGAACGGCATCCCCGCCGCCCAGGCGAACTGGAGCGGCAACGGGAACGCGAGCATCGCCGCGACCACGCCGACATTGACCAGGAAGAAGATCCAGGGCTGCTCGCCGGCGCCCTTGTCCGACGGGTCGACGATCGTCGGCCAGGCGGCGAGCGCGAGGACGTAGACCACGGCGAAGATACCGGAGAAGGTGCGCACCCCCCGGCCCACCAGACAAGCGACCAGCATCGCAGCCAACGGCACGAACACCACGATCAGGGTGACGACGTGCGCAGGATCCGCGTGCGAGAGCGACGCCATCGCAGAGATCAGCGCCTGCGCGCCGAGAACCGCCGAGCCGATCGCGACGACGATCGCGAGGATCCGCTCCATGCGGGTGCCGGTGAAGCGCTCGTACGCCGTCTCCGTGCTCCCCGGAGAGGGGATCTTGCTCCACGCGTCGCGGATGCTGAGCGGCTCAGCGGCCACCGGGTGCCTCGTCAGCCGTGACGATCCCGTCTTCCATCGCCCGGCGCAGCAGATCGACCTTCGTCGGCGCCGGACGCCCGACCTCGACGTACTTCACGCGGATGCGGGTGATGTTCTCCTTGGCCGTGGAGTAGGCGACACCCAGCTTCTCGGCGACGGCCTTCAACGGCAGCCCCGTCGCATACAGACGGAGCACCTCGCGTTCGCGCGTGGCGAGCTGCGCATCGGCGAACGCCCGGTCTCCCTCGACCGCGCTCGCCCATTCGACATTGTTGAGAGCCTCGCCCTGCGCCACCGTGCGGATCGCGTCGAGCACGTCGTCGAGGGCGGAGGACTTGCTCACCACGCCGGCGGCCCCGGCGGCGAGCGCCTCGCGCACGGCTGCCGGCCGATCGGCGACGCTGTGGATCACGACGCTCGCGCCGTCGTTGACCAGTGAGGTCACGTTCTCGGTCACGGTCGTGCCGTCGCCGAGGGTGAGGTCGAGGACGACCACCTCGGCAGGTGCGGCCGCGGTGGCTTTGCGCCATTCGAGGTAGGAGACCACCGTGCTCCCGGAGAAGACCACGGTCTGCGAATCACGCGCGCACGCGGCCTCGAGGCCGAGGCGAACGGACTCGTGATCGTCGATGAGTGCGACCGTGCTCATCCCCTCAGCCTACTGAGTCCCCCGAGAAGCCGCGGATCGCTCATCGTGTGAGCAGCGCGACGACTTCGAAGTGGTGCGAGTGCGGGAACAGATCGAAGCCCCGAAGTCGGTCGACGTTCCAACCGAGGGTGCGGAAGGTGCCGAGATCCCGGGCGAGTGCCACGGGGTCGCACGCGACGTACGCGATGGCCTCCGGCGCGAGCGCGTGCAGCGCTTCGACGACCTGCCGACCGGCACCGGCGCGGGGCGGGTCGAGCACGACGGCGCCGGTGCGCCCGCTCTTCTGCGTCGCCAGGAAGCGATCGACGCGCGCCGTCACGGCGTTCACGTCGAGCGGCGCGAGATTCACGGCGGCGTGCGCAGTGGCGCGTGCACTGGACTCGACCGTCACGATGTCGGTCCCGCCGAGATCGGCGAGCGTCGCGGCGAACAGGCCGACCCCTCCATACAGGTCGTAGTGCGTCTTCTGGTCGTCGACATGTCCGTCGAGGATTCCGTAGACCGCGGCGTCGAGCACGGAGGCCGCGCGCGGGTGCACCTGCCAGAAGCCCGTGGCGTCGACCTCGAATCGACGGTCGTTGACCATCTCGTGGATCACCTCGGGAGTGGGACGCTTGCGGAACCCACGCTGCACGCGGGGGCGCGCTCGGTCTCCTCACGTCGGATGACGCGCACCGTGCCGTCGGCGGGCTCGACGAGTTCGATGCGGCCGGGGGCCTCGCCCCGCAGCGCGAGCGCCGCTTCGGCGATCGCGGGCCGGGCCAGCGGATGCGAGGTCACGGGGACGACGCGGTGGCTGCGCGCGGCGAACGGACCGGCGACTCCCGTGTCGTCGACGTGCAGGGTGACGCGTGTGCGCCATCCGAGACCGTCGCCCGATTCCACCGACTCGATCTCGGGGGCGACCAGACCGCTGCCTGCGAAACGCTCCAGCGCCTCGGTCAGCACACGCTGCTTGAGCTCACGCTGGTGGTCGATGTCGATGTGGCCGAGGTCGGCGCCACCGGGGCGGTCGGCCGGGTCCCGCGACACGTCGGCTTCCGCCCACACGTGCGGGCGGCGGTGCTCCGACGCCTCCAGCACCTCGATGGTCTCGGCCCGCCAGAAGCTGCGGGTCGAGGCGTCCGCCCCCTCCTGCGGGGCGATCACCCGGGCCCGGACCCGCTCTCCGGGGATCGCGTCGGAGACGAAGACCACGCGTCCCTCGTGGCGGGCGATGAACGTGCCCCCGTGCGCGATGCCGGTGATGTCGAGTTCGAGCACGTCGGCTGGGGAGGAAGTCATTCTTCGAGGATACGGTGGTGGACATGCGCGTCTGCCTCGCCTCCACCTCGCCCGCCCGCCTCATGCTGCTCCGGCAGGCGGGAATCGAACCGCTCACGCTGTCGCCCGACGTCGATGAGGATGCGGTCGCCGCCGCCGAGGAGGAGAAGAGGGGCGCCCCCCTCGCGCCGGAGGAACTGGTGCTTCTGCTCGCCCGCGCGAAGGCGGCCGCCGTCGCACGGAGCCTCGCTGCGGACGGGACCTTCGACGGCCTGGTGATCGGCGGGGATTCGATGTTCGCGCTCGGCGGGCGGGTCTACGGCAAGCCGTACACCGCCGAGGAGGCGACCAGGCGCTGGCAGGAGATGCGCGGCGAGACCGGCATCCTGCATTCCGGGCACTCGGTGTTCCGGGTCTCCCCCGACGCCGAGCCCAAAGAGGCCACCGCGGTCGCCGCGGCCGCCGTGACGTTCGCCGACGACGTGAGCGACGCCGAGATCGCCGCGTACGTCGCCTCCGGAGAGCCGCTCCTCGTGGCGGGAGCCTTCACCGTCGACAGCCTGGGCGGGGCGTTCATCACCCGGGTGGACGGCGATCCTTCGACGGTCGTCGGCATGTCCCTGTCGACCGTCCGCCGTCTCGCCACCGAGCTCGGTGTCCGTTGGACCGACCTCTGGTCGTAGACTCCCCTCCACGTTTTCCCGACTTTCTTGTGGGGAGTCGTCAAAGGGATCGGGGTCGTTCTCGCTAGGCTGGCAAGCATGCCTGCTATCGCCAAGGTGCTCATCGCCAACCGCAGCGAGATCGCCGTCCGCATCATCCGCGCCGCCCGCGACTCCGGGATCGCCTCGGTCGCCGTCTACGCCGACCAGGACCGGGATGCCCTGCACACCCGCCTCGCCGACGAGGCCTACGCTCTCGGCGGCTCGACCAGCGCGGAGACCTACCTCCAGATCGAGAAGATCCTCTCCATCGCCCGCCGCGCCGGTGCCGACGCCGTGCACCCCGGCTACGGGTTCCTCGCCGAGAACGCCGAGTTCGCACGCGCCATCATCGAGGCGGGGATGACCTGGATCGGCCCGTCTCCGGAGGCCATCGAGGCTCTCGGCGACAAGGTGACCGCGCGTCACGTCGCTGAGAAGGTCGGCGCGCCTCTCGCTCCCGGCACCCCCGGCCCCGTCGAAGGCGCCGATGAGGTCATCGCCTTCGCGAAGGAGTTCGGCCTCCCGATCGCCATCAAGGCCGCGTACGGCGGCGGCGGACGCGGCCTCAAGGTCGCCCGCGAGCTCGACGAGGTCGCCGAGCTCTTCGAATCCGCCACCCGCGAGGCCGTCGCCGCCTTCGGACGCGGCGAGTGCTTCGTCGAGAAGTACCTCGACAAGCCGCGTCACGTCGAGACCCAGTGTCTGGCCGATGCCGCAGGAAACGTCGTCGTCATCTCGACGCGCGACTGCTCGCTGCAGCGCCGCCACCAGAAGCTCGTCGAAGAGGCACCGGCCCCGTTCCTCACGGAGGAGCAGAACGAGCTGCTCTACTCGGCATCGAAGGCCATCCTGAAGGAGGTCGGATACGTCGGTGCCGGCACCTGCGAGTTCCTCATCGGCGCCGACGGCACGGTCTCATTCCTCGAGGTGAACACGCGCCTGCAGGTCGAGCACCCCGTCTCCGAAGAGGTCACCGGTATCGATCTGGTGCGCGAGCAGTTCCGCATCGCGGCCGGCGGCACCATCGACTACGACGACCCGAAGCCCCAGGGGCACTCGATCGAGTTCCGCATCAACGGCGAGGACCCCGGTCGCGGATTCCTGCCCCAGCCCGGCCCGATCCACGTCTTCAAGACCTTCGGAGGCCCCGGCATCCGTCTCGACTCCGGCGTCACCGCCGGCGACTCGGTGTCCGGCGCCTTCGACTCCCTGCTCGCGAAGATCATCGTGACGGGCAAGGACAGGGCGGAAGCGCTGGAGCGCTCGCGCCGCGCACTCGATGAGTTCGAGGTCGCCGGTCTCCCCACCGTCATCCCGTTCCACCGCAAGGTCGTGCGCGATCCCGCGTTCACGGCGGAGGACGGCGAGTTCGGGATCTTCACCCGCTGGATCGAGACCGAGTTCGTCAACGACATCCCCGCGTGGGACGGGGAGCTCGAAGCACCGACCTCCGCCGAAGCACGTCACACCGTGGTCGTCGAGGTCTCCGGCAAGCGCCTCGAGGTGAGCCTCCCCGACCGCGTGGCCGTCGCCGCCGGTACCGCCGGACGCCCGGCAGCGGTTCCGCCGTCGCGCCGCAGCCACGCCACCACCGCCAACGCCGGGGCCTCCGGCGACGCGGTGAAGTCGCCCATGCAGGCGACCGTCGTCAAGATCGCCGTCGCCGACGGACAGCAGGTCGTCAAGGGCGACCTGGTGGTCGTGCTCGAAGCCATGAAGATGGAGCAGCCGCTGCAGGCGCACAAGGACGGCGTGGTCGGCAACATCAACGCGGATACCGGCGCCACGGTCTCCGCAGGACACCAGCTGCTCACGATCAGCTGACACCCGGCATCAGCGGAAAGGGCGCCCCACCGAGGTGGGGCGCCCTTTCCGCATCTCTCCCGGGATCAGGAGATGTTCACGAGATGCATCGCCCTGCTCGCATCGGTGATGCTGCTGGAGAGCGAGGGGTATGCCGCGAAGACCCGCGAGACCTGGTCGACCGTGAGACGGCGTTCGACGGCGACCGCGATCGGGTAGATCAGCTCCGATGCCTTCGGCGCCACGATCACGCCGCCGATCACGGTGCCCGATCCCTTGCGGGCGATGAGCTTGACGAAGCCGTCCTTGATGCCCATCATCTTCGCGCGCGGGTTCGCCGCGAGCGGGAGCTTGTAGACCAGGCCGTCGGCCACACCGTCCTCGACGTCCTTCTCGCCGTAGCCGACCGTGGCGATCTCGGGCGCGGTGAAGATGTTCGAGGTGATCTTGATCTGTTCGAGCGGGATGACGATGTCGCCGAGGGCGTGGAAGACGGCCGTGCGCCCCTGCATCGAGGCGACCGAGGCCAGCGGGAAGAAGTTCGTGCAGTCGCCGACCGCGTACACGTTGGGGACGGAGGTGCGCGCGACCCGGTTCACCCGCACGTGTCCCGACTCATCGAGCTCGACACCCGCCTCCTCCAGACCGATGCCCGCGGTGTTCGGGATGGAACCGACCGCCATCAGGCAGTGGCTGCCATCGACCGTGCGCCCGTCCGACAGGGTGACCGTGACCCCGTCATCCGTGACCTCGACGCGGTCGGCACGGGACTTGGAGAGCACCTGCATGCCCCCGCGCTTGAAGACCTTCTCCAGAACGCTCGCCGCATCCTTGTCCTCGCCAGGGAGCACCTGCTCGCGGCTGGAGATCAAGGTCACCTTGGCACCGAGGTTCATGTAGGCGGAGGCGAACTCCGCACCGGTGACACCGGAACCGACCACGATGAGGTGCTCGGGGAGCGCCTTCATGTCGTACAGCTGCGTCCACGTCAGGATGCGCTTGCCGTCGGGCTTGGCCGAGTCCAGCTCGCGCGGAGAGGCACCGACCGCCACGATGATCGTGTCGGCCTCGACCCGGTCGAAGTCGGTCCCGCCCTGGCCCGTCGACACGATGATCGCGGTGGGCCCTTCGAGGCGACCGTGACCGGAGAGGATGCGTACGCCCGCTTCGAGGAGCGTCGCACGCATGTCCTCGGACTGCTGACCCGCCAGCGCGAGGAGCCGCTTGTTCACGGCGGCGAGGTTGATCGCGATCTCGGGCTTGAGGGGTCGCGAGTGGTCGCCCTTGGCGTAGAAGTTGACCCCGAGGTCGCTCGCCTCGGAGATGGCGACGGCCGCATCGGCGGTGGCGATCAGGCTCTTCGAGGGCACGACGTCGGTGAGGACGGCGGATCCGCCGACTCCCACGCGCTCGACCAGGGTGACCTCGGCCCCCAACTGGGCTGCCGCGAGGGCCGCCTCGTAGCCGCCGGGACCGCCGCCGAGGACGGCGACGCGCTGAGTGCGCTCGAAAGTGGTGGAAGACATGGAATCCATTCTCGCGCAATCCTGGCACCCGAGCCTGCACCTTCCTAGAGTGGATCCATGCCCGAAACGCACAGCAACCCCCTCGACGACCCGACCGCGAACCCCTTCGAGGTCGCCGCACAGGCCGCCGCCGACATCGCCCGTCTGACCGGCGTCGAGAAGCACGACATCGCCCTCACCCTCGGCAGCGGCTGGGGCAAGGCCGCGGACATCATCGGCGAGACCGTGGCGACGATCCCCGCGACCGAGGTCACCGGCTTCTCCAAGCCCGCGCTCGAAGGACACGTCGGTACGCTGCGCAGCATCCGCACCCCCGACGGCAAGAACGTCCTCGTCATCGGCGCGCGCACCCACTACTACGAAGCCCACGGTGTGCGCCGTGTCGTGCACAGCGTGCGCACCGCCGCCGCGACAGGCGCCAAGATCATGGTGCTCACGAACGGCGCTGGCGGCATCCGCGAGACGTGGACGCCCGGTCAGCCCGTGCTCATCAGCGACCACATCAACCTCACCGCCGACTCTCCGCTCGAGGGCGCCACGTTCGTCGACCTCACCGACCTCTACTCGAAGCGTCTGCGCGAGATCGCCCGGACGATCGACCCGATGCTCGACGAGGGCGTCTACACGCAGTTCCGCGGCCCCCACTACGAGACCCCGGCGGAGGTGCAGATGGCGAAGCACATCGGTGGCCACATCGTGGGCATGTCGACCGCGCTCGAGGCGATCGCCGCCCGCGAGGCCGGCATGGAGATCCTCGGGTTCTCGCTCATCACCAACCTCGCCGCCGGCATCCAGCAGACACCGCTCAGCCATGCCGAGGTGATCGAGGCCGGGCGCGAGGCCGAACCTGTGATCTCCGCGCTTCTGGCCAGGGTGGTCGAGGCCCTGTGAGCGACGAGCGGCTCGCCCAGGCCCGCGCCTGGTTGCGACAGGACCCGGATCCGCAGACGCGCGACGAGCTGGCCGGCGTGATCACACGTGCGGCCGCCGGCGACCGAGAGGCCGTCGCCGACCTCGACGACCGCTTCCGCACTCGCCTCGCCTTCGGAACCGCGGGTCTCCGCGGCGAACTCGGCGCCGGCAGCAACCGGATGAACCGGGTTCTCGTCGGCCAGGCCGCAGCCGGCTTCGCCGCCTACCTGCGCGAGAAGTCGCACGGCGCGACCCCGACGGTCGTGATCGGCTACGACGGGCGCCGGAACTCCCGCGTGTTCGCGACGGACTCCGCCGAGCTGTTCGCCGGAGCCGGTCTGCGGGCCATCCTGCTTCCCCGCCTGCTCCCGACGCCCGTCCTCGCCTTCGCCGTGCGCCACTTCGGCGCCGATGCCGGCGTGATGGTGACGGCGAGCCACAACCCGCCGAACGACAACGGTTACAAGGTGTACCTCGGTGGCGCCGACCAGGGATCCCAGATCGTCGCCCCGGCGGACGCCGAGATCGCCGCGCACATCCAGCGCATCGCCGACGAGGGCTCCATCACCGCGTTGCCGCGCTCCACCGAGTATGAGACGGCCGGCGAAGAGGTCGTCGAAGCCTACATCGCGGCAACCGTGGCCGTGGCGCCAGCACCCGCCGGGACGACCGGGATGCGGTGGGTGTACACCGCGATGCACGGGGTCGGCTGGGAGACGCTGTCCCGCATCGTCAAGGAAGCGGGATACCCGCAGCCGTTCGTCGTCGACGAGCAGCTCACCCCCGACGCCACGTTCCGCACCGTGTCGTTCCCGAATCCGGAAGAACCGGGGGCGATGGATCTCGCGTTCGCGCGCGCCCGACGAGTGAAGGCCGACTTCATCCTGGCGAACGACCCCGATGCGGATCGACTGGCCGTCGCGGTCCCCGACGACTCCGCCCCCGACGGCTGGCGTCGTCTCACCGGCAACGAGGTCGGTCTCCTGCTCGGCGCGAGAGCCGCACGCGCGGCGGCCGGCACACCGGGCGCCTCGCTCGCGTGCTCTCTCGTCTCTTCCCCCGGCCTCGGCGCCGTCGCCGCGCATCACGGGTTGGACTTCCACGAGACCCTCACCGGCTTCAAATGGATCTCCCGGGCACCGGGTATCGTCTTCGGCTTCGAAGAGGCTCTCGGCTACCTCGTGAATCCGGAGACCGTGCGCGACAAGGACGGGGTGTCGGCGGCCGTCGCCATCCTCGGCCTCGCCGCCGAGGCCCGCGATCGCGGAGCCACGCTCGTCGATCTGCTCGACGAGCTGGGTGAGACGTACGGGCATTTCGCGAGCGGTCAGGTGTCGGTGCGGGTCGAGGACCTCGCCGTCATCGGCTCCGTGATGCTCGCGCTGCGCACACTCCCGCCGACGCACATCGGCGGCCGATCGATCGCCTCGGCCGAGGACCTGCTGCAGGCCGCACCGGGTCAGCCCTCCGGAGACGTGCTGCGGTACCGTCTCGGCGACGGCTCCCGTGTGATCGTGCGCCCCAGCGGGACCGAGCCCAAGCTGAAGGTCTACATCGATGCGAGGGCGGAGTCGGCCGAGAGCGCACGTGACGCCGTCGCGGAGCTCGAAGCGGGCGTCCGCGCCCTCCTCGACGAACGCTCCTGAGCATGCCGGTCCGACGCCTCATCGTCAGCGCGCACAACGGGGTTCACGCGCGTCCGGTGGCCGAGCTCGTGCGACTCGCGCAGTCGCACGAGGCTCCGGTCACCCTGCGCACGGCCGACGGCACGACCGTCGATCTGACGAGCGTGCTGGCGGTCATGGACCTGGGGATCGCCTCCGGGGACTCCGTGGTGATCGAGACGGCGCCCTCCGCGACGGCGGAGGCCGTTCTCGACCAGCTCGCGGAGGTACTCGCTCCCCGCGGGTGACCGCTGCGCCGTCAGCCGTCGATCACAGCGACGAGCTCATCGAGGAACGCCTCGAACGTCGTTCCCTTCCGGACGATCCGCTGCACGCTCTCGCGTTCGCTGAACACTTCGACGAGCTGTTCGAACACGGTCTGGAACGCCGCACGATCGCTCTCGCTGAACGCGGCGAGCGCGACGACCTGCACGCGTCCGCCGCCCCAGGCCGCTGAGCCGTCCGCGACGCCGATGGCGATCGCGGTGCGGGTGGCGGTCATCTGGAGTGCGTGGGGGACGGCGAGTGCATCGGTGAACGCCGTCGACGACATCCGCTCCCGCACGATGGTGTTCTCGACGTAGTCCTCGCCGATCAGGCCGGCCTGCACCAGGAGACCGCCGAGACGACGGATGATCGTCTCCTCCCCCTCATCGGGAAGCGGGAACACGTACGCGTCGGCGAGGAAGTAGCGGGCGAGTTCGCCACGGAGCCGCGTGAGACGTCGCCCTCGGCGCACCCGGGCGGCCGCCTGCTGGATCCGGTCGACGTCGGCGTCGGTCAGGAACGGCTGGATGCGCACGAATCGGTCGCCGGACGACCCCGGTTCGATCGTGCTGAGCACGAGGTCGGTGTCGAAGGACGCCCAGTCGGGATCGACATTGGTCACGACGGTCGTGACCTCGATCGCCGACCCCAGGGAGCGGTCGACGCTGGAGCGGAGCAGCTCATGCAACTCGTGATAGCCCGGGCAGACGATGGTGGCGGTGAGGATCGACTCGGCCTTGCGGCTGCGTTCGAGACGCCCACCCACGTGCATGGCGATGTAGGCGATCTCGTCGTCGTGGATGGGTGTGCCGACCCGGTCGTGCAGGCCGCTGGCGATCGAGACGGCCACCTCGAAGATCATCGGGTACGTCGTCTTCAGCGACCGGGTGAGCGGATTGCGGGTGAGGGCGCTCTCTTCGGCGCGGCGCAGCAGATTCTGCACGTGCAGGGCGAGACGCAGCACGAAGGTCTCGTCGACGAGGTCGACCTGGAAGTCCTCCGCCGCTCGGGCGATCTCCGCGCGTACCGCGGCCTCGACTTTCGGATCCACGCCGCTGCGTGCGACCTCACGCGTCGCGTCCTCGCCCGGCGCGACGATGCGGGTGAGCACGAGGGATGCGAGATGACCGCTGTCCCCCTCGCCGAGGACCACGGAGAAATGCTCGAAGGCGAGGCGGGCGATGACGGTCCCGACGCGCGGGATCTCCTCTCGGGTGCCCGCCGGGGTCGATTCGAGGGTGTGTCCAGCGGCGACCCGCTCGGCGGCGATCGCGATGTGCAGCAGCACATCGGAGATCGCGAGTTCGTTCACGTAGTAGCCGAGTTCGCCGAGTTCGCGCACGAGCGCGGACTTGAACGGCCCGACCGCGCTGGCGGCCACCGCCGATCCGGAGAGCGCCCGACGGAACGTCTCCGGATGGAACGAGGCGTCGTCCATCTCGTCGTGGGCGAGTCTGCTGAGCAGGCGGCGCTGCGCCGTCTCGTTGCCGCGCAGTCGCACGGTCTCGCGCTCGCGCTCGAGCACCAGATCCGTGCCGTCGAGCAGACCCCGCACGCGCACCAGGTCCGCTTCGAGCGTCGCTTCACTGACGTGCAGATCCTCGGCGGTGTCGAACACGTCGATGCCTCCGTGCTCGTCGAGCAGGAGCCGCACAAGCGTGTGCAGACGGTCGCGGGGTGCGGAATCCCCCGTCTGGCGCATCCGCAGCGCGCCACGGGCGCCGGATCCGGCACGGTAGCCCGCAGGACCCGACTCGATCACCGCGGCCCCGGGCGTGCGGGCGTTCAGCGCCGCGACATAGGAGCGGATGCTGCGCGGGGTGACGCCCATCAGGTCGGCGAGGCTCGCCGCCGTCGCCCACCCCTCCTGGCGCAGCAACGCCGCGAGGAGCTGGTCCTGGCGCTGGCGCGACATGATCCTCCCCTTCCGCGTGCTGACCGCACTGTCTCGACGTGTTCTCCATGATGTCAGGTGCCCGGCGCCCTCGGGCGGAAGGGCCTGTTCCGCAGGGGCGGAAAGGAACGTGTTGGCGCGCACCCCTCCACCGTTCCCAGACTGTTCTCAGGAAGGGTGGGCATCGATGAGGATTCTCGTGGTGTGCGGTGCGGGAGCATCGAGCACGTTCGTCGCGCAGCGGCTCCGCCGTGCGGCAGCCGCGGCCGGTCTCGATTGGGACGCGGCGGCCGGCATGGAGAGCTCCGTCGCCGGATCCGACCATGACCTCGTCCTCGTCGGCCCTCATCTGAGCGACCGCCTCGACGCCATCCGCGAAGGTGCGAGCGCGCCCGTCGCGGTGCTTCCGGACGACGTCTTCGCCGATCTCGACGGCTCGCGCACGCTCGACCTCGCCCGATCGATCCTCGCCGCCGCCGGCGAAACCCCGAAAGGAACATCATGACCGCCACCCGCACCGTTCGGATCGGCTCCTCGCACGGATTGCACGCCCGCCCCGCGAAGCTCTTCGCGCAGGCCGCGAAGGATTCCGGCATCGCCGTGACGATCGCCAAGGACTCGGGCAAGCCGGTCAACGCGGCGAGCATCCTCGGGGTCATCGCCCTGGCCGTCGAGCACGGCGACTACGTGACGCTCACGGCCGACGGCGAGGGCGCCGAGAACGTACTCGACACGCTCACCGAACTCCTCACCACCGACCACGATCAGGACTCCGCATGAGCGAGCTCCGGGGAGTGGGGATCGGTCTCGGGGTCGCCCAGGGGCCGATCGTCCGCATGGCCGAGGCGATGCCCGCTCCGGAGAACACACCCAGCACCGCGGGTGCTGATGCGGAACGCGCCCGAGTCCGCGACGCCGTCTCCACCGTTGCGAACGAGCTGAACGAACGGGGCG
Source organism: Microbacterium sp. TPU 3598 (assembly GCF_002356155.1). NCBI lineage: Bacteria > Bacillati > Actinomycetota > Actinomycetes > Micrococcales > Microbacteriaceae > Microbacterium > Microbacterium sp. TPU 3598. Next base: position 1,257,090 of record NZ_AP017975.1, on the reverse strand, counting down.
AGGCCGCCGGCGGATCCGCGCAGGAGGTGCTCGAGGCCCAGGCCATGATCGCCGAGGACCCGACCCTCCAGGACGAGGTCGACAGCCGGATCGACGCGGGCGCGACGGCCGAATGGGCTGTGCACGATGCTTTCGCCGGATTCCGCGCCACGCTCGAAGCCGTCGGCGGCTACCTCGGCGAGCGCGCAGCCGACCTCGACGACATCGCGCAGCGCGTGCTCGCACGCCTCCGCGGCGTCGACGCCCCCGGCGTTCCGAACCCGGGACACCCGTTCGTCCTGGTCGCACGCGACCTCGCCCCCGCCGACACGGCGCTCCTCGATCTGGACCAGGTGCTCGCGCTGATCACCACCGATGGCGGCCCGACCTCCCACACCGCGATCCTCGCTCGGGAGAAGGGCATCGTCGCGATCGTCGGAGTCGCCGACGGCGAGATGCTCACCACCGGCGAGACCGTGATCGTCGACGCGGCCAGCGGCGTCGTCACACGCGAACCGACGGATGACGAGAAGGCCCGAGCCACGGAGCGCGCAGCCGCTCGCCAGTCGGCTGACGCGGCCCCACCCACTCCCGGCGCCCTCGCCGACGGCACGCCTGTCGCGCTGCTCGCGAATCTGGGGAAGCCTGCAGACGCGGCCGATGCGGTCGTTCGGGGGGCCGAGGGCGTCGGGCTGTTCCGCACCGAGTTCCTGTTCCTGTCCTCGGCGCAGGCACCCACCATCGCGCAGCAGCGCGAGTCGTATCGCGAACTGCTGGCGGCGTTCCCCGGCAAGAAGGTCGTGGTCCGGATGCTGGACGCGGGCGCCGACAAGCCGCTGGCGTTCCTCAACGACGCGCACGAGGAGAACCCGGCTCTCGGTCTTCGGGGCCTGCGAGCGCTGCGCGCGAGCGAGGACATCCTGCGCGAGCAGCTCACCGCGCTTGCGGAAGCCGATGCCCAGACGGAGGCGGACCTCTGGGTGATGGCCCCCATGGTGGCGACGGTCGAGGAGACGATCTACTTCACCGGCCTCGCTCGGGAATACGGGCTGAAGACCGCCGGCGTCATGGTCGAGATCCCGGCGAGCGCCCTGCTCGCCGACCGCGTGCTCGCCCATGCGGACTTCGCGTCGATCGGTACCAACGACCTCACGCAGTACACGATGGCTGCCGACCGCATGCTCGGCTCGGTCGCCGGCTTCCAGGACCCCTGGCACCCCGCCGTCCTGCGCCTGGTGCGCGAGGTCGGCGATGCGGGCGCACGTCTCGGCAAGCCCGTCGGGATCTGCGGCGAGGCCGCGGCCGACCCTCTCCTCGCCGTGGTGCTGGTCGGGCTCGGCGCGACCAGCCTCTCGATGGCACCGTCGGCCCTCGCCGACGTACGACACGCGCTGTCCGAGCGCACCCCGTCCGAGGCGCGGAGCCTCGCCCAGGCCGCCCTGGCTGCCGACGATGCCTCCTCCGCCCGAACCGCCGTGGCGACGCTCGCCGCGGAACTCCCCCTCCACAAGAAAGAGACGACATCATGACGACGACGTCACCTGCCGCCACGAAACCCGGCGGCCTCCGCGTAGGAGTGCAACGCTTCGGCACATTCCTCTCGGGCATGATCATGCCCAACATCGCGGCCTTCATCGCCTGGGGCTTCATCACGATGCTCTTCATCCCGGCCGGGTTCTTCGGCGCGGACAGCCCGTTCGGCTGGCACTGGGTCGGCGTGTCCGAGATCATCGGCGGGGGCGGCGACTCCGCCATCATCGGGTGGCAGGGTGCCATGACCGCGGTCGCCGAGGGTGACAACGGGAACATCCTCGCCTACGTCGGCCTCGTCGGACCGATGGTCACGTACCTGCTTCCACTGCTCATCGCGAACACGGCCGGCCGCATGGTCTACGGCGAGCGCGGCGGCGTGGTGGCCACCATCGCCACCGTCGGCGTGATCGTCGGCACCAACATCCCGATGTTCCTGGGCGCCATGATCATGGGCCCGGTCGCCGCGTGGATCACCAAGCAGATGGACCGGCTGTGGGAGGGCAAGATCCGTCCCGGTTTCGAGATGCTGGTGAACAACTTCTCCGCCGGCATCCTCGGCATGCTCCTCGCGATCGTCGGCTTCTTCGCGTTCGGTCCCGTCATGCTCGGCATCAGCACCGTCCTCGGCGGCGCTGTCGACTGGCTCGTCTCGCTGAACCTGCTGCCGCTGGTGTCGATCATCGTCGAGCCGGCGAAGGTGCTGTTCCTGAACAACGCCATCAACCACGGCGTCTTCACCCCGCTCGGGATCGAGCAGGCGGCGGAGACCGGCAAGTCGATCCTCTTCCTCATCGAGGCCAACCCTGGCCCCGGCCTCGGCCTGCTGCTCGCCTTCACGTTCTTCGGCGTCGGCGCGGCGAAGGCCTCCGCACCGGGTGCGGCGATCATCCAGTTCTTCGGCGGCATCCACGAGATCTACTTCCCGTACGCGCTGAGCAAGCCGACCACGATCCTGGCCCTCATCGCGGGTGGCGCGGCCGGCGTCACCACGAACATGGTCCTCGGCGGCGGCCTGGCATTCCCGGCCGCACCGGGAAGCATCATCGCCGTGACCGCGGCTGCCATCGGACCGGGCGTCGGCAACCTGCTGGTCGTGTACCTGTCGGTGATCATCGCCGCCACCGTCACCTTCCTCATCACCGGCGTGATCCTGCGGGCCTCCCGCAAGCGCGATCTGGAGGCCGAGGGTGACGCCTTCGGTGACGCGATCGCCCAGACCGAGGCGAACAAGGGCAAGTCGTCGGCCGCGATGGACGCGCTGCGCACGTCGACCGCGACCTCGTCCCCCGAGGCGGCTGCCGCCGCGAGCACGACAGTGATCGCCGCCGCGCCGATCGAGCGCATCGTGTTCGCCTGCGACGCCGGCATGGGCTCGTCCGCCATGGGCGCCAGCGTGCTGCGCAACAAGCTCAAAAAGGCCGGCATCGAGGACATCACGGTCACCAACCAGGCGATCGCGAACCTCGACGGAACAGCCGACGTGGTGATCACGCAGCAGCAGCTCACCGAGCGCGCAGAGGCGAAGTCGCCGAACTCGGTCCATGTGTCGGTCGACAACTTCATGAACTCGCCCAAGTACGAAGAGGTCGTCGAGATGGTGCGTGAACAGCGAAAGGAAAACGAATGAGTGTTCTCAGCCCCGAACAGGTCCGCATCCACCCCGGAGGGGCGTCGCGCGACGAGGCCCTCCAGGAGGCGACCGACATCCTGGTCGCGGCCGGAGCCGTCACCCCGGCCTACGTCGACGCGATGCGGCAGCGCGAGGAGACCGTCTCGACCTTCATGGGGAACGGGCTGGCGATTCCGCATGGCACCAACGACGCGAAGGACACGATCCTCGCATCGGCCCTGTCGGTGGTCCGCTACGACGGCGGTGTCGACTGGTCCGGTGACCCGGCCACGTTCGTGATCGGCATCGCCGGCGTGGGTGACGAGCATCTGGAGATCCTCTCCCGGATCGCGATCCTGTTCTCCGAGGAGGACGACGTGGCCCGGCTCTCCGCTGCGCAGACCCCGGAGGAGCTCTACGCCCTCCTCTCGGAGGTGAACGAGGGATGAAGGCGGTCCACTTCGGGGCGGGCAACATCGGGCGCGGATTCGTCGGTCTGCTGCTGCGCGAGGGCGGGTACGAGGTCGTCTTCTCGGACGTCGCCGACGCGCTGGTCGACGCGATCAACGCGGTCGACTCGTACACCGTGCACGAGGCCGGCCCCGGAGGGACCGATCACGTCGTCACCGGATTCCGTGCCGTGAACAGCCGGACGGACCCCGCCGCAGTGGCGGAAGAGGTCGCGTCGGCCGACGTCGTCACCACCGCCGTCGGACCGACGGTGCTGCGGTTCGTGGCCCCGTCGATCGTCGCGGGACTGGCCCTGCGCTCTCCCGCCGCCGCACCGCTGCAGGTGATGGCATGCGAGAACGCGATCGGCGCCACCGACCTGCTGCGCCGCGAGATCGTCGCCGCAGCAGGAGCCGATGCCGAGACGCTGCTGACCAGAGCGGTCTTCGCGAACACCGCCGTGGATCGCATCGTGCCGGCGCAGCCGGAGGGATCGGGCGTCGACGTGACGGTCGAGCCCTACTTCGAATGGGCGATCGAGTCGGGACCGTTCGGCGGAGAGCTGCCGAGAATCCCCGGCGCGCACTTCGTCGACGACCTGGCGCCGTACATCGAGCGCAAGCTGTTCACCGTGAACACGGGGCATGCGGCGACGGCATACTTCGGGGCCCGTGCGGGCATCGAGCGCATCTCGGATGCCCTGGCCGATCCGACGATCGCCGCGAGCGTCTCGGCTGCCCTCGAAGAGACGTCGGCCGTGCTGGTCGCCGAGCACGGCTTGGACCCGGAGGATCTCGCCGCCTATCGCGCGAAGATCCTCGACCGGTTCCGCAACCCCGCACTCGTCGACACCGTGCAGCGGGTCGGACGTCAGCCGCTGCGCAAGATCTCGCGTCACGAGCGGTTCGTGGGCCCCGCAGCCATGGCCGCGGAGCGCGGACTGTCCACCGAGGCCCTGGTCGCCGCCGTCTCGGCAGCGCTCGAGTTCGACGACCCGGCCGACGAGCAGTCGGTCGAGCTGCAGCAGCTGCTGCGCGCGGAGGAGGCCGCAGGGTTCACCACGCGGACGACGGGCCTCGACCCCGAGCATCCGCTGTTCCCGCTGATCCGGGATGCCGTCACCGCCCGCCAGCAGCACATCGAGAGGGCCTGAGCCGCGACCCGTCGACGCCCTCGCCTGCCGATACGATCGGTGGGCGGGGGCGTTTCGCGCACGACGAGGTGCGAGAACACACAGGTATCCGGGAGCCACATGAACAGATATGCCGTGATCGGCGCTGGTCCGTCCGGCCTCGCCGCAGCGCGCGCCCTGCAGAAGCGCGGGATCTCCGTGGACGGATACGAGGCCTCGCACGGCGTCGGCGGGCTGTGGGACATCAGCAATCCCCGCAGCACGATGTACGAGTCCGCGCATCTCATCTCCTCCCGCACGACGACCGAGTTCACCGAGTTCCCCATGCGGTCCCGGGTCGACTACCCCGGACACCGGGCACTCAAGGACTACTTCGACGACTATGCCCGGCACTTCGGGCTCACCGACCTCTTCCTCTTCGACACGCGGGTCGCGCGTCTCGAGCCGCGCGACGGCGGCTGGGATCTGACCAGTTCCGGCCCCAGGGGAGACGAGACGCACTGGTACGCGGGCGTCGTTCTCGCGAACGGGACGCTCGCCGAGCCGAACATCCCGGCATTCCCTGGTGAGTTCACCGGCGAACTGCTGCATACGCACGCGTACAAGTCGCCCGAGCAGCTCAAGGACCGGCGCGTGCTGCTGATCGGCGCGGGCAACTCCGGCTGCGATATCGCGGTCGACGCCGTGCATCATGCGGTATCCGTCGACATGAGCGTCCGCCGCGGGTACTACTTCGTTCCGCGGTATCTGTTCGGCAGGCCGAGCGACACTCTCAACCAGGGGCGACCGCTCCCCGCGCGCATCAAGCAGGCCATCGACAGTCGTGTGCTGCGGGCCTTCACCGGCGACCCCGTGCGGTTCGGGTTCCCGAAGCCCGACTACCGCATCTACGAGTCGCACCCGATCGTGAACACCATGGTCCTGAACCACCTCGGGCAGGGCGATCTGCGCATCCGTCCCGACGTCTCGCGCTTCGACGGCGCGAGCGTGCACTTCCGTGACGGCAGCGCCGACGACTACGACCTCGTGCTGCTCGCCACCGGCTACACCCTCGACTATCCGTTCGTCGACCGCGAGCACCTGCACTGGCGCGGTGCCGCGCCGCGGCTGTTCCTGAACGTCTTCCCCGCCTCGTTCAACGGCCTCTACGTGATGGGCATGATCGAGGCCTCGGGCATCGGCTGGCAGGGCCGCTACGAGCAGGCGGAGCTGCTCGCGGCCTACCTGAACGCGGTCGAGCAGGATCCGGAGCGCGCGTCGCGATTCCGCGATCGTGTGACCGGAAGCCCCTGGCCCGATGTGACCGGCGGCTACCGCTACCTGGGCCTGGATCGGATGGCCTACTACGTCAACAAGGACGCCTACCGCGGTGCCGTCCGGAACGAGAAGCGCATTCTGGAGTCACGGGCGTAGCACCCCTCGGTGACGAGCGACCGTCGACCGGGCGGAGTAGCGTTGTCTCGTGCAGAAGAAGCCCCGCCGGATCCTGAAGCGCGTGCTGTGGAGCGTCGCGATCGTGCTGGTCGTCGCCGTCGGCGGCGTACTCGCCTGGACCCAGATCGGCGTCATGGCCGCGGAGCCGGAGCCGCTCGCCTCCGTGCGGGAGAACCCGGCCATCACCGTGACCGATGCCGACCAGGGCATCGTGCTCGCCCCCGCCGACGGGAGATCGGACCTCGGCCTCGTCTTCATCCCCGGGGCCAAGGTGGATCCGTGGGCGTATGCCGCGATCCTGCAGGGGCTGGCCGAAGAGGGGGTCACGGTCGTGATCACACGCCCGTGGCTGAACCTGGCGTTCTTCGACCCGCGCGGACTCGACGCCTTCACCTCGGCGGCCCCCGACGTCGATGTCTGGGGCGTCGGCGGGCACTCCCTGGGCGGCGTGCGTGCATGCCAGCTCGCGGACGACGCCGATGCGCTCGTCCTGTTCGCCTCCTACTGCGCGAACGATCTCTCCGGCAGTGGGCTTCCCGTCCTCAGCCTGTCCGGCAGCGAAGACGGGCTGTCCACCCCCGAGAAGATCGCCGATGCGCGCGATCAGCTGCCCGCCGATGCCGACATGGTCGAGATCGAAGGGGCGTCGCACGCGTCCTTCGGCGACTACGGACCGCAGGACGGCGACGGCACTCCGACGATCTCCCGCGACGAGATGCACGCGGAGGTCACGCGTCTGACCGACGAGTTCCTCGCACCGCTCTCGCCCTGAGCGTCACCTCCCCACGGCCCCGAGGACCGGGTCGAGCAGCGGATGGAGGTGCCGGGTGCGCAGGACCGCCGCCGCCGAACGCGCCCCCGCCTCGAGCGCAGTGGTGACGCCCGCCCCGTCGAGCCGCGCGTCGAGCACGCCCGCGAGGAACGCATCACCCGCGCCGTTCGTGTCGACGACCTCGACGGGCACCGCAGGAACCCGATGCACCACGCCGTGCTCGTCGACCGCCACGGCCCCCTCCGCTCCCAGGGTGCACACGGCCAGGCGCGCTCCCGCCGCGATGCGGGACTGCAGGAACACGACCGGGTCGTCCAGCCGGTCGGCGTTGCAGAACACCGCATCAGCGGCGTCGAGGAACGGCCGGTGGTAGTGCGCCCTGCCGTCGTAGTCGTGCACATCCACCCAGATCGGCGTGCCGGTCGATCGGGCGAGAGGCAGCAGGCGCAGGGGTTCCGCGGCGAGGTCGAGCACGACCGCATCGGCAGCGACCATCCGGTCGCGCATCCGGTCGTCGCGCGTGCCCTCGGCCGTGCTCGGGGTCGACAGGTACAGCGAGACGCGACCGCCTTCACGCGTCATCAGGTTCAGATGCCGTTCGGTGACCCCGTCGTCCCAGGAGGTCTGCACGCCGGCGGCGCGCAGTGCGTCGCGCACGCGCCCGCCCTCCGCATCCGTCCCGGAGATGGCATGCAGCCGTGTGGTCCGGCCCAGCGCGGTCAGGCTGAGCGCCTTGCCCGCGCTGGTCCCTCCGACCGTCTCCCACGTGTCCTCGGCGAACTGCATGTGCGGCACCGGCTCAGGAAGCCGATCCAGCACGATGATCGTGTTCCACGATGCAGGCCCGACGATGACGACGGAGGCGGATTCCGCTGCGGACTCTGAGGAGGAGGGCATGGGACCATCCTGCCGTGCCTCGTCTCGACCGTCTCTCAGCCGATGCGCGAGACCAGCGCGTCCAGCCCCATGCCGTAGTCGATGCGCACGACGGGAAGGGCGAGCTTGTCCGTGCCGATCGTCACATATCCGGGTTCGATGGTGCGACCCATCTCGTAGCCGGCCTGCGCAACACCCTGCTTGGTGGTGTCGTTGTAGTGCCCGTACGGATACGCCACGACCTGACCCACACCGAGGATCTGAGCCGACGTCGTCAGGTCTGCCGCGATCTGATCGGCCGTCCAGTTGACCATCCGCCCCTTGCCGTTGTCGCCCGCCTGGTGCATGTCATGCGTGTGCGAGCGGCGCTGCACGTAGATGGACGGCGCCGGGTCCTGCCGAGCGGCCGTGATCATGAACGACGTGCTGAGCAGCTTGTACTTGTCCACGACCGGCACCGCGAGATCGAACCACGACTGGTCGGTGTCGTCATCGGTGATGATCACGCTCTTGGCGGGCAGCGAGAGACGACCGTCGATGAAGGCGCTGAGCTCGTCCCACGTCGGCAGATAGAAGCCCGTCGTCGCGATGTGGTTCATCTGTGCATCGAAGTCACCGATGTAGGCGTAGTTGCCGCGCAGCCAGCCCTTCTCCCCCTCGGGGTTCGCCGTGAACTGGTGATACATGAGGATGGGCACTCGCACGTTCTCCGCGGCGTTCTGCTCCGGCGTCTTCCAGGCGGCGAAGAGCTCGACCTGCTGGTCCGTGCACACCACGGGGTCGGCGCCGTTCACGCGGGCCGCGACCGTCAACGCTCCGGCGTCCGCCGCCGTCGCGTACCAGCCGGCGAACACCCGACCCTCCAGCTGCGGGATCGGAAGGCCCTGGTACAGGGCGTCCTGGAACTGCAGCATCGGGTCGGCAGGAGCCCCGTCGCCCGAGAAGGTCACCGCACAGGCGCGCGGATCGTTCGCATCCGCCACGATCTGCTCCGCCGGCGTCAGCGGATGCTCGATCGTGGCGGACTGCGCCTTCGGAATCGTGTTCTCCTGCGCACGGTTCAGCCAGACGAAGGCGGCAGCGCCACCTCCGACGACGACGGCGGTCACGACGGCGCTGACGATGATCGCGGCGCGCGTGCGGCGCTTCTTCCCCCCGGAAGCCATGGTCAGGCGTCGAAGCCTTCGGCGATCATCTCCACGAGCTCCTCGCGCTCCTCGACGGGGAGGAACGCCGCGGCGGCGGCGTTGAACTGGAAGGTCTCGAGGTCGTCGAGGTCGTACTCGAACGCCTCGACGAGCAGGGCGAGCTCACGCGTGAGAGACGTGGCGCTCATGGTGCGGTTGTCGACGTTCACGGTCACCGCGAACCCGAGCTGGTAGAGCAGGTCGAAGGGGTGGTCCACCATGGTGTTGCCCCACGCGGCGATGGCCCCGGTCTGCAGGTTCGACGAAGGCGAGAGCTCGAGCGGGATCTCGCGGTCGCGGACCCAGCGCGCGAGGTCGCCGAACTGCACCTGCACCTCGTCGCCCTCCTGGGTGATGACCTCGAGGTCTTCGGCGATGCGCACACCGTGGCCGAGCCGCAGCGCGCGTCCGTCCAGCAGAGCCGAGCGGATGGAGGCGGGACCCGCCGCCTCTCCCGCGTGCACGGTGACGGGGAAGAAGTTCTCGGCGAGGTAGTCGAACGCCTTGCGGTGGTTCGACGGCGGGAAGCCATCCTCAGGACCGGCGATGTCGAAGCCCACGGCACCGCGTCCGCGGAAGTCGACCGCGAGTTCGGCGATCTCGAGGGCGCGATCGGTGTGCCGCATCGCCGTGATCAGCTGCCCGACGCGGATGCTGCGTCCCGAGCGGTCCGCGGCGTCCTCACCCTCTTCGATGCCCTGCTGCACCGCCTCCACCGTCTGTTCGAGCGTGAGGCCGCGAGCCAGGTGCTGCTCGGGCGCCCAGCGCACCTCGCCGTAGATCACGCCGTCGGCGGCGAGGTCTTGGACGAACTCCCGTGCGACACGGGTGAGGCCCTCCTGCGTCTGCATCACGGCGGTCGTGAGGTCGAACGTCTTGAGGTACTCGACCAGCGAACCGGAATCGCTCTGCTTCGCGAACCACGATCCCAGCGCCTTCGGGTCGGACTCCGGAATCTCCAGGCCGATCGCGTCCGCGAGCTCGATGATCGTGGCGGGCCGCAGCGCGCCGTCGAGGTGGTCGTGCAGCGACACCTTGGGAAGGCTCCGCAGGGAGACCCCCTGAAGTGTGACGTCGCCGTTCGCATCGATCGACATGGTGATCCTCTCGGTCGCGGATGTGCTCAGTTCAGGCTAGCGGTCCGCCGTCACGCCGTGATGCGCTCACGGACGATGGGGCCGGTCACCGGCGCCTCATCCCCGATCTCCCACGAACCATCGAGGGCGTCGAGAGCCCTGCCGAACCGGGCATCGTCGGCGGCTGAGAGGGTGAAGAGCGGCTGGCCGGCGACGACGCGATCGCCCGGCTTCGCATGCAGATCGATGCCTGCCTCGAAGACCACCGGGTCCTGCGCCCTGGCGCGCCCCGCGCCGAGACGCCAGGCAGCGACCCCGAACGGGAGGGCATCCATGCGCGTGATGATTCCGTCGGTGGGGGCGAGCACCTGGTGGGTCTCGCGCGCCGTCGGGAGCGCGGCATCCGGATCTCCGTCCTGAGCGCGGATCATCGCCTTCCAGGTGTCCATGGCGCGGCCGTCGTCGAGAGCGGCCTCCACGTCGGCGTCCGGCTGTCCTGCGAGGGCGAGCATCTCGCGTGCCAGGGCGATCGTGAGCTCGCGCACATCGGAGGGTCCGCCACCGGCGAGGATCTCGACGGATTCACGGACCTCGTTCGCGTTGCCGATCGCAAGGCCGAGCGGGACGTTCATGTCGGTCAGCAGGGCCGTCGTCGCGACCCCGGAGTCGGTGCCGAGAGCGACCATGGTGCGGGCGAGCTCGCGGGCGCGATCGATGTCCTGCATGAACGCACCGGAGCCGAACTTCACATCGAGCACGAGAGCGTCCGTGCCCTCGGCGATCTTCTTCGACATGATGCTCGACGCGATCAGCGGGATCGCCTCGACGGTGCCGGTGACGTCGCGGAGCGCATACAGCTTCTTGTCCGCGGGTGCGAGGCCGGAGCCGGCGGCGCAGATGACCGCACCCACGTCTCCCTGCATCTGCGCGAACATCTCCTCGTTGCTCAGAGCAGCGCGCCATCCGGGGATCGACTCGAGCTTGTCGAGCGTGCCGCCCGTGTGACCGAGCCCGCGACCGCTCAGCTGCGGCACGGCCACGCCGAACGAGGCGACCAGCGGGGCGAGCGGCAGCGTGATCTTGTCGCCGACGCCACCGGTGGAGTGCTTGTCGACCGTGCGCTTGCCGAGGGAGGCGAAGCTCATCCGCTCCCCCGACGCGATCATCGCGTCGGTCAGCACGCGGATCTCGTCGCGCTCCATGCCGCGCTGGAAGATCGCCATCGCGAACGACGCCATCTGCGCGTCCGAGACATAGCCGCGGGTGTAGGCATCGACCATCCACCGCAGCTCCGCCTCGGGCACGGCACCCCCGTCGCGCTTGGCGCGGATCACATCGATCGCGTCGAACGGTTCGATGGCTCCCTGAGCCTGTCCAGCGGTCATCGTGCTTCCTCCAGGTCGCGCGGCCCGAACGCATCGGGCAGCACCTCGTCGATCGTGCGGATGCCGGAGACGGTCTCCAGGAGCATCCCGGGCATCGCATGCTCGAACAGCAGCTGGCGACAGCGTCCGCACGGCATGATCGTCTGCCCCTCGTTGTTGACGCACACGAACGCGACGAGCTGGCCGCCGCCGGACATGTGCAGGTCACCGACCAGGGCGCACTCCGCGCACAGCGTCACACCGTACGACGCGTTCTCCACGTTGCAGCCGGCCACGATGCGGCCGTCGCCGACGAGGGCGGCCGCACCCACGCGGTAGCGCGAGTACGGCGCGTACGCCTTCGTCATGGCATCCGTGGCGACCTGGCGCAGTTCATCCCAGTCGATGTCGGTCATTGCGATGTTTCTCTCTTCCGGCAGGGCTACGACTTGATGTAGGGCTTGCCGTCTGCGGCAGGGGCCTTGATCTGCCCGGCGAATCCGGCGACCGCGAGCAGCGTCACGACATACGGCAGCATCAGCATGAACTCGCCCGGGATGGGCGTCTTCAGGATCGACAGCAGGTTCTGCAGGTTGGTCGCGAAACCGAACAGCAGCGCCGCGAGGGTCGCACGGATGGGATCCCATCGGCCGAAGATCACAGCGGCGAGGGCGATGAAGCCGAGCCCGGCCGTCATGTCCTTGCCGAACTGCGGCACCGAGACGAGGGTGAAGTACGCGCCTCCCATGCCGGCGATCGCGCCGGCGAGCAGCACGTTCCAGAACCGGGTCGGGTTCACCTTGATACCCACGGTGTCGGCCGCCTGCGGGTGCTCCCCGACGGCACGCAGCCGCAGACCCCACCGGGTGCGGTAGAGGCCCCAGGCCACCACGGCGACCGTGATGAACATCAGGTACCCGATGAAGGTCTGGTTGAACAGCACCGGCCCGATGATCGGGATGTCGCTGAGCACCGGGATCTCGACGCGCGGGAATCGCACGGGCGTGTTCAGGGTCGCCTCGTTCGGAGCGAGGAGTGCGCCGTAGAGGAAGCCGGTGAGACCGGTGACGAGCACGTTGAGGACGACACCGACGATGACCTGCTCGACCAGATACTTGATCGCGAACGCGGCGAGGACACTCGCCACCAGGACGCCGCCGATCATCGCCCCGACCAGGCCGACGAACGGGTTCCCGGTGATGCTCGACAGGAGCGCTGCCGAGAAGGCACCGAGAAGCAGCTGCCCCTCGATCGCGACGTTCACGACGCCGGCACGCTCGCCGATGACACCGCCCAGAGCGCCGAACACCAGGGGCACCGAGAGCGAGACCGCGCCGAACAGCAGGCTCGTGACCGGCACGAGTCCGCCGGCGGAGGCCCAGACGAGGAACGCGAAGACGGCCAGCACGCTGAAGGCGATCACGAGCCACAGGGACGGCGGACGGTAGGTCCATGCCCGCAGGAACGCCCCCACCGTGAGCACCACGAGGATGCCGAACACGACCCAGAAGGTCGAGGCCGTCGGCAGCGCCACATCCGGCAGCGCGAGCGCCGAGGACTGGTCGGAAAGGCGGAACGTGCTGATGCCGTCGCGCGGCACGAGCAGGAACAGCAGGGCCAGGAGCACGGTCGCTCCGGCCAGCACGATCGGCGCCTTGAGGTGCCGCTCCTTCACGGTCGCGAGCTGCACCGTGCCGTCGGCGGCCTGGGTCTGCACGAGGGACATCATGCCGCCACCGCCTTCTTCGCGGCCTTGGCTCTGAGCCGTGCCGCCTTCTCGATATCGGTCTTGGGGAGGAAGAACACCGTGCGCAGCAGCGGCGGCGCGGCGATGAACAGCACGACGAGCGACTGCACGACGAGCACGATGTCGACCGGGATGTCCTGCGCCTGCATCGAGAACGACCCCGCCTTGAGCGCGCCGAACAGGATGCCGGCAGCGAACGTGCCCCAGGCGCGACTGCGCCCGAGGAGGGCGACGGTGATGGCGTCGAAGCCGATACCGGCATCGATCGTCTCGGTGACACCCGTGGTCACCGCTCCCTGGATCTGATTCATGCCCGCGAGGCCCGCGAGGCCGCCCGCGAAGAGCATGGCGTACACGTAGATGCGCTGCACGCTGATGCCCGCGGCCCGCGCGGCGTGCGGGTTCTCGCCCACGGCGCGCATCCGCATGCCGAGCGACGAGCGCTCGATGAGCCACCAGACGAACAGGGTCGCCACGATCACGATCACGAAGCCGAGGTCGAGAAGGGGGAACTGCGGTCCGAGCAGCGTCGGGAACTGCGCGCTCTCCGGCGTCGCCGATCCGAGGGCCTGGTTGGTGCCCGGCTTCTGCAGCAGACCCGGGGTGCGGATCATCCAGAGCAGCAGGTAGTACGCGATGTAGTTGAGCATGATCGTGAGGATCACCTCATGCGCACCGGTGCGCGCCTTGATGAGTCCCGCGATCGCACCCCAGAGCGCACCGCCCGCGATACCGGCGATGAGCGTGACCGGGATGTGCAGCCAGATCGGGAGGTCGAGCGAGAACGTCAGCAGCGCGGCGACGGCGACGCCGATCAGCATCTGACCGCGGGCACCGATGTTGAACAGCCCGACGCGGAACGCCAGCGCGACGCCGAGGCCGGCCGCGATGAGCGGTGCCGCGAAGCCGAGCGTGTTGGTGAGGGGTCGGATCTGCGCCGCGAAGTCCGCGCCACGGGCGTTGAAGATCGCCCCGCGGAACAGCGCCTCGTATCCGTTGTAGACGGCGTTCCAGGCGGCGACGAACGTGTCACCGGGCTGCGCGAAGAAGTAGACGGATGCCGCCTGGACGTCTTCGTTCGTCAGCGCGATGAGGATGCCGCCGACGATGAGCGCCAGCACGATCGCGAGGATCGTGGTCACGGCGCTGCCGCGGAGGATCTCCTTGAGGATGACGTTGCCGCGCGGGGGCGGCGGCACGTCGGAAGGGTCGCGCGGGACCGTGCCGGTGCTCGTGGCGAGCTCCTGCGGCGGGATCCCCTTGGTCACATCTCCTGCGCCGGGCGTCGCTCCGCTCACGCGGCCACCTCCCCTTCGGCCGCTCCGGCCATCATGAGTCCGAGCGTCTCCCGAGGCGTGTCGCCGGGGACGATGCCGACGATCGTGCCGCGGTACATGACCGCGATCCGATCGGCGAGAGCTGCGACCTCGTCGAGCTCCGTGGAGACCACGATCACGGGCACACCCGCGTCACGCGTCTCGATGATCCGCTTGTGGATGAACTCGATCGAGCCGACGTCCACGCCGCGGGTGGGCTGCGCCGCGACGAGAAGGCGCAGATCGCGGCTCATCTCCCTGGCGATGACGACCTTCTGCTGGTTTCCGCCGGACAGCGTGCCGGCGGGGGTCTCGGGACCCTGCGTGCGGATGTCGTACTCCTTGATGCGCGCACGGGCGAACTCGTCGAGTGCTCCACGCCGCAGCGTGCCGGCGCGGCTGAACGCCGGGTCGTCCGAACGGTCGAGGATCAGGTTCTCGGCGACGGAGAACCCGGCCACCAGGCCGTCTTCCGTCCGGTCTTCCGGCACGAAGCCGACGCCGGCGTCGAGGATCGCCCGCACGCTCTTGCCGACGAGTTCGTTGCCGTCGAGTCGGATGCTGCCTTCGACACGGGCGGCGAGACCGACGATGGCCTCCACCAGCTCGGTCTGACCGTTGCCCTGGACGCCCGCGATCGCGAGCACCTCCCCCGGCCGGACGGCGAAATCGACCCCGTCGACGACGATGGCGCCGGTGGGCGTCAGAACGCGCAGACCCGTGACCTCGAAGCCGCCCTCGCCCAGGCGCGGCGGCTCCTTGTGCACGGTGAGCTCGACCGCGCGGCCGACCATGAGCGATGCCAGCTCGGAGTTCGTCGCTGTGGGCGAAGCCTCACCCACGACCCTGCCGAGGCGCACGATCGTGATCTTGTCCGCGACCTCGCGGACCTCACGGAGCTTGTGCGTGATGAACACGATCGCCGTGCCCTCGTCACGCAGTTGACGCATGATGCCCATCAGCTCGTCCGTCTCCTGCGGAGTGAGCACCGCGGTGGGCTCGTCGAACACGAGCACCTTCGCATCACGCGACAGCGCCTTGATGATCTCGACGCGCTGCTGCACGCCGACGGGAAGATCTCCGACCAGCGCGTCGGGGTCGATGTCGAAGCCGAAGCGGGCCGCGACCGATCGCACGTGCTCTCGCGCCTTCGCGATGTCGAGCGTGCCGAGGGCCTTGGTCTGCTCATGTCCGAGCATGACGTTCTCGGCCACGGTGAACACCGGGACGAGCATGAAGTGCTGGTGGACCATGCCGATCCCCGCAGCCATCGCGTCACCGGGACCGCGGAAGCGCTGCACCTCGTCGTCGAGGAGGATCTCGCCCTCGTCGGCCTGATACAGGCCGTAGAGGACATTCATGAGGGTGGACTTGCCTGCGCCGTTCTCACCGAGCAGCGCGTGGATCTCACCCGGTTCGACCACCAGATCGATGTGGTCGTTGGCAACGAGGGTGCCGAATCGCTTGGTGATGCCGCGAAGTTCGAGCTTCATATCTGCACCTTATCCAGAAGAGTCATCCAGAAGAGCCATCCAGACGAGTCTTCCAGGGGGATCATCGTGCGTCCACGACACGGGGCGAGTGGCATCCTGCTCACCACTCGCCCCGTGCGGGAACTGCGACGGATTTACTTGGAGGTCGGGGAGTTCGGGGACTCCACCTTGATGTCGCCCGAGATGATCTGCTCCTGCAGAGTCTTGAGCTCGTCGGTCAGACCTTCCGGGAGCTTCGACTCGAAGTCGCCGAAGCCGGAGAGCTTGACGCCCTCGTTCTCGAGCGTGCCCACGTACGGGGCCGGGTCGAACTCGCCCTGGGCCGCGGCCATGGTCGCGTCCTTCACGGCGACGTCGATCGCCTTCATGATCGAGACGAGCGTGATGCCGGCGACACTCGGGTCGGCGACGGCGAGGTCGCTGTCGACACCGAGCATCAGGGTGTCCTTGCCGCTGTCGGCGATCGCCGCAGCCGCACTCTGGTAGACGGGGCCGCCGACCGGGAGGATGACGTCGACGCCCTGGTCGAGCACACCCTGTGCGGTCTGCTTGGCGGTGTCGTTCGCGTCGAAGCCGCCCGTGAACGAGCCCTTCTGCGTGGCCTCGTCCCAGCCGAAGACCTCGACCGCAGCGGACTTGTCCTCGTTGTACTTCTCGACACCGAGCTGGTAGCCGTCCATGAACACGGCGACCGACGGAATCTGCATTCCGCCGAAGGTGCCGACCTTGTTCACGCCGCTCTGCGCGGACCAGGACGCGGCAGCGTAGCCACCGAGGTACGCGGCCTGAGCCGTGTCGAAGACCAGGGGCTTGATGTTGGGAGCATCGACGTTGCCGTCGAAGTCGTTGTCGGCCCAGTCGTCGATGATCGCGTAGTCGATGTCGGGGTTCGCGAGAGCCGACTCGACCGTGGCGGCCGACAGCTTGAAGCCGACCGAGACGATGAGCGAGCAGCCCTCCGAGACCGCGGTCTCGAGGTTCGGCGCGTAGTCGTTGTCATTGGCCGACTCGAACTCGAGCGGCTTGATGTCCAGCTCCTTGGCGGCGCTGTCCATGCCCTCCTTGGCGGACTGGTTGAACGACTTGTCGTTCCATCCGCCGGCGTCGGAGACGAGGCAGGGAAGGAAGTCGGAGGCAACCGGCTCGCCGGAGCCGGCGGGCTTGTCTGTCGGAGCCTGGCCGCAACCGGCGAGTGCGAAGACGACGCCAGCGGCGACGGTGACGCCGAGCAGCTTCTTGGTGGTGGAGATGGTCAACTGATGCCTCCCTCAACGAAACCGCGGCCATCGCGGATCGATCAAAGTTACCTACTGTTTCGGCTTTTGTGCACGCCCGTGCCGCACGTGCTGGCCAATGGTTACCAAGCTGAAATCAAGACAGCCGATGAGCGTCCCCGCCTGCTCATCGGAGCAGACGTCAGAGCACGTCCCCGCGACCGGTGAGCTTGAGCGACTCGACGACGCTCTTCACCCGCTGCGCATTCTGCACCGTCGTGACCAGCAGCGCGTCGGGGGTGTCGACCACGACGATGTCCTGCACCCCCACCAGGCTGATGACGCGGGACGTCTGACTGACGAGGATCCCACTCGCACCATCCGTGAGCACCCGCGCGTTCGGGCCGAGCACGGCGAGGTCGTTCTTGCGACCGTTGGTGATGAGCTTCGTCAGCGACGCGAAGTCCCCCACGTCGTCCCAGTCGAAGTGACCGGGGACCACGGCGAGGCGTCCCCGTCGGGCGGCGGGCTCGGCGACGGCGTAGTCGATGGCGATCTTCTTCAGTCGCGGCCAGATCCGATCGACCGCGGGGCCACGACGGTCGCGATCGTCCCAGGCCTCGGCGAGTTCGAGCAGTCCCGCGTGCAGCTCAGGCTCGTTCACGGCCAGCTCTTCCAGCAGCACACCGGCCTTGGCGATGAACATGCCCGCGTTCCAGAGGTAGCCGCGGTCGGCGATGTACGCCTTGGCGGTCTCGAGGTCGGGCTTCTCCACGAAGCTCTCCACCAGTGCGGCCTCACGCGCACCGTCGACGACGAGCTCGGGTCCCATCTTGATGTAGCCGAAGCCGATCGCCGGCTCGGTCGGCGTGATGCCGATCGTGCAGATGTAGCCCTCACGCGCCACCTCGACCGCATCGCGCACGGCGAACTCGAACACCCGGGTGCCGCGGATCACGTGGTCCGCGCTGAAGGAGCCGATGATCACGTCGGGATTGCGACGGTGCAGGATGGCCGCGGCGAGCCCGATCGCGGCTGCCGACTCGCGCGGCTCCGACTCCAGGAACACGTTCAGGTCGGGGATCCCCGGCAACTCCGCCTCGACGGCCGCCCGGTGAGCCCGGCCGGTGACCACGGCGATCCGATCCGCACCGGCGAGCGGCACGAGCCGATCCCAGGTGTCGCGCAGCAAGGAGTGTCCGGATCCCGTCAGGTCATGCAGGAACTTCGGTGCATCCGCACGAGAGAGCGGCCACAGCCTGCTGCCGATGCCGCCGGCGGGGATCACTGCGTAAAAGTCCTCGATGGGTGTGCTCACCCTGCCCAGGGTAGCCGCAGCGATCATCTCGACATCGAGACACTTAGGCTCCCCTTCGTCGCTCCCAGTGATCTGACAGGAATAGGATGGTCACCGATCGGGCGTGCCTGACACTTCGACAGGCTCACACTTGGACAAGCGCAGCGCACGCGACCGAGTCACATCGATCCAGGGAGGACGACCGTGTCCACAAGCGCCCGCTTGACACCGTCGATTTCGGAAACCACGTCCAAGACCCCCCGCGGCACCCTCTACCGGGGTCGCGAAGGCATGTGGTCGTGGGTGCTTCACCGCATCACCGGAGTCGCCATCTTCTTCTTCCTGTTGGTGCACGTGCTCGACACGGCGCTGATCAGGGTGTCACCGGAGGCGTACAACGCCGTCATCGGGACATACAAGAACCCGATCATGGCCCTCGGTGAGGTCGTGCTCGTCGCCGGCATCGTGTTCCACGCGATGAACGGCCTGCGCATCATCGCCGTCGACTTCTGGTCGAAGGGCGCCAAGTACCAGCGCCAGCTGTTCTGGGGCGTCCTGCTGGTGTGGGGCATCATCATGGCCGGCTTCGTGCCCCGCCACCTGATGCTCGCGTTCGCCGGATTCGGAGGGGGACACTGATGTCTGCACAGACCATCGCCGCCGCCCCGGCTCGTCGCCGCCGCGGCGTCAATCTCGAGAAGTGGGGCTGGATCTTCATGCGCGTCTCGGGCGTCGTGCTCGTCGTGCTGATCTTCGGTCACCTGTTCGTCAACCTCATGGTCGGCGAAGGCATCCACGCCCTCGATTTCGCGTTCATCGCGGGCAAGTTCGCCACGCCGTTCTGGCAGTGGTGGGATGTGCTGATGCTGTGGCTCGCACTCATCCACGGCGCCAACGGCATGCGCACCATCGTGAACGACTACGTGACGAACAGCACGGCGCGCAAGGCGCTGGTCTGGGCGCTCGGGCTGGCCGCCGGCCTGCTCATCATCCTCGGCACGCTCGTGGTCTTCACGTTCGACCCGTGCCTGGGTGTGACCGAGGACAGCGTCCTCTGGTCCGAATGCGCCGCGATCGTCGGGAACTAGAAGAAGGCATACGAGAAGTGACTACCGAGACGCAGGATTCCGTCGTCCGTGACGGCGTGCACTACCACCAGTTCGACATCGTGATCGTGGGAGCCGGTGGAGCGGGCATGCGTGCCGCCATCGAAGCGGGCCCTGGCGCGAAGACCGCGGTGATCTCCAAGCTGTACCCCACGCGCTCGCACACCGGTGCGGCGCAGGGCGGCATGGCGGCAGCCCTCGCGAACGTCGAAGAGGACTCCTGGGAGTGGCACACCTTCGACACCGTGAAGGGCGGCGACTACCTCGTCGACCAGGACGCCGCCGAGATCCTCGCGAAGGAGGCCATCGACGCGGTCATCGACCTCGAGAACATGGGCCTCCCGTTCAACCGCACGCCCGAGGGAAAGATCGACCAGCGTCGCTTCGGCGGACACACGGCCGAGCACGGCAAGACCCCGGTCCGCCGGGCCTGCTACGCCGCCGACCGCACCGGCCACATGATCCTGCAGACGCTGTTCCAGAACTGCGTCAAGCTCGGCATCAACTTCTTCAACGAGTTCTACGTGCTCGACCTGCTGACGGTGAAGGACGCCGACGGCAAGACCCAGGTCTCCGGCGTCGTCGCATATGACCTGGCCACCGGCGAGCTGCACGTCTTCCAGGCCAAGGCCGTGATCTTCGCGACCGGCGGCTTCGGCAAGATCTTCAAGACCACCTCGAACGCGCACACCCTCACGGGTGACGGCGTCGGCATCGTGTGGCGCAAGGGACTCCCCTCGAGGACCTGGAGTTCTTCCAGTTCCACCCGACCGGGCTCGCCGGTCTCGGCATCCTCCTGACCGAGGGCGCACGAGGCGAAGGCGCGATCCTGCGCAACGCCTCCGGCGAGCGCTTCATGGAGCGCTACGCCCCCACCATCAAGGACCTCGCCCCGCGTGACATCGTCGCGCGCTGCATGGTGCAGGAGGTCCTGGACGGGCGCGGCGCCGGCCCCCACAAGGACTACGTGCTGCTCGACTGCACGCACCTGGGCGCCGAGGTGCTCGAGACCAAGCTCCCCGACATCACCGAGTTCGCCCGCACGTACCTCGGTGTCGACCCGGTCGTCGAGCCCGTGCCCGTGATGCCCACCGCGCACTACGCGATGGGCGGCATCCCGACCAACAACGACGGCGAGGTCCTCGCGGACAACACCACCGTCGTCCCCGGCCTCTACGCCGCGGGCGAGTGCGCATGCGTCTCGGTGCACGGCGCCAACCGCCTCGGCACCAACTCGCTGCTCGACATCAACGTCTTCGGCAAGCGCGCCGGCCGCAACGCCGTCGAGTACGTCAAGACCGCCGAGTTCGTCCCCCTCCCCGAGAACCCCGCCGGGTTCGTGTCGGGCATGCTCGAGGACCTGCGCAACAACCAGGGCACCGAGCGCATCGCCGTCCTGCGCAAGACGCTGCAGGACGAGATGGATAAGGGTGCGCAGGTGTTCCGCACGCACGACTCCCTCCAGCACGTGCTCGGCGTCATCGCCGAGCTGCGTGAGCGCTACAAGAACGTGCACGTCGACGACAAGGGTCAGCGGTTCAACACCGATCTGCTCGAAGCCGTCGAGCTGGGCTTCCTCCTCGACATCGCCGAGGTCGTCGTCTACGCCGCGCAGAACCGCGAGGAGAGCCGCGGCGGCCACATGCGCGACGACTTCCCGAAGCGCAACGACGAGAAGTACATGAAGCACACCATGGCTTACCTGACCGGTGATCCGCACTCCTCCACGCCGAGCGACCACATCAAGCTCGACTGGAAGCCGGTCGTCTTCACGAAGAACGATCAGGGCGAGTTCAACTACCCGCCGATGGAGAGGAAGTACTGAGCATGTCGACCGCCATCGCAGAGGCACCTGCCGATACGACCGAAGAGACCGGCATCCAGTCCTTCATCGTCACGTTCAACATTCGCCGGTTCAACCCGGAGGTCGACTCCGAGCCGCACTGGGTCGACTACGACGTGGAGCTCTACTCCACCGACCGTGTGCTCGACGCCCTGCACAAGATCAAGTGGGAGGTCGACGGCTCGCTCACCTTCCGGCGCTCGTGTGCCCACGGCATCTGCGGCTCCGACGCCATGCGCATCAACGGCCGCAACCGCCTGGCCTGCAAGACGCTGATCAAGGACCTCGACATCTCGAAGCCGATCTACGTCGAGGCGATCAAGGGTCTGCCGCTCGAGAAGGACCTCGTCGTCGACATGGAGCCGTTCTTCGCGTCGTACCGCGAGGTGCAGCCGTTCCTCGTCGCCAGCTCCGTCCCGGAGAAGGGCAAGGAGCGCGTCCAGTCCATCGCCGACCGCGAGATCTTCGACGACACCACCAAGTGCATCCTGTGCGCCGCGTGCACCTCGTCGTGCCCCGTGTTCTGGACCGACGGCCAGTACTTCGGGCCAGCGGCGATCGTCAACGCGCACCGCTTCATCTTCGACTCCCGTGACGACAACGCGGCTGTCCGCCTCGACATCCTCAACGACAAGGAAGGCGTGTGGCGCTGCCGCACCACCTTCAACTGCTCCGAGGCCTGCCCCCGTGGCATCGAGGTGACCAAGGCGATCGCCGAGGTCAAGCAGGCCGTGCTCCGCGGTCGCCCCTGACGCCGCGACAGGCAACAACGCGAGAACAGGCGGTCCCCTTCCGGGGCCGCCTGTTCTGCGTTCCTGCCCTGCTCACGCCCGTTCCGCTCTTGGATAGGGTGGGGAGGTGTCCGAACCCGATGGCTCTGCGACCGACCCCGGTCGCCTCGATGCGGCCGTCGAGCGCGCGACCGCGCTGACGCAGCGCACCCTCGGGCTGTTCACCGTGCGCGTCTGGCGCCACTTCCTGCAGCACAACGGATTCCTCCTCGCCGCGGGCGTGAGCTACCAGGCCCTCTTCGCGATCTTCGCCGCGATCTACCTGGCCTTCGCGATCGCCGGACTCTGGCTCGGCGGCAGCGATGAAGCCGTCGACGCCCTCATCGCGATGATCAACAGCTACATCCCCAATCTGATCCTTCCCGAGGGTGGTGTGGTCACGCCCGATCAGGTGAAGGACATCGCGGCGAGCACCACCGGAGTGCTGAGCGTCACCGGTCTGATCGCGCTCGGCACCGTGGTCTGGACCGCGATCGGCTGGGTCACATTTTCGCGTCGTGCGACCAGAGACATCTTCGGTCTGCCGCCCGATCGCCGCAGCTACGTGATCCTGAAGGCGCGCGACCTGCTCGCGGCGGTGATCTTCGGAGCTTCCCTGGTGGCCGGTTCGGTCCTCAGCTCGGCGAGCGCCGCGATCCTGAGCTGGTTCCTCGGTCTGCTCGGCTGGGACTCCAGCTCGAACGGGGTGATCCTCATCCGCATCGGCGCCGTCATCGTCTCCTTCGCGCTGATGTCGGGCGCCCTGGCGGCGATGGTCCGATTCCTCACCGGGACCTCCCTGCACTGGCAGACGATCTGGCCCGGCGCTCTCCTGGGCGGCGGCGCGATGACGATCCTGCAGTTCGGTGCGGGGTTCCTCCTCAGCTACACCCCGTCCAACCCGTTGCTCGCGACGTTCGCGATCTTCATCGGTCTGCTGCTCTGGTTCCGCATCAACGGCGTGGTGATGCTGGTGGCCTCCTCCTGGATCGCGGTCGCTGCACAGGACCGCGACCTGCCCCTCCTCACGCTGACCGAGGCCGAGCGCCGCATGGCGGAGTATCAGGCCCTGCTGACGGCCGCGCGCATCCGCGTGCGCGAAGCCCATGCCGCACGTGAAGCCGCGCCCTGGTACCGCGCGTGGAGCGCGGCGAAGGCCGTGCGCGATGCGGAGCAGGAGCTCGCCGACCTCGAAGCCTCTCCTCCCCCGCCGCCCGATCCGAGCACGCCGCTCGCCCAGCGTCTGCTCTCCGAACTGCACCGACCGGGACGGGATGTCGGCAGCGCTCGTTAGGCTTGTGACCATGCCTCATCTGCGTATCGCCACGGTCAATGTCAACGGAATCCGAGCGGCGGCTCGCAACGGGATGAGCTCCTGGCTCGACGACGCCGGAGTCGACATCCTCACGCTGCAAGAGGTGCGCGGACAGGACGAGCATCTCGAGGCCGCGCTCCCCGGCTGGTCATTCGTCCACGACGAGGCCACCGCGAAGGGACGTGCCGGAGTCGCCATCGCCAGTCGCACGCCTGCGCTGGCCTCGCGCACCGCCTTCGGCCCCGACGACTTCGACTCCAAGGGGCGATGGATCGAGGCCGACTACCTGATCGGCGACCGTCCGCTGACCGTGGTGAGCGCCTACGTGCACTCCGGCGAGGCCGACACCCCGAAGCAGGATGAGAAGTGGAAGTTCCTCGACGCGTTCGGCACGCGGCTCGCTGAACTCGGCGCCGAAGGCGCCCTCGCCCTCGTGACCGGCGACCTGAACGTCGGACACCGCGAGCTCGACATCAAGAACTGGCGAGGCAACCGCAAGAAGGCCGGTTTCCTTCCCCGCGAGCGCGCGTATTTCGATCGGTTCCTCGGCGAGGCCGGCGCGGAGGTCTCCGGTGTCGACGGCACGGTGGGCACCGGCCTCGGCTGGATCGACGTGGGGCGGAAGTTCCACGGCGAGGTCGACGGGCCGTACACCTGGTGGTCGATGCGCGGGCAGGCGTTCGACAACGACTCCGGGTGGCGCATCGACTACCACCTGGCGACGCCTGCACTCGCCGAGCGTGTGGAGACCTACCACGTCGCACGCGCTGCGGCCTATGACCAGCGCTGGAGCGACCACGCGCCCGTCGTCGTCGACTACCGCTACTGAGCGGCGCCGAGGGTGGCATCCGCGTAGCGGTACCATCCCCGGTACTCCAGGACGGTCCCGAGCACGGGACTCGTCGCGCGCATCTCGATGGTGCGTCGGTCGTGGGTGTCGTCCCAGCCGTCGACGAGATCGACGTCGATGCGGAGAATCCCGCGCAACGCGATCCTGCATCGGCCGAGACGCAGCGCGACGGCCCGCGTGCGCATACGCAGCGCACCGTCGTCGGTCACCGAGCACTCCTCGAGCATCTCGACCCGCCCCCTCGACCCCAGCGCATTCTGGACGAGGCCGGGATGTCCCGTCGCGAAGAGCCGGTCGACGACGTGCTGTGTCGTGTCGGCGAAACGGAACTCACGGACCGTGTCGAGCGTCGGCCGTCCCGAGGGCGATCGACCGGACACGGTATCGATCCGGAAGGGCACGTCGCGGCCGAACCGCGTGACGAGCAGCCGCGGCCCGACGAGGGGCGACGCGAGGGCGGCGAGGCGCCCGAACCGGCTGCCGGCGACCGCGAAGATCCCCTCGGCTCCGTCGTTCCTCGCCTCGACGCGCATCTGCGCCAGGATCTCGGGATGAAGCCTCTCCGCCTCCTCCCCCAGCGCTTCGAGAAAGGCGGCTCCGCGCGCGGTCACTCGCGGATCTCCTCGCGGTACGGCTTGACGGTCTCCGGAGCCGGTCCGCCGACGAACTCGCAGGTGAAGGCACCGCGGTAGCCGAACAGGAACCCGAAGACATCGTTGTGGATCTCGAGGTCGATCAGATACCGCTCCTGCTCGTCGTCGTAGCGCTCGATGAGCCGAGCACGCCCGCTGAAGAGCATCGGGAAGCGGAAGGCGATGGGCCCCTCGTAGAAGCGCTGTGCGCCCGAGGTGAGCAGGAGCCCGCCGTCGTCGGTGACGGCCAGATCGAGGTCGACGGCCAGGTGCTGGTGCGTACCCAGATAGTCGACCACCCGTCGACGTGCGTCGCTGTAGATCATGGTCGCGTCGAATCGGCGGCGGCGGCCGGGGCGCACGTCCATCGTCCGCACGAAGGTCACGGTCTCGCGACCGAAGTCGTCGACGTAGGCCAGGTTGTCGATCCGGAACGGCACATCCCGCCCCCGCTCGGGGAACAGGATGTTGCGGAACGTGCCGATCAGCAGGAAAGGCAGGGTCCACCACGGGCCTCGCCGGACCTCGGACATCACCCCGCGTCCGATGCAGCCGTATCCGGCGTCCACGCCGACCCCGAAGCGGCGCTGCAGCTGCGGATGGAGGCGCGCGAAGTCGTCTCCCAGTGCGCGCTCGAAGATCCCGGTCCCGGTCGTCATGCGATCTCCTCGAGGGATACCGGTGCGTCCTCCATGATGGTCCGCCCGGTGCGCCGGGGGCGCGAGAGGCAGTTGCGTGCGCGTGGTCGGTACCCGCGCCGGAGCGACCGCCAGCCGCTGGTCTCCTCCGGAGGTATGCCCAGTTCGGCCCACAACCGGAGACGATCGAAGCTGCGGGCGGTGAGCCACCAGACGAACCGTCGGGTCACCAGCGGATCGAGAACGCGTCCCAGCCATCCCCATCCCGGTGCGTAGTCGTAGCCGGTGAGGAATCGCACGCCCTTCTCCGTCGGCACGTAGCGCCAGTAGCCGCGCCCGGTTCCGAGCGGCGAGAGCGCGTCGTCGGTGTCGAAGAGCAGCGCGGAGGTGCGCTCTCCCGTGGAGCTCTCCTTCGTGGCGTGCGATACGCCGGTCCCGCGGATCGTGTGCACCACGAGATCGAGCTCGTAGCGGAAGTCCTGCGCACCGTCTGCTCGGGTGCGCTGCGGCACGATGTCGCTGAAACGCGCATCCCAGCGCACGTGCGAGGCCGGATCCTGCGTCAGCCGCCACACCTCGTCGAGGGGCGCGACGATGAGGATCTCGACATAGAGGGCCCGATCCCCTCGCGACCGTGAGCGCGGGGATACGGAGGCCATGCGCCCATCGTAGGGGCACGGCACGCACCCCATAGGATTGACTCCGTGACGAAACCTCGCCTTTACTCCGGAATGCAGCCCTCCGCCGACTCCCTCCAGATCGGCAACTACATCGGCGCGCTGCTCCAGTGGCGGGACCTGCAGAGCTCCTACGACGCGTTCTTCTCCGTCGTCGACCTGCACGCGATCACGGTCGCGCAGGATCCGGCCGAGCTCCGCGAGAAGACGCGTCGCACGGCCGCCCAGTACATCGCGGCCGGCATCGAGCCGTCGCTGTCGACGCTGTACGTGCAGTCGCACGTGCGAGCACACGCTGAGCTCGCGTGGATCCTCAGCACGATCACGGGCTTCGGCGAGGCCGGCCGGATGACCCAGTTCAAGGACAAGTCCTCCCGGTATGGCGCGGACTCGACCAGCGTCGGACTGTTCACGTACCCGGTGCTGATGGCCGCCGACATCCTGCTGTACCAGACCGACGTGGTGCCGGTGGGTGACGACCAGAAGCAGCACGTCGAGCTCACGCGCGACCTCGCCGAGCGCTTCAACTCGCGCTTCGGCGAGACCTTCACCGTGCCGATGCCGGTCATCCAGAAGGAGACCGCGCGCATCTACGACCTGCAGAACCCGACGTCGAAGATGTCGAAGTCGGCCGAAAGCGATGCCGGCGTGCTGTGGATGCTCGACGACCCGGCGAAGTCGGCGAAGAAGATCATGCGTGCGGTGACCGACAACGAGGGATCGGTGCGGTTCGACCGCGAGAACAAGCCCGGCGTCTCGAACCTGCTCACGATCTACGCGGCCCTCACCGGGCGCCAGGTCGCCGCGATCGAGGACGAATACGCGGGTCGCGGTTACGGCGACTTCAAGAAGGGTCTTGCCGAGGTCGTCGTGAACGAGTTCGAGCCGGTGCGTGCCAGGGCCCTCGAGCTGCTCGACGATCCTGCCGAGCTCGATCGCATCCTGGCGGAGAACGCCGCGCGCGCTGACGCCGTCGCCGACGCGACCCTCTCCGACGTGTACGACCGGGTGGGTCTGCTCCGGCGCGTCTGAGCCTCGCCTTAGGATGGGGGCGTGACTGATCCGCAGCTGCCTCCCCCGCCCGGTGCCGTGCCCTCCGACCCGTCTGCGTCGCCCGCGACCGGCGCGTTCCCGCCGCCGACCGCCCCCGGGTACCCTCCGGCAGCTCCCGCGTATCCCCCTGCAGCTCCCGCGTATCCCCCGGCGGGTGCCCCGTATCCTCCGGCAACGCCCGCGCCCGGGTATCCGGCAGCCCCTCCCGGGGCCTACCAGGTGCCTGTCGGCGGCTACGCGACCCCGGCCGGCGCCTATCAGGTGCCCGACGCCGCGACACCGTCCACCTCCGGACTCTTCGGAACACTTGCGCTGGTTCTCGCGCTCGTCGCGGCGGTGGTGCCGGCGATCGTCGTGGGCATCAGCGCGTTCGAGATCGGTCGGTTCCTCCCGAACGGCGCATCGGTCACCGCCGACGACCTCCGCGTGCTCACCCCGGTACGGGACCAGGTGCTCTGGGCGGAGCTCTCCTTCTGGCTCGGGACCCTCGTCGGCATCGCAGCGATCGTGCTCGGTATCGTCGCGATCGCCAAGAAGCGTGGCCGCGGCGCAGGAATCGCCGCTCTCGTGGTCGCGGTCCTGGCGTCGGTGATCTTCTTCATCGCCCTGGTCGTCGCGCTGACCGCGGGCGCTGCGACGGGCCTGTCGACCTATACGGCCTGACCGGGCCACGACCCCGCAGCGGCCGTCTCAGCGCGGCGCGTGGTGCTTCTGCTGTGCCGCGAGAAGGCCTTCGTCGACCAGCAGCTCGACCGCGTCGGCGGCGTCCGCGATGAGGATCGGCAGGTTCGGCCGCTCTTCCTTGCCGAACGGGGCGAGCACCCAGTCCGCGGGATCCTGACGCCCGACCGGACGTCCGATGCCCACCCGCACACGCGGAAAGTCGGCAGTGCTCAGCGCCCGTGCGACATCACGGACACCGTTGTGTCCGCCGTGTCCTCCCCCGGTCTTGAGCTTGACCGTGTCGAACGGGATGTCGAGTTCATCGTGTACCACGATCACCTGCTCTGGCGGCACCGAGTAGAACCGGGCCAGCGCCGCCACCGGGGTCCCCGAGACGTTCATGAAGGTGTTCGGCTTGGCCAGCACGAGCTTGTCCGCGCCGGGGCGCACCCACGTCTCGACGACGCGGGCTCCGCCCTTGTGCTCACGGAAGGCTTCGCCGCGCCGCGATGCCAGCTCGTCGACCACCATCTGCCCGATGTTGTGTCGCGTGGCCTCGTATCGCGGGCCGGGGTTGCCGAGCCCCACCACGAGCCAGGTCGATGCCATGTCGTCGTCCTCTCCCCGCCGGGTGCGCAGCCCCGGTCAGGATACGACAGAGGGGACGCGATCGGATCGCGTCCCCTCTGTGATGAATCAGTCGGAGGTCACTCCGCGGCGGCCTCTTCGGCAGCCTCGGTGGCCTCGCCGGCCTCGGCGGCCTCTTCGTCATCCTCGGTGGGTGCAGCCGGGACCGAGATCGCCACGACGAGGACCTCGGGATCGGAGAGCAGCGTGGAGCCCTTGGGGAGCTTCACGTCGGCGCCGGTGATGTGCGCGCCCTCTTCCAGGCCCTCGACGGAGACCTCGATGTTCTGCGGGATGTGCGTGGCCTCTGCCTCGATCGACAGCGTGGTCGCGTCGAGGTTGACGATGGTGCCGGCAGCGGACTCGCCCGTGACGACGATCGGGACGTCGATGGCGACCTTCTCGCCCTTCTTCACGACGAGCAGGTCGATGTGCTCGATGATCTGGTGCACCGGGTCGCGCTGGACGTCCTTGACGAGGGCGAGCTGGCCCTTGCCCTCGATGTCGAGCTCGAGAAGCGCGTTGGCGCGACGGATGATGAGCGAGACCTGGTGGCCCGGCAGCGCGACGTGCACCGGCTCGGTGCCGTGGCCGTAGATGACGGCGGGGATCTTGCCGGCGGCGCGGAGGCGGCGGGCGAAGCCCTTGCCGAAGCTCTCGCGGAGCTCGGCCTGGACCTTGGTGTCTTCAGACATGGGGTTCTCCTTCGGGGCACGCAGCGAAGGCGCCGCGCGGTGGTCTTGGAATTTTCGAACTCGCTGACGCAGGAGGAAAGCCACCGGGCTTGCTTCGCCGCGTCGATAACGGATGTTCGCGCACGCGCAGAAGCATCCCTCGCCGAGGTACAGCCTCAATGGTACCGGATGACCCGATAGGCTGAGGACACCGGTCCTTTTTCTGCAGAACACGGAGAACCCCCATGCTCGACGGCGCCTTCCTCTCGCACGCACTCCTCTGGCTGATCGGCGCCATGACCGTGTGCGCAGCCGTCACCTCGTTCATCGCGCTGTTCGCGATGGGACGCTCGGGATACCGCAAGGACTGACCGCCGGTCGCAGAGCCGTCTCCGCACGCTCTGGTTTGAACTCTCAGCGCCGCTGTGCCGCTTCGGCGATGACGGCAGCCGCGGTCCGGACGTCCGCCGACTCGTCCACCCGGATTCCGGCCTCATCGGCCTCGAGCGATTCGAGCGTCTGAAGCTGCGAGTCCAGGAGCGCCGCCGGCATGAAGTGATCGGCCCGCAGCCGCACCCGCTCCTCGAGCACCGCGCGACCGATCGCGAGTTCGGCGAAGAACGTCTCGGGCGCTCCGGTCCGGATGACGTCGCGATAGACGCGCTTGAGCGCCGAGCACGCCACGACGACGCGGTCCTCACTCTGCAGCGTCTCGCCGACCAGACGGAGCCAGGGCAGCCGATCCGTGTCGTCCAGAGGCACCCCGGCCGCCATCTTGCGGACGTTCGCGGCCGGATGCAGATCATCGCCGTCGATGAAGCGCGCACCGAGACTCTCGGCAAGGAACGCACCCACGGTCGACTTGCCCGAACCGCTCGGGCCCATCACGACGACGCGCACGCTCATGCCTCCCGGCCGAAGTCGACGAGCACCTTGCAGGAACTCGCGGGGTCGGCGGCCAGTGCGAACGCGTCGAGCGCGTCGTCCACAGGCACCACCTGGCTGATGATACCGCGCACGTCGAGGCTGCCATCGGCGAGGGCGGCGATGACCTCGCCGAACTCCGCGCCGAAGCGGAAGGACCCCCGCAGCGTGAGCTCGCGAGTGATCGCCGTGGCCATCGGCGCGGGAACCGCGCCCCCGCGCTGGAGCCCCAGCATCACCACCGTGCCCCCGCGGACAGCAGCGGAGACGGCGGCGTCGAGCCCCGGAACCGTTCCGCTCGACTCGATCACGACATCGGCATACAGCTCGGAGATCTCGGTCTCGGCCCGCGCATCGATGGCTCGGATCCCGCGCGCCTCGGCGATCTCCCTCGGCCGCTGCTGCAGGTCGGTGACGGTCACGGAGGACGCGCCGGCACGCTGGGCGACGGCGGCGACGAGCTGACCGATGGGTCCGGCGCCGATCACGACCACTCGCCGGTCGCGCACATCCCCCGCCCTCTGCACCCCGTGCCAGGCGACGGCGGCGGGCTCTGCCAGCGCCGCCGTCTGCAGGTCGAGGCCGGAAGGAAGCGGATACAGCATGCGCGCAGGGAGCGCCACGCGCCGCGCGAAGGCTCCCTGCGTGTGCGGCAGGTGCATCGCCGACCCGAGATACGTCGAGGCCGGTGCGAGATTCGGATGCTCGGGGGGCCAGGGCGTGCGACCGTCGCCGTGCGCGGTGAGCGGATGGACGGCCACGGGGGTGCCGACGGCCGGTCCCGTGCCGTCGGCCGCAGCGACGGCCACGACCCCGGACACCTCGTGCCCGAGGATCATCGGCTCGCGCAGCACGGATGCACCGGCCGCGCCGTGCTGCCAGTAGTGGAGGTCGGATCCGCAGATGCCCCCGTAGGCGATGCCCACGACGGCCTCGTCCGATCGGGGCGCCGGGGCGCCGATGTCTTCGATCCGCAGGTCTTCGGCGGCGTGCGCCACCACGGCGAGGTTGTTCACCGCGCTCCTTCCTCGGTCACACGAAAGCCGTGACCAACTCGATCCCCGCCACTCTGACGGTCACGATCTGCCCCGGCCCCACGGGCGCCTGCGAGTGCGGAGCACCCGTCATGACGACATCGCCCGGGCCGAGCGGCGACCACGCGGCCACGTAGGCGAGGCAGTCGCGGATCGACATCGGCAACTGCCGGCTTCCGGTCTCGGCGACCGGGCGTCCGTCGACCTCCACCTGGAGGCGCACATCGTCGATCCCGGCTGCGGTGTCGATCCAGGGGCCGAGCGGCGTGTACCCCTCCCCCGACTTCGATTCGAAATTTCGCGGATCGAACGCCGCGCGCTCCGGACTCGAGAGGTCGTTCACCGCAGTGACCCCGAGCACGTACTCGTGCGCGGTCTGCGCGGTCAGCCCCCGGGTCGGGCGGCCGATCACGACCGCGATCTCCCCCTCGGCGACCTGGCCGCCCGCATCGCGGCGCAGGACGACGTCGACACCGCCGGCGGTCACCGTCCGCGGGCTCTTGAGCCACGCCTGCACGGGAGAGACGTGGGCGGGTCCGTTCTGGGCTATGCCGACGATCACCAGCGGATCCACCGGCGCGATGACCGTGCCTTCGATGCGCGGCCCGGCATCCTCCGGCTCCTGCCCGTCGGCGAAGGCGACGAACGGATCCGTCACCGGGATCAAGCCGTCGGCCGCCTGCCGTACCCACCGGGGGCCTCCCGTGGTGGCGACGCGTCCGAGGCGCATCAGACGACCGCCGTCATACCGCCGTCGACGAACAGCGTCTGCCCGTTGACGAAGTCGCTCGCGCCGCTCGCCAGGAACAGCAGCGCGCCGACGAGGTCCCTGGTGTCTCCCCACCGGCCGGCCGGCGTGCGTCCGCGCACCCACTCCGAGAACGGCTCGTCGGCGACGAGAGCCTTCGTGAGCTCGGTGGCGAAGTATCCGGGCGCGATCGCATTGGCCTGGATACCGTGCGGGGCGAGATCGGCGCACAACCCCTTCGTGAACATCACGATCGCGCCCTTGGTCGCCGCATACGCCGCGATCGAGGGACGGGCGAGCTGCGACTGCACACTGCCGATCTGGATGATCTTGCCCGAGCCGCGCGCGATCATCCCGGCGGAGACCCGTCGCGACAGGTGGAAGACGCTGGAGAGGTTGGTCTGCACGAGGGCATCCCAATCCTCGTCCGCGAACTCGGCGATCGGCGCACGGCGCTGGACACCGGCGTTGTTCACGAGGATGTCGGGAGTGCCGACCAGATGCTCCACCTCGCCCATACCGGCATCCACCGCCGCCGCCTCGGTCACGTCGAAGACGACGCTGTGCACGACGGCTCCCGTGCCCTGTGCGATCACTCCCGCCGCCGCCTGCGCCTTCGCGGCATCCCGTCCGTGCACGACGACGGTCGCTCCTGCACCGGCGAGGCCCTCGGCGAGGGTCCTGCCGATGCCCTGACTCGATCCGGTGACGAGCGCCGTGCGCCCGGTCAGATCGAAAGCGGCGAGTCCCGCCGGCAGCGCCGTCATCGTCCGACGGCCTTGATCGACACCGTGGTGGCGAACACGTCGTCGCCGCCCTCCCGCGCGAGACCTTGATCGCGTCGTCGACACGGGTGAGGTCACGGCGGAGGGTCTCGGGAGCGAGGAATGTCGACGCGGTGGTGATGAGGGCCAGCACAGCCATGTAGATGGCCAGGAGCACCCAGTTGCCGTCGCTCACCGCGATCAGGTAGGCACCGAGGACACCGGCGAGGCCACCGGCGAGCACAGCCGAGATCTCGCGGGCCATCGCCACGCCCAGGTAGCGGTGACGGTTTCCGAAGAGCTCGGGAAGCATGGCGCACTGCGGTCCGAGCATGCTGTTCACGGCGACGCCGATGCCGATCGCGATCACACCGATGGCCACGGCGTAGTTCCCGAGCGACAGCAGCCACCACGCGGGGAACGTGTAGACCAGCATGAAGACCGCTCCGAAGCGGTAGACGGTACGGCGCCCGAAGCGGTCGGAGAGGTGGCCGGTGAACGGCACCGAGAAGACGCCGATCAGCGAGCCGAGGGTGACGCCCCAGGTGAGCAGACTCTTGTCGGCGTTGTCGCCGACGACCGTGACGAAGAAGGCGAGACCGAGCGTCTGGAACATGTACGAGCCGCCGTTCTCGGCCATCCGCAGCCCCACGCCGACGATCACGCCGGGCAGGCCGTGGGTGAAGATCTCCTTGATGGGGCGGTCGGCGATCTGCTCGTGCTTCTCGAGCTCGATGAACGTCGGCGTCTCGCGCAGCCGCATCCGGATGAACAGCGCGAGCAGGATCAGCGCGAAGGAGGCGAGGAAGGGCACGCGCCATCCCCAGCTCAGCAGCTGGTCCTCGGGGAGCAGCGTGATCAGGCCGAACACCACCGCGGCGAGCAGTGTGCCCGCCTGGATGCCGACGAACGGGAGTGCCGAGAAGAAGCCCCGGCGCTTCACCGGCGCATACTCGGCCATCAGCACCGTCGCCCCCGCCTGCTCGGCACCCGCTCCGAAACCCTGCAGCAGCCGCATCAGCACCAGCAGGATCGGTGCCCACACACCGATCGCCGCGTAGGTGGGCAGCAGTCCGATCGCGGTGGAGGCGCCGCCCATCAGCACGATGGTCGCGACCAGGACCCACTTGCGCCCGAGCTTGTCACCCAGGACGCCGAAGAACAGGCCGCCGAACGGACGCGCGAGGAATCCGACGCCGAAGGTCGCGAACGCGGCGACCGTCGCCATCGCCGGGTCATCCTGCGGGAAGAACAGCACATTGAAGATCAGCGCCGTGGAGAGGCCGTAGAGCGCGAAATCGAAGTACTCCAGCGCGCTGCCGATGCTCGACGCGAGGGTCGCGCGGCGCAGGTTCGCCGCGTATTCCGGGTCATCGGACGCTGCTCGGGGTGAGGTGCGGGGGTCTGTCACGGCCATCTCCTTCGATCGGCTTCGCCTGCGGCGCTCCCCGACTGTACCAGCCCGTTGGATTGCGTTCAACCCTTTGGACCGACTTCGCGTCCCGCTGCAGGCACGCAAAAGGACTACCGCGCCCTGCGGGCGCGATGGGGCGCAGGAGGGCGTCAGTGCCGAACGGCTGAGCTGAAGGGGTTCGTCAGCGCGGCGGCGGCGTCCCGCAGCGCCTCACCCACCCGCTCGATGCGCTCGTAGTCGGCCTCGGCGGCACGGATCGCAACACCGAGCGCGAGCGGCGGGTCCGTCGGCGCCCAGCCTTCCAGGGGCACCGCGACGCCGACGATGCCGCGGAAGGACTCCTCGGCATCGAGCGCCCAGCCCCGTCGACGGGCGGTCGCCAGCACCTCCAGCAGCCCCGGCATGGTCGTCGCGCTCCGCTCGGTGAGCTGCGGGAAGACGGCATCCTCACCGAGGAGCTCGACTACTTCCGCGTCACTCATCGCCGCCAGGAGCGCGCGCCCCGTGGCCGACAGCGGCGCCGGAAGCCGCGAGCCGAGCGGGGTGCCCAGCCGGAGCGAGCGCGACCCCTCATGTCGCGCGAGATACAGCGCATCGGTGCCATCGAGCATCGCGACCTGGACCAGCTCGGAGGCGAGCTGCGGCGAGGCCTCGCACACGCTGTAGAACTCCCGCACCTGGTTGAACTGGGCAGCGAACGCACCACCGAGCTCGGCCGTGCGCACCCCGAGACGATAGCCCTGCGGGGTGCGATCGATCATGCCCCCGGCCTCGAGCGCCAGGCAGAGGTTCGCCGTCGACGACTTCGCCAGCCCGAGTTCCCCCGCGAGCTCGGTGAGCGTTCGTGGACCCCCGGACTCGGCGAGGATGCCGAGCAGGCGGATGCTGCGGGTCACGGCAGGTGCGGGGTCGCGCCCTTCGCGGGTGTCATCATCCATGGCCGCACCTTCCGACAGCGGGGAGCCACAGGCGCTCGATCACCTGTGGGCCGATCAGTAGAACTCGACCGTATCGACCACGGCGGTCAGCGGCTCGCCATCGAGCAGGCGCGCCGCGTTCTCCGCGAAGCGACGGGCGATCCGCTCCTCCTCCTTGGAGCTGAGGGCGGCGGTGTGCGGGCTCACGAGCACGTTCGGATGCGACCACAGCGGCGACGCACCGTCGAGGGGCTCCTGCTCGAAGACGTCGAGCGCGGCGAAGGCCACGCGGCCGTCGTCGAGCGCACCGAGCAGAGCACTCTCGTCGATCACGGTGCCGCGGCCGACGTTGGTGATGATCGCGCCGGGTTTGACCGCATCGAACACGTCGGCGCCGATCAGATGGTGCGTCTGCGCCGTGCCCGGAAGGGTGACGACGATCGCGTCGACGTGGGCCACCGCGTCGGTCAGCTCGTCCAGCGGCACCAGGCGATCCACTCCCGCCACCGGCTGCCCGGAGCGCGTCGTCCCCCACACCCGTGCGCCGAGCGCATGGAAGCGTCGCGCGCACTCCGTGCCGATGCCGCCCAGACCGACGACCAGCACCGTCATCTCGTCGAGCTGACGCATCTCCCAGCGGTCCGGCCAGGTACGCGTCCCCTGATCGGCGAGCAGGCGCGGGAGGTTCTTCGTGCCCGCCATCACACCGAACACCGCGAACTCCGCGAGCGGGCCCCCGTGCACACCGGCACTGGTGGTGAACACGACGCGGTCGAGCTGCGCCCGTTCGAGACCCGCGGCCTTGACCGAGGCCCCGCCACCGGCGGCAGTCGTCATGACCCAGCGCAGACGCGGGTTCGCGGCCACGGTGCGGGCCAGCGCCGCGGCGTCCACGTCGGGGATCCCGAACAGCACGTCGGCGGAGTCGATCATTTCATCGAACGCCTGCTGCGCGCTCGGCGTGCGTACGTACTCCGGGTCGCCGGACCAGTCGGCCGGTCCGCGCATAGGCGGCACGAGCGTGTGATCGCGGACCACCTCGAGGCGAGGCTCGAGTTCCTCGATCAGTCGACACAGGCGTTCCGGCAGCGGCACCGCCACGACGGCGCGCAGTTTCTTCTCGGTCCCCGTCATACTGGTCCCCTCCCTCGGGAAGTCTGGATCCCTCACCTTAGCCCAGTTCCATCCTGTTGGACACTGTTCTATCTGTTGGATTGTTGCTACCGTGTGCGCATGAGCATCTCATCCGTCACCGTCGGCGTCGTGGGCCTCGGCGCCATGGGCCGCCCCATGGCCGACCGCCTGCTCGCCGCCCGCGGGGGGCTCGTCATCCATGCGCGCCGCCCGCAGCCGGAACTGCTGGCCGCCGGCGCCTCGTGGGCGCCGACACCACGCGAGCTCGCCTCCAGAGTAGACGTCCTGCTCATGATGCTGCCCGACCTCCCCCCGTTCGAAGCCATGCTCGACGGTCCCGACGGGCTGCTCGCCGACGCCGGAGACCTGCTCATCCTCATCGGGTCCACCTCGTCTGCTCCCGCCGTCCGTGCGCTCGCGGACCGCGTCGGAGCGCAGACGGGCGGCAGGGTCAGGATCGTGGACTGCCCGGTCTCGGGTGGGGAAGACGGAGCGGTCGCCGGGACCCTCTCGATCATGCTCGGCGGCGACCCGGACGATGCCGCCGTCGCCGCCGAGGTGCTCGCGCCCTGCGGAACCCCTGTGCTGCTCGGACCACTCGGGGCCGGCGAGGTCGCCAAGGCCTGCAACCAGCTCGTGGTGTCGGCGACGATCATGGCGCTCGGCGAGGCCACCGTGCTGGCCGAGCGCTCCGGACTCGACCTCGATGCGCTCTGGTCGCTGCTCTCGGGCGGCTACGCCGGCTCGCGCCTGCTCGACAGTCGTCGCGAGAAGCTCGTCACCGGCGACGACTCCCCCAGCGGCATCGCGCAGTACATGGTGAAGGACCTCGGCTTCGCGGCCGACATCGCCGAAGCCACCGGCACCTCGCCCGTCCTGCTGCCCACCCTGCGTGCGGCCTTCGACGAACTGGTCGCCGCCGGGCTCGGGGACCGCGACATCGCGGTGTCACGACGCTTCATCGCCTCTCGTGACACAGGTGGCCACTGACCTCCCGTACAGCGATACGCTGAAACCACCCCTTCTTCACGATCGAGGAGCCTTCTGTGCCCGAAGCATCAGCGAACATCGGAGTCGTCGGACTCGCCGTCATGGGATCGAACCTCGCCCGCAACCTCGCCAGCCGCGAAGGAAACACGGTGGCGATCTTCAACCGCAGCTACGAGAAGACCCAGACGCTCCTCGACGAGCACCCCGAGGCCGGATTCGTCCCGGCCCACACCTACCAGGAGTTCGCCGACTCGCTCCAGAAGCCGCGCACCGCGATCATCATGGTCAAGGCCGGCGGCCCGACCGATGCGGTGATCGACGCGCTGGTCGAGGTGTTCGAGCCGGGCGACATCATCGTCGACGGCGGCAACGCGTACTTCCCCGACACCATCCGTCGCGAGAAGGCGGTCCGCGAGACCGGCATCAACTTCGTCGGCGCCGGCATCTCCGGCGGCGAGGAGGGTGCCCTCACCGGCCCCTCCATCATGCCCGGCGGCTCTGACGAGTCGTGGGTCACGCTCGGACCGATCCTGAAGTCGATCGCCGCGATCGCCGAGGGCGAGCCGTGCGTCACGCACGTCGGCCACGACGGCGCCGGGCACTTCGTCAAGATGGTGCACAACGGCATCGAGTACGCCGACATGCAGCTCATCGCCGAGGCCTACGACCTCATCCGCCGTGGCACGGGCAAGTCGCCGGCCGAGATCGCCGAGATCTTCGCCGAGTGGAACAAGGGCGAGCTCGAGTCGTACCTGATCGAGATCACCGCAGAGGTGCTCCGCCAGATCGACGCCGAGACCGGCAAGCCGCTCGTCGACGTGATCCTCGACCAGGCCGGCGCCAAGGGCACCGGAGCCTGGACCGTGCAGACCGCGCTCTCACTCGGTGTCCCCGTCTCCGGCATCGCCGAGGCGACCTTCGCCCGCTCGCTCTCGTCGCACCCCGAGCAGCGCGCCGTCGCCGGCGGCCTCCCCGGCCCCGACGAGGAGTTCACGGTCTCGACCGAGGACACCGAGCAGTTCATCGAGGATGTGCGCCTGGCGCTCTACGCCTCCAAGATCGTGGCCTACTCGCAGGGCTTCGACGAGATCCGGGCGGGGGCGGCCGAGTACGGCTGGAACATCGACCTCGGCGCGATCTCGAAGATCTGGCGCGGCGGTTGCATCATCCGCGCCCAGTTCCTCAACCGGATCGCCGACGCCTACGCGGCGACCCCCGACCTGCCCGTGCTGATGACCGCACCGTACTTCGCCGAGGCGCTCACGCGTGGCCAGGCATCGTGGCGTCGCGTCGTCGTGACCGCGGCCCAGGCGGGCATCCCGGCTCCGGCGTTCTCGTCGTCGCTGTCGTACTACGACGGCATCCGCGCCGACCGCCTCCCCGCCGCGCTCGTGCAGGGACAGCGCGACTTCTTCGGTGCGCACACCTACAAGCGCATCGACAAGCCGGGCACGTTCCACACGCTGTGGTCGGGCGACCGCACCGAGATCGAGGCGGAAGACACGCACTGACGTCCCGTCGTCGAAGGGCCGGATACCGCGCGGTACCCGGCCCTTCGTGCACCATGGTGGTGCCATCCCACCGCCTACCTCGTGATGTCCTGGACGACACCCTTCGTGAGGCGCAGACGCCGTGTCGCGCGTCGCGCCACCGCCGAGTCGTGCGTCACCACGATGATCGTGATCCCCTCGGCGCACAGCGATTCGAGAAGCGTCAGGATCTCGTCGCGCATGCTCTCATCGAGGTTGCCCGTCGGCTCGTCGGCCAGGAGCACCCGCGGCCTCTTGACGAGGGCGCGCGCGATCGCGACGCGTTGCTGCTGACCTCCGGAGAGCTCAGCGGGCCGATGGTCGCCTCTGTCGTCGAGACCGACGTGGGCGAGAGCCTCAGCGACCCTCATGCGCCGCTCTCCCTTGTCGAGATCGAGGGGCTCGAGCGCCATGTCGACGTTCTCCGTGGCCGTGAGCGTAGGGATCAGGTTGAACCCCTGGAACACGAATCCGAGCTCCTCCGCCCTGAGGCGTCCGAGTTCCTTCGCCGAGGCCGACGCGAGTTCGCGGCCGTCGAGCAGGAGGGAACCCGTCGTCGGCGTGTCGAGCGCACCGAGCAGTTGCAGGAGCGTGGACTTGCCGCCGCCGGTGGGGCCCTGGATCGTGACGAACTCGCCGGGCATGATGTCGAGGTCCACACCGGTCAGCGCTTTCACGATGCGCCCCTTCTGCGTGTACGTCCGGGTCACGCCCGTGACGCGGTAGATCGGCTGCTCGTGCCCGCCTCGGGGCGCCGTCTGCTCGAGGTCTGCGATGGTCATGTGCGTCTCCTGCTCGTGGGTCGTCGGCTTCCGGGTTGTTCGGATCGGGGGTGGCGGGTCGTGCCGGACGTCGCCCGCGCGTGCGGTGATCATGCGACCGACCGCAGGGCTTCCGCCGGGCTGAGACGCGCGGCGCGCCAGCCGCCGAACGCTCCGGCGACGAGTCCGCCGAGCACCGCGAGACCGACGGCGGCGACCAGCACCCCGGGGGTGAACGGCGCCTGGAGCACGACATCCGCCGCGGCGGTCTGGAGCATCCCTCCACCTCCGGTCGGTCCCCCGCCCATGCCCCCGCCGATGGCACCGGGACCCGCGCCCTGGCTCGCACCGCTCGCAGCGACCGTGGGCCTCAGGACGTTGATCAGCACGATGCCGGCGATACCCAGGACGAGGCCGACCGCTCCCCCGATCAGCCCCTGCACCATGGACTCTCCGGCGACCTGACGGACGACCCTGCCGTTCGACCAGCCGATCGCCTTGAGCGTTCCGAACTCCCTGGTGCGACGCCCGACGCCCGACAGGGTGAGCAGCACCGAGAGCAGCACGGCGACGGCGAGCACGATGATCGAGAGCCAGGTGCCGAGGTTCGTGATCAGTGCGGTCGCGCTGGAGAGCGAACCGGAGACGGTTGCGGCGAGCTCGGACTGCGAGGTGACGGTCGCATCGGGGAGCGCGTCGGCCAATGCGGACTGCACGGCCTCGATCGAATCGGCCGAATCCGCCTGCACGTAGACGGTGGAGATGACGTCGTCCACTCCGGCGAGCGTCTGCGCGGTGCGCAGCGGCAGATAGACGTTCGCGGCCGTATCCGCGCTGTCCGAGGTCGAACCGAGGATGCCGACGACCTCCACATCGGAGCCGGCGACATCGATCGTGTCTCCCACCGCGATCTCATTGGTACCCGCGTAGGTGTTGTCGACGAGGGCGACGAGCGCCTCGGCATCATCGGCGTCGAACCCGCGTCCGTCCGTCACCTCGGCCGACGCGAGCGGACCGACCGAGGTCGCTGCGGGGTCGATGCCGAGCACGGAGAAGGAGTCGACTCCGAAGGATCCTCCTCCGCCGCCCTGTCCGGCGTCCGGTGCGGTCTGCCCCTCCTCGGGCGCGGCCGGCTGCTCGCCGTCCTGCGGAGCGAATCCACCGCTGGGCACCTCACCGGAGAAGGTGGCGTTCGTGAGGCTGAGCGCCCCGGATGCCGCGGCGACCCCGTCCGTGGCGGTGACGGTGTCGAGCACCGATGAGTCGAGCGTGCCGCGCAGGAAATCGGTCCGCAGCGTGGACTGCGCGAGCGTGGTGGTCTCGCCGTCGCTCTGACCTGCATCCGCGTCGAAGTCGAAGCGCGGCCCTTCGCCTTGGCCGGGTTCGGCGGGCTCGCCCGTCACGGTGAGATCGGTGCCGACGCCGTAGACGGAGGCGAGGGCCTGCGCCTGCGCGTCCCG
The DNA here is from genome assembly GCF_002356155.1 of Microbacterium sp. TPU 3598. Classification (NCBI taxonomy): domain Bacteria; kingdom Bacillati; phylum Actinomycetota; class Actinomycetes; order Micrococcales; family Microbacteriaceae; genus Microbacterium; species Microbacterium sp. TPU 3598. The sequence goes on along the minus strand of NZ_AP017975.1, from coordinate 1,216,088 downwards.
CACTCCCGCCGTGAGGGCGTTGACCACGATCACGAGGGCGATCGCGATCGCCAACCCGATCGCGACGATCATCGTCTGCTTCTTGCGGCCGGCGAGTTCGCGCCGCAGATACGTTCCGTACATCTCTCTCCTTCCGCCGCGGCCATCGCGGGGCGAGATCGACGTTAGGAATCGCGCATATGCGAGATCGAGGGGCCGATGATGAGGAACCTATGGAGTGCGCCGGTCACCCCGCGCGCACGGCCTGCATGAATGCCCCGGCGCGGACGGCGAGCGCGTCGAGATCGCCGCCGGGACTCGCCGCATCGCCGACGAGAGGCCCGCCCACCCCGATGCCGAACGCCCCGGCGGCGAGGTACTCGGCGACAGTGTCGACGCGCACCCCTCCCACGGGGATGATCCGCGCCTGCGGGAAAGGATCGCGGACGGCGCGGATGAAACCAGACCCGAGCGCCGATGCGGGGAACAGCTTCACCGCTGCACTGCCGAGGTCGTGGCCGCGCTGGATCTCGGTGGGCGTGTACACGCCCGGGAGCACGCCGATGCCCTGACTGACCGCATACGGGACGGATGCACTGAGGGTGGGCGTCACCATGAACTGCGCTCCGGCGGCGACGGCGCGTTCGACATCCGCCTCATCGAGCACGGTACCGGCGCCGATCAGCGCTCCGTTCGGCGCGTCCTGCACGACCTGGGCGATCGCCTCCTCCGCGTCAGGCAGGGTGAGTGCGATCTCGAGGGTGAGCACGCCCGCCGCGAGCAGCGTCCGCGCCGCGCCGACCGTGGCGTCGACATCCGTCCCCCGCAGGATCGCGACGAGTCGGGTGCGGCGCAGGCGTTCCTGCAGCTGCGCGTTGTCCACGGTGCTCACGAGGCCCCCTCCTCGATCGAACCGGCCGCCGTCGTCGCCGGCACCGCGCCTCGCCAGGGGAACGCGGGTGCGCCGCCGACCTCCACCTCCACGCCGAGCAGTGCCCCGTCGGCGTCGGCGGGATCGGTCAGTCCGATGCTCGCGGTGGTGATCACCAGCAGCCGGTCGACCAGAGCCACGGCTGTCGGCCGCTTCGCCGGAAGGACGATCGTCTCCAGGAGCTCCCCGGCCGGCGAGTAGCGGCGCACCTCGGACGCATCCCAGACCGCGACCCAGAGCATACCGTCGAGGTCGATCGTCATGCCGTCGGGGTTGCCTCCTTCGACCCGGCACACCGTGCGGCGGTTCGAGAGCTCTCCGTCCGGCGCCACATCGAACGCCTCGATGCGGCGATGCGGGAGCGTGTCGATGTAGTAGAGCGTGGCACCGGTGCGGTCGAAGGCGAGGCCGTTCGACACGGTGATGCCGCCGAGGCGCGCGACGGGCTCCCCGTCGGGACCGAGGCTCCACAGTGTGCAGTGCGGGTCGCGGGGCATGGCCTGGCTCCCCACCCAAAAGCGCCCGGACGGATCGCCCCCGCCATCGTTCATGTAGTCGCCGGGTCCCGCGATGTCGTCGGTGATCGGCGAGACGACGCCATCGTCGCTCACGTGGACGACGCGGCGGTCGACGCCGACCAGCCACCCTGTGCCCGGCTGCGCGAGCGGGATCGGGGCACCGATCTGCGCGCCGACGACGACCGCGGCCTCGGGAACGACCGTGATGCCCTCGATGCGTCCGCGGTGCAGCGAACCCGTCGCCATGTCGATCCAGAGGAGGCTGCCGTCACGGGCATCCCAGCGTGGAGATTCGGCCTGGACGTAGCGGGCGTCGGAGAGGATCTCGACGGTGCGGGCGGCCTGAGGGTGCGACATCCGGGTCATCCTTCTCTGGTAGGTCATAACCGTTATGTGGCAGACTATCTCACAATATGCATAACACTTGCGAGAAATGTGGATACACGATGATGAAGCGGGGAAACAGCTGATGGCTCCGACACTCCACGGCTTGATGCCCATCCTGGCGACACCTTTCGACGAGTCGGGTGCCCTCGACCGCGAGAGCCTGCGCCGACTGGTCGAGTTCCAGCTCGCGTCCGGAGTCGACGGCGTCGCCGTCTTCGGAATGGCGAGCGAGGGCTTCGCGCTCACCACCGAGGAGCGCCGCACGATCCTGGACGATGTCGTCCGTGTGGTCGAGGGCCGGGTGCCCGTGATCGCCGGCGTCAACGGCACGTCCACGGCGACCTCGATCGAGCAGGCCCTCCTCGCGGAGGAAGGGGGCGCTGATGCCCTCATGGTGCTTCCTCCGTTCATGGTGAAGCCGCCCGCCGGGACGCTCGTCGACTTCTACGGAGATGTCGCCGACGCCACCTCCCTCTCGGTCATGGTGCAGGATGCCCCCGGCGTCACCGGCGTCGTGATGGCCCCTGCGCTGATCGCCGAGATCGCCCGCCTCGAGGGCGTCGACTCCGTCAAGGTCGAAGCCCCGCCGACCGCGCCCAAGGTCGGCGCGGTCGTCTCGGCGATCGACGATCCGAACTTCGCGGTGCTCGGTGGACAGAATGCGCAATTCTGCCTGGAGGAGTATGCCAGGGGCGCCGTCGGCACGATGCCGGCCTGCGAGTTCCCCGACCTCCTCGGTCCGGTGCTCGCGCAGTTCACGGAGGGGCGCGTCGACGAAGCCCGTGCCGAGTTCCGTCGTATGCTCCCTCTCGTGCTGATCGGTCTGCAGGGCGGCATCGCGTGGGCGGTGCACAAGGAGGTCCTCGTCGCGCGCGGCGTGATCGACCACGCGACGGTGCGCTATCCGGCTTCGCGCCTGGACGCCGGCAGCCGTGCATCGGTCAAGCTGGTCATCGACGAGCTCGCCCTTCCGCCCATCCCCACCACGGTGCGCGTGTGACCCGCCGCGGCGTGCTGCTGATCGGCGGCAGTTCCGACATCGGTCTCGCGATCGCCCGCGCCTTCGTCGACGGTGGAGACGCCGTCGTCGGGGTGGGGCTCGAAGACTCCGACGATCCCGTCTTCGAGCGGTACCTCGTCGCGGACTGCAGCCGACCGGAGGCCGCCGACCGCGCCGTCGCGGATGCGGAGCAGGCGCTCGGCCGACTCGACGTCGTCGTGCTCGCGGCCGGCCGCATGCCGATCGCCCGCGCGGAGGCCACGAGCGACGAAGACTGGCGCGGCGCGCTCGGCGCCACGCTCGACTCGGCGTTCTTCGTGGCACGAGCCGCTCTCCCCCGCCTCGCATCGGGGTCGTCGATCGTCGCGGTGACCTCGGTCAACTCGTCCCTCGCGGCTCCTGCCCTCCCGGCCTATGCGGCCGCGAAGGCCGGTGTGGACGGCCTCATCCGCCAGCTCGCCCTCGACTACGGCCCCCGCGGCATCCGCGTCAACGCCGTGCAGCCTGGCAGCATCTCGGCCGTCGACACCGGAGAGAGCGAGGGCTACCCGCTCGGGCGCATCGGGCGCCCGGAGGAGGTGGCTTCGGTCGTGGCGTTCCTCGCCTCCGACGCCGCATCCTTCGTCACCGGCACCTCGATCGCCGTCGACGGCGGTCTGTCGATCTCCTCGCCCGCCGCCTGGCTGAAGCCGGTGCTGCGGGAACGCTGGCTCTGAGCCGCTCGTTCCCACGAAGAAGGCCGCGTCCCCATCGGGACGCGGCCTTCTGACTCTGCGATCCGCTCAGGCGTTCGCGTCGAGCAGACCCTGCACTTCCTTCTTCAGCGCGTTGAGGCCGGCCTGCACCTCGACCTGACCGGCGAGGATCGTCGCGACCCCCGCTCCGATGGCCGCATCGATCTGCGCGGTGACCGCGACGCGGTCCCAGGCGGCGCCACGGGCGTGCTCGGAGACCTCGGTGCGGAACGCGCCCTGGAACTTGTCTGCCGCGAGGGCCGGGATCTTGTCGGCGACGCTCTTGGCGGCAGGTGCCACCGCGGAGTTCTCGTACAGCGCGGTCGCCGCTTCGACATTGGTCGCGGCGTAGAGGATGAAGTCACGGCTCGTGAGCTCTCCCTCGCCCGCCGTCGCGAAGACACCGCTGCCCCAGGCCCGGTTGAAGGAGTCCTTGCCCCCGGCGGTCGGACGCGAGATCGCGCCGATGTTGTCGATGATGTTCTGGGCGGCACCGTTCGTCTTGACGAAGGTCGATGCGAGCGGGGCGTCGTCGTACAGGGCCGCCCGTCCGCTCGCGAACAGGATACGGGCATCGCTGCGCGCCACGTTCGTCTGTGTCAGCCCTGCGTCCTGCAGGGACTTGTACCAGGTGACGGCCTTGACGCTCTCGGCGTCGCCCAGGGTGCACTTCAGATCGTCGGTGACGACGTCGCTGCCGAAGCCCCACATCCACGGGACGGCGTCCTTGAGGTCGGGGTTCTTGGTGACGGCGGCGTACGGGATCAACGAGGAGTCCTGCTTCTTGATCTTCTCGAGCGCCGTGGCGAACTGCTCCACGGTCATGCCCGACTTGATGCCGACGCTCTTCGCGATCTCTCCGTTGGTGATGATGCCGATGCCGGCGGCCGTCAGGGGCAGCACGAGCAGCTTGCCGTCCATCGTGTACGAGTCGAGCACACCCTGCGGGATGCCGAGCCCCTTCGCGAGGTCGGAGAGGTCGGCGAGCACGTTCATGGGGGTGAGCACCTGCCACCCGCCCGACTGTCCGACGCCCATGAGGTTGCCGGAGCGTCCGGTCAGCGCCAGCTGGGTGGCCGCCTGATCGTACGGGTAGATCACGGGGGCGACCTTGACGCCCTCCTGCTTCGAGAATCCGTCGAGGATGCCCTGCCATGCCGACTTCAGGGCCTCCTCGCCGAGCGAGTTGCCGTAGAAGTTGATGGTCTTGGCCTTCGTGGCCCCGGCGGCCGTGGCTCCGGCACCGGTGCCGGGGGCGGCGGGAGTGGCACAGCCGGCGAGCGCGAGAGCGCCGAACGCGGCGAGGACCGTGCCGCCTCCGAGGAAGGCTCGGCGGCTCAGCTGCGAGTTCGAGATGTTCATGAGACTGCTCCTTCGGGATGAGGGGGACGAGCTGTTCTGCGGTGCATCGCTAGCCCTTGACCGCTCCGGCGGCGAGGCCGGAGACGAAGTAGCGCTGCAGGAGGATGAAGATGATGACGAGCGGGAGGGAGGTGATGAGGGACGCCGCCATGAGTGCCGGCCAGTCGGCCGTGCCCTCGCGGATGAACGCCTGGGTGAGTCCGGCGGGCAGGGTCTGCTTGTCGGGTCCGGCGAGCGTGAGGGCGAAGAGCAGATCGCTCCAGCCGCGCATGAACGCGAACATGCCCGCGGTGATGAGACCGGGGACCACGAGCGGGAACACGATGCGGAACATCGTGCCCGTGCGCGACAGGCCATCGACCTTCGCCGCCTCGATGATGTCGTCGGGGAGGGCGTCGATGATGCCCTTCAACAGGAACACCGCGAGCGGCAGTGTGAACGTCGTGAACGAGATGATCAGCGCAGCGTAGGTGTACAGCAGCCCGGCCGAGCTCAGCATCAGGTACAGCGAGATGAGCAGAAGGGCGCCGGGGATCAGCTGGCCGATGAGGAACATGAACATGACGGCGTTCCGGCCGCGGTAGCGGAACTTCGACAGCGAGTACGCCATCAGGCCGCCGACCAGGACCGCGAGCAGGGCGGTTCCGGTGGAGACGATGATGCTGTTCATGAGGTTCTTCAGCAGCAGGTCGTTCTGGAAGAAGCCGACGAAGTTCTCGAAAGTCGGGTCGACCGGGAAGAACGGACGGTCCAGGGAGAAGACGTCCTCCTTCTTCGTGAACGCGGTCGCCGTGAGCCAGTACACCGGCAGCAGGCCGAACAGAGCGAGGAGCAGGAGCAGCACGCGCCCCGGGATGGACAGGTGGGGGCGGATGATCGACTCCCCCACATCGCGACTACGGCGCATCACTTCTCCAGCCGTCGGTTGAGGAACAGGTATCCGGTCGTGATGATCGCGAGCAGGACGAGCCAGAGTGTGCCCATGGCCGAGGCCTTGCCGAGCTCGTAGCTGCCGAAGGCCAGGTCGTAGAGGCTGACCGCGAGCGTCGTGGTCGAATTGCCGGGCCCGCCGCCGGTCATGACGAAGATCGTGTCGAAGTTGCCGAAGTTGTAGATGAACTCGAGCACCGCGACGAGGGTGACCGGGCCGGCGATGTGCGGCAGCGAGATGTGGCGGAACCGCTGCGCACGCGTCGCACCGTCGATCGTGGCCGCCTCGATCTGCTCGCTCGGGAGGGTCTGGAGCACCGCGAGGGCGACGACCATGATCCACGGGAACGAGTGCCAGGTCTTGGCGATGACCACGGCGGCCATCGCGCCGGTCGGGGTGCCGAGCATGCTGACCTCCGGCAGGCCGAAGACCGAGAGCACGTGGTTGACGACGCCGTAGCTGTCGTTGAAGATCCACGCCCAGAGGAAGGAGACGACCACGCCGGGGAGCAGCCAGGGCAGCATGAGAGCGCCGCGCAGGATGTTGCGTCCGCGCATGCGGGCGTTCAGCAGCAGGGCGAGAGCCACACCGAGCACGAGGGGGAAGACCGTGGAGAGCGACGCGAACACGAGGGTCGTGCCGAGCCGGGCGAAGAACTCCTCCCACACGGCCGCATAGTTGTCCAGACCCACGAAGGTGCGCTCGGGACGCAGGAGCGATTGATCGAACAGGCTCGTGAAGATGCTCGACACGAGGGGGAAGATCGCGATCACGAGGAACAGAAGGACCGCAGGAAGTGCGATCATGAAACCGAAGGTGCGATCCTTCGCGCCCAGCGTAGAGCGTCGCCCGGAGCGTGGCTCGACGGCCTTCTGCTCGCTCTCCGCGGGCCGCTCGAGTATGGCTTGTTGCATTGCAGTCACTTTCCAGTAGAGACGACCCCCGGGGGCCCTGCGCGTCGTCGTCACAGTCGTCAACGTCGACGTGCGGCCAGTTAACCACAATGCGGATGCGAAATCCACAAAATGCATAAGACACCCACATTTGTGTTGCTCGAAGCCATTTCACTGCATAAGATGACTGGCAGCGGCGACCAGCCGCAGCGTCGCATCCGCGGCGGCAGTACTGAGGAGGAGTGACCATGGCATCGGAATCGGTGGGCGGCACCCAGACCGTCGAACGGGCGATGTCGTTGCTCGCATGCTTCACCGAGGAGTCCGGCGAGCTGAGGGTCTCCGAGCTCTGCACGCTCACCGGGCTCGGCCAGTCCACCGTCTCGCGCATGATGTCGGCACTCGACCGCATGAAGTTCGTGGTGCAGGACGCCCGCACCGGCCTCTACCGCCTGGGACCGGCAGCCGTGGCGCTCGGCACGATCGCCCTCAACGGCTCCCCCATCTTCCGCGCGTCGCGGCAGATCGCCCAGAACCTCGCCCGCAAGATCGAGATCGGCGTGAACGTCGCCGAGCTCAGCGGCTTCACCTTCACCTACCTCTGCAACTTCGAAGGCGCGCTCGCGCCCAAGTCCTTCGCGATGGCCGGACGCACCGGCCCTCTGCACGCCACCGGCCTCGGCAAGGCCCTGCTCTCCGGCATGACCGATGAGCAGGTGGACGAGTACTTCGCCCAGACGCCTCAGCGCTTCACCCCTCATACGATCGTCGACCGTGCAGCCATGCAGCTCGCCCTCGACGAGACCCGCAGCCGGGGCTATGCGACCGAGATCGAGGAGCTCGCCTTCGGACGCGCGTGCATCGCCGCCCCCATCCGCAACCGCGCGGGTGAGATCGTCGCCGGGCTCTCCGCGAGCGGTCCCCTCTCGGTGCTCGATCTGCACGCCCCGCACCAGGAACTCGCGCTGCAGCTGATCGAAGCGGCCGACGAGATCTCCGTGGCTCTCGGCTACAGCCCGTCCCGCACCGCGTCGGCCTTCGCCGCGCTCTGACTCCTCCGCCGCGACGCGGCCCTCTGATCCGATCCTGATCCCTGACCGCGGCACCAGCCGCCGGCCGCTCGCCCCTCGATGTCTTTGGAGACCCCTGTGAGAATCACGCGCGTCCAGACCTTCCCCCTCTACCTGTCGAAGGAGGAGGCGAACAACTCCTACGCCGGCGACACCGCAGTCGACCACCGCGGCTACGTGATCCGCCCGCCGTGGCGGAGCCTCTACTCCCCCGGCTACGAGACCCTGCTGGTGAAGATCGAGACCGACGAGGGTCTCGTGGGCTGGGGCGAGGCGCTGGCGCCGGTCGCTCCCGTCGTCGCCGCGGCGATCGTCGACAACCTGCTCACCCCCCTCATCCTCGGTGAGGACCCACGCTCGGTGCGCTCGCTCTGGCACCGCATGACCGAGTCGATGCGCGAGCGCGGGCACCTCACCGGCCACCAGGCCGACGCCATGGCAGCCGTCGACATCGCCCTGTGGGATCTCTGGGGCCATGCGACCGGCCTCTCGGTCTCCGAGCTCGCCGGGGGACGCTTCCACGAAGTGCTGCCGACCTATGTCTCCGGGATCCGCGGTGTCGACGACGTCGAGCGGGCGGAGAAGGCGGCCGAGCTCGTCGAGGGCGGCGTGCGCCGCATCAAGCTGCACCTCGGCGTCGACATCCGCACCGACCTCGCCACCTACGACGCGGTCCGGGGTGTGCACCCCGACCTCGACGTCGCGCTCGACGCGCACTGGACCTACCGGCTCGGCGAGGCGCGGGCCCTCGGTCGGGAGCTCGACGACCGGAGGGCGTGGTTCTTCGAAGCGCCGTTGGCTCCCGAAGACGTGGAGGGCCACCGCGACCTCGCGACCGCGCTCGCCACGCCGATCGCGGTCGGCGAGGCGATGCGCAGCCGCTTCGAGTTCACCGACTGGCTCACCCGCCGCGCGGTCGGCCTCACGCAGCCCGACATCGGCCGCACGGGCATCACCGAGGGCCTCGCGATCGCGGCTGTCGCCGATGCGTTCCACGTGCAGGTCGCGCCTCACCACTCCGCGGCCTTCGGCATCGCGATGGCCGCCGGTGTGCACGTCGCGGCGAGCGCCGCCTCGCTCCTCGCGTTCGAGTACCAGCCGTTCACGCTCCCGGTCGCCAACCGCCTGCTCACGACACCGCTCGAGGTGCGTGCCGACGGCGGGTTCCTGGTCCCGACCGGTCCCGGCCTCGGCGTGACCGTCGACGAGGACGCGATCAAGGAGTACGTGCGGCACTGACGCCCCTCCGCACCCACCACGAAGGGGTGGGCCGGCCGGATCTCTCCGACCGGCCCACCCCTTTCGTCATGTCAGTCCCCGATGCGCACGAACTGCGCCGCGCTGACGCGGTGGATGCTGGTGTTGCGGACCTCGAGCCGCACTGTTCCGGTCGCACCGGCCGTGTAGCGGAACGAACCCAGCGATCGCCACGCTGCCGCGCCCTGGGTCTGATCCACGATCACCTCGGAGCTGCCGTTCTGATGCTCGACGACGTAGGCGGCCGCGGTCGTGGTCGTGGGGTTCGTCGGGTACCAGACCGAGACGCGGTAGAGCCCCGCCTGCGGAAGGTCGACGTTCCACGTCACGGTGCTGCCCACGGAGTCGGAGTCGCTGTAGCGCGTGCGCGTGCCGTTCCAGCCGGAGAGTCCACTGGGGTACCAGTTGCCCGATTCCAGGTAGCCCGGCCACGGCGACTGCGTGTGTGCGATCACGCCCTCATCGGCGACGCGCACGAGCACTCCGCGTCGCAGAGTCTGGTCCAGGCGCGCCTCGAATCGGGTCGACGATCCCGGCGCGACACCGGCCCCTGCCGTCACCGTCCAGGTGTGGGTCAGATCCGACCTCGGCGGCACCGTGATCGTCGCACTCTGCTGCCCGACGCTCCACCCGGTGAGGCCGTAGAGCGCGAGCGTGCCCTGCAGCGGGGTGACCCCGGTGTTGATGACGAGTGCCGTCAGCTTCGCGACCGCGCCGGGACCGCTGACGATCTCGACGTCGGAGGTCAGCGACACCAGGCGGCGACGGTCGATCACCTCGATCGCGGCGGGGCGCAGCGTCACGGGGTCCTCGCCCGTGACCGTCAGCTTCGCCTTCACCTCGACCTCGCCGAGCGCCGCTGCGGTCGCGATGACGGCCGCGGACTCGACCCGCGCGGAGCCCTGCGCGGGAACGGAGATCGCCGGGACGGCACCGTCGAGGCTCCAGCCAGACGGCAGGGTCACAGCCACGGTGCCGGTGACGGGGTCGTCGGTCGCATTGCGCACTTCGATGATCAAGGGAACCCGGTCTCCGGCGGTTCCGGTCGCCTGCGCGATCACATCGCCCGCCAGCCCGGGGTTGGCCCCGCTGATCCGCGACGGCAGCTGGAGGGTGACCTCGGGCGTGGTCGTGCCCCCGGAGGTGATCGTGTACCGGAACGTCTTGGTGAGGTCGTCGACGGGGATCGTCCACTCGAACGGGTACGCCTTCTGCGGAGCCTGCTGCACCGCCTGCGCACCGATGCGGTACGACAGCGTGGCCTGTTGCTCGGTGTCGATCTGCACGTAGGCGTCGTACCCCTGCCCGTCGGGACGCACCAGAAGCATCCCGCGCGCGACCCCGTACTCGGTGGCGGGGTCGGAGTCGATCTCGTGGAAGCTGTCGCGCCCGTGATCGACGACGTCATCGAACGGCAGCCCCGGCCGCTGCACCGTGACGTTCCGCACCACCAGGGCCAGCAGTCCGCGCGCGGGCACCGTGACGGTGACGCGACCGTTCTGGGCCGCCGAGGTCGAGCGGGCGCCGTTCGCGGCGACCACCTCGACCGCGGTCGACGAGCTGCGGGGCAGGCCGGTGAGATCGGTGGAGAGGTCGACGAGCACCTGCTGCGCGGTGCCCGCGGAGTTGGTGAGGCTCACGTACAGGGCACCGTTGCCGACGCCGCCGATCCAGTTGACCAGAGGGTTGTCGACCCCGATGAGCCCCTCGGGGAAGTACGGCCACACGCCGTCCTCGCCGAAGAACGTTCCCGGCGCATGACCGTAGGCGAAGAACTTGAAGTAGGCGAAGTCGGCCTCGAACACGTGCGGGAACTCGATCGCGCCGGCGCTGCGGTAGAAGCTCTCACTGATCAGGTAGTCCATCGCGAGTCCGAGCTGGGCGGGCGCGTGGTGGAAGTAGTACCCCGTGATCCCCACCGGACCGCTCGTCGCGAAGTCGGGCTTCATGTGCGCGACCTGGAACTGCCGCCCGTAGTAGCCGGGATACGTGGTGAACCGTCCGATCACCATGTTGTGCGCGATGTCAGCGAGCAGCTCGTCTCCGGTGTGATGCGCCAGCCGCAGCAGAGCTCCGGCCCAGCACGGGTTGAACACGTAGCCGCCGCCCGGGTTGGTCAGGGTGCTGACGCCGAGCTTGAACGACGACAGCGCCTCGAACGTCAGGCCGGAGGGCGAGACGTACCAGGCCGGCACCGTCTCCGTCGGAACGTTCGTCGTCGGGTAGGACGGGAGCGACGAACGCGACTCCCAGTCGTACTGCTGCTTGATGACGGCTCCGACCGGGACCGTGACGTTCGTGTCGGGAACCGGGCGCACCGCCGTCTGCGTGATGAACCGTTGCACCTCGCGATATGCCCCGTCGAGGAACTCGGTCTCGCCCGTCGCCTCGAACATCTCCAGAAGGTCGACCCAGTACTTCGAGAAGCTGTAGGCGAAGCCTCCCGGCGGTTGGCCGTTGCTGCGATACGGCGTGAGGATCTGCTCCTGCGCATACCTCCGGGCGATCAGCGTCGCCTCCGCCAGATAGGCGGGATCCCCCGTGACGCGGTAGGTCGCCAGCGCGTTCGAGAACGGCGCCCTGCTCTGCCCGACCACGCCCGCCTTGGTCGCCTGCACCGCAAGCCGCTGGATGCCGGCGTTGCGGCCGTGCGTGAGCTGGTAGAGCGACGCGAGGTTCACGGCATCGGTGGGGATCTTCCCGATCCGGTACTGCGTCTTGTCGTTGTACACCGGGCTGCCGATCATCGGCGTATGCCCGATGCCCTTGCGGGAGAGCTGGTACTCCACGAGCGGACGCGCACGACGGTCGTAGAGCGTGCTGTCGGCGGTCCCGGTCAGGTAGTGCGCGGCGAGCACGACTCCGCTGGCCGCCGTGCGGACCGCATCCTCGTTCTCGACGTCGACGAATCCCTTGGCGCGGTTCCACCAACCCGAGTACGAAGGCACGTAGTCGACGGAATCGTCGCCGCTCGGCTCGACCGCGATCAGGGCGGTCATCGCGTGCACCGCGTCGGTCAGCGATCGGTCGTACACATTGCGCCGATACGCGGTGAGGCCGTACTCGTTCCGGCACAGTTGCGTGTACGTGCCGTACAGGGTGTCGGCTCGAGCGGCGATGCCGAAGGCGAAGCCGCGCTGCTGTCCGACCGTCATGGCCGTGCGCAGCCCGGGCTGCGGCGAGTACATGGACGGCACGATGTCGAGGCTGTCGTTGCGCAGGCTCATGCCGTACGGCTGCCGATCCGACATGAGCTGCCGTTCGTGCACGAACTCGGCCACCTCCGACGGCAGGTACACACCCGAGGTGACGGCGACGTCGCCCACGGAATACTGCGTCAGCGCCATCGGAGCGAAGAGCTCCCACGCTCCCAGGGGCGCGGAACCGTCGAGCACCGAGAGCGCGTGCTGGTACGAACCGCACAGCACCTCGTCGAGGTCGTCGAGCGACTTCGCATCCTGGCTCTGATAGCCGACGATGTAGTCCCCCGCGGTCTTGGCCGTCACCACGTAGTGCGCTTCAGGATGGGCGCCCTCCAGGCGCCACCGCACGACCAGGTCGACATCGTCGGTGCTCGTGGTCAGCTCGATCGCCTGCGGCCCGAGCACCTGGAACGAGGTGAATCCGAGCCAGCTGGGCGTGAGCGGTCCGTACAGCTCCGGCGCGCTCCCCGACGGCAGCGTCCCCTCCAGCACCAGCCACTGCTCGTCGAACCGGTGGGCGGGATCGGTGATCGCCAGCCAGCCGTCGTTGCGCTTGACCTCGAGATCGCGCACGATCGTCGCCCCGCCGTCCCAGGTGGCCTGGAAGAACGTCATGCGGTGGTCGTCCCCGACCAGCTGTGCGACCTGGGTGAATGCCAGGTTCGGCTTGTCCAGGCGACGGAGGGCATCGGCGTAGACCCCTCCCGACGTCGTGAGTTCTGTCGCGGCGGCGGGGGCCGAGCCGTAGGGCGAGCCCAGCACCGGAGGAAGCACACCGGCGATCACGAGCATGCGCAGCACGGAGCGGCGGCTCCACAGCAGGGGATGGTCTTCGGCTCCGTTGCCATCTATTGAATCCATGATGCACATAATGCAATTCATATGCGATCATGTCAATGGATCCGCCTCGCCGATCACGCGCGCTTCTCCCCCTGTCGGCGCCGGTAGCGTCATCGAGGCAGACCATCTCGAAAGGACGCCCGCGGTGACCCACAACCCTCCCGAGGAGATGACCGAGTACTCGCTGGGCGCCCTGCTCACGCCGCTCGCATCGCCGGACGAGCCCGAGGACTTCGACGACTTCTGGCAGGCGACATTCCAGGAGTTCGGCGTCGGACCGGTGGCGTGGAAGGTCGCACTGGAGCACCCCGCGACCGCGACGCATCGCGTGACGGAGATCCGCTTCCGCTCCTCGGCCGGGGACGACGCCACCGCCTTCGTGATGCTGCCGCACGCCACCGCCGACGTCCGCAGCGGCCTCGTCGTCGGACACGGATACGGCGGTCGGACCGGACCGGACATCGAACGGGTGCCCGCCCGCACCGCGGCGATCTTCCCCGTCGCCCCCGGGACGCACGTCGGCACCGCCAGCCGCTTCCCCGCCTCGCCCGACGAACACGTGCTGGCCGGAATCGCACACCGCGACACGTACTCGCATCGGTTCAGCGCAGCCGACATCTGGCGGGCGGCGACGGTCCTCCTCGAGATGGCGCCGTCGGCGGCGACAGCTCTCGACTTCAGCGGCGGCAGCTTCGGCGGTGGCATCGGCGCCCTGGCGCTCCCCTGGGATGCCCGGTTCCGCCGTGCGGCTCTCGACGTGCCGAGCTTCGGGAACCACGATGTGCGCCTCTCGCGGCACTGCACCGGGAGCGGAGAGGCCGTTCGCCAGCACCTCCGTCACCACCCGGAGGTGCGGCCGGTGCTCGACTACTTCGATGCGGCGACCGCCGCACGGCGCCTGCGCATACCCGTGCACGTCAGCGCGGCGGTGCTCGACCCCGCGGTGGACCCGCGCGGGCAGTTCGCGGTCTATCACGCGCTGTCGGGCCCGAAGAGGCTCGGGGTGCGCGCAGGCGGTCACCTCGACGGACCGGTCGGCGTCCTGTCCGACCGACTCGCCCTGCAGGACGGCATGGATTTCCTCGCGCTTCCCGACGAGCGCATCGCGTGAGCATGTCATCTCCTCGCCGACGCGGCATTTCTCAGAGAACACATAGCATTCTCCATAGAAATCGCATAGGAGATTCCGCAGAATAGGGACATGACCAGCGACCTGCCCGAACTGCGCCGCCCCGACGGCTCCCCCCTGCGCATCCTCGCCGTCGACGACGAGCAGATGCTCACCGATCTCCTCGCCATGGCCCTGCGCATGGAGGGTTGGGAGGTGCGCACGGCCTCGTCCGGGATGGAAGCCCTCCAGGTGGCGCGCGAGTTCGAGCCCGACGCGCTGGTACTCGACATCATGATGCCCGATCTCGACGGGATGTCCGTGCTCAAGCGGCTCCGCGAGTCCGGCAACCTCGTCCCCGTGCTCTTCCTCACCGCGAAGGACGCCGTGGGCGATCGCGTCGCCGGGCTCACCGCGGGCGGCGACGACTATGTCACGAAGCCGTTCAGCCTGGAAGAGGTGATCGCCCGCCTGCGCGCGATCATCCGGCGCACCGGTCACGCCACGGCCGACGACGGGCAGTCGATCCTGCGCGTCGCCGACCTCACCCTGAACGAGGACAGCCACGAGGTCGTGCGCGACGGCACCGAGATCGAGCTCACCGCGACCGAGTTCGAGTTGCTGCGCTATCTGATGCGCAACGAACGCCGTGTGCTTTCGAAGGCGCAGATCCTCGACAGGGTGTGGAGCTACGACTTCGGCGGCAAGTCGTCGGTCGTCGAGCTGTACATCTCCTACCTGCGCAAGAAGATCGATGCCGGCCGCACACCGCTGCTGCACACCGTCCGGGGCGTCGGTTACATGATCAAGGCTCCGCAGTGAGCTCAGCGACGGTGATGAGACGGCCGATGAGCCTGCAGACACGGCTGATGACCGCCGTGATCGGATTCGTCTCGCTGATCCTCATCATCGTCGCCGTCATCACCAGCGCGACGCTGGGCAGCACGTTGGAGCGGCAGCTCGACGAGAAGGTCGAGAGCTATGCCGCGGGCATCACGAAGCAGCTCGTCCAACAGGTCCCGGCTGAACGAGCCACGGTCGACAACATCCTCAAGGGCGGCAACCCGCAGATTCCCGGCCTGCTGTTCGCCGTCGCGAGTCCTGTCACCGGGGCAACCGGTATCGCCTTCGACAACTCGAACGGCGACCTCGGCGGAACATCCCAGGCTCTCACAGCGGATCAGCTGCACGAACTCATCAGCGCTCTGGGCAGCGGCACGCCGGCGACCGTCTCGCTCGCGGGGCTCGGTTCCTACCGGGTCGTCGCAAACCCTGCGAGCACGGGCGTCGTGGTTGTCACCGGACTCCCCCGTGACGAGATCCAGAACCAGCTCACGCAACTGCTCACCGTCATCGCCCTCGCGACCATCGGCGGGCTCATCCTGCTGGCGCTGACCACTGCGATCACGATCAGAGTGAGTCTGCGACCGCTGCGTGCTGTCGCGATGACCGCGACCAGGGTCGCCAACCAGCAGCTCGATCGCGGCGAGGTGACGATCACCGAGCGCGTGCCGGCGTCCGAGGCGGATCCGCGCACCGAGACCGGGATCGTCGGCGCCTCCCTGAACAAGCTGCTCGATCATGTGAACACGTCGCTCGCCTCCCGCCAGAAGAACGAGGAGCGGATGCGGCGCTTCGTCGCCGACGCCAGCCACGAACTGCGCACCCCGCTCGCCTCCATCCGTGGATACTCGGAATTGTCGCTGCGCGCGCTGCGTCAGTCGAACGCGCAGGCGGAGCGTCCCGAGGTCATCGAGGGCACGACCTCGTCGTTGGAGCGCATCCAGGCCCAGTCGCTGCGGATGACCCGCCTCGTCGAGGACCTGCTGCTGCTGGCCCGACTCGACGAAGGCCAGGAGCTCGTCTACGGCACGGTCGACCTGACCCAGCTGGCCCTCGAAGGCCTCTCGGACGCACGCCCGACCGCGGCCGACCACCACTGGAACATCGACGTGCCCGACGAACCCGTCACGATCGTGGGAGACGCCGGACGCATGCATCAGGTCGTCGCGAACCTGCTCGCGAACGCCCGCACCCACACGCCAGCCGGCACGACCGTGACACTGAGCGTCGCGCAGGAGGGTGAGGATGCCGTGCTGCGCGTGCACGACGACGGTCCGGGCATCGACCCCGCCATCCGTGACGAGCTGTTCGCCCGTTTCGCCCGTGGAGACAGCTCGCGGGCCCGGCAGACCGGCGGCACGGGCCTCGGACTCGCGATCGCGAAGGCCATCGTCGAAGGGCACCATGGCTTCATCACCGTCACCAGCGAACCCGGTGACACGACCTTCACCGTCCGCATCCCGCGTAACCCGGCGGCAGCCGACGACGACACCGCCGAGGCCTGACCCGACGGGTCCCTCGGCTCAGTATCCGGCGAACGCGTCGGTGGTGAGGCTGCGGGCCTTCTGCAGGGCAGGGGCGAGGTCGGCGATGAGCCGCGGCGGGCCCGAGATGAACGCATGACGCATGGCCAGGTCGGCGACGGCGCGCTCCAGGGTCTCCGCATCCAGACGTGCGCCTCGCGCCCAGGACCAGTGCGCGGGCAGGTCGCCAGGCTCGTCACGCGTGAACACCACGGTGGGCACCCCCGTCGCGGCGAGCTCATCGCGGAAGGCGAGTTCGGAGGCGTCGGAGGCGACATACACGAGCACCACATCGCGGCGCTGACCAGTCGCCTGCAACTGCCGCAGCTGCGAGACGAACGGTGTCACTCCGATGCCGGCCGCGACCATGAGCACCGGCTGGTCTCCGCGAGGAAGGATGAAATCCCCCCAGGTGCCGGTCACCGCGAAGGTCGCCCCCGGCTCTGCGGCGGCGAGAGCGCGCTTGTAGCTCGACGGATGCTTCTGGTCGCCGTTCTTGTACGCGATGCGCAACGTCGGAAGATCGGCGGGTGCCGACACGATGCTGAACTCCCGCCGGGTTCCGCGGGCGTCGGGGCGATGATGCGGAACGTCGAGCTCGAGGTACTGCCCCGGAAGGAAGCGCACGCGCCCCTTGGCACGGAACGTCAGCTCCTGCGCGGTCGGGGTGATGAACTCACGCCGTTCGAGCACGAGCCGCACCGAACCGCGCAGGGCGAACGCGAACGCCACCAGGTTGCCGATCAGCAGCGCACGCTCCTGACCGAGGGTGAACAGCCCGGCCACCGAGATCGGCCACCCCGCGAGCAGACCCACCACGACGGCCACGACGAGCTGTTGCCGACGGCGCGGCGGGAGGGTCAGCGGCTCCGAGAGCATGAACGCCCCGAGGAACAGGAAAGGCGACTGCAGCACCGCGAACTGCAGGGCGGTCACGATGTCGAACGTGATGTCGAACTCTGTGGCCTGCACCATCTGACGCACGACCGACGTGGCGACGGCGACGAGCAGGAACACCAGCACGATCCGGATCTTCTCGGTGCGCCACAGCACGGCGAGGCCCAGCACCGCCACGGGGATCGTGAGCACCGGCGTGCCGACCCACCACGACGACGAGGTCCCCAGCCACTCGAACGCTCCGAAAGCGCCGAGGATCGAGACCACGGCCGCCCCGAACGCGGCGGGGTTGAAGATGTGCCGCCCACGCCATGCGATCAGATACTTCGAGACGCTCGCGACGGCACCGGCGAGGGCGAGGCCGAGGAGCGCGCCAGGCTCGATGCCCGGCCGGAGGACGAACAGGAGGATGAGTGCGGTCACCAGTGACGATTCGACGCGCCAGGGCAGCCGGAGGATGCGCTGCGCCACCGCGTCGACGGCGGAGATGACGACCGCGAGCACGAGGAACGAGGCCACGAGCTCGAGCGGGGTCGGCGAGACGATCACGCCGAAGAGCGACAGGACGAAGGCGATGACCGCGAGAGCGACGAGCGCGAACAGCACGAGGCGGTACATCGACAACGATCCCAGCACCGCGAGGACCCGCTGTCGTGCGGCGGCGAATGAGGTGATCACTTCTCCACTCTTCCCTAATTCCGACCTGAGGGGTGCGACGGCCCCGCGGTGACGAACAGTTCGGCCGGGCATCCGGGCGAGCGCTGCACGCGCCCGTCGGTGCTCATGCGCACCCACTCGACGTTCCACATCGCTGCGAGCTCGACACCGCCGTCGAAGAAGAGAGCCGTCGCCACGGCGTCGGCCGTCATCGTCTCCGGCGCCCATGCCCAGGTCGCGGCCCACGTGCGCACGGGCATCCCGGTGCGGGCATCCAGCACATGATGCAGCCCGCTCCCCCACGCCCTCCGGTTGATCGCCGAGGCGCACAGCGCCTGGTCGTGCACATCGACGACCCCGATCGCCTTCGTCGGATCGTACGGGTGCTCGAGGCCGATGCGCACACCGGAGCCGCGGACCCGGATGTCACCACCGGCGTCGACCACGAGGTCTCCGGGCACCGCGGCCAACGCCGCCGCCACGAGGTCGACGAGACGCCCTTTGCCGAGCGCGCCGACATCGATCAGGGCAGGCGCCGAGGCCGTGACATCGGTATCCGTCCAGGACACGTCCTGTTCCCAGGCCGCCGGGGCGCGCACAGGTTCACCCGGCACGAGGGAGTAGTCGGCGTCGTACCCGAGCGCGTCGAGGCTGTCCGCGACGAGCGGGTTGACGGCGCCTCCGGTCGCGGCGGAGAGCCCACGGTACGCGTCGAGCATCGGCCGGGCATCGACGGAGGCGAAGCCGCCCCCCTCACGTCCGAGGCGCACGACCTCCGAATCTGCACGGAATCGGGACCACTCGCGGTCGAAGCGGTCGATCTCCGCCATCACCGCGGCGCGTGCCGACTCCGGCAGGGGTTCCGTCGTCTCGATCTCCCACTGCGTCCCGATGGCCTCGAAACGCCAACTGGCCATGGTGGATCAGGCGCCTAGGCGGCGGCCTGCTCCTTGATCGCCTCGACGGCCTTGTTGAACCCACCGCTGGTGAGCGACGAGCCGGCGACGCGGCTGACGTTCAGGTCGTCGAGAGCCTTGCCGTCGACCTGCTCGGCGATCCCGTCGATGAACTGCCCCTGGTACTGCTTGCTCTCTGGGGCCTGCGGGTCGCCGGTCACCTCGACATCGGTCACGACGCCGTCGGCGAGGGTCAGGGTGACGGAGATCTGCTCCACCGTCTCGGGCGTCTGGTACGAGCCCTCGGCGGTGTAGGTGCCGTCGGCGTAGGTTCCCGTGGAGTCGCCACCGGAGGACGAGGAGGAACCGGCGTCCGGGGTGCTGCTGTTGTCGGCGGGCGCCTCGGCGTCGGCGTTTCCGGAGCATCCGGCGAGGACGAAGAGTCCCGCGATCCCGAGGAGTGCGGTTCCCTTGCGGACAGAGGTCGGTACGGTCGTGCGGATCATGGTGGTCCTCCCGGCTCGGTGTCGGCCGACGCGCTCGTCGGCCATTCGACCGTAAGCACCCCGGCTATGCGCGGGCTGTGCCGTGACGATGCGTTACGCGTCGCCGCCGAACATGCTCGTCACCGAGCCGTCTTCGAACACCTCGTGGATCGCGCGCGCCAGCAGCGGGGCGATCGGGAGGATGGTCAGCTTGTCCCAGCGACGCGACTCGGTGAGCGGGATCGTGTCGGTGATGACGACCTCGTCGATGGACGAGTCCTGCAGCCGATCGGACGCCGGGTCGCTGAAGATCGCGTGCGTCGCTGCGACGATGACGCGGTGGGCGCCGTTCGCCTTGAGCGCCTGGGCGGCCTTGACGATCGTGCCACCGGTGTCGATCATGTCGTCGACGAGGAGACAGGTGCGGCCGTCGACGGCACCGACGATCTCGTGCACGGAGACCTGGTTCGCGACCTTCGGGTCGCGCCGCTTGTGGATGATCGCCAGCGGTGCACCGAGGCTGTCCGACCAGGTGTCGGCGACGCGCACGCGGCCCATGTCGGGCGAGACGACGGTGAGGATCTCACGGTCTTCGGGCGACAGCGTGCGCTCGAAGTAGTCCAGGAGCACGGGCTTGGCGAACAGGTGGTCGACGGGACCGTCGAAGAAGCCCTGGATCTGCGCGGCGTGCAGATCGACGCTCATGACCCGGTCGGCGCCCGCGGTCTTCAGCAGGTCGGCGACGAGACGGGCGCTGATCGGCTCACGACCGCGGCCCTTCTTGTCCTGACGCGAATACGGATAGTACGGCGCGACGACGGTGATGCGCTTGGCCGACGCGCGCTTGGCGGCGTCGATCATGATGAGCGTCTCCATGAGCCACTCGTTGACCGGCTCGCCGAAGGTCTGGATCAGGAAGAGATCCACACCGCGGATCGAGACCTCGAAGCGGGCGTAGATCTCGCCCGAGGCGAACGTCCGGTGCTCGACCGGTGCGATCTCCGTGCCGAGGGCCTCGGCGACCGCTGCGGTGAGTTCGGGATGCGAACGTCCACCGGCGACGACGAGCCGCTTCTTGGTCTTCGCGATGATCCCGGGGGCCACGCCGTTGTCGCGATCCAGATCGACCGTCTTCTTCTTGCGCGCCATGTCCGCCTATTCCGCCGAATTCTCGCGGGACGCAGCATCCGCCGCGCCCGTCCCTGCTCTGTTCTTCTCGACCCAGCCCTCGATGTTGCGCTGGGGGGCGACGCTCATGGCCAGCGCGCCGGCGGGGACGTCCTTGCGGACGACGGCGCCTGCACCGGTCTTCGCACCGGCTCCCAGCCTAACGGGCGCGACGAGCACCGTGTGCGACCCGGTGTGCACCTCGTCACCGATCTCGGTGCGGTGCTTGTTCACGTCGTCGTAGTTCGCCGTGATGGTGCTCGCGCCCAGGTTCACCCCGCGGCCGATCGTCGCATCGCCCACGTAGGAGAGGTGCGGAACCTTGCTGCCCTCGCCGATCTCGGCGTTCTTGGTCTCGACGTAGGCGCCGATCTTGCCCCGGACTCCGAGGATCGTGCCGGGGCGGAGGAACGAGAACGGGCCGACCGTCGCCTCGGCACCGATCACGGCCAGCGTGGCATCGGTGCGGCGGACGATCGCGTCCTCCCCGACCTCGCAGTCCACGAGTGTCGTGTCCGGACCGATGACGGCACCGGAGGCGATCACCGTGGCGCGGAGGATCTGCGTGTTCGGGAGGATCGTGACGTCGGGTGCGAGCTTCGCGTCGTCGTCGATCCAGGTGGTGGCGGGGTCGATCACGGTCACGCCCTCGAGCTGCCAGCGACGCACGATCCGCTGGTTGAGCAGGCGCCCGACCTCGGCCAGCTGGGCGCGGTCGTTGACGCCGAAGGTGACCGAGATATCGGAGACGACGGATGCCGCCACCCGGTCGCCGTCACGGCGGAGCAGGCCGGGCACGTCGGTCAGGTACATCTCGCCCTGGGCGTTGTCGACGCCGACCCGCGGAAGGTAGGCCCGAAGCGTCGCCGCACGGAACACGTACATCCCGGCGTTGATCTCGCGGACGGCGGCCTCCTCGGCGGTGGCGTCCTTCTGCTCGACGATTCGGTCGACTCCCCCGTCGGCATCGCGGACGACGCGTCCGTAGCCGGTCGGATCGTCGACCAGCGCCGTCATCAGCGTGGCCGGTGCGCCGGAGGCGCGGTGCTCCGCCAGGAACGCGGAGAGGGTGTCGACATCGGCCAGCGGGCAGTCGCCAGAGAGCACGAGCACGTCGCCGTCGAAGTCGGCGGGGAGGGCATCGACGGCCACCTGCACCGCACGACCGGTTCCGGGGATGTCGTCCTGGTCGACGAAGACCGCATCGGGGTAATCGACCGCGAGCGCCGCGACCACCTGGTCGCGCTCGTGACGGACGACAACCTCGACGTGCGCGGCCTGCAGCCGCCCCGCGGTGGTGAGCACGTGCCCCACCAGTGGACGTCCGCTGATCGGATGCAGCACCTTCGGCAGGCGCGACTTCATGCGAGTGCCCTGGCCTGCGGCGAGGACGATGATGGCGAGATTGTTCCCAGTCATGCTCCGCCGCCAGGACTCGAACCTAGACCTCACAGCTCCAAAGGCTGTCGTGCTGCCATTACACCACGGCGGACCGCGCCGCCCACGAGGGCGCCGCGGCATCAAGTCTGCCATGCCCGAGCCCCGGTTCTGCTGACACCCCGTGCGTCATCCACCCGAAACACCGCTCTGGGATGCTGGCGTCATGAGCATCGTGATCGAACGGGTGGAGACCGCAGACCCCGCCCTCGCCGAGTTCCTGATCGCCCACCACGCCGAGTTGGAGCACACGGCTCCACCGGAGAGCCGTCATGCCCTGGTGTTCGAGCGTCTGCTCGCCCCGGGAGTGCGGCTGTTCGCCGGGCACCTCGACGGCCGCCCTGTCGCCACCGGCGCCCTGGCGACGGTGGAGGAAGGGCACGAGGAGATCAAGTCGATGCGCACCGACCCCGCGCTGCGCGGGCGCGGGCTCGGACGCACCATGCTCGCCTTCCTCCTGGAGGATGCCGACGCGCGCGGCATCAGCCGCGTCTCGCTCGAGACCGGGAGCGCCGAGTTCTTCGTCCCGGCGCGCGCCCTCTACTCCGCCGCCGGCTTCCGCGAATGCGGCCCTTTCGGCGGTTACGTCCTCGACCCGCACAGCACCTTCATGACGATCGACCTGCCGGCGGCGTCCTGATCCCGAGCCGCACACGCGATAATGGGCGGATGAGCGAGGTGGATGAGGTCGACCGGATCGTCGGCGCGTGGAACACCCAGCGCCCCGACCTCGACTTCTCCCCGCTCGAGGTGCTGTCGCGGATGGACCGACTGTCACGCCACCTCGACCGTGCCCGACGCGACGTGTTCCGCCGCAGCGACCTGGAGCACTGGGAGTGGGATGTGCTCTCGGCGCTGCGCCGAGCAGGGGCGCCGTTCCAGCTCTCCCCCAAGCAGCTGCTGCAGCAGACTCTGGTCTCGAGCGGCACGATGACCAACCGGATCGACCGTCTGGTCGGCCGCCGCTTCGTGCGCCGCGAGGCCGACCCCGGCGACGGGCGCAGCGTGCTGGTGACGCTCACCGACGATGGGCGCATCCGCGTGGATGCCGCCATCACGCGTCTCGTCGACGTGGAGGCCGACCTGCTGCAGGCCCTCTCGCGCTCGGATCGGGATCGCCTCGCGGGGCTGCTGCGCAAGCTGAGCCTGAGCTTCGACTCGTGACCGGCCGCATCTGATGGGCATGCCCTCCCCCCTCCCCGTGCGCGACGGCGTGGGAGCGACACGATTGCACGTGCCCCTCTCCGGCTCGTGGCCCACCGTCGCCGCCTACATGGTCGAGCGCTTCTTCCACCTCGACCCCGAGCGTCTTCTCCAGCGGTTCGACCGCGGCGAGATCGTGCGGGCCGACGGCTCCCCCGTCCCTCGCGACGCCCCGCTCGGCAGCGTCGAATTCGTCTGGTACTACCGCGAACCCGCCGTGGAGACGCGGATCCCGTTCGAGATCGAGATCCTGCACCAGGACGAGCATCTCGTGATCGTCGACAAGCCGCATTTCCTGCCCACGACTCCCGGCGGCAAGTTCCTGCAGAACTCGGCGCTGGTGCGCCTGCGCAACCTCCTCGACAATCCCGACCTGGCGCCGATCCACCGGCTGGATCGCGCGACCGCCGGCCTGCTGATGTTCTCGACACGACCGGCGACCCGCGGCGCCTACCAGCTGATGTTCGAGAAGCGGCAGGTGCAGAAGGTGTACGAGGCGGTGTCGGCGCTCCCCGATCACGGCGAGCTCCCCTCGTTCCCACTCGTCTACCGCAACCACATCGAGAAGCCCCGCGCCCAGGTGCGTGTGCAGGTCGACGATGCCAGGGAGCCGAACGCCGAGACGCTGATCGCGCTGATCGGCAGCGACGATCGCGTGGTGCATACGCTGCTCCGCCCGCACAGCGGCAAGATGCATCAGCTGCGCGTGCACCTGGCCGCCCTCGGCATCGGCATCCTGAACGACCGGTTCTACCCGGAGCTGCTCGACGACCTGCCCGACGACTTCGACCGCCCGCTGCAGCTGCTCGCTCGTGAACTGCGCTTCATCGATCCGCTGAGCGGGACGGAGCGGGTGTTCACCACTCGTCGCACCCTGCAGGAGGCGCCTGCCGACGAGAACCCGGTCGAGAGCCCCGTCAGCGGCGCATGACCTTGCGGGCCAGGCGGGTTCCGAGCGTCTGCGCCACGTGCACGAAGACGACGATGAGCAGCACGGCCGCCCACATCACCACGGGCTCGAACTGGCGACGTCCGTAGGTCAGTGCGAAGTTTCCGAGACCGCCTGCACCGATGTAACCCGCCATCGCGGTCATGTCGATGAGGGCGACGATGACGAACGTGTACCCGAGGATGAGCGGCCCCAGGGCCTCCGGGATCACGACGGTGAAGAGCGTCCGCCAGGGGCCGGCCCCCATGGCGCGTGCGGCTTCGATCACTCCGGGTGAGACCCCGACGAGATGCTGTTCGACGATGCGGCCGATCGCGAACATCGAGGCCACGACGAGCGCCACGATTGCGGCGTTCGTGCCGATGCCGCTGCCCACGATGAAACGCGAGAACGGGATCAGCACCGTGATGAGGATCACGAACGGGATGGGGCGGAAGAAGTTGATGAAGAGGTTCAGGACTGCGGAGACCGCCCGATTCTGCAGCATCCCTCCCGGCCTGGTGAGGTACAGACCGACGCCGATCAGACCGCCCAGCAGGCCGCCCAGCACCAGCGTGAGAGAGACCATGTAGAGAGTCTCGACAGCAGCCGTCCAGAACTCGGGCCCCAGCTCGATGAGACGATCCATCAGCGCACCTCCTCGCTGTCGATGTCGGACACGTCGACATGTGGGGCGATGCTCGCGAGCGTCTGCTCGATGACACCGTCCTCACCGCGGATCGCGAGAGTGAGGTGTCCGAAGGCACGCCCGCGGATGTCGTTGATGCCCCCGAACACGAGCTCGAATTCCAGTCCCGCGTCGGCGAGCTGGAGAAAGACCTGCGCCTGGGACGGACCGCCGTCACGGAACGAGAACGTCACGAGGCGTCCATCGTGACGTTCACGGAGCACCGCCCGTTCAGACGGAGAGGGCACCCCCTTCACGACCGTGCCGACGAACCGCTGCGAAGCGGCGTGCTGTGGGTTGGAGAAGACCTCGAACACGTCGCCGTGCTCGATGACGCGACCGCGGTCCATGACGGCGACCTTCGTCGCAATCGTCTGGATGACATCCATCTCATGTGTGATCACGACGATCGTCACGCCCTGTTCCTCGTTCACCTTCTTGAGCAGTGCCAGCACCTCGTGCGTGGTCTCCGGGTCGAGTGCGCTGGTCGCCTCGTCTGCGAGGAGGATGGCCGGCCTCGTGGCGAGGGCTCTGGCGATGCCCACACGCTGCTTCTGACCGCCGGAGAGCTGTTCGGGGTATGAGCGCGCCTTGTCGCTCAACCCCACGAAGCTGAGCAGCTCGGTGACACGCGCCTCGATGTCGAGCTTCGACCACCCGGCCAGCTTGAGGGGATACGCGACGTTCGCCCGCACGCTCTTCGACGAGAAGAGGTTGAACTGCTGGAAGACCATTCCGATTCCACTGCGCACCCGGCGCAGTTCGCGCTCCGCGAGAGCCGTGATCTCCACGCCATCGACAGTGATCCGCCCCTCGGAGGCAGGCTCCAGAGCATTGATGAGACGCACGAGCGTCGACTTGCCTGCGCCGGAGTATCCGATGATGCCGTAGACATCTCCCTGATCGATCTGCAACGTGACGCCGTCGACCGCCGTGATCTGCTCGTCAGCCCCAGCCGGGGACGGGTATCTCTTCGATACGTTCTCGAGGGACACGATGGGCATGGAGTGCTCCGGTCTTGAAGGGGAAAGGAAGGGCGTGGTCGACCTGCAGACGACGAATCGGGCGACGCTCGCGCGTCGCCCGATTCTCTCAGGTCGACCTGATCAGCTGTTCGCCGCGACGTCCTTCTGAACGTCCTTGAGCAGCGAGGCCAGCTCGTCGGCCGGCGTCTGCAACGTGACGCCGGTGCCGCCCGACGACTTCGCCAGGCCCTCCTGCACGTTCTTGTCGGTCTGGAAGATCTCGACCAGCTTGAGGTAGGTCTCGTTGTCGACGTCTTCGGCGCGCGACGCGAAGATGTTCACGTACTGGAGCGCACTCGGGTCCTCGGGGTCGTCGGTGAAGAGCGCGTCGTCGAACGAGAGCCCCGCGTCCTCCACGAAGTCGTTGTTAATGACGGCTGCTGCGACATCGGGCAGGGCTTCAGGGGTGAGGGCCGCTTCCAGCGCTGTGACCTTGACCTTGGACGTGCTCTCATCGACGTCAGCGAGATCCGAGAAGGCGGTGCCGCCGTCCTTCAGATCGACGAGTCCGGCGGCCTGCAGCACCAGCAGCGCCCTGGCCTGGTTCGAAGCATCATCGGGTACAGCGACGGTCTCGCCTTCCGGGATGTCCTTCACGGAATCGTACTTCGTCGAATAGAGACCCAGCGGGTAGATCTGCGTCGATCCGATCGCCGCGAGATCATCGCCCGATGCCTCGTTGTACTGAGCCAGATACACGATGTGCTGGAACTGGTTGAGGTCCACCTCGCCCTCGCTCAACGCAGGGTTCGGAAGCTCGTACGAACCGAAATCGACGAGCTCGACCGTGATGCCTTCCGCCGCAGCCGCATCCACGAACGCGGGCCACTGCGGATCGCTCTCGCCGACGACGCCGATCTTGACGACCTCGTTCTCGGACGATCCCTCACTGCCGGATCCGGCATCGGACGACCCCGTGGCGCACCCGGTGAGTGCGACGAAGAGCGGGACCGCGGCGAGCGCGGCCAGGATGGAAGTGGTACGGCGTGACATGTGAAGGAGTTCCTCTCTTGGGGGACTCGAATACGTTAGGCAGGCCGCGCGACGCACGCGGAATCGAGTGTCACACGGCGTCACAGCGACAGGTCGACCGTCTTCACCCGACTCGGATCGACCGCGCACGCCTGTGCCCTGGCCGTGCGTCATCGAACGACACAGTCGGCGACGGCGAGAAACAGTCGGCGACAGCAGGACACAGTCGGCGACAGCAATCGCACCGTGTGTTCTGCTCGACGCACTCGAAAGAGTGTCGGTGCCGTCCGGCACCGATCCAACGACCGGAGACGTCATGAAAACACGAAAGAAAGTCGCACTCGCCACGGCCACCGCGGTACTTCTGTCCTTCTCGCTGCCCGCCGCCGCTCACGCGGCGACAGAGGAGCATCTGTACGCGAACTCGACAGTCGTCGTCACGGATGTGAGGACCGGAGCGATCGTGTATCAGCAGTCGGAGCAGATCCCTGTGGATACGAACGGCACGTCGGCCACGATCGAGGCGCGGATCCCTTCGACCGAATCATCAGCTGCTCCAACTGAGCCGGGCATCATCGCCCCGCGGTCCTCCGTCGGCGGGAATCACGACAACGGTTCGGTCAAGTCGTCGATCACGATCCAGTACACCTTGAAGGGCGATCAGATTCGGACAGAGAAGGTCACGGGCAGCTGGACGCCCGACCCGGGGTTCGGACTCAAAGAGCGGAAGGTGGAGATCTACAGCGGCGGTGGAGTGCCGTCGATCATCAAGAAGGCGCCGACGGCGAACAGCTATAGCTACAACACCGGATGGGGCTTCCAGATCAAGCCACCGCAGAACTCTCTCACCTCCCCACGGGTGCTGGCCGAGGTGAAGTACCAGCTCTCGGGGACGGGCAGTGCGTGGCTGAAGCTGACGCACTGGGTCGACCTGTCCGGTATCTGATCCCGTGGTGAGGAGGGTCCGAGCAGTGTTCGCACACTCGGACCCTTCTCTCACCTCACACGCGGAAGCGTGCGGCACACAGCGTCACAGCTGGCGCGAAGAGCGCGGTGCGCGCAACGCCAGCTTTCCCACGTAATGGCTTCGCAGCGCGTGGTGCGCCTGGGCGACCTCGGCCGCGTCGAACACCTGCGCCACGTGCGGGGCTATGAGACTGGACTCGATGACCTCGTTCAGACGCTGCAGCGCCGCTCGGCTGCGGTCGCCGTCGTAGAACGACACACGCTCGACGACCTCGGCCGACGGTGGCGGATTCACACCGTGCGCCCACGCGATGCGCCCCGACGGTGCCACCCCGCGCAGCGCATCCTCGGCCGCCCGACCTCCGGCGGTGACGAGTGCGCCGTCGAGGCCCTCCGGAGCGAAGCTCTCGATGGCCGCCATCACGTCGTCCCGCCTCCCGTCGACGACGACATCGGCGCCGAGGTCCCCGGCCAGCGACACGCCGTCCTGTCCTGAGGCGACCGCGAACACCCGGAGTCCACGGTGTTTGGCGAGCTGCACCGCGAGGTGACCGATCCCTCCGCTCGCGCCGAAGATCATCACGGCGTCTCCGGGGCGCGCATCGATCGTGTCGAGTCCGCTCGTGGCCGTCAGTGCGTCCCAGGCGAGCACTCCGGCCTGCTCGTCGGTCAGCCGCGCGGGCACCGGGGCGACATGCTCCTGGTCGACCACCGCATACTCGGCGTAGAACCCGCCTCGCGGGACGGGGGTCGACGCGGCGTACACCCGATCCCCCGGGGCGAAGCGCGTCACGTCGGCGCCGACCGCCTCGACCGTTCCCGCCCCTTCCCACCCGAGGATGTAGGGGAAGGTCGACGGCACGCCGAAAGCTCCCTCGTAGTGGCCTTCGCGCTCCTCCCGATCCCATGACCCGATGCCGGCGACATCGATGCGGATGAGTACATCACCTTCGCCGACCGCGGGGATCGGAACCGACTGTTCACGCAGCTCCCCCTCGTCGCCGAATCGATCGAGAATGATGGCTCTCATCATGGTGGGCATCGGTCTCCTCGTTCTCAGGCGGATCGTTCTGGCGGGTGCGCGCCGTCGTCTCGATGCGCTCCGACGGCGGTGTCGTCCGCTCGGGTGTTCAGTCGTACTCCTCGATCCCCTGCAGGCGCACCTGCTCGAGGTCGAGTCGGGCGGAGATGCGGCGCACGACGATGTCGTCGACCGTGCCGGCGCCGCGCAGCCCGAGGAGGACCTCACGCTTGCGGTCGATCAGGGCGAGCTTGAGTCGCGTGTGCTCCTCATGCCGGATCAGCGGCGAGCGCTGCGCGAGGTCGACATCGGTCGAGGTCGCGATCATCTGCAGCACCGTGCCGTCGGTGCCCTCCCCCTCCGTCGCCTGCGAGGTTCCGCCTCCCGTGGTGGGGTCGTCTCCGATGTCGGCGGTTCCGGCACCGAGGGGGTCGGGCTCGCCGAGCATCTCGTCGAGAGCATCGGCTTCCGCGTCGACGAGGGCCTGCTCGCGGGCCAACGACCGGGCGTTCGCGAACTCGAGCATCTGATAGCCCTCCGACCGCACGCGATCGAGGACTTCCTGACCCACGCCGTGCTCAGCCGCGAGGTCGTCGAGAGCGGCGAGCGCCGCCCCGGAGATCGCCCGCTCGGCGAGTTCGTATTCCTCGTCCTCGACGTGGTCGACGGGGAACCGCGCCCACCGCACGATCGCGGGCAGGAGCGGCCCCTGCACGAGCAGACTCAGCAGGATGACGCCGGCGGTCACGAACACGATCTCATCGCGTCCGTTGATGGCCCCACCCTCTGTGATGCTCGTGGGGACAGACAGCGCGATCGCGAGCGAGACGGCGCCGCGCATACCGGCGACGGTGGAGACGACTCTGGCCCGTGCCCTGGCGCCGCGTGCGGGTCTCGGCCCGGCCTGACGCTGGAACAGCACGTTCACCAGCTGGAACAGGTAGCGCACGGCCAGCAGCGTCGCCCAGACGGCGAGCGTGATGAGCACCAGGCGACCGATCGCCGCCGCGGAGATCTCATGCACGACGTACTGCACCTCGAGCCCGATCAGGACGAACAGGGCGCCGTTGAGCAGGAAGACGCCGAACGGCCACGCCGCATCGGCCTGCCGCCGGGAAGAGGCCGTCGTGACCCTCGGCGACACGTAGGCGACGATGAGACCCCCGACCACGACCGCCAGCACACCGGAGGCGTGCACCATCTCGGCGACGAGGAACGCCGTGAAGGGGATCAGGAGCAGAGCGACGTTGATCACGATCGTCGACGACGTGCGCCGCAGCAGCAGGTACCCGAGAGCCGCGACGATGACACCGGCCGCGATGCCGCCGACATAGGAGACCAGCACGTCGAGCGTGACCGACAGCGGGGTGATCTGGCCGCCGAGCGCCAGCGACACCGCGATCGCGTAAAGCACCAGCGCCGTGCCGTCGTTGGTCAGGCTCTCGGCCTTGAGCTTCATGAACATGCGGCGCGGCAGCAGACGCCCGAGGGCGGCGACGGCCGTGGCATCCGGCGGCGCGACCGCGGCACCCAGGATGAGGGCGATCTCCCACGGCATCCCGAACAGCACTCCGATACCGGCGACCGCGAACGCCGAGGCGACGACCAGCACTGTGCTCATCGGCAGGATGTAGCGGAAGTCACGGCGGATCGACCGCAGAGACGTGGTGAGGCTCTCCCAGAAGAGCATCACCGGCAGGAACAGCAGCAGCACCGTCTCGGGAGGCAGCTGCACTTCGCGCAGCTGAGGCACGAAGCCCAGCAGCAGTCCGAAGATGACGAGGACGAGGGGCAGCGCGAGACGCACGCGCGGGGCGATCAGGGTTCCGACGAGAATCGTGAGTCCGAGCAGGACAGTTACTTCGAGGCCTTCCATCCCTACCTCCCAACAGCGTTGGGAGAAGGATATTCCTCCGTCAGCCGATCTCCTCGGTGAGTTCGAACCAGCGCAGCTCCAGCTCCTCGATCTCGGCCTGCTGGTCGCTGATCTTCTTCATCCGGTCGCCGAGACCCGCATAGTCGGACTGGTCGTGGTCCGCCAGCGCGGTCTTGGCGGCGTTCACCTGCTGCGTGAGCTTCTGGATGCGTCGCTCGAGGGCGGACACCTCCTTCTGCGCCGTGCGCAGTGCCGCACCGTCGAGCCCCTTCGCGGCAGCTGTGGCCGTCGCCGTCGCTGCGGCCGTCGCGGTCTGCTTCGACCCGGTGGAGGACTGCAGGTGACGCAGTCGCAGATACTCGTCGACCCCGCCGGGGAGGTGACGCAGGTGACCGTCGAGGATCGCGTACTGCTGGTCGGTGACGCGCTCCAGGAAGTACCGGTCGTGGCTGACGACCAGGAGCGTGCCCGACCAGGAGTCGAGAAGGTCCTCGATCGCGGCGAGCATGTCGGTGTCGAGGTCGTTGGTCGGCTCGTCGAGAATCAGCACGTTCGGCTGGTCGAGCAGGACGAGAAGCAGCTGCAGGCGACGCTGCTGTCCACCCGAGAGATCCTTGACCGGAGTGGAGAGCTGGGCGGAGTCGAACCCGAGCCGTTCGAGCAGCTGCCCGGGCGTGAGGTCCTGCGCCTTGGAGCCGGCCCCCATCGTGTAGGAGGTGCGCAGGCCCGAGATGATCACACGCACCGGGTCGTTCCAGTGCTGGGTGAGCTCGTCGAGCCGCTGTGTGAGGGTCTGCACCTTCACCGTCGTGCCGCGCTTGACCCGTCCGACGGTCGGCTCCACGGTGCCGGAGATGAGGCCGAGCAGCGTCGACTTGCCGGCGCCGTTCACACCGAGGATCCCGGTGCGCTCCCCCGGTGCGATGCGCCACTCGATGTCGCGCAGCACGACCTTCTCGCCGCCGTCCGCCGTCGGGTAGGTCACCCCGACGTCGAGCAGGTCGACCACGTCCTTCCCGAGTCGCGAGACGGCGAGCGACTGCAGCGACACCTTGTCGCGGATCTCGGGGACGTCGGCGATGAGCTCATTGGCCGCGTCGATGCGGAACTTCGGCTTGGCCGTGCGGGCCGGAGCGCCACGGCGGAGCCACGCGAGCTCCTTCTTGGCGAGGTTCTGACGCTTCGCCTCGGTGGCGGCCGCCATCCGGTCGCGCTCGACGCGCTGCAGGATGTACGCCGCGTAGCCGCCCTCGAAGGGCTCGACGATGCGGTCGTGCACCTCCCAGGTCTCGGTGCTGATCTCATCGAGGAACCATCGGTCGTGCGTCACGACCATGAGGGCGCCCGAGTTCGGCGACCAGCGCTTCTTGAGGTGTCCGGCGAGCCAGGTGATCGCTTCGACGTCGAGATGGTTGGTCGGCTCGTCGAGGGCGATGACGTCCCAGTCTCCGGTGAGGAGCTTCGCGAGCGACACCCGACGCCGCTGCCCACCGCTGAGAGAACCGATCTCGGCATCCCACGGGAGGTCGGTGAGCAGCCCTTCGATGACGTCGCGGATCCGCGCATCGCCCGCCCACTCGTACTCCGGGGTGTCGCCGACGACCGCCGCACTGATGGTGAGGTCGTCTGGCAGGTTGTCGGCCTGATCGAGCACGCCGATCCGCGTTCCTCCGCGCACCGTGACGCGTCCGGAGTTCGGTTCCTTGATGCCTGCCAGCATTCCGAGCAGGCTCGACTTGCCGTCGCCGTTGCGGCCGACTATGCCGATGCGGTCGCCCTCCTCGATGCCGAGGGTCACGGAGTCGAAGACGACCCTGGTCGGATATTCGAGGTGGAGGGCTTCAGCCCCGAGAAGATGTGCCATGTTCCTTCCAGGGTAGCCGCGTGCGACGAACCGTCCGGCCGTTGCCCGGAAGGTTGCCTCCGACGGACGTCGCCCGATCTAGGATCGACGGGTGCCAAGGAATCGCCGGGTGTTCTCGCTCATGCTCGACAATCGCAAGGCGAAGCTGATGGAGTCGAAGAGACGACCCGGTCGCTTCGAGCTCAGCGTCGATGGGATTCCGCAGTCCGTCGTCTCGATGACCGATCCCACCGCGCTCGAATACGCCTACATCCAGCACATCGCCAGAGCGATGGACGCCGCGGCGGAGCCCGGTGCCCCGCTGTTCACCGTGCATCTGGGCGCCGGAGCACTCACGCTGGCTCGCTACGTCGCGGCCACGCGTGCCGGGTCCCCGCAGCTCGCGGTGGAGTTCGAACCCGCCCTCTACACCGCGGTGGTCGCCGCCCTGCCGCTGCCCTCCGGCACCGATCTGCGCGTCATCTTCGGCGATGCACGAGCGGTCGCAGACGCGGATCTCCCCGACGAGAAGCGCTCGTCGGCGCCCTCGTCCTCTGTCCCCGCGGTCGCCGCGGCTGCAGCGGAGAGCACCGCGATCGACACCGACTGGGTGGATGCGCAGTTCACCGTCGTGGATCTGTGGGATGCCGCGGTCATCCGACATCGTGTGGCCAGCCAGGAGTTCTACCGCCGCGTCGCCGCACGCTCCGCCGCGGCGGGCGTCGTGGCCGTGAACCTGCTCGACGGGCACCCGTTCGAGTACTCACGGCGACAGGCGGCCACCCTGCGCACCGTGTTCGACCACGTCGCCGTCGTCCTCGACGCCGAACCGGAGGATGATGAAGGGCCACTGGGCAACGTCGTCATCTTCGCGAGCGACGAGCCGCTGAGCATCGTGACGATCCCCGAGCTTCTCGGCCCGCCACGACCTCATATGCTCCACGACGATTCTCTGACGTCGTGGATCGCCGAAGCGCGCATCATGACCGACGCCGACGGCACGGACTCCCCCGACCCCGACGATCCGATCTGGGACTAGCCCCGGCGCGACCGCCTCGTCAGCCCGTCTCGTCAGCCCGTCTCGGTCGATGCATCGGCCGAGACGGCCGGTGCGGTGACCGACCCCGCCGTGCGGAGGAACACGATGATCCAGCTGAAGATCAGCACGGCGGCGATCAGCTCGACAGCGGTGAGGTTGTAGTAGCCGACCGCGAAGAAGGCCGCGAGCAGGATGATCACCAGCACGTAGATCCACCCGAAGGCCACGAACACACGAGGGATGGTCGGCAGGAACCACGGCAGGCCGACCACGACGATCCCGAACACCACGGTCATACCCGTCGCGACGGTGTTGTGCAGGAGGAAGAACTCGTCCACCGGGAAGATACCGACGCACGCGAGGAAGATGCCCATCAGGATCAGTCCGCCGCGCACCATGAAGCGTCCTCGCCGTTCCTCCGGGCTCTCGGCCGGGAGCCCCGCGGTCGCGTAGCGGGAGATCGTCGTGATCATCACCCCGGCGATGACCAGCGTCACATTGAACGCGACCGATGCGCTGTTGGTGCTCATGCCGAGCGCTGACAGGTTGTCGCGCCACCAGTGCACGTCGCTGGAGGCGAGCATGCTGGCGAATGCGCCGACCACGAGGAAGACGGCGAGCACCAGCGACAGCACCATCGGGGTCAGGGCGACGGCACTGAGGAAACAGACGTATCCGGTCAGCGCGAAGGCGACCGCCACCAGGATGGCGCCGGGGAACGGGAACACCGGGGCATCGGTGAAGCTCCGCTCGAGGAGCTCGGCGACGCCGAGCCAGCCGAGGTACGCGATGGCCGCATGCGCGAAGGCGATGGCGGTGAGGTCGTACCACCGCAGCCGATCCCCCGGCACGCTGAAACCGTCGCGCGCCGCGCGGGGGTCGGGCTGCGCGGGTCGCACGGCGACGCGCCCGAGGGTGAAGGCGATGACGGCGGTGATCGCGCCCCCGTACGCCGCGAAGACTCCGATCGAGCCGCTGCCGCTGATCGCCAGGTCGTGGCCCCAGAAGACCGGGAGTCCGATCAGGAATCCTGAGACGAAGAAACCGGCGCCGACGATCAGCGCCGTCGCCTCGAAGACGGCCTCCGCCGTCGCCGGGCCGCGCACCTGACGCAGCACCTGCATCACCCTGCTCGCGAGTGCGTTCATCCTCGTCCTTCCCGGTCCACATCCTAGAAGCCGCGCACGCCGCGCACCGGCTTGCGCGCCCGGGCGTTCGTCGCGTGTGCGACTAGCCTGGACGGGTGACCCAGACCATCGCCGCCCGCGCCGCCCTCCTCGACATGGACGGCACCCTCGTCGACTCGACCGCCGTCGTGGAACGGCTGTGGCTCGCATGGGCAGAGCCGCACGGCATCGATCCGGAGACGGTGCTGCGCACCGTGCACGGGCGACAGGGCCATCAGAGCATGGCGATCATGCTTCCGGAGCGCGATCATGCGATCAACCTCCACGAGAACGACATCATGCTCGCGAACGAGGCGGGTGACGTCGACGGAGTGATCGAGATCCCCGGCGCACGTGCGCTGCTCGATGCGCTGCTGCCCTTCCCACACGCGATCGTCACCTCCGCGAACGTCGCACTCATGACCGCACGGATGCGGGCCGCGGGCCTCACCGTTCCCGCACAGAAGGTCACGGCCGAGGATGTGTCCGCCTCCAAGCCCGACCCCGAAGGGTTCCTCCGCGCGGCAGAACTGCTCGGGATCGCTCCGGCGGATTGTGTCGTGTTCGAAGACTCCGGTGCGGGAATCCAGGCGGGCCTCGCTGCGGGAATGCGCGTCGTCGGCGTGGGCACGCACGCCGCGGTCCACCACCCGACCGTCCTGGTCACGGACCTCTCCCAGGTCGCTGTCTCCCCCACGGCCGACGGGTTCGAGCTCACGATCGGCTGACGTCGCCCGCTCCTCCCGCCGACCCTTCACGATCTGCCCGCGCCGCTACGATGAGGCGATGCGACGTTTCCCCGCCTCGGTCTACGAAACCGGTGAGGAGCCCGATCCGCGCTTCTCCCTCGCGAACGAGCGGACGTTTCTCGCCTGGACGCGCACCGGGCTCGCGCTGATCGCCGGTGGCGTCGCCCTCGAGGTGCTCGGCCTCGACCTCCACGCCGGCTTCCGTCTCGCAGCCTCGCTGGTGCTGATCGTCACCGGCACTGCCGTCGCACCGCTGGCCTGGTGGGAGTGGATGCGCGCCGAACGTGCGATGCGTCGCTCCCGCCCACTGCCCGGAGCATTCTCTGCCGTGGTGCTCGCGATCGTGGTGACGGTCGTCGGCCTGCTCGTCCTGGCCGGGGTGCTCTGGCGGTGACGGCTCGCAGGTCGGATGCCGGACGACCGGATGCTCCGGGGCGACACGCACAGGGGCCTTTCGATCCGGGCCTGCAACCCGAGCGCACCGAACTCGCCTGGCGCCGCACGGCCCTCGCGATCGCCATCGGCTCGCTGGTGTCGCTGCGCGTCTTCCCTCTGCTGCTACCGCCCGCCTTCACCGCGTGGGGGTTCGTCCCCGGTGCTGTCGGCCTCGTGGCGGCCTGCGCCCTCTGGTTCGCGGCACGCCGACGTCAGCTGCGGATGACCGCATGGCTGCACTCGACACTTCCGGGCGCGACGCCGCCGGGCTCGGCGCGGATCACGGCGCCCGGCGGAGGGCTGCTCGTCGCCCTCACCGCTCTCGCAACGGCATTCGGGGTCCTGTGCATCGGGATCGTCGTCGTGTCGTCGTTCGTTCAGTTCCGCGGATAGTCCTCGAAGATCAGCGTCGTCCTCGTCGAGCGGATCGAGGGGATCGCCTGGATGTCCTCCAGCACGATGCGACGCAGATCGCGGGCGTCGTTCGCGCGCACCAGCAGGATCACGTCGAAGTCGCCACCGACCAGCGCCATGTGCTCGATCTCGGGTATCGAGCGCAGCCGTTCGCTTACCGCCTGCCAGGTCGCCTGCTCGATCGCGAGAGTCACGTAGGCACTGGCGTGGTGCCCGAGCAGCACAGGGTCGGTGCGCACCGTGTACCCCGTGATGACGCCTGTGTCGGTGAGCCGTTTGATCCTCGCGTGCGCACCGGCGCGCGAGATGTGCACGGCATCCGCGATCGCAGTCATCGACGCGCGCGCATCCTGACGCAGTTCCTCGAGGATTGCCCGATCCGTCTCATCCAGAGCGACCATGCGACCCCTTCCTCGATGCAGAATTTCTGACACTTCGCTCAAGAATGCCTCATGTGACGAGCTTTCATCCACGATTCCGCAAAAGATCTTGGATGAGTGACGCCCCAGAGGCATGCTGTCCTCATCGAGTTCGGCAAGGAGGGCGAACGCATGCTGCACACCGACCTGCTCCCGCGCGACACCGCGGTGCAACTGATCGACGAAGACGGAACGGCCGTCGCCGACGAGCGGTATGCGCTCCCCGATTCGGACACGCTGCTCGCGGCGTACCGCGGGCTCGTCGAGGGCCGGCGCATCAACGATCAGGCCGGAGCCCTCGTGCGCCAGGGCCGCCTCGCCGTCTACCCGTCGTCGCACGGGCAGGAAGCCTGCCAGGTCGGTGCCGCCATGTCGCTCGGCGCCACGGATTGGCTGTTCCCCACCTATCGCGACTCGGTCGCCGTCATCGCGCGCGGTGTCGACCCCGCCGATGCGATGGTGCTCCTCAAGGGCGACTGGCATTCGGGGTACGACGTGCGCGCCCACCGCGTCGCCCCGCAGGCCACTCCGCTCGCCACCCAGCTGCTGCACGCCGTCGGCTTCGCCCAGGCGGCGAAGCATCGGGGCGAGGACACGGTCGTCCTCGCGCTCTGCGGCGACGGCGCCACCAGTGAGGGCGACTTCCACGAAGCCATGAACTTCGCCGCGGTGTTCCACGTCCCCGTGGTCTTCTTCGTGCAGAACAACGAGTTCGCGATCTCGGTCCCGCTCTCTCGCCAGACGGCCGCCCCCTCGCTCGCCCACAAGGCCATCGGCTACGGGATGCCCGGGCAGCGGGTCGACGGCAACGACGTCGCCGCCGTGGTCGCCGTGCTCGACGAGGCCATGTCTCGCGCCCGCGCCGGCGGAGGGCCGAGCCTCGTCGAGGCGCACACATATCGGATGCAGGCGCACACCAACGCCGACGACGACACCCGCTACCGGGAGCGCGACGAGGTGCAGGCCTGGATCGCCCGTGACCCGCTGCTGCGCCTTCGGGCGCACCTGACCGCCACCGGTGCGCTCGACACCGCGACCGAGGAGCGCTTCGCTTCGGGAGCCGAGGAGATCGCCGCAGCGATGCGGACCGCGCTGAACACCGACACCGTTCTCGACCCTGAAGACCTGTTCCGCTTCGTGACCGAGACCCGATCCTCTCAGCTCGACGAGCAGTGGGACCTGCTGCGCGGCGAGATCGAACGGTCGCGTCTCACCGATGCCGGAGCCGGAGCCGGAGCCGGAGCCGCGATGAACGGAGCACGCCGATGACGATCGCACAGGACGACACCCGCACCGAGAGCGAAGCCGCCACGGTGACGACGATGACGATGGCCGCCGCGTTGAACCGTGCCCTGGCCGATGCCATCGAGTCCGATCCCGATGTCGTGGTGTTCGGCGAAGACGTGGGCGCGCTGGGCGGTGTCTTCCGCATCACCGACGGTCTCACCGCCCGGTTCGGCGAAGAGCGCTGCTTCGACACCCCGCTCGCGGAATCCGGCATCGTCGGCACCGCTGTCGGCATGGCCATGAACGGCCTTCGTCCCGTGGTCGAGATGCAGTTCGATGCGTTCGCCCTCCCCGCCTTCGAGCAGGTCGTCAGCCACGTCGCCAAACTCGGCAACCGCACCCGGGGCGGCATGCGGATGCCGTTGGTGATCCGCATCCCCTTCGGCGGCGGCATCGGCGGGGTGGAGCATCACTGCGACTCGTCGGAGGCCTACTACGCGCACACGCCCGGCCTCACGGTCGTCAGCCCGTCCACTCCGCAGGATGCCTACTCGCTGTTGCGTGCGGCGATCGCCTCCCCCGACCCTGTGGTCTTCCTCGAACCGAAGAAGCTCTACTGGGCCAAGGGGGAGGTCGACACCTCGGTCACCGCCGACCTCGGAACGGCCCGAATCGCCCGTGAGGGTTCCGACGTGACGCTCCTGGCATACGGGTCATCGGTTCCGCTCGCGCTCGACGTCGCCGACGTCGCCGCCGCCGAGGGGCGCAGCGTGCAGGTCGTCGACGTGCGCTCGCTCTCGCCGTTCGACGATGCGACGGTGACGGCCGCCGTGAAGTCGACCGGCCGCGCCGTGGTCATCGCCGAGGCCCCGGGATACGTGAGCGTCGCATCCGAGATCCAGGCTCGCGTCTTCGAGCGCTGCTTCGAGTACCTCGCAGCTCCCGTGCGACGGGTGACCGGCTTCGACACTCCGTATGCCCCGCCGAAGCTCGAGCACTGGTACCTGCCCGACGTCGATCGCGTGCTCGACGCGATCGACACGCTGCACTGGGAGGACGACGCATGAGCACCCCGCTGAAGCCGCATGCCGGCACGCAGGTGTTCCTCCTGCCCGACCTCGGCGAAGGCCTCACCGAGGCCGGACTCGTGCAGTGGCTCGTGTCGGTGGGAGACACCATCACGACCGATCAGCCGATCGCCGAGGTCGAGACCGCGAAGAGCATCGTCGAGCTGCCGTCGCCGTTCGCCGGCATCGTCACCGCGTTGCACGGCATCGCCGGCGACACGATCGACGTCGGTGCCCCCGTGCTCGAGGTGGCGGACTCCCTGCCGTCTCCGGCCGCGCCCACCGCCGGACCGGCGCAGCCCGAGCACGAGGCCTACCGCGAAGAGGAGCGCGCGGGTTCGGGGAACGTGCTCATCGGCTACGGCACCACCGCGCGTCCCGCCATGGGGCGACGCCGTCCGTCAGCCGCCTCGGTGTCTGCGTCTCGGGCACCGGCGACAGCATCGATCCCCATGCCGACCGCGGTCCCTTCCGCCCCGAGCACCCCCGCGACTCCTCCTCCGTCGCGATCGGCCGACCGCAGACCTGTCGCTGTCCGCTCCCCGCTCGTTCGCCGACTCGCTCGGGACCTCGGTCTCGACGTGCACTCGATCGCCGCGACCGGCACCGACGGCGCCGTGACGCGCGCAGACGTGCTGCGGGCCGCCGTCGAGAACGCCGTCGACACTGCCGTGGACACTGCCGTGGACGCTGCCGTGGACGCTGCCGCTGCACACCATGACGGCTCCACCGCAGGCGGCGGCACGCCCGGACACCCGCTCGCCGAGACGGTCGACGGTCTCGGCGTGCGCTCCCGCGAGCGGATGTCGCCACTGCGCAAGGCCGTGAGCGCGAAACTCTCCCGCAGTCGTTCCGAGATCCCCGAGGCCACCGTCTGGGTCGACGTCGATGCCACCGCGCTGTGGGACCTGCGTTCGCAGATGGCACCGGCGGGAGGCAAGGCTCCGTCGGTGACCGCGCTCCTCGCACGTTTCGTCCTGCTCGCCCTCGAGGACTATCCCGTGCTCGCATCGCGCCTCAGCGAGAGCGGGGACGAGATCATCTCGTTCGACGGCGTGAACCTCGGCATCGCGGCAGACACCGAACGGGGGCTCCTTGTTCCGGTGGTCCCCCGCGCGCACGCGCTCACGGTCGCGCAGCTCGACACGGCGCTGCGCGAGCTCACCGCCACGGCGCGCTCCGGGACGATGCCGCCGGAGCGCCTGCGGGGATCGACGTTCACCCTCAACAACTACGGCGGCCTCGGGGTCGACGGCTCGGCCGCGATCATCAACCACCCCGATGTGGCGATCCTCGGCATCGGGCGGATCATCGAGCGACCGTGGGTCGTGGAGGGGGCGATCGTGGCGCGCCGGATCATGCAGCTCTCCCTCGCGTTCGACCACCGGGTGTGCGACGGCGGCTACGCCGCGGGCTTCCTGCGGCGGGTGACCGAGCTCATCGAGCATCCGCTGCGCGCGTTCGGGAGGGTCTGAGTCTGCCGCAGTGCGGTGGACTCAGACTCCGATCACGAGAACCTGAGAGGGCGCTTTGTCGCGTCCTCCACCGTGATTCCGATGATCACCGCACCGGGGTCGACGACGTCACGATCGGTGTGGAATCGGAAGAGACGGCCGTCGCGCGTCGCAACGTCGTACCAGTCGTCTCCGGACGAGGCGACGGTGACCGTCGTCCCACCGGGAAATGCCGCGATCGCGTCGGCGATCGGAGCACCCACCCGAACGCCGCCTCGAAGGGGGAGCGCGGCGCCGTCCTGGGCATCCTCGTCGAAGATACGCTCATTGCCGACGGTGATCGATGCCACGGCGGAACCGTCATCCGTCGTGGCGACCAGTATCGACCCGGTACGTTCTGCGTTCACAAGCTTCCACGGATAGCCCGCGCCTGCGGGTTCGATAACCCGAGCGGCCTGCCCTGCGGCGACCGCATCGGCGATCGGATCTCCCAGGTGGATCAGCCCGACACCACCAGCCGAGATCGCCCACTCGCTCCACGGCGCCGATTCATCGGTCTCAGCCTCGGCATCGGGTGTCGGAGGGTTCGCGGTGAATTCCTGCGTGAGCGCGGCCCGAGCTTCCTCCGCACGTTCGTGGAGCTTCTTCGTGATCACCTCAGCGTCGGGGATGGCCTCACCGTTGATCGACTGAGACACCTGCACGAGCACGTTGCCCACGGCCGCATATCCCAGGAATGTCGAGTTTCCGCCCTCGCTCTCCGGCAGCGTCACCGTGCCGGCAACCGCTCGCACGTCGTCCGATTCCACAGGCCGGACCGATTCGAATGTCGCGGCGCCGGCGAAATCGAAGTTCGCGCACTGCGAGGATGCCTCGACGAGCTGGTCCATGCGCGCTTGGGCGTGGGCCTCGTCGGCGAACTGCAGAGCCATCATGGCGCCGAAGCGATAGTCCGAATCAGCTGTCGTCGTCCAGCGCACATTGCGCGACCCGATGCTCCACAGCGACTGCTCGACGAAGAGGACGCTGCAGATCTCCGGGATCGGCAGCGGACCCCCGCCGTCGGAAATCTGCGCAAGAACAGAGGAGGGTTCGCCGATCTCCGTCGAACCGGGGAGCAGAGCAGCGATCTCGTCGGACGTGAACAGAAGTGCGTTCAACTCATCGCCGGTGAAGATGGCTGGTCCGGCATACGGCTCCGGTGATGGCGTCTCCGGAGCAGCTGTCGGTGTCGGTTCCGGATCCATCCCCGGGGTGCATGCCGTGAGCGCGAGAAGTGCGGTCAGAACGACACCACTGAATTTGATGCGTGCGAACCTGGAGCGCGCCATGCGAACCTCCGTCAAGTTGTACTGACCACCGCCCTGGTGCCCCTGACAGCGATCGTAGAGTTTCCCCACTCGATGGCGTAATACGGAGGAGCGGGTCGAGATCAGAACGATATAAGTCGCATGCCCTATCGGACATATACCGACCAGACCACTCACCCTCCGACACTGCGCGCTATGCGGTACGCTCGGCGATTACTGACCGACCATTCGGTCATGAATAACCGGAGTGCTTCATCGCCCTCTCCCCCCGGAATCGCAGAACAACGGAGTTCGCATGACGTCAGCAGTGTCCGACCGCACCTCGTCCGCACGAATGCCCGCCGAAGAACGGAGGGTGCTCGCCGGCACCCTCGTCGGTACGTCGATCGAGTGGTACGACTTCTTCATCTACGCCCAGGCCGCAGGGCTGGTCCTCGCGCCCCTGTTCCTCGCCCCCATCGCCGAGGAGAGTCCCGGCTTCGCGCAGGTGCTCTCCTTCGCCACGATCGGCATCTCGTTCCTCTTCCGCCCCCTGGGGGCGATCGTCGCCGGCCACCTCGGCGACAAGCTCGGGCGCAAGAAGATGCTCGTGCTCACACTCATCATGATGGGACTGTCCACGTCTCTGATCGGTCTCCTGCCGACGTACGCGGCCATCGGCGTGGCCGCGCCCATCCTGCTCATCCTGCTCCGCATCGTGCAGGGGTTCTCCGCGGGTGGCGAGTGGGGCGGCGCGGCATTGATGGCAGTCGAGCATGCACCGAACAACCGACGAGGGCTCTTCGGGGCCTTTCCGCAGATCGGCGTGCCTGTCGGCATGATCCTCGCGACCTCGACACTGTGGGTGCTCACCAGCTCGATGTCGCCGGAGGCCTTCCTCGAGTGGGGGTGGCGCATCCCGTTCCTGCTCTCGATCGTGCTCATCGCTGTCGGTTACGTGATCCGTCGCGCGGTCGACGAGAGCCCGGTCTTCGAGGATCTGCGACGTCGCCGCAAGGAGGCCTCCGCCCCGCTGAGCCGCCTGTTCCGCCAGAACACCAAGCAGGTCGTCCTGACCGCGATCATCTTCATCGCGAACAACGCGGCGGGCTACCTGCTCATCGCCTTCTTCGCGACCTACGCCGTCACGACGCTGGGCATGGAACGTCCGCCGGTGCTGCTGGCGACGACGCTCGCCTCGTTCGGCTGGCTCATCTTCACCCTGTGGGGCGGACATCTCTCCGATCGACTCGGCCGCATCCGCACCTTCCAGATCGGCTACGTGGCGCTCGCGCTCTGGGCGGTGCCGATGTGGTTCCTGATCGATACCGCGAACATCCTCTGGTACTTCGTGGCGCTGTTCGTGATGACGTTCGCCCTCGGCTTGTCGTACGGCCCTCAGGCCGCCCTCTACGCGGAGATGTTCCCCGCGAACGTGCGCTACTCGGGCGTCTCGATCGGGTACGCCCTCGGCGCCATCCTCGGCGGAGCCTTCGCACCGATGATCGCCGAGGCTCTGATGAACCAGTTCCACGCGGCATGGACGATCGGCGTCTACATCGCCGTGGCCGCCGTGATCTCGCTCATCGGCGTCTCGCTCGTCAAAGAGACGAAGGGCGTGGATCTGCACACCTGACGAGCCGATCGACGACGCGGGATCGCGGTGGTCACCGCGCCTGTGCCATAATTACCGGACGATCGGTCAGTAATTCGGGCCGATCGTCCGGACAGACCGATCAGCCGGACGACGGTCGCCGTCGAGACAACGAAGTCAGGAGTTCCGCATGACCGAGGCATATCTCGTCGGAGGCGTACGCACCCCGGTCGGACGCTACGGCGGCGCCCTCGCCTCCGTGCGCCCCGACGACCTCGCATCGATCGTCGTGCGCGAAGCGGTGCGGCGCGCGGGGATCGACCCCCTGCAGGCGGAGATCGACGAGGTGATCCTCGGTGCGGCCAACCAGGCCGGGGAAGACAACCGCAACGTCGCCCGGATGGCCGTCCTGCTCGCGGGCCTCCCCGACACCGTGCCCGGCATCACGGTCAACCGGCTGTGCGCCTCGGGGATGTCGGCCGTCACGATGGCAGCGCAGGCCATCCGCGCCGGTGATGCCGACCTCATCGTCGCCGGCGGCGTCGAGTCGATGACACGCGCCCCCTGGGTGCAGGCCAAACCGGAGAAGGCCTGGGCGAAGCCGGGCGCTGCTTTCGACACCTCGATCGGCTGGAGATTCCCGAACCCCCGCCTGCTCGCACGAGAGAAGGCGACGTTCACGATGCCGGAGACCGCAGAGGAGGTCGCTCGCGTCGACGGCATCACCCGCGAAGAAGCGGATGCGTTCGCACTGCGATCGCAGCAGCGCGCCGCCGCGGCGATCGCCGACCGACGCTTCGAGGCGGAGATCGTCGGCGTCCCCCTCGACGCCGCCGTCAGCGCCGGTGCGGAGGTCCGCGTGGACGAGGGCCCCCGTCCGGAGACGACCCTCGAGGGGCTTGCGCGCCTGCGTCCCGTCGTGGCCGGCGGTCAGGTCGTCACCGCCGGCAACTCCAGCGCCCTCAACGACGGCGCCTCCGCCATCACGGTCGCGAGTGCGGAGGCCGTGGAACGCTACGGTCTGGTCCCGCGCGCCCGCATCGTCACCGGCACCAGCGCGGGCCTCGCTCCCGAGATCATGGGCCTCGGCCCGGTTCCTGCGACGCAGAAGGCGCTGCGACGGGCCGGGCTCTCCATCGACGACATCGGCTCGATCGAGCTCAACGAGGCGTTCGCCACCCAGTCCATCGCCTGCATCCGACGCCTCGGCCTCGATGAGGCGCGCGTGAATGCCGACGGCGGAGCCATCGCCCTCGGCCACCCACTCGGCTCCTCCGGATCCCGTCTGCTCGTCACCCTCCTCGGCCGCATGGAGCGCGAAGGCTCTCGATACGGACTCGCCACCATGTGCGTCGGCGTGGGGCAGGGCGCAGCCGT
Organism: Microbacterium sp. TPU 3598; assembly: GCF_002356155.1. Lineage (NCBI taxonomy): Bacteria > Bacillati > Actinomycetota > Actinomycetes > Micrococcales > Microbacteriaceae > Microbacterium > Microbacterium sp. TPU 3598. Next base: position 1,171,218 of record NZ_AP017975.1, on the reverse strand, counting down.
GATCGTGGAGAAGGTCTGATGGCCGCCGGCCCCCTCGACAGCGGACCGCTCGTCGTCGAGCGTCACGACGACCGCGTGGTGGCGACGCTCCACCGACCGCACAAGCGCAACGCGATCGACCAGGCCACGATCGACGCGATCCACGTGCTGTGCGCCGAACTCGAAGCCGTGCCGCGCCCGCTGATCCTCACCGGGGCCGGAGGAGTGTTCGCCGCGGGCGCCGACATCGCCGAGCTGCGCGAGCGCCGTGCGGCCGATGCGCTTCGTGGGATCAACGCCCACGCGTTCATCCGGCTCGCCGAGCTGCCGATGCCGGTCATCGCCGCGATCGACGGGTACGCCCTCGGTGGAGGAGCCGAACTCGCCTATGCCGCGGACATCCGCATCGCCACGCCATCGCTCGCCATCGGCAACCCCGAGACCGGGCTGGGCATCCTCGCCGCAGCGGGGGCAGGGTGGCGCCTGAAGGAGATCATCGGCGACGCCAGGGCCATCGAGCTGCTGCTCACCGGTCGCACCGTGAAGGCCGATGAGGCGCTGCGCATCGGTCTCGTATCGGCGATCCATGAGACCGCGGAGCTGCTGCCCGCCGCCCATGCCCTCGTCGATCGCATCGCCCGCAACGACCGGGCAGCCACCATCGCGACCAAGCGTGTCTTCCGCGCGCCGCGCGACCACCACCCCGCCGTCGACCTGGAAGCGCAGGCCGAGCTCTTCGAGAGTCCGGAGAAGTTCCGGCGGATGACCGACTTCCTGGAGCGGAGAGACCGATGACCGAGAGCAGTTCCCCGGCCCCGCGACACGTGGGGGTGCTCGGCGGCGGACGCATGGGCGCCGGGATCGCCCACGCATTCCTGCTGGCAGGCTCCCGCGTCACCGTCGTCGAACGCGATCCCGATGCGGCCAGATCGGCATCGGCCCGCGTGCTCGAATCCGTCGACTCCTCGATCGCCAGAGGCACGGCGGGCGAATCCGTCGACCGGTACCGGGAGCGTCTCGCCACGGGCACGGATCCGGCGCTGTTCGCGTCGAGCGCGCTCGTCGTCGAGGCGGTGCCGGAAGACCTCGCCCTCAAGATCGATGCGCTCCGACGCGTCGAGGCGGCGATCACGCCCGACGCGGCGATCGCCTCGAACACCTCCTCCATCTCGATCGATGAGCTGGCCGCCGTGCTCGATCACCCCTCACGCTTCCTCGGCATGCACTTCTTCAACCCCGTGCCGGCCTCCACGCTCGTCGAGATCGTGCGGGGTGCGACCACCGCTCCCCCGCTCCTCGATTCCGCCCGCAGCTGGGTGGAGGCGCTGGGCAAGACCCCGATCGTGGTGGCAGATGCCCCCGGATTCGCGTCCTCCCGACTCGGCGTCGCCGTCGGCCTCGAGGCGATCCGCATGCTCGAGGAAGGCGTCGCCTCCGCCGAGGACATCGACGCCGCGATGACGCTCGGATACAAGCACCCGGTCGGCCCGCTCCGGCTCACCGACATCGTCGGCCTCGACGTGCGGCTCGGCATCGCCGAGTACCTCGCCGCGCATCTGGGCGAGCGCTTCGAACCTCCCGCCCTGCTGCGTCGACTGGTCGCCGAGGGACACCTCGGCCGCAAGAGCGGACGCGGCTTCTACGAATGGGACGCCTCATGAAGGGAACCCTGATGAAAGGAACCCACATGAAAGGAACAGAGATGATCGAGACCCTCCCCAGCTACGTCCAGGGAGAGTGGTGGACGCCGTCGTCCGACGCGAAGACCACCGAGGTCCGGGATGCGTCGACGGGTGAGGTCGTGGCCCGTGTCTCGACCGACGGACTCGATCTGGGCGCCGCACTCGAGCACGCCCGCACCGTGGGCCAGGTCTCGCTGGGAGAGCTCACCTTCCATCAGCGTGCCGTGCGCCTCAAGCAGCTGGCTCTCGCCCTGACGGAGCGCAAGGCCGAGCTGTACGAGCTCTCCAGCCGCACCGGTGCCACGGCGCAGGATTCCTGGGTGGACATCGACGGCGGGATCGGCGTGCTGTTCGCGTACTCGAGCAAAGGCCGACGCGAGCTGCCGAACGCGAAGGTGTATGTCGACGGAGGCGTGGAGAACCTGTCCAAGGACGGCTCCTTCCTCGGCCGCCACATCTACACGCGGCTCCGCGGCGTCGCCGTGCAGATCAACGCCTTCAACTTCCCGGTCTGGGGATCGCTCGAGAAGTTCGCGCCCGCGTTCCTCGCCGGCGTCCCGACCCTGGTGAAACCCGCCACCCCCACCGGGTACCTCGCCGAAGCCATGGTGCGCGTGATGGTGGAGTCGGGGCTCCTTCCCGACGGCTCGCTGCAGCTCGTCTCGGGCAGCGTGCCCGATCTCTTCGACGAGCTGCGGCTGGGCGACCTCGTGGCCTTCACCGGTTCGGCATCGACGGCCGAGCAGCTGCGCGCTCACGATTCCGTGCAGACGGGAGGTGTGCGCTTCACGAGCGAGACCGATTCGATCAACGCCTCGATCCTCGGGACGGATGCCGTCTCCGGCACGCCCGAGTTCGACGCGTACGTCAAGCAGCTCGTCGCCGAGATGACCACCAAGGCCGGCCAGAAGTGCACGGCGATCCGCCGCGCGATCGTGCCGACGACTGCCGTCGACGACGTCATCGCCGCAGTCCGGGAACGCCTCTCGACACGTGTCGTCCTCGGCGACCCCCGCGCCGAGGGCGTGACGATGGGTCCGCTCGCCTCGATCGCGCAGCGCGAGGAGGTGCTGCGTCAGGTCGGCCGCCTGCAGGCCGGCGGAGGAGAGCTCGTGATCGGCACGACCGATGCACCGACCGTCCGGCACGGCGACGGCAGCGAAGGGCCGGCCCCCGACGGTGCGTTCGTGGCGCCGATGCTGCTGCGGTTCCCCGACCCGGAAAGCGCGGCGGTCAACGAGATCGAGGCGTTCGGCCCGGTGTCGAGCATCGTCGGCTACCGCACCCTCGATGAGGCGAGCGCCCTCGTGGCCCGGGGCGGAGGGTCGCTCGTGACGAGTGTGGCCACGCACGACCCCGAGGTCGCTGTCGCACTCGCGACCGGCATGGCCGCGTACAACGGGCGCGTGCTCTTCCTCGATCGCGATGATGCGCGCAGCTCGACCGGGCACGGTTCCCCGCTCCCGAACCTCGTGCACGGCGGCCCCGGGCGCGCGGGCGGAGGCGAGGAGCTCGGCGGCATCCGCGCCGTGCTGCACCACATGCAGCGCACCGCGGTGCAGGGCTCGCCCGAGATGATGACCGCCCTCACCGGCGTCTGGCATCAGGGAGCGACCTCACGCCCGTACGAGCAGAGCGACGGAGTGCATCCCTTCCGCAAGTCGCTGGCCGAGCTCCATGTGGGCGACCAGGTGGCGAGCGGTTCCCGCACCGTCACCCTCGAGGACATCGAGACGTTCGCCGCATTCACCGGCGACACGTTCTACGCCCACATGGATGAGACCTCGGCCGCAGCGAACCCGTTCTTCCCGGGACGCGTCGCCCACGGCTATCTGCTGGTGTCGTGGGCTGCGGGGCTCTTCGTCGACCCGGCGCCCGGCCCCGTGCTCGCCAACTCCGGGCTCGAGAACCTGCGGTTCGTGACGCCGGTCTCCCCCGGCGACGACATCCGCGTCGAGCTCACCGCCAAGCAGATCACTCCGCGGGAGACCGACGAGTACGGGGAGGTGCGCTGGGATGCCGTGCTGAAGAACCAGCACGACGACATCGTGGCCACCTACGATGTGCTCACGCTGGTCGCGAAGGAGAAGGCGCAGGTCTGACGGCGGCGTCGCAACGACCGCCGGATCCCGGTCAGACGGCAGGGACTCCGGCGTCGTCGTTCGTGCGCAGCCCGTCGAGGGCGATCGCGACCACGTCGTCGGCGAGACGGTCGGCGCCCTCGCGCCCCCCGGGTCGGTACCACTCGACGATCGAGTTGATCATCCCGAACACGAGACGCGCGACCACGCTCGCATCGATGTCGGCACGCAACGCGCCCTCGCTCTGCGCCTCCGACACCAGCGCGGTGATCCGACGGTCGAAGGCCCGACGGCGGATCAGCGCCTTGCGCTCCACGTCGGTGTTGCCCCGTACGCGCAGCAGCAGCGTCACGGCCGGCAGCTGCTCCACGAGCACACGGACGGCACCGCGCAGCACATGCTCGAGGCGGTCCACCGCGTTCGAGGCCTCCGGTCCATCCTCCGATTCCGGAAGCGGGTTCTCGACCACGGCTTCCAGGCCGCTGAGCGCCGCGTCGAGCGCGAGGTCGAGGATCTCGTCCTTCGATCCGAAGTGGTGATAGATCGCCGACTTCGACAGGCCGAGCCGCTCGGCGAGCATGCCGATCGACGTCGCGTCGTACCCGTGCTCGTTGAAGGCGGCGACGGCGACGCCGAGGATCCCCTGCTGGTCGTAGCCGGGGCGGCCGCGTCGTGTGCTCTGCATCTCGGACATCACCCCACAGTCTCGCACTCGATCAGCCGCACAGGCCGGATCGCCGGCCGCGAGGCGATCCGGGTGTCGTCCGTCGTCACCGCAGGTCGTACACCCGCTTGTACTTCCCCTCGCTTCGCGGCAGCATCCCCGGCTCTTCCAGCTGGACGGCGACCGTCGACCCGACGAAGATCTTGATGCGCTGCGCGAGCACCTCCGCGGCGCTCTGGCAGGTCTCGACGGACAGGTCGGGGTGGCGTTCGATCCGCACCTTCAACGTGTCCATCCGGCCGTCCTTCGACAGCTCGAGGATGAAGTGCGGCGTCAGCTGTTCGATCCCCAGCACCAGCTCCTCGATCTGGGTGGGGAACAGGTTCACCCCGCGCAGGATGATCATGTCGTCGTTGCGGCCCGTGATCTTCTCCATGCGGCGCATCCCCGCACGCGCGGTCCCCGGCAGCAGACGGGTGAGGTCGCGGGTGCGATAGCGGATCACGGGGAAGGCCTCCTTCGTCAGCGAGGTGAACACGAGTTCGCCGAGCTCCCCGTCCGGCAGCACCGCCCCGCTCTCGCCGTCGATGATCTCCGGCAGGAAGTGGTCCTCCCACAGATGCGGGCCGTCCTTCGTCTCGAGGCATTCATTTCCCACCCCGGGCCCCATGACCTCGCTGAGTCCGTAGATGTCCAGAGCGTCGATTCCCAGACGCTGTTCGAGCTCGTGGCGCATCTCGTTCGACCACGGCTCGGCGCCCAGGACAGCGACCTTCAACGACGTGGAGCGCGGGTCGACCCCCTGCGCCGCCATCGCGTCGGCGATCGTGAGCAGATAGCTCGGAGTGCACAGGATCGCATCCGGCTCGAAATCGAGGATCAGCTGCACCTGACGGGCCGTCTGGCCACCGGACATCGGGATGACGGTCGCACCGAGCGCTTCGATGCCCGCGTGCGCGCCGAGTCCCCCCGTGAACAGTCCGTATCCGTAGGCGTTGTGCACCTTCATGCCGGCGCGTATGCCACTCGCCCGCAGCGAACGCGCCACCAGAGAAGCCCACCGGTCGAGATCGCCCCTCGTGTAGCCGACGACCGTCGGCCGGCCCGTGGTGCCGCTGGATGCGTGGATGCGGGCGACGTCGGACATCGGCACCGCGAACATCCCGAACGGATAGGTCTCGCGCAGATCCGCCTTGGTCGTGAACGGCAGCCGCTGCACGTCATCCAGGGTGCGGATGTCATCCGGATGCACACCCGCATCATCGAACTTGCGCGTGTAGAGAGGGACGTTCGCGTACGCATGGCGAACGGTCTGCTGAAGCCGTTCGAGCTGGAGAGCCGCGATCTCCTCGCGACTCATACGCTCTTCGGCGTCGAGCTCGTCGGCTGCGGGAGGGCGGACACGGGAGGGCGTTGCGGTCGTCGTCGACACGAGGGGCTCCGGAGGTGGGGATCAGAAGGTCTGGTTGGTGGTGCGGGAGCGTCCGCGGAACTCGGCGACGGGATCACCCTGCTCGTCGACGACGCTCACGTCATAGATGCCGGAGCGGCCCGTGCGCGTCCGTCGGACCGCCGTCGCGGTGAGCGTCTGGCCGGAGACGGTCGATTTGAGAAAGGAGATGTCCGCACCCGCCGCGACCGTCACCCGGTCGTCCTCGTTGCACGCGATCGCGAAGGCAGTGTCGGCGAGGGCGAACACGAAGCCGCCGTGCGTGATGTGGAAGCCGTTCGTCATGTCATCCCGCACGCGCATCGACACGACCGCATGGCCCGGATCGTCTCGTTCGACGACGAGCCCCAGTGCGGCCGATGCGCGGTCACGTTCCATCATGGCTCGATTCGGGCGCACGGCATCCGGCGTCTGCGTCGTCGCTTTCGTCATCGTCGACCTCCTCGTCGAGCGGGTCGGATGCGCACCTGCAGCACCCGATCCGCTCATACTAACCGACCGATCGTTCAGTTAGTCAACGGGTCGGCAGGTCATGGCGTCGTTCGCTCACCCGTCGACGAGCGCGGCGGCAGCAGCCGCACGTGCCGCATCGGCCGAAGGAGCGCCGACCGCGGCGGCCGCGGCCCGTGCGCACTCCACCGAGGACAGCTCGCTCAGCTTCGCCGCCACCCGACCCAGCGACCGTGGAGCCATCGATAGCGAGGTCACGCCCAGTCCGACCAGTACGGGAGCAAGTGCCGGGTCACCGCCGGCTTCGCCGCACACCCCCACCGGCTTGCCCACCGCACGGCCTGCCTCGCCGACGGCGGCGATGAGACGAAGCACCGCGGGCTGCCACGGATCGTTCAGATCCCCCAACTCGCTGAGCAGTCGGTCGGCCGCCATCGTGTACTGCGCGAGGTCGTTGGTACCCAGGCTCACGAAGTCGACGACCTCGAAGAGTTCGGCCGCGAGCAGAGCCGCCGACGGGGTCTCGATCATGATGCCGACCCGGCCCAGCCCCGCCGCCCGGCACCGGTCGGCGAATTCCGCGGCCTCATCGACCGTCGCGACCATCGGCGCCATCACCTCGACCACGGCCTCCTCCTCGGCGGCGGCCCGTGCGAGAGCCCGCAGCTGGTCGTCGAGAAGCTGCGGCCGACGTCTGGCGATCCGCAGACCGCGGACCCCGAGCGCCGGGTTGTCCTCGCGGTCCGCGTTGGCGAAGGGCAGCGGCTTGTCGCTGCCGGCGTCGAGGGTGCGCACCACGACCTTGCGTCCGGGGAAGGCCGCCAGCACCCCTCGATAGGCGGCGATCTGCTCGTCGACGCTCGGGGCGTCCGTGCGATCGAGAAAGCAGAACTCCGTGCGGAAGAGGCCGATGCCCTCCGCCTGGGCCGAAGCGGCGTTCGTCGCGTCCGCCGCACCCCCGACGTTCGCGAGGAGCGGGACGCGCTGCCCGTCGGCGAGCGCGCCTGCCCCGTCGAACTCGACGACCGTCGCCGACGCTCGCGCCTCGGCGACACGGGACGGCGCAGGCTCGACCTCGACCGTTCCCCGGTCACCGTCGACGAGCACCGTGACTCCGGCCGGGATCGCTTCCGCGTCCGCGAGACCGACCACGGCGGGAAGACCGAGGGAGCGCGCAATGATGGCGGTGTGCGAGGTCGGCCCGCCCTGCGCGGTGACGAGGGCGATGCATCCTCCACCCGCGAGCAGCGCGGTGTCGGCGGGGGCGAGATCCGTCGCCACCAGCACGAAGGGCTCATCGCGCTCGGGCACGCCCGGCATGTCGACCTGGAGGATCTCGGCGATGATCCGGTCGCGCACATCACGGATGTCGGCGATGCGCTCGGCCATCCGTCCTCCCAGCGCGGCGAGCGCCTTCTCATGGACGACAGCAGCCTCCCAGACCGCACGGGCCGCACTGCGTCCCTTCGATCGCACGAGCGCCGTGGCCTCGGACACCAGCTCCGGATCGGACGCCAGGAGCCGGGAAGCGTCGAGGATCGCCCTGGTCTCCCCCGTCGCCTGCGCGGTGCGCGAGCGGAGTTGATCGGCCACGGCGACGGCCGCCCACTCGATCGCGGAGACCTCGGAGTCCCGGTCGGCCTCGGGGACGACCGTGGTCGGGTCGGGCTCGGGAAGCGGGGGCGCGAGGTGGACCACGGGCGCGGCGACGCGGCCGGAGCTCACTCCTCGTCCGCGAAGTACCGTGCCGGGCGGGACCGCACGCGCGGGCTCCCCCTCCCGCGACGACGGCGCATCGACCGCGGATGCCTCTGCGGCTCCGGTCACCCCGGAAGGCGGTGCGACCGCCGTCTCGGGTGGTGCCTGCTCCGTCCCCTCGCCGAACCCGTCGTCGAACAGAGCGACCAGCCGATCCAGTGCCTCCGTCGCGTCATCGCCGCGAGCGGTCAGCTCCAGCTCATCGCCCTGGCGCGCGCCGAGCACGAGCAGGCGCGTCAGGCTCGCGGCGGCCGCATCGGGGCCGTCGGGAAGCCGTCGCAGGCGTACGTCGGCCCCGGCGGCGGCCCGGGCGATCAGGGCAGCGGGACGCGCATGGACGCCGAGCGGATTGCGGACGCGCACCCGACGCACCTGCACGTCACCATCCGCCTGCGGCACAGCCGGTGCGTCGGCGATCTGGTCTTCCCCGGCGCCGAGCGCGCCGGTCTTCACCCCGAGCGCCGCCGTGGCTTCGGCAGCCACCTGATCCAGCGTCCCGCCCGCAGCAGCGGACACGACGGCGGCGAGCAGTCCCTCCACGAACGGTGCCGGGGCGAGCCGCACCGGCACCGCACTCGATCGCAGCTCGAGGGCGAGCTCGGCGCTGAGCACGGCGGATCCCAGATCCATGAGCACGAGCACGCCCTCGCACTCCGCCGCGAGCTCATCGATGGCCGCTGCCACCGCGACGGCATCGGTGCCGAGGATCGGTGCCCCCTCGGCGTCGACTCCCGCTCCGGCCGCGACCTGCACGCGCACTCCGCCGTCGTGCACCATCTGCAGGGCAAGCTCCAGTGCCGCCTCCCCGAGCCGTGCGCTGTGGGAGACGGCGACGATGCCGATCATCAGGCCGTGCCCGCGACCGCTGCGGCGAGCGTGTCGAAGAGGATCGCCGTGGAGGCCGCCCCCGGGTCGAGGTGCCCCGCGCTGCGCTCCCCGAGGTAACTCGCTCTGCCCTTGCGGGCCACCAGCGGCAGCGTGGCATCGCGTCCGGCTGCCGCGGCGTCCGCGGCGGCCCTGGTCGCCTCGGCGACGGAGGATCCCGCGGCGAGTGCCGCGTCCATCGCGTCCACCGCCGGCGCCATCGCGTCGAACATGGTCTTGTCCCCCGCTTCCGCCTTACCGCGTGCGACGATGCCGTCGAGTCCTGCCCGCAACGCAGCCGCAAGAGCGGGGCCGTCGAGTTCGGACACCGGCCCGGCCGCCATTCCCGTCCGCAGGAAGAAGGTGCCGTAGAGGGGTCCGCTGGCCCCGCCGACGGAACTCACCAGGGTCATGCCGACGGTCTTGAGCAGTTCGTCGACCTTTCCGGGAGCGCCCGCGGAGAGCTTCTCGCCGACGGCACTCATACCGCGAGCCATGTTGGCTCCGTGGTCGGCGTCGCCGATGGCCGAGTCGAGTTCGGTGAGCCAGTCGCGCTTCTCGGTGACGGCGGCACCGAACCGGGAGACCCAGTCGGCGAGCACGACGGTGTCGACCGCGCCCATCAGACGCCCCACCGCAGACCGGGGGTGTTCACCGGGGCATCCCACAACCGAAGCAGCTCATCGTCCGCCTTGAGCAGGGTGACCGAGCACCCGGCCATGTCGAGCGACGTGATGTAGTTGCCGACGAGGTTCCTGGCGATCTGCACGCCCGACTTCTCGAGGATCGCCGCGACCTCGCCGTACATGAGGTAGAGCTCGATGAGCGGCGTAGCCCCCATGCCGTTGAGCATCACGATCGCGGGTCCTGCGGCGTCGAGATCGGCGAGGATCGGCTCGACCAGCTGCCGGGCGATCTCGGATGCCGGAGCGAGGGGTTCGCGGTGACGCCCGGGCTCGCCGTGGATGCCGATGCCGATCTCCATCTGATCGTCCGGAAGGTCGAACGTGGGCTTGCCTGCGGCGGGCACGGTGCAACTGGTGAGAGCCATGCCCATCGAGCGCCCCTGTCCATTGACCTTCTTGGCCAGCTCGACGACGGCGGCGAGATCCCGCCCCTCTTCCGCGCCCGCTCCGACGATCTTCTCGAGCAGCACGGTGAGGCCCACCCCGCGGCGACCGGCGGTGTACAGCGAGTCCTGCACGGCGACGTCGTCATCCACGGTGATGCTCCCGACCTCGATCCCGTCCATCGCGGCGAGCTCGGCGGCCATCTCGAAGTTCAACACGTCGCCGGTGTAGTTCTTCACGATGTGCAGCACACCTGCGCCGCGATCCACGGCCTGGGTGGCCACCTGCACGCGATCGGGGGTCGGGGAGGTGAAGACCTCGCCGGCGACCGCCGCATCCAGCATCCCGGTGCCGACGAACCCGCCGTGCAGCGGTTCATGGCCGGAGCCGCCACCGGAGACGATCGCGACCTTGCCCTGGGCCTTGGGCGTGGCTCGGGTGATGACATGGTTCTCGAGGTCGACGGAGAGCTCCGGATGAGCGAGGGCGACACCCTTCAACGATTCGACGAGAACGTCTTCCGGGGCGTTGATGAGCTTCTTCATCATTCGATCTCCTTTGATCCTTCGAGGTCTCTTTCGCAAAAAATCCGAAAGCAATTCGTTAATGTCGAATATGCTCGGACCCTGCCGGGTTGTCAAGATCAATCGTGAAGCCCGGCTCCATCGGCTCCGGCTCGACGACGCACCGGAAGGAGGCCTCCCCGTGATCCAGGCGATCGACCGCGCGGCGAAGATCCTCGAACTGCTCCAGGGAGCACGCCACCTCGGCATCACCGACCTCGCGGCGGCACTCAGCCTGCCGCCGTCGACCGTGCACGGGATCGTGAAGTCGCTGCGGTCGCACGGACTCGTCGCGAAGGAGCGGGGCGGCCAGCGCTACATGCTCGGTCCGACTCTCCTGCGCCTGAGCAACGTCTACCTCGACACCCTCGACGTACGCGCCAGGGCGATGAGATGGACGCAGGAACTCGCGCGCCGCACCAACCTCTCGGTACGGCTGGGCGCACCGCACTTCACCGACGTGCTCGTCATCCATCACAACCTGCGACCCGACGACAGCCAGCAGATGCTCGAGACCGGGGTGGCCATCCCCGCCCATGCCTCGGCGATGGGCAAGGTCCTCCTCGCCTACGACCTGGGTTTCCAGCAGAGCGTGTTCGAACAGCCGCTGCGCAGCCTCACCGGCGACACGATCACCGACGTCGCTCGGCTGACCCTCGAGCTGCCGGCCATCGCCGAACGCGGCACGGCCGGAGAGTTCGACGAGGCGGTGCTCGGCGAGTCCTCGATCGCCGCCCCCGTCGCCGACGCGTCGAACGACATCGTCGCCGCGGTCGCCGTGGTGCTGCCCACATCGCAGACACCCGCCTCGGACGCGATCCTCAATGCCCTGCGCGAGACGGCACGGAACGTCTCCCGCGAACTCGGCGCGACCACCTGGCCACCGCGCGTGGCGCCCGCCGACGACTGACATCCGCGCGTCCGATCCGGTGCGGCGGATCAGCACTCGCCCGACGGACCGGCGCTCGCCGACGCCTCCTCCACCCAGCCACGAATCCGCTCAGCCGCGAATCCACTCAGCCGCGAATCCACTCAGCCGCGAAGCGCGAGGGCGAACGGCAGGACCGCGGTCGCCCCGGCCTGACGGAGCGCCCGGGCCGCGACCGTCATCGTCCATCGACTGTCGACAAGATCGTCCACGAGCAGCACCGGCCCCGACGGCACGTCGAGGTGCTGCGCGCTGAAGCGGTCCCAGAGTCCGGCGAGACGGAAGACGCTGTTCCCGCCCGGCCCACCGGAGGGCCCGCCACCGACGGGTTCGAGCGCGCCGAGGGAGGGCAGACGGCCGACGTCGGCGAGCCCGCGGGCGAGCGAGTCGACCAGGAGCGGGTGCGAACGCGAGGGCATGGCGACGACAGCCACCGGGCGCTCCTCCCAGCCCCATCCGGCGAGCACGCGGACGCAGGCCTGGAGCAGCTGCGGTGTCACCGCGGCGTCGGGCGCGCCCGCGGCGAAGATCTCGCGCAGCGCCCCTCCCCAGCCCAGGTCGGTGAGGCGCGCCAGTGCTCGCCCCTCGGCAGCCTGCTCGTCGGCGGGGATGCGCCCCTTGACCGGCACCTCGAGCCGATCGGCTCCGGTCGGCCAGGCACGACGAGACTCGATCGGCACACCGACACGGTCGAGCGACTCCGCGGCCTGCGAGCTCGCGGATTCTCCGATCTCACGAGGGAACCATCCGCCCGCGCAGTTGTCGCACCTTCCGCAGGGCGCGGCCGTGTCGTCGTCGAGGGCACGCTGCAGGAACTCCATACGGCAGCCGTCGGTCTGCTCGTATTCGATCATGTGCTGCTGCTCGGCGAGACGCTCGGCGGCGATGCGCTCGTAGCGCTCGGCGTCGTAGGTCCACGGCTCGCCGGTCGCGACCCAGCCGCCCTGCACGCGCCGCACCGCGCCGTCGACGTCGAGGACCTTCAGCAGCAGCTCGAGCGGCGTGCGGCGGATGTCGACCATCGCTTCGAGCGCCGGCGTCGAGATCGGAGCATCGCCGAGCGCACCGATCACCCGCTCCGCCCGCTCCTTGTCGGGCATCGACGCCGTCGCGAAGTAATGCCAGATATCGCGATCCTCGACGCCGGGGAGCAGCAGCACGTCGGCGCTCTCACTCGCGCGACCGGCACGGCCGACCTGCTGGTAGTAGGCCACCGGCGACGAGGGCGCACCGAGGTGGAGCACGAATCCCAGATCGGGCTTGTCGAAGCCCATGCCGAGCGCACTCGTGGCGACGAGCGCCTTCACCTCGTTGCGCTTGAGCATCCCCTCGGACTCGGCGCGTTCATCGGTGTCGGTCTGTCCGGTGTAGGCCCGCACGTCGTGTCCGTGGTCTCGCAGCAGCCGGGCGGTGTCGACGGCGGCCGCGACGGTCAGCGTGTAGATGATGCCGGATCCGGGAAGATCGTCGATGTGGCTGAGCAGCCACGCGAGACGACTCGCCGAATCGCGCAGGCGGAGCACCCCCAGACGCAATGAGGTGCGGGCGAGCGGGCCGCGGATGGTGAGCACCGGCTCGGCGTCGCGGTCACCGCTCTGGAGACTGCCGAGCTGCTCGGCGACGTCTGCCACGACCCGGCTGTTCGCCGTCGCGGTGGTCGCCAGCACCGGCACGTCGGCGGGCATCTGCGCGATCAGGTCGCGCAGCCGCCGGTAGTCGGGACGGAAGTCGTGTCCCCAATCGCTGATGCAGTGCGCCTCGTCGACGACGAGCATGCCGATGCGACGCACCAGCGCCGGCAGCTGCTGCTCGCGGAACGCGGGGTTGTTCAGCCTCTCCGGCGAGACCAGCAGCACATCGACCTCATCGCGGTCGAGCTGCCCGAGCACCTCGGACCATTCGTGCGCGTTGGTGGAGTTGATCGCGACCGCCCTCACCCCCGCACGTTCGGCCGCGGCGATCTGGTCGCGCATGAGCGCGAGCAGCGGCGACACCAGCACGGTCGGCCCCGCCCCCTGTCGACGCAGCAGCAGGGTGGCGACGAAGTACACCGCGGACTTTCCCCAGCCGGTGCGCTGCACCACGAGCGCGCGCCGACGCCCCTCGACCAGCGCCTCGATCGCCTCGTACTGCCCGTCATGGAAGTCGGCGTCGGCGCGGCCGACGAGTTCGCGCAGCGCCGCGCGTGCGACCTCGCGGGTGTCGGCGGGAGCTGCGGCTGTCATGCCCCCCACTCTGCCCCACGCCGCCGACACGACGACGCCGTCATCCACAGGTTCGCCGAGCCGTCGGCGAGTCCGGTCGTCTAGCGTGAGGAGATGATCACACGCGAGCTCGCCGTCGCCCTGCGAGACTCCGGACTCGTCTGGCATCCCGCCGAGGGCGACCGCTTCCAGCTCGACCTGCCGGACGAGGTCGAGCTCGAAGCGGAGGCCGAGGTCTTCACGGTCAGCGAGATGACGATCGAGGCCCGCCAGACGCCGAGCGGCACCGATCTGGCGTTCAACGGCACCACGGAATGGGCGCTCGACGCGGTGACCCTCGCGGATGCGGTGTGGCTGCCGCGGGAGGATCAGCTGCGCGACCTGCTCCGGGGCACCTTCCGCGCGCTGGTGCGCCTCGAAGACGCCTTTCGCGTCGACGTCGAGATCGGTGGCCATGTGATCGCCTTCGAGCACCCCGATCCCTCGGAGGCCTACGGCCGGGCGCTCCTCGAGCTGATCTCGCGCTCGCACTGAGCAGGTGCCTTGAAACCGGCCGTGCTCTGTGTCAGAATTACCTAACGATCGGTCAGTAAAGTTGGCCGGAGGCCGAGGAGTCGACGATGACCAGTCCCGCAGACCTGTCCCTGTTGGGCGAGCTCTCCGATGAGGAGCGTCTCTTCGACGAGCTCATCGCGAACGAGCAGCGCATCGAGCCCCGCGACTGGATGCCCGATGCCTACCGCAAGACGCTGGTGCGGCAGATCTCCCAGCACGCACACTCCGAGATCATCGGTATGCAACCCGAGGGCAACTGGATCACACGCGCGCCGAGCCTCAAGCGCAAAGCGATCCTGATGGCGAAGGTGCAGGACGAGGCCGGCCACGGTCTCTACCTCTACTCCGCGGCGCAGACCCTGGGCACCACGCGCGACGAGATGATGGATCAGCTCATCAGCGGCAAGGCGAAGTACTCGTCGATCTTCAACTACCCCACCCCGACCTGGGCGGACATGGGCGCGATCGGCTGGCTCGTCGACGGTGCCGCGATCTGCAATCAGGTGCCACTGTGCCGGGCCTCCTACGGTCCGTACGGCCGCGCCATGGTGCGCGTGTGCAAGGAGGAGTCGTTCCACCAGCGGCAGGGCTTCGAGATCCTGCTCACGCTGATGCAGGGCAGCGCGGAGCAGCGCGAGATGGCACAGGATGCCGTGAACCGCTGGTACTGGCCGAGCCTGGCGATGTTCGGGCCGCCCGACGACCAGTCCCCGAACTCGGCGCAGTCGATGAAGTGGAAGATCAAGCGGTTCTCGAACGACGAGCTGCGCCAGCGGTTCGTCGGCATGCTCGTGCCCCAGGCGGAGATCCTCGGGGTGACGTTGCCCGACCCCGATCTGCGCTTCGACGAGCAGACCGGCCAGTATGTGATTGGCGAGATCGACTGGGACGAGTTCTTCGAGGTGGTGCGCGGCAACGGGCCGTGCAACGCCGAGCGACTCGAGCGCCGACGCACGGCCCACGAAGAGGGCGCCTGGGTGCGCGAGGCCGCCGCGGAGTATGCCCGCAAGCAGTCCCTCGAGACGAAGGCGGTGGCGTGATGGCGACACCGGGCGCGGATGAGCGCGAACCCTGGCCGCTGTGGGAGGTGTTCGTGCGCGCCAATCGCGGGCTCAGCCACGTGCACGTCGGCTCGCTGCACGCGCCCGACGCCGAGATGGCGATCCGCAACGCGCGCGACCTCTACACCCGCCGCGGCGAGGGCGTGTCGATCTGGGTGGCGCCCGCCGACGCGATCACCACGAGCGATCCCGACGCCAAGGGCGCATACTTCGAGAGCCCCGCGGGCAAGAACTACCGCCACGCCGTGTACTACACGGCCTCCGAGGGAGTGCCGCACCTGTGAGCACACCGCACCCGACCACCGCGCCCGAGGACGTCGACGTCCACGGCGACATCCACGGCGACGTCTCGGTCGACGAACTCCACCTCTCGCAGGAACTCTCCGGCACCGGCGCGGTGGCCACGTCCGCCGACATCGCCGAGTACGCACTGCGCCTCGGAGACGACGCCCTCATCCTCTCCCAGCAGCTGGGCGCCTGGATCTCGCGGGCCCCGGAGCTGGAGGAGGACGTGGCCCTGGGCAACATCGCCCTCGACCTGCTCGGCCACGCGCGCTCATTCCTGCACTACGCGGGGTCGTACGACGGCCGCAGCGAAGACGACCTCGCCTTCTTCCGCGACGAGCCCGAGTTCCGTTGCGCGTGGATCGTGCAGCAGCCCAACGGCGACTTCGCCCAGACGATCGCCCGACAGTTCGTCGTGGCGACCTACATGTTCGAGCTCTACACGGCGTTGCGCGGCAGCAGCGACGAGACCTTCGCCGCGATCGCCGAGAAATCGCTCAAGGAGGTCGACTACCACCGCGATCACGCCGTGCAGTGGATGCTGCGCCTCGCGGGCGGCACCGAGGAGTCCCGCACCCGCATCATCCGGGCGATCGGTGATGTCTGGCCGTACGTCGACGAGCTGTTCCGCGACGATGAGCTGATCGAGCGACTCGGCGATGCGGCCGTGTCCCCGTCGCACCTGCGTCCCGGGTTCGACGGCGTGGTCGCGACCGTCTTCACCGAGGCGGAGCTGACGGTTCCCGACGTCATGTCGTCGTCGGCGGGCGGGCGTCGCGGCGCGCACGCGACCCCCCTCGGCCACATCCTCGCCGAGATGCAGGTGCTCGCGCGACGGCATCCGGGGGCGACATGGTGACTCTCACTCCGACGCAGGCCGCCTGGCGGATCGCCGCTTCCGTTCCCGACCCCGAGGTCCCCGTCCTCACGATCGAGGACCTCGGCGTGCTCCGTGCGGTCGAGGTCGACGGCACCCGGGTGCACGTCGACATCACGCCGACGTACAGCGGCTGCCCCGCGATGGACACGATCCGAGACGATGTGATCCTCGCCCTCACCGCCGCCGGCTTCGACCGGGTCGATGTGCGGCTGGTCCTCTCGCCCGCCTGGACGACGGACTGGATGACGGAAGCCGGCAAGACGAAGCTCGCGGAGTACGGCATCGCGCCGCCCTCCGGCCGCGCCGCCGTCTCGACCGGGCCGATCCGCCTGGCGCTGAGCGTGCGCTGCCCGCGATGCGGGTCGCTCGACACCCGCGAGGTCTCCCACTTCGGCTCGACCTCGTGCAAGGCGCTCTTCGAGTGCCGCGCCTGCCTCGAGCCCTTCGACCACTTCAAGGTGCACTGACATGTCGCTCTTCACCTCGGCGCCCGCGCCCTCGCCGCGGACGACCGCCGCACGCGCGACCTCCCCCCGGAAGCGCGCCCGTTTCCACACCCTCGTCGTCGAAGACGTGCGTCCGCTCACCGAGGATGCCGTGGAAGTGACGTTCACGGTCCCGGCCGCGCTCGCCGACGAATACGACCACCTTCCCGGTCAGTACGTCGCCCTGCGCACCACCCTCGACGGCGTCGAGGTGCGGCGCTCCTACTCGCTGTGCCGCGCACCGGAGCATCGCGACGACGGACAGGACACCCGGCTGAGCGTCGCCGTTAAGCGCGACGAGGGCGGACTCTTCTCCACGTGGGCGCAGACAGGCCTGCACGCCGGCTTCGAGATCGACGTCATGAGCCCGCAGGGCACCTTCACCTCGGCGCTCGACGACCTCGACGACCGCCATGTGGTGGGGATCGCCGCCGGCTCCGGCATCACGCCGCTGATGGCACTCGCGCACACGGTGCTGAACCGGTCGGACACGTCGCGGTTCACCCTGCTCTACACGAACCGCGCGACGCTCGACGTGATGTTCCTGGAAGATCTGGCCGACCTCAAGGACCGCTTCCCGACGAGGCTCGTGCTCCACCACGTGCTGTCCCGAGAGCAGCGGGCGGCTCCTGTGCTGTCCGGACGCATCGACGAGGAGAAGCTCCGCACGATCCTCGGCACCCTCATCCCGCCCGCGACCGTCGATGAATGGTTCCTGTGCGGACCTCTCGCGCTGGTCGACCTCTGTCGCGAGGTGCTGGCCGATGTCGGGGTCGATCGCTCGCACATCCGCTTCGAGCTGTTCACGACCGGTGATGAACCGGCACGTGCGGCCCGGCCGGTGCAGGTGCGCGCCGGCGAGAAGACCGTGCGCATCGAGGTCACGCTCGACGGTGTCTCCTCGACCGTGGAGAGCCCGGTGGATGCACACGAGTCGGTGCTCAACGCGGCGCTGCGCGTGCGGCCCGACGCTCCGTTCGCCTGCGCGGGCGGCGTCTGCGGCACGTGCCGCGCGCGCGTGATCGAGGGCAGCGTGACCATGACCGAGAACTACGCGCTCGAGCCCGACGAGCTCGAACGCGGATTCGTGCTCACCTGCCAGTCCCACCCGACCAGCGACCGCGTGGTCGTCGACTACGACGTCTGACCCCGGAGTGCCCATGATCGACCTCACCATCGCCGACGACGTCGCCACGATCGTGCTGAACGCGCCGTCGAAGCGGAACGCCCTCGATGAACAGGCGCTGGCGGAACTCGACACCGCGTATATCGAGGCGGCGACGGCGGGCGTGCGGGCCCTCGTGCTCCGTGGCGAAGGACGCGGGTTCTGCGCTGGGCGGGATATCTCCGGCGTCGACCCGCGGGATGACGATGTGCTCGGCTACCTCGGCGGCCTCGTGACGCCGTTGCTGCAGAGGATGTCCCGGTTTCCCGCGCCGACGTTCGCCGTCGCGCACGGAGCGTGCCTCGGGGTCGGCCTCGGCCTCCTGATCGCGACCGATGTCGTGTACGTAGCCGAGTCTGCGAAGATCGGCTCCCCGTTCGCGGCACTCGGCGCGACACTCGACTCCGGCGGCCATGCCCTGTTCCTCGATCGGCTCGGGGCGCACAAGACACTCGACCTGATCTACACGGGCCGCCTCATGAGTGGCGCGGAGGCCGTGGCATCGGGCCTGTTCTCGCGCGTGTTCCCGGATGACGAGGTCGTGCAGGCGACGACGGATGCTGCAGCGACGGCGGCGCGCGGCGCCACGGCGGCGTTCCTGGCGAGCAAGGAGCTCATCGCCCGCATCCGCGACGAGCGGCTCGCGCTGTGGGATGCGGTCGGCATCGAGAACGCCGCCCAGGCCGCGCTGTGCGACACCGACGACTACCTCGAGGGCTTCGCGGCCTTCCAGGAGAAGCGGAAGCCCGAGTTCCGCGGGCGCTGAGCGGGCCCGTCAGCGCACCAGGTGGGAGCCCCCTGCCACCCGAGTGTCGTACCCCGGTGCGAGAATGCCCACATGCTGCTCGCAGAGCTCGTCTCCACCACCGACCGTGTCGGAGCCACGTCGTCCCGGCTCGCCAAGATCGAGGCCCTCGCCGACCTGCTCACGCAGGCAGAACCGAGCGAGATCGCCGCGGTCATGGGTCTTCTCCTCGCGGCTCCCCGCCAGGGCAAGCTCGGGGTCGGGTGGCGAGGCATCGCCGCCCTCGACATCACGCACACCGAGAGTCCGACGTTGTCCGTGCTCGACGTCGACCGGGCCCTGGACTCGCTGGCGGCGACGTCCGGTTCCGGCTCCACCTCCGCCCGGAGCAGCATCCTCGGCGAACTCGCCTCCCGCGCCACGGCCCCCGAATGGGACTTCCTCGTCCGGGCGATGCTCGGCGAGCTGCGCACCGGCGCTCTGTCCGGGGTGCTGCTCGACGCGATCGCCCGGGCCTCCGATCGAGCGCCGGCGACCGTCCGGCGCGCAGCCATGCTCTCCGGCGACCTCGGCGAGACCGCCCGCATCGCGCTCACGGGAGACGTGGGCGACCTCGACGCGGTCGGGCTACAGGTCGGTCGCCCGGTCCTCCCGATGCTGGCGGCCACCGCGCCGACTCCCTCCGCCGCGCTCGAGATCACCGGCGAGGCGTCGGTCGAGTACAAGCTCGATGGCGCCCGCATCCAGGTGCACCGTCATGGCGACGAGGTCGGCGTCTACACGCGGAGCCTCGCCGACGTCACCCACCGGGTGCCGGAGCTCGTCGAGATCGTGCGCGCGCTCCCCGTCACGGATGTCATCCTCGACGGGGAGACGCTCTCGCTCGACGAGGACGGCGGGCCGCGCCCGTTCCAGGAGACCATGTCACGGTTCGGCGCCGAGGTCTCGCGGGAGCTGGTGCTGCGGCCATGGTTCTTCGATGTGCTGCACGTGGATGGACGCGACCTGATCGACGAGCCGCTGTCCGTGCGGCTGGCCGAACTGGAACGCGTGGCCGGCGACTGGCGGATGCCCGGCATAGTGACAGACGATGCCGAAGCCGCCGAACGTCTCTCGCGCGAGGCCCTCGCTGCGGGCCACGAAGGTGTCGTGGTCAAGGCGATCGACGCGCCCTACGCGGCCGGTCGCCGAGGCAAGTCGTGGGTCAAGGTCAAGCCCGTGCTGACCTTCGATCTGGTGGTCCTCGGCGCGGAGTGGGGTTCCGGCCGCCGTCGCGGCTGGCTCTCGAACCTGCACCTGGGGGCCCGCGACCCGGAGGGCGAGTTCGGCGAGCCCGGCGGGTTCGTCATGGTCGGCAAGACGTTCAAGGGGCTCACCGATGAACTGCTGAGGTGGCAGACCGCGGAGTTCCCGAGCACGAGTCGCACCGCACCGCGTCGACCGTGTTCCTGCGCCCCGAGCTCGTCGTGGAGATCGCGATCGACGGCGTGCAGCGCTCACCGCGATACCCGGGAGGCATCGCGCTGCGATTCGCTCGCGTGAAGGGATACCGCACCGACAAAACCGCAGTCGAGGCCGACACGATCCAGACGCTGCGTTCGCTGCTGCACGCGTGACCCCCGCGCAGCAGGCTCAGGCGGAGGGCGCGAGCCCCTGATCCTCTTCGCGGACGGTTCCACGGAACGACCACGGGAAGTCGATCCAGAGGTCGGTGTCCTTCCAGGCGAAGTCGGGCTGGATGATCGTCGACGGCTTGGTGTAGATCGTGACCGACCGCACGTCGGCCCCCTTGTCCTTCAGCAGCTGCACGGCCAGGGCGAGCGTGCGACCCGAATCCGCGACATCGTCGACGAGCAGCACGCGGCGTCCGTCCAGGTACGCCATGTCGAGCTCGGGAGGCAGCACCTCCGGTGCGTCGAGCACGGTGCCGATGCCGGTATAGAACTCGACGTTGATCGCTCCGCAGTTCTTGGCGCCGAGACCGTAGGCGATCGCGCCTGCCGGGAGGAGTCCGCCGCGCGCGATGGCCACGACGACCTCGGGCATGAAGCCGCTGTCGAGGATGTTCCGTGCCAGATCGCGCGTCGCCGCTCCGAAGCCGTCCCAGGTGAGTGTCTCGCGCTCGATCTCTGCATCAGTCATTCCTGCATTCTCCCGCATTCCGCAAAGGTCTCCCGCCGGTAGACTGAGCGGGTCCGGCCCGGCCGGTGCCTGAAAAAGAGGCACGAAGCACTCCGCGAAGACGCAGAGGCGAGACACATACGGATTCCGCACTACCTCCGTCCCTGTCTCGAAAGGCTTTCGCATGCCCACCGTGTCCGCGCACGTCGCCCTCACTCTCGCCCAGCACATCGACGCCGTGTTCGGGGTGATGGGCAACGGCAACGCCTACTTCCTCGATGCGATCGAGACGCAGACGGATGCCGTGTTCACCGCTGTCCGCCATGAACAGGGCGCCGTGGTCGCGGCCGACGCCCATTTCCGGGCGTCGGGTCGGATCGCCGCCGGCACGTCGACGTACGGCGCCGGTTTCACGAACACCCTGACCGCGCTCGCAGAAGCCGTGCAGGCGCACGTGCCGCTCGTCCTCGTCGTCGGAGACGAACCCACATCCGGTCCCCGCCCCTGGGACGTCGACCAGATCGCTCTCGCCTCTGCCGTGGGTGCCCGCACCTATACCGTGGGGCGTGCGGACGCCGCCGCCACCACCGTCATCGCGATCGAGCACGCCCTCACCTACCGGGTGCCCGTCGTCCTCGCGATCCCGTACGACGTCGCGGCGCTCGAGGCGGGCGAGGTCCCGGAGGCGCCGTCTCCGCGCATCCCCGCTCCGCTCCCCCCGCGCGGGGAGTTCGCCGACGCGATGCTCGACGAGATCGCCGCCGCGCTGGCAGGTGCCGAGCGGCCGTTCCTGCTCGCCGGTCGCGGCGCGTGGCTGTCCGGAGCGAGCGCCGCGCTGGGAGAACTTGCGGCCGTGACGGGCGCCCTCACCGCATCGTCGGCTCTCGGCCGCGGGGTGTTCCCCGACACGCGCTACGACCTCGGTGTGACCGGCGGCTTCGGTGCCGATGGCGCGATGGAGCTCGTGCGCTCCGCCGACGTCGTCGTCGTGTTCGGTGCCGCGCTGAACCAGTTCACGATGCGGTTCGGCGAACTGTTCGCTCCGGGCACGCGCGTCTTCCAGATCGACATCGCACCGGCTGCGACACACGCGCACGTCGGAGGCTTCGTGCGTGCCGACGCCCGTCTGGCCGCGGAGGACCTCGCCGCCAGGATCGGGTCGGCCGGATCGGCGAGCCCGTGGCGCGAGACGGTCGATGTCGCGTCCGCGCGCACGTACGATGCCGGCGACGAGCTCGCGCCGGACGGACGCCTCGACCCGCGCTCCGCCGCCCGCCGCATCGCCGAGCTGCTCCCGGAAGACCGCGTCGTGGTGTCCGACGGCGGGCACTTCATCGGGTGGGCGAACATGTACTGGCCGGTCGCCGCTCCCGACCGCATGATGATGGTCGGCACCGCGTTCCAGTCGATCGGGCAGGGCTGGCCGAGCGTGGTCGGTGCGGCGTTGGCACGACGGGAATCGACCGTGGTGCTGACATCGGGCGACGGCGGTGGGCTCATGGCGATCGCGGATCTGGAATCCGCGGTGCGTGCTGCCGGCGGCCGCGGCATGGCCGTGGTCTGGAACGACGCCGCCTACGGTGCCGAGGTGAACCTCTACGGTCTCAAGGGGCTGGCGGAGGGCCCGATGCGCATTCCCGAGGTCGACTTCGCGGCATTCGGCGCTGCGGTCGGCGCTGAGGGCGTGGTGGTGCGCGCGCTTTCCGACCTCGAACGCCTCGCGAGCTGGGCGGAAGAGGACCCGGCGACGCGCCCCTTCCTGCTCCTCGATCTGCGCATCTCCGGCGACGTGATCGCGCCCTACCAGCAGGAGATCATCCGCGTGAACTCCTGACCTCGGCGCATTTGCTCCGGGATCGGTATCGGGATCGGGATCGGGCGATGCCGGCACGCCGCCGAGGCCGGGCCGGCACCGCCCGTCGGATCAACCGTGACGCCGACGCCGTCGCCACACGACGAGGCCCAGCCCCACGCCGAGCAGCAGCGCTCCGCCGAGGATCAACGGCGTGCTGTCGGCGCCGGTCGTGGCGAGGCTGTCACTCTTCACCGTCCCGCCCCCGGATCCGGGGGCTGCGGCTCCCCCGGTGCCGGGTGCGCCGCCCGGGGTACCCCCTGGCGATTCGCCACCGATAGAAGCGGTCACCGTGAGCGCGACGGTCGTCTCCGCACCATCGGGGTCGATGACGACGATGCTGTGAGCCCCGGGGGATGCGCCCGCGGGAACGGTGACAGTCGCACGGAACGCGCCCGACGCATCCGTCGTCGCCGTCCCGAGCGGCATCGGAGTCGAACGCAGCTCGATCCGCAGCGCGGTCGTGGCGGGGAAATCGGTACCCGAGATCGTGACGTCGCTTCCGGCAGCGACCGAGGCCGCGCCGAGCTGCACGTTCGGCTGCTCGGGCTCGGGCTCGGGCTTCGCGCACCCCTCGTCGCAGACCGTGAAGTTCGCCAGGACCGCCTTGTGATCGGAGGGCCAGACGGCATCCGGAGTGAAGATCTCATCGGCGCTGTCGTCGACGACGCGGGCGTTGCGCACGATGGTCGACTGTGGGCCGACCACGGCCGCTCCGTCGATCGAGAGCCGCCGGTCCGGCGTCGCGAAGATGTAGTCGATACGGTCGCGCTCATCCGCTTCCGGCGCCCAGGTGAGCGATGACGTGGGGAACAGGGTGTTGTCCGAAGGCCAGGTGAAGCCCGGGTTCGCCACGGGGTCGGGGTGCACCGTGCGGAAGGCGTCGACCAGTCCCCCGTCGAGCAGCCTCTGGGTCGTCTGCCAGGGGACGACGACGCTGTTGTGGTCGAAGAGACCGGCGGTGGCAGCCGTCCAGTCCTGCGAGGGTGGTTCGTTGAAGTCTCCGCCCACGATGGCGAGTCGTCCCGCCGCTCGCTCGGCGTCGATGTCGGCGACGAGATCCGCAGCAGCAGCGGGGCGGCCGGACTGCTCGTTCGCCTTCAGGATCGCCTCGACATCGGTCACGGGAGCGCCGAGCTTGCTCCAGGTGTTCCAGCCGGTCGGCCAGTCGCCGAGGACCTCGCCGCCGTACCCCCGCGGAAGGTAGGTCGTGTACCAGCGGTACTCCAGGTGACCGCCGTAGACGACCACCTCGGAGCCGTTCACATCGAGCACCGCCTTCGACCACCAGCGCCCGACCGTGTCGGTCGAGAGGATCGGATACCGCGAGACGATGCCGGTGTCGGTCGCAGTGAGGTGCTGATACCCGAGCAGTGCCGCGACCTGGGCGGGAGCCTGACCCACCTCGGGCAGGAACGTCACATCGGCATCGGTCTGCGTGATGATGTCGGCGATCTGCCGTGCCCCGTCGGCGACCTGCGTGCCGCCGTGCCACACATTGAACGTCAGCACGTTGAGGCCGCTCTTCCCCTCGATCTCCGGCTTCGGCTCAGCAGGCGTGACGGGCGGCTCGGCGTCATCGTCCGTGACGGTGAGGTCGATGGGTCCGGCGAGCACGTTGTAGCCGTCGTCCTCGAGGAGATAGACGTCGTACTCCCCCGCTCCCATCGTCGACGAGTTGCGGGTCCACCCCTCACGCGTCGAAGGGTTCCAGGTGACCTCACCCGCCGCGGTGGGTACGTATCGCCAGTCCAGGGACGCCGGACCACCGGGCACCACGCCGTCGCGATAGATCCCGATCCAGTTGCGGTCGTGAACAGCCGTGCCGGCATCGAACGTGAAGGTCACGGTTTCGTCGATCGCGATGCTCGGGGAGTCGACCGCGAGCGATCCGTCCGCCGCATGCGCGGGCGGGGCCACGAGGATTCCGGCGAGAGCGATGGCGGCGCCGAGGAGAGCGAGTCGTCCTCGCTTCGGCAGGGAGGGGGAGGTCATTGCGAGGAGGTCCTTTCGAAGCGCGGTCCGTCGCGACGGTACGGGCGTCGGATGACCGGCTCGTGACCTCGAGGTGAATGCCGGTGGAGGGTGCCACGGAGAACGGCTGCCGGAGCGTCGTCGCGGGAGCTTCGAACCACCACGGGCATCGTCCGCTCCGCCGGCTCTCCCCTGGCAGACTCGGACCATGCCGGGTTTCCATCACGTCGAACTGTGGATCGTCGATCTCGACGCGGTACGCGCGGAATGGCGCTGGATCCTGCAGCGCCTCGGTTTCACGCTCGACAGCGAATGGCCCGGCGGTGAATCGTGGGTCGCCGACAGCGCCTACCTCACTCTCACGACGTCTCCGAATCTGTCGGGCCCGACGCACGACCGCCGACGTCCCGGACTCAACCATCTCGCGTTCCACGGCGGTGCGCGCGCTGCCGTCGATGCGCTCATGGCGCAAGCACCCGCCCACGGCTGGGATCCGCTCTACGCCGACCGCTATCCGCACGCCGGCGGCGACCGGCACTACGCCGGGTGGCTCGAGAACGCCTCCGGCTTCAAGATCGAGATCGTCGCCGACGCCGGGTCCTACGCTCCATAGTCGGGGAGCTGCTGCAGCGTCCAGGCGTTGCCGTCCGGGTCGTCGAACGACACGAACCGCCCCCAGTCCAGCTCCTGCACCCCGCGGGCGGAGACGCCCAGACCCTGCAGGTGGGCGAGCGCCTCATCGGCATCCGGGACCACGACCTGGATCGTGTTCTGGCTGCCCGGCTCGAGGTCGATGCCCAGGCCGGTGCCGAACGCGATCGAGCATGCCGACCCCGGTGGCGTCATCTGCACGAAGCGCAGTCCCTCGGTGGGCGTCTGGTCCCAATCGGCGTTGAAGCCGATCTTCTCGTAGAAGGCCTTCGAGCGGTCCACGTCGGTGACCGGCACGAAGATGAGTTCGATCTTCCAGTCCATCAGGTGCTCCTCCTGTCGGGCGCCGTCGCCCGTCGCCGCCAACGGTACGCGTGAGCACCGACATCCGACCAGCGACATTCGACCAGCGACATTCGACCAGCGACATTCGACAGTGAGCGAACCGCCCGTCAGATCCACCCCTTGTCGAGCGCGATCCGCACCGCCTGCGCACGGTTCGCCGCCCCGGTCTTCCCGATCGCCGCGGAGAGGTGGTTGCGCACGGTTCCCGCTGACAGGAACACCTCGGCGGCGATCATCGCGGCGGAACGGCCGTCCACGGCGAGTCGCAGCACCTGTCGTTCCCGATCGCTCAGGGGGTTCGCACCGTCGAACAGGCTGTCTGCGGCGAGCGCCGGATCGAGGACACGCAGTCCGGACTGCACGCGTCGCACCGCCTCGGCCAGTTCCTCGGCGGGGGTGTCCTTCACGATGAAGCCGCTGGCACCGGCGTCCAGAGCGGAGCGCAGGTAGCCGGGACGCGCGAACGTCGTCACGACGAGGATGCGCGTCCCCGTGCTCACCTCACGGATGCGCCGCGTCGCATCGATTCCGTCCACCCCGGGCATCTGGATGTCCATGAGACACACGTCCGGTCGCAGCTCCTCCGCGAGCCGCACGGCTTCCGCCCCATCCGCGGCCATGCCGACCACGGTGAGGTCGGGCTCCAACTCGAGCAACGCCCCGAGCGCGCCCCGCACGAGAGCCTGATCGTCGGCGATCAGCAAGCGGATGCCGATGTCGCGGCTCGATGCGTTCACCAGGTCACCTCCACGCGTGTGCCCGCGTCGCCGACGGGCCCCAGGACGAACGACGCACCGGCCGCCGCCGCGCGTTCACGCATACCGCGGATGCCGTTGCCTTCCACCAGGCCGACACCCACTCCGTCGTCCTCCACCACCAGGCGTCCGGGGAGCAACCTCACCCGAACCGTTCGAGCACGAGAATGCCGGAGCGTGTTCGTGGTCGCCTCGCGGAGGATCCAGCTCGCGGTGATCGCCTGCACCGGCGACAGCGCGCTCGGCTCCCCCTCGACCTGCAGAGCGATGTCCGCCGCACGGAACGAGTCGCGAGAAGAGGCGAGCTGCTCCACGAGCGTGGTCCCTCGCGCGCCGGCCACCGTCGAGCGGACGCCCGCGATCGCCTCCGCCGTGAGCCGTTCGATGTCGGCCAGCTCGGCCTTGGCCCGCTCGGGATCGGAGTCCATCAGCCGCCGCACCAGCTGCGCCTTGAGCCCGACGACGGTCAGCGAGTGCCCGATCAGGTCGTGCACGTCGCGGGCCACCGCTTCACGCCCCTCGCTCGTCGCCAGCTCGAGGCCGAGCCTCTCCGCCTCCGCCGAACGCAGGATGAGCCACGTCGACACCGTGTTGACCACGCCGAGCAGCGCCACGATCGCGAGCACGGACAGATAGCTGATCCCCCCAGGAAGCAGGAAGACGCACAACGCCGTCACCGTGACCGCGGCGATCGTCGTGATCCAGTGCCACAGGCGCGTCAGCCCGTAGGAGGCGAACGACATGAGGAACGGCAGGAAGCTGAGCGCCGATCCTCCCTCCGCCGGGATCGAGATCACGACGCACCCGATCAGTGCGACGAACGTGATCCACTGCCTCCGCGAGGGTGCGCGACCCAGTCCGCCGCCGCCCCGCATCCCGTGCATGAAACCGGTGACGTACAGCACGACGAACGCGACCAGTGCAGCCCACCCCACCACGGCCCACGGGACCGGCGCTTCCGAGCGCAGCAGCGCGATCACCGGATAGACGAGGAACACGAGCCAGATCACGGCCATCAGCCAGCCGAACCGCGCCCACGGGTCCTTCCCCGTAGCGCTGCGCGCTCCGGGAGCCGCCCATGCCGCCGGGGCCGCGCCCGCCGCCGCGAACGACGCGGCCTCGCGGGCGGACCCTGGCGTCTCTGGACTCTCCGGGTTCGTGTGTCGCGTCATCCGTCCAACCTACTGTCGCCCTGTGCCGCCGTCGGGGCCGCTACTGCCGCGCCCGCGAGCGCTTCATCCCCATCATGACGAGGAGGGCGAACAGCACGAGCCAGACGGCGACGTTGAGGAACAGCATCCAGAGCGGATCGGTCTGTCCCGTCGTGAGCGTCCCGTCGGTGAGGGGCCACCGGCTCAGGGCGACGAAGCCGTACAGGGGGGTGAAGCGCGCGATGTCGAGCATCACACCGTCGAGCGGCATGAACACGTTGCCGAAGAACGCGAAGAACGTCATCGAGATCGAGGCGAGGGCCGCTGCCGAGTCGGAGCTGAAGAACAGTCCGACGCCGAGACCGAAGAGTCCGTACATGAGGCCGATCCCGAGGATGATGCCCGCCGTCGCGACCCAGCGCCAGGCGTCTTCCGCCTCGGCACCGGTCATCATCCCGGCGGTGAACACCGCCACCAGCGCCAGCGCCGCGAAGGCGACCGCGGTGAGCAGCTTCGTCGCCGCGTATCCGGCCGTCGTGAGCGGGGTCATCGCGAGCTGGCGTCCCCACCCCTGCTTGGCCTCCGTCGCGGCGAGCGACGTGAGCGAGCTCATGGCGACCGCCGTGCCATAGGCCGCCATCGAGGTCATCACGTAGAAGGAGACGTTCCCGTGACCGGCAGAGAGCGAGCCGTAGCCCATTCCGGCACCGAACAGCAGGTACATCGCGACCGGCATCGCCAGAGTGAACGCGAGCGTATAGGGGTTGCGCAGCTGGCGGAGGCCTTCGATGCGCAGCATGGTGGGTGAGACGAGCATGTCAGTTCTCCGTCAGTGCCGTGAAGGCGGTCTCGAGGGTGGGCGCGGCGATCTCCAGGTCATGGGCACCGTTGTCGAGCAGGATGCGGGCGGCGGCGTCGGAGTCAGCGGTACGCAGGCTGAGACGATCGCCGTCGAGCCGCACGCCGGCGACACCATCAGCCGCGCTCAGAACGGCGACGAGCGCGGCCGCGTCTTCGTCGACCGTCGCCGAGACGGTCCGCTCTCCGAGACTGGCGCGCAACAGCGCGGTGGGGGCGTCGGCGACGACCGTCCCGCGATGCATCACCACGGTGCGGCGTGCGAACTGCTCGGCCTCCTCGAGATAGTGGGTGGCGAAGACGATCGTGCGCCCGGCATCCGCATCCGCCCGCATGACATCCCAGAAGTGCCGCCGGGCCGTGACGTCCATTCCCGCCGTGGGCTCGTCGAGCACCAGGATGTCGGGGTCGGACACCATCGCGAGCGCGAACTTCACGCGCTGCTGCTCACCACCGGAGCACTTCGAGACCCTTCGGCGGGCGAGATGCTCCAGGTCGGCGCGGGCCATGACATCGTCCACCCGGTCGAGGGCGTCGGCACCGTGGAGAGAAGCGATCAGCCGCACCGTCTCTCCGACGGTCAGGTCGCCGAGCAGGCCCCCGGTCTGCAGCACCGCCCCGATCGAACCGCTGGAAGTGGCGCGCTGCGGTGTCGTCCCGAGCACCCGCACGGTGCCGCTGCTGGGCTCGGTGAGCCCGAGAAGCATGTCGAGCGTGGTGGTCTTGCCCGCACCGTTCGGTCCCAGCAGCGCGACGACCTCGCCACGTCGGATCGACAGGTCGACCCCGTCGACAGCCTGCACCCGGCGGTCGCCCGTGCCGAAGTGTCGTTTCACGGCGCTCAGCTCGAGCACCACGGGTTCATCGGTCGGGGCGGCGGTTACCGGTCGAGCGGAGGCCCGCGTCGCCGTCCCGTCCACGGAGGAGTTGTTCATGCCTCCAGCCTCGTCCGATGCGGGCGGTGGCGCCGGAGGGCGGTGTCATCTCCTGGACGTGACACATGTCATGTCCAGGAGCCCCGCCGCCCCGGGAGGAGAACTCACCCTCGGGCGGAACGACCGGGGCCGACGCTCCGCCCGTCGAGGGGGTCTCCGCCCGACGCGGAGCGGAGCCCGCGACCTCAACGCGCCGGAAGCAGCGCCCCCTCGAGGAAGCCGGCCAGCTCGGTCGTCTCATGCAGCGGCAGGATCGCTGCCACGTACTGGTCTGGCCGCACCACGACCACCACGCCGTCGCGCGACAGCTCGCGCGCGGCGAAGATGTCGGTCTCGGTCCACTTGCTGGGGCCCGCCGCGTACACCTTCTCCCAGTCGGTCAGTCCGAGCGGCCCGGTCTTCGGCTGGAACAGCGCGGGAGCCGAGGTGACCTCGACCTCTTCGAACGGCTGCTGATAGACCGCCTTGACATCGAAGACGGCATCGACCTCGGCGTCCTCCGGCGTGAAGCGCGCGAACAGCGGCTCGGCCGCCTCCGCCCATGTGGCGACCCCTTCACCGGTGCGGTCGCCGAACGCGTACACCCGCCAGCGGCCGTCGGCCTTCGCGTGGTGCCCGAGGTGCACCACGTTGCCGTCGCCCACGCGCACGACCTCGGCGGACTTGAAGCGCTTCCCGAGCGGGAAACCCACGGCCAGATCCTGGTGCCGGTCGGTTCCGGTGATCATCGACGAGGTGTACTGCGTCATGAACCCCGACGGGAACTCTGCCGTGGCGAGGTAGTAGGTCGCCAGCTCGTTGGGGTCGGAGATCTCCTCGGGCTTCCGCGCCATCAGGCTCGACCACTCGCGGTCGAAGTCGATCAGCTGCTGCGCCACGGGCCGCCGCTCGGCGCCGTACGTGGCCAGCAGGGCTTCCGGGGCACGGCCCGAGAGCACAGAGCCGAGCTTCCACCCGAGGTTGAAGCCGTCCTGCATCGACACATTCATGCCCTGGCCCGCCTTGGCGCTGTGCGTGTGGCACGCGTCGCCGGTGAGGAACACCCGGGGCGTGCGTCCCGAACCGTCGATCACGTCGTCGAAGCCGTCGGTGACCCGGTGTCCGACTTCGTACACGCTGTGCCAGGCGACCTCGCGGACATCGAGTGTGTACGGGTGCAGGATCTCGTTCGCGCGGCGGATGATCTCCTCGATCGGCGTCTGCCGTACGCGGTGGTCATCGTCGTCTGCGACCTCGCCCAGGTCGATGTACATGCGCGAGAGGTATCCGCCCTCCCGCGGGATGTGCAGGATGTTGCCCGCCTCGGAGTTGATCGCGCACTTGGTGCGCCAGTCCGGGAAGTCGGTGTTGACGAGCACGTCCATGACACCCCAGGCGTGCGCGGCCGAGGCTCCCACGTGCGTGCGGCCGATCGCCTGACGCACACCGCTGCGGGCGCCGTCGCAGCCGACGACGAACTTGGCACGGATGGTCCGCTCCTCGCCCGAGCGCTCCCCCGCGACGTAGCGGATGCCGACCTCGACGGGGTACTCCCCCTCGACGTGCACCGTGAGGCCGGTGAACTCGACCCCGTAGTCGGGCACGATCCGGCCGGGCCCGTTCGCCGCGGCCTCGGCGAAGTAGTCGAGCACGCGGGCCTGGTTGACGATGAGGTGCGGGAACTCGCAGATGTCGTAGGCGTAGTCGGAGGTGCGCGAGGTGCGGACGATCTCGTCGCGCTTGTCCGGGTTCGGACCCCAGAAGTTCATCCAGCCGATGTTGTACGCCTCGGCGATGATCCGCTCGGCGAAACCGAACGCCTGGAACGTCTCGACACTGCGCGGCTGGATGCCGTCGGCCTGGCCGAGCGGAAGGCGCCCGTCGCGCTTCTCGATGATGCGGGTGGAGATGTCGGGATACTGCGCCATCTGGGCGGCGAGCAGCATCCCCGCAGGCCCCGACCCGACGATGAGCACATCGATCTCGTCGGGGAGGTCGGCGGGCCGCGCAACCCCGATGCCGGCGGCGCCCTGCACGCGCGGGTCAGCGGAGACGTAGCCGTGGTGGTGGAACTGCATCGTCGTCGATTCCTTCCGGACGTCATCGTCGGGTGTGTCTGTCGGAGGTGGTTCATCGGGTCTTGCACCCGACGCCATCGTGTTCTATATTCGAACACACCGTTCTACTATTGAACACAGCCTAAACCGCGCCGTCCGCGATCGCAAGGGAGCACCCGCATGCCCGACAGCACGATCCCCTCGCCCGCCTCCCAGACTCTCAGTCGCGGCATCCGCATCCTCGAGGTACTCGCCGATGCCCGCGGCCCCCTGACGATCGACGAGATCGCGTCCCGTCTCGGTGTGCACCGCTCCATCGCGTATCGCCTGCTGCGCACGCTCGAAGACCACGGGCTGGTCACGCGCGACGCCTCCGGAGCGGTGAGTCTCGGGGCGCGCATGGCAGCACTCGCGGCCGGGGTCGCGCACGACCTGCAGGCCGAGGCGCTTCCCGAGCTCACGGCGATCGCCAACGAACTCGGCATGACATGCTTCCTCGCCGTCCTCGACGGCACCGAGTGCATCACGCTGGCCAGCGTCGAGCCTCGGCACGCGGTCGCGAGTGTCGCCCAACGCCCCGGCGCCCGACACCCGGTGTCGGTCGGCGCCCCAGGGAAAGCGATCCTCGCGCAGGTGCCGGTCGCGGAATGGCCGGAGGAGGTTCCCGCATCGCTTCCTGCCGACGTCGATGCGGCGCGTGCCCGCGGCTATGCGACGAGCCACGACGAGGTCATCCCCACCGTCCAGTCCGTCGCGGTCCCGCTCACCCTGCGCGGACAGCGCCCGGCCGCGATCGCCGTCGTGCACGTGGCAGCAGACCTCGACGATGCCGAGATCGCCGCGCGACTCCGACAGGCGGCGTCCGACATCCGCGACGCTCTCGACGGCTGACGCGCGCGCAGCCCTCGAGACGAAGCTCCCGCCGCGCTTCCTGTCGTCGCCGTATGGCAGACGACAGGAAGCGCGACGGGAGCACGTCATGCCATCCGCGCGAGGTCAGGCCTTGGCGAGTCCGTAGATCGGGCTGACGGACTGCTCTTCCTCATGATCCGGTCCGAGCGGGATGCCCGAGCGGTCGCGGAGCAGCAGGGTCGCGACGAGACCCAGTACGGTCATTCCGGCCAGATACCAGGTGACGGCCCCCGTCGAGCCGGTCGCCTTCACGATGGCCGTCGCGATCGTCGGGGCGAACGCACCGCCGGCGATGGCGCCGATCGCGTACGAGATCGAGACACCGGAGAACCGGATGCTCGCGGGGAACAGCTCGGCGTACAGCGCCGCCTGCGGACCGTAGGTGAATCCGAGGCCGATCGTGAGGATCGCCAACCCGGCGAACAGCAGGCCGATCTCGCCGGTGTTGACCAGCGGGAACAGCGTGAACACGCCGACCAGCTGCAGCGCCCAGCCGACGATGTACGTCGTGCGGCGGCCGATGCGGTCGGACAGCCACCCCGCGAGGAGCGTGGTG
Organism: Microbacterium sp. TPU 3598; assembly: GCF_002356155.1. Lineage (NCBI taxonomy): Bacteria > Bacillati > Actinomycetota > Actinomycetes > Micrococcales > Microbacteriaceae > Microbacterium > Microbacterium sp. TPU 3598. Next base: position 1,138,203 of record NZ_AP017975.1, on the reverse strand, counting down.
AGCAGCCAGGTGACCGCGGATCCGGCGACCGCCCAGAGCACGGGGCCGCGCTCGAGGCCGATGGGGCCGGCGGGGTCCGTGGCGTACCCCTGGATGTATCCGCCCGTGGTCATGTAGCCCACGGCGTTGTTGCCGGCGAACACGAACGCGGCGATGATCACGAGCAGCAGATGCTTGCGGAACAGCTGCGCGATCGGCATCCGCGCCTTCTCCTTGCGCGCGGCGAGCTCGGTGAAGACCGGGCTCTCCTCGACCTTGCGGCGCACGTAGTACCCGACGAGGATCAGCACCACGCTGAGCAGGAACGGCACACGCCAGCCCCACGCGAGGAACTGGTCGCCGGGGGCGATCACCGTCATGAGCGCCATCACACCGGAGGCGAGCAGGAGGCCGAGAGGCACGCCGATCTGCGGGGACGCACCGAAGATGCCGCGCTTCTTGCGGGGCGCATGCTCCACGGCCATCAGCACGGCACCGCCCCACTCACCGCCCGCCGAGATGCCCTGCACGATGCGCAGCAGCACCAGCAGGATCGGCGCCATCAGTCCGATGGTCTCGTACGTGGGCAGGATGCCGATGAGGGCGGTGGCCGCACCCATCAGGATCAGCGTCCACATCAGCACGGCCTTGCGCCCGAGCTTGTCGCCGTAGTGGCCGGCGAGGAAGGCGCCGAGGGGACGGAACAGGAAGCTGACACCGACCGTGGCGAAGCCGATCAGGGCGCTGTTCTCGCCGAGCGGGGCGAAGAAGAGCTGACCGAACACGAGCCCGACGGCCGTGGCATAGATGAAGAAGTCGTACCACTCGACCGTGGTGCCGACGACGGTGGCGAACACGACACGGCGCCGATCGGCCGCTGTCGCGATGGTTCCGGTGGGCGTGAACCCAGCCTGTGACTGCCCGCTCATGGGGTGTCTCCTTTGGTTGTGACCGCATTGTCACGGCGTGCAGCGGAGCGGATCCGAAGTGCTTGCCGAGGGGTGAACCGATGATATATGATTTCGAATACGACGCACAAGGCGTCACGCACGACATCGCAGACGAGCGCAAGGAGGCGCCCCGTGACGGCCCCCATCACCCGCCCCGGCAAGATCATCGCGATCCACCTGAGCTATGCCTCGCGCGCCGACCAGCGCGGCAGGCGCCCTGCCTCCCCTTCCTACTTCTTCAAGCCGGCCAGCTCGGTCGGCGTCTCCGGTGGCACCGTCGAGCGCCCTGCCGGCACCGAGCTGCTCGCCTTCGAGGGCGAGATCGCTCTCGTGATCGGCACTCCCGCCCGCCGGGTCTCGCTCGACGACGCCTGGGACCACGTCGGCTGGGTCACCGCCTCGAACGATCTCGGCCTGTACGACCTGCGCGCGAACGACAAGGGCTCGAACGTCCGCTCCAAGGGCGGCGACGGATACACGCCGCTCGGCCCCGACCTCATCGACGCCCGCACGGTCGACCCCGCCGCCCTCCGGGTGCGCGCCTGGGTGAACGGAGAGCTCCGTCAGGACGACACCACCGCCGGCCTCATCTTCCCGCTCGCGCAGCTCGTGGCCGACCTGTCCCAGCACTTCACGCTCGAGCCCGGCGATGTGATCCTCACCGGCACTCCCGCCGGTTCTTCGGTCATCGTCCCTGGCGACGTCGTCGAGGTCGAGGTGGATGCCCCGGAGGCCCCCGGCGCTCCGACCTCGGGCCGTCTCATCACCACCGTCACGCAGGGCGAGATGCCCTTCGACGGCGACCTCGGATCGCTCCCCGCCGTCGACGACCTGCAGCGCACAGAAGCGTGGGGCTCTCGCGAGGAGGCAGGCCTGCCTCCCCTCGAGAAGACGCACGGGCTCTCCCCCGAGCTGCGCGCCCAGCTCCTCGAGGCGCCGACGGCCGGTCTGTCGGCGCAGCTCCGCAAGCGTGGACACCACTCCTGCTTCATCGACGGCGTGTCCGTGAACATCCCCGGCAGCAAGATCGTCGGCACCGCGAAGACGCTGCGCTTCGTGCCGTTCCGCGAAGACCTCTTCGCCTCCCACGGCGGCGGCTACAACGCCCAGAAGCGCGCGTTCGACGCCGTGGAAGAGGGCGAGATCATCGTGATCGAAGCCCGAGAGGATGCCACGACCGGCACCCTCGGCGACATCCTCGCCCTGCGCGCGAAGGTCCGCGGAGCGGCCGGGGTCGTCACCGACGGGGGCGTCCGCGACTTCGACGCCGTGGCCGAGATCGGTCTCCCCGTGTTCTCGCAGGGCGCGCATCCGTCCGTGCTCGGCCGCAAGCACGTGCCATGGGATGTGGACGTCACGATCTCCTGCGGCGGCGCGACCGTGCAGCCGGGCGACATCATCGTCGGCGACAGCGACGGCGTGATCGTCATCCCCCCGGCGCTGGCTGCCGAGGTCGCGGCGAGCGCCGTCGCGCAGGAGATCGAAGACGCCTGGATCGCCGAGCAGGTGGCCGCCGGCCACCCCGTCGACGGGCTGTTCCCTCTGAACGCCGAGTGGCGAGCCCGCTACGAGGAGGCCATCTCGGACCGGAGCGCCGGCGATCGGAGCGCACGATGACCACGACGGCGGCCAGCAAGTCCGAGGTGGCTTACGAGTGGCTCCGCTCCCGCATCACGGGTCATATGTTCAGCCCTGGATATCGTCTGGTGCTGGGATCCATCGCGGACGACCTCCAGATGAGCGTCGTCCCGGTGCGCGAAGCCATCCGCCGCCTCGAAGCCGAAGGACTCGTGACGTTCGAGCGCAACGTCGGCGCACGCGTGACCCTCGTCGACGAGAGCGAATACGCCCACACCATGCAGACGCTCGGCCTCGTCGAAGGCTGCGCCACCGCGCTCTCCGCTCCCCTTCTCGACGACGCCGCCCTCGATGAGGCCACCCGCATCAACGAGCGGATGGCGCAGATGCTCGACCAACTCGACGCCCACGCCTTCACCGAGCTCAACCGCCAGTTCCATTCGGTGCTGTTCGAGCCGTGCCCCAACCCGCATCTGCTCGATCTCGTGCACCGCGGCTGGTCGCGGCTCTCCGGCATCCGCGACACGACGTTCGCATCGATCCCCGGACGCGCCCAGCACTCGGTCGAGGAGCACACCGAGATCCTCGATCTCATCCGCGCGGGTGCCGACCCTCTCGAGATCGAACTCGCCGCCCGCAACCACCGCTGGCGCACCATGGACGCGTTCCTCGACGCGCTGCACGCCCGTTCCACCCAGACGACTTCCGACCAGACGACTTCTGCCCAGACGACCGGAGAATTCTCATGACCGATTCGCGCATCCCCGCCGACCTCCCCGACCACATCCAGCACTACATCGACGGCGCATTCGTCGACTCCGTCGATGGAGACACGTTCGACGTGCTCGACCCGGTCACCAACCAGGCGTACACGACGGCCGCAGCGGGCAAGAAGGCCGACATCGAGCTCGCCGTCGCCGCCGCGAAGCGCGCGTTCGATGAGGGCCCCTGGCCGCGCATGCTCCCCCGCGAGCGGTCGCGGGTGCTGCACAAGATCGCCGACATCGTCGAGTCGCGCGATGCGCGTCTGGCCGCGCTCGAGTCGTACGACTCGGGCCTCCCGATCACGCAGGCACTGGGTCAGGCCCGTCGCGCCGCCGAGAACTTCCGCTTCTTCGCCGACCTGATCGTCGCGCAGTCCGACGACGCCTTCAAGGTGCCAGGGCGCCAGATGAACTACGTCAACCGCAAGCCGATCGGCGTCGCCGGGCTCATCACACCGTGGAACACGCCCTTCATGCTCGAGTCGTGGAAGCTCGGTCCCGCGCTCGCGACCGGCAACACGGTCGTGCTGAAGCCTGCCGAGTTCACGCCGCTCTCCGCGTCCCTCTGGGCAGGCATCTTCGAGGAGGCGGGGCTGCCGAAGGGCGTCTTCAACCTCGTGAACGGCCTCGGCGAGGACGCGGGCGACGCGCTCGTGAAGCACCCCGACGTGCCGCTCATCTCCTTCACGGGTGAGAGCTCGACCGGACAGCTCATCTTCGGCAACGCCGCGCCGTTCCTCAAGGGGCTGTCGATGGAGCTCGGTGGCAAGTCGCCCGCCGTGGTCTTCGCCGACGCCGACCTCGAGGCCGCCGTGGACGCCACGATCTTCGGCGTCTTCTCCCTCAACGGCGAGCGCTGCACGGCTGGATCCCGCATCCTCGTCGAGCGCTCGATCTACGAGGAGTTCGTCGAGCGCTACGCCGCTCAGGCGAAGCGCGTCAAGGTCGGCTACCCGCACGACCCCGCCACGGAGGTCGGTGCCCTCGTTCACCCCGAGCACTACGAGAAGGTCATGAGCTACGTCGAGATGGGCAAGACCGAGGGCCGCCTCGTCGCCGGCGGCGGTCGTCCCGAGGGTTTCGAGGAGGGCAACTTCGTCGCGCCGACCGTGTTCGCCGACGTCTCCCCCGACGCCCGGATCTTCCAGGAGGAGATCTTCGGACCCGTCGTCGCGATCACGCCGTTCGACTCCGACGAGGAGGCGCTGTCGCTCGCGAACAACACCAAGTACGGACTCGCCGCCTACATCTGGACCAACGACCTCAAGCGGGCGCACAACTTCGCGCAGTCGGTCGAGGCCGGCATGGTGTGGCTGAACAGCAACAACGTGCGCGACCTCCGCACCCCGTTCGGCGGCGTGAAGGCCTCGGGTCTCGGTCATGAGGGCGGCTACCGCTCGATCGACTTCTACACCGACCAGCAGAGCGTGCACATCACGCTCGGGCCCGCCCACAACCCGACCTTCGGCAAGAACTGACCCACTGTCTCGTTCCGGTCGCACTCTCCGCCGCCCCACCGACGCGGATGCGACAGAGAGTGCGACCGGAACCTCACGCAAGGACGCTGACATGACACACCGCGACGACATGACCCTGACCTCCTCCGGCTTCTACGTCTCCCAGGAGGCGCCGATCCGCTCCGAGAACCCCATCGCGACGCCGCAGAGCTCGCCGCCGGACATCCTCCGCTGCGCGTACATGGAGCTCGTGGTCACCGACCTCGCGGCCTCGCGGCAGTTCTACGTCGACATCCTGGGCCTGTACGTGACCGCGGAGGACGACGAGGCGATCTACCTGCGGTCGACGGAGGAGTTCATCCACCACAACCTGGTGCTGCGCAAGGGCCCGATCGCCGCCGTGGCCGCCTTCTCGTACCGGGTCCGCACTCCCGAAGACCTCGACCGCGCGGTGGAGTTCTACACCGAGCTGGGCTGCGATGTGCGACGCGATGAGAACGGCTTCGTCAAGGGCATCGGAGACTCGGTGCGCGTGGTCGACCCGCTCGGCTTCCCCTACGAGTTCTTCTACGCGACCGAGCACGTCGAGCGGATGTCATGGCGCTACGACCTGCACATCCCCGGCGAGCTGGTGCGGCTGGACCACTTCAACCAGGTCACCCCCGATGTGCCGCGCGCCGTGGGGTTCATGCAGGATCTCGGATTCCGCGTCACGGAGGACATCCAGGACGACGAGGGCACGGTCTACGCCGCCTGGATGCGCCGCAAGCCCACGGTGCACGACACGGCCATGACCGGCGGCGACGGCCCCCGGATGCATCACGTGTGCTTCGCGACCCACGAGAAGCACAACATCCTCGCGATCTGCGACAAGCTCGGCGCGCTCCGCCGCTCCGACTCGATCGAGCGCGGCCCCGGGCGTCACGGCGTCTCGAACGCCTTCTACCTCTACCTGCGCGACCCCGACGGCCACCGCGTCGAGGTGTACACGCAGGACTACTACACGGGCGACCCCGACAACCCGGTCATCACGTGGGACGTCCATGACAACCAGCGTCGCGACTGGTGGGGCAACCCCGTCGTCCCGTCCTGGTACACGGATGCCTCGCTGGTCCTCGACCTCGACGGCAACCCGCAGCCGGTCGTGGCCCGTACCGACGACTCCGAGATGGCGGTCACGATCGGCGCCGATGGTTTCTCGTACACGCGTGCGGACGACGACAAGGACATGCCCGAGTACAAGCAGGGCGAGTACAAGCTGGGCCACCAGCTCTAAGGGGGCACGGATGCTGTCAGCAGAGACGATCACGCAGATCGCGGCGGAACTCGCGGAGGCCGACCGCACGCACTCCGTGATCCCGCGCATCACGGCTCGGTACCCGGAGGCCACGGTCGAGGACTCCTACGCGATCCAGGGGGTCTGGCGCGACTCGCAGATCGCCGCGGGCCGTCGACTCGTCGGTCGCAAGATCGGATTGACCTCGAAGGCGATGCAGCAGGCCACGGGCATCACCGAGCCGGACTACGGGGTGATGTTCGACGACACGGTCTACGACTCGGGAGCCGATATCCCGGTCGACCACTTCTCGAACGTGCGCATCGAGGTCGAGCTCGCCTTCGTGCTGAAGACCCCGCTCGAGGGCCCCGACTGCACCCTCGACGACGCTCTCGCGGCGATCGACTACGCCGTCCCCGCGCTCGAGGTGCTGAACTCGCACATCGAGCTCGAGGGCCGCACGATCGTCGACACGATCAGCGACAACGCGGCGTACGGCGCGATGGTGCTCGGCACCGTGCGCAAGCGCCCCGATGAGATCGACCTGCGCTGGGTTCCCGGTGTCCTCTCCCGCAACGGTGAGATCGAGGAGACCGGTGTCGCCGCCGGGGTGCTCGGTCACCCGGCCACCGGGGTCGCCTGGCTCGCGAACAAGTTCCATCAGCACGGCGCGCGTCTCGAGGCCGGAGAGATCATCCTGGCAGGATCGTTCACACGCCCGATGTGGGTGTCGCGTGGCGACGAGGTGCTGTGCGATTACGGACCGATGGGAACAATTGCATGCCGCTTCGTCTAGCCCCTTCGTTCCGCGAGCAGATCGCGGACTCCGATCGCCCCTTCGTCGGCATGTGGGTCTGCTCCGGCAGCCCGCTGCTCGTCGAGGTCGCCGCGGGGTCGGGACTCGACTGGCTCCTGATCGACATGGAGCACTCGGCGAACACGCTCGAGTCCGTGCTCGTGCAGCTCCAGGCTGTCGCCGCGTACCCGGTCGCCCCGCTCGTGCGGGTGCCGTCGAACGACACCGTCGCGATCAAGCAGATCCTCGACCTCGGAGCGCAGAACCTGATCGTGCCGATGGTCTCCTCCGCAGACGAGGCCCGCGCCGCCGTCGCGGCCACCCGCTACCCGCCCGAGGGCGTGCGCGGAGTGGGCAGCGCCCTCGCCCGCAGCGCGCGCTGGAACCGTGTCGATCGCTACCTGCAGGAATCGGCGCAGCACATCTCGCTCACGGTGCAGATCGAGACGGCGGCGGGCGTCGAGGCCGCAGCCGACATCGCCGCGGTCGACGGCGTCGACGCGGTTTTCGTCGGCCCTTCCGATCTGTCCGCGTCGATGGGCCTGCTCGGCCAGCAGACCCACCCCGAGGTCACGGCTGCCGTCGAGAAGGTCTTCGCCGCGGTCAAGGCGGCAGGTAAAGCCGTCGGCGTCAACGCGTTCGACCCTGCAACCGCCGACGCCTACTTCGCCGCCGGTGCCGACTTCGTGGCCGTCGGGGCGGATGTCGCTCTGCTCGCACGGGCGTCCGAGGCTCTGGCCGCGCGCTTCATCGCCACCGACGACTCCTCCCGCGCCAGCTACTGACCTTTCGAATCGCGCACGTGGCTGTGTCCAGGATCTGGATGCAACCGTCTGCGCGATTCGAACGACTCCCGCCCGTGGCAGGATAGCCGGGTGCACAGGAGCGAGGTCGTGAGGTGAGCCGCGGGCTCGCCGCGATGCAGGACCGCAACTTCCGCTGGTTCTTCCTCGCCCGGGCGATCACGATGATCGCCGGGTCGATGTCCTCGATCGCCCTCGCCTTCGCGGTCCTGGAGATCGACAACGACGCGCGATCGCTGTCCTTCGTGCTCGCCGCCTTCACGGTGAGCAACATCGTGTTCGTGCTGTTCGGCGGCGTGATCGCCGACCGACTCCCCCGGGCGCTGATCATCCAGGCCTGCTATGTGGTCGACATCCTGTCGATCGGCACGATCGCCGCGCTCCTGTTCACCGGCAACGCCACGATCCCGCTCCTCGTGATGCTCTCGATCGTCAACGGCGCTTCGACGGCGTTCGTGCTGCCGGCGATGCAGGGCATCATCCCGCAGCTCACGACTCCCGAGCATCTGCAGCAGGCGAACGCGATGCTGTCCTTCGTGCGCTCAGCCGTGACCATCGGCGGCCCGATCATCGCGGGCGTCCTGGTGGCGACCGCGGGCCCGGCCTGGGTGATGGTCGTGCAGGCGACCGGATGGGTGATCGCGATCCCGGTGCTGGCCCTGGTGAAGCTCCCTCCCCCGTCGCACGCGGGCGGCACCACGATGTTCCACGACCTCCGCATCGGATGGCGGGAGTTCTGGAGTCGCTCATGGCTGTGGACGATCGTGCTGGCCTTCATGGTCATGAACGCCATCCACGTCGGCGCCTGGGGTGTCGTGGGCCCGTACATCGCGAAGAACAACGATCTGCTCGGCATCACCGGATGGGGCTGGGTCGTGAGCGCCGAGGGCGCCGGCGTGCTGCTGATGACGCTGCTGCTGATGTGGTTCCCGCTGCGACGGCCGCTGCGCTACGGCATGATCGGCATGGCCGCCTTCGCGATCCCCGTGACGATCCTGGGCGTGCATCCCGCGGTGGTCCTGCTCGCCATGGCCGCGTTCATCGCGGGGGCGGGGGCCGAGGTCTTCAGCACGGGGTGGAACCTCGCGATGATGAAGAACATCCCCGGCGAGAAGCTCTCGCGGGTGTCGAGCTACGACATGCTCGGCAGCTTCGTCGTGATGCCGATCGGCACGCTCGTGTACGGCTGGCTGATCACGCATGCCGACCCCGCGACCGTGCTCATCGCCTCGGGTGCCGTGTACGCGGTGATCGCGCTGGCCACCCTGATGGTGCCGAGCGTCTGGCGGATGGGACGCCCGGAAGCCGCGACGATCTCCGCGTGAACTAGCGGATTCATAGCATCGACCGCGAGACTGTCGGCATGACCTTCGCCGCGCTCCAGCCCCTCGCCGATCGTGCCGCCCTCTTCGTCGCACTCCGTCAGGATGCTCTCTCCGCCGCCGCCGATGCCCTCGGCGAGCACCGCTGGGACGCGGACCTGGCTGCCGGCACGCTGACCTTCACGGCCGACGCCGATCCGTCCCGCCAGCTCGTGGCCCGCGCGCACCTGATCGCGACGATCGCACCGGGACCCCGGTCGCTGCTGTGGGCCTGGGCACACCCGAGCGGCGACCCGCAGGGAGTCGCCGCTCAGCTGCACGCATACGGCAATGAGCACGGCATCGCCGAACTCACCACCGCCGAGGTCGCGTTCCCCGCCGAGGTCTCCGGCGACGACGAATGGATCGCCCAGGCGGCCCACACGGTCGGCGGCGTCGCGGTGGAGCTCACCGGGCGCTCCCCCTACTATTCCGCCCCGGTCGGCAACGGAACACGGGCGGTCTTCCTGCTCGACGCTCCGCTCGCGCCGCTCACGGTGGCCGACGCGGTCATCGCGCTCCCCCGCGTGCTCTCCGCCGCCGTCCTGCCCGATGCACGCACGGCGGTCTGGGACCTCGCCCGCCTCGCGGGCTGGACGCTCACCTGGACCGATGAGGCGTTCTCCGGGGCGACGGTGTCGGATGCCACGGGAACCGCGACGTTCCGCTTCGACGAGCAGGCCCGCATCAGCGGGATCGAGAGCACACTGCACAGTCAGGGGTGATCGGGCACGCGCAGGGGTGATCGGGCACGCGCAGGGGTGATCGGGCACGCTCAGGGGTGACCGGGCACAGTCAGGGGTGATCGGGCAGGCTCAGGGGTGATCCGCCCTGGATGTGTGGGATTCTGGGCGCATGAAGAACGGAATCGTCCGGTTCGCCGCGCTCTACGTGTTCGACGTCGCCGTGCTGCTGCTGATCGGCCTGCTGCTGCCCGGTGTGTCGGTCGGTCTGAACGCACTGTGGGCGTCCGTCATCCTGACCCTCGCCGCCCTGTTCGTGAAGCCGCTGCTCGCCGGGGCCTTCCGCACGTCGGCCGCGAAGTCGGCCGCCGAGCGCACCAGGACCAGCGAGAAGGTCGTGCAGTACGTCCTGGTGTATCTCGTCGAGCTCATCATCTGGGTGCTCACGGTGTGGCTGAGCGGCGTGCGTGCCTCCGGCTTCTGGGCGTTCGTGCTGCCGCCGCTCGCACTGCTGTTCGGCTGGATGATCTACGACCAGATCGACGATCGACTGCGGGCGAAGGCGGGCGAGATCTACGATTCGGTGCAGGCACGCGTGCAGGGAGGCGCGAAGGCCCCATCCTCCGCGCCCGCCGCGCCGCCGGAGTCACCGGAGACCCGCGCCGCCCGCGACGAGCTCCGTGACGGGCTGACGCCCGAGCAGCGACGGATGCTCGACGAGCTGGGCTGATCCGGGCGGTACGCGCCCGGAACGAGGAAAGGCGCCCTCCCGTCACCGGGAGGGTGCCTTTCCTGCGCGAAGGGTCGTCGTCAGAGCGACCGTTCGGCCGCTTCCACGACGTTGGTCATGAGCAGCGCGACCGTCATCGGGCCGACACCTCCCGGGTTCGGGGAGATGTAGCCCGCCACGTCGGCGACATCGGGGGCGACGTCGCCGAACACGAGGCTCTTCCCCGTCTCCTCGTCGGTCTCGCGCGTCACACCGACGTCGAGAACGGCCGCGCCGGGCTTCACGTCTTCCGCGCGGATCAGGTGCTTCACGCCGGCCGCGGCGACGATCACGTCGGCCTCACGCAGGTAGCGCGGCATGTCGACGGTGCCGGTGTGCGTGAGGGTGACCGTGGCGTTCAGGTCGCGCCGGGTGAGCAGCAGTCCGATCGAGCGTCCGATCGTGACGCCGCGCCCGACCACCACGACATGCTTGCCCTTGAGGTCGTAGTCGTTGCGCAACAGCAGTTCGATGACCCCGCGCGGCGTGCATGGCAGCGGCGTGTGGATCGGGCTGTTGACGTTCAGCACCAGGCGCCCGAGGTTGGTCGGGTGCAGGCCGTCGGCATCCTTGGCCGGGTCGATCCGCTCGAGAATCGCGTCGGTGTCCAGATGCTTGGGCAGCGGCAGCTGCACGATGTAACCGTGGCAGGCCGGGTCGGCGTTGAGCTCGTCGATCAGCGCTTCGACGTCGGCTTGGGTCGCTTCCGCCGGCAGCTCGCGCTGGATCGAGTTCATCCCGATCGCCTCGGACTGCCGATGCTTCATACCCACGTACAGCTGCGACGCGGGGTCGGCGCCCACGAGCACGGTGGCGATCCCGGGCGTCACCCCCTTGCTCTTCAGCGCGGCGACGCGCTCGGTGAGCTCGGCCCGGATCGCGGCCGAAGCCGCCTTCCCGTCGAGGATCTTCGCGGTCATGGTGTCTTCCTTACGTCGTCACCGCCGAGTGCACGGTCTCCCGTCGAGCGCACGGCTTGTTCACGTCGACAAGCCGTGCGCTCGGCAGTACCCCGTGCACTCGCGAGAGGGAGGTGCTGCGGAATTACTGCTGCAGGTCCGGGTAGAGCGGGAACGCGGCGGCCAGGGCGTCGACGCGGGCGCGCAGGGCCTCGACGTCGGCCCCCGGGAGCAGCGCGAGGGCGATGATGTCAGCCACCTCGGTGAACTCGGCATCGCCGAAGCCGCGGGTCGCGAGCGCGGGCGTGCCGATGCGCAGGCCCGAGGTCACCATGGGCGGACGCGGGTCGTTCGGGACGGCGTTGCGGTTCACGGTGATGTGGATGTCGTGCAGGAGATCCTCGGACTGCTTGCCGTCGATCTCGGCGTCGCGCAGGTCGACCAGAACCAGGTGCACGTCGGTGCCGCCCGAGCGTACGGAGATGCCGGCGTCCTTCACGTCCTGCTGCGACAGGCGCTCGGCGATGAGCTTCGCCCCGCGCAGCACACGCTCCTGGCGCTCCTTGAACTCGGGGGTGCCGGCGAGCTTGAACGCCGTGGCCTTGGCCGCGATCACGTGCATGAGCGGTCCGCCCTGCTGCCCGGGGAACACCGCGGTGTTGATCTTCTTGGCGAGCTCGGCGTCGTTGGTGAGGATGAAGCCCGAGCGCGGGCCGCCGATCGTCTTGTGCACGGTCGAGGAGACGACGTGTGCGTGGGGCACCGGGTTCGGGTGCAGACCTGCGGCGACCAGACCGGCGAAGTGCGCCATGTCGACCCAGAGCAGCGCGCCGACCTCGTCGGCGATCTCACGGAACGCGGCGAAGTCCATCGTGCGCGGGTAGGCCGACCAGCCGGCGATGATGACCTTCGGCTTGTGCTCGATCGCGAGGCGACGCACCTCCGCCATGTCGATCGTCGAGGTCTCGGGGTCGACACCGTAGGCGACGATGTCGTACAGACGGCCGGAGAAGTTGATCTTCATGCCGTGCGTGAGGTGGCCGCCCTGGTCGAGGGACAGACCGAGCAGGGTGTCGCCCGGACGGGCGATCGCGTGCAGGACCGCCGCGTTCGCGGAGGCGCCGGAGTGCGGCTGCACGTTCGCGAACTCCGCACCGAACAGGCTCTTGGCCCGCTCGATCGCGAGGGACTCCGCGACGTCGACCTCTTCGCAGCCACCGTAGTAGCGGCGTCCGGGGTAGCCCTCTGCGTATTTGTTCGTGAGCACGGAGCCCTGCGACTGCAGCACCGAGACGGGCACGAAGTTCTCCGACGCGATCATCTCGAGGAAGGTCTGCTGACGCTTCAGCTCGCGATCCAGGACCTGAGCGATCTCGGGGTCGACCTCGGAAAGCGGGGCGTTGAAGTAACGGTCGGTCATGATGACGTGCTCCTTTGACAACGGATTCGAAAGGGGTGTTCCTATCGGCCCAGGCGCGCGGTCGAATTCCGTGGTCAGTCGCTCCCCGGTGGTAGTCCACCCAGACGCCAGTCGCGACGGTTACGAGCATAGCCGATGCGAGCCGCCGCGCACGCTGCCGTCTCATGGCGGTCACAGAATCGATTCGAGTTCTGCCATTCCGCTGAGCGGCACCGACGGGTAGGTTTTGTTCATGGTCCTTCCTCATCCTCTTCCGCTCGTTCCCGTGCCCGTGTCCGCCGTCGCACGAGAGGGACGGATGCCGATAACCGCGAAGACGCGCGTGCGCGGTTCCTCCCCCGCAGCCGCCCAGCTGATCGACGCGGTCGAGCGCCGCAGTGGCATCCGGCTCTCCGTCGTCGACGAGGCCCCCGCCGACATCGAGTTGATCGTCGACCCGGAATCCTCGGCGCCGGAAGGCTACACACTCGAGATCGGCGATCAGGCCATCGTCGTCGGGGCCGACGAGGCAGGGCTCTTCTACGGCGTGCAGACACTGCTGCAGCTGCTGCGCCAGGACGACTCCGGTTGGGCGCTGCTCCGCGCCGACGTCGCGGACTCCCCGCGCTTCCCGCGACGGGGCGTCATGCTCGACGTCGCCCGGCACTTCTTCGGCGTCGACGATGTGAAGAGGTTCATCGACAGCACGAGTGCGCTCAAGTTCAACCACCTGCACCTGCACCTGAGCGACGACCAGGGGTGGCGCGTGCACATCGACTCCTGGCCGCTGCTCACCGAGCGCGCCTCCGGCACGTCGGCGAACGGCGACCCCGGCGGCTTCTACTCGAAAGACGACTACCGCGAGCTCGTGGCGTACGCCGCCTCGCGCCACATGATCGTGATCCCCGAGATCGACCTGCCCGGGCACACCCACGCGATCGGCGTGGCCTACCCCGAGCTCGTCGAGGCGCCGGTGCTGAACGACAACCTCATCGCGGATTCCGCGCGTCTGGGCCAGCCGTTGCCCGTCGCCGGCGAGACCTACCTCGGCTGGGGTGTCGGCCATTCCAGCGTCCGCATCCACGAGGAGCGCACGTACGAGTTCGTGCGCGACGTCGTCCGCGAATTGGCCGAGATGACGCCGGGGCCGTACATCCACATCGGCGGCGACGAGTCGCTCGGCACTCCCCAGGACGACTTCGATCTGTTCGCCGCGCGCGCGACCTCGATCGTCGTGGAAGAGGGGAAGATCCCGATGGCCTGGCACGAGATGGGCTCCGCGGCGAACATCGCCGAGGGCACCGTCGGGCAGTACTGGGGGAAGACCACGCCCGAAGGCACTCACGCCGAGGAGGCCGCCCATTTCGTCGAGCGGGGCGGTGCTCTCCTCATGTCGGCGGCTGACGTCACCTACCTCGACATGAAGTACACGGAGGACTTCCCCCTCGGACTCACCTGGGCGGCGATCATCGACGTCCGCTCCGCCTACGAGTGGGAGCCCACCGCGGTGCTCGACGTCCCCGAGGCCGCGATCCTCGGTGTGGAGGCCCCTCTCTGGTCGGAGACCACCCGCACGATCGACGAGGTCGAGCAGCTGGTCTTCCCGCGCGCCGCTGCGCAGGCCGAGGTCGCCTGGTCGCCACGAGAGGCACCGGAGCGCACGTGGGAGTCGTTCCGCCTGCGGGTCGGGTCGTTGGCGCCGCTGTGGAAGGCTGAAGGGGTCGATTTCCACCCCGCAGACGAGATCCCCTGGAGCGCACGTTGAGCACCCACTCCTCTTCGACCGGTTCGCTGGTCATCCACTCCGCGCGGATCATCGATCGCGGCGACATCGTCGAGGACGGCTGGATCCGGGTCGAGGACGGTGTCGTGACGGACCGCGGGACGGGATCGGAGTGGACGCCGGCGGACGAGATCGTCGACGCGACCGCCGTCGCCGGCGCGGGCGCCCTGCTCACTCCCGGCTTCATCGACATCCACGGGCACGGAGGCGCCGGTGCCGCGTTCGACGACGGCATGGAGGCGATCCGCACCGGACGAGACCTGCACCGCGCGCACGGCACCACCCGCGCGGTCATCTCGCTCGTGACCGCGTCGCTGGACTCCCTCGCCCGCAGTGTCGCGCTCATCGCGGATCTGACCGAGACGGATACCGACATCCTGGGATCGCACCTCGAGGGGCCCTTCCTCGACCCCGGGCATCACGGAGCCCACGAACCCTCGCTTCTCCGCCATCCGGCGGCCGCGGATGTCTCCCGCCTCCTGGATGCCGGCCGCGGCACCGTCCGTCAGGTCACCATCGCGCCGGAGCTCCCCGGCGGGATCGACGCGATCCGACAGATCGTGGCAGCGGGTTCCGCGGCCGCCGTCGGCCACACCGATGCGGATGCCGCCATGGCGATCGCCGCGTTCGAGGCGGGAGCCTCCATCCTCACCCACGCGTTCAACGCGATGCCGGGGATCCATCACCGCGCTCCGGGGCCGGTTCTCGCGGCGGCGGCCGATCATCGTGTGGTGCTCGAGGCCATCGCCGACAACGTGCATCTGGACCCGCACGTCGTCAAGCTCGTCTTCGACTCCGCCCCCCGGCGGGTCGCGCTGATCACCGATGCGATGGCGGCCGCCGGGAGTGCCGACGGCCACTACGACCTCGGCGCGGTGAGCGTCACGGTGCGCGACGGCGTGGCGAGGGCTGACGACACCGGATCGATCGCCGGATCGACGCTGACGCAGGACGTGGCCCTGCGGCGGACGGTGCAGGCAGGCGTGTCGCTGCCCGAGGCCGTCCGCGCGCTCACGGAGACGCCGGCACGGGCGATCGGCCGCGATTCCGCTCTCGGCGGTCTGCGCAACGGGATGCTCGGCGACGCCGTGCTCCTGGATGCGGAACTGCGCGTCGCGCGCGTGTGGTCAGGACCCCGGCTGCTCGTCTGAGACGGCGCCGCGCGCGACGCGCAGCTCTGCGCTCTCCGGTCATGCATGTGTGACGGGGCGGGAGGCCGCCGTTCCCCAGATCGGCGGCCTCGTTCCCCCTCGTGAGACGGGCGGCCGGGTTCTCCTCCCCCGAGGATCCCGACCTGCCCGACCAGTGCGAATGCCCCCCGCACCAGTGCCTGGATCCCGCCCCCCGGTGGGATCCTCACGGCTGTCTCTATGGGATGAGACGACGCTCCTCCCGATTCATTACGCGACTTCTCGAAATTCCTTCGAGAAGTTCTTCCCGATCCTCGGATCGAACGTGCGGGAGGCCGCCGCTCCCCAGATCGGCGGCCTCGTTCCCTCTCGTGAGACGGGCGGCCGGGTTCTCCTCCCCCGAGGATCCCGACCTGCCCGACCAGTGCGAATACCCCCCGCACCAGCGCCTGGATCCCGCCCCCCGGTGGAATCCTCACGGCTGTCTACATGGGATGAGACGACACTCCTCCCGATTCATTACGCGACTTCTCGAAATTCCTTCGTACGAGTTTCGGGGACCCCCGACATCCGGCTCCAGCGGCACCTCTGGCGAACCCGGGCATCGCCTTGGAGTTCCGGGAAAGGGTGGCTTCCCTGGGAGATTCGCGAGAGAATGGAGAAGTCGCGTGATGAGAGGCGCTCTCATGCGTCTCTTCCCGTGGAGGCGCACCTGCGCCCGGCGACAGATGGATGATTGTGCACGAAGAGAACACGACACACGACGAAGCGATCGGCGACGCCGACCTGATCCTCCGCACCCGTTCGGGCGACACGGAGGCGTTCGGTGAACTCTGGCGACGACACTACCCGTCGGGTCTCTCCGTGGCCCGCTCGGTCACCTCGTCGATCGACCCCGATGACCTCGTGCAGGAGTCGTACACGCGCATCTATCAGGCGATCATCAAAGGGGGCGGGCCGAACGGATCCTTCCGCGCCTACTTGTTCACGAGCATCCGCAACACGGCGGCAGGCTGGGGACGCGCCCGCCGCGAGACCGCGATCGATGAACTCGACACCGTCGCCGACCCCGACACCACCGATCAGGCTGCGAGCGAGGCACTCGACCGCAGCCTCACCGCGCAGGCTTTCCGCAGTCTCCCCTCCCGCTGGCAGGAGGTGCTCTGGTACACCGAGATCGAGCAGATGAAGCCGCAGGAGGTCGGCCCTCTCCTCGGGATGAAGGCCGGCGCCGTGTCGCAGTTGGCCTTCCGCGCCCGCGAGGGTCTGCGCGAAGCCTGGATCCAGGCGCATCTGCGCAGCGCCGAAGACGGCTCCGAGTGCCAGTGGACCATCGAGCACCTGGGCGCCTACTCACGTGGCAACCTCAGCACGCGCGACCACAAGCGGCTCGAGCTGCACCTCGATGAGTGCGCTCGATGCATGATCGTCGCGGCCGAGGCGAAAGATGTCTCCAAGCGTCTCGCCCTGGTGCTCCTGCCTCTCGTCCTCGGCGTCACCGGCGCCGCCGGCTACCTCGCCACGCTGCAAGGCGCCGGCACGCCGATCGTCGCGCTGGCGGCCATGCCGTCGAGCATTCCCGGAGCCGTCTTCGCCGGTGACCCCGGTGCTTCACACGCCGCGACGGGCCTCGCTGCGACCGGTGGTTCAGGTTCCGGTGGCGGGGCCGGCGGCTCGGCGGGAGGCACCGCCGGCTCATCCGCCGGTGCCGGATCCGCGGGTGGTGTGTTCACCGGGATCGGCGCGCTCGTCGGTGTGGGATCGGCCGCTCTGGTGGTCGCCGGTGTCGTCGCTGCCGCCACGATCCTTCCCGGACTCGCCGGCGCCGACCCGGCGACCTCGCTTCCGAGCGCGGGGGACGAGGACCCGTCGTCGATCTCGGCGGACGTCGGACCGGACGAGAAGCTGAGCCTCGACGAGCCCGTCGTCATCGAGCCGCCGGTCACCGTACCGGAGCAGCCTCCTGCGCCGCCGGCCGTGGATCCGGTGCCGGGAGCAGATGAGGTGGGTCCGGCCGCCGCCGCGCCTCCCGCCACCCTCCCTCCCGTCACGCCCCCTCCGGTCACGGTGCCACCCGTGGACCCGGTCGACCCCGTGGACCCGGTCGACCCCGTGGACCCGGTCGACCCCGTGGACCCGGTCGACCCGGGTGTCCCCACGGAGGCTCCCGCGTGGGAGACCGCCACCATTTGGTTCAACGGCCTCCAGGTCCACTACAGCGTTCCGATCACCGGAATGGCCGGTCAAAGGGTCGAGGCCCTTCTCGACGACAGCACCGGCGGCGGTGACAGCATCCTGCTCGACGAGTCCGGCTTCGGCGTCATCGATCTCCGCCCGACTTTCTGGCAGTTCGTCGACGCGGACATCACAACCGTCACCTTCCGTTACGTCCTCGCGTCGGGCACCAGCCCCTCCACGGTCACCACACTGCTCGAGCTCGAGCCCAACCGTCCCGAGGGTCCGGAAGAGGAGGCTCCGATCGTGTCCGCCACCGCGACGCCGGACACCGCGAGCGATGTGTCGACCACCTCACCTGCGGCGTCCGAGCCGACGTCGGTGGCCGACCCTGTGACGGCTCCCGCACCTGCACCCGTCGACCCCGCACCCGTCGATCCCGCGCCCGTCGAGGCCACGCCCGTCGAGGCCACGCCTGTCCCCGCAGACTCGACCGAACCCGCACCTGCGCCTCTGACCGAGGCCGCCGCTGCCCCGGCTGAGGACGCCCCCGCCGCCGAATAGACTGGATCCATGTCCTCGGATCCAGCTCCTGTCCCCGGCGTCGACCGCCCGGTCATCACCGCTCTCGACATCGTCCGCGCCGTCGTCCTCATCGTCGCCGTGGCCTCTCTCGCCCTCTGGGGCTTCGCGAGCTGGGATCTTCCCTGGAACGTCGTCATCGGCGTCGGAGCCCCCGTCGTCGTGATCCTGATCTGGGCGCTGTTCCTGTCGCCGCGTCCGGTCCTGCGCGTGCACCCTTTCCTCCGCGCCGCCGTCGAGTTGCTGATCTACGTCGGAGTCACCATCGCCTGGTGGTCGATGGGCCAGGCGCTCATCGGCACGGCCTTCGCCCTCGTCGCGGTGGCCGCCGGTGTGCTCAGCGGCCGACGCGCGCTGTCTTAAGGCTTCTCTCGTGAGCACTCCGTCGTGAGCACGCCATCATGAGCGCCCTCTCCCTCCTGCAGGAATCCCTCGGAGCGCTCGTCGACACCGACGATGCCTCGCTCGAACAGGCCAGGGCCGACCGCTCCGGTCATGCCGCAGTGGGCCGTCCACTCGCCGTCGTCCACGCGGAGCGGATCGAGCATGTGCAGCAGACCATGCGCATCGCCACCGCCACCCGCACTCCGGTCGTGATCCGCGGCGCCGGAACCGGGCTGGCGGGCGCCGCGAACGCAGGAACCGGCGAGATCGTGCTGTCGCTGCGCCGGATGACAGCGATCAACGAGATCCGTCCCGATGATCTGCTCGCCGTGGTCGAGCCCGGAATCCTGAACGCCGACCTCAACGCCGCACTCTCCGAGCACGGGCTGTGGTGGGCGCCCGACCCCGCCAGTCGCGACATCTCGACCGTCGGCGGCAACATCGCCACGGGCGCCGGCGGTCTGCTCTGCGCCAAGTACGGCGTCGTGCGCGACGCGGTACTCGGGGTCGACGTGGTACTCGCGGACGGGCGGCTGATGCACCTCGGGCACCGCAGCGTCAAAGGCGTCACTGGACTGGATCTCACCGCACTGATGGTCGGCTCGGAAGGAACGCTCGGAGTCGTCGTCGGGGCCACCCTGAAGCTGCGCCGTCTCGTCCCCGGCGAGATCTGCACCGTCACCGCGACCTTCCCCGGCGTACGCACCGCGGCCGCCGCCTCCGCCGCCGTCACCGCTGCCGGCGTCCAGCCGGCGATCATGGAGCTGATGGACGCCGCGAGCCTCTCCGCCGTGCATGCTCTCCTCGCGCTCGCTGTTCCCTGGAGGGCGCGGCCCAGCTGACCATCCAGACGGACGGCCCGGCGGCTGCCGCCGAAGCGGACACGATCGCCGCGATCCTGCGCGATCACGAGGGGGCGGTGATCGTCTCCCATGACCGCGACGAGGGCGAGCGCCTCCTCGCCGTCCGACGGTCGATGCACGCAGCGATGGCATCGCTGGGCACGACGCTGATCGAAGACGTCTCGGTACCGCGCAGCGCCATGCCGGCGATGTTCGACGAGATCGCGCGCATCGAGCGCGAGTACCGCATCGTGATCCCGACGGTCGCCCATGCCGGCGACGGCAACCTGCACCCGAACTTCATCTTCGAGGGGACGGAGACGCCGCCGCACGTGTGGGCGGCAGCAGACGAGCTCTTCCGCGCCGCCATCCGTCTCGGCGGCACCCTGACAGGCGAGCACGGCATCGGAGTCCTGAAACGGCGCTGGCTCGCCGAGGAGTTGGGTGACGACCAATGGCAGCTCCAACGTCAGATCGCCGCCGTGTTCGATCCGCTCGGCATCCTCAACCCCGGAAAGGTGTTCGCCTCCGATGCCTGACATCCATGTGAGCGCGGCGGTGATCGTCGATGAGTCCGGACGCGTGCTGGTCGTCCGCAAGCAGGGCACGACCATGTTCATGCAGCCGGGCGGCAAGCCCGAGGCCGGCGAGTCCGCCGCGCAGACGCTGATCCGCGAGCTCGACGAGGAACTCGGGCTGGTCCTCGACGAAGCCGACCTCGAGCCTCTCGGCACGTTCGTCTCCGCGGCAGCGAACGAACCGGGGCACCGGGTCGTCGCAGAGGCTTTCGCGACCTCCGTCGACCCCGGGGCGGTGAGTGTTCAGGCAGAGCTCGCCGAGCTGCGGTGGATCACCCCGGCCGACGTCGCCACGCTTCCGCTGGCGCCGCTGAGCGTCGAGCACCTGCTCCCGATCGCCTGGCCCGCGCCGGCGAGCTGAGCGCGCCGGCGCGGCGCTCGGGCAGGCCTCAGATGCCCTGCCAGGCGGGCTTGTTGGCGAACGTGTAGCGGTAGTAGTCGGCGAGTGCGAGGCGCGACGCCGCGGCTTCGTCGACCACGATCGTGGCGTGCGGGTGCAGCTGGATCGCAGAACCGGGCAGGAGAGCCGTGAGCGGTCCCTCGACCGCTCCGGCGACGGCCTCGGCCTTGCCCTCGCCGAAGGCGAGCAGCACGAGGTGACGCGCCCTCAGGATCGTTCCGAGCCCCTGGGTGATGCAGTGCATGGGAACGTCGTCGATCGAGTCGAAGAAGCGGGCGTTGTCTTCGCGCGTCTGCTCCGTGAGCGTCTTCACGCGAGTGCGGGACGCGAACGACGATCCGGGCTCGTTGAAGCCGATGTGTCCGTCCGTGCCGATGCCGAGGATCTGCAGGTCGACGCCCCCGGCGGCATCGATGGCCGCCTCGTAGTCATCGCCCGCGTGCTGGATCGTCGCCTGCGCACCGTTGGGGACATGGATGCGCTGCGGGTCGAGGCCGAGCGGCTCGACGACCTCACGGGTGATGACGGAGCGGTAGCTCTCCGGGTGCGCGGGGTCGATCCCGACGTACTCGTCGAGGGCGAAGCCGCGCACCTGCGAGACGTCGTGACCCGCGAGCTGCGTGCGCAGCGCCTGGTACACCGGCAGCGGTGTCGATCCGGTGGCGAGGCCGAGGACCGCATCCGCACGACGCGCGATCAGCTCCACGATCTCGGTGGCGACCAACGCACCGGCAGCCTCGGCATTCTCGACGATGACGACCTCAGCCATGGGGAACGATCTCCTTCTCGGTGATGGAAGCGCCGACGAGTGCGGCGCCGAATGCGGCGGCGGGAGAACCCGCGGGGAGCAGTTCGATTCTCTCATCCAGGCGGAGCGACCGCATGAACGGTGACGCCTCGGCGCCCGCGTGCAGGGCGGCGCGGATGCCGTTCTCGAGCCGGTCTCCGAGAGCGGTGAGTCCTCCCCCGATGACCACCGTCTCGACGTCGGCGGAGAGCACGAGAACCCGCACGGCGGCTGCGGCTCCGTGGTAGAGGTCGTCGCGAAGGGAGAGTGCCAGCGGATCGCCGGCGTCCGCCGCGTCGAAGATGTCCCGGATCGGCAGCGCACCGGGGCGACCCCACGCCTTGGCCAGCGCGCCCCCACCGCAGAAGGTCTCGACGCAGCCGTGCTGTCCGCAGCCGCACAGTCGTCCACGCGGATCGACCGAGAGGTGACCGACCTCGCCGGCCGTTCCCCGCGCGCCGCGCCAGATGCGCCCGTCGATCACGATTCCGGCGGCGACGCCCGTTCCGAGGTTCAGGTAGGCCATGGACCCGGCGACTCCGCTCAGCACCGCGGCTCCGAGCGCCGCGGCCTTCACGTCGTTCTCCACCCGGAAGGGGACACCGAGTGCACGCTCGGCCGTGGCAGCGAGGTCCAGGGACTCCACCCCGAGGTTGACGGCGTGATCCACGCGGCCGGCCTCGGCGTCGACGAGTCCGGGGATCCCGATCCCCACGGATCCGACGTCGTCGAGGGCGAATCCGCTCTCGACGGCGAGGGCGGTGACCGCCGCGACGATGCTCTCGACGACGGCGTCGTCACCCCAGCCGGTCGGTCGGCGCAGTCTCCCCCGGATGTCTCCGGACGGATCGACGGCGACCGCGTCGATCTTCGTACCGCCGACGTCCAGGCCCACTCGAATGGGCCGACCGGAGCGGTCGGCACTGCCGGCACCCATCATCGGATGCTGCTCCCTGCCGTGACGGTGATGGTGGCGTCGACGATCACGACACTCCCAGCTGTCCGGAGAGCACCATGACGGCGGCTCCTCGCAGGACGATGTCCTCCTGGTGCGTCAGCCGTACCACGACATCCTCGAAGACGCCCTCGAGGGTCCGCGCGTGCAGCGTCTCGATGGCGGCGTCGATCAGGATGCCGTCGAGCAGCTCGGCCGGTCCGGAGAGCACGACCTCGGAGAGATCGAGCGCCGCGACGATCGGGGCGACCGCGATGGCCATCCGCGTTCCGGCATCACGGAGGATCTCGTCTCGCGCATCGGGGTCCGCAGCGATCGCCGCGCCGAGGCGGCTCACGCTGAGCCACGCTTCGAGACAGCCGTCCTTGCCGCACGCGCAGCGCGGTCCGCCGTCGGTTCCGACCACGACGTGACCGATCTCCCCTGCGGCGAAGCGGCTGCCGAGCAGAGGCTGGCTGCCGGTGATGAGACCGGCGCCGACGCCCTTGCCGATCTTGATCAGCATGAAGTCGGCCTTGGCGTCACCGAAGGTGTACTCCGCGAGCACCGCTGCGTTGGCGTCGTTTCGGGCGAGGACGGGAAGGTCGAGGTCGACGCCGAGCTTCGCCTCGAGCGGGAAGTTCGTCCAGCCGAGGTTGGGCGAGCTGAGGACGAGGCCATCGGGACGCACCACACCGGGCGTGCCGATTCCCACACCCAGCAGAGGCTGGGTCGATGCGGCGACGAGGGCGTCCGCCAGCTCACGCAGTGCCGCATAGGCCGCCTCGCCGTCGGGCGATGCGGGGCGGGCCACCTCGCGCCGCTCGAGCACATCTCCGTCGAGACTCAGCACCGCACCGGTGAAGGCGTCCGGTCCGGAGAGGTCGAGACCGACGATCTGATGCCCGAAGCGGTCGATGTCGATGAGGATCGGCGGCTTGCCGGGGCCGACGGCCTCACGGACGCCCATCTCGATCACGATGCCGTCGGCGATGAACTCTGCGACCAGGTCGGAGATGGTGACCCGGGTGAGTCCGGTCTCCCGGGAGAGGTCGGCACGACTCATCGCGCCGGCGTGGTAGAGCGTCTGCAGCACGAGGGCGCGGTTGTGCCCTCGTGCGTGCTCGGGCAGCACCTTGGATCGTGAGCGCAGGTGGCGCCCGGGGCCGAAGGCGTGCGCATTCGCACCGACGTACTCTGACGGCGATGCGGAACGCTGTTCATCCGAAACGGACATGTTTGTTAGTAGACCTTACGAACAAAATTTGCGCAACCTCTACCCGCGGACGCGCGAGCAGGGTTACCGAAACGTTACATTACTTTCGATCGTCTTCGGCGACCGTGTTCGAGCGCTCGAGGAGACGCTCCACCAGGCCCGCGACGATCTGCTCCCGCGCCTCGATCGTGAGCGGCTTCCCCGGCACGCCGGGACGGCGCTGAGCGGGTTGCGGACCGTCAAGGGGACGATACCGCACCCCGGCGGCGGCGAGCCGGCGCAGATGGGTCGGCAGGCGGCGTCCGAAGCCGGCATACGGTGCGGCGTCGCCTCCTTCCCAGAGTCTCTCGGCGATCGCCGAGAGACGCGGGAACACCGCGAAGTCGACGCGATCCGCTGTCGGCAGATGCTCGCTCCACACGTTCGCCTGTCCCCCCACTGCGCCATCCACGACGCGCAGCGTGTAGGCGCGCTCGATCGTGAGCGGCGGACCGACCCTGATCGGTTCCTCCTCGGACTCCGACTGCGGGTAGTCGAGATAGACCTCGAGGTCGGGGCACGCCACGACCTCGATACCGAGACGCAGCGCCTCGCGCATCGCCGCCGGGCCGCGCCAGGCGAGGATGCGCACCCCCTCGGGGACATCCCCTTCGAGAACCTCGTCCCAGGCAAGCGCGGTGCGCCCCCGGGAACGCACGTGCGCCACGAAGTGCGCGGTGAACCACGGCTGCACGTCATGCGGCGTGGCGAGGCCGAGCTCACGCATCCGCGCGCCGGCCGCTGCGCTCTGCGCCCACTCGGTGACCGGCACCTCGTCGCCGCCGATCCCGATCCACTCCGAATCGAAGGCATCGCACAGCGCATCGATCGCCGCACGTCCGAAGGCCAGAGCGGCATCCGTGGGCGCCAGGGTGCGCGGGTTCACCCCGAAGCGCTCCCAGGCGGAGGGCGCCGGCTCCCCGACGTCGAGGTTGCCGAGCTCGGGGTACGCGGCGAGGCCCGCCTGGATGTGCCCCGGCAGTTCCACCTCCGGCACGAGGGTCACGAATCGCTCGCGAGCGTAAGCGACCAGATCGTGCAGTTCCGCCGTCGTATAGAACCCCTCGTGCACACCGGGGACGACGGTCGACGACGGACCGTGTCCCAGCTGTGTCGCCTCCCGCCGCCCGCCCACCTCGGTGAGCCGGGGGAAGCCGGGCACCTCGAAACGCCAACCCTGGTCGTCGGTGAGGTGCAGATGCAGGACATTCAGGTGATGGTCGGCGAGAAGGTCGATGAACCGGCGGACCTCCTCGACGCTCCGGAAGTGCCGGGCGACGTCGAGCATGGCTCCGCGCCAGCTGTACGCGGGCGCCCCTTGCCAGACCCCCGCGGGGATCAGCGCCGTCGTGGCATCCGAGTCCCGGAGCTGTCGCAGTGTGGTCGCGCCCCGGAACACGCCCACGGGACTCGCGCCCCTGACCTCGATCCCGGACGCGCTCACGGTCACCCGGAAGGCCTCGTCGCCGATGCGGCCGGCGACGGCGGCATCCGCGCCGAGGGACTCGTCGATCACCAGACGGATCGGCGAGAGTTCGCCGTCGCCTCCCTCGCCGCCCAGGCGCGCCACGGATGCGCGGAGATCAGCGGCGGTGAGACCAGAAGCGGTGGTACCGGAAGCGGTGATACCGGAAGCGGTGATACCGGAAGCGGTGCGGATCGGCGTCCGTTCCGTCCACAGGAATCCCGGGGCGGCCGGATCGATACGAGCATCGACGCGCGGCACCGTTGCACGGTGCGGCGGCGGCGGCATCCGCAGCGCGCGGCCGGGAATGAGTCCGGTGACGTCACCGTCCGACACCACCGGTACGCCGTCGACCAGTACCTCGACGATGCCCTGCGGGGCGGTGAAAGGCGCCTCGAAGGTCGCTCCCGCCGCGATGGTCTCCGGATCGAACAGCACCAGGTCCGCGGTCGCACCCTGCGTGACGATGCCACGGGGTGCATCGCCGCGATCGAGCCCCAGACGCCTGGCCGGAGTTCCGGAGAGGTGACGGACGGCTTCCTCCCAGGTGAGGATGCCGAGTTCGCGCACGTAGTGCCCGAGGTATCGCGGGAATGTGCCGCGCCCGCGCGGGTGCGGCCGGGCACCGATCAGGATCCCGTCGCTTCCGCCCGCGTGCCGCGGATGCCGCATGATCGCGCGGACGTTCTCCTCGTCGCCGATGTGCATCAGGATCCCGGTGGCCCCGGCATCGTCGAGGATCGTGTCGAGCACCACATCGACGGCGCGGCGGCCGGTCGTGGTGGAGATCTCGGCGATGGTGCGTCCGACGAGATCGGCCAGGGCCGGATCGGCGGTGCCGGAGATCTGGATCTGCGTCCAATCGGCCTTCTCACCGTGGAAGCCGTCGCAGCCGACCTCCTCGAGCTCCACGCGCACGGCCTCTCGGCCGGCACTGTCGAGCCCGGCGATGGCACCGAGCAGATCGCCGGTGGCTGCGAGCCTGCTGGGCAGCAGTGCGGAGAGGGTGGTGGCGCCGGGAAGATAGGGATACGTGTCGAGCGTGACGTCCACGCCATCCGCGATCGCCTCGTCGACCAGAGTCAGCAGGTCACGCGCGCGACCCCGGTTCGGAGCGAAGTTCATGGTGGCATGGGTCAGATGCACGGGGCATCCCGTGCGACGGCCGATGTCGAGCGCTTCGCGGTATGCCTCGAGCGCCCCTCCCCCGTAGCTGCGGGTGTGCGGCGCCCAGTAGCCGCCGCGTTCGGCGACGACGCGGCACAGCGCCTCGAGCTCGGCGGTGTCGGCGTACATCCCCGGCGTGTAGGTGAGTCCGCTCGACATCCCGAACGCTCCCGCATCCAGCGCTTCGCCCAGGAGGTCGGCCATGGCGGACACCTCGGCCGACGTCGCCGGACGGTTCTCATGACCGACGACCATCATCCGCAGGTTCCCCTGCGGTACGAGGACAGCGGCGTTCGCGACCGCTGCGGCGTCGATCGCCACGAGCAGATCGTCCATCGTCCGCCATGGCACCTCGGCGGGCATGCCGTTCCATCCGGCGATCTGCGCGGGGATGACCGCGGCCGCCGCATCGTCGAGGGGCGCGTACCCGAGCCCGTCCTGACCGAGCACCTCGGTCGTGACGCCCTGGCGGATCTTCGCGTCGTGCGCGGCACCGCTCAACACGGCGAGTTCGCTGTGCGCATGCATGTCGATGAATCCGGGGGCCAGCACGAGGCCGTCGGCTCCGACCTCCACAGCCCCGTCGGGAAGCGCGAGCACCGGCTCCGATGCCCCTTCGGGGATGATCGCCACCACCCTCTTCCCCTCCACGGCGACGTCGGCGACATACCTCGGCGCGCCCGTCCCGTCGATGACGGTGGCTCCGCGATAGACCCGGACCAGGCCGGCGGCCGCCTTCTCCGCGCTCAGAAGCATGTCGCCACCGCTCCGATCACCCGCGGGTCGGCGGCGTCCGGATCGTCGATCACCGCGACCACCCGCCATTTGTCGAACGCCGTGCAGGGATGTGAGAGTCCCAGCCGCACGACATCGCCGACGGCGACCCTCGCGTCATCCGCGAGGCTCAGGAACGCGTGCTGGTCGTTCAGCGCGGTGATCGCACCCGCGACGCTCTGGGGAACGGGCAGGTCGAGATCGAAGGGCACGTCTCGACGACCGGCGTCGAGCAGCGCGAGGCCGTCCTCGGGCTGCGACACCACGCGCGACCAGGCGTGCATCGCAGAACGCAGCGGTGCGGTCCCGGTGAGCGGCCCGAAGGGCGACATACGGGAGTAGAAGCCGTCGTCGTGGATCTGGAAGGCGCCGGAGCGCAGCACGACATCCGCCTCGGCGCCCACCGTCCCGAGCACCGCCGCCGCCCGGTCGGGGAAGGAACTGCCGCCGGCGCTCAGCACAGGGCGCACGTCGTCCGGGTACTCCAGCCGCGTGTGCAGCTCGATGAGCATCTCCAGGTAGGCGTCGACCGCGGCCACGGAGGTATCGCTGCGGTCCGGCCCGAACGGCCCCTCGTATCCGGTGACGCCCGCGAGGCGCAGTCCCGGGGCGGCGGCGATGGCCTGCGCGATGCGCTCCCCCTCCGCCACCGTGCGCGCGCCGGTTCGACCGTGTGCGCCGCCCAGCTCGACCAGCACGTCGAGCGGACGCGACGCATCGCGCATGCCGTTCGCGAGGATCATGACGCCGTCGAGGGAGTCGGCCCAGCACAGCACACGCAGCCCGTCGTCCGCACCGAGCAGGGATCCCAGTCGGCGCACCGCCGCGGGATCGGTGACGGCGTTCGCGATGAGCACGGTCGAGACGCCGGCATCCACGGCCACTTCGGCCTGCCAGGGCGTCGCGACCGAGATCCCCCACGCGCCCGCGTCGAGCAGCCGCTGCCACAGGGCCGGCGCCATGGTGGTCTTGCCGTGTGGAGCGAGCAGCACGCCACGGTCTTTCGCCCAGGTGAAGACGGTCTCCTCGTTGTGCGCGAGGGCACCCTCATGCACCGTCAGGACCGGGGTGACCAGATCGGAGAGGTGCAGGCCGGCCTCGGCCACCTCGGCGAGACGCAGTCCCGCAGCATGCGCCGGGAAGCCCTTCGTCCAGGCGCCGAGAACGGGATCCGGAATTTGTAGAGGCATCTAACAATGCTACTAGGCTTGACGGCATGACCGAGAAGATCCGCGTTTCCACCGATGCCGCCCCCGCCCCCGCCCACACGTTCTCGCAGGGGATCCGCAAGGGCCCGTTCGTGCAGGTGTCCGGTCAGGGCCCCGTCGACCCGACGACGAACGAGTACCTGTTCCCCGGCGACGTGGCCGCCCAGACCACCCGCACGCTCGAGAACGTGAAGGCGATCGTCGAAGCCTCCGGCGCGACGTTCGACGATGTCGTGATGCTGCGCGTCTACCTGACCAAGCGCGAGGACTTCCCGATCATGAACGACGCCTACGGGGAGTTCGTGACCGCGCACACCACGAACGGGGTGCTGCCCTCGCGCACCACCGTCTTCACCGGCCTGCCGCGCGAGGAGATGCTGGTCGAGATCGACGGCATCGCCATCGTCGACTGACCGGGGCGAAGCGGGGAGGAACGCTATCACGGACCGTTGCCTCCCCGTTACCTCCCATCCCGTACCATTGGACGTCAGGACACGTTTGAGAACCGGGGGGTGAAGTTCGTGACCGATCTGATTTCTGCGCCGGGCGCAGCAGCCGAGGCGCGTGGAGATGACTCCGCGCCCACTGCAGTGCTCACTCCCACGGACGCTCCCACCGAGACCGTTCCACCGACCACAGGCGACCAGCCCCTGGCCTGGGCGCCCATCGAGCCGTCTCCCAAGAAGCGCCGCCTCGGCCTCTGGATCGGACTGGGCCTGGGCGTCGTCGCACTCGGCGCCGGCGCCGCATCCATGATCCTCATCGCACCGGGCACCACGGTCGCGGGAATTCCCGTCGGATGGATGACACCCGGAGCCGCAGCCGACGCGATCGACTCCCACCTGGCCGAGACCGAGATCGCCCTCACGGGAGACGGAGACGGCACTGTCCTGACCGGCGCCGACCTCGGCGTCACCGTCGACGCGACCGCTCTCGCCGACAAGGCCTTCGCCGAGCACCCGCTGTGGAACCTCGGCGCGTGGATGGGCGAGCCCGTGCCGGCGGAGATCGCATTCGACGCCGAGAAGGCGACCACCGCACTGCGCGACGCGGTACCGACCAGCTTCGACGACCCCGTGGACGCGGGTGTCGTCTTCGATGCCGCGAGCGGCACCTTCGTCATCACCCCGGCCGAAACCGGAACCGGCATCGACCTCACCGCGCTCAACGCCGCCTTCACCGAGGCGGTCGGCGAAGGCCGTACCACGCTCGAGTACTCGGGCGACGCCGCCGAGGCCCTGCCCGCCGTCTCGGACGACGATGCCACCGCCACGGCCACGGCTCTCAACACCATGCTCCCCACCGTCGGGTTCTATGTCGGCGAGGAGCGCACCGTACCGGTGGATCCCGCCGTCGTCGCCACCTGGCTCACGGTCTCGGACGACGACGGTCAGCTGCGCATCCACGCCGATCCGCAGGCGATCCAGGCGACCGTCGACGGTCTTCCCGCTCTCGTCGACCGCGCGCCGGTCAATGCGACCAACATCGTCAACTCCGCCGGCACCGTGCTGCGCGCAGAGCAGGAGGGCGTCGCGGGGCGAGCGCTCGGAGACACCTCCGGCATCGCAGAGAAGTTCGCCGACCAGCTCGCCGCCGGCAACGGCGCCTTCGCGCTTTCGGTCACCGAGACGCCGTTCGAGACGGTGAGCCTGTTCCGCCGCATCGACATCAACCTGAGCTCGCAGCGCGCCGTTCTCTACGAGAACAACGTGGTCGTGAACTCGTGGGCCGTGTCGACCGGCCTTCCCGGAACGCTGACGCCCACCGGCAACTTCACGGTCTTCGCGCACACCCGCATCCAGGACATGGGCTGCTACGAAGGTGCCCCGTACTGCACCAAGGACGTGCCCTGGATCACCTGGTTCGCCCCGAACATCGGCTTCCACGGCACCTACTGGCACAACAACTTCGGCCAGCGGATGAGCCACGGTTGCGTCAACCTGCCGATCGACCTCGCCAAGTACGTCTACGACTGGTCCCCGAAGGGCCTCGAGGTCTCCGTCCACTACTGACGAGCGCTGTCCCTCTGCGCACGTGGAGGGACAGACGCGTCCCCCGCTGCCGACGACCGCATCGTCGCGCTCCGGCATCACGCGATCAGGTCGAGTCCGCAGACAGGACGCGCCACCCGAGCACCCGCGCGCCCGGCGCGGCATTCCGCGCGGACACGACGCGGGCTTCCGCGCGGACACGACGCGGGCTTCCGCGCGGACACGACGCGGGCTTCCGCGCGGGTACGCAGAAGGGGGCGGACGCCGCGGCGTCCGCCCCCTTCTGTCGACTTATGCGTCGACTGCTCAGCGTAGTGCGTCGACGATACCGTTCAGGGTCGCGGACGGACGCATGACCGCTTCGACCAACGCGTCGTCCGGACGGTAGTAGCCGCCGATCTCGACGGGCGCGCCCTGCACGGCGTTGAGCTCGGAGACGATGGCCTCCTCGTTCTGCGCGAGCGTCGCGGCGATCGGTGCGAACGCCGCAGCGAGGTCGGCGTCCTTCGTCTGCTTCGCCAGCTCCTGAGCCCAGTACAGACTCAGGTAGAAGTGGCTGCCGCGGTTGTCGATCGTGCCCAGAGCACGACCGGGCGAGCGGTCCTCCTCGAGGAACGTCCCGGTCGCGGCGTCCAGCGTCTCGGCGAGCACTCGGGCCTTCTCGTTACCGGTGCGGTCGGCGAAGTGCTCGAGCGAGGCAGCCAGCGCGAAGAACTCACCGAGCGAGTCCCAACGCAGGTAGTTCTGCTCGACGAGCTGCTGCACGTGCTTGGGCGCCGAGCCTCCGGCACCGGTCTCGAACAGGCCGCCGCCGGCGAGCAGCGGCACGATCGAGAGCATCTTGGCGCTCGTACCGACCTCGAGGATCGGGAACAGGTCGGTCAGGTAGTCGCGCAGCACGTTGCCGGTGACCGAGATCGTGTCGAGCCCGTGACGCATGCGAGCGAGCGTGTAACGCGTGGCCTCCTCCGGCGCGAGGATGGTGATCGTGAGGCCCTTGGTGTCGAGGGTCGCGAGACCCTGGTGCACCTTGGCGATGATCTGCGCGTCGTGCGAACGGTTCGCGTCGAGCCAGAAGACGGCGGGGTCGCCGGTCGCACGGGCACGGGTCACCGCGAGTTTGACCCAGTCCATCACCGGGATGTGCTTGGTCTGCGTCGCGCGCCAGATGTCGCCCTTGCCGACCGTGTGCTCGATGAGCACGGTGCCCTCGCTGTCGAGCACCTGGACGATGCCGTCTGCCGCGATCTCGAACGTCTTGTCGTGGCTGCCGTATTCCTCAGCCGCCTGCGCCATCAGCCCGACGTTGGGAACCGTGCCGATCGAGGCCGGGTCGAGCGGACCGTTCGCGATCACGTCGTCGATCACAGCCTGATAGACGCTCGCGTACGAGGAGTCGGGGATCACGGCGAGCGTGTCGGCCTCTTCGCCCTCCTTGCCCCAGAGCTTGCCGCCGTTGCGCACCAGTGCCGGCATCGACGCATCGACGATCACATCGCTCGGCACGTGCAGGTTCGTGATGCCCTTGTCGGAGTTCACGTACGACAGGCGCGGACCCTCGGCGATGGCCTTGTCGAAGGCCGCGGCGATCTCGGCGCCGTCAGCCACGTTCGCGAGACCCGAGAGGATCGAGCCGAGCCCGTCGTTCGCGCTGAGGCCCGCAGCGGCCAGCTTGTCTCCGTACTGCGCGAACACGTCTGCGAAGAACGCCTTCACGACGTGACCGAAGATGATCGGGTCGCTGACCTTCATCATGGTCGCCTTGAGGTGCACCGAGTACAGCACGTCGTCGGCCTTGGCCTCTTCGAGCGTCTGGGCGAGGAACGCGTCGAGCTCCTTGGCGGAGAGGAACGTCGCGTCGATGATCTCGCGCGGGAGGACCTTGAGCCCCTCCTTCAGGATCGTGACCGTTCCGTCCTCCGCCGTGTGGCGGAAGCTCAGCACGTCGTCGT
Source organism: Microbacterium sp. TPU 3598 (assembly GCF_002356155.1). Classification (NCBI taxonomy): domain Bacteria; kingdom Bacillati; phylum Actinomycetota; class Actinomycetes; order Micrococcales; family Microbacteriaceae; genus Microbacterium; species Microbacterium sp. TPU 3598. Next base: position 1,106,082 of record NZ_AP017975.1, on the reverse strand, counting down.
GTGCGGCGACCCAGGAGCGCTCGTTGTGCTTGAAGTCGTCGTGACCGAGAGTCGCGACGCGCGTCTTGGAGCCCGAGGCGAAGGGCTTGTTGCGGTGCGGGTGCTTCCTCGCGTAGTTCTTCACTGCCAATGGGGCACGTCGGTCGCTGTTGCCCTCACGCAGCACCGGGTTCACGGCGGACCCCTTGATGCGGTCGTAACGAGCGCGGACGTCCTTCTCCTCGAGCGAGGACGGCTCGTCCGGGAAGTCGGGGATGTCGTAGCCCTGCTTCTGAAGCTCGGCGATGGCCCCCTTCAGCTGCGGAATGGACGCCGAGATGTTCGGCAGCTTGATGATGTTCGCCTCCGGGAGCGTGGCGAGACCGCCGAGCTCGGCGAGCGAATCGCCCACCTGCTGCTCCGGGGTGAGCTTCTGCGGGAAGGCGGCGAGGATGCGGCCTGCCAGCGAGATGTCGCGCGTCTCCACCTCGATACCGGCCTGGCCGGTGAATGCCTGGATGATCGGGAGGAACGAGGCGGTGGCGAGCGCCGGTGCCTCGTCTGTGTACGTGTAGATGATGGCGTCGTCGGTCACCGGGAGGTACTCCGTTCGCGGGGAAATTTGTCTCGATACCAAGATACCTGAGCCGGTCTGGCCCTGCGGCCTCGGCCCACGACCGGTGGCCACCCCATATCGACGAACGGCCAGAGCGCAGCGAAATGTTGTCCGGAAAGGTGTCGCGCCTGCCGGGAGGGGTTAGCCTGGGTCCATGTCCGAACTGCGCATGGTCGAACTCTCCGCTGCGACGATCGTCGCCGTGAACAACCTGTCGCTCAAGCCCGGGCAGGAGCAGTTCCTCGCTCCGGTCTCGTACGGGATCGCAGCGACCGTCATCAACCCGCAGACCTCCTGGCAGCGGGTGATCCTGGACCGCAACGAGGTCGTGGGCTTCGTCAGCGCCAACTTCGACGCGGAGGCACCGGAAGAGCACTTCCGTTCAGTGCTGTGGCGCATCAACGTCGATGCCGACGACCAGGGCCGCGGTGTCGGCCGGTACGCCGTCGAGGCGCTCGTCGATGAGGCCCGCGCGCGCGGCGTCGACCACGTCAACGTGATCTACGAGGCGGGCGAGGGCGGTCCGGAGACCTTCTTCCACCGCGTCGGCTTCACCCCCGTGGGCGAGACCGCCTACGGCGAGGTCATCGCCGAGATCCGGGTCACGACCTAGGCCGGGCGGCGGGGTCTCGAATCCCCTCCCCCATCGAGACCTCGTCGCCCTTTCACGGGGTTCCGGGGGAGCGCTCTCACGACCTCCTCACGTGACGCACTGTCGTGGCGTCCCCCTCGTGACTCAGGGGCGTTCGTCCGGCTTGCCACCGCCGGGCTTGCGCCGATTCGTCCACGACGTGAGGGCGGCCGCAGCCGCACCGGCCGCTCGGTCGAGGGCTTCCGCGGAGCGGCTGAGCATGTCCTGCGCAGCGTCCTGCCACGCTGCCGTGGTCGGCGCCTCCCCCGCCTGCACCTTCGCGGCGTGCTCGGCCGCTTCGAACGCGCGCTCGAGCTCGGCGACGGCATCGCGATAGGCGGCGAACTCCGCCGGGGTGATGCGTCCGGCCGCCGCGCGGCGCATGTCCGTCGCGTGGCCGGCAGCACGGAAGTAGGCCGCCGTCTCGGGACTCTTGACGTCGGTCATCGCCGGATAGGAGATCTGCAGTGCCGGATCGGTCTCGTACCGCATCCACCGCGCCGTCACAGCATCGTGAGCGGCGTGCAGCCGCTCCAAGGGACGGGGCTCCGATGCCGAGGGCACCGCGGCCCGCGCCGCGTTGAGACGCACCTGACGCGCGCGGACATCGGCCGAGGCGGCCTTCGCATCACGCTCCCGCTCCTTCAGCATCCGTCGCGCACCGGCCACCTGTTCGGCCGTCGCCCGCTGCGCCGCCCGCTCAGCGGTGACGCGAGCCAGGTCGGCGCGTGCGATCTTCCAGGCGGTGCGCCTCTCGGCCGCGGCCAGTTGCGCCTCCCTGAGATCATGACGCGCAGCATCGACTGCGAGGCGGCGTCCGCTCACCGTGCTGTTGCGACGACGCATTCCCATCACCCCCACCGTCCCCGCGGCGACCGCACTCGGCGCGATCCACCACCACTCGGCAACGAGCAGCAACGGGTCCATACCTCGATGCTACCCACGCACCGCGCTCGATGCGCGCCCCCGGACGTTCGCCCGAGGTCTCGACTGCTGCGGCCGCGATCGCCTCGCCGGGACGATGAGGCGGGCGTGGTCGCAGCAGTCGAGAGGGCGATCAGACGAGCGTCTCCTGCCACGCCGCGTGCAGCTGGGCGAACTTGCCTGTTCCGCCGATGAGCGCGGCAGGGGTGTCATCCTCGATGATGCGTCCGTGCTCCATCACGAGAACCCGGTCGGCGATCGCGACCGTCGACAGGCGGTGCGCGATGATGATCGCCGTGCGGTCCTTGAGAAGGGTCTGCAGGGCATCCTGGATCAGTCGCTCCGACGGGATGTCCAGCGACGCCGTGGCCTCGTCCAGGATCAGCACCGCCGGGTCGGCGAGGAAGGCCCGGGCGAACGAGATGAGCTGACGCTGACCGGCCGAGACCCGACCGCCGCGCTTGTTCACATCGGTGCCGTAGCCGTCGGGGAGCGACGAGATGAACCCGTCGGCGCCCACGGCCCGCGCCGCCGCCTTGATCTCGTCGAGCGTCGCCTCCGGCTTGCCGAGGGCGATGTTGTCGGCGACGGTCCCGCTGAACAGGTAGGCCTCCTGCGTGACCATGACGATCGCGCGGCGGAGGTCCTTCGGGTGCAGCGAGCGCAGGTCGACGCCGTCGAGGGTGACCCGCCCATCGGAGGGGTCGTAGAACCGGGAGATGAGCTTGGCGAGTGTCGACTTGCCCGCGCCGGTCGTGCCCACCAGAGCGATCGTCTGCCCGGCCGGGATGTCGAGGGAGAAGTTCGGGAGGATCGTCTTCTCTCCGTTGTAGCCGAACGTCACCTCGTCGAACTCCACGTGCCCGCGGGCTTCCCAGAGGTCGATCGGCTTCTCGGGATCCGGAACCGTCGGCACCTCCTCGAGCACGCCCGACACCTTCTCCAGCGCGGCCGTGGCCGACTGGTAGGAGTTCAGGAACATCGCGATCTCCTGCATCGGGGCGAAGAAGTTGCGCACATACAGCACCGCCGACAGCAGCACGCCGACGGTCAGCGCCCCCTCTGAGACGCGGATACCACCCCACAGCACGACGATTCCGAGCACGAGGGCCGCGACACCCATGAGCCCGGGCTCGAACGTGCCGAACAGCAGCATCGAGCGACGGTTGACGTCGCGATAGTCACCGGCGATCTCCTGGAACGCCTTGTCGTTGCGCGGCTCCTTGCGGAAGGCCTTCACGGCCCGGATGCCGGTCATCGTCTCGACGAACTGCACGATCACCTTCGCGCTGATCACCCGCGACTCGCGGTAGACCAACTGCGAGCGCGAGTAGAACCACTTCATCAGGAAGAACAGCGGCACGCCGCCGATCGCCAGGATGAGACCCGACTGCCAGTCCCAGAAGCACAGCGCGATGAAGGTGAAGAGCCCGAAGAGCACGCCGGAGACGAGCTCGTTCAGACCGCCGTCGAGGAGCTCCTTGATCGAGTCGAGGTCACTCGTCTGGCGCGAGATGATGCGCCCGGACGTGTACGACTCGTGGAACTCCAGGCTCAGGCGCTGGGTGTGCAGGAAGATGCGTTTGCGCAGATCGAGCAGCACCGCCTGGGTGAGCTTGGCCGCGATGATCACGTACCACGCGATCAGCACGGCGGCGAGCGCACCCGCCAGCAGATAGATGCCGCCGATCATGAACGTCGGCATCCAGTCGGCCCGATCGATGGCCGCGGGCAGCGCGCGATCGAGGCCGATGCTGATGAGGATAGGGCCGGCGACCTGGAGAGCGGTCGACACGATCAGCACCGCGGCGGCGAGGACGATCCTCGGCTTCAACGGGCTGACCAGGGATCCGAGGAGTCGGAGGGATCGACGACGGATCTCCCGGCTCTCTTCGCGGGTGTACTCGGAACGATCCTCGTTCTGGGTTCCGGTGACGGCGGAGCTCATCGCTGCACCTCCTTCTCGGTGGTCGGGTCTTCGTCGGCGGCCTGCATCCCGAGGCCCTCGCGGACCTCTTCGTCGATCTCGGCCTGCTCATCGCGGATCACGGGGATCGCGCCGGTGCGCGCCGCTTCCTCGGCCTCCAGGCTCGAGATGACGTGGCGGTAGTGCCGGCTCGACTTGAGCAGCTCGGAGTGCGTCCCCACCGCCGTCACACGACCCGCCTCGAGCAGGGCGACGCGGTCGGCGAGGGCGACGGTCGAGGGCCGGTGCGCCACGATCATGGCCGTGGTGTCGGCGAGCACGTGTCGCAGGGCCTCCTCCACGAGGGCCTCGGTGTCGACATCGAGAGCCGACAGCGGGTCGTCGAGCACGAGCACCTTCGGCTTCGCCGCGACCGCACGGGCGAGGGCGAGCCGCTGACGCTGGCCGCCGGAGAGGCTGAGCCCCTCTTCACCGATCACCGTCTCGACGCCGTCGGGCAGCGCGTCGACGAACGACGCCTGGGCGACGTCGAGGGCCTCGCGGAGCACGCGCTCGCCTTCGTCGCTGTGCACATCGAGTTCGGCACGTCCGAGCAGCACGTTCTCACGGACCGTCGCCGAGAACAGTGTCGCGTCCTCGAACGCCATGGCGATGTGCTGACGGAGCTCGGCGAGAGGGAGATCCCGCACATCGACACCGTCGAGCGTCACCTTGCCGCCCGTCACGTCGTACAGACGCGTGGGCAGCGTGGTGAGAGTGGTCTTGCCGCTGCCGGTCAGGCCCACCAGCGCCATGGTCTCACCCGGGCGCAGCACCAGGTCGATACCGTCGAGCAGATCTCGCTCGTGGGCACCGGCGTCCTGATAGCGGAAGTGCGCGTTCTGGAACGCGAGCTCCCCACGCGGGTTCTCGATGTGCACCGGGTTCTCCGGGTCGGTGATGGTGTTGGTCTCCGAGAAGATGTCGAACACGCGGTCGGTCGCCGTGCGCGCATCCAGCATGAACGAGAACAGGAAGCCGATCGACTCGATGGGCCACCGCAGCACGACCGCCATCGCGAAGAAGGCAAACAGCTGTGCCTCGTCGATCTGCCCCACGGAGATCAGCCAGATGCCGGACATCAGGCTGAGACCGAAGGCGATCTGCGGCATGAGGTCGAGCCAGAACCAGATCGACGCGATCGCGCCGGCCTTGCTCATCTCGGTCTCGCGCAGCGTCTCGGCCTGGCGGCTGAAGCGGCTGAGAGCGTGCTTGCCACGACCGAACGCCTTGAGCACGCGGATGCCGTGCACGCTCTCCTCGACACTCGTGGCGAGGTCGCCGGCCTGGTCCTGGCTGCGACGGGTGAGCGCGCCGTAGCGCTTCTCGAACAGGTAACCGCGGATCCACAGCGGGATCGCGGTCACCAGGAAGATCGTGCCCAGCAGCCAGTGCCAGCGGAACAGCAGCACGGAGCCGATGATGATCGTGAGGATGTTGACGACCAGCAGCACGAGGCCGAACGCGAGCCAGCGGCGGATGAGGCCGATGTCCTGCATCATGCGGCTGAGCAGCTGTCCGGAGCCCCACCGGTCGTGGAACGACACCGGAAGGGTCTGCAGGCGCGAGTAGAGCTCGGTGCGCATCTTGTACTCGACCTCGGTCGAGGGGTTGAGCACGAACTGGCGTCGCAGCCACACCATCAGGGCCTCGCCGAGGGCGAGAGCGAAGACGGCGACGGCACCCCAGACGATGGCGCTGATCTCACCGGAGCGAACGGGTCCGCTGATGATCTGCTCGAGCACGATCGGGATCATCAGGGCGATGACGGCGGCGATGAGCGCGCTGGCGGCACCGCCGGCGAGCCGCCAGATGACGGGCTTCACGAAGGGCTTCAGGCGCCACAGTGCGGCCGGAGTGGAAAGGGTCGATGAAGGCGAGGGATTCTGCACGGAAGGCGAGGAAGACATGTCTCTCAGACGAGTTTCGTATGGAAAGCGATTGCGGAAGGGGACGGATACGAGAGCGGACTCGTGGAGTCCGGTATCCGACGAAGAAGGGGCGGGGTGGCTCTAGGAGAGCGGACGCGCCGGGGTCGAGCCGAGAGCTGCGATCCGCGCGGTGGCGATCGTGGTCATGGTGTCCTCCTCAGGGGCTCGGCGATGTCGTCCGGTTGGCGCGACAGCCCACCAGCCTATTGCTGTGAACCAGCTGAAAGCAAGAGTCATTCCCGATTCGTCGACCGCGGCTCTCGACGACCGCGGAGGGGGACGCCGGGAGCCTCAGGCGAGGGCTGCGGCTCCGAGCCCGGATCGGAGGAACCGCTGCAGGTTGCCGCCGAGGACGGCGAGGATCTCCTCTTCCCGCCAGCCACGACGCATCAGCGCCTCGGTCACGAGCGGGAGACCTGCCGGGCCCTCGAGGCCCGGCAGGTATCGATCGGCCGGCACGCCCTCGATCGTCGTCTGCACGCAGCACGGTGCCGTGGTGTCTTCCAGCACTTCGCGGACGAAGTCCGGCCCCATCCCGACGTGTTCGATTCCGGCGACCGACACCACGCGTTCGAAGTGGTCGATCAGTGTGTCGATCGTGTACGCGCTCTCATGCAGGTACGGAGCGAAGAAGTTGACGCACACGACTCCCCCGCTCTCGGCGACCCCGGCGATCTGGGCATCGGTGAGGTTGCGGTGGTGGTCGAACAGCGCACGGGCCGAGGAATGCGTGGCCATGACCGGGCGCGTGGCGAGCTCGAGCACGTGGTCGACCCCGCCCGCTCCGAGGTGGCTGATGTCGAAGATCATGCCGATGCGCTCCATCTCGGCGACCGCTCGGACCCCGGTTCGCGTCAGCCTGCTGCCTGCGGCGTCTTCGCCGCTGCCGTCGGCGAACGCGCTGCGCCCGAAGTGCGCCACCGAGCCGATCCGCACCCCGAGGCGATGCACGGTCTCGAGGAGCTCGACGTCGTCGGCGATGCCGGGCATCCCCTCCAGGGCGAGCACCAGCGCGATGCGGCCCTCGCCGATCACCCGATCGATGTCGTCGCCATCCCCGCACAGACCGACGGTGTCTGCGTTGCCCTCCGCCAGCCGATGCGCGGCCTCGATCATGCGGAGGGTGCGACGCAGCGCCCCCTCCGGGCGATACACGTCATCGATGAACACGGGCAGCACCTGCAGCCCGACACCACCTTCGTGCAGCTGGGGAAGCCACTGGGCGCGGAAGTAGTCCGACCACTCGTCCGCGGGGCGGCTCGCCACCGAGCAGAGCAGATCGTTGTGTGCGTCGGCGACGACGGCGCGGCGGTGGAGGGCGAGTGCATCGTTGGCGGTCACGGCACGAGCCTATGGCCGCGTCGGTCGGGATGCTTCGTCGACGGGCACCATGTCGACCGCCCGTCGTGGTGCCTGCGACTCAACCCGCGCGACTCTCGCGCGCGAGCAGGCTCTCCTTGACATCGATCCCCCAGGCGAATCCGCCGAGGGTGCCGTCGGTGCGCAACACCCTGTGGCACGGGACGAACAGCGCCGGTGCGTTGCGCGCGCAGATGGATGCCGCCGCGCGCACGGCGCGGGGATTGGCGAGCCGCGTCGCGAAACCGGTGTACGTCAGAGGCTCGCCCGGCTCGATCGACCGCAGCGCCGACCAGCCGGCGAGTTGGAGGGCTGTTCCGGTCTGCTTCACGGCGACATCGTCGATCGCGGAGAGGTCGCCGGCGTAGTAAGCGAGCGCTGCCTCGGCGGCCTCGGTCTCACCGTCTCGGAGATCTTCCGGTCGGTGCGCCGCGGACAGCCTGCCGAGGATCGCCTCGACGTCTGAGGTCCATCCGGAAGACAGTACGCGCTGCCGGTCGTCGGCAAGGATCGTGAACGCGCCGTCCGGCGTCTCGATGGTTTGGATGAGGGCGGTCATGAGGTCTCCTTCGTCGTCGTGTCTTCCGCGGGGGTGGGACGTGCCGCAGCCGAGGCGCGTCGAGGACCCACGGGGCGTACAGGTGCTGCGCGCCACAGGTGCGCGCTGAGATAGCTCCGCCAGGGGGCGGTGCGCTCGGCCCAGGCGGTGAGCGCACGTGGTTCGCCCGGCAGGCCGGAGGCCGCAGCGCCGGCGCGCAGCGCGACGTCTCCCGGGAGCAGCACATCGGGATCGCCGAGCACACGCATGCGCACGTAGTCGGCTGTCCAGGGTCCGATTCCCGGCATCGCGAGCAGAGCAGCGCGCTGGTCGACACCGTCGTCTCCGACCGTGAGCGTCAGGGAGCCGTCGGCGAGAGCGGCCGCAGCGCCGGTGATGGCGCGGATGCGGGCGGCCGGCCCTCGCAGCACCTCGGCTCCGTGGGCGGCGATCGCGGTCATCGTCGGGAAGAGCAGCCCGTTCTCGGTGCGCTCCCCCAACGCCTCGGCGAGCGCTGTGAGCGCGGTCCGGGCGGCGACCACGGTGATCTGCTGACCGACCATGGCGCGGATGAGCATCTCATGCGGATCGGCCGAACCCGGCACCCGGATGCCTGGGGTGCGCGCGACGAGCGGGGCGAGTTCGGTGTGCGCGGAGAGCGCCTCGTCGATCGCCTGCGGATCGGCATCGAGGTCGAAGATGCGCCGCACGATCGACACGAGCGGGGCCAGGTCGCCCAGCCGCGCGACCCGGGCGCGCAGGTGCAGACGAGACGCATCGTCCTGACGCACGTCGAACCAGGCGGGTCCTCCCGACATCCGCAGATGCCGGGAGAACGACGTCGACGTCGTCTCCTCGATACCGGGAACGGCGCGTGCCGCCATCCAGGCGAAGATGCCGCTCGCGTCGAGCGGGCCGCGGTAGGGCAGCACGAGGTCGATCGCGCCGGGAACCGCGGACGCCGGAAGCCTTCGTCGGGCCCTGAGCTCGCCCGGGGTGAGTCCGAAGACCTCGCGGATCGTGTCGTTGCATTGTCGGATGCTGGCGAATCCGGCGGAGAACGCGACATCGGAGATCGGCATGTCGGTGCCGACGAGGAGCATGCGCGCGGTGTGCGCCCTGTGTGCTCGCGCCAGTGCGAGCGGCCCGGCGCCGAGTTCGGTGGTCAGCAGCCGCGTGAGGTGCCGGCTGGAGTATCCCAGGCGCGCAGCCAGCCCGGGAACGCCCTCGCGCTCCACCACGCCATCCGAGATCAGGCGCATCGCCCGCGCGGCGGTGTCACCGCGGATGTCCCACGCGGGAGAACCGGGCGCCGCCTCGGGCAGGCATCGCTTGCACGCCCGATACCCGGCCTCGTGAGCCGCGGCGCTCGTCGGATAGAAGGTGACGTTCTGCGGCTTGGGCGTGCGGGCGGGGCAGCTCGGACGACAGTAGATCCCGGTCGAGCGGACGGCGGTCACGAACTGCCCGTCGAAACGGGTGTCGCGCGCGCTGATCGCGCGGTAGCGCTCGTCGAAGTCGGTCACGGGGAAGCTCATGCCTCCACTCTGTCACGCTCCCTCGACGCCGACTGGCGGAAATCGGACACGGCTGTCGAGTAGGGAACGCCGAGACCCACCCGCCTCGTCCACCCCCACGTCGCCGGAGCGGCGCGTGCGGGTCTCGACGTGGAGAGTGGGTCTCGAGGTGCGAGCGCGGAGAGCACTCAGTGGAAGAAGTGGCGCTCCCCTGTGAAGAACATCGTGACGCCGGCCTTGCGAGCCGCGTCGACGACCTCCTCATCACGCACGGATCCGCCCGGCTGCACGATCGCCGTGACTCCGGCGTCGATCAGGACCTGGGCGCCGTCCGCGAAGGGGAAGAACGCATCGGAAGACGCGACCGATCCCGCGGCGCGGTCGCCTGCGCGCTCGACCGCCAGCCGGCACGAGTCGACACGGTTGACCTGGCCCATGCCGACGCCGACCGTGGCGTTGTCTTTCGCGAGCACGATCGCGTTCGACTTCACCGCGCGGCACGCCTTCCACGCGAAGATGAGGTTCTCCATCTCCTCGTCGCTCGGACGCTCGCCGGAGACGAGCTCCCAGTTCTTCGCGACGGAGACGATGTCGTCGGGGAAGCGGTCGGCGTCCTGCAGCAGCAGTCCACCGGAGACGAGACGCACATCCATGCGCTCCTGCTGCCAGTCCTCGGGCAGCTGCAGCAGACGCAGGTTCTTCTTCGCCTTGAACACCTCGAGCGCGGCCGGCTCGAACGACGGCGCGACGATGACCTCGGTGAAGATGTCCTTGAGGTTCTCGGCCATCTTGAGGGTGACCGTACCGTTGGCCGCGATCACCCCGCCGTATGCGGAGACCGGGTCGCACTCGTGCGCGCGCAGGTGGGCGCTGGCGATCGGGTCGAGAGCGTTCGGCGCGGTGGTCGCGATGCCGCACGGATTGGCGTGCTTGATGATCGCGACCGCCGGCTTGACCATGTCGTAGGCGGCACGCAGCGCGGCGTCGGCGTCGACGTAGTTGTTGTACGACATCTCCTTGCCCTGCAGCTGCGTCGCCTGGGCGATGCCGTGGCCGCCGGCACGGGTGTAGATCGCGCCGCGCTGGTGCGAGTTCTCGCCGTAGCGGAGCGTGGCAAGGCGCTCGGCCTGGATCGTCAGGTGGGTCGGGAGGTCGCCGTCATCCTGCAGCGTCCCCTCGGCGAACCACGACGCGACCGCCGTGTCGTAGGCCGCCGTGTGCGCGAAGGCGCGGGCGGCCAGTTCGCGGCGCTGCGACACCGATGTGCCGCCGTCGGCGAGGGCCGAGATGATGCCGGGGTACGACTGCGGTGAGACCACGATCGCCACGTTGGCATGATTCTTCGCGGCGGCACGCACCATCGCGGGCCCGCCGATGTCGATCTGCTCGACGACATCGTCGCCGACGGCGCCCGAGGCGACGGTCTCGACGAAGGGGTAGAGATTCACGACGACGAGCTCGAACGGGGTGATGTCGAGTTCGGCGAGCTGGCGCTCGTGATCCTCGAGGCGCAGATCGGCGAGCAGACCGCCGTGGATCTTCGGGTGCAGCGTCTTGACGCGACCGTCGAGCATCTCGGCGACCCCCGTGACGGAGGCGACGTCGGTGACGGGGAAACCCGCATCGCGGATGGTCGATGCCGTCGAGCCGGTCGAGACGATCTCGACGCCCGCGTCGGCGAGAGCCTCGGCGAGGACCAGGAGATCGGTCTTGTCGCTCACCGAGACGAGAGCGCGCCGGATCGGCACGGTGTCGCGATCGCGGTAGAGCGTGGGGTCGTGGCGGGGGCCGGCCATGATGGGCTCCTTCGTGCGGGGGGGCGTCGGGTGGAGGGGGTCAGGAAGAGGGGTCGAGGACGAGCGCGCCGGTGGCGATCCCGCGGACGACGTCGATGAGGAGTCGACGTTCGACGGGTTTGATCCGTTCGTGCAGGCTGTGCTCGGTGTCGCCCTCGAGGATCGCGACACGTTCCTGCGCCAGGATCGGCCCGGTGTCGACACCGTCGTCGACCACGATCACGCTGGCACCGGTCTCGGCCGCGCCGGAGGCGAGGGCGTCACGGACGCCGTGTGCCCCGGGGAACTCGGGAAGGTACGCGGGGTGGGTGTTGATGAGGCGTGGCGAGTACTGCGCGACGAGCGACGGAGGAAGCAGACGCATGAGGCCGCTGAGCACCACGAGATCGGGGGCCCAGACGGCGAGCTGGCGGGCGACCTCCTCCCCCCAGGCTTCGCGGCTCTCGTGCTCATGCCAGGGCACGGTGAAGCTGGGGATGCCGAACTCCTCGGCGTGGGCGAGTCCGTCCGCCTCACGGTCAGCACCGACGACGATCACCCTGGCGGGGAAATCGGGGTGACGAGCGGCCTCGAGGAGGGCGCGAAGATTCGAGCCGGTGCCCGAGATGAGAACGGCGACCGTGAGCACGCGCCCAGTCTACCGGGGCGCGAAGCCCTCTTCCGCCCGGCTTCCGCTCACGGGCGGTGGACGTCAATCGCGCTCGTGACGCGGCGGGGCGAAGCCGCGGACATCGTCCAGGGGCGCCGTGTCGTCGAACGTCGGCGTCTCGGAGAAGGGGATACCGGGCGCTGTCCGCGCCGATGCGAGGCTCGGGTCGAACTCGGTCATCTCGGCGATCCAGCGGTCCGTACGCTCCTCGGCCAGCTCATCGCGGTGACGCGGTGACAGCAGCAGGATCGCGGCGCCGACGAGCACCTCCAGTCCGAGGGCCAGCATGAACGGAAGAGCCGCGGGACCGACATCGGCGAGCTTTCCCGGACCCATCGAGCCGTTCGCGAGCACCGCGGCGAGGCCCGCGACCCCTGCGCTGACGACGGCGATCCCCACCGCGATCGCCGCCCGCTGCATCGTCCCCAACGGCGTGCCCTCCCAGACGAGGCGCGAACGCACCGCCCAGCCGGCGAAAGCACCGGCGGCGATCGGGACGAGCACCACGATCAGCATCCACATCGAACTGTTCTCGGGCAGCAGCCCGAACACCGGGATGCCCGGAACGACTCCTAACTGCGTACCGGCGGGCGAGACCGCGGTTCCGACGCCGACGGCGAAGCCGGGGCCGGCGAGCCAGGACGCCGCCCACACGATCAGGGTCGGGAGATACACGAGCTGCGCCAGCGTCATCACGGTCGCGCCGAGCGCATCGACACGGGCAGCCTGGAACAGCGCCACGACCTCGCCACCGCGGAACAGCGTGATGACGGCGAGGGCCAGAGCGGCCGCTCCGATCACGCCGACCAGGGTGAAGGCCGTGCCGCGCACGATCGCGACGGGGACGGGCGCCCAATCCTCGCGGGCGTCGATGCGGTCGTGCAGACGGTCGAGGACTCCGCCATCCCCCTCTTCCCATGCGACCCGGACAGCCCCGCACACCGCACCGACGAGATAGACGGCGGTGGGGAGCCCGATCGCGAGGGCCAGGGGGGTCTGCACGGCATCCAGTCGCGCGGTCAAAGCGACGCCGGTGGAGATGGCCGCGAACACCACCGTCCCGGACACTGAGCCGAGCAGCCACGTTCCGGCTGCCGCGGCCCTGGCACCCGAGCGGGCGGCGAAAAGCAGGGTGAAGAGCAGGAACGCCAGTGGAGTGATCGAGACCGCAAACGAGGCCGCCTGCGGGGGGATCGCGAGAGCGACCAGCAGCTCGTCCGGGATCGTGACCTCGAGGGTCACGCCGTGGCCGAACTCCCAGAGCGTGCCGGTGAGCGGCCAGAGCGCGCCCCAGTCGGCCGTGACCCCGAAGGCGAGCGTCCACAGCAGCGTCAGCGGCGCGAGCAGCACGACGAGACCGACGGCCGCAGCGATGGCGGCGTCGAAGGCGGCGAGGAGCGCGACGAGGAGGCGTTGCATAGCGTTTCGAGACTACGACGAGTTGTCGACGAAGCCCTGGGGGCGCGCGTGGGGTCGGCGACACGATAGCGTTTCTCCGGAGGTTTCCCGATGACAACTGCCCCGCCCGCCCCGGCATCCACCGAACCCAAGAACTCCCTGGACCGCTTCTTCGAGATCAGCAAGCGCGGATCCACGATCGGCACCGAGATCCGAGGGGGTCTGGTGACATTCGTCACGATGGCCTACATCGTGATCCTGAACCCGATCATCCTCTCCGGCAAGCCCGATGTCGCCGGAGACATGCTCAGCTTCAACGCCGTGGGCGCCGCCACCGCGCTGACCGCCGGTGTGATGACGATCCTGTTCGGACTGGTCACGCGCCTCCCGTTCGGTTTCGCCGCCGGCCTCGGCATCAACGCCTTCGTCGCGTTCTCGGTCGTCGGCCAGGTGACCTGGCCCGAGGCCATGGCGCTGGTGATGATCAACGGTGTCGTCATCGTGCTGCTCGCCGCCACCGGGCTGCGGAAGGCGATCTTCGACGCGGTGCCGTTCCAGCTGAAGATCGCGATCACGGTCGGTATCGGCCTCTTCATCGCGTTCATCGGCTTCGTCAACTCCGGCTTCGTCACGGCGACCGGCGCCTCGTCTCCTCCGGTCGGCCTCGGCGTGAACGGATCGGTCGCGACCGTTCCGACCCTGCTGTTCGTCATCACCCTCCTCCTCACCGGCATCCTCGTCGCCCTCAAGATCAAGGGCGGCATGCTGATCGGACTCATCGGCGGCACCGTGCTCGCAGTCATCGTCGAGGCGATCTGGCACATCGGGGCCCGCGGCTTCGATGACGAGGGCAACGTGGTCAACCCGGGCGGCTGGGGCCTGACGGTTCCCGCGCTCGACGGCTCCCCCGTGGGTGTGCCCGACCTCAGCCTGATCGGCGCCGTCGACTTCAGCTTCGATCTGAGCAAGGTCAGCCTCGTCGCGATCGTGATGATCGTCTTCACGCTGCTCTTCACGAACTTCTTCGACGCCATGGGCACCATGACGGGCCTCGCGAAGGAGGCGAACCTCGCCGACGACAACGGCGACTTCCCCCGCATCAAGTCGGCGCTGGTCGTCGAGGGTGTCGGCGCGATCGCCGGTGGCGCGACCTCCTCGTCTTCGAGCACGGTCTTCATCGAGTCGGGCGCCGGTATCGGCGAGGGTGCGCGCACCGGACTCGCGAACGTGGTCACCGGCGTCGTGTTCCTGATCGCGATGTTCCTGACCCCGCTGACGTCGATCGTCCCGACCGAGATCGCCGCTGCCGCGCTGATCATCGTCGGTGCGATGATGATGGCGCAGATCCGCTACATCGACTTCAGCGATTTCCGCGTGCTGCTGCCGGTGTTCCTCACCGTCTCGGTCATGCCGCTGACCTACTCGATCGCGAACGGCATCGGCGCGGGCTTCGTCAGCTGGGTGCTCATCCACGCGTTCTCCGGCAAGGCCAAGTCCATCAGCCCGCTGCTGTGGGTCGTGGGCGCCGGCTTCCTGATCTTCTTCGCCCGAGGTCCGATCGAAGCGCTCTTCGGCGTCGGGATCTGACGCCGATCGGAGGTCACGGTAGAGGGGCGGGTGCTGCGGGATCCGCCCCTCTTCCGTACCTCCCGCCGCCGCGGCCGTCACATGCATGTGCATCGGCCGGATGCAGGAACACACGCCCCGAGCGGCCATGCATCCGCTGAGAGGTCATGCATCTGACGAAGACGGCCACCTCGCGCGGCTCAGGCGTAGGCGGCAGCGAACTCCGGCGACGGCTCGATCGGCTCGATCACGTCGATCAGCACACCGCCGGGCGCCTCGACGATGAAGTGGCGCTGACCGAAGGCCTCGTCGCGGAGCGGCAGCCGTTCCGGCAGACCCCGCTCCCCCACCAGGCGCGCATGCTCGGCAGCGGCATCCGGCACCTCGACGTTGAGCAGCAGCCCGCGCACGGGCTCACGAAATCCCTTGGGGATGGTCTCGTGCGAACGGTCGAGGATCGCGAGCTCACCGCCATCGAAGCGCAGGCTCACGTACCAGTCGGCCTCGAACACCACCTCGAAGTCGAACTCCTCTTTATAGAACCGCGCGCTCGCTGCGACGTCTTCGACCATCAGCACCGGGTAGAAGCTCGTGATCCGCATTCGTCTCTCCTTTACATACAGCGTGTTTGTATTCTGCGTGACTAGGATACATACAACCTGTACGTAAGGAAAGAGTCATGCCCCGAGCATCCGCGGCCGACGCCGCCGAGACCGCGCGACGAGTTCTCGAGACCGCCACGACCCATTTCGCGGCGCACGGGTACGCCACCGCATCCGTGGACGAGATCGCCCGCCTTGCCGGAGTCACACGAGGTGCGGTCTACCACCACTACACGTCGAAGCCGCTGCTCTTCCGCGACGTCGCGGCCGCCCAGCAGCAGTCCGTGGCCGACGCGATCCGCGACGCCACGGAAGACAGTGCTCCGGATGCCGCTCTCCGCGACGGCAGTCACGCGTTCCTCGACGCGATCACCCGGGGAGCGGCGTCACGCGTGCTGCTCGTCGACGGTCCCGCCGTGCTCGGCGGGGAGCAGTGGCGCCGACTCGACGCGGAGGGACCGGAGCAGGAGCTGCGCACGGGCCTACGCGAAGCCGGCGTCTCCCCCGCGCTCGTGGATCCGCTCACCGCCGCACTCTCCGGAGCGATGAACGAGCTCGCGCTGTGGCTCGCCGCGCACCCCGATGACGCCGACGCGCGGTCGGAAGCGCACGTGGCACTCGAGCGCATCCTGGATGCCGTGGTCCCGCCCAGCTGAGGGCGATGCGGCGCGCCGACGGCGCAGCGCACCGACCGGCGTCGAGGGTGGAGTCCCGACCCTGAGGAGATCCCGTGCATCACCGACACCGCGACGACCACCCGTTCGACCTGAGACGGGACGTCGACCGGCGCCTCCTCGAGTACCGGGAGCTCATTCTGGCCAGCCTCGAAGGCCTCACCGAAGAGGAGGCGCGGTCCGCGCCGATCCCCGGCGCTCCGAGTCTGCTGGGAGTCGTGCGTCACACGGCGTACGTGGAGGGCGTCTGGTTCGACGAGAGGATCACCGGGCGCCCCCGGGCCGAGATCGGCCTGCCGGTGGCCACCGCCAACTCCTGGAAAGTGCGGCGCACCGACGATATCGCCTCCGTCACGGCAGAGTGTCGACGCATCAGCGCCCTCGCTGACAGCAATCTGACCGATCGCGGGCTCGACGACGAAGTCGGCGAGAACCGGCGCAGCCTGCTCGCGATTTACGTCCACGTGTTGAGTGAGCTGGGCTGGAACACCGGACAGCTCGACATCCTGAGGGCAGCGATACTCGCTGCCCGCCGCCGAGCCGCCGGACCGACCGAACGGGCATGAAAGAAGGCCCCGGAGTGGAGTCCGGGGCCTTCAGATCAAGCGTAGCTCAGATCAGAGCGCTTCGATGATCGCGCGCATCAGGTCTGCCGTCTCGGACGGCGTCTTGCCGACCTTGACGCCGGCGGCCTCGAGTGCCTCCTTCTTCGCCTGAGCGGTGCCGGCCGAACCGGAGACGATCGCACCGGCGTGACCCATGGTCTTGCCCTCGGGAGCCGTGAAACCCGCGACGTAGCCGACGACCGGCTTCGTGACGTTCGCCTTGATGTAGTCGGCGGCACGCTCCTCGGCGTCGCCACCGATCTCACCGATCATCACGATCGCCTTGGTCTCGGGGTCGGCCTCGAACGCCGCGAGCGCGTCGATGTGCGTGGTGCCGATGACCGGGTCGCCGCCGATGCCGATGGCGGTGGAGAAGCCCAGGTCGCGCAGCTCGAACATCATCTGGTAGGTCAGGGTGCCCGACTTCGACACGAGGCCGATCGGTCCCTTGCCCGTGATGTTCGCGGGCGTGATGCCCACGAGCGCCTCGCCCGGCGTGATGATGCCGGGGCAGTTCGGGCCGATGATGCGGGTCTTGTTGCCCTTGCTCTGCGCGTAGGCCCAGGCCTCGGCCGAGTCGCCGACGGGCACGCCCTCGGTGATGACCACGAGCAGGGGGATCTCGGCGTCGATGGCCTCGATCATCGCGTCCTTGGTGAACGCACCGGGCACGAAAGCGATCGACACGTCGGCGCCGGTCTCCTTCATGGCCTCGGCGACCGAGGCGAAGACGGGCAGCTCGACGGCGTTGCCGTCCTTGTCGGTGTGCGAGACCGTGGTACCGGCCTTGCGGGCGTTGACGCCACCGACGACCTGGGTGCCGGCCTTGAGCATCAGTGCGGTGTGCTTGGTGCCCTCACCGCCGGTGATGCCCTGGACGATGACCTTGGAGTCCTTGTTGAGGTAGATCGACATTCTTCTCGTCCTTCAGTCTCAGGCGTTGGCGAGCTCGGCGGCCTTGTCGGCGCCCTCGTCCATGGTGGCGGCCAGGGTCACAAGCGGGTGTGCGTACTCGGCGAGGATCGCGCGACCCTCGTCGACGCGGTTGCCGTCCAGGCGCACGACGAGCGGCTTGGAGGCCGTGGCGCCCAGTGTCTCGAGGGCGCCCTTGATGCCGTTGGCGACGGCGTCACACGCCGTGATGCCGCCGAAGACGTTGACGAACACGCTCTTGACCTGCGGGTCGCCGAGGATGACGTCGAGGCCGGCGGCCATGACCTCGGCCGAGGCGCCGCCGCCGATGTCGAGGAAGTTGGCAGGCTTCACGCCGTTGTGGTTCTCGCCCGCGTAGGCGACCACGTCGAGCGTCGACATGACCAGACCCGCGCCGTTGCCGATGATCCCGACCTCGCCGTCGAGCTTCACGTAGTTGAGGCCCGACTCCTTGGCCTTGGCCTCGAGCGGGTCGGCTGCGTCCTTGTCCTCGAGCGCTTCGTGCTCGGGGTGACGGATCTCGGAGGCGTTGTCGTCGAGCGTGACCTTGCCGTCGAGCGCGATGATGTCGCCCTCTTCGGTGCGCACCAGCGGGTTGACCTCGACCAGCGTCGCGTCCTCGCCCTTGTACACGTCGTAGAGCTTCACGAAGACATCGGAGACCTTCTCGATGAGGTCTTCGGGGAAGTTCGCCGCGCGAGCGATCTCGACGGCCTTCTCCTTGTCGATGCCCGTGAGCGGGTTGACCTCGACGCGTGCGAGCGCCTCGGGGCGTTCGACGGCGAGCTCTTCGATCTCCATGCCGCCCTCGACCGAGCAGAGGCTCAGGTAGGAGCGGTTGGCGCGGTCGAGCAGCACGGAGAAGTAGAACTCCTCGGCGATGCGCGCACCCTGCGCGACCATGACGCGCTTGACGATGTGGCCCTTGATGTCGAGGCCGAGGATGGCCTTCGCTGCTTCGTACGCCTCGTCGGGCGTCTTGGCGACCTTGACGCCGCCCGCCTTTCCACGGCCGCCGGTCTTCACCTGAGCCTTGACGACGACCACTCCGCCGATCTTCTCGGCAGCCGCCCTCACCTCTTCAGGGGTGTCCGCGACGATGCCGGCGAGGACCGGCACTCCGTACTTTTCGAAAACGTCTCGTGCCTGGTACTCGTACAGATCCACTGTGGTTCCTTCACTGGGCTGCTGTCTGGTAATTCTCTCGATGTCGAGACATCGACCAGTCCCCCAGCCTACTACCCCGAACTGAGCGCTCCTGCGGCCCCGGCGCCTCGACCGCTCAGCGTCGAGTCGGCACTCCGGCTCCACGCGCGGGGAGGGCGACCCGTCGAAGCTGTCGGGTGATCAGGAACGGCATGACCACCAGGGCCGTGCCCGTGGCGACGATCACGGGGCGCACCACGACCACCGGCAACGAGCCCCACAGGGCGATGAGGATCGCGCCGATCATGACGGCACCGAGCACAAGTTCGCACACGAGGAGCTGGCGGCGCACCGATGCGCTGTCCTCGGCCATGGTCGTCTCGCGCCCGCGCACCGAGATGTGCGAGGTCCATCGCGTGCCGTCCCACCAGCGCCGCGTCCCGCGCCGCCGCGTGTCGAACCAGCCGGCCGGAATCCCGTCATCTCTCACGCTCCTCAGTATGACGGCGACGCCTCGGCGTCTCCGCCCGGCGAGGTCTAGGCTTTCGCCATGCACGAATCCGCAGAACTGCGCACCGGCGTCGTCGCCGCAGCGCTCGAACTCTTCAGCGCCCAGGGGTTCGACCAGACGTCGGTGGAGCAGATCGCCAAGGCCGCCGGCGTCTCCCGCTCGACCTTCTTCCGCCAGTTCGGCGGCAAGGAGGACGTGGTCTTCGCGGATCACGAGGTGCTTCTGGAACAGCTCAGGGAGTTCCTCGACGAGGGGCACGATGACCCGTGGGGCGCGGTGTGCGCGGCTTCGGAGTCGGTCTTCGCCCACTTCGCGCACGACCCGGAACTCGCCAGGCGCCGCTATCAGATCGTGCGACAGGTCCCTGTGCTGCGCGAGCGCGAGATCATCACGGTCTTCCGCTACGAGCGACTGTTCGACGACTACCTGCGCGGGGCGCTCCCCGGCGTGGATCCCCTGGACGCGGTCGGCTTCGCCGCCTTGGTGACGGCCGTGCACAACCATGTGCTGCGCCAGCTGCTGCGTGGCCGCAAGAAGGTGCCGCTGGCGACACTGCAGACGGCGCTGGCCGACGTCCGCCGTCGCTACGGGGTCGCGGGCGAGGCGGCCACCGCCCCGGATGACATGGTGGTCGCGGTGTTCCCCCGCTCCATGCCGATCGCCGAGGTCAGCCGCAGGCTGCAGTCACAGCTCGACTAGCTCGACGTGCCGTCGGGTCGTGGAACCGAGTATCGAGGAGTACGATACTTGGTGCCACGAAGGAGTCCCATGAGCACTGCAGCCTCCCCCTTCCCCGGCGAGCGCGTCTCGTCATACGACATCACCGGACGTCAGGACAGCGACTACTACGCCGTCTTCACCGACATCCCCGCCGCCGATCGGGAGGCGTGGGACCGCGCGAAGGCCTACGTCGACGAGGTCGCCCCGCAGATGGCCGACGCCTGGGACCGCGCGGAGTATCCGCTCGATGCCGCGCGTCGGATGGGCGAGATGGACCTCGTCGTCGACGGGGTGCAGCACCCGTCGCTCACGAGCCTGTCGCCACTGGCCGCAGGACTGGTGAACATGGAGATCTCCCGCGGCGACGGCTCCCTGGGCACGATCCTCGCGGTGCAGGGCGGACTCGCACTGCGCACCCTGGCCCTGTTCGGCTCCCCCGCGCAGCAGGAGAAGTGGCTGACGGGCCTCGCCGACGGCTCGGTGCTGGGATCGTTCGCCCTGACCGAGCCCGATCACGGTTCCGACTCCGTCTCGCTGGAGACCGTGGCCCGCCGCGACGGCGACGGCTGGAGCCTCCGCGGAACGAAGAAGTGGATCGGCAACGGCGCCTCCGGCGGCATCACCTTCGTCTGGGCGCGCATCGACGACGAGGGCGCCGAAGAGCATGGCGCCGTGCGCTGCTTCCTCGTGGAGCAGGAGACCCCGGGCTACACAGGCAGCGTCATCCGCGGAAAGGCCTCGCTGCGCGCGATCCACCAGGCACACATCGTGCTGGACGACGTACGGGTGCCCCTCGATGCGGTGCTGCCGGGGACCAAGAGCTTCAAGGACGCCTCGATCGTGCTGTACGCGACCCGTTCCGGTGTCGCCTGGTCGGCGCTCGGACACGCGACCGCCTGCTACGAGGCCGCCCTCGCCTACGCCACCCAGCGGGTGCAGTTCGGAAAGCCCCTCGCCAGATTCCAGATGGTCCAGGAGCGTCTGACCCACATGCTCGAAGACCTCACCGCCATGCAGCTGTACTGCCGGCGGATGGCAGACCTCGAGACCGCCGGTGAACTGCGCCCGACCCAGGCCTCGCTGGCGAAGTTCCACAACACGCGTGCCGCGCGGCGCATCGCCTCGACCGCCCGCGATCTGCTCGGCGGCAACGGCATCCTGCTCGAGAACGGCGTGATGCAGCACATGGCCGACATCGAGGCCATCCACACCTACGAGGGCACCGAGAGCGTTCAGGCCCTGCTCCTCGGGCGCGACATCACCGGGATGAGCGCGTTCGCCTGAGGTCGGATCCCCGGAGTCGACTCACTGGCGTCGGGCGCTCACGTGGCGCTCTCGACTCGCCGCCGACCCCGCGACCGCCTGCACCGCGAGGAGCAGCACGAGCGCCAGGACCGGGACGACCCACCCACCGACCGCGGCGTGCAGGATGCCGAGGCCGAGCGGACCGAAGCCGGCCAGCAGGTAGCCGACTCCCTGCGCCATCGTCGACAGGTGCGCCGTGTGCCTCGCATCCGGCGCGCGGAGCACGATGTACGTCAGCGACAGCGAGATGGCGGCCCCCTGCCCGAGACCGAGCAGCGTCATCCAGAGCCAGGGCGCGGCTCCACCGGGCGCGACGAGGAGGCCGATCAGCCCCGCCGCGCAGAGCAGCGCGGAGAGCACGACGGGGAGCCACGTCGGCCGCATGCGGCGCATCACCGTCGGCACGAGGAGCGCCGCCGCGATCCCGGGAAAACTGGAGTACGACAGCAGCACCCCGGCATCCGACACCGAGACCCCGCCGTCCTGCAGCATCGTGGGAATCCAGGTCAGGGCCGCGTAGTAGCTCAGGCTCTGCAACCCCATGAACGCGGTGACCGCCCACGCGACCGGGTCCCGCAACAGCGCCGACATCCGCGGCTCGTCGATGGGTTCCGTGATCGCATCGACGGGAACGCCCGCCACCGCCGGGGAGGTGACGACCCGACGCATCGCCCGGGGCAGCCAGACCACCAGGGCGAGTGCGGCGGGAATCGCCCAGACCCCCAGCGCGCCACGCCACGACCCGTCCAGGGCGATCATGAACGGCACCGTGAATGCGGCCGCCGCGGCGGCACCCAGGAACAGCGATGTGGAGTACAGCCCCATCATCAGACCGAGACGGTGCGCGAAGTCCTGCTTGATCACGGCGGGCATGCAGACGTTCGCGACCGCGATGCCCGCCCCCACCAACACCGTGCCGCCGAAGAGAGCCACGGGTGAGGGAAGCAGGCGGATGCCGATGCCGAGTGCCACCACGACCATCGTCAGCGCGAGCAGCCGATGCAGTCCGATCCAGCGTGTCAGCGCGGGCGTCAAGAACGCGAAGGCGCCGAAGGCGAACACGGGGATCGTCGTCAGGAGCCCTGCCGCGGCTGCTGGGATCCCCAGGTCCTGCTCGATCGCGGGGAGGACGGGTCCGACAGAAGCGACGCCCATGCGCAGGTTCAGCGCGATCAGCAGCAGGCCGGTGCCCACGTAGATCCCGGTGAGGATGCCGCCGCGCCGGGTGGACGGCCTGGTCAACGGGGTCGGCGCGGTGTCGAACGGTTCCTGCATCGTGGTCATGCATCGAGTCCAGCATTCACCCGGTATGTCAGGAAACACGTACGCTGCATTTTGATGTCGAATACCCGCCAATCCTCGCGAATGGTCGACCTGAATCTGGTCGACTTCGATTCCCTGGCGGCCCTGCCCATGGAGGGCGCCTACCGGTTCGCGCACGCCGAGACCTCCCCCCGCCACGCCCACCCGCTCGGACACCTGGTGCATGCCGCTTCCGGAGTGCTGTCGCTGCTCACCGACGAGGGTGCCTGGATCGCGCCGTCGACCCGCATGGCCTGGGTGCCCGCCGGCGCCGAGCATCGTCATCGCGCGCACGGGCGCACGGACATGCGCATCGTCCATCTGACCGACGAGCTCGCCGCATTGCTCCCGGCCTCCCCTGCGGTGCTCGTCGCGACGCCACTCGCGCGCGAAGCCGTGCTGTCGATGACGTCCGACCGCACTCGCAGCGACGAAGCCCTGGACCACCTGCGTCGCGTGATCGTCGACGAAGTCGTGACCGCGCCCGAGCAGCCGCTCCATCTCCCGGAGCCCCACGATCCGCGCCTGCGCCGTGCCGCACGCATCGTCGAGGATGACCTCGCCCTGCCCGTGCCGCTCGGAGAACTCGGCGCACGCACCGGCACCGCCGAGCGGACGCTGAGCCGCCTGTTCCAGCAGGAGACCGGCATGGGGTACCGGCAGTGGCGCCTGCAACTGCGCGTGCATCGGGCACTTGTCCTGCTCGCCGACGGCGCCACGGTGACCGACACGGCCTCCGCATGCGGGTGGGCCACGACCAGTCAGTTCATCGAGCAGTTCACACCGCTCGTCGGGATGACCCCCGGCCGATACCGGCTGTCGCAACCGACCGCGTGAGGGAAAGGACCACGACTGCGGTCGGCTCAGACCACGCGCGCCATGCACACGAGGCGTTCGCGATCGTCCCACGAGGGCACCCGCTCGAAGCCTCGCGATTCGTAGAGACGCACGGGGCCGTCCCGCCATTCCCACACCGACAGCCGCACCTGCGACGCACCGAGATCGACCGCATCGGCCACCGCCGCGTCCAACAGCGCCGAACCCACCCCGCGGCCGCGCACGTCAGGCTGCGCCCACAATCGCTTGATCTCCGCCACACCGTCGTGCACGGACAGCACCACGACCCCGACGATGCGTTCGTCGAACTGCGCGACCCGCACTCGATGCGCGGCGTACGCCTCGGCCGGGTCATCGACCTCGCGGAGATAGCGGTCGAGCAGCGGCACGGCGGGATCGCGCTCGGATCCGTGTTCCTGCAGACTCTTCTCCCGCTCGGTCTGCAGCAGATACGCACGCACAGCCGCACCGACCTCGAGTGCGTCGGGTCCGGTCAGGTCGGCGAGCCGGATCGACGGTCGGTCGAGCCCGGATCCCGCCTCGGCGCTCACGGTCAGTCGCAGCCGCAGCCGCCGGACGGCGTCTTCACCATGAAGCACACGTCGCACACGCCGTAGTCGCGATCCTCGACCGGCTTCGGAGCTTTCTCGGCCCGCGGGGCGGAGACGCGAGGAGTCGTCGTGCGCTTGGCCGCGCGCGGCGGGGTGAGCGGGATGAACTCGCTGGGGTGGCTCACGTAGAAGTACGGCGCCCGGCCTTCGCTCGGCTGCAGACGCAGCGGAGCGGAACCGACGACGAGGCGCTCGTCCTCGGTGAAGCCGTTCGTGTAGGTGCGCCCGATGTGCAGAGGGGCGCCCTCACCTCGACGGATCGCTTCGATGTAGCGACCGCGGTCGATGAACGAGCTGATCCCGATCTCTTCGACGATGGCGGTGATGAACGCGTGGTTGGCCGGATCGATGCGGTGCGCGCGCAACGCCTCCGGGAGCGAACGGTATGGACGGGAGGTGCCTGCGGGGGTCGGCCCCTGTACTTCTTTCATCAGTTCCAGGATCGCACGCCCAGAGGGGTACAGCCGACCGTTTTCCGCTTGTATACGTGCCAAACTGACGTCATGGCCCAGGCGACGATCATCGGCTCCGGCCCGAACGGGCTCGCTGCCGCAGTGACGCTCGCGCGCGCCGGCTATCGGGTGCGAGTTCTGGAGGGCGCCGACACCATCGGCGGCGGGGTGCGCACACGCGAATCCACGCTTCCGGGGTTCCGGCACGACCTCTGCTCCGCCGTGCATCCGGCCGCCCTCTCCTCCCCGTTCTTCCAGGCGTTCGGCCTCGACCGGCGGATCGAGTGGATCCGTCCCGACGCCTCGTACGCGCATCCGCTCGACGACGGGCGCGCAGCGATCGCCTGGCGCGACATCGGGCGCACGGCGGCGGATCTCGGAGTAGACGGATCCGCCTGGATCTCTCGCCTGCGTCCACTCAGCAGCCACATCGACGGGGTCGTCGACTTCACCGGCAACCAGCTGCTCCGCATCCCCCACGACCCGGTGACCGCCGCGCGTTTCGCGATCCGGATGCTGGACCAGGGCACTCCCCTGGCAGCTCGCGCCTTCCGCACGGAGGAGGCGGCGGCGCTCATCTCCGGGGTGGTCGCGCACGCCAACTCGCCGCAGCCCTCCCTCGCGGGCGCGGCGGCCGGGCTGCTGCTGGCCGCGCTCGGACACGCAGGCGGCTGGCCGTACCCGCGCGGAGGTGCGCAGCGCATCGCCGACGCGATGGTCGCCGACATCGAGCAGCACGGCGGAACGATCGAGGCGGGCACCCCCGTCTCCGATCTCGGTGCCCTGGACTGGGGCGACCCGCAGCAGGGCGACCTGCTGCTGCTCAACACCTCGCCGCGACTCGCCCTCACGCATCCCGACGTGCCCGCAGGCTACGCACGGGCCCTCCGCTCGTACCGGTACGGGCCCGGAGCCGCGAAGGTCGACTTCGCCCTCGACGGCCCGATCCCGTGGACGAACGCCGACGTGGCAGCGGCCCCGACCGTGCATCTGGGCGGCACCCGTGCCGAGGTGTGGGCGAGTGAGAACGCCGTCGCCGCCGGACGCGTGGATGAGCGCCCGTACGTGCTCGCCGTGCAGCCATCGGTACTGGACGACTCACGCGCCCCCGCGGGGAAGGCCGTGCTCTGGGCGTACATCCACGTGCCCCCGGGCTCGGACCTCGACCCGACCGAGCTGATCACCGCCCAGGTCGAGCGCTTCGCTCCGGGCTTCCGCGACCTCGTCCTCGCGCACCACGCCGTCCCGGCGTCGTCGCGCGAGGCGATCAACCCCACGGAGATCGGTGGCGACATCTCCGGTGGCGTCTTCGACATGCGCCAGGCGCTCCGGCGCCCGGTTCCCTCCCCCTCCCCGTGGCGCACGCCGATGCGTGGCGTGTACCTGGCGTCCGCCTCGACACCCCCCGGCCCCTCCGTGAACGGGATGGCCGGTTGGCATGCCGCCCGCACGGCGCTGCGGGATGCCGGAGAACCCGCCACCGTGACCGACCTCTTCGGCTGATCGTCCTCCCCTTCCGCCGCGGATCATCGGCGGCCAGGATGGGAGCATGCGCTACGACATCCCCGCGCCGATGCTCGCCAAGGCGGCGCCGGCCGTCCCCGACCCCGCGAAGACGCCGGGCGGACTGCTGTACGAGCCGAAGTGGGACGGCTTCCGTGGACTCATCGCCTGGGACGGGGAGACGGTGGAGATCGGGTCACGAGGCGCCAAGCCCCTGACCCGCTACTTCCCCGAACTGGTCGACGTGATCCCCCAGCTGCTTCCGGAACCGTGCCTGCTCGACGGCGAGATCGTCGTCGCCACCGGACCGGACGGCTCGCAGCGCCTGGACTGGGAGGCCCTCAGCCAGCGCATCCACCCCGCCGCCTCACGCGTCGCGAAGCTCGCCGTCGAGACCCCAGCCATGTTCATCGCGTTCGATCTGCTCGCCGTCGGAATCGAGGACCTGCTCGGACAGTCGTTCGAGACGAGGCGCGCACGCCTCGAGACCCTCATGGAGGGCGTCGGACATCCGCTGCACATCACCCGCACGACCCGCGAGCGCGAGGCCGCTGTGCGCTGGCTCGCCGAGTTCGAAGGGGCAGGGCTCGACGGTGTCGTCGCGAAGCCGCTCGACCAGCCTTACGCGCCGGGAAAGCGCGCTCTGTTCAAGATCAAGCACGCCCGCACCGCCGACGTCGTCGCGCTCGGCTATCGCATCCACAAGTCCGGATCGGGAGTGGGTTCCCTGCTGGTCGGGCTGTACGGCGACGACGGAGAGCTCCACCAGGTCGGCGGCGTGGCCGCGTGGAGCGATGCCCGTCGGCAGGAGCTCGTCGAAGAGCTCTCCCCGCTGGTCGAGCGCGACGAGTCGGGCGACGCCGTGACCGCCGAGGGCGAGCGGTCGCGATTCAGCGGATCGAAGGATGTGTCGTTCGTACGGCTGCGCCCCGAACGGGTGCTCGAGGTGCGTTACGACCAGCTCGAAGGATCCCGCTTCCGCCACACCGTGCAGTTCGAGCGCTGGCGCCCCGATCGCGACGCCCGCTCCTGCACCTACGAGCAGTTGGACACGGTCGCAGGCTACGACCTCGCCGATGTCCTGAGCTGAGCGGGAGCCCTCACTCCTTCTCGGCCGGGGTGCCGTCCTCGTCCCAATTCGCTGCGACCTTCTTGCTCGGCTGCACGCGCGGCGGCTCACCCGGCATCTTCGGGAACTCCGGAGGGAAAGGCAGTTCGCCGAGACCGTTCTGCGTGTCACGCTCCCACCACTCCAGCAGCGTGTCGATGCGGCCAGGGTTGTGCGGCATCGACGCCCACGGGTCGCCGACCTCGCCCAGACGCTTCGGGATGCTGCGCACCGTGAACACCTTCGGATCGAGACCGTCGAGCTCGTCCCAGGCCACCGGCGTCGACACGGTCGCTCCGGGAAGCGCGCGAGGACTGTAGGCACCGGCCATCGTGCGGTCGCGGTTGGCCTGATTGAAGTCGACGAAGATGCGCGCGCCCCGCTCCTCCTTCCACCAGTTCGTCGTGACCTGCTCCGGCATCCGTCGCTCCAGCTCGCGCCCGGCGGCGATCACGGCGTGCCGCACCTCCAGGAACTCGTGGGTCGGCTCGATCGGCGCGAACACGTGCAATCCTCTGTTGCCGCTGGTCTTGGCGAACGCCTCCAGACCCGCCTCGCGCAGCACCTCGCGCAGGGTGTGCGCGGCCGTGACCGCATCTGCGAAGTCGGTACCGGGCTGCGGATCGAGGTCGATGCGCAGCTCGACGGGGTTGTCCGCGTCAGTGGCGAGCGACGCCCAGGGGTGGAAGACGATCGTGTTCATCTGCACGGCCCACACGATCGCGCTCGCACGGTTCAACACGATCTGCGGATGCTGGCGCCCGCTGTTGTATGTCACCGTCACCGCGTCGACGAAGTCCGGGGTACCTTTGGGCGGGTTCTTCGAGAAGAAGCCCTCGGCCCGCGCCCCGCCTGCGGGTCCGATGCCGTCACGGAACCGCTCGAGCGAGACCGGGCGGTTGCCGTTCGCCGCCAGGAACGGCACCGCGACGAGCTGCACATACTCGGCCAGCTCCGCCTTGGTGATGCCGAGGTCGGGCCAGACCACGCGGTTCGGGCTGGACAGCGCGACCTCGCGTTCTCCATCGGAGTCGGCGACGGTCAGGGTCACGCGTTCTGAGGCCATGCTCCGACCCTAGAGCGCCGCCCGGACAGACGGAACCCCGCCGACGCGGACAGTGCGCGGAGTCCGGATCGTCCGTGTCCGGGTCGGTTCAGTCGCCGAGGTCGACCGCGAGCACGAGGACCGGCGTGAGCGCAGCCCGCTCGACGACGATCGACGGACCGGCCGAGTCCACGATCACTCCGGCGATGTCGGCGTGGCTCGTGAGGACCTTCGCCAGCTGCTCCGGCGCGAACGGGAGCGGACGGTCACCGCGTCCGAGCGCGATGACCTCGAGCGGGTGCGAGAACAGCTGCAGGAACCGACGTCCGTCGGTCGTCTGCGCTTCGGCGATGCCGACGGGGCCACCGCCGGAGCCGTCGTTGACCGCGACCCACATCCGCGTGGTCGCAAGGGCTTCGCCGACCTTGACGACGGAATCCTGTTCCCGGGGAGCGGCGAGGATGCTCTTCACCGTCATGTCGACATCGGCCTGCTCGAGCGTCTTCTGCAGCAGCTCCGTCGGGAACACCACCCGATGCGGGGCCGACGCGTTGTCGACGATGAGGCCGGCGAAATCTCCGGACACGACCTGCTGCAGGACCGAGGTGACGGGCTGGGCCACCGCCGAGGTCGACGACGGGTCCGCTTCGAGCTGCACGGAATCACGTACCGCGCCGGCCGAGCTGAACGCCAGCATGTACTGGTTGTCTTCACTGTCGCGGACGACGGCGACGGAGAGCGCCTTCCCTTCGCTGATCTGGGCACGCGCATCGCCGTTCACGCGGATGTAGAGGTGTCCCTGAAGAGCCTGACGCATGACGCCGAGGAGCTGGTCGTTGGTCGCGCCCGCCTCGATCTCGCTGAGGGCCTCACGCAGGAGGACATTGTCCTTCATGCCGGCGACGGTCTCGGTCTGCTCCGGCGGCAGCACGGAGGCCAGAGGCAGGCGCCGCTCCTGGGGCGTCTCGGGCTGAACGGGCGGAGAGGGAGAAGCCTGCGGCGCGGCGGGCGCCGCAGAGACGGACGGGGCGTCGGAGTTCGAAGTGCCGTCGGACGTCGGAAGGGAGACCTCGGGGCCGGCCTCAGCACCGACGCCCCGGAACGCCTGCACCGAGATCCCGATCGAGGGCGCTTCGACGGGCTGCTCGGCGGTCGGGCTCTCTGACGTCGTGTGCTCTCCGGCGACCGCGCCCGCACCGTTCGGCGTGGTGTCGTTCGGTGTGGTGTCGTTCGGCGCGCTATCGCTCGCGACAGCCTCGGCGGTGGGGGCGACGACATCGTCACCGGACTTCTTGCGGCGGGAGAAGAGGGCCATATGAGCCAGCCTAACCGGCAATCCGCTCGGTGTTTCGCCGAGGCGGAAACACCTGCGGTGGGCTAGATCTTCTCGATCGGCGCGACCTTGATGAGGAGCTTCTTCTGCCCCGCCGAGTCGAATCGCACGTGAGCGATGCGCTTGGCCCCCTCGCCCGTCACCGCATCCACCCGCCCTTCGCCGAAGTCGACGTGACGGATGCGGTCGCCGGCGGCGAGCTCGAGATCACCGTTGTCGCGCATCTTGGCCGTGACCCGGTTGGGGAACTTGTCCATCGCCGTCGACAGCGGCTTCAGGGAGTCTCGACCCGGCAGCGACTTCACCGCGAAACGATCGCCCGAGCCCGAGCCGCCGAAGCCGCCCTGGCGACGCGCGTTCAGTGCGCGCGACTGCATCCCCCCGCGCGAGTTCACGTCGCCCGGAGACTGTCGCCAGTCGATCAGGCCCGCCGGGATCTCCTGCAGGAAGCGGCTGGGCATCGCCACCGTGACCTCGCCGAACTGCGCCCTCGTCATCGCGAGAGAGAGGTGCAGACGCTTGCGCGCACGCGTGATGCCCACATAGAAGAGACGGCGTTCCTCCTGCGGTCCCCCGGGCTCGCCGGCCGAGATGCGGTGCGGGATGAGATCTTCCTCGACGCCCGTGACGAACACGGCGTCGTACTCCAGGCCCTTCGCCGTGTGCATGGTCATGAGCGAGACCGAGCCCGACTCGTCGTCGAGGTCATCGGCATCCGAGACCAGAGCGACCTCGGTGAGGAAGTCGACGATCGTGCCCTCCGGGTTGTTGCGCGCGAAATCACGAGCCACCGCGACGAATTCGTCGAGGTTCTCCACGCGCGCCTCGTCCTGAGGGTCGCGGCTCGCACGCAGGGCGTCCAGGTATCCGCTCTTGCCCAGCAACAAGCTCAGGCCGTCGGCCACCGCGGTGGGGGGAGGCAGTTCGCCGCTCGCGGGGGTCAGGATGGCGGCGGCTTCAGCGAGCACCGCGTCGAGCTGCCCGATCGCCGCCTGGATCTTCGGCCCGACCCCGAGCTGACCCGGCATCGACAGCGCATCGCGGAAGCTGATCCCGTGCTCCTCGGCGAACCGTGCGATGGCCGTCTCCGTGACGTCGCCGATGCCGCGCCTGGGCTTGTTCAGGATGCGGCGCACCGACATCTCGTCGGCCGGGTTCGCGACGGCGACGAGGTAGGCGAGCGCGTCCTTGATCTCGGCGCGATCGTAGAACTTGGTGCCGCCCATGATCTTATACGGCACCGCCGAGCGGATGAAGATCTCCTCCAGCGCACGGGACTGCGAGTTGGTGCGGTAGAACACCGCCATCTCGGAGTAGGGCATGCCGGCGCGGTGCAGGGCCTCGACCTCGTCAGCCACGAACTGCGCCTCGTCGTGCTGCGAGTAGCCGGTGAAACCGATGATGGGATCGCCGTCGCCCTTGTCGCTCCAGAGCTTCTTGTCCTTGCGATCGAAGTTGTTGCCGATCACCGCGTTCGCCGCCGACAGGATGTTCTGCGTCGAGCGGTAGTTCTGCTCGAGCAGCACGACGCGGGCGCCGGGGAAGTCACGCTCGAACTCGCTGATGTTGCGGATGTCCGCACCACGGAACGCGTAGATCGATTGATCGGAGTCGCCGACCACGGTGAGCGAGGCACCGGGTTCGCCGGCGTCTGCGGTGGGGGCGGGATCGGGCTCGAAGATCATCATGCCGTTGGAGGCATACGGATCCGGCGCGGCACCGGCAGCACCGGACACGGGGCGCGTGAGCTCGTGGATCAGCGAGTACTGCGCGTGGTTCGTGTCCTGGTACTCGTCGACCAGGATGTGACGGAAACGACGACGGTAGGTGTCGGCGACCTGCGGGAACGCTCGGAACAGATACACGGTCTGCCCGATGAGGTCATCGAAGTCGAAGGCGTTGGCCTTCTGCAGCTGCCGTTGGTAGTCGGCGAAGACCTCGACGAAGACGCGCTCGGCCGGGTCGCTCATGTTGGCCTGACGCGCATACGACTCGGCGTCGGACAGCTCGTTCTTCAGCTTCGAGATGCGCGACTGCACGGACGCGGGTGTGAGCCCGTAGGCATCGGCCTCGTGCTCTTTGACCAGGCGCTTGAGGAGAGCCCGCGAATCGCCCGAATCGTAGATGGTGAACGACTTCGTGTACCCGAACTGCTCGGCCTCGCGACGCAGGATGCGCACGCACGCGGAGTGGAACGTGGAGATCCACATGCCACGGGCGGCATCGCCGATCAGCCCTTCGACACGCTCGCGCATCTCGCCCGCGGCCTTGTTGGTGAAGGTGATCGCGAGGATCTGGCTCGGCCATGCCTCTCGGGCCCGCAACAGCGAGGCGATGCGGCGGGTGAGCACGCTCGTCTTGCCCGATCCGGCGCCCGCGACGATGAGCAGCGCCGGGCCGCGGTAGGTGACGGCCTCGAGCTGCTGAGGGTTGAGGCCGGCGAGGAGATCGTCCTGCCCCGGGGCTCCCGACGAGCGAGGACCGGCGGTGGAGGGGACGATGAGAGGAGCTTCGGTCATGGCCCTATGAGTCTAGGCGTCGGCACCGACACCGCGGCACGGCCTCGCGCCGTCCGGAGGCCTGCTCACGACGCGGCGTCCCGAGCAGGCTACCGGGTCTCCAGCGCGAGACGTCCGGCCAGGAGCACGTACGTCGCGGCGAAGGAGCGGCGCAGCCACGTCATGACCCTCGGTCGCCCCAGCACCTGGGCGCGCATGGTGGCCGCGAAGACGCCGTACAGCGCGAAGACCACGAACGTGAGCGCCATGAACACCAGGCTGAGCCCGACCATCTGCCAGGTGCCGTTCGGCGTCTGGGCCGGGACGAACTGGGGCAGGAAGGCGAAGAAGAAGATCGTGAGCTTGGGATTGAGCACGTTGATGAGGACAGCGGTGCGGATCACACGCCAGGACGACAGCGGGGCGACGCTCTCGTCGGCCTGGATCAACGACTTGTCCCTCATGGTCTGCCAGGCGAGGAACAGCAGATAGGCGATGCCGAGCCACTTGATGGTCTCGAACGCGACCGCGGAGGCGTTCAGGATCGCTGCGAGCCCCGTGATCGCGGCGATCATGTGCGGGATGACACCGAGGGTGCAGCCGAACGCGGCGATGACGCCCGCTCGGCGTCCTCGCGAGATGCCCGCCGCTATCGAGTAGACGGCACCGGTCCCCGGCGTCGCGACGATCACCAGGGTGGTCAGCAGGAATGCGATGCTCATCGACGGCCCTCCGCGTGCGGTCCTTCCGCGCCTCCCCCATGTCTAGCGGTGCCGGGGCCCGCGCGCATCCTCCATTGCAGATGATTCACGCGGAGCGGCGGGCACGTGACCGTCCGGCCATGGGAGGGCGCACACGAGCGCACGCGCGCGCCCCCTCCCATGGCTCATGCCGTGCGCTTGCGCCGCACGGCCACCGCACCGGCGGTGAGCAGCATCAGCGCCAGTGCGACGGCGGCGACGGGGAGTTCCGCACCGGTCGTCGCCAGCCCACCGACCCCTGCCCCGGCCTCTCCCCCGGCCCCGGCCCCGTTACCCGCCGCGACGCGGAGGTCCGCCCAACCGAGGAGCGCGCCGCTCGCGTCGAACACCGCGATCCTGTGCGCGCCGAGCGGAGCGTCCGCCGGGACGGTCACCGAGATGGTGCCCGCGTCCGTGAGCGTCCCCGACGCGATCCGCGTCGGGTCGGAGTACATCCACACCGACACGTCCGTTCCCGTGCCGCCGGCCCCGACCGTGATCGTGACCTTCTGCCCGCGGGTCGCGACCGACGGGTCCACCGTCAGACCGTGGCGATTGTCGTCGACGAGGCCGGTGCCCGGGAGCGGCGGGGTCTCGCCGCCGGGGGTGCCGTCGTCGACTCCCGGCAGCGTTCCCGTGCGCAGCGCCTCGGAGGCGAACCCGTCGGCGAACCACCACACCGGGCGCTGTCCGTCGACCGACAGCGAGGCCGGCGCGGTCGCGAAGCCCTCGTTGTTGATGTCGGGCATCCCGGCAGGGCGGGCGTAGTGCACGAGGCTCGGCTGCCCGGTGCCGTTCAGCGTGATCTCGGCGGAGCGGCCCTGGCAGCCGTCGTCGCACACGGCCCACAGGGTGTTGCGCACGGTGTCGTAGTCGAGCGCCATGACTCCGGTGAGACCGGGAGCGATCTCCGACACGAGCGTCGCGGAGCCGTCGGCCCCGAGGGCGAATGCGTAGACGTGACCGTTGTCCTCGACCGCGACGAAGAACAGCCCGTCACCGTGACCGGCATAGTCCTTCGGGTCGTACGCCGCACCCGTCCTGTCATCGAAGAGCTTTCCGGCGAGCGCGGCATCCGGCACCCACTGCACGGCCTCCATGCCGAGGTTCGCCCCGACGGCAGGAAGCAACGCGGTCAGATCCCATTCCTGCTGGGCGACGAGATCGCCGTCCGAGGCCTCGGGGTCGACCTTCAGCACCACGTTCTGGTTCACGCCCTTGGCGCTGTTGTCGCGTTCGGACGCCACGTAGACGAAGCCGTCTCCGTCGACCGTGATGCCTTCGGTGTCGGGGCCCGCGGCGCCCGGGTTCGCGGCGTCCTTCTGGAAGCGCACACGCTTGCCCGCATCCCAGCCGTCGACCTTCTCGACCGAGCCGTCGGCGTGCGCCTCGAGCTTCCAGATACGGCCTTGTCCGTTGTCGACCGCCCAGAGGAACGCGCCGTCGGCGGTCTCCTGCACGTCGAGCCCCGAGCTGTCCTCGAGGAACGTCGGGATGCTGTCCACCACGCGCACCTCGGCAGAGCCGGGCCACGGCGACACGGCAACCTCACCGGTGCACACGTTCGCGGTGCCCTTCGTGGGCGCTGCGGTGACGGCGAACGCGCCGCTCGTGTCGGGGCAACGCCCCCAGGTGGTGGCGGCGTGGCCCGCACCCCAGGTGGTCTCGTCCACGAGCAGGTCGCCGTCGAACACCCGCACCGCATCGCCAGCGCCGAGGCCGAAGCCGAGCTGCGCCCGCTCGATCACGAGGTACTCCCCCGCACCGATCGACGTACCGGCCGGGATCGCGTACGCGTGGGTGTCGTCGTCGTCCTTCACCACGATGCCCGACACATCGAGCGCCGTGCTCGTCGGGTTCACGAGCTCCACCCAGTCGTCGGGCGAGCCGCCGTCGGATTCGACCTCGTTGATGCGCACGGGGTTGCCGCAGGCGTTGCGCAGCCCCTTGGTCGAGACCGCGATGTCGACGAAGTCGCCGGTGGCATCAGCGCAACGCGCGAGGACCCCTGCGGCATGCGCGGCGTACACGTGCTCATCGACCGTGTTGCCGTTCGCGTCGCGGATCGACACGGTATCGCCGTTGCCGAGACCGAAGACGAAGTTCGTGGGCTGGTCGAAGACGAAGTAGCCTCCGGGCTGCAGGATCGTGCCTGCGGGCAACGGAGTGGTTTCACCGGCGTGGCCGACGGGGTCGCTGTCCATCACGGTCCAGCCGGAGAGGTCGACCGCCGTGCTGCCGGTGTTGACGACCTCGACCCAATCTGTGGTGTCGCCGTTCGACTCGATCTCGTTGATCACGACGTCGGGCATGACGCACGAGTTCGTGGCGCCCGGGGTCGGGTGCGCGAGCACGAAGGAGCCGACGCCGTCAGGGCAGCGCGCCAGGGTGGCCGCGGCGAAGTCGCCGTCGATCGCCGCGTGCCCCTGCCACGGGAGCGTGTCGTCGATCATCGCGCCCGAGGTGTCGTAGAGGCGGATGCGGTCGGCGCTGCCGATGCCGATCGGCTCGCGGAATGCGGCCTCGACGCCTCCGGAGACCCCGACCGTACCCTCTTCGACCACGAGGAACTGTCCCGCGCCGATCTGCGTTCCCGGGAGGAACTGCCAGCGGTGATCGTCCGAGTTGTCCCGGATCTCGTAGCCCGAGATGTCGAGCGCAGCGGTGCCGGGGTTGTAGAACTCCACCCAGTCGGCCGGCTGCGAGTCGACCTCGTTGATCACGATGGAACCGGCGACAGGAGCAACCTCGCAATCGTTCGCAGCGCCGGGCGTCACCTGCGTCGCCGGCGCCCAGGTACCCGTGCCGTCAGGGCAGCGCGCCCACACCGACAGCGGCGCGGTGTTCGCATAGGCATAGGAGTCGACCTCGGTGCCGTCCGGGTCGAAGAGCACGACCTCGTCGCCCTTGCCGAGCCCGAACGCGAAGTCGACGTCCTTCACCAGCACCAGGAACTCCCCCGGGGCGAGCGACGTGCCATCCGGGGCCGCGCCGAAGGTGTCGCGCTTCTCGTCCGCGATCTTCCACCCCGCGAGATCGACCACCTCGGTCCCGGCGTTGTAGATCTCGACCTGGTCGGCGAGGCCGGTCGCCGCGTCGTCGTAGACGATCTCGTTCAGGACGAGACTCGGAGCGGTCGACGTCGCCACGGACGGGCGGATGCCGGGGTCGGCGCCGATCGCGGCGATGGGAGTGGCGAGCAGGGCGGCGGCGCTCAAGGCGCACACCGCCGTGACCGCCGCTGCACGGTGCAGGCGGGGCATGGAGGACTCCTGGGTGGCTGGGCCGGCAGACCCCAGGGTGCAGGGCCGGACCGGAGGGGGGACTCAGTCGGGTACCCGCCCAGACCACCGACCCCACGTGGCCGCAGAGGATCCGCCGAGTGCACGGCAGATGAACGGAAGGTGGCCATCCGCTGCCCACGTCTTCGCCGTTCCCGGTTCCCGTCCCGGTCGCACTTGCCGCCGCATCAGAGCGTCCGGAACGGCGGGTGGTGCGACCGGAACGTGCCCGAGGGGAAGAGCCTCAGGCGATGCGCGTGCCCGGGGGCAGCCGGCGAGCCGGCGTCCGCGTGCGCGCCCATGCCCCCGCGAACAGCGAACCCGCGATGACGATCTGCACCCCCAGGCCGACGAACCAGCTCGGCACCGTCGAGTCGATCACCTCTTGGGGTGTGCGGTACCCGCCACCGGGGTCGCACTCGTCCCAGCGCTGTTCCAAGGGCGAGAGCTGCGCGCTGCGCAATCCGTACTTGATCTGACCGAACATGTCGACGGGATAACCCCCCGTCGCGTACTCGGTCGGGGTCGCGTCGGCGAGCACGACGAACGGGTTCGCGGCGAGCGTCCACCACACCAGATCGAACCGAGGCACATCCTGGGTGCTGTTCACCTCCCAGCGATCACAGTCCGGCGTGCCGTTCGCGTCGTACGGGCGCGAGTACACGGTCGCTTCGCTGCGCACCGCCATGCCGCCGAGTCCGAACACGATGAGCGTTCCGAACACGAGCGCGGCGACGACCAGGTAGGTCGTCGCGACCGAGAACAGCGGACGCGCGATGAGTCCGCTCAACCCCACTCCGATCGCGGCCACGATGATGATCTCGGCCGCGAGCACGAGCAGGGAGATGAGCAGCACGGCCGGGTTCGCTCCCCCGCCCAGCAACGACAGGGCCAGGAACGGCACCGCGACCACCAGGAAGGCGCCGCCGGTCGCCACGGCCGCGACGAGCTTGCCGAGCATGATGTCGCCGGTCGACGCGGCGGTCACCTGCACGGCCGCGAGCGTCGCGGCATCGCGATCCCCGTTGATCGCGTTGCCGCTGAGCGTCGGCGACACCAGCACGACCAGCAGCAGCACGATGTTGACGACGATCGAGTAGACGCCGGCACCGACCGCATCGCCCCAGGAGTACACGGCGAACGAGAGCCCCGTGACCCCGAGCAGCACCAGGGCGAAGACCCCGAGCAGCACATACCAGCCCACGCTGCGCAGGCGCTGGGTCAGTTCGAGTCGGGCGATGATGCCGATGTTCGCGAGGCTCATGCGCCCGCCTCCGTTCCGGTGGATGCCTGGGGTGGTGTCGCATGATGCAGGTTCAGGAACGTGTGCTCCAGCTGGTTCTGCGCCGGAGCGAACTCCACGACCGGGAGCCCCGCCTCGATCAGATGTCGAAGGGCCTGTGCTGCGGCATCCTCTCCCTCGAATCCGACGAGCACCGCTCCACGATCCTGCGAGAGGGATTCGGGGGCGATACCGAGATTCGAGGCCACCTGCCAGGCATCGGCCTTCATCCGATCCTCGGTGGCACCGGCGAGACGCACCCGCCACGCGCGCAGCATGCTCCGCGCCGGTGCGGCATCGACGACGGCACCGGCGACGAGGAAGACCGCGTCGTCGACGACCTCTTCGAGCTCCGAGAGGATGTGGCTCGAGATCAGCACGGTGCGCCCCTCCGCCGCGAAACGGCGCAGCAGCACCCGCAGCTGCACCCGCGCCTCCGGATCGAGACCGGAAGCCGGTTCGTCGAGGAGCAGCACCTGCGGGTCGTTCACCAACGCGCGTGCCAGGCCCAGCTTCTGCTTCTGCCCTCGCGACAGCACCTTGGCCGGGGAGTCGGCGAGTTCGGTCAGCCCGACGAGGGCGAGCAGCTGCTCCGCACGGACCGCGGCCTGCGGCTTCTCGATGCCGTACAGGCGGGCGGTCGTGACGATGGTCTCCCGTGCGGTGAGCGACGGCCACGCACCGAGAGCGTCCGGCATCCATCCGAGCAGGCGTCGTGCGGCCAGCGGATCGACGGAGGGGTCGACGCCTCCGATGCTGATCGTCCCGGTGTCGGGAGCGAGGAGGGAGGCGAGCATCAGCAGCAGAGTGGTCTTGCCTGCTCCGTTCGGCCCCACGAGGCCGGTGACCCGGCCGGGCTCGGCCCGGAGAGTGGCGCCCCTCACCGCCTGCACCGTCCCGAACGCTCTGCTGACGTCTTGCACCACGATTCCGGTCATGCGGTCAGTCTGGCATCCGGAGTCCGTCGCCTCCGGGACCTCGGGGCGGATGTTCAGGCCCGGCCGCAGAGGGGTGACACAATCAGCTCATGCGCACGATCCTCAACATCATCTGGGTCATCCTCGCCGGCTGGGCCCTGTTCCTCGGGTACGTCCTCGCCGGCATCCTGCTGTGCATCCCGATCATCACGATCCCCTGGGCGATCGCCTCGTTCCGCATCGCCGCCTACGCGATCTGGCCATTCGGCCGCGAGGTCATCAGCAAGCCCACCGCGGGTGTCGGGTCGTTCCTCGGGAACGTGCTGTGGGTGATCCTGGCCGGCTGGTGGCTCGCGATCGGACACATCGTGTCCGGAATCCTGCTCTGCATCACGATCATCGGCATCCCGATGGGCATCGCCGACTTCAAGATGGTCCCGATCTCGCTCATGCCGCTGGGCAAGGAGATCGTCTCCACCCGCCGCGGTGCCTTCGACCGCACCCTCTGAGCGGGAGTCCGCCGACACCGGCCCCATCCACACCGGCCCCATCCACACCGGCCCCTCTACACTGGGCCGATGGATGCCGCCCGTCTGATCGCCTGGGATCAGGAGCTCCGGTCGGCGCACTCCCGTCTGCGTGCCGCCCTCGCCGCCACGCGCGACGCCCTCGACCAGGGCACGGACGTCCCCGATGCCACATCGGAACTCGTGCTCTACTGCGTCGGATTCTGCGCCGCCCTCGACGGCCACCACGGCGCCGAGGATCGGCAGCTCTTCCCTGCTCTGCGCGCGGAGCATCCGGAGCTCGGCGGGATCATCGACAAGCTGATGCAGGACCACTCGATGCTCGCCCACCTGCTCGCCTCGCTGCGCGGTGCAGCCGAGCGCGGCGACGATGCGATCACGATCGGCGGTCACCTCGACGGGATCGCCGCGATCATGGAATCCCACTTCCGTTTCGAGGAACGCGAGATCCTCGAGCCCCTGCGCGCCCTGATGCTCGAGAGCGACGTGCAGAGCGTGCTCGGACCGCTCTGACGCCGCGGACCTGCGCGACCGCGTCAGCTGCGGAAGAAGGCGACGCCCAGATCCGGATGATCGACGAACACGCCATCCACGCCCTGACGTGCGATGACGCCCCACTCCGCCTCGTAGTCGCCGTAGGCGCCGCGCCCACCCCGGCCGCGGAACTCCGCCGCGAGGAAGGCGTTCTCCGGCCGGCACGTCCATGTGAAGACCTGCAGACCTCGTGCATGCGCATCCGCGACGATCGTGTTGCCCCGGTCGAGCAGCATCTTCTTGCTCACGCTGATGCCGTCGACCTGTCCGACGAGGGCGTCGAGCCCCTCCGGGGTGACGGTCTCCCTGTACGTGCGGGCGTGCGTGCCCTCGGCCACCAGGAGGTCGTACGGACGCCCCGACGCCTCGATCAGGTAGATGTACGATGCGGAGATCTCGCGTTCCCGCAGCTGCCCGAGCACGGTCGACTCGAAGCACTCGATCACCAGCGGCAGCTCCCCCTCGGCCCATCCGGCGTCGCGCAGCTCGCGGTCGATGAGGGGGGCCAGGTCCAGGCCGATGCTCGCGAAGTACGTGGCGTGCTTGACCTCGAGCACCACGCCGACCTCGCGTCCATGCTCCGCCGATCCGTCGCGCACGATGTCGAGCACATCGCGCAGGCGCAGGATCTGCTGGGCGCCGTCGAAGCTTGCGCTCGACGCCCGCACCTCGGGCAGCCGCTCGCGGATGCGCAGGGTCGACAGCTCGTCCCAGGTGAAGTCTTCGCTGAACCATCCGGTCAGCGCCTGCCCGTCGACGCGCTTCGTCGTCTTGCGGTCGGCGAACTCCGGATGTTCCGCCACGTCGGTCGTGCCCGAGATCTCGTTCTCGTGCCGCACGATGAGCACGCCGTCCTTGGTCGCCACGACGTCGGGTTCGACCGCATCCACCCCCATGGCGAGAGCGAGCTCATAGGAGGAGCGGCTGTGCTCCGGGCGATAGCCGGGCGCACCGCGGTGCCCGATGACGAGGGGTGATTTCCTGGGCACGCTCTCAGCGTAGAACACCCCGGCGGTGCGCCCTCCCGAGTATCGTGGAGGAAAGAGACCTACTACCCCCCTTTGGAGTGAGGCCCACCAATGAGCAACTTCGCTTTCAACAACCCTGCTTTCCAGCAGCAGGACCCGCGCAACGTCGCGACGTACCCGGGCGGACCTCAGGCTGCCCAGGGCGCGCAGAACGCCTCGCTCCAGCACGGAGCGATGGACGCTGCGGCCAACGCACAGCTCGAGGGCATGTACGCCGCCCCGCCGGCCGGAGCGATCGAGACCGACCGCATGTCGGTCGAGGACACGGTCTGGAAGACGGCCGGCCTGTTCGGCATCCTGCTCGTCACCGCCGCGATCGGCTGGGTGCTGACGCTCGGCGGCCTGGACGTGCCGCGATATGACCCGTACAACCCCGCGCCCGTCAGCATGCTGCCGTGGATCGTCGGCGCCC
The DNA here is from genome assembly GCF_002356155.1 of Microbacterium sp. TPU 3598. Taxonomy (NCBI): domain Bacteria; kingdom Bacillati; phylum Actinomycetota; class Actinomycetes; order Micrococcales; family Microbacteriaceae; genus Microbacterium; species Microbacterium sp. TPU 3598. The sequence continues at coordinate 1,065,306 of NZ_AP017975.1, read as the reverse complement.
TCGGCGGCTTCGTGCTCGCGATGGTCATCACCTTCACGTCGCGCAAGAAGGTCCGGCCCGCGCTGATCTTCGCCTACGCGGCGTTCGAGGGCCTCTTCATCGGTGGCATCTCGGCGTTCTTCGAGGTCATCTACCCCGGCATCGTCTTCCAGGCGACGCTTGCGACCGTCTCGGTCGTCGGGGTGACCCTGGCTCTTTTCGCGAGCGGCAAGATCCGCGCGTCGAAGAAGGCGACGAAGATCTTCATGATCGCGATGATCGGCTACCTGGTCTTCTCGCTGCTGAACCTGGTCCTCATGTGGACCGGCGTGCTGCCCCAGGGCCAGGCCTTCGGCCTGCTGAGCGCCAACATCTTCGGCATCCCGCTCGGTGTCATCATCGGCGTGCTCGTCGTCATCATGGCGGCGTACTCGCTCGTGCTCGACTTCGATCAGATCCAGCAGGGCGTCCGCAACGGCGCTCCCCGCAAGTACGGCTGGCTCGGCGCCTTCGGCATCATGGTCACGGTCGTCTGGCTCTACGTCGAGATCCTGCGCATCATCGCGATCGTCCGCGGCAACAACTGACCGCGAACCGATCCGACCGCGTCGAGAGGCCCGACTCCCCTGGGGAGGCGGGCCTCTTCGCACATCCAGGCATGTGTGCGCAAGGGGTTGGCACGCGAGCAGCGATGTCGGCACTCTGGATACCAGAAGCCCCGGCACCCCGGGGCTCCCGATCCACAGGAGCTGACCATGAGTTTTCTCGGCTTTCTTCTTCTCGGCCTCATCGCCGGAGCCATCGCCAAGCTGATCCTTCCCGGCAAGCAGGGCGGCGGCTGGTTCATCACGCTGCTCCTCGGCGTCGTGGGCGCGCTGCTCGGCGGCTGGCTCGGCAGTCTGATCCTCAACCGTCCGCTCACCGAGTTCTGGGACCTCGGCACCTGGCTCCTCGCCATCGCCGGTTCCATCATCGTGCTCTTGATCTACGGCCTGATCGCCGGTCGCGGCCAGAAGGCGCGCAGCTGACGGCATCCGCCGTCGACGCCACGCGCGTCACCCTGATGCCCGTCCCCTTCGGATGCCTCGTGCACCCGAAGGGGGCGGGTCATTTCTGTGCCCCTCGTGCCTTCCGCTCCAGCAGCGATCTCTCCCGATCATTGCCGGCGAGTCCGGCGGCGACGGTGAACTCGCTCCGGGCTTCCTCCTCGCGCCCGAGCCGACGCAACAGTTCGCCGCGTGTCGCGGGCAGCAGGTGATAGCCGTGCAAGGCGCCCGAACTCGACAGCTGGTCGATGATGAGCAGAGCGGACGCCGGCCCGGTCGCCATCGCCACCGCAGCCGCTCGGTTGAGCTCGACCACCGGCGACGGAGAGAGCCGCCCGAGCGCCTCGTAGAGCAGCACGATCCGTTCCCAGTCGGTCTCCTCGACAGACGCCGCCACGGCATGGCACTCGGCAATCGCCGCCTGCAGCCCGTAGGCACCGCGCCCGCGTCCGAGAGCATCGGCGGTCGCCAGCGATGCACGTCCACGCGAGATGCGGCCACGATCCCAGCGCCGACGGTCCTGATCGGCCAGCAGCACCGGGTCGCCGTGTCGATCCACGCGCGCCCCGAACCGCGCGGCCGTCAGCTCCATCAGCGCCAGCAGGCCGTGCACCTCGGGTTCCTGCGGCATCAGCGCGGCGAGCACGCGCCCGAGACGGATGGCCTCGTCACTCAGCTCGGGGCGCATCCAGTCGGGTCCGCTGCTCGCGGCGTGGGCCTCGTTGAAGATCAGATACAGCACGCCGAGGATCGCACCGATGCGCGGCGCACGCTCCTCGCGCGAAGGCACCTCGAACGGGACGTTGGCGGCGGAGAGCGTTTTCTTCGCCCGCACGATGCGCTGCTGCACGGTGGCGGTCGGCACGAGGAACGCGCGGGCGATCTCCTCGCTGGAAAGCCCACCCACCACCCGCAGCGTCAGGGCGACCTGCGCCTCTTTCGAGAGCACGGGGTGGCAGGAGATGAAGATCAGGCGCAGCACGTCATCATCGACGGCGTCCGGATCCCACAGCAGGTCTCGCCCCTCCCGCTGCTCCTGCTCCAGGTCGTGTGCGAGAAGGGCGACCCGCTCGTCCAGACGCTCCTGTCGACGCCACCGATCGATGGCCTTGCGTTTCGCGACCGCGGTCAGCCAGGCCCCGGCCTTGCGCGGGACGCCGTCGACCGGCCACTGCCGCAACGCATCCACCAGCGCCTCCTGAGCCAGGTCCTCCGCGAGGCCGAAGTCACCGACCATGCGCGTCAGAGCTCCGACGATGCGGGCGGACTCGATGCGCCACACGGCGGCGACGGCGCGCTCCGCAGACCCGGTATCGGGAGCGGAACGCGCCGTCTCGCTGTGTGGGGAAGAGTCCGTCACTGCTGTGCCATCACTGCCGTGCCATCACTGCCGTGCCGCGCGCTGAGCTGCTTCCTCGCGCCAGCCCTCTTCCTTCTGGATCCACTCGTTGTCCGCCGGGAAGTCCTCGACGCCGGTCACGCGACGCACCTCGAGGTACGACCCACGTCCGAGAGGTGCGCGACTCGCCCACTCCGCCGCCTCTTCGCGCGTGGGGACCTCGATGATCCAGAAGCCGTTGAACAACTCCTTCGTCTCGCCGTAGGGGCCGTCGGTGATGAGCGGCTTCTCGGTGCTGAAGTCGACCACGAAACCCTCGGCCGCATCGGTCAGGCCCTCGCCCGCGACGAGCACTCCGGCCTTGATCATCGACTCGTTGTACTTGCCCATGGCCTCGATGACCTGCTCGAAGGGCATGTCCTTGTAGGCCTCGACGGCCTCGTCGGTCGCGCGCATGATGAGCATGAACTTCATGATGTTCTCCTTGTTCGAAGGGCCGTCTCTCGACCCTCTCATCAATGACGTCGAACGGGAACGACTCGGATCGACATCATCCCGGAATTCTTTCTGAAGAACTTCTCGGGGCGGTCGTAGACTCGCTCCCGTGACCGCCGCAGACCTCGTGCAGAGCATCCGATCCGCGCTCCGTGATGAGGCCGATCCGGAGCTGGCACCCGCGCAGCAGGCGTACATGAAGTCGGCGCTGCCCTTCCTCGGCGTACGTGTTCCCGGGGTGCGAGCCGTGACGCGTGGGCTCGCGCGCGAGGTGACGGATACGGCGGTGTTGCGCGGTACGGCACTCGTGCTGTGGCGGGAGGCGGCGTTTCGCGAGGAGCGCTACGCCGCCAGTGCTCTGATGGCTCTGCGTCCGGTGCGAGCCCGACTCGACATGCTCGATGTGCATGAGGAGATGATCCGCACAGGAGCGTGGTGGGATCACGTCGACGAGGTCTCGCATCGGCTCACCGAGACGCTCGATGCGCACCCTGCCGAGATGACGCCGGTGCTGCGGACGTGGTCGCGCGACGACGACTTCTGGGTGCGCCGGGCGAGCATCATCTCCCAGCTCGGACGCAGAGGTGCCACCGACCGCGAGCTGCTCGCCACTGTGATCGAACCGAACCTCGCCGACACCGAGTTCTTCATCCGCAAGGCCATCGGCTGGGCACTGCGCGAGCTCGGCAAGACCGACCCGGCGTGGGTGCGAGCCTTCGTCGAGTCGCACGAGCTGTCGCCGCTCTCCCGCCGCGAGGCGCTCAAGCTGCTCTAGATCACGCTCCGGTCGCAGTTCCTGCCGCGCGGGCCGCCGTGAGGCGACAGAAAGTGCGACCGGAGCGGTCAGGCGACGCGGTCAGGCGACGCGGTCAGACGCGACGGGACGGGCGCGCGGCGACGTCGGCGATCGCCGCGGTCAGGGCGTCGAGCGAACGCTGCGGGCTCCAGGCCGCAGCGACCGACGGGGCCTCGGCGCTCAGCGTCGCGAGCCGATCGGGGTCGGTCAGCAGCGCGCGGATCGCCTCGCCCAGCGCCTCGACGTCGCCGCTCGGGACCAGGACGCCACCGCCCTGTTCCAGAACGTCACGGATGCCGTAGCGGGCGTCGTATGACACGACAGGGGTCCCATGCAGGAGCGCCTCGACGATCGACAACGGCTGGCCCTCGAAGGCGGTGGCCGTGACGATCATCGACGCTCGATCGAGCACGGTGCCGGGCGAATCGGTGTAACCCGCGAGCAGCACGCGGTCCCCCGCGCCGAGCTCCTCGATCAGCGCGCGCAGCCGATCCTCTTCGGGCCCGCCGCCCCAGATCTCCATCCGGGTTCCGGCGACGTCCGCGGCGAGGAACGCCCGGATCGCCTGATCGATGCGCTTGCCTGGCGCGAGACGACCGAGCACGACGACGAGCCCGTCTTCGCGGAGGTCGTCCCGATGCTCCACCGGGGCGATCGGGTTCGGCACCACGACATGAGAAGCCGCGGAGCCGAAACGCGCCACGACATCGTCGCGCTGGGTGGTGGTCGGCCAGATGACGGCGTCGAAACGGTCGGTCAGCCGGAACCAGCGCGTCCAGAGCGTGTTCATCGGAGCATCCGGGGTGTACGGCGCCTCCACGTGCATGGTGTGGATCGGGTGGACGATGCGCACACGCGGATCGGACCAGTCGGCGATGAGCTCGCCGAGCTGCCGGGATTCGCAGATCACGACGATGAGGCGATCACCGAACGCGTCCGCGACGTGCTCGAGCCAGGCCCGGTAGAGCCCGCGGAACCCGTGCAGCGCCCCGACCACCTCGCCTGCGGCGTCGTAGACGAGAACGGGTTCCTCGGTCAGATGCCAGTCCGGATTGCCGGGGATGATCGGTAGCGCGGCGAAAGGCCGGCCGTCGACATCCGTCAGCACGCGGTACTCGACGTCGGGGTCGGCGGTCATCGCGGGGTCGGCGGTCATCGCGGGGTCGGCGGCAGCGCGCAGCCAATCGGCCGCTCCCCCGCCGGAACCCGTGGCCTCGTCGAACAGGTTGCGCATACGTGAGGGGTCGACGAGCGCCCCCTGCTCCGCGAAGGTCCGACGGTGCGCGGCATGATCGGCAGCCACCCCCGGGTCGAACGTGAGCAGCTGCGGACCCGCCCCCTTCGCGACCCCGGCCTCGGCGAGCTGCCGGGCACGTGTGAGCGTCGCGATCGTGTAGCCGCCGTCCATGCCCGGGATCAACCGACTGGACAGCACCACGTACTCGGCGTCGGGAAGCACCGGCGCCGCATCGGGGAGCATGGCGCTCCCTACTCCCACTCGATCGTTCCCGGCGGCTTCGACGTGACATCGAGCACGACGCGGTTGACGTCGCGCACGCCGTTCGTGATGCGGTTCGAGATCTTCGACAGCACGTCATACGGCAGACGCGTCCAGTCGGCGGTCATGGCGTCTTCGCTCGACACCGGGCGCAGCACGATCGGGTGGCCGTAGGTGCGGCCGTCGCCCTGCACACCCACCGAGCGCACGTCGGCGAGCAGCACGACGGGGCACTGCCAGATCTCCTGGTCGAGGCCGGCCTTGGTCAGCTCCTCGCGGGCGATGGCGTCGGCCTCACGCAGAATCTCGAGACGGTCAGCGGTGACCTCACCGATGATCCGGATACCGAGGCCGGGCCCCGGAAACGGCTGGCGTCCGACGATCGCCTCGGGGATGCCGAGCTCGCGACCGATCGCGCGGACCTCGTCCTTGAACAGGGCGCGCAGCGGCTCGATCAGCTCGAAGTCGAGGTCATCGGGAAGGCCGCCCACATTGTGGTGCGACTTGATGTTCGCCGTGCCCGCACCGCCACCGGACTCGACGACGTCGGGGTAGAGCGTGCCCTGCACGAGGAACTTCACGGGAGCGCCGCCCGAAGCCTTGGCCTCGGCGACCAGGTCGAGCTGCACCTTCTCGAACGCACGGATGAACTCGCGTCCGATGATCTTGCGCTTCTCTTCCGGGTCGGTCACCCCCTGGAGGTGGCCGAGGAAGGTCTCTGCCGCGTCGACCGTGATCAGGCGCACGCCGGTGGACTCGACGTAATCCTTCTCGACCTGCTCGCGCTCGCCCTTGCGGAGGAGGCCGTGATCGACGAAGACCGCGGTGAGCTGGTCGCCGATGGCCTTGTGCACCAGTGCCGTGGAGACGGCGGAGTCGACACCGCCGGAGAGCGCGGAGATGACGCGGGCGTCACCCACCTGCTCGCGGATGCGCTCGATCTGCTCGGCGATCACGTTGCCGCTGTTCCAGTCGGACGCGAGGCCCGCACCCTTGTGCAGGAAGTTCTCGAGCACGCGCTGACCATGGTCCGAGTGCTTGACCTCGGGGTGCCACTGCACGCCGTAGAAGCCGCGCTCCTCGTTCGCGAACGCCGCGACCTTGGTCGCATCCGTCGTCGCGAGCACGTCGAAGCCCTCGGGGGCCTTGGCGACCTGGTCGCCGTGGCTCATCCAGACGTTCTGCTCGGCCGGCTGACCGCCGAGCAGCGTCCCGCCGTCGCCGGTGATCACGGCATCCGTGGCGCCGTACTCGCGCAGACCGGTGTTCGCGACCTCGCCGCCCAGCGTCTGGGCCATGTACTGGAAGCCGTAGCAGATGCCGAGGGTCGGCACCCCGAGGTCGAAGACCGCCGGGTCCAGCTTCGGCGCTCCCTCCTCGTACACCGACGAGGGGCCTCCGGAGAGGATGATCGCGACCGGGTTCTTGGCGGCGATCTCCTCAGCCGTGGCGGTGTGCGGCACGATCTCGCTGTACACACCCGCCTCGCGGACGCGGCGGGCGATCAGCTGCGCGTACTGCGCGCCGAAGTCGACGACGAGCGCAGGACGCTGCTGGGTCTCGGACTGTTCGGTCAACGGACACCTTCCGGGGCGGGGGCGGAGGCCTCGGCGGCCTCTCTGGTGGCGAGATAGGTCTTGACTTCACGGGCGACGACGGCCTCCATGAAGAACGACAGCAGCGGCACGACGCCGCCGAGCGCGAGCAGGATGAAGCGCGGGAACCGCCAGCGCATCAGGCTCCACATGCGGAAGCACGCGAAGAGGTAGACGACGTAGAACCAACCGTGCGCCACGAGGATGAACAGCGACAGGTTGAATCCGTCGCCCAGCGAGGTCATCTCGCAGGAGTTGGTCATCGGGGCGAACAGCGACCACCACTGGCAGTCGGGCCCGGCGAGCACGCCGGCGAACCAGAGCGGTCCTCCGGAGCCTCCCATGAAGAGCTCGAGGTGGATCGGCGTGTACTTGAGCACCATCTCGGTCAGCAGCAGGAGCAGCATGACTCCTGTGATGATCGACGCGATCTGGTAGAACTTCAGCGCACCGCGGATCGCCGGAAAGCTGGCGACTTTCGGTTCGGGCATGCGTCCAGTCTAGCCGCCGGGAAATCGTGTCGATTCCGGGCACCATCGTGCGGAGAGAGCGCTGCGCATCGGTCAGGAATCGAGAAGCACGCGGGAAGACGCGCTCGTAGCGTCGTCGACATGAACACCACGATCGATTCCCTCACCCTCGACGTCCCCGACGTGGACGCCGCCCGCTCGTTCTACGCGCACGCGTTCGACCTCGGCGATCGCCTGCGATTCCGCACCGCGGATGCCGACACCACCGGCTTCCGCGGCTACACCCTGTCGCTCGTCGTCTCCCAGCCTGCGAATGTGCGCGCACTCGTGGATGCCGCGGTCACCGCCGGCGCCACGGTGATCAAGCCCGTGTCGAAGTCGCTGTGGGGCGTCGGCGGCACGATCCAGGCCCCGGACGGCGCTATCTGGAAGGTCGCGACCTCGGCGAAGAAGGACACCGCTCCCCCGAGCCGGGCGGTCGACGAGATCATCCTCCTGCTCGGAGCGGACGACGTCGTCGCATCGAAGACCTTCTACACGGAGCGCGGCATCCCGGTCGGCAAGAGCTTCGGCCGCAGCTATGTGCAGTTCGACACCGGAGCCGGCCCGATCGGCCTCGGCCTGTACCGGCACGCATCCCTCGCGAAGGACGCGGGCGTGCCCGCCGAAGGATCCGGCTCGCATCGGATCACGGTCAACGGCGTGCTCGGCGCTGCGGTCGACCCCGACGGATTCGTGTGGGCTCCCGTCGCAGTCGACGCCTGAATCCCGGACGACGTGGCGAAGGCCGCCGGGAGAGTCCCGACGGCCTTCGCCTGTGTCATCCCCTACCCGATCAGAACCACCGGGTCAGCAACTCCCAGAGCCAGTCGAGGATCGCACCGATGATGCCGCCGGCACGGTTGACGGTGACCGTGGCGGTCGCCGCGTCTCCATCGGCCTGCGACGCCGCCACGGTGTACTTGCCCGACGGGGCGCTCTTCGGCACGGTGACCGAGGTGCTGAACGTGCCGTCGGCGCCGACCTGGACGGTGCCGACCTGCACCGGCTTGCCCTTCTTCGGGCGCAGCTCGATCGACACGGTCTCGCCGGGCACGTAGCCCTCACCGGTGACCTTGAGGCTCTTGCCCGCGGTCACCTTGGACGAGCCGAGGGCGATCGTGCCGGCGAACTCGGCTTCTCCCGCGATCGTGAACGGCACCTGCACCGTGGTTCCGGTACCGGCGACGTTCACGGTGAGCACCTGCTCGCCGAAGACACCGGACGGAACCGTGAAGGTCAGGCTGGCGCGCCCGCCCTCGTCGGTGGTGTCGACGACCGCCGGGTCGACCGCACCGGCCGCGAGCTGCGTGCCGCCGAGCGACAGCGACACCTCACCCGGAGCCGGTTCGCCCGCGCTGAAGGCCAGCGAGGAGAGCGACACGGTCACCTGGTCGCCGGCGCTGTATCCGTCGGCATCCGCGGGGCTGACCGCCACACCGACCGCGCGCTGGGCGTAGTCGGGGCTCGCGGTCTTGTTCGCGTCGAACCAGTCGACCATGGACTGCAGGTCGACCTTGCCGGTGTCGCGCTTGCCCGTGCCCTCCTTGAAGGTGGAGAAGTTGTCTCCACCGGCCGCGAGGAACGAGTTGGCGGCGACCGTGTAGTTCTTCACCGGATCGAGCGGGGCGCCGTCGAGGGTGATCGAGGTGATCCGCGAACCCTGCGCTGCGGCGGGATCGTAGGTGTAGACCAATCCCTTCGAGACTCCGAGCTTCAGGAACGGACGAGCCGAGCCTGCCGGCTGCCACTGCTCCTCGAGCACGCCCTTCAGCTGCGCCCCCGTGAGCGTCAGCGTCACGAGCGTGTTGGCGAACGGCTGGACCGTCGCCGCCTCACGGTAGGTGACGTTGCCGTCGGGGTCGGACGCGCCGGCCGACGCGTACGTGAGGTTCGCCCGGATGCCGCCCGGGTTCATGATCGCCACATCAGCGCCCGTGGACCACTTCTGCACATCGGCGACGAAGTTTCCGATGGTGGACTCGCCACCGCGGTTCTCGGATCCGTTCGTCTGACGCGCGCGGTTGAAGTCGGCCGTGATGTCGCCGACCTTGATCGCACCCAGCACATCGGCCTCGGCCTTCGCCTTGGCCACGATGTCCGCGACCTCGGGGACGGCCGGGTAGAGCGGCTTGCCCGCAGCGGTGAGGGGCTTGATCTCGTTGGTGATCGAGATCAGGTCCTTCGTCTTCGGGTCGACCTTGATGTTCATCAGGCCCAGGTTCTCGCCGTACTGACCCGCGGAGACGACCGGGCGGCCGTCGATCACGTGGTTGTAGGCGAGGTGGGTGTGCGCCGACACGATGGCGTCCACGTCGTCATCGACCCCGTAGACGATCTCGCCGAGGGGCGAGTCGGGCGTGATGCTGGAGAGCTCGACGCTGGACGCGCCTTCGTGCACGAGCAGGATGACGACATCCGCCTCGCCGTTGGACTCATCGCCGTCGCGCAGGTCGTCGGCCACCGCGTTCACGGAATCGACGATGCTGCGGACCTCGAGGTCCTTGATGCCCTCGGGCGAGACGAGCGAATCGAGGTCTTCGGTGACCGCACCGACGAAGCCGACCCGCACGCCGTCGAGCTCCTTCACCCAGGCCGGTGCGAGCGCGGGCTCGCCGGTCTCGGTGACGAACACGTTCGAGGAGATGTACTCCCAGTCCGCGCGCTCCTGCACGCGATCACGCAGGTCTTCCCAGCCCTGATCGAACTCGTGGTTGCCCGCCGCGCTGACGTCGAGGCCGGCCGCGTTGAGCGCGTCGATCGTGGGGTTGTCGTCGTTGATGAACGAGGTGAACGTCGACGCGCCGATCAGGTCGCCGGCACCGGCGAAGATCGTGTTCGGGTTCGCCTCACGGAACTGCTTGACCGCACCGGCCAGGACCGCCGCACCCGCCGCAGCGCCGTCGGCCTCGATCCGACCGTGGAAGTCGTTGACCGTGACGACGTCGATGCTCACCGGCGGGATCTCCGAGGAGACGCCGACGATGATGGGGTCGTGGTCGCTGGAGCGGTAGGGCGTTCCCTGCTCGGTGGCGCCGAACGCGTAGCCGCGGTCGCTCCATTCCGGGGAGTTGATGCCCCACACGCCCGCACCGGTGATCGACGAGGCGAGCGACGGCGACGCGATCACGTGGTCGAGCGAGCCGAGCTCGCCGTCGAACGAGTACGTGTACTGGCCGGAGGCCTTGTCGGCGACCAGGTCGCTCCACCCGTTCGAGGTGAACACGTCGATCGGATCTTCCTTGCCATAGGCGTTGAAGTCGCCGATCAGCAGCATGTCACCGCTGCCGGTCGTCTGCTCGAGCTGGTCGGTGAAGGCGAGGATGGCGTTCGCCTGCTTCACGCGGTCGGCGTTGAAGAAGCCCTGTCCGTCGGCCGGCTCCGCTCCTGCTCCCTCGGGCGGCGACTTCGACTTCAGGTGGTTCGCGACGACGGTGACGACGCGGCCGTCGATGTCGAACGCCTGCGCGATCGGCTCGCGGGCGTTGCCCCACACGGTCTCGTCGGTGACGGTGACGCTGTCTCCGACCCGCTTGACCGCATCCTTCTTGTAGATGATCGCGTTGGTGATGAAGTCGGTCGTCGCCGCGTTGTTCAAGGCGGCGGGAGTGGGCACGTAGCCCCACACGTCGCTGCCGGCGTCGGCGTTGAGGCCGGCGACGAGGTCCTTGAGGGCGGTGTCGACGGGCTTGCCCAGCTTGACCGAGTTCTCGATCTCCATGAGCGAGACGATCTCGGCGTCGAGCCCGTTGATCGCCGCGACGATCTTGGACTTCTGGATCGCGAACTGCGCCGCGTTCGCCGCGCCTCGGGCGTTGGAGTTCTCGCTCTTCAACGTCGTGAAGTAGTTGTAGACGTTGAAGGACGCGACCTGGACGTCGCCGCCCACGGACGGCGCGCTGTCGGTGCGCGGGTTCGTCGCCTCGAAGCCGACCTTGAGGTCGGCCGACGAGGAGTCGTCGATCGGCACGACCGGCTGCAGGCGCCAATCGTTGAAGCCCCACTGCAGCACGTAGCCGTTGTCGCCGAAGTCGACGGTGTCGCCGTTGCGGACCACCGTGTCCTTCGTGAAGTAGGGCTGCTCGCCGGGGTGGCCGCTGTTGGACACCTGGATCGACCAGCCGTCGTCCAGCAGGATGCGGTTCGCCCGGTTCGCCGCGGCGATCGCGGCAGCCTCGGCGCCGGGACGCGTGGTCTCGGTGCTCTTCACGGCGAGTGCGTCACCGGCATTCAGCCAGAGCGTGCCGAAGTTGAAGAGCTGGTGGCTGGAGGCGAGACGGTAGGTCCCCTCCGGAGCCACGTACATGTTCTCGAACTGCTCGCGGTCGGCTCCCTGCACCGCGGCGGGCAGCGGTGTGACGGCGGGAACACCGACGCCTGCCGTGACGACGGAGACGTCGGCGGCCGCGGCCGGGTTGATCTGCGTCTGTCCGAAGTACTCGCTCACAGAGCCCGTCACCGAGACGAGGTCGCCGATCGCGAGGGTGGGGTTCAGCGCGTTCAGGAAGACGAAGACGCCATCCGAGGCACCGGGCGTCGCGTCGGTCGCGCCGCCGGAGCCCTGGGTCTGGATGACGATGCCCTTGTAACCGCCGGTGCGGTAGTCGGCAGTGACCACGCCCTCGACCTGCACGGTCTGCCCGTTCAGCGGCGAGACGTCGGTCGTGCCCTGGACCTCGGCGATGGTGGCCGTGGTCGGATCCGTGCCCGGACCGGTGCCAGGGTCGGTGTCGCCGGAGTTCTGCGGGGTGATCGTGGGCGAGAGCGTGAAGTCGGCGCTGTTGACGTCGGTGTCGACGCCGCCCGTGCGGTTGAGCGACTTGACGTCGGTGTTGCCGGAGGGCGCGGTGGCCGCCGTGCCCTCGAAGGTGTTCGAGGTGCCGTAGCCCAGCAGGTCGACGACGCCGTCGACGCCGACGGCCGAGCCCGGCGTGAGGCTCACGGCCGCGGTGCCCTCGACGAGCGCGAGCGTACCGTTGGTACCGCTCGGGGTCAGGGTGCTGACGGCATCCGGTGCGGGCAGCTCGGCACCGTTCGCGCCGTTGCTGTTGCCCTGCACCAGGTAGTAGCCGCCGGCGGGGATGACGCCGGTGAGCGGAGCCACGCCGTTGAACGCGGCCGTCCCGTTCGCCGAGCGGTACTGCAGCGACATGCCGTCGAGGGTGATCGGAGCCGAGGTGGGGTTGTACAGCTCGACGAACTTGTTCTTGAACGCCGCTCCCGCGCTGCCGCCGGAGAGATACGCCTCGTTGATCACCACCCCTGTGCCCGAGGTGTCGGCGGTGGCGGGAACGGCGGCCAGCGAGCCGAGGCTCAGCGCGGCGACACAGGTCACGGCGAGAGCGCCGATGCGCCCTCGACTTCTACGGTGCGAGACGGGAGCCATGCGGTTCCCCTCGTCTGGAGCGGACATCATCGGTGCGGTCTCCTCGGTCGGGTTCGACACTTCTCAGGACTGTCACGGCACACAGGGGAAACTCCCAGCGTGCTCACATGGTTGCGAGCATACGGAGCGGTCCGGACATCCTCAACGGAGTTTTCCGATTCGTCATCGAGCGATCACCGGATGGCCGGAACGACCCCTGACGAAGGTCACTACCCACACACGATGGCGCACAATTGCGCACATGAACGCGCGCGGATGCGCGTGAGATCAGGCGACGGTGTGGCCCTGCGCCTCGTCCTCGAACTCCTCGACCTCGCGCTCCCAGGCATCCTTCGCGAGGCGATACCAGAGATAGAACGCGAAGCCTGCGAAGATCGCCCACTCGACCGCGTAGAAGACGTTGAGCCAGTTGACGGGAGACATCTCATCGGGTGCCGGCGAGGAGATGTCGACCAATCCTGCCGTCGCCGTGGTCGAGGCGAGGTAGGGACGGTAGACGTCGAGTTCCTCGACATCGTGCCAACGGCTGAGGAGCGCGGCCGGCGACATGCGATCCAGCCGCTGCGGATCGGAGTGCGGCGGTACACGGGGGCCCTCGTCCGAGATGATGCGTCCGGTGACGTCGACCTCGGAGCCGTCGGCGCCGGCTTCCAGTTCTTCCACGGCCGCGTCAGCCGTCTGCTGATCGGGAGCCCAGCCGATCGCGACGGCGATGGAGGTGCGCTCGGCGACCCGCAGCTGACCGGTGACCCAGTAGCCCTCGACATCGTCGTTGAAGCGGCTCGACACCACGATGAAGTCCCCGGGAACCCAGGTGCCGGTGGTCTCGACCCGCTGACCCACGAGCGGCTCGGGCAGATAGGCGCCCGGCTCGAGGACGTCGGTGAGCTGCTGGACCTGCTCGGTGGCACCGGGAGCGGGCGGATCGGTCTCGATCGCGCGCTCCAGCTGCCACTGTCCGAGCCAGGCGAAGATCCCGGCGACGAGGAGGCAGAGCAGGAGCATCCCGATCCAGCGTCCCCGCAGCATGACCTCGCGGAGAGTCGGGGGAAACAGAGCAGGAGTGGTCACGGTGGAGCGCAGGACCCTCAGGCCTCGTACGGTGCGAGCACGACCTCGACCCGCTGGAACTCCTTGAGGTCGGAGTATCCGGTGGTCGCCATCGACTTGCGCAGCGCACCGATGAGGTTCGCGGTGCCGTCTGCCACGGGCGCCGGGCCGTAGAGGATCTCTTCGAGCGTGCCGATGCCGCCGACCTCGACACGGTGGCCGCGCGGCAGCTTGGGGTGATGCGCCTCGGGCCCCCAGTGGAAACCGTGGCCGGGTGCGTCGGTGGCACGGGCGAGCGCGACGCCGAGCATGACCGCGTCGGCGCCCATCGCGAGAGCCTTGACGATGTCGCCGGACGTGCCCACGCCGCCGTCGGCGATCACGTGCACGTAGCGTCCGCCGGACTCGTCGAGGTAGTCACGGCGAGCGGCGGCGACGTCGGAGACGGCCGTCGCCATCGGCGCGTGGATGCCGAGGGTGGCGCGCGTGGTCGACGCCGCTCCCCCGCCGAAGCCGACGAGCACACCGGCGGCGCCCGTGCGCATCAGGTGGAGGGCCGCGGTGTAGGTCGCGGCACCGCCGACGATGACGGGCACGTCGAGGTCGTAGATGAACTTCTTGAGGTTGAGGGGCTCTGCGACACTCGACACGTGCTCGGCCGACACCGTGGTGCCGCGGATCACGAAGAGGTCGACGCCGGCGGCGGCGACGGTGTCGTAGTACTCCTGAGTGCGCTGCGGGGTGAGGGACCCTGCGACCGTGACGCCCGCTTCGCGGACCTCGGCGAGGCGACGGGTGATGAGCTCGGGCTTGATCGGCTCGGAGTACAGCTCCTGCATCCGCACCGTCGCCCCGGCATCGTCGAGACCCGCGATCTCCGCGAGCAGCGGCTCGGGATTCTCGTAACGCGTCCACAGGCCCTCGAGGTCGAGGACCCCGAGTCCGCCGAGCTGACCGAGCATGATCGCGGTCTGCGGGCTCACGACCGAGTCCATCGGCGCGCCGAGCACCGGGATCTCGAAGCCGAAGGCGTCGATCGTCCAGGCGGTGGACACGTCCTCCGGGTTGCGCGTGCGCCGCGAGGGCACCACCGCGATGTCATCGAACGTGTACGCGCGGCGTGCACGCTTTCCTCGGCCGAGCTCGATCTCCATGGTCACCCCACCAGCCTACCCGGCGGCCGGACGGGCCCGTGCTGGAAGACTGGCTCCGAGACCGGGAGGACGACATGAGGACCGAGACCGTGGACGTCGTTGTGGTGGGCGGCGGCGTGATGGGGCTGGCGACGGCGTGGGAGCTGGTGCGACGAGGACGTCGTCCCGTCGTGGTCGACCGGTTCGCACGCGGCCATCATGAGGGCGCTTCGCACGGGGCGACCCGCAACTTCAACAACGCGTACGACGAGGATCACTACCTCGATCTGCTCGTGCGCGCCCGCGCCGGGTGGGATGCACTGGGCGACGTCGACGGCGAGCCGCTCCTGCGCCTGCACGGACTCGTCACCCATGGCCACCCCGACCTCGCCGCGGTGCACGCGGGGCTCGACGCTCGCGGCATCCCGAGCGCGGTACTCTCCCCCGCCGAGGCGAGCGCCCGGTGGCCGGGGATGCGCTTCGACGGCGACGTGCTGTGGTCCTCCGACGCCGGGGTCGTGCGCGCGACGGAAACACTCCGCGAGCTGGAACGGCGGATCGTCGCCGGGGGCGCAGAGGTGCGCTGGAACACGCCGGTCGCGCACATCGACGAGCACCGGGACGGCGCCGCGGTCGATCTCGCCGACGGCAGCCGGCTGCGTGCGGAGGTCGTCATCGTGACCGCCGGCGCGTGGACGCAGAAGCTCCTCGCCCGCTTCGGCCTGCCGCGACTCGCCGTCACCGAAGAGACGCCGGCGCACTTCCGGCCGCTCACCGACGCGACCTGGCCCTCGTTCAATCACTACGTCGATCCCGCGGCATACCCTGCCACCGTCTACGGCATGCCGACACCCGGCGAAGGCGTGAAGGTGGGTTTCCACCGCGTGGGAGATGAGGTCGACCCGGACGCCCGACCGCACCTGCCCACGCATCAACGCGCGCTGGCGGACTACGTGCGCGAGTGGATGCCGGGGCTCGACGCCGCATCCGCCGTGCCGATCAGCTGCACGTACACCTCGACCGACGACGGGACGTTCGTGCTGGATCGCCGAGGCCGGATCGTGGTGGGCGCCGGATTCTCCGGTCATGGCTTCAAGTTCGCCCCGGGCGTCGGCGGGATCCTCGCCGACCTCACGATAGATCCCACCGCGCGCGCCGCTGCGCCCTTCCGGCTGCCCTGATCCGCGCCGAAAGTCAGCGTGTGCGCGCCACCCGCTTCTCGTCCCACACGGGCTCGTCGGATTCGTACACGTCCCCGTCCGATCCGAACACCAGGAACCGGTCGAACGACCGCGCGAACCAGCGGTCGTGGGTGACGGCGAGCACGGTGCCCTCGAATCGTGCGAGCGCCTGTTCGAGCGCCTCGGCCGACTCCAGGTCGAGGTTGTCTGTCGGCTCGTCCAACAGCAGCAGCGTCGCCCCGGAGAGCTCCAGCAGCAGCACCTGGAACCGCGCCTGCTGTCCACCCGAGAGCGAATCGAACGTCTGCTGAGCCTGCCGCACGAGGCCGTACCGGTCGAGCGCCGAGCTCGCGGCATCACGCGGCATCCCGGCGCGTCGATCGTCGCCGCGGTGCAGGATCTCGAGCAGCGTGCGTCCGACGAACTCCGGATGCGCGTGCGTCTGCGCGAACAGGCCGGGTACCACGCGCGCACCGAGTGCGGCTGTGCCGGTGTGCTCCACCGCGCTCAGCTGCTCGCCGGTCGCGGTGACATGGCCGAGCGTCGCATCGGGATCGCTGCCGCCGCGCGCCAACAGCCGCAGGAAGTGCGACTTCCCCGATCCGTTCGAGCCCAGCACGGCGACCCGGTCGCCGTACCAGACCTCGGCATCGAACGGACGCATGAGCCCGGTCAGCTCCAGCCGCTGCGCGACCACCGCCCGCTTGCCCGTGCGCGCGCCGCGCAGTCGCATGTCGAACTCCTGCGCGGGCGGCCGCTCCTCAGGCGGGCCGGCTTCCTCGAACTTGCGCAGACGGGTCTGCGCCGCCTGATACCGCGACGCGAAACCGTCGTTCGCCGAGGCTTTCACCTTGAGGTTCGCCACCAGGGTGCGCAGCTTCTCGTGCTGCTCGTCCCAGCGCCGGCGCAGCTCGTCGAGCCGGTCCATCCGGTCGATCCTCGCCTGCTGGTAGGTGCCGAAGCCGCCACCGTGCACCCAGGCCGTCGCGCCGGCTCCCCCGGGTTCGAGGGTGATGAGCCGATCGGCCGCACGAGCGAGCAGCTCGCGGTCGTGCGACACCAGCAGCACGGTCTTGGGCGTCTGACGCAGTTGTTCCTCGAGCCAGCGCTTGGTGGGCACGTCGAGGTAGTTGTCCGGCTCGTCGAGCAGCAGCACCTCGTCGGGCCCCCGCAGCAGCGCCTCGAGCGCGAGCCGCTTCTGCTCACCCCCGGAGAGCGTGGTGAGCTCGCGATACCGCGCCCGCTCGTACGGCACCCCGAGGGCAGCGATCGTGCACTGGTCCCAGACGGTCTCGTGCTCGTAGCCTCCGGCATCCGCGTACTCGGCGATCGCCGACGCGTAGGCCATCTGCGTGTCGTGCTCATCGCGTTCGATCAGCGCGTTCTCCGCCGCCTCGAGCCCTTCGGCCGCCGTGCGGATGCGTGCAGGAGCGACCCGCACCAGGAGCTGCTGGACGGTCTCGCCCGCCTCGCCGTGACCGACGAACTGGTCCATCACGCCGAGTCCGCCGTCGATCGTCACCACGCCGTCATCGGCCGTCTGATCGCCGCGGATGATGCGGAGCAGGGTGGTCTTGCCCGCGCCGTTCGGGCCGATCAGCGCGCTCGTCGAGCCGGCGCCGACGCGAAAACTCGCCTCGTCGAGAAGAGGTCTGCCGTCGGGGAGCGTCAAGGAGACGCTGGATACATCGATAGAGCCC
Source organism: Microbacterium sp. TPU 3598 (assembly GCF_002356155.1). Taxonomy (NCBI): domain Bacteria; kingdom Bacillati; phylum Actinomycetota; class Actinomycetes; order Micrococcales; family Microbacteriaceae; genus Microbacterium; species Microbacterium sp. TPU 3598. The sequence goes on along the minus strand of NZ_AP017975.1, from coordinate 1,047,599 downwards.
ACGGTGCGTGGCCGTCCTTCCGCCCGCGCATGCCGAGCCGACCAGGCTATCAGCAGGAGCGGGCATGCTCCACACCGCGTCCGGAGATGCTCCGAACGGTCAGACCAGAACGCTCGACGTCGGCACGGGAGCGGCGAAGAGATCGAGCACGGGGCAGTGCGCGTCGACGACGGTACGCAGGTTCTCGTACTCCTCGGGGGTGTTCGGGCCGGTGATGTCGACCGCCACCCGCACGCCGTGGAATCCTGCACGCCCCGACTCGTCGATGCCGAACAGCTTGCGCACGTCGAGGTCACCCTCCGCAGTGATCTCGATCCCGTCGATCGTGAGCCCGAGAGCCTGGGCGTAGAGCCGGTACACGACCACCTGACACGAGACGAGCGCACCCAGCGCATACTCGACCGGGCTGGCCGCCACGTCGTCACCCGCGAGCGCGCCCGGCTCGTCGACGATGAAGCGGTGCTTGCCTGCGCGGATCTCGGTCGCCACGGAGCCGATGCCGCGCCCACTGACCCGATACGTCAGCCGGGCATTGGCGTCGTCCGCCGCGATCCGGTCGTTCCACGCCGATCCGGCGTCGGTGAGGCGCTGCGCGCGCTCGTGGGTTGTGACATCGGCGACACCGGCGAGCTGGTCCTGGAGAAGAGTCATGGCCCGACGGTAGCGACCATCCCGCGTGCGCTGCCGGCCATTCGTCATCCGGCTTCACACCGGGACACGCAGCGTCACGACGCCGAGGTGTTCTCCGCTCGGGTCAGCGTCGCAGCTGCTCGATGCGCTCGGACTCGCCCCACGCGCGGTCCGCCGTGAGAACGGGCATGTCGAGACGTCGCGCGAGTGCGAGGCACAACCGATCTCCCAGTGAGAGTCCGCTCCCGCGCTCCCATGACTCCGCGGCGGCTTCGGCGTCGCGCTGAGACACGGGTTCCACACGCACTCGATAGCTGAGCAGCAAACCGGAAGCGACCCCCCAATCGGCACCGGATGCGCGCACCTTCTGCGCGACCTCCGACCAGTTCGCCGCTCCGATCACCGACTCATCGAGGACTTCCTCGACCCGATCGGCGCCCGGGTCTCCCTGCAGGAACGCGAGGAGCGCTGACGCATCGACCACCATCACGCAGCCGCGTCCTCGGAGTTCGCTGATCTGCGTCGCTCTGCAAGAAGGGACTCGAGAGCGTCCTTCCCTTCCAGCTGTGACCTCACCAGCGCCTTGGCTTGCTCCCGGGTGACGAGAATCACGCCTCCCGCCGTCTCGATCATGAGCAGGGGAACCCCCTGCTCCCAGTGCTGACGGGCACGGAGCTCGGCAGGGACCACCAGGCGCCCACGGTCGCCCATCGGTGCAACGAATGTGGTACCCATGCCCCGAGAGTACCACCCTCCAGCTCGATGAGGGACTCAGTCGGGCCGGCTCAGGCTCATCAGCACTTCGGTGCGAGGCGCTGCCGGCAGGAAGAAACGGAACTCCGTCCCGACACCCTCCTGACTCGTCACGTCCATCGTCCCCCCATGCGCCAGCACGATGGCCCGGGTGATCGTGAGGCCGAGCCCCACCCCCGGCACCGCGTTGCGCGTCGCGGTCGATGCACGGAAGAAGCGGGTGAAGAGCATCCCCTGCTCGTCCTCCGGAATGCCCACTCCGGTGTCCGCGATCGAGAACTCCACGCCTCCGTCGAGCGTCCGCACCCGAGCGGTGACCGTACCGCCTCGCGGCGTGAACTTGATGGCGTTCGAGAGCAGATTGTCGATGGCCTGCCCGATGCGACCAGCGTCGACGAAGACGGGGATCGCATCCGTCCCGACTTCGGCCACGAGATCGATGCCCTCGCGCTGCGCATGCGGCCCGGCCGACGTCACGGCCGATCGCACCAACTCGGCGACGTCGGTCTCCTCGCGCTCGAGCGGGAACCGCCCCGACTCGACCTGCGCCGTGAAGAGCAGGTCGCCCACGAGGGTGAGCAGACGCTGCGCGTTGCGCTCGATGATGCCGACGAACTCCTGCTGGTCATCGGTGAGCGGCTGCCCCGGATCGTTCTGGAGCAGATCGAGGAAGCCGATGATCGCGCTGAGAGGCGTGCGGAGCTCGTGCGAGATCATCCCCACGAACTCATCCTTCATGCGGGCGACCTCGACGGCCCTGGTCTCGTCGGTCAGCACGAAGAGGTAGCCCTGCTGTGCGCCGGCGCCGTCCTTGTGCGGGCTGACCGTCACGCGTGCCGGAACCGTGGTGCCCCCTGCCGTGACCACCTCGATGTCGCTGTCCACCGTCGACCCGGCATCGGCCTGCGCGAACAGCGCTTCGATCCCGGCGGCGAGCTCGGCATCCCGCGGAGGATTCCCCCGCACGACCTGCGCGTCCTGCGCGTTCTCCGCGGCGAGCATCGAGAGCACGGCGGTGGAGAAGAAGCGATCGATGCGCACGTCGCGGAGCGCCTCGTCGACCGGCAGCCCGAGAAGCCGCACCGCGCCGGGGTTCCACGCCGTCACGATGCCGCGCCGATCCGTGGCGATCACCGCCTGTGCCGTGATGGACGACCAGAGGCTCTCGAACGAGTCGAGCAGCTCACGGTACTGACGCTCCTTGTCGCGCAGCTGCACGATCATCGCGACGTTCTCCGACAGCGCCCTGGTGCGTTCGGCGACGAGCTCCTCCGCCTGCTCCACGCGCATGCGCTGCTGTCTCGAGAGCTGGTTGATGACCGCCGCCACCGCCGAGAACACGAGCGGTCCGACCACGCCGCGCAGCCATTCGACCGAGGTCTCGGGCGGGTCGGTGAAGTACGGCATGAGCAGGGCGATCGAGGTCAGCCCGCCGACCACGAACACCCAGCGGATTCCGGGCGCCGCGGCCAGCCAGACCACGGGGAGGAGCACGAGCGAGGAGAAGAGCGAGGTGGCGCCGCCGGTGCCGGTGCGGAAGAGGCCGAGCCCGGCGATGTCGACGATGGGGATGAGGAGGACGGCCCACCCGTCGGTCGTGCCGCGCGCGGTGAGCACCGCGGCGAACGCGGTCGCCGCGAGGACCACCGCGATTCCCGCCACGGCTGGTGCGACGTGCGTGATCGGCAGGTCGGGGACCCACCAGGTCAAGATCGCCGCGATGACGGTCGCGATGACCGTCGGCGCCTGCTTGAGCAGCGGGCTCGGGTTGTCGAAGACCTGATACCAGCGGTTCTCCGCCCGGTCGAGCGGAGTCGCCCTCATCGCCGCACCGTCCCCACGATGGCGTGCAGGTCGGAGCCGGTGATCGGCTTCGGCAGGGCGGCATCGGCCGGCGGATAGTCGGCGGCGTCGAGCACGGAGCTGATCACGAGGAAGCACTCGGGGAACCGCTCCTGGACCAGCCGCGCGCACTCCTGACCCGAGATGCCGGGAAGGATGAGGTCGAGCACCGCCAGCACGGGATCGATCTCGGGGAACGCCGCGATCGCCGACTCCGCGTCGCGGGCGATGAACACGTCGAAGCCCTCACGATCGAGGTATCGACGCAGCAGGGCGGCCTGGTCGGGAGCGTCCTCGACGACGAGGGCCAGCGGCCTCCCGGTCATCGAAGGAACAGCTCTCGCACGACGACGATGATGACGACGACGACCAGGGCGAGCAGGGCTTGAGGGATCAGTCGCCGCTCTCGTCGGGCGTCCGCGGCGATCTCCTCGACTTCGGCATCGTGCGACGGGGTTGCGGTCATGAGTCGACACGTCCGATCTTCTCGGTCTTGATCCAGGAGGCGTCGGCTCGACGCCATTCTTTGATGTAGGAGTCCACGGTGATCGCACACAGCAGCGACCCGTAGCCGCAGATGTACAGCAGCAGACCGGCGAAGAACCGTCCACCGGGAAGAGGCTCCACCGCGCGCGCCAGCCAGATACCGAGCATCGAGATCGGGCCCCACAGGTAGAAGATCACGGCCCAGACGAAGCGGGATTGATCCGTCAGCCCCAGCCCGACGGCGGTCAGGAGCGATTCGAACGCCCAGGGGAAGAGGGCGATCGCCATCAGGATCAGGGCACCGAGCCCCGGGAACATGATCGCCTCGCGCCAGGAATGTCTGCCGGTCCGCGGGTCGAGCTGCACGGAGTAGAGCATCGAGAAGAGGTAGATGCAGGCCGCGGAGATCCACATGAAGCGGAAGACGAACTCGGCGATGTCGCTGTGCAGGACGAGCAGTGCGAGCATCCCCGCAGCCGCGAGCAGCATAAAGGCGGGCAGCAGCAGGATCGTGAACCAGGCCAGCCCGAAACCGAAGCTGCCCAGGTTGTGTTCGCGGCTCGGGCGGAACCAGAGCTTGCGGTAGATCGAGGTCAGCTGCACGTTGCCCCGCGCCCAGCGCAACCGCTGCTTCCACAGGCTGTCGATCGTGCGCGGCTCCTCGGCCAGCACGACCGCGTGCGGCTCGAAGACCATCCGACGTCCCTTGAGCTGACCCTCGAAGGTCGTCATGGTGTCTTCGGCGAGCGTGCCCGTCGGGATGCGTCCCCCGATGGCCTCGAGGTTCGCCCGCGAATGCAGCTGCGCGCCACCGGCGAGGCAGGCGATCGCACCGCCCACGTTCTGCACCCGGCGGGCGGAGAGCTGGCCGATCACGTACTCGATCGCGATGAACCGGGTGAGGTAGTTGCGGTCGCGGCTGCCCTCAGCGATGTACGCCGTCACCGCGCCGACCTTCTCGTCGGCGAGGTGCCTGGTGAGCTTGCGCAGCGAGTCGCGCGCGAAGATCACGTCCGCATCCATGATGAGCACCGCTTCGGTCCACGAGTCGGCGAGGACCACATCGAGACCGTGGTTGAGCGTGTGCGCCTTGCCCTCGCCACCCTTCTCGCGACGCAGGTGCACGACGCGACCCGGATGGGCCTGCGCCTTCGCGCCGACGATCGCCGGGGTGTCGTCCGTGGACGCATCGTCGACGACGAAGACCCGGAGGCGTTCGGCGGGATACTCCAGCTGCAGCAGTCGTTCGATGGCCGGACCGATCACCGCGCCTTCGTTCCAGGCCGGGATGATGACGGCGACGTGCGGGTGGTACGGCGCCGCCTTGCCGTAGTGATTGCGGAACGCGTGCAGCGGCAGCACGAGGAACTGCAGCCCGGTATTGATCACGGGCAGCGTTCCCACCAGCACGCAGAGCAGGAGGACGATGACCAGCACGGCCTCCAGCACCGAGAGATCCGTCATCACGACACCTCCATCGCGTCGAGCAACGCGATCACCCGGGAGTATCGGCCGACCTCCGAGGCGTCATGACTGTCGGTGGAGGCGACGATCTCGCCGCCGACGCGCCGCAGGGCGGTCAGTGCCGGGACGCCGGGGCACCCCCACTTCTCGTTGACCTCGACGAGGGTGTCGGTCTCGGCGGCGGCCCGGGCCCAGGCTTCCGTCCGCTCCGGGCCGAGATCGTCTTCAGACAGGCCGATCTTCGGCAGGATCGAGAAGCAGTGCGCGAGCTGGTTCCCCGGGTACCGGCGCATCGTGGCGACGAGCGCCTCGATGAGCTGATCGAGCACATCGTCGGTCGCCCAGCCGGCGGCGATCCGCTCCCGGACCGCCGAGGGCCCGAGAGGACCGGCCGTACCGGGGAACTGATGATCGGCGATGAGGATGCGGTCGATCCCGTCCGGGAGCGTCGGGATGTCCAGCGTTCCCGCGGCGTCGAGGATCTTCGCCTCCACTCCCGTGAGCACCGCGAGACCATCCGGCACCCGGAGGGCCCGCACCGCAGCGAGGTACTCCGGCACCCAGGTGGTGCCCTGTCGCACGTGATCGACCAGACGCAGGGTGGTGAGTCCCGCGGCCGCTGCCGCCTCGACGTTCTGGGCGAGCGTCGATACGGCATCGTCCGAGAACGTCGAGTGGACGTGGTGATCGCCGCGAAGCAGAGCGTGGCTCACAGCTCCTCCTGATGCCCTGCATGGGCGGAGACCAGCACGTCTTCGATCTCGACGATCACGTCCTCCAGGAAGCGCACGGAAGCGACCTCACGGAACGGTACCTGCACCGGCAGCTCGCGCCCCAGGAACAGGTCGGCCACGAGCGACGGGATGTCGACGCCCGCGGCTATCGTCAGCGGCAGGGCCCCGGGAAAGCGCGGATTGACCTCGAGCAGCACGGCACGACCGGTGCGATCGCGCCGCAGCTGCACGTTTGCGACGCCGACCAGTCCGATCGCACGCGCGATCGATGCCGCCGTCTCCTCGAGCTCCGGGTCGCGGACGGTGCGCCCGGCGATCGCCACGCCGGAATCGACCCGGGCACGGGTCCGGGGCACGGCCGCGACGACGTTGCCGGCGGCATCCGCGATGACGTCGACCGAGTACTCCTCCCCCGGGAGGAAGTCCTGCACGATGAGTCCCTCGTCCGTCGGCAGCGCCTCGAGAGCCGCGCGATCGGGGACGAGCCGCACGCCACGGCTTCCCGCGCCTTGACGCGGTTTGGCGAAGACCGGGAACTCCCAGTCGACGGCCTCGGCGTCACGTCCGGCGAGAACCGTGCGCGGGGTGTGTCCGGTCGGCGCGCAGCGCTCGGCGAGCGCGAGCTTGTCGAGCGCGGTGTTCAGGGTGTCCGCCGACGGAGCGGCCAGGACAGCGGGGGCCAGCTCCTCCCGACGCTCGGCGAGCGCGATGAGCTCGACGTCGACGGTCGAGATCACCAGGTCGAGGCCGTCTTCCGCGACCAGGCGGGCGATCGCCGGCACGAAGTCGGCGTCCCTTCCCGGCGGCACCAGACGCCGCTGCGCCGGTGGAACCAGGTAGATGCCGCTCGCCCAGCCGTCCATGTCGGCGGCGAACACGGTCAGATCGGATCGGCGCAGCAGCGACCGGATCACCGCCACTCCTGCCGGTCCCCCGGCACCGGTCACCAGCACCCGCTTGGTCATCAGCTCTCCCGTCGCGTGAGTTCGTGGGCGCCGATGAACTCGGCGGTCTCGCGGACCACTTCGAGAGGTTCGACCGCGGTGCCTCCGCCGAACCTCGACCAGTACCGGGCCGTTGCGGTGACGAACTCGGGCGCCAGGTAGTCGCGGCTCGCGGTCTGCGATCCGAAGCGCTCCAGCAGCCGCAGCTTCTCGTCGAGGTAGTGGTCGATGCGCACGAACCTCGTGGGACGGAAGTCGATCGTGGAGGACGGGCTCTGGTAGCAGGCAACGGTGCCCACGCGCCGCGTCGCGACGATGGTGGCCTCGCTCACGGCGCGGTGATCCTGATGGCGGTCGTGACTCGAATGCGTGTAGACGATCGTCGGCTGGATCTCCTGCACGACCTCTTCGATGATCCGCACCGTGGAGCCGCCTCCGGAGATCTCCGTGTCGACGAGGTCCTTCAGGAACAGACGGGCGCCCAACATGTCGGCCGCGGCCAGGGATTCGTTCTGACGGCTGTCGGCGTCGCCCCCTCTGGCCCCACGGGAGAGCGTGAGGATGGTGATCTCATCGTGAGCCGCGGCGTGCGCCGCGAGCAGCCCGCCGACGCCGATCTCGACGTCGTCGGGGTGCGCACCGATCGCGAGCACCCGCTCGGGCTTGCGCGCCTCTTCACGGCGTCGCCGCCCCTCTTCGACGAGACGGGTGACCGCCTCCACGAGCTTGCCGTTGTCGAGCGGCTTGGTGAGGAACTCATCCGCCTGCGCCCGCAGAGCAGAGACGGCGTATTCCACCGAGACGTGGGCGGTCATCACCACGACCGGAACCGAGGGAACCGTCTTCCGCAACTCGGCGAGCAGTTCGAGCCCGTTGAGTCCCGGCATCTCGATGTCGGTGACGACGACGTCCGGACGCACTTCGGCGACGCGCTCCACAGCCGAACGGCCGTCTTCGGCGACGTCGACGATGCAGCCGGCTCGCCGCTCGAGCACGGTCTTCACGAGCAGGGCGACGTCCGGATCGTCATCGACGACGAGAACGCGAGGGGATTCCTCCATGTACAGCTCTCCTTGGGGAGGTTCCCTGACCGATGGGGGTCGGTCACGCGATCTCGATGCCCTTCGACACCGGGTCCGCAGGGAAAGTCGAGCGGGGTATGTCGATTCTGGCATACGGCACCGTCCTGGCGACGGTGCCTCTCCTATGCTCCGGCGCGGGCCGCGCGCTTCTCCTCCTGGAAGACCCGGATCGCCTCGTACCGCTCAGCGGATCGGGCCCGCCTCTTCGCCGCTTCGTCTTCGCGATTCTTCGGCGGCGCCGTGGTGACGAGCTCGCTCAGGAGCCGGCTGACGACCACGGCGATCTCACCGACGGCGCTGTCGAACGCCGGCTGGTTGGCTCTCGACGGGGTCGTGGTCCCGGCGATCTTGCGCACGAACTGCAGGGCGGCGTCGTGGCATTCCTCATCGGTCGCTGCGGGTTCGAGGTTGTTCAACGGGACGATGTTCCGACACATACCGGAACGCTACGCCGCCCCGCACGCAGACGGAAGAGGCCGACCGGAGGTCCACGGCGCGGAGGGGATGGTGCGGTCGTGGGGCGGTCGCTACGCTCGGGGGCAACCGGGGCCGCCCGTGCGTTCCCTCCCGCCTCGTCGACAGGAAAGCACATGACCAACCCCCCGTTCCCCGAACCGCCAGCGCCCGACTCCTCGAACCCGGTGCCGCCGCCCGCAGCCGCCCCCACTCCGCCTCCGCCCGCCTCGGCACCGACCTGGGATACCGCTCCGGGCGCGGCACCCGCCTCCGGATACCCGGCTCCCGCAGCACCCGCGTATCCGCAGCCGGAACCGACCCCTCCTGGACGCGTGCTGTCCATCGTCGGCCTCGTCCTCGCGTTCGTGGCTGCACCGATCGGCCTCATCCTGAGCATCGTCGCCGTCGTGAAGCTCGGCAAGGCGGGGCAGCCGAAGGGACTCGCGATCGCCGGCATCATCATCGGCGCGATCCTGACCATCGCCGGCATCATCGGGATCATCCTGTTCGCGACGGTCATCGCCGGCCTCATCGGCATGTGTGCCGAGCTGGGCACCGGCGTATGGGAGGTCGACGGCGTCACCTACCGGTGCGGCTGAGCCACCCCCGACGAGAAGACGAGAGGGACCGGATGCGACACGCATCCGGTCCCTCTCGTCGTCTGTGGCGGCTACTTCTTGTAGTTCGGCGCCTCGACCACGATCTGCACGTCGTGCGGGTGCGACTCCTTGAGCCCCGCCGAGGTGATGCGCACGAACTTGCCACGCGTCTTGAGCTCTTCGATGGTGCGCGCGCCGACGTAGAACATCGACTGACGCAGTCCGCCGACCAGCTGATAGGCCACGGCGGAGAGCGGACCGCGGTACGGCACCTGCCCCTCGATGCCCTCGGGGATCAGCTTGTCGTCGCTGGGGACGTCGGCCTGGAAGTAGCGGTCCTTGGAGTACGAGGTCTGCTTGCCACGGGTCTGCATGGCGCCCAGCGAGCCCATGCCGCGGTACTGCTTGAACTGCTTGCCGGACTGGAAGACGATCTCGCCCGGGGACTCGTCGGTTCCGGCCAGGAGCGAGCCGAGCATCACGGCGTCGGCACCGGCGACCAGGGCCTTGGCGATGTCACCCGAGTACTGCAGTCCGCCGTCGGCGATCACCGGAACCCCCGCGGGACGCGCGGCGAGCGACGCCTCGTAGACCGCGGTGACCTGGGGGACGCCCACACCGGCGACGACGCGCGTGGTGCAGATGGACCCGGGACCGACACCGACCTTGACGGCGTCGACGCCCGCGTCGACCAGTGCTTGGGCGCCCTCGCGGGTCGCGACGTTGCCGCCGATGATGTCGATGTGCTCGAACGAGGTGTCGGCCTTGAGACGGCGGACGAGGTCGATGACGCCCTGCGACTGCCCGTTGGCGGTGTCGACCACGAGCACGTCGACACCGGCGTCGCGCAGCGCCTCCGCACGCTCCCAGGCATCGCCGAAGAAGCCGATGGCGGCACCGACGCGCAGGCGGCCCTGGTCGTCCTTGGTGGCGAGCGGGTACTTCTCGCTCTTGTCGAAGTCCTTGATGGTGATGAGGCCGGCGAGCTTGCCGTCGCCGTCGATGAGCGGCAGCTTCTCGACACGGTGCTTGGCGAACAGCGCGATGACCTCGCCCGCGGCGACGCCGACGGGAGCGGTCACGAGGTTCTCCCGCGTCATGACGTCCTTGACGAAGGTGGTCTGACGCTCGAAGCCCGAGACGAACCGCATGTCGCGGTTCGTGATGATGCCGACCAGCTTTCCTTCGTCGTCGACGACCGGAAGACCGGAGATGCGGTACTTCGCGCAGAGGTTGTCGACTTCTTCGACGGTCGCATCCTGCGTCGTCGTGATGGGGTCGGTGATCATGCCCGACTCGCTGCGCTTGACGCGGTCGACGTGCGCGGCCTGGTCGGCGATGGAGAGGTTGCGGTGCAGGATGCCGATGCCGCCCTCACGGGCCATGGCGATCGCCATGCGGGATTCGGTGACCGTGTCCATCGCGCTCGACAGCAGCGGGGTGGCGACCGAGATGCGGCGCGTGATCCGCGACGAGGTGTCGGCCTCGCTGGGGATCACGTCGGTGTGCCCGGGGAGCAGCAGCACGTCATCGTACGTCAGTCCGACGAAGCCGAAGGGATCGTGCTGTTCCATGGATTCTCCTTCTGCGCGAGTCGCGCATGTCCGAGTGCGAGGGGGTGGTCGACGTCGGCCGGTGCGGGGCCGCGGCCCGTATGAAGATTCTAAGCGAGACACGCCCGAGAACATTCCCAGAGCCCCGTCGTTACCGGACTGTTGGCAGGGACCGTAGGCGAATCGCCGATCGCGCATTACGCTCAAGTGCGTCGTCCATCCCCGCGGTCGACCCGACACCGCGGAGACACAGCACTCAAAGTGGAGGTTGCGTGGGACCCACAACAATCGCCGTGCAGCGAAAGCGCCCCTGGGTGGTCGCGCTGCTCGCTATCCTCATGGCGCTCACCGCGTTCGTGTTCCTACCCCCCTCATCGGCTTCGGCCGAGACGACGGACGACGGGCAGGAGGTCACGGAGTTCTACTTCGCCGGTGTCGTCACCTTCGACGATCAACCTGTCGAAGGCGTCGTCATGTCCATCGAAGGCAAGGGCTTCAAGGGTGAGACCGAGACCGACGCCGAAGGCAAATGGCGTCTCTACGTGCCCGAGAAGGAGAAGTACACCCTGACGGTCGATGAGTCGACCCTGCCCGAGGGCGTGATCGTCGACGCGACCCAGTTGCCGGAGGGAACGCAGCCGATCGCGGGGACGACAGCCTCCTTCGAGGTCGAGTTCGGTCTCACCGGGACCAAGATCATGAATCTGTTCCTCGGCGAGGGCCAGCGGGTCACGGTCTCCTTCATCGACCAGCTGCTCTCGCGACTGGTCGGCGGACTGAACTTCGGTCTCCTGCTCGCACTCGCCTCGATGGGTGCCGCGCTCATCTACGGCACCACCCGGTTGTCGAACTTCGCGCACGCGGAGATGGTGACGTGGGGCGGTCTCGTCGCCCTGGTCACGACCACGTTCTGGCATCTCCCGCTCTGGCTCGGCATCGCCGCGGCCGTCATCGGCGGCGGCCTGTTCGGCTGGGCGCTGGATGCGGGGATCTGGCGTCCGCTGCGGCGACGTGGGCTCGGTGTCGTCCAGCTCATGATCGTGAGCATCGGACTCTCCCTGGCCCTCCGCTACGCATTCCAGTTCATCATCGGCGGAGGCACGTACCAGCTCCCCGGCGCCAGCCCCACGCCGATCCAGTTCGGTCCGATCTCGCTGTCCTACATCGACATGATCGCGATGGGCGTGAGCATCGTCGTGATCCTGGCGGTGGCGTTCTTCCTGACACGCACGCGGATCGGCAAGGCGACGCGAGCGATCTCCGACAACCCCCAGCTCGCCGCCGCCTCCGGCATCGACGTCGACAGGGTCATCCGCTATGTCTGGATCCTCTCCGGAACACTGGCCGCGATCTCCGGCATCCTCTGGGCCTACTTCCGCCCGGGTGTGAAGTGGGACATGGGCATGCAGATGCTGCTGCTGATCTTCGCCGCCATCACGCTGGGCGGTCTCGGCACGGCGTTCGGCGCCCTCGTCGGCTCCCTCATCGTCGGCATCGCGGTCGAGGTCTCGACCCTCTGGATCCCGTCGGACCTGAAGTATGCGAGCGCCCTCGTGGTGCTCATCGTCATCCTCCTCGTGAGACCGCAGGGTCTGCTCGGACGCAGGGAAAGGCTGGGCTGATCACCATGGACTTCGGAAGCATCTTCTCGAACACGGCCGTCTACCTGTTCAGCCCGGTCACGATCGCCTACGCCCTCGCGGCGACCGGCCTCGCCGTGCACTTCGGATACGCGGGTCTGCTCAACTTCGGCATGGCCGCCTTCATGGCCATCGGCGGCTACGGCTACGCCATCTCGGTGCTGAGCTTCGGCCTGCCCTGGTGGATCGGCATGCTCATCGGTCTGCTCGGCGGCGCGTTCTTCGCCGTCCTCCTGGGCATCCCGACGCTGCGCCTGCGTGCCGACTATCTCGCGATCGCGACGATCGCGGCGGGTGAGATCGTCCGCCTCCTGTTCACGACGCAGCTGTTCGACGAATGGACCAACAGCGCCGACGGCCTCGCGCAGTACAACGGCGGATTCCGCGATGCGAACCCCATCCCCACGGGCACCTACGGGTTCGGCCCCTGGATGTACAGCGCGAACGATCTCTGGAACCGCGTCTTCGGCGTGATCGTCCTGGCGGTCGCCATCCTCCTGGTGTGGGCGTTGATGCGCAGCCCGTGGGGTCGTGTACTCAAGGGCATCCGCGAGGACGAGGACGCGGTGCGGTCGCTCGGCAAGAACGTCTTCGCCTACAAGATGCAGGCGCTCGTGGTGGGTGGTGTGATCGGCGCCGCGGGCGGGATCATCTTCGTGCTCCCCTCCGCGGTCGTCCCCGGCAGCTACTCGACGTCGCTGACGTTCTTCCTGTGGACCATCCTCCTTCTCGGCGGCGCGGCCACGGTGTTCGGGCCCACGCTGGGTGCGGTGCTGTTCTGGGTGGTGTTCGCCTTCATGGCCAACCTGCTCCCCTCGATGGCGAAAGCAGGGCTGCTGCCGATGTCCGACAGCCAGGCATCGACGCTGGTGTTCGTCTTCGTCGGCATCGCGCTCATGCTGCTCGTGATCTTCCGCCCCCAGGGCATCCTCGGCGACAAGAGGGAGATGACCTTTGTCAAATGAACTGACCCCCGAACAGGTCCCCGGCCCCGGCGATGACGCCGCGACGGCTGCGCCGTCCACGGGGAGCATCCGCCGCCCGAAGACGACCGGCCTGACCAAGGGAGAGGTCAAGCCCGGCGTCGCCAAGGTGGATCCGATCCTCGTCGTCGACGCGGTCCAGCGTCGTTTCGGTGGCCTGACCGCCGTCGACGTCGATCACCTCGAAGTGCCCCGTGGCGCAATCACCGCTCTGATCGGCCCGAACGGCGCGGGCAAGACGACGCTCTTCAACCTGCTCTGCGGATTCGACAAGCCCAACAGCGGCACCTGGTCGTTCGACGGCACCAGCCTCTCCGGAGTGCCGTCGTTCAAGGTGGCCAGGATGGGGCAGGTGCGCACGTTCCAGCTGACCAAGTCGCTCTCGCTGCTGACCGTCCTCGAGAACATGAAGCTCGGCGCTCCGCATCAGCGCGGCGAGGGCTTCTGGTCGAGCCTGTTCCCCTTCCTCTGGCGCGCGCAGGACACCGAGATCGAGGGCAAGGCGCGGGAACTGCTGACACGCTTCAAGCTCGACGCCAAGGAGAAGGACTTCGCCGCATCGCTCTCGGGAGGTCAGCGCAAGCTCCTCGAGATGGCCAGAGCGCTGATGAGCGATCCGACGCTGGTGATGCTCGACGAGCCGATGGCCGGCGTCAATCCCGCCCTCACACAGTCGCTCCTCGACCACATCCTCGACTTGAAGGAGCAGGGGATGACCGTGCTCTTCGTCGAGCACGACATGCACATGGTCCGCCACATCGCGGACTGGGTGATCGTGATGGCCGAGGGCCGCGTCGTCGCGGAAGGGCCTCCCGACGAGGTCATGGAGAACCCGGCGGTCGTCGATGCCTACCTCGGTGCGCATCAGGACCTCGACCTGGGAGCGGTCACCGGGCGCATCCCCGTGCTCGAGGACGCCGCGGCGATCAGACTCCGCGAGAAGATCGAAGCAGAAGCGGAGGCCGAGCTCGAAGCGAGCGATCCGGTCTCCGGGACCGAGGGGAAGGGCAGCGCATGAGCGCGGAGACGCCGACGAACGCACCGCAGGCCATACCGCAGGACGACGTCGTCGTCGAGCTGACCGATGTCCATGCCGGGTACCTCCCCGGAGTGAACATCCTCAACGGTGCGAACCTCATCGCCCGCCAGGGGGAACTGATCGGGATTATCGGCCCGAACGGCGCCGGCAAGTCGACCCTGCTGAAGGCCATCTTCGGTCTGGTGAACGTGCGCAGCGGCGACATCACGGTGAAGGGCGAGAGCATCGTGGGCCTGAAGGCTGACAAGCTCGTCCGGCGCGGAGTCGCCTTCGTGCCGCAGACGAACAACGTCTTCCCCTCTCTCTCGATCGAGGAGAACCTGCAGATGGGGCTCTACCAGAACCCCAAGATCTACACGGAGCGGCTCGAATTCGTGACCGGCATCTTCGCCGAACTGGGAAAGCGGCTCAAGCAGCGCGCAGGCTCCCTCTCCGGCGGCGAGCGGCAGATGGTCGCGATGTCGCGCGCGCTGATGATGGATCCGTCGGTGCTGCTGCTCGACGAGCCGTCGGCCGGCCTCTCCCCCGTGCGTCAGGATGACGCGTTCATCCGGGTGTCCGACATCAACAAGGCCGGCGTCACGACGATCATGGTGGAGCAGAACGCCCGACGCTGCCTGCAGATCTGCGACCGCGGGTATGTGCTCGATCAGGGCAAGGATGCCCACGAGGGCACCGGGCGGGATCTGCTGAACGACCCGAAGGTGATCGGTCTCTACCTCGGAACGCTCGGCACCGACGCGGCCTGAACCGCCGACGCCGACGCGGCGACACCACGACAGGACATCACACGACAAAGGCCCCGGATCGGATCCGGGGCCTTCGTCATGTGATCGTCTGATCAGTTGGTGCGGGTGATCATGTTGTCGGCACCGTACTTGTAGATGCCGATCGATGCGCCCTGCGGGTCGCCGGCCTCATCGAAGGTGATGTCGCCGGAGTAGCCGTCGTAGTCGGCCGTGCCGCCGTCGTTGATGATCTTGGCGCACTCGGCGAAGCTGGTGCACTTCTTGCCGTCGCCGGAACCGCCCGAGACCTCCTGCATCTTGGCCGCGATGTCCGCGCCCTCGGTGGAGCCCGCCGCCAGCGACGCCAGAGCCACGAGGATGACGGCGTCGTACGCCTCAGCCGCGTAGGTGAAGTCCTTGACCTCGGGGTTGCCCTCGCCGGTCCAGTAGTCCTGCAGACGCGAGGTGAAGTCGTCCGCGAGCGCAGGACCGGCCTTGGTTCCCTGCGCGCCCTCGAGCGAGACCGGGATCTCCGTGCCGTAGTCGGACAGGTTGCCGTCGACCATGTAGAACTTGTCGGCCGAGATGCCGGCGTTCACCAGCAGCGGTGCGATGGTCTTGAACTGGTCGAACGACACGATCGCGACCGCGTCGGGGTTCTGCGCCTTGATCGACTCGACCTGCGCGTCGAACTGCGCGTCGCCCACGTTGAACGAGACCGACTCGACGACCTCGCCGCCGGTGCTCTCGAACGTCTTCGTGATGGCGTCGTTGAGGCCGGTGCCGTACGCGTCGTTCTGGTAGATGATGCCGAGCGTCTTCGCGCCGTCCTCGGCGATCAGGTTGCCGAGCACCTCGCCCTGCAGCAGGTCACTGGGGGCGGTGCGGAAGTACAGGCCGTTGTCATCCCACGTGGTGAAGTCGGGCGACGTGTTCGACGCCGAGATCTGCAGGATGCCTGCGCTCACGTTGCCGTCGAGGATGAGCTTGGAGACGCCCGACGCCGCGGCGCCGACGATGGCGGAGACGCCCGCGCCCTGCAGCTTGGTGATCGACGTCTCGTAGGCCTTGGTGTCGGTGTCGCCCTCGTCTTCGGCCGTCAGGTCGATCGTGACGCCGGCGGCGGCGTCGTTGACCTCCTGGACGGCGAGCCCGACACCGGACTCCATGGGCGGGCCGAGGAACGCCAGCGAACCCGTCTGCGGAAGCAGCGAACCGAGCTTGAGCGTCAGATCGGCGGCGGGCTTGTCGCTGCCGCCGCTCTCCGAGCTCGGAGTGCTGCTGCAGCCGGCGATGACAATGGCGGATGCACTGATCAGTGCGATCCCGGCGAAGACCTTCGCTGTGCGCGAGCCCTTCAATGCGTTCATGATGCTCCCTTGCGTAACTGAACGTGGATTGTGGCCACAATCGGGTGCTCTAACACTAGGGCGTGAGTCCCGCGCACAGGGGTCGCAAGTATCTCGGTGCGTTAACGATCCGACACCCGGTCCCTCGGCGGATGAATCCGGGGATCAGGCGGGTTCGGCCCGGGGAATCCTGCGCCCCCGACGCGCGGCGAGCAGCAGGTCGACGATGAAGACGCCGATCGCGATCCACACGATGATGAAGCCCGCCCAGCGTTCGGCCGGCATCGGCTCATGCAGCACCAGGACGCCGATGAGGAACTGCATCACGGGGGTGATGAACTGGATCATGCCGATCACGGTGAGGTTGATGCGTCGGGTCCCCGCGGCGAAGAGCAGCAGCGGGACGGCCGTGGCGACACCGGCGAAGGCCAGCAGCAGCGCATGCGCCCAACCGTTCGCCCCCATCGTGATCCCCGTGGTCTGTGCGACGACGATCAGCTGCATCACCGCGATGGGGATCAGCCAGAACGACTCCAGCGTCAGACCGCTGACCGCATCGACGGCAGGGCCGATCTTCTTCTTGATGAGTCCGTAGACCCCGAAGGACGCGGTGAGTGACAGCGCGATCCACGGGAGCTCCCCGTAGGCGACGACGATCACGACGACGGCGATCGCGGCGATGCCGATCGCCGCCCACTGCAATCGGCGGATGCGCTCCTTCAGCACGAAGACGCCGAGCAGGACGGTCGTGATCGGGTTGATGAAGTAGCCCAGACTCGTCTCGACGACGTTGCCGCTGAGGGTTCCGATCAGGAACACCTGCCAGTTGACGTAGATCAGCAGCCCCGCGAGCGCCGTCCAGCCCAGCAGCCGGGGTTGCCGGATGATGACGCCGAACGCCGCCCAGCCGCGCATGACCGTGAGCAGCAGGAGGCAGAAGACGAACGACAGCAGGACGCGCCAGGCGACGACCTCCCACGGCCCCGTCGGAACCAGGAGGAGGAAGTAGAGGGGAAGCACACCCCAGAGGAGGTAGGCCCCACCGGCGTAGGCGACGCCGGCGGTCTGCGCGGCGCGGGTGGTCTGTGGTGGCACCGCACAACCCTATGCCCGCGGCGGCGTCGCGAACGGCGCCGCCGGCCCGTCGATCGCAGTTCGGCAGGAATCGGACGCTCGCTGGCGGATGCAGAAGGGGCCCGGATGCGATACGCATCCGGGCCCCTTCGATGACCTTGCCCGCCCCTCAGGAGAGACGGGAATCAGGTTCCGCAGATCAGCGGACGACGACCGCCAGGACGTCGCGGGCCGACAGGACGAGGAACTCGTCTGCGCCGAACTTCACCTCGGTGCCGCCGTACTTGCTGTAGAGCACGCGGTCGCCGACGGCGACGTCGAGCGGAACACGGTTGCCGTTGTCGTCGATGCGGCCGGGGCCGACCGCCACGACCTCGCCCTCCTGGGGCTTCTCCTTGGCGGTGTCGGGGATGACCAGGCCACTCGCGGTGGTCTGCTCGGCCTCGACCTGCTTGATGACGATGCGGTCCTCGAGCGGCTTGATGGAAACCGACACGGTCTACCTCTTCTTTCTTGACGCTGACACGAAAGACTTGTTCGCACTCTCAACCCGAGAGTGCTAATCCAGTCTAGGCGCTCGGCTGGCACTCACGCAATGCGAGTGCCAGTGCGCGCCGCAGTTCGACGACTCGCACGGGCAATTAGGCTGAGCGGGTGGAGATGTCCGAGCTGCGCGCCCTGCTGACCCCCGCCGGTCTCGAACTGCTCGACGCGGTCGGGCCCATCGAATCGACCGCCGATGTCGCCCGCACCGTCTCGCGGCTGCGCGCGGGCGACCACTCCCCCGAGCTGGTCTCCGCCGTCGTCGGCCAGGCCCGCCTGCGCTCCAGGGCCACCGCGAAGTTCGGGCCCTTCGCCGCACGCATGCTGTTCACCCGCGCGGGGCTGGAGCAGGCGACGAGGCTGGGCGTCGCAGCCCGGCATGCGCAGCGGATCCGTCACGCCGGTTTCACCCGTGTCGCCGACCTCGGCTGCGGAATCGGCGGTGACGCCCTGGCCTTCGCCGGCGCCGGACTCGATGTGCGCGCCGTCGACGCCGACGAGGTGACCTCGGCGATCGCCGCCTACAACCTGGCCCCGTTCGGCGACAGCGCGGTCGTCGACCATCGCACGGCCGAAGACGCCTTCTCGTCGCTGGACCCGGGGAGCGCGGTCTGGATGGACCCGGCCAGACGCACTTCGGGTCACAGCGAGACCCGACGCGTCTCGGCCGACGACTACTCCCCCTCGCTGGACTGGGCATTCGAGGTGGCGGCTCACCATCCGACCGGTATCAAGCTCGGACCGGCGCACGACCGCGACGCCCTGCCGGACGACGCCGAGGCACAGTGGGTCAGCGCCGACGGCAGCGTGGTCGAACTGGTCGTCTGGAGCGGCGCGCTCGCCCGGGAAGGGGTGCGGCGTGCGGCCCTCGTGATCCGCGACGAGCGCTCGCACGAGCTGACGGCGCCGGCGGACGCCCCCGATGAACCCGTGCGCGAGCTCGGCGCGTTCGTGCACGAACCGGACGGCGCCGTGATCCGTGCGCGGCTGATCGGCGAGGTCGCCCGGAGCCTGGAGGCGGGGATGCTCGACGAGCACATCGCCTATCTGACCTCCGACGCGGCGTTGACGAGTCCTTTCGTGCAGTCCTTCCGGGTGCGCGAGACCCTCCCGGCCCACCCCAAGGCGATCAACGCCGCCCTGCAGGCGCAGGGCATCGGGCGTCTGGAGATCAAGAAGCGCGGAGTCGACGTGGATCCCGCCGCTTTCCGCAAGAAGCTCACGCTGCGTGGGGACCAGGAGGCGACACTCATCCTGGCCCGCATCGGCGATCAGCGCCGCGCGATCCTCGCCGACCGGGTGCCCGCAGCGAACTGACCCCCGCTCAACGCTCCGCGTCGCGACCCGGCGGCTCGACCACGATGGGGTCGCCGGGAGGCGCGTCGACCCGGACGGTATCCCCCGGCTCCGCGCCGGTCACCGGCGCGTCGGTGATGGTCAGATAGGGCGTCTGCCACCTCGTGAACCGCGCCTCGAGCACCGAGGAGCCGACGACCCCGCCGGAAGCCCCGTCGACGTCATCGATCCGCGCTTCGATCCCGGATTCCGCTGCCGCGTCGAGAGATGCGCACGCCGTCAGATCGACGGCGTCGACGACGAGGCACTTCTCGATCTCGCCCTCGTGAGAGAGACGGTCGCCGACCCACACCGGGGCCGTGCGGAAGTAACCCACGATCTCGATCGTGAACGCGAACCCCGCATCCACCAGTTCCTCTGCCCGCGTGCGCTCGTCGCCCGCGAACTGCGAGGGCGCCGTGGAGGGCATCGACCAGTGCTGGAGCACGACCATCGGCTCCCCCGTCGTCGAGACGAGCATCGTGGCGTTCACACCCCCTACGCCACGCGGGTCGCCGTCCGGGTCGTCGTCCGGCGCGGCGAGCGGCACGGGAAACGACACGCTCAGGCCGCGTCCGGTGTCGGCGACCGGCAGACAGTTCGACTGCGACTGTTCGCCCGCATCGAGGATCACGCACACGATGCTGCCGTCGTCCTTGGTCGCGTACCACGCCAGGGCCTCTTCGTCCCGAGCGACGGCGCGGATCGAGCCGGGGTCGAAGTCGGCCGCGGCGAGCACCTCGCGGCGTTCCTGCTGCGCTGCCGTGAGCGGGATGCTCCCGTCTCGTGGCGCGAAAACGGCCCCACCGATGGCGGTACCGAGCGCCAGAAGCAGGACGGCGAGCGCCGACACGCCCCACCGATAGCGCCGAAGGGCACGGCGAACCGCGCCCCATGACCGTGGCGCATCCACCGGCTCAGACTCAGGCGCAGGCTCAAGCTCAGGCACCGGCACCGGCACCGGCTCAGGCTCAGGCTCAGGCTCAGGCTCAGGCTCAGGCTCAGGCGCATCCACCGGCTCAGACTCAGACAGAGGACGCTCCGGGCCGATGCTCACCGTGAGTGGCTCCGCAGGAGTCGGCGTGCTCGTCGACATCGCGGATCGTCGAGCATCCTCGAGCTCACGCAACCGCCGGAGCTCGTCATCCGTCACCACACCGTCGCGGGCGTAGGCCCTGCGCCGGAGCGCGCGGAGCTCGTCGGCGTCAGCCTCCCCCTGCACGGCCAGCACCCCCCTCACGCCTGATCGTCAGAGAGGAGTTCCCGTTGCTCGCGGTCGGAAGCTCGAGGCGCACGAGCTCGTCGCTCGCATCGTCGAGCACGTTCAGCACCAGCGTGGCACCCTGCTCCTGCATCGTGAGTGCATCCGCGCAGACGCGCGGGAAGCGGTCGTCCGAGCCGTCGTAGATCAGGCAGGTCTGGAAGCCCTCGAGCTCCATCCCCGTCCACACCGGCACCTCTCCGTCGTAGCCGATGACCCAGAGCGAGTTGATCTCGAACCCCTGCCCGGCGATCCGCTTCGCCTTCTCCGCCTCCTCGGCGTTCTCGTAGATGACCCCGTTGGTGGTGCCGGGACCGTACTCCGACGTGTGGACGGCGACGGCGGGCTCCCCGGAGGGGGCGAACATCAGCTGCACATTGAGCTCGCGTCTGATCTCGTCCTTCGACTCCAGCGTGACCGCGCCGAAGAGCCCCGTCCTCTCGACCGACTCGGTACGCTCGCAGGTGGGCAGGGCCGACGGGGATGTCGCCACGAGCAGGCACGTGCTCTCTCCGTCGTCCTTGGTCGCCGCCCAGATGACCGCGCCCTGTTCCACCGCGAGGGCGCGCAGGGATCCCTGATCGTAGCGCCCACCCGCGATCAGGGCGCTCTGCCATTCCTGCTGCTGCGCGGTCAGGGCGACCGAAGCGGTGCCGGATCTGCCGAAGAGCATCCAGCCGCATCCCACACCGACGACCAGCAGCACCGCGACGGCGATCGCGGCCGCCCGCCAGTGCACGCGCAGCAGTGGGAGGACGCGCGGGGCGATGTCGTGCGAGGCTGCGTCGTCGGCAGCCGTCCCCGCCGCAAGCGACGTCTCCGCATCCGATACCTCGGCGGCATGTGTGCCCTGGCGCTCGGTTCCGGTGTCCGGGAGATCGACCGGGGATCGTCCAGCCGCCTCCGACGCGGAGGAGGTCACGGCATCGACGGGTGACGCCTCGCCGCGCGGCGCGATCGGACGCGCGACCCGGCGCTCCTCCAGCTCGCGCAGTCTGGCCGCGTCGGCGCCCGTGAGCGAGGAGTCCCGGGCATAAGCCCGCGCCTGCAGGGAGCGCAGTTCCTCGAGCTCCGCCGCGTCCAGCACCGGTCAGCCGAGTCTCTCGAACTGCATGCCGGCCCAGACCAGCCAGCCCAGGCTGTAGACCGTCGCGCAGAGACCGAGCACGAGCGCCCACCGCGCGATCGCCCGGCTCTCGACAGGGCGACGCAGCGACATGATCGCCGCGATCACCGAGACCACCGCGACGGGGATACCCCAGCCGACGAAGAACGATGCCCCGAGAGCCACGATCGCGGCCAACAGCGCCCAGGGAGCGAGACGGGTGTCGTCGATCGGCACGGATCCCGTCGACGGCTCCCACTCCGTGTCATCGGGCGCATCGATGTCCGGACCGGTCGCGACGACCGGTTCGATGCCGACAGGCCCGGTCGGCATCTTGGTGTAGCCGTCACGGCGGGCGCCGGGCAGACGAGCGTTCCCGGCCGGATGCTCGACCTCGCCGCTGGGACGTTCGATGCGCGCCGCCGGCGTCGTCGAGGGTGTCGCCTCGGGAGAGCCGGAAACGTCGCTCATGCCGACACCGCCTCCGCGATCTGGATCTCGGTCACGGGAAGCGTCGAGTCCGCACCGAAGTCCAGGGTGGACGGACGGCGGCCGGACGAGATCAGCTCGGCGGCGAGCGCCGCGATCATCGCGCCATTGTCGGTGCACAAGGACAGTGGCGGAATGCGCACCGTGACCCCCGCGGCTCCGGCCCGTTCCAGAGCGACCTCACGCAGACGCCGGTTGGCGATCA
Organism: Microbacterium sp. TPU 3598; assembly: GCF_002356155.1. Lineage (NCBI taxonomy): Bacteria > Bacillati > Actinomycetota > Actinomycetes > Micrococcales > Microbacteriaceae > Microbacterium > Microbacterium sp. TPU 3598. Next base: position 1,025,305 of record NZ_AP017975.1, on the reverse strand, counting down.
CGCCGCCTCCGAGCAGCAGCCGCGGCACACCGAGGTCGGCGCAGGCGGCCAGCGCCTTCGTGACCAGAACGTCCACCACCGCTTCCCGGAAGCTCGCAGCGACATCGGCGACCGGGACGTCGACCCCCTCGGCTTCACAGCGCTCGACCCAACGGGCCACCGCGGTCTTCAGCCCCGAGAACGAGAAGTCGTAGCGGTGCTTCGCCAGGTCGGAGGCACGGGACAGCCCGCGGGGGAACCGGATCGCGTTCGGGTCGCCGTCGGCCGCTGCGCGGTCGATCTCCGGTCCGCCGGGATACGGCAGCGAGAGCAGGCGGGCGACCTTGTCGAAGGCCTCTCCCGCCGCGTCGTCCATCGTCTCCCCCAGCAGCTCGACGTCGGTGGTGAGGTCGCGCACATGCAGCAGCGAGGTGTGTCCACCGGACACGAGCAGCGCGACGGTCGGATATTCGAGCGGAGCGGAGTCGGCGGTGAGGATGTCGGCGGCGATGTGCCCGACCAGATGGTTCACCGCGTACAGGGGCTTGTCGAGCGAGACCGCCAGGCCCTTCGCCGCGCCGACGCCGACCATCAGGGCCCCGGCGAGCCCAGGGCCGCTCGTGACGGCGACCGCGTCGAGGTCGTCCAGGCGCACATCGGCCTCGGCGAGTGCCGCATCGATCGCCGGCTGCAGCGCCTCGAGGTGCGCTCGGGCGGCGACCTCGGGCACGACGCCGCCGTATCGCGCGTGCTCGTCCATGCTCGAGGCGATGGTGTTCGAGAGCAGGGTACGTCCGCGCACGATGCCGATGCCCGTCTCGTCGCAGCTCGTCTCGATGCCGAGGACCAGCGGTTCGCTCATGACTTCGCCTCCTCGGCCGTGGTGCCCGGCACCGGGTGACCTGGCAGTTCTCGACGCATCACGATCGCATCGACGTCGTCGGGCTGATAGTAATGCGGGCGGCGGGCGATCTCTTCGAAACCCTCGGCCCGGTAGAGCCCCTCGGCAGAGGGGTTGTCGGCCCTCACCTCGAGGAAGATCTCGCGCGCACCACGCTCCGAGGCCGCCGCGAGCAGCGCCCGCAGCAGCGTCCTGCCCCGCCCCTGGCCGCGGTACTCGGCGAGCAACGCGATGGTCTGGACGTCGGCGTCGGCGCTTCCCTGCAGGGCGCGCACCCCGCCGTACCCGACCACCGCCCCCTCATGCTCGTCGACCAGGTACCGTCCGTGCGGGCTCGCCAGCTCGGCGGCCATGGTCTCCGAGCTCCAGGCGTCCGACGGGAACGACCGGTTCTCGATCGCCATGATCGCGTCGAGGTCTTCGACGGTGGCGTGGCGAAGCGTCATGTGCCCACCTTCTTCGGGGCGCCGGGGAGCGTGACGTCGGGGTGACGCATGTAGAGGGGCTCGTCGCCGGCGAGGGTGCGACCGGCCGCGAGCGCGCGTGCGCCGACCCGCGCCAGATCCGTCCCGGAGAGCGTCGCCACATCGATACGTCGGATGCCGTCGAGGTACGCGTCGGCCTCTGTGGCCCGCACGAGCACGGTGTCGGAGACGGTCACCGGGATGCCGTCGTCGTCGAGGCCGTGGAACACGGTGATCGCGACCTCGCGGCGGCGGGCGTCCGTCACGATCGCGAACGGCGCGGTCACGGCGTCGGTCTCGAGAGCGGTGAGTGCTGCCGCGAGATGGCTGGGGACGGGGATCACCGGCAGTCCGCGCCCGAGGGCGAAGGTGCGCGCTGCGGCGATGCCGATGCGCAGCCCGGTGAAGGGACCGGGTCCCATGCCCGCGACCACGTGGGTGATCTGGGCATCGCCCGCCTCGTGGAGAGCACGGACGAGGAGGTCGCCGATGACCTCGGCATGGCCGAGCGGGTCGACGGCACCGGCTTCGGCGCGTCGCGTCCCGTCGGCATCGATGAGGGCGACAGCCGTGCCCAGGGAAGTATCGACGGCAAGGATCACGACTCCAGATTAGCCGCCGTCCCCTGAGGAGAGCGGCCGACGCGAGCCCAGGTCCGGGGTCAGCCGAGCGGGGCGCGCAGCGGGTAGTCCTGATCCTCGAGGATCACCTGCGATGCGGCTCCCGTCGTCCGGTTGACGATCACCGGGGCGAGGAGATTCACGCTCACCCCCTCAGCGGACGGATGGGCGACCACGAGGATCAGCGCGTCATCCGGCGATCCCAGCGCAAGCCCCTCCGCCTGCTCGTCGGTCAGGATCGGCGCGTACTCGCTCAGAACGCTCCGGGGATCGACGAGGTAGAGGCGCAAGGCGGAGTCGTCGACGGCGCGCATCGAGAAGAGCCCGTCGGATCCGTCGACGGGTGCGAGCGCGAATTCGACGTGGGGGGCGAGTCCCGGCGGCGGGGCGAGGAAGGTCAGTGCGGCGGTCATCGGAGGAAGTCCATGAGCGAGGGCTGGAGGACGCGCGCATTCACGGCGAGCGCCGAGCGGTACACGAGCTCCTGTGCCTGCAGGCGCACGAGCACCTCGATCGAATCGACGTCCTCCACCGCCGTCCTGCGGGACTCGAGGGACACGGAATTCTGCACTGCCGCCTCCTTGGCGCGTTCGATCTGAGCCTGTCTGGTGCCCACGGAGCCCTGCACCGCGAGCATGGCCGTACGGCGACCGTCGATCTCGCCGAGACGGGGACCGACGTTCGTGCCGGATCGGAGGTCGGCGACGATCTTGTCGACGAGGGCGAAGACCGAGTCGTCTCCGGTGCCGTACACGGCGGCGCCGTCGGTGTCGACGCGGACGGATGCCGCGTCCGACACCCGTCGGGTGACCTCGGCTCCGGGCACCCCGCTGTGACTGTAATCGGCAGCGAAGGCCGCGGTGTCGGAGGTACCGGCGAACACGGAGCGTCCGAGCAGCCGGGTGTTGGCCTGGGAGAGGAGCTCTTTGCGGATGCCCTCGAGCTCGACGGCGAGGGCCTCCTTGGCGGTGGCGTCGAGCGCACCGTCGTTCGCTCCCTGGGCGGTGAGGTCGCGGACGCGCCCCAGCAGGGCCGTGCTCGCGGTGATGGCCGTGTCGGCGGCGGTGACCCATGCCAGGCCGTCGTCGATGTTGCGGGCATACTGCTCGGTGCGCCGCTGCTCGGCATGCAGTGCGAGTGCGGCTGCCGCGGCTGCCGGATCGTCGGATGGGGCGGCGAACGCGCGCTGGGACGTCGCCTGCTCCTGCAGACGCGCCAGCTCGGAGAGGTTGGACTGCAGCTGGCGCATGGCCGTCTGCGTCATCGCGGATGACGTCACTCGAGAGATCACGGTGCTCCTTTGCTCAGCGTCCGACGAGACCCGTGCGGTTGATGAGCACGTCGAGCGCCTCATCCACCGCGGTCATCACGCGGGCTGCGGCCTGGTAGGCGGTCTGGTAGGTGAGCAGGCTGATCGTCTCCTCGTCGCCGTCGACAGCCGCGACCGACTGCTGTGCGCCGACCGCGGCGACCGCAGCGGAATCGGAGAGCTTGGCGCGCTGCACGTCGGCGGCCGTCGCGACGCCGAACCGGGTGACCTGATCGGACCAGATCGCATCGGGAGAGCCGGCGCGCCGGCCGATCTGGGAGATCAGGTCGGCGTTCGTCGCGTCCAACGCCCCCGACCCCGGGGCGGCGAGCGCCAGTTCGGAGGCGGATCCGACCGCGACCTTCAGGCCGAGCGCTGCGGATCCGGTGGCGGGGAGGGTGAAGAAGTCGCCGCCGGCCTGGCCCGTGGAGGTGACGCCCGCCCGGTGCTGCGCGTTCATCGCGTCGGCGAGGGCCGTCGCCACAGTGTCGTAGGTCGCCGCGAGTCCGGCGAGCATGCCGCCGTCGGCCGCGGGTGCCAGAACCGAGAGCGAGGCGCCGAGCTCGCCGCCGTCGATCGACACGGGGAGATCGGGCGCGGACGCCCAGGAAAGGCTGAAGCGCTGACCGGAGTCGATCGAGGCCGGGCCCGTCAACACGAGATGGCGGGCGTCGGAACCCGAGACCAGTGCGTTGCCCCCGAGGCGGACCGTCATCGTGCCGTCGGCCTCGATCGTGGCCGCTGCCCCGGACATCCTCGCCACGTTCTGCGCGAGGACGCTGCGCTGATCCATCAGCTCGTTCGCCGAGCGACCGGAGGCGAGCGCGTCGCGGATCTCGTCGTTGAGCACCGCGATCTGGTCGGCGGTCGCATTCACCTGCGAGACCGTGCGATCGGCGGAGTCGCGGGCGTTGCTCCATTGCGTGGCGACGTTGCGATACCCGCCGGCGATGTGCGAGGCGAGCTCCTTCGCCGATTCGAGGATGCTCGATGCCGCCGCACCCGAATCCGGGGTGTTCGCGAGATCCTGCCAGCCGGACCAGAACTTCGACAGCCGCGCCGCGAGTCCGTTCGCGGTCGGCTCGGCCAGCGATGCCTCGATCGTGGTCGCGGCCACGGCCCGGGTGGACCAGTACCCCGAGGCACCGAGGGCGTCACGCACCCTGGCGTCGAGAAGAGCGTCACCCAGTCGCGCCACCCCGTCGATGGACACGCCGTGCCCCGGGAGGGCACCGACGCTGAAACGGCCGGTCTGCGCGATCGCGGCGACCGCGGAGGTCGTCACGCGCTGGCGCGTGTATCCCTCGGTCTTCTGGTTGGCGATGTTCTGCCCGACCACGTCCATGCCGCGCCGGGCGGCGGCCAATCCGCTGGCCGCCGTGTTCAGTCCACTGAAGGTCGACATGATCCCCTCTCGGTCACATCTCGGTGTCGATGATGCGCGCAGCGTCGTCGCGTGCGCGGTCACCCTTGGTCGTGTACTCGCCGGTGTCGTGTCCGAGTGCGGCGATGGTCTCCTGCGTCGCGCGGAGCACGCCGCTGAGCTGCTCGGCATTGGCGTCGCGCATCTGCTCGACCTCGGCGGCGAGCTTCGTGAGCGCGCGCAGGTGGTCGGCGAACACCTCCTGCCATGCGCCTTCGGGGGCGTGCGCGATCAGTTCGCGGATGGTCGTCGCGTCGGGAGCTCCCCACTCCTCGGCGACGGTCGCGACCTCGACGGTGCGGGCGAGCCCCGCGCCACGCAGCCTGTCGAGTACCTGATCGATCTCGCGCGCGGCAAACTGGATCCATTGGGATCTTCCGGCGGCGAGCAGCAACTGCTGCTCGTCGAGTTTGAAGAGCAGCATCTCGAGCAGTTCACGCTCGCGCCACAGCTGTATCGATAGTTCGTTGGCTCCCATGATCCCCTTTTCCCCAGTGATCGCCCCGCCTGACAACGCGGCCAAAGGTCACTATCGGCCAGCGCTCGCCTAACGTTACTATGTGGAACGGCGATGGACAGTTCTCCCCATGTACAGATCACGAGAAGTGTGATATGTGCATCTGTTCATCTCCTCGGAACTTCCGGAGTGCATCCAGAGAGGTGGATCATCCCCCATGTCGTCGCGCGCTGAGCGCAATCTGCTCATCGAGAGCAACCTCCCTCTGGTCGGATACCTCGCCGCCGAGACCCATGCCCGTGCCACCCACATCCCCCGCGACGAGCTCGCCGCCGTCGGAGCGCTCGCGCTCGTGACCGCGGCCGAGGCCTTCGACCCCGAGCTCGGGGTGCCTTTCGGCGCCTATGCCCGTCGTCGCATCCTCGGCGCCTTCGCCGACGAGATGCGCTCGATGGACTGGGCCTCCCGGGGCATCCGCAAACGCATCAAGGAGACCGTCGCCGTCCGCGAGACCCTGACCGCCGGTCTCGGCCGGACCGCCACGGCGACCGAGGTCGCCACGGCGATGGGCGTTCCGAAAGAGGTCGTCATCGAAGCGCTCGGCGATGCCGCCAGGACGCTCACCACCATCGACGACCCCTCGGCCCGGGACGTCGCCGCCGACATCCCCCTCCCCGAGGAATCCGCTCTGATCGGGGAACGGCGCGAGGTGCTCGAACAGGCCGTCGCCGCCCTTCCCGAACGGATGCGCCGGATCGTGCAGGCCGTCTACTTCGACGAGCGTCCGGTCAAGGAGATCGCCGAAGAGCTGGGCGTGACGCACTCGGCCGTGTCGCAGCAGCGGTCGGAGGCGATCCGGTTGTTGCGCGACGCCCTGGATCGGTTCTTCGCCGAGGGGACCGCACCGACCACCACGACGCGGGTCTCCGCCGGCGCCCGCGATGCCTACTTCACACGGATCGCCGACGTCGCGGGTTCCCGGATCGCCGGGGTCTTCCGCGATCCGGCACCCGCCTGAGCCGATTCCCGCACGCACGGCTAACGCCCGCGTCCCCTCCGCCGATAGGTGTGACCGGGAGACCACGGATGGTCTCCCGCACAACACCATTCACGGAGGAGAACCCTTATGGGTATGCAGATCAGCACGAACGTGTCGGCCCTCAACGCCTACCGCAACCTGTCCAACACCCAGAACGACCTGTCGAAGTCGCTCGAGAAGCTGTCCAGCGGCTTCCGCATCAACCGCGCGGCCGACGACGCTGCAGGCCTCGCGATCTCCGAGGGCCTGCGTTCGCAGGTCAACGGTCTGAACGTCGCGGCACGCAACGCCCAGGACGGCATCTCGGTCATCCAGACCGCGGAAGGCGCCCTGACCGAGGTCCACTCGATCCTGCAGCGCGTTCGCGACCTGACCGCTCAGGGTGCGAACGACTCGAACAACGCGAAGTCGCGCGACGCGATCCAGAAGGAGATCAACACCCTCGGTGATGAGCTCACCCGGATCGCCGGCAGCACGAACTTCAACGGCATCAAGCTGCTCTCGGGTGGCGACACGCTGACGTTCCAGGTCGGTGCGGGCTCCGTCGCCGCCGAGGACCAGATCTCGGTCGCCCTGACCGACTTCGCCACCCTCGGTGCCGACATCAAGACGCTCGCGGCGACCATGACGGACGCGGCGACGTACGGTACCGCACTGGCGGGCATCGACACGCAGATCCAGGCGGTCTCGACCGCACGTGCCGGCTACGGTGCGCTGCAGAACCGCTTCGAGTCGACCATCAACAGCCTCAACGTGTCGGCGGAGAACCTCGCCGCCGCCGAGAGCCGTATCCGCGACACCGACATGGCGTCCGAGATGGTCAAGTTCACGTCGAAGAACATCCTGTCCCAGGCAGGTACGGCGATGCTGGCCCAGGCCAACCAGGCCAACCAGGGCGTGCTCCAGCTCCTGCGCTGAACCATGCCATAGGGTCCGGGCGCCCACCGGCGCCCGGACCCTGTCCGCTCCCGACCTGGAAAGGCGACCATGTCCCTCTCGCTCGACGGCCTCGTCTCCGGCCTGAAGACCACCGAGGTCATCAAGGCGCTGATGGATGTCGCGGCCATCCCCCGTTCGCTGCTCAAGGCGAAGATGGATGACAAGAACGGCATCGTCACCCAGCTGCGGACACTGAACACCGCCGTGCAGAACCTCGCCACGGCGGCGGAGAAGGCCGCGACGCGCGACGGGCTGGCCCGCTTCACCACCACGTCGTCCTCTCCCACGGTCACCGTCGCCACCCGCGAGGGCGCGGCGCCGCTCGCGGCCGACATCGTCGTCGACAAGGTCGCCAAGAACCACACCATCGTCTCGGCCGCCTCCAACGGCTGGCCCGTCGACCCGCCCGTGATCACCCTCGAGAACGCGAAGGGCGAGCGCGTGCAGGTCACGGCCGACTCCTCGTCCATGCAGGATGTCGCGCGGGCCGTGAACGAAGCGGGCTTCGGCATCGTCGCCGCGGCCGTCCCCGCCGGGCGCGACGCCGACGGCAACGTGATGCACCGTCTCCAGCTGCGCGCCGCCGATTCCGGGGAAGCCGGGCAGTTCCGCGCATACCGCGGAGACACCGCGGCGGTCGCTGCGGGCACCGCCTCCGACATCTCCACCGAAGCAGGAGCAGCCGTCATCGACGTCGGCGCCGATGCGCAGGTGCGGCTGTGGGCGGGCACCAGCGCCGAGCAGGTGCTGACGTCGTCGAGCAACACGTTCACCGACCTGTTCGACGGCGTCGACGTGACCGTCTCGGCCGTCTCCACCGCCCCCGTCACCATCGGCGTCGCCGTCGACACCGCGGCACGCACCAAGGCGTCCGCCGACTTCATCGCCGCCGTCAAGGACATCCTGACCCGCATCGACAACGGCTCGAAGGCGACCGTCGCCGCCAAGCAGGGCGACAAGACCACACTGGGCGTCTTCACCGGCGACAGCGCGGTCCGAGGACTCCGCACGGCCCTCGCCGACGCGGTGCAGCACCCCGTGAACGGCGTCTCCCCGTCGTCTATCGGCATCTCGACCGACATGTACGGCGTGCTCAGCTTCGACGAGAAGAAGTTCGCCGAGGCACTCGCGAAGGACCCCGACGCGGTCGCCGGGCTGTTCTCCGACATCGCCTCGCGGGTGCAGGACACCTCGAAGGTCTACTCCGACAAGTACGACGGCCTGCTCACCACGCGCATCACCGGCCAGGAGAGCGAGGTGAAGGGTCTCGGCGAGCAGATGGAACGCTGGGACGTCCGCCTCGCGCAGCGCAAGTCCACTCTCGAGCGCACCTACGCCCGCCTCGAGGTCATGCTGTCGCAACTGCAGTCGCAGTCCTCGTACCTGTCGTCCCAGATCGCCGCCCTGCCGGGCTCGAGCTCGAACTCCGGGAAGTGAGCATGAACGCCGCCCTGCGCGCCCAGCAGCGCTACCGTGACGACGCCGTGCTGTCGGCACCGCCCGAGCGTCTCGTCACGATGCTCTACGACCGTCTCCTGCTCGACATCGAACGCGGAGAGGTCGCCCAGCGCGCCGAGGACTGGGAGGAGGCGAACGCCCAGCTGCAGCACGCGCAGGCGATCGTCTCGGAACTGTCCTCGTCGCTCACCGACGACTGGAACGGCAGTGCGGGTCTGCGCTCGCTGTACGTGTTCCTGTCGCAGACGCTCATCGGGGCCAACATCGGTCGCGATCCCGAGCGCACGCACGCCTGCCACGAGATCATCTCCCCCCTGCGCGACGCCTGGCACGAGGCCGCGCGCACGGTGGCCGAGGCGCGGGCGTGAGCGTGGAAGAGTGGACCTCGCTGCTCGACCGACTCGAGCAGGAGGCCGAGCAGATCCTCGACGCCGCCCCCGGTGCCGCCGCCGAGGCCACCCTCGCCCCATGGACGCCGCCACGCACGCCGCTTCCCCCTTCTCTCGCCGACCACGCCCGGCGGGTGATCGACCTCCAGCGCTCAGCGATGGACCGTGCCCGTTCCGACCTCGACGGCATGCGTCGGCATCTCGGCGCCGTGAGCCGCATCCCGAGCACGCGCCGTCCCGAAGAGCCCGCCTACCTCGACGTCGACGGGTGAAACCGCTTCCTAACATCGCGGACGACCCTGCCGATAGAGCAGGGCGAGCACGGATGGCTCGCAAGACTCGGCCATGGATCGGCCATACCAGCCACACACGGGGAGCCGGTTCGTGTTCGATTCTGTGACCATCAACGCACTGACGAGTGCGCTCGACGGCCTCGCGCAGCGCCAGCGCGCGATCTCCGACAACATCGCCAACATCAACACCCCGAACTATCACGCCAAGCGCGTGCAGTTCGAAGAGGCGCTCGCCCGCTCGATCGATGCCGGCGACGGACGGGTCGGCGCGACGGTCGGCACCTCGCTCGAGCCCACGCGCCTGAACGGCAACAACGTCAACCTCGACACCGAAACCCTGTCCAGCATCGACACGATGCTGCGCTATCAGTTCGCGACGCAGGCCGTGAACGGATCGTTCACGTCGATGCGCACCGCGATGAGGACCTCATGACCTTCGACGCCATCGGCATCGCCGGCACCGGCCTGACCGTGCACCGCAAGTGGCTCGACGCCATCAGCGACAACATCGCCAACATCAACACCGCCGCCCCCAGCAACGGGGCGGCCTTCCGCGCCAGGTACATCCTCGCCCAGACGAGCGATCAGTCCCCGGGCGTGTACGTGGCCGGAACCGCGCAGGGCAGCGCGCAGGGACGCCTCGTCCATCAGCCCGACCATCCTCTCGCGGACGCGGACGGCTACGTGCGCTACCCCGACATCGACCTGGGTGACCAGATGAGCCAGCTCATCCTCGCCCAGCGCGGCTACCAGGCGAGTGCGGCCATCGTCGACCGCGCACGCAACTCCTACGAATCCGCCCTCCAGATCGGACGCAGCTGATGGCCTCACTCCCCGGCATCGAAGCCATCTCCTCCGGTTTCACGCTCGCCCCGCCCGCCCCCGCGACGACCAAGGCCGCCGACGACACCGCCTTCGCGAGCAGCGTGACCGGGGCCATCGACGAGCTGCGTTCGCTGCAGTCCGAGTCCGACAAGCTCAAAGTCGCGGCCGTCACCGGCGACCTCGACGACATCCACTCCGCGATGATCGCGTCCTCGCGCGCATCCGTGACCCTCGAACTCGTCGCCGCCGTGCGCAACAAGGGTGTCGACGCGTTCAACGAGATCATGCGGATGCAAGCCTGATGCCCCAGGCCGTCACGAACGTGTTCCAGCGCATCGGACGCGTGATCGCGGGCTTCTCGCTCGCCCAGCGCACGATCGCCATCATCGGCGTCGCCGTGCTCGCCCTCGGCATCGTCGCGCTCTCCAGCTGGCTCAGCCGCCCGACGTACACGCCGCTGTTCTCCGGCATGAGCGCCTCCGACGCGAACGCCGTGGTCGAACAGCTGCGGTCGTCATCGGTGCCGTACGAACTCGCCGACGGAGGAGCGACCGTCCTCGTCCCCGAGAAGGACGTCTACGACCAGCGGCTCGCCGCCGCGTCGGCGGGGCTCCCCGGCACCAGCTCCGGCGGATACTCGCTGCTGGACAAGATGGGCGTCACGACGAGCGAGTTCCAGCAGTCGGTGACCTTCAAGCGGGCCATCGAGGGCGAGCTCGCCGCGACGATCTCCTCGATCAAGGGTGTGACCGCCGCATCGGTGCAGCTCGCGATCCCCGAGGAGAGCGTCTTCGTCTCGGAGACCGTCGATCCCACCGCCTCCGTCTTCGTGGAGACCTCCGGCAGCTCGACGCTGTCGCCGAAGCAGGTCGAGGCGATCGTGCACCTGACCTCTGCCGCGGTCAGCGGCATGAAGCCCGAGAACGTCGCCGTCGTGGACCAGAGCGGGCAGACCCTCTCCGCCGCGGGCGTCGGAACCACCGGCGGCATCGACCAGCAGGCCAGCGACTACGAGGCGCGGGTCACCGCGAACGTGCAGCAGATGCTCGACACCGTCGTCGGGCCCGGCAACGCCAAGGTGACCGTCGTCGCCGAGATCGATCACTCGGTCAACGAGCGCGTCGAAGAGACCTACACCCCGGCCGAGGGCGCTCCCCCGCTCACGGAGCAGACCAGGACCGACCGGCAGAACGGCTCGAGCTCGAACGCCGGCGTGCTCGGCCCCGACAACATCGCCGTCCCGTCCGCCGACGGCGACGGAACCTCCGAGTCCACCGAGACCTCGAAGACCAACGCCGTCAACAAGAGCACGCAGAGCACGTCCACTCCCGCCGGATCGCTGCTGCGCCAGTCGGTCTCGGTCGCGGTCGACGCGGGTGCGGGCGGTGACCTGAGCACCGCTCAGCTGAGCGACCTCGTCGAGAGCGCCGCCGGTATCGACACCGAACGCGGAGACTCGATCGCGGTCGAGCTCGTCTCGTTCAACCAGACCAGCTCCGAAGCGGCGCAGGCCGCGCTCCAGGCCGCGAAGGACGCCGAGGGGGCCGCACGTCAGGCCGCGCTGCTGAACACGATCATCATCGCCGCCGCCATCGCCATCCCCCTGCTCGCCGGCCTCGCCGCCCTCATCATCCGTGCACGCCGACGCAGCAGCGCCGACACCGAGTTCGACCAGCTCTTCGGCGAGCGCCCGCCCGCGCTCACCGTCCTCGATGCCGGTGCCACCGCGGCGATCGACCAGGCGCCGACCACTCCGCTCGCCTTCCTCGAGACGACTCCCGACCCGGAGCCGGAGCCCGACCCGGAACCCGCGCAGGTCAGCCTCGAGCGCCGCCGCGCCGAGATCGACTCCCTCACCCGGCAGGACCCGAAGCGCACGGCCGACCTGCTGCGGACCCTCATCGACGACAGGCAGCAGGTATGACCGGACTGACCGACAGGCAGACGGCGGCGGTCGTGCTGATGAACCTCGATCGCGCGCAGGCGATCGAGGTGATGAAGCACCTCTCCGAATCCGAGGCGGAGGCCGTCGCCGCCGAGATCATCGACCTGCAGAACCTCGATGCGGCGACCACCGCGCAGGCTCTCGGACAGTTCCACCGGATCGCCTCGGGCCACCTGCCGCCCGCCCGTGGCGGCCGCGACATCGCCGCAGGACTGCTGGAGGCGACGTTCGGCGCCGAACGTGCCGCCGCCGTGCTCGGCAGAGTCGGTTCCTCCTCGATGACGTCGTCCTTCGAGTTCCTCGGATCCGCCGACCCCGCGCAGCTGGCGACCCTTCTGGACGGCGAGCTCCCGCAGACCGTCGCCCTGGTGCTCGCCCACCTGCCGACCGACCGCGCCGCCGCGGTGCTGGCCGCCCTTCCCGACCCCACCCGCACCGATGTCGCGCATGCGATCGCGACGATGGGGACCGCATCGCAGGAGGCCATCGCGATCGTGGCGGATGCGCTCAAGGCGCGGACCGGGACGTTCGCCGCACGCGACACCCCCGAAGTGCTCGGCGGTGTGGAACCGCTCGTCGAGATCATCGCCCGCTCCGGGGCGACGGTCGAGAAGGCCCTCCTGGCGAGCATCGAGGACAGGGACAGTGCCCTCGCGGAGGACATCCGCTCGCGCATGTTCACCTTCGCCGACATCGTCAAGCTCGACGACCGCGACACGCAGCGCGTGCTGCGGGGCATGGACATCCGCTCGCTCGCCCTCGCGCTGAAGGGTGCGCACCAGCCCATCGCCGACCTCATCCGGCGCAACGTCTCCGAACGGAACAGGGAGAACCTCGACGAGGAAGCCCGCACCCTCGGCCCGGTGCGCGTGTCCCAGGTGGAGGAGGCCAGAGCCGAGATCGTGCGCACGATCCGCGCGCTCGAGGCGGCCGGCGACATCACCGTGCAGCGCGCGGACGAGGACGAGTATGTCTACTGACGCCTTCTCGCCGGTGCTGTTCCCGCGTCTCGACGGACGCGGGAGCGGAGAGGAGCATGCCAGGGCGAAGACGCGCGGCTATGCCGACGGACACGCGGAAGGCTTTCGCGCCGGCCGCGCCGAGGCGGAGGCGGCACAGCGCGTGGCGGAGGAGGCATGGGCCGCCCGTGAGGCGGTCGAAGCCGGAGAGGTCGCGCGCGCGGTCGCCGTGCTCCACGCCGCCGCTCGGTCGCTGAACGAGCGCGAACGCGAGCTGACCACGGCCGCGCAGGACCACGTGCTGCGGTGCGCGATCGAGCTCGCGGAGCTGATCGTCGCCGGGGAGCTCTCCGATGCCGGCGCCTCCGCCGCAGCCGCCGCGCGACGAGCCGTCAGCGGTGTCGACCCGTCGGAGATCCGCGAGGTGCGCCTGCACCCGGACGACCTCCGGACGCTTCGAGGATCGGCAGCCGAACCGGCCGGCATCGCGCTCATCGCCGACGACACGCTCGCCCGGGGTGACGCCATCGCGACCCTGCCCCACGGGCACATCGACGCCCGCGTCGCCCGTGCGCTCGAGCGCGCCCGCCTCGCCCTCGCCGAGGCCGGTGCATGAACGCCTGGGACGCGGTGCGCGAAGCGGTGCGACCGGAGCGGGTCGGCGAGGTCTCCCAGGTGCGCGGGCTGAGTGTGCAGGTGCGCGGACTCGAGGGAGCGGTCGGCGACGTCGTGGCCCTCGACGGCATCGATGCCGAGGTCGTCGCTATCGGCGAGGGCGGACTGCGATGCATGCCGCTCGCCCCCGTCGCCGGCCTCACGGTCGGCGCTCCGGCGCGCGCACGCGGAGGGGCGCTGCGTGTACCGACCGGTACCGCGCTGCTCGGACGGGTCCTCGACGGGCTGGGGCGCCCGATCGACGGGAAGGGGCCCCTGACCGGTGCCGTCCCCGTGAGCCTCGACCATGCTCCGCCCTCGATCATGGGGCGCGACCGGATCGACTCGCCTCTTCCCCTCGGCGTACGCGCGCTCGACACGCTCGTGAGCGTCGGACGCGGGCAGCGTGTCGGCCTCTTCGCCGGCTCCGGTGTGGGCAAGTCCTCGCTGCTGTCGATGATCGCGCGCGGCACCGAGGCGGAAGTCACCGTGATCGCCCTCGTCGGCGAGCGCGGTCGCGAGGTGCGCGAGTTCATCGAAGACGATCTGGGACCCGACGGGCTCGCCCGCTCGGTCGTCGTCGTCTCGACCTCGGACCAGCCGGCCATGGCGCGCATCCGTGCGGCCTACACCGCCACGCGGATCGCCGAGGCGTTCCGCGACGACGGCGCCCACGCGATCCTGATGATGGACTCGCTCACCCGCGTGGCGATGGCGCAGCGGGAGATCGGCCTCTCGGCCGGGGAGCCTCCCGCCACCCGGGGCTATCCGCCTTCGACGTTCTCCCTCCTCGCCGGCCTGCTCGAGCGGGCGGGCACCGACACCCGCGGCTCGATCACCGGCATCTACACCGTGCTCGTCGACGGCGACGACCACAACGAGCCCATCGCCGACGCCGTCCGGTCGATCCTCGACGGTCACGTGGTGCTCGATCGCGCCCTCGCTCTCTCCGGTCACCATCCCGCGATCGACGTGCTCGGCTCGGTGTCACGGGTGGCCGGCAAGGTCACCGCTCCCGAACGCCGGGCGCATGCGGCCACGCTGCGCGCCGTGCTCGCGGCGCGGCGGCGCGCGAACGATCTCATCGACATCGGCGCGTACCAGGCCGGGGCGGACGCCCGCATCGACGCGGCGGTCGCCCACGAGAAGGCCATCAGCGCCTTCCTCACCCAGTCCCTCGACGAGACGAGCGAGATCGGCGAATCATGGCGGCGGCTGGACGAACTCGTCACGGCGTTCGGAGGAGTCTCATGACGCGGTCCTTCTCCCTGGCCGGTCTGCTGCGCGTACGCGAGATCCAGGAGCGCGCGGCGGCTCAGCGGCTCTCGCGCGCCGTGATCGACGCCCAGCACACCGAGGCCCGCGACCGCTCGCTGCGCGCGCACCTGTCGGGCGTCGGGAGCGAGGCCGTCGACGTGCGCTCCCTCGCCGCCCTCGCTGCCGCCCGTGTGGCCGGCCGGACCCTGCTCGCCGACCTCGCGACGCTTTCGGAGATGCAGGAGCAGACGGTCGATCAGGCACGAGCCGAGCACGCGGACGCGCGGCGAGCGATGCGCGGACTCGACAGGCTCGCCCAGGCGCACGCACTGCAGGTGCGGGCCGCCGAGCTGCACGCGGAGCAGGCCGAACTCGACGAGATCGGCGCGCGCGCCCAGACGGACAGGGAGGGCCAGGCATGACGTCTCTCGGCATCGTGGATCTGCTCGGCGCGCGGACGAATCGCGCATCGGGTACACCCGCACACTCCCGGCAGGTCACGCCGGGAGCTGCGGCATTCGCCGACGTCATCCTGGATGCCTCGCGCGCCTCGACCGATGCTCTCACCGGATCATCCGCCGCGTCGTCTGCCGACGGATCATCTGCCGGCGGATCATCGGCGGACGGTTCGGCGTCGGACGCGCCGATCCCGTCTCCCCCGCCTGTCCTCCCTGCGCCCACGCCGAGTCACCCGGCGTCTCCGGATGGTGCCGTGGTCGGCATCGACGGCTCTGCGGCCCGAGCACCCCTCGTGCCGGGGCCTACGCCGGACGGCGCGGATCCGACGACGACCGCCGAGGGGACACTCGAGCACGAGGCCGGTGCCGCAGGCCTCGCCACGCACACCGGGTCGATCGGCGCTCCGGCTTCTCCGTCGGCGGCTCCGGCAGCGGCCCCCGCGAACACGCAGACCCCCGCGCTCGCGACGTCGCAGAGTTCCACCCCCGGCCCCACGGTCGCTCCTGTTCCGGGAGGCGCCGCGCCTGCGGTGACGGCCGCGATCGGCACGGCCGGCCACGCAGCGCCGTCGGCGAACCCGGCTCTCCCGACCGTCCCCCGCATCAGCGTCGGTGGGAATCCGACCCCGACCGTCCTCGGCGGTCCCGGAGCTTCGATCCCGACAACCCGGACAGGAACGTCGGAGACGTCCGCGACCGTCGGCGACAGCTTCCTGGATGCCGCGACATCCGCTGCTGCGGCGACCTCGACTCCCGTCGCCACGGCGTCTCCCTCGCCGACAGCCCCGCCGACAGCGACGTCCACAGCCTCGCCGACCGCCTCCTCGACAGCGACGCCGGGTGACGCGGCCCTTCCTCCCGTGGGCACCACGCCCGCCCCTGCGCCCGTGACCTCCGTGGCGGCTCCGGTCGCGGTCCCCACCGCCCGGCCCGCGCTGCTCCCGCAGATCGCCGCGCCCGTGGTGTCGCTCGCCCAGGCTCCGGACGGCGACCACAGCCTCACCCTGACGGTGTCCCCCGAGAACCTCGGTCCCGTGACCGTGCGGGCGCACATCTCCGGCGGTGCCATCCACATCGAGCTGCACGCGCCGAACGACCTCGGCAGAGAGGCGCTCCGTGCGATCCTCATCGACCTGCGCCGCGACCTGGCCGCTGCGGCACCGCACGCCTCGCTCCTGCTGTCGAGCGCGGACGATGGCCCGGCGTCGTCGAACCCGCAGCATTCCGCCCCGGGCAACGGCACCGGTTCCGGGAGCAACGGCGGTCCCGGGAGCAACGGCGGTTCCGGGAACGGCGCCGCCGGGACCCACGGCGGCCAGCCGGGAACCGGCACGGGTCGCGACGCGAATGCCCTGCCCACCACGCCCGACGGCGCTCTGCCGACTGATCCGTCGTCACCCGCAGACCCCGCCTCTCCCCCGTCCCTCATCGCGCCGCACGGCGGCATCGACGTCTTCGCCTGATCCGAGAGGAACCCATGACCACGGTCGACCCCATCTCCGGCACCATCCCGCCCTCCGGCGTGCAGACGGGCAGCACCACGCCCCCGACGGAGCGCAAGAAGACTCTCGACTCCGAGGTGTTCCTGAAGCTGCTGGTCACACAGCTCACGAACCAGGATCCGAGTTCGCCCATGAACACCAACGAGATGATCTCGCAGACCACGCAGCTGGCCTCTATGGAGCAGTTGACCGCGCTCACGGCGACCTCGACCGAGAGCTTCGCGCTCAGCATGCGCCAGACCGCAGCCGCTCTGATCGGCCATGAAGCGCAGTACGTCGATGAGAAGGGTGTCACGCAGAAGGGCATCGTCACCTCGGTGTCCTACGCCGGCGCCGTGCCCCTCGTCACCATCGGCGACGCCTCCATCCCGCTTGACGCCGTCTCCGGCGTCGCCCTCGCTCCCCGTTCGCAGTCCTGACCAGTCCCTTCCAGAAAGGCATCACCATGCTCCGCTCTCTGTTCGCCGGAATCTCGGGTCTGCGTTCGCACCAGACCATGCTCGACGTCACCGGCAACAACATCGCCAACGTCAACACGACCGGGTTCAAGGCCTCGGCCGTGCAGTTCCAGGACTCGCTCTCGCAGCTCGTGCGCAACTCGATGATGCCGCAGCAGGCCGCCGGCGGGCAGAACCCCGCCCAGGTCGGTCTCGGCGTGCAGGTCGCCGGCATCAGCACGAACTTCGCCTCCGGGGCTCCGCAGCCCACCGGCGTGCCGACCAACCTCATGATCGCCGGCGACGGGTTCTTCGTCGTGCGCTCGGGTGGCGAGACCCTGTACACCCGCAACGGCGGCTTCTCGTTCGACGCGAGCGGCAAGCTGGTCTCGGCGGACGGCGCTCTCGTGCAGGGTTGGACGGCCCAGAACGGAGTGATCGTGCCCGGTCAGGGCATCGGCGACATCCGCCTTCCGGTCGGAGCGCTCAGCCCTGCCACCGCCACCACCACCGCCCGCGTCACCGGCAACCTGCCCTCCGGTGCCGCCGTCGGCGAGCAGCTGGTGCGCGACATCAAGACCTACGACGCCGAGGGCACGGCCACGTCGCTCCGTCTCACCTTCACCCGCACCGCCACGGGCTGGAACGTCACCGAGCCCGGCGGCACCAACACCGCCCTCACGTTCACCGACGGCAAGCAGCCGGCGGCCTCCTCCATCGTCTCCGGCGGTGTCACGGTCGACCTCTCGGCGGTCACCGGGTTCGCAGACGTCAGCGATGTCGCGATCAAGGAGCAGAACGGCAAGCCGGCCGGCACGCTGAGCTCGTACGCGCTGATGAACGACGGCAGCCTCGTCGGCACGTTCAGCAACGGCGACACCGAGGTGCTCGCCCGCGTCGCACTGGCAGGATTCGTCAACCCGGGCGGACTCGAGAAGGCCGGATCCTCCCAGTACCGCCCGAGCGGGAACTCCGGAGAGCCGACGCTCGGTCAGGCCGGCACCGACGGGCTCGGCGGCATCATCAGCGGCGCGCTCGAGATGTCGAACGTCGACCTGTCGCAGGAGTTCACCAACCTGATCGTCGCGCAGCGCGGCTTCCAGGCGAACGCCCGCATCATCACCACCAGCGACGAGGTGCTGCAGGAGCTCACGAACCTCAAGCGCTGACCCCGCCCTCGCACATCACGTCTGCGTCGTCGCTCTCACCCGCTGCGGGTGAGAGCGACGACGCATCCCCTGGACCGCAGGTGTGCGCTTACATAGAATCCTCAGGACATGACCACGTGGGCTCCGGCGTCGCACCACATCTGATCCGCTCATGCGGCATCGGCAGCCTGTACTCCTTCGTTGCCCTCGCGGCTTCCCCACGAAACGAGCACAATGTCCAGGACGAATCGACCCGCCGAGAACCAGCTGCGCCGCTTCCTCTTGGCCCTCATCGCCATCATCGGGCTCGTCGGTGCCGGACTGGTCGTCCCGCTGGCCGCCCAGGCCGCAGAATCCTCGCTCCGCATCGACAAGCTCGTCGACGGACTCGATACGCAGGACTCCCTGCAGCCCGGCGATGAGTTCACCTACACGGTCGATCTGGTCTGCGACGATGTGGACTGCCTCAACGTGGTCCTCACCGACACCCTTCCGGCCGAGTTCGCCGGCTTCGAGTTCGTCGGCTCGTCGTACACCCCCTCCACTCTGCCGCTGAACGTCACGACGACCGGATGCGTCGAAGAAGGCGGTGTACCCGTCGAGGTCACCGACGACTGCTCGGTCAGGGTCGTCTTCGAGCAGCCCGTGGATGGCGGGGTCGGCCTCGAGGCCGGCGGAACCCTCAAGCTCAGCGTGGTGCTGCGCGCACCGCTCGACCTGCCCGCCGACTGGGCGTACAACGGCGACACCGTGACGAACACGGCGACGGCGGACTGGGACAACGGTCCAGGAGACGTCCCCGCGACCATCTCGGACACGGCGGATGCGGTCGTCACGATCGACACCGTGATCGGCGTCGAGGCCAGCAAGAACTGGTCGCCCGCCTCGCAGCAGTTCGACGCCGGTGCGACCTCCCAGATCACGATCGGCGCGCAGAACCAGTCGAACATCGGCGGCGACGCACTCGTGATCCAGGAGCCGACGGGCGCCGTCGACGGAGCGGCGACCCTCAGCGCCGACAATCCTTTCCGCATCGTCGACTTCCAAGGGTTCGTCTCCACGACCCTTCCCCCGGACGCGACCACGGTCCAGGTCGATGCGTATGTCTACGACGAGGGAACGGGGACGTGGAGTTGGCAGACCGGCACACCGGCCAGCACTCCCGGGCTGCCGGCCGGCGTCGACCCCGGTGATGTCGGCGGCATCCGCCTGACCTATGCCGGTGGCACGATCGCCTCGGATTCCGCAGCCTCCACGGGCTTCACCGTGGAGCAGCGCGCGACGGATCGCAACGACGAGAGCTCGCTCGCCACGGGCGCCTCCGTCACGAACAGCGTCACGTCCACCGTGAACGCACCCGGCGGTGCGACGGCGAGCGACGAGGCAACGGCGCCCTACGAGATCGGTCCGCTGACCGTCGACGTGGTCGCGGGCAAGACGATCACTCCGGCGGAGCTCCCCGCCGGCGGAGACGCGATGGCGGAGCTCACGGCGACGAACACGTCGAACGGCCCTGTGCAGAGCCTCAGCATCTCCGATCTCGGCTTCTTCGACGCCGAGATGCTCTTCGGCGGCTTCCCCTCCGGCATCCCGTACCCGGACGGAGCCACCGCCGGCACGATCACCTGGTACATCGACGGGGTCGCGCAGCCTCCCGTCCCGTTCGCGGACGGGGACGCGCCGACCCCGCCCACAGGCACCGTCACCGGTTTCGTCATCGACTTCACCGGCCAGATCCCTGCCGGCACGGTCGCGACGATCGACGTGGGAATCGAGCCCTCGCTCGCGCTCGTCAGCACCGAAGCACCGACGCACCAGCGGACGAACAGCATCGACGTGACCGCGACCAACGACGTGGGTACCGCTGACGACGCAGCGGTCGATGACATCACGGTCTACTTCCCGCAGATCGGGGTCGCGCTCGACAAGCAGATCACGCCGGGCGGCGCCGTCGAACCGGGCAACAGTGTGGTCGCCAGCCTGACCGCGACCACCGAGACGGGCGTCGCGCAGGTGGATCCGACTCAGATCGTCGTCGAGGACTCCTGGCGAGACGACCAGGCGGACGACTTCTGGAACGCGTTCGACATCGTGGCGATCGCGCCCACCCAGGTCCCGCCGAACACCACCGCGACGGTCGAGTACCAGCGGCCGGACGGATCGTGGGCGACGCTCGCCACGGTCAGCACAGGCGAGACCGCGCAGACGTTCCAGATGAGCCGTGCAGAGTTCGCGGCCGCGCTCACACCACCCGATCTCCCCTCCGACGTCACCGGGATACGGTTCACCTTCGACAACCCGGACGGATTCTCCCAGGGGTTCAGCGTCGTGCCGAACGTCGTCTTCGATGCGCGGGCCGACCTGCGCGACGGATCCGGCCCTACCGACCCGCGGGATGCCCCCGAGGACGAGCAGTCCGCGCAGGAGCCCACCGTCTACGAGAACGAGGCGAGCGCGCAGAGCCACGGCGAGGTCGACGGCCTGCCTGAGGGGATCGACAGCGATGTCGTGACCGACCAGGACACGATCGGTGTGCAGACTCCCGCCACCGGCGAGGGCGTGGGCGTCGACGCGAACAAGCGGTGGGTCCAGACGAGCGACAAGACCACCGATGCCGACTTCCTCGATGCGCAGTCCGGCGCGATCGTCTCCACGCGCAACGAGTGGCGGACCGGGTCCCGCGGGATCGACACCCTCGTCCTCACCGATCCCGCCACGGCTCCGGAGATGGATCCCCCGGGCGCAGCGAGCACCGTGTTCCAGGCTTTCGACCTGCTGAGCATCGATCCGGTCACTCTCGCCGACGATCCCCTGCTCGCCTGGGACGACATCACCGAGGTCTGGCTCTTCGTCGATGGCGTGTGGACCCCCATCGCCGCGCCGGGAGGAACCTGGATGGGAGCCGACGGATTCGTCGGCTACACGCTCACGCCCGCGCAGACCGCCGGGACGACGGGAGTCCGCCTGGTCTACGAGCCCGATGACGCCGCACGCACGGCGAGCACGGATCCCACGCGACCCGAACCAGGCTCCGGACTCGCGACCTCCGCTGTCGGAGAATATCGGCCGACCTTCCTCACCTGGGAGCTGCGCAACGTCGTGCGCGACGACACAGCGACAGGCGACCGCTGGGTGAGCGCCGACGAGACCTTCAACGACCCCGACCCCGGCATCGTGTGGAACAGCCTCCGGGGTGACTGGACCTCGGCAGCGGGCAACGGCAGCGACTCGGAGCAGGACAACATCACCCTGATCGACCAGCCGCCCCTCGTCTCGGTGGAGAAGACCGTCACGCCGTCGAGCGTGACGATCCCGGAGTCCGCCGACGTCGACCCCGCGAACTATCCGGACGTGACGTTCGACATCGATGCCAGAAACGACAGCACCGCACGCGCGTCGTACGTGCGCGTGACCGATCCGATCCCCTGCGCGGCCGGAGCGGCGGACCAGTGCGTGAGTGCTCCCGGCGCCTGGGCGGATGATCCGTTCGACGACGCGGTCTACGACGCGGACACCAACCCCTACGAGCGCCTCACCGTGCAATCGCTCACCTTCGCCTATCCGGTCGAACAGGTGGACCCCGCCGCGTCGACCGTCACGCTCTGGGACCGTGCGACCGATGGCACGCTCAGCACCCGCACGCTCTCCGTGACCGACGCGGGAACGCTCACCGCCGGCGATCTCGCCACCGTGGTCGGGGTCAGCGTCGTGTTCCACGGCATCGACCCCACGACCGAGGGCGGCAGCATCCGCGCCGGGGAGGACCTGAGCGTCGGGATCGTCACCAAGGTGCGGCAGTACGAGCGTTCGGATGCCGATCAGCTCGTGGAGCCCGGCACCGTCGCCAACGACGTGATCGCCCAGTCCTACGACCCGGTCCTGACTCCCTCCGGCAACGCGTCGACGCCGAGCGACACCGCGAACGACACCGTGGTGCTCGTCAGCGCCCTGCTCGACGCGACGCTCGCGAAGACCATCGATCCGGAATCGATTCTCGAGACCCAGCTGCAAGACCCCGTCACCGTGACGCTCGACGCGACGGACGGCTCCTCCACAGCGGCGACCCAGCAGGTCACCATCACGGATGCGGACGCCGCCTTCTGGAACGCGGTGCAGCTGGCTCCCGACCCTGCGCTGAGCGTGGTGCTGCCGGCCGGTGCCGACCAGGTGCGGATCGACGCGCTCGTGGGATCGACTTGGGTCGAAGGTGCGTTCGCGGCGACTGCGGCGCTCCCCACGGCGGCGGATCCGGCCGCGATCGTCGGCCTTCGGGCGGTGTTCCGCAATGCCGCCGGAGAGGTCTTCTCGCGCAATGCACCGCCCGACGACTGGACCGCGCAGCTCGCGTTCGACATCGTCGCGCTCACGACGCAGCGAGACGGCACCGACCTGTCGCTGCCGACGACGCTCCCGAACACGGCGACGGTCGTGAGCGAGCGACTCGATGGACTGTATGCGGATGCCGATGCCGACGCCGATGCCGACCTGACGATCGATCCCGGCACGCACGAGCTCGATGTCGTGAAGTCGCAGCCCGGAACCAGCCACGTCGTGTCCATCGGCGCCAGCCTCCCGTGGACGCTGCAGTTCACCAACACCGGCACCGGTTTCCTCACGATCGACCAGGTCGTCGACACGCTCCCCGAGTACCTCGACTGGGACTTCTCCCCGCCGACTTATCAGACCTCGGCGGGGGGCACGCTGTCGACGGACGTGTCGGCTCTGATCGACGACACCGGCAAGAACGTGACCTTCACCTGGCCGGAGGCCGGGAATCGGATGTCACCCGGTGAGGTCTTCACGATCACCGTGAACCTCGTGCTGGCCCCGGGACTCGCCCTCGACGAGTTCACGACCAACACGTTCGTCGTCACGACCGATGAGGCGCTCACCGCATGCACGAATGCGTCCGGCAACGGGGAGGGCACGGTATCCGGCCTCGACGACGACCAGTGCGGAACGACCAACTATGTCCAGCCGTCGCCGGGAGGATCCCTCGCGGCGTACAAGTACGTCAAGGGCGAAGTCGACGGCGACCTGGTCGACGGCGAGGTCAACCTGAACAACCCCGACGCGGCCTGTCCGCTCGACCCTGACGGCTACACCCGCACACCGTGCGCCGCCTACACCGCTGTCGGCGCCACGGACGACTGGCGGCTCTCCGTCGTGAACAGCGGCACGGTCGGATTCGAGACCGTATCGATCGTCGATCCCCTGCCGCGGATCGGCGACCGGCTGCTGGCGACCGGCGCTGCACGCAACACCACATTCGACCCGGTGCTCCTCCCCGAGTCCCTGGCCGCGAACATCCTCCCGGTCGGAGCGACCCTGACCCTGGACGTGACGACCTCGGCTTCGCCCTGCGTGGGCACGGGATCGAGCTCGGCATGGTTCGGCGATCTGCTCTGCGACACCACCGCGACCTGGGTGCCCGTCCGCTCCTACGCCGGCGCGTGGGAGGAGGTGACCGGAATCCGGGTCACGATCGACTTCACCGCCACGGCGGCCGGGTCGTTCGGCCCTGGCCAGGTGCTGTCGCTGCACTATGAGACGCAGAACGTCCCGGAATCGCCGGAGTATCCGGACCTCGCTCCGATCACCGTCCCCGATGCCGGGGGCTTCGCGTGGAATCAGATGGGCGCGGTGGGCACGGATGCAGGAGGGCGCGAGTACTCCGTGGCCCCCGTGCAGGCCGGGGTCACCCTGCTCGATGGCGACCTCGGGGTGCAGAAGGTGCTGGCCGGCGACACGGGGCGAGCTCCGGACAGCTTCGATTTCCTCGTCGAGTGCACGGTCGCCGGCGTTCCCCTCGTGCTCCCCGCGGGCGGCACCCTCACCGTGTCGAGCGCGGACGACCTTCGCACGCGCCTCGACGGTATCCCGCTGGGCTCGGTGTGCCGAGTGTCCGAGACCGGTGCGGTCGGTGCCTTCGGAGAGGGGTCGAGGCTCAACGACGGCCAGATCGTCACGATCACCGCCCCGGCCACCGGAGGCGAGCCGCCGACGTCTCAGATCGCGGCGATCACGAACGTGTACCTGGTTCCACCCCCGGATCCGGCTCCGGACGGCGGCGGCGGCCTCCCGTCCACCGGAGTCGACGCGCCCGCCGTGTCCCTGTTCGCAGGGATCGGGATCCTGCTCATCCTCGCCGGGGGACTCCTGGTCCGCCGTCGACGTCACGCGGTCGCCCTCACCTGACCGTCTCGTCGTCGGGAGGTTCGGTCCGGCTGTTCTGCCGCGGGATCCACACCTTGCGGATGACGATCAGCATCGATGCCGTCAACGGGATGGCGACGAGCGCCCCGAGCAGGCCCAGGAGGGTCGCCCCCACCATCGCACCGATGATCACGAGCACACCGGGCACGGCCGCCGCCTTGCCCATGATCCGCGGCGTGACGATGTAGGCCTCCACCTGGATGTACACGAGGTACGCGACCACGAAGACCACCGCGGCCGTCGGGCTGACGAACAGCGTCGCTACGCCGCCGATGATCAGGAACACGAGAGAGCCGATCATCGGCACCAGAGTGACGAAGAAGGCGATGATCGCCATCACCGCCGGAACCGACGAACCGACCGCGAGTTGGATCACGAAGACGACGAGGGCGTTAATCGCCGACAGGGTGACGCCGCCCGCGACCACACCGCCGACTGATCGCGTGATCTCCTCCAGCACCTCGGTGAACCGAGCCCGCCGATACAGCGGAACCAGTTGCGCCGCCGCTGCCTTGATGCTCTGCAGCGAGGAGACGAAGTACAGGGTGAGCACGACCACCATGACGAAGCTCGACACTGCTCCGATCACACCGAATCCCGCCTTCAGGACTCCTCCCGAGATCGCCAGGAAGGAGGACAGCGTCGTGAGGGAACGAATGCCCTCTGCGATGACGGCCGAGAGATCGATCCCGAGGCTCTCCTCGAGGGACAGGTACCACCCGCTCTGCTGCACCGCCGCGATGGTCTCCGGGGCCGCCTCGATCGCCGCCGAGATCTGACGGATCGTCGCCGGCACCAGCAGCAGCAGGATCACCGCGACGACGAGGAGGAAGATCACGGCCACGATCGTCACCCCCGCGGCACGACTCATCCCCCGGCGTTCGAAGGCTCGAACCGACGGATCGAGACCGAGCGCGAGGAACATCCCGAGGAAGATCGAGATGAGCACGGTCGAGATGCCGGCGACGGTGGCTGCCAGAGCGATCGCGAGGAGGACGCCGACCGCGACGGCGAATCCCGACGCCAGCGGCTTCGCGGGCAGCACCAGCTGCAGCCGCGACGGCTTCGGTCGGCCCTCTCGTTCCGGATCGGGCGCATCCATGCTCTCGTCCACACGCTGCACGCTACGCGCGGGCAACCGCGCACGCGCGCACTCCCTCACCCCTTCCTGATGATCGCCCCGCCCTCTCGCGACGAACCCGTCAGCAGAGCACGGCGTCTTCCGCGATCCTTCACCCCGGCAGGATGAACGAGCGCTTCCGTATCCCGCCGAAGAGCACGAGGATCGGGCCATGCCGCAGGAACCCAGGAAAGAGTCGGTCCGCACGACCCGCGTGCTCGATATCGTGACGGTCGTGCTGCTCTCGGTGACCGCGGTGCTGACGGCGTGGTGCGGGTTCGAGGCCTCGAAATGGGGCGGAGAGATGTCCATCGCGTTCAGCCAGGCGTCCAGCGCCCGTGTGCAAGCCGCCTCCGCGCAGTCGACGGCGCAAGCCGCGCGCCAGTACGACCTCACGCTCTACACCGAGTGGGTGCTCGCCGGGGCCGAGGGACGCGACGACCTGGTCCGGTTCGTCGAGGAACGCTTCACCGAAGAGTTCGCCGTCGCGTTCGACGCGTGGACGGCCGAAGGTCGCACTGCCCGAGGACCCTTCGTGATGAACGAGTACGTCCCGCCGGGTTCGGTCGAGTCCGAAGAGCTGAGCGCCCGCGCCGACGCGAAGTTCGACGAGGCTCTCGCCAACAATCAGCGCGGCGACGACTACTCCCTCCTCACGGTGCTCTTCGCCCTCGTCCT
The DNA here is from genome assembly GCF_002356155.1 of Microbacterium sp. TPU 3598. Taxonomy (NCBI): domain Bacteria; kingdom Bacillati; phylum Actinomycetota; class Actinomycetes; order Micrococcales; family Microbacteriaceae; genus Microbacterium; species Microbacterium sp. TPU 3598. The sequence continues at coordinate 998,835 of NZ_AP017975.1, read as the reverse complement.
GTTCTTCGCCGCTCTCTCGCAGCACCAGGCGGCTCCATGGCGGCGCTGGGTGTTCCTCGGCTTGAGCGGGGTCATCGTCATCGCGGGGATCGCGACGCTGCTGACCTTCCCCATCAAGATCTGAGGCGAGCCCGTCCGGGTCACCCCCTGGGGGTGACGTGGGGCCCACAGACGGGACACGCCTGGGTAGCGTCGCGGATGGTGGCGGGTTCACCGCCCCATCTCGAGACGGGGGTACCGGCATGGCTGAACAGTTCAACGGCAAGATCGCGCTCGACGTGCGGGACTCGGTGCCGGACTGGAAGCCGTACCTCTTGCCGACCGCGCCCGAGAACGCCCCGAACGTCCTCGTGATCCTCTACGACGACACCGGGATGGCATCGTGGTCGCCGTACGGCGGCCGGATCAACATGCCCACTCTCGACCGGCTCGCCGCGAACGGACTCACGTACACGCAGTGGCACACCACCGCGCTGTGCTCGCCCACTCGCTCCGTCTTCCTCACGGGGCGCAACCACACGCGCAACAGCATCGCCTCGCTGATGGAGTCGACCAACGGGTTTCCGGGCAACTCCGGCCGGATCCCCGATGACTGCGCACCGATGGCTCACATCCTGCAGGACAACGGCTACTCGACGTTCTGGCTCGGCAAAGATCACAACGTCCCGGAACAGGACAACGCCGCCGGCGGCAGCCGCCGCCAATGGCCGCTGCAGATGGGATACGACCGCTTCTACGGATTCCTCGGTGGTGAGACGAACCAGTGGTATCCGGACCTCGCTGAGGACAATCACTTCATCGAGCAGCCGTACACCCCGGAAGAGGGGTACCACCTCTCCAAAGACCTCGCGGATCAGGCGTTGCAGATGTTGCGCGCCCAGCAGGCGACCAACCCGTCCAAGCCCTGGTACATGTGGTTCTGCCCTGGGGCCAACCACGCGCCGCACCAGGCGCCCCAGGAGTACATCGACAAGTACAAGGGCGCCTTCGACGACGGATACGACGCCTACCGCGAATGGGTTCTCGGCCGCATGATCGAGCGCGGCATCATGCCCGCGGACACCGACCTGACGCCGTTCAATCCGATGCCGGAAGATCAGGCGAACTCCGCGGACCATGTGAAGCCCTGGGACACGCTCAGCGAAGACGAGAAGACGCTCTTCCGTCGCATGGCGGAGGTCTTCGCCGGGTTCAGCGAGTACACCGACTCACAGATCGGACGCATCGTCGACTACCTGGAGGAGACGGGCCAGCTCGACAACACGATCATCTTCTACTGCGCCGACAACGGCGCGTCCGGAGAGGGGTCGTCCGATGGTTCCGTGAACGAGAACAAGTTCTTCAACAACTACCCCGACGACCTCGCGGAGAACCTCACCCGCATCGACGACCTCGGAGGGCCCGAGGCCTACAACCACTATCCGACGGGCTGGGCAGCAGCTTTCTCCACCCCGTTCCAGATGTTCAAGCGCTACAGCCAGTATTCCGGCGGCACCTGCGATCCGATGATCATCCACTGGCCCGCCGGCATAGAAGCGAAGGGTGAGATCCGCCACCAGTACCACCACGCCACGGACATCGTGCCCACGATCCTCGACGTCGCCGGCTTGGAGATGCCCGAGGTGTATCGCGGTGTCGAGCAAGCCCCGCTGCCCGGCGTCTCTATGCGGTACTCGTTCGACGCCGCCCCCGACGCTCCCACTCGGAAGAAGCGCCAGTACTACAACATGATCGGCACCAGGGGACTCTGGCAAGACGGCTGGAAGGTCGCCGCCACGCACGCCCCGATCACCGGACACGGTCGCTTCGACGAGGACGCGTGGGAGCTGTACCACGTGGACCGAGACCGCTCGGAATCGAAGAACGTCGCGGCGGACCACCCCGAGAAGGTCAGAGAGCTCGTCGACGCCTGGTTCGAAGAAGCCGACGTCAACTTCGGACTCCCCATCGATGACCGCACCGCGATGGAGCAGCTCACGATCGAGCGCCCCTCTTCCGAACCTCCGCGCCACCGCTACATCTACTACCCCGACAGCGGGGCGGTGCCGGAGGGTGTCGCCGTGAACGTGCGAGGCCGATCGTTCAAGATCATCGCGGACGTCGAGATCGAACACGACACCGAAGGCGTGATCTTCGCCCACGGGTCACGGTTCGGCGGCCACGCGCTGTTCATCCAGGACGGACGACTGCACTATGTCTACAACTTCCTCGGCATCCCGCCGGAACAGACGTTCGTGTCGGAGCCCCTCACCGCAGGGAAGCACTCCCTCGGGATGGAGTTCCATCGCGAGGGACCGGGCGAGTACAAGGAGTCCATCGGCACCACGACGCTCTATGTCGACGACCACGCGGTGGCGAGCGGCCCCATGCGCGCCCAGGTCGGGAAGTTCACCTTGTGCGGAGACGGACTGTGCATCGGATACGACAGCGCGGACTCGGTGAGCCGTTCCTATCGTGCTCCCTTCGCGTTCACCGCTGGAAGGATCCACGGTGTGGCGGTCGATGTGAGCGAGGAGCAGTACCTCGACCTCGAACTCGAAGCGCAGGCCGCCTTCGCACGGGAGTAGGGACCGCGGAGCAGTCCGCGCGAACCTCTTCGATCCGCGCGGACGATGCTCCCGGTTGCGGGTCGTCCGGCTATCCGAATTCGCGCAGCTCCGCGGTCATCTCGCCGCCGGCATCGCCCGTGTTGACGGTGCCCTTCGGCTCGAAGAGGATCGCGTGCACCTCGTGGTCGGCGCGAGGGCAGTGCTCGACGCCCTTCGGGACGACGAAGACATCGTTCGGTCCGAGCACGACATCGCGGTCGCGCAGCTGGATCGTCAGCTCTCCGTGCACCACCATGAAGAGCTCGTCGGTATCGGGGTGGGTGTGCCAGACGAACTCGCCGAGCAGTTTGACGACCTTGACGTCGTAGTCGTTGATGCTCGTCAATCGATGCGGCTGCCAGTGCTCGGTGATGCTCGCCAGCGCCGCCTGCACGTTCCGTGTGTCTTCGTCCACCCCTTCAGCCTAGGCCGCCGGGTTTCGCCGGTACTGTCGTCTGAGGGAGAACGGAGCCGGTCATGAACGCGGTCGACGCTGTCGGCACCATCGCCGAGGTCCTCTCGTGGATCGGCCTCGGCATCGGGCTCCCGCTGCTCGCGATCGTGCTCCTGGTGAAGTTGCACGACGGCTCCTGGGTGCCGCATGAGGTGGTCATCGTCGAGGACGGCGGCGGCCGGGCGCGAGCGCGCTGGTTCGCCGCCGGTGACTTCTGGGAGCGCCCGCTGCGCGCGGAGGAATCGATCCATTGGCACGGGAGGGAAGAAGCCGACGCGTTCCTCAGTGAACGGCACCCGAGCCTGATGCGGTTCGAGCCCCGACGGCCCCTGCTGCATGCGTTCCAGGTGCTGGGGATCACGCTGGCCGGGGTCGGCGCGGCCTCCGTCATCCTGTCGATCGTGTTCCTGTTCCTCGGCTGAACGGATGCGGTGTCCGCTGAGAGGGATCCCGGGGCAGGATGGAGGCATGCCCGAATCCCCGCTCGCCTCCCGCCCCTGGCTCGACTCCTATGCGGAGGGTGTCCCCGCGGAGATCGCGGAACCGTCGCAGACTCTGCCGGAGATGCTGTCGGCGAGTGTGAAGTCTTTCGGGCGGCGCCCGGCACTGGACTTCTTCGGAGCGGTCACGACCTATCGCGAGCTCGGGGAGCAGGTCGAACGGGCAGCAGAGGGTCTGCGGCGCCTCGGCGTCGGCCACGGCGACAGGGTCGCGCTGGTGCTGCCCAACTGCCCACAGCACGTGGTCGCCTTCTACGCGATCCTCCGGCTCGGCGCGATCGTGGTCGAGCACAACCCGCTCTACACCGCGCGCGAGCTGCGGCATCAGTTCGAGGATCACGGCGCCCGCGTCGCGGTCGTGTGGGACAAATCGGTCGACACGGTCGCCGGATTCCCCGCCGATGTCAGGGTCGAGCACATCGTGAGCGTCGACATCACCACGGCGATGCCGCTGTCGAAGCGCCTCGCGCTCCGCCTGCCCCTGCCCCGGGCCCGCGAGGCCAGGGCGAAGCTCACGGGCGCCCCGAAGGCGCGGCACCTGATCGCGTGGAAGAGCCTCGCCGATCACCGACGCCTCTCCCGACGGGTGGCGGGACCGGGCCTGGAAGACATCGCCCTGCTGCAGTACACGAGCGGGACGACGGGTGTCCCGAAGGGAGCGATCCTCACGCACGCGAATCTCCGTGCCAACGCGATGCAGGGACGGGCGTGGGTACCGGGTCTCGTCGACGGCGAGGAGACGTTCTACGGCGTGCTGCCGCTGTTCCACGCCTACGGCATGACCCTGTGCCTCACCTTCGCGATGAGCATCGGCGCGCGACTCGTCCTCTTCCCGACGTTCGACCTCGGATTGGTCACCGCGGCGGCACGTACGACGCCGCCCACCTTCCTTCCCGCCGTGCCGCCGATCTACGACGCGCTCGCACGTGCGGCCGCCCGCGGGACCATCGACCTCTCGACGGTCCGCTTCGCGATCTCCGGGGCCATGAGCCTTCCGGTGGCCACCGTGAAGCGCTGGGAGGAAGCGACCGGTGGCCTGCTCGTCGAGGGCTACGGCATGACCGAGAGCTCACCGGTCGCGCTCGGCAATCCGATGGGTCCCACCCGTCGCCCCGGCACCGTCGGGGTGCCCTTCCCGAGCACGGAGATCCGCGTCGTCGATCCGGCTGACCCTGCGGTCGACCTGCCCGCCGGCGAGTCCGGCGAGCTCCTCATCCGCGGACCGCAGGTCTTCCAGGGGTACTGGGGGCGTCCGGGCGAGACGGCAGATGCCCTGCTGCCGGACGGCTGGCTCCGATCCGGCGACATCGCCCAGGTCTCCTCCGACGGGTTCGTGAGCATCGTCGACCGCCTCAAGGAGCTCATCATCACCGGCGGGTTCAACGTGTCTCCCAGCGAGGTGGAAGACGCGCTGGTCGCCCACCCCGATGTCGTCGCCGCGGCGGTCGTCGGCCTGCCGCGACCCCACGGCGGAGAAGAGGTTGCCGCCGCCGTGGTGCTCCGCGACGGTGCGGCCCTCGACGTGGATGCGCTGCGCGACTTCTGCCGCACCCGGCTCACCCCCTACAAGGTGCCTCGCCGGGTCACCGCCGTCGACGACCTCCCCCGGTCGCTCATCGGCAAGGTGCTGCGTCGTCAGGTGCGCGACCGCCTGCTCGCCGACCGCTGAGCCGTCTCGGTCGCACAGTGAGCACGAAGCATCTCGGAGCGACACCCACGTGATCGCAGTCCCGCCGGTTGGCCCTTCAGTTGCCCATCTCCGCCTGGATCCGCCGATCGAGGTCGTCGAGCTCCGCGAGCAGTTCGGCGGCGACCCAGACACGGTCCCGCTTGCGTCCGGTGATCTCTTGTACGAATCCTGCCGCTTCGAGCTGAGCGATGGCCTTGTAGGCCTGTTGCTCCGACGAACTCGCGCTTCTGCTCCCCCGCCGACGGAAACTTCGTCGCGCGCACCTCCCTGAACCGGGCTCGGCTAACGTCCGACCGCCGCCGGCCGACAGTCACCCCCGACAGCCCAGGACGGGCCGTCGGGTCCGTGCTCCCCGGAACGCGGACGGATCTTTCCAGGATGGAGCCCATGATCGTCCTCACGCGCCTGAACCGTTCGCGGTTCGCGGTGAATCCCGACCTGATCGAACGTGTCCAGGCCACGCCGGACACGACGCTCATCATGGTCGACGGTGCGACCTTCGTCGTCACCGAGACGATGGATGACGTGATCGCGCAGATCACCCGGTTCCGCGCCGGAGTGCTCGCCACGGCCGCCGCTCTGATCAGCACCGCCGGATCGGATTCCGCCGCCCCCGATGCCGAGGTCGGTCTCTGATGGATCCGTCTCTCATCCTCGGACTGGTCCTCGCGTTCGGCGCACTGATCGCCATGATCAACCTCGAGGGCGCCACCATCGGATCACTGCTGATCCCCGCCCCGATGGTGCTGGTCTTCGGAGCCACGATCGCCGTCGGCATCGCGAGCGGCACGGTGCGCGATGCGCTGCATGCGGTCAAGTCGCTCCCCCGCGCCTTCCGCGGCGAGCGCCGCACCGCGTCGAGCATGATCGACACGGTGGTCGGCTACGCCGAGAAGGCGCGCGCCGAAGGGCTCCTCGCCCTCGAGCAGGGACTCGAGGACGAGAAGGACCCGTTCCTGCGCCAGGCACTGCAGAGCATCGCGGACGGGACCGACGCCGAAGACCTGCGAACACTGCTGGAGGATGAGCTCACATCGACCGCCGCCCGCAACCGCACCGCCTCACGCTTCTACATGACGCTCGGCGGCTTCGCACCCACGGTCGGCATCATCGGCACCGTCGTCTCCCTCACGCACGTGCTGGAGAAACTCGACAAGCCCGACACGCTCGGTCCCATGATCGCGACAGCGTTCGTCGCGACACTGTGGGGTCTGCTCTCGGCCAACTTCATCTGGCTGCCCATCGGCGGACGCCTCCAGCGTCTCGGCGAGCTCGAACTCGAACGCATGACCGTGCTCATGGAGGGCATGCTCGCGATCCAGGCCGGCGCACCGCCGCAGTTCGTCGGCGAGCGCCTGCGAGCCCTCGTGTCCGAACGCTCCTCCGCCCGCTCCGGCCGGAAGGCACGCACCCGAGCAGCCGAGGAGACGGAGCAGGCGTCATGAGCGTCCGTGCCCGTCGCCGCGTGCCGCAGGAGGAGCACAGCGGTCCGGACGAGCGGTGGATGGCGTCCTACATGGACATGGTCACGGTGCTGATGTGCATGTTCATCGTGCTGTTCGCGATGTCGACCGTCGACCAGGAGAAGTTCGAGGCTCTCAGCGCCTCCCTCGCGACCGGATTCGGGCAGGAGCCCTCGGACGAGATCGACGCAACGACAGGCGTGGTCGTGCCTCCCGAACTGGTCGATGAGAAGGGCGAGGACTTCGCCGACATCGACCTCGCCGCTGCGCAGACCGAGTTCAACGAGCTGTCGGCGCTGCGTGAGCGCCTGCGTCAGGTGCTCGCCCAGAACGGTCTCGAAGCCGACGTCACCTTCACGATCGATGAGCGCGGCCTCACGATCGGCCTCGTGAGTGCCGAGACCTTCTTCGACACGAACAGCACGACGCTCAGTGCGAAAGCGCTCCTCGTCCTCGACGCGCTCGGCTCGGTGCTGGTCACCACCGCCAACGAGATCTCGGTCGAGGGCCACGCCGACGTGCGCGGATCGGTCGCCCCGTACCCCACGAACTGGGAGCTGTCCGCCGGACGCTCCACCCAGGTGCTGCGGCACCTCGTCGAGGCCTCGGGGCTGCCGCCCGCGCACCTGAAGTCGGTCGGATTCGGCGACACGAGGCCGGTCGCCCCAGGCGACTCCCCCGATGCCCTGGCCCAGAACCGACGGGTCGACATCGTCGTCCTCTCCGATGCGGACGAGGAGGTGCGCGCGCTCATCCCCCAGGCACAGGCGGGAAAGCCGTCCTCCTGACCCGCCTTCTCACCTAACGCACGCCGTTCACCGCCCGATAGTCCGGTTCGTGGTGATCGAGGACAGCGTGCGCTCCGACGTGCGCGCGGGAACGGCGACGAAGACCGCCGACGTCGAGGTGTACGACTTCGGCCGTTCGGCGACCCTCTCGCGCGAGCACACCCGAGCCCTGGAACTGGCCTTCGAGACCTTCTCCCGCCAGTGGTCCGCGCAGCTCTCGGCGAAGATCCACGTGCGCGCCACCATCGCGGTCGAGCACGTCGGCATGATGACATACGGCGAGTACGCCCAGTCGCTGCCGACGACGACCACGATGATCGTGTGCGCCCTGCCCGACTCCGAAGAGCGCCTCATCGTGCAGCTGCCGACCTCCGCCGCGACCGCCTGGATCGTGCAGATGGTGGGCGGACGAGCTTCCGCAGCCTCAGAGGACCGCACGTTCACCCCGATCGAGCAAGCCCTGATCCGCTCGCTGATCGTCGACGCGGTCGACCACCTCACCGGTGCACTCGACGGTCTTCTCCCCACCGGGGTCGCCTTCAGCGGCATCCAGTACAGCTCGCAGTTCGCCCAGGTGGCGGCATCCGGCGAGCCCGTCATCGTCGCACGGTTCTCGATGCGTCTCGCCGGTCGCACCGTGCCGACGAGCGTGATGCTGCCGGCCTCCGTGCTCGCCGGTTTCACCGTGCGTCCGTCCGACGACGAGCGCACCGCGGCACCCGCCCGGATCCGTCGCCAGGTCGAGATCGCCCCGGTCGAACTCGCGCTGCGACTCGCACCGCGAGCCGTGCTGCCCCGCGAGGTCCTGGATCTGTCCGTCGGCGACGTCATCGCGTTCCCGCACTCCGCCGATCGTCCGATGGTCCTCTCCGTCGGTGATCAGACCGTCGCCACGGCAGCCGTCGGCAGCGCAGGAGCGCGCTTGGCCTGCGTCGTGACCACCACCGTCCCCGATCCCGCTTTCGCCGAGGAGCCCGCGTGACCAGCACCACCACCTACGAGTCCGCCGTCGCCGCCGCCTTCGCCGCATCGTTGCCGACCGCCTCCCCTCTCGTCGCGCGCGCCTCGCAGGTCTCCGGCGACACCGGCGACGCCCTGGTCGTGCAGTTCGTCGGTGAGGCGAGCGCGCAGTTGGCGGTGCAGCTGTTCGAGCCCGAGATCCTGGTCGACGGCCTCGGCGGCACGCCCCTGGCCGACCGGCTGCGCGACGCGCTGGAGAGCGCGACCAGCGCGCTCGGTGCCGGCGCCCTCGGCGCAGGCACGGTCGGCGATGCCTCCTCCCTCTTCGCCGACCCGGCCGTGCAGCTCTTCGACCTCCAGGACGACGCCGACCACACGGTCGGCCGGCTCGCCGTCGTCGTGACGCGCGCGCCCGCCGGTGCCTCCTCGTCCTCGCGGCGGCTGCACCGCATCGCGGGCGTCGAGATGGAGCTCACCGTCGAGATCGGGCGCACCAGGATGGCGGTGCGCGATGTGCTCGATCTGGAACCGGGACGCATCGTCGAGCTCGATCGCTCCGCCGGCGCTCCGGCCGACATCAAGCTCAACGGACGCATCATCGCGCACGGCGAGGTCGTCGTCGTCGACCAGGACTATGCGGTGCGGATCACCCGCATCCTCGAGAACGTCGAGGCCTGACCCTGGACGACCTCCTGCTCGGCCTACGGGTCGTGCTCTCGCTCGCCGCAGTGCTCGGGGTGCTGTGGTTCCTGCAGCGACGCGTCGCGCGCACGCAGGCGCGTCGCCGCGGCAGCGAGGCGATCACGGTGCTCGGGCGCCAGGGGGTCGGCCCGAAGGCGCAGATCGTCGTGATCCAGACGGAGGACGCCCGGTACGTGCTCGGCGTCACCGAGCACGGCGTGAACGTCGTCGACCGTCTGCCGGTCAGACCCGCAGATGAGCCGGAGGAGACCGCACGGTCGACGTGGTCGGCGACGACGTCAGAGGCGGCGTCCGACGCCGAGGAGTTCGACCGCATCCTCGCCGCCACCGCCCTGACCGAATCGGCGGCCGGCCCTCCCGTGACGCCGGCGCCGCAACGCCGGGTCCGTCACCGGAACGACCCGCTGCGTGGCTCCATCCTCTCCCCCGAAACCTGGCGGCAGACCGCCGAGGCCATCCGGCGCACCCGATGAGCGTCGCCCGTGGGGTCGTCGACGGGCGCGCGCTGCGGCGAATCGCGCTGATCCTCGCCGCGGCCGCGGTGCTGGTCGTCGTGATGACGCTCCTGTCGGGCACGGCCGCCCACGCACAGGTGACCCCGGACGACCCGGGCGAGGGCGTCACGATCGACATCAACGGCGTCGACGGCGGTCCGTCCGGCTCGATCCTGACCCTGCTGGGCATCACCCTGCTCTCGGTCGCCCCCGCGCTCCTGCTGATGATGTCGTCTTTCACGAAGATCTTCGTGGTGCTGGCGATGACCAGGAATGCCCTCTCGCTGCCGACCATCCCGCCCAACCAGGTGCTGGCCGGCCTGTCGCTCTTCCTGTCGCTGTTCATCATGTGGCCGGTGCTCACCGAGATCAACACGGTGGCAGTGCAGCCCTACATCGACGGCACGCTCACCTTCACGCAGGCCATCGACGTCGGCCAACTGCCTCTGCAGGAGTGGATGCTCCGCTTCACGCGCGAAGAGGACCTCGCCCTGATGACCCGGATGGCGGGTCAGCCCAACCCCGAGGACCCTTCGAGCGTCCCGATGTACACGCTCATCCCCGCGTTCATGATCTCCGAGCTGCGGGCCGCGTTCATCATCGGCTTCGTGATCTTCGTCCCGTTCCTGGTCATCGACCTCGTCGTGGCCGCGGCGCTGATGTCGATGGGCATGATGATGCTCCCGCCCGTGATGATCTCGCTGCCGTTCAAGATCCTGCTGTTCATCCTCGTCGACGGCTGGGGGCTCATCATCCGGGCGCTGCTCGAGAGTTACGGAGGGGTGGGATGAGTCCCGAAGCCGTCATCGACATCGGAACGCAGGGGCTGCTCATCGCGGCGAAACTCGCCGCGCCCGTGCTGGTCACCGCCCTCGTGGTGGGCTTCGCCATCTCGCTGCTGCAGTCGATCACGCAGGTGCAGGAGGTGACGCTGTCGTTCGTGCCGAAGATCGTCGCCGTCGGGATCGCCCTGCTCATCGCGGGCAACTGGATGATCGCGGAGATGATCGCCTTCACGAACGAGATGTTCGCCCGTATCCCCTCGCTGCTGAGCGGATGACGACGTGTACATCCCGATCGACTTCGCCTGGCTGGAAGCCACGATGCTCACCGCCGTGCGCATCACGGCCTTCATCATGATCGCCCCGCCGTTCTCGTACGGGGCGATTCCGGTGCGGGTGAAGGCGATGCTCGCGATCGGGCTCTCCCTCGCGGTGGGCACGGCCGTGGCCCCCGGCTACGTGAACCTCGACACCGGCCCGTTCCTCGGGGCCCTGGTTCTGCAGCTGGTCACCGGTGCCCTGCTCGGCTTCCTCGTGCTGTTGTGCTTCTCGGCGCTGCAGGCGGCCGGCAGCCTGATCGACGTGTTCGGCGGGTTCCAGCTCGCTCAGGCTTTCGACCCGCACTCGCTCGTGAACGGCGCCCAGTTCACCCGGCTCTTCCACCTGACCGCGCTGACGCTGCTGTTCGCGTCCGGCGGGTATCAGCTGATCCTGGCCGGGCTCGCCCGCAGCTTCGAGGCCGTGCCCGTCGACGGCATGTTCCAGGCGGCGGGACCCGCAGAGCTCCTCGTCGACGGGGTCTCGCAGATGGTGCTCGCCGCCGTGCAGATCGCCGGGCCCCTGGTGCTCGTGCTGTTCCTCGCCGATGTCGGGCTGGGACTCATCACCCGCGTCGCTCCCGCGCTGAACGCGTTCGCGATGGGCTTCCCGGTCAAGATCCTGCTGACGCTGCTGCTCGCGGGCGCCGTCTACGCCGTCCTCCCCGGCATCGTCGATTCCCTCGCCGCGCAGGCCCTGCGCATGATGCAGGGGGTGCACGAATGAGCGGTACGGACAGCGGCGAACGCAGCGAGAAGGCGACGGACAAGCACCTCAGCGAGGCCCGCAAGAAGGGGCGGCTGTCACGCAGCCAGGATCTGACCGCCTGGCTGGGGATCGGCGCGGCGGCCGTCACGATGCCGGCGGCCATCGCCCTGGGGGCTTCGGCGGGAACCGAGCAGCTGCTCACGCTGACGTCCCTGGTCGATGCTCCGACACCGCAGGCGGCTCTGGCGGCCCTCGGGCGCGGTCTCGCCTCCGTGCTCCCGACGCTCACCGTGATGCTGGCCGCCGTCGCGATCGTCACCCTGATCGGCGCGGTCATCCAGGGCGGGGTGCATCTGAAGCCGCTCACCGGCCGTTTCGAACAGTTCAACCTCGTCACAGGGATCCGCCGGGTGTTCGGCATGCAGGCCCTCTGGGAGGGCGCCAAGGCCCTCATGAAGACCGCGGCCATCGGCATCGCCCTCTGGTTCGTGATCGCGAGCCTGATGCCCGTGCTGACCGCGAGCGGCGCGCACTCGATCTCCCGCCTGCTCGGCACCGCGAGCGAGGGCACGACCGCGCTTCTGCAGACCGCGATCGGGGTCGGCCTGGCCCTCGCCGCGATCGACATGTTCGTGGTCATGCGGCGCAACCGCAAGCACACACGCATGACTAAGCGCGAGATCCGCGACGAGAACAAGAACTCCGAAGGCGATCCGCTGATCCGCCAGCAGCGACGTTCGCGTCAGCTCGCCGTCAGCCGCAACCGCATGATCGCGGCCGTCGCCGGCTCCGACGTCGTCGTGGTCAACCCGACGCACATCGCGATCGCCCTGCGGTACGAGCCCGGCCGCGCCGCCCCCAAGGTCGTCGCCAAGGGCAGCGGGGTGATCGCCGAGCGCATCCGCGACGAGGCCGTGCGCGCCGGTGTGCCGCTGGTGCGCGAGATCACCCTCGCCCGGGCCCTGCACGCCGCGTGCGAGCTGGGCCAGGAGATCCCCGAAGACCTGTACAACGCCGTGGCACGCGTGCTCGTGTTCGTCGACTCGTTGCGACGACGCGGGGCGGCCCGCGGCATCCACTCCCTTCCCTACCGGAGGACCGCATGAGACAGCTGCTTCCCAAGCTCGGGGTGCCGATCGGCGTCGTGGGCATCATCATGCTCCTCGTCGTGCCGGTGCCGCCGTTCCTGCTCGACATCCTCATCATCCTGAACATCATGTTCGCGCTCGTGATCCTGCTCACGTCGATGTTCGTCAAGAAGCCGCTCGATTTCTCGGTCTTTCCCTCGCTGCTGCTCGTGGCGACGCTGTTCCGGTTGGGACTGAACGTCGCCTCGACCCGTCTGGTGCTCGGCGAGGCGTACGCAGGGCAGGTGATCGAGGCGTTCGGCGCCATCGCGGTCGGCGGCTCGCTCATCATCGGCGCCGTCGTGTTCCTCATCCTGGTCGTCATCCAGTTCGTCGTGGTGACGAAGGGCGCAGAGCGCGTCGCCGAGGTCGGTGCACGGTTCACGCTCGATGCGATGCCCGGCAAGCAGATGGCCATCGACGCCGATCTCAACGCCGGACTCATCACCGATGCGGAGGCGCGCGAGCGTCGCGCCGAGGTCGCCGCCGAGGCCGACTTCTACGGAGCGATGGACGGTGCGTCCAAGTTCGTGAAGGGCGACGCGATCGCCGGTCTCGTCATCATCATCATCAACGTCGTGGGCGGCATCGCCATCGGCATCGTGCAGCACGGCATGACGATCGACGAGGCCGTGAACACCTACAGCCTGCTCACGATCGGTGACGGTCTGGTCACGCAGATCCCGGCGCTGCTGATGGCGGTCTCCACCGGCATGATCGTGACCCGCTCCACGGCGGAGGCGGAGATGGGGACGGCGGCATCCGCCCAGCTCGGCCAATCCCGCAATGCGCTCATCATCGCCGGCTGCGCCGCGATCATCATGTCGCTCATCCCGCACATGCCGATGCTGCCGTTCGTCGCGATCGGCGCCCTCCTCCTCCTCATCGCCCAGCGCATCAAGGCGACCCAGAAGCGCGAGGAGGCGGCCGCCGCCGCGCAGAGCCCCTCCGCCGCCCCGGCCGACCAGCCCGAGGAACTCATCGAGAAGATGCGCGTGCATCCGCTCGAGATCCTCCTGGCCCCCGACATCATCGATCTGGTCACCGGCGGACCCGACGATCTGCTCGCGCGTGTGAAGGCCCTCCGACGCCGGATCGCCCTCGATCTCGGGCTCATCGCGCCGCCCGTCCGCACCCGCGACAGCATCGAGCTGCCGCAGGCGACCTACGTCATCCGCATCGCCGGTGTCGAGACCGGCCGCGGCACGGCGCCGGTCGGTTCCGTGCTCGCCCTCGGGCAGGGGCTGGACAGCCTCCCCGGCACCGCGACGCTCGACCCGGTCTTCGGACTCGAAGGCAAATGGATCCCGATGGAGATGCGCCACAGCGCCGAGTTCGCCGGTGCGACCGTGATCGACAGGGCGAGCGTGATCATCACGCACCTGTCCAGTGTGATCCACGCCCACGCTGCACGCCTGCTCAGCCGCGAAGACGTACGCCAGCTCACGGACGCCCTCAAACAGGTCTCCCCCGCTGCCGTCGAGGAGCTCACGCCTGCGCTGATGTCCCTGGCCGAGGTCCAGCGCGTCCTGCAGGGCCTCCTCGCCGAGCGGGTGCCGATCAACGACCTCAGCCGCATCTATGAGGCGCTCGCCCTGCGTGCCAGGGTCTCCACCGAACCCGAGGGCCTGATCGAAGCCGCACGGGCCGCGCTCGGCCCCGCGATCGCCGCCCGGTTCGCGGATGCCGGCACCCTGCGCGTGGTGATGATCAACCCGATGCTCGAACAGGCGATGCTCGAGAGCCTGCGCCCGGGCGACGACGGCAGCCAGATCGTGTTCGATCCGCAGCGCATGGAGGCGGTGGTGGATTCCGTGAAGCAGGCCGTCGCCTCGGTTCACGAGGGCGGCGAGCCGGTGCTGGTGTGCGCACCGTCGCTGCGACCGGCCGTGCGACGCCTCGTCTCGGCGCAGACGGACGGCCTCCCTGTGCTCTCGTACACCGAGGCGACCGCGGCCGCCCTCACGATCGAGACCGTCGGTGTCGTACGAGACATCCCCACGCCGTCGGTCGGCGTCGTCCCCGCAGCACTAGGCTGAACGAATGCTGGTTTTGACGAGGCGGATCGGTGAGAGCGTGCGCATCGACGGCGACATCGAGATCACGCTGCTCGAGATCAAGGGCGACAGCGTGCGGATCGGCGTGAAGGCACCGCGCGAGACGCGCATCCAGCGCACCGAGATCATCGAGGCGGTCGTCGCCGAGAACGTGTCCGCCGCCGCGGAGACCGATGCCGAGGCCGAAGGAGCGATCGCCGCCGCCCTCGCCCGCGGCCGGGAATCCCGCCCCGCCTAGCCGGACATCTCCTCAGGCCGACGTGAGATCCGCCGCGGTGGCGCGCTTCCACTGATCGCCGCCGGCATCCCGCGCCCTGACCGCTGCTCTGCCCGCCGCGGCGACGAGGGCGTCGTAGTCGTAACCGACGACCGAGGCGGTCGCCCAGCCGATGCTCGCCGAGGATCGGATCCCGGTGACCGCCGTCTCCCTGTCGATCACCGAGATGCGGGTCAGGATCCCCCGCAGGTGGTGCCGGACCGACTCGTCGCCACCGCGGATGACGACGATCGCGCGACCGTCGGCGACCCGATCGGCGTCGGCCGACGCGGGGAGCCCCTCCTGGATGTCGTGATGGAAACGGTCGACGATCATGGCGAACGCGGAACCCGTCGACGCCTCCCGGAGGTCGGCCGGATCGTCGAGCCGGATGTCGAGGACCGACCACGGCAGGTCGTTCTGCGCCTCGGCCTTGCGGAGCCGGCGACGGGCGCGGTCGGCGATGTCATCGGCGTCCCTCGTCTTCTGCTCCGAACGCACCAGCAGCACCAGGGTGAACGCCGCGCACGTGCTCACCACCACCGTGCCGACGGCATTCATGCCGCGCAGTGCGCTCAACTGCGCCTCGGTGCCGGCGCCACCGGAGACGAGGGCGGACACGGCGCTCACGACCGCCACCACGACGAAGCCGCATGAAGCGAGGGCCAGCGGCAGCACGATGTCCCTGACGGCCGGTCTGTCCCGCAGCAGCTCGTAGGCCACCAGGCCTGCGAAGACGGCGCTCCCGAGGAAGACGAGCTGGAACGAAGGCAGATACCAGACGCTGCCGGCCGTGGCCACCAGGAGCGTGGGAGAGACCAGGATGAAGACGACGACCGGCCACCAGCGCGCTCGCCGACCCAGGTGCATCCGCAGGCCGATCCAGACCAGCGGTTCGAAGCAGAGCATCAACGCGGAAGCGGCTCCGCGCAACACCGGTTCCTCGGTCTGCTGGCCCGCGAGCCAGAGGTAGGCCGCCAGCATCCCCAGGCCGAAGGCCGCTCCCCAGGTCACCGTCGCCTTCGACGGGCGGGCGAGGGTGCCGAGGCCCACGACCATCACCGTGAGCACGGTGACGACGGCCACCATGCTCGTCGTGATGTCGACGTTGACGGGGACGAGCGGGTTCACGTCTGCACCTCTTCCGGGGAACGCGGCGGGAAGCGGAGTGTCACCCGGGTGCCGACCGCGATCTCGCTGGAGACGTCGATGCTGCCCTCATGCGCGGCGACGATCTCGCGCACGATCCCCATTCCCAGTCCCGTGCCGCTGATGCCGGCACGCACAGCGCTCTCGGTGCGGAAGTAGGGCTCGAACACCCGTGACAGATCCTCCGGGGTCATCCCGAATCCGTCGTCGACGATCGTGACCTCCGCCTGACCCGTCGTGGCCGTCCCCAGACCGATTTCGATGCGCCCTCCTGCAGGGGTGTACTTGGCGGCGTTGCTGAGGAGGTTGTCGAGCACCTGCCGCAGCCGGAAGGGATCGCCCGAGATCACCAGGCGTGCGGCGCCCCCGATCCCGAGTTCCTGTCTGTTGCCGGCGATGACGGGTGCGTACGAGGCGGCCGCCGCCTCGACGACCTCGCGCAGATCGACCGGGGCAAACGGCTCCTGCGCGGAGCGGCTCGTCTGCTGCAGGATGCTCGAGACCAGGTCCTGCATCCGCTCACCCGCGTGCGCGATGATCTCGAGCTGCGCCGGCACGCGTCCCGGCAGGTCGTCGCGCTCGCGGAGCAGATCGACGTGACCGAGGATCGCGGTGAGCGGATTGCGCAGTTCATGGGAGACGACCGCATTGAAGGTGCGTCGTTCCTCGTCGACTTCGAGTAGCGCCGTCACGTCGTCGATCACGACGAGCGTGATGTCCTCGCCCTCTCCCGCGGTGGCCATCGGCTGTGTGCTCACCTCGAGCGCACGCCACTGTCCCGTGCCGTCGAACAGCCACACCCGTTCCGCCTGCAGCCGCTCGCCACCGGCGGCTCGGGCGAGCGAGGTGCGCGATGGCGGAAGCGCCGTGCCACGCCGCGCGTCGTACTCGACCGCGGCCGAGGGCAGAGCGGCACCGAAGCGATCACGACCGTAGAGCGTGCGGTAGGCGTCGTTCATCTGCAGGACGCGCCCGCCGGTCGTCACGACCACGAGCGCCACGCTCAGCGCGTCGACGATCTGCGTGACGCGTCGCTGGTTCGCCTCCGCCCGCTCGGCGGCGCGGTTGACCTGCTCGGAGCGGCGCTGCAGGAGGCGGCGCGCGGCGCGGGAGCGCTGCGCGCCGATGCGGACCGTCACCCCGAGGAAGCCCAGGGTGATCACGAGGGTGAGCAGCCGCAGCAGGATGTCGGCCGGGGCACCGCTCTGATCGGCGAACAGCACGAGAGTGGCGCTGATGAAGGCGATGCCTCCGAGCACCCAGGGCATCGTGAAGTAGCTGGCCAGCCACACGACGGGAAAGACCCAGAGGAACCCGAGGCGGAGGTCGGGCGCGTTGGTCGTGAAGCCCACGGCGAGCGCGTCCAGGAGCGGCACGACGGTGGCGGCCGTGCGCGGGAGCCGGTGCCACGGCAGCGCCAGGGTCATGAGCGTGGTGACGATCACGAGACCGACGCCGGCGACCACCAGTGGGTTGGCGAAGGTCTGCGGCTTGAACGCGGTGATCATCACGACGATCGCCACGATGCTGCCGGTGAAGACGAGCTGCCAGCGCCAGATAGACACAGTGCGGACCATCAGCGCTCACCCTCCCCCTCGAACCTCAGCTTTGCCGCAAGATTACTCAAAGATCGATGCAGCCCGCTCTTCAGGCGGCCTCGCACCCCTAGCATTCTGAGTGGGGGCCGATACTGCGACTGGGGAACAACGCAGACGCTGGGGCCACGCGAGTGGGGATTCGCAGGCAACCGGGGCCGTGGTTGGGGAACCACGGTCCCGCCCCGCGGCATTCACGGACCATCGGCCGGCGTGAGACGATAGCCGACGCCGCGCACCGTCTCGATGTAGCGCGGCTGCGTCGTGCTGTCGCGGAGCTTGCGCCGCAGGTTGGCGATGTGGGTCTCGATCGCCCGTTTGTCCGGCTCGCTCACGTACTCGTTCGAGCCCTCGGGTGCCCCGCGCAACCCTCGCGCGAGATCGGCTTTGCTGCGCACGCGGAGACCGGCCTCGAGCAGCATCGCGAGCAGGTCGAACTCGGTCGGCGTGAGGTCGATGCGCCGCTGCCCGATCAGGACCATCCGCGTGTCGAGGTCGAGGCTGAGATCCCGGTGGACACGGCCCCGCCAGGTGAGAACGGTGGCACCGTCGGCCGCCGGGTCGGGCTCGACTGCCGCTCGTACAGTCTCCGGGAGCCGGGGAAGCAGGGAGCGGGGTTCGGAAGGGCGGGGGTCCGAGGGACGGGGATCGGCGACGCGGGGGCGCCGCAGCAGCGCCTCGATGCGCGCACGCAGTTCGCGCGGACGGAACGGCTTCACCAGATATTCGTCTGCTCCCGACGTGAGACCGAGGACCACGTCGGATTCCTCGGAGAGCGCGGAGAGCATGATGATGAAGGTGTCGCTGATCCGCCGGATGCGTCGTGCGACCTCGAAGCCGTCGATGCCGGGGAGATTGATGTCGAGCGTCGTTATCACCGGCTGGTGCTGCTCGATGGCCGCGAGCCCCTCCAACCCGGAACCGGTGAGGATCGTCTCGAAACCGGCGGCGAGGAACACCTCTTCCAGGAGGGATCGCACATCGGGGTCGTCCTCGACGATCACGGCGACGAGAGCGCGATCCACGGCCGGGGTCATACGATGCTCTCTCGCACGATCGTGACGACCCTCGGCGCGTCGGCGTCGAGCTCCGACGGGTCCAGATCGGAGGATCCGACCGGGCGCTCCACCTCGACATCCCACCACGAGTCGGCCAATTCCTCGGCCATACCGCGTCCCCACTCCACCACCACGACCGATCGCTCGAGGTCGAGATCGAGGTCGTCGAGCTCCGCGGCGGAACCGAGCCGGTAGGCGTCGACATGCACGAGTGGCGCACCGCCGACCAGCGAGGGATGCGTGCGGGCTATGACGAAGGTCGGACTCTGCACGGGACCGCGCACTCCGAGCCCCTCGGCGAGGCCGCGCGTGAACGTGGTCTTCCCCGCGCCCAGCGGGCCCGTCAGGACGAGCAGGTCGCCGGCTTCCAGCTGTTCCCCGATCCGCACGCCCAACTGCTCCATCGCGTCGGCGGTCGCGATCTCTCGTCGGCCGAGGAACGCAGGGTCCACGCTCACGAGGTCCGCCGGGGGACGCGCGGACCGATGCGGGTGACGATCTCGTAGTTGATGGTGTCGGCGGCATCCGCCCAGTCCGTCGCGGACGGTACGCCGAGGGTGGGGTCGCCGAACAGGACCACCTCATCGCCGATCGAGACCGGAGCGTCGCCGACGTCGACGACGAACTGGTCCATCGCGATGCGCCCCACATTCACGAACCGGCGTCCGCCGATCGAGACCGGGAGCTTTCCCGATGCGTTCCGCGGCACCCCGTCGGCGTATCCGAGAGGCACCAGGACCAACGTCGTGTCGCGGTCGGTGCGATGGTCGTAGCCGTAGGAGACGCCGGTTCCTGCGGGCACTCTGCGGACGGCGGCGATCGCACCGCGGAGCGTCATCGCCGGGCGCAGACCGAGCTCCGCGGAGCTGCGGCCGTCGAACGGCGAGAGGCCGAAGAGTCCGACGCCGATGCGCACCGCGTCGAGGCGCATCTCCGGCAGGTCGATGGCGGCGGCCGTCGCAGCGATGTGCCGGATCTCGGGGCGGATGCCGAAAGCCGCCGCCGCGGCGACGCCTTCCTCGAACTTCGCGAGCGCAGCTCTGTCGTCGTCGACCGACGTGTTGGAGAGGTGACTGAACAGCCCGACGATGCGCAGTCGTCCGATGCGCTCGAGGCGCGCGGCCTCGGCCAGCACGCGGCCCCAGTCGGCGGGGGCGATGCCGTTGCGCGACAGCCCGGTCTCGAACTTCAGGTGCACGCCGACCGGACGGTCGACCGCGGCGGCAGCTCCGGCTGCCTCGAGCTGGTCGAACGACGAGATCCCCACCTCGATGTCCTGCGCGGCGGCGTGCTCGAATCGTTCCCCCGGCGCGTGCAGCCACGCCATGATCGGTGCACGCACGCCCTGTCGGCGCAGTTCGAGCGCCTCGGGGATCTCGGCGACGCCGACGCGGGTGGCACCGGCGGAGAGCGCCGCGACGGCCGCCGCCGCCGCGCCGTGGCCGTAGGCGTTGGCCTTCACGATGGCGATCACCTCGACCCCGGTGAGTCGTCGGAAATGACGCACGTTGTCGGCGATCGCGTCGAGATCGATGGTCGCTTCGCGGAACGGGACGGTCACAGCGGTGCTCCTTCGGCGACGACGAACGCTGCGGCGAGACCGGCGTCGTGGGTGAGTGTCAGATGCAGCGTCAGGATGCCGCGTTCCTCGACGACGGCGGCCGTCGAGCCGGAGAGCACGAAATGCGGGCGACCAGACGGCTCCGACGCGATCTCGATCTCGGTCCAGTGCACGCCGTCCGAGCCACCGAGCGCCTTGATCAGCGCCTCCTTGGCCGCGTAGCGGGCGGCGAGGGACGGAAGGCGGAGGGTGCGCTCCGACGGGGCGAAGAGCCGTTCGCGCAATCGCGGCGTCCGTGCCATCGTCCGCTCGAATCGCGGGATGTCCACGAGGTCGATTCCGGTGCCGATGATCACCCGTTCAGCCTACCGAGCCTGATTCCGGTTGAAATCGCCCAAATGGCTCCGTTTCCACTGGAAACGAAGCCATTCGCGCGATTCGAAGGGCGGGTCTACTCGACCGTGACCGACTTGGCGAGGTTGCGCGGCTGGTCGACGTCGAGGCCCTTCGCCGTGGCCAGCGCCATCGCGAAGATCTGCAGCGGCACGACGGCGAGCAGCGGCTCGAACATCGCTCCGGCGAGCGGGATGTGGATGACCTCGTCGGCGAACGGCAGCACGGCGGCGTCGCCCTCCTCGGCGATCACGATCACCCGGGCACCGCGCGCGCGGATCTCCTGGATGTTCGAGACGACCTTGGAGTGCACGAGCGCGGAGTGGCGCGGCGACGGAACCAGCACGAACACCGGCTGCCCGGGTTCGATCAGTGCGATCGGTCCGTGCTTGAGCTCGCCGGCGGCGAAGCCCTCGGCGTGGATGTAGGAGATCTCCTTGAGCTTGAGAGCACCTTCGAGGGCGATCGGGTACCCGACGTGGCGTCCCAGGAACAGCACCGAGCGGGTGTCGGCCATCCACCCGGCGAGCTGGGTGACGTGCTCCTGCTCGCTCTCGAGCACCTTGGCGATCTTCTCGGGAAGAGCAGCGAGTTCGTCGACGTCGACCGAGGCATCGGCGACCGCACCGCGCACCCGGCCCATGTGCAGGCCCAGCAGCAGGAGCGCGGTGATCTGCGCGGAGAACGCCTTGGTCGAGGCCACGGCGACCTCGGGGCCGGCATGGGTGTACACGACGGCATCCGACTCGCGCGGGATCGTGGCGCCCTGCGTGTTGCAGATCGACAGGGTGCGCGCACCGCGTTCCCTGGCGTACTTCACGGCCATCAGGGTGTCCATGGTCTCGCCCGACTGGCTGATCGACACGACGAGGGTGTCGGCGCCGATCACGGGGTCGCGGTAGCGGAACTCGTGGGCGAGCTCCACGTCGACGGCGACACGTGCCCACTGCTCGATCGCGTACTTGCCCACCAACGCCGCGTATGACGCCGTGCCGCAGGCGGTGATGATCACGCGGTTGATACCCACGAAGAGCTCGTCCAGTCCGTCGAGCTCCGGGATGACGACCTGTCCGTCGTGGATGCGACCGCGGATGGTGTTGGCGACGGCCTCGGGCTGCTCTGCGACCTCCTTGGCCATGAAGCTCGACCATCCGCCCTTCTCGGCAGCGGCGGCATCCCACGACACGTCGAACGGCTCGGGCTCGACGGGCGTGCCGGCGAAGTCCATCACGGTGACGGCGTCGGGGGTGATCGAGACGATCTGATCCTGGCCGATCGCAAGCGCCTTGCGCGTGTGCTCGATGAACGCGGCGACGTCGGAGCCGAGGAAGTTCTCGCCCTCGCCGAGTCCGATCACGAGCGGGGAGTTGCGGCGGGCGCCGACCACCAGACCGGGGTGGTCCTGGTGCATCGCCAGCAGGGTGAACGCACCTTCGAGGCGGTTCACGACGCTGCGGAAGGCGAGCTGCAGGTCGCCGCCGTTGCCGGCGTACTCGCGTCCGAGGAGCGCAGCAGCGACCTCGGTGTCGGTCTCACTGCGGAACACGACGCCGTCGGCGAGGAGCTCGTCGCGCAGTGCGGCGAAGTTCTCGATGATGCCGTTGTGGATGACGGCGAGCTTGTCGTCGTCGGCAAGGTGCGGGTGCGCGTTGCCGTCGGTCGGTCCTCCGTGGGTCGCCCAGCGGGTGTGCCCGATGCCGGTCGACCCGTCAGGGAGCGGCGCGTCGGCGAGCGAATCGCGCAGCACGGCGAGCTTTCCCGCCTTCTTGCGCATGCCGAGCGAGCCGCCGCCATCGATGACGGCGACACCCGCCGAGTCGTATCCGCGGTACTCCAGGCGTGCGAGGCCTGCGAGAAGGATGTCCTGGCTGGGGCGCGGGCCCACGTATCCGACGATTCCACACATGCGATCAAGAGTAAGACGAGTTTTTTGCGAGTCGTCCGTACATTCTTCCGCCCCGTCGCGGGTCGCACGCGGGGTCAGAGCTTGCGCAGCAGCACCGTCTCGACATCGTGGTCGGCACCCTTGCGCAGCACCAGGCGCGCGCGGTGCCTGGTCGGCATCACGTTCTCGATGAGGTTGGGCATGTTGATCTCGTTCCAGTAGCCGAGAGCCGTCGTGATCGCCTCGTCGTCCGTGAGGTGCGCGAACACGTTGAAGTAGGACGAGGGGTTGCTGAAGGCCGCCTGCCGGAGTGCGAGGAAGCGGTCGACGTACCACTTCTCGATATGCGACGTATCGGCGTCGACGAAGATCGAGAAGTCGAACAGGTCGCTCACGGCGACATCGTTCGGAGCCGGCGGCGGCTGCAGCACGTTCAGCCCCTCCACGATGACGACGTCGGGGCGACGCACCACGACGTTCGCGTCCGGCACGATGTCGTAGCGCATGTGCGAGTAGAACGGGGCGCGCACCTCGGTGGCACCGCTCTTGACCTCGGTGAGGAACTCGATCAGCGCGCGCCGGTCGTACGACTCGGGGAAACCCTTGCGGTCCATGATCCCGCGGCGCTCGAGCTCGGCGTTCGGGTACAGGAAGCCATCCGTGGTGACCAGCTCCACCCGCGGCGTCCCCGGCCAACGGCTCATGAGCTCGCGCAGCAGACGGGCGATGGTCGACTTGCCCACCGCCACGGAACCGGCCACGCCTACGACGAACGGCGTCGTGGTGTCGTCCTCCTGGAGGAAGGAGGAGGTCGCCGCCCCCAGCCGTTTCGTCGCCGTGGCGTACAGGCTCAGCAGGCGGCTCAGGGGCAGGTACACCTCGCGTACCTCGGTGAGCGAGAGACGGTCCCCGATACCGCGGAGCTCGACGACCTCGGTCTCGGTGAGCGGCTGGTCGAGCCCGGCCGCGAGCCGCGCCCATTCCGCGCGTCCGATCTCCCGATAGGGCGACAGCGGCAGTGTGGGGTCGGCGGTGGTCACGGAGTACATCGTATCCGGGGGGCGAGTAGTCTCTTCCCGTGCGCCTGGGAGTCCTCGACATCGGATCCAACACCGTCCACATGCTCGCTGCCGACGTCCGTCCCGGTGGACGGCCGCTCGCGACGACGAGCGATAGGACGGTGCTGCGCCTCATGCGCTATCTCACCCCCGACGGCTCCATCTCGGAGGAGGGCGTCGCCGCGCTCGAGGAAGCGGTCGCGCAGGCACGGCGTGTGGCCGAGAGCGAGCGTGTCGACGCGCTGCTGGCCACCGCGACGAGCGCGGTTCGCGACGCGCGCAATGGCAGCGAGGTCATCGCCCGTATCGAAGCAGCCCTCGGCCAGCCGTTGCAGGTGCTCGACGGTGAGACCGAGGCCGAGCTGACGTTCCTCGCGGTACGGCGCTGGTTCGGCTGGTCCGCCGGTCAGATCCTGCTCCTCGACATCGGCGGCGGCTCGCTGGAGATCGCCGCCGGCGCGGAGGAGATGCCGGACGCGGCCGCGTCCGTTCCGCTCGGCGCCGGACGCATGACGGTGCAGTTCCTGCCGCACGATCCTCCGGGCGAGGCCGAGGTGGAGCGGCTGCGCGCGCACGCGACGACAACCTTGACCGATGTGCTGCCGCGGTTCGTCGCCCTCCCCCGCCCAGACCATGTCGTCGGATCGTCGAAGGCGATCCGCTCCCTTGCCCGCCTGGTCGGGTACCCGGTACCGGGATGGTCGGGAAGCGAGCGGATGCTGCTCCCCCGCGCCTCCCTCGGGTCGTGGATCCCGCGCCTCGCACGCCTTCCCGCCTCCGCGCGGCAGGAGCTGCCGGGCATCACTCCGGACCGGACGTTCCAGATCGTGGCCGCCGCGGTCTCTCTGCATACGGCGATGACGGCCCTCGACGTCGACGAGCTCGAAGTGTCGCCATGGGCTCTGCGCGAAGGCGTGCTGCTGAGGTACATCGAACAGCTCAGCTGGTCCGCCTCTCGAACCTGAGCGGCGTCCGCCCCTCGAACATGAGCGGAGGACGACGCGGCACGAACACGCCCTGTTGCCGCGTACCTCCGTGCGGGTATCCTCTGACGAAGCGAGCACCTCTCCCGCGGTCGCAGACCGCTGGCGGGAGGTACGAGCCCGGCGAGCCGACCTCATCGTTCGGCGCCGCCCATCGATCATCGGCGTCGGGGGGTGCTGAGTGAGTCCGGGAGAGGCATTGGCCATCGGCTCGGCCGAACTGATCTCGCACGGCGTACGCGCAGTCGACGATCCGGCGACGATCCGCGCGACGCGGCGGACGCCTGGGCCTGTGATCCTGCTGTCGATGCAGGGCACGGCGACCGAACTGGCGATCGACACCACCACCGCGCACCCGCACCACGCCGTCTTCGCCTTCGTGGAGGCAGGGGGAATCTCGGCGAAGGAGCAGCACGGCCCGTGGGTGCCGCTCGGCAACGGGCTCGTGCTCGCCCCGCCCGGGATCGACCAACGTGTTCGGTGCGACGGTGCCTGGCGCATCATCGCCGCCTTTGTTCCCCGCTCCGCGCTCGGGGCGTTCGTCGCGACGCTGCCCGCCACCAGTCGAGTCCTCGAAGAGCGGCGCCCGTTGGATCGCGCCATGCAGGCGTTCATCGAGCAGGTCCTCACCGTCGACGACGACGCGACGGCGATCGAGCGATATGCCATGGAGCATCTGATCGTGGAGATGAGCGGAGCGATCCTGCTCGACCGCGTCGACACGGCGTCCCCGCAACGCTCTCCCCACGCCGCGCTGCGCGACCGCGCCATCGCCGTGATCGCACAGCAGTGCGGCGACCCGGCGTTGAATCCTGACCTCGTCGCCCGCGAGGTTCAGGTCTCCCTCCGTCAGCTCCAGCTGGTCTTCGCCGAAGTGGAGAACAGTGTGGCCGGCGAGATCAGACACCAGCGCGCGCGCCGCGCCCGATCGCTTCTCATCGACAGCCGTTTCGATGCGCTGAGCATCGAGCAGGTGTCCCAGCACTCCGGCTTCCATTCCCCCATCAGCCTCCGTCGCGCGCTCCAGGAGGACTACGGAGCCACGCCGCGGGCACTGCGCGCCCACAGCGGCACGGGATCGCAGAGCGACACGGGATCACGGAGCGGGGAACGCGAGACGGCCGATCGCTGAGATCAGCGATCGGCCGTCGTAGCGTCAGGTCAGGTCAGAGCGACAGGCGCTCTTGGACCACCTCTGCGAGGCGTCCGGCGTATGCATGCACGGATTCGGCATCGGCCGCCTCCACCATCACGCGCACCAACGGCTCGGTGCCGGACTTGCGCAGCAGCACCCGTCCGGAGTCGCCCAGCTCGGACTCGATGTCACGGACGGCTTGCTGCACGACCTCGTCATCGGACACGCGATCCTTGTCCACGTCGCGCACGTTGATGAGAACCTGCGGGTAGACCGTCATCACCGAGGCGAGCTCAGCGATCGACTTCTTCTGCCGCGCCATCTCGGCCACCAGGTGGAGGCCGGTGAGGATTCCGTCGCCTGTCGTGGCGTACTCGCTCATGATGACGTGACCGGACTGCTCACCGCCGAGGGCGTACCCGCCCTCGTTCATGTCCTCGAGCACGTAACGGTCTCCGACGGCCGTCTGGCGCACGGTGATCCCGTGCTCGCGCATGGCGACATGCAGACCGAGATTGCTCATCACCGTGGCGACCAGCGTGTCGTCCGTGAGGTGGCCGCGCTCCTTCATGGACACTGCGAGGATGGCCATGATCTGGTCGCCGTCGATGTGATTGCCCTCGGCGTCCACGGCGAGGCAGCGGTCGGCGTCGCCGTCGTGAGCGATGCCGATGTCGGCCCCGAGACGCACGACGGCCTCGGCCAGGTTGTCCAGGTGAGTCGAGCCGACACCGTCGTTGATGTTCCAGCCGTCAGGGTCGGCACCGATCACGGTGACCTCTGCTCCCGCATCGCGGAATGTCTCCGGAGAGACACCGGAGGCCGCGCCATGGGCGCAGTCGAGCACCACGTGGATGCCGTCCAGCCGGTTCGGGAGCGATCCGAGAAGATGCACCACGTAGCGGTCCTCCGCGTCGGAGAACCGGTCGATGCGACCGACGCCGGCACCCGTCGGGCGCAGCTTGTCGCCGGTCAGCGCTTCTTCGATGCGCAACTCGACCACGTCAGGGAGCTTGCGTCCTCCGCGGGCGAAGATCTTGATGCCGTTGTCGGGCGCAGCGTTGTGCGACGCCGAGATCATCACGCCGAAATCGGCATCGCGATCGGCGACGAGGAAAGCGAGAGCGGGCGTCGGGATGACTCCCGCCTCGAGCACGTCGACTCCGGAAGAGGCGAGACCCGCGGCGACGGCCGCGGCGATGAAATGTCCGGAGACCCGGGGGTCCCGGGCGACCACTGCGGTGAGTCGCTTGCCTTCGGCTTTGCGAGCCTCCGCAGTACGGCCCTGGCCCAGGACGACAGCAGTCGCCTGGGCCAGGGTGAGCGCCAGGTCGGCGGTGAGGGTGCCATTGGCGAGTCCTCGCACGCCGTCCGTGCCAAAGATCGGCATCGGAGCAGTTGACCTTAACGCTTCGAGTACTGAGGCGCCTTACGGGCCTTCTTGAGTCCAGCCTTCTTGCGCTCCTTGACACGGGCGTCGCGCGAGAGGAAGCCGGCCTTCTTCAGGGTCGGACGGTTGTTCTCCTCGTCGATGCCGTTCAGCGAACGGGCGATTCCGAGGCGAAGCGCACCGGCCTGACCCGAGGGGCCTCCGCCGGAGATGCGTGCGATGACGTCGTACGCACCAGCGAGGTTCAGCACGGTGAACGGGTCGTTGATCAGCTGCTGGTGCAGCTTGTTCGGGAAGTAGTCCTCGATCGTGCGGCCGTTGACCGTGATCGTGCCCGAGCCGGGGACGATGCGCACGCGGGCGATGGCCTGCTTGCGACGGCCGACAGCGGCGCCCGGGACGCTGAGGACGGGGCGGGGAGCCGCCTCGACCACGTCGGTCTCGGGAGTCGACGTCGAGAAGTTCTGGGGGGTTTCGGTGGTGTCCTGGATGTCAGCCACGAGTATGTCCTTAAGTCTTTACGGCGCTTACTGGGCGACCTGGTCGAGGGTGTACGGCGTCGGCTGCTGTGCGGCGTGCGGGTGCTCGGCACCGACATACACCTTGAGCTTGGACAGCTGCTGGCGGCCGATGCTGTTCTTGGGGAGCATGCCACGGATGGCCTTCTCGACAGCGCGGACCGGGTTCTTCTCGAGGAGCTCGGCGTAGGTGACCGACTTCAGGCCGCCCGGGTAACCGGAGTGGCGGTAGGCCATCTTCTTCTGGAGCTTCTGACCCGTGAGCGCGACCTTCTCCGCGTTCACGATGATGACGAAGTCACCCGAGTCGATGTGGTTGGCGAAGGTCGGCTTGTGCTTGCCACGCAGGAGCGTTGCGGCGTGCGAGGCCAGACGGCCGAGAACGACGTCAGTGGCGTCGATGACGACCCAATCGCGCTGGACTTCGCCAGCCTTGGGGGTGTAAGTGCGCGTCACGATAGTGCTGCTTTCTTGTGTCGAACGGAGAAGTTCGTGAATCCCACTCCGGGGTGGTTCTTCCCGACAGGGAGGAACACGCCAGTGGAGGGCTCACGTTCGGACGATGCCCCTTCTCCGCGGACGGGGAAAGGCACCAAAGAGAAATCATACGCCACGCCGTGCGTATGCCCAAACCCTGGCCTCAGTCGGGCTTGACCGTGACGAGGATGGGACGGTGATCGCTCGCGCCCTGCGGGAGAGTCGTGATGCGTTCGATCTCGAAGCCGGTCGACGTGGCGAAGTCGTAGTGCCCCCGGAACACGCGGTAGCGCGTATACGTGTGGTCGTCGCTGAGCGACAGCGCATACCCGTGCTCTCGAACGGCCTGACCGAGGTTCTCCTTGAAGATCGGATAGTTGTAGTCCCCGACCATCAACTGCGGCAGTCCCTCGCCGAGCGCAGCGAGCTCGCTGAGGGCGGCGCGGATCTGGTGACGTCGCAACGAGTTCAACGCGGTCAGCGGCGCGGCATGGAAGGAGGCGACGATGAAGTCCTGGCCATCGTCGATGTCGCGCAATCGTGCGCCGAGGACGCGCTCGTGCGCCGGCTTCGCGATGCGGTCGTGCAACGACTTCTTGAGGCCGAGCATGCGGATCGCCTGCAGATGGAATGTGCTCGCTCGATAGAAGAGCGCAAGCCCGAGACGATTGCCCTGCGTGGCGTCAGCCAGCACGAGGTCGCCGATCTGCGCGGGCAGCTCCGGAACATCGCACTCCTGCAGGCAGAGGACGTCGGGATCGTGCGCACGCACGAGCGCGGCGAGTTCGCCGGCTGCCCGGTGCTTCTGGAGGTTGTACGAGATGACCTTCATGATCGTTCCCACGCTACTCCCGACCGCTGTGCGTGGGCTCCGCGCAGCCGCCCGACGGCGTGTCCTGGACGTGATCGGTACCGGCGCCCGTGCCGATGAGGGCGCCGGTACCGACACGCATCGAGCCCTGTGCGGGGATGGGGAGTTGTCCCCATCGACGGTGTTCGTGGGTGCGCCGTAGGGTGGGTGTTGTTCGGGCCGGAGGGGTCCGGTTCTCTCGATTGGCGGAGGTGTGGACGATGGCCGATTTCGGTGCGTCTTATGCGGAGATGGAGCAGGTGGCGTCGTCGCTGTCGCAGGCTCGTGATGACATTCAGGGTCAGTTGGACACGTTGAAGGGTCAGGTGGACACTCTTCTGGGTGAGGACTTCAAGACGCAGCATGCGTCGGGGAAGTTCGGTGAGGGGTACACGGAGTTGACGACGGGTCTGAAGACCGCGGTCGATGGCATCAACGACATGTCCGAGTCGCTGTTGGGCATGATGCGGGCGATCCAGGACCTGGACCAGCAGCTCGCCGGCAGCTGACACACGGCACGGTTTCACGAAGAGGGTCGACCACGACGGTCGGCCCTCTTCGTCGTATGCGCCGCTCTCACACCGAGTGTCCGCGCGGGAGGTCGAGTGCTGCTGGGCGCGCCGACGCCTTCAGTCGCTGCCACGCGTGTCATCGCGTCGCGCGCGGGTCTGCTCCGCCCGCGCCGAGAGCAGCGCGTCGGCCGGATACCCGACCTCGGTGAGGATCAGGCCTCGCGCGGCCAGCACCTTGAACTCGCTCGTCCTCGTCAGCGCGTCACGCAGCACCACCAGGTCGTCCACATCGAGACGCCGCTCCCCCACCGCCACGCAGGCGCCGACCAGTGCGCGCACCATGCTGTGGCAGAACGCGTCGGCCTTGACCTCCGCCACGAGCACGCCATCGGCATCGCGCTCCCAGCGGTAGTCGAGCAGGGTGCGGATCGTCGTCGCCCCTTCCCTGGGCTTGCAGTACGCCGCGAAGTCGTGCAGCCCGATGAGCGTACGCGCGGCGGCATCCATCGCCTGATCGTCGAGCCGCCCGCGAACCGTGGTCGTGTCGTGGCGGCGCAGCGGATCGAAACCGGCCTGCGCGTCGGCGAGACGGTATCGGTAGCGACGCCACACCGCAGAGAATCGGGCGTCGAACCCCTCCGGGGCGATCGACGTCCGCGTGACCGTGACGTCGGAGTAGGCGCCGAGCACGCCCCTCATGCGACCGGCGATGGTCTCCGCGGGCTCCAGCGGCGCGCGTCCCTGCCGGGCCTCGATGCGCGCCCACTGTCTCTCATCCAGGTCGACGTGCGCGACCTGGCCGCTTGCGTGCACACCGGCGTCGGTGCGCCCCGCGACCACGAACTGCACGTCGGATCCGACGATCCGGGCGAGCGCGGCCTCCAACGTGCCCTGCACGGTGCGGAGAGTCGGCTGCTTCGCCCACCCGCGGAAGTGGGTGCCGTCGTAGGCGATGTCGAGCCGGATGCGCACGGAGCAAGCCTAGGACACGCACTTCTCCTCCACCGGTCGCCCCTCAGCGTTCGACGAGGATCCCGTCCTCATCGCTGTAGAGGTGGGCCCCGGGCCGGAACACCACTCCGGCGATCACGAGCGTCACGTCGCGCTCACCCGCGCCGAGCTTGGCGCTCTTGCGCGGATTGGTGCCCAGAGCCTTCACCCCGAGGTCGAGCGCGTCGATGGCGACGCTGTCCCGGATCGCCCCGTTGATGACCACGCCCGCCCACCCGCTCGCAACGGCCGATGCCGCGATCAGATCGCCCATGAGCGCCGTCTCGAGCGATCCGGCGCCATCGACGACGAGCACGGCCCCCTCGCCGGGGCTCGCGAGGACGGACTTCACGATCGCATTGTCCTCGAAGCAGCGGACGGTACGGATCGGCCCGTCGAATGCCGTTCTGCGCCCGAACGAGCGCAACTGCAGCGAAAGGGATTGGATCCCCTCTCCGAGCTGGTCGTAGAGGTCGGCCGTCGCGACCGGCATCCTCAGATGCCTCCGTCGATCGAACGGATCGTCACCGCAGGCTCGTCCGGCACCATCACCTCGGTCTCGCGGTTCAGGCTCTCGCCGCGGAAGAACCGCTTCGACCGCGGGAACAGGTACCAGACGAACATCAGCACCAGGCCGAAGGCCAGCGATCCGACACCGATGACGAAAGTGCCGCCGATGCCGAACAGCACCGTGTAGCCGTAGTCGACGTCCCACATGTCGATCGCCGACTGGAGGAACGCCCACGTGAGCATGAGTCCGCCCAGCAACGGGAACAGGCCCTTGAAGAAGAACTCGCGGGCGGACGACGTCAGGTCCTTGCGGAAGTACCACACGCAGGCGAAGCCGGTGATGGCGTAGTAGAACGCGATCGCGAGACCGAGCGAGAGGATCGAGTCCTGAAGGATGTTGTCGCTGATCAGCGTCATCCCGACGTAGTAGACGGAGGCGACCACTCCCATGACGATCGTCGAGAACGACGGGGTCTTGTAGGTCGGGTGCACGTCCTTGAACTTCGCGGGCAGGGCACGGTAGACACCCATCGCGAGTGTGCCGCGGGCCGTCGGCAGGATCGTGGTCTGGGTCGACGAGATCGCCGAGATGATCACCGAGACCACCAGCACCCATCCGAACGGGCCGAGCAGCCCGTCCTTGATCGCCAAGAAGAAGTCGTCGGCGTTCGCCTCGTTGCCCAGGCCCGTGCCGTCCTCGCCGAGACCCGCGTACATCATGGCCGCGATGGTCACGGCGACGTAGGTGAACAGCAGGATCACGGTCGTCAGCAGCGCGGCACGACCCGGGATGCGCTTCGGGTCCTTGGTCTCCTCGTTGAGAGCGAGGCAGGTGTCCCATCCCCAGTAGATGAACAGCGCGAGCAGGATGGCCTCGGTGAAGCCCGACCAGTCGGTGAACGCGAACGGGTTCATCCACTCCCAGTCGAAGGGGGTCGGGTTCGGGGCGGTGCCGGCGAAGAACTGCCAGAGCGCCGCGACGACGAAGATCGCGAGCGCCAGGTACTGGATCCCGAGCAGGATGTTCTGGATGCGCTCGCCGATCTCGACCCCGCGCCAGCTGACCCACGTCATCGCCGCGATGAAGAGCACGGCGACGACCACGACGCGCCAGTCGTTGTTCTCGAGGTCCTGTCCGATCAGCGACCAGAAGTAGACCGAGGCGATCTGGGCGAGGTTGGCGAGCACGACCATGCCGGCGACCGCGACACCCCAACCGCCCATCCATCCCACCCAGGGGCCGAACGCCTTGGTCCCCCAGGTGAAGGTCGTGCCGCAGTCGGGCACCGCGTTGTTCAGCTCGCGATAGGCGAAGGCGATCAGGAGCATCGGGACGAAGGCGATGATGAAGGCGATCGGAGCCTGCGCGCCGACGGCGAGCACCACGAAACCGAGCGTCGCGACCAGCGAGTAGACCGGGGCCGTCGAGGCGAGACCGATGACGGTCGACCCCCAGAGTCCCAGTGTTCCCGCAGCCAGACCCTTGCCGTCGGGTCGTTCCAGATGAATCGGCGTCGTTGCTGCCATGTCAGAACAGTAGAGCCACCACGGTTATCGCGTCAATGGGTTTCTTCGACCATCTGAATCCGAAGCACAAGATGCGCCTTGACGACGGATTCCGTCGATTCAGGTCCTTTCGAGCATGGCGTCAGCATGATCGGCCACCCACTCCATCAGGGGCAGCATCCGCTCCATCAGATCGCGACCGAGCGGCGTCAGGCTGTACTCCACGTGCGGGGGCACGGTCGGGAGCGATTCCCGGTGGACCAACCCGTCGTCCGCGAGCGTGCGCAGAGTGGACGCGAGCATCTTCTCACTGATCCCGCCGACCTCCCGACGCAGCGCACCCCAACGGTGGGTGCCGTCGGACAGGCAGGAGAGCACGAGAACTCCCCACTTGCTCATGATGTGATCGAGGACGACCCGCGTGCCGCAGTTCTGATCGAAGACGAATGGAGTCGATTCCTTTATCTGCGCGAAACTAACCGTCATGTGGGTACCTTACTTCAAAGTGGGTACCGTCGGTTTGGAATGCCGGACACCCACCCCGGGGTTGTCGAGGGTGTCACCTAAGAAAGGACCCTCATGACCATCCTCGTCACCGGCGCCACCGGCAACCTCGGCCGCCTCATCATCGCCAGCCTGCTCGAGCGCGGAGCCGACCCGCAGTCGATCGTCGCCGGAGCCCGCGACACGGCCAAGGCCGCTGATCTCGGCGTGCGCGTCGTCCCCCTCGACTACACCGACCCCGCATCCGTCGCCGCTGCCGTCGAGGGTGTCGACACCGTCGTGCTGGTATCCGGATCCGAGGTCGGCCAGCGCGTCGCACAGCACCAGGCGGTCATCGAGGCCGCCAAGGCCGCCGGCGTCTCCAAGTTCGTCTACACGAGCGCCCCGAAGGCGACCACGAGCGACCTGATCCTGGCGCCGGAGCACAAGGCGACCGAAGAGCTCATCGCGGCCGCGGGACTGCCCGCGGTGATCCTCCGCAACAACTGGTACACCGAGAACTACGCCGCCGACCTCGCGCGCGCCGCCGAGACGGGCGTGCTCGCCGCCGGCGCCGGCGACGGACGTGTCGCCTCGGCGAGCCGCAAGGACTTCGCCGAAGCCGCGGCCGCAGTGGCGCTCGAGGACGGGCACATCGGCGAGGTCTACGAGCTGGGCGGCGACGTCGCCTGGAACTACTCCGACCTCGCCGCGGCGTTCGCCGAGGTGACGGGACGAGAGGTCTCGTACGTCCCGCTCGGCTTCGACGACCAGATCGCCGCGCTCCGCGGCGCCGGCCTCGACGAGGGTACGGCCGGATTCGTCGCTGCGCTCGACGCCGGAATCAAGAACGGCGCCCTCGGCGACACCGACGGCACGCTCGCACGTCTGATCGGCCGCCCGACAACCCCGCTCGTCGAGGGGCTGCGCGCCGCCTCCGCCTGATCCCGCGGGGAGACCGCGTGCCGTCGTCCCCCCGGACGGCGGCACGCGGTGGCTTTCATCGCTGGGTCAGGTCGCCGCGTGCGCTTGCACCGGAACCTGCACGTGAGCGACGGTGAGGGTGATGCTCTCACGGCGGACGCCGCGCTCCGCGAGCACCGCATCGACGGCCGCCTGCACGGCGTGGAGGATCTCCGCCGAACGCGCTGCGGAGTCGACACCGAGGGTCGCCTCGATGACCACACCGTCACCGTTCCCGGCGACGGAGACGATCGGCTCCTCGTTCGTGCGCACGCCGATCGCCTCGGCCCCCGCACGCAGCAGGTTCGAGATCAACGACCCGGACCGATAGACGCTGCGGACGCCCGGCGTCGACCGGACGACCGCCTCGATCGCTGCGGCGAGCTCGCCGCGCTCCTGTGCATCCATCAGCTCTCCCCCGCCCACGACGACACCTCCCGGATGTCTCTGATCGCGATGTCGATCGCGACGACGTTCAACTCGGTGTGTGCACGCAGACCACGATCCACCTCGGCTCGCAGCTCGGCGGCGACCTTCGGGATGGACTGTCCGTGCAGCGCGCTCGCATCGATCTCGACACGGATCGGGGTCCCGGGTCGGGTCACGTCCCCGTCGAGTCGGCACCGTCCGATGAGAAGGCCGGGCACGGCGTTCTCCGCCGACCGGATGAGTCCTCGCACCGCACCCTCGGTGATCGCGAGAGCCACCTGCGGATCCGGAGACTCGAACGGGATGCGCCTTCCGGCGCGCGCATCCATGGCGATGCCACTGAGGATGCGATCGACCCAGTTCTCGTCGACCGGAGGTTCGGCAGCGGCTTCCGCAGCGATGAGCTCGGCACCGAGCCCCTGCAGCCGTGTCAGTGCGTCGAGTGCGAGCTGGCAACCGGGAGACTCGTCGATCGAGCGATCTGCGGGCTGTCGCCCCGCATCGAGATAGTCGGTGAGCTCGTCGAGCGTGTGCCCGTCGAGATCGGTCGGTTCCAGGCCGAGCCGGCGGACGTCGGGACTCTCTCTGTCGTCGGTCATCGCCACTCCTCCATCCGTACGATCATGTATTTCCGTGCTCGGGCGAGCAGTCCGCGGGCCGTCGAGACGGGGATGTCGAGCTCCTCGGAGATCTCCTCATAGGAGTACCCGCCGATCTCCCGCAGAACCCAGCACTCGCGCTGCGCATCCGGCAGCTCGCGCAGGGCGGCACCGAGCGCCGCGACGCCCGCGCGCGCTTCGACGACCGCGGTCGGCGACGCGTGCAGCGGGGCGGGACGGTCGATCGAGTCGATGTCCACGGCCGGTCGGGTCGCACGGATGCGATCGACGGCCTTCCGACTGACGATCCGCATCAGCCAGCTCTTCACCTTGGTCGGGTCGTCGAGCTCGCCGAACCGCTGCCAGGCGGTGACGAAGGATTCCTGGACGATGTCGTCGACATCGGCCGATGCGTTCAGCATCCGCTGCGTGTACGCCCGCATCATGGGCGTGTACCTGCGCACGAGAACCGCGAACGCCGCGACGTCGCCATCCATCGCGCGGCCGGCGACGATGCCGTCGTCCGCATGTTCGAGCGCTGTGCGAAAGCGTTCGTCTTCCATCTACCCCACCCCTCGACCCGATCCCCTGAGAGGTTCGGAACAGTCGCCCCACCGGATCGGATCATTTCTCACCCACCTGGGAAGGATCGGGGAGAGGCCGCGCGGCCTCTCCCCGCCTCGTCACTTCTTGAAGGCATCCTTCACGTTCTCGGCGGCGTCGCGGACGTCGCCCTTCGCCTGCTCGGCTTTGCCCTCGGCGACGAGCTTGTCGTTGTCGGTGAGCTTGCCGACGGTCTCCTTCGCCTTGCCGGAGACCTTCTCCGCAGCGGCCTTGATCTTGTCTTCAGCACTCATGGCTTCTCCTTCTCCCATATCGGCCCCGGAGTTCGGGACCGCGTCTTCGACGAGGCGCCCTATGCGGTCGGCGCGTCGTCCGTGTCGTTGTCATCGTCGGAGGGCACGTGCACGTCGTCGATGGTGACGTTGACCTCGACGGCCTGCACGCCCACCAGCTCGACGATGTCCCGGTGGATGGCTGCGCGCACGTCGTCGGCGACCTTCTGCAGCGACACCGGATACTCCGCGACGATCGTCACATCGACCGTGATCTGTGCTTCGCCGACCGCGACGCTGATCCCCTGCGAGAGGTCGGTCGTGTTGAGCGCATCCCGAATCGCGCCCACCATGCGCGCGGCGCCCCCGCCGAGCGTGTGGACCCCACTGACGTCACGCGCAGCGATGCCGGCGATCTTCGCGATCACCGCATCCTCGATCGTGGTCGTCCCCACTGCAGCCCCCTGCACCGGAGTGACGACCTGGATCTCGGGCTGAATGCCACCCGTCGTGTTCGTCATCGTGAGCTCCTTCATCCGTGTGCCGCCCGCAGTGCGGTGCGCAGGTCGCGGTCGGCGACGCCATCACTAAGACGTATGCCGGAGGGCAGATGTCACAGATCGGTCGAAAAGATTCTCGTGAAGGCTCAACGCACCACTCTCAGTGCACTCCAAGGTTGAGAGTGCAATATTGCACTCCATGAGCGAGAGTGCAGATTCACTGCGGGAGCAACGCAAGCGGGACACCTCCCGCGCCCTCACCGATGCCGCGCGGCGACTGACGACGGAGAGGGGCTTCGCCGGTTTCACGATCGAGGAGCTGTGCGCCGAGGTCGGGGTCTCCCGTCGCACGTTCTTCAACTACTTCGAGAGCAAGGAGAACGCGGTCTTCGGGTTCGCGACGATCGATTCCCGCCAGGAGGCGCTCGAGGAGGAGTTCGCCGCCCGCCGCGGCGACCTCATCGACGACTTCATCCAGCTGACGATCAGCCGCTTCGAGCTCTTCAATCCCGTGGAAGACGCCCCGGCGATGTTCGCCGTGATCGAGCAGGAGCCGCGTCTGCTCAAGGCTGCATTCGAGCAGATCGCGAAGAACGAACGACGCGATGTCGGCCTGATCCTGCGCCGCACTGTCGACGCCGAAGGCTCCGATCAGACCGACGACACGGCCGACGCGGAGTTGCGCGCCGAGGTGGTCGTGCACACCGTCGGCGCGCTCGTGCGCATGAGCATGGACCAGCTCCTGCATCACCAGTCCATCGAGTCGTTCGCCGACCTCATCACCCGACGCCTCGACCTCGCCCGATCGCTGTACGCGCCGTCACAGAAAGCCCACTGAATGTCCGTCACCGCCACGAAGGATGCGCCCTTCCTGCTCACGAAGCGCCGCATCTGGATCATCTTCAGCGCCCTCATCGCGGGCATGCTGCTCTCCAGCCTCGACCAGACCATCGTCTCCACCGCCATGCCGACGATCGTCGGGCAGCTCGGCGGCGTCGACCACCAGGTGTGGATCACCACCGCCTACCTGCTCGCGACCACCATCGTGATGCCCATCTACGGCAAGTTCGGCGACGTGCTGGGTCGGCGCAACCTCTTCCTGGTCGCGATCGCGCTGTTCACCCTCGCCTCGGTCGGCTGCGCGTTCGCCAGCGACTTCTGGATGTTCGTCGTGTTCCGCGCACTGCAGGGTCTCGGCGGTGGTGGTCTGATGATCCTGTCGCAGGCGATCATCGCCGACATCGTCCCCGCCAATGAGCGTGGCAAGTACATGGGACCGCTCGGTGCCGTCTTCGGCCTCTCGGCTGTCGCCGGTCCACTGCTCGGTGGCTACTTCGTCGACCACCTCACCTGGCAGTGGGCGTTCTACATCAACATCCCGGTCGGCATCGCCGCCTTCATCATCGCCCTGGTCGCGCTCAAGCTGCCGAGCAAGAAGGCCGAGAAGCCGATCGACATCTTCGGGGTGATCTTCCTCTCCATCGCCACGACGTGCCTCATCTTCTTCACCGACTTCGGCGGAGACAAGGAGTTCGGTTGGGATTCGCTCGCCACCTGGGCCTGGGGGGCCGGACTCGTCGTCGCAGCGACCGCCTTCGTGATCACGGAGTCGCGAGTGCAGGACCCGATCATCCCGCTGAGCCTGTTCCGCAACCCGATCTTCGTGAACGCCACCGCGATCGGACTCGTCCTCGGAATCGGCATGTTCGCGGCGATCGGATTCGTGCCGACCTTCCTGCAGATGTCCTCCGGCACCTCTGCCGCGGAATCCGGTCTGCTGATGATCCCGATGATGGTCGGCCTGATGGGGACCTCGATCTTCTCGGGCATCGCGATCTCGAAGACCGGCCGATACAAGATCTATCCGATCCTGGGCACGATCATCACCGGCATCGCCATGGTCTCGATGACCACGCTGTCGGCGTCGACCCCGATCTGGCTGATCTGCGTGTTCCTGTTCGTGTTCGGCGCCGGTCTCGGCCTCATCATGCAGGTCGTCGTGCTGGTCGTGCAGAACGCGGTCCCGGCCGGCGAGATCGGCACCGCGACCAGCACGAACAACTACTTCCGCGAGGTGGGCGCCTCCCTCGGCACGGCGGTGTTCGGCACGATATTCACCACGCGGCTCACCGAGAACCTGCTCGGCGTCTTCGCGGGAGCCGGCGCCTCACCCGAGGCGGCCTCCGAGGCCGCGTCGACGATCGATCCGTCGACGCTCAGCTCCCTGCCCGACGAGGTCCGAGAGGGCATCGTCACCGCCTATGCGGACGCCCTGGCGCCGGTGTTCTGGTATCTCGTCCCATTCATCGTGCTCGCGCTCCTGCTCTCGCTGTTCCTCAAGCAGATCCCGCTGTCGGATCAGGCCGGACTGGTCGCACGCGGCGAGGCCATCAGCGGTGACGAGGCGGAGCGGCTGGAGGCCGAGCAGCGCGGGGGCGGACGGTCGGATGCGGCCGTCGCCGACGCCACGACCGATGCCGGGCCGACGGACCCCGGCTCCAGGCCCGTCGCGCGCTGAGCGAGCCGCCCTTGCCCGCCTGGGGCAGGGGCGGCTCTCTGTCAAGGGGCTCCCCTTTCGCGTCCCGATCGAGCAGTGTTCATCGTGGGGGCAGCGAGGAGAATGATGGAGCACGATCCAGACCGGAGATTCACGCTGGTCGAGGTGAGCGCGAGCGACTGGGCGATCCACGATCTGCAGTACCCGGAGAACGACCACCGCAGAGTCGTCTGCACGATCTTCGAGGATGCCCCCACCGAGGTGGAGGTGCTGTGGCGCCGCGACCTCCCGCTCGCCCTGCGGTACTCCTCCGCCGAAGACGTCCTCGAGGCCGTGCGGCGGTTCCAGGACTCCTCCCGTGCAACGCGCCCCATCCCGATCCCCCACCTGCCCCCGGCCCGCGGCGCGCACGGCAGAAGGTCTGCACCACGCTGACACGCCGTGATGATCAGGTGGACGCGATATGTCGGTCTGCGCCAGACTGACGAGCAGTAGGCCGTCCCCCACCTCGCCTGGAGTCCCCGTGTCGTCACCCGCACCCATCGCATCCTTCTGGAAGACCTTCTGGGAGAGGGGCGGCTGGTGGCGAGCCCTCCTGCTCACCGCCGTCTACTTCGCCCTGTTCCAGCTGTTGTCACTGGTCTTCACCCCTCTCGCCGAGCAGGTCCAGGACCCGGCGGGCACAGCCGGTGTCGCGGTGT
Source organism: Microbacterium sp. TPU 3598 (assembly GCF_002356155.1). NCBI lineage: Bacteria > Bacillati > Actinomycetota > Actinomycetes > Micrococcales > Microbacteriaceae > Microbacterium > Microbacterium sp. TPU 3598. The sequence goes on along the minus strand of NZ_AP017975.1, from coordinate 959,370 downwards.
TCTACCTGCTGCCCGAGATCATCGGAGCCGTGATCCTGGCGCTCTTCACCCTGTCGGTCGGATGGTGGCGCGAGCTCTTCGCGCGGCAGCCGATCCGCGGCCGTGGCTGGATGTGGATCGCGATCGTCGTCGTCCTGCTCTTCAACATCCTCCGGTTCGCCACGATCGACTATGGAGCTGTCGGCGTCGACGTCGTCCTCACGTGGCTGCTCACCGGACTCCTGATCGGGCTGACGGAGGAGGTCCTCACCCGCGGCCTGGTCGTGACCCTGATGCGCAAGGCCGGCTACCGCGAGATCGTCGTCGCGGTGATCTCGGCCACGCTGTTCTCCCTCCTCCACGCGGGCAACCTGCTCTCGGGACAGCCTCTGCTGACCACCGCGATCCAGGTCCTGTACACCTTCGCCTTCGGCATCCTGATGTATCTGGCCCTTCGCGTCACCGGCACGCTGATCGCACCGATCCTGCTGCACGCGAGCACGGACCCGAGCATCTTCCTGCAGTCCGCGTATCCCGCGGACGGTCCACTCACGGCCTTCGCCGCCTTCGGCAACATCGCGGTGATCATCACCGGGTTCGTGCTGATCTTCTTCATCCGCGGTCGCGTCGGCGACGCCCAGCCGTCCCTCTCCGAGACGCGCTCCGCATGACGGCGCCGTCGCTCCGCGTGCAGCCGCGGGTATGGATCGGCCTGGTCATCTGGGTCGGCTACATCGTCGTGGTGTTCGCGATCCAGAAGTCCACGGGGATCCCCTACGACACATGGGGCGACAGTGCCGGCAACCTCTTCTTCGGCGCCGGGCTCTCCCTCATCGTCGCGACGATTCTCCTCGGGATCACCACGAGCCTGCTCGGCTGGTGGGGCCCGGCGATCCACGAGGCGCAGCGCAGCCGTCACACCTGGCCGATCTTCGTACCGATCCTGGTCGCCGTGGCCGCCGTGCTGAATCTCGCCGGTACCGATTGGAGCGCGTACAGCGGTGCGTTCCTCGGCGCTTCGCTCGTGCTCCTCCTGGTCGGCTTCACGGAAGAGATCGTGCACCGCGGACTGCTGCTCACGGCTCTGCGATCCCGGTTCGCCGAGGTCTGGGTGTGGCTCCTCTCCTCGGCCCTCTTCGCGGTGATGCACTTCGTCAACGTGCTTCTCGGCGCACCGTTCGCCGGCACCGTCAGCCAGGTGGGCACCGCCTTCCTCATGGGGACGGCGCTCTACATCCTGCGCCGGGTGACCGGATCGCTCATCTGGGCGATGGTGCTGCACGGCGTGTGGGACTTCTCGGTCTTCGCCGCGGGGGTGGGCACGCCGAGCGGGGTCTCCGTGATCGCCAACCTCCTCTACCTGCTGGTGGGGATCGTCGGTGTCGCGATCGTCTGGGTCGTGATCCGCGGAGTGGACGAGCGCACCCCCGCGCTCGGGTCGGCCTCACTGCAGTAGGTCTGCCTCCGGCCAGTCGGTCACGACGACCTTCCCGATGGTGCGCGACGATTCGACGATCTCGTGCGCCCGACGCATGGTCTCGGCGTTCAGCGGGGTGAGGTGGGTCGTGACCGTGGTGCGGAGGGTGCCGTCGTCGACGAGGGCGGCGACGCTCTCCAACAGGTCATGCTGGTAGTGATCGGCGGGGTCGGTGACCGGCCGGGTGAACATGAGCTCCCAGCGCCAGGTGACGCTCTTCGCCTTGAGCGCGTCGATGCTGCCCCCTGTCTCGTCGATGGAGACCACCTGTCCTCGTGGACGGATGACGTCGGCGATCGCGCGGACGTTGCCGGGCGTGAACGACGTGAACACGTAGTCGACACCGGTCGGAGCGAGCGCCGACACCTCGCTGGTGAAGTCGCGGCCGACGACGTGATCTGCGCCCATCTTCCGCACCCACTCCGCCGTCTCAGGCCGAGAGGCCACCGCGACGACCTCGAGACGGGTGAGCGCCTTCGCGAGCTGGATGATCAACGATCCGACGCCCCCTGCGGCACCGATCACCAGGAGCACGCCCTCGCTCTCGCGGGTGAGGGCGAGGCGGTCGAACAGGCTCTCCCAGGCGGTGATGACGGTGAGGGGCAGAGCGGCCGTCTCGGCCACCGAGAGCGTGTGCGGCGCATGACCCACGATGTTCTCGTTCACGAGGTGGTATCGGGCGTCGGTGCCGGGGCGGTCGATCTGCCCGGCGTAGTAGACGCGATCCCCCACCGCGAAACGCGTGATCTCGTCACCGACGGCGACCACGACTCCCGCCGCGTCATATCCGAGGATCCGCGGCGCACCCGACGTGGGAGCGCCGGCGCGCACCTTCACGTCGACGGGATTCACCGACACGCCCTGCACCTCGACGAGGAGATCTCGACCGACGGGGTTCGGCACGGGAAGCGAGATGTCGCTGAGGGACGTGGGATCGGTCACGGGACGTCGACCGCGGGCGCCGATCGCGGGCATGCGCTCGGGGAGAGGATGCGACGAGGAGGCGGAGTTCGGAGTGTTCATGGTTGTCATGCGCGTCACGCTATCCGAAGCACTCTAGTTACCCGCAAGCGCTCCTGGTATCCAAAAGATACTGGCCTGGATCGTGGAGATGGGCGACCTCGGCGGAGCGTTCCCGCCGCAAGGAGCGCCGAATCGCGATACCCAGCAGCGAGGCTGTTACATTCAACGGCATGCACGCGGCGAACTCCTCGGTCGGAACAGCGGACCAGGAACGGTCGGATCGGCGCGGACTCGCGGTCAGCCTGTGGATCCTCATCCCTCTGATCCTCCTCGTGACGTACTTTGCGCAGATCCTCGAGTCGTTCAGCGCTGTCGGCTGCGAAGGCGACTGCGATCTGGATCTCGCCTTCGGCGCCCGCGCCGCTTATCCGTGGGCGATCGGGGCCTCGGTCCTCGCGGCGGTGGTCGTCGCCGTGGTGTCCCGACACACGAGGAAGCCCGCGTACTGGGGCCCGTTGCTCGGCGTCGTCCTCGTCCTGCTGTCGGCGATCGTGACCAGCATCCTGTTCCAGGTCGGCCTGGCCCCGATGCACGAGCGGAACGACAGGATCGCGAGCGGCGAGATTCCGGTCGAGACGCCACCGCCGCTCCCCGACCCCGTCGGAGACTGGGAGGCGAGCGTCGGCGGCACCCCGTACCTGCGGTTCTCCGCCGACGGCACGGTTGACGGCAACGACGGATGCAACGACTTGAGCGGCCGATGGACGCAGGACTCCTCCGGCAGGATCGACCTGGAAGCGCTCGTCCCCCAGACGACGAACGTGTGCGACGGCGTCGACACCTGGCTGAGCGTCGGTCGCTCGGCCGACATCGTCGACAGGTACATGTACGTCAACGGCGATATGGACTCACCCATCGGAGGCCTGCAACCGGCGCGCTGAGGCTCGGATCGCACCCCGGGAACCAGAAAAACCCCGGCGAACCGGGGTTTCGTTCTGTAGCAGGAGCGGGGCTTGAACCCGCGACCTCACGAGTCTCAACCCGTGTTCTTCATTGTTCGGCATCCGTCCCCGACTATCCCGCTTCGCTTACTCCGGCCTGCTGTGATCGTCCTCGTCGTTCGGAGTTGATCGGTACAACTGCTCGTGCTTTCCGCTGGGTACTCGCTGGCGCGTCCCCCATCGCGTCGAGCCGGTCACGCACGTCCGGTGCGATCGTCGCCCGCGGCAGATAGTGGGTCTTCGTGACCGTGCTGTCCGCAAGGCCGAGGAGTCCAGAAACGAGCTCCGGATCCTTCACAAGCGCTGCAGCTGTCTTCCGGAAGACATGCGGGTGCACCCATTCGTAGCCTGCGCGTTCCTTGAATGCGTCCCATCCCTTGCGAAAGTTCGAGGGATCCCGCACCAGACCGCGGTGCGAAGGGAACACGAGTTCCGGGTGCCGAGCCTCATTGACGCGCCCCAGTAGCATTCGTGCCACGAATCCGGGCAACGGTACGATCCGCCGAGATGACGATGTCTTCGGATGCTCCTGCACCACCATGCCCACGCCCTTCACGAAGATCACCGTGGCGTGGAGACGAACGGTCGGGACGTCCGCCTCGAGGTCGAGGTCGAGCCACCGAGTGGCCAGCATCTCGCCGATGCGCGCGGACGTTCCAAGCATGAAGTCGACGCCGCCCGGGATATCGCGCCCGACCGCATCCGCATCCGCATCCGCATAGAGCAGGGTGCGCATCTGCTGCACCTCGAGCTGTTCGAGGGCCTCGACGGTCTTCTTCTCGATGTGAATGGATCCGACGTCGCGCAGCGGATTCGCGTTGAGCGCGCCGAAGCGAGCCGCCATGCCTAGCACGCCGGTGAGCACCGTCTTTGCATGCTTCGCGGCCGATGCCCCCCTTCCCTTCTCGACGTCCTTGAGAAAACGGTCACATCGCGCGACTGACATCTCGCGAATTCGTACCATCCCGACCCCCGGGAGCACCATCAGATCCAGCACCTCGCGGTATCTGCGCTCGGTGTTGTAGGCCTTGCGCCCGTCGACTTCGTCCGCGTACCACTTCTCCGCTATCACCTTCACGGCAGTGTCTGCCTTGATCTCCTCGCCGTGCAGCGCAGAGCGCTCCAGCAGCGCCGCTTTCAGTGCATCCTCCGCCTTCTGTCCGGTCGCCCCGGTTCGCTCCACTTGACGCGTCGCGCCGTCATGATCCCGGAAGCGCGCGTACGCGACCCACAGTTTCCGTGATCCCGATCGCTGCGATCACGATCCCTACGACAGGTGACGCGCTTCTTGGCGTGGGCCTCGCCGCGGCTGGCGCGGTCGCGACAGCCGTCCTCGCGGGTGCAGCGTCCGCGCTGTCGATCGTGTCGAACGGCATCCCGAAGGACTACGCCGACGTGACCCTGGTGAAGCAGGCCACCATCGAGCCCATCGAGGCGCTTGCGAACACCGATGCCGCGGTCTCCCGCGTGCTACAGCGAGACCTCCGCTGACGCGCTTGTGCTCAAAAGACCCCCACCTAGCCTTTGGCCGGGTGGGGGTCTTTCGTCGTTCTGTCGCCGGTGCTACTGGCCCAGGTACCAGCCCTTCCACTGGTTGAAGGATCCCTGTGTCAGGTACGCGGCGTTGCCGTGCTGCGCTGCGAGTGCGTTTGCAAGCGCCTGATCGGTAGTTTCGAGCCAAGCGGCATTTCCGACGCCGTCACCTGCGAGCGCGAAGGTGGTGACACCGTTCACGGTCGTGTAGTAGAGAGATGCCATGTTGTTGTTCCTTTGAATCGTTCGATAGATGGCGTTGTCTTCGGGTGTGGGAGTGGCGCCGTTCCAGGTGCCGTTGTACTCCCAGTGCCAGGCTTCGGGGCGAGAGCCATTTGGCTCAGCCCACCCTGGGTGGATCCATCCGAAGGCTCCCGCGTTAGCTTTGAGCCAGACATAGATCGGCTGTGAGAAGCCGATCTGCACTCGGTTCGTGTTCGCGACGTCGATCGCGATCGCCCAGCCGTGGTTCGACTTTCCGGGAGTGTCTGCGTTGTTCCCGTACTTGGCTTTCGCTCGGACCTGTTCGGCATAATCGCGATAGCCATCGTTGATGGTGATGTTGTGCCCGAAGTGGGCCCGAAACGCGACGTTCAAGGCGACGAGAGCGTCACGGGCGTCGGTCCGAAGAATTCGGATCGTGTCCCACGGAATTGGCGAAAGGACGGAAACTGGGATGTATCCGTTGCTGTAGCCGCCCCAAGTGGCGTGTGCTGCATCGCTGGCTACGACCGATACACCAACGGAAGCGGCGAACGCGGCGACACCTGAAGCGGCCATGAAGCCTCGGCGGGACAAATACGGTTTTGGGGGCGGGCTTTCGTCCGGAGAAGTTATCACGCACACACCGTATCGAATAATTGCCAGCGTCGGGTCGGCAGCGAGTTGGCAAACGTGAGACCCCCGCCCAGCCTTGCGGCCGGGCGGGGTCTCACGTTGACCTAGGGGGTTAGGACGTGGGGGCACCGATGTAGCCGGCGAGGAACGAGAACGTGTCCCATGCGACGCCAGGAACCTTCGATAGCTCAGGCAGCGCCATGACGTCGGTCGCGCCGAGCGAGCGAAGCGTGTCGACCTGCTGGCGGAAGGTGTTGTACTGCTCCACGCTGGAGAAGTCGGTCTTGCCGCCGTAACGCAGGTGAACGATAGTGCCGTTGGGGACCTTGACGATTGCTTCCATGTTTTCCTCCGTTTTTCCGGGGCCGGGGGTCGGCGTGCCGGGATTGTTGTTGATGAATGTGATCGGGTCGATCGAGGTGTTGCCGTCGTGGCATCGCCCTGCGGTGGTCGCCATCTCGAGGTGGAGATGCTCGCCGTACGACAGGCCGGTAGTGCCAACGTTTCCGATCGGGGTCCCGAGTGTCACCCGATCGCCGTTGTTCTTCGACGACGGGTTCTGCATATGTGCGTAGTGAGACCACATGCCGTCGTCGTGCTCGATGTAGACGCGGTTGCCGTAGTTGTTGTGCCATCCCTTGCCGCGGATGTATCCGTCCGCGATCGCTCGGATGGTCTTCCCGGCCGATCCGCCAACGATGTTGTAGTCCACGCCAGCATGCGGCGGGTAACTACGCCACGCTGCCCTGTTGCCCCATTCGCCTTCAGCTTGTACGAACCAGCTTTCGGTGAATGGATGCCGATAAGCAAGACTCATCAGCCCTCCTTTGCTCGTCTTTTGTATTGACGAGTCTACCGAGTTTCGAAGATATGTTCGAACTATGTTCGGGTGGGAGTCTCGTCAGCGAGAGTGGCGGCGTTGCCCCAGACCTGTGAGACTCGGGTCGGCCGATCTGGGATTGGCTGGCAGGGTTGGCGTTGGCCGTTCCTACCGTGTTCGTGACTCACCCCAAACCTGGCCCCGTTCGGGTGCCTTCTGCTGGACATGTCCGTACTCGATGGGACGGCCGACGTCGACCCGGCCCACATCGGTGGCTTGATTAGAAGCCTGTCCAACCGATCAAGGTTGTGACTCCTCACAGAGTTGCCCCGAAGTGATTTCCTCCCGGATCAACGCCGGCCGCGTGCGGCCAGCCCTGAATGATCCATCGAGAGGAAAGGAGGCGGCCGCGGTGACTATCGTCGCGCAATCCCGCTCCTATGTCATCGGCGTGGACTGCCACGCCCGCACCCACACTTACGCCATCATCGACCCGCGAACCGGCGAGCAGCTCGGCTGCGAACAGTTCCCGACGACCCCGCCCGGCATCCACCGGGCAATTGGCTGGGCGGCCCGCCGCACGGGCGGCGACGCGTCCACGCTCTGGGCGATCGAGGGTGTCGCCACCTACGGCGCCCAGATCGCGCGTGCAGAAGCCATCCGGCTCGCCAGGCGCATCCGGGATCTCAACGACCAGCTCGACACGAACAAGGCCGACATGGTGCTTCTCATCAAGAGCAGCCCAGCCGCTCCGATCCTTGAAGAACCCGGCATCGGCCCCGTCACCGCCGCAGTCGTCTTGACCGCCTGGTCTCACCACGGCCGCGTCCGGTCGGAGGCCGCGTTCGCCGCTCTCGCCGGTGTCAACCCCATCCCCGCCTCCAGCGGCAACACGACCCGCCACCGCCTCAACCGCGGCGGCGACCGACGCCTCAACAACGCACTCCACATGGCGGTCGTCAACAAGCTCCAATACGACCCCGACACACGCGCCTATGTCACGCGAAGAGTCGCAGAGGGCCAGAGTAAACGAGAGATCCTCCGCATCATCAAGCACTACCTCGCCCGCAGACTCTTCCGAATGCTGAACGCACTCCACAACGTCGCGTCACCGGTTTGACATTAGGCATCTGAGCGCGAAAGATCCCACCCGGCCAAGTGGGGATCCTTCGTCGTTCGCCATTTGCTCTGCACGACCAAGGGCGTTCGGGGCTGGCGGGCTACATCGCTGCCCAAGGGCCGAACGCGCCTCCGGGTGTGGATTGCCCCGATCCGACGATGGCACCAGCCGGGCTCGTGCCGTAGATCGCATTGAGGCCTGCTGTGGTGCGGATGCTGGCGAGGGCGGTCATCAGGGTTGCTCCCGAACCGATCTGCCCCCACCCTGCTGGAGTTGGGACGGCGTTCACAGTCGAGCCCCAGACCGTGCCGTCGCCGCCCAGAGAATAGATGGAGTAGGTAGACCCTGTTTGCAGGACTGACGGTGTCGCGCTTCCGACCGATACTGGACCGGAGCCCAAGTTGACCCAGGCGCCGAATGCTCCGTTAGGGACGTCGTGCGACACGCTCGAGACAGTGCTTCCGGCCCCGGCGAATACGGTGAGTCGGTCCGAATCGTTGATGACAGCGGGGTCGGTCGAGATGCCCGCGCCACCAGTCCCTAGGTCGGCCCACGCGGCAAAAGTCGAGCCCACGGATGTCTGCGCGGTGCCGAAGATCTGGGATGACTCGGTTCGGGCAAACAAAGCGATCCGGCCGTCCGAGTACTTTGCGAGCGCCGGTTTGCCGAGAAGGCGGATACTGGACGTACCGATCGGGGTCCAGGAACCGAAGGATGCGCCTGCAGATGTCTGTGCGACACCGGCGATGGTTCCCGAATCGGTCGCGGCATACACTCCGATCGCACCGTTATCGAACTGGACCACAACGGGGTCTCCGACGATTCCGTTACCGCCGGCACCGATCGTCGTCCAGGGAGTGAAGGGCCCACCGACGGAGGTCTGGTTAGTGCCCACGATCGTGCCAAGCGTGGTGCGGGCGTAAATCGCGAGGATGTTGCCGTTAAGCCACAACACAGATGGGCGACCGCTCAAAATCCCCAGGTCCCCGCCCAGCTTCACCCACGGTGACAGCCCAGCCCCGGCGCTGGCTTGACTAGCGCCCCAGAGGTTTCCGTCGGTGCGGATCGCGTAGAGAGAAATGCGATTCGTCGTGTCGATGACTGCGGTCGGTCCGTTGGATGCTCGGGCTGGACCGCTGGGTGTCGTTGTGGCGAGTGGAGCGCCGTTCATGAACGGGTCAGGGTTGATGGGGGCGTCGTTGAGGCGAATCTCGAGATGCAGGTGCGGACCGGTGGATTTTCCCGTATTGCCCACTCTTCCGAGATAGTCTCCGCGCCGGACCGGGCCGACGGGAACTCGCGTTCCCTCGAGCATGTGCCCGTAGATGGAGCGGTAGCCATCTGCGTGCTGAATCCAGATGCTCTCGCCATAGGCATTGGCCGTGCCGGTGATGCCGCTGATGATGATCGTCCCATCTGCGACGGCATAGATGGGAGTGCCCTCACCGGGAGTGAAGTCGATTCCCGCGTGCACGTTCGGTATGAATCCGCGAGACCGGGATGACAAGGACGCAAACGGGTAGCCCCACGTCACCGCAGCGGATGCTGCTGTCGGGCGTCCGAAGATGTCTGCTGCGACCGCGGATGCGGCTATAGCTGTCCCTGCGGCGGCGACGAATGTGCGGCGAGACAACGGACGAGGTGGGTGGGAGCTGGGTGTGGAAGACGTCATCCCCGCATCCTACTGACCAGTTCGAAACGCAACGCGGGCTGCTACTACTTTCATGGTGTCAGCCGCCTCGATAGGCACCAGGCAAGCCTCGGTCGCTGGTTGCATCACGGACGCTTCAGTGGCGCCGGCGGTGCGAGCGTTGTTCGCCTTCCGGTCAACGATGTACGCGCGGCCCTGGCAGCGACGTCGGTGAACACCCTCCGCACCGCCCCGCGTCAGCTTGACATTTATAGAAGCGTCCAGCAGCGGAACGTCTGGTCCTCGACACGGAACTCGATCCCGGCGGCGAGGGGCGTCGACCGCACCAGTTTCGCGTCTACGCGCACCGCCTCAGGCCCGAACCGCACCCACGCACGCACCCGCTTCGGCCGCGGGTAGACGGTCATCGGCTGCTCACGTTCGTCGAGCTCTCGGGGTGTCAGCGACTGCAGCGGACCATGCTTCGCAGCTTCGAGAACTGATCGCGCCTGCGACTGCATGTCACGGTAAGCGGAGAGCATCGCCCCAGGGTTCCCCATAGCCGGTGATTCCTTCCTCCGGCCGAGGATATGATCCTATGTCGCGGGAAGCACGTCGCGAACCGTCAGAGGTACGGCTTCCACTTGTCGAGCTCACCGTCCAGCATCGAGTAGGCGAAGTTCCGGCTTCCGAGGGCATCGTTGCATTCCTGCGTTCCATTCGGTTCCGAGTCCTCACCGCAGACGGCGGCGAGATCCGTCTCCGAGATCAGCCCGAGAACCTTCGACGTGCTGGCGACCAGATCTTGCATCGATGACGGGATTTCCATCTCTCCCCATTCGCGGACAGCCAACTGCGACGTGATGCCGATCGTCTTCTCGGTAGTGAAGCAGGTCGTGCCCTGGAGCTGCCCCGTGGGGTGTCGTCCACGGTCCATGTGAAACGGCAGTCGATCGCGCCGTCGATGACGTCACGCCAATCTGTCTCGTACTCGGCGAGTACCGACGCGACCTGCTCAGGCGTTGCTTCCTCGGGAGTCGGAGCTGCCCAGGGGGTGACCGTGGACTCGGGCTTGGCATCGCCGCCAGCGCTACATCCGGCGAGTAGCAGGAGAGTGATTGCCATAGGCGCCAGCGCGTCGCGAGTCTTCAAGATCGTGAGCATAGCGCGGCCGGAGCGAATCGTTTCCGCTGGGTAAACGCTGGCCCGCTAGGTGAGATTCACCTGCGGGCCCAGTGTTTTGTAGCAGGAGCGGGGCTTGAACCCGCGACCTCACGATTATGAGTCGTGCGCTCTAACCAGCTGAGCTACCCTGCCGCGAGGCATCCGTCCGCGTGAGAAGAATGCTTGCGAGCCCCGAGTCAGGATTGAACTGACGACCCCTTCCTTACCATGGAAGTGCTCTGCCACTGAGCTATCGGGGCGTGCTGCCCCTCGCGGGGCAACCGTACGAGAATACCATCACTGTGGCGTCCTCATGAAATCGAGCCGGTCAGTACGACGTTCGACCCGCGTTCTCCTTGAGCCACGGCATCGGGTCGATGGTCGATCCGTTGACGATGAGCTCGAAGTGCAGGTGGGCGCCGTAGGAACGGCCCGTGTTTCCGGTCTTGCCGACGACAGTGCCGACCGTCACCGTGTCGCCGGCCTTGACGTTCAGAGACCCGTACTGCATGTGCGAGTAGTGGCTCGTGATGACCTGGCCATCGATGACGTGGTCGATGTAGACCGTGACACCGAAGGCACCGCCCTGTTCGGTCGCGATGCGGACCGTGCCGTCGGCGATGGCCTGGATCGGCGCGCCGTTGCCCGGCACGAAGTCGATGCCCTCATGGAGGCGGCCGCTGCGCATGCCGTAGCCGTAGCTCATGCCCACGCCGACGAGGAACGGCCACTGGATCGCGGCGTCGGGGTCGTTCGTGAAGATCTCGCCCGAATAGTTGATGCCCTGCTCCGCGGCGACCTCGGCGAGCGAGACCGTGCTGAAGTCATCGGCGCGGGTGAGCGCCTCGCTCTCGACACCGGATGGCGCGACGAACGCCTGGATCTCACCCTCGGCCGCGTCCTTCGCTTCTCCGGCGGAGGACGACACCAGCGACATCGATGCCGCCGAAGCACCCTGCACGCCGGCGACCGCCTCGGCGGGGAGCGTCATGGACACCGCGAGGAGACCGGCGAGGCTCATCACCCCGACAGTCGCGCTGAGAGTCACAGCCTTGCGGATGTTGCGGGGACGACGGGCGGCCACATGCACGGAGGCGACGGGCTCGTCGTCGGAGGCGCGCGCCGACTGCGCCCGCGCACGGTCGGCTGCGGAGACGGTGGGAACGGGACCGGTCGCACGGAACGCGCGGGACGCACGCTCGAACGCGTCGGCGTCGTCGCCGGGCACATCGGGAACATCGGCGATGATCGGCTCCGGGTTCGGAGCGATGAAGGGCTCGACCAGCGGCTCGGCGGCGACATCGTCGGCCGTGGGGCGCTGGCGGGCGGCACGCCGGGAAAGCGGGGCGACAGCAGCCAGGGCGACGACAGTGGCGTCGACCGCGGCAGTGGGGGCGGCGGCAGTGGGCGCGGCGGCGGATTCGGCGGCAGAGATGGGTGCCGTCGGTCCCGCCGCGGGGGCCTCAGAGGCCGCAGTGCGGAGTCGGCTGGACCGGCGCGTGGGCGCAGAGGCAGCCTGGGAAGTCTCGGAGGGCAAAGCGTTTCTCTCGGTCGTGCGTCAAGCTCGGGGGGCGCAAACTTTGACTTTCACCTTCGGGTGGCGAAAGTAACGATCGCATAAACCATATCTCGATCAGTCTGGGAATGCCATGAATCGTTCAATGTTTCTGGTCGAGGATGGCGCGCAGTCGCGAGTGCACTTCCACCCCGCCCGCGAGCAGCATCGGACGCGGGGAGTCGATGTCGATGCGCGACACCACGCCACCCGCTTCTTCGACGAGGAGGGCGCCGGCGGCGAAGTCCCACGGACGAAGCCCCCGCTCGAAGTATCCGTCCAGTCGCCCCGCCGCGACGAAGGCGAGGTCGAGCGCTGCGGCTCCCATGCGTCTCAGATCCCGGGCCATCGGCATCACCCGCCCCACGGTGGCGATGTCGCCCTCGTGCGTGGTCGGGTCGTAGCCGAACCCCGTGGCGAGCAGCGCTCCGGCCGGGGTCTCTCCGGTCACCTCGAGACGGTCGCCGTTCGACCACGCGCCCTGGCCGCGGGCGGCCGTGAACATCTCGCCGAGCGCGGGGGCGTTGACCGCACCGGCGAGTGCTTCCCAGGTCTCCGGATCGGGATCGCCGCGGACGGCGGCGATGCTCACGTTGTACGCCGGGATGCCGTATGCATAGTTGACGGTGCCGTCGATCGGATCGACGACCCACGTGATCCCGCTGCTGCCGGCCTCGGCACCGGTCTCCTCCCCCAGGAAACCGTCGTCGGCCCTCGCGGCCCGAAGGCGTTCGCGGATGAGCGCCTCGACCTCTCGATCGGCTTCGGTGACGATATCGGCCAGCGACGACTTGGTGGCCGCCAGACGCACCCCCTCCTGTCGACGCGTGCGCGCGAGCCGTCCGGCTTCTTCCGCGATCTCGCTCGCGAGCTCGAGGAGCTCGAGTTCGAGTGTCACTGGGCAGGCCGCTGCGGGGCGGGGGGAGGCGGCGGGAAGGCCGGCAAGGTCTCCTGCGGAGGAGCCGTCGGCTGCGCGGCCGGCGCCGGTGGCACCGGATGCTCTCCCGGAGCCACCTGCGGCGAGGCGACCGGTTGCGTGAACTGCGGAGCAGCGGGCTGTGGCGATGTGGGCTGTGGCGATGTGGGCTGGGGCGCGACCGGGAAACTCGAGACCGGCGCTGCGGCGAGCGCCTGCTGCGGCGGCACGACGGTCGGGTAACCCGTGTAGTAGGCGTTCCAGTCGGGCGATGCGTCGGGAAGCGCCGGGAGCGGGGTGATGCCGTCTGCGTAGGTGGGCCAGGACGGCGGCGATGCCACAGCGCGATCGGCGGGCGTCTTCTTCTTGGGAGCGAAGAGCGCGTTCAGCAGTGGGATCAGCGTCGTGCCGACGGCCACCAGGATCGTCAGCGCGACCACGATGCGCCAGTAGAGCTCGCCGTAGTGGAACGTGTTCGGGAAGGCCAGGAAGAACACGAGCATGCCGACGAGGCCAGCGAGGAACGTGATCGTGACGATGTAGATGACCCGCGTGAATGTTGTGACGTATCGCTGCGCCGCGGGAGTGAACAGGCGCACGTGCAGCAGGGCGAGCTGAAGGATGCCGATCACGAGGAGCAGCTGGAAGAAGCGCTCGGCACCGAAGTAGAAGCCGTCTTCCGGCAGCCAGATCTTCACGGCTCCGACGAGGAGCGCGACGATCCAGCTCACCATGCTCGCCAACTGGAGCCAGTCGGGACGGTTCGGCGCGAGACCGGCTTCGAGGATCGCGATGCCGGCGAACGCTGCGAGCAGCAGGATCGTGAGGAACGCCCGGCCGATCAGACCATCTTGATCGCCGATGAGCACCCAGATGACGCACACGAGCGCCGCGGCGATCAGGGCCCCGATGGCGATCCACAGGGAACCCCTGATGAGCAGCGACATGTTCTTCTTCTCACCCTGCGTCTGATGCGTGGTGATGTCCGGCTGGGACATGGCGATCCTCTCGTCGTGCGGCGATGCCTTCATCCTGCCACGCGCGCCCGCAGATGCCACGGGCGCCGCCCTCGTCGCCGAAGACCTTTCCCGATCTCTGCCTCTGTGGAGGAGAGGTCAGCCGGCTTTCTTCGCCGATGCTGCGGCGAAGGCTGCGACTCTGGCCTGCGCATCCGGCGTCTCCAGGGCTGCTCCGATCGAACGCGCCTCCTCACTCAGCTGCTCGACGAACGTGCGCTCCGGCTGCGATCGCACCAGCCGCTTCGCCTGGCCGTAGGCGTCTGCGGCGCCCGCCAACCAGAATCGCGCGATCTCCTCACCGCGAGCACGCACCAGTTCCGCCTCGGAGACGGCGTCCGCACCTTCGACGGCCTCGGCGACGAGACCCCAGTCCACAGCCTCCGCCGACGACAGCAGTCGATCCTGCAGCACGAGCTGCAGGGCGCGGCGCTGACCGACGGCACGGGCGAGCTGAGCGGAGACCGACAGATCCGGGGTCAGACCGATGTTCGCGTAGAGGCTGCCGAGCTTCGATCGCGAGCCGACCACGGCATAGTCGCTGCACAGCAGAATCCCCAGACCACCGCCGGCCGTGGTGCCGTGGGCAGCGGCGACGACAGGCACCGCCGATTCCGTCAACGAGCGGATGCCGGTGTTGATGACCTCGGCGAGAGCGGTGATCTCCGCGCCGGAAGCCTCCATCGTCGTCGCCATGTCGATCACATCGCCCCCGGCGCAGAAAGCGGGGCCGACGGCATCGATCAGGATCGCCTTCACATCGGATCTCGACGTCGCCTCGGCCGTCGCGTCCTTCCAGGCGTGTGCGAGGTCGGCGTTGAAGGCGTTGAGGCGAGCGGGGCGGTTCAGCGTCAGCCGTGCCAATCCCTCTTCGACGGCGAACAGGATGGCATCACTCATGGCTTCTCCTTCGAGCGCAGGACGTGTGGGACCAGCGTAACCGCGATCAGACCCGCTCCCAGACCTGCGAGACGAAGCTCTCCATTCGGCGACGCGTGCCGTCGAGGCGGAAGTCGACCTGCCCCGGAGTCCTGACCTCGTTCGGTGCGAGCGGGTGGGCGAGACGCACGTTCTCGTGGCAGGAGAGGTCGGCGCACATGTAGGTGCCGAACGAGTCGCCGCGCTTCCCTGCCTCCCCCGCCCGACGTGCGGAGAGGAGCGCGACCTGATTGCCGGGCTGCATCGTGTGACAGATGTTGCACATGCCCGAACGCGCACGTCCGGGATCCGTCGCGCGCAGCACGATGCCGACGATCTCCTCGTCGTGCGGGATCAGCACATAGCCACGGCGACTCGCGCCGGGATCCTGCCAGGCGAAGAAGTCGAGATAGTCCCAGTCGACGAGGAGGAAGTCGTGCGGCATCTCCATGAGGCGCAGTTCGTCGGCATCCGCATTGACGAACGAGGCCCGGACTTCGGCTTCGGTGAGCGGTCGCATCAGTCCAGTCTATGAACCGTTCGCACTCGCGAGGCCACGTCACATCCGCCGCATCGTGACCATCGAGAAGACCGTCTCGAACAGCTGAGCCGCGAACACCGATGCCCAGACGGACGCCGCGAGAAGAAAGACGACCTGGATGGCGATCATCACGATCAGCGGTGTCGACCCCCGTCCTCCCCGTCGACGGACCACGACATGACGACCGATCACGTAGACGAGAGAGGACAGGAAGGTCCATGCCCAGGGGAAAGGTCGGGAGAACCCTCGGCCGGCGAGCTCGCGGGCATCGAGGGCGGCGAACCAGACGGAGAGCCCGTAGATCGTCCAGCCCGACAGCGTCAGGACCAGGTACCACGGCGTGAGGAAGGCGTTGATCTCCGCGGCGATGAATCTCTCCACGTCGAGGGACGACGAGCCGTCCAGCGGGACGACGGCGAGCATGTCGAACATCCCCTGCTGCATCTGCACCAGGTATCCGATGGCGGCGATCGCGCTGAGCACCGGGAGGAGCACGATCAGCCACACCCATACGGTGTTCGCGCTCGTTCCCTCCGGGACCGACGGGAACTCCCCCGACGTCACGGGGGTCGGCGCCTCGCCATCCCATCGGGATCCGTCCCACCATCGCGTCGCACCCTGGTCATCGGTGTACCACCCGGCGGGGGCGCTCATGGTCGCTCTCCGAGGTCGACGCGGGCGCGGATCGTCTGGAGCATGTGACCACCATATTCATGGTGGCGACATCCGGGAGGCGGGATGAGAGAAGGCCCCCGCGGTGATCGCGTGGGCCCTCGGATTTCCGCAGTCTTCCGCGGAGGTGATGGATGGTGGCGAGTGAGGGATTCGAACCCCCGAATGCAGAGCAGTCTGATTTACAGTCAGATCCCTTTGGCCGCTTGGGTAACTCGCCAGAGCGCACCCGTCCGACTTCGACAGCCAACCGGGGGCACGAGAGACAAGCATACCTGTCGGAGGCGGGTGCAAGAAATCGGACCGTCAGCTGCCGCTCACGCCGCGACCGGAGGCCTCCAGCGACTCGGGCGTCCGCAGGAGTCCGCCCTCTGCGCGACAGGTCGCGGCGGCGACATCCATCGCGCGCAGCAGCAGTGCGCGCCACTCCCCCAGGTCGGACGGAGACGCTGTGACCAGGCCCTCTGCGACGGCGGCGAGAGTCGCATCCCCCGCGCCGACGGTGTCGATCACCGCGCCGGGAAGCTGCGCGATGGGGGCGGAGACGATGCCGGCATCCGCGTCGATCGTGGCGCCGTCGGCACCCGCGGTCGCGAGGACGGCCGCAGCACCGAGGTCCCGCAGGCGCGCGCGCAGCGCGTCGAGGTCACCGTCGTAGAGGATCGCCGCATCATCCGCACCGACCTTGACGATGGCAGCCGAAGCCACGAGCTGTTCGAATCCGCGGACGAACTCCTCCCGGTCGCTGAGCATCCCGGCGCGCGGGTTGGGATCGATCGCGACGCGTGCGTCTCCCAGGGCATCGCGCAGTGCGTCGACCTCCGCCGGCTCATCGAAGGGGAAGCAGCTGATCGCGACGAGCCCGGCGTCGGCGATCGCCTGACGAGCGTCGTCGGAGTATCGGATGCTGCGTCTCTGGGCGGCCTCGTTGAAGACATACTGCGGTTCGCCGTCGGCCGCCCGCTGCACGATCGCGCGGGACGAGCCGAGGGGGGCCTCACTCCCTATCAGGCGCACACCGTGGTCGGACAGGTACTCGCGGATGTGCGCGCCTGCCTCGTCCTCCCCGAGCATGGCGATCAGCGTCGTCTCGACTCCCAGCCGCCGCAGTCCGACGGCGACGTTGAGTGCCGCACCGCCCACGAGCTCGCGGACGCCGGAATCGTCGCGGATCTCATCGATCAAGGCATCGCCGATCACGACCACGGAACCGGCGGAAGAAGTCTGAATGCTCACCCGCCGACACTATCGTGGCGCCGTGCACCGACGGGCTGCACCGCGTTCCACTCCCGTCGCGCCGCCGACGAGCAGTACGGTGTGGATATGAAGCCCCGACTCGCCGGCGCTGCCGCCGCTTTCCTCCTCCTCGTCGGTCTGACGGCGTGCACCCCGCAGGCAGGCGATGGCGGGGACACTTCGCCCAGCCCCACGGAGGGCCACACGGCAGGCAGTGAGGAGACCAGCACCCCGTCGCCCACCCCCACCCCGACGACCGCTCCCGTCGCCCTGCCGACCGACTGTCGTGCGATCTTGTCGGAAGCCGTGCTGGCCGAACTCGGCGACATCCCTCTCAACGACGCCGCCTTCGGGCCTTCGGGAGTGGGCGCTGACGGTGCCCTCACCTGCAATTGGGCGGACCCGCGTGCAGACACCACGCGACTCACGACGACGATCTCGCGGATGAACCGCGGGCCCGCGCTCGACAAGCTCAATGCGCTCGCCGACGACGAGGGCTTCTCCTGTTTCACGCCGGACGGCGGCACGCGCTGCGAGAAGACCTGGCCGAACGAGCAGTACCCCGTGACCGACGGCCGCACGCTGTTCTGGCGTGATGATGTGCTCATCGACACGCGCTACACGAACCTCGCGCCGACCGGTTACACCTCGAGCATCGTGGAGCACATCTTCGGCTGACGTCCAACGCGCTCCGCGCGTGTCAGGATCCTCCGCCGACTGCACGGCTTCTCGACGAGTGCACGGCTCGGCGACACACGTCACCCGTGCGCTCGGCAGCTTCCCGTGCACTCGCGCCACGTCGCACACCGCCGGGCACGCAGAAGGCCCCAGGCGAGTCGCCTGGGGCCTTCTGCGTCATTCAGTACTCAGTACTGCGGCTCTCGCCTCGATCAGTTGTAAGTACCGGGGGTGATGTCGTCCGTCGAGAACGCGTCGAAGTCGACGTAGCCGAAGTCACCGTCGGCGTACGCACCGTCGGATGCGAAGATCCGGTTCGGGTAGCGCTCGCTCTTGGCTTCCTCGGTGGCCTCGACCGTGACGTCGCGGTACTTCGAGAGACCGGTTCCGGCGGGGATGAGCTTACCGATGATGACGTTCTCCTTGAGACCGACCAGCGGGTCGCGCTTGCCCTGCATCGCAGCCTCGGTGAGCACGCGGGTCGTCTCCTGGAAGGAGGCGGCCGACAGCCACGATTCGGTCGCGAGCGACGCCTTCGTGATACCCATCAGCTCCGGACGGCCGGACGCGGGACGCTTGCCCTCTGCCACAGCCTCGCGGTTGATCGACTGGTAGCGCTTGAGGTCGACCATCTCACCCGGGAGCAGGGTCGTGTCGGCGTGATCGACGACGGTGACCTTGCGGAGCATCTGACGGACGATGACCTCGATGTGCTTGTCGTGGATCGGCACACCCTGCGAGCGGTACACGCCCTGGACGCCGCCGACGAGGTAACGCTGCACCTCGCGAGCACCCATGACACGCATGATCTCCTTGGGGTCGAGCGTGCCCACCAGGATCGGCTGACCGACCGTGACGTGCTGCCCGTCCTCGACGAGAAGCGTCGCGCGCTTCAGCACCGGGTAGATGACCGGCTCGTCACCGCTGTCGGGCGTGAGGATGACCTTCTTGCCCTTGTCGGTCTCGTCGATCGCGATGCGGCCATCGGCCTCGGCGATCGGCGACGCGCCCTTGGGGGTACGCGCCTCGAAGAGCTCCTGCACACGGGGAAGACCCTGCGTGATGTCATCCGCCGATGCCGAACCACCCGTGTGGAAGGTACGCATCGTCAGCTGGGTACCGGGCTCACCGATCGACTGGGCCGCGATGATGCCGACGGCCTCGCCGATGTCGACGGTCTTGCCGGTCGCGAGCGAACGGCCGTAGCACTGCGCGCAGACACCGACGGCGGAGTCGCAGGTCAGGACCGAGCGCACCTTGATGCTCTCGACACCGAGCCCGACGAGCTTGTCGATCAGCACGTCACCCACGTCGTCACCGGCCGAGGCGAGAACCTCGCCCGACTCGCTCACGACATCGGAGGCCAGCGTACGAGCGAACACCGAGTTCTCGACGTTCGCGTCGCGCACGAGTTCACCCTGCGAGTTCGGTGCGGCGATCGGGAGCTCGAGGCCCTTCGACGTGCCGCAGTCCTCTTCGCGGATGATGACGTCCTGCGAGACATCCACCAGACGACGGGTCAGGTAACCCGAGTCGGCGGTACGCAGAGCGGTGTCGGCCAGACCCTTACGGGTACCGTGCGTCGCGATGAAGTACTCCGCAACCGACAGACCCTCGCGGTACGAGGAGATGATCGGACGCGGGATGATCTCACCCTTGGGGTTGTTCACCAGACCACGCATACCGGCGATGTTCCGGATCTGCAGCCAGTTACCACGAGCACCCGACGACACCATGCGGTTGATGGTGTTGTCCTCGGGGAAGTTCGCCTTCATGGCGGCCTGGACCTCGTCGGTGGCCTCGGTCCAGATCTTGATGAGCTCCTGGCGACGCTCCGAGTCGGTCGTCAGACCCTTCTCGTACTGCGACTGGACCTTCGCGGCCTGCTTCTCGTAGCCGGCGACGATCTCCGCCTTGTTCGGCGGGGTGAGGATGTCGCTCAGGGCGACGGTCACACCGGAGCGCGTGGCCCAGTAGAAACCGGCGTCCTTGATGCGGTCCAGCGACGCAGCCGTCTCGACCTTGGGGTACTCCTCGGCCAGCTTGTTGACGATCTGCGACAGCTTGTTCTTGTCGGCCTGCTCGCGGACGAACGGGTAGCCCTTGGGCAGCGTGTCGTTGAAGATCGCCTGACCCAGGGAGGCGTCGACGAGACCGTGACGCTCGTAGCCCTCGGGAGCTTCGCCCTCGAGGAAGGTCAGACCGGGGATGCGGATGCGGATCTTCGCCTGCAGGTCGAGGGAACCCTCGTCCTTGGCCAGGATCGCCTCGCCCACGGAACCGAACGCACGACCCTCACCGGCAGCACCCTCCTTGACCGTGGTCAGGTGGTGCAGACCGATGATCATGTCCTGCGAAGGCAGGGTGACCGGACGGCCGTCAGACGGCTTCAGGATGTTGTTCGACGCGAGCATCAGCACGCGGGCCTCGGCCTGAGCCTCGACCGACAGCGGCAGGTGGACAGCCATCTGGTCACCGTCGAAGTCGGCGTTGAACGCCGCGCAGACGAGCGGGTGCAGCTGGATGGCCTTGCCCTCGACGAGCTGAGGCTCGAACGCCTGGATGCCCAGACGGTGCAGGGTGGGTGCACGGTTGAGCAGCACCGGACGCTCGCGGATGATCTCCTCGAGCACGTCCCAGACCTCAGGACGGGTGCGCTCGACGGCGCGCTTGGCCGCCTTGATGTTCTGCGAGTGACCGAGGTCGATCAGGCGCTTGATCACGAACGGCTTGAAGAGCTCCAGAGCCATCTGCTTGGGCAGACCGCACTGGTGCAGCTTCAGCTGCGGGCCGACGATGATGACCGAACGGCCCGAGTAGTCGACACGCTTTCCGAGCAGGTTCTGGCGGAAACGACCCTGCTTACCCTTCAGCATGTCGCTGAGGGACTTCAGGGCACGGTTGCCGGTACCGGTGACGGGACGACCACGGCGACCGTTGTCGAACAGTGCGTCGACGGCCTCCTGCAGCATGCGCTTCTCGTTGTTGACGATGATCTCGGGGGCACCGAGGTCGATCAGACGACGAAGACGGTTGTTGCGGTTGATCACACGGCGGTACAGGTCGTTCAGGTCGGAGGTCGCGAAGCGGCCACCGTCGAGCTGGACCATCGGGCGCAGCTCCGGCGGGATCACCGGGACGACGTCGAGGACCATCGCGGCCGGGCTCATGCCGGTCTCGAGGAACGAGCTGACGACCTTGAGGCGCTTGATCGCACGGATCTTGCGCTGACCCTTGCCCTCGGAGATCTGCAGACGCAGGTTCTCCGCCTCGGCGACGAGGTCGAACGCCGCGAGGCGACGCTGGATCGACTCGGCGCCCATGTAGGCCTCGAAGTACTGGCCGAAGCGGTCCTGCAGCTCGTGGAAGACGTCGTCCTCCGGGCGCAGAGCACCGACCTCGAGGGTGCGGAAGTCCTCCCACACGCGCTCCAGCTTCAGGATCGCCTCGTCGGCACCCTTGCGGATGAGCGACATCTCCTTCTCGGCGGCGTCCTTGACCTTCTTCTTGGCGTCGGCCTTGGCACCCTCTGCCTCGAGGGCAGCGAGCTCCTCCTCCAGCTTGGCCAGGCGCTCCGCGATCTTGGCATCGCGGCGGTCGCCGAGCGTCTTCAGCTCGAGGCGGATGTTGTTCTCCTGCGTGCCCAGGTCGCGGTGACGAGCTTCCTCGTCGACCGAGATGACCATGTAGGCGGCGAAGTAGATGACCTTCTCGAGGTCCTTCGGCGCCATGTCGAGCAGGTAGCCCAGACGCGAGGGCACGCCCTTGAAGTACCAGATGTGGGTGACGGGAGCGGCGAGCTCGATGTGACCCATGCGCTCACGACGGACGGAGCTCTTGGTGACCTCCACGCCGCAGCGCTCGCAGACGATGCCCTTGAAGCGGACGCGCTTGTACTTGCCGCAGGCGCACTCCCAGTCGCGGGACGGGCCGAAGATCTGCTCTCCGAAGAGACCATCCTTCTCCGGCTTCAGGGTGCGGTAGTTGATGGTTTCGGGCTTCTTGACCTCGCCGTAGGACCACGCGCGGATGTGGTCTGCGGTCGCCAGGCCGATGCGAAGCTCATCGAAAGTTGTGGACTCGAGCACTAGTTCTCCTGTGTCGGAAATTCTTTTTGAGAAGTCTGCTTCGGTGGGCCCGGAACGCGTGTCCCGGGCCCCCGAAGGATTAGATCTCGTCGATCGAGGCGGCCTCGAAGCGGCTGGAGATGTTGATACCGAGCTCTTCTGCGGCGCGGAACGCCTCATCGTCGGTGTCGCGGAGGTTCACCAGCGTGCCGTCGGCCGAGAGGACCTCGACGTTCAGGCAGAGCGACTGCATCTCCTTCATGAGCACCTTGAAGGACTCGGGGATGCCGGGCTCCTGGATGTTCTCGCCCTTGACGATCGCCTCGTACACCTTGACGCGGCCGAGGATGTCGTCGGACTTGATCGTGAGGAGCTCCTGGAGCGCGTATGCGGCGCCGTAGGCCTCGAGGGCCCACACCTCCATCTCACCGAAGCGCTGTCCACCGAACTGCGCCTTACCACCGAGCGGCTGCTGGGTGATCATCGAGTACGGACCCGTGGAACGTGCGTGGATCTTGTCGTCGACCAGGTGGTGCAGCTTCAGGATGTACATGTAGCCGACCGAGATCGGGGCCGGGAACGGCTCGCCGGAGCGGCCGTCGAACATCTGGGCCTTTCCGCTGGAGTCGATCAGACGGACACCGTCGCGCGTCGGGATGGTCGCGTCGAGGAGACCGGCGATCTCCTCCTCGCTCGCACCGTCGAACACCGGGGTGGCGACCTTCGTGCCGGGAGCGGCCTCGAATGCCTGCTCCGGCAGACGGGCTGCCCACTCCGGAGTGCCTTCGACCTTCCAGCCCTGCTTCGCGATCCACCCGAGGTGGGTCTCGAGGACCTGGCCGAAGTTCATTCGACCGGGGATGCCGAGCGGGTTCAGGACGATGTCGACCGGGGTGCCGTCCGCCATGAACGGCATGTCCTCGATCGGGAGGATCTTCGCGATGACACCCTTGTTGCCGTGACGGCCGGCGAGCTTGTCACCCTCGGTGATCTTGCGCTTCTGGGCGATGTAGACCACGACGCGGCGGTTGACGCCGGAGCCGAGCTCGTCGTCGCCGTCCTCGGCGTTGAACTCCTTGACCGCGATGATCGTGCCCTGCTCGCCGTGAGGCACCTTCAGGGACGTGTCGCGGACCTCGCGGCTCTTCTCGTTGAAGATCGCGCGGAGCAGACGCTCCTCGGCCGACAGCTCGGTCTCACCCTTCGGCGTGACCTTGCCGACGAGGATGTCGCCGGGGCGGACCTCGGCGCCGATGCGGATGATGCCGCGCTCGTCGAGGTCCTTCAGCAGCTCCGGGCTGACGTTGGGGAGGTCACGGGTGATCTCCTCCTTGCCGAGCTTGGTGTCGCGGGCATCGACCTCGTACTCCTCGATGTGGATCGAGGAGAGGGTGTCGTCCTTCACCAGGTCCTGGCTCAGGATGATCGCGTCCTCGAAGTTGTAACCCTCCCACGTCATGAAGGCGACGAGGAGGTTCTTTCCGAGGGCCAGCTCGCCGTTCTCGGTGGCGGGGCCATCGGCGATGACCTCTCCGACCTCGACGCGCTCACCGGCGTTGACGACGACCTTCTGGTTGTACGACGTGCCCTGGTTGGAGCGGTCGAACTTGCGGAGGTGGTACTCCTGCGTCCCGCCCTCGTCGAGCATGACGACGACGCGGTCTGCGGAGACCTCGGAGACGACACCGGCCTTGTCGGCGGTGAGCACGTCACCGGCGTCGATGGCCGTGTAGCCCTCCATACCGGTTCCGACGAGCGGCGAGTCGCTGCGCAGCAGCGGCACAGCCTGACGCTGCATGTTGGCACCCATGAGGGCGCGCTGTGCGTCGTCGTGCTCGAGGAACGGCACGAGCGAGGTCGCGACCGACACCATCTGGCGCGGGGAGACGTCGATGTAGCCGATGTCCTCCGGGAGGAACATGTCGACCTCGCCGCTGCCGCCCTTGGGGCGCGCCAGCACGTGGCTCTCGATGAAGCGACCCTTGGCATCGAGCGGGGCGTTGGCCTGCGCGATGTTGAAGTCGACCTCTTCGGAAGCCGTGAGGTAGTCGATGTGCTCGGTGACGACGCCACCCTCGACCTTGCGGTACGGGGTCTCGATGAAACCGAACGAGTTGATGCGCGCGAAGGTCGCGAGAGCACCGATCAGACCGATGTTCGGGCCTTCAGGCGTCTCGATCGGGCACATGCGGCCGTAGTGCGAGGGGTGGACGTCACGGACCTCGACGCCGGCGCGGTCACGGGAGAGACCACCCGGGCCCAGCGCGGAGAGACGACGCTTGTTCGTCAGACCGGCGAGCGGGTTGTTCTGGTCCATGAACTGCGACAGCTGCGACGTTCCGAAGAACTCCTTGATCGCGGCGACGACGGGGCGCACGTTGATCAGGGTCTGCGGGGTGATCGCCTCGATGTCCTGCGTGGTCATGCGCTCGCGGACGACGCGCTCCATGCGGGACAGACCGGTGCGGACCTGGTTCTGGATCAGCTCGCCGACCGCGCGGATGCGACGGTTGCCGAAGTTGTCGATGTCGTCGGTCGCGAGACGGATCTCGGCCTTCTTGCCGCCGCGGATGCCCGTGAAGGTCTCCTCGGTGCCGGCGTGCAGGCGCACCAGGTACTTGATCGTGGCCACGATGTCCTCGACGGTCAGCACCGAGGAGGTCAGCGGCTGGTCCAGGCCCAGCTTGTGGTTGATCTTGTAACGACCGACCTTGGCCAGGTCGTAGCGCTTCGGGTT
The DNA here is from genome assembly GCF_002356155.1 of Microbacterium sp. TPU 3598. NCBI lineage: Bacteria > Bacillati > Actinomycetota > Actinomycetes > Micrococcales > Microbacteriaceae > Microbacterium > Microbacterium sp. TPU 3598. The sequence continues at coordinate 934,510 of NZ_AP017975.1, read as the reverse complement.
GAAGTAGAAGTTGTCCAGGAGCGCGCGGGCGGCCTCGGCGGCGACCTGCTCGCCCGGACGGAGCTTGCGGTAGATGTCGCGGAGCGCATCTTCCTTGGTGACGATCGTGTCCTTCGCGAGCGTCTCCTCGATCGAGGTGTAGCCGGCGAACTCGGCGAGGATCTCCTCGCTGGTCATGCCCAGTGCCTTGAGGAAGACGGTGACCGACTGCTTGCGCTTGCGGTCGACGCGCACGCCCACCTGGTCGCGCTTGTCGATCTCGAACTCGAGCCATGCACCACGGCTCGGGATGACGCGCGCCGACACGATGTCCTTGTCGGACGTCTTGTCGGGGGTCTTGTCGAAGTAGACACCCGGCGAACGCACGAGCTGCGACACGACGACGCGCTCGGAGCCGTTGATGATGAACGTGCCCTTGTCGGTCTGCAGCGGGAAGTCGCCCATGAAGACCGTCTGGGTCTTGATCTCACCCGTGAGGTGGTTCATGAACTCGGCCTCGACGTACAGCGGAGCGGCGTAGGTCTTGCCACGCTCCTTGCACTCCTCGATCGAGTACTTCTCCGGCTCGAGGTAGGGGTTCGTGAACGACAGCTGCATCGTCTCGCCGAGGTCCTCGATCGGAGAGATCTCCTCGAAGATCTCGCCCAGACCGCTGTTCTCGTTGACGTCGGTGCGACCCTGCTTCTTGGCCTCGGCCACGCGCGCCTTCCAGGCGTCGTTGCCGACCAGCCAACCGAAGGACTCGGTCTGCAGGGCGAGAAGGTCAGGGACCGTCAGCGTGTCGGAGATCTTGGCGAACGAAAGACGGGAAGCTCCGCGTCCGTTCTTGGTGGTGGTGGATGTGGATGCGTTGCGAGCAGCAGCCAAGGGAATAACCTCCGTGAGCCCCGCAGGGCTTCTCGATTCCTTTGTCGTCAGGTGGAGTGTGCGCCCGGGAACTCGACAGATGCCGACCACCATATGAGGGCAGGGAGAAACGAGCGCAACTACTAACTATACGCACGATTATGCGACATGGCAAGCGCAGTCCTTGACCAATCTCGGAAGCTGCGGTATGAGTCTCCGATCGCCGGACCGGAACACATGCGGCCCGGCGATCGGAGGAGGTGATCTCAGGACGCGATGCCCAGCTCGTTGCCGGGGATCGACGCCAGCAGACGCCGCGTGTACGGGTCACGGGGATTCGTGAAGATCTCCTCCGACGTCGCCGCCTCCACGAGCCTGCCGTCCTTCATGACGCACACGTAGTCGCTGATCAGCCGCACCACCGCGAGGTCGTGCGAGATGAACAGGTAGCTCAGGCCGTACTCCCGCTGCAGGTCGCCGAGCAGCTTCAGGATCTGGTCCTGCACCAGCACATCGAGCGCCGACACCGGCTCGTCGCAGACGATCAGATCGGGCGAGAGGGCCAGGGCACGGGCGATCGCGACACGCTGTCGCTGGCCGCCGGACAGCTCGGACGGATACCGCCGCAGCATCGACTGCGGCAGGGCCACGTCGTCGAGCAGCTGCCGCACGCGCTTGCGCCGATCGGCGCCGCTCCCCCGCTTGTAGAACTCCAGCGGCTCGGCGATCAGGCGCTCGATCGTGAACATCGGGTTCAGGCTCGAGTACGGATCCTGGAAGATCGGCTGCACCTGCTGCCGGAACTCCTTCGTCTCCGCCCGGCTCAGCGACGCGATGTCCTTGCCCTCGTAGCGGATCAGCCCGCTCGTCGGCTCGATCACCTTCAGCAGCATCCGCGCGGTCGTGGTCTTGCCGGAACCGGACTCGCCCACGATCGCGACCGTCTCCCCGCGCGGGATCACCAGCGACACGTCGTCGACGGCCACGAAATCCTCGCCGCGGCCCCGCACCGGGTACACCTTGGTGAGGTTCTCGATCTCGACGATGTTGTCCGCGGGGGCCGCCTCGACGACGGCATCGACGACGGCATCGGCATCGGCATCGGCATCGGCCGCCCGTTCCCGGGTCCGGAAGGCCTCGGGCCGCAGGCGTGCCGCCGCGACGGACGGGGCCGCCTTCACGAGCGACTGCGTGTACGGATGCTGCGGGTCCTCCAGGATCTGGCGCGCACCGCCCTGCTCCACCACCTTGCCGCGGTGCATCACGATCACCCGCTCCGCACGCTCGGCGGCGAGGCCCAGGTCGTGCGTGATGAGCAGCACCGCCGTGCCCAGCTCGCGCGTCATCTGCCCGATCTGATCGAGGATCGTCTGCTGCACCGTGACGTCGAGCGCGCTGGTGGGCTCGTCGGCGATCAGCAGTCGCGGCTTGCACGCCAGACCGATCGCGATGAGCGCACGCTGGCGCATGCCGCCGGAGAACTCGTGCGGGTACTGCTTCGCCCGCCGCGCCGGATCGGGAAGGCCCGCGGCGGTCAGCGCCTCGACCACCTTCGCCTGCACGTTCTGTCGGGTGGCGAGGCCATGCGCGAGCAGCGTCTCCGCCACCTGCGTGCCGATCTTCGCCACCGGGTTCAGGTTCGACATCGGGTCCTGCGGCACGAGACCGATGTCACGACCGCGGATCGTGCGCAGTTCGTGCTCGGGTGACCGCGAGATCTCCTTGCCGTCGAGCCGGATGCTGCCGGACGCGATCCGGCCTCCCCCGGCGAGCAGTCCGATGATGGCCATCGCGGTGGTGGACTTGCCCGAGCCGGACTCCCCCACGATCGCGACGGTCTCGCCGGGACGGATCTCGAGGTCGACGCCTTCGACGGCGTGCACGACGCCGTCCATGGTGGCGAAGTCCACGGCCAGTCCCTGGACCGACAGCAACGGTTCGGTCGACATCTGCTTCTCCTTCGCGGCGCTCACGGCACCGTCGTCCCGCGCGTTCATCGCGCCCTCGTCCGGGGGTCCATCGCCTCGCGCAGCGCTTCACCCAGCAGGGTGAAGCCGAGCGCCGTGACGGCGATGCAGATACCGGGGAGGAAGGCGAGCCAGGGCGCGATGGCGAGCTCGGCCTGCGCGTAGGTGAGCATGCGCCCCCACTCCGCCGTCTCGGGCCGTCCGCCGCCGAGGCCGAGGAACGACAGCGCCGCCGCATCGATGACCGCGGTGGCGAGCGTCAGGGTGCCCTGAACGATCACGGGTCCGATCGCGTTCGGCAGCACGTGCGACATGGTGATCTTGCCGCGACCCAGACCGAGCGTCTGCGCCGAGAGCACGTAGTCGCTGGAGCGCTGCTGCAGCATGGAGGCGCGCAGCAGCCGGGCGAAGATCGGCACCTGGGAGGCCCCGATCGCGATCATGATGGCGAACGGGGTCTGCCCGAGGATCGCGGCGATCGACACCGCCAGCAGCAGGTTCGGCACCGAGAGGATGATGTCGACGATGCGCATGATGAGCGTGTCGACCCAGCCGCCGAACGTGCCGGCGAGCAGGCCGAGGATCATGCCGCCGACCAGGCCCATGGCCGTGGAGATGACGCCGATCATGAGAGACGCCTGCGCGCCCCAGATGAGCTTGGACAGCACGTCGCCGCCGAAGCGGTCGAGGCCCAGCGGGAACTGCGGCAGCTCCCCCGGTCCCGGGATGTAGGTCGGCGTGATGTACTTCGCACCCGGCAGCGCCGTCTCCGGGTAGGGAGCGATCAGGGGCGCGAGCGCGGCGATGAGCAGGAACGCCACGACGATGGCCGCGCCGATCCATGCCGTCGGGTTTCGGCGGAGGCGGCGGAACACGTCCCGCCAGAAGCCGCCGGAGCCGTTCTTCAGATCGGCCTGGGCGATGGCGACGGTGTCGATGCTGCCGCCGCTCTCCGCGGAGGGGCCCTGGGCGGGCGGGAGCGCGATGGTCATGCGACCGCCTCCTTTCGGACGATGGGGAGGGACATCACTGCACCCTCACTCTCGGGTCGATGAAGCTGTAGGAGACATCGACCGCCAGGTTGATCAGCGCGTACGCGATCGCGATGAAGATGATGAAACCCTGGAGGACCGGGAAGTCCCTGGTGAAGATCGCTCTCGCCAGGAACGAGCCGATTCCGGGGAAGGCGAACACCGTCTCGGTGAGCACCGCCCCCGAGATCAGGAGCCCGGTCTGCAGGCCGATCGTGGTGATCACCGGGAGCATGGCGTTGCGCAGGATGAAGCGGTTCCGCAACGTCGGCGATCCGACACCCTTCGCGCGGCCGGTGCGCACGTAGTCGGCGTTCTGCACTTCCAGGACGCTGGCCCTGGTGATGCGGACGATGATCGCGAGCGGGATGGTACCGAGCGCGAGTGCCGGGAGGATCAGGTGCAGGATCGCATCCCATGCGGCATCGAACTCGCCGGTGATGATGCCGTCCCACACATAGAACCCGGTGGGATGGGTCGCGTCTATTCGTGGATTCTGGCGCCCGTCCGACGGCAGCCATCCCAGCTGGACCGCGAAGACGTACTTCAGGATGAACGCGAGGAAGAACACCGGGATGGTGATGCCGATCAGGCTCAGCACCACCGACGCGTGGTCGGTGAACTTCCCGTGGCGGCGGGCGGCCCAGTACCCCAGCGGGATGCCGATGCCCACCGCGAAGATAAGCGCCATGACGCTCAGCTCCAGCGTCGCGGGGAACCGGCGGAGGAACTCCTCCGTCACCGGTCGGTTGGTCTGGATGGAGGTGCCGAAGTCTCCCTGCAGGAGGCGTCCGATCCAGATGAAGTACTGCTCGATGAGGGGCTTGTCGAAGCCGTAGAGCTCGTTGACTCTCGCGACGGCCTCGGGTGTGGCCTTCTCGCCGAGCAGGGCGACCGCGGGGCCGCCGGGGAGGGCCCTGACCCAGGCGAACAGCAGGATGCTGAGCCCGAACAGGGTGGGGATGAGGAACAGCAGTCGCCTGCCGATGGTGCGCAGCACGAAGATCTCCGTCGATCAGAAGGTACGCCGTTCCCCCGGTCCCGCCGAATGCGCGGGACCGGGAGAGCGTCGTATCAGGTGGTCAGGCCTACTTGGTGAGGACGATGTCCGTGAAGACCTCGTCGTTCACCGGGCTGGCGGGATAGCTCTTCACGCGCGGGTCGAACGCCAGGGTCGGCGCCGGGTGCGCGAGCGGGACGCCCGGGATGAACTGGGCGACCATCTCGTTGATCTCCTCGTAGAGCGCCGTCTGGTCCTCGAGGTTGGAGACGCCGCGCGCCTCGTTCAACTTCTGGAACAGCTCGGGGTTGTCGAAGCCCCACTCGGAGCTCTGCTGGCCGAAGAAGACGCCGACGAAGTTGTCGGTGTCGTTGTAGTCGCCGGTCCAGCCGAGCAGGTGGATGCCGTGGTCCGAGGTGCCGGTGGTGCGGTCGAGGTACTCGACCCACTCCTCCGAGACCGGGGTGGTCTCGACGCCGACCTCGGAGAGCTGCGACGACAGCACCGTGAAGATCTGCTCGGGGTCCGGCATGTAGGGACGCGAGACGTTGACCGGGTAGTTGAAGGTGAGCTTCAACGGGTTCGCTTCGGTGTAGCCCGCCTCGGCCAGCAGCGACTTGGCCTTCTCGGGGTCGTAGTCGTAGGTCGTGACATCGGGGTTGTATCCGTTGACGACCTCGGGCACGAACTCGATCGCCTTCTGCGTGCCCTCCGGCAGCACCTGGCTGATCAGCGCATCCTTGTCGACCGCGTACGAGAGGGCCTCACGGACCTTCGGGTCCTGCAGCTCCGGGACCGCCTGGTTGAAGGCGAGGTAGAGGATCGTGAACGGCGGACGCGACACCATGGTGAAGCCGTCGTCCTCGAGCGCCTTGGTATCGGCGGGGCCGACCAGGTCGTAGCCGTCGATCGATCCGGACTCGAGCGCCTGCCGGCGAGCGGTCGGGTCGTCGATCGTGCGGAAGATGATCTCGTCGACCTGTCCCTTGTCTCCCCAGTACCCGTCATAGGACTTGAGCGTGACCTGCTCGCCCGGTGCCCATTCCTCGAAGGCGTAGGGCCCGGTGCCGACGGGGTGACCCATCGCGTACTCGGAGAGCTGCGGGGCCTCGGCGGAGCCGCTGACCTCATCCGCGCCGAACTCCTGCATCGCCGAGGGGCTCTGCATGGCGAAGGCCGGCAGCGAGAGCGAGGCGACGAAGCCGGCGAACGGCTTGTTCAGCTCGATCGTGACCGAGTTCTCGCCGTCGGGGGTGCAGGACTTGTACACGGCGTCCGCCGCGCTCGAGGCGTACCCCTTGAAGAGCTTGTTGTAGTAGTAGCCGAAGGCCTCGGACGCGGCGAGCCCCGTCCAGTTGAACCAGCGGTCGAAGTTCACGCAGACGGCCTCGGCGTTGAACGGCGTGCCGTCCTGGAACGTGACGTCTTTCTTCAGCTCGAAGGTATGGGACATGCCGTCCTCGGACGACTCCCACGACTCGGCGAGGAGCGGTGCCGGGTCGGCGGTACCGGGCTCGGTGCCGACGAGACCTTCGAAGATCTGACGCGAGACGCGGAAGCTCTCGCCATCCTGCGCGAAGGCGGGGTCGAGACTCGCCGGGTCGGAGGAAGCGGCGAAGACGAACGTGCCGTCGACGTCGCCGGAACCTTCAGACCCTTCGTCACCACGCTCGCTGGCGACGCAGCCCGCGAGGGCGAGCGCAGCGATCGTGGCTCCGGTTACGGCGATGAGTCCTCGCCGACGCTTGACTGATTGGTGCATTGTGTGACCTTCCCTGTCGGGCGCTTCGTTGCGCGTCCCGAGGCTTCTTCGCCTCGGGGACGGTGATGACTCGACGGTACCCAGCAGATCCTCAGATGCCAAACGCATCCATGTTGCAATCCGATATCAGCGCAGCCCGCACCGATCCGGTAGTGTCCAGATCGTGCCAGACACCACCCCGCTCGCCGTCTGCTTCGGCGAGGGCATGGTCGCCCTCGTCGCCGCCACCGCCGGTCCGCTCGAGGACTGCCGGACCTTCCACCGCTCCCTCGCGGGCGCCGAGTGGAACACCGCGATCGCCCTGGCCTCGGCGGGCATTCGCACCTCGGTCCTCTCCCGTGTGGGCGACGACGGATTCGGACGCTTCCTCCTCGCCGAGCTGCACGCCCATGACGTCGACGCCTCCGCGGTCGAAGTCGACGGCGACGCGCCCACCGGCCTCTACGTGAAGGAGCTCTCGGCCCGTGACGACGGAGCGGTCGACGGCACCATGCACTATTACCGTGCCGGCTCCGCCGCCGCAGCCCTCTCACCGCAGACGCTGACCACACCGGCGGCATCCGCCCTCCTCGCCGATGCCGCACTCGTGCACACCTCGGGCATCACGCCGGCGCTCTCTGCTTCGGCGCTCGCGGCCCAGGAGACCCTGTTCGCGGATCGACGATCCGACCGGCTGCTCAGCTTCGACCTGAACTGGCGCCCGGCGCTCTGGCGCGGCCGCGAGGCGGAGGGCAGGAGGATCGTCTCCGACTTCGCACGCCGGGCCGACGTCGTGTTCTGCACCAGGCCCGACGCGGAAGCCGTGTTCGGGACGAGCGATCCGCATCAGCTGCGTGCGCTCTTCCCCGAGCCGCGGTATCTGCTCGTCACCGATTCGAGCGGGGCCGTGGCGTTCGACCGCACGGAGACCGCCGAGAGCGACGCGCTGGACGCACCCGTGGTGGAGACCATCGGGGCCGGAGATGCCTTCGCGGCCGGCTTCCTCGCCGGGATCCTCACCGGCCTGTCACTCGCGGGGAGCGTCGCCCGAGGGCACCGCATCGCGACGCGTGCCCTGGTGAGCACGCGCGATCACGTGGACTGAGGCGCGTCGCCGCGGGCGGAGAGATCCCCGTGAGGAGGAACAGCTACGCCCACAACTCCGCCTGACGCAGCGGCCTCCGCCCGACGAGGCGGATACCGATCATCAGGTCCGGCGTCGTGTGGGAACGGCGTCGTGGGTCCGCTGAAGCGAGACCGCAACCGGTTCGCCGCGGTGCTGCACGACACGCACGAACAGCACGTCGACGAGGGCGAGCTGAGCGATGCGGCTCGACATCGCGGCCATCCGGAACGGCGATTCGTGCGCGTGCGTGAGCAGCACGACATCCGCTGCGAGCGCCAGCGGCGAGTCCGGTGCGCTGGTGACCGCCACGGTGAGGGCGCCGGCATCGCGCGCGACTTCGAGGGCACGCAGCGTCTCCGCGGTCTCTCCGCCGTGGGAGAACGCGATCGCCACATCGTCGGCAGTCCGCAGCGAAGCCGTCGTGACCGCGAGATGCGGGTCCGCCGAGTGCGACACGGAGCATCCGATACGTGACAGCTTCAACTGCAGGTCCTGCGCCGTCAGCGACGACGCCGCCTGACCGAAGAGGTCGATGTGCCGCGCGTCGACCACGGCGCGGGCGACCCGATCGAGGGCGAGAGGGTCGAGCGCCAGGGCGGTCTTCTCTATGGCGTCGATCTCCTGCGCAGCGAGCTTGGCGGCGATCGCCGCTGGACCGTCGTCGGGATCGATCGCCGTGGTGTCCAGACCGAACCGGGCCTGCTGCGCCTGTTCCAGGGTGACCGCGCGGGCGACCGCGACCCTGAGCTCCCGGTACCCGCTGTATCCGAGCGCCTGGGCGTACCGGGCGACCGTCGACAGCGACGTGTGGCAGAGCTGGGCGAGATCGTTGATCGCCAGATCGACGACGAGTGTCGGGTCTCCCAGGATCGTCTCCGCGACGCGCGCTTCGGCGGCGCTCACCTTGGGAAGTGAGCGCCGCACCCGAGCGAGAACGTCGTCGTCCATGGAGGGAATCCCGTCTCAGCCGGCGCTGGTCATCCTCTGCTGCACCGGGAACCGTCCCAGGAGTGCTTCACGCGCCGTCTGCGCACCGAGCCTACTGGCTGCGGCGACCTCGATCGTCGGCAGCGGCAGCGGATTCGCCGTGGGGAGGCCGACGTTGACGACCACCGCACGAGGATCACGCACAGCGGCGCGCTCGACGAGTGCACGCTGCGCGGCGTCCGTGTCGGGACGATCGATCAGCAGCACCGTCGTGCCTGCGGCTGCGGAGACCTCGTCGATCACGCGGTCCTGTTCGGAGACCGGGGCGGATGCCACGTCGAGGCGCACCCGCAGACCATCTCCGGCCAGCGCACTCGCGACGTACGACCCCGCGCTGTCGACGGCGAGCGTCGAGCGTCGACGTGCGTCGATGACGGCGAGCTCCGACGTCGCCTGCGGGGCGTCGCCGGAGACGGTCACCACGCGGCGCACGATCTCCGCCGCGTCGAAGGCCTCGATCTGCTCGTGCGTCTGCTCCGCAGCGACGCGGAGCCTGGCGGCGAGGGATGCGACCCTGGCTGCCGCCTCCTCGACACGCGCCCGCGAGAGCGAACCGTCTCGCAGCGCGGCGACGATCCCGTCTCTGGCGGCGCGGAAGTCCTGCTCGTCCTGGTCGGGAAGAGCGGCATCACCCGGATTCGTCGGGTTCCCGATGCAGAGGAGGTCGGCTCCGGCAGCGAGCGCCTTGGCTGCTCCCCCACCGAGTCCGACCGTCTCACGGATGGCGGCCATGTCGAGCGCGTCCGTGATGATGACGCCGTCGTAGCCCCAGTCGCGCAGCATGCCGAGCACCCGCGGGTTGAGGGTGGCGGGCTGCTCTCCCCACGCCGGAACCACGATGTGCGCGGTCATGACGGCATCCACACCGGCATCGATCGCGGCACGGAAGGGTTCGAGGTGCACCCGTTCGAACTCGTCGAGATCCAGAGTGATCTCGGGGAGCGCGTGGTGCGAGTCCATGTGGGTGTCGCCGTGGCCCGGGAAATGCTTGACGCAGGCGGCCACCGCCCCGTCCTGGATACCGTCGATCGTCGCCACCACGTGCCGTGAGACGAGCGCCTCGTCAGCGCCGAATGCCCGCACGCCGATCACCGGGTTGCGAGGATCGGTGTTGACGTCGGCGACCGGACCGAGCACCACGTTGGCCCCGACGGCGCGCACCCGACGCGCGAGTTCGGCGCCGGTCTTCTCCGACGCGACGAGGTCGTCGAGCAGACCGAGCTGGGCGGCACCCGGAACCGTCGAGCCGGTGGCGGACTCGAGCCGGGTGACGCTGCCGCCCTCCTCGTCGATGCCGATCAGGGCGTCGGGGTTCGCGTCGAGGATCGCGGCGCTGAGGGCGGGAAGACCCGCGCCGACGTTCTGCCCGAAGTACACGACCCCGGCCAGTCCGTCGCGCAGCTCGTCGCGGAGCCACTCCGGAGCTTCCGTGCCGAAGAAGCCCGGCCACAGCACGCCGTTCGCGAGGCGTTCGAGGTCGTCGGTCATCCCTTCACCGCTCCCGCCACCATGCCGGAGGCGAGCTTGCGCTGCACCAGCACGAAGAAGATCATGACGGGCACGGTGATGATCGTCGACGCGGCCATGATGCTGCCCCAGTCGTTGGAGTGCAGGCCGAAGAACGACTTCAGACCGATGGAGACCGTGTACTGGTCGGTCTGCGCGCCCAGGATGGTCATCGCGAAGATGAACTCGTTCCACGCGGTGATGAAGCTGAAGATGCTGGTCGCCACGAGGCCGGGCATCACCAGCGGCAGCAGCACCGAGCGGAACATGCGCCACCAGCTCGCGCCGTCGATGTACGCGGCCTCCTCGAGCTCGACCGGGACAGCGGCGACGAAGCCGCGGAGCATCCAGATGCCGAACGCGAGCGACAGTGCGACGTACACGACCATCAGGCCGAGGATGCTGTTGAGCAGACCGAGGCTCTTCACCTGGAGGAAGAGCGGGATGACGAGCGCCTCGAGCGGCACCATCTGCACGATCAGGATCATCATCAGGATCGTGGTGCGGAACTTGAACTTGAAGCGCGCGACCGCGACCGCGGCGAGCAGGCACACGAGCGCGCTCACGAGGACCGTGACGAGCGCCACGATCGCCGAGTTGCGCAGGTAGGTGCCGAATCCGCCGTCGGTGAGCACGAAGGCGAAGTTGTCCCACGTGAACTCCTGCGGGAGCAGTGACTGGCCGCCGCTGGAGGCCTTGCCGTCGAATGCGCTGGAGACCATCCAGTAGACGGGGAACAGCGTGAAGATCAGGACGGCGGCGACCGCGATCCCGATTCCGATGCGGGAGCGGAGCCTCGGGCGCGGGTTCACAGCTCGTCCTCCTTCATGAGGGAGCGGATGTAGACGATCGTGATGCCGATCAGCACCAGCGTGAGCAGCACGGCGAGCGCCGCACCGAAGCCGTAGCGGTTCTGGCCGAAGGACTCCACATACGACCAGACGCCGAGGTTGAGCACCTGACGGTTGCCACCCCCACCGCCGGGCATCAGGTACACCTGCGCGAAGACCTTGAAGTCCCAGATGGTCGACAGGATGATCACGACCGAGAAGACGGGCTTGAGCGTGGGGAAGATGATCTTCCAGAACCGACGCCAGGCGCCGGCACCGTCGAGAGCGGCGGCCTCGAGCATCTCCTTCGAGACACCGAGCAGGCCGGCCAGCACCGTGATGGCGACGAACGGGAAGCCGTGGTGCACCACGTTGAGGAGCACGATGGCGTAGAACGACCACTGGTTGGTGAACCAGTTCACCGGGTCGTCCATGAGACCGAGGTCACGCAGCACCGTGTTGAAGATGCCGCGGTCGGCATCGAAGATGAAGGTCCAGACATAGGTTCCGGTCACGGCGGGCATCGCCCAGGCGACCATGATGCAGCTGGAGACGATGACGCGCCAGGTGGTGCCGAGGCGTGCGAGCAGGAGCGCCACGAGCGTGCCGACGGCGACCGTGACGAACACGGCCACGGCGGCGAACCCGACGGTGTTGGGCAGCACCACCGTCCAGAGGGTCGGGTTGGTGAGCGCCTCGACGTAGTTGTCGAGACCGATCCAGTTGTTCTCACCGGTGTTGATCTCGCGCAGACCGTAGTCCTGCAGCGAGTAGATGAACACCTGGACGAGCGGCCAGAGCATGAGCACCGCGAGGATGGCCAGCCCGGGCGCGAGAAGGAGCCAGGGGCGGGCCGCGACGATCGAGAGACCGCGTCGCTTCCGGCCGCCGGCCACGGAGGCGGAGGTGGACTCCGCCTTCGTGGCCGGCAGTGGCGCTTGCACCATCGACATGGAAGGGATGCTTCCTTACTTCTGGTTGAGGAGTTCGGTCATCTCGGCGGCGGCGTCCTTCGTCGCGGTCGCGACGTCCTTCTGTCCGCTGAGGATGGCCTGGATCATGGAGTTGGTCGTCTTCTTCGCCTGCACGGCGCCGAAGTTCGGGGTGACCGGAACGGATGCTCCGCCGTCGACCATCTGCTCGGCGAACGGTGCGACCAGCGGGTCGGTCGAGGCCAGTGCCTCTTCCATCGCGGACTGGACGCCCGGGAAGTAGCCGGTCTCGTTCGACCACTGCTCGGCGAACTCGCCGGTGGTCATGAGCTTGACGAACTCCCACGCCAGGTCGGCGTTCTTGGTCGTGTTGAAGACCGAGAGGTGCGATCCGCCGAGCACGGACGGAGCGATGCCACCGTCTTCGCCCGGAATGACGGCCGCGCCGATCTTGCCCTCGAGGTCGGGGTTCGCCTCGACGAGCGACTTCGGCGTCCACGAGCCCGAGAGCATCATGGCGACGTTGCCCTGGGTGAACGCGTCACGAAGGTCGGTCTCCTTCCAGGTGGTCGCACCCGCGGAGGAGAAGCCGTGCTCGGTGGCCAGGCCGGTGTAGAACTCGATGCCGGCCTGCGACTCCGTGCTGTCCAGCTCGCTCGTCCAGGTCTTGCCGTCCTTCGTGGCGATCTCGCCGCCGGCGCCCCAGACCCAGGGGTAGACCTGGAACTCGGCGTCGCCCGGGACCGGGAAGGGGAGCATGTCGGGCTTGGCGGCCTTGATGGCGTCGCCCGCAGCCACGATGTCGTCCCACGTCTTCGGGGCCTCGAGTCCGAGCTCCTCGAACACGTCGGCGCGGTAGACGAGCGAGCGGACGCCCGCGTACCACGGCATGCCGTACAGCTCGCCGTCGTAGGTGCCGGCGACCTCGAGGCCCTCGACGAGGTCGTCGCGGAGGCCCTTCTCGGCATCGACGTACTCGTCGAGCGGCTCGAGCGCACCGGCGTCGGCGAACTCGGCGGTCCAGGTGGTGCCGGTCTCGGCGATGTCGGGGGTCGTGCCGCCGGCGATGGAGGTCACGAAGCGGTCATGGGCGTCGGCCCACTGGATCTCCTCGATCTTGACCGTCGCGCCGGTCTCCTTCTCGAAGGCGTCGGACACCTTGTCGTAGAAGGCGGAGGCATCGGGGTTCGTGCCCTTCATGATCCAGACGGTGAGTTCCTGACCCTTGCCGTCGGTGGAGCCGGTGTCGCTGCCGCCGGCGCAACCGGCGAGGGCGAGCGTGGCCACGGCGCCGAGCGCCACGGCCGAGAGAATGCGCTTGTGCATTGCGGGGATCTCCTCTTTGAAAAGTCCTGGCAAGCATCGGGTACTCACCGGGGGTTAGGAAAAAGTATCCACGACTAACTAATTACCTGCAAGTTCCTCTCACAATCGTCACGCGGCCGTAACATCAGCTTCTCCCGATAGGCTCCCCGGATGGTTCGCCGCACTCCCGACAAGGACCGTTCGACGGTCGCCCGCCACGCGACGCTCCCCTCTCCCGGGCCGGGCAGAGGATTCCTGAAGATCGCCGGCATCACCCTGGGCGTCGTGCTCGTCTCGGCGATCGCCGTCGTCGCGTTCGTCGTGACCGACTACTTCAACCGCTTCAACGACGGCGCCGTCACGTTGGAAGGGGCGCCCGAGGTCGAGCCACCGTCGATCAGCGCGTACCCCGGCGAGTTCAGCATGCTCATCATCGGCACGGACGAATGCGGTGAGGTGTCGACCGGCCTGCTGGGCGAGCGCTGTTCCGAAGCCGACGGGGGGATCCTCAACGACGTGAACCTGCTGGTCCACGTCTCGGCGGAGCCGCGCAACGTCACCGTCGTCTCGCTTCCCCGCGACCTCATGATCCCCACGCCGGAGTGCACCAGAGAAGACGGATCGATCGCCTCGGAGACCCGCAAGACGCAGATCAACTCGATCTATCAGAACGCCGGGATGTCGTGCGTCGCGAAGACCGTCACCGAGCTCACCGGGATCGAGATCCCCTTCGCGGCGAAGATCGACTTCGACGGCGTGATGGAGGTGACCGACGCGATCGGCGGCGTCGAGGTGTGCATCGGCGGTGACGGCATCCGCGACCGGCACACCGCGCTCGACTGGGAGCCGGGTCTGCGCACCGTCTCGGGTTACGAAGCCCTGCAGTTCATCCGCACCCGGCACGGCGTCGGCGACGAGAGCGACATGGCGCGCGTATCGAACCAGCAGCAGTACATGTCGCGCCTGGTGAAGAAGATCATGAGCGACGAGGTGCTGTCCGACCCCGGCAAGGTGCTGGGGCTCGCCGACACCATCGTGGACAACATCGATCCCAGCGACGAACTGGGGAACCCCCTCCGACTTGCCCAGCTCGCGCTCTCCATCAAGGACGTGCCGTTCTCGGAGTTCGTGTTCCTGCAGTATCCGGTGTTCGCCGATCCAGACGACTCCGATCGTGTGGTCCCGAACCGGGACGCCGCGACCAGCATCTGGGACGCGCTGAAGGCGGGCCAGCCCGTGCAGCTCACCGGCGATGTCAGCAACAACGGAGGCGTCGAGCTCGTCGAGCCCGCGCCGGGAACCGACCCCGAGGTTCCCGCGACCGACCCGCCGGCCACCGACGCCCCGGCGACCGAGGCTCCGGCGCCGCGCGCGACGCTCGACTCGGCGATCTCCGGACAGACGGCGGAACAGGAGACGTGCGCGAACGGAAAGCAGCGCTGAGCCGCACCGCCAGCGCGTAGGCTCGTGCCCATGGGCCGGACGAGATCGCGCGACACCGAGCATCCCCAGGTCCGGTTGGATCACGGCGGCATCGCCAGCATCATCCCGTCGGAGTTCACGAGCGGCTTCGAGCTGATCGTCGACGGCACGCCGCAGTCGCACGTCGATCTGGACGACCCGACGCACCTGCACTTCGAGTACATCGTGCGCATGGGGGCGGTGATCGACCAGCTGCCGCCCGGCCCGCTGACCGCCGTGCATCTCGGCGCCGGTGCGCTGACGATCCCCCGCTACGTCGAGGCGACGCGGCCTGGCTCCCGGCAGCAGGTCATCGAACTCGAGGCCCCCCTCGCTCAGCTGGTGCGGGAACATCTTCCTCTGCCGAAAGGGGCGGCGATCCGGATCAGGATCGGCGATGCCCGCGAGGGCGTCGCGAAGCTGCCGAGCGGACTGCAGGCCAGCTGCGACCTCGTCGTCTCCGACGTGTACTCCGGAGCCCAGACGCCCGCCCACCTCACCAGCGTCGAGTTCTACCGTGAGCTCGCGGAGCTGCTCGCGCCCGGCGGCGTGCTCCTCGTCAACGTCGCCGACGGCCCCGGTCTCGCCTTCGCCCGCCGACAGGCCGCGACCATCGCAGACGTGCTCCCCGAGATCGGCATCCTCGCCGACACACAGGTGCTCAAGGGCCGGCGGTTCGGCAACCTCGTCGTCGCGGCCTCGGCCGCTCCCCTGCCGACGGAATGGCTGCCGCGCATCCTGGCCGCCGGTCCCCACCCCGCGAAGATCGCGCAGGGCGCCGAGGCGGACGCCTTCCTCCACGGGGCGCGGATCGTGACCGACGCCGACGCCATCGCCTCCCCGCGACCCGACGCCTCGCTCTTCCTGCGCTGAGCCACGAGCGTCTCCGGCGTCCGAGGAGAGGCACGATCGGTGACAGCAGCGCCGGGGCGCCGTGTGTCGAAGAGAGGATGCGGAGACCAGGGCGCGCCGCCCCGACGACCCCGTCACCGGAAGGCAGACTGGTGGGGGACGCTGCGGAAGGAGAGCAATGAGTTTGATCCGGGGATACGACCAGGACACCCTCCGCGAGAAGGTCGATCTCGACGAGTGCGAGGCACGACTCGCGGAGATCGATTCGCAGCGCAGCCTGCCCGCTCTGCTGGAGCGCGTGTGGCTGTTGAAAGTGCTCGACCGCCTCGACGAGGCGCTCGCGCTGGCCGATGAGACGGTGCGTCAGGCGCGCATGGCCGGCACCCGGAAGGACGTTCTGCGCGCCCGAGTGCTGCACGCCACGATCCTGCAGTATCGGGGTGCGCATGCCGCAGCCGAACAGGAGCTCTCGACCTGCGCGACAGAGGCGGAGGGGCAGCGCTGGTTGTCGATAGCCGCGTTCGCGTACCAGCACCACGGCAAGAACGCCTACGACGCAGGCGACTACGAGACCGCCAGGGAGAGCTTCAAGCAGTCGCTGTTCCTCCGGCGCGAGTCGGGTGCGGAAGACAGCGAGCTCGAGACGGCGCTCCTGGCCATCGAGGCTGTCGAGCGGCGCCGCCCGCCGCAGCTCATCGCGGGCTGAGTCTTCGTGCCACCGCGATGTCGGCGGCATGGCTTAGCCTGATCGCATGGCGGAACTTGACCGTGTGCGCGTCTGGGGCGAAGCACTGATCACGCTGCACCTCGACGACAGCTGGTCTTTCGGCTTCGACAACGCCAAGCGGCGGGCCGGGCAGTGCGACTACACGAAGAAGCGCATCACCGTGTCCCGCTATCTCGCCGCACGCTTCGAAGACGACGACATCCATCAGGTGCTGCTGCATGAGGTCGCGCACGCCCTCGCCGGTCACGCCGCTGCGCATGGGCCCGCGTGGAAGCGCGTCGCCCGTGATCTCGGCTACGTCGGGGGAACGACCCACCACGGTGAGACGGCCGTGGAGCTCGCCCCCTGGGTGGGCAGCTGCCCCGCAGGTCACGTCACCTACCGGCACCGCCGCCCGACGAGACCGACATCGTGCGCCCGGTGCTCGCGCACATTCGACTCCCGTCATCTCTTCGCCTGGACCCGACGGGAGATCTCGACCGACGTGCGCCTCGCCGCGCAGATGCCGCGCTGACCGCGGCTCAGCCCTTCGGCTCGTCGCGGCTCTCCGCATCGGTCGTCAGTGCTGCGCCGGGTTCGACGGCCGCGCCGGAATCGACCACTGCGCCGGAATCGACCGCCGCGCCGGATTCCACGGTCACATCGGCAGCGCTGCGCCGACGACGCAGCAGGGCTGCGATCGCGCGCCAGCCGACCAGGAACGCCCCGAGCACGAGCGTCGCCACGATGATGAACGGCAGCTCCGCCGTGTCGCCGCTGAGCACACGGATGAGCATCCCACCCGCGACCGTGACGACCCACACCACTGCGCCCCATGGCAGCGACCAGGGACGACGGGGTCGGCCGGGCAGCAGCGCGGCGAGGAGATGGCCCACGAGCAGAGCGATCAGGAACGGCCATGCCGTGAGCAGGAACCCCGCAGGGTTCTCATCGTGGGACGCGCGACCGATCGCGGCGAAGATCAGCACGAGCACGACATCGACGACGACAGCGGGAAGGTACCTCATGCCACGACCCTACGTGCCCGCGGCCGTGCCGGTGCCTGCCCCGCGGTAACCGGCGGAGATCTCCGTGTCGGGAGGATGTCCTGCGGCCGCGCGTCCGCCCGTTGGGGAGAAATCCTCCAAACGGGGTGGGCATGCGCATCAGTCGAAGCGGACGAACGATCCCTCGTGGAGCACCGGGACGACGTCGACCGCATCGAGGACGGCGGCATCCGCCACGGAGGTCGGAATCAGACCCGATGCTTCGATGCGGGCGGTCGCGACGACGCCGGCGGCGAGCTCACGGCCGGATCCGCTCGCACCGACCATGTGCCGCATCGCGCCGCGCAGGGCGTGGAAGCCCTCGGCGGCGACCGCGGCGTCCGGAGCCGTGTGATCGATACCCCGATCCGAGAGCGCCGAGACGATCGCACCGGCCCCGAGCTGATCCTCGACGGCGAACCGCAGCGCACCCGCCTCATCCAGCTCGCCGGCCGCGATCACCGCGACAGAGGTGCGTGCCTGCCGTCGCTCCTGGATGGTCTGCACGGCCCGTGCGACGGCCGCCGCGTTGCGGATGCCGCCGACGAGCACCGTCGCCTCGGAGGGAGCCGCAGCGACGACGGCCGCCCCGTTCCGCGACCACCCCTCCGCCTCCGCGAGCGCGACCGCAGAGCCGGACGCCGTGGCATCGATGACCGTGGAGGAGAACCGCAGCACATCGACGACCACGACGACGTCGGCATCGGCGAGGCGGGCGAGACCCGCGGTGCCCCAGTCGAGGCGGACCTGATAGGTGGACTGATCGAACGGCGACGGCATCCGACAAGCCTAGAGGCGTCAGTCCGCCGCGAGCGCCTCGACCGGGGCCACCCTGGTCGCCAGTCGGGTGGGCGTCGCCGCCGCCACCAGCGTCAGCACCGCCGTCGCGACGACGATGATGGCGACGGGGATCCACGGGATCTGCGGAGCGATGAGTCCCGCGGGAACGAAGTCCGGCAGGGTCGGCACCGATCCGAGCAGCGACTGCGCGGCTATCCAGCCGTATGCCACGCCCAGGACGAGTCCCGTCAGCGTCGCGGCGACCGTGATGTGGGTCGCCTCCAGCAGCACCATCCGTCGCACCTGGCGGTTGGACAGCCCGATCGAGCGCAGCAGCCCCAGTTCGCGACGACGCTGCACCACGCCGATCGTGAGCAGGTTGACGAGCCCGACCGCCGCGATCACGGCCGAGACGGCGACCAGCACCATCATCACCGCCGCGAAGGCGTCCATCGGGGCGAAGAACGCCGCAGGAACCTCTCCGGTGGTCTGGCTCATCATCAGCCGCTTGGCCGACTCGAGGGCCACGGCGAACATCGTCACCAAGGTCACGCCCATGACCACGCCGATCGCCATCCTCGACGAGCGTTCCGGGTAGCGCAGCGCATTCTCGGCCGCGAGACGAGCCGTCGCGCTCGATCCGAACATCCGCCCCACCAGTCGCAGGACCGGGGGCATGAACAGCACGGATCCGAGAGCCAGGCCCGTGAACGAGAGCACACCGCCGAAGAAGGCGACGACGACCCCGAGCGGTGTGACGAGACCGACGAGCACACCACCCACGAGGAGCGCGGCACCGGCGATCAACAGCACCCAGGCGCCGATGTGCCGACCCGGCGTGCCGGAGACGTCGTCGTGCGTGCGCTCGACAGACCCGCCGAGCGCCTGCAGAGGCGTGACCGACAGCACACGGCGGGAACCCGCCCATGCCGCCGCCCAGGTCGTGAGGGCGACGCCGATCGCCGGCAGCGCCACGAACGGCTGCGCGAGGGAGAAGTCGGTCGGGGCGTTGGCGATCAGCTGCCCGCCGACCTGCACCCCGACGACCGCGAGCACGAGACCCGCGAGCATGCCGATCGCCGCCCCGAGCAGCCCGACGACGAGCCCCTGCTTCCCGACCTCGGCCCGCTGCGACCGCGCGGTCGCCCCGATCAGACGCATGAGGGCGATCTGGCGGGTGCGTCCGGCGATGATCGTCGAGAAGGTGTTCGCCGTGACGATGGCGGCGACGTACATCGCGACGACCGTCAGCAGCACCGACAGCAGTGCGACAACGAACGCGAGCGTCCCGCTGTCGCCGATGAAGGGATCGGCCTGCAGCACGGCGCCGATGTAGGCCGTGATCTCGACCAGGAGCACTCCGAACGCGGCGGACAGCGCGGCGACCAGGACGCTCGCGCCCATCCCCCGGTCTCGCAGCCAGGCCAGTCGAGGACCGGTCGCGCGGGTCTCGGGGACGACCGTGGCGACGGCGGTCATGCTGCCACCTCGGCGGCGAGCATGTAGGCCGAGATCTCTTCTGCGGTCTGACGCGGGTGGTCGGCGACGATGCGTCCGTCACCGAGGTAGAGCACGCGGTCGGCGTGGCTCGCCGCGATCGCGTCGTGCGTGACCATCGCGATGGACTGGCCGTGCTCACGGCTCGCGGTGGCGAGCAGACGCAGCACCTCGCGTCCGGTCTTCGAGTCGAGGTTGCCCGTGGGCTCGTCCGCGAACACCAGATCCGGTGCCGTGGCCAGGGCTCGGGCGATCGCCACACGCTGCTGCTGCCCGCCGGACAGCTGATGCGGGCGGTGAGAGAGACGCGAGCCGAGCCCGAGCGTCTCGATCAGTCCGTCGATGCGCGCCCTCTCGATCGCGCTCGGACGACGACCGTCGAGCTCGAACGGCAGCATGATGTTGCCGAGAGCGTCGAGCGTCGGCACGAGGTTGAAGGCCTGGAAGATGAAGCCGACCCGGCGACGACGCAGAATCGTGAGATCGATGTCTCCGAGCCCCGTGATCTCGGTGTCACCGATCCACGCCCGTCCCTCGGTGGGGCTGTCGAGCCCCGCCATGATGTGCATCAGGGTGGACTTGCCGGAGCCCGATGGCCCCATGATGGCGGTGAACTGTCCCCGGCGGATGCCGACGCTGACGTCGTCCAGCGCATGGACGGTGCCCTCACCGGAGCCGTAGGTCTTCTTCAGGTGCTGGACGCGGGCGGCGAGCCCCAGGTCGGTGGTCGTGATCTCCATGCATCCGACGCTATTTCCGCGGTACCTCGCCGGTCATCGCCCCCGGGGACCCTTCCGCATACATCGCAAGGATGATCCGCGGACTCCGCCCGCGGAACGGCGTTCAGGCGAGGCCGTGCTCGAACGCGAAGACCACCAGCTGTACGCGGTCGCGCAGCGCGAGCTTGCTGAGGATGCGGCTGATGTGGGTCTTCACGGTCGCCTCGCTCAGGTACTCCCGGCCGGCGATCTCGGCGTTCGAGAGCCCCCGGGCGGCGAGCGCGAAGATCTCCCGCTCGCGGTCCGTGAGGTCGGCGTACTGCGGCGGCACGGGCTTGGGTGCTTCGGCGAAGTGCTCGAACAGGTCGCGTGTCGCGGCGGCGGCGATCACGCTCGAGCCCGAGTGCACCGTGCGGATCGCGGCGAGCAGGAACTCCGGATCGGCATCCTTGAGGAGGAAGCCGCTCGCGCCCTGCCGGATGGCCCGTGCCGCCGCTTCGTCGAGGTCGAACGTCGTGAGCATGACGA
Organism: Microbacterium sp. TPU 3598; assembly: GCF_002356155.1. Classification (NCBI taxonomy): domain Bacteria; kingdom Bacillati; phylum Actinomycetota; class Actinomycetes; order Micrococcales; family Microbacteriaceae; genus Microbacterium; species Microbacterium sp. TPU 3598. Next base: position 913,650 of record NZ_AP017975.1, on the reverse strand, counting down.
CGCGCGGCGGTTCCGGGCGTGCCAGGATCTCGGCGGTCGCCGTGAGCCCGTCCATGACCGGCATCCGGATGTCCATCAGCACCACGTCGGGCCGGGTCGTGCGGACGACCTCGAGCGCCTCCTTGCCGTCGCCGGCTTCTCCGACGACTTCGAGGTCGGGCTGGGAGGCGACGAGCATGCGGATCCCGGCACGGAAGAGCGCCTGGTCGTCGACGAGCACGACTCTGATCATTCGGAGACTCCGATCGGGAGCGTGGCGTGGACGACGAACTGTGCCCCTCGGCGCTCGGCTTGCAGACTACCGCCGACGAGCTGCGCACGCTCGCGCATGCCGATGACACCGTGCCCGCCGGGAGACACCGTCGCTTCCCCCGTGACGGTGTTGCGCACATCGACGTCGACGCGGTCCGCGAGCCAGGCGAGGTGCACGTCGACCGCGCCGTCCCCATGCCGGATCGCGTTCGTGAGCGCTTCCTGCAGGATGCGGTAGACCGCGAGCTGGATGGCCGCCGGCGGCTCCCCCGGCGGCATCGGGTCGACGGTGACCCGCGGTTCGATTCCGGCCTGCCGCACCTGCGAGAACAGCGCTTCGAGGTCGGCGAGCGTGGGCTGCGGGCCGTCGCCCTGCCGGTGCCGCAGCTGTGTGAGCAGCATCCGCACGTCGCTCAAGGCGCCACGCGCCGTCTGGGCGATGGTGCCGAGCGCCTCGGTCGCGAGTTCGGGCTTCACCGCGGCCGCGTACCTGGCCCCGTCGGCCTGCGCGATCACCACCGCGAGCGAGTGGGCGACCACATCGTGCATGTCGCGCGCGATCCGCACCCGCTCCTGCTCCTCCGCGGCGAGCGACTCCGCCTGCAGCTGGGCCGACCGGGTGCGGCGAGCGCGCAGGACGACGCGCCACAGCAGCCCGCACACCCAGGCGAACCCGAGCGCCATGACGGAGACGACGAGCAGAAGCGTGCCCGCGCTGACCTTCTCCCACCCGCTGCCCGTGCCGAAGGCGACGCCGTTGACGATGACCATGAACACGGCAGCGACCAGGCCACCGAACAGCGCCGAACCGAATCCCCACCAGAGCACGCGGCGTGTGCCCCAGGCGGAGGTGGCGTACAGCACGAGCAGGATCGCGATGTCGATCGGCAACGGTCCGAACCCGGAGAGCATCTGCAGCACGGCGCCGGCCCATGCGGCAACGAGCGCCCACCCGGGGGCGAGCCGGCCGATGGCGACGCCGCCCGACATCAGGACGCTCGCGATGACAATGCCAGCGACCGCTGCTCCCCCGATCGCGGTGTTCCCCGTTCCGGGCCCGTAGAACACCAGCGACATCGGCACGAGCACGAGGAAGAGCAGCGCCGCCCCGACGATGTCGAGGGTCAGCGCCGTACGAGAGAGCGGGCGGATCACTCCCCCACGCTACGCGAGGGGCCCTCGCGCCGGCATCCGTCGCGGGATGTATCCGCGTCCGTCAGGCGCGGGCGAGGATCTCGCCGTGCGGCACCAGATACCAGCCGTCGCCGTCGTCGGCCCAGCGCCTCCACGCATCGCTGATCTCCTGCAGATCGGCGCGCGTGGCCATGTCGCTGTCGACGAGCTGCCGCGCGAGGGCGGATTCGAGGATGCGGTCGGCCCACATCCCACCCCACCAGGCACGCTCGGCGGGTGACGAGTAGCACCACGTGGAGGCCGTCGCGGTGATATCGGCGAAGCCTGCGGCCCGCGCCCAGGACAGCAGACGGCGACCGGCGTCCGGCTCGCCGCCGTTGGCTCGTGCGGCCGCACGGTACAGCGCCAGCCAGCGGTCGAGCTCGGGCAGCACGGGGAACCAGAGGAAGCCCGCGTAGTCGGCATCGCGCGCGGCGACGATCCCGCCGGGAACAGTGACGCGGCGCATCTCCCGAAATGCCTGCACCGGGTCGCCGACGTGCTGCAGCACCTGATGCGCGTGCACGACGTCGAAGGAGTCGTCGGCGAAGCCCAGTGCGTGCACGTCCTCGACAGAGAAGTCGAGGTTCGTCAGGCCCCGGTCGGCCGCGAGTCCCTGGGAGAGCGACAGCGCATCCTCGTCGATCTCGGTCGCGGTCACGTGCGCGACGATGCCGGCGAAGTCGACCGTGATGCTGCCGGGGCCCGCGCCGACATCGAGAAGGCGGGTCGTGGACGTGAGGTGGGGGCGGAGGTACGCGGCCGAGTTCGCGATGTCGCGCACGTTGTGCGAGCGGAGGACGGATTCGTGATGTCCATGCGTGTACGAGGCCATGCGGTTCAGTCTGGCAGAGCCCGCCCTCAGTGCAGCTGCGCGACCATGCGGCGGATGGCCTCGCGGTCGGGTTTGCCGGAGGACAGCACCTCGATCTCGTCCACCATGATCAGACGGCCCGGTCGGGCATGCTTGCCGAGTTCGTCCTCGACCGCGTCGCGCGCCTGCTCGAGCTGCTCCGACTCGCTGCGACGCAGCACCTCGCCCCGGGCCGCGACGATCACGGACGCCTCGCCCCAGCGCTCGTCCTCCACGCCGACCACCACCGCCTCGTGCAGACCCGCGATCCGGCGGACGACCCGCTCGACACGATCGAGCGAGATGTTGATCCCTCCGGACACGATCACGTTGTCGGCACGGCCGTGCACCCGGACAACACCGTCTTCGACGAGACCGAGATCCCCGGTCCGGTACCAGCGGATGCCGTGCTCGTCGCGCACGAACGTGCGCGCGGTCAGCGATCCGTCACCGAGGTATCCCTCGGCGAGCATGGGGCCCGCGATACGCAGCTCGCCGTCGACCGTGCGCACGCCGACCGTGTCGAGAGGAACGCCGTCGTAGACGCAGCCGCCGCTGGTCTCGGTCGAACCGTAGGTGCGCACCAGACGCACCCCCAGATCGGCGGCACGCTCGCGCAACGGTTCGGGGAGCAATTGCCCGCCCACCAGGATCGCCCGGTAGGCCGTCAATGCGGCACGGACGGCGGTGTCGTCCGCGGCATCGAGCAGAGTCGCGACCTGCGCAGGAACGAGCGACGTGAACAGGTCCGGGACCCCGGCCCCTGGCGACAGCCGCAGCATCTCGAGGGTCGCCTCGGCGAACGATGTCGGCGAGAAGCGGCCCTCGATCCGCGCGGGCTGCGTGTCCGCGATGATCGAGCGCACCAGCACCTGCAGTCCCGCCACGTAGCCGGCGGGAAGGGCGAGCAGCCAGCGACCGCTCCCGATCCGCGCGGCCGTGGCCTCGGCGCTCGCCCGCAGGGCCTCCCCGCTGAGCGCGACCCGCTTCGGCACCCCACTCGACCCCGAGGTCGCGATCACGGCGGCGAGGCCGTCCGCCACGTCCTCCGGGGCGCCGGCCACCATCCCGAGCCCCAGCGCCGGACCGCCGTCGAGCGCGCGCTGCAGGGCATCTCGCAGGCGAACCGGATCTTCGGCATCCGTGGGGATCAGGGCGGTCATGCGCGTCTCCGACTCTGGGCTGCCCTGGTCAGTAGTGCCAGGGGAAGGACGACCAGTCCGGGTCGCGCTTCTCGAGGAACGAGTCGCGGCCCTCGACGGCTTCGTCGGTGCCGTAGGCGAGGCGGGTGGCCTCCCCCGCGAAGACCTGCTGGCCGACCAATCCGTCGTCGACCGCGTTGAAGGCGAACTTCAACATGCGGATCGCCGTGGGAGATTTCGTGAGTACGGTGCGCGCCATCTTCAGCGCCTCGCGCTCGAGCTCGGCATGCGGCACCACCCGGTTCACGGCGCCCATCTCGTAGGCACGCTGCGCCGAGTACTCCTCGGCGAGGAAGAACACCTCACGGGCGAACTTCTGACCGGTCTGACGGGCCATGTACGCCGAGCCGTAGCCGGCGTCGAAGCTGCCGACATCCGCATCGGTCTGCTTGAAGCGCGCCTCTTCGGCTGAGGCGATGGTGAGGTCGCACACCACGTGCAGGGAATGTCCGCCACCGGCAGCCCATCCCGGCACCACCGCGATGACGACCTTGGGCATGAAGCGGATGAGGCGCTGCACTTCGAGGATGTGCAGGCGGCCGACCGCTGCGCGGCTCGCCCCGTCGACGATCGCCGTCTCCGCGTCGGAGTACTTGTACCCGTCACGACCGCGGATGCGCTGGTCGCCGCCCGAGCAGAACGCCCAGCCGCCGTCCTTCGGGCTCGGTCCGTTTCCCGTGAGCAGCACCGCGCCGATGCGCGCATCCTGCCGGGCGATGTCGAGTGCGCGATAGAGCTCGTCGACGGTGTGCGGACGGAAGGCGTTGCGCACCTCCGGCCGGTTGAACGCGATGCGTGCGACACCGCCGTCTCGCGAGACGTGAGCGGTGATGTCGGTGTAGTCCTCCGCCCCGGGCGCGAGCACCCATTCGGCCGGGTCGAACAGATCGGAGACGAAGGCGGTGGTCACGTATCCAGCCTATTCCTCGCGCCCTCCCCGACATATCGCACGCGCCGCTCCGGAAGGGAGCGGCGCGTGCGACGTCCGGCTCTGCCTTCAGACGCGACGCGCCCGCCAGGTCTTCATCCAGCCGTCGATGATGGCCCACACCTGGACGGCGACGATACCGACGCCGGTGACCACCGCGAGGACCCGCAGAGTGTCACCCTCCACGCCGTTGTCGACGAACACGAACTGCACGAACTCCGGGTTCAACAGCTCGCCCTGCACGAGCAGCGCGACCGCCCAGACACCGAAGGCGATCGAGAGCGCGGTGTTGACGACGGCGAGTCCGACGGTCCACCGGCGGCGGACGTAGACGGCGACGGCCAGGAGGGCGTCGGCGATCATGATTCCGAAGAGCAGGGTCATCCCCCACGGCCAGAGCTCGGGGTTCAGGACGGGGATCGGGTCAGCACCGGTCGGGAAGAACCCGCGCGTCGCGTCCCACAGCACCGCGCCGATGAGGATGCCCACGAAGACGAGCGAGGCGATCATGTCGCTGCGCGCCGCGCCGTTCTCGGTCGGCGTGGGCAGCTGGTCGACGTCCCACTTCTCCCCCGTGTCGGCGCCGGTGCGCTCCAGCACGACGAAGACCAGGGTCACCCAGAAGCACACGTGCACGACGACCGAGAGGGTGACGGCGACGATCGCGCCGACCACCTCTCCGACGGTTGCGCCCTCGATGAGCTTCGCGATCGCGATGCCGAACGCGGCGCAGGCCGGAACGATGATCAGCAGCAGCTTCAGCAGCCGCCACCAGGTGAGGAAGTAGCGCGGCCCGATGAGGTAGAGCGGGCGATCCGCGTAGCCTGCGGCCAGGATTCCCGGGTCGCCGAGTTCGGTGAGCACTGCGCGCTCTGCCGACTCCGGTGCCTCCCCCTGCTCGACCCTGGCCTCGATCGCGTCGGCGATGGAGGCCTCGAGCTCAGCGCGGACGTCGGCTTGGGCGTCGGGGCGCAGACTGCGGATCGTCGCGCTGATGTAGCGCTCGGTGAGTGTGAACGTCGTGGTCATGTCAGTTCTCCTCTGCGGTGAGGGACGCGATCGCGGTGGTGAGTGATCGCCATTCGTCGGTGAGGGTGTCGGCGAGGCGGATGCCGGCGTCGGAGGTGCGGTAGAACTTGCGGGGCCGCGCCTCGTCGGTGTTCCACTCGCTCGTGAGGTACTCCTGCTTCTCCAGGCGGCGGAGCAGCGGATAGAGGGTGTTCGCGTCGGTAGCGAAGCCGCGCTGCTCGAGCTGCTCGAGCAGCGAATAGCCGTACCCCGGCGTGCGCAGCAGCTGCAGGCAGGCGAGCACCACGGTGCCGCGCCGCAGTTCCTGCAGGTGCGTGTCGAGCGTCTCGTTCATGACGATCACATTACTGTGCGCCACACACTATTGTCAATCACACATTTATGCGCGATCCAAGGCGAGACGGGAAAGTGTCGAGGCGGGAAAGTACCGTGGAGACATGACGCTCGAGATCACGCGCATCGACCCGTTCGACGCCGCTGCGGTGGATGCCTGGTGGGACGCCTATGCGTCCGCCGAGCGCGCAGACCGCGGGGACGACATCCCCGTCTGGTCCCGGGAGGAGACCCGCAGCGAGCTGCAGCAGGAGTCACGGGTCAACGAGCGGCGCGCCTTCCTGCTGCACGACGACGGCCTCGTCGTGGGTGCCGCGAGCCTCACCCTCCCACTGAAGGACAACACGCACGTCGCCTACCTCGACATCGATGTGCCCCTCGCGCACCGACGGCGCGGAGTCGGGTCCGCCGCCCTCGCCTTCCTCGAAAGCGAAGCCGCGGCCGCCGGACGCACCACCGCGCAGGGCGACACCTCGTGGCGGTACGAGCTCGGCTCCGACGGCTCCGGCGACCCTGGCCGGGAGTTCGCTCGTCGACACGGCTACGCGCTCGCGCTCGGCGATGTGCAGAACAGGCTCACACTCCCCGTCGCGCCGACGGTGCTCGACGGCATCGATGCCGACATCGCCGCCGCGATCCAGGGCTACACGATCCGCAGCTGGGTCGGGCCGGTACCGGATGATGTCGTCGAAGGCTGGGCGATCCTCGATGCCTCGATCGACACCGAGGCGCCCAGCGGCGATCTCGACATCGAACCCGCGAAGCCCGATGTGGAGAGCATCCGCGAGCACGAGGACCTCCTCGTCCGGCAGAACCGCCTGTCGATCGGCACGATCGCCCTCGACCCGCAGGGCGAGGCGGTCGCCTACACGCAGCTGGTCGTGTCGGGGGACGACGGCAACGCCTACCAGTGGGGAACACTCGTACGTGGCTCGGATCGCGGCCACCGCCTCGGCACCGCGGTGAAGATCGCCAATCTCCGCCTGCTGCAGCACGCGGCGCCGCAGGCACGGGCGGTCTACACCTACAACGCCGAGTCGAATGCCCACATGCTCGCCGTCAACACCCTGCTCGGGTTCGCCCCCACCGAACGGATGGGCGAGTTGCAGAAACACCTGACCTGACGTCCGGCGCTCAGAGACTCCGCGGGGACAGAATGGGCACATGATCCCGCCACTCGCAGACCTGCTCGACTCGGCCAGGGTCGTCGCCCTCCCGATGCACAGCCGCTTCCGTGGCGTGGACGTGCGGGAGGCCCTGCTCTTCGAGGGGCCGGAAGGGTGGGCGGAGTTCTCCCCATTCGTGGAGTACGAGGATGCGGAGGCGGCGACGTGGCTCGCCGCCGCGATCGACTATGCGTGGCGTGCGCAGCCGGAGCCGCTGCGCAACCGAGTCGGCGTGAACGCCACGGTGCCGGCGATCGATCCGGAGCGCGTGCCCGAGCTGCTGGCACGGTTCCCCGGATGCCGCACAGCCAAGGTCAAGGTCGCCGAACCGGGCCAGACCCTGGCCGACGACGTGGCGCGAGTGCGCGCCGTGCGGGAGGTCATGGGGCCGGAGGGACGCGTCCGCGTCGACGCGAACGGCGCGTGGAACGTCGACGAGGCCGAGCACGCAGTGCACGCGCTCGGCGAATACGACCTGGAGTACGTGGAACAGCCGTGCGCGACGGTGCCGGAGCTGGCGGAACTGCGCCGGCGCGTGAAGTACATGGGCATCCCGGTGGCAGCCGACGAGAGCGTGCGCAAGTCGACCGACCCGCTCGCGGTCGCACGTGCCGGCGCCGCGGATCTGCTCGTGATCAAGGCCCAGCCGCTGGGCGGCATCACCCACGCCCTGCAGATCGTCACCGCCGCGGGGTTGCCCGTCGTGGTCTCCAGTGCCCTGGACACGGCGATCGGTCTGTCACAGGGGACCGCACTCGCTGCCGCGCTCCCGTCGCTCGACTACGACTGCGGGCTCGGCACGGCGTCGCTCTTCCTCGACGACGTGGCGGACCTGCGTCCCGTCGACGGCACGATCCCGGTCGGCCACGTGACGCCCGATGCCGAGTCCCTCAACCGTCTCGCCGCGTCGGACGAGCGTCGCGAGTGGTGGTTCGCCCGACTCGCCCGCTGCCACTACGAGCTCTCGAGCAGCGCGCACTGAGCAGGGTGGACCTCTCCACCTCCACCCCGGCGAACCTGCGGACTACTGCTCGATGAGCAGCTGCACCAGACGACCGAGCTCTTCGCCACCGGAGTGCCGCAGCTGGGCGTCATCCTGGCCCGCCATGGCGCCGCGCACGGTCATGCCCTCCCAGATGATCATGAGCATGCGGGCAGCCGTCTCGGCCGGAAGGCGAAGGCGCAGCAGGCCGGCGGTGACGATGTCGTCGACGATCTGCGCGATGCTCGAGACCATCTCGCGCTCCTGCGCGAGGTAGGCCTCGCCGAACTTCGCGTCGCGCAGTGCACGGATACGGATCTCGCTGAGCAGCATGACACCGAGACGGTCGTCTCCTCCGAGCTCCATGATCTGCTGCACGAGGTCGATGGGATCGCACCCCTCGACCAGGGCACCGGCGGCCGTCAGCTCCTCCACGCGGGTGCGCACCGCGTTCACGCGCACCTCGGAGACGCTGGCGGCGAGCATGAGGAACAGCTCGTCCTTGGACTCGAAGTTCGAGTAGAACGCACCGCGGGTGAACCCGGCACGCTCGCAGACGGCCTCCACCGACGCTCCATCGAGCCCGACTTCGGCGAAGACCTGCGCCGCCGCCTCGAGCAGGCGGGCTCGCGTGTTCTCGCGGCTGCGGGTTGCGGGTGTCGACATCGAAACCTCCTGACCCTTCACTCTCGCATGATTCACACCCCGCACACAGGCTTGGCCGGGCGGGTCACCTTACGATACATCTATGTATTGGATACACCTGTGTATCCACCCCGCACCCCTCGGAGGAACGCGTGTCCACACTCCTGTCCTCGCTCGGACGCTGGTCCTTCCGGCACCCGTGGCGGGTCCTCGTGTCCTGGCTGCTCGCGCTCGGCATCGCCGGCGCCGGAGCGCTCGTGCTGGGCGCGGGAACCGACAACACGTTCTCCATCCCCGGGACGGAGTCGCAGGCGGGGCTCGAGCAGCTCTCCCGCTCGTTCCCGCAGGTGAGCGGCACGAACGCGCAGTTCATCGTGGTCGCGGCCGCCGGCGACAAGATCACGGATGACGAGTACCGGGACGACATCGAGGGCGCGGTCGACGAGCTGAGCGACCTCGACGGTGTTCTCGCGGCCACCTCGCCGTACGACGAGATGGTCAAGGGCATGATCAACGACGACGACACCGCCGCCATCGTGCGCGTGCAGTTCGACGGCGAGTCCACCGACGTCTCGGACGAGACGAAGGATGCGCTGCGTTCGGTCGTGAGCGACCTCGACGCCGAGCTCCCCGCGGGCTCGCAGACCTCCCTCGGCGGCGACCTCTTCGCGATCTCCATCCCCGGCGTCACCCTCACCGAAGCGGTCGGACTGCTCATCGCCCTGCTCGTGCTGATCGTCACGTTCCGCTCATTCGTGGTGGCGGGCCTCCCCCTGCTCACCGCGATCCTCGGCGTCGGCATCTCGATGGCCGGCATCTTCACCGCGACCGCGTTCGCGATCGTCTCCTCGACCACCCCGCTGCTGGCGCTCATGCTCGGGCTCGCGGTCGGCATCGACTACGCGCTGTTCATCATGGCTCGACATCAGGATCAGGTGCGCGCGGGCGTGGACCCGGAGGAGTCCGCCTCGCGCGCCGTCGGAACCGCAGGCTCCGCTGTCGTGTTCGCGGGCGTCACTGTGCTCATCGCGCTGATCGGCCTCGGCTTCGCGGGTATCCCGTTCCTGACCACGATGGGCATCGCCGCCTCCGCCGCGGTCGCCGTCGCCGTGGCGATCGCCGTGACCCTCACCCCGGCTCTGCTCGGCTTCATGAAGGGCAGGGTCGTCGGCCGCCCGAAGAAGGTCAAGGCGTCGAAGGCGAAGAAGAGCACCGCCTCCGACGCGTCGGAGGAGCCGAAGGACGTCGTCGCCCCGGTGAAGGGCAGCGCCCGCTGGGTCGGCGGCGTCATGAAGCACCCCGTGCTGGTTTCTCTCGCCGTCGTCCTGGGACTCGGGATCGTGGCCGTTCCCGCGCTGAGCCTCGACCTCGCGCTGCCGAATGCCGGTGTGCTCCCGAAGGACTCCGAGGCCCGCCAGAACTACGACCTCGTCGGGGAGCAGTTCGGCCCCGGGTTCAACGGTCCGCTGATCCTCACCGGCACGATCGTCACCTCCACCGATCCGCTCACCCTGATGGAAGATCTCGGCGATGCCGTGGCGAAGGTCCCCGGCGTCAAGGAGGTCGCCCTCGCGACGCCGAACGAGACGGCCGACACCGGTATCGTGCAGATCATCCCGGAGACCGCCCCCGACGACCCGGCGACCGCCGATCTCGTGCGCGAGCTGCGCAGCCATCACGACGAATGGCTCGACGAGTTCGGCATCGACCTCAAGGTCACCGGGTTCACGGCCGTCGGCATCGACATCTCCGACCAGCTCGGGAACGCGCTCTTGCCCTTCGGCATCTTCGTGATCGGCCTCTCGCTGATCCTGCTGACCATCGTGTTCCGCTCGCTCTGGGTGCCGATCACCGCCGCCGTCGGCTACCTGCTGTCGATCGTCGCCGCCTTCGGCGTGGTGGGCGCGGTGTTCGAGTGGGGCTGGTTCGCCGATCTGCTGCACGTCGCCAAGGTCGGGCCGATCATCAGCTTCATGCCGATCATCCTGATGGGCGTGCTGTTCGGTCTCGCGATGGACTACCAGGTGTTCCTGGTCTCCCGCATGCGCGAGGACTTCGTGCATGACAAGGACGCGACGAGCCCGAACCGTGCCACCCGGCGGGCCGCCGCGCTCCGGGCCGTGCGCAGCGGCTTCACCGGCTCGGCGAAGGTCGTCACCGCGGCCGGGCTCATCATGTTCGCGGTCTTCGTCGCGTTCGTCCCCGAGGGCGACTCGTCGCTCAAACCGATCGCACTCGGCCTCGCCGCCGGTATCGCATTCGACGCCTTCCTGGTGCGCATGACGCTGATCCCCGCCCTCATGGCGATCCTGGGCGAGCGTGCCTGGGAGCTCCCGCGCTGGCTGGAGAAGATCCTCCCCCGCGTCGACGTCGAAGGCGAGGCGGTCGAACGCGAACGCCACCTGGCCGCCTGGCCCGGCGACGGATCGGTCGTCGCGGCCGACGACCTCGAGATCAGCGCAGATGCGCCGCTCGTCGAGGGCCTGTCGATGCGCATCGCCGAGGGCGGTGCGGTCATCGCGACGGGCGGGGATCTGCGGACTCGTCGGGCCCTGGCCCTCACGGTCGCCGGACGCCTCGTGCCGACGGACGGGAAGCTCCGCGTCGCGGGACACCTGCTCCCCGGTCGTGCGGCCTGGGTGCGCGCGCACGTCGGCTGCGTGCTGGTCGACGACGCGGATGCCGCACTCGGCGACCTCTCCGAAGCGCTCCGTGGGAAGTCGCAGATCGTCGTGATCGACGGACTCGACCGCCTGACAGGTGGCCAGCGCGACCAGGCGACGGCCATGCTGCGCGATGCCGCGGCCTCCCGCACGCTCGCGGTGTTCACCACCGCCTCCGATGCCGACTCGGCACGGGCCGTCCTTGCCGAGGCCGGATGGCCCGACCCCCAGACTCTCGACACGCGTGCTCCTCGCCGGAGTACCGCAGATTCCACCGAGGTGACCGCATGACCCTCCCCATCGAGCGCGCGCGCTCCCGCAAGCCCATCACCTGGCTGACCATCCTCGGCGTGCTGCTGCTGCCGGCTGCGGTGGGCGGCATCCTCGTCGCGGCGCTGCAGAACCCGACCGAACGCCTGGACTCGATGACCGCGGCCATCGTCAACCTCGACGAGCCGGTGACCATCGACGGTCAGATGACTCCCCTCGGACGCCAGCTCGCTTCGGGTCTCGTGGAGGGGTCGGACGACCTCGATTCGAACCTCACGTGGGTGATCTCGAACAAGGACGACGCTGCCGACGGTCTCGCCGACGGCTCCTACCAGGCCGTCATCACCATCCCCGAGGACTTCTCGTCCGCCGCCACCTCCGCCGGCACCGCGATCTCCGACGGCGGAGGAAAGGCCGAGCAGGCCACCATCACCGTCACGACCCCGGAGGACGGACTCGTCGCCGACGACCTCATCACCGGGCAGATCGCGGACGTCGCCGCCTCGACCATGGGCACGATGCTCTCCGAGGCCACGACCGAGAACATCCTCGTCGGCTTCACCACGATCGGCGATCAGATCGGCGAGGCGGCAGACGGCGCCCTGAAGCTCGCGAACGGCGCGCGCGATGCCGCCACCGGAGCGGCAGCGATCCCCGAAGGCGCCAGGAAGCTGGCCTCCGGTGCGGGTGAGCTCGGGACGGGGGCATCGTCGCTCGCCTCCGGGCTCGACACGATCGCGGGCAAGACGCGCGAGGCTGCGGCCGGCGCGGGTGCGATCGGGGCCGGACTGACGGATGGCGGCGCGCAGCTGCAAGGAAGCGTCGCCGGGGTTCAGCAGCTCGTCGGCGGGATCCAGAGCGCCTCGGCATCCGCACGCTCCGCCGCAGACGACTCGGTCGCTCTCGCCCAGCAGCTGGGCGGAATGGCGCAGGCCGCCTGCACACCGCCCGTCGCGGACCAGGCCGAGTGCGCGCTCTACACCTCCCTCGCAACGCAGGCCGGTTCCGTCGCGACGGATGCCGGCACGGCATCCGGCATCCTCAACGCGCCCGAGGTCGCGAATGGCGTCGCCGCCCTCCCCGGTACGGTTCACCACGCTGGCCTCCAGCATGTCGCAGGCCGGAGCAGGCGCCACCCAGCTCTCAGGTGGCCTCACCCAGCTCGCCGACCAGGGCATCGGAGCGTCGGCCACCGGCGCCCGCGGCCTCGCCTCCGGCGCGACCCAGCTCTCCGGCGGAGCGACCGCCCTCGCCGACGGAGCCACCGAACTGACCACCGGGCTCGACACCCTGGCGACCGGCACAGGTGACCTCGCAGGCGGGCTGCGCACGGCATCCGATTCCCTGCCCTCGTTCAGCGACACCGAGTCGAAGTCGCTCGCCTCGGTGATCGCCGACCCGGTGTCGTCGAACTCGTCGATGAACACCATCTTCGGCCCGACGGCGATCCCGCTGCTCGCGGCGGTCGTGCTCTGGTTCGGCGGTCTGGCGTCGTTCATGGTGATGCGCGCGCACACCGCTCGCACCCTCACCTCGCGCCGGTCATCCGCTACTCTCGCGCTGCGGGCCTTCGCCCCGGCCGCGCTGGTCGGTGCGGCTCAGGGCCTCCTGGTGTCGCTGATCGTGCAGATCGTGGCGAGCTATGACGCCGGCACCTGGTGGGCGTTCGCGGGCACGGCCGTGCTCGCCGGTGTGGTGTTCGCCGCCGTGAACCAGGCCCTCGTCGCCCTGTTCGGCGGCGTCGGGCGCTGGATCTCCGCCCTCGTCGGAGTGCTCGCGGTCGCGACCGGCCTGATCTCGACCGTGCCGGACTGGCTGGCTGGCATCGGAGCCGCCCTCCCGACGGCTCCGGCCTTCGCGGGTCTGATCACGCCGAGCGGTTCCGCGGTCGCGGCACTCGTTGTCTGGGGCGTGCTGTCGCTCGTGGCCACGACGCTCGCCGTGACGCTGCGACGCACGACCTCGGCCAAGGCGGTCCTCGCCACGGCCTGACGTCGTCCGCACCTCCCTGCCAAAACGGAGAGCACCCGTGCCCGGCCCGGCGCGTCGACATATGACGCGCCGGGCCGCACCTGTGACCGTCTCCGTTTCGGCACGCGTCGCCCGCGACCTAGGATCCTGACATGCGTCGACCGTTCATGGACACCCCCGACCAACTCGCGAGCCTCGAGGGGCAGCAGTACCTCGTGCTCCGGCCCTCCGGTGCGGTCGCCGAGGTCTATCGGGAGATCCAGGAGACCGCGCTCGATCGCCTCGGTATCCCGGCGCGGCGTCCGCACACCGGACACGTCACGCTCCGGGGGTTCTTTGAGCCCGAGCGGCGCGAGGAACTCGCCGCGCTGATCCGCACCTGGGCGGCACAGCAAGAACCGATCGAGGTCAGCGCCGAGGCCGTCGACGTGTTCCCCCTGCCCTGGCAGATCCTGATCGTGCGCCTCGCCCGGAGCGCCTCGCTCGTCTCGGCGTACTCGACCCTGACTGCCACGCTGGACGCCACGGACTACCGCCGCCTCGGCGAACTCCCGCTGGCCGACTGGACGTTCCACCTGTCGGTGCTCTACGGCAAGACTCTCGACGCGGCCGACTGGTCGCGATTCGCGAAAGCCGAGGTCCGCCCGCTCTCACCCGCGCCCACCGAGGTCATCGCCGAAGCAGAGCTGGTCTGGTACGAAGACGGCATCGAGTACGCCGAGGTACTCCCTCTCGGCGGCTGATCCTCGGCCCAGCTCGCCCCTCGGCCAAAACAGAGACCTCCCGCACCCCGCCCCGCGTGTCTTGCTCAGACGCGCCGGGACGGAGCCGGGAGGTCTCCGTTTTCACAGCCGGAGGCAGGCTCAGCTCAGGCCGGAGTAGGCGTGCAGGCCCTTGAAGAAGACGTTCACGATCGTGAAGTTGAAGATCACAGCGGAGAACCCGACGATCGCCAGCCAGGCCGAGGGGTTGCCGCGCCAGCCGCGCGTCGCACGGGCGTGGATGTATCCGGCGTAGATGACCCAGATCACGAAGGTCCAGGTCTCCTTGACGTCGAAGCCCCAGAAGCGGCTCCAGGCGTAGTAGGCCCAGATGGACCCCGCGATGAGTGTGAAGGTCCAGAGGATGAAGCCGATGATCGTGAACATGTACGCCAGGCTCTCCAGGCGCACGGCGTTCGGGAAGGTACGGAGGAAGCCGGGCCCGGTCTTCTTCGCGCCCTCGCCGAGAAGTCGCTCACGTCGCGACTGCATCAGTTGGATCACCGACAGGGCGAATGCGAGGGCGAAGAACGCCGTCGCGACCGAGGCCACGAACACGTGGATGACGAGCCACACACTCTTCAGCGGGTCCATCAGCGGCGAGACATCGACGTAGAAGTTCGTCGCACCGAGGCCGAGCAGCACCACGACGAGGCCGGTGATGAAGGTACCGAGGAAGCGCAGGTCGATGCGAGTGAGCACGACGAGGTACACCGCGATGATGAGCAGCGTGCCCATCATCGCGAACTCGTACAGGTTGGCCCACGGCACCCGGCCTGCCGCGATGCCACGGGTGACCGCGGCGGCGAGGTGGAAGAGGAAACCGAGCACGGTCAGGGAGGTGCCGATCCGGGCCATCACGTATCGCTGCGGAGCGGCGTCTGCCACGGGAGCGCCGGTGGATGCGGTGATGCTGCCGCCACCGGCCCCGACGAGCACCGACTCGCGCACGTTCTGCGCATCGGCCGTCGCCTGCGAGCGCCGCGCGAGATCGAAGGCGTACGCCACGAAGGCCGCCGCGTAGATCGCGATCGCCGTCCAGAGCAGGACCGGCGAGATCACGTTGAGCTCGAGCATGGTGTCAGTCTACTTTCCGGGTGTCGGTTGCCGGGGCTTCCGGCTCGGCGGACTCGTCCGCGGGATCATCGATCGGTGGGCGCGCCGTGGTGCCCCCGGCCGCATCGAGCAGTCGGGCGTGACCGGCGACGAGGTCTTCCACGGCTGCCGCGAGCGTCGGGTCTTCCCCTCGCGCGAGGGCCGCGTACTCGAGGGCGATCTCGCCATCGTGCGCCGTGGCCTTGACCCACACGCGTCGGCGCGGAACGAACAGCGCGATCATGAGGCCGCCGAGGGCGAGCAGCGCGAAGCCGAGCACCCACACTCCGGACTCGTCGCGGTGGATCTGCAGCGAGGCGAAGCGCTTCACCGACTGCGAGGCATCCGTCGCACCGGCCGGCGACTCGTCCTCGAAGGTCACCGAGCCGAGGCCGTTGGGCAGCTGGGCGGTCTGTCCGGGGGCGAGCTCGATCGACTTCACGTCGGTGGTGCGGCCGGTGAGCTTTGTCATCCCGGTGGTGTCGAGCACGTAGACCGAGCGCGGCACGCCCTCGTTGATACCGAGGTCGCCCGTGTACACGTCGAGCGTGAGCGTCGGGTTCGTGAGGTCGCCGTACGCGGAGAAGAACGCGCCGCTCTCGAGCACACCCGTCGTCGGGTAGAAGAATCCGACCAGGCCGACCTGCTCGGCCAGCCCGTCCGGCACCTTGAGCACGCCCAGCGAGGTCATGTTGTTGTCCTGCGGGAGGAACGGGGTGCTGTTCGTGAACACCACGTTGCCTTCGGGGTCGCGCACGGTCACGGTCGGCGCGTAGCCGTTGCCGAGCAGGAAGACGTCGTCGTCGGCCACCCCGAGCGGCTCGTTGACCTTGACGGACCCCGTGCGCTCCTCCCCGTTCTCCTGCACCGTGACGTTGGCGGAGAAGTCGCCGGCCTGTCCGGAGCCGGGCTCGCCGAACGGCTGATACGTCACATCGAACGAGTCGAGGCGCATCGAGTACGGGGCGAACGCATCGTCACCCACGAAGCGACCGCGGTTCATCGAGTCGTAGTCGAGGAGCGTGTTGGCGAACGTCTCCCCCTCCACCAGCACGCGCTGACCGGTGTACGAGAAACCGCCGCCGATGCCGACCGTGACGAGCACGCCCACGAGGGCGAGGTGGAAGATCAGGTTGCCGGTCTCGCGCCAGTAGCCGCGCTCGGCGGAGACTGAGAACGTGCGTCCGCGGTCGTAGCGCTCCACCCGGTAGCCGAGGGCCTTCAGCTGTTTCGTCGCGACGTCGATGGACGCGGCCGCCTCCGCTTCCGCATCACCCGTCTTGGTTCCGGAGTCCACAGCGGGATCGCGCGTGACGGCGCGGTAGTCCTCGAGTCGCTGCAGTCGGGCGGGAGTGCGCGGCGGACGCGCGCGCAGTGCCTTGGCGTGGTGCTTGATGCGCGGGATCACACACCCGACGAGCGAGGCGAACAGCAGCAGGTAGATCGCCGAGAACCACGGCGACAGGTACACATCGAACAGCTTCAGCCCGTCGAGCACCGGGAAGAGGTCGGGGTTGTCGCGCTCCCACTGCGTGACGCCGTTCGGGTCGGCCATCCGCTGCGGGAAGATCGAGCCCGGGATCGCGGCGATCGCGAGCACGAGCAGCAGGACGAGCGCCGTGCGCATCGAGGTCAGCTGACGCCAACCCCAGCGCAGCCAGCCGACGAACCCCAGCCGCGGCTGGGTGATCGAGTCGTCGCCGTCGACGTGGTCGGACGGGCGGAGCGGATCGCTGGAGTCGCTGTTCGCGGCACCCTTGTTCTTGGTCATGGCCTTCTCAGTGCGGGGGTTCTTGTCGGAGCTGGTGGACGTCGTGGAGCGATCAGAGCGGGAGGATGACACTTCCGATCACCGCCGTCAGGCGCGACATGATGTCGGTCCAGAGGCCGGTCACCATCAGGATGCCCAGCAGGATCAGCATCACGCCGCCGACGATGTTGACGACCCGGACGTGGCGGCGGAGGAAGCCGACCGCTTTCGTCGCCCAGCCGAAGCCGAGGGCGACGAGCAGGAACGGGATCCCGAGGCCCAGCGAATAGGCCAGGCCGAGGAAACCTGCGCGCACCGGATCGCCGGCGTTGAAGGAGAGGGCGAGGATGGCCGCGAGCGTCGGCCCCATGCACGGGGCCCAGCCGATCCCGAGCGCCACCCCGAGGAGCGGCGCACCGACGATCCCCGCCTTGGAGTCGACGTGGAAGCGGAACTCCTTCTGCGCGAAGCCGAAGAGGCCGAGGAACACGAGGCCCATCCCGATGATGACCACGCCCAGGATGCGGGTGATGAGGTCGCCCCACTGCAGCAGGAAGACCCCGGCCGTTCCGCCGAGCACGGTGTAGAGGATGAAGACGATCGTGAACCCGAGGATGAACAGCAGCACGCCCCCGACGAGCCGCCCCCTCGTCGCGGTTTCGGTGGTCTGCGTCTTCGTCCCGCCTTCCGCACCGGCAGCAGCGGTCGACCGAGGCGCGACGGCACCGCCGAGGAAGCCGAGGTAGCCGGGGACGAGCGGGAGCACGCACGGGGAGAGGAACGAGACGAGTCCCGCGAGCATCGCCACCGGGATCGCGATCCAGAGGGCCCCGGATCCGATGATCGCTTCGGGATTCACGACGTTCCCCGGGTGGTCACGACGTCTCCGCGAGGGCGTCCTTGACGAGCGTGGAGAGGATCGACTTGCCGTCGATCGGGCCGATGATGCGCGCGGCGACCCGGCCCTGCTTGTCGAGCACGAGGGTCGTCGGCGTCGCGGCGATCGGCGTCTCCTTCGCGAAGGCGAGCTTGGCCTGGGCGGTGTCGACGTCGATAAGGCTCGGGTACGTGACACCGTACTCGTTCGCGAACGCGACCGCCGTGTCCGCCTGGTCACGGGTGTTGATGCCGATGAACGCGACGTCCTGATCGCGGAAGTCCTGCCAGACACCTTCCAGATCGGCCGCTTCGAGGCGGCACGGCGCGCAGCCGGCGTACCAGAAGTTGACGACAGCGACCTGTCCGGCGATGTCGGCGCTGTCGAACTCCTCGCCCTTCTCGGTCACTCCGCTGAAGACGACGGGTTCACCGCGCTCGGAGACCGGGATCTCGACGATCGCCCCGTCGGCGGCGACATAACCGGTGTTCTCGCCGTTCAGGAACGATTCGCTGACCGGATCGGGAGCGCAGGCGCTCAGACCGATGGCGAGCACCGCAGCGAGCGCGGCACCGACCGCACGGCGCGAGCGCCGTGTGCGGGAGGAGCGGCCGCTGCGGATCGGACGGACCGTCGAATCGCTTGGCACGACTCCGAGTTTACGCAGAGCTTCCTATGCGCGAGCCGGAAACGAGCACCCTCCGGAGGCCCATCAGAAGCGCGCCAGGACGTCGTCCACACCCGCCCGGAACCGCGGACAGGTGGCGATGTCGTGCGCGCGGCAGTCCATCGCGTGCTCGGTCATCTCCCGCGATCGACGCATCTCCTCCATACGGCGATCGATGTCGTCCAGGTGTTGCTGCAACACCTGGTGCCGCCCGGCGCTCCCGTCGTCGAGCAGCACCGCGATCTGTTCGAGGCTCATCCCCGCTGCCTTGCTGCGCTGGATCACGGCGATGCGCACGACCTCATCCTCGCCGTAGCGCCGTCGCCCCGCCGAGTCCCGCGGCGGCCGCAGCAGACCCACCGACTCCCAGTGCCGCAGCACGTTCGTCGGCAGCTCGAAACGGTCGGCGACCTCGCCGACGGACCAGGGGTGCCCCTCGCTTGACTTCATGTTGACATGAAGTCACAGACTGACGGGGAAAGCAACCCCGCCACCGGAAGGACCCCCATGTACGACGCCATCGTGATCGGCGCAGGGCCGGCAGGACTCCAGGCCGCCCTGACCCTCGGACGGATGCACCGCTCGACTCTGCTCCTGGATTCGGGCGAGTACCGCAACGGCACCGTCCTGCACATGCACAACATGATCGGCGCGGACGGGATGCCACCGTCGGAGCTGCGCGCGACCGCCCGCGCCGAGCTCGCGGAGTACGACGACGTGGAGATCCGCGACGCGGCGGCGACGAGCATCTCGGGCGTCGAGGGCGCGTTCGTCGTGGGCGTGTCCGACGGCACCGTCGCGGAGGGCCGTCGGGTCGTCCTCGCCACGGGCGTCGCCGACGACCTTCCCGATGTCCCGGGGCTGCACGACCTGTGGGGCACATTCGCCTTCAGCTGCCCGTTCTGCGACGGACACGAGCATGCCGGCAGGGACATCGCCATCATCGGCGCCGCACCTCGGGCCGAGCACCTCATCGGCCTGTTGGGTCGGATCGCCGGGAACATCACCGTCGTACCCGTCGGGGAGGAGTTCGCAGACGACGAGGTCCGAACTCTCGAGGCGAAAGGCGCGCAGGTGCGCCGCACGCCGGTCACCTCCGTCGAGAAGGTCGACGGAGGTGTCCGCGTTCACACGGACACCGACGAGAGCGTCGTCGACGGCGTCTTCATCTCCGCCGGGGAGATGCGCCAGCGGTCGCCGTTCGCCGCCCAGCTCGGACTGGGAATGCTCGACTCCGGGTGCATCGAGATCGACGAGTTCGGACGCACCTCGCGCCCCGGCGTCTTCGCTGCAGGCGACCTCGCGCACCGCGCGACCCTTCCCGGGCCCATGGCCTCAGTGCTGCTGGCCGCGGCTGCCGGTCAACTCGCGGCGGTCGGCATCATCCAGTCGCTGCTGGCCGCTGAGCGCTGACCGCGCCCGAATCGCGGATCAGACCGCGCCGACGTCGACGGCGCCGCCGGTCGCCGCAGGCTCGGCATACGCGACCTCACGCCAGACATCGCCGACGCGCTCGAACGAGGTGACGCTCGAGAGGGCGCAGCGACGGGTGCGCGGGTCGTGCCGCAACGGCAGGCCGGCGACGCGGAGGTGGGTGATCCAGATCGGCGCCTGGTGCGACACCATCACGACGTCGCCGTCGGGCGCCGCGTCCCAGGCTTCGTCCATGACACCGAGCATCCGCTCCGCGATGGACGAGTAGGGCTCGCCCCAGCTGGGCAGCGAAGGCTGCCGCAGGTGCCACCAGTTCATGGGATTCATCAGCGAGCGACGCATCTGCGTCCCCTCGAACACGTTCGTCGGCTCGATCAGACGGATGTCGATCTCCGGCACGAGGTCGAAGCGCTCGGCGAACGGCTCTGCCGACTCCTGCGCGCGTTCGAGCGGCGACGCGTAGAGCGCGGAGACGGGACGGTCGAGCGCCGCCACATGGCCGGCGGCCGCTGCGGCCATCCCCCGGCCCGCGTCGCTCAGGTGGTAGTCGGGAAGACGACCGTAGAGCACGCGGGCCGGATTGTGCACCTCGCCGTGTCGGACGAGGTGCAACCGGGACGCCGTCATCTCACGCCTTGCTGTAGCGCGAATCCCCGAAGCCGAGGATCAGGTACCCGATGTACGGGAAGAGGAACAGCAGGAAGAACGAGAAGACCCCGCCCTTGTTGAAGCGCTCGCCGAGCTTGAACGCGACGATGATCGCGAGGATCAGGTTCGCGATCGGGATGAGGTAGAGCAGTGCGAACCAGCCGGACAATCCGGCGATCTTCACCAGGAAGACGAGGTTCACGATCGGGATGATCGCGAGGATGCCGGGGTATCCGGCCTTCGTGAAGACCTTCCACAGCCCGATGGCGACGAGGATGTAGAAGACGAGCGCGATCAGGCCCGTGGTACCGGAGAAGATCGATGCGTAGAGATCGGAGATGCCGTTGTTGTCCACGTGCACCCTTTCTGTGTAAGAGCTGTGTCGTGGCGATCCTACTGATATGCCGGCCCGGGAGTGGGTGACCGGGCCGAAGACCTCCCGACCGCCCCCGTAGAATGGGCGGGTTCCCCATTTCCCAGATCAGAAGGAATACTCCGTGCTTCGCACCCACTCGGCAGGCTCTCTGCGAGCCGAGCACATCGGTCAGACCGTCACCCTCTCGGGTTGGGTCGATCGCCGTCGTGACCACGGAGGAGTCGCTTTCATCGATCTGCGGGACGCCTCCGGCATCGCCCAGGTCGTCATCCGCGACGAGGAGATCGCCCACCCGCTGCGCAACGAGTTCGTGCTGAAGGTGACCGGCGAGGTCTCGCTGCGCCCCGAGGGCAACGCGAACCCGAACCTGCCCACGGGCGAGATCGAGCTCATCGCGACCGACGTCGAGGTGCTGAACGAGTCCGCGCCTCTGCCCTTCCAGGTCTCCACAGCTCTCGCCGACACCGAGACCGTGGGCGAGGAAGCCCGCCTCAAGTACCGCTACCTCGACCTGCGCCGCCCGGCCCCGGCCGCTGCCCTGCGTCTGCGCTCGAACGTGTACAAGGCGATCCGCGACGTGCTGCACGCCGACGACTTCACCGAGGTCGAGACCCCGACCCTCACCCGCTCGACGCCTGAGGGCGCCCGTGACTTCCTGGTGCCCGCTCGTCTGAGCCCCGGCAGCTGGTACGCCCTGCCGCAGTCCCCCCAGCTGTTCAAGCAGCTGTTGATGGTCGGCGGCGTCGAGAAGTACTTCCAGATCGCGCGCTGCTACCGCGACGAGGACTTCCGCGCCGACCGGCAGCCGGAGTTCACGCAGCTCGACATCGAGATGAGCTTCGTCGACCAGGAAGACGTGATCACCCTCATGGAGTCGCTCATCGTGGCGATGTGGGCGACGATCGGCGTCGAGGTCGCGACCCCGCTGCCGCGCATGACCTACGCCGACGCCATGGCCAAGTACGGCTCCGACAAGCCCGACCTGCGCTTCGGCCTCGAGCTCGTCGACGCGACCGAGTACTTCCAGAACACCCCGTTCCGCGTCTTCCAGGCCGAGTACGTCGGTGCGGTGCGTATGCCCGGCGGCGCCTCGCAGCCGCGCAAGCAGCTCGACGCCTGGCAGGACTGGGCCAAGCAGCGCGGCGCACGCGGCCTCGCCTACGTCCTGTTCAACGAGGACGGCACGCTCGGTGGCCCCGCCGCGAAGAACCTGTCCGAGGCCGAGCAGGCCGGGCTCGCCGACCTCGTCGGCGCCGAAGCCGGAGACTGCGTCTTCTTCGCCGCCGGTGCCACTAAGGAGAGCCGCGCACTCCTCGGCGCCGCGCGCGTCGAGATCGGCCGCCGCCTCGGCTACCTGAACCCCGACGAGTTCGCGTTCACCTGGGTCGTCGACGCTCCGATGTTCGAGCCGGCAGCCGACGCCGTGGCCTCCGGCGACGTCGCCGTCGGCGCGGGGGCCTGGACGGCCGTGCACCACGCGTTCACCGGCCCGAAGCCGGAGTTCCAGGACACGTTCGACACCGACCCCGGCTCCGCTCTCGCCTACGCGTATGACATCGTCTGCAACGGCTCGGAGCTCGGTGGCGGCTCGATCCGCATCCACCGCGAAGACGTGCAGAAGCGTGTGTTCGAGGTCATGGGCATCAGCGACGAGCAGGCCGACGAGCAGTTCGGCTTCCTGCTCGACGCGTTCAAGTTCGGCGCACCGCCCCACGGCGGGATCGCACTCGGCATGGACCGCGTGCTGCAGCACCTGACCAAGACCGAGTCGATCCGCGAGGTCATCGCGTTCCCGAAGTCGGGCAACGGCTTCGACCCGCTGACCTCCGCCCCGGCACCGATCACCGACGCGCAGCGCGCCGAGGCCGGTGTCGACTACGAGCCCGAGGACGACGAGGCCTGACGCCCACCGCCTCGCGCGAGCCCAGGCACACACGCCGGATCAGGCGGTTCTGCGAAGAACCTGCCTGATCCGGCGTTTCTGCCTGATCCCCCAGGCCACGCGCCGCAGAGCATCTCGAGCCTAAGACGAGAGCGCCGCGAACGCGGGCACGATGTTCTCGTTCCACACGTCGACGCCGAGCTTCGCGATCAGCGCGATGACGACGACGAGGAAGACCACGCGGATGAAGGTGGTCCCGCGCGAGATCGCCATCCGCGAGCCGAGGTAGCTGCCGGCGACGTTCGCGACTGCGAGGATGCCGCCGAGCAGCCACAGCACGGCACCGTGCGGGATGAACAGCATGAGCGCACCCGCGTTCGTCGCGAGGTTGACGATCTTGGCCTTGGCGCTCGCCTGCAGGAAGTCGTAGCCGAGCAGCGCGACCAGGGTGATCACGAGGAAGGTGCCGGTCCCGGGTCCGATCATGCCGTCGTAGAAGCCGATGCCGAGCCCCGCGGCACCCGCCATGATGTGGTGCTTGTGCCCGTCGAACCGCAGCTGGGTCGCCGCGCCCATCTGCGGCTTGAACGCGGTGAACAGCGCCACCGCGAGCAGCGCGATCACGATGATCGGCTTGAACGCGGCCGGCGGCAGCACCGTCGCGACGGCTGCTCCGCCGAAGGACCCGATCAACGCGATGATCGCCATCGGCACGGCAGTGCGCAGGTCGGGCCTGGCTCGTCGGTAGTAGGTCACACTGCTGGTCGCGGTGCCGAACACCGAGGCGAGTTTGTTGGTGGCGAGCGCCTGCACCGGGGAGATGCCGGGGATCAGCAGCAGGGCCGGCAGCTGCAGCAGCCCTCCCCCGCCGACGACCGCGTCGATCCAGCCGGCGCAGAACGCGGCGATCACCACGAGCAGCAGCACCCCCCACGTGAGCTGCTCGAGTCCGAGCACGGCGCCGATATCCACCTCGCCATGATTCCAGAGAGTCGGCACGACCCCCGCATCCGCGCTCGCACCGGACGCGGGCGCTGGCAGACTGGAGGCATGCTCGACGCCCTCCCGCTGCCCCAGCCGCTCGAATCGCGTATCGGAACCGCGCTCCTGCGCCGTGCGACGGTCGACGACACGGATGCCGTGATCACACTGCTCGCCGACGACCCGATCAGCGCGGCCCGCGGTGATGTGGCGTCCGACGAGGATCGTCCCGCGTACGCACGCGGGCTCGTCGAGATCCTGGCCGAGCCGTCGAACGATCTGCTCGTGGTCGAGCTCCACGGCGCGATCGTCGCGACGCTGCAGCTCACCTCGATCCCCGGGATGGCGCGCCGCGGCGCGCGGCGGCTGCTCGTCGAGGCGGTGCGGGTGCAGAGCACACTGCGCTCGTCGGGCATCGGCTCTGCCGTGATGCGCTGGGTCGGCGAAGCCGCAGCCCCCGCAGTCGGCGCGACCATGGTGCAGCTCACCTCCGATGCCGCCCGCACCGACGCGCACCGCTTCTACGAGCGTCTCGGCTACATCGGCTCGCACCGCGGCTTCAAGTACAGCGTGCCGCAGGGCTGAGCTCAGCGGCCCTGTTCGGCCACCGGCTCGCCACCGTCCGTTCACCAGACCCGCGACGGGCGGCAACCTGCGCCTCATAGTGTCCTCTCGCAACCCGAAACCGGCTCACAGCGCCGGACACCGAGAGGACACTCATGGCTCGCTTCACCCGCCGCGCGCGCATCGGCGCCGGCATCGCCCTGGCCACCACGGCCGCACTCGCACTCACGGCCTGCTCCGGCGCAGCTGACGCGACCGGCGGAGGCAGCTCCGACGTCGACGCCTCCGCCGCGACCTCTGTCACCGACTTCGGCACCTTCGCCGACCTCGAGGCTGCAGCCAAGGCCGAAGGCTCGCTCAACGTCATCGCGCTCCCCCGCGACTGGGCGAACTACGGCGAGATCCTCGACCTGTTCGCCGAGAAGTACCCCGAGATCACCATCAACGAGGCCTCCCCCGACGTCTCGAGCGCCGAGGAGATCCAGGCCGCGAAGACGAACGAGGGACTCGACACCGCGCCCGACGTGTTCGACATCGGCCTCACGGTCGCCCTGCAGAACACCGACGTCTTCGCGCCGTACAAGGTGCAGACGTGGGATGACATCCCCGAGGAGCTGAAGGAGCCCACCGGCCTCTTCGTCGGCGACTACGGCGGGTACATGTCGATCGGCTACGACTCGTCGAAGTTCGACGCTCCGGCCGAACTCTCCGACCTGCTCTCGGCCGACTACAAGGGCGCCGTCGCGATCAACGGCGACCCGACCCAGGCCGGTGCGGCCTTCGCCGCCGTCGGCCTCGCCACCGTGCAGTCCGACGGCACGCTCGACGACTTCCAGCCGGGCATCGACTTCTTCTCCGAGCTGCAGAAGGCCGGAAACCTGCTCAAGGTCGACGTGACCACCGCGACGATCGCGAGCGGCGAGACCCCCGTCGTGTTCGACTGGGACTACCTGAACGCCTCGCACACGGCCGACAATAAGGACTGGAAGGTCGTCGTGTTCGACGGCACCGGTTACGCCGGGTACTACAACCAGGCCATCAACGCCGACGCCCCGCACCCGGCTGCTGCCCGCCTGTGGCAGGAGTTCCTCTACAGCGACGAAGTGCAGAACCTCTGGCTGAAGGGCGGCGCCCGTCCGGTGCGCATGGAGGCCATGACCGACGCCGGCACGATCGACGCCGACCTCGCTGCGGCACTCCCCGAGGCACCGGAGGAGACGGTCGTCCCGACCGAGGAGCAGTCGACGAACGCCGGCACGCTGCTCGGCGAGAAGTGGGCCTCGGCGGTCCAGTGACCACCCTCACCGCAACGGGGGCGGATGCCGCGGCATCCGCCCCCACCACCTCCGCCGGGTCCTCGCCGCACGCGAGGGCCCGGCGGTCCGCTCCGTCCGTCGCCTGGCTCGGGCTCGTCCCGTTCGCCGCATACGTCGTGCTCTTCCTGGCGGTGCCGACGATCCTGTCGATCGGCTCCGGCTTCTTCACCAAGGACGGCTCCTTCACCTGGTCGAACATGTCGGCCCTCGCCGATCCCGTCGTGCTGAGCACCTTCGCGAACTCCGCCGGGCTCTCGCTGCTCACCGCCGTGGTGGGTGCGCTCGTCGGCGCCCTCGTCTGCTACGCGCTGCTCGGCATGGACCCCGAGGGGCGAACGCGCTCGGCTGTGGACGCGGCGGCCGGCGTGCTGGCCCAGTTCGGTGGCGTCATGCTGGCGTTCGCCTTCATCGCGACCATCGGCATCCAGGGTGTCGTCACGGTCTTCCTGAAGGACTCGTTCGGCGTCAACATCTTCGAGAACGGCACCTGGCTGTACGAGCTGCCCGGACTCGTCCTCCCCTACTTCTACTTCCAGATCCCGCTCATGGTCATCACCTTCATGCCCGCCCTCGCCGCGCTCAAGCCGCAGTGGGCCGAGGCCAACCTCACACTCGGCGGCACCCGCGCGAGCTTCTGGCTGCGTATCGGCATCCCGGTGCTCGCGCCGTCGTTCCTCGCCAGCCTGCTGCTGCTGTTCGCGAACTCGTTCTCGTCGTACGCCACCGCCGCCGCCCTCGCCAGTCAGGGAGCGCAGATCGTGCCGCTGCAGATTCGCACTGCCCTCACGAGCGAGACGGTCCTCGGCCGCGAGAACCTCGCCGGCGCCCTCGCGCTCGGCATGATCGTGATCGTCGGGATCGTCATGGCCCTGTATTCCCTCGTGCAACGACGCGCGGCCAGGTGGCAGTCGTGAACCGGCTCGGCCCCTCCCTCGCGACCCGCTGGGTCATCGGCATCCTCGTCGGTGCGTTCTTCGCCGTTCCCCTGGTGTCGACGTTCCTCTTCACGCTGCGCGACCCCGAGGGCGGGCTGTCGTTCGCCCGCTGGATCGCGCTGTTCGACCCCGCGGCGGCCGCTACCCTGAGGCCGATCTGGGCGGGTCTGGGCAACTCCCTGATCCTGGCCGTCGTCACGGTGGCCATCGTGCTGCTCCTGCTCGCCCCCACCATGATCCTGGTGAACCTGCGCTTCCCGAAGCTCAAGCCCGCCTTCGAGTTCGCGGTGCTGCTGCCCATCTCCATCCCCGCCATCGTGCTCGTGGTCGGCCTCGCTCCCATCTACCTGCAGATCGGTCGCGCCTTCGGCACCGGCACCTGGACGCTCGCCTTCGCCTACGGGGTCACCGTGCTGCCGTTCGCGTTCCGCTCGATCCAGGCGTCGATCGATGCCGCCGACCTGCGCACCCTCTCCGAGGCCGCACGGTCGCTCGGCGCCAGCTGGCCGACGGTCGTCCTCCGGGTGCTCGCTCCGAACCTCCGCCAGGGGCTGCTCGCCGCATCGCTCATCTCCATCGCGGTGGTGCTCGGCGAGTTCACGATCGCCTCGCTCCTGAACCGCCAGGTGTTCCAGACCGCCATGGTCGTCGTGAACAAACAGGATCCGTATGCGCCGGCGATCTTCACGCTGCTCGCGCTGGTGTTCGTCTTCCTCCTGCTCCTCGTCATCGGCCGCGTCGCCCGCGGTACCGGAAAGGCCCGCTCATGACCCTCGACCACGCGCTGCCGCGCACCAAGGACAACCTGCTGCTCTCCCAGGCGGGCGAGGGAACGCGCGTCGAGCTGCAGGGCATCGTCAAGAGCTACGGCGGCAACCGGGTGCTGCACGGTGTCGACCTGGACATCGCCCCCGGGGAGTTCGTCTCGCTCCTCGGCCCCTCCGGCTGCGGCAAGACCACCCTGCTGCGTGTGCTCGCCGGTCTCGAGGGCGCGGATGAGGGGGCCGTGCTGCTCGGCGGCGGAGACGTCTCCCGAGTGCCCACGAACAAGCGCGACATCGGGATGGTCTTCCAGTCGTACTCGCTCTTCCCGCACCTGCGGGTCGCCGAGAACACCGCCTTCGGCCTGCGCCGGCGCGGGATCGCGAAGGCGGAGGCTTCGCGCCGCGCCGTCGATGCCCTCGCGCTGGTCGGACTCGCCGACTTCGCCGATCGCTTTCCGCACCAGCTCTCCGGCGGACAGCAGCAGCGGGTGGCGCTCGCCCGTGCGCTGGTGACCGAGCCCAAGGTGCTGCTTCTCGACGAACCGCTCTCCGCGCTCGACGCGAAGGTGCGCGTGCAGCTGCGCGACGAGATCCGCCGCATCCAGCTGCGCCTCGGCATCACGACCGTGTTCGTCACCCACGACCAGGAGGAGGCGCTGGCCGTCTCCGACCGGATCGCCGTGATGAACGACGGTCGTATCGAGCAGATCGGTTCCCCCGAACAGCTCTACACGATGCCCTCGACCGCCGGAGTCGCGGCTTTCGTCGGCCTGTCCAGCGTCGTATCCGGGGTCGCCGAGGGCGATCATGTGATGGTCTGGGGGCAGCGGCTTCCTCTCCAGTCACGGGCGGACGGGCCGGTCGACGTGTATCTGCGACCGGAGAACGTCTACTTCGCATCCGAGCCCGACGCCGCAGCCGATGCCCTGGTCGAGGAGAGCACCTTCCTCGGCAGCATGCGTCGTACGCTCGTCCGCACCGAATCCGGTGAGCTCGTCCGGGTGCAGCATGCGCCGGGCACCCACCCCGCGTTCGGCGATCGGGTGCGCATCGCGATCGCTCCCGAGCCCGTCGCCGTGCACCCGCGCGGCTGAACCCATCGCTCTTCCCCCGGGCCCGCCCCGAACGCTAGCGTGAGGCCCGAGGGGCGGGGTTCCCTCCATCCGAGAGAGAAAGGACGCCTCATGGCAGGCACGTTCGAGCTGTACACCGACAAGTCCGGCGAGTACCGGTTCCGCCTGAAGGCCGGCAACGGCGAGGTCATCGCGATCAGCGAAGGCTACTCGTCGAAGTCCGCCGCCCTGAACGGCATCGACTCCGTGCGTCGCAACGCCGCAGACGCCGAGGTCGTCGAGGCCGACTGAGCTCGATACCCACGTTCCACGCCGAGACCCCCTGTTGCAGACGTCTGCAACAGGGGGTCTCGGCGATTGCGATAGGTGTCGGCGAACCGGATCTCGGGTCAGAGCACGCGCGAGAGGAAGTCCTTCGTGCGCTGATGCTGAGGGTTGCCGAGAACCTCGCGCGGGTCGCCTTCCTCGACGATGTGCCCACCGTCCATGAAGATGAGGCGGGATCCGACTTCGCGTGCGAATCCCATCTCGTGCGTGACGACGAGCATCGTCATCCCTTCGTCGGCCAACGATCGCATGACCTGCAGCACCTCGCCGACCAGCTCGGGGTCGAGCGCCGAGGTGGGCTCGTCGAACAGCATCATGTCGGGGTTCATGCACAGTGCACGGGCGATCGCCACACGCTGCTGCTGCCCTCCCGACAGATGCCCCGGGTAGGCGTCGGCCTTCTCGGCCAGACCCACGCGGGCGAGCATGGCATGCGCGATCAGCTCGGCTTCCTTCTTCGACCGCTTCTTCACCCGCTGCTGAGCGATCGTGAGATTGCCCAGCACATCGAGGTGCGGGAAGAGGTTGAAGCTCTGGAAGACCATGCCGATGCGGGTGCGCACGCGGTCGATGTCGACGTCGGGGTCGGTGATGTCGATCCCCTCGATCAGCACCTTGCCGCCGGTCGGCTCCTCGAGCAGGTTCACCGAACGCAGCAGCGTCGACTTGCCCGAGCCCGAAGGTCCGATCACGCACACGACCTCGCCCTTGGTGACGGTGAGGTCGATGCCCTTGAGCACCTCGTTGTCGCCGAACGACTTCACGAGCCCCTGCACGTCGATGGCGGGGGCGTGGACATCAATCAGGTCGGTGATCATCGCTGCCTCGACATCCGTCGCTCCAGCCACGCACTGAAGCGCGTGAGCGGGATCGTCACGATCAGGTACAGGATCGCCGCCATGATCAGCGGCGTTCCGTTCGCGTTCTGCGTGCTCGCATCGCGGGCGAAGGTCGTGAGCTCCTTCGACCAGATGAACGAACCCGCCACGAAGAGCAGCGACGTGTCCTTCAGCAGCAGCACGAACTCGTTGGTCAGAGGCGGGATGATGATCCGGAACCCCTGCGGCACGATGATCCAGAACGTCGTCTTCATGGGCGACATGCCGAGGGAGCGCGCCGCCTCGGTCTGGCCCTTCGGAACGGCCTGGATGCCCGCACGGATCGTCTCGGCCATGTATGCCGAGGCGACGAGGACGAGACCGATGAGACCGAGCACGACAGGTCCGCCCAGCTTCGTGCCGGGCACGCCCAGCGCGATCGGCAGGATGAACGCGATGCCGAAGATCGTGAGGATCGCGGGGAGCCCCCGGAACAACTCGATCCAGCACGTCGCGATCCACCGGAACGGCGCGATGGTCGACAGCTTCATCAGTGCCAGCACGACTCCGAGCAGCAGCCCCCCGGCGAAGGCAACGGCCGTGAACCACAGCGTGTTGACCAACGCGGTCGTGATGATCCCGGGGAACATCTTCGCCGCGACTTCAGGATTGAAGAACAGCGGGCCGATCTTCGCCCAGTCGGTGCTCACGATCGCCCAGACGGCGATCGCGATCAGCACCGCGTAGACCGTGTAGCGATACAGCTTGCTCTTGGTGGTACGCCTCAACGCCATCGTCGAGGACCTCCCGCTCTACCGACCCCGCCGGTCACTTGGCCGCGAGGTACTCGTCGTAGATCTTCTGGTATCCGCCGTCGTCCTGGAGCTCCTTGAGCGCCTTGTTGACCGCGTCGCGCAGCTCGTCCTTCTCGCCCTTGGCGAAGGCGAAGCCGTACGACTCGTCGGTCGGGTACGTCTCGACGATCTTGTAGTCGGGGTCGTCCTGCTCGTGCACGTAGTTGACGGGCTGGTCCTGCAGGATGGCGTCGATCTGACCCGCCTGCATGGCCGGCCACAGCTCACCGTCCGAGGGGTACTGCACCAGCTGCGCACCCGGAGCGTTCTCGCCCGCGTAGGTCTCGCCGGTGGTGCCCTGCTGCACGCCGACGTTCTTGCCGTCGAGGTCGTCGATCGACTTGATGTCCGAGTCGGCGCGCACGAGGAGCGACTGCAGCGAGTCGACGTACGGGTCGGAGAAGTCGATGTTCGCCTTGCGCTCGTCGGTGATGGTCATCGCAGAGGCACCGATGTCGCACGTGCCGGCGGCGAGCGTGGTGCCGGACTGGAGCGCGTCGAAGCCCACGTCCTGCACGGCGAGCTTCAGGTCGATCTTCTCGGCGATCGCACTGAGCAGGTCGATGTCGAAGCCGGAGTAGCCGGTCTCGCTGGAGGGGTCCTCGACCTCGAACGGCGGGTAGGGGACGTCGGAGCACACGGTGAGCGTTCCGGCCTCGACGAGACCGTACTTGTCGTCGGCGGCGGGAGCGTCACTGCTTCCCGCGTCGGATGATCCGGTGGCGCAGCCGGCGAGCGCGAGAGTGGCCGTCGCCACGAGGGCGAGGCCGGCGATGAGGTTGCGACGAGGCATGTCGGCTCCTGTGAGTCGAGGGCACGGAGGCCCGCTGACGGGTAGGAGTTCATCTAAACATGCGGCTCGTCGCGTGACCAATGACATCGGCATCCGCGCGCATTACGTTTGTGTTGCAAGTACGCCCCGATCACACGTGGAAACCGAGTTCCTGGGTCGGTGCGACGCGGTGTCAGACCTCGAAGTCGACGGCGACGCGCGAGGCGACGACCGATCGGATGTACGCGGCGACCTCGGCGTGCGCGGGGTGCACCTGGTACTCGTCGATCGCCGCGACCGAGGCGAAGTCCGCGACGAGCGTGACGTCCCAGTTCGCCTCCGGATAGGCGACGTTCGCGCCGGCGGAGATGGAGAGGAGCTGCGGGACGACACCGTCGAGAGCGTTCAGCCGGCGAGCGACCTCGGCAGCCTGGGCACCACGCTCGGCGGCGTCTTCGGCGGCGAGCTTCCAGGTCACGACATGGCGGATGGTCACAGGGCTTCCTTCAGTTCGGTCGGGGATTCACCACGGAGTGCGTCTTCGAGCGCCTCTCGCAGCCGGTCGGGCGAGACGCGCCAATGCGCGTGCAGCTCGCCGTCGATCAGCACGACCGGGATCTTCTCCCACCACAGCTCGTACAGCGCGGGATCGTCCTGGATCGACGCCTCGACGATCTCGATCTGCTCGGCGGCGGCGTCGGGCAGATCGGCGACGACGGCATCGATGACGTCGGAGGCGACGTCGCACAGATGGCAGTCGGGCTTGCCGATCAGAGTCAGCGTGGTCACGCCGACGGCACCTCGACCGCGCGGCCCTGGGCGATCCACTCGCCGGTGCCGCCCTCGACGTTCGTGGCGTCGTAACCGCGCGACTCCAGAGCCTCGACCACACGAGCCGAGCGCCCGCCTGCCTGGCAGATGACGTCGAACGCCTCGGCAGGCAGCTCTTCCAGCCGGTTGCCGATCTCGGACATCGGGATGTTGACGGCCCCCGGCACATGGCCGGCAGCGAACTCGTCCACCTCCCGCACATCGATGAGCGGGATACCGGTGCGCTCGGCGAGCTCGGTGACGGTGATCGACTTCATGACATCCTCTCGGCGGGACGGAGATGCGGCCGGAGACACAAAGCGCCCGTCCGAAGACAGGCGCTCGTGTCTGGTCGCTTACTTCTTGTTGCGACGCTGGTGGCGAGTCTTACGAAGCAGCTTGCGGTGCTTCTTCTTCGCCATGCGCTTGCGGCGCTTCTTGATGACAGAACCCACGGAAACCTCACTAAGTCAGTGGCTGGGTGTCGCCGAAATCGGACACCCGGGTACGGGCACGGAAAATGCCTCGGGTCAGTCTAGCAAACCCGAAGGCGTCGCCTGTCACACGCATCGACCGCCCACCGGCGGCGGAGCACGAGAAGGCGATCGACGTCAGCCGACGTCGGCGATCGGGCGCTGCAGCGCATCAGCCACAGCGGACTCGGGTACGCGATAGCTGCGCCCGAAACGGACGGCCGGCAACTCCCCCGCATGGACCAGCCGATACACGGTCATCTTGGACACGCGCATGAGCTCTGCGACCTCAGCAACCGTGAGGAATCGGACGTCAGGAACCTCGGGCATCCCACGTACCCCTTTCTCGATGTGCACACTCTATGTGGTAGCTGGGACGCGTGTAAACCTCTGTGACTCGTGTGATCAGTGAGGTGCGACAGACCGCGAGAACTCAGGTTCAGCCGGACTTCTTCACCTTCGCCGACCGCTCCCTGGCCTCCCGCCATGCCTGACGCTCGATCTTGCGGGCCGCCCGCAGAGCCTTCTCAGCCTCGCGCACCGCCTTCTGCGCCTCTTTGAGCCGACGATCCCCGGACACCTCGGCCGGGTCGATGTCGATCCACTCCGCCGCCTCGGCGTGCAGCTCTCCGCGGTCGAGGCCCGCGATGTACGCCGTGACCCCGTCGAGGGTCCGCTCGACGGCGAACCGGAACGGATCGGCCGTCGAGGTGAACACATCGTCTTCGATCGCGCGACGGAGCGCGGGGAACTCCTCGGCCGTGATCACCCGATCGAAGAGAGCGGCTTCGTTTGCGGCCACCTCATCGGGGGTGAGTCCCGTGCCGCGGGACTGCTCGGTGTAGCCGGCCTGCACGATCCCGCACCAGCGGGCATGCCCGGTCACCGCGAGCGCGACGGCCATGCGCTCTTCCGTCGTCAGCGCGGTGCCGTCGAGAGCGGCGAGCCCGGCATCCAGCCAGGCCGAGCTGTTCGGGGTGATCGGCGATCCGGTGATCGGCAGGGACAGCATCCAGGGATGGCGCAGGTAGAGCTTGACCTGCTCTTCATACAGGGCGATCAGTCGTCCGCGCCAGCCGTCGGCCTCGAGGTGGCTCTGCGGCGGCAGCCCCGTCGCCTCTTCCTGCATCAGCAGCAGCAGATCGTCCTTCGCCGTCACGTATCGGTACAGCGACATCGGCGTGAATCCGAGCCGCGCCGCGACCGCGGCCATCGACACGGCGCCGATCCCCTCGGCATCCGCCAGCTCGACGGCGGCGTCGACGATCTTCTCGACGCTCATCTCGCGCTTGGGACCACGCTGCGGGTTCGCGGCGACACCCCACGCCAGCGCGATCCCGCGTGGCAGCTCCGGCGGCTCCGTCTCAGTCATGCGCTCATCCTACTTCTGTTTATTAGCTAAACAGTGTGTTACGGTCATACACAGTTGCGTTGGTGATACACAGTTTTCTACATACACAGAAAGGAGCGCCTGATGGAGACAGCCATCGAGGTGCAGGGGCTGCGCAAGGCCTTCGGGAACAAGACCGTCGTCGACGGACTGGATTTCGCGGTCGCCCGCGGCGAGGTCTTCGCCCTGCTCGGGCCGAACGGCGCCGGCAAGACCACGACAATCAACATCCTCACCACCCTCACCGCGGCAGACGCCGGCTCGGCGCGGGTCGCCGGCTGGGACATCGGGACGCAGGCGATCGAGGTCCGGAGACGGATCAGCCTCACCGGCCAGGCGGCAGCCGTCGACGATGCACTGAGCGCGTCCGAGAACGTCGTCATGTTCGCGCGGCTCGCCGGGCTCGGACGGGCAGCCGCGCGACGACGTGCCGCCGACCTGATCGACCAGTTCGATCTCACGGATGCCGCCTCCCGCATGGTGCGCACGTTCTCCGGCGGAATGCGACGTCGCCTCGACCTCGCCCTGAGCTTCGTGGTGACGCCGGAGGTGCTGTTCCTCGACGAGCCCACCACGGGTCTGGACACCCGCAGCCGTCGCAGGCTGTGGGACATCATCCGCATGCTGGCGAACGCGGGGACGACGGTCTTCCTCACCACCCAGTACCTGGAGGAGGCCGATCAGCTGGCAGACCGCATCGCCGTGCTGCACGACGGCAGGGTCGCCGCCCTCGGCACGCCTGCCGCATTGAAGGCGCGCGTCGGCGGAGACACCGTCGAACTCCACGACCGCCGCGGCGAGCTTCACCGGCAGATCCCCACCGATGGCACGGTCGCCGACCTCCGGCGAGCGCTCGACCTGCTCGACGAAGACGGAGAGGACGGCACCGTGACCCTGCGCCGCCCCACCCTCGACGACGTGTTCCTCGCCGTCACCGCGGCCGCCCCCATCGACCACCCCGTGAAGGAGCTCGCATGAACATCACCCTCGCCGCCCCTCGCTCCGCGGCATCTGCCCTCCCCGCCCCTTCACCGCGCCCGCGCCTGCGAGGCCTCACCGCCGAGGCGGTGTTCGTCGGTCGCAGCCTGCGCCACTCGCTGAGGGACGGCGAATCGCTGCTCATGGCGATCATGCTGCCCGTCATGCTCATGCTCATGTTCACGTGGGTGTTCGGCGGAGCGATCGATCCGTCCGGCGCCTACGTCGACTACGTGGTGCCCGGCATCATCCTCACCTGCGCGGGGTTCGGAGCCTCCTCCACCGCCGTGTATGTCGCGAACGACATGCGCACCGGCATCATCGACCGGTTCCGCACGATGCCGCTGCGAGCGGGGGCGGTGCTGACCGGGCACGTCGTCGCGAGCGTGCTGCGCAACCTCATCGCCACGGCGATCGTGATCGGCGTGGGAGTGCTCGTGGGCTTCCGTCCGAGCGCGAGCGCAGGGGAGTGGGTGGGGCTCGCCGCCCTGATCGCGCTGTACATCCTCGCGATCACGTATCTGTTCGCCGCCATCGGCCTTGCCGCAGGAAGCCCGGAAGGGGCGAACGGCTACGGCTTCGTGCTGCTCTTCCTCCCCTACCTGTCCAGTGCGTTCGTCCCGGTGGCGAGCATGCCGGAGTGGTTGCAGCCGGTGGCCGCGAATCAGCCGATCACACCCATCGTGGAGACGATCCGCGGGCTGCTCACTGATGCTCCCGTGCAGAGCGAGGCGTGGTGGGCGATCGGCTGGTGCGTCGTCATCCTCGCGATCGCAGTCGCCTGGGGTGCGTGGCTCTTCCGCCGCAAAGCCGGGCGACGCTGAGCGGACCCGCGGCAGCGGGCATCCCCGCGAAGACATATCCCCGCGGAGCCCACATCCCAGCGGAGACATAGGCGTTCTGCGGCTTTCGCTCATCTGCCGCTGGGACTGTTGACGCAGGGCTCGTGCCGGCACCGCCGAGTCCGCCCCGGGTGTGGGGACCCGCACCTCGCCCCTGATGACAAGCCCCCCTGTCGTCAGGGGCGAGTCGTTGCGGGTCTCCGCCAGCTGACGGGGAGATCGCGCATCACCAGAACGCTGTCGATCTGCGCGGCGCCCTGCGGAAGACCGTCGAAGAACGACGACCTGACCTCGTTCACGCGGCCCGCCTCCACGGCCCAGCGCGCCGCGGACAGCTCTACGGCCTCCGCTCCCCTGCCGTCGCGTCGCGGCGACCAGCCGGTGGCGCCAGCCCGGTAGAACCGTGAAGCGTCGCCCACTGTCGGGAAGAGCGAGCTCTCCCATTCCTCCGACACCTCGATGTCTGCGGAGACGCTCGCGTCGGACGCCTGCATCCGGACCTGGATTCGCGAGTCGGTCTCGTCGATGTCGAACCGCGCGCGCCGCTGCACGCCGGGGAAGAACCGACCCCCGCCGATGACGGGCACGATGTCCGAGGAGTGCCGCTCGATCACGTAGACGCCAGTGCGCGTGGTCCCGCTCTCGTCCCACTCGACCGCGAACCGGTGCGCGGCGTTCTCCGTGGAGATGCCCCACCGCGGTCGCAGCCAACCGGGACGCAGCTCCGTCAGCGCGATCAGGCACACCCCGCCGACCGCGCTCCCGTCGATGAGCTGCGGGCGGAAGGGGGCGGGGATCATCTCGCCGGCCGCCGACGGATCGACCCGATACGTCAGCAGCAGACGGCGCCGCATACGGCCGCGAAGTGTGCGCATGAGGAGGTTCATGCCTAGAATTTAACAGCTTTGCTAAATAGCTACAAGCCTTTGATGCGGTCGTTCGGCGTCGCTCGAACCGTCACGCTCCGAGCCGCTTGAGCGCGTTCGCGACGACGTGCTTCGCGGAGGCGGCCGCCCGTCCGACGACCTCGGCGGCATGCGCCGCGCTTTCGGGAACCGCGTGGTAATCGATGTCGGGTGCGCTGTCGCCGTAGGCGTCGACCAGGAACGGCACCAGCCAGTCGTCCACGACTTCGAGCGGCTCGACCGCGAGGCTGTAGAAACGGCGCTGACCGTCTTCGCGCACGGTGACCAGCTCGGCGTCGCGCAGCACCTTCAGGTGCTTCGACACGGTGGGCTGGCTGATGCCCAGATCGGCGACGATCTGGCTGACGCTGGTGCCGGCCTCCCCTTCGGTCGTGCGCCGCAGCAGGAGCTGGAGGATGTCTCGCCTCGTACCGTCTGCGATCACGTCGAAGATGTCCGTCATGAGTTCAGGGTAGTCGTCCCCGGCACGGAGTACCATGACGAAGGCTCGGCGACAGGCGCCGTGCGGTCGCTCGGCGCGACCGAAGGAGAAACCAGAGGGGGCAGCGATGTCGGGCATCGTTTCGGCGTCGTCCCCGCGGCAGAGCCTGAAGAGTGCGGCCGGATGGGTCAAGCACCTCGTCACCTCGTCGCCGTCGCGCTTCGCGATCGTCGTCTTCGCGCTGCTGATCCTCGTGTTCACGGTTCTCCTCTCCCTGCCGATCGCCTCCGCGAGCGGCACGGTCACGCCGCTGAGCGACGCCCTCTTCACCGCTGTCTCCACCATCTGCGTCACCGGACTCGCAACGGTCGACATGGCCAACTACTGGTCCCCCTTCGGACACGTCGTGGTGTTCCTCGGCGTGAACATCGGCGCCCTGGGTGTCCTCACCCTCGCGTCTCTCATGGGCATGCTGATCTCGAAGCGCCTCGGCCTGCGTGCCAAGCTGATGGCCGCCGGCGACACGAATCCGATGCGCGCGCACGGCGGCGTGGTCAACGAGAGCCAGACCGTGCGGCTCGGCGAAGTCGGCCAGCTGCTGACCACCGTCGCCGTCTCGGCGCTCATCATCGAAGCGTCGCTCGCGATCCTCCTCTATCCCGCGCTCGTGATGGCCGGGGTCGACCCGATCGCGGCGCTCTGGGAGGCGCCCTACTTCGCGGCGATGGCGTTCACGAACACCGGCTTCGCTCCCAACGACGGCGGCGTCGCGGTGTTCGCCGACGACTACCTGGTGCTCTCACTCCTCATGGTGGGCGTCTTCCTCGGCAGCATCGGCTTCCCCGTCATCTACACGCTCGCCAAGCACGTCTGGCACGTGAAGCGCTGGTCCCTGCACACCAAGCTCACCCTCGTCACGACCATCCTCCTGTTCATCCTGGGCGCGGCCGTCTTCGTCATCCTCGAGTTCAACAACCCGAAGACCTTCGGCTCCATGGACGCCACCGACACCACCTTCCAGGCGTTCTTCCTCTCGGCGATGACCAGATCCGGCGGTTTCAACGTGATCGAGATGGACGACCTGAACGGGTCCTCCCTGCTCGCGGCCAGCATGCTGATGTTCGTCGGCGGCGGCTCGGCGTCGACGGCCGGCGGCATCAAGGTGACCACCCTCGCCGTGCTCGCCATCGCCGTGTGGTCCGAGGCCAAGGGCCGTCAGTCCGTCGAGGCGTTCGGCCGCCGCATCCCGAGCGACGTGCAGCGCGTGGCCCTCAGCGTCGTCGCGTGGGGGGCCACGATCGTCGCGCTGTCGACGATCGTCATCGCCCAGATCACCAAGGCCGATATCAGCCACGTGCTGTTCGACGTGATCTCGGCGTTCGGCACGGTCGGCCTGTCGACGGGGCTCACCGCGGAACTTCCCGATTCGGCCTCGTACGTGATGGCCGCGACCATCTTCATGGGCCGCGTTGGTACAGTGACACTCGCCGCGGCGGTCGCCGCGACATCGCGAACGCAGTACTACTCACTGCCCGTGGAAAGGCCGATCGTTGGTTGAAGTCCTGCGGGGCGACGCTCCCGTCCTCGTCATCGGTCTCGGCAGGTTCGGCGCTGCCTGCGCCGGCGAGCTCGATCGCCTCGACCGCGAGGTGCTCGCGATCGACGACAACCTCGAACTCGTGCAGAAGTGGTCCGACCGGGTCACGCACACCGTGCAGGCCGACGCGAAGAACATCGACGCGCTGCGTCAGATCGGCGCCCAGGACTTCCAGGTCGCGGTCGTCGCCGTCGGATCCTCGATCGAGGCGTCGGTGCTGATCACCGCGAACCTCGTCGACCTTAAGGTGCCGCAGATCTGGGCCAAGGCCGTCTCCCAGTCGCACGGCAAGATCCTCGCCCGTGTCGGCGCCAACCACGTCATCTACCCCGAGCGCGAAGCGGGTGAGCGCGTGGCGCACCTCGTGAGCGGACGGATGCTCGACTTCATCCGCTTCGACGACGACTTCGTCCTCGCCAAGATGTACCCGCCGAAGTTCATCCGCGGCGTCGGACTGAACGAGTCCGGCGTGCGATCCAAGTACAAGGTCACCGTCGTCGGGGTGAAGAGTCCGGGCAAGCCGTTCCGCTACGCCGAGGCGAACACGATCGTGACGAACCACGACCTCATCATCGTCTCGGGCACCAACAGCGACATCGAGCGCTTCGCCGGCCTCGACCGCTGACGACGCGTCGTCCGGTCTGCCGACTCCCCCTCGCGGCGGATGTGAGGGTCCGCGTCGTCGTGATGGGATGGGACCCATGACCGACCACACCGCGGCTCCTCCCGTCCTCGCCCTTCGCGGGCTTCGCAAGCAGTTCGGGCAGAAGGTCGCCGTCGACAGTCTCTCCCTCGACGTGCCGGCCGGATCCATGCTGGGGCTGCTCGGCCCGAACGGGGCGGGCAAGACCACCACCCTCGCGATGGCCACGGGCCTGCTGCGTCCCGATGCGGGAACCGCCTGGGTGCTCGGCGCGGACGTGTGGCAGAACCCCGCCGAGGCGAAAGCGCGTATGGGCGTGCTGCCCGACGGCATCCGCATGCTCGACCGACTGACCGGCGCCGAGTTGCTGCGATACACCGGGCTCCTGCGCGGCATGGCCGAGGCGGACGTCGTCTCCCGGACCGTCGACCTGCTCGAGGCCCTCGGGCTCGCCGACGCCCGCGACACGCTCGTCGTCGACTACTCCGCGGGCATGCGCAAGAAGATCGGACTCGCCTGCGCGCTGATCCACGCTCCGCGCCTGCTCATCCTCGACGAGCCGCTCGAGGCCGTGGACCCGGTGTCGGGCGAGACGATCCGGCAGATCCTGCGATCGTTCGTCGACGGCGGCGGCACTGTCGTGCTTTCCAGCCACGTGATGGAACTCGTCGAATCGATGTGCGACAGAGTCGCCATCGTCGCAGAGGGACGCCTGCTCGCGCACGGCCCGCTCGACGAGGTGCGAGCCGGCCTCTCCCTGCAGCAGCGCTTCCTCACGCTCGTGGGGGCGCACGACCTCGGAACGGAGACGCTCGCATGGTTGCGCTCCTCGTAAGTCTGCGCTGGCGGCAGCTCCGCCATCAGTTGTCCCGCAATCCCTGGATGATCGTCACCTTGATCATCACGGGCATGGTGGCGCTCGGGCTCCTCGCCGGGCTCACCGCCGGACTCGTCGCGCTGCGCTTCGCCGCGCCCGACGGCGCCGTCACCGCCATCGTGCTCACCGGCTCGGTGATCGTGCTCGGGTGGTGGATCGGGTCGATCCTGGTCAGCGCCGACGACTCGCTCGCTCCGGAGCGCTTCGCTCTGCTACCCGTGACCGCACCCGCACTGCTGCCGGGTTTCGTCGTCGCCGGAGCCACGACCATCGGTGGTATCGGCACCACGGTCGCCCTGCTGCTGATGCTGCTCGGCTGGTCGGTCAGCATGCCCGCTCTGTTGAGCGCCGTGATCATGATCCCGGTGGCCGTCAGCACCTGTGTGCTCGGTGCCCGCGTGGTGAGCGGCCTCCTCGCCGGCTGGCTGGCGCGCCGCAGCACACGCGACCTGGTGCTGACCCTCGGCGTGCTGCTCGCCGCCTCGTCCGGCCTCATCCTCAACCTGGGGATCGGGGCCTTGACCAGGGTCGGTGACGTCGGAGAGGCGTTCACCACCATCGCCGACATCGCCGCCTGGACACCGGTGGGTGCCGTATTCGGGGTGTCCGCCTCGGCCGCACAGGGTGACATCCTCACCGCCGCGCTCCGCCTGCTGATCGCCCTCGCGACGGTGGTCGTGCTGTGGTTCGCGTCGCAGCGGCTGCTGGCCGCGCGACTCGTCTCGCCGATCCAGAGCAGCGGGGGCGGACGGGTGCGTTCCGGCGGTCTGCTCGACCGGGTGCTGCCGGCGAACTCGATGGGGGCGATCGCCGCACGGTCGCTGCGCTACTTCCGTCGTGATCCGCGCCAACTGGTCAACATCGTGATG
Organism: Microbacterium sp. TPU 3598; assembly: GCF_002356155.1. Classification (NCBI taxonomy): domain Bacteria; kingdom Bacillati; phylum Actinomycetota; class Actinomycetes; order Micrococcales; family Microbacteriaceae; genus Microbacterium; species Microbacterium sp. TPU 3598. The sequence continues at coordinate 872,463 of NZ_AP017975.1, read as the reverse complement.
CTCCTGCTGCTGCCGGCGATCTTCATCGGCATCGCGCTGATGAACGGTCTGCAGGAGGAGGCGATCGGCTTCGCCCCGGCCATCACCCTGATCCCCGCGATCAACGCCCTGCTCGCCGGAACAATCGTGCAGATGGCGATCGCCTACGACAACGATGCCGTCGCCATCCACATCCTCACCGGGGTCAGCGGTGCCGCCGACCGCGCGGGACGCCTGCTCGGCTTCGGGCTGATCGCGGTTCCGGTGACGATCGTGCTGTGCGTGGCGACCTGCCTCCTCGCCGGACGTCCCGACCTGCTGCCGGGCAGTCTCGGCGCCGCTCTCGGCCTGACGGCGATCGCCGGCGGCGCCGGTGCATGGGTGGGGAGCTTCCTCCCCGGACGCGCACCCGCCCCGGAGGCGAATCCCTTCGGACGCGGCTCGTCCGGAGGAGTGCAGTCGTTGCTCGCGATGATCATCATCGGTCCGATCACGCTCGCCCTCGGTGCCCCCGCACTCGGATTCGCGATCGCGGCGATCTGGAACCCCGCCCTCGGCTGGGTCAGCCTCGCATGCGGCATCGCGTTCGGCGGACTGACGATCTGGGGTGGAACCGTGCTCGGCGGGAGGGTCCTGGATCGTCGCTGGCCCGAGGTGCTCGCCGACGTGTCCAGCGAGAGCTGAGCGAGACCGGAACCCGTCAGGCGTCGATGTCGAGGGTGATCTCGACCACGTCGCCCACTCCGACGCCCTCGCGGTCCTGGAGCGCCTTCTTGATCGGCACGATGTACCCGCCGTCCTTCGGCCACAGGGCGGTGGTCACCGTGGTCTCACCGACAGTGACCGATGCGGGGATCATGCCCCACCCGTACGTGACGACGGAAGCGATCTCGTGGATCAGCTCGCTCTCGGCGGCTGGCACCGTGACGAAATGGAAGGGCGCGGGACCGCGCCAGTACCAGATCGCGCCCTCGATCCGCAGTCGCATCACTCACGCCCCGGCGGCGAGTTCCCTGGCACGCGCGAGAGCCGCAGCGGCGGCATCGGCGAAGGTGCGTTCGAGATGCGCGTCCTGCAGCACGGCGACCGCACGCTCGGTCGTCCCCTTCGGACTGGTGACCCGACGACGAAGTTCCGTCGGGTCCTCGCCCGAGGCGTCGAGCAGCGCCGTCGCGCCGATGAACGTCTGCTCGACCATCAGGCGGGCGTCGGCGTCGTCGAACCCCATGCCCACCGCGGCCTTCGTGAACTCCTCGATCAGCAGGTAGACGTACGCCGGACCGGAGCCCGAGATCGTCGACAGCGCATCGATCTGCGACTCGGGCACCTCGACCACGGCTCCGACGGTCTGGAAGAGGCGACGCACCAGAGCCAGGTCATCGTCCGAGACCGCGGCGCCTGCCGCGATTCCCGTGACCCCCTTGCGGACGGTCGACGGGGTGTTGGGCATGGAGCGGATGACGCGGGCATCCGCACCGAGCACGTCGGCGAAGGTCTGCAGCGTGACGCCGGCGGCGACGCTCACCACGATCGTGTCGGCGGCGAGGTGCGGGGCGATCTCGCGGAGCAGGTCGGGCACCATGGCCGGCTTCACGCCGACCAGCACGATGCGGGCGCCCTCCACCGCCTCGGCGTTGCCGTCCGGCCGCTCGGCGAGCGCGATGCTCGTGACGCCGTCGAGCCCGGCGAATGCCTCCGCCTTCTCCGCGGTGCGGTTCGTCGCGGCGATGCCGCCGTCGATGGGGATACCCGAGGCGACCACCCCACGGAGGATCGCACCACCCATCGAGCCGGCACCGAGGAAAGCGAGCGAAGGAAGCGAGTCAGCCATGTCGTCATCCTACGGCGGGCACTCCGACATCCTCGGGCGGGCGGTTCTAGACTCGTCCCATGAGTGCATCCGGAGGCAACAAGGCCATCGTCGCGGCGTTCCTGGCGAACATGGGCATCGCCCTCGCGAAGTTCATCGCCTGGGCCCTCTCCGGGTCTGCCTCGATGCTCGCGGAGGCGATCCACTCCGTCGCCGACTCCGGAAACCAGCTGCTGCTGATGCTGGGAGGGCGCAAGGCCCGACGCGAGGCCGACCGTGCGCACCCGTTCGGGTACGGGCGAGAGCGCTACGTCTACGCCTTCGTCGTCTCGATCATCCTCTTCTCGGTCGGCGGCCTCTTCGCGATCTACGAAGGCGTCGAGAAGCTCACGAATCCGCACGAGCTCGACAAGACGTGGTGGTGGCTGCCGCTCGTCGTGCTCGTCGTCGCGATCGGGCTCGAATCCTTCTCGCTGCGCACCGCCGTGCGCGAGAGCAACCTCGTGCGGGAGAAGGGCCAGTCGTGGGTGTCGTTCGTGCGTCGTTCGAAGGCACCTGAGCTCCCGGTCGTGCTGCTCGAAGACGTGGGAGCGCTGACCGGCCTCACGTTCGCCCTTCTCGGCGTCGGCCTCACCCTCATCACGGGCAACCCGATGTTCGATGCACTCGGCACCGTGATGATCGGTGTGCTGCTGGTGCTGATCGCGATCGTGCTGGGCGTCGAGACGAAGAGCCTCCTGGTCGGTGAAGGCGCGACGCAGGCGGACCACGACCGTATCGTGGACGCGATCAACGCGGGCGACGAGATCGAGAAGATCATCCACATGAAGACGCTCTACCTCGGCCCGGACGAGCTGATGGTCGCCGCGAAGATCGCGCTGAACGCCGACAAGCCGCTGCGCGAGGCCGCCGACGACATCAACGCGATCGAGGCCCGTATCCGCGAGGCCGTTCCGGTGGCGCGGATCGTCTACATCGAGCCCGACGTGTACCGCCCGGCGATCGACCCCGAGCCCTCGACCGACGTCTTCGTGCTGAAGTCGTCCGACTGAGTGGGGCTCGACTCAGCGACGCTGCTCGAAGAACGAACGCAGCACCGCTGTGGCCGCGTCGGCCTGGACGCCGCCGATGACCTCGGCCCGGTAAGGCAGCCGGCGATCGCGCAGCACGTCGTACATGGACCCGGCCGCGCCGGCCTTGTCGTCCCAGGCTCCGAACACCACACGGCCGACGCGGGACTGCAGGATGGCACCGGCACACATGATGCACGGCTCGAGGGTGACCACGAGCGTGTGCCCGTCGAGGTTCCAGGAACCGACGGACGCCGCCGCGCGCCGCAGCGCCTCGATCTCGGCGTGACCGGTCGGATCGTGGGTCTCCTCGCGGGTGTTGCGCCCTTCGGCGATGATCCGCCCTCCCCCGTCGATCACGACGGCACCGACGGGGATCTCGGATGCCGCGGCCGCCTCGGCGGCGAGCACGAGGGCGCGCTGCATCGCGAGGTCGTCTGCAGCGGTCATGCGTCGAGCCTACGACAGCCGCCGAGCGCGGGCGGAGCTTCGATGTCGTGCCCGACCGCGCGGCGCATTACCCTGTATCCATGCGTGTTCACGTGGCCGACCACCCTCTCATCACTCACAAGCTCTCGGTACTGCGCGATGCGCGCACGCCGTCGCCGGTCTTCCGGCAGCTCACGGAGGAGCTCGTCACGCTGCTCGCGTACGAGGCGACACGCAACGTGAAGGTCAGCCCGATCGAGATCACGACCCCGGTGACCACCACGACGGGCGTGAAGATCTCGGAGCCGCGACCGATCGTCGTGCCGATCCTGCGTGCCGGTCTCGGCATGCTCGAAGGCCTCGTGAAGCTGCTCCCGACCGCCGAGGTCGGCTTTCTCGGCATGGTGCGCGACGAGACCACGTTCGAGCCGACGACCTACGCCGAGCGTCTGCCCGACGATCTGAGCGACCGTCAGTGCTTCGCGATCGACCCGATGCTCGCGACCGGGGGTTCGCTGGCCGCCGCGATCCAGTTCCTGTTCGACCGCGGTGCGAAGGACGTCACGGCGATCTGCCTGCTCGGCACCCCGGAGGGCGTCGCCGCGATCGAGGCGATGGCGGGCGACCGCGATGTGACCCTCGTGCTCGGCGCGCTCGACGAGCGCCTCGACGAGAAGGGGTACATCGTGCCCGGACTCGGCGACGCCGGCGATCGGCTCTACGGCACGGTCTGACGCGGACCTGCCCCGACGGAGTCAGGCTTCGAGAGTCAGGCGGTAGGCACGCTCGTCGCCGAAGTGGGTGAAGCCGGCGCGCGCCAGGATCGGGGCCGACGTCGAGACGCGCCCCTTGACGAGCGCCGTCGTCGCTCCCCAGGCTGCGCTTTCTCGGAGGCGCTCGGCGAGGACCGCGCGGTACGCGCCGCGCCCCCGGTACTCCGGCAGTGTCGAAGCGCCCCAGAGCCGGACGAATCCACCGTCGATCGTGCACCCGCCGGTGCTGACCGCCCGGCCGCCGATCCGCGCGAGAATCCGGAAGCCTTCGCGAGTCTCGAGCGCCGTCGTCACCTCGGCGAGCTCCGCCCGCAGTCCCTGCGGGTCGAGGGGCTCCTGCTGCCACACGGGCACGTTGACCGCGTCGACGTCGCGCACCTGCTCCAGCGTGCGCACGACCTCGACGGTGATGTCGTCCGGCACATCGACTGCTGCGGCTCCATCGACCGGTCGAGCGAACACGGCCACCGTATCGATATGCTCCGCTCCCCGCCGACGAAGCTCCTCCTCGACGTCCGGACGGTCGGAGGGGTTCGTCCAGAAGGTGAATCTCGACGCGCCCCACGCTCCCGTCCGCTCCAGAGCATGGTCGACGATCTCCGTGGGCTCGAGGACGGAGCTCACCTGGGAACCGCGGACTCCGCCGCCGAATCTCGACGGATCCCGCACGAGGAGCAACTCACTGCGCTCGTGCTCGCTGTCGCGCGGGAACCACACCCAGGCCGCAGCCGCGCGCAGGATCTCGTCTGTCGAGTGCGCGTGCGTCGGCTCGCTCATTCCGCCGCACCGACCAAGCGGGCGAAGGCGCTGAGCCGAGCCACTCCCTCCGGCGTGTACGGCAGATCGTCGAGCAACGCGGGCGAGTGGATCAGATAGGCGACGACCTGCGCGCGGGAGATCGCCACGTTGAGCCGATTCTGGAGCAGCAGGAACTCGGGTCCGCGGGGAGCGTCCCGTCCGCTCGAGGCGGCGAGCGACGTGATGGAGACGACAGCCTCCTTGCCTTGGAAGTTATCGACAGTGCCCACCGGAACGTCGGGGAAGCCGGCGTCGGAAAGCGCGTCGAGCACCAGCTGACGCTGCGCGTTGTAAGGCGTGACGACGATGATGTCGGACGGCGTGAGCGGCCTCGTCGAGGCGTCGGGGTCGTTGTCGGTGAACGTTCTCCCGACCAGATCGCGCACGAGTCGTACGACCTCGGCGGCTTCCTCCGGTGACTGCGTCGCGTTGCCGCGGTGGCGCAGCGGCACGACGTGCAGCCCCGGATCGACTCCGTCGAGTGAGCGGCGCTCGGTTCCCGGCGCCGAGGCGAGTTGTCCGGCGTAGGCGAGCTTCGACACCGGCGCAGCCACGAACGGATGCATCCGCCACGACCGTGCGAGGAAGTACCCGTATTCGGGCCGCACCACGGGGTCGCCGTCCATCACCCAGCCGAGGGCCGAGGTGTCGACCGGCTCCGGATGCGCGCCCTGGCTCACCTGCGGGAGCTGTTGCGGATCGCCGAGGAGCAGCAGCCGCTTCGCCCCAGCCGCGACGGCGATCGTCGAGGCGAGCGAGAACTGACCCGCCTCGTCGATCACGAGAAGATCGAGGCCGGCACGATCGACACGCTGGGTGTTGCTGAAATCCCAGGCCGTGCCACCGACGACGGCCCCCTCGCCCGCGTGCTCGGCGAGGAACGATGCCATGCCGTTCTTCGGGATCACGGTGTACGGCGGCTCTGCCTCGGGATCTTTCGGCGCCTTCGCGACCTGCGCCGGCGCGACGCCGTCGGCGACGATGCGCGCGAGAAGGGTCTCGATGATCGCATGCGACTGCGCCACGACGCCGACTTTGAAACCGTGTTCGTTCACCAGGCGCGCGATCACACGCGATCCCGTATAGGTCTTCCCTGTCCCCGGAGGGCCCTGCACCGCCAGGTAGCTGCGGTCGAGGTCGAGCACACCACGCACGATCGCATCGATCGTGTCGTCGCGGGCCGGGGGCAGTGCTTCGCCCGATGTCGTGCGCGGGGGAATTCGACGCAGGATGTCGGTCGCCGCGTCGTGCGGGAAGCCGGGCGCGGCCGCGTGCACGGCATCGGCCCACTCGTCGATCGCTCCCTGCAGTGAGACCACGCGCGGAGGCGCCGCCGGGGTGAGAGCGAGCGGCAGCTCGTCCCAGGTCTGACCCTGCACTGCCGACTCGGAGACGAGGTAGCCGTCGTCGAGCACCTCGACCACCGTGACGGTGTGCGGCACGTGGACGGCGCGTGAAGGCACCTCGGTGTCGAAGGGGGCCGGGACCTCGTAGAGCGCGAACGGCTGCGCACCCGGGCCGAGCGTCGTGCCGGGCGACACCTCGCCGCGGATCTCGATGTCACGCGACATCACACGTCGTCCCTCGCCGATGCTCCACTCGCGGCGCACGACCGACGACGGGCGATCGACCTTCACCACATCACGCGTGCCGTCCCACATCGTCACCGGCTCTCGCAGCCGCTGGAAATGCGACACCCAGAAGCTCTTCGCCTCGCGGGGGAAGTAGTCGATGGCCGCGGCGGCGATACGGTGCACGAGCCCGTCGCCGCCGTCTTCCACGGCGCGTTCCGCATCGGCGAGCAGCGCGACGGAACGGGGGGACGGCTCGTAGATGACCTCGTCGGCATCGTCGGGCGGCGCGGGCGTCACGCCCTTCCGGCGTGCGATGTCGATGAGCCAGTTGCGCAGGCGTCGTGTCGACACGCAGTCATAGCGGTTGTAATCGGCGAGGTCGGCCAGCACTGCGTCGGCCTCGGCTTTCTCCCCCGCCGCCGCGAGCTCACGAGCGGCGACGTACTGCACGATCGAGTCGTCGCCCTTCTGCACGTCGCTGGTGCGCACGTCGTCGCCCATGTAGAGCGGTTCGAGTTTCTTGATCGAGTACGACCGGGAGCCGACCCGGACGGTCCGCAGCACGAGCGGGTAGAGATCGACGAACACGCCCTCGCGCAGCAGCCGATCGACCTCGCCCTCGCGCACGCCGTGCCGCGCGGCCATCGCCACGAGGTGCGAGGTCTCGTACGGCGCGTAGTGGTAGATGTGCATGCCGGGATGCGCCAGCCTGCGCGCATTGACGAAGTCGAGGAACGTCTCGAGAGCCCGCTTCTCGTCGGCGAAGGTATGAGCCCACAACGCCGAGTACTGGTCAGCGTTGTCGACCCAGCCGAAGAGGTAGTCGATCCCCCACTGCGCCTCGCCGTCGGGAGCGGGTTCGGTGTAGAGCGGGTCGCCCTCGAAGTCGAAGAAGATATCGCCGTGACTGGGCAGCGGGAGTGTGTGGATCGCCTGCGCGTAGTGGACGTCGAATGTCGGTGCTCCCTCGGCGTCAGCACGCAGCTGCAGACGCGCCTGGGCTCGGAGAGTCTCGAACGTGTCGACGTTCATGCCCGCGGGAGCGTCGGGTGCCACAGCCAACTCATCGATCGTCTCGATGCCGGATGCCCGCAGACGTGCTCGCTGCACCGGACGCATCCGCGCCACCATCAGGAGGTCGCGATGCGCGAGCACCTGCTCCTCGCAGGTGGCGCAGCGGCCACAGGCCACGATCTGGAGGTCGCCGCGATCATCGCCCCATGCGAGCGGCGCGCCCGTCGCACCCTCGGCGATGCGTCGATCGGCGATGAGGGCGCGCAGTCGCGCCCGCCGCACCTGGAACAGCGGAAGGAGATCGTCGACGGCGTGCGTGCTGAGCGTGCTGTCGCCGAGGATGAGGTCGACCTCGTCGGAGCGCGGGATGCCGAGGCGATCGAGCTGGTCGACATATGCCGCCAGCTGCATGAGCGCCGTGACACGGGCCTTGCGGGCGAGCTTGGAGTCCTGCACCCGCCAGCGGCCGTCGTGATCCTTGCGGAGGAAGTCGGCGAAACCGACGAACTCCTCGGTCGCGAAAGCCGCCTGGAAGACGACCTCCGCATCCGAGCGGAGGGCGGCAATGGTCTCGTCGACCGCAGCCGCCAATGCATCGGCATCGACGGAAGAGACCTTCTCGATGCGGTGGACGTTCTCGTCACCGAGGTCGTCGATGTAGCGGGCCAGCACGTTCTGCTCGTGCACATCGCCCAACTCCGCGGCCCGCTTCAGGGTCGCGTCTTCCGGCTCTTCGACCGCCGGCACTCTTCCGAGCTTCGCGTCGATCGCTCGACACCACGCGAACTCGCACTCCGCGGCCGCCTTGAGGTCGCTCGCGCTCCAGATGACGCGCTGCGCCTGAGTGTCGATCCGCACGATGCTCCCGTTCTGTCGGATGCTTCGACACTATCCGCGGCATCCGACACGGGCGAAAGCGCGGGCCTCCCGGGAAAGCGGGTCAGCGCCACCAGGTGTCGTCGGGCGTCACCGGAAGATGGCGCTTGTGCTGCGTCGCGAGGTACCTCGCCTCGATGCGGCCGGCGACCTCGGGCTCGACGTCGCGCCCTTCCAGGAAGTCGTCGATCTGCTCGTAGGTGAGCCCCAGCTCGTCCTCGTCGGCACGGCCGGGCTGGCCGTCGAGCAGGTCGGCGGTCGGCACCTTGAACGCGAGGCGGTCCGGAGCACCGAGGAACTGCAGCAGCGAACGCCCCTGCCGTTTGCTCAGCCCCGACAACGGCAGGACGTCAGCCGCACCGTCGCCGAACTTCGTGTAGAAGCCGGTCACGGCCTCGGCGGCGTGATCGGTGCCGATGACGAGCATCCCGTCGTGGCCGGCGAGGGCGTACTGCGTGACCATGCGGACGCGGGCCTTGATGTTGCCGCGGTTGAAGTCGCTGATGTCGCTCGTGACCGCGAACTCGATGTCCTCCTCGACCCCGTCGACACCGTTCTGGATGTTGACCTCGACCGAGGAGTCGGGTGCGATGAACTCGAGGGCGGCCTCGGCGTCTGCCGCGTCGTGCTGCACGCGGTAGGGCAGACGCACGGCGAGGAACTTCGCCTCGCCTCCCTCGGACCGCACCCGTTCGACCGCGAGCTGTGCGAGGCGTCCGGCCAGCGTGGAGTCCTGCCCACCGGAGATGCCGAGCACGAAGCCCTTCGCGCCGGTCGAGCGAAGGTACTCGACGAGGAACCCGACCCGGCGCTCGACCTCGGCTTCCGGGTCGATCTCCGGCCGGACGCCGAGGTCTTCAGAGATCTGCTGCTGCAACGACATGTCATCCTCCGTCTTGTCCTCGAATCAGTATCGCCCCTCTGTGTTACGCACGGGTGACGCCGCGGCGTTCGCACGTTCCTGCCAGTGAAGTCCTGAGAGAATGGGGCGGTGAAGCTCCTCGTCGCTGCCCTTGATTCCGAACTGTCCGCCTTCCCGGAAGAGCTGGACGGCTTCGACCGACTCGTGACCGGCCCCGGCAAGCTGCCGGCGACGTATGCGCTCACCCGCGCGCTCGATGCCCGGGTCTACGACGAGATCGTGGTCGTGGGCACGGCGGGCGCGATCGACCCCGCTCTCGAGGCGACCGTGCATGAGGTCGGAACCGCATTCCAGCACGACGTGACCGACCTCGACGGCGTCCGTGGCCAGCACGTCTCCCTTCCGGCGCGCGTCAGCACCGGAAGGGAAGGTGTTCTGATCGCCACCGGTGACCACTTCGTGGAGGACGCCGAGGTCACCGCCGTGATCCGTCCGTCGGGGGCGGCCCTGGTCGACATGGAGACGTACGCCTTCATCTGGGTCGCCGCACAGTTCGATGTGCCGATCCGCGTGTTCCGCGCCGTCTCCGATCAGGCTGAGGACGGTGCGCTGACGGATTGGCGCGAGGCCGTCGCACGATGCAGCGTGCAGCTGCGCGACTTCATCCGCAGCGAGTACGGCGTCTGACGAAGGGGGCGCCCTCCCGCGCTCGCGTCAGCCTCGGTCTCGGGTCAGCGCGCCTCGATGACGCTGGGTCCGTTCGGCAGTGCGCGCACCGTGAGCTGGGCGGGGATCTGCTCCTGCATGGCCTCGACGTGACTGATCACTCCGACGGTGCGGCCCCCCTGCCGCAGTTCATCGAGAGTGCGCATGGCGACATCGAGCGTGTCGCCGTCGAGGGAACCGAATCCTTCGTCGATGAAGAGCGTGTCGAGGCGGATGCCGCCCGCGCGCGCGGTCACGACCTCGGCCAGTCCGAGGGCGAGAGCGAGCGATGTGAGGAACGTCTCGCCCCCTGACAGCGACTGCGGCGGCCTGGTCTGCCCGGTGAAGGCGTCGAAGACCACGATGCCGAGTCCGGATGCCGCCCCGCGGGCAGCGAGCGCATCGGAGTGCTGCAGCTGATACCGACCGGCGGACATGTCGTGCAGTCGACGGTTGGCCGCCTCGACGATCTCCTCGAGCTCCGCGGCCAGCACGAACGTCTCCAGCGTCATCTTGCGGGTGTTGGCACCTCGCCCCGCGATCGTGTCGGCGAGGTTCTGCAGCACCTCGAACTCCGCGGCATCGTCGGCGGTGCGAGCCTGCTCGTCCGAAGCCGAGTCGATCAGCCCTCCGAGCCGCTCTGCGGTTGCCGCGGCTCTGGCGGCTTCGTCGACCGCGCGCGTCCAGACGCTGCGTGCGTCCGCCGATGCCTGCTCGGCCGGCGCGAGGTCTATCGGCTCTTCCGGCAGCGTGCGCAACTCGAGGTCGAACAGGATGGCCCGTTCCTTCTCTCGTTGCACCGCATGCTGCGCGATCCGCGTGTCGAGCGCCTCCTGCTCTGTGGCCGAGCGTAGAGCGTCTTCCGCCGCCGCCTCGTCATCGAACACGGAGTCTGCGAGCGCCGCCTCGCGCTCCGCCTCGGCTTCGGCGAGAGCTTCGACCCTGCGTGCCCGCTCCGAGATCGCATGGATCACGGCGCGGGCCGCGGCGATCTTCGCCTCGGTGTCGGACATCCGTGCGGCAACCGTGTCGAAACCGCCCCGCGCCTCGGCGATCAGCTCGTGTGCCTCCGCGCTGCGCTGGCGGAGGAGCGCATGCCGTTCGCGCAGTTCTGCGAGAGCCCTGGCATCGTCTTCCCGCTCGGCGTCGAGGAGTTCGACACGGGCGACGAGTTCGTCCATGCGACCGTCGAGCGTCTTCAGCTCCTCGGCGGCGGCACGGCTGCTCGAGAGTGCCTCAGCGGCCTCGGCGTACTCGCTCTCGGCCTGTTCGACATCCCGACCGTCGGCGCGGGCGGTGACGGCGGCGAGTTCGGCGCGCAACGTCGAGGAGCTCGACGCCAGATCACGCTCCTTCTGCGATGCGGCATCTCGCGCGCCCTCTGCGGCGGCGATGTCTTCGGGCGAGACCGGATCCGAATGCGTGGCCGGCGCCGGATGATCGAGCGAGCCGCAGACCGGACAGGGGTGCTCGTCGCGGAGCGTCGAGGCGAGCTCTCCGGCCATGCCGTCGGCTCGTCGCTGACGCAGTCGCGCCAGAGCTGACTGCGTATCCGCGTGCAGCGCGGTGGCCTGCGAGAGCTCCTGCTCGAGGGAGATCTCGGCGATTCGCAGCCGTTCCACCTCGTGCGCCGCCGTGAGGCGTAGCTCTGCCGCCTGCTGCGCGGCCTGCCGGTCTTCCCCCCGATCGGCGAGGCGACGGGTCTCGTCGCGCAGCGTGTGCAACGCGGCGATCTCGTCGGGAAGCGCGGCACGCCTCACGTTCGCAGCTTCGATGCGCGCGGTCGCTGCCACGACCGCCTCCTCCGCTGCGCGGACTTCGGCGTCGAGCGTCGGCGCGCTCTCCTCGAGTTCTCGCGCGCGTTGCCAGGCACCGCTCTCTCTGGTCGCCGCCGCCGTCCAGGCCTCGAGGTCGCCGTCCACGTCGAGACCGAGCGCCTCACCCGCCGCGTGGGCGTCCTGTTCGTCTCGGGAGGCGACCGCGAGCGCGGAATGCGCGCGCGCCACTGCGGCGATCGTCGACCGCAGCGCCTCCGCGGCTCGGGCCGCAGCGAGCTCTGCGCGGGCATCGTCGATCAGGGGCGCTTCGGCCTCGAGTCGTTCGAGCGCCGACCTCGCGCGGTCGCGCTCGCGCTGCGCCCGCTGCTCGTCCCGCGCCACGGCGAGAGACTCGTCGGCTGCGGCCGACCGCTTCTCCGCGTCGACCTGCTCGGATGCTCGACGCTCTGCGCGGTAGTCGGCGCGGGCCTTCGCACGTCGGAGGGCGTCGAGTCGATCTTCGATCGAAGACGGGGCGCGAACCGTCTCGGGCGGGGTCTCATCGCCCTCTCCTGACAGGCCATCGGCGGACACCAGCCGCTCGGCCTCCTCGACGCGGGCCTCGACCGTCGCGAGCCGGGCGCCCAGAGCGTGCTCGGCCACACGACGACGCTCGTCGAACCGCGCCTGCACATCTTCGAACCGCTGGGTGCCGAACAGGCGGCGCAGAAGCGCCTGGCGGTCTCGACTGCCCGCGAGGAGGAACTCCGAGAACCGGTTCTGCGCGAGCAGGATCACCTGCAGGAACTGCTCACGGCTGAGCTGCAGGATCTCGTCGAGCTCTCCGGCGACATCGACGGCCCGCGCCGCACGACCGATCCACCCGACATCCGTCCACTCGTCGAGGGCGACGGCCGAGGCCTGCTTGGTCATCCCTCCCCCGCGCTTGGCCGGGCGCAGGTACTCGGGCGACCGGGTCACCCGGAAGCGGCCGGTCGGCGTGCTGAATTCGACGACGACCTCGGAGGGATCGTCGGGCTCGCAGTGGTCGCTCCGCAGCCGCTTCTCGCCACCGTCGTAGCGCGGCACTCCGCCGTAGAGCCCGAAGCAGACGGCGTCGAGGATGCTGGATTTGCCCGCCCCCGTCCGTCCGGCGATCAGGAAGATGCCGTCGTCGGCGAACGCGTCGAAGTCGACGATCTGACGTGACCGGAAGGGGCCGAACCCCTCGACCTCCAGGCGATGAAGACGCATCTAGACGAGAGCCTCGGCACGAACTCGCTCGTCGAGCACCGCGCGGATCAGCTCGCCCTCCGCCTCCGTCGCTCCGTGCCCCGCCCTGACGTGCTCGAGGAAGGCCTCGATGCGGTCGGCATCGGTGACCGCGGTGCGCAGACGCTGCACATAGGAGCGCTCGTCCGCCTCGGCGGTGACCGAGGGCTGGTGCTGCACCATGGCGCAGTACGGGTAGCTCTCGCGAAGACGCCGCATCGGCTCTGTCTGCGGCACGGCGTCGGTGTAGACGGCACAGACCCAGTCGCCCGCGTGTTCTGCGACCAGTTCGGTCGACAGGAGATCGTCGAGCGCGCCCGTGAGTGTGACGAGGCGGCGCGGCACCGGCAGCTCCAACCATTCGACTCCGGAGAGACCCTCGGCATCGATGTCGACGAGCCAGGAACCGCGGGGCTTGTGCTGCTCGCCGAAGCTGTAGTGCAGAGGAGCGCCCGCGTAGCGCACCCGATCGCTGAGCTGCTGACGCCCGTGGATGTGGCCGAGCGCCACGTAGTCAGGACCATCGAAGACGCTCAGCGGCACGACGTCGAGGCCGCCCTGACGCACCTCGCGTTCGAGCCCGGCGGTGGCGTCGACACCGGCGGCGAAGCAGTGCGCGATCGCGACCGAGCGCCCCGGGTGCTGTTCCATGCCGGCGCGGACCAGGTGCATCGCGTGAGCCATGGTCTGCGCCTGCGTGCGCAACGGGCGCCCGGAGCTGTCGCCATCGGGCCAGTGCTGTCGCACGATGGCGGGTTCGAGGTAGGGAATGCCGAAGAAGTGCACGGGCCCGTGCGCATCGTTGACGGTCACAGGCGCTCCCACCGCGAGCGGGTCGGTCAGCACGTGGATGCCCTCGCGGAGCAGCCGCGCCTGGAAGCCGAGGCGCGCGGCCGAATCGTGGTTGCCGCTGGTCACGATCACCCGCGCCCCTGTCTCATGCAGCGCCACCAGCGCATCGCCGAGCAGGGTGTATGCGGTTCCGGAGGGCGTGGCGGAGTCGAAGACGTCTCCCGCGACGACGACGACGTCGACCGCGTTCTCGCGAACCTGCGCGGTGAGCGCCCCGAGCACCTCGGCGAGGGCGTCCATGGTCGAGTTGCCATGGAACGTCCGGCCGATGTGCCAGTCGGAGGTGTGCAGGATGCGCATACTCACACCGTACGAACCCCCTCCGACATTTCATCCGAGGCGTGCCGCAGCACCGCTCTCACGCCCTGCGGAGGAGGAAGCGGAAGGTCCCCTGACCCACCCTCGTCACGATGATCGGCACGCGGTGATGCGAGATGCCGTGTGCACCTTCACCTGTGCGGCGTGCGGGGCTGCGCGATGCGATATCAGGGCTGCCCTCCGCCCGACAGGTGCCGGCTTGCCCCGCCGGCTGAGGGTTGTGCCCGCCTCGTCGTGACTACCGACTTCCGCTCTCCTCCTCGAGGTCGTTCGACCAGTTCGCCTGCTGGATCCGATTGTCGAGCTCGCGCAGCTCCTGAGCCACGGCGTCGGCACGGGAGCGCAGCGGCGCGACGGGCAGCGCGGAGACCTGACGCAGCTCCGACCTCATCTGGCGGAGGAACTGGTCGTTGGCCCCCGAGGCGGCGGTCGCGGCATCGGTCAGCACCGAGTGCCGCAGGCGTAGGACATCACGGGCGGCGAGCGCATCGGTCATGGTGCCGTCCGCCCCGAGGTCGAGGCGCGCGTTGGTGGCGTTGATGCGGCGGATGAGATCGCGCAGCTGCGTGAGCGCGGCATCGGCCTCGACGATCAGCGCGGCCGCGTCCTCCGCCGGTTCCTCGCCCTCCTGGTAGCGGGCGTTCGCGACGATACGCGCCCGCAGCTGCTCGATGCGGCGCTGCAGGTCGGCGCGTGCGGTGAGGGCCTCGGCGAGTTTCATGAGCTCATCCTCGCAGGGAGCGACCGTAACAGTTCGTCATATGGCCGGAGAGTCAGCGGGAGCGCAGCAGACCCGAGTGCTCCGGGTGCGCGGTGAACCAGTCGGCCACGTACCAGCACACGGCATCGACCTTGCGATCACCGCGCTCCTCGATGTCGGCCACCGCACCCTCGACGACCTTTCCCGCGTAGCCGTTGCCCCGGAAAGTCGGGATCGTGAAGGCTCGGGTGAGCGCGATGGTGCGCCCGTCGTCCCGGTAGTCCAGAACACTCACGAGCGTCCCGTCGCGCATGAGCGTGTAGCGCGAAGCGTCCTTCTCGTCGGTCAGGATGAAGCCTCCGACGGTGTGCGAGATCGTCATTCGAACCACGTTACGCCCGCCCGGAGCCGCCGGGCGTTTTGACATGGGGCGTCACGATCGGACATAATCCCCCCATGACCACCAACGCACGCCCTTTGTCCGCCCAGGAGGCGAACGGGACTGCCGGGATGATGATGCCCGGTCGCGTTGGCATGTGTTGCCGAATGTGTCGCTGAACGAACAGCCACCCCGCCTGACCTGAACTCCTCGCGATCTGCGAGGTCAGCGTCTCCGAGCATCCACCCTTGCTCGCTTCCCGGCTCCGCCGGTCATTCATGCAACGCATCAGAGCCCCGCTCGATCCGGGCTCACGTCCTGAGGACTTCATCATCATGTCGAACACCGCACTTCTCGAGCGTCCCGCCACCACCGCCGCGATCCGCACGCAGCACGAAGCCGCCGCGCCCCTGTCCGCCGCAGGAGCCGATCTTCCCGCCGTGCGCTCACCCCGTGGCTTCGCCCTCTACGTCGGGCTGGACGAGATCAAGGCCGCCGAAGCCGGCGTCAGCCTCCCCCTTCTCGTCGACGCGCTGCGCCGCACCCTCGCCGAGCTCGCCCCGGGAGCCGAGACGCACGCCACGGTCGCCCTCGCCCCGCACGGATCGGGCGGCCGCGACCTCGACGTGGTCCGTCTCGCTCTGCAGGAGCCCGGTGCCATCGCGCGCACCAAGGCCGCTGCGGAAGAGGACACCACGGACGAGGAGACGGGCGTCACCGTCGACATCTCCCGCAAGCGCGTGCTGATCGACGGCGAGTCCGCCGCCTTCACATACAAGGAGTTCGAGCTGCTGCAGTACCTCGTGCTCCGCGAGGGGCGCACGATCGAACGCAGCGAGCTGGTCTCCGCGCTCTGGCAGGCCCAGGACGACGAGACGCCCGGTGAGCGCACGATCGACGTGCACGTGCGCCGCCTGCGCGCGAAGCTGGGTCGCTATGAGGACATCGTCCGCACGGTGCGCGGCATCGGCTACCGCTTCGACCGCCACGCCGACGTCGTCATCCGCTACGGCCACGGAACCCCCTCGCCCGACCGCTTCTGAGTCGCCGGGAGCCGGTGTCAGCAGCTGCGCGTAGGGTGGGCGCATGACCCTGACAGCGCGCTCCGCCTCGACGGACGCCGCCCCCGCGGACACTGCTCAGGAGACCGTCTACCGCCCGCCGCACGAGCTCGATCTCCACCGAACGGTCGGCATGCTCCGCCGCGGTCGCAACGACCCGACGATGGTCATCGACGGAACCGTCATCTGGCGCGCGTTGCGCACACCCCTCGGACCGACGACCCTCGCTCTGCGCATGCTCGGCGGCGAGGTCCACGCGACCGCGTGGGGCCCGGGATCGGGCATCGCCCTCGATCTGGTGCCCGCGCTCTGCGGTGCCCACGACGACGCCACCGGCTTCGACCCTTCCCTGCACCCGCTCATCGCCGACACCGCACGACGCCACCCGGGGCTGCGTCTGACGCGTACCGACGAGGTGTTCGATGCGCTCGCGTGCGCGATCATCGAGCAGAAGGTGACCGGCATGCAGGCTTTCGGCGCGTGGCGCTGGCTGATCTCGCGGTTCGGAGCACCCGCTCCCGGTCCCACCCCGCGGCCGATGTTCGCCGCGCCGTCCCCCGACCAGTGGCATCGCATCCCGTCCTGGGCCTGGCATCGTGCCGGCGTCGAGCCGCCCCAGTCGCGCACCATCGTGCGTGCGGCCGAGCGCGGAGATCGCATCTCCCGAGCCGTCAGAGCCGCCGCCTCAGGGGATGACCGAGACCGCGTGCTCACGAGCCTTCCCGGCGTGGGGGTCTGGACGTCGGCGGAGACGCGCATCCGCGCTCTCGGGGATCCGGACGCGGTCAGTATCGGCGACTACCACCTCGCCCATGAGGTCGGCCACGCGCTGACGGGCGCACGCGCCGATGACGCCGGGATGATCGAGCTCCTCTCGCCGTGGGCCGGACAACGACAACGCGTCGTCCGCCTCATCCATGCGAGTGGTGTGCAGGAACCGCGCCGGGGGCCTCGTCTCGCACCCGAAGACCATCGCCGCCGCTGACGTCGGCACCTAAGCTGGTGCCATGTCCCGTTCCATGCTGCGCATCCTCGTCACCGTCGGCCTGCTGATCGTCGGCGTCGTGATCGGGCTGATCTTCCAGAACGTCTGGCTCGGCGTCCTGCTCGCGGCCATCGTGTGGCTCGGCTGGTTCCTCGGATACGAATCGCGCCGCGGCAACAACGCCGGGGTCAACGACGAGGACCACGGCATCGAGCTCTGAGTGGTCGCCCCGACTCAGTAGTAGACGGCGAGCGGGCCCGACGGTCCGTCGACCACCCGCACCGGGGTGTCGAACACCCGCGTGAGCACGTCGTCCGTCATGATCGCCGCCGGCGAGCCGAACTCCACGACCGCACCGTCTTTCATCGCGCAGATGTGGTCCGCGTAGTGCCCGGCGAAGTTGATGTCGTGCAGCACGATCACGATGGTGCGCCCGAGTTCCTCCGCGGCCCGGCGCAGATGCTTCATCATCTGCACGGCGTGCCGCATGTCGAGGTTGTTCAGTGGCTCGTCCAGCAGCACGAACTCGGTGTCCTGGGCGAGGACCATGGCGACATAGGCGCGCTGACGCTGCCCGCCGGAGAGCTCGTCCAGGTAGCGCCCCTCCAGAGCGCCGAGGTCGAGGAAGTCGATCGCCTGACTGATGATCTCCTCGTCGGCCCGGTTCAGCCTGCCCTTCGAGTGCGGGAAGCGCCCGAAACCGACCAGCTGGCGAACGGTGAGGCGGGTGACGAAGTGATTCTCCTGACGGAGGATCGACACCACCTTCGCCAGATCCTTCGATCTCGTCGAGGCCACGTCGAGCCCCGCGATCTCGATGGCACCGGCATCCATCCCGGTCAGACGCCCGATCATCGTGAGCAGCGTCGACTTGCCCGCGCCGTTCGGACCGATCAGGGCGGTGATTCCGCCGGCGGGGATCTCGAGGTCGACGGGGCCGATCGCGACCTCGCTGCTGTATTCGCGGCGGACGCCGTCGAGAGCGATCACAGTCTGCCCTTTCTGAGGATGACGATGAGGAACACGGTGCCGCCGACGAGCTCGATCAGGATCGACACCATCCCCTGCGCGTAGAAGATGTTCTTCATCACGAAGTAGGCCCCGGCCAGGATCGTGAAGGCCGTGAGCACCGCGACGGGGAAGATCAGCCGATGGTCGTGCGTGTCGGCGAACTGGTAGGCGAGCGTCGCCACCAGGAAGCCGAGGAACGTCATCGGTCCCACCAGCGCCGTGGAGGTGGCCATCAACACGGCGACGAGGAACAGCACGATGAACAGTTCGCGGCGATGATCGACACCGAGGGAGCGCGCGGCATCCGGGCCGAGTGCCATGAGGTTGAGCCGGCGCGAACGGAGCCACAGCAACGCAGACGCCGCGACGACCAGCGGGATCGCCAGCGGGAGGTACGAGGGGTCGGCATTGGACACGTTGCCGAACAGACGCGCGGCGAGCACGTCGAACTCACTAGGGGTGAGCAGGCGCTGCATGAACGTCGCGATCGCCCCGAGGCCGCCTCCGATCACGATGCCCACCAGGAGCATGATCTGCAGATTGCCGTAGCGTCCGGACAACAGCCAACCGTAGAGGGCGACGGCGAGACCGACCATGATCGCGACCTGGATCGCGAACTGCCCGATTCCCTGGATCGCCACGATCCCTGCCACTCCGAACAGGTACACGGTCGAGGTCTGCACGACTCGATAGAGCGATTCGAACCCCATGATCGACGGCGTGATGATGCGGTTGTTGGTGACGGTCTGGAAGCTCACCGTGGCGACGGCCTGAGCGACCGCGACGAGGGCCATCACCGTGACGTCGGTGGCGCGATGCTGCGCGATCCGCCAGAACCCGGTGGAGCCGACCGGCATCGGATTCGCCCAGGCGAGCAGACCGAAGCCCGACCCTGCCGCGAGGACCAGGAGGATCCCGAGCACCACGGCGTAACGCCGGCGCGCACCTGGGGTCGTGAACGAGCCCGCCGACCGGAGCGCACCGGCGGTCGCCACGTCGCCCGTCCCCCCGCTAGCCACGTCGACGCTGCCTGAGCAGGAGAAGGACGAACACCACGGCGCCGACCACCCCGAGGATCAGCGACACCGGCACTTCGAACGGCATGATGATCGTGCGTCCGATGATGTCGCACACGGTGACGATCGCTATGCCGAGCAGGCACACCCACGGAAGATTGCTGCGCAGATCGTCGCCGCGCACCATCGAGACGATGTTCGGCACGATCAGCCCCAGGAAGGGCAGATTGCCGACGACGACGGTGACGACGCCGGTGGTGACCGCGATCAGCACCGTCCCGAGCAGGATGATCCTGTTGTAGTTCACGCCGACGTTGGTGGCCACTTCCTCGCCGAGCCCCGCGATGGTCAGCCGATCGGCGACGATGAAGACGATCACCCCGATGACAGCCACGATCCAGAGCATCTCGTACTGACCTCGCATCACCGAGGTGAAGCTGCCCGCGAACCAGACGCCGATGATCTGCAGCGAGTTGGTGGCCAGCGCGAGGTACATCGACAATGCGCCGACCACGGCCCCGAGCATGATGCCGACGATCGGGACGATCAGGGACGACTTGAGTGCCACCCGGCGCAGGAACGCGAAGAACACCATCGTGCCGATGAACGCTGCGAGCACCGCGCCGGCCATCCGGAGGGGAAGCGACGGCTGCGGCACGAGGATCATGACCATCAGGAGCCCGAGGCCGGCCCATTCGGTGGTGCCGGTGGTCGTCGGTTCGACGAAGCGGTTCTGGGTGAGCAGCTGCATGACGAGGCCCGCCATGGCCATCGAGGCGCCGGCGAGGACCAGGGCGATCGTGCGGGGCACTCGGGTGATCTGGAACATCTGCGCGCCGTCGTCCGCGCCGGTGACGTCGTACACACCCGTGAAGAGCGAGATCGCGAGCAGGACGACGACGATCAGCACGCCGATGAGCAGTTTCACGTCGAAGAGCCGCCCGGCGTAGCGGGGCGGCGGAGCGATGTCGGTGGAGACCATGATGATGGGGCGGCGGCACCCGGATCGTCCGGATGCCGCCGCCGTACCTCAGTTCTTCGCGCTCTTCTCGAGGGCGTCGGCGAGGTCGTCGAGGAACGTCGTGTACGTCTGGATGCTCTCGTTCAGGTACGTGTCGGTGGGCATGTACACGATCTGCTTCTGCTTCACAGCGGTGACGCCGGCGAGCGCCTCGGAGCTCTCCAGGATCTCCGCGGCCTGCACGTAGTCGGGGGTGTCGGCCGCGAAGACGGCGTCACGGTCGAGCACGAGGATCCAGTCGGGGTTCGAGGCGGCGATCGCCTCGACCGAGATGTCATCGCCCTGGTGGTCGTCGGTCGCGTCGTCGACCTCGAGCGCGGGGGTCAGGCCGAGCATGTCGTAGATCGGTCCGAGCGAGCGTCCGACGGTCGGGGCGAGGTAGCCGATCTGTCCGCCGGAGGTGTTCACGGCCATGACGGTGTCGGCATCGTCGTACGCCGCCTTGGCGCGCTCGACAGCGGCGTCGAAGTCGTCCACGAGCTTCTTGGCTTCGTCCTGCTTGCCGAAGATCTCGCCGAGGACGGTGACCTGGCGCTTGAGCTCGTCTCCGAAGGGCTCACCTTCGCGCGGCTCGAGGTCGACGATCGTGGCGTCGGGGACCAGATCGGCGATCGCGGCGTTGTGCTGAGTGAACCGCTGGCCGCTGATGATCAGGTCAGGCTCGACGGCGACGACCGCTTCGAGGTCGGGCTCGCTGTGCAGTCCGATGTCGACGATCGCGTCGTCCTTCACGTACGACACGGTCTCCGGCATGAGCGCGACGGCCCCGGCGGAGAGCTCGACGTCCCAGTCGGAAAGCGTCTGGAAGGTGCGGTTGTCGAGCGCGACGACGGATGTGGGAGGCGTCGCGATCTCGTGCGTGCCGGTGTTGTCCTCGATCGTGACGGTCGCTGCTGCGGGTTCGGTCTTCTCCGGTTCCGCCGAGCCGCCGGAGGTGCAGCCGGCGAGGGCGAGGAGGCCGACGAGAGCGGCGCTCGTGGCGGTGAGGGTTCTGGGCACGGACATGGAGAGACTCCTGTTCTGCGGGATCGATGCGCACGCTGCGGCGCCGGAAGCCGAGAGTGGAGGGCGACTCCCCTCGGCACATTTAGGTTAGCCTTACTTTATGAGCGATACGAAATCCGGTTTCTCGATCGAGCGTCGCGGCCTCGAGCTGCGCTTCCGCAACGTCACCTTGAGCGCCCGCGAGTGGCTGGCCCCCGACTTCGTGCGTGTGCGCCTGACGGGCTCCGATCTCGCCGGCTTCGACTCTCCCGGCTCCGACGACCACATGCGCCTGTTCTTCCCCGCGGGCCCCACCGAATCCGTCGAGGAGCTCCGAGCGTCACCCAGCCGCGAATACACACCGCTCGCCTGGGGCGAGGACTGGCTCGACGTCGAGTTCGCCGTGCACGGTGACCAGGGCGTCGCCGCGCCGTGGGCGGCGACGGCACCGCTCGGATCGACGATCGGTGTCGGCGGTCCCCGCGGAGCGGCAGTTCTGTCGGGTGAGCCCGGCTCGTGGCTGCTCGTGGGCGACGAAACCGCTATTCCGGCGATCCGTCGCTTCGCCGCACTGATCCCGGACGGCACGCCCGCACGCATCGTGATCGAGACCGTGAACCCCGGCCGAGAGGTCGACATCGACGCGCCCGTCGACATCGAGTGGCTGCATCGTGGCGAGGCGCCCTCTGGTTCCGCCCTCATCGCCTTCCTCGAGGGGCTGACCGCCGAGCACGCGATCGGTGCCGACCCGTTCGTCTTCATCGCCGCCGAGCAGTCGATCGTGAAGCCTGGCCGAGCGCTGCTCGAGCGCTGGAGCGTCGACACCGCGAAAGCCGTCGTGAAGGGTTACTGGAAGCGCGGCGAGGCCGGAAGCAAATAACACACCCTACGCGGGTTGCATCATCGCATCGACTTCTTCTACGACACGCCAGCGACACGCCGTGGAGGAGTTTCCACAGAAAATCGAATGTCGGATGCCGCGCGTAGCGGGCCCCCTGTGGATGGAACACACGGTGCGACTCAAGACCCTTGAAATATTGCGGCACTACCACCGAAAGGGGGAGCGTCGCCTGTGGATGAAACGGTGCTCAACGTGTGTTGTAACCGTGGAGAACGGTGGAAAACTACACGGATGTAACTACTACCCCTTGTGGTCGCCCCCAATGTCGGTCCCTATATGTACCATTGAAGGCGTAGGAAGCACGAAAGCCTGAGACAGCCTCAGGTTGGACTGAGGATCTCAGGCTTGCGAGCGTCAAACTTTGCACGGGATGACAACTTCAAGCTTAGACCCTAACTCGGGGTAGGTCGCGATTGACCGTCTCCATGTTCTAGTTCTTCCTCGAAAACTAGGAAGAAGGTGCGACATGGCTTCTAGCCTTTCCCCCGGAGAAAAGGCCCCGCGTTCGGGGCAGTACGAACAGGTCGGTCCTCGTGGCGGACGTAC
This sequence comes from Microbacterium sp. TPU 3598, assembly GCF_002356155.1. Lineage (NCBI taxonomy): Bacteria > Bacillati > Actinomycetota > Actinomycetes > Micrococcales > Microbacteriaceae > Microbacterium > Microbacterium sp. TPU 3598. The sequence goes on along the minus strand of NZ_AP017975.1, from coordinate 849,770 downwards.
CGGAGCGGAGCGCACGGTAACCCGTGGCGAGCCGATGCCACCCACCCCGCGCAAGGGGATGGGTTACGTCATGGTCGATCCGACGAAGCACGGGAACCGCTGATGGCTACGAGGCGGGTCAGTGGCCCGTTCTATCTGATCTGCCGGGGCTGCGGAGCGAAGTACGGTCCTTTCACGCAGGCCTCGGGTTCGCTCAAGTGCAGCCGCTGCGGTCGGATCAGTAGCGTCGCCTGATCCAGCGACAGTAGTACCAGCAAGGGGCTGGCGGTCATCCGCCAGCCCCTTGCTGCATCTAGCGCCCGTGCTCGGCGTCGGAGGACGGCGGCACCTGCTTCGCGAGTTCGATGTTCACAGCGGTCAGGCGCTCGATCTCCGCGTCTCGCCGGGAAAGGTTGCCGTTGGTCTGCCGTTCCACAGCTTCCAGCTTCTCGTTCGTCTTCCCGAAGCCGTAGAACGTACCGGCGGCGACAGCGGCGATGCCGAGAATCTGGATGACGAAGGCCGTAAACGTTGCGGTGGCGTCCGGACGAAAGAAGAGAAGCGCGAGCGTACCGACGATTCCGAGCGCCGCGAGCACGGCGAAGACGATGTAGATGATGGTCTTGTTCATCAGCCGCAGACCTTCCATTGCGTCCCGTCCCACTCGCGCAGGATGCAGACCTTGAATTGCGAGCCGTCCCAGGCACGCAGGATCGTCGGCTTCCAAGCGGTGCCGTTCCAGGCCTTGAAGCCCGAGAGCGTGCGCGCATTCGAGTCGCCCGAAGCTGGACTGTAGCCCACGGCGTTGTGTGCGTACACGCGCCAGTAGTACACGACACCGGGCGTGAGTCCAGAGACGACGGCGGTCGTCACGCCGCCGCCCTGGGGGTGATCGGTGTACGTGCCGAAGTTCGGATCGGTCGAGCGACGTAGAAGCATCTGATCGATGGCCGCGCCGCCGTTGCCTGGGATCGTCCAGGTAAGTCGCATCGACTGCGGCATGACCTCGGAGATGGTCGGCGTTCCCGGAGTGCCGGGTATCGTCGCGCGGAAGATGTTCGCGGAGACGGACGTAGGCCCACCGAGTCCGGTTGTACCTGTCGCGCCCATCGTGAAGGTGACCGTCTGCGAGTAGCCCGGAGCGTACGCGCCGCCGACTTGAATCTTCGTGTAGCCCTTGCCGATGTTGAACGTGCCGCCGTCGTTGCCGATGCCGGAGAAGCTGACGCTCCACGCTTTGCCGTTCGCGAAGGTCTGCGTGCCTCGATTCTCGATGTACAGGCGGATGTACACGCCGTCATCGTCGATGAACAGCGTGCCGGAATTACCGGTGTTGACTGATGCGATGGTCGCCATGTCAGGCCACAGGCTGCGCCCACAGAGTCCCAACTACGAGGTTCTCGGTAGGCTGCGTGTCCTGCACGCGGATACGGCGCTTCTGATCTGCGATCAGGTCGCGCGAAACGTTGATCTCGGTGTCGATGGTGTTCGCCAGTTCTGACCCGCTGACGACCGGGAAGACCTCGGCGAGCGCCTTGTCACCTACTGCCATGATGTGTTCCTTACGTGAGTGAGTTGATAGTTCCGGGAAGCGCGTTGATCGTTCCCGAGAGAAGGTCGATTGCACCTTCGGGGGTGTCCGCCGTGCGTGAGGTCACGCGCATGCGGTCGTTGCTGAGGTTCCACTCGATCGAGTCGGCGGTTCCAAGCTGGATGGGCGTTCCGTCAAGTCGCACGAGGACTTCCTGATCTGCCTTCGCATCCCAGTTCGCGACCGTCTCGACAGCCAGCGTTCGGCCTCGGTTGTGCGCACGCTGCACGGCGTACTGCGCGCGCCCGGGACCGGGGTACTCGCGATCGATCTGGCGGCGAACGTGCTTCGTGTAGCCCGGTAGGGCGTATGTATCGTCTGCACTCTTCTCTGTGCCGTCAGCGACCCGCCAGCGGTACGCGTAGGTCGCCGCGTCGAACCAGTCCTGCGACTCGCGCGTGATCTCTTCATCCGCGCCGATGACGTTCACGGCGTAGGCGAGATTCAGGTTCCCGGATGCCCGGTACCCATCACGGCGGAGCGTCCATCGACGTTCCTCATCGCACACAAGGCGGAAGCCCTGGCTCTGCAGAATCGGGCTGAGGAAGTCGACGCCACCGACGCCGGGTCGCCAGGTGAAGAGTTCCTTCGGGCGCTCGAAGATGGGCGTCCGCGTGCTCGGGGATGCGTTCGCGGTTTCCTGCCACGAGTAGGCGGGCAATCGCGTTCTCTCAAAAGAAGGCTGCGCTCTTCGAGTTCGACGGTCACCATCCCGACCCCGCAGGCGGAAGACGCTTCGGGTTCTCGGCCTTGCGCTGTGCCGCACGCTTGCGCCCACCCTCAGCCGCACCGGCTCGGCGGTTGCACGCACGATGAGCAGCGCCCACGCGAGATAGGTCAAGTGGCTGGGTGGGGTCTACCCCGTGGCTGACGATGTGCGCCACGTCGAACGCCTCGCCCGGATGCACGACACCCCGGCACCCCGGCCCCCGGTATGCGTTGACGCACGGGGCAGGCAGGCTAGCCGCCAGGATCGGGCGGGCCTTCTTCGTGAATGCGGCCCACTCCTTCGACCGGTGGAAGCGGGTCACGATGCCGCCGCCTCACGGGCGCGGCGGGCCTCGGCTCGCTTGACGAATCGGTAGTCCCGGTTCGCCATGCGGCAGGTGTACCCCAGGTCATTGCCCGGGCACGCATCGCGGCACTTGTAGTTGTTGTAGGTCGAGAGTGTGCCGTGCTTCGGTTCCCGGGGAAGAGCCGCCCCGGATCGGCTGAGTAGCGGTAGTTGATCCATGTCAACTATTGTACCGCGAATTGCACTAATGACATTCTGAGAGCGTCCATTATATAAACGCACGCAAGGGTATGGGCACTAAACTTAGGGGTTGTAACGATCCGGTTCCCGAGCTGGATTCAGACACGCCAAGCATGGGATAATGGGCAGGTCGAGGCGCTGGGGGCAGCGGGGCAGTTTTTTTCCCACGCACTGCGTTCATCGGGCGAAACGGCCTGTTTCCGATTCTTCATAGAATCACTACCCTGGGCACCCTTTCCCAGTCATAGAGCGAAACTACCTACCCCAATCGATACCCCAGAACTGCCCTGAAAGTACCCCAAGGTAACCAACAATTCCATAGAATCAAATGGCTGGGGCAGTTTTAGGGCAAGGTTTGGGGCGGCTTGACACGGTCATAATGTGCAGTAGTTTGCGCCGATCTTGCGCAATTCTCATAGTGCCGAATTGCTGTACAATAGGACGTACGCTCCTTTCAGCGTGGCTCTTGTCGGGGTCATGGGGCGGCGAGTGCTTGACCGTAGCGCCGCCCCCATTCCCGCGAGAGTCGTAAACCCCGACACCAAACCGAAAGGCGAAGACACGATGTCTGACCTATCCGCGCCTGCTGAGAACCAGCAGGGTGACATTCCCCAGTACACCGAAACCGGACTGAACGAGACGCTGCGCATCGACGGCGTGAGCTACGTCTACGATCCGGAATATAACCTGTGGCTCGGTGAGATGAACGACGCGCTCACCGCCACCGAGCTTCACGAGATGATCCTTGAAGGCGTGCACCGCGTCTTCCCCTGGACTCCGGTTGAGGTCGAGCGATGATCGTCAAGACCCCGGACAAGATCAAGCGTCAGGATGCGTTCAGCAAGGATGGAAAGTTCCAGCCGAACTCTCTTGCCGTGCACGTAGCCGAAGGGGTCGCGGTCGGCCCTGACGGCTCGCTGTGGTCGTATCAGGGCGGTGTGTACCGTCCCGATCCTGACGTGGTTGATCGCCGCGTAGCTCGCGTGCTGCGCAACGACTACACAATTTCGCGAGGCTCGGTTGTCGAACGGCTCGTGCGCTACATGCCCGAGAAGATCGTTCCTCACCTGTCCGCCGAAGAGCCGGAACCATGGTGCCCTCTGATCAACCTGCGGAACGGCGTCTACCAGTGGCGCGAGACGAACGCGGCTGATCGGTTCGCGGGGCACGATCCCGAGTACCGATCGACGATCCAGCTTCCGTTCGATTACGACGTGCCCGAACTTCGATGCGTGGCTCAACTCGGTACTACCTGACGAAGTCCACGGTCTGCTGTGGGAAAGCCTCGGCTACATGCTGATGACCGGCAACCCTCTTCAGACCGCTTTCCTTCTGCTCGGTCGAGAGGGCACCGGCAAGAGCACGCTCCTGCGAGTGCTCGAAGAGATGCTGGGGCGAGAGAACATCTCAGCCGAGAGCCTGAAGAGCCTGACCGAAAACCGGTTCGCCGCGTCCAGCCTCTACGGCAAGGCCGCGAACATCGTCGGTGACATCGATGCTGCGTACATGGATGACACGAGCCTCTTCCTTCAGATCACGGGCGGGGACACCATGACGCACGAGCGTAAGGGCAAGGATGCATTCCCGTTCCGCCCGTTCGCCGTGCCGATCTTCTCGACGAACAAGGTGTGGCAGTCCGCGAACACGTCGGGAGCGTACTTCCGGCGCTGGACGATTCTCCCGTTCGACATCCAGGTAGATCGCTCGAAGCCGTTCGATGAGGCCGCGCTACACGCTGAGGTACCGGGCATCTTCAACAAGGCGATGAACGCACTGCGCGATCTGTACTACCGCACCGAGCCGAAGCAGGTCTTCGACGCGAACGGTCGCCCGACTGACGAAGTGATCCAGGAGCCGGCCCGCTACTTCGAGATCATCGGCGCGGCGAGTGAGGTACGCGAGCGCTTCGCTCGGGAGTCCGATCCGATCCGCGAGTGGATGGATGCCGACGAACTCGTGTACGCGGACGCGGGCAACGCGAGCTACCGCGTGCCGCGCTCGGCGCTGTACGCCCGGTACGTCTCGTGGTGCGATCAGAACAACGTGCGCGCGAAGAGCGGCCCGAAGTTCTACACGGCGATTCGCAATCTCGGGTTCCGAGAGTTCAAGTCGAACGGCGTCATGACGTTCGAGGGCGTGTATGTGTACGTGCCTGGCATGGCGGGTGTCGCGTGATCGCGCTCGGCATCCTCATCGGCTTCTGCGCGGCGGTCGGGTCTGTTGTCGGATTGATGCTAGTCAACCGGCTCGCAGATACTGTATAAATACAATAAATCTATCGAAAGGGGACGGCATGGGTCGCCCGGCAGGCTCAACCAACAAGACTCCCCGTGAACTTAGGGCAGAGGCGAAGCGCCTCATCGAGAAGGCTAAGTACATGGAGAAGATCGAAAAGCTGAAGAAGAACGGCAAGTAACAGAAAGAGGCCCGGGGCAATCGCCCCGGGCCTCGCTGTCACCGCTATACAAGAACTCGGTTTGACCCGTGTCCCTTGCTTCGATCTAGCTCATCGAGCCAGTCGATGTAGATTTTCCGTTCGGCCTTGTACTTCCCAATGCCTTCGCGAAGCGTGGTTCTGCTTGCATCCGCCGCTCGCCGACCTCGCTCAACCTGTCCCCTGTAGTCCGAGAGAGTTCTTCGCACGAACTCATCGGCCTTTGCGTTCCTCGCCGCAGAGGCGTTCGCCTCGTCCTGCCAGCCTTGTTCGGCGTCGAGCGCCGAAAGAAGCCGAACTTCATCATGATGTGCCATGCTCCATCTGCTGGCCACGGACTGCATGTATGTGTGTAGAAGTAGCACGCGCGCCTCTTCGGGCACACGCGACGCGAGCGCATGGATGCTCACTGCGGCAGTCTCGACTTCTTCCGGCTTCTCCGGAAGTGGTTTTCCCATCTGCAGAGCCGTGTCAACGTCAGCCAGAGCAGAGTCGAAGGTCTGAACGTGAGCACGGATAGAGTCACGTAGTTCTCGCCGTCGGGCTACTTCGGGGGCTGACTTCGCAAGGAAGTGCGCACGCCATGCGATGAGAACCGCGAAAAGCGCCGTGCCGAAGGCGAACGGGTCGATCTGAATCTGCATGCTCGAAGCGTAGCGGCAGCTACCGGCGCTTGACCGTCACGCGCTCATCCGCTGCGCTCGGGTGAAGCCTCAAGTCGAAGCCTCGCAGTATCGACCGCTGACGCTCGATGTCGTACGCCTGCCAAACTTCCCACGCGGCGTTCCTGGCGACCATGTAGCCCCAGCCCTTCTCCCCCACGTTCGCGCGCACGTATTCGCGGAAGTCGTCGAAGGCCGCGCCCGATGCAGTGTCCGAGAGCAGAGCGTCCCGTTCGGCTTCCTTCGCCTCGCGCTCGGCTTCAAGCTCACCGATGCGCGCTGTCACCAGCGCGAGGTTTGCCCCCGGGATGAGTCCGAGTGCGGTCGCCTGCGCCTTCTCATCGGCAATCTCGTTCAGGCGGGCGCTCAGCACGCGGAGCTTGGATGCCTCTCCCCCGGTCGGATTCGCATCGCCGTTCGCGATTAGGTCGAGCACCTTCGACACGACAGCATCCTCTAGCGCCTCATCCCTCATCGTCGGATGCGTGCCCCGGCCCACCGGTTGATTATTGGTGCATCGATAGATCGAGTAGGCGCGTGTCTTCGGATCGGCTTTCTTGCCCTTCCGGCTAACGGTGTGTGCGAGCGTATACCCACAGACTGCGCACTTCGCGATGCCGCTCAGAAGGTGCGCCGCGCGCGGGCCGCGCTTCGGTTTGCGGTCGGGGTTGTTGAGCAGCGCCGTCATCTGCTCCCAGCGTTCGCGTGTGACGATTGCAGGCAGCTTGTCGGTCGGACGCTCCATGCCGTTGACGATGAGCACGCCCGCATTGCGCGGACGGAGCAACAGGTTCCGCACCGCGCGCGGTGTCCAGAGGTCGGCCTTCCCTGCGGTCGGAACGCCCGCCTCGCTGAGCCACTTCGCAACCGCGTAGACGGCCTGCCCTTCATCGAGCACCCTCGCGTACGCCTCACGAATCCACTTCGCTTCGCTCTCGCGAATCTCGGTTCGGGACCGCTCGAAACCGAACGGGCGCGAGCCGCCCAGGTCTTCACCTTTCGCGAGCTTCGCCGCCTGATTATGCTGCACGCGCTCGCCCGTACGCTCAGCTTCGGCAGCATCCCACGCGGCAACGGTGCGAGCCGTAGCGCGCCCGTCTGCGGTGTTGAGGTCGTACTTCGGGCTGACCTTGTAGGCGAACTCGATCCCGTGCTTCTGCGCGAGCGTGATCAGCGTTTCCCACTCAGCAGGACGGCGGGTGACGCGGCTCATCGAATAGGCGATGATCGTGCCGAACTCCCCGCGTTCTGCGGCCTCTACCATCGCCTCAAAGTCGGGACGCCGTTTCTTGGACAGGGACGACGCGCCCCGGTCATTGTCTACATAGACTCGGAGCACGCTCAATCCGAGCGCCTTCGCAAGCTCGCGGCAGGTCGCCTCTTGGTTCTCCACACCAACCTGCTTGCCCTCGCTGTCCTGCGAGATTCGGCAGTAGATGACGGCGCTCGAAGTTGTCATGTGTGTAATTTACCTCCCGGCAAAGCCGAATACCACGCCCCGCACTAGTACGACGTCGGCGGTTGCTGGAAGACTCGACCCATGGCTCTTCTGGATCATCTGGGCATCACCGTCGACGACCTCGAGCGCGGACGGGCGCAGTTCCACCCCGTGCTCACCGCTCTCGGGTATCAGAGCGGGGGCGCGAACGATCATTCGATCTCATGGAACAACGGCGACGAGACCGAGATCATCCTCTACACCTGGGATGAGGACTCCGCTCCGCACCGTCATGGCCGCATCGGCTGGCAGCACATCGCCTTCGCGGTACCGACGCGCGAGCAGGTCGACCGCCTGCACGCGGTCGCGGTCGACGCCGGCTGGACAGCCGTCCGCGAGCCCAAAGAGTACCCGCGCTACTCGGAGCGCTACTACGCCTCGTTCGTCGAGGACGCGGACGGCATCCGGGTCGAGTTCATGCACAACCCGCCCCGTGAGACGGCTTGACTCCCGGGCGTGTCGCGCCCTAGTGTGGCAAAGCTGTGCCGATCGGCGCAGCACACCAGCCGAGGAGCACGACGGATGACCGCGCAGCGGAACCTTCCCCAGGCAGCGGTGTTGCCGCTTCAGCAGAAGCGCAATGACCGCTACGAGTCGTACCCTCCGGCACGCGCCGTGTGACAGCATCCGCTCTCGCAACGCCCCGTACCGTCAGGTCCGGGGCGTTTTCCGTTGGAGACTCCTCTGACCTGTGGCTGGACATCACCACAAGGAAAGGAATCATGGAGAGGCTCTCCGCACGGCTGCTGTCGTGGGCGTCCCTGATCGACGAGAAGACACTCGCTCAGGCGCACACCACGGCCCGCATGCCGTTCATCCACCCGCACCTGGCACTGATGCCGGACGCGCACCTCGGCAAGGGGGCGACGGTCGGCTCGGTCATCCCGACGCTCGGCGCGATCATCCCCGCCGCCGTCGGCGTCGACATCGGCTGCGGGATGATCGCCGTTCGTACGCAGTTCACGGGGAGCGACGTCGACGGTCGTCGGCTCGCCGACCTTCGGGAGCAGATCGAGCGCGCCATCCCCCTGTCGGCCGGCCGGTACAACCGCAAGGTCGTGGCCACCGCGGAACCGCGCATCGCCGAGCTGGAGCAGCTCGCCGAGAAGAACGGCTTCGACCCGGCGCAGTACGCCGGGAACTGGCGTCTGCAGTTGGGCACGCTCGGTTCAGGCAACCACTTCATCGAGGTGTCGGTCGACGAGCTCGATCGGGTCTGGCTGTTCCTGCACTCGGGTTCGCGAGGCGTCGGCAACAAGATCGCCGGGCACCACATCGCCGTCGCCCAGCGGCTGGCGAGGCAGTGGTGGATCGACCTTCCCGACCCCGACCTGGCATACCTGGTCGAGGGCACACCGGAGTTCACCCGCTACATCCGGGAGCTGCGGTGGGCCCAGCACTTCGCGCTGCTGAACCGGGAGGAGATGATGGATCGCGTCATCCGGCAGGTGTCGGAGTTCCTCGGAGCCCCGGTCGACGAACAGGAGCGCATCAACTGCCACCACAACTTCACCGAGTCGGAGAAGCACTACGGGAAGCAGGTGTGGGTGTCACGGAAGGGCGCCATCCAGGCGGACGCCGGTCGACCGGGCCTCATCCCCGGGTCGATGGGGACCGCCTCGTACGTGGTGGAAGGGCTCGGCGACCCGCAGTCGCTGAACTCCTCCCCGCACGGTGCCGGACGGGAGTACTCCCGCTCGGCGGCGCGGCGGACCTTCACGCACGACCAGCTGCGAGAGGCGATGACGGGCATCGAGTTCCGTGACACCGATGCCTTCATCGACGAGATCCCGCAGGCGTACAAGCCGATCGCCCAGGTGATGGCGGATGCCGCCGGACTCGTGTCGATCCGGCACACGCTGCGGCAGATCGTCAACGTGAAGGGCGACTGAGCAGGACCGGGCGGTGGGATCCCACCGCCCGGTCTCCTCTCCACCTCTTCCCCGCGAGTTCCCCGCGAGATCCGCGCGAGATCCGCGGGCGGATCGTCTTCTCCTGCTCCGACACGTCAGAGGCCGGGTTATCCCCCTCTCGTGCGCGACCGATATCTTCGGCTCCCGTGCTCTGGCAGGCTTGCCGAATCGATGCGACGATGAGGAAGTGGGATTCATGAATGACGCGCAGATCTGGACGATGATCGGATCGTTCACCGTGCTGATGTTCAGCACGCTCACGGTCGTCTCGACCCTGTTCGTCCGGATCGTCCGCAGTGAGATCGGCGGTCTGCGCACCGAGATGAACGGGCAGATCGGCGGTCTGCGCACCGAGATGAACGCACGATTCGATGCCGTGAACAACCGCATCGATGGGCTCGACCGCGACGTGCAGGCGATCGTGAAGCGCACGTTCGGTCTCGACCGCGACGGATGACGACGCTTCGAGACCACGCTTCGGTCGCCCCACCCGACCGGTATGACGCCTATCCGGAAGTGCCCAACGGCACCGCGATCCTGCTCCTCGCGGGGTCGAGTGGGCGCGTGGAGGCAGAACGGGCCGACCTGTTCGCACGGCACGGGGCCCGGGTCCGCGCCATCCGCTGGTTCGGTGGTGCGGGTCAGCGCCCCTCACCCCACGAAGTGCCGATCGAGCTGTTCACGGATCAGCTGGACCTCCTGCGGCACGATGCCGGCCGCGTCGCGATCTTCGGAACGTCGTTCGGTGCGGAGGCTGCCCTGGTCACCGCGTCCCTTCACCCGGTCGACGCGACGGTCGCGGTCGCACCGTCATCCGTCGTCTGGGCGGGGTTCGCCGACGGGGACTGGTCGTCGCACTGGACCTGGCAGGGGGCTCCGCTCCCGGCTGTCCCGTTCGACTCGTCGTGGTCGCCGTCGACCGAACCGCCCGAGTACCGGTCCCTGTACCAGTCGAGCCTCGATCGCGCTCCTGACGCCACTGCAGCCGCAACGATCCGCTCAGAGAGCATCCGCGGCGTCGTCGTGCTCATCGCGGGAGGCGACGACCGTGTCTGGCCGAGCGACCGGTTCGCCGCCGAGGTCGTCGAGCGCCGCAGAGCGAACGGACGGGAGACGACGCTGATCACGCACTCCCCCGCCGGGCACCGGATGATCCTGCCCGGCGAGTCGATCGCCACCGGTGGAGTGACGATGGCACGAGGAGGCTCACCATCGGCTGACGCAGAACTCGGTGCCCTCGCGTGGCCGCAGATCGTGCACGCACTCGGGCTGCGCGCCTGAGCGTCAGAGGGCCGAGGCCGCCTCGGTCTCGACAGATCGGTCGGTGAACGCGGTCTTCGGGACGAACACGAGGATCACCGCGGCCACGAGGGCGGTCACCCCGCAGACGATCCACACCGTGAAGTAGCCCGCGAGCGAGCCGGCCGTTCCCTCACTCGCGCCTGCCGTGCTCGCGACCCCATGCAGGAGCGCGATGCCGAACACGCACGAGGCGATCGCGCCGCCGACGGTCTTCACCGAGTTGGTGAGCCCCGTCGCGACACCGGTCTGCGTGGCCGGAGCGGCCGATGCGGCAGCGGCGGGGAGCGCGGCGACCAGCGCTCCCGAGCCGAGTCCGACAACGACCATGTTCGTGATGACCTGCGCGTACGTGTCGTGGAACGGAAGGAAGAGGAGGAACCCGATGCCGACCAGCACGGACGCACCCATCAGCGTCAGGCGCGGCGTGGCCCGCCGGGCGACGGTCGGGAACAGGAGAGCCCCCGCGATCATGGCGATCAGATACACGCCGATGATCAGCGAGGTCGCGAAGCCGCTCGTGCCGAGACCGTAGCCGTAGACCGTCGGATCGGTACGCGCGAACGTCGACAGCGGAGCCTGCGCGCCGAGCACGCTGACGCCGAAGAGCCCGGCGGTCAGGAAGACGGGGCCGAGCGCCGGCGAACGGAACATCCGCACATCGATCAGCGGATCGTCGGCGCGGAGCTCCCAGAGGACGAACGGGATCACCAGCAGGACGCCGAGCACCACCACCGCCCAGGACCAGGGGTTGGTCAGGCCGCCCTCCAGCCGAAGCAGACTGAGACCCCCGGTGAAGCAGACGAGGGCGAGGGAGATGAGCACGAGGCCGACCGTGTCGAAGAGACCGCCCGTCGGCTCCGGCGACTCCTTGACCCCGAACAGGATCACGAAGAAGCAGACCACGATCAGCACGGCAGGCACCAGCAGCACCACGGTGAGCGGCAGGACATCGATGAGCGCGCCACCCACGAGCGCGCCGATGATCGCACCTCCTTCGAGCGCCGCGACGAGGAGGCCCGCTGCCTTCGTCGTGATCGAGGAACGCCCCTCCATGCGCCGCGAGCGCGACCAGATCAGAGCGATCTCCAGCGGAAGCCAGACCACGTAGAACCCCATCAGCGCCCACGCCGCGAGGAACACCGGGAAAGAGTCGGTGAAAGGCAGCACCAGAGCGGCGGCGGCGGTGACAGCGGTCGAGATCAGCAGCATCCGCTTGTGGCCGACCATGTCACCGAGCTTTGCGAACGCCGGGACCACGAGTGCCGACAGCATCAGCTGCGCCCCCTCGAGCCAGTTCACATCGGCGTCGTGGATCCCCAGATGGCGCGCGATGTCGGTGAGCATCGGGGTGTAGTACCCCTGCAGCACACCGCTCGTGAACTCCACGAAGGCGAGGAAGCCCACGACGATGGCGAGGGTGCCCAGGGTGCGGGTGCGCGTCATCGCGTCTCCTGCTTCTGCTTCGGGTTCCCCGGCACACTCCGGGGGAAGGGTGAGATCACCCTAGCCGTTCGAGCAGCGCCCGGTGGAATCGCTCCCCCCGCTCCAGGGCGGCGATCTCGACGCACTCGTCGACGCCGTGGATCGAGGCACGCTGGGCGTTCGACATGTCCAGCGGTGCGAAGCGGTAGACCGCCGGCGAGAACCGGTGGAAGTGTCGCGAATCGGTGGCGGCCATCATCACATACGGCACCGCGGGCACCCCGGGGAAAGCGACGTCGAGGGCTTCGGCGAGGAGCGCGAACTGGGCGTTGTCCGTCGGTGACTCCGGCGACGGCTCGCTCGCTTCGACGACCTCGACCGTGACGAGCGGGTCACGGATGCGCCGACGTACCCGGAACACCGTCTGCTGCGTCGTCTCGCCGAGCGCGATGCGCAGGTTGACGGTGGCGGATGCCTGAGACGGCAGCACGTTCGCCGCAGTACCGCCCGACTGCATCGTCGGCGCGACCGTGGTGCGCACGAGAGCTGCGGGTTCACCGCCGAGGGCGGCGAAGACCTGCGCGGTGAGCAGCGGGGCAGAACTCAGCAACCGCAGCAGGTGCCGAGCCGGGCCCGGAGTCTGCCCGGCCAGCTGCGACAGCATCCGCAGGATCGCCTTCGACGCCCGCGGGCGGAAGGTGGTGGGTCCGAGTCGGTCCACGGCCGTGGCGATGCGCCGGACGGCGGTCGACGACGGCGGAGCGGAGGCGTGGCCGCCGTCGCCGCGGGCCGTCAGCCGGAGCGTCATCACGCCCTTCTCCCCGACACCGATCATCGCGGCACGGCCGGGGACGAAGGGCAGGGGCGCGTCGACCACGGCACCACCCTCGTCGACCACGAGCCACGGGACCACCCCGCGTTCGCGCAGCACTCGCGCGATCTCCTCGGCGGCGCGTCCGTACGTCTCCTCGTTGCCCCCGAAGGAGAGGTACACATCACGGGGCGGCACGAACCCGTCGGCGAGCAGATTCTCGACCGCCTCGAGGACCACGATCAGCGGGCCCTTGTCATCCAGCGCTCCACGGCCGTACACCGATCCGTCGGCGATCACGCCGGCGAACGGCGGATGGGTCCAGTCGTCGCTCTCGTCGACCGGGACGACGTCGTAGTGGGCCATCAGCACGACGGGCTCGTCGGAGGTCGCACCGTTCCCCTCCCAGTGGAACAGGAGGCCGAAGCCGGTGTGCCGTTCCAGACCCAGCTCCTCGTGCGTCAACGGGTAGAGCTCCGCGATCAGCGCGACGAACTCCTCGAAGGGCGCAGGTCCGCGTTCCTCGAGCTCGGCCGAGACCGTCGGTATCCGGATCATCTGCGAAAGTCGCTCGGCGATGCCCGGGCGCACGGTCGGTGTGGTCACAGTCGCCATCGTACCCAGCAGCGGGGCCGCGTTCCGGCGCGATCCGACATCACGCGTTTCGGTCGCCTGCATCGTCGATTCCGGAGAAGATGTACCGAGACGAAGGAGAACACGGATGAGGATCGCCGTCGCAGGAGGAACCGGGACCGTCGGACGGCACACCGTCGAGGCGGTGCGCACAGCGGGACACGACGCGGTCGTCCTCAGCCGGTCGCAGGGAGTCGACCTGGTGACCGGGCAGGGGCTGGACGACGCCCTGGCAGGCGCTGACGCGGTGGTCGACGTCGCGAGCATCGAGACGCTCAAGGCGAGCGCGGCCATCGAGTTCTTCACCGCCGCGACCGGAAACCTGGTCTCAGCGGCGTCGAATGCGGGAGTCGGACAGGTCGTGCTGCTGTCGATCGTTGGGATCGACCGCATTCCCTACGACTATTACGCCGGCAAGATCGCCCAGGAGAAGATCGTCGAGGCGTCGCGCGTACCGTGGACGATCCTGCGGGCCACGCAGTTCCATGAGTTCGCGGAGCAGATGTTCGCCCGGGCGAAGCTGGGACCCGTGCACATCGCCCCGAACGCCCGCACACAGCCCGTGGCTGCGAGCGAAGTGGGCGCGCGTCTCGCAGCACTCGCCACTGCCGATCCGCAGGGACGCGTGCGTGACCTCGCCGGCCCTCGGGAAGAGCAGTTGTCTGACATGGTGCGTGCGTTCGCGCGGCGGACGGGATTCCGCGGATGGATACCGAGACTCAACGTGCCGGGGCCGCAGATGGCCGGCATGAGAGCGGGGCATGCTCTCCCCGGTCCTGACGCAGATCTCGGACGCCAGAGCTTCGCCGAATGGCTCGCCGCCCGCTAGCGGTGCCCCTGCTCCAGTCCCTCTCCACATACTGCTCCGGAACAGGCTTCTCCCCACTCGCCGCATCCAGGTTCGTGGTCTTGGCAGGATGAGATCATCCGACCAGAATGAGAGCGTGATCACGATGACCGAGCCGCAGATCTGGACCATGATCGGTGCCGTCATCGCGCTGATGTTCGGAATGGTCACGGTGGTCTCGACGCTGTTCATCCGAGTGTTGCGAGCCGAGATCGGCGGCGTGAGGTCAGAGATCGGTGGGCTCCGCACCGAGATGGTCGCGCGGTTCGAGGCCGTCGATGCGCGATTCGTCTCGGTGAACACTCGCATCGACGCCGTGGAGAGCCGTATCGAAGGCCTCGACCGCGACGTGCGCGCGCTCGTGAAGCACACCTTCGGCCTCGACCGCGGATGACCTCTCGAGGCTGATCCGACCGAGCGTGCGGCGTTCCGTCGCCTGAACACCTCCGCCGTCTCACGGGAACACCACGAAACAGGTGACGGTTGCATCCAGGGTGGCGCGCGGCGCCCCCTGGAGGTGCACATGGAACTGACCCTGGTGTCATCGTCGTTCTGCGGCGCCTGCGCCCGGACCCGGGCCGTTCTCGCCGAGGCCGCACGATTCCTCCCCGACGCGACCGTGACCGAGATCGACGTCGCACAGGATCCGGATGCTGCCGAGAAGCTGGATATCGGGTTCACACCGACCGTGATCATCCACGATTCCACCGGCACCGAAGTCTTCCGGGCCACCGGTGTGCCGACGGTCCCGCAGGTGCTCACCGCCGCGGTCAAGGCGCTCCCGGCCTAGGGCCGCCGTCGCTCCGGATCCCTCTTGCGGACCCTCTCGATCCGAGCGCAGACTGAGTTCCAGCGGTGCCGGTCATGACACCGTTCACACACTCCTGGAGTCTTCATGCCCGCTCTCAACCCGTATCTCTCGTTCCGCACCGAGGCCCGCACGGCGATGGAGTTCTATCAGAGCGTCCTCGGCGGTGACCTGGTGATCAACACCTTCGGAGAGTTCCCCGACATGGTGCAGGATCCGAGCCAGAAGGACCTCGTCATGCACGCCCAACTCGATGCTCCGGGCGGTCTGGTGCTCATGGCCTCCGACTCCCCCGACGGCATGCCCTACGAGAAGCCGCAGGGGTTCTCGGTGTCACTGAGCGGCAACTCCCAGGACACCACCCGCGCCGTGTGGGAGAAGCTCTCCGACGGCGCGACGATCACGATGCCGCTGGACGTGCCCCCGTGGGGCGGCCTCTTCGGCATGCTCGTCGATCGCTTCGGCATCCCGTGGATGCTGCACGGCGACCCGGAGGAGTGAGACCACTCCGCGTCAGCGCGGCTGCACCGCCCGACAGGCGAGATGCAGCGCCAAGCGCGCTTCCGGGTCGGTCAGGTCGATGCCGAGGAGTTCTTGCACACGCCGGATCCGCACGGTCACGGTGTTACGGTGCAGACCGAGCGCCGTCGCGGTCGCAGCGATGCCCGATTCGTGGTCGAGGTACGACGAAAGGGTGGTGAGCAGCTCTCCCCCTCCCTCCCGCAACGGTGCGAGCAGGGATTCCGCAGCGGGGACGAACGTGTCGTTCCCGGTCCAGGCGAGCAGGAGCTGCTCGAGTCCGAGGCTGTCGACGCGCACGAACCACCCCGTCGCCGATCGCGACGCCGCGATGCGCGCCGCATCCCCCGCCTCGTCGAGAGTCGCGGCGAGTCCTTCCGGTCCTCCCTGGAGCGAGCCGATGCCGGTGGCGACGGCGAAATCGCGCAGGGCACTCAGATGGAGCTCCCGCAGGGACGCGACCGCCCGCTCCACCCGGTCAGGATCCGGCGACTCCGGGAAGGTCAGCCACCCGCTCAGTCCTCGACCGGCCGTCGTCGCGTGCGCATCGCCGTCGATGGCGCTGAGCCCGGCACTGACCGTCCGCAGCAGCGAGAAGGAATCGAGTCGTCCCCTCGCCACCATCCGGAAGCCGAGGTGATGTCCACCGGTGCGCCAGCCGCGCTCGGCCATGCGCCGCTCGACATCGGCGTCGGCCGTCCCATGCAGATCGACGAAGTCGCGCAGCAGCCCGGAGGACACGGCGACGTCGTTCACCGCCGCCACCTCGTCGATCAAGATGCGTGCGGCGACCGCCGGCATCGCCACCTCGGCGGCGACGGAGAGCGACTGCACCTGTGCCTCCCCGAGTCCTCGACCGAAGAGCACGAGCCGCAACCCGCTGCGCCCCGGGCTGTCCACACGCACCGACGCGGCCGCCGCATCGCCGACACCGGCCCGATCGAGCCAGGATTCGAAACCGATCGCGGCGTGCAGTCGCTCGTCGAGATGCGCACCTGCCTCCTGCAGCACTCCCGACGAGTCGATCAGCGCGGCACCGACACCGAGGTTCGCGGCGATGTGCCCCAGCAGATCGGCCAGGTCATCGGCGGCATACTCGAACGACTGCGCGACCTTGCGCACCTGGCTGAGCGTCAGCGCATCCCGCGCCTCGATCAGCATCCAGCACGCTTTCGCGAGTTGGATGGGACGTTCGACATCGAGCAGGCACAGACCGATCCGATCCGCGAGGCGGAAAGCACCGGCATCGAACGAGGCCGCTCCCGAGAGCGCCAGTCCCGTGTATCCGCGATCACGCAGCCGCCGCAGCAGCGCGTCCTGCTGCCAGGTCGACGTCGGGGCGGTCGCCGTCAGGACTGCGAGCCGATCGGGCCCGCTCGCGCTCAGCTCGGACTCCCCCGCCCCTACCGTCACCGCTTCCCACGCGGCGTCCTCGGGGCCCGCGACTCTCCGAAGCCCGCCGTTCTCGCCGTGGGCGAGCAGCGCGCTCAACTGCAGTCTCTCGTTCACGCCGCGTCCAGATCGTCGAGTCCGTATGCCGAGGGCAGCACTTTCGCCCGCCGATCCGGTCGGGCATTCCACCATTCCGGCGCGGGGATGGCGAGCACCGCGACGTTCCGCGCGAGTCGGAGCTCGGTGACCTCCAGGATCTCCCGCGAGATCGCATCGATGACCACGATGATCGTCGGCGCGGATGCGACCAGACGGCCGTCGGTCAGCACGGCGAGGGTCTCGGAGCGACTGACCACCCGGTGCACGGCCCCGGCGAGCCCGCTGATCTCCACCGCGTTCACGTGGGGATCGTGCGCAGACGAGGAGACCGAGACGATGCGCCCCTCGGCGAGAAGCTCCGCCCCGAGCGCATCGGCGAGGATCGGGAGTGGAGCGGTCGCGGCGCCGAGATAAGCCCGACCGAGGTCGAGCGCATGGGCGAGGTGGCCGCCGATCGCGTGCTCCCGCAGATCGCCGACCGTGAACCCGCCCAGCACGGCGCAGCCGACCCCGCCGGCCTGGATGATCGCCGATCGGACGACACGCTCGGCATCGATCGCCCGGTGCGCCTCGACGAGCGCGACGCCATCGAAGCCCGTATCGCAGGCGAACACGAGGCCGGGGACGCGATCCACGAACAGCGACATCTGGTCGAGTCCCGGAACGGCCCGGCCGGTGCAGTCCGCATCGACCACGACATGCGACCCGGCCAGCAGCAACGGCGCCAGCCCGTTCATGCCTCCGCCTTCGAGGGAACAGACCGCCGGGACCGGATGACCGATCCACCGCTCGACGGCGTCGAGCAGCCGGGTGAACGGCGCCGCACCCGGAAGACGCTCCTCCAGCAGCATGGTCGAGCCGACGAAGGCAACCCCGAGACAGGGCGTGGAGGGGTCGAGCGCCGAGATCGGCGAGACCTCGATCGGCCAGCCCTCGGCACCGGCGAGCATCAGCTCGAGCATGGTCGTCGAGCCGCCGCCGCCGGAGCCGAGCAGCGCATAGCCGCGGGCGAGCGCCGTGAGGTCGTCGCGCTGCAGCATCATGCGCTCCAGCCTAGGGAGAAACGTCCTCACCCGCGGCCAGCGTCTCGAGCGGAACGAACTCCGCCGTGAGGCCGAACGCGGACGGGCCGAAGGCGGCGAGCGCGTCGGGTGTGCGCATCATCTCCGGTGTGGAGATGCCGAGCACCCGCACGCGCTGCCCGTAGCGGAGGCCCTCCGTCGTGATGGGCTCCGCCGTCTCGTGATCGACCACGCAGATGAGGTCGGGCACGATCGCCACCAGCGTCCCGCTCCGGTGGGCGATGAGGTTCTCGTTCTGGAAGGAGATCTCGAAGGTGTCGCCTTCGTCGGCACCGAGGGGCGCGATGACGGCTCTCCCCTTGGCGAACCCCTCGGTCGTGCGCCGCTCGACGTCGACGACCTTGCCGACGCAGAGTTCGCGCAGGTGCGGGTAGAGCGTGCTCGCCAGGGTCTCGGCGATCGCGTCGAACGGCGAGCGATGCTCCTCACGGGCGATCCGGATGGCGCGGCCCAGCGCGAGGGCCATCGAGATCGTCCGGGGAACGGCCGTCCGGCGCACGTCGGCTCCGGTCATCGCGTACTCGGCGATGTGTCCCACGCCGCCGAGTCGGATGGTGATGCCGCGGGCAAGCCACTCCATCTGGCGGTCGTCGTCTCCCGTGTCGATCACGACCTTCTCACCCCGCTCTCCCGCGAGTGCGAGGGGCGACCCGTGCACGCCGTACACGGCGAAGGTCTCCATCGACAGCTCAGGGAAGGCACGGCCCATGCCGTCGGCGTCGACCACGGGCAGCCCGGTCTCCGCCGCGACGATGAGGGGGATCATCGAGTTGATGCCCCCGCACTCGATCGGCATCGTCGCGTCCGCCTTCCGCCCGAGGTGCTCTTCGAGTGTGCGCAGGGCGAGGGTGGGCTCGGTCCCGGCGGGGATCTTCTCGATCATCACGGTCGGCGCGCCCATCTGGGCCGTCGGGATCACGAAGAGGTCGTCGGCGAGCTCGTCCGGGTCGAGGATCGTGATGCTCCCCTCCCCCAGCACGCGCTCGACCAGCATCTTGCCGATGTACGGGTCGCCCCCGCCGCCGGTGCCCAGCAGCGTCGCACCGCGGGCAAGATCGGGAAGGTCTGCGGCGGTGAGCTGCCAGCTCATGCCGCGGCTCCCCTCGAGACGAATCCTGCCGAGATGCTGCCGTCGAAGCGGTGCGCCGGCATGTCGTACCCGAAGTAGCCGGGGCCGACCATCGCGAGCGCCACCTCCGAGTGCCAGCGCTCATCGGCGGGGGCCGCGATCACCCGCACGCGCTGTCCGTAACGCAGAGCCTCGGTCGTGATCGGCTCGCCGGATTCCCCGTCGAGCACCATGATCAGATCGGGAGTGGTCGCGAGCACGGTCCCGTCGGCCTCGGCCACGAGATGCTCGTTCTGGAACTGCAGCGTCAGCGTCGCGTCGCCGTCGCCGTCGCCGTCGATGCGTGCACGTCCGCGCGCGAAGCCGGTCGTGGTGGCGCGGTGCACATCGACGACTTTGCCGTCGAACAGCTCGCGCCCGCCGAGAAGCTCGACGACCGCCGCGACGGGATCGGTCTTCTCGTCGCGTGCGGCGGCGATACGCTGCCCGATCTCGATGCAGCGGGACAGCGACCCCGAGACGAGCGACTCCCGCGCAGCAGATCCCGACATCGAGAACCCGGAGATCATGACCGAGCACCCCATCTCGACACAGGCCACGCGGGCGATGCGCTCGGTCCACGAGTTGTCGACCGTCTGCAGCACGCCGGTGTTGCCCTTCTCATCGCTGAACGCGAGCGGCGATGCCGTTACGCCGTACAGCGTCGGGAGCACCATCTGCAGTTCCGGAAATGCTCGCCCCATGCCGTCGGCGTCGAGCAGCGGAAGGCCGAGCGCGGCAGCGGCGGCGATCGGGATGGTCGAGTTGACCCCTCCGACCTCGGCGCACGCGATATGGGTGATCGGACGGCCGAGGTGCACGCTGAGCGCCCTGACCGGTTCGATGACCTCGGCGAGGCTCGGGAGCTTCTCGACCATCACGGTCGGTGCTCCCATCATCGCGACGAACAGCACGAGAGCGTCGTCGGGGACCTCGTCGAGGCCGACGACCGTGACGTCGCCGGAGGTCAGCGCCTGACGAGCGAGCAGCGCTCCGATGTAGGGGTCTCCTCCCCCGCCGGTGCCGAGGACGGCAGCACCGCGGGCGAGACCGTCGATGTGCGCGGGAGTGATCGTCCAGCTCATGTCACGCTCCCATGTCGAGGTCGCCGACGGCCTTCACGCGGATGCGCGTCGCGTTGCCGGGGAGGTACGGGATCGGCACCTCGTCGAAGTCGATGATCGACACGGTCGACGGCTTCGCGCCCGCCGCGATCGCCTTGTCGACGGCTTCGGCGCGCACCTCGGCGATGGTCTCGTCGCGACGCCCCGGTTCGATCGCGTAGACCTTGTCGATCTCGCCGCCGACCTGCGCGATCGACGCGCCGATGGCGTTGGCGACCGCATAGTTCTCCGGGCGGTGCACGGTGCCGAACAGCGGCAGCTCATCGGGGAGCAGGATGGATCCCCCGCCGACAGCGACCACCGCGATGGGCTCGGGCGAGGTGCGCATGCGGTCAACGGCTTCGGACACGCGTTCAGCGATGCGGGCGAGCACCCGCTCGACGAATGCCGGGTCGAGGTGAGCGACCTTGCTCGCATCACCCACCTGTGCGCGACCCGCGGCGACCGCGATGTCGGTGGCGGTCAAGGTGGAACCGCCGAAGACCAGAGCCTCGGTGGTCAGCTTGTATCCGACCGAAGCCGGACCGACCTCGGCGGTCTCCTCGTCGACGATGCTCCCGCCCCCGATGCCGAGGGAGAGCACGTCGGGCATCCGGAAGTTGGTGCGGATGCCCGCGACCTTCACCTCGTTCGCGGTCTCACGCGGGAAGCCGTTGATCAGCAGACCGATGTCGGCCGTGGTGCCGCCCACGTCGATCACGGCGCAGTCGTCGAGTCCGCTCGTGGCAGCAGCCCCGCGCATCGAGTTGGTCGGCCCGGAGGCGAAGGTCGCGACCGGGTAGCGCCGCACATACTCCTCGTCCATGAGCGTGCCGTCGTTCTGGCTGAGGAAGATCGGCGCCTCGATGCCCTGGGCGCGCACGGCGGAGGTGAGCCCGTCGACGATCTCCGATGCGAGCTCGCGCAGCGCCGCATTGATGATGGTCGCGTTCTCGCGCTCCAGCAGCCCGATGCGACCGATCTCGTGGGACAGCGAGATGGCGGCGTCCGCACCCAGCACCTCCGCGACGATCTCAGCCGCCCGCACCTCGAGGTCGTGGTTGACCGGACTGAACACCGACGAGATCGCGACCGAGCGGATGCCATGCGCCTTCATGTCCTCCGCGTGCGCCCGGATCTCGTCCGGGTCGAGCGGCGAGATCGGCCGGCCGTCGAACTCATAGCCGCCGTGGGCGAGATAGCTGCGGGCCTGCGTGGCTTCGACCAGAACCTCGGGCCAGTCGATCAGCGGCGGCAGCGCCCGCGTGGCGGGCAACCCGAGCCGGAGGGCGGCGACCGGTGCCAGGCGGCTGGCCTGCACGAGCGCGTTGATGAAGTGCGTCGTGCCGATCATGACGGCATCGACGTCGGCGCCCTCGAAGGCGTGCCCGGCCCGCAGGTCCTCGATCGCCTGGATGATGCCACCGGTGACATCGGGGGTGGTCGAGTGCTTCACGCCCGCGAGCGTGCGGGTGCCGTCCATGAGGACTGCGTCGGTGTTGGTACCGCCGACGTCGATGCCGATATGCATGATTCTCGCTTTCCTGTGAGGGGTGTCTGTCTCAGGCGGCTCAGGCCGCTGCTGCTGCTTCGACCGAGGTGGCCTGTCGTGTCGTCGCCACACCGACGCCACGGACCCAGCCGAGCTTGCCGGCCACGATGTAGAGCACCATCGAGAGGAACAGGCTCAGCAGCGACGGGATGCCCCAGGTCACGAAGTAGCCGACCAGCGCGGAGACCAACCACACGACGATCGTCGCGGGGACGATGCGCGGAGCGGTCGTCGGAAGGGTGCCGGCGTCTCGGGTGGCGTCGAGGTCGGGGCGCCAGCGGCGCACGATGTAGTACTCGGCCACCATGATCCCGGCGATGGGCGGGAACGCGACGCTCAGCACGATCAGGAATTCGGTGAACTGTCCGAGGATGCCGACCGCGGCGAGGATCGATCCCACGACACCCAGCACGATGGTCGTCGTGACACGGTGCAGGTTCTTGCCGAACGCGGTGGAGATGAAGTTCACCAGGCCCAACGTGGAGGAGTACAGGTTCCAGTCGTTGATCTTCAGGGTGCCGGTGAGCACGATGAACAGACCGATGAAACCGACCGACGAGGTGACGATCGCGACGATGTCGCCCGTGGCGGCCGCGTGGGCGAGCAGCACGCCGGCGAGACCGATCACGAACTCGCCGAGCGAGACGCCGAGGACGGTCTGCTTGATCACGTCGGCGCGCGAGCGGTTGAAGCGGGTCATGTCACCCGTGATGATCGCACCGACGATGAGACCACCGGCGACGATGCCGGTTCCGGCCCAGACGCTCATCGTGGGTCCGGGCGCCGGTCCCGTGAGCAGCTCGCCGATGTCGTGACGGCTCAGCTCGGTGATGACCGACCAGCCGACCAGGATGAGGAACAGCGGAACGGTGATGTTCGCGAGCCACTGCATCCCGACGAAGCCGAAGGCCACGATCGCGGTGACGGCGAGGCCGAAGATGAGGCTCCAGGCCCAGACCGGCAGGGCACCGGGCATGAGGGCGTCGAGTGACTGCGCGGAGATGGCCGACTGGATGCCGAACCAGCCGATGAGGCTGATGCCGATCGCGAGGCCGACCAGCGAGGCGCCGATCTCGCCGAAGCCGGTCCAGCGTGCGAGCAGGGCGGTGTTGAGGCCCTCGCGCTGGCCGATGAAGCCGACCACGCACATGATCACCTCGAGGATGAGCGAGCCGAAGAGGAAGGCGAGGACGGCCTCGCCGAAAGTCATGCTGTAACCGAGGGTCGCGCCGAGGAGGAACTGCGAGAGGGCCGAGACCTGCCCGAATCGCTGCACGGCGATTCCGAACCAGGGTCTGCGGGCCTCGGGAGTCACTCGGGAGAGCGCGAAGTCGTCTGCGTGCGCCGTGCGTGCCATGAGGATCCTTCGGGAGGAGGGAACGGGTTGTGCGCCACAGTAGCGACGCTTCCCACACGGCCGACATGTGCATATCGCACGAGAATCACCCATGGATGTGCAGATCGCACACCACTCGCTCCGTCCACGGCCGCCGGTACATCACGACCGACGACGAGACCCACCCCTGCGGACATCGCCAGGGGTGGGTCTCGGCTCGAGGCGTGGTCTCGACCACCTCGCGGGTCGAGGTCGAAGGTCAGTGCAGCGCGTTGGTCTCGATGAAGGCGCGGAGCGCGTGCTCGTCGTCACCCATCTCGGTCACGTGCTGAGGCGCGTCGAGCATCTCCTGCAGCTCCGGCGCGTAGCCGAGCTCCACACCGATGGCCTCATGGATCGTCTCGGCGAACTTCTCCGGCTTGGCCGTCTCGAGCACGAGCATCGGCACACCGGGCTCGATGTACTCGCGTGCGACCTTGACGCCGTCCGCCGTGTGCGGGTCGATGACCTCACCGGTCGTCTCGTACACCGCGCGGATGGTCGCCAGTCGATCCTCGTGCGTCGAGGTGCCGCTGACGATGCCGAACTCCTCCAGGAAGCGCTCCTGCTCGGCGGAGAAGTCGAAGTGGCCCTGCGCCTCGAGGTCGTCCCAGGCGCCGACGACGCGGGCCGGGTCGCGACCGACCAGCTCGAAGATGAACCGCTCGAGGTTCGACGCCTTGGAGATGTCCATCGAAGGGCTCGAGGTCGCGAGGGTCTGGGCCGCACTGCGCGGCCGGTAGACGCCGGTGCGGAAGAACTCGTCCAGCACGTTGTTCTCGTTCGCCGCCAGCACGAGGCGCCGGATCGGCAGTCCCATCTGCTTCGCGAAGAACCCAGAGAGGATGTTGCCGAAGTTCCCGGAGGGCACCGTGAACGACAGCTCGGTCCAGCCACCGGCGTCCGTCGCCCGCAGCCACGCCCAGAAGTAGTAGACGGTCTGCGCCGTGATGCGCGCCAGATTGATGGAGTTCACGGCCCCCAAGTGCTGCGCGCGCTTGAAGTCGAGGTCTCCTGCGAGCTTCTTCACGAGGTTCTGGCAGTCGTCGAAGACACCATCGACCGCGATGTTGTGCACATTCGCATCGTCGAGCGAGAACATCTGCGCCCGCTGGAACGCGCTCATGCGTCCCTGCGGCGACAGCATGAACACCGCGACGCGCTCCTTGCCGCGCAGCGCGTGCTCTGCCGCGGATCCGGTGTCTCCCGAAGTGGCGCCGAGGATGTTGAGCACGGAGTCGTTGCGCTCGAGCGTGTACTCGAGCACCTGGCCGAGGAACTGCATGGCCATGTCCTTGAACGCCAGGGTCGGCCCCTCGGAGAGCCCGACCAGGGTGAGCTCGTCATCGATCGCGCGCAGCGGCACCACGCCGTCGGGGAAGTCGGCGTAGGCCGCATCCGTCATGCGCGCCAGGTCGGCGCGCGGGATGTCGGTCGCGAACAGACCGAGGACCTCGGTCGCCAGTTGCGGGTAGGTCAGGGCGCGCCAGCGCTCGAGCGTCTCGCCGTCGACGGTCGGCATGGCCTCGGGTACCGCCAGTCCGCCGTCGGGCGCGAGGCCCTCCAACAGCGTCTCGCTGAACGACTGCGGCTGCATGCCGCCGCGGGTGGAGATGAACTGCACGTTGGCTCCTCGGCTCGGGACTCGGCCCGTCCATTCTCGCAGGGTGTTCCCGTCCGCGATGACGCGATGACACGAGAGGCGGCTTCCGCTCAGAAGAGAGCCGCTCAGAACAGAGAGGTCGGCAACGCACCCTCGTGTTCCAGCAGCCAGCGCTTGGTCTCGAGCCCGTGTCCCTCATCGCCGCCCGAGTACCCGCCGAGCCCATCGCCCGCAACGACCCGGTGGCAGGGCACGATCAGCGGGACGGGGTTCGCCCCCATGATCGACCCGATCCCCCGGGCCGGCACATCTGTGCCGCTGCGCGCGGCGAGTCCACCGTAGGTGATCGTCTCACCGTGGCCGACCGTCTCGTGCAGCACCGTGAGGACCGCCCGCGTCGCGACCGTCTGATCCCCGAGATCGACGGGGACGTCGAAGCGATGCAGGGTGCCCGCGAAGTACGCGGCGAGCTGGGCGAGCGCCTCGGCGAGCAGCGGATCGGAGGTGGGGTCTGACGGCGCCAGGCTCCCTTCGGGCGGAGTCGATCGCCACGCGACGCGGGTGATCGCCGCACCGTCGCTGACGACGCCGATGACGCCGACCGGGGTCGCGAGCGTTGCGAAGGCGGGCATGCGTCGAGGGTACCTCTCGACAGCGACAGCGACAGCGATCGTCCGCGGCACTCTGCGGACGGGTATGGCGCCAGGACGCATCGGGGGGCGAACCTGGACCTACCGAAACCGCAGAACACGGGAACGCCACCTCGATGACAAGGAGCACCACATGAGCACCACCACGGCTGCGCTCGACCTGCCCGACGTCCGTCTCCACTACGAACTCCGCGGTGAAGGACCGCTCCTCGTCCTGATCGGCGCCCCCATGGACGCCGATGCCTTCGCCCCGTTCGCCGTCGAACTCGCGACCGATCACACGGTGCTCACATCCGACCCGCGCGGCGCCAAGCGGAGCATCCTCCACGACCGTTCCCGGGGTTCGAGCCCCCAGCAGCGCGCCGACGATCTCGCGGCACTCATCGCCCACGTCGATCGCGGGCCGGCGGTCGTCTTCGGATCGAGCGGCGGCGCGGTGACCAGCCTGGCGCTCGTGCAATCGCATGGAGACCTCGCGTCCACGGTCATCGCCCACGAACCCCCGCTGCTCGAGCTGCTCCCCGACCGCGTCGAGCAGCGTCGTCTCACCGACGAGCTCACCGCGGCAGCCCTCTCGGGCGACCGCGTCGGCGCCTGGCGGCTGTTCTTCGCGCAGGCGAACATCCCGATGCCGGAGGAGATGCTCGTCCAGTGGTTCGGCGGCGAGGTCGATCCGCAGCATCAGGAGGACGAGCAGTTCTGGTTCCAGCACGAGCTGCCGGCCAGCGTGCGCTGGGAGCCCGACGTCGAGACTCTGCGGGCACGGGCGGACGACCTCGTCCTGGGTATCGGCGAGGAGTCGGTCGACCAGCTCTGCGAGCGCACGACGACGGCACTCGGTGCACAGCTCGGCATCGAGCCGACCCGTTTCCCCGGCGACCACACGGGATTCGTCGATCATCCTGCGGAATTCGCGGCCCGCCTGCGCGAGGTCCTCGCGCACTGAGGACGACGTGACGGACGCGGCCGTCGAGCCCCTTCAGCGCTCGACGGCCTCAGCGCGTCATTCCCGCGAGACCTGGCGCCAGAGCGCGGCCCAGTGCTCCGGATGCAGATCACGAGGAAGACTCCGGCCGGTCACCCCCGCAGCCGCCACCACGCGTCGTGCTCGAGACATCGGGATCCGCGCCGCACCCGCGACGACGGCGGGCAGACTGCCTCCCCGCCCCGTGAACATCACCCGAACGAACTCCTCGTACGCTCGCCGATCGGAGACAGGGACGAGCGGAGAACCACGTCGGGTGATCGCGAGCAGGCCACCGTCCACACTCGGCTGCGGCGAGAAGCCCCACGCCGGCACCCGCCCCTCGAGGGAGAATTCGAACCACGGCGCCGATTGCGCGGTCATCATGGTGCCACCGCCGACGCCTGCCCGCTTGCGCGCCACCTCCCACTGCGTGAGCAGCACCGCCTCGTTCCAGCGGCCTCGGGAGAGCAGCCGTCGCAGGATCGGCGTCGTCACGTGGAAGGGGATGTTGCCGACGACCACCTCGGCATCGAGCGGATGACGTGTGGCGTCGGCGATCTCGATACGGATGCCGGGCAGCGTCGCGCGCAGTCGGTGCACGCGGTGCTCGTCGATGTCGATCGCGGTGAGCGGCCTGCCCAGCTGTGCGAGAGCGCGGGTCAGGGCGCCGTCACCGCAGCCGAGCTCCAGGATCGAACCGGACGTCTGGCGGACGAGGCCGGAGATGCGGGTGAGGGTCGGACGATGGGTGAGGAAGTTCTGGCCGAGTTCGTGACGGCCACCATGGATCGAACGAGGCATGAGTGCGCTCCAGAAGAAGAATCGGAGCACCTCGGAGGAGGGAGGACGCGAAGAGGCGTCGCTGAGGACTGCCCGTCCCGAGGTGCGATGACATCTCGGTGGACGGCGCGCAGATGCGTGCGATGAGCGAGCGCGCCGTCAGGCGCGGCGGTCGCGGAACACGAGGTTGCGCCCCATCACGGGCGCTGCGCATATCGTTCCCATGCGCATCAGCATATCGGCCGTCAGATCCAGCCGCGCTCCTCGGCGATGAGAACAGCCTGCTGACGGGTGCCGACCGCGAGCTTTCCGAGGATGACGGAGATGTGGTTGCGCACCGTCCCCGGGGCGAGAGCGAGCGCTCGTGCGATTTGCCCCGTCGTCTCCCCACGCCGACCGGCACGCAGCACGTCGAGTTCACGGTCCGTGAGCGGTGAGCGCTCGTCGCTCAGGGCATCGGCGGCGATCTCCGGATCGAGGTAGCGAGCCCCCGCCGCGACCCGGCGGATGACGGCGGCGACCTCGTCGGCCCCACGGGACTTCGGCAGGAAGCCGGAGACACCGGAGGCCAGGGCACGGCGCAGCACGCCTGGACGCGCGTGACGGGTGACGACCACGCACCGCGTCGCGATCGCCCTGTGCAGCTTCTCGGCCACCTGCACGCCGTCGAGCCCGGGCATCTCGAGGTCCAGCAGGCACACATCGGGCTGAAGTCGCAGAGCCTCGACGACCGCCTGCTCGCCGTCCTCGCACTCGGCGATGACCTCGATATCGTCTTCCAGCCGGAGGAGGGCGGCGAGCGCGGAGCGGATCATCGCCTCATCGTCGGCGATCAGCACACGGATCATCGTGTCTCCTCCGACCGCGCCGGGACCGTCACGACCACCACGAACTCGTCCCCGTCCCGACGCACGTCGAGCGTGCCGTCGACCTCTTCGACGCGCCGACGGACGCCGTCCAATCCGGATCCGTCACCCTCGTCGACCGCGCCGGGCACGACGTCGTTGGCGATCTCGTATCGCCACGTGCCCGCGACGCGCGTGAGCACGAGGCGTGCGCGTTCCCCGCCGCCATGGCGCAGCACGTTGGTCGTCGTCTCACGGATGACCGGGCCGAGGGTCGATGCCGGTGCGGAGTCGGCATCCGCACCGATGGCGGCGTCCACCTCGAGCCCGGCCGCGGTCAGCAGGTCGCGGGCGTTGGCGAGTTCATCGCCGAGAGGCACCGAGCGGAAGCGCGTCGCGAGATCCCTGGTCCCCTGACGCGCCTCGTCGACGCTGACCCGCGCGGCGCGCAGCTGCTCCATGCCGGCATCCGGATCGCTCGGCAGGAGACGCTCGGCGAGTTCGAGCTGCAGCGCGATGACCTGGAGATGGTGACCCTGCAGGTCGTGCACGTCGGTCGCGACCCGCAGCCGCTCCTGGGTCGCGGCGAGCTTCGCCTCCGAGGTGCGGGCGCGGTCGAGGGTGACGAGCACATCCCACCACCACAACGAGCTCACGGTCATCACGGGGAAGAGTGCGGTGTAGATCACGGCCACCCACCACGCGAGCACCGCACCGAAGGCGTGAGCGGAGGAGTCGACGGCGGCCAGCACCAGCAGGAGCAGCGTTCCCGCCACGACGACGCGGATGCGGATGCCTCGCGGCCAGTTCAGGAGCACCACCGACTGGACGATCGGCATCGCCGCGAGCTGCCAGCTCCCGGCAAGCGTCCCGGCGACGGTGCCGTACGCGACGGCGATGAGCAGGGGGACGGCGATGCGCCTCCAGCGGAATCCCGGCACCGCGTCGACACGGTGGCGGTAGTCGAACAGGAGCAACGCCGTCGATGCGCACCACACCAGGCCGCCGACGGCGACCACGAGGATCAGCGGACCGTTCTGACCCTGCGCGGCGAGGATGCCCGTCCACGCGAAGACCAGCATCACCTGGAGGAACATCACGGCGGTCACGGTGTACCACCACGTCGCCGTGATACCGCGAGACAGTTGTCTCGCCCCCGGACTCGGTTCGACGGGGGCGAGGGGCTCGACGCGGCTGCTCACGCTCCCACGATAGGGCCGTGACAGTTGTCACGGATGCGTCGTGCGATCCGCCCGGGAAGCGATGACGGGCCGACACTGCCGCCGAACGGAGCACTCGGCTGGACTGGAGTCATCGCGGCGGAGACTCCGTTCGCACCGACAACCGGGGGCATCCCATGAACCTCATCGAGACCTTCCAGAACCTGGTCGCCCAGGTCCCCGAGCTCGTGCAGCCGCTCATCGTCGCCCTCGCCGGCGCGATCCCCTTCATCGAGGGCGAAGGGGCGGTGAGCATCGGCATCATCGGCGGCATCTCTCCGGTGATCGCAGCGATCGCCGCGATCGTGGGCAACTTCCTCTGCGTCCTGGTGGTGGTGCTCGTCAGCTCCGGAGCCCGACAGGCCGTCGTGAACCGTTCGCGCGCCAAGACCGCGGCGCTCGCCGGTGCCGGCGGCGGCACGATCGACGAGCCGGCTGCGGATGCGGCCGAGACGGGCCGCGGCACCGCGCGTCGCGAGAAGTTCCAGCGTGCGTTCGAGCGCTACGGCGTTCCCGGGGTCAGCCTGCTCGGACCGCTCCTGCTGCCGACGCAGTTCACCGCGACCATGCTCGCGGCTTCCGGCATCGGTAGGGCGCGCATCCTCTTCTGGCAGGCTCTGGCCATCATCGGCTGGACCACCGTCGTGGCCGTCATCGTCGGAAGCGCGGTGTACGCGATCCGCTGAGACCCTCACAGAGAAGGCTGAATTCAAGTTTTCTTGAATTCAGCCTTTTCTGTACAGTAGTGGCGTGACCACTGCTCTGGCCTCCCTCACCCACACGGCCGCCGTCGCCCGCCTCGGGCATGCGCTGTCGGACCCCACCCGCGCCGGCGTCCTGCTCGCGCTGCGCGAAGCACCGCGCTACCCCGCCGACCTCGCGGACGCCCTCGGCGTCTCGCGGCAGGCGATGTCGAACCACCTCGCCTGTCTCCGCGGATGCGGGCTCGTCGAGAGCGTTCCGGAGGGACGCCGCAGCAGCTACCGACTCGCGGATCGCCACCTCGCTCCAGCCCTCGACATGCTCATGCGGGTCACCCTCATCGTGGAGCCGGACTGCTGCTCGGGCGAAGGCTGCACCTGCTGATGACCGCCACGGCAACCGCGGCGCGCCGCGACACCCTCCACCGCCGCATCCGCCTGATCGTCGGCATCACGATCGGCTACAACCTGATCGAGGCGGTCATCGCGATCGCCGCCGGCTCCGTCGCCTCATCCGCCGCGCTCATCGGGTTCGGGCTGGACTCCACGATCGAGGTGCTGTCCGCGGCCGCCGTGGCCTGGCAGTTCACCCGCCGCGATCCGGAGCGCTGGGAGAAGCCGACCCTGCGGGTGATCGCCGTCGCCTTCTTCGCGCTCGCGCTCTACGTGACAGCCACCTCCGTGGCCGCGCTCGTCACGACCGAGCGGCCCGAGCACAGCACGATCGGTATCGTCCTGACCGCGGTCAGCGTCGCCGTCATGCCCTTCCTGTCCCTCGCGGAACGACGTGCGGGCAAGGAACTCGGATCGGCCACCGCCGTCGCGGACTCGAAGCAGACGCTCATCTGCACCTATCTCTCCGCCGCCGTGCTGATCGGGCTGATCGCCAACTCGCTGCTCGGATGGTGGTGGGCGGATGCCGTCGCCGGTCTCGTGATCGCCGCCTTCGCGGTGCGCGAGGGCATCGAGGCGTGGAAGGGCGATGCCTGCGCGACCTCGGTGGGGATGCTCCTCGACGACGAGGACGCGCACGACCACGACCACCACCACCACCACCACCACCACGACGACTGACCACTGACGCGCACAACGCCTAGGTTGGGGAGATGGATGCCGCTCCCCTCCCGCCCGCAGACCTGCGCGGACGCACAGTGCTGGTCACCGGCGCGAACGCCGGCATCGGATACTGGTGCGCCGAACAGCTCGCCGCCCGGGGCGCACGCGTGCTGTTGGGCTGCCGCTCCCCCGAACGTGCGCAGATCGCGGTCGCCGCGATCCGAAGCCGGGTTCCGGCTGCCGACCTGCGCGTGCGGGTGCTCGACCTCGGCTCCCTCGACAGCATCGCCCTGGCGGCAACGGGGGTGGGCGAGCGACTCGATGCGGTCATCTGCAACGCGGGGGTGAAGGCGGCCGACCGCTCGGCGCGCACGAGCGACGACCACGACCTCATGGTGGGCACGAACTTCCTCGGTCATTTCGCACTCGTGGCCCAGCTCGAGCCTTTCCTCGCCCCGGATGCCCGCGTGGTCGCCGTCGGATCGATCGCGCACCGCTTCGCACATCTCGACGCCGCCGCCCTCGATGCCGCCAGCCTCGACGCACCGTGGAGCGGCTCCTCGCTCCGACAGTACGGAAGGTCGAAGGCATCGTTGATGGCCTTCACCTTCGAGCTCGCGCGACGCTGGTCGGGTTCCTCTCGCGCGGCGGTCTGCGCACACCCGGGCTATGCGGTCGATCCCCTCACTCCCCCACGACCGGGCCTCGCCGAGGTCTCCGGCTTCGTCCGTGCCGTGGCCTCCCCGACCCGAGCACTCGTGCAGGGCAAGGACGGCGGGGCCCTCCCGATCGTGCATGCCGCGACCGGGTCGGAGGTCGTCGACGGCGACTACTGGGGTCCGGGCGGACTGCTCGAGTTCCGCGGAACGCCGACACGGGTGACCGCATCGGACGACGTGCGCTCCGCCGCGATCGGGGCGCAGCTGTGGACCGCGGCAGAGCGCCTCACCGGGGTGCGTTTCCCGACATGATCCGGGCCGCTATGTCCGACCCCCGCGGCAGGATGAGCCCATGATCACACTGCTCTCTGCCCCGTCGAACCTCGGCCTGCGCCCGCCGGAGCGCGGGAGCGTGCCGGGCGCGGCGAAGGCGCCGGAAGCGCTACGCGATGCCGGCCTCTTCGCGCGCTTCGTCGAACGCGGTGCCTCCGACTCCGGCGTCGTCCTCGCCGGCCGCTACGTCGATGACGACGACACCCGGCCGGCCGGCCGCGTGCGCAACGAGAGCGCGATGATCGACCACTCCCAGCGCCTCGCCACGCGCATCGGCGCGGCCATCGACCGCGGCGAGGCTCCCCTTGTGATCGGCGGCGACTGCGCGATCCTCCTCGGAGCGGGTCTCGCGACCGCACGCCGCGGCGGTGTCGGCCTCGTGCACATCGACGGCCATACCGACTTCCGTCACCCGGGCAACAGCGACGAATGCGCGAGCGTGGCCGGGGAGGCCCTCGCCGCCGCGGTCGGCGCACACTGGCCGTCGATCGCCGACATCGACGGGCTCGCGCCCTACTTCCGGTCCGAGCACACCGCGCACATCGGTCACCGCGCCGACGATGAGGATCAGGACGAGGTACGTGGCATCCTCGGCAGCGTCACCCCCGCCGCCGATGTCACCTCTCTCGGAGCCGCTCGCGTGGGTGCAGAGAGCGCCGCCGTCGCCGGTCCCGCGTACTGGCTCCAACTCGACGTCGACGTGCTCGACCCGACCATCATGCCCGCGGTCGACAGCCCCGATGCCGGCGGGATCAGCGCGGCGGAACTCACCGCACTGCTGCGGGAACTCGCGCCGCGCGCGATCGGCGCCTCCATCACGGTGTTCGATCCCGACCTCGACCCGGATGGGCGCTACGCCCGCCTGCTCGTCGAGGTGCTCACAGCGGGCCTCGGCGAACTGGGCACCCGGGTGCGGCGCCCCTGACGTCGGCGCCTCTGACATCGGCGCCTCTGACATCGGCGCCCCTGACGGCCGGGCTCCTGACGGCCGGGCTCCCGACGGCCGGGCTCGTGACACCCGGACTCGTCAGAGCCACCGCCTGGACTCACGCCTCCGGCTCGACGACGGGTTCGGTCATGACCCGCACGCGGGCGATGCGTCGGCGGTCCACCTCTGCGACCTGGATCGTGGCTCCGGGCACCTCCACGACGTCACCGACGACCGCGAGACGCCCGAGCTGCTCGGTCACGAAACCCGCGATGGTGTCGGATGAACCGCGCGGCATCGCCAGCCCCGTCGCCTCCTCGAAGTCCTGCAGGTTGAGGCGTCCGTCGATGCCGTCATCCGCAGAGATGAACACCTCGGCGTCGTACTCATCGAAGATCTCGCCGACGACTTCCTCCACGAGGTCTTCCAGGGTGACCAGACCGTCCGTGCCGCCGTACTCGTCGACGACCACCGCGATGTGGTGGCCCTCCGCCCGCATGCGGGTCAGAGTCGGCAGCACGCGCGCAGTCGAGGGGATGTAGGGAATGTCGCGCATCAGCGCGCTCAGCGGACGCTCCGGGTCGTCGGATGCGGCCTCGAACAGATCACGCACGTGCACGAATCCGGTGATGTCGTCGATCGAGGTCTCCGAGACCGGGTAACGCGAGAAGGGAAGGTCGCGCACCTGCGCCATCACCTCGCCGACGCTCGCGGCCTCATCGAGGGCGACGACCTCGGGGCGCGGTCGCATGACCTCGCTGACCTGGCGCCCACGGAGGGAGAGCACATCATCGAGGATGCGCCGTTCGTCATCGGGCAGCCCCTGATGGCTCGCCACGATGTCGCGCACCTCCTCGTCGGTCATCTCGTCGCTCGTCTTGTGCGGATCTCCCCCGAGCACTCGGACGAGGGCGTTCGTCGAGACCGAGAGCAGCCAGATCACCGGCCGCATGACCGTCGCGAACCCGTTGAGGGCAGGCGCGACCGCGTAGGCGAACTGGGCGTTTCTCTGGATCGCCAGACGCTTGGGCACGAGCTCGCCGAGCACCAGCGACAGGTAGGCGATCACCAGCGTGAGCACGAGGGTCGCGACGGTGAGGGCGAGAGCGGGGGCGAGACCCCATGACTCGAGCACCGGCGCCAGCGACGGCGCGATCGATGTCGCTCCGTACGCCGCCGAGGCGAACCCGGCCACGGTCACACCGATCTGCACCGCCGAGAGGAACGTGTTGGGGTTGCGGGCGAGGGCGGCGACCTTCGCACCGCGCCGCCCTCGTTGGCCGATCGCATTGATCTGGCTTTCGCGCAGCGTGACCAGCGCCATCTCCGTCGCAGCGAAGACACCGCCGATCAGCACGAACGCGAAGACGAGGGCGATGTTCCAGAGCAGGTCGCCCATCAACGGGCCGCCTCGTCTGTGGTGGGGTGAGCGCCCGGGACGAACCGGGCGCTCGTACTGTCAGAATCCGAAGAGTCAGAACAGCGCTGCGCGCTCAAGAGTGCTCCTTCTTGGTGGTGGTGTCGGCGGATGAGATGTCGTGGGAGGTGTCGCCCGGTGCACGGCGCGTCTTGATGAGGCTCGCCACCGTGGCGACCGCGATGGTCGCGCCGATGAACAGCAGCGAGAACCAGATCGGGATCTCCGGCGCCCACTCGACGCCCTGGCCGCCGTTGATGAACGGCAGCTCGTTGACGTGCAGAGCGTGCAGGACCAGCTTGACGCCGATGAATCCGAGGATGACGGCGAGTCCCTGCGCCAGGTAGACGAGGCGCTCGAGCAGACCGCCGATGAGGAAGTACAGCTGTCGCAGTCCCATGAGCGCGAAGGCGTTCGCCGTGAAGACGATGTAGGCCTGGTCGGTGAGACCGTAGATGGCGGGGATCGAGTCGACCGCGAACACCAGGTCGATGAAGCCGATCGCGATGATGGTGAGGAGCATCGGCGTGACGAAGCGCTTGCCGTTCTTCACGACCGTGAGCCGGTCGCCGTTGTACTCGTCGCTGACGGGCAGGTGCCGACGGACGAACGTCATGAAGCGCCCGTTGGCGGGGTTGCTCTCGTGGTTGCTGAACGCCTGACGGTAGGCGAGCACCAGCAGCAGAGCGCCGAACAGGTAGAAGATCCACGAGAAGTTCTCGATGAGCGTCGCGCCGACGGCGATGAAGATGCCGCGCAGGATCAGCGCAATCACGATGCCGATCATCAGCACCTTCTGCTGGTACTTCTTCGGCACGGCGAAACCGGTCATCACGATGAGGAAGACGAACAGGTTGTCGATCGACAGGGCCTTCTCGGTGAGGTATCCGGCGAAGTACTCGCCGCCGAACGTCCACCCGGAGAAGACGCCGATACCCACACCGAACAGCAGCGCGAGGCTGATGTAGAAGATCGACCAGCGCGCCGATTCCGCGATCGTCGGCTCGTGCGGTGTGCGCACGTGAGCGAAGAACTCGTAGACGAAGAAGGCGATCGTGACCGCGATCGTGATGATCCAGATCAGAGGGGTGATATCCAAATGCGGACTCCAGACTCGGGGTACGACAGTACCGCCAAAGTCTTCTCCATTCCATGGAACATGGAACCGGTGGCCCGGGATGCGACGTGCATCCGTAATGACGACCCCACCGTGTCGGAGTACTCCCCTTGGGTGTCTTCAGATTAGGAGAAGACCCTTTGCTCTTCCTGTGGATCTGCTGATAACGTCACGCCACGAGAGAGAACGGCATATCGGGTTTCGACGCGTGAATCAGTAACATTTCACGTATTACCCGTCTATCCCTTTTCGGTCGCGTCCGATGCTGCGGAGCGTCACCCGACCAGACAGGAGCCGCGATGCCGCACGCCAGCGATGATGCCACCGAGAAGCCGGGCGCCCGAGACCGGGCCCCTGATCTCGAGAACGACCGCGAGAGGCTCGGCGACGTGTCGACGTCGGTCCAGGACTTCGCACACGAGCAGACCGGGTATCACACCTCTCTCAAGGCGCGGCATCTGCAGATGATCGCCATCGGCGGAGCGATCGGCACCGGCCTCTTCATGGGAGCGGGGGGACGACTGCACACGGCCGGCCCCCTGCTCGCTGTCTCCTACCTGATCTGCGGTGTCTTCGCGTTCTTCATCCTCCGAGCGCTCGGCGAGCTGGTGCTCCACCGGCCGTCATCCGGATCGTTCATCTCCTACGCTCGCGAGTTCTACGGCGAGAAGCTGGCCTTCGCCGCAGGGTGGCTCTACCTGCTGAATTGGGGCATGGTCGCGATCGTCGACTCGACGGCCGTCGCACTGTACGTGCATTACTGGTCGGCGTTCGACGTCGTACCCCAGTGGCTGCTCGCCCTGGTCGCGCTGGTGGTGGTGGTCGGACTCAACCTCGTCTCGGTCCGCCTGTTCGGCGAGATGGAGTTCTGGTTCTCGATCATCAAGGTCGCCGCTCTCGTCGCCTTCCTCCTCATCGGCATCGTGGTCCTCGCCGCGGGCTGGGAGACAGATCAGGGACCGACGGGATTGCAGATGCTCAGCGAGAACGGAGGCTTCAGTCCCGAAGGCGTGCTTCCCGCGGTCATCGTCATGCAGGGCGTCGTGTTCGCCTACGCCTCGATCGAACTGATCGGTACGGCTGCCGGCGAGACCGAGAATCCGGCCAAGCTCGTACCTCGAGCCGTCAACTCCGTGATCCTGCGGATCGGCGTCTTCTACGTGGGGTCGGTGCTCCTGCTCGCACTCCTGCTCCCGTATACGGTCTACCGAGCCGGGGAGAGTCCTTTCGTGACCTTCTTCACCCACATCAGCGGCCCGGAGATCGGGGCGATCGCCGGGAGCGCCATGAACTTCGTCGTGATCACCGCCGCGATCTCCGGGCTCAACGCAGGCCTGTACTCGACCGGCCGCGTCTTCCATTCCCTCGCCGCCTCCGGTGCGGCCCCGAAGGTCGCCGGAATGATGAGCAGGCGTGGCGTCCCGGTCGCCGGAATCCTCTTCACCGCAGGGTTCGCCCTGATCGGGGTCCTGCTCAATCTCGCGGTTCCCGACGACGCCTTCGAGATCGTGCTGAACATGTCGGCGCTGGGCATCATCGCCGCGTGGGCGACGATCATCCTGTGCCAACTGCGCCTCCGCTCCTGGGCGTTGCAGGGACGCATCGTGCGGCCGTCGTTCCGACTGTTCGGGGCGCCGTTCACGTCCTACCTCACCCTCGCCTTCCTGGCGTCGGTGATCGTCCTCATGGCGTTCGACTACCCCACCGGAACCTGGACCGTGGGCACGCTGATCGTCATCGTCCCCGCACTGATCGGCGGCTGGTTCCTCGCCCGGCGAAGGATCAGCGAGGTTCAGGCGCTGCGACAGGGTGCGAACTTCACGCCTGAACCGACGGAGACGTCCGACTCGGCCTGAGCGAGCTGCAGTCCGTTAGAACTGGATGAGCCCGCTAGTCCTGGATATCGGAGCGGACGAGCTCCTGTTCCTGGGCGCGATCGATGATGGCGGGGAGCACCTCGTCGAAGAAGGTGACGAGGACCGCGCGGGTCTTCACCGCATCACGCTCGAGGATCGCCTCCCGAAGGGAGACGACGAAAGCACCGACGACCTCCCAGTCGAATGCATCCCGCGAGTGCTGGCTGAACCTCCGGATCTGCGGCCCGAGACGTTCGATGATCACGGCTCGCGACGCGTTGCCCTCGATGCGCGCGAATCCGGTGGCGACCGCACGGAGCGCGATACCGAACCCCGCCACATCGCGTGCCTTCACCGCCGCGGACATCTCGTCGGCAAGCTCGGTGAGATAGACGATGTCGTCGTCCTGGATCAGGGGCATCACGTGGCGCACCGAGCCGATCCAGATGTCTCCGAAGAGATCGACGGCGTTGCGGACCTGATCGAGATCGATCGGGGCGACGCGGGTGTAGCGGTTGCGCTGCATCTCGACGAGACCATGGTCGGCGAGGCGGTCCAGGGCATGCCGGATCGGGGTCTTCGACGTGCCGAGGCGCTCTGCGAGCTCATAGTCTCGCAGACGTTCACCCGGGCGCAGCTCGCCACTGATGATCGCATCCTGCAACCGGTTGTACGCCTCGTCGCTCATCGACCTGCGCTCGAGGGGTCCGCCTGAGAGTGCCACCGCTTTTGTCCTCCACTCGAGCACGGAATCGCTGTAGAGCCTGAAGTTCTACCTACACTGCAATGTATCGCATCCGACGTAACGGGCGAGAGAATACCGGGTCGTGGAGGTGACCGTGCGCGCGTTCACGGCATGGGGAGAACGGCATCAGGCGGCGCTGTACCTGGCGTCGATCGCGGTCGGCGCCGTCGTCGGCCTCCTCTCCCCCTCGACGGCACCGGTGTGGGAGTCGGCGGTCACCCCGCTCCTCGGCGTTCTGCTGTTCGCGACGTTCCTGGGCGTGCCGTTCGCGCACATCGGACGGGCATTCGTCGACGGGCGCTTCCTCGGCACGCTTCTGCTCCTGAACTTCGTGGTGGTGCCGGCGCTGGCTTTCGGCGTGAGCAGAGTGGTGGCGGCCGATGAGGCGATCCTGCTGGGGGTGCTTCTCGTGCTGCTCACCCCGTGCGTCGACTACGTGATCGTGTTCACGGGCCTGGCGGGCGGCGACCGCTCCCGGCTTCTGGCCGCGACACCGCTGCTCATGCTGCTGCAGATGCTGCTGCTCCCCGTCTACCTCTCCCTCTTCCTCGGCACCGATGCGATGAGCGTCGTCGACCCGCGCCCGTTCATCGACGCGTTCCTGCTGCTGATCGCACTGCCGCTCGCACTCGCCGCACTGACCCAAGTGCTGACCAGGAGGTTCGCCTCGGCCCGCGTGATCGAACGCGGTTCCGCCACGGCGATGGTGCCGCTGATGATGCTCACCCTCGCGGCCGTCGTCGCTTCGCAGGTGTTCGCCGTTGGCGGCGCGTGGGGGCGTCTGTTCCTCACGGTGCCGGTCTTCGCGATCTTCGCCGTGATCGCCGCGCCCCTCGGCGCAGTCCTCGCGCGGGTCGCCGGCGTGGACACGCCGGGCCGCCGCGCGGTCGTCTTCAGCGGTGTCACGCGCAACTCTCTCGTCGTGCTCCCGCTCGCTCTGGCCCTGCCCGACGCGTTCACGCTCACGCCACTCGTCGTCGTCACCCAGACGATGGTGGAGCTGATCGTCATGGTGGCGATGGTCGCGGTGATCCCACGCCTGATCAGGCAGCGTTGAGCGCCGCGACGATCATCGCCCCGGCGGACCGTCGAGCACTGTCGGGACGTACTCCAACAGCTGCGTACGCTGATCGGGCTTCCGATCATGAGTCGCCGGGCGCCGTCCCGACCCTGAACGCGCACCCAGCTTGGGCGCGTACCGTCAGCACCAGCGAGCACAACTGAAGATCCGAACGCGACGCTCTGAAGGGCCGTTCGCGAAAGAACAACACCTCCGCCGCCCGCTCTGGGCGACGCCGGAGACGAGGTCATCATGGACGTCATCCGTCCGACCGTCCACACCCGTCCGCGCGACAACGCGTCCCGAGGATCGAGCGCCTTCACCGAGTTGGCGCAGCAGGTACGCGAGCGCGGGCTCCTGCACCGGCGCTACGGCTACTACTGGACGAAGCTCATCGCCGCCCCGATCGCTGTGGGCGTGTGCCTGCTCGCGTTCCTCTGGATCGGCGACACCTGGTGGCAGCTGTTCACCGCCGCCGTCCTGGCGATCGTGTTCACCCAGATCGCGTTCCTCGGGCACGATGCGGCGCACCGGCAGATCTTCGTGTCCGGCCGGTGGAACGACTGGATCAGCATCATCCTCGGCGACCTGCTCGTCGGCATGAGCTACGGATGGTGGCAGCACAAGCACACCCGCCACCACGCCAACCCGAACAAGCTGGGCTCCGACCCCGACATCGAGCTCCCCGTCATCGCCGTCTCCGCCGAGGCTGCGACGAGGCACCAGGGACCGGTCATCACGTGGCTGCGCGGACATCAGGGCGTGCTGTTCTTCCCGATCCTGCTCCTCGAAGGACTCTCGCTGCACGCTTCGAGCGTGCGGCGGATGTTCGCGCGGGGCCGGCTCGAACGCCGGTGGGCCGAGATCACGTTCCTCAGCGTCCGCATGATCGGATACCTGGTACTGGTGTTCATCGTGCTGTCCCCCGGAATCGCCTTCGTCTTCCTGACGGTGCAACTGGGACTGTTCGGGTTCTACATGGGGATCGCCTTCGCCCCCAACCACAAGGGGATGCCGGTCGTACCTCGGGACATGACCCTGGACTTCCTGCGGCGGCAGGTGCTGATGAGTCGGAACGTGCGCGGCGGCCGCTTCCTCGACGTCGCCATGGGTGGGCTGAACTACCAGGTCGAGCATCATCTGTTCCCCTCGATGCCCCGCCCGCATCTGCGTCGCGCCGCCCCGATCATCGCCGCGTACTGCCGGGAGCACGACGTGCAATATACCCAGGTCGGCCTGTTCGCCTCATACGCGATCGTGGTTCGCTACATCAACCGGGTCGGTCTCGGCGAGCGCGACGTGTTCCGTTGCCCCCTCGCGGATCAGCGGCTCGCGATCGGGGTGCCGCTGCGGTCGTGAACCGCCGCCTCTAGCCGCGGACGGTCGCGATCATCCGGTCCAGATCGGCGTCGAGATCGGCGTCGACGACCTGTCGGGCCGGCGTGGCATCGTGATACTCGATGATCTCCTGCGCACCGATCCAGAACGGCACACGGGAGCAGAACTCGGGGACGATACGTCGGATCTTGGCGGTGTCGAACACCATCGGGTGAGCCCTGTCGCCGTGCAGGTCTGCGGCGAACGACGGCCGGATTGCGGCGATCGTGTCGGAGGACACGTGCACCAGCTCGGGACGGACCCCTGCCGCCTCGCCCAGCCAGGTGTAGATCTGATCCCACGTCGGCGCGTGGTCCCCCATGATGTGGAAGACGTCGCCGAGCACGTCACGGCGCCCGAAGAGGCCGACGAAACCCACCGCGAAATCGTTCGTGTGCGTGATCGTCCACGGTGAGGTACCGTCGCCGTGGACGACGACCGGCCGACCCTCGCGCATCCGCGCCACGTCGTTCCACCCGGCCAGCGTGGGCATGCTGGTGCGGTCGTAGGTGTGCGACGGGCGGACGATCGTCACGGGGAAGCCCTGGTCGCGATACGCGGCGGTGAGGGCGTCCTCGCAGGCGATCTTGTCGCGCGCATATCCGGAGAACGGATTGCGGAGCGGCGTCGATTCCGTGATCGGGAAGCGCAACGGTGGCTTCTGATACGCCGACGCGGAGCTGACGAACACGTACTGCCCGGTCCGGCCGGCGAAACGCGCGATGTCGGCCTGCACGTGGGCGGGGGTGAAGGCGGTGAACTGGGCCACGACGTCGAACTCGCGGTCCCCGAGCGCTGCCCGCACCGCGTCCGCGTCGCGGATGTCGCCCTGCAGGAGCTCGGACTCTTCCGGCAGCGCCCTCTCCTCGGAGCGACCGCGATTGAGAACGGTGACTCGATGTCCGAGCTCGACCGCCCGTCGCACCGATGCCGCGCTGATCACACCGCTGCCGCCGATGAAGAGGATGTCCTGTGTGCCCATGTCCCGATCCTGTCACGCCGGCGTCGCCGGGTCGGCGTCGTTTCGACGAGGTCGGGACGTCGTGAGTGATCGGGATGGACGCGCATGGGTTCCGTGAGACTCCTTCATCGCCAGGATCACCCAGGCGTAGGACGGAGTCATGACCCTCACCGACATCCTTCCCACGCTTCGACAGAGCATTCCCACTCCCCTCGACGGATGGAGGTGGCCGGTGCACACGCACCCGACGACCACCGATGTCGTGGTGGGAGGCATCTCGCTCCTGCGGCTGTTCGAGATCAGCGGATCACCCGCGGTCCTCACCGGCGACCTGCCGCTGCCGACCGCGGGAACCGACGTGACCGTGCTGCTGTTCCGGATAACGCTGCGCGTCGACACCCAGGAGGACAAGCGCATCGCGCTCACGGACTGCTCGTTCGACGGTGTGGATGCCGCGTGGGAGGAGTGCCGCCTCATCGGCCGGGCTTCTTCGGCGCGGACGACGAAGATCGAGCTGATCCCCGGCGAGGAGGGCGGCGTGGCCTGGCCGCACCCCATCGCGCCTCTTCCTGCCGACCTCCGGGAAGGCGATCTCGTCGTCGTCCCCTGCGTCGGTGCTGTCACGCTCCGAAACGTGCGTCCACGCGCCGCCGCCGCGCTCTCTGTGGAGGCGTCACGATGACCGTCCTGCACACCGTGCTGCACTCGACCGCATTCGTATGGAACGACCCGCGACGCGATGCACGGCAGCTGTGGCCGAAAGACACCGTGATCGGTGTGCACGACATCGTCGTCGCCGGGCGAGCGCTGTCCGATCTCGCGCGCGAACGACGCACCCCCTGCATACTGATCGCGCCCGTCGCGCCCTCTGCGGCGCACCCCGAAGCGGACCCGCACGTGACGTTGGTGGTGGCACGGATCACCGCCCGCGAAGAGCCTCCGGGGTGGCATCGCGAGGCGTCGGCGACCGTCGACTGCGATCTCCGCGCGATCGTCCCGCTGGTCACCCACGTCGAGCGGCTGCGCACGCCCCGGGCTCGAGACCTGGTGCAGACCGTCCTCCGCACCGACGAAGACGACACACGGCTGCACGCCCGGCTGCCGAAGGCGCTCTCCCCCGGCGACCTGATCGTGTTCGCGTGCACCGGTGCCCTCGCACTGAGCCAGGTCGCACCGCGCACGCGCACCGCCGCCGTCGCGGTCGTCGACGCCGTCGCGGAAGATGTCGAAGAGACAGGAGGCGTGTGCCGCAAGTATCGGGGGGAGCCGTTCGCCGACTAGCGCGTCGGCGCGCTGCTGCGCCCGTGCGCACGACCGCTCAGCTCGGCGTCGAGCGTCTCCTGCGCGACGCGCATCTGGTCGGCATACTCGGTCTGCTGCAGCCGCTGCCACATCACTTCTTCATCGACGTCTTCCACGTGGCTCACGACCCACCAGATGTTGCCGAACGGATCCTTGATGCGCCCACCGCGCTGGCCGAAGGCGTTGTCGCTGAGGGCGGTCACCACGGTCGCCCCTGCAGCCTCGGCTCTGGTGAAGGCCTCTGCGGCGTCGGGCACCCACACCCGAAGCAGGCTCGGCATCACGGGCCACTCCGGCCGACGATCGAAGGCGAGGACGACGGTGTCGCCGATGCGTATCTCACCGTGTCCGATCAGACCGTCTTCCGTGGCGACCCGCGCCAGTTCCTCCCCGTCGAAGACCTGGGAGATGAAGTCGAGCAGCGCGCCCGTGTCGTCGGTGACGACCCAGGGGGCGACGCTCGTGTAGCCGTTCGGGGCTGCGCTCGTGGCTGCGGTCATGGCTCTTCCCTCTTCCCGGTCTGCGGAGTGAGACACACAGTAGAAGGGGCCTCGGACAGTCGCCGAGAAGCCGGGGATTCACCGGGCGGAACCGGTCGCGATGACAGCGGCCTGCGCGTAGGCAGCCGTCCACACCCGGTCGAACCGATCACGACCGATCACTCCCTGACGGCAGGCGAGAGCGGCGTCACCGAGCGCTTGGGCCAGGGTCTCCAGACGGAGCTGCTGGGCGCGCTCGGCCGCGGTGTCTTCGCTGAGCCCGGACCGACATGCCGATACCGTGACCACGCGCCGACGGATGCTGCGCGAGCGCCGCGACAGGATGATGCCGATCGGAAGCAGAGCAGCGACGAGCAGCATCGCAGCGAGCAACGGAGAAAAACCCGCGGCGCACAGCACCACCCACGCGACGACGCCACCGCCGAGCGACAGCGGAGTGAACCAGCGGTGCGCCTCGGCAATGCGCCGCTCCACGTCCGTGGAGTCGGGCGGATAGACCGCGAGCACGCACGCGACGGTGCCGTAGTGGCTCACGGTCCTCGACAGATGGCCCCAGCATGGAGGGCACGAAGCGCTCGGCAGTGTCTGCGCGGGGACGTGATGGGGAGGACGGGACACGGACATGCCTCCCACGTTGCTCCGGACGCGTGCCTCTGAGCGCCTGACAGACGGAACCCATACGGCGACCG
The DNA here is from genome assembly GCF_002356155.1 of Microbacterium sp. TPU 3598. NCBI lineage: Bacteria > Bacillati > Actinomycetota > Actinomycetes > Micrococcales > Microbacteriaceae > Microbacterium > Microbacterium sp. TPU 3598. The sequence continues at coordinate 805,619 of NZ_AP017975.1, read as the reverse complement.
GCGCTTTCCATGCGGAATGGCGACGCCCCTGTGGTCGGCATATCGTCCTCATATCGAGAACGGCATACGGCCACGCAACGGCGCGCGCCCTGGACTGGAGGTATGACAGAGACTTCTGCCCGAGCTGCCCTTCCCCGCTATCGCCGTACGGCGAAGCCGCCCCACGGCGACGGCCTCCTCCCGGAGCAGGCAGGGGCCGGGAGGGCCGAGCACGAGGCACCCGAGACGACCGCGATGGCATCGCCTGGCCGCATAGCCTCGCTCGACGTGATCCGCGGCGTCGCCATCATCGGCACTCTCGCCAGCAACGTCTGGCTGTTCCAGGCGTTCTTCGGCGAACGGGTGGTCGACATCTGGTGGCAGGACCTCGTCTCCGCACTTTCGGAAGGGAAGTTCCTGGGCCTGTTGACCATCATGTTCGGCATCGGACTCGAGATCCAGCGCCAGGCAGCGATCCGGCGCGGCAGCCGGTGGCCCGGCACCTATCTCGTTCGTGCCGGTCTGCTCTTCATCGACGGAATGCTCAACTACATCTTCGTGGTGCAGTTCGACGTACTCCGCGCCTACGCCGTCCTCGGCTTCGTCGTGGCATTCGTCCTGCTGCTCCCCGAGAAACGCCAGTGGGTGTTCATCGGCGTGGCGCTGGTGACGCACACCACGCTCATCCTTCTCCCCCTCTTCACCGGTAGCGTCATGATGTTCCCGGGCCTCGTGATCCCCGGGGAGTCCCCGACGGTCGGCGGCAGGCCGACATACTGGGAAGAGGTGCAGATGAACACCCTGACCGTGTTCTCCGACCTGACGGTCGGCACCGACACCGGCTCGATCCTCACCCTCGGTCTCGTCGTCTTCACCCTCGGCGCCATGCTCTACCGCCACGGACTGTTCGAGGCCCGCGGCGCGCGACTGCGCAGATGGGTCATGATCGTCGGCCTCGGTGCGGGCGTTCCGGGGGAGGTCGTGTTCTTCCTCATGCAAGAGACGTTCGGACTCAACAGGTTCCTCTCCGCGCCGCTGGTCGCATTCGGCATCCTCGCTCTCATGGCCTCCTTCTATCGAGGACACCGCATCGGATTCGTCGGACGCGGACTCTCCCTTGTCGGCCAGATGGCCCTGAGCTGCTACGTGCTCCAGAACATCCTCGGTCGGGTGGCGCAGTCGATCATCGGTCACTCGCCGCTTGCGGAGACGCTCGACCCTCTGGTCGGAACCCTGGCGATGTTCTTCGTGATCGCCGCTCTGGTGATCCTGTTCGCGAACCTCTGGATGCGCCGCTTCCGCAAGGGACCGCTCGAGTACGTCTGGGACGTCAGCTTCCGATTCCTCACCCGGAGCCGCGTGAAGGCGCCGACCGTCGCCTGAGATCGAGAACTTTCCGTGATCGAACCGTTGCATTCGTTATCTCGCCGTTATACAGTGATGACACGGTGAATGTTTGCTGTGGCATCCACCGCATGTGATTGCAGGACACTCTTGGTGCAAGGGACAAGGGCCGGTCGGGAGCCTCTCCGACCGGCCCTTTACTGTTCGCACTATTCTGTGAGGATGACCGATCGCAAGCTCGCCCTGGAGGCCTGGGAGAGCCTGTTCCGCGCGCAGCACGAGCTGTTCACCGAGATGATGAGCGACTTCGAGCACAGCGATATCGCGCAGGCAGAGTACGACGTGCTGCTCACCGTCACCCGCTCCCCCGACATGACAGCGCGGCTGCGCGACATCACCTCGAACATGCTGATCAGCCAGCCCAGCGTCTCGCGCCTGGTCGACCGCATGGTCACACGAGGACTCGTGGCGAAGTGCGCCGACCCCGACGACGGTCGCGGTGCGCTGATCCGGGCGACGGACGAGGGGGCCCGGGCCTTCCGCTCGCTCGCCACCGTGCACGGACGCTCGATCGCCGACCGCATGTCCCGTCTCGACGATGACGAGCTGCGCGCCCTGCGCGACCTCGCGGAGAAGCTCCGCGCCCGCTGACGCCCTCGGCCTCGGCACCTCCCCTGCCCGCACACCCTGACCAGCCCCTGCCCGCACCCCCGCAGGAGGAGATCTCCTCGTCGGGCGGACGTATGGCCGAAGACCTTCCTCCCGACGTGGAGTTTCCCGCCCACCACGATGCCCCCCCGGAACGGCCTCTCTGCATTTCTGGCAGGGTGGGGGGCGAAGGCGCGCACCACGGCGCGCTCGGGACCGCCCCTTCGGGGGACCAGGGAGGTCATTCATGGAGATCGCCGGAATCGTCGGCATCCTCGTCATCGTCGGAATCGCGGTCGTCGTCGCCGTCGTTCTGCTGCTCATCCTGCTGCTGTTCGCACGCAGCTGGATCAAGGTCGCGCGAGCCGACGAAGCACTCGTCATCTCGGGCCGCAAGCAGAAGATCCAGCGGGCGGTCATCGCCGCCGACGGCACGACCAGCTCCGAGCTGGCGGAGTCGCCCGTCACGGTCATCGTGAACGGCAAGTCGCTCGTCAACCCGATCACGCAACGCCACGAGATCATCTCCCTGCGTTCGCGCCAGGTGTCCCTCAACGCCGAGGCCCAGTCGCTCGACAGCGTCACACTGAACGTCGACGGCGTCGCGATCGTGAAGATCGGCTCCGACCCGCTGTACGTCCGCCGCGCGGCCGAGCGCTTCGCCTCGCAGGACAAGGCCATCGAGCAGTTCACCACCGAACAGCTCGAAGGTGCCCTCCGCGGCATCGTCGCCACGCTCTCCGTCGTCGAGCTGATGCGCGAGCGGAAGAAGTTCTCCGACCAGATCGCCGCCGACGTCTCGCAGGAGCTCGCCGAGCAGGGCCTGATCCTCGACTCGTTCCAGATCAAGGGCATCACCGACAAGGTCGGCTACATCCAGTCCCTCGGCGCTCCCGAGATCCAGGCGAAGCGTCAGGCCGCCGAAATCTCGCAGACCAACGCCGACCGTGCGATCAACCAGAAGAACATCGCCAACAAGGAAGCCAACCTGATCGAGCAGACCGCGCTCGACACCAACACGGCCAACTCCGACTCCGGGATCGGCCGCGCCCGTGCCGAAGCCGAGCAGGCCGAGGCGCTGGCTCGTGCTCAGGCTGAGCAGGCCGTTCTGCAGCAGCAGGCCGAGAACAAGCAGGCCCAGCTCGACGCCGACGTCAAGCGCGTCGCCGATGCACAGCGGTATGAGGCCGAGACCCGCGCACAGGCCGAGCTCTACACGCGCGAGCGCGCCGCCGAGGCTGCCGCGATCGAGCAGGTCAAGCAGGCCGAGGCCCGTACCCGCATCGCCGAGCAGCAGGCGCAGGCCGACAAGGCTCGTGCCGACGGTGAGGCCGCGGCCGCGATCGCCAAGGCCAGCGGTGAGGCGAACGCGCTGCGTGCTCAGGCCGAAGCCGAGGCCGAAGCCCGCCGTCTGCGCGCCAGCGCCGAGGCCGACGCCATCCGCGCCGAGGGTGATGCCCGCGCCGCCGCTCTCGAGGCGGAGGCGAAGGCCATCGCCTCGAACCAGGACGCGTTCCTCTCGCAGCGTGTGCTCGAGGTGCTGCCGTCGATCATGGCCGAGTTCTCCAAGGGTTATGCGGCGATCGGCAACGTGTCGATCATCGGCAGCTCCGGCGAAGACGGCGCTTCGAACGTCGTCGGCGCCGACAGCGCGAAGGCCCTGCGCTCGGTGTTCGACAGCGTCCACTCGGCAACGGGGCTCGACCTCGCCGGGATCATCCAGGGGCAGGCCGTCGGCCGCGGCTTCGGTGCAGGAGTCGCCGAGGCTACGCCGCCCGCACCCGCACCCGCGCCCCGGGTGTCGACGCCGACCACTCCACCACCGCCCGCTTCCGCAACCCCCGCATCTCCCACAGCAGAGTAGGCGGAGCAGGCAGAGCACTTCGGCGGATGCCGCGACCGACCCGGTCGCGGCATCCGCTGTTTCCGGAGCGGGCACCGCCGTCCCCGGTTCACGACTCAGGACACCTGCCCCCGTGGACGCGCCGTACTGCCCGCTCCGCCGAATCCCTCGCAGATCTCCTGAGTTCCGAACGGCTCCGGACGTCGCCCGACCGGGCAGACTGGACGGATGACCCCCGCCGCATTCGACCTCGCCGCCATCGGCGCGGGGCTCTCGTTCGCGGCCGCCCTCGACGAGGTCTCGGCCGCGCTCGACACGAGCGGGTCGGTCGTCGTGACCGCGCCCCCGGGCACCGGCAAGACCACACTCGTACCGCCGCTCGTGGCCTCACGGCGCAGCGGTCGGGTGATCGTCACCCAGCCTCGCCGTGTCGCCGCCCGCGCCGCCGCCCGCCGACTCGCCCACCTCGACGGCTCGACCCTCGGCGCACGCGTCGGCTTCACCGTCCGCGGCGAGCGCGCGGCCGGTCCGGAGACACGGGTCGAGTTCGTCACCGCCGGCGTGCTGCTTCGACGCATGCTCGACGACCCGGGGCTCGACGGCGTGGATGCCGTGATCATCGACGAGGTGCACGAGCGCGCGCTCGAGACCGATCTGCTGATCGGTCTGCTCTCCGAGGTGCGGGAGCTGCGCGATGACCTCATGGTCATCGCGATGTCCGCCACCCTCGACGCGACACGCCTCGCCTCCGTCATCGCCACGGATGCGACACCGGCGCCGATCGTCGACCACGACGTCCCGGCCTTCCCTCTCGCCGAACGCTGGGCACCGAGCCCCGTGCCCCGGCTCGACGAGCGCGGTGTCACGTGGGGATTCCTCGACCACGTCGCGGCGGTCACGGTATCAGCGGCACGGGATCTGCTCCGCGAGAAGCCCGATGCCGACGTGCTGGTCTTCGCCCCCGGTGCCCGCGAGGTGGCGGAGATCGCCCGCCGCGTCCGAGATGCCGGCGACAGGTTCGATGTGCGGGAGCTGCACGGCCGCGTTCCCCCGGCCGAACAGGACGCCGTGATCCGGGGCCGTACACCGCACGACCGTCCGCGCATCATCATCACGACGTCGCTCGCCGAATCCTCGCTCACCGTGCCGGGCGTCCGTCTGGTCGTGGACACGTGCCTGTCGCGGTATCCGCAGCGCGACGCCGCCCGCGGCATGACGGGCCTGGTCACCAGCGCTGCGCCTCGCTCGTCGTGCGTGCAGCGGGCCGGACGCGCCACGCGCCAGGGCCCCGGCGCGGTGATCCGCTGCGTCGACGAGCGTTCGTACGCGGCGGCACCCGCCCGTCCGGTGCCGGAGTTGGCCGTGGTCGACCTCGCCGATGCCGCGCTCCTGCTCGCGTGCTGGGGTGCCCCGGGTGGAACCGGCCTGCGGATGATCGACCCGTTGCCCGCCGCCCACCTGGCCGACGCCATCGCTGTTCTGCACGGCCTCGGCGCGATCGACGACGAGGGCCGCGCCACCGCCGAGGGACGTGCACTGGCGCGCATCCCGACCGATCCCCGGCTGGCCCGTGCTCTGCGCGACGGCAGCCCGACGGTCGGCAGCCGTCTCGCGGCTGAGGTCGTCGCGCTCGTGGGTGGCGATCTGCGAAGCCCCGAGGCCGACATCGCGCGGGCCCTCATCGCCCTCAGAAACGGGCGGACCCCGGACGCCCGCCGATGGCGAGACGACGCGAACCGCCTCGAACGCATGATCGGCCCGGCGCCGGGCGTGCGCGCGGACCTCGACGGGGTCGGCCTCGTGATCGCGCTGGCTTTTCCCGAGCGCATCGCCCACCGCGTCGAGCGCACCGCCACCGGAGCGACGTACCTGCTCGCCTCCGGGACACGCGCAGGGGTGACGGGCCCGCTCGCGGCCGTCGAATGGCTCGCCGTCGCCGACGTGACCCGTGCCTCCGGCCGTGCGGCGGCCGGGTCCGGTGCGATCATCCGCTCCGCTGCGGCGCTCACCGAACTGCAGATGGAGCAGGCCGCCAGCCACCTGATGACCGACCGCGTCGAGGCAGACCTCGTCGGAGGTCGTGTCCAGGCCCGACGCGAACGCCGGATCGGTGCGATCCTGCGCACATCGGTGCCGGTGCGGGCATCGGCCCAGGAGGGGCGGGATGCCGTGCGTCGTGTGCTCCGGCGCGACGGACTCACGCTGTTCAGCTGGCCCGACGCCGCCGACGGACTGCGCCGCCGTCTGGCGATGCTGCGACGCGAGCTCGGCGATCCGTGGCCCGATGTCTCGGACGCCGGACTGATAGAGACCCTCGACACCTGGCTGACGTCCGAGCTGGACGCGCTCGCTGCCGGCACCCCCGTGGGCCGGCTGGACCTGCTGTCGGCTCTTCGTCGGCTGCTGCCGTGGCCCGAAGCGGTGCGACTCGACGACCTCGTGCCGGAGCGCCTCGAGGTGCCCAGCGGATCCCGCGTCCGCATCACCTACCCCGAACCCGACGGCGACCCGACGTCACGTCCTGTCGTCGCCGTGAAGCTGCAGGAGTGCTTCGGCTGGGCGGAGACCCCCCGCCTCGTCGACGGACGGGTACCGGTGCTGTTCCACCTGCTGTCCCCCGCGGGGCGTCCGCTCGCGGTCACCGACGACCTCGCCTCGTTCTGGTCCGGCCCCTACACACAGGTCCGCGCCGAGATGCGGGGGCGCTACCCGCGGCATCCCTGGCCCGAGGATCCGTGGGCCGCCACACCGACCAAGCACACCAAGAACCGCGCCGCGCGCTGAACACCGACCGGGACGGGAGTCAGCGGGTGCGCCGCCGCAGTGTCAGCGAGGCGAGCACGAGAGCGCCGACCGCGAAGGCCACGACGATCAGCAGCGGACCGAAGACATCCCACCCCTCGTCGCCCGCGGCGACCGCGTTGATCGTGTCGATCGCGTAGCTCAGCGGAAGCCAGTCGGAGATCGCGTGCAGCACATCGGGCATCTGATCTCGCGGCATGAAGAGCCCGCCGAGGATGATCTGCGGGAAGACCAGCAGCGGCATGAACTGCACCGCCTGGAACTCGGTCTGCGCGAACGCGCTCGCGAGCAGACCGAGCGCGGTACCGAGCAGCGCGTCGACCACCGCGACCAGGCCGAGCTGCCAGAGCGGACCTTCGACGTCGAGCCCGCACACCCCGACGGCGAACGACACCGTGATCACCGCCTGCAGCAGAGCCATCAGACCGAACGCGAGCGCGTACCCGAGGATGAAGTCGGCCCTCTCGAGCGGGGTCGTCATCAGGCGTTCGAGGGTGCCCGAACGGCGCTCGCGCAGGGTCGTTATCGAGGTGATGAGGAACATCACGATGAACGGGAACAGCGCCAGGATCGCGCCGCCGAACTGATCGAAGACGCCGTCCTGATCGCTGAACAGCCAGGCGAAGAGGCCCACGAGCAGACTCGGCGCGATGAGCATCAGCGCGATCGACCGCGGGTCGTGCCGCAATTGGGTGAGCACGCGTCCGGCGGTGGCGAACGTCCGGCGGCCGTTCATTCTCCGGCCCCCTCCTGCTGGTCGCGCGCTTCTCGGCGCGATCGCCTCGTGTCGCCGACACCAGCCGCGCGGTCGCGCTCGATCAGCACGAGGAACGCGGCCTCGGCGTCGGTCGTGCCGGTGTCGGCGAGGAGCGAGGTCGGAGTCGTGTCGGCGATGATCCGCCCCTCGCGCATCAGCAGCAGCCGGTCGCAGCGCACGGCCTCGTCCATCACGTGACTCGACACGATGAGCGTCACCCCTCGATCCGCGAGGGCGCGGAAGAGGGTCCAGAGCTCGGCGCGCAGCACGGGGTCGAGTCCCACCGTCGGCTCGTCCAACACGACGAGCTCGGGCGCACCGATGAGGGCCACCGCGAGCGACACCCGCGTCGCCTGCCCTCCGCTCAGAGAGTCCACGAGTTGCCCCGCCTGCGGGCCGAGACCCACCTCGTCGATGACCCGATCGACGTCGCCCTTGGGCGCCTTGAGCAGCGAGGCGAAGTACAAGAGGTTCTGACGCACACTCAGATCGCCGTAGACCGAGGCCCCCTGCGTGCCGTACGCGACCCGGTGCCGCAGCCGTCGCGACCCTCCCGGCTCGCCCAGTACCGTCACCTCGCCCGAGGCGATCCTCTGCACGCCGACGATCGAGCGCATGAGCGTGGTCTTGCCGCATCCGGAAGGGCCCAGCAGGCCCGTGATCTGGCCGCGGGGGATCGCGAGGTCGATCCCGTCGAACACGTGCACCGCCCCGCGACGCACACGCAGCTGCGCGATCTCGACGGCGGAGTTATTCATCATGTGATGAATTATGCGCCCGCCCGTCGTCCGCGTCAACGGGATCCGCACATACCCGATGCCGACGTTCGGCGTCAGTCGAAGAGGTAGCGCTGAACGGTCGGGCCGAGACGGGAGACGAGTTCATCGATCGATGCCGCCGCAAGCGCCGGCAGCCGAAGCACATAGCGTGCGATCAGCAGCCCGGCGATCTGCGAGGCGACGAGCGAGGCACGCAGATCGGCGTCGTCGACGTCGAGGCGCCGAGCCACCCGGGAGAGAAGTTCGCGCGACAGGAAGCCCGCCAGCAGCGGGGTCGTGAGCCGACTGCCGATCGCGGTGCGCAGCAGCATGACTCCCCGACGGCGCACCTCGGGCTGCTCGAACGCCTCGAGGACGTACCGGATCAGCCGGTCGCCGATCTCGTCACGCGGACCCGCGAGGATCCCCGGCACATCGACATCCGGTCGCAGCGGAATGCCCACGGCTTCTGCGAAGAGATCGGCCTTGGTGCCGAAGTAGTGATGCACGAGGGCAGAATCCACACCGGCCCTGGCGGCGATGGAGCGGATCGTCGCGCCGTCGTATCCTTTTTCACCGAAGTCGTCGACCGCAGCCGCGATGATGCGCGCTCGCGAGTCGGAGACGCCCCGGGGGCGGCCACGCCGCCGCGCGGGCTTCTGCTCGGTCATGTCCGTCAGCCTATGACGCGCGACGAGGGCACGGCGCGCAAGTCAGTCGAGCAGATGGCGGAGGTAGCGGGTCGGATGCTCGAGGAACGAGCGCCAGTGGTTCACGATCTCGAGGTCGTCCCACTCCGCCGGCCGCACACCCCACTCCCCCACTTCGAGGATCTTCGCGCCGGGAAGAGCAGCGAGCACCGGCGAATGCGTCGCGCACAGCACCTGGCCGCCCTCATCGGCGATGCGACGGAGCACGGCGATGAGCGCGAGCGTCGAGTTGAAGGACAGCGCCGCCTCCGGCTCGTCGAGGCAGTAGAAGCCCGGCTCGTCGAATCGGCTCTCCAGCAGGGCGAGGAACGATTCGCCGTGACTCATCTCGTGGAACGGGACGTCGCCGCGGGCCGAGGGGTTCTCCTCCAGGTAGGTGTAGAACGAGTGCATCGTCTCGGCGCGGAGGAAGAAACCCCACCGATTCGCCCCCACGCCCCGCTGCAGCCGCAGCCAGTCCGACAACGGCGACTCGGTCGCGCGCGTGGTGTGCCTGGCCTGGCGGGAACCGCCCTCGGGAGAGAGCCCATAGGCGATCGCGATCCCCTCGACCAGTGTCGACTTGCCGCTGCCGTTCTCGCCGACCAGGAACGTGACGCCGGGGTCGAGTTCGATCCCCTCCCTCAGCACCTGGGCGACGGCGGGGATGCTCGTCGGCCATCCTGCGCCGAGTGTGGGGGCGTCGTCGTTCGGGCGCACCGCCACGACGGGCTGCTGACGTCGACGGAGGGAGGCCGGCTCCCAGAATTCATCCATCGTGCTCCTCCGCGTGTCGTCTCGTGGAGGCTACCGGCATCCGGGGACACCCGCGCGACCGAGGACCGTCAGCACTCGATGACGTTGACCGCGAGGCCGCCCTCGCTGGTCTCCTTGTACTTCGTCGACATGTCGGCCCCGGTCTGGCGCATGGTCTCGACGACCGCATCCAGGGAGACGTAATGGCTGCCGTCGCCGCGCAGGGCGAGGCGGGCGGCGGTCACGGCCGTCGACGCGGCGATCGCGTTGCGCTCGATGCACGGGATCTGCACGAGTCCGCCGATGGGGTCGCAGGTGAGACCGAGGTGGTGCTCCATCGCGATCTCGGCGGCGTTCTCGATCTGGCGGTTCGTGCCGCCCATCACCGCCGTCAGGCCGCCGGCTGCCATGGCGCAGGCGGAGCCGACCTCGGCCTGGCATCCGCCCTCCGCGCCGGAGATCGACGCGTTGGCCTTGAACAACGACCCGAGGGCCGTCGCGGTCAGCAGGAAGCGGCGGATGCCACGGCGACGGTTCGCCTCGGCGGTCTGCTCTTCGTCGAGGTCGCTCCCGTCGCTCACCGCGCGCACGTCCGACTCGAACCCGAGGAGTGCGCTGCCGACCAGCTCGCCGTAGGGCGTGACCGCGTTGCCCGCCCCGAGTCCGGAGTCGGCGAGGAACCGCCACCAGTACATCGCGACGGCCGGGAGGATTCCGGCGGCACCGTTCGTCGGCGCCGTGACTACGCGGCCACCCGCGGCGTTCTCCTCGTTGACGGCGAGCGCGAACGCGCCGAGCCACTCACCCGGAAGCTCACGATGGCCGTCGGCCTCGACCTCTTCGAGCTGGCCGCGGATCACTCCGGCCCGCCGCTTGACCTTGAGGATGCCGGGAAGCGTGCCGTCGGCGTGGAGACCCGCATCCACGCACCCCGACATCGCGTCCCAGATCGCGTCGAGGCCGGCCGCGACCTCTTCCTCGCTGCGCAGCGAGGTCTCGTTGAGTCGGGCCACCTCGGCGATCGAGAGCCCGTTCTCGTCACAGAGCGCGAGCAGCGACGCGGCATCCGCGTACGAGTACGGGAATCCCGAGGTCGTGAGCTTCGCCTCCTCGCCATCGCGCCGGATGAACCCGCCGCCCACCGAGTAGTAGGTCTCCTCGGCGACGACCTGCTCCGCGGAGTCCCAGGCGGTGATGGTCATGGCGTTCGGGTGACCGGGAAGCCGGGTGCGCGGCGCGAAGACGATGTCCTCCTTCGCGAAGGGCACGTCGTGCGCGCCGTCGATGCGGATCACGGCTTGTGCCGGCAGGTCGGTCCAGGCCGAGCGCACCTCGGCGGGGTCGCAGGTCTCCGGCGCGAGTCCGCGGAGGCCGGCGACGACGGCATCCGGCGTCCCGTGCCCGATTCCCGTCGCGCCGAGCGATCCGTACAGTGTGCTTCCGATGCGGGTGACCTGCGGCAGGACGCCCGTCGCAGTGAGTCGTCGTGCGAAGTCGAGAGCCGCTCGCATCGGTCCGACCGTATGGGAGCTCGAAGGCCCCACTCCGATGGAGAAGAGGTCGAAGGCCGAGACGTACGCAGTCACCCCTCCAGGCTACGCCGGATCGGCGACTTCGGTTCACCGAGGTTAACTCGCCGTCCCGTCAACCCCCTACAGCCCCATCCGCCGCCGAGGCATCCTGAGCGGACGACATCATCGAAAGGGGTCCCCCATGACCGACAGCACTCCCGAGCCCGAGCCCACCGACGAGCTCTCCGCCGAGGCGCAGACTCCGACTCCCACCCCGACCTCCGACACGAGCGACGGCGAGGTCACGACACCGGCACAAGCCGACTCCCCCGAAGACGCCGACCCGAGTGAAGTGCCCAGCACCGATGAGCTCGAAGAGCCCAGCACCGAGAAGGCCCCGGGCGAGGAACCCAAGGCCCCGAAGCGCGACGAGCCCGAGCCCGATCACGAGGCGGTCGGCATCGGCGTGGTCGACACGGAAGAGCCGCAGGCCGGCTGAGACCCGCGACCGCGCTACCAGGTCAGCGGGTCGAGCCGCAGGTAGAAGTCCTGACGGGCAGAGTCGAGATCGATCCCGTACCGCGCAGCGAAGTCCTCGTCCGCCCGACGGGCGGTGCTCTCGTCGGGCCACGTCTCGCGGGCGTTCGCCAGGAGCAGGGCGATGTCGGCGTAGGGGTCGGCACGCCCGAGCCGGCCGACATCGATGAGTCCGGCGACGTGCGAGCCGTCGGGCGCGATCAGGATGTTCGGCAGGCAGAAGTCGCCGTGGCAGACCACCGCTTCTGCCTGCTCCTGGACGATCCGTCGCGGGAGCTCGCTCTCGAGGCCGGCGAGGATCCGCGACGGCGGCACATCCTGCAGCGCGACGGGCAGGAACTCGGTCTGCACCCGGTCCTCGGCGACCGTCGCTCTGGCTGCCGTCATCATCCCGTCCACTCCCCGGCCGTAGGGGCAGTCGGACACCGGGACGGCGTGGAGACGCCGCAAGATGTCGGCGATCGCCGGCCACGCCGCACGCAGACCGGCCGCATCGAGCCGGTCGGCGGGGACTCCCTCCACCGCAGAGGTCACGAGGGCACCGCCGTGCGCGGTGAGACGCCACTCGATCACCGACGGACCGGGGATGCCGACGCTCGCGAGCCATGCGATCCGGTCGCGCTCGGCCGCCAGTTCGTCCACCTGCGACGAGGGGACCGCCTTGACGTATCGCCCACCGGCCTCATCGCGAAGCACGGCCGCGCCCGACTCGCCACTCTCCACGGGCAGCCAGTCCGCACCATCGGGGAGCAGTTCTGCGGGAATGTGCATCTGCTCATCCTCCCGCACCGGATCCGCTCCGGTCGCACCTGATGCTGCCCGATCGTCGACGGGACGACAGCAGGTGCGACCGGAAGCAGCCGCTGTGTGCTCTTACTCGACGAGCTTGCCCGCGGTGTCGACCTCGCGCATGAGCTCCGCGATCTCCGGCGAGATCTCTGGGATCGCCTCACGGGTCACGCCGTCCTTCGGCGACCACACCAGGTTCACCTGCAACGTGGGATCGGTGTCGGGGAAGTCGCTGCGGTTGTGGCATCCGCGGGTCTCCCGCCGCTCCAGCGCGGCCTCGAGGGTGGCCCGGGCGGCGAGTGCCGATGCCTTGAGGTCGAACGCATGCGCGAGATCCTGGAACCCGGCGATGTCGGGGTGGATGCCGATGTCCTCCATGCGCCCCTCGATCATGTCGAGGTCGGCGAGACCGGCGCGCAGCCCCTCCTCCGAGCGCACCACACCGGCGTACTCGGTCATGAGGTTGCGGATCGCGCGCTGCAGGGCACGGACGTTCTCGCGCCCCTCCGCCGCCAGCAGATGGTCGATCTCGGCCCGCGCTTCCGCCACCGCGGTCGCCGACCGGCGCTGCGCGTCGAGCCCCGCCGCATGCTCCATTGCCGCCTGACCGACGATGCGTCCGTAGACGAGGAGTTCGATGAGCGAGTTGCCGCCGAGACGATTCGCGCCGTGCAGACCGCTCGACGCCTCGCCGATCGCATAGAGGCCGTCGACGTCGGTCTGGTGGTCTTCCGGACGCACCCAGACGCCGCCCATCGAGTAGTGCGCGGTCGGCGCGATCTCGATCGGATCGGTCGTGATGTCGAGCATCTGCAGCTCCATCATCGTCTGATAGACGCGCGGCAGACGGGTCATGATCGTCTCGCGCGGCAGGTGCGAGACGTCGAGCCAGACGCCGCCGTTCTCGGTGCCGCGCCCTTCCTGGATCTCGGTGTATGCGGCGAGCGCGACGCGGTCACGGGTCGAGAGCTCCATGCGCTCGGGGTCGTACTTCGCCATGAATCGCTCGCCGAGGGCGTTGCGGAGGATTCCGCCTTCACCGCGTGCGGCCTCGGAGATCAGGGTTCCCGCTGCGCTCTCCGGCTCGATGATGCCCGACGGATGGAACTGCACGAGTTCGGGGTCGCGGAGCCGCGCGCCGGCGTCCACCGCGAGACGGAAGGAGTCGCCGGTGTTCTCGTCGCGGCGGGACGAGGTGCGGCGCCAGATGCGGTTGTGTCCGCCCGCCGCGAGGATCACGGCGTCCGCGTGGATGAGGTAGCGGGTGCCGTCGGCCTGGTCGAAGCCGTAGGCGCCGAACACGACGTTGTCGCGCACGAGCAGGCGCGTGATGTAGACGTGGTCGAGGATCGGGACCTCGAGCTGCTCGGCCTTGCGCACGAGGGTGCGCTGGATCTCGAGGCCCGTGTAGTCGCCGGCGAACGCGGTGCGGCGGAAGGTGTGGGCGCCGAAGAAGCGCTGCGAGATGCGGCCGTCGTCTTCGCGGGCGAAGTCCATGCCCCAGCGCTCGAGGTCGCGGATGCCACGCTCGGCACCCTGCGTCACGATCTCGACGGTGTGCGGGTTGGCGAGAAGGTAGCTCTCCTTGATGGTGTCGGCTGCGTGCTGCTGCCAGCTGTCGTCGGCATCCATCGTGCCGAGTGCCGCGTTGATGCCGCCGGCGGCGAGCGACGTGTGCGCATCCTGCCGCGGTCGTTTCCCCACGGCGAGCACGTCCACGCCGTGTTCGGCGATCTCGATCGCCGCCCGCAGACCCGACCCTCCAGTGCCGATGACGAGGACCGTGGTGGATATCTGTCGTTCGCGCGTAGCCATGCGATCCACGCTAGTTAGGGGATCCTAATAACTCCAATGCATAGTTCGAGTTGAAACGATGCGGGTAGGCTATGGTCATGAACCTCGAGCAACTCCGCGGGTTCGTCGAGGTCGCGCGTCTCGGACACTTCACCCGCGCCTCCGAGCACCTGCATCTGGCGCAGCCGTCGTTGAGCCGGCAGATCTCCACGCTCGAGCGCGAACTGGGCGCGGAACTGTTCCACCGCGCACGCGGCCACATCGCTCTCACGGCCGCCGGCGAGACCCTCCTCCCCCGCGCGCAGCGCATGCTCGCCGAGGCCGACGCCATCCGTGACGAGATGGGCGAGCTGGCCGGACTCCGCCGTGGACGCGTGCGCCTGGGCGCCCCTCCGACACTCTGCATCAGCCTGGTCGCCGAGGCCATCCGCGCTTTCCATTCCGCGCATCCCGGCATCGATCTGCACCTGACGGAGAGCGGCTCTCGCCGGCTCGTCGAGGAGCTCGCGGTCGGCGCCGTCGACATCGCCCTCATCACCGAGTCCGAAGGACCTCCTCCCTCTGGATTCAGCCTGACGCGGACCCCGCTCCTCACCGAGGAGCTGGTCGTCGTCTCGGCCGCGAGCGAGCCACCGGTGTCGAGTTCGGCGTCGATGACGCTTCACCACCTCGCCACCCTCCCCCTGATCGCCCTCGACGAGACCTACGAGCTTCGAGCCACCACCGATGCGGCTTTCCGCGCCGAGGGACTCCGACCCACCCATGTGCTCGAGGGCGCCGAGATGGATGCGGTGCTGCGTTTCGTCGAGCGCGGCGTCGGCGTCGCGGTGGTGCCGGCCATGGTTCTGCTCGATCGCCCCGCACTTCGTTCGGTGCGACTGACGCACCCCATGATGACCCGCACGGTGAGCCTCGCCCACCGTGCAGACGTCACGCCGGCCGTCGCCGTCGCCGCGATCCGCCAGGTGATCGTCGCCACCGCCGCAGACGTCGCCGACCGCGACCCGGCGATCACCAGCCTGCTCTGATCGCGCTCCGCGAGACCGCACATCCACGGTCCCGCCCATCCATCACCCGGATGCGCGGAATGCCGAGGGCATCGCGAACCACCGCTGGTCATCCGCTCACCCTCCCTGGGGCGACAGCGGAATCGGCGACGAGCTGCGCGCCCGACCGATGGGATTGTCGAGCGTTCCGGCGTACATCAGAGAAGCGGACTGGTCCGCGAGGTCCACCATGCGCAGCGTGTTGCGCAGTTGCAGACGATTCAGGCACGAATGGGCGAATGCATCGGCCCGCAGGTCGACGAGTGACTCGAGGTCGGGATGCCCATCGGCATGCTCATCGACCGTCTCCCCGACCAGGCGCCAGAAGTCCCCCTCAGTCAGGGTGCCGTCGATGTGGAGGATGCCCGCCAGGTGCCGGAGCACCCCATCGAAGACGTCGGTGAAGACGGCGAGCGCCTTCTCCTCGTCGCCGACGGGGGCGACGATGCGTCGCACCTCCTCCGGCAGCGTGCGCTCGGACAGGAGCGCGACTTCCTCACCGATGTCCTTCATGAACACACCGGTCGGCACGTTCCCCTCGAGGATGAGGATGAGGTTCTCGCCGTGCGGCATGAACGCGAGATCGTGGGCCAGCAGGCTGTGCACGATCGGCCGGAGATACGCGCGAAGGAACCGGTGGACCCACGCGGTCGCGGGGATACCGGAAGCACGGATGAGCGTGGTGACCACCGAGACACCCTCGCTGTCGCGATGCAGGAGCGACGCCAGAGTCGCCAGTCGCTCAGCCCCGGCTGCCAACGGCACAGGGCTCTCACGCCAGAGGGCGGCCAGCATCTTGCGGTGGGCGGACGGCTGTGCGGTGCGGTGGTACACGTCGCCCGTGTAGCCGATCGACGCGCGCTCCCGGAGCACTCGGAAGCCGGCATCCGCGAATGTCGGGTCGGCGGCCACGAGCTCGGCCACCCAGTCGTTGATCGCGGGTGTGACGCGCATGTACGCCGGAGAGAGCCCCCGAAGGAACCCCATGTTCTGCACAGCGAGAGCCGTCTTCACGTAGTGCCGATGCGGATGCGAGACGTTGAACATGGTGCGCACCGATTGCTGGGCGCGGTAGTCGTCTTCGCTCTCGCCGATGTAGACGAGGTCGCGTCGGGCGAGGTCGGGAGCGAAGGTGATGGTCACGCGGTTCTCCCACTGCCACGGGTGCACCGGCAGCAGGTGGAAGTCGGCCGGCTCCTCGCCGAGGTCGCGAAGACGGGTGGCGAAGCGATCGCGTTCGGTCGGACTCAACTCGCCCGAAAGCAGGGTCTCCTCGGTGAGATCGGCGCCGAGGGCCAGATGCGATGCTGACCGCCGCGCGGCGACCCACACCAGGCGGAACGACCGGGCGGACTCGGGAGCGAAGGTGGCATGATCCGAGACACCGAAGCCGATGCGCCCGTTGTTCGCGACGAAACCAGGGTGCCCCTCGGTCATCGCCGCCTCGATCGTCTGGAAGTCGGCGCCGGCCAGCTCCCGCGCCGACGGCCCACCCCGCGCGATCTTGAACATCGAGCCGGCGAGCGTGGAGGCGATCTCTTCCAGGTACAACGGGAGAAGCTCATCCGACAGGCCGAGGGTCGGCTGCAGCTCGAGGATCAGCTGCTGCGCGTCCAGCACGGCATCCGCACCGTCGATGAGGCGACGGACGCTGCTCTCCTCGATGATCCAGTGCTCCAGCTCGGTACGCATGGCGCGGAACCGGTACTCGACGGCGGAGGAAGGCACACCGACGCGCCAACCATCGCCGGAGGGCTCCGGGGCGATCAGCCGTTCGTGGCTGAACTCCGCGAGAGCCTTGGCCACCAGGTGACGCTGTGCGCGCTCCAGCGAATCGATCGTCAGGTGGGCGGCGGGGGCGATCATGCGCGTCCCTCTCGGTCGAGGCGGATCAGTTCGGACGCCGCGAAGCCGGCGCGGGTGCACACCGAGAGCATCGCGGTCTTGAGGTGCCCGCCCTCGTCGATGACGACGTGGCGCACCTCTTCGAAGCCGGCGCGCACGTTCTTCGCGCGGATGCGCGCGTTGCGCACATCCGGTTCGACGACCACGCGCTCCGCGCCGAGCTCATCGAAGCACCACGACATCACGGCGGCGAACACCGCATCGGTCAGCCCGTGTCGGGGGTCCTCGCCCGGAGGCGACACCAGGACGTGTATGCCGATGTCGCCCGGCACCGCGTCGTGGACCTCTGTCAGCAGCACCTGCGCCGGGTCATAGGTCTCGGCGTAGAACAGCGGGACCTCGTCGACCAGCCCGAGCCACGCCTGCTGGGCGGGATCAGCATCGACAGCGGCGAGATAGGCCGCGACGGCGGGGACATCCAGGTCGGTCATGCCCCAGTACGCCGAATGGGGATCGGCCAGCCAGCGGTGCAGGATAGCCGCGTCCCGAAGGGGGCTGGCGACGGTGAGCGATACTCCGATCCCGGTCGTCGTCGTCATCGCACGACCGCCCCGGGCACGGTGGACTCCCGGAGGGCATCGGCGGGGACACCGAAGTCCTGGAACGCGATGCGGCGCTCGATCGGGTAGACGTCTCGACCGAGGATCGACGAGAGGATCGACGAGTTGCGCCAGGCGCCGAAGCCGAGGTCCGGGGCGGTCAACCCATGGGTGTGCTCTTCACCGTTCTGCACGAAGACCCGCGCCCGTCCGCCGTCGACGCTGTAGTCGCGCGCGACGTCCATCCTGCCCAGGGCATCCCAGTCCAGACGGTCGGCGATGCCCTGCAGGAAAGGCGGCGTCTGGGCAGAGTACCCCGTGGCGAGGATGAGCGAGGCCGTCTCCCTGTCGTGCTGCTCTCCGAGCTGGCCGTGCCGCAACGAGAGCCGGAAGCGCACGCCGTCCCACTCGGCGGCGGTGACCTCGGTGTCGGCGAGGAGCGTCGTGGGCACTGCACCTTCGGCGCTGAGCCGATAGAGGGTGTCGTAGATGTCGTCGATGAGGTCGGCGGAGACACCCTTGTAGAGGCTCCGCTGCTCCCGACTCAGGTGCTGCCGCAGCGCGAGGGGAAGGCCATGGAAGTGATCGGTGTACTCCGGTGAGGTCATCTCCAGGGTGAGCTTCGTGTACTCCATGGGGAAGAACCGCGGCGACCGGGTGATCCAGTCGAGACGATAGCCGCCGTCGCGCGCACCCTCGAGGAGATCGCGGTAGATCTCGGCCGCCGACTGGCCGCTGCCGACCACCGTGATCGAATCCGTCGCACGAAGCGCATCACGATTCTCCAGGTATGCCGAGCTGTGCACGGCACGGCCGGAGATGTCGCGGAGAGCCGTCGGGATCGTGGGGCTCGTGCCGACCCCGACGACGACGTGTCGGGCGCGCAGTGTGCGCTCCTCGCCGGTGTCGGTGCGCATCGCCTGCACGATGTAGACGTCGTCGACAGGGTCATGCTCGACCCGCACGACCTCGTGATTCCAGTGCAGCTGGTGCAGCTGCTCGGCCGCCCAGCGGCAGTACGCGTCATATTCGGTACGCAGCGCATAGAAGCTCTCACGGATGTAGAACGGGTAGAGCCGCCCCGATTGCTTCAACCAGTTGAGGAAGGAGAAGCGCGAGGTGGGATCGGCCATGGTGACCAGGTCGGCCAGGAACGGCACCTGGATGGTCGAGCCCTCGATCATCATCCCGGGGTGCCATCGGAAGCATTCCGCACGGTCGAGGAACACCGCGTCCACCCCGAGCGGATCCGCGAGACAGGCGAGCCCCAGGTTGAACGGGCCGATGCCGATGCCGACGACGTCGTGCACGTGCGCGGTCATGCCGTCGCCTCCGCGGCGACGAGATCCGGCGATATGCCCGCGAGAGCAGTCGCCGCGTCCTTCACGATGTCCAGGATCGTTCGGACGTCGTCGAGGGTGGCTTCCGGGTTGAGGAGAGTCAGTTTCAGGCAGGGCCGTCCGTCGATCACCGTCTTCGCGACGAGTGCACGGCCGGATTCGAAGAGCACGCGCCGGACCCCCGCGACGAGCTCATCCTGCACTGCGGGCGGCACATCCCCGGGACGCGCGCGGAAGAGCACGGTGCTGAGCTGGGTGCGACCCACCAGCTCGAGTTCGGGATCGGCGTCGACCAGATCGCCGGCGGCCGTGGCGAGATCGATGACCGCGTCGAACAGCTCGCCGACCTGCGCCGTCCCCATCGATCGGAGCGTCGCCCACAGCTTCAGCGCGTCGAAACGGCGCGTGGTCTGCAGCGACTTGTCCACCTGATTGGGTTCGTCATTCTCCCGCGGGTTGAGGTAATCGGCGTGCCAGGCGCCCGCAACCAGATCCCGGGGGTCGCGCACGAGCAGGGCGCTGGAGGAGACGGGCTGGAAGAAGCTCTTGTGGAAATCGACGGTGACGGACCGTGCCCGTTCGATGCCTGCAAGAAGGTGCCGGCGCCGGGACGAGACCAGGAGTCCTCCTCCGTAGGCAGCGTCGACGTGCAGCCACAGACCGCGGGCGTCGCACACCGCGGCGATGCTCGCGAGCGGGTCGATCACGCCGCGGTCGGTCGTGCCTGCGGTGGCGACGACGGCGATGGGCACCCGTCCCTCCGCCACAGCCGCAGAGACCGCCGCATCGAGGTCAGCCGGAAGCATCCGCCCTGCGCTGTCGTCGGCCACCTCGATGACCGCATCGTCGGCGAGGCCGAGCAGCAGCGACGACTTGCCGACGCTGAAATGACTGGATGCCGTGGCGAAGACGACCAAGCGAGACATCGACGTCGTACGCGAGCCGCCGACCGCCGCCAGTGCCGCCTCTCTGGCGAGGAACAGCGCATGGAGGTTCGACTGCGTGCCCCCAGAGGTGAAGATGCCGTCGCCCGAGGCGAACCCCACCCATCCCGTCACGGCCTCGATCAGCCGACGCTCCATCAGCGTGCCCACCGTCGACTGATCGTAGGTGTCGACCGAGGTGTTGACCGCGGCGAGGATCGTCTCGGCCGCGACGGCGGGGAGCGCCACCGGGCAGTTCAGGTGCGCCGCATACAGGGGGTGGTGAAACCACACGGCGTGGGCGAGGAAGAGATCATCGATCTCACGGATGGCCGACGCGGTGCCGATGCCGGAGCCGGCGAGGTCGACCCGATCGACGAGTTTCTGCAGTTCTGCGAGCGAGGCGCCGGACGTGGGTTGTGTGGTTTCGGTGAACCTTGCGGCCACCCGAGACGCCGTGCGTGCGATCTGGGAGCGGTAGACGTCGACGGTCGAGGAAGTGAGCAACTCAGTCACGATGGACAACTCCTAAGTTAGGTTTGCCTATCCTACATATGATTTTTGGACTGTATAGAAAAACTCGCGACGTGGGCGGATGCGGACGTGGGCGGATGCGGCAGCATCGAGGACCGATGACAGCGGGCAGAAACGCAGAAACGGCCCCCGCCGAAGTGGAAGCCGTTCCTTCACTGTCTCAACACAGTGTGCGCCCGAAGGGACTCGAACCCCTAACCTTCTGGTTGGTAGTCGAGGAGGGCCTTGGACTCGATGACGAGTGGGCGCTCTGGAGCATGGCTGAGGCGGTGACCGCGTGAGCGTGCACCACAAGGTTCAGATGACCGTCGTCCCCTTCGAGTGCTCAGAGCGAGACTGTGAGCACTGGTCGCCCCTCGGGAGCGGGGAGTGCCCGGAGTCCGTCTGGGACGTGTGCGAGGAGTGCACCGAGGCGAGCCGCGAGTACCACGAGGGACCGGTCGTCACGTGGGACGAATGCTGGTTGACCACCGACGATCCCGAGTGCGAGTGCGGATGTCGGGAGTCCGTCGGAGCGTGTCAGGTTGAGCCTGACACCGAAATCGCTCACTCGTCGGTGGTGGAGTGATGGGGTCTCGGACGGTCGAAACGTCCTCGTACATCGCGTTCGCGCGGCGGATCATTCGCGGCGCTGGTAAGCGTGTGGCGACCGCTGATGACTGGGAGCTTGGCGAACTCCTCTCCCTCCGGGATGAGGTCGAGGACGCCATTCAGCGGGCAGTGGACGGGCTTCGCGCTCAGGGTCACTCGTGGCAGTACATCGGGGACGCGCTCGGGATCAAGAGGCAGAGCGCCTATGAGCGCTACGGCAGGGGCACGCCATGAACGGGGTTAGTCGAATCGCCGGAATAGACTGGTCGCGAATGATGCGGCTGGGGGGCATGTGTCGTAGCGAGAGGACCCCCGCCGTGCGTTGCCGTATCCCGTCGAACCACCCGACTCTGTAGCGCGCGTGGCACTCCCACTCTCGGCCTCCTGGACGGAGGCCCTAGACGACTACGCCCTGAAACTCCGTGGCGACAGCCGCACCCCGGCGACCATCCGCGCCCGACGTGAGCAACTCCAGCACCTGGCCCGCCGCATCGGAGTGGGGCCATGGGAGGTCAGCGCCGATGCCCTCCTCGCCTTCGTCGGCTCGCAGGAGTGGATGCAGGAGACGCGCCGGAATCGATACGCGTGCTTTCGAGAGTTCTGGAAGTGGGCGAAGCGGACCAAGCGCATCGACCGCAACCCGGCCAAACACCTGCCCCGCGTGAGCGCATCCGCACCGAACCCCGACCCGGTTCCTGAACAGGTCTACGCCGACGCGATGAAGCGATCCGATGAGCGAACCCGGCTCATCATGCGCCTGGCTCATGACGCGGGCCTGAGGCGCGGAGAGATTGCCCTCATCCACTCTGAGGACCTCCGTCCCGACCTGCTCGGCTGGTCGCTCCTCGTCCACGGCAAGGGTCGAAAGCTCCGCATCATCCCCCTCACGCCTCGGCTCGCGCTGGACCTCCGAGCGCTCCCCGAGGGATATGCGTTCCCCGGTGCTATCGACGGCCATCTGTCCCCGCGTCGGGTGTACGAACTCGTAGACGAGGTCCTCCCTGGCCCGTGGTCGCTCCACAACCTCCGGCACTCATTCGCTACGAACGCGCACGAGGCGTCCGGCGGCGACGTCCTCACGCTCCGGAATTTGATGGGCCATGCCTCGGCCGACACGACCGGCCGGTACGTCCGCCTCTCGGATGCTCGTGGCCGTAGCGTGGTCTACGCGGCCGCCGGTCTCGCCGCCCCCGATAAGCCCACCGCGCGCCTCGTCGCGGTCTAACCCAGGAGATCCCATCATGACCAACCCCACGACTCCCCCAGCCCCGTCGACGGCCGAGACGCCCCGCCCCCGTCTCCCGCTCTGGGCGCACATCTATGGCGCGGCCGCCGTGGTGCTCCTGGCGGCGTGCTGGATGCAATTGGTGACTATCGCGGCCAACCTCTGACCAGACGCGACGATGCCCCCTCCGGAGTCCGTGAGGGGGCATCGTCGCGTCTAGGCCACTTTCGAACATACCTAGCGGTTTGGTGTGTTTGCACCCGGTCGCCGGCGGCCGAGCTCGACCCGAAACCGTAGGTTATGTTCGAAACTCATGCTCGGGGCATTCCAGTCTCGTCGACATAGAAGACGGCCATGAGGAGCGGAGCGATGACGGGTGCGGCGGCGGGCGGAAGCCAACCGGCGAACACGGCAACGCCCACGGCGGCCGCCGCGACTCCGTAGGCCCAACGTCGGAAAGCGGGCCGGAGCACCGTCTCAGACTTGGACCGGAGGGCGGCCCTCCGTTCGGCTCGGGTCTTGTAGTTCGTGGTCATGTGCGTTGTCCTTTCAGTCGAAGAGGTCGGCGGGAGGTTGCGGGGCGGGCGGGCCAAGCCCTCGGTAGATGTGGTCGACGAGTTGGCGATTCCAAAACCAGAGGCGCTGGTTCTGCGCGTACCACTTGGTCAGCTGGACCGCGAGGGTGATGCCTCCCGCGACCAGTGCGGCGACGACGACCCCCGCGAACGCGAGGATCGCGAGCACGACGGCATCGGCGGTCATCCGTTGACAATCGTTAGGCCCTCGATGGCAAGCAGAGGCTGAGGGCCAACCAACTCGATTGCTTCGCCTCGGTCGATGTCCTCGCGGCAACGTGCGAGCTGGAACGAGTTCCACTGTCGGACGGCCGTGCCCGCCAAGTAGTCGACGACGAACCACCGCCCGTCCCTCTTCTCGTCGATCTGGAACAGTCTCTTCATGGTGATGTCCTCCTCGGGATCAGGTGTGATGTTCGCGCCGGATGACGCGGGCTTGTTGCGGTGTTGGTCGATTGCGGGGAAGTACTCGCCGTGCCAGGGTTCGTCCTTCTTCGGGTTGTTCGGGTAGCGCGCTGTTTGCTTCCAGCCGTTCTCTCGCCAAATCGCGGCGGCGCGGGCGTTGTACCAGTCGTCGGAGTCGACGGCCAGGCCCTGACAGTGGACGGACTTGCTCGCCGGGAGCGCGTAGGGAGCCTTCGGGCCACCCGCGAGGTACGCGATCCACGCCGCATAGTTCTTGTCGGCCTGCTCGGGCGAACGGCCCGCGTCGTTGACGTCAGCGAGGCGACCTAACTGCTCGTCGATCCGGTGGACAGAGGCGGCGGCCGGGGCGTCGAGCCAGCCCCGACCGCCGCTGAGCTCAACCCTCTGCATGGCGCGCCTCCAGGGCCGCGATGCGCTGGGCCATGAGGTCCATCGCCTGGTGGTGTTGTGCGTTCTGGGCGATGAGGAGCGCGATGAAGTCGATGGTTTCGGGCGCGCCCTGCTCGTTGTAGACGACGAAAGGTTCAGTGTCGGGGTTCTCTGCGAGGCGCTCTGCGATCCATCCGTACTTCCACGCTCCGGGTTCGCCCTGTCGCATCTGGAAGCGGTGGAGGTCGGGGAAGATGTCACCGAGGGCGGCCGGGTCGATGGCGCTGATGTACTTCTTGTAGCGCTCGGAGGACGCACCTCGACTGACGCGGCCGTCGTTGTTGATGTAGGCAACGGCGTATCCGGCGGTGGCGGGCGACGAGTTCGGCAGGTACAGGCTTCCCGTGATGGTGCCGCCGCTGGTCTTGACGGTGTCGCCCATGAGGCCGGGGAGGGTGGCCTCGGTGACGATGGCCTCGTCGAACTGTCCCGCGCCGCTGGAGACGCGGACGACGGTTCGGTTCGCGCCGTCGTTGCGGTAGAAGCCGATGTTGTGGGCGGATAGCTGTGCGACCCCGTAGAGGAACCCGAGCGCGTTGCGCAGCGCGACGTCACCCGTCGCGGGGACGCCGAGCGCAGTGCGGGCACCGGCGGCGGTTGTCGCGCCCGTCCCACCCTTATCCAGCGGGGTCACCGCGCTCGTACGCTGGGCGATGTAGTCGCGAGTCTTGTTGTCCTCGTCCCAGCCGTCGCGGCGGTCTTCGTTGCCGGTCAGGATGTCCATGCCCGCGGCGAGGGCGTCGTCTCCGTTTGCCATTAGATGATCTCCTCTTTCCAGGACTCGCCTACGGGCGAGTCGAGCCAGGTTTCGCCCGCCGGGATGAGCACCCAAGCGGACGGGGGTATGTCGGCTGTGCGTGTCGTGATGGACATGTCGCCGGTCTTGAGGTCGTATCCCAGCGCCTGAATGGTGCCCGCAAGGATCGGTGCGCCGTCGACGCGCGCCGAGAGGAATTGCTCGGGTTGCGCGCGCCAGTCGATGCCGGTCTCGGCGCTGAGCATGCGGCCTCGGCCTTGGGCGCGGCGCACGGCGTAGGCGCTGAATCCGGGGCCGGGGTAAGGGACGCCGGGGCGCTCGAAGACGCGGACCTGTGTGGGCGGGTCGACGGCCGCGAAGCTGTCCACCTCGGTGTGCTCGACGCCGTCCGAGTCCTTCCAGGTGTAGATGGTGACGGCGGCGTCGAACCACGTATCGGAGTCGCGCGTGAGGGTGTCTTCGACGTCGCGGAGGTTGACACCCTGGCGAAGGTTGAGCGCCCCGCCAGGGTTGTAGTTTTCGTCGCGGAGGGTCCACTTGCGGTGCTCGTCGCACACCAGCCGGTAGCCGTATGCCTGGACGATGGGCCGGAGGAAGTCGAGCGCAGATCGACCCGCCTGCCAGCGGAGCATGTCCGGGGATCGGCTGATGAGCGCCTTGCGGGTCGCCGCGCTGGCCGACGCGACGCCCGACCAGCCATATCCGTACTGCACGGTGTCCGTGGTGTCACCGTCGAAGAACAAGAACGGCAGGTCGTCGAGGACGTTGTCGACCTCGGAGAAGCGGTGAGCGGCCGCGTCGAACGTCGCACCGGCGGGCCAGGTTCCGGCGGTGCGGTAGCAGTATGTTCCCGCGCGGGTTGCGGTTGCCGGGGCGATGCCGACGACCTCGACGCGCTTCCACACGTTCGCGGTGAGCGAGACCGGGGTGCCGGTGGTTGCGCCTACGCCTGCACCGGCGGCGGTTACCCACTCGATGTTGAGGGAGACAGTGACCGCGGCCGACGACCGCACCCACAGCGTCGTGCGGTACTGCCTCCCCGCCCCGACGGTGACGGCCGTCGATCCGGCGGATTCACCGCCGATGTTGAAGACGCCGCCGCCGTTGAGACCGCCCATCGCGGCCCGTCCGAAGAAGTCGACTCCGGCCCCGGGAGGACCGCCCGCTGTGCGCACGAGAGCCGCGCTCGCGCCGCCGACCCATCCGGCGGTTGTGGAACGGAAACCACCGTTGGGCGAGAGGTTCGTCGCATCGGTCAACACGGTCACGTCCTCGTCGTGCGCGGGCGATGTTTCCAGCGCGGCGCCGAGCGCCTTCCCAAGCACGTAGTTGATGACCGCGCGGAGACTCGATTGGTGAGCGAACGCGCCTGTGTCGTCGCTGAGGGGCGCGTAGTCGTCGAGAAGGGCCTCGTCGCTAGCGAGCGTGAGGGTAACTGTGCGTCCGTCCTGGGCGACGCGGCGGGTGCGGAGGCCGAGGTCGAAGGTGCGGGTTTGTGCGGGAATGGTCGAGAAGGTGGACGCGGCCGCGATGAGGACGCGGCGAGTGAGACGCGGGTCGAGGGCGGCGAGGATGTCGGCGGTCGGCATGGCGATGCGGAGGGTGCTCTCGATGTGCGGGGCGCGTCCGACGTCGAAGGTGATATCTCCTTCACGGAGGCCGAGGACGTGCCCCGCGCCGGTGACGGTGTAGGTGTGCTTGGCGGTGGTCACGCGGTCACCTCTTGGAACGGGACCTGGATACGCCACATGGTGACGACGGTGTCGTCTTGCTCGAGGTCAAGGTCTCCCTCGGGGATGGCGAACTTCATGTTCAGTCCGTCGACGTCGCCGTTCGCGATGGTGAAGAGTTCCTCGCGGGCGAGGGCGTCGAAGGCCGTAAGCGCGGCGGCCTCGCTGTCGAAGACCAGGCGGAATGTGCCGGTGCGGAGTCCGGCGGGGCGGAAGTCGATGTCGGGTTCCGCCCGGTCCAGGACTTCCTGGACGAGGTTGCGGATGGGCCGGGATGCTCTGAAACCCTCGACGGCGGTGGGCGTGATGGTGCCCGCGCTGTAGGTGATCGTGGTCATTACTGCCACGCCCCTTCCTTGACGAGTTTCGCGGTGATGGTGATGGGCCTGTTGGCTTCGGAGCGTCGCCAGGCGGCGAGGTCGCGGGCCGCTTGAGAGGTATCGAGAACGGCCTCGACGTGGACGGTGCGCCTCTTCGTGAGGGTGTCGAGGCCGTCGCGGACGGTGCCCTCGCCGGTGAGGTTGGCCTTGATGGTGACGTCGCGGTCCTCGGCGGCCTCGTCGAGTTCGGCCGCTGCGTCCCCGGTGTCGACGCTCACGTCGACGTCCACGGATGCCTCCGGGTTGAAGGAGTCATCGAAAGCGACGGCGGCTTCCGATCCGCCGGTCGAGCCGACGTCGTTGAGGGCGGCCGCAAAAGGTGCGCGCGCATCCTCGGGGAGCGCGGCGAACTGGGCGACCCATTGCGTGCGCTGGCCCTCGGGCATCTCCAGGAGGTTCTGCCACTGATCGGGGCTGAGACGCATTGTCTCCAGGTTTGCCTGGTAGGCGGCAATCGCGCCGGATTGCTGGTTGACGTATTCGAGCCATCGATTGATGTCGAGCGCGCCGTCCTCGTTGGTGGCGTAGTCGGCGGCCGCCTGGCGCATGCTGTCGTACGCGCTCGTCACGGAGGCTTTGACAGCCTCCTCGGCTGATGCGATGCGTTCGGCCTTCTCCTCCGCGGCGGCGGCTTCGGCGGTGGCCGCGTCCAGTCCCGCCGCTTTCTGGCGTTCGTACGAGTCGGTCGTCTGGTCCCGGAGCGAGATCTCTTCGTCGAGCTGGGAGAGGAGTTCGTCGTGTGCCTTGTACTGATCGTTCAGCGCATTGACCTTGTCGACGTAGCCGTCAACGGGGTCTTTCTTGTTTCGCTCTACCAGGGCCTGGATATCGTCATAGGTGGCGTCTTTCGACCGCTCGACGGCTTTGCGGTATTTCTCTACCTCCTCGGTGGAGCTAGAGAGGACGTCCCCGATTTCGGAGGTCGACCGATTCATCCTCTGGAGGGCGTCCTCCCAGTCCTCTAGCTGGGACGGGTCCTTCTCCCAGAACCAACGGGCGTCCGTCGACTTGAGTTCCTCAAGCTCCTTGATGCGCTCGATCATCCGAGATGCGCCGGTGAACCACGCCTCAGTAGACACACCGGCATCGCGGGATTCCTGGGCATACTCAACGGCCTTCATGCGGAGTTCCTCGGCGGCCTCGGCGGCCTCCTGGAACTTGCCTACGGCGATGCCGATACCGGCGGCGATGGCGAGCCCTGCGAGGGCACCGGCGGGACCGAACCCGGCGAAGGCGTTCGCGGCCACCTCTTGGAACATGTCGAGGATGCTCTCGGCGGACCCGTCAAAGGATGCGGCCGCCTCCTTGGCGGTGCTGTTCGCCTCATCTCCGAACTCTTTGACGCCTTCCTCTGCGCGGTCCATGCCGCGCTTGCTGTCGTCTCCGGCATCGCGTGCGGCGTAGCCGAGTCGCTTGAGCGCGTCGCGGGTGTCGTCGAGTTCGTCGTCGAGTTTGTCGGTGGCCTTCTGGGCCTTGGTGAGTTCCTTGTCGAGGTCGGCGCTGTTGGCCGCCTTCTCCAGGTCGGCGAATGCGTCGGCCGCGTCGTCGAGCGGCTTGACGATGCCGTTGACGATGGACTTCTCGACGCCGTCGGTGTCCATCGCGACGCCGATTTCGTACTGGTTCTTGCGTGCCATGGTGGGCTATCTCACCTTCTCCCCGGCCTCGTGGAGGGTCCGGAGGGTGGTCTGAATTTGGAGCGAGGCGAAGCGGCGGATGGAGTCGCGCGCGGCGGGGAAGACGACGTTGCCGCGTCGATTGCGATCCCCGAAGAGGGAGCCGGTCGAGCGCGTGTACGCCTTGCCCTTCTTGGAGCGGGATTTGATGGGTGCGGCCGCTGGCCGGCCGAATTCAGCGGCCGAGTTCAGTGCCGCGTACTTGCCTCCTCCGGCGCGGAGGAAGACGTTGCGGTTGGTGACGCCGACCTTGGAGGTGTCGACCAGCGTGCGCTGTTGGATGCGCGTGGTAGCCCGCTCGGCTGTCTCGCCCTTCCAGATCGGCTGTGCCTCGGATTTGAGCGCCCGGTTGTTCTGCTTCCGAATCTCGGCCGGAACGGTCCTGTAGGCGATGGCGAGGTCACGCAGGGGCGAGTCAATGAGGAGACTGATTCGCCCCTGCGTCATGGGTCAGCCCGCCTGTGTCGCCGTGGGGACGGGGCGAGTCGACGGGAAGGCGATGGTGGACACGCCGACCGCCTTCGTCGCGCCGCCGATCTTGGGCGCGACGAGGGTGATCGTCGACGTCCAGGTGGTCGGCCCGTCGACGACGGTGATCTCGACGTCTTCGCCTTCGTCGTCGAGGCACTTGCGCGCGAAGCCGGTCGCGGTGAAGTCCTGGAAGACGTTGAGGGTGAGCGTGTAGCCGGACTCCCCGGCGAACTTATGGACCTTGCCGGACACATCCGTCACCTCGACGGCGACCGTGGTGGGGTCGTAGGAGAAGTCCTGGATGTGCTCGGTGTAGGAGTCCGCGCCGATCTTGATGGTTGCGGTGACGAGGCGAAGGTTCGCCGGGATTTCTGCCATGGTGCTATGCCTCCTCGGGCATCGGGTCCGGCACGGTGTCCGGTTCGGTGGTGGGTGTGGGGTTCGCGTAGCGACTGAGGTGGACGACCTCCAGCCGGTAGCACGTCTCGCCGGTCGGAAGTCGAATCTTCGTAGCGGTGTCCCATGCCAGGAGAGGCATGAGGTCGAGGATGGGTAGGAGGTGGAGAAGTTCGCTGGTCACCCTCGCCCGCCCTTGCGTGGGGTCTTCCTCGGGCGCGGCGAGGGTGAGTGTGTACTCGACGCCGACATGGTTGACCGGGACCGGTCCGCCGTTGATCGTCGTGACCACATCGCCCTGCTCGTAGTAGAGGATGACGCTGAGGGAGCGTTCGGCCTTGTCCTCGGCATCGCGGAGGCTCCACTCGGACGGGAGTGCCGCCGTGAGTGACGCGACGAGCTCCTCCGTGAGGGCGTCGAGCATCGGCTCAGAAGCCACCGGACACCTCCGCGTTGGTGGGACGGATGATGCTCCGGATGGTCTTGTCGAGCGGGCGCGGGACGAACGAGAATCCCTCGCTTCCGACGTCCCCGTTCTCGTCAGCGCGACCAGCGGCCCACAGGTTTGTGGCTTGCTGGAGTTGCGCGTAGACGAGGTTGAACGTCGGCTCGTCCTGGTCGACGTCGAGGATCGCGAGGACCTCCTCCAGCCGGTCAGACAGACCGAACTGGAGGAGGACCGTGGCGACGGCGGCCTCGACGGTCGTGGCCTCGGGTGCGTACTCGACCACCTGGAGGCGCGCCGTGTCGACGATGAACTCGCAGAGTTCAGCGTTCGAGATTGGTGCCCCCGCCCAGGCCGCCTTGAGGCGAGCCTGGGCGGGGCCGTCGACGGCGCTGTACCAGGTGGACACAGTCAGACCAGGCGCTTCCAGATGACGCCCGCTTCCTCCGTGCCGTCCGTGACTTCCTCACCGAGCGCAGGGGCCTCCGGGGCGGACGTGCCGGACTTGCCGCCGCGCACCGCCTGGTAGATCACGGCGGCCGCCTTGGCGAGGTCACCCACCTCGTACTGGGTGGAGTTGGCGCGGTTGTCCGCCGCGCCGATGTGGACGACGGCGTCGGCGCGGACGATGAACACCTGGAGGTATCCGTGGATCGCCTTGTCGACACCACCGTTCGCGAGGTCGAGGGCGTCGATCTTGAGCGGCCCGCCGGGGAGCTCGTCGAACTCGACGGCCTTGCCGGACCCCACGATGACGGACGGCGTCGAGGTGATGCCGGTGTCACCGACGACCAGGACCAGGCCGTCGCCGGACCCTTCCCAGTCAGTCGAGGCCGTGAAGTTCACGAACTCGGGGATCAGGTCCTTGGGCGTGTAGATCAGCTGCTTGTACGCGATCTCGTTGGCGATGATGAACGTGGGCTTGTCGCGACGCCCGTCCGCCTTCTTGGCCGTGACCGCCAGGATGCCCTGGATGACCATGCCGAGCGCGTCGCCGTAGTCGTGGCCGTCGACGCCGGGGTACGTCTCCGACGCGATGGGGGCACCGGCGACGAGTCGCCAGGTCTCCAGTGCGACCGTGTCGGACCAGATGAGGTGGTCCTCCAGCACGAGGCGGAAGAACGCGTCGACGGCCTCCTCCGCGCCGGGGAGGTCGAAGAACTTGCGGGCAATGTCGGCACCGAACGCCCACTCGAACAGGTCGGAACTCTGCCCCTTGGTGAAGCCGACACCGGAGCCGATGGGGGCCTTGTTCCCTCGGTAGCGCTCGCCCAGGTGGTTGACGGGTGCGGCCTCGGTGCCACGGTGCAGGGTGTAGCCCTGCTTACCGGCGTAGGTGATGCCGGTTCCGAGCGTGCCGAGGACGATGTACTCGCGCTCGTAGGGGATGCCCTGGTAGAGCTGTCCGAGCCAGGTGGGACGAGCGACGTCCCCTCCCGCGATCAGGTCGTCGGTGACGTCCTGGAGCGCGGCGAGGACCTCGACGGCGGCGTCCTTGGCGTCCTTCCCCGCCTGGTCGAGAACCGGGCGCTTGGTCGCGGCGAAGGCGGCGAGGACCTCGACGGCCGAGGGACCGGCGTAGTCGGCGTCCTTGGACGGCTCCTTCTTCGCAGGGGCGGTGGGTGCCCCGGCGCGCGCCGTGGCGGGGATGGTGGCGGATGCGGTCACTTCGGATTCCTCCTGGTCTGATGCCGTCTCGGCGGCGGGGTCGGTGTATGTCTCGGTGATGGTGGTGGTGGTCTGGGTGCCGGTCGAGGTCTCGACGGTCTCCGAGTCGTAGACACGGGTCCAGGTGTTGCCCTCGGAGTCGGTGTAGGTGTCGTCGGTGTGGGACTCCGCGACGGTGTCGCCGCTGGTCTCGTCGGTGTCCTCCTCGTCTTCGACACCGGGTGTGTCGGCGGCGAGGACCATGGCAGAGGGGAACGCGCCGCGCTCGACGAGGGCGACGCCGGAGAGCATGCCGCCGGTGGCCTTGCCGCCCCGGATGCCGGTGCGGAACTCGCCGGAAAGGCGACGACGCTTGCCCTTGGGGTTGCGGGCATCCGCGAGGGCCGCGTCGCCTTCGGGCGTCTTGGCGAACGTGAGGGATGCCATGATCCCGGCGGCGGTGTCCCAAATGCGTGTGGCGTATCCGCGCGGGTCGTAGCGGTCGTGATCGACGTTCATGCCGACGACGCCGGGGTCCTCGGGGATGCGGATAGTTCCCGCCGGTACCTCGAACTGACCGACGTTGGTTCGGCCCTTCTCCCCGTAGGGGACAACGAGTCCGGTGACGGTGCGGTCGTCGAGGCTGGCGAGCACCTCCCCGCCCTCGATCTGGATGTCAAGTTCGTTCATGTGGTTAGTCCTCGCTTGTCGGTGTGGTGGTGGGGTCGGGCGTGGCGAACATGTTGGACAGGTCGCCACGGATGGACTTGCCGGACGGGACGACGTCGTCGAGGGACATGCGGGCCTCGAACGCGAGGAGCATGCGCTTGGCGGGGCCGTAGTCCCATAGCTCGCTGCGCTCCGCGCCGTTCTCGCCCTTGCCCTGGTAGCGCATCTCCGTGCCACCGCCGGAGCCGCCCTGGCGGACGCCCTCCAGGAGCGAGGCCGGGAGCGAGGCGTGGTTCGCGATGTCGAGGCGGACGGCGTTGCGGCCGGTCTCGTAGAGGTCGGTGGCGACGTTCGCGCCGGGGAGGTCGACGTCCATGGCGTCCTTCGGGAGGAGGCCGGTGGAGTTCTTGCGGCGGCCCTCGTTCCACTCATCGCGGATCGTGGCGCGCTGGGCCTTCGAGTAGCTGAAGTAGAGGTCGTCCTTGATGCGGAGGACTGTGAGTGGGATGGGGTTGTCGAGCCGGTTGAGGTAGGCCTCCTCGATCTTGCGGGCCTGGTTGAGGGTGTCCTTGCCGTCGACGAGGAGACCGTTCTCGCCGTACCCAAGCTGGACGGCGACGAGGTAGGTCTTGTAGGCGTCGTCGACGAGGTCGGAGTCGCAGTGCACGTCGCCGTTGTTATCCATCCACCACAGGCCCATCGGGATGTGGAGGCAGTCGGCCTCCGGGTCGTCGGCCGGGCGGGCGGTGAATCCGAAGCACGCCCAGCCGTAGAAGAACCAGTCGGACGCCGCGCCGTAGGTGCGGTGGTAGGGCGAGACGCCGGAGGCCGAGGTGGTGAGCCACTTGGGCTGTCCCTCGTCGCGCGCGTCGCCGTCCATCTGGAAGAACGGGATGCCCGCAAGCTGTGTACAGACGATGCCGTGAGCGCGCTTGACACCGGGGATGCGGAGGGCAATCTCGCGTGTGAGTTGCTGGTTCACTCCGTCACCGAGAACCCCCTTGAGAGCGTCAGCGGTGAAGCTCTGCAGGGAGTCCTGCGGCGTCCACGGCGACGTGATCTGGAGGACGGCGGACGGCGTATCGTACGCCTCGCGAATGCGCTTCTTGAAGATTCCCACGTTCTAGACCCTCGATCCCGTTTCCGACACCGAGGGGGTCGACGCAGAAGCGACACGCCGAACTTTGCGGAGGCGGCGCGCGTCGCGGTGTCGGTTGTCGCCGGGATGCTCGCGTTCCTCGTGCGCGCACGCCGCGTCCTGCGCCTCGTCCATGTGGAAGCGGCAGGGCCGCCACCACGGGTGCTCAGAGCACACGATGACGATGAGGGACGCGGACGTGTCGAACGTGATGGGACTGGTGGTCTGTCCGGGAGCGGCCATGGTGGTCTCCTAGCTGAAGTCGAAGAGATCGGAC
This sequence comes from Microbacterium sp. TPU 3598, assembly GCF_002356155.1. NCBI lineage: Bacteria > Bacillati > Actinomycetota > Actinomycetes > Micrococcales > Microbacteriaceae > Microbacterium > Microbacterium sp. TPU 3598. The sequence continues at coordinate 772,293 of NZ_AP017975.1, read as the reverse complement.
GGGTCGACGGGTTCGGTGACGTCGTCGAGGAACTGGAGGGCGAGGGTGGCGGCTTCCATCGGCGTGATGTCGGCGTCGGCCTGGTCCTTTGGCCGGCCGATTCCGAACCCTCCGTATGTGCCGATGGCGCGCTTAGTCGCGATGGCGGCGGCCGCGTCCAGGCGGTCCTGACGCCAGTGCGCGAGGGCGTTCTCCTCCAGGAGTTTGAGGAGCTTGGTCGCACCCTGGCGGACGTCGAGCGTCTTCGCCGGTCTGAGGTCCGGCCGGGGCATGGCCTTCTCAAGCGACGACACCTCGACGGCGACCGCCTGGGATGCGGAGTCGTAGACGATGGGGACCTTGTGCGTGCGGGCGAGGAGGAGGACTGACTCCCAGAATCCCTTGGTGCCCTGCTGGTGGTGGAGGAGACCGATGGCCGTTCGGGTCTCGCGCTCCTGCCCGTCGAGGTCCTCGGCCACGGCGACGAGGTCGAGGGGTTCCAGGACGTGGTGCCAGGCCACGGACACGGAGGACCACAGGCCGTCCGGGTGGATGGCGATGGCGAGCGAGAACCGGCCGGGATTCTCCGGCAGGGAACCGGGCACGGTGGTCTTGTCCCACAGCGCGGGCGCGATAAGGGTATTTGCGGTGCCCTCGTCTCCGAAGATGCCGAGGTACTCGAAGATGAACTTGTGTCGCGGTTGGAGGCGAAAGTTCTTGCGAACGGCTTCGAGAGTGGTGAGGTTGCCGATGCCGGGGTGGTGCTTCTCGATGAGGCCTCGGACGTTGGCGCGCGGGTGCGCTTCGGTGGGTTCCCAGTCCGCGAGCTCTTCCTCGCTGGTGGAGTCAGGCGCGTTGTATCGGAGGATGCCCGCGTCGAGTTCCTCGGCCTTCTCGAAAACGACTTCGTAGAGGAGGTTCCCCGTTCTGATCTTGTCGGCGGTCCCGGCAACCATGAATTGACCGCCGGTGGTGTCGAACGTCGGCGGGATCGCGGCGAGGAGGTCTTCTGTCGTCTCAGGCTTGGCGCGTCCTGACTCGTCGACGAGGACCACGTCGTAGGCGGACGCGCGGAAGTTGTCACCGATCGGAGCATGGACGGCGAAGATGGACCCGTTCGGGAACGTGATCGACTCGGCTCCAGCCTGACGCGAGACCTTGATAGGGCGTGTCTTCTTGATCGGGTAGACGTCCTCGATGACGTCGAGCACCTGCTCGGAGAACTTCTCACGCGCCTTCTGTCCCGTGGTCGCCAAGGTGAACGCGGAGTTCTGTCGAGGGCGGCACGCGCACCGGCCGATGATGACGGCGAGGATGCTCGTCGTCTTGGTGGATCGGCGCGGCATGATGATGCCGTTGATGGTCTGCCCGGCGGCGAGCATGTCGACGGCGAGGAGTTGCTGTGGCACGGGGTCTTGGGGCGCGCCGTATCGGTCGGTGAGTTCACCCATGACCTTCATGCCGGTGAGGAACTCGCGGCGGTCGCGCTCGGTGGTGACGAGGCGCGTGACCTGATCAGGTTCGAGGGCGGTGTCCCGGAGCGCAACCCATGCCTCGGCGTTCATGAGCCAGTGGTACTCCAACTCGGGGAAAAACACGCCTGTAGAGCCGTAGGCGGGGGTTGCATTGCTAGACATAAAAAGATCCGATGGTCAGGGGTTTTGTCATCCAGTTGAGGGAGCCAGGCGAGACGGTCGCGGCCGGAGCGCGCCGAGACTTGGCTTCGCGTTGTCGGGCCGCGCCGAGTCGGCCGCCGTCTGCTCGATTGCCGATGCATCGGGCCGTCTTGTAGCGGTGCTCGGGTGCGAGGTTGTCGAGGCCAGGCCCGCCGTTCGGGTCGCGATGCCCGACATCGAACCTCTGCTCTGGGTCGATGGGGTGGCCGCATCTCCAGCACGTCACCTCGATCCCGGCCCGTCGCTTGACCGCGACCTGAGCGCGGATGATGCGGGCGTTCTTGAGGTACTCAGGGTCGCGGTGCTTGGCGCTCATGCGGCGTGCTCCCGCTCGTCCGCCCGGTCGCGTTGCCACTGCCTCTCGAACATGGCGAACGTGACGCGAGGGTGACGTGCCCAGTGCTCGACCAACTCCTCGGAGGCGTACGCGAGCGCTCGGGCCTTGTTGCCCATGAACAGTGAGAGCGGGTCAATTCCCTTCGCACGTCCGCGTGCGTTCAGCATGGCCCCGCGTGTGGCTTCTTCGGCCACTTCGTACTGCGCGTAGAGGCTGTCGTCGTACGCGGCTCGACACTCACGCCACTCTGCGAACGCCTCGCCTATGAGGCTCATCGCCGGATCACGCCGTGCTTGTCGTCGAGGCACGGGCCGGTGTGTTCGTGCGGTCGGGTGCAGACGCACCAGGTCTCGCCCTCGGTCCAGATGTCTCCGCATGCTCGGTCTGCGATGACGAGTTCGTCGGATCGCTTGAGCGCGTCCCAGCGGGCGAGGACCTCAAGGTCGATGTGTCGATTGCGTCGGCGGTCGCGGATGCCGAGGGCGAGCCACCAGGCGACGAGGAGGGCGAGGGCGACGAGGAGGGCCACCGGCTCGATGCAGTCGTTCATGCGCCGCGTCCGGCCTTCTCGATGAGCGCGAGCATGGGCGCGGCCTCGTGCATCCCGGCGAGGGTCTTGCGTCCGGCGTCGACGAATGCCCACGCCGCGTCGAGGTAGTCCGGTCCATCTTCGACGAGTCGGGTCCGTGCGCCGTCGAGGGTCTTGGCGATGTCGTCGAGCGCCTTGGCCGTCATGGCCTTACCGGCGCGACGGGCCAGGTACGCACGGGAGCGGGCGGTGTTGACGAGGTCGGTGAGGGCGTCGGTTGCGGGCTTGGTGGTCTGGGCGTCGTGCATGCTCTGAGGTCCTTGGGTTCGTAGGTCGGGCCGAGGATCGCGCGTATCTCTGCTCGGGTCGGAGCGGTGATCGGATCGCGTTCGTTACGTCCGTCCGCTCGGTGATGACCACAGGAGCACCACCCGGAGGGGAGGTAGATGTGTTCCATGACTTCGGCCTGCTCGATGGTGAAGGGAAGGTGAGGAGTTGGGAGATATGGCCCCCCTACTCACCCCGGAGGGCGATTCGGAGGGGCCTGCTCGACGGAGCCAGGGCGGAGCCTGGAGCCGGTCGACGCGGCACGACGGGTTAGGTCGTCACGGACGGGATATGAACTACAGGGACGGGCCTGGGGAGGTTGTCGCGCCCGGTCATGCCTTGACCGCGACTCCCGTAGTTCTCGGGTGGCATCTTGTTCGATTTCGCGGAGCGCCTCCCGCGTGTCCCGCCCGGTCGTGGCGTCGCGTCCTGCATCGTGTGGTCTCCCCTCGGCGGGGAGCATGGTGGTGGTCGTGTGCGTGGCGTCGCAGTTTTGTGCATGACTCATACGGTTATGCACATGTGAACAAGTCTGTGGATTGTGGGCGGCGTGTCGCGTTTTTGGGTGCGGCTAACGCTAAAGTGGTCGCATGACACTCATGGACAACCCGACGTGGACCCTGGTGGACCGACTCCGGAAGTCACGCCTCTTGGCTGGCCTCGAACAGGCACAGATTGCCGACGCCCTCGGCGTTGCTCGCAACACTGTGAGCAACTGGGAGCGGGGACGCTCGGAGCCGTCCGCGACCTACTTCGTTCGGTGGGCGCACGCGACCGGCGTAACCCTCGATTGGCTCGCAGAGGGCGTTAACGCAGAAACGGCCCCCACCGAAGTGGAAGCCGTTTCGTCACTGTCTCAACACAGTGTGCGCCCGAAGGGACTCGAACCCCTAACCTTCTGATCCGTAGTCAGATGCTCTATCCATTGAGCTACGGGCGCCCAGCCCGCTCAGCGGGCCGTAGAACAGCCTACAACAGTCCCGACGCGAAAGCGAAACGAGGCCTCAGTCCTCCACCGACGCGGCCTTCTGCTGCTTCTTCCGGCGCTTGGCCTTGGCCCTCTGCTCCGACGAGAGCGCCTGCAGATCGACGAGTCGAAGGGCCTGCATCCGCGCTTCGCGCATGCGGTTGTAGTCGGGATCCTGATCCGGGCGCATGCCTTCGACCCGCAGTCGGCGGTCGAGGTTGTGGCGCACATCCGCCCAGGCGGCGTCACGCGCCTCCTCGACGATCTCGGCGAGCCGATCGCGGTCCTGCATGATCTCTCGCAGGCGCACGGCAACGCCGGTGGACTGCTTGGCACGTCGGCGGAGGTTGCGCACATCGCGGTCGCGGTAGTCGTGCGTCCCCACCGGATCGGAGTGCCGGCCCCTCGCCCTCTTGCGCAACGCGGTGACGGTGGCGGCCGCCTCTTCCGACTCCTCGGCCATGGCACGAAGCTCCTCACGCGCGTCGTCGATGTACTTGTCCGTGTCGAAGACGCCGTCTTCGGCGATGGTGCCGATGAGGATGTGGTTCTTCACGGCGAGGCGCGCCGCAGCGGTCGCGATCGCAACGCCCTCGGCGATGGCATCCGCTGTCCGTCCCACCGGTACCTCCTCTCCTTGAGCGTACCGGTATCACTGCAGCCCGGTGTCGGCCAGAATGGTTCGGAATCAGCTTGCCCCACCCATCCGACATCCGCGGGTTCGCACCAGGATCGCGCCGTGCAGGAGAGCAATGAAGCACCTCGAACTCACCGGCAGCACCACCGTGATCACCGGAGCGGCGAACGGGATGGGCGCGGGTATCGCACGCCTGCTGGCGGCTCGGGGAGTGCACCTCGCGCTCATCGACCACGACGCCGCGTCACTCGCGACGATCGCGGCCGAACTGCAGGGCGTGCGCGTGACGACGCATGTCGTCGACCTCCGCCACGACGAGGCCGTGTTCGCGACCGCCGCCGACATCACCGAGGCCCACCCGCGCATCAACGCCCTGATCACGTGCGCCGGCTCGTCGATGCTCGGCGACATCGACCAGCTCACCATGGAGGAGATGCGCTGGCTCACCGACGTGAACCTCTGGGGAACGGTCTCGGTCACCAAAGCCCTTCTCCCCGCGCTCCGCGCCGCGCCGGCCGCGCACATCACGCACCTGGCGAGCGTCTACGCACTCGCCGCCCCCGCCGGCCGCATCCCGTACGCGGTCAGCAAGTTCGCGGTACGCGCGTTCTCCGAGGCTCTGCGGCACGAGCTCGAGGGCACCTCGGTGAGCGTCGGAGCCGTCTACCCTGCGGGGGTGCGCACCGGGATCATCCTGCACGGTCGCTACGCCGCGGCGATCGACCCGGAGGTGGCGGCCCGGGCCGCCGCCGCGCAGGCCGCGATGTACCACACCGAGCCCACCGATGCCGCGGCCCGGATCGTGCGGGCGACCGAACGACGGGCTGCGCGCACGATGGTCGGGCGAGAAGCCCGCCTGATCGACGTGCTCACCCGCATCGCTCCCGCCTCCTACTGGCGAGTGATGCGTCGCCCGTTGCGCGCGGCGATCGACACCACGACGCCGGCGACCTGAGGCGACGCCGGCGACCTGAGGCGACGCCGGCGACCTGAGGGGACGCCGGCGACAGGCTCCCGCTCAGCGGACGGTGCCCACCCAGATGGCCGAGGCCCACGCCTGCTGGTCGCCGTTGCAGCCGACCGATCCGGGATAGCCCCGCACCACGGCCATGCAGTTCGCGAGGAACTCCGGGTCACCGCCGAACAGCGCCCCGTACGCCCCGGATGAGGTGAGCGCGCCCCATACGCGGAACTGGTAGATGTGCGCGAGCTCATGCGCCATCGCCCAGTTCAACCGGCCGGCACTCCAGGTCGCGATGTCGGCGCGGTACTTGATGTATCCGTTGCTGTTCGCGCATGCCGGGGCGTTCCCGCCCGCACACGACGAGGACTCGTAGAGTCCCACGCCCCCACCACCGACGAGGTCGAGGGCTGCCCGCACCCGCGCGTATCCCTCCGGACCGCTCGACGACCACATCGGCCCTCCGGGACCCGAGCTCTGTGCCGCCTGCCAGGACGCGACCTCTGTGCCCACCTTCTCCGTGAGCGCGTGCAGGGTCGCCGTGGCCGCCGCGACGGTATCGGGGTTCTCCTTCTCGGCGGCGACGGCCTGCTGTGCCGACAGGGCGGCGGCGCGGTGCGCGGCCGTGTCCACCCGACCTTCGGCCCCCTGGAGTGCGGCGGTCAGGGCTTCTACCTCGGCGAGGAAGGCGGGCCGCAGCGCGAGGACGGCGGCGCGATCGGCGGTCTCCTGCTCTGCGCGTTCGACGGCCCCGTCGAGGTAGTCGGTGCGCTGGCCGGCGTCGCGATACTGGCCGTTCAGTGCGACGAGCTGTGCGACAGCGGTCGTTCTCTCGTGCTCGAGGGCGTCAGCTCTGCCGATCATCCCCGAGATGAGTAGCACCGCGGCGGCGAGGGTGACGGCCAGCACCCGGCGGATCACGGCAGGAACCCCGTCGTGTCGGCGATCTGCGCGTCCTGCTCAGCGAGCTTCGACCGCAGGGCGGTGAGCTTCTCGGCGAGTTCCCGGTTCTCGCCGCGCGACGTGTCCAGCGCGCCTTCGACGCGTGCGATCTCCGCTTTGACCGCGGCGATCGACGCCATGCGCTCCTGATCCGCGATCGCGACGAGCGTGATCCCGCCGACGAGCAACAGGCATCCGACCGCGACAGCAAGACTCCGCATCTCGCTCCCCAGGACAGCGCAACAGTTCCGGACCGACTCCGATCGCCCCAATATACAACCGGAGCCGACTCTGCGGTCCCCCGACCTGCGTCAGGGCGAACCGGCAGCTCAGGCCGTCAGGTCACTGTTCTCGGCGAGGCGTCGCTCGGCTGCGGACTGACCACTGGCGAGGTGCGCGGGGACGATCCGGCGCAATGCCTCGGTGTCACGCGCAGTCATCGCCTCGAGGATGATGCGATGCTCGTCCGCCATCGCGAGCAGATCGTCGTGCTGACCGAACAACCAGCGCAGACGCGTGAGGAACACGGCGATGAGCTCTCCGAGCATCTCGTTCGCCGCGAGTTCGACGGCGACCTCGTGGAACTCCGCTGCGGCCACCCTCGCAGCCTCGGAATCCTGCGCCTTCGCGGCCGCGAGCTCACGCTCGTAGACCTCGCGGATCCGGGCGATACCGGCCTCGTCGTGCCGCTCGGCGGCGAACACGAAGATCAGCGTCTCGATGGCCTCGCGCACCTCGGCGAAGTCCTGGATGTCCCGATGGGTGAACTCCCGCACGACTGCCCAGGTGCGGGGACGGGCGACGACGATCCCCTCCGCGACGAGCGTGCGGATGGCCTCCCGGACCGGAAGTCGCGACACATTGAGCTCTGCCGCGATGTCGCGCTCCACCAGGCGCGACCCCGGCATCCGCCGCCCGAGGATGATGTCATCGCGAAGGATGCGCGTGACCCTCACCGACTCGAGTTCGCCGCCTCCTGCTATAGCCCCCGCCATCTGGGCATTCTCGCACTCCCGGCGGTGTTCCTCAACTTTTGGTATCCCAAGCCCTCGCAGCGGCGGCGGCCCGGGCGGGGACGAGGGCTCCTCCCTCGCCCCCGACGACGCTCAGGGCAGGCGGTTCGCGATCGCGAGGTTCGCCGTGAGCTCTTCGGCAGTCTGCCGCACCACATACGCCGGGCGGTCGCGCTCGACCCTCCAGGACTCACTGAGCGGACCCACGTTGACGGTGTCGAAGCCGGCCTCGTCGTAGAAGCGCGTCACGAAGGCCACGGCTTCCACGTCATCGCCGGCCGTGGCCAGCGCGCGACGGTCGGGGGTGCCGGCCGGCGTTCCGTCGGACGTGATCTCCGAGGCGAAGATGTGGTTGAACGCCTTCGCGATCTTCGCGCCGGGGAGCGCACGCTGCACCAGCTCGGACGTCGTGGTCTCCCCCTTGTCGAGGGCTTCGATGTGTCCGTCCCGCTCGAAGTAGTAGTTGTTGGTGTCGAGGACGATCTTGCCCGCGACCTGCTCGGCCGGGAGCTGGTCGATCGCGCCGAGGGGCACAGTGACGACGGCCACGTCTGCGGCAGCGGCCGCGTCCTGCGCCGTCGCGGCCCGAGCCCTGGGCCCGAGCTCGGCGACCAGGTCGGCGAGTGTCTCCGGTCCACGCGAGTTGGCGATCACCACGTCGTAGCCGTTCGCGACCGCGACGCGCGCGACCTGGCTGCCGATGTGTCCTGCACCGATGATTCCGAGAGTTGTCATGTTGGCCCCAACGCCTCGCGCTCAGGGCTATTCCCGTCGAGTGCTCGCGTGACCGTGGCTCAGACCTCGCGCAGCAGGCTCTCCTCGGTGCGGCGGTAGCCGAGCTGCTCATACAGGTCGACGGCCCCCGTGTTGAAGCCGAAGACATGCAGCCCGATCGAGTCCGCGCCGAGCCTGCGGGCTTCTCTCTCGGCGGCGTGCATCAACGCGCGTCCGTATCCCTTCCGGCGCTGATCCGCGGCCACCTCGATGTCGAGGATGAACGCCTGCGGACGACCGTCGCGCCGCCGCATCCCGAACCACAGGATGCCGACCTCGGTTCCGTCGACAGCAGCGGTGAAGAATTCCTGTCCTTCGGTATCGAGCCCGTCGGGAAGCTCCTCGACCATCTGGCGATGCGACTCGGCGATCGCCTCCTCGGACGTGTAGCGCCCCGACGCGACGAGGTCGTGCGCGAACCCTTCCTCCGACGCTGCCGCGAAGCGGGGGAAGCGTTCCGCGGTCATCGGCGACACCTCGACGCGGGAAGCGGGGTCGCGCACCGGAAGCGGTTCGAGCACCATCTGGATCGAGGCCACCTCGAATCCGCCCTGTTCGGCGAATACCCGTCCGGCCGTGTCCTGCGGAAAGAGCTGCGCCCCGATCTGGGTGGCGCCCATGTCGCGCGCGATCGGGAGCAGGAGCGCGAGCAGCCCTTCGTTCTGGGCATCGCTCAGCGTCTCGGCACCGCCGAGGTCGACGTCGAGGTCGAGGCCGACGTCGAGGTCGAGGTCGAGCAGGAGCATCTTCTGTCCGCTCAGGGCCAGCACGAGTGTTCCGAGTTCGCCGTCCGCATCGTCGACGATGCGCATGACCCGCGTCGTCGAGGTCGCACCGCCCTCCGGGAACAGGTCGCCGAACACCTGCTCGACGTGCCCGACAGCGTCCGCGCCGAGGCGTCGCCCCGACTCCCTGTTCCGGTCGATCAGGCGCTGCCGTGCGGTTGTCGCCCACGCCTCGAAGCGGGTGGAGGGGAGGGGCGTCAGGTGCAGGGACATGCGTCCATCCTGCACCTCAGCTGCGCGTGAGCGCGTCTTCCGCGGCGACCCAGGCGAGCATGGCGCACTTGACGCGCGCGACGTACTTCGACACCCCACCGAGGGCAGCGGCATCACCGAGGAGCTCTTCATCCGGTTCGATCGTGCCGCGGGATCGCATCGCCTCGCGGAAGGCCGCGATGCGCACCTCGAGGTCTTCGACGCTGAGTCCTTCCGCGAGCTCCGCCAGCAGAGAGGCCGATGCCTGCGAGATCGCGCAGCCGTGCCCCTCCCAGGCGATCGCCTCGACGCTGCCGTCGGCATCGCGGTGCACCTGCAGGGTGATCTCGTCACCGCAGGTCGGGTTCAACTGGTGGGACTGCGCGGGGATCTCGTCGCGGAGTCCATAGCCGTGCGGCGTGCGCGAGTGGTCCAGGATCAGCTCCTGGTACAGGTTCTGCAGGTCGCTCATGCGCCCCTCCGGAAGAAGTCGATCGCTCCGGCGACGCCCTCGATCACGGCGTCCACCTCGGCCTCGGTCGTGTACAGGTAGGTGCTCGCCCTGGTGGAGGAGGTCACACCCAGGCGGCGGTGCAGCGGTTGCGCGCAATGGTGGCCGACGCGAACGGCGATGCCGCGGTCGTCGAGGAACTGACCCACGTCGTGCGAGTGGATGCCCTCGACGTCGAAGCTCGCGAGGCCGACGCGGGGCAGGTCGATACCGGCGCCGAGCACACGCACGCCGTCGATCGCGCTCAGCCCGTCGACGAGACGGCGGCCGAACGCGGCCTCGTGCGCGGCGATGCGCGGCATCCCCACCTCGGTCAGGTATCCCACGGCCGCGGCGAGCGCGATCGCCTGCGAGACGCGCTGCGTTCCCGCTTCGAAGCGCTGGGGCGGCGGCAGGTATTCGGCCTCGGTCGTGGTCACCGTGGTGATCATCGAACCGCCCGTCAGGAACGGGGGCATCGCTGCCAGCACCTCGCGCCGACCGTAGAGGGCGCCGATGCCGGTCGGTCCGAGCATCTTGTGACCGGACAGCACGGCGAAGTCGACCCCGAGGGCACGCACGTCGAGCGGGAGGTGGGGTGCCGACTGGCAGGCGTCGAGCAGCGTCAGTGCGCCGACCTCGCGCGCGAGCGAGACGAGCTGATCGACGGGGTTGACGACACCGAGCACATTGGAGACATGGGTGAACGCGACGAGCTTCGTACGGGCGGTGATCAGCTCCGCCGCGACGTCGAGCCGCAGGCCCCCGTGGTCGTCGAGGGGTATGACCTTCAGCGTCGCGCCGGTGCGCGCCGCCAGCTCCTGCCACGGGATGAGGTTCGCGTGGTGCTCCATCTCTGTGGTCACGATCTCGTCGCCTTCGCGGAGACGGAGCCCCTCGGCGGCCGCTCCCCCGCGCCCGAGCGACGCGTTCGACAGCGAGTACGCGACGAGGTTGATCGCCTCGGTCGCGTTCGAGGTCCAGACGATCTCGTCGTCGGCGGCGCCCACGAATCGGGCGACGGCGGCGCGCGCGTCTTCGAAGAGCTCGGTCGCCTCGGCGGCGAGCGTGTGCGCGCCACGGTGCACCGCGGAGTTCATGGAGGTCGCGAAGTCACGCTCGGCGTCGAGCACCGCGGTCGGGCGCTGCGACGTCGCCCCCGAGTCGAGATACACGAGCGGATGCCCGTGCACCTGCGCTCCCAGGATCGGGAAGTCCCCGCGGATGCGCCGCACCTCGGCCTCGTTCAAGGGGGCGATCAGGTCGACACCGGGAGAAACGCTCATCGTTCCAGTTTCCCACCTGTGAGCAGGGGGTGGGCGCAGGCGTCAGCGCCCGTCGAGCGTCTTCGCGTCGGCGGCCTCGTCGTAGCGGTCCTGCGCATCGCGGACATCCTCCACGTGCGACTCCGCCCAGACCTGCAGCGCCTGGAGCGGCTCGTGCAGGGTCCGCCCGAGCGGGGTGAGTCGGTACCGGGGATGACCGTCGTCACCGACCGCCCGCTCGAGCATCCCATCGCGTTCGAGGGCGCGGAGTGTGTCGACGAGCACCTTCTTCGTGATCCCGTCCATCCGGCTGTGCAGCTCGCCGAAGCGCAGCGGCTGCTCGTGCAGGAGGACGACGATCATCGCGGTCCACTTGTTCGCGATGCGGGCGAGGGACGCGCGCGACGGGCAACTGGCGGAGAACACCGTCCATGTGCGCGACATCCGCCGCTCCTTCCCCGGTGACGTTGAAGTAACCGCGTCCCGGTCGAGACGCTGGATGCTCCACAGTACCGACCCATCCAGGAGGAGCATCATGTCGGCAATCGACGTCGTAGGACAGTATGGTGCGGCCATGGCCGCCGGAGACATGGAGGCGCTGGCCGCGACCTTCCACGCGGACGCCGTCTGGCACCAGCCCGGAGAGAGCCAGGTCTCGGGGGACCATGTCGGTCCCGACGCGATCCTCGCGCACCTCGGCCGGTTCATGCAACTGAGCGGCGGAACCTTCGCCCTCGAGACCGAATCGGCGACCGAGAGCGGCGCACTCGTCTCAGCGACCGTGCGCTTCCGTGCCCAGCGCGAAGGGCGCGACGACCTCGACCAGCACGGCGTCGACGTCTTCCGCGTCGCCGATGACCGCATCGTCGAGGTCTGGTTGATCAGCGAGGACCAGGACGCGGAGGACCGCTTCTGGGGCACCGTCTGATCGAGGGCACCGGATCCGGCAGCACCGTCTCCGGCAGCACCTGATCCGGCAGCGCCGGGTGGCCGGGCCTCGACCGCCCGGCGCCCGCGCCTCTAGGCTCATCCCATGATCGCCCCGGACACGCTGCTCGCCTTCGTCGTCGCCGCGTTCGTCATGGTCGTGATTCCCGGGCCGACGGTGCTGTTCACGATCGGCCGGGCCATGGTGCTGGGGCGCTGGGGCGGGTTCCTCAGCATCCTCGGCACGGCCGTCGGGTCGATCGTCCTCGTCGTGGCCGTCGCGCTCGGCGTCGGCACCGTGATCGCACAGTCGATCGTGCTGTTCACGATCGTCAAGGTGCTCGGCGCCGGTTACCTGATCTTCCTCGGCATCCAGGCGATCAGGCACCGGAAGGATGCGGCGCGCGCCATGTTCTCGGCACCGGCACGGCGCTCGGGGTGGCGACTCCTCAGCGAAGGCTTCGTCGTCGGCGTGACCAACCCGAAGTCCATCGCCTTCTTCCTCGCGATCCTGCCCCAGTTCGTCGATCTGCATGCCGGTTCCGTCCCCGCGCAGCTCTTCCTGCTCGGGGCGATCGTCGTCACCATCGGTGTGACGTGCGACGCGGTGTGGGTGCTCCTCGCGAGTGCCGCCCGCGACTGGTTCGGTCGCTCCCCACGACGCATCGAGGCGATGGGCGCGACAGGCGGCGGACTGATGATCGCTCTCGGAGCGTTCCTTCTGGTGTGGAGCGAGAAGCCCGCGACCGCCTGAGTGCGGCCTGAACGCTCACACGTGCCTGGAGGTCACATGCGAGCGAAGCGGGCCCGAGCGATGCAGAAGACGCCGTAGACCGCGAAGCCTGCGCCGACCAGCCCCAGGACGAGTCCTCCCAGGGGCAGCTCGAGCAGGCTGTGCAGAGCAGCGTCGAGCCCTGCGCCCTTCTCCGGGTCCTGTGTCACGGCGGCGACCACGAACAGCACCCCGGTCACGGCCACCGCGATGCCCTTGCCGAAGTAGCCGATCACTCCCAGCGTCACGATGCCCCCGCGAGCGACCCCCGATGGCAGGTCGAGCAGCTTCTCGAAGCCGCGGGTGAAACCGCCGACGACGAACCCGACCCCCACCCCGACGACCGAGAGCCCCACGACGACCAGCAGGGCCACGCCGCCCGGCGCCGAGAGCAGCACCGCGCTCAAGGTCTTCGAGGCCGTCTCCGAGTCGGCGTTGCCACCCACCGCGTAGATCAGGGCCATGCCTCCGACGACGAGGTACGCGGCGGCGATGCCGAAGAGCTTGACGCGCTGACCCCACTTCTTCGTCTCGGCCGGGTCGGCGGCGAGGAAGGCACTGGCGATCTGCCATACGGCAAGCGCGATCAGCCCGGTGGCCACGAGCACGAGGAGCAGCCCTCCGATCGGGCTCTGGCGGATCTGCTCCATCGCCCCGTCCTGGTCGGCGTCACCGGAGGCGCCCGCCGCGATGGAGATCGCCACCGAGCCGATGATGACGTGGATGAGACCCAGGACGACGAACCCGGCACGGGCGATCCGTCGGAACGTCGACGACCTCTTGGCGACGCGTGCCGCATTCTTGACCGTGCTCATCGTTGAAGCGTATCCGTCGCACCGGAAGCCGAGGAGGGGCTTGCTTTCCCGGTATCCACCGCTCAGGCGCGCGGCATGACCGGCTGCCGGAGAATCGTGCGCAGCTTCGCCGGATCGACGCGACGCAAATCGCTCAGGTAGATCTCGTGATGGAGTCCTCGCATCTGCAGCCCGTTCTCGGGGATGAAGCGGTGATGCAGATCGTCGAGCACCGGACCTTCGTCGTCGAACGGGCCGACATGCAGCGTCTGCACGCAGGTGGCCTCGTCGAGCGTCTCCAACCGCACGGACTCCAGTGCCGGAATCGACTCCTTCTTCTTCGCCGCCTTCTGCGCGACGGCTTCCACCGCAGCCGCGCACATCGCCCCGGTGATGTGGTCGCCGACCATGATCATCATCGTCCACATCCACGCCGACTTGTCGCGGCGCGAGGTGAAGGACTCCATGTCCGGTGCATGCCAGAGTCCTTCGAGCGGCATCACCACCGTGTCGACGCCGAGCTCGTTCCGACTCGCGAACTTCAGCGCATAGGCCACCGGGAACAGGGCGGACACGGCCTCCCGGTACGCGGGTGCGGTGTTCGGGTCGCCTGCCCCGTCGATCATCAGATACTGCAGGGGCGGCACCTCGACGATGCGGAACTCTCCCCTCTTCGCGCGATACACGTCGAGCGTCTTCTTGGGATCGATCGCCGCCATGATGCGCCCTCCTTGCTCGTGCGCCCAGTGTCGCACGGGCGTCGGACACGGTGCGGCGAGGCGAGACGAGGCGCGGCAAGGCGAGGCGAGGGCGGGTGGTGCGCGGACGCCCACCCGCCCTCGGGCCTGCGTCAGCCGTGCTCGACCGGAAGCCAGAGCTCACACGACGCGGAGTCACCCCGGAACTCGAGGTAGCGCACGATCGAGGGACCGGGACGAAGCCTCCAGGGGTTCGACGGGAACCACTCGGTCGCTGTGGCGGCCCACAGATCCTGCAGCGTCTCGGGGAACGGGCCCTGGGCGGCGAAGACCGCCCAGGAACCGGCTTCGAGGGGAAGGGAGTCGAGGTCGTCCGGAACGGGAGTGGTGCTCTGCAGGGCGACGCCGTGCAGATACGTGAGCAGCGTGCCCTCCGGTGCGTCCGGTTCGATATCGGCCGTGACGGCCAGGATCCCCGACGGCTCGGCGTCGCCGAGACCCTTGAGGCGCGCGTGTTCCTCGGACGGGATCGCGGCGATGTGCTCCTGGATGTGCGGATTGACGCCCTCGTGGATCAACGGGACCTCGGCGGCATGACCGGCGAGGACGAACGCGGGCCGGGTGGTGATGGTGACGTCCACGGGGATTCTCCCTTCGACGCTCAGGCGGAACCGGAGCGTGGGTTGAGTGCGGAGAGGACCCCCGTCACGGCGCGCATCGGCCGGGCTGATGCCGTGCACAGCCCGGAACGCGCGTCCGAATGCCTCGACCGACCCGTACCCGTGGCGCACGGCCACGTCGAGCAGACTCGCGGCACCCGCAGCGAGCTCCGCCCCGGCGAGGGTCATCCGACGACGACGCACGTATTCCGAGAACGGCATGCCCGCGAGTGCCGAGAACATCCGGCGCAGGTGATACTCGGTGGTCCCGTGCTCATGCGAGAACGAGGCCACGTCGATCTCCTGACCCGGGTCTCCCGCGTCGACCATGTCGATCAAGGCGTTCAGCGTGCCGATCATGAGGTCCTCCTTTCCTCACCATCGTCACCGTCGCGCACCCCTCGCGACCCGACTTCTGCGGTCCGATGCGATCAGTGCCCGCACTCGATCGGCGCCAGAGCTCGATCGACGTCAGCGCTCGATCGACGTCAGAGTTCGACGGGCGGCGCCGGTTCGGTCTCCGATTCCTCGGGATGACGCGCCAGGTTGACGATCCCGGCGATCAGGCCACCCCACACCGTGACCATGGCGACGATCATCATGACGATCGCGATCGGAGTCATGCGCCGGCTCCCTTCGTCGTGCCGACTGCCGGTATCGCCGAGGTCTCGGTATCCGGTTCGTAGTGCTCCTCGGAGAGGAACTCGTCGTACTCGGGGTCGTCCTTCGCATGCGAGCGCGTGCTCCAGGGCAGCGCCGACAGGATCAGCGCCAGGACGACCAGGGCGATGACCATCCCCCAGCCGAAGATGGCGAGGAACCAGGCGGGATAGCCGCTGTACGGTTCGGAAGTCTTCGCGATGAGCTCGCTGACGAAGAGGTATCCGAGAACGACCGGCGCGAGAACCCCGACGAGCACCTTCCAGACGGTGCCCACCCGGAAACTCGAACGCCGGTTGAGGTGCTCGACCAGCACCGGCAGCTTGTGCAGCAGCCAGGCCACGATGATGACCGCCACCAGCGCGACCGCCATGATGCCGAAGGAGTTGACGAAAGCATCGGCCGTGTCGAGCACCGACAGGGCCGTGGTCGTCGAGAAGAGCGCCATCGAGATGATCGCCAACGGGATCGCGACCGTGAGGGTCGTGCGCACGCGCGCCCATCCCAGCTTGTCCTGCAGTGCGGCCACGATCACCTCGAGGATCGAGATGAGGGAGGTGACGCCGGCGAACACCAGGGCTCCGAAGAACAGCACACCGATGATCGACCCTCCCGTGGCCTGCGAGACGATCGTGGGGAAGGCGATGAAGGCGAGACCGATTCCGGAGGACGCGACACCGGCCACCTCCGTTCCCTGCGCCTGCGCCATGAATCCCAGCGCCGCGAAGACGCCGATGCCGGCGAGGATCTCGAAACCGGAGTTGGCGAAGGCCACCACGAGCCCGGAACCGGTCAGATCGGTCTTCCGCTTCAGGTAGGACGAGTAGGTCACCATGATGCCGAAGGCGACGGAGAGCGAGAAGAAGATGTGTCCGTAGGCGGATGCCCAGACGCCGGGGTCGGCCAGTGCCTCCCAGTTCGGGGTGAAGAAGGCGTTGAGGCCGTCCATGGCTCCCGGGAGGAACAGGGACTGCACCACGAGGATCGCGAACATCACGGTGAGCAGCGGCATCAGGATCATGTTCGCCCGGCCGATGCCGCGCTTGACGCCCAGCGCCATGATGACGATCACGATCAGCCAGACCACGACGAGCGGGATGCCGACCTGCGGGACGAAATCGGTCGATACACCGACCTCGGCGACGTCCGCCGATCGCAGGAAGTCGATGAAGAAGAAGTCGTTCTCGTTGCCCGCGCCCCAGGTGAGCTGGGCCGAGAACCACGTGTACATCGCCGCCCAGGCGATGATCACCGCGTAGTAGACCGCGATCACGACGCAGATGAGCACCTGCCACCAGCCGAGAGGCTCGGCCGCACGGTGCATGCGACGGAACGCCAGCGGCGCCGACCCACGGAATCGGTGACCGATCGCGTAGTCGAAGAACAGCAGCGGGATACCGGCCGTGAGCAGAGCACACAGGTACGGGATCAGGAAGGCTCCGCCACCGCCTTCGTAGGCGACGTAGGGGAACCGCCAGATGTTCCCGAGGCCGACCGCGGAGCCGATCGCCGAGAGGATGAACACATTGCGCGAGCCGAAGGCTTCACGTTTGTGGGTCTGCGTCGCTGCGGTGGCCATGCGGACGAGGCTACCTGAGGGTCGAGCCGAACGTCGGGTCGGACACAGACACGAGCCGATCCCGCCGCTTCAGTCCAACGCATCCGCCAGCCCGGCCAGGGTGGAGAAGCGACCGTCGAAGGCGTCGGTCTCCGCGGGCGGATCACCCACCGGACGCGGCACGTACGCGGTCCTCATCCCTGCATCTCCGGCGCCTCTGAGGTCCCAGGCGTGAGCGGCGACCATGAGCACTCTCTCCGGGTCGCCCCCTGCCTCCTCCACCGCGAGCCGGTAGACCCGCGGTGAGGGCTTATAGGCCTCGACGGCATTCGCGGAGAGCGCCCCGTGCCATCGCAGTCCGGCGTGCTCCCCCAGCGCGCGCAGCGACTCCGGGTTCGCATTCGACAGCCCGAGAACATGGAAGCGGGCGGCAAGCCGCGCGACGCCCTCGCACGAATCCGGCCAGGCGGGAAGACGCTTCGTCGCGGTGGCGAGGCGATCGATCGTCGCGGCATCCGTGATCCCCGCGGTCTGCGCCACCCGAGTCGCCGCCTCGCGATCAAGGATTCCGGAGTCGACATAGTCGCGCTCACCCCGTGCGATCCGGCGCTGCTCCCCTTCGATATGACGTTGCCAGACGCCGAGGAGTTCATCGGCATCACGGGGAGAGCCGCCCGCCTCCTCGATGGCGATGCGGAGCCCTCCGGGTTCATCGACCAGGGTGCCCAGCACGTCGAAGACGATCGTGGTGATGTCGCGCAGCATGGTTCGAGTCTGCCCCGACGCGGGAGCGCAGGGGCCGGGAACGAGAAAACCCCCGCCTGAGCGGGGGTTCTTCTGCGGAGACGAGGGGATTTGAACCCCTGGTCCCCGTGAGGGGACTCCACCTTAGCAGGGTGGTGCACTCGGCCGGACTATGCGACGTCTCCAGGCATCCGACCCGAAAGCACGGATGCACCTAGCCATCATAACGGGTCGGACGAGCCGTGACGAACCGGCACCCCCGAACTCGCTTCCGACCGACGCGCACGCGGGCTGAGCGGGGATGCGCACTCGCGCTGGGATACTTGCCGCACATCGTGGGCACCCGACGTCCACCGCGCGGAAGAGGACCGATCATGCCCCGCACCGACACCGTGAACGCGGAGAACGCCCACACCCCCTCGCATCGCGAGCGGGACGGCCAGGCGCGCGGTTACGCGATCATCCTCGGTCTGCTCATCGTCTCGTACGGCTTCTGCGCGGCGCAGCCCAGCACGGACCCGAGCCCCTGGGCCTTCCTCGCCATGCTGGCGACGGTGGCGATGGTGTTCTACGTGACCCGTGCGCGACACCTCGTGCAGCGTGTGTGGTGGGTGGTGCTCTCGGTCGCCGGTGCCGCCGCCGTCATCGCCGCGCTCTTCGGCGTCGACGGCCCGGTGCTCGCGATTCCGCTGTCGGCCGCATCGATGCTCGCTCTGCTGGTCGCTCCGTGGGCCATCATCGCGCATCAGGTCAACCGGCGGGGCCTCGACCTGGAGGCGCTGCTGGCGGCGATCACGGCCTACATCCTGGTCGGGATGTTCTTCGCCTTCGTCTACAACCTGATCTCGCAGATCTCCCCCACCCCGATGTTCGGCGAGGAGAGCCTCGACTCGCTCGGCAACCAGCTGTTCTTCTCGTTCACCGCACTGACCACGACCGGATACGGCAATCTGGTCCCCGTCGGCACCACCGGACAGGGGATCGCCATCGCCGAGGGCATCACCGGGCAGCTGTTCCTGATCACGGCGGTCGCACGGATCATGCGCGGCGCGAGCGCGAAAGGCAGATCGAGCACGCCCGCCTGAGTGCCTTACGGCGTGCCCGCCGCCCGCCGACCTCATCCGGAAGGGGTGACGCCCGCACGGAGATCGCCCCGTCGGATGCCACGATGAACAGGCTCGAAGGAGTCACCATGAAGAGATGGGGCGTCATCGCCGTCCTCGGCTCCGCGCAGTTCGTGATGGTGCTGGACGGCACCGTGATGAACGTGTCGATATCGACGGTGGTGTCCGACCTCGACACCACCGTCGCCGCGATGCAGGGCGCCATCACGTTCTACACCCTCACGATGGCGGCGTTCATGCTGCTCGGGGCGAGGCTGGGTGACGTGTGGGGCCGCCGCAGGGCGTTCGTCATCGGATCGTGCATCTATGCCGTGGGGTCGCTGATCACGGCGGTGAGTCCGAACGTGCAGTTCCTGTTCCTCGGCTGGTCGGTCGTCGAAGGTCTGGGTGCCGTGCTCGTCATCCCGGCGATCGCCGCCCTCGTCGCCGACAACTACCACGGCCGTGAGCGCATCACGGCGTTCGCGATCATCGGTGCCGTCTCCGGGGCCGCCGTCGCGGCTGGACCACTGATCGGCGGATTCGTCACGACCTACTTCGACTGGCGCTACGTGTTCGCCGCCGAGGTGCTCATCATGATCGGCGTGGTGCTGTGCGCCCGGATCGTCACCGACCCGACGCCACGGCAGAGCGTGCGCATCGACGTCCTCAGCGTCGCGCTCTCGTCGGTCGGGCTGGTCGCGGTGGTGTTCGGGATGCTGCAGAGCAAGACGTGGGGGTGGGTGCTGCCGCTGAACCCGCCCACGATCGGCGGCGTCGTGGTCGCCCCTCTCGGCATCTCTCCCGCCGCCTGGTTCATCGTGCTCGGCGTCGTGCTCCTGGCCCTGTTCTTCTCGCGTCAGCGCCTGCTCGAACGCCTCGGCCGGTCGCCGCTCATCCACGTGGGGATGTTCTCGATCACCTCGCTCCGCAGCGGACTCACCGTCCTCGGGGCGCAGTACACCGTGACCGCCGGGCTCTTCTTCATGGTGCCGGTGTATCTGCAGATGACCCTCGGCCTCGATGCCCTGGAGACCGGGATCCGGATCTTCCCCCTCTCCATCGCTCTCGTGCTGTTCTCGATCGTGGGCACCCGACTCTCGCGCCTCTTGTCTCCGCGGACGATCGTGCGCATCGGACAGCTGACACTCGTCGTCAGCGCCCTCATCCTTCTCGGCTCCGCCACCAGCGACCTGCGCAGCGGCTTCTTCGCGACCGGGATGTTCCTCGCCGGAGCGGCCCTCGGACTCCTCGCCTCGCAGCTCGGGAACGTGAACATGTCGAGCGTGACCGAGAAGGAGACGAGCGAGGTCGGCGGGCTTCAGGGCGTGTTCCAGAACCTCGGCTCGTCGCTCGGAACGGCCCTGATCGGGTCGATCCTCATCGGTGCGCTGTCGACCTCGTTCGCCTCGGGAGTCGCGGCGAGCGACCTGCCCGACACCACCCAGGCGACCGTGGCGAGCGCCACGCAGCACGGAGTCACCATCGTGCCCGCAGCCGACGTCGCCGCCATCGCGGAGAAGGCCGGGCTGGACGATGCCGACGCCGACACTCTCGCCACGGTCTACCGCGATTCGCAGCTGTCGTCGCTGCGCATCGCGTTCTTCGGGCTCATCCTCATCAGTCTGCTGTCGCTCTTCTTCTCGAAGGGGATACCCCACGCGAACGCCGTCCGCAGACGGCACGGCCAGGAGACGGCCGACCAGGAGGCCGGCTGACCAGTGCGGACCCGGCGGAGACGCCGGTCCGAACGTCGCCGTCGCCGTCGCCATCGTCATCGGGATCGGCGAGGATGAGGACCATGACGACCGTCTCCGCACCCCGCATCGAGCACCACCGGGAACCGTTCGGCATCGGCGAGAGCGCACCACGCCTGAGTTGGACCACCACGGATGCACCTGCCGGCTGGCGCCAGGAGCGCTACGCCGTCACGGTGGTGCGCGACGACGCCGAGGAGACCGTCGAGGTCACGTCCGCCGAGCAGGTCCTGGTTCCCTGGCCGACTCGTGCGCTCGACTCCCGCGAGCGGGTGGGTGTGCGCGTGGCGGTGCAGGGTGCGGACGGCCGCTGGTCGGCCGAGAGCCCGCAGACCTGGGTGGAAGCCGGCCTCCTCCACCCCGACGACTGGTCGGCGCGGCCGGTCGGGCTCGACCTCGATGAGGACCCGGAGAGCGACGCCCGCCGCGCCACCCTGGTGCGGCGGAGCTTCCGGCTCGACGGGGAGATCTCCCGCGCCCGGCTCTACGCCACCGCGCACGGGCTGTACGAACCCGAGATCAACGGCGAGCGCGTCGGCGCCGACACGCTGTCGCCGGGGTGGACGGTCTATCGCGAACGGCTGCGGTACTACACCTACGACGTGACCGCCCTGCTCGTCGACGGAGAGAACGCGCTCGGCGCCTGGCTCGGCGACGGCTGGTACCGCGGACGTCTCGGCTGGCGCGGCGGGTACCGCAACGTGTTCGGAAGCGATCTCTCGTTCCTCGGCCAGCTGGAGATCACCTATGTCGACGGACGACGCGAGACGATCGTGACCGACGACTCATGGAAGGGCGCACTCTCCCCCATCCTCCGCTCCGGCATCTACGACGGCGAGGACTACGACGCGCGCGAGGAGCTCTCGGAGTGGACGACCGCCGCCTTCGACGACGCGCAGTGGCTGCCTGTCGCGGTGCGCGATCGCGATCCGCGCACCCTGGTCGCGCCGACGGCGCCACCCGTCCGGGTGACCGAAGAGGTCGCCCCCGTCGCCGTGCTCACGTCACCCGGCGGCGCCCGCATCCTCGACTTCGGGCAGAACCTCGTGGGAAGGGTGCGCATCCGCGTGACCGGTCCGCGCGGCACGACCGTCACGCTGCGCACTGCGGAGGTTCTGCAGGAAGGCGAGATCTACACGCGGCCGCTGCGCAGCGCACGCTCCAGCGACTCCTACACACTCGCCGGACGCCCCGGCGGCGAGGAGTGGGAGCCGCGGTTCACATTCCACGGCTTCCGATACGCCGAGGTCTCCGGCTGGCCGGGCGACCTCGATGCGGATGTCGCGGCCGGCGCTCTGATCGCCCGTGTGCTGCACACCGACCTCGAGCGCACCGGGTGGTTCAGGTGCTCCGATCCCCTGGTCGAGCAGTTGCACCGCAACGTGGTCTGGGGCATGCGCGGCAACTTCGTCGACATCCCCACCGATTGCCCGCAGCGAGATGAGCGCGTGGGGTGGACGGGCGATGTGCAGGTGTTCGGCCCGACCGCGTCGACGCTGTTCGACGTCTCGGGGATGCTGTCGGGATGGCTCCGTGACGTGGAGGCCGACCAGCTGCCCGACGGCACGGTCCCGTGGTTCGTGCCCGTGATCCCGTCGCACAGGGTGTGGTCTCCGATCCGCGCCGGCGCCGCCTGGGGAGATGTGGCGACGCTGCTGCCGTGGACCCTGTACCAGCGCTTCGGAGACGAGGGCGTTCTGGCGACGCAGTTCGAGAGCGCACGCCGATGGGTCGACAAGGTGGAATCACTGGCCGGACCCGACCGCCTGTGGAACGAGGGGTTCCAGCTCGGCGACTGGCTCGATCCCGCGGCGCCCCCGCAGGATCCGGGCGATGCCCGCACCGATCGGTATCTCGTCGCCACGGCGTACTTCGCCCGGTCGGCGCGAGCGGTCGCCGATATGGCTCGTGTGCTCGGACGCTCCGCGGACGCGGCTCGTTACGGCACGCTCGCCACCGAGGTCGCTGCCGCTTTCCGGGGTGCGTATGTGAAACCCGACGGCACGATGACCTCCGACGCCCAGACTGCGTACGCCCTGGCCATCGTCTTCGACCTGCTCGCCGACGAGACGCAGCGTGCGATCGCGGGGGCACGCCTCGCCGCGCTCGTGCATGCCGCGGACAACCGCATCGCGACCGGCTTCGCGGGCACGCCGCTCGTCTGCGACGCGCTCACCCTGACCGGCCACGCGGATACCGCCTACGACCTTCTTCTCGAGCAGGGATGCCCGTCCTGGCTGTACCAGGTCGTGCAGGGCGCGACCACGGTCTGGGAGCGGTGGGATGCGATGCTCCCCGACAGCACCGTGAACCCCGGGACCATGACCTCGTTCAACCACTACGCGCTGGGAGCGGTCGCCGACTGGTTGCACCGCAGCGTCGCCGGGCTCGCACCCGCAGAGCCCGGATACCGTCGCATCCGCTTCGCACCGCGTCCCGGTGGCGGGCTCACCCATGCCGCGGCGATGCAGCGCACGTCCTACGGTGACGCCTCGATCGCGTGGCGCGTGGGCGAGGACGAGCTGCATGTCGACCTCGTGGTCCCGGTCGGCGCGACGGCCGAGCTCGACCTGCCCGGCGCGGTCCGTGAGGAGCTCGGGCACGGCGCGCACACGCGCACCGTGCCCCTGCATCCGTGACGCGTCAGCCGGCGGCGGGACCGCCTGCGTTCGCCGCGTCGATCAGCTGCTCGATCTGCTCGAAGTCGACAGGGAGCCCGGGGAATCCGGCCAGGCGTCCGATCGGGAAGGAGGCCATCATCTTCTGCATCGCCTCGTCGTTCGGCATCATCGACGCCGCGGCCGCGTCGCCACCGAGCCCGCCCATCAGGCCACCCAGCGCCTGCTGCACGATGGGGCCGGCGACGGGGTGCGAGATCAGGTCGCCGATCGAGGAGTTCATGGTCAGTTCCTGGTGCACCTCGTCACCCGAGACCTCGACCGACGCGGTCGAGCGGATGTCGCGACTGGAGGCGGCCACATCGACGGCATAGGCGCCGCCCTCGACCACCCAGCGGTCGACGCGGATGTCCCAGTAGGCGAGGTCTTCGCGCCGCACGACGAGCTCGACCGTGCGGGTCTCCCCGGCAGCGAGCGCGACCGAGGAGAAGGCCTTGAGCTCACGAGGTGCGCGCTGCACGCTCGACGCAGCCGGGGCGACGTAGACCTGTACGACCTCGCGACCGTCACGGTCACCGGTGTTGGTGACGTCGACGCGCACGACGATGTCGCCGTCAGCACCGACCTCGGCCGTCGCACGACCGTACTCGAACGTCGTGTAAGAGAGTCCGTGGCCGAACGGGAAGGTCACCTCGAGACCCTTCGCGTCGTACCAGCGGTAGCCGACCAGCAGACCCTCGCCGTAGCGCACGTGGCCGAACTCGCCGGGGAAATTGCCGAATGACGGGTTGTCCTCGAGCCGCACCGGCACGGTCTCGGTGAGCTTGCCCGAGGGGTTCACCGCGCCGTAGAGCACGTCGGCCACCGCGCTGCCGCCGGCCTGACCGAGCAGCCAGCTCTCGACGATGGCCGGCACGCGGTCGGCGAAGGGCAGGGCCACCACGCCGCCGTTGGACAGCACGACCACGACGCGGGGATTGACCTCGAGCACGGCGTCGAGCACGGCGAGCTGCGGCGCCGGCAGGTCGATGTGATCGCGGTCGAAGCCCTCCGACTCCTCGGCAGCGGGGAGGCCGAGGAAGACCACGGCCACGTCTGCCGCCTCGGCGACGCCGACGGCCTCTGCCCGCAGGTCGTCGGCAGTCCGACCGGATGTCGCGATGGCGCCGCCTTCGACGGCGAAGCCCGCGGCGTAGGAGACGTTCTCGCCGACCACGGCACGCAGTTCATCGAGCGCCTTGTCGACGCGGGTGGGGTTGATCAGCGAAGACCCCGCGCCCTGGAACCGCGGCTCGGTCGCGAACGCGCCGATCACGGCGATCTTCTGGTCGACGGCGAGCGGGAGCAGGGCACCCTCGTTCTTCAGCAGCACGATGGAACGACCGGCCGCCTCGCGGGCGAGTGCGTGGTGGGCATCGACATCGAGCGGGCCTGCCACGGCCGGGCGCTCCCCGGCCTTGCGCACGAGCTCGGTGGCGCGGCCCGCGGCGGTGTCGAGCACGCTCTCCTCGAGCGTACCCGCACGCACGGCGGCGACGAGCTGCGCATCCGTGCGCCCTCCCGACGCCGGCATCTCCAGGTCGAGGCCTGCGGCGACGCCGGCGACGCGGTCGTTGACGGCGCCCCAGTCGGAGACGACAAGGCCGTCGAAGCCCCAGTCGTCGCGCAGCACGCTGGTGAGCAGCCACGGGTCCTCCGAGGTCCAGACGCCGTTGAGCTTGTTGTACGAGCACATGACGGTCCACGGAGAGGCGTCCTTCACGACGCGTTCGAACCCGCGCAGGTAGATCTCACGCAGCGGGCGGGGGTCGACGTCGGAGCTCGCACGCATGCGGTCGAACTCCTGGTTGTTCGCGGCGAAGTGCTTGAGCGAGGTGCCGACGCCCTTCGACTGGATACCGCGGACCGAGGCGGCGCCGAGGACGCCGGACACGATCGGGTCCTCCGAGAAGTACTCGAAGTTGCGGCCGCACAGCGGCGAGCGCTTGATGTTGATGCCGGGGCCGAGCACGACGGCGACGTTCTCGATCGCGGCTTCGACGCCGATCGCCGCGCCCACGCGCTCAATGATCTCCGGATCCCACGACGAGCCGATGCCGACGGCGGGTGGGAAGCAGGTGGCGGGGACGCTGCTCGCGAGACCGAGGTGGTCGGTGGCACCGGACTGCTTGCGCAGGCCGTGCGGACCGTCGGTCATCATCACCGACGGGATGCCCGCGCGGTCGATGGCCTTCGTGGTCCAGAAGTCCGCACCGCTGGTGAGCGACGCCTTCTCCTCGAGGGTGAGGTCGGAAGCCGAGATCTCGGTCATGGTGTTCCTTTCGCGGGCGACGTCGATGTCCTTGCGAAAACCATATGCCCTTCAGTATTAGATTTCAAACGGCATTCAGGATTAGGGTCGAAGCATGGCACGACGGGGTTCGTATGCGAAGGGCGTGGCGCGACGCGAGGAGATCCTCGAGAGCGCCCTCGACGTGATCGGACGCAAGGGTTACCAGAACGCGTCCCTCAAGGAGATCGCCGAAGTCGTCGGCGTCACCCCCGCTGCTCTCCTGCACTATTTCGGATCGAAGGAGGAGCTGTTCACCGAGGTGCTCCGCAAGCGCGACGAGCACGACGGCCTCGATCCCGCCGGGCTCAGCGACGCCGAGGCCAGAGCCGCGTTCATCGGCGTGATCCGCCACAACACCGAGGTCCCGGGTCTCGTCGCCCTGTTCTCACGCCTCTCCGTGGACGCCGCCGACCCGGAACACCCCGCCCACGACTACTTCCTGGATCGGAGCGCGCGCCTGCGCGACTCCATCGCCGACAACTTCGGCGCCGACGGCAGACGCTCCACTCTCGACCCGGACACGCTCGCGCGGGTGATCCAGGCGGCGTCCGACGGGCTCCAGCTGCAATGGATGATCGACCCGACCGTCGATATGCCCGGCATCATGGGTGCCCTGATCGACGCCCTGCATCCGCCAGTGCCGCCGACCGTCGACTAGCCCTTCACGGCACCCCCGAGTCCGGCCGAGCGCAGGAACACCGACTGGAAGATCAGGAACATCGCGATCGGGATCAGGGTCGCGATCGCCAGCGCCGCCAGGAACACGTCGAGCTCGGTCTGCGACTGCACGGCGGGGAGACGCACCGACAACGGTTGCACCGCAGGGTCGGGCAGCACGAGCATCGGCCACAGGTAGTCCTTCCACGCGGCGATGATCGCGAACACCGAGACCACGCCGAGGATCGGCTTCGACATCGGCAGCACGATCGACCAGAACAGCCGGAAAGGTCCGGCGCCATCGGTGCGCGCTGCCTCGAACACCTCCCGCGGGAGCGAATCGAAGAACCGCTTCACGAGCAGGATGTTGAACGCGTTCGCGCCCATCGGCAACCAGACCGCGAGGTAGTTGTTGAGCAGGCTCACGTCTCCGAGCAGCGGCGGATGCACGATCGTCAGGTAGAGCGGCACCAGCAGCACGATGCCCGGGATGAACAGCGTCGCCAGCACCAGGGCGTTCAGGATCGGCGCGTACTTCGGGCGCAGCACCGACAGCGCGTAGCCCCCGGTCGTCGCGATGAGCAGCTGCACGAACCAGGCGCCGAGGGCGATGATCACCGTGTTGAAGAAGTACTGGTCGATGTGGATGTCGTTCCACGCGGTCGACAGGTTCTCCCAATCCATGCCGTTCGGCCACAGGGCGAACGGCTGCTGCAGCGTGTCCTGGGTGGGGGTGATCGCCGACTTCGCGAGCCACAGGATCGGCCCGAGCCCGGCGACCACCAGTCCGACGGCGAGGAAGACATGTGTGAGCGACATCCCGATGCGGATGCCGGGCCGCCGACGTTCGGAGTCGGAGATGACGGTGCGGTCGCCGACGCGATCGGCGGCCTTCTCCGCCGCTTTCTCCGCGGCACTGGTCGAGAGGCGGGTGGTGAGGCTCACGTCGTGCTCCAACGGTCGGTCAGCTTGAAGTACAGCCAGGAGAGGAGGGCGAGGACGATCGCGAGCAGCACCGAGACGGCCGTCGCCTCGCCGTAGTCGCCGCCCAGGCTGTTGCGGAAGGCCTTGTCGTAGATGTACAGCAGCACGGTCTTGGTTGCTCCGGCCGGTCCACCGCCGGTGAACAGGAACGGCTCGAGGAAGACCTGCGCGGTGGCGATCACCTGCAGGATCAGCATGATGAAGAGGATGCCGCGCAGCTGGGGCAGCGTGACGTGCCAGACCTTCTTCCAGATGCCGGCGCCGTCGACCTCCGCGGCGTCGTAGAGCTCGGGCGGCACGCCCAGAAGCGCGGCGAGGTAGATGATGATCGACCCACCGGCGCCTGCCCACGTGGCCTCGAGCACGAGCGAGGGCATCGCCTGCACGGCGTCCTGGATCCACGGCTGTGGAGGGATGCCGACGAATCCGAGGACGGTGTTGAACACCCCCGAGGGGTCGGCGCTGTAGAAGAACTTCCACAGCAGCACCGCGACGACCGGCGGGATCACGACGGGCAGGTAGGCGAGCGCCGAGTAGATGCCCTTGCCGCGGCGCACCTCGCTCATCAGCACGGCCATCAGAAGCGGCAGCGGGAACCCGAAGAGCAGGGCGAGCACGGCGAACCACAGCGTGTTGATCACGGCGCGGCCGAGTTCGGGGTCACCGATCACGGCGAGGTAGTTGTCGAATCCGACCCACTCGGAGACGATCAGGTTCGTCTTCTGCAGGCTCATGATCACCGACTGCACGATCGGGGACCAGGAGAAGAACACGAACACGAACAGCATGGGGAGCACGAACAGGAGGTTCGCGAGCCCGCCGCCGCGGAACCAGGTGAGGGGCGAGCGGCCGCGGGAGGGGCGCACAGCGGGCGGCGGAGAGTCCTCCACCGCCGCCCGCTGCTCAGAGAGCGTCATCGTCATGAAGCGTTACTCGTCGAGCTTCGCCTGCGCGTCGGTCTGCGCCTGGGCCAGGAGGGCATCGATGTCGGCGTTCTGGTCGGTCAGGACCTTCTGCACGACGGTGTCGAGGAGCGCGTACACCTCCTGCGTCTTCACCTTCGGCTCACCCACCGGCGTCTGGTCCCAGATGCGGTCGCTGAACGGGGCCATCTGCTCGACCGGGACGTTGATGTAGTCGGCGATCCACACCTGCGACTCGTCGTACAGCTCACGGCTGAGCACCGGGAGCAGCGGGGTGCCCACCGCCTGGCCGGACTCGTTCAGGGTCTTCGCATCGAGCACCGCCGCGTCCTTGTCCATCAGCTTCTGCATGTAGTACCAATCGATCCACGTGACCGCCGCCGCCTTCGTCGCGTCGTCGACCGTGGGGCTGATCACCGCGATGTCACCGCCGCCGAGCGTGCCGGGGTCGTCGCCTTCCATGGGCACGACGGTCATGCCGTAGATGTCCGAATCCATGCCGAAGTCGCGCACGAGGGCGGTGTAGATGTCGGAACCCGACGTGTACATTCCGATGTTGCCGGCGGCGAACTCCTGGTTGATCGTTCCCCAGTCGAGGTCGACCTTCGATCCGAACGAGCCGTCCTCCCACTTCACGTCGTGCAGGAACTGCAGCGACGCCTTCGTCGCATCGTTGTCGATCGTCGACTCGGCCGTGCCATCCCCGTTGTCGGTCTGGGTGCGCCCGCCGCGGGCGACGGTCTGCGAGGTGAGCTGCCACCCGCCGGTGTTGTTGATGGCCATCTGCGCATACCCGGCCTTGCCCGTGGCATCCGTGATCTTCTTGGCGGCCTCGCGGATCTCGTCCCACGTCTCCGGCGGGTTGTCGGGGTCGAGCCCGGCCTGCTCGAACAGGTCGCGGTTGTAGTGCAGCGCGGCGGCGTACGCCTGGCGCGGGAAGCCGTAGATCTTGCCGTCGGCGCCGGTGACACCGTCGAGGATGATCGGGTTGAACTTGTCGGTGTAGCCGAGCTTCTCGATCGCGTCGGTCACGTCCATCAGCTGCCCGTTCTCGAGCAGCGTCTTCGAGTCGGTGAACGGCACGGTGAAGACGTCGGGCAGGCTTCCGCCGGCGAGCTGCACGGCGAAGGTCGGGCCTTCCCACTCGTACTCGACGCCGATGATGTCGATGTCGGGGTGTTCCTTCTCGAACTGCTTCTCCTGAGCGGCGAACGCATCGTAGGCGGCAGCGTCCGCTCCCGGGGGAACGTCGCGACACGCAGCTCGAGGCGTCCGTCGCCGCTGTCGCCGTCGCCGCTGGACGTGCAGCCGGCGAGCGCGCCGACTGTCGCGAGCACGGCGATGCCGGCGACCATGGCCTTCGTTGATGACTTCATTGTCTGTCCTTCCATGTGGTGCTGATCGGGTGGTGCAGGGCTACTTCGGCGCTCGGTGCGAGCGCGCGGGGACGGCTCGGAGGGCGAGCCAGGCTGTGGAATCGGGAGGGAGCGCACCGTCGAGTGGCGCGCTGGCGAGAAGTACCTCGTGGTGGGCCGGCAGCGGCACGGGCACGGATCCGAGGTTCGTGATGCTGAGCGTGCCGTCCCCCCTGCGGAACGCCAGCACGTCGGCGCCGAGCTCGAGCCACTCCAGGTCGTCTCCGGCGAGGTCGTCGAGTCGACGGCGCAGCGCGATCGTCGCGCGGTACAGGTTGAGGGTCGAGTCGGGGTCCCTGTGCTGCGCGTCCACCGTGAGCGCCGCCCAGTCCTCGGGCTGCGGAAGCCACGGGGCGCCGCCGAAGCCGTACGGGGTCACCGCTCCGGACCACGGCAGCGGCACACGGCATCCGTCCCGCCCCGGGTCGACCCCGCCAGAGCGGAAGTGCATGGGGTCCTCGATCGCGTCGAGCGGCAGTTCCACTTCGGGAAGGCCGAGCTCGTCGCCCTGGTAGATGTAGAGACTGCCCGGCAGCGCCGCGACGAGCAGCGCCGCGGCGCGAGCGCGGCTCGCGCCGCGTACGGCATCCGTCGCGGTGCCGAAGCGCTTGCGCTCGAACGCGAAAGAGGAATCGGCCTGTCCGTACCGGGTGACCGGACGCGTGACGTCGTGGTTCGAGAGCACCCAGGTCGCCGGCGCGCCGACCGGCGCGTGTTCGGCGAGCGTGCGGGTGATGGAGTCGCGCATCGCCCTGGCGCTCCACGGCTGCGTCATGAATCCGAAGTTGAAAGCCGTGTGCATCTCGCCGGGGCGCAGATAGCGGGCGAAGCGCTCGGCGTCGTCGAGCCACACCTCGCCGACGAGCACCCTTTCGCCGTCGTACTCATCCGCGACGGACCGCCAGTCGCGGTAGATGTCGTGCAGCTCGTCGCGGTCGATGTGCGGGTGGCCGACCGTGGGAGCGGAGCCCGGCGGAAGGTCGGGAAGAGTCGGGTCCTTGACCGGGAGCGCCGCGGAGTCGATGCGGACGCCCGCGACGCCTCGGTCGAACCAGAATCGCAGGACGTCCTCGTGCTCACGCCGCACATCCGGGTGGTTCCAGTTCAGGTCCGGCTGTTCGGGGGTGAACAAGTGCAGATACCACTCGCCGTCGGAGCCGTCGGGGTTCTGCGTGCGCGACCAGGTCTCGCCCTGGAAGCTCGAGACCCAGTTGGTCGGGATGCCGTCACCGCGCTCGCCCCGACCGGAGTGGAACCAGAAGCGCTCGCGCTCCGGGCTGCCGGGGCCGGCCGCCAGCGCCTGTCGGAACCACTCATGCTGATCGGAGATGTGGTTGGGCACGATGTCGACGATCGTGCGGATGCCGAGTTCGAGCGCCTCCGCGATCAGCTGCTCCGCCTCTTCGAGGGTGCCGAAGCGGGGGTCGATGCGGCGGTAGTCCTGTACGTCGTATCCGCCGTCCGCAAGCGGGCTCAGGTACCAGGGGGTGAACCAGAGCGCGTCGACGCCGAGGCTCTTCAGGTAGGGCAGCCGTGAGCGGACGCCGGCGAGATCGCCGATGCCGTCACCGTTGCCGTCCGCGAAGCTGCGCACGTACACCTGGTAGATGACGGCTGTGCGCCACCATCCCTCGCCCACGGGCATCGTCAGGGTGCGGGCCGGTGCCGCCGTGCGCAGAACGTCAGTGTCCACGAATCTCCTCGTCGTCGATGGCGATGAGTCGAATGTAGCTTTTCCGCGCGTTCCGTGCAAGAACTAAACAGAATGTTGGAAAATTGCGATGGCTGACATGCGCGCACAAGGACGGCTCGGGGCCGTCCGCAGATCAGGTCAGCGCAGCGGGCCCGTCGAGGCTCGCAGCACCAGCTCGGGCTCGAACAACAGTTCGTCGCTCGGCTGGGCTGTGCCGGCGATCTGCGCGAGCAGCAGGGCGATCACGGCGCGCCCCATGGACTCGATCGGCTGTCGCACCGTCGTCAGCGGAGGTTCGGTGCAACTCATCAGAGCCGAGTCGTCGAACCCGACGATGCTCACGTCCCCCGGCACGGAAAGGCCGGCCCGCCGCGCCGCGCGTACGGCCCCGAGTGCCATCGGGTCGCTCGCGCACACGATCGCGGTCGCGCCGGCAGCGAAGAGGCGCGAGGCCCCTGCCTGCCCGGACTCGAGCGAGTACATGCCGCGCACCACGAGCTCGTCGGACAGCGGCGCCCCGAGCGCATCCAGCAGACGGCGCGCCGAATCGAGCTTGCGGCGGGAGGGGACGTGATCCTCCGGCCCCAGGAGCAGGCCGATCTTCCGATGTCCGAGCTGGTGCACGTGCAGCACGGCCTGTTCCGCCGCGGCCGCGTCGTCGGTCGACACCGTCGCGAAGTGCAGCTCGGCGACGCGGGCGTTGACGAGCACGGTCGGCAGGTTCACCTGGCGCAGCCGCTCGTAGTGCTCGTGTGCGGCGTCCGCCTGCGTGTAGTTTCCCCCGAGGAAGATCACACCCGAGACCTGCTGCGCCAGGAGCAGATCGACGTAGTCCGACTCGGTCACTCCGCCGGCGTTCTGGGTGCACAGCAGAGGCGTGTAGCCGTTCTGGGTGAGTGCGCCTCCGACGATCTCGGCGAACGCGGGGAAGATCGGGTTCTGCAGTTCGGGGAGCACGAGTCCGACGAGGCGGGCACGCTCGCCCCGGAGCTTGGTCGGCCGCTCGTAGCCGAGCACGTCGAGGGCGGTGAGGACCGCCTGCCGGGTGGCGTCGGAGACCCCCGGCTTCTCGTTCAGCACGCGGCTGACCGTTGCCTCGCTCACACCGACCTTGCGGGCCACCTCTGCCAGTCGCTTCGACATGCAGTCAGTGTACGCAAATCCTTGCAAGAACGCGCAAGCAGTTTGCGCGTTCTCGCGAAGGACTCAGCGGACGTTGCCGTTGGAGCAGGTCTGCTGCGCCGCGGAGTTGCCCTTGATCGAATCGGGCAGCGCCACGACGTTGTCAGGCGTCGCTGCCGGGTCGGGAGTCGCTGCCGGATCCGTTGCCGGCTGCTCGACTGGCGCCGTCGGCTCCTGCACGACCACGCCGTCGTTCTTGTTGTTCTCGTGCGTGATCTGCAGCTGTGCGTTCGCAGCGAGTGCGTCCCAGAGCGCCGAGGCGGCGGTGTAGTTGGGAACGACCTTGTTGGGGTTGGCCGAGTCCGTCCCGTTCGGGTACTGCACGAAGACGATGTCCTCGAACGGCACCGACTTGACCGCGAGGGCGATCTGCACGAGCGTCATCGGGTTCGTGAGCGACTCACTCGGCTCCAGATTCTGGATCGCGGTGTTCGCGAGCTTCAGCATCACGGGGACGTTGCCGAGCACTTCCCCGCTGATCATCTTGCGTGCCAGGCTCGACATGTACTGCTGCTGGTTGCCGATGCGGCCCAGGTCGCTGCCGTCACCGACACCGTGACGCGTGCGCAGGAACTGCAGCGCCTGCAGACCCTCGACCGTGTGGGTTCCCGCAGCCATGTCCAGTCCGGTGTAGCGGTCCTTGATCGGGTTGGCGAGGCAGACGTCGACGCCGCCGATCGCATTGGTGATCTCGATCACGCCGCCGAAGGTGACGCCGGCCGCGAACTGGATCTCCTGGTCGGTGAGCTCGGAGATCGTCTTCACGACGCAGTTCAGGCCGCCGTCGGTGTAGGCGGTGTTGAGCGGCTGCTTGCTCATCGCGGAGGTGGCGTTGCCGTTCTTGTCGGTGCACGAGGGGATCGGCACCATCAGGTCACGAGGGAAACTGACGACCGTGATGCGGCGCGGTTCCTGCGAGACGTGGACGAGCAGGTTCACGTCGTTGAGCGTTCCCTCGGAATCCGCTCCGGTGCAGCGTTCGCCGAAGAGGTCCTTGTACTTCTCCTCACAGGTGTCGACGCCTGTGAGGACCATGTTGAAGCCGCCCTCGTACTCGCCGATGTCCGGCGGGATGGGGTCCTGACCCTCGATCTCGACCGCGTTCGCCGAGACCGTGCTCGTGAGATCGTAGAAGACGTAGGCACCGACCCCGAGTCCGCTCACCAGCACCACCGCGAGACCGATCGCGATGAACTTCAACAGCTGGCCGACGGTGCCAGGAGTGCCCAGCTGACCATGGCGCGCGATCGTGTGACGGCGTCGGGTGTTCTGGCTCACTCGGGTCCTTTCGGATCAAGCGCCGGTGCGGGGGCACCGTGCTCACATGCGGAGGGTGTGGGATTCGAACCCACGAGACATCTCTGCCCACTGGTTTTCAAGACCAGCTCCATCGGCCGCTCGGACAACCCTCCCGACAGATGCTTCTGTCGACCAGGCGTGAGTCTAGCCGAGTTCTATTCTCCTGCGCTGACCTGGGCGGGGGCTGGAAGCGTGTCGAGAGCCCGCGCGAGGCCGCCGTCGACGACATCTGCGGTGACCTCGCCCGCCGCTTCCTTCACCACGTCGGGGGCCTGCCCCATCGCCACCGCTCGTCCGCCGAGCGAGCGGGCCCAGCCGAACATCCCGATGTCGTTGCGTCCGTCGCCGGCGACGAAGATGCGGCCCTCGTCGAGCCCGAGTTCCGTGCGCACCTGTTCCAACGCCGTGCCCTTGTCGACACCCTGCGGTGCGATGTCGAGCCACGCGGTCCACCCGATCGCGTAGGACACCTCGTTGAGACCGGCATCCGCCACCAGACGGTGGAAGTCCTCTTCGTCGTGACCGGGAGAGACGACGACGATGCGCGAGACGGGGAGCTCCCCGAGCTCGTCGAAGTCGACCTGCCGGCCGCCGTCGAGAGTCCAGTCGTCGAGCTGCTCGGTGAACAGTCGCTGGCCCGAGGCGAGTTCGACCATGTATCGGGCATCGGGAAGACGCTCGCGCAGCAGACCGAGGACCGGGGTCGGATCGAAGGTCTCGACGTTCCAGCGCTCCCAGTCGTCGCCGGAGCGCCGCATCGTCACCGCGCCGTTGGAGCACACCACGTAGTCGGCGGTCAGGCCGAGCTCCTCGACATAGCGTCGCGTGGCCATCCAACTGCGCCCTGTGGCGATGGTGACGACGTTCCCTCCGTCGCGCACCCGAGCGATGGCTTCCGGAACGCCGGGGCTCATCGTCTCGTCCTGCAGCAGGATCGTCCCGTCGACGTCGAGGCCGACCAGCCAGGGTCCTGTCATCGGGCGGCCCGCCCGGCCGCGAGGGGCTCGATCACTTCGAGGCCGCCGAGATACGGCCGCAGAACCTCCGGCACGCGCACCGAGCCGTCGGCCTGCTGGTGCGTCTCGAGCAGGGCGACGATCCAGCGGGTGGTGGCGAGAGTGCCGTTCAGGGTGGCCACGTGCTGCGTCTTGGCCGTGCCCTGGCCCGCGGGATCGGCCGCGTCGACGGCCGGGCGGTGACGCACGTCGAGCCGTCGCGCCTGATAGGTCGTGCAGTTCGAGGTCGAGGTGAGTTCACGGAACGCGCCCTGCGTGGGGACCCACGCCTCGATGTCGTACTTGCGTGCCGCGCTCGATCCGAGGTCTCCGGCCGCGACGTCGATCACGCGATAGGCGAGGCCGAGCGAGGTCAGCATCTCCTCCTGCAGCGCGACGAGGCGCAGGTGCTCGGCTTCCGCCTCTTCCGCGGTCGTGTAGACGAACATCTCGAGCTTGTTGAACTGGTGCACGCGGATGATGCCGCGGGTGTCCTTGCCATGCGATCCGGCCTCTCGCCGGTAGCAGGTCGACCAGCCGGCATAACGGAGGGCACCATCGGACAGGTCGACGATCTCGTCTTTGTGGTAGCCGGCGAGGGCGACCTCGCTGGTGCCCACCAGGTACAGGTCGTCATCCTTGTCGAGGTGGTAGACCTCGTCGGCGTGCTCGCCGAGGAACCCGGTGCCCTGCATGATCTCCGGACGAACGAGCGTCGGGGTGATCAGCGGCACGAATCCGTTCTGCAGCGCTTTGTCGAGCGCCAGGTTCATCAACGCGATCTCGAGGCGCGCGCCGATGCCGCGCAGGAAGTAGAAACGGGCGCCCGATACCTTGGCGCCGCGTTCCATATCGATCGCACCGAGGAGTTCACCGAGCTCGAGGTGGTCCTTCGGCTCGAAATCGAAAGCCGGCACGTCGCCGACACGACGCAGCTCGACGAAGTCCGCCTCGCCGCCGGCGGGGACACCGTCGATCACCACGTTCTCGATTCGAGCGAGTGCGGCTGCCGCTGCGTCCGCAGCCTCGTTCGCCGCATGCTGAGCCTGCTTGACACGCTCCGCGAGGTCTTTCGCCTGCGCGACCAGCGCCGCCTTCTCCTCCTTGGGGGCCTTCGCGACCTGCTTGCCGAAGGCGTTCTGCTCGGCGCGCAGCTCTTCGAAAGCGGACAGCGCGGACCTGCGCGATCGATCGGCCTCGAGAGCGACGTCGACGGTGCTCTGGTCGTTTCCACGAGCAGTCTGCGAACGGCGGACGATCTCCGGGTTTTCGCGGAGGAGTGCGAGGTCGATCATCCACCAAGTCTACGGTGAACGCCCGGGCGCGCCGGATGCGCGGACCGCCAGGAGTCACCTGCTCCGGATCGACGGGGCGGGTCTTTCCCGGTTTAGAGTAGCGCCATGACATCCAGCGCACCCGTCCAGCGACAGGCGGCGCTCGTCTACAACCCCATCAAGGTCGACGGCAAGCATCTCCGCGCCACAGTGCGCGACCTCTCGCGCGAAGCAGGATGGGCGCATCCGGCGTTCTATCCCACGACGATCGAGGATGCCGGGCAGCTTGCCACTGCGCAGGCTCTGGAGCGCGGGGTGGACGTCGTGCTGGTCGCCGGCGGCGATGGCACGGTGCGGGCGGTGTCCGAGGCGATCGCGAACAGCGGGGTGCCGTTGGCGATCCTGCCCAGCGGCACCGGAAACCTGCTGGCCCGCAATCTCGGCCTCCCCCTCGGTGACCCGACCGAGATGATCCGCGCCGCGCTCGGCGACTTCCGGCATCCGATCGACATCGGCTGGGCCCGCCTCACACGAGAAGACGGCGAGGAGGCCCAACACGCCTTCGTGGTGCTGGCGGGCATGGGGCTCGACGCCGACATGATCGCGAACACCCGATCCGACCTGAAGAAGTCCGTGGGATGGATCGCGTACGTCGACGGTGCCGCCCGCTCACTGCCGCGCGCGAAGCCGTTCCGGGCCGTCTACCAGGTCGATGACGGACGCCTGCACTCGCACCGCGCGTACAGCCTGCTCTTCGCGAACTGCGGCACTCTCCCCGCCGGCATCTCCCTGATCCCCGACGCATCGATCACCGACGCCGCCCTCGACGTCGCCGTCATCCAGCCGACCGGCATGTTCGGCTGGTTCGGGGTCTGGCGGAAGATCTGGTGGGACAACTCCGTGCTCCGCCGCTTCCGCGCCGGACGCCGGGTACTCGAGCACCGCGGCAAGAACGCCTCAGTGCACTACTTCCACGGTGCCGCCGCCGAAGCCGCAGCACCCGATCCCATCCCGATCGAACTCGACGGCGACGAGTTCGGTGAAGCGGTGCGCATCACCTGCTGGGCTGATCCTGGGGCTCTGCTCCTGGCACTGCCGTCAGGCCACCCGGTGCACATCCTCTGAGAGCCGCGGCCCCTGACGCTCAGCGGACCTCGACCGTGCCGTCGAGCCCGCCGCCGACGAGGGTCAGAGTGAAGGCCGCCTCGTCGTCGACCGTGTCATCGCCGAACGAGAGGATGGTCGCACGCGGTCCCATGTCCATCGTGCACACCTGGTTCGCGTCGGTCACGAACGTCGCGGTCCCGACATTCCCCGAGCCCTCCAGTGTGTCGACGACCGGCGGGCAGGACGAGGATCCCCAGGTCAGCAGAACGAGGCCGCCGTCGTCGAACCAGCCGGCCGATGGCAGATACTCGGTGGGCGTCCCCGGCGTACCCGTCGCCGCCGGATCGCCGTCGAGGTCCACATCGTCGGTGATGTCACCGTAGGTGACGTTCATGGTGATGTCGGCCTTCGGGTCCACGCCTTCCGGCAGCGTGCCCAGGCTCGCGCGCGGCGCGAGATCCTTCGTGCAGGGCTTCGAAGCCTCGCCCTCCGCGTCGACGAGGGTGACGGTCACGGTCTGTCCTTCCGCGGTGACCTGGTCGACCTGCGGCACGCAGGTGGAGGAGCCCACCGTGATGACGGCGAACATGCGTCCTTCGTCGAGCAGTGCACCCTCGACGTCGTTCTGATCGTCGATGCCGCCGGCGCTCGGGGCTGGAGAGCTGGTCGGCGTCTGCGCGCCCGGACCGGCAGTGCACCCTGCGATGAGGAGCGCAGCGGCGACGACGCCCATGACGGAAACGAGAGGACGAAGTGCGGAGGTCATGGTCACAGGGTAGCCCTCACGAAGTTCGTGCGGATAGCCTGCGTCGCCTACTGCAGCGCGGAGGTGAGGCGGGCGAGGTTGTCGAGCACCGTCGAACGAAGCGGCTGCTGCATCCACTCCTCCAGCGTCAGCTCTCGGCTGAGCGAGCGGTACTTGTCTTCGACCTCGCGCATCTCGGCGACGAACTCCTCGCCTCGCACCAGCATCGAGACCTCGAGGTTCAGACCGAAGGAGCGCATGTCCATGTTGCTCGATCCGATCACGGCGACCTCATCGTCGATGGTCAGCGTCTTGGTGTGCAGGATGTACGGCTTGCGATACATCCAGATGCGGACTCCGGCCTTGAGCAGCACCTCGTAGTAGCTGCGCTGGGCGTGGTACACCATCGCCTGGTCGCCCTCTTCCGACACGAACAGCTCGACGTGCACGCCGCGGTCCACGGCCGCGGTGACCGCGAGCAGCAGCGCCTCGTCCGGGACGAAGTAGGGGCTGACGATCATGATCTTCTTCTTCGCCGCATAGAGCAGGCTGAGGAAGAGCCGGAGGTTGTTCTCGACCTCGAAACCGGGACCGGACGGGACGACCTGGCAGTCGAGGTCACCGGAGCCGATGTTCGCGTGAGCGATGTCGATGCCCTCGAGGACGGTGTCGGTCTCGCTGTACCAGTCCGCGACGAAGATCGCGTTCACGCTCAGCACGACCGGGCCGTCCAGACGCACCATCAGGTCGACCCAGTGCAGACCGCGCTTGATGTTCTTCGGCAGGTTGTAGGTCGAATCGGTGATGTTCTGCGATCCGAGGAACGCGATGTTGCCGTCGACGACGAGGAGCTTGCGGTGGTTGCGCAGATCGGGGCGCTGCATCTTGCCCTTGAGCGGCTGCACCGGGAGCATCAGATGCCAG
Source organism: Microbacterium sp. TPU 3598 (assembly GCF_002356155.1). NCBI lineage: Bacteria > Bacillati > Actinomycetota > Actinomycetes > Micrococcales > Microbacteriaceae > Microbacterium > Microbacterium sp. TPU 3598. The sequence continues at coordinate 733,599 of NZ_AP017975.1, read as the reverse complement.
TCGGCGCCCATCGCATTGAGGCGCGCGATGGTCTGCTTGTAGCGGGGCTTGCCGCGGTTGGCCCAGTGGTCCAGGAGCACGCGGACCTCGACACCGCGGGCGCAGACCTCTTCCAGCGCCCGGAAGAAGTTGTCGGTCGACGTGTCGGACTGCAGGATGTAGAACTCGACGTGCACATACTCCTGCGCCGTGCGGATCGCCTGCGCCATCTCATCGAGGGACTCCTGGTAGTCCGAGATGAGGTGGGCGCCGTTGTCGCCCGAGAGCGGGAGGGCGCCGAGCTTCTGATTCATCTGCACGATCGGCCCGAACCACGCGGGTGCGTTCGGGCGGAGCGTGCCGAAATGCAGGTGCTCGCTGGTCTCGGCGATGTACTCGTTGATCTGATCCTGTTTGCGCCGACGCGCGCGGGGAAGGCGCGGGTTGCCGATCACGAGGAACAGGAAGACACCGACGAACGGTATGAAGAACACGGCCAGCAGCCATGCCATCGCCGCCGTGGGACGCCTGTTGCGGGGGATGACGATGATGGCCGTGACACGGATGATGATGTCGAGCACCACGAGGAAGGCGGCGATCCACCATCCCCAGGTCTCCGCAGTCATCGTGCCCCCTCGCCACCGCAGTGACCATCCCAGCCGAGGCGCACCCGAACAGGTGCGCTGGCTTCACAGTAGCCGATGGGTCGGACTCAGGCGCGCGGCGGGAGGCCTCGCGCGGCGCGCTCCTCAGCCTCGATCTGCGCGTGCACCTTGCGCTCGGTCCGGTCGAAGCGGAGGATGCCGCGGACCACGAGGAAGAACACGATGCTCACTCCGACGGTCGGCAGAAGCGACCATGCCGCGGCGAGCCAGAAGTTGTCCATCACCCCATGGTACGCGAGCCACTGTTCGTGCACATTTCGGCGTTCACAGGAACTCCGTCCACAGGGTCCTCTTTCGCGCTCGGCGGGCTTCGCCCTCGACGACACTCTCGGGATGACAACAGTTCTCCGAGCCTCCGATTCCGCCGCTTTCCTCGGCATCGTCCCGTCCCTCGCGGGCTTCACGCCCCGTCGGAGCATCGTGCTCCTCCCTTTCCGAGGCAGCCGCACCGACGGAGCCATGCGTCTCGATCTCCCGCAGGAGAAGGCTGACCTCGAGGTCTATGCCGACGCCGCCGTCGGCCTCGTCGCCCGCGTCACAGCGACGGATGCCGTCGCGGTCGTCGTCTACACCGATGAGGAGTCGCACCCGACGCGAGACGGTCTCGTCCTCCCCCACGCGGTCGCCGTCGACGAGCTGTTGGGGTGCGCAGAGGAGGCGGGCCTCCGCATCGTCGACGCTCTCTGCGTGACCCCCTCCGGGTGGTCGAGCTACCTCGACGAGGAGCCCGAGCTGGGGCCGTTGGCGCAGATCCGCACTCCCGCCGATCTACCGCTGTCGACCGACGTGTCCGGAGACCAGAGCGTCGGGGCGGATCTCCCGCACGTCGACCTCGCCGAGAAGGAACGTGTGGGGACCGCGTCGATCGAACTCGCGGCGTTCCTCGATCGGAAGGGTCGAGGTCGACTGACGAGTCGGGATGATCCGCGGCTCATCGCCGCGCTCGTCCTGCTCGACGACGTTCCGGCCTTCTACGAGTCGGTGCTGGCGGCACCCGAGGCTCTGCCCCCGTTCGCGACGGCCACGCTGCTGTGGTGCCTCGGGCAGCCCCTTTTGCGGGACGTCGCCATCGCTCAGTGGGCGACCGACCTGGCAGGCGGCGTGCGCACCCTCGCTGCACAGACCGCGTACGCCGAATCCGGGGTGATGATCCCCGACGAGGTGGGCGAGGTGTTCCTCGGGCGCGGCCCCACTCCCGACACCGACCGCCTCCGACGCGCTCTCACCGCCGCACGCGAAGCGGCGGCACGGGCTCCGAGGCTCTCGCGATCCGCACCCCTCACCGTGGCGGCGTGGTTGTCATGGGCTCTGGGACGCGCCAGCCACGCGGGCCGATACCTCGAGATGGTGCGAGAGATCGACCCGCACTATTCACTGGCCGCGCTCCTGGAGACCATGATCGGCGGAGCGATGCTCCCGGAGTGGGCGTTCCGTCGCCACTCGGCGCAGTGACCGTCGGTGATCGTGTTACTTGACCAGGGGGAACAGGATGGTCTCACGAATGCCCAGGCCGGTGATCGCCATCAGCAGGCGGTCGATCCCCATGCCCATTCCTCCGGACGGCGGCATGCCGTGCTCGAGGGCCCGCAGGAACTCTTCGTCGACCGGCATCGCCTCGACGTCACCGCGTGCGGCGAGTTTGGCCTGTTCCACGAAGCGCTCGCGTTGGATCACGGGGTCGACCAGTTCGGAGTACCCGGTCGCCAGCTCGAAGCCACGGATGTACAGATCCCACTTCTCCACGACACCCGCGATCGAGCGGTGTTCACGGACCAGGGGCGACGTATCGACGGGGAAATCCATCACGAACGTGGGGCGGACGAGGTCGCCCTTCACGAAATGCTCCCACAGCTCCTCGACGAGCTTGCCGTGAGTGGCCTGCGGAGGCAGATCGACGTCGTTGGCCTCGGCGAACGCGATCAGGTCTTCGACCGAGTCCTGCGGAGTGGTGGTGCGCCCGGATGCGGCCGACAGCGACTCGTACATCGAGATGCGGTCCCACTCGCCGCCGAGCTCATACTCGGTACCGTCGGCCCAGGTCACGGTCGTGGAGCCGGCGACCGCGATCGCCGCGTTCTGCACGAGCTCCTGTGTGAGGGCGGCCATCTGGTTGTAGTCGCCGTACGCCTGGTAGGCCTCGAGCATCGCGAACTCGGGGCTGTGTGTAGAGTCGGCTCCCTCGTTGCGGAAGTTCCGGTTGATCTCGTAGACGCGCTCGATCCCGCCGACGACAGCGCGCTTGAGGTACAGCTCGGGTGCGATGCGCAGGTACAGCTCGGTGTCGAACGCGTTCGAGTGCGTGATGAACGGGCGGGCAGAGGCCCCGCCGTGCTGCACCTGCAGCATCGGGGTCTCCACCTCGAGGTAGTCATGGCTGGTGAAGGTCGAACGCAGGCTCGCATTCACGGCGGCGCGCGCGCGGACCGTCGTGCGCGCCTGCTCGCGCACGATCAGGTCGAGGTAGCGGCTGCGTACGCGGCCCTCCTCGCTGAGTTCGGAGTAGGCATTGGGGAGCGGCAGGATCGCCTTCGCCGCGATCGTCCAGTCGTCCGCCATGATCGACAGCTCGCCGCGGCGACTGGAGATGACTTCACCGTGCACGAAGACGTGGTCCCCCAGATCGACGTACTCCTTCCAGTCGGCCAGCGACTCCTCGCCGACGTTCGCCAGGGAGATCATGGCCTGGATGCGCGAGCCGTCACCCGCCTGCAGAGTGGCGAAGCAGAGCTTGCCGGTGTTGCGACTGAACACCACACGACCCGCGACTCCGACGATGACACCGGTTTCGGCACCGGCCTCGAGCTCGCCGTACTCGGCGCGCAGCGCGGGAATCGTGTGCGTGACGGGAACGGCGACCGGGAACGCCCCGCCGCCCGCATCCGCCCGCTTCTCGATCAGGCGCTCGCGCTTGGCGAGGCGCACGGCCTTCTGCTCGTGGACGTCCTCTTCGAGGGAAGGGTCGGTCGAGGCCGATTCGGGCGCGGCGGACGCGTCAGTCATGTGGGGGGCTCCTTGGAAGTCCCTCCCAGTTTACCGAGGCGGCATCCCGCTGCTTGGCGCACGCTGGGTAGCCTCGAAGAATGGCCCACACACGGATCCTCCGCGCGTTCGCTGCCCTCTCCCTCGCGATGGTGGCGGTCCTCGCCCCTGCCGCCGCGCAGGCCGCGTCCGACGGGCCCGCGTCGCACCTGGCTGCGCCCCGGCCCGCGGACGTCCCCACCGATGTCGACGATTTCTCCTACAGCTCGTGGGATGCCGTCTACGAGATCGGTCTCGACGACGAGGGCCGCGCCCGCATGCGCGTGACGGAGACCCTCGTGGCCCACTTCCCCGACGTCGACCAGAATCGCGGCATCGTCCGCGGACTCGCGACTTCATACGAAGGGGCGAGCATCGAGACGACGATCCTGTCCGTCACCGACGGCAACGGGGCGGACGTGCCCTACGAGACGGACGAGGAGGACGGGCTCCTCTACGTGCTGACGGGTAACGACGACGACTTCGTGCGGGGTCTCACCACCTACGTCATCGAGTACGAGATGCGCGACGTGATCCTCGCGACCGATCGTTCCGAGGATTCGTCCGCTCCCCCGGCAGACGAGTTCTACTGGGACCTGCTCCCCCTCGACAGCACGCAGCCCATCGACCGGTTCCGCGCCGAGATCGTGTTCGATCCTGCGATGAGCAGCGCACTCGACGGCGCCACCCGCTGCTACACCGGCCCTCCCGGCTCGAAGGAGGAGTGCGAGCTGGAGGGTCCGACCACCGACGGCCGCGGCGCGACCTTCCGTGTCGGATCGGGGTCTCGTCCCGCCGGCGACGGGGTGACGGTGGCCATCGGTTTCGAACCGGGCACGGCCACGCAGCCGCTCGCCCGCACACCGGATCCGGTCGCCGACGTCGCACCGATCGCCGCCGCGGTCGGCGCTCTCGGACTCGCCGCCGGCAGCTGGGTGGCGGTGTCGGCCTTCGCGCGCAGACGGCGAGCCGCTACCGGCATCGTGGTCGCCCAGTACGACGTGCCGGACTCGCTGCCCCCGCTGCTCGCCGCTGCCGTCGTTCCCGGGGCAGAAGACGTGATCCCGTCCGAGATCGTGCACCTCGCCGTCCGCGGCATGCTGCGCATCGAAGAGGGGACGGAGGAAGACGAGCCGCGCGTTCGTCGTCTCGGCGAGGCACACAGCCCCGACCAGCTCGACGTCGACGCCCTCGAAGCGCTCTTCCTCGATGCGGACGCCGACGGGGTGGTCGATCTCCCCGCCGCCGACGAAGCCTTCGCAGCGCGGATGACGGCGCTCCAGCACAGAGGCACGACCGAGGCGCAGAGCCGCGGACTCACCGAGATGGCACGCAGTCGAAGTGCTGTGATCCTGCAGTGGTGTGCGATCGGCCTCGCCGTCGCCGGCTTGGCGTTCGGGATCTGGAGCGCCGCCAGCGGACGCCTGTCCGCGATCCCTGCACTCGTCGTGATCTCCATCGGGGCTTTCCTCGTGCTGCTCTCCAGCGTCTATCCGTTCTCGAAGCACACGGTGCTCACCGTCGAAGGCGCACGCACCTACGAGTATCTGCAGGGAGTGAAGGAGTTCATCCGGGTCGCCGACGCCGATCGCCTGCGCATGCTCCAGTCGTACACCGGAGCCGAACGTCGCGCCGACGGCACCGCCGACGTCATCCACGTGTACGAACGGCTTCTCCCCTACGCGATCCTGTTCGGGATGGAACGCGAGTGGGGTGATGTGCTCGAGAAGGCCTACGCGAATGCGGAGCGCGGCGCATCCTGGATCGGCGACCCGGCATCGTTCGCACTCCGGACGCAGCTCGCCTCGTTCGTGGCATCGTCGCACTCCGCCGCGACGTACTCGGCCCCCTCGGCGGGCTCTTCGTCGAGTGCCGGAGGGTCATTCGGCGGCGGGTTCTCCGGAGGCGGCGGAGGCGGCGGCTTCTCCGGCGGACGGTGAGTCCCACTGGCGCCCGCATCCGGGGTACCGCCGCGGAAGCTTCAGATCAGCGGGGCGCGTCGGAGGCTTCGCGCAGCGCGCGCTCGACGGTCGACTGCACCAACGCCGAGAGGTAGCCGCCGGGGTTCTCCACGCCGATCTCCCGTAGTCGCGCGGTCGACTGTCCGATGATCGACCGCGAGAACTCGGTGGCTGTCGCGATCGCATCGGCGTAGGCCGCGCGATCCGCCTCCGCGATCACGACGGGCTCGCACCCCATCTCCACGGCGAGGGCCTGGGCGATCGGCAGCACGGCGACCGGAGCGGTCACCGCGGCGAACCCGGCATGCAGCTGCCGAAGGTCGATCGACGTCCCTGTGAAGGTGATCGCGGGATGCACGGCGAGGGGGATCGCCCCGCGTTCGGCTGCCGGGCGCAGCACGTCGATGCCGTAGCCGGGGTCGGTGTGCAGCACGAGCTGGCCGATCTGCCAGCCGCCCACCTCGGCGATGCCCGCGACGAGCGACGGCAGCTGCTCGCTGGGTACCGCGATGATCACGAGCTCGGCGCGACGCACGACCTCCAGGGCATCGAGAACCGGCACGTCCGGCAGCACGGCCGAGGCGCGTTCGTCGTCGGATCCGCTGGTGATCCCGATCACGGCATGTCCTGCACCGCCGAGCGCCGCCCCGACGACCGGCCCTACGCGCCCTGCCCCGATGATGCCGACGCCGAGGCGTCCGTCACGCGCCATCGTCGCGCCTCGTCCGCCGGAGCAGCGGGGGTGCGGGAGGAGCTGCCGGCGGAGCAGCCGGGACGTTCGGAGGCACCTGTGGACCCTCCGGAGCGTTCTCCGCGGGTGCTGCCGGTGGAGCCGCGGGCGGTCCGACCGGCGGAAGCACCGGGGGCGCCGGCGGAGCAGCCGGTACACCCGAAGGCGGTCCCACCGGAGATGCCGGCGGAAGCACCGGAAGCACCGGGGGCGACGGCGGAGCGACCGGTGGTGCAGGCGGCGATACGGGCGGGGCGGGCGGCCCTGCCTGTCCGGGGACGGGGAAGACCGGCGGCGGGCCGGTGTACGCCGGCGGGGCCGGAGGCGCTGCGACGGGAATCTCCGTCGCGTGCGCACTCCAGCGGTGGGTGGTGTCGCGAGACGCCGCCTCCGCTGCCGCGCGGCTGACCTCGTCGACCAGAGCCAGCGCATCGGCACGTTCGAGACCCGAGAGGTACCCGGTGATCGGCCCGGGGACCGTGTGCACCTGTGCGCCGGAAACCCGCTGGTGCCGGTCGATCGGTCCCTGGCTGAGCGAGACCCCCTGCAGACGTGCCAGCGGGAACACGGCGAGCTTGCGCCAGACGTTTCCGCGGCGCAGCAGCAGACCGAAGTCGGCGACGAGGTAGCCGTGTCGCTTCCAGGAGAACGGACGCCGCCACGCTGCACGCCGTGGCATCGTCCGATACGCGTCGCCATCGGCGGGACCCACGACGCCCTGATCCCAGAGGAACGGGATGCTCTCCCCAGGAACGTCGGGGAGCACCAGCGCGAGCACGCGTTCGACATCGGCGCGTTTGCCGACGGGCAGCACCACGTTGAACTGCTGTCCGCTTCCCGACGACTGCTGGGCTGCGCTCTTGCCGCTCATACGGTTGATCTTGATCGTCCACCACCCGAACGGGCGCCACAGCAGCGACTGCGACACCTCCACCGCGAAGATGCGTCCCGGCGGGAGCGTCTCGGTCACGGTCGTGAGAAGACCGTAGGTGATGCGCACGCCGTCAGGAGTCGGAGCGATCGAGTAGCGCAGCGACTTCGAGATCTGCGCCCAGGTGATACCGACCACGGCGATGACCATGGGGACGCCCATGCCGAGACCCAGCCCGAGGAGGACGAAACCTCCATCCGAGTTGCCATCGGCCAGCATCCCGATCAACGCGCTGCCGATCGCGATCGCGAAGATCGCTCCGAAGAAGACGAACCACAGCAGCCCGGAGATCAGCTGCGAGCCCACAAGCCGGCCGGTCGGGATCTTCACGACGCTCTCGGGGACGACATCGGCGAGGTCGACGCCGGAGATGAGGCCGTTGACACCCGCGTTCATCGAACCGACCAGCTGCGCCCGGGCGGATGTCGGACCGGGCGCGGCCGACGTTGCCGCCGGGTTCAGCGCGGCGTCGCGCGCCGCACGAGCACCCGATGCCAGACGCAGGATGTCGGCACGCACCGACTCTGCGCGGGGCGTCGCGAGGTATTCGAGCTCGACGTTCGCGTCGTTGCCGGCTCCGACCACCTCGAGCTTCGCGAGACCGATGATGCGGGCGGGGAACGGGCGTGTCAGGTTCACGCCCTGCACGCGGTCGAGAGGTGCGCGGCGGTGGGAGCGGAAGATGATTCCCTTGCGGACCTCGACGTGATCGCCGGTGATCCGGAACTGCTGGAAGCGCCAGACGAACCAGAAGATCAGCACCAGCACGATCACGAGCCCGAGCACGCTGAGGAGCGCGACCAGGATCAGGTTGTTCGAGAGCACCCAGTCGACAGGATCGGCACCGGCGTAGTCGCCGTAGTGCGCTTCTTCGGGCGTGAAGATGCCCACGGCCCAGGTGATCAGGCGATCCCGCATGTTCGCGATGACGATACCCGCGATGATGATCAGCGCGAGCCCGCCCTTGAAGAGCGGGGTGAGGGGGTGCATGCGGTGCCACTCACCGTTCGCGAGCGTCGTGGAACCCTCCTCGACGGGCAGGGGCGCGCTCGGCGCGAAAGGGGGCTGCTGCTCGCTCACAGGCCGGTCCGACGGGTCTCGGCGACCTGGATGAGGGTGTCGCGCAGCGCCTCGGCCGCGCCCTGCGTCAGACCGGGGATCTGCACGCCGGTCGTCGCGGCGGCCGTGACCATCTTGAGCTGGGCGATGCCGAACGCGCGGTCGAGCGGCCCCTGCGTGATGTCGACCAGCTGCATGCGACCGTAGGGGACAGCGATCATGCGCTGCCACAGGATGCCCTTGCGGAAGACGATGTCGTCGGCGCGGAGCATGTAGCCGATCGCCTTCGCCTGGCGCGGGAGGATGATGAGGGCGAACACGGTGATGAGCAGGATGATCCCGGCGGGGATCCACACCCACTGCTGATTCAGCACCACGTTCAGCACGACGGCGGCGATCGCGACGATCGCGATGAAGATCACGTTCTGCACGATCTGCGACACGACATAGCGCGGCGAGATCTGGTGCCACGTGCCGTCGAGTTCGAGGCGGGCCTCGTTGCGTACCGTGCGCAGCTGGGTGTACGTCCCCCTGTCGAGGGCGTCGAGGTCAGTGCCCTCCGCCGGGTTCAGGGGCGCGGTCTCTGGGTTCTGAGTCATCAGGATCCTTCGGCAGGGTGCAGAACTGCTCGGCGACGAGCGCGGCGATCACGAGGACGATCGCGCTTCCGATCAGGGCCAGCATGGCCACAGTCGACCCTACCTGCGGAATGACGGGACGTGACAGGAGGAACACGAGCAGCCCGGCTCCGAACCCCGCCATGATGGCGCCGAGCAGACTCGAGGCCCGCGCGAGTGTCGCCGCTCTGAGTGCGCGGAAGGGATCGATGCGGATGCCCGACCGCACGCTGCGCCGCACCGGCCATGCGACCCCGAGGGAGGCTGCGGCGATCAGCAGGAGGAGCACCGGAAGCAGGAGCGAGGGCGTGAACGTGACACGTCCCGATGCCGTCAACAGGTGATCGAGCAGGAACCCGCCTCCGCCGGCGAGCAGTGCGAGGACGACGAGCACGCCCGCAGAGGTGCGTCTCATCCCTCGCTCCGGGCCCGCAGTTCCGCCACGAGGTCGGCGACTCTGCCCCGGCCGAGCAGCACCGCGTCCTGGTCGACATCCAGCCACGGTTCGAGCACGAAGAGGCGTTCGGCAGCGCGCGGATGCGGCAGCTGCAGACGCGGTTCGTCGGAGATGATCTCGCCGTACGCGATCAGGTCGAGGTCGAGCGTGCGGTCGCCCCAGCGCTCCCGTCGCTCTCGGCCGTTCTCGTCCTCGATGGCGTGCAGCATCCCGAGAAGGATCTCGGGAGCGAGGCGCGTGGTCACCAGAGCCACGGCGTTGACGTAGCCGGGTGCCTCGGGATCGGGCCCGTCGAGCCGGAGGGCGACGGTCTCGAACAACCGGGAGAGGCGCACCTCGCTGACCAGCGGGAGCCGCGCGATCCTCTCGGCGGCCGCCCTGATCGTGTCGTGGCGGTCGCCGAGGTTCGCGCCGAGGGCGACGACCGCGGTGGTCTCCGGACGTCCGGGACGAGGCGCGGGCATGTCGGGCGGGTTCGCGAGGTTGCGGCTCATACGGTCGTGTCCTCCAGCGCGTCAGGCGTTCGGCGGCGATGCACGGTGACCGCCACATCGGTGAAGTCCAGAGCGATCGGCGCGTGCGGCTTGTGCACGGTCACGGCGACGTCCTGCACCCGACGGTCTTCGAGACCGACGGCGGCGATCCTCTCGGCGAGCGTCTCGATCAGGTTCACCGGTTCCCCGGCCACGACCGCAGCCACCTTCTCGGCGAGCTCTCCGTAGTGCACGGTGTCCCTCACTTCGTCGGAGACGGCAGCCTGCGCGAGCGACAACCGCAGACGAAGATCGATCGTGAACTCCTGCCCGTCGCGGCGTTCGTGCTCGAAGACACCATGACGGCCGAAGACGGTCAGACCGGTGAGGACGATCTCGTCGAGGGACTCCATGCTTCTAGCGTACGGGGCCACCCCGATGCGCCCTCAGCCTTCCCAGGCGTGCGCGATCGCGAGGGCGTCGCGCGTGCTCGCCACATCATGCACACGCACGGCCCAGGCTCCGGCCCTGACCGCGAGAGCACTGGTCACAGCGGTAGCGAGGTCGCGTCGAGACTCCGACACGTCACCGTCGCTCTCGGCTTCCTGGCGCAGTACTTCGGCGAGGAACCGCTTGCGCGATGTGCCGATGAGCACGCGCGGCCCGAGGGCGACGATCTCGTCGAGCCCCCGCAGCACCTCCCAGTTCTGCGCGCCCGCCTTGGCGAACCCGATACCCGGGTCGACGATCAGGCGCGATGGGGCGATTCCGGAGGCCGCCGCCTCGCCGATGCGCTCCTGCAGCTCCCCCGCGACCTCACGGGCGACGCGACGGTACTCGGCGTTCGCGTACATGTCCGCGGAGAAGCCACGCCAATGACCGATCGCGAAATCGGCCCCGGACTCCGCGACGGCCGCGCGCATCTCGGGATCGGCGAGCCCTCCGGAGACGTCGTTCACGATCCTGGCGCCCGCCCGCACGGCCGCAGCCGCCGTCGATGCGCTGAGCGTGTCGATGCTCACGGGAACACCCGCGGCAGCGAGCTGTTCGATCACGGGGATGACGCGCTGCTGTTCGACCTCGTCGCCGACGCGGTCGGCGCCCGGCCTGGTCGATTCTCCGCCCACATCGAGCACAGCCGCACCCTCGGCTCGCAGTCGCAGCCCGTGGGCGACCGCGCGATCGACGTCGAGATAGCGTCCGCCGTCGCTGAACGAATCGGGTGTCACGTTGACGATGCCCCAGATCCCGGTCATCAGCGCGCCGCACCCCCGAGAGGCACCGACGCGCCGATCAGGGTGATGAGCTCCGCTCGGGCGGGGGCGTCCGTGTACTCTCCGCGCGCCGCGATGGTGAGCGTCGATGCCTCGGTCTGCCGCCCGCCGCGCATCGTGACGCACCCGTGTGCCGCATCGAGCACGACCAGCACCCCGCGGGTGTCGAGGTGCTCTGCGATCGTGTCGGCGATCTGCTCCCCGAGGCGCTCCTGCACTTGAGGACGCGCCGCGAGGATCTCGACGACGCGCACGAGCGCTCCGAGCCCCACGACCTGCTCCCCGGGGAGGTAGGCGATATGCGCATGACCGGCGAAGGGCAGCAGATGGTGCTCGCAGACGGAGCGGAAGCGGATGTCGCGCAGCAACACGGCGCCGGAGGGCAGGGTATCCGGTGCGGGGCCGCGGGAGACGCTGATGGTGCGCGCGAGCGGCTCGGCCGGGTCTTCGCCGACGCCCGAGAAGAACTCGGAGTACAGCTCGCCCATCCGCATCGGGGTCTGTTTCAGCCCTGGCCGGTCCGGGTCCTCGCCGATCGCTTCGAGCAGCTCCCTCGTGAGCCGCTCGACGCGCTGCCTGTCGACGGTCACGTCACGCCGTCGCGGGCCGCGGGTGCCCGGCTCCCGCCGAACCCTGCTGCGTGCGCGGCGTTCCGGCCGGAGCCTCCACGGATGCCGCAAGCGAGACGTCCTTCTTCGGCACCTCGATCGGAGGACGCTCGGACACCGGGCGCCCTTCGCTCGACAGCCACAGCGGGCGCTCGGGAAGCTTCTTGATCTCGGTGAAGATCTCCGCGATCTGGTTGTGGTCGAGGGTCTCCTCCTCGAGCAGCGCCAAAGCGAGCTTGTCGAGGATGTCGCGGTTCTCGCTGATGACCTCGTACGCCTCGTTGTGCGCCTGTTCGATGAGGGCACGCACCTCGGCGTCGACCCGCTCCGCGACCTTCTCCGAATACTCGCGACCGCGTCCCATGTCGCGTGCGACGAACATGTCGCCGCCCTCGGTGCCCAGCTTGACCGGTCCGACCTGCGTGGTCATGCCGTACTCGATGACCATCTTGCGCGCGATCGAGGTCGCCTTCTCGATGTCGTTCGAGGCACCTGTGGTGGGGTCGTGGAACACGATCTCCTCCGCGACGCGGCCACCCATGGCGTAGGTCAGCTGGTCCTGGAGCTCGTTTCGGGTGACCGAGTACTTGTCGTCCAGCGGCAGCACCATCGTGTAGCCGAGAGCCTTGCCACGGGGCAGGATCGTGATCTTGGTCACGGGGTCGGTGTAGTTCATCGCCGCCGCCGCGAGCGCGTGGCCGCCCTCGTGGTAAGCCGTGATCAGCTTCTCCTTGTCGCGCATCACACGGGTGCGTCGCTGCGGACCGGCGATCACGCGGTCGATGGCCTCGTCGAGAGCACGGTTGTCGACCAGCTGCGCGTTCGAGCGCGCGGTGAGCAGCGCGGCCTCGTTGAGCACGTTGGCCAGATCCGCGCCGGTGAAACCGGGGGTCTTGCGGGCGACGACTTCGAGGTCGACGCTCTTCGCGAGAGGCTTGCCCTTGCTGTGCACCTCGAGGATCTTCTGTCGGCCCTTGAGGTCGGGCGCGTCCACGCCGATCTGACGGTCGAAGCGACCGGGGCGCAGCAGCGCGGGATCGAGGATGTCGGGGCGGTTGGTCGCCGCGATCACGATGACGTTCGCGTTCGGGTCGAAGCCGTCCATCTCGACCAGCATCTGGTTGAGGGTCTGCTCGCGCTCATCATTGCCGCCGCCCATACCGGCGCCGCGGTGACGGCCGACGGCGTCGATCTCGTCGATGAAGATGATGGCGGGCGCATTCTCCTTGGCCTGGCCGAAGAGGTCGCGCACGCGGGAGGCGCCGACGCCGACGAACATCTCGACGAAGTCGGAACCGGAGATGGAGTAGAACGGGGCGCCTGCCTCTCCGGCGACGGCGCGGGCGAGGAGCGTCTTGCCGGTTCCGGGAGGGCCGTACAGCAGCACGCCCTTCGGGATGCGGGCGCCGATGGCCTGGAACTTCGCGGGGTCCTGGAGGAACTCTTTGATCTCATGGAGTTCTTCGATGGCCTCGTCGGCACCGGCGACATCGGCGAAGGTGACGGTGGGGGTCTCCTTGTTGACGAGCTTGGCCTTGGACTTGCCGAACTGCATGACCTTGCCGCCGCCACCCTGCATGGACGACAGGAGCCACCAGAACAGCAGGCCGAGCAGCACCAGCGGAAGAAGGAGCGAGAGGAAGCCGTCGAACCAGGTCGCGCGGGGAACGGCGTCGTTGAAGCCGTCCTTCGGAGCCGCCTCGTTGATCGCGCCGACCACCTCGTCGGCGCGGGCGTCGACGTAGTAGAACTGCACGTCCTCCGAGCCCTTGAAGGGCTTCGAGAGCGTCATGTCCACGCGCTGGTCGCCGTCGGTGTTCACGACCTCGGTGACCGTCGTGCCGGAGAGCAGCTTGAGCCCCTCCTGCGTCGTGATCTGCTTGGGCGCGCCCAGATTCGAGATCAGCAGGAAACCGCCGAACAGGAGCACGCCGATCAGCGCGACGTAGATCAGCGGATTCCGGGTGAGCTTCTTCACATCCATGATCGGATCAGCGTATCGCGCGCGCCCTAGGGGGTCGCTGTGCGTTCACCCACGGCGTAGCGCGTCGCGGTCGTCAGCTGTAGACATGCGGAGCGAGCACCGCGACGTCGCGCAGGTTGCGGTAGCGCTCGTCGTAGTCGAGGCCGTATCCGACGACGAAATCGGTCGGGATGTCGAACCCGACGTACTTGCAGTCGATGACGACCTTCGCGGCCTCGGGCTTGCGCAGGAGGGCGAGCACTTCGATCGACTCGGCTCCGCGGGATCCGAAGTTCTCCAGCAGCCAGCTGAGGGTCAGGCCCGAATCGATGACGTCCTCGACGATCAGCACGTGCTTGCCGTTCAGGTCGGTGTCGAGGTCCTTGCGGATCTGCACGACACCGCTGGACTTGGTGCTCGCACCGTAGCTCGAGACCGCCATCCAGTCCATCGGTGCGTGGAAGGGCAATGCCCTGGCGAAGTCGGCCATCACCATCACCGCGCCCTTGAGGACGCCGACGAGGACGAGGTCCTTGCCCGCATAATCCTCTGCGACCTGTGCCGCGAGTTCATCGAGCTTGGCGAGGATCTGCTCCTCTGTGACGAGAATGCTGGTGAGGTCGTCCTGGATTTCCGCGGCGCGCATGGATCGATTTTAGGCGACGCGATCGGATGCTCGGTCCCGGTGGGTCGGCCGGGAAGGCATCTCCCCCTCCCGCGCCATCCGCACTACTGTGAGCGGTGATGTGGGCGGACGCCCCGACGGAAGGATTCACCATGGCTCTTGACGACATCCTCAGGCAGGTGCCGATCGACGACATCGCCGAGAAGCTGGGCGTCTCGCGGGACGAGGCCAAGGTCGCTGTCGAGCAGGGCGGTGCGGTGCTGCTCGGCGGGCTCGCGCAGAACGCCAAGACTGACGAGGGCTCCGCCGCGATCCAGAACGCACTGAAGAAGCACGAGGGCAGCGCCGGCGCCGCGAAGGTCGACGACATCGATCAGGCCGACGGCGGCAAGATCGTCGCGCACATCCTCGGTCCGAAGGAGAAGGAGGTCACGAAGGAGCTCACCGAGTCGAAGGCGACCCCCGGCATCGACTTCGGCAAGCTGCTGCCGATCCTCGCTCCCATCGTGATGGGCCTCATCGCGAACGCGAGCAAGGACAAGGCCGCGAAGGCGGATGCCGGCGCGGAGAGCTCTGGAGGCATCGGTGACCTCATCGGAGGCATCCTCGGTGGCGGCGACAAGGGCGGCTCCGCCGGCGGCGGCATCGGTGACGTGATCGGCGGGCTGCTGGGCGGTGGCAGCAACGGCGCATCCGGCGGTGGCATCGACCTCGGAGGGATCCTCGGCGGCCTCTTCGGCGGCAAGAAGTAGAGCTTCCGCGCTGAGCGCGTTCCGTCTCGCGAAGACGCCACAGGCGCCCGAGACGAAACGCGCTCAGCGACCGGATGCCGTGAAGACGATGCGGCCGCCCTGTCGCACGACCGAGCACTCGGGGAGGTCGATCGGTCCCTGGCCGCTCCAGTCGGTCACCAGTCGCGCGACCTCGATGGTCTGCACCCGCGTCAAGCTCACCCCGAACTCGCTGTCGACGACGAGGCGGATGATCCTGTTGCGCAGCGCCGCCGGGTTCGCGGCGAGCGCCGCCACGCTGACCGAGATCCCCGCCTCCGCGTGCTCGACGATGTCCTCGATGGTCTCGTGGATCATCTCGTCGAACGCCTCCGCGTCCTCCCGCAGCTGCTCTGCCGTGCGGGCGAGGGCCTCGGCGATGCCGGGACCGAGCTCGGCCTCGAGCACGGGGAGCACGCGCTCGCGCACCCGGACCCTCGCGTAGCGGCCATCGAGGTTGTGCGGGTCATCCCAGGGGTCGAGGGCCGATGCCGCGCAGAATGCCCGCGTCGTCTCCCGGCGCACCCCTAGCAAGGGGCGTACCCACCGCACGCCGTCGTCGTCCTCCCGCACCGGCGCCATCCCCTGCAGGCTCGCGGCGCCGGAGCCGCGGGCGAGTCCGAGGAGCACTGTCTCCGCCTGGTCGTCGAGGGTGTGCCCGAGCAGCACCGCGGCGGCACCGACATCGATGGCCGCATCGCGAAGAACGCCGTAGCGGGCATCACGAGCAGCGGCTTCGGGCCCTCCCTCGCCCGCGACGTCGACGCGCACGAGCAGGGGGTCGAGACCCAGCTCGGCGGCCGTGCGCGCCGCGCCGGAGGCGACCTCCGCGGAGTCGTCCTGCAGGCCGTGATCGACCGTCAACGACGCCGCACGGACACCGAGCTTGGGTGCTTCGAAGGCGGTGGCCGCGGCGAGCGCGAGCGAGTCCGCGCCTCCGGAGAGGGCGACGATGACCGTCGATCCTTCGGGGAGTTCGGCGAGCGCGGTGCGCACGGCGAGGCGGATCTCGGCGATGGCGGGAGGAAGTGACGGCACCCGTCCACGCTAGGGCACTCCCCTGCTCGGCGCTCTTCCGATCCGCGCGCGCACGACGGTGCGGCGCTGTGGCGGGGCTATCCTGACGCCGTGACCGACAACACGCGTACACGTCCGTTCCGGACCGAGAGGTTCAAGGCATTCGTCGACGCCGTCGTGGCGATCGCCATGACACTGCTCATCCTGCCCCTCATGGAGTCGGTCTCCGAGGCCGCATCCGGCCACACGAGCACGGCCGAGTTCCTGGACGAGCATTCGGGGCAGCTGCTGAGCTTCGGGCTGAGCTTCCTCCTCATCGCCACGTTCTGGATGGGGCACCACCGCCAGTACCGGGACGTGGAGCGGATCACCGGACCACTGCTGTGGATCAACGTGGCGTGGATGGCCACGATCGTCTGGCTGCCGGTCCCCACCGCGATGATCGGCCAGATGGACACCGACGCGCTGCAGGCCGTGGTGTACATCGGCACGCTGATCATGACCCAGGTCACCACCCTCGCCGGCTGGCTCTATCTGGCGCGTCATCCCGAACTCGGCGAGGTGTCGACCGAGACCATCCGGTTGGGGGCGATCGGCGACCTCGCGGCGATCATCCTGTTCGCCGCCGCACTCGTCATCGCGGTCGCCGCCTCGCCGAACGGATACGCCGGTCTCTTCCTGCTGCTCCTGAGCGACCCGATGAGCCGACTGCTGAATCGTCTGTTCCGCAGACGATCGAATGACGACGACGTGCCGACCGTCGACGCCGGGTCCTGAGCACGCCGGGTCCTGAGCACGCCGGCCCCCGGGCGCGCGAGCGCCGCGGGTAGGCTAGTCCGCGGCATCCAACCGAACTTTTCCTGAGGAGCACACGCATGGGCGCACACGACGCCGTCATCGAGATTCCGCGCGGCAGCCGCGTGAAGTATGAGGTCGACCACGAGACCGGACGAGTGCACCTCGACCGCGTGCTCTACACGACCTTCGGCTACCCGGCCGACTACGGCTACTTCGACAACACCCTCGGCGAGGACGGCGACCCGCTCGACGTGCTCGTGCTGCTCGACCACGCCATCTACCCCGGTGTCGTCGTCGAGGTCCGTCCCGTGGCCGTGCTGAAGATGAGCGATGAGGCCGGTGGAGACGACAAGCTCGTCGCCGTGCTCTCGAAGGACCCGCGCTGGGCGCACATCCAGGACATCGACGACATCGCCGAGTACACGAAGAAGGAGATCTCGCACTTCTTCGAGCACTATAAGGACCTCGAGCCCAACAAGTGGGTCAAGGTCGACGAGTGGGGCAACGCCGCCGAGGCGCAGCGCATCCTCGACGAGGCCATCGTCCGCTTCGGCGAGCAGGGTCACTGACCCTCCGCCTGCACGAAGAAGACCCCCGGTTCCGCTCAGCGGCCGGGGGTCTTCTTCGTGCAGAGGTGAGAGCTGGTCAGGCGGAGACTCCGCGTGCCCCGAGGAAGGCCACGGGGTTCACGGGGCCACCGTTGACGTAGACCTCGAAGTGCAGGTGGCAACCGAACGAGCGGCCCGTGTTCCCCGCGTAGGCGATGACCTGACCGGAACTGACGCTCTGCCCCCTGCGGACGAGGATGCCGCCGTCACGGATGTGGGCATAACCGGTTCCGACACCGCCGCCGTGCTGGATGCGGATGTAGTTGCCATACCCGTCGTTGGGTCCCGCGTAGTCGACCGTGCCCGAATTCGCAGCGTAGATCGGGGAACCGCAGCCGTTGGCGAAGTCGGTGCCGTAGTGGAACGACGAGGAGCAGCCCTGAGAGCCGCACTGCACGGAACGGGGTCCGTATCCCGAACTCTTTCCTCCGCCGTGCGGGCGGCACCAGCCACCGCTGCCTTGGCTTCCGCCACCGCCACCACCACCGCCACCACCCGCAGCTGCTGCGGCCGCAGCCGCTGCGCGCTCGGCGGCTTCGCGTTCGCGACGAGCCTTCGCCTCGGCTTCGACACCGGCCTGGTAGCCGGCGACCGTCTGGGTGGTCGCGTCCTTGAGAGCGGCGAGCTGCGCCTGCATCGTGGCGAGGTTGGCCGACTGCTCGTCCAGAGCGGCCTGAGCCGCATCCGCCGCCTGCTGAGCCGCGACCATCTTCTCTTCGGCGACCTTCTGCAACCGGTCGCGCTCGTTCCTCGCGACGACGGCCTGATCGCTGAGGGACTGCGCGGAGTTGCGCGCCGCGACAGCCTTGTCGTAGACCGACTGGTTGTACTCGAGGAGCTTGTCCATCGTGCCCAGGCGCGCGAGCAGCTCATCGGCGTTGCTCGCCGACCCGGCGAAGAACAGCTCCATCGACGTGTCGTCGCCGCCGTTGCGGTAGAGCTGGGCGGCCACCTGGCCCGCCTTGCGCGCCGAGCTGTCGGCGACCCCCGCCTGTTCGTCGGCCTTCGCCTGCATGGAGTCGGCCTCGGTGGCCGCAGCGAAGTAAGCCTGCTGCGCGTCGTAGAACTCCTGGGACGCGACCTTGGCCGCGGCCTGGGTCTCGGCCACCTTCTGCGTGAGCGACTGGATCAGTCCCTCGATGCGCGAGACCTCCGCGGCCTTGGCCGCTTCATTGCTCTTCGCGCGCTGCACGTCGTCCCAGCTCGGGTACGTGGCGGCATAGGCGGCGGAGACGCCGTTGGTGATGCCGAACGCGCTCAGCGCGACGACACCGAGCGCGCCGATGCCGAGGGCTCCACGACGGCTGATGCCGTTCTTGCCGAACGCACGGCGTTCGGTCGGGCTGGGCGCGCAGCCGCAGTCCTCGGACGCCGCAGCAACTGCAGCGTCCAGCGTGATCTTGTCGTTCACACGGCCCCTTCCGCCGGTTTCACAGTTGCCACACTAACAACAACCTTCACATCCGCACCAGGGGGCATGGCGGCGTCTTCGTCCACTCCCGACACGTCGATCGTGCCCCCGGAACACGCCCGGGTTGCGGCGCCGCGCCCTCGATTCGCGATTTGCCCGAAACATCCCTTATGCTTGAGCGTCGGCAAGGAAGTCCCCCGGGACTGACTCGGCCCCATCGTTTAGCGGCCTAGGACGCCGCCCTTTCACGGCGGTAGCACGGGTTCGAATCCCGTTGGGGTCACACCTTCCGATATAATTGAAAACAAGTATGGCCCTGTAGCGCAGTTGGTTAGCGTGCCGCCCTGTCACGGCGGAGGTCGCGGGTTCAAGTCCCGTCAGGGTCGCTCCGTGCGATGAGCTCTTTCTTCGGAGAGGGCTCTTCGTCTAGGACGCGACAGGTTCGCCGGTCGCGCGGCTCTGTAGCTCAGTTGGTAGAGCGTTCGACTGAAAATCGAAAGGTCACCGGATCGATGCCGGTCGGAGCCACACGGCTGATCATTACAATCAGCCCAGAAACCCTCGCCTAGCTTCTACATGGCGGGGGTTTTGCTTTGCCCCGGTGAGGCACGGTTCTGCGCCGCTCCCTGGGGGTGTTCCGGCCCGGCCGCCGAGCGATCGGCACATCCCGACGCTGCGTCCCGACCGGAGGACGCGGTTGCTCAGAGCGCGTCCTTCGCCTTCCGGGCGCGGTCCAGAGCATCTGCAGCGGCTCCCGCCCGCGCTGCCGCGTCGGTGTGACCCCGCTCCGCCTCCGGAATCTCACGCTCGACCTCGACGAGGTCGATGCGAGCTCGAGCCAATTGGGCCTCGAGCTCGGACACATGCTCGGTGAGCACGTCCCGGCGGGCCCGCAGTTCCGTCCACGCCGCCTCTCGCTGTGTCAGCTCGCGTTCGGCGGATGCCTGTTCCTTCTCCGCCGAAGCGATCGCGCGCTCGGCCTCCCGTCGTGCGCGACGGGCCTGCAGTTCGTCCGCTGGCGGCGCAGAGGCAGAGATGAGTTCGGGCACGTCCCCCGCCACGGCGTCGCGGATGTCGCTCGGCGTCGCTGACGGGTCCAGAGCACGTGACAGTCGTCCGGAGGCGACGGCCGCGGCCGCTGCCGGGTCGTAGAAGGCCGCAGAGATGCTCTGCTCGACCGCCTCGAGCGTGGAGGCGGTGACGCGCTCTCCCCTCGCCGCGGCCAACTCGCCTGCGGCTTGGGCGAGCTTCCTCGTCAGCGCGCGACGCTCTCGGCCGAGTTTCGCCAGTGCCGAGGCGTCGAGATCATCCTGTGCCTCGCGAAGCTCTCGCGCCAGCTCCAATGCCTCCCCGAGCTGACCAGCCCGCTCCTGCGCGAACACGTTCACCACCCAGGCCGCGATCGACGGCTTCCGCAGGGCGAGGATCCGTGGAGCGAGCTCCGCATCGACCTCTGCGGCTCGAGCCTTGCGCGATGACACGAACGCATCCGGACGGCCGGAGTACAGCCCGGCCGCGATCTCCTCGAACGTGGTGCCGACCATGCGCCCACGATACGCCGCGTCACTCGAGGTCGAGGTGCTCCGCCCAGTCGGCACCGACTTTGTTGTTCTGGCCGAAGGTGCCGTTGCCGAGACCGGGATAGAAATACAGCTCGCCAGCGGACGTCCTTCCCAGAAGATCCGCACGACCGTCGCCGTCGTAGTCGACGCCGCCGGTAACGGCGGTGAATTCCATCCACCCCCCGCCGACGCGTCGCCACTGGCCGAACCCATACGAGAATCCGGGATAAAAATAGAGATGTCCATCGTCGCCGACCGCCATCAGGTCGCCTCGGCCATCGTTGTCGAAGTCGCCGCCGACGAGGAAGTGGAATCCGCCCCAGCCGCCCGATGACAGTGTGAGGTGCGATGACCCGAACCCTCCCGCTCCGTTGCCCTGGTAGATGGTCAGGAACCCGGTCGCCGAGACGCCTATCAGGTCCTGCTTCCCATCACCGGTGTAGTCGGCCCCGGAAGTCACATGCAGCAACTCGTACCAGCCACCACCGATATCCGCCCGTGCGGCGAAAGTCCCGTTCCCGAGCCCCGCGTAGAACTCGAGTGTGCCGTCGGATCGGGCCGCGAGCATGTCCCCCTTGCCGTCGCCGTTGAAGTCGCTGTGGGTGATGTGCCTCCGAATCCCACCCCACCCGCTGGCCACCGTGGTGGGGGACTGGAATCCCCCGGTTCCGCTGCCTGCGCGAAGCCGGAGATCCCCGTTTCCCGCAATGATGAGAAGGTCTGCCTTCTTGTCACCCGTGTAATCTGCGGACGACGGCGCAGGCACCGCGCCCGTGCCCAGACCAGGAACATGCAAGGGGAGCAGGCCTCCGCGTGTGATGTTCGAGAGGCAGGTGAAGCCGTCGTTGATCGCGGTGTACACCGCTCCGTTCAGACGCAGCTCGAAGTGCAGGTGGTAGGCCGGCGAGTTCCCGGTGTTGCCCACGACACCGATCTGCTGTCCGCGCTCCACCCTGGTCCCCGGCGCATACGTACCGGGCGATGCCATGTGCGCGTAGCGCGTGACGTAACCGCCCGGGTGCTCGACGTCGGTGTAGTTCCCGTATCCGCTGTTCACCGTTCGCGACTTGATGACTCCGCTGTATGCGGCGAGGATCGGCGTGCCACCCGCGCCGGAGATATCGATGCCGTCATGCGCGCGATAGTTTCCGCGACAGCCATCCCCGACCTTCGACTGGATGTTTCCCGAAGCAGGGTAGACCATCTGGCCGTCGGTGGCCGCCGTCGCCGGAGCGCCCGCTGCGAGTGAGGACACAAGCGCCCCGGTCACCAGCACGAGCACGGTGGCGATCCCGATGCGGCCAAGACGCAGGCGGGACACACCCTTCATCTCGAAGTTCCTCTTGCTCGACGGCCCCAGGGGCGCGATGCCCACCGTCGTCACCGTAGCAGGGCACGGCGTTCCCTCGCCGAGCGCGGCCGGGACTCCCTCACATCCGCCCCAGGAGTGCTCACCCCACGCTCACAGCAGGTCGTACTCGCCGCCGTACGGCACCGCGCTGTCGCCGGTGTCGCGCGCGTCGAACTCCACCGTCTCGACCGAGATCACGACCTGGGTCGCCGCGGTGATGAGCACGCTGACCGATCGATTGCCCACCACGACGAATTCGACGAACCCTCCTCCGGCGCGCATCGCCTCTTCCATGCGCCCTCTCAGCTCGGCGACGTCCTGACCCTGGGCCAGGAAGAATTCCGATTCGTTGAGCGCAATCCGCGTCCGCGCCATCGTCTGCACCTTGCCCTCCACTCGTTGTCACTCCGCTGTCGTCATGCTGCGACGGTATCGAGGGGATCACCTCTCGCAGAGGGGGTTGCGCACAGACCTCAGAAGAGGCAGTACGCGCGCGGTGTAGCGTGCTCTCATGGGCAGACTGCGCTACGACGGGACTTCCGATCCGATCCTCATCGAGGACGCGACGCTGGCGCACCTGAAGATCGTCATCTCGACGAAGCTCCGCCGCCAGGAGAGCTTCATGATGACGTGGCGACCCGTCACCGACGGCGTCGACAAGCGCGCCACCGTCTGGATCCACCCGGCGATCCCACTCCAGTTCGGGTACGACGCGGCGGAGCAGCCGCCCATCGACCCCCGGCTGATCGCGGAGATGATGCAGGCCCTCAACGCCTCGGGCGAGCTGGTCCTCGACCACCTGGTCACCCCCGTCTGACGTCGCTCCCCGACCGCACCGGAGCGCACGCGCATCCGGATACGCTGTGCCCGTGGACCCCGCCCCCTACCTCCTTCTCGGCCTGCCGATCCTCGCGTTGATCGTCGGCGGCCCGCTCCTGAGGAAACGCTTCAGCCGGGGTGCCTCCGAAGCCGGTGCGAGAGCGGGGAAGCAGTTCGCCTCGGACCGGCTCGACACAGCCCTCGGCGTGCTCGGCACCACGCTGGTGATCCAGGCGCCCGAAGGTCGAGCTCGCGAGATCGTGGCGTCGGCGATGGTGGAGAAGGAGCGGGAGTACGTCATCCGCGATGACGGCGCCTACGGCATCCGGTTCGTCGAGCCGGACGACACCGTCGTGCGCCTCATCCCCGTCGCCGAAGGCACCCGGCTGCAGATCGAGACGTTCCGTGAGTACTTCGGTTTTCCGCAGACGGTGCAGCCCTGGGTCGATCTGCGGGAGCGCATCGCGTCCGCGGCACGAGCCCAGGGGATCTCGGTCGCCGACGGACCACCTGTCCGGTACACACGCGGCGAGCCTCTCGACGACCGGAACGCGCGCTGGATGCTCGACACGTGACCTGCCCGGCACCGCGATCTCCGTCTCCGTCCGCGGGAGCAGAAGACGGGCGCGCAACTCACAGCCGACGCAACTAGGCTGGGGAGCGCGCCCTGCCCGCCGGGCTCCGCCGGGTCACGGTGGTGGCGTGCGCCCTGACGACCTCCTCCGGTCCACACGGTCCCGACTGTCGGGACGGAGCCGCCGCTCCCGGTGTGACCACGCCAGAAAGGCTAGAACCATGAGCGAATCCCCCGGAACCGCCGACCGCGATGGCGAGCGCTCCCCGGACTTCTTCGATCAGCTGATCGAGACCACCCCGCGCGACCAGCAGGGCGCCTTCACCGTCGGCTTCCGCGGCTATGACAAGGCAGAGGTCGACGCCGCGCTGGCGACCCTTCGCAATCAGCTCAAGCAGGCTGCCGCCGACGTCGCCGAGGCGCAGGCCCGTGAAGAGGACGCCGTCGAAGCCGTGCGTGAAGAGGAGCGCAAGGCCCGTGAGGCCCTCGAAAGTGAGCTGACTGCCGCCAAGGTCAAGGCGTTGGACGCCGAGCAGCAGGTCGCGACGCTGACGTCGGAGCTCGTCGATGCCCCGCAGCCCGACGGGGAAGAGGCACCGTCCCGTCAGCAGTTCGAGGCGATCCTGCGGGTCGCCGAAGAACAGGCGAACGTCCTCATCCAGAACGCGGCGGTGCAGGCCGACCGCCTGATGACCTCCGCCCGTGAGGAGGTGGCCGCGCAGCGTGCCGAGGCCGAGGCCGACGCCGAGCGGATCACCGCCCAGGCGCAGCGCGACGCCGACCAGGTGCGCCTGAAGATGGACACCGAGTACACGGCACACGAAGCGCGCATCGAGCGCGAAGCCGCACACGCAGCGGAGAAGGTGAACCAGGCGGCGCAGGAGGCCACGGCGATCCGCACGGAAGCCGAGAAGGGCGCGGCCGCGCTGCGCTCCCTCGTCACGCGCGAGACCACCCAGCTGCGTGCCGACGCCGAGCGCGACGTCCGCGACATGAACGCGCGCGTGCTGGAATTCGAGGAGACCCTCACCCGCCGTCAAGACGACGCGCAGCAGGAGTTCCTCGTCCTGCACAATCAGGCTGTGGCACACGCCGAGCGCATCACCAATGACGCGAACGAGCAGGTCACCGCATCGCTCGAGCATGCCCAGCGCATCTCGGCACGCGCCGAGGACTACGAGCGTCTGACCCGCTCGCAGGCGCAGGCGATCGAGGCCGAAGCCCAGGTCCGTGCGCGCGAGACCCTCGAGCGCGCTCGCGCGAAGGCGCAGAAGATCGTCGACTCGGTCACCGGCCACACCACGGCGGTACTGCACGACGCAGAGGACCGCACCCGTCAGCTGCGGTGGCAGCAGCAGCAGCTGTCGAGCTTCATGGCCGAGGTGCGCGAGCTGATCCGCCCCGACGGCATCTTCTCCGACGAGGCACTGCCGACGGAGCTCACCGGAGCGGATGCACCCGTCACCGCAGCACCTGCAGAGGTCGCCGACCAGGTCGCCGCAGCCGAGACGCCGGAGGAGACCTTCCTCGGTGACGAGGTGCTCGAAGACGAGCTCGACGACGATCGCCCTCTCGAGAAGATCACGATCGACGTGGTGGAGACCAAGAAGAAGTCCTCCAAGTAGACGCACACACGACAGAGGCGCGAGCAGGAATTCCTGCTCGCGCCTCTGTCGTCCCCGGGCTGATCAGGGCCCGGTGAGATCGGGGGCTATGCCCGGCCGAACTGTGCGACTGCCGGGCAGTCGAAGGGATCGGCGCCGGCAGACAGTCCGACGCGGTTCAGGTACTCGATCACGATCATGTACGAGCGGCCGAGGCTGGTCTCCGTGTACGGCACGTCATTCGCCGCGCAGTAGTCGCGCACGATCTCGCGCGCCTTCGCCAGGTGCGGTCGCGGCATGCTCGGGAAGAGGTGGTGCTCCACCTGGTAGTTCAGCCCGCCCATGAGCCAGGTCGTCCACCATCCGCCGCTGATGTTGCGGGAGGTGCGCACCTGCTTGGTGAAGAAGTCGAGACGGGCGCCGGGCTCGATGATCGGCATGCCCTTGTGGTTCGGCGCGAACGCGGCGCCCATGTAGACGCCGAACACCGCGAACTGCACGCCCATGAAGGCGAAGGCCATTCCGAGCGGGAGCATCATGAACACGGGCACGAGGATGAGGGCGAACCGCAGCGCGATGATGCCGAGCTCGGTCCAGCGTCCCTTGACGTTCTTCGTCGTCGTGAGGTACTTCAGCCCGAGGAAGTGGAGGTTCAGCCCCTCGAGCGTCAGCAGCGGGAAGAACAGCCACCCCTGCTTGCGGGTGATCAGCCTGATCAGGCCCTTCGCCTTCGCGGCGTCTTCTTCGAGGAACGAGATCGTGTCGACCTCGATGTCGGGGTCCTTGCCGACCTGGTTCGGGTTGCCGTGGTGCTTGGTGTGCTTCGAATCCCACCACGAGTAGCTCATGCCGATGCTGGCGATCACGATGCGGGCGAGCTTGAAGTTCGCCGGCCCCGTGGAGAGGATCTGACGATGGGCGGCTTCGTGGCCGAGGAACGCGATCTGCGTGAGGACGATGCCGAGGCCCGCGGCGATGAGCAACTGGAACCAGCTGTCACCGAGCAGGATGAAGCCGGTGATGAGGCCGCCGAGCGCCACAGCGATACCGGTGGCCACGAAGATGTAGAACCACTGGGTGCGCTGAAGCAGCCCGGTCTCCTTGACGACCTGCGAAACCTGCTTGTACGCCTTCGCCATGGGAGGGAAGTCCGCGTTACCGGAATACGTCTGACGAATCGGACCCAGCGTTGCCGCGGTCGGTTCGATCTGTGTGATGGAGATGATCTTCTCCTGACGATCGGAGCCCTTGAGCTGTGAAAGCCCAAGGCAGCTGCCCAACGCTTACCTCACAGTAGCCCTAGCTCTATACGCGTCAGGGAATACATCGGAACCTCTCGCCGAGCCCCCAGTCACGGGCGGGCGTGCAGGGGTTCCCGCCACGCTCAGGCGCGAGCGCGGCGGGTCCGGCGACGCCAGGCGCGCGGCATGATCGTCGGGAAGACGGATCCGCGCCGCTCGGACCGGTTCGCGTCTTCGAGCGCGCGGAAGGCGTCGTCGAGCGTGTCGAAGACGCCGAGCTCGGCGCCGTGGTTGTCACGCACGAGGTGCGCGGTGCCATCGAACTCGACGAAGCCGGCGAACTCGCCGTCGCGCGTCGCGACGTGCACATCGGTGTCGGCCTGCTTCCAGGTCAACGGGTCGGACGGGGGAAAGGTGGTGGTGCTCATGGTGATGCTCATTGCTGTGTGGCGGACACGCGTGAGCGCTCCGCAAGATGTGAGACCGAGGGCGGATTCCGCACGCATCGATGTGCGCGGTCCGTAATGGCCCTGATCAGTGGCGACGTGGCGGCCGAGAGGGGCGATGCACACACGCTGCACCATAAACATAGCAGATCGATGTCACGGGCCTCTCATCGCCGTTC
The DNA here is from genome assembly GCF_002356155.1 of Microbacterium sp. TPU 3598. Taxonomy (NCBI): domain Bacteria; kingdom Bacillati; phylum Actinomycetota; class Actinomycetes; order Micrococcales; family Microbacteriaceae; genus Microbacterium; species Microbacterium sp. TPU 3598. The sequence goes on along the minus strand of NZ_AP017975.1, from coordinate 706,859 downwards.
GCTGCTCAGTTCGACGGCGGCTGTCCCCCACCGCCGGGACCACCCTGACCTCCGCTCGTCGCCGGAGCAGTCGCGGTGTCGACACCCACCACGAGGGTGGCCGCATACCCATCCCGCACGCTTCCGGTGACCGCGGCCAGCTGCAGCGCAGCGGAATCGTCACCGAAGACGTTGTCGCTCGCCAACGTGATCTGCGCGAGGTTCCTCGCGGATCCGTCGTAAGCGGCCTCGGCGTAGACATCCGTGCATGCCGCCTCGGGGAGCGCCAGCTGCGACGTGGCGATGGCCGCGGTCGAATCGGTGATCGACCCGACGTCGGGATACACCTCGAAGTGGATGTGGGGCCAGCGCCCCGAGTAGCATCCCGGGAACACCGAGGTGAACGAGACCCTGCCGTCCGCATCCGCCACCTGCACGCCGCGCAGGTACGTCACGTCCTCCAGGCCGGAGGAGTACATCGAGTACCCACCCTGCGCCGTGCAGTGCCACGCGTACACCGCGACTCCGGCGAAGGGCACTCCCCCGTTCGCGAGATCGAGCACCTGCAACTCGAACGTGAGCGGAACGCCGTCTGCCGTCGCCCCGCCGTCGATCGACGACCGGATGTCCTGACGGACGATCCCCGCGTCCTCCAGCACGTCGGGGCCGTTCGAGCCGTCGCCGGGGTAGGGGCCCGCCGTCTCGTCGGGGATCTCACCCACGCCCGCGACATCGCCGCTGGAAGTCCCCGCGGTCGCGCTCGGCGTGGCGGCGCGCGTCGATCCGCCCGATGCCGCCGGCGCGCAGGCCGCGAGGACGACGGCGCCGAGCCCGATCCCCGCGAGTCCGAGCACCCCGCGCCGGCTCAGCAGCGTACGGATGTCGAAGGCTGCCCCCTGATCGACCACCTCCTCGTCCACACGGTCGAGCAGACGCCCCTCGTAGGCGGGACCGTCAGGGGTCTGGGTGGGTTCCGGGATGCTCATGATCTGTCTCCTCGTCGACGGTCGTCTGGTGCGTGTCCCCCAGCGTCGCGGAGCTTCCGATCAGAACCCTCTGCCGGCGCTATGCCCTGTCTATGCGCGTGGGGTCCATGCGCGTGGACTCCACGGGAGGATGAAGCACCAGCACCACCACGACGACGACAAGGACGAGCGCGGTGAGGGTGACGGGGATGGGCAGCACCGGATCGAGCAGCACCAGCAGGGCACCGAGAGGAACGACCGTGTTCACCACGCGATCGGCGTTCTGGCGGATCGCGATCCACCAGATGCCCACGAGGAAGATCGCGATCGGGATCGTCACCGTGAACGAGGCCGCGAGGTTCGACAGGTGGCTCTTCCCGGTCAGCACGTCGATCTCGACCTCGATCCCGGCCGAGAAGGCCGCCGCGGCGGCGAAGACGAAATAGTGCGTATAGCCGTAGCGCAGCGAGCGGCCGAAGCTCGTGATCGCACGGTGATGCGGGGGCCAGAAGTAGATCCACCACAACGACGCCGTGACCACGAGCGTGAGGACGGAGATCGCGATCAGCGGGCCGAGACTCTCGACCTCGTGAAGCGCATCGATGATGGCGTTCGCGGATGCGAGAAGGCTCTCACCGAGCACGATCAACGTGAACAGCCCGTAGCGCTCGGTGATGTGGTGCGGATGCCACGGCGTCTGCCTCCGGTATTCGGCGAACACCGGAATACTGATCTCGATCAGGGCGAAGACCACGAAGGCGGCGAACTGCAGCGGTCCCGCCGGGATCAGGAGGAACAGGATCCACAGCACCTGGACCGCGGCGATGCCGAACGCGTACCGGCGCGTCGCCGAACGCAGTTCACCGGCCGATCGTGACGCTCGCAGCCATTGCGCCACCATCGCCACGCGCATCACGACATATCCGAGTACCGGGATGGTGAAGTCGCTCTCGTTGAACGCCGCGGGGATGCCGGCGGCGAAGACGAGGACTCCTCCCATCTGCACGAACGTCGTGACGCGATAGAGCCAGTCATCGGTGTCGAACGACGTGGCGAACCAGGTGAAGTTCATCCAGGCCCACCAGATCGCGAAGAACAGCATCGCGTAGGAGGTGACCCCGTGCAGGAAATCCCCTTCGCTGAGGGCATGGTGCAGCTGTGCGGAGGCGATGCTCACCGCTACGACGAAGACCAGATCGAAGAAGAGCTCGAGCGGGCTCGCGGTCCGATGCGGCTGAGAAGGGTCGCGCGGCAGCATCGTTCGGAGCTGGAAGCGTGGAGTGTCGGTGTTCGCGGTCACCGCGACAGGATAGCCCCCGACCAGGCGCTCCTCGCCCCCTCCGTTCGTCCATTCACCAGAATTACCTTCCCGTGGCGACGATGTTCCGCTACAGTGGATCAGGTCTGCAGTGCCTGCTGTCAGCGCTCACCGTGTGGGACGGTGAGAACGCACTCCGTGATGTGGGAATCACGGAGAGTTTCAGCAGGACCCGAGGGGTCGGGACGCAGACGAATGCCGTGAACGTGGGGTTCATGGTCTGGGGAAACTGGGGAAACACATGTCGCACTGGGGATTTTTGCGTACATTCACGGCTCACGAGGCCTCGGCATGACTTCCGTCGAGGATGCTCTGAGCATCGCTCGGACGGGCTTCGTGCCGGTCGCGGCTCCGCGAGCTGCCAAGTCGGTGACGCGCACGGTGGTCACACCGCGTGCTTCGGCGACTCTGGAAAGACGCCGTCAGTGGGAGCGTCGCTATCGGATGCGTCTGCGGACGACGGATGCAGCTGTCATCCTGTTCGCGCTCGGTCTGACGGCAGCGGTCCAGCTGGCCTCCGGCGTCTCCGGGCTCGAGGTCATGCGCGACGGCATTCCGCTCGCCGCGCTGTGGTACCTCATGCTCAGCGCGATGCACACGCGGGACGCCGCGTTGTTCCGCGCTAGTGCCACCGAGTATCGGGGCGTCGTGCACGCCTCGGGACTCGCCTTCGGGATCATCGCCATCGTGGCGGTCCTGCTCGCATGGAAGTCGATGCAACTGACGCTGCTGCTGGGGCTGCCCGTCGGTGTGCTGACTCTTCTGGTGACCAGGTGGCTGTGGCGCCACTGGCTGCAGAAGCAGCGCTCCCAGGGGAGGTTCGCCTCCCGCACTCTCGTCGTCGGCAACAGGGACGACGTGGAGTATGTGGTCCGGACGCTGCACCCGATCGGCGCATCCGGCTACAAGGTGGTCGGCGCGACGCTGCTCGACGGCAACGCGCGCGACATCGTGATCGACGACACGAGGTTCCCGGTTCTGGGGAACGTGAACTCCGTGTCGTCGGTCGCGGCCGAAGTCGGTGCAGACACGATCATCGTGGCGAGCCGCCCCGAGGGTGAGCCCGAGTTCGTCAAGCAGCTGAGCTGGCAGCTCGAAGGGACCGCTGCCGAGCTCGTGCTGTCCAGCCGACTCACCGATGTGGCGGGTCCCCGCATCTCCTTCGCCCCGGTGGAGGGCCTGCCACTGATCCAGGTGCAGATCCCCACCTACGAAGGCGGCCAGCACCTCCTGAAGCGTGCACTGGACGTCGCCGTGGCGACGCTGGCGCTGATCCCGATCGGTCTGCTGGCTCCCGTGCTCGCCGTGCTCATCAAACTGGACTCCCCCGGTCCGGTCTTCTTCTTCCAGGAGCGCGTCGGCCGTGACGGTCGCCGCTTCAAGATGGTCAAGTTCCGATCGATGAAGACGGATGCCGAGAAGCAGCTCGCCGCCCTCAAGGAACAGAACCAGGGCGCCGGGCTCCTCTTCAAGATGAAGGACGACCCGCGCGTCACCCGCGTCGGCAAGGTTCTGCGCAAACTCTCTCTCGATGAGCTGCCGCAGTTCTGGAACGTCCTCATCGGCGACATGAGTGTGGTCGGGCCGCGCCCGCCGCTGCCCAGCGAGGTCACCGACTACGACGGCACCGTCTTCCGGCGCCTCTACATCAAGCCCGGCATCACCGGTCTGTGGCAGGTCTCCGGGCGAAGCGACCTCTCCTGGGATGAGAGCGTCCGCCTCGACCTGCGGTACGTCGAGAACTGGTCCGTGATGAACGACCTGCAGATCATGTGGCGTACCGCCAAGGTCATGGTGCAGCCCAGCGGGGCATACTGATCGGATGAGCAATTCGAACCGCCTCACCATCGCGATGGTGGGGACCCGAGGAGTGCCCGCGGCCTACGGCGGTTTCGAAACCGCCATCGAAGAGGTCGGACGCCGACTCGCGGACCGCGGACACGATGTCGTCGTGTACACCCGCGGCTCCGAGCGGCGTGAGAAGGAGTACCTCGGCATGAGGGTCGTGCATCTTCCTGCCGTCCCCGTGAAGCAGATCGAGACGCTGAGCCACACCGGGCTGTCGGCGTTGCACCTCGTGTTCCGCCGGCGTCCCGACGCGACGTTCGTCTTCAACGCGGCCAACTCGCCGTTCCTGCCCCTCTTCCGGCTGCGTCGTGCACCGGTCGCGCTGCACATGGACGGTCTCGAATGGCGACGCTCCAAATGGGGGCCACGAGGCAAGGCCTACTACCGCTGGGCCGAGCAGTTCGGGGTACGCACGGCAGACGCTCTGATCGCCGATGCGCCGGGGATCGCCGACTATTACCGGCACCAGTTCGATGTGCCCACCGAACTCATCCGCTACGGCGCCCCCATCCTCGACGAGCTTCCCGAACGCAGCGTGGCCGAGATGGGGCTCAGCACGAAGGGCTATCACCTCGTCGTGGCGCGGTTCGAGCCGGAGAATCACGTGCTGGAGATCGTGGAGGGCTACCGCGACAGCGACGCGAAGCTCCCTCTCGTGGTCGTGGGCTCCGCGCCGTACAGCGCGGGATACACCCAGGAGATACAGCGCGTGGCCGATGGCGACGAACGGATCCGCCTCGTCGGTGGCGTGTACGACCAGGAACTGCTCGACGCACTGTACGCGAATGCGCTCACCTACGTACACGGACATTCCGTGGGCGGGACCAATCCCTCGCTCCTTCGGGCCATGGGGGCCGGGACCGCCGTGATCGGCTTCGACGTTCCCTTCAACCGCGAAGTACTCGACGGCAACGGGTGGTTCTTCGCCGACGCCGCCGATGTCGCTGCGCACGTCGTGGCGGCCGAGGCCGATCCGGCGTTCGCCGCGGCACGGGGCACGGCGGTGCGGGAGATCGCCCGCACCCGGTTCCGCTGGGACGACGTCGCGGACGAGTACGAAACGCTCGCGCATCGGATCGCCGAGCGTGCGACCATCCACCCATCGGCGCGACGAGCACGTCGCCGACAGACGGACTGGGCCCCCGCTCCCGCCGCGGCGGACGCCGGAGCGGACGCCGGAGCGGACGGCTCATGAGCGGCAACGGAGGGCAGCGCACCGTCCTGCTCGTGCATCCGGGTGCCGAGCTGTTCGGTTCCGACCGCATGCTCCTGGAGAGCGCGATCGGCCTGGTCGAGTCCGGGGCGCGCGTCGTCGTCGCCCTTCCGAGCTCCGGGCTCCTCGTGAAGGAACTGCGTGCTGCCGGGGTCGAGGTCGTCATCGTCCCGATGCTCGTGCTGCGCAAAGTCCTCCTGACGCCCCGAGGGCTGCCCAAACTCTTCCGTGACACCTTCCGTGGCCTCGGTGCCGCGTGGCGCCTGCTCGGACGCCTACGCCCGGACGTCGTCTACGTGTCGACGATCATCATCCCCGAATGGCCGCTGATCGCCCGACTGCGGGGCATCCGAACGGTGAGCCACGTCCATGAGGCCGAGGCTTCGGGAAACCGGCTCGTCAACGGCATCCTCTACTCCCCACACCTGGCCTCCCACCGCACCCTGGTGAACAGCCGATTCAGTCTGGACACGATCCACGCCGCGCTGCCCGCCCTCGCCCGGCGCTCACACGTCGTCTACAACGGCGTCGCCTCTCCCCCGCATCCGGTATCGCCCCGCCCCCACACCGACGGGCCGCTCCGTGTGCTCTACATCGGACGTCTCTCCCCTCGCAAGGGGCCCGATCTCGTGATCGAGGCGGCTTCCCGACTGCACGCCGCCGGACGCGCTGTGGACGTGACCCTTCTCGGCGCGGTCTTCGAAGGCTACGAGTGGTTCGAGGCCGAGTTGCGGGCACAGGCAGCCGATGCCGGGGTCTCCGTCGACTTCGCCGGGTTCCACACCGACATCTGGCCGTTCCTGGAGAAGACCGATGTGCTCCTCGTCCCCTCGCGGATCGACGAGCCCTTCGGGAACACCGCCGTCGAGGGGATCCTCGCCCTGCGCCCCGTGATCGCCAGCGACAGCAGCGGTCTTCGGGAAGCAGCAGGCGGTTACGGCACTGCGCAGCTCGTCACCGCGGGCGATCCCGACTCCATCGCAACGGCCCTGACCGATATCGACACCCGCTGGGACGAGATGGTCTCGAGCGTCGCGGACAGCCGCGCAGAGGCACTCCGTCGACACGCTCCCGCTGTCTATCGCTCGAGCATCACAGCGCACGTCCTGAGCTGACGGCCGCCGACACACTGTCTCCGGCGTCGATCCGCCCGGATCGGACTACACCGGGTCGAGATCTCCGACCGTCAGCCGCTTCTTGTTCCGGACGATGTAGATCGAGAACGGGATCAGCTGGCAGACGACGAGCGCGAAGGCGACGCCGATCAACGGTCCCGCGATCCCCAGCACCGGGGTCAGCACGAACGAGAGCGTGATGCCGACGGCGGCCATGCTCAGCGTGGGGATCACCTGGAAGCGGATTCCCGGCTTGTCCATGATGAACATGCCCAGGGGGTACACCGCCGCGGTCATCATGATCATCAGACCGAACGCGAAGATCGTGCTCGGCCGCACGGTGAGCTCACCCTGCGTGATGAAGCCGAACAGCCACGGACCGACGAGCCACACCATCACGGTCGCGACGGCGATGGCGGACGCGAACAGGACCGACAGCAGGAACGGTCCGCGCCGGAGATCGCCGTCGTGGCGACTCTTCGCGAAATGGGGCCAGAGCGCGAGTCCACCCGCCATCACCAGTCCGTTGAGCGCGAAGAAGACCTGTCCCGCCACTCCGTACTCCGCCACATCGGTGGGACCGCCGAGCTGGGCGATCACGTACCGCTGGGAACCCACGGCGATGGGATAGGTCACCATCTGCGCCAGCATCGGCCACCCCACGTCCATCACCCGGACTCCCGGATACCGCCGAGGGCGCAGGACCATCCGCGCAGCCGCGGGAATCAGGGGGGACGTCGTGCGCGCCGTGATGAGGATGCCGAGCAGCGAGACGATGAAGGAGGCCGCGAAAGAGGCGATGGCGACGAAGGAGTGAAGGTTCTCACCGCCGAACGTCAGCATCAGCCAGACACCGGTCATGGTCAGGGGTGAGATCAGGCCCTGGAGGAGGATGACGATGTGGTTGCGGCGCTGCCCCAGCATGATCCGCGCCCAGACCCCGAGGGGGATGCCGAGGCAGAAGATGGTGACGCAGTAGAACGCGGCCAGCGAAGCGCCGGGGCGACCGCCTGCTTCGCCGAACACCAGCTCCCAGGCTCCGGTGAGCACGAGGATCGTGTTGATCGCCATCGCCGTCGCCGCGAACATCAGCAGAACGCGGCCGACCGATGTGAGCTGATATCGCAGCTTCTCGTCCGTACGCACGTTCTCGCTCGTCGCGACCGCGTTGACCAGAACCGCCCCGCTGCCGAGGTCGGTGAACGTGAGCAGAGAGGGGATCGTCGTCAGCAGCGTGTACAGGGCGAAGCTGTCGACGCCGGCACCACCGATGATCATCCGGGTCGTGAGGACGCCACAGACCAGCGCGATGACCATCGTCAGCGCACGCGCGCCGACGGCGAGAAGAGAGCCCATGCTTACATCGTCACCGGGGCAGGGCCCCCAGCGTCGTGCTGCTGCCGGGGAGTCGTGATACTGAGGCGATATCAGACGGCACCGGGACGGCAACTGAGCCCTGGGCGGCGGCGAACGGCGGAAGCAGCGCGAAGGAGCCATCGACGACCGGAGCACCCTCGATGAACTGCGAACGACGGTCCTGACCCGTCGTGGCCGTGAACCCGGCGAGCGTATCGCTCACGGCGGGGTCCCTGGAGACCGATCCCTTCGACCACGCGGAGAACCATCGGGGCGTCCCCGGCGATGTGCGCTGGTAGAGGTTCCCGTTGACGCTCGACACCATCTGGGACCCGGTGTACTGCATGGAGAAGTCCTGCACGCAGACCAGGCAGTTTCCGGCGCTCTCTGCCATGACGTTGTTCGACATCACGACGTTGCGCACGATCCAGGAGGCCTGCGGCGCGTACCGTGTGCGCGGGTCGTGGCCAGGCGTGTTCGGGTCGGACGCGCGTCGGGCATCCATCCCGATGCTGATGTTCCGGTTGCCGTTGCCGACGAAGGTGTTGTTCCAGATCTTCACATTGCCGGAATTGAGCACGAACAGCCCGAACTCGCCGTTTCGGGCGATGACATTGTCGGCCACCACGGCCCGCTCCGACAGTTCGACCATGACGCCGTGGCCGGTGTTGCCGATCACGTCGTTGCCTGTGAACGCGATGTCGAGCACCGATTCGTCGAACCACGGTCCTCGTCCGTCGTTGCCGGTGAATGCGCTGTCCGTCACCGTCACCCCGCGAGTCCGCGTGACCTTGAAGGCGCCGGAGACCGGGGAATCGTTGAAGTGCTCCATGTTGTTGCCCACCGAGAGCATCTGGGTCACTCTGAGCCCATCCGCCTGCGAAGCCCCTCCTCCGAGCAGGCCGTTCCCGATCAACGACACGCGGGTCAGCGTCGTCCCGGGGGCCCACGAGTAGAAGCCCGTCGTCGAGTTGTCGCGGATGGTCACGTCGGTGAGCGCGACGTTCGGGGCTGCCGCGATCACGGTGCCCATCTGCGGAACGCTGGTGGCGTAGCGGCGCACGCCGATTCCACGCACCTCGCTGCCTGCCGAGCGGATCGACAGAGCCTGCGTGAGCACGCTCGCCTCGACGGATGCGCCCGTGGGGTTCGTTCCGATCACCAGGCGCTTGGCCGCATCATCGACGAAGAAGGTGCCGTCCGAGACCTGCGATGCAGAGGCCACCTCCCGCAGCTGCACCCCGGCGACCCAGACCTGGTCGGGGTGTGCGGCCATCGGGTGGGCCGGATCGACGAAGCGCCACTCGGCCTGAGTGTTGTCCGGCGCCCCCTTGGTGTAGGTCGGACTGGCGTCGAGAGCCGTGTTCCAGCCCTCGACGACCCATGTGCGTCCCGAGGCCTTCCACCCCGTGACCGGCTTCGCACCGTCGAGCCAGACCGACTCGTTCGGTGCCGGTTGGATCGTGACCCGCTTCTGCGCGGGCACCACGATCTCCTCGTGGTAGGAACCGCCGCGCAGGACGATCGTCCCTCCGTTCGGAACGACGCGCAGCGCGGCAGCGACCGTCTTGACGGGCGAGTTCTTGGTTCCCGAGGCTCCGTCGACTCCCGAGGGAGAGACATAGACCGCCGTCGCCGGGGCGTCGTAGGCGAGCGTTCCGGGCGCATGGGCACCGGGAGTCCCGCGCACGCCCTCCGGCGTTCCCGGCGGCACCGGCTCGGGCTCGGGCACCGGTGTCGGAGTCGGAGTCGGCGTCGGCGTCGGAGTCGGCGTCGGCGTCGGACTCGGCGTAGGAGCCGGAGTCGGCGAGGCCGTCGGCTCGGGCGACGGGGATGGCGTCGGCTCCGGCGCAGGCGTGGGCTCCGGCGCAGGCGTGGGCTCCGGCGCAGGCGTGGGCTCCGGCGCAGGCGTCGGCTCCGGCGCAGGCGTCGGCTCCGGCGCAGGCGTGGGCTCGGTGGAAGGTTCCGGCACCGTGGTGGGAGTGGTGACTGAGACGTCGTCGATTCCGACCGGAACGGCGGTCCGAGCACCCGAAGACGTGTAGAGCGAGAAGGCGTAGCCACCCGCCGCCTGGATCCGGTCAGCCGAATCGTCGGAGTACGTCACCTGCCAGTCAGTCGGCTCCGCAGCGCCCGATTCCCAGGCCTTGGCGCCCAACTCCACCGGGCTCGTGCCGGTGACGCTGAGCGCCACGGTCAGCGTGGTGTCGCCCGTCACCGTGAGCGGGAGTCTGCGCTCGCTGAGGTGCTGCACGCGCATGAGGTCCGTGAGACGCACGATCGACACATAGGCAGAGCCGTCGGGATGCACGCGCACACGCACCCCATAGGAGTCGGCACCGGACACGCGGACAGCCTGGGAGAGGTAGAGCGGCCCTCCCACCGGAAGCTCGGGGACGGTCAGCGAGAAGCGGCTGTCCACGTCGGTCGCGGCGACACCGTCGACGGTCGCTCGGGCGGTGATTCCGGGCTTACGGCTCGCGAGCAGGGCCTGCGCGCCTGTCACGCTCGCCGTTCCCTCCACGACGCGCCAGGGCCCCTCGGGCGACGAGCCCCATCCGGAGCCGACGGCGCGATCCATGTCATCGTCGATGACCGGGGTGTCCGCCGATGCCTGGGACTGTGCGAGAGTCACGGCGTCGTCGGCCAATGCCGACGACGGAACGGTTGTCAGCGCGGCAGCGAGCGCAAGGGTGGCCGTCAGTGCACCTGCGAGGAGCTTTCGAGAGCGTCGCCGAGGCGGAGTCGCGGACTCGCGTGATGCGAGATCGAGGAACGGAGTGGACACGATGTCACCGTCTTCTGGGGCAGATTCATGATCACCCCGCATCTCCGCCGCAGTTTAGACCCCGGCAGCAAAGAGCGAGTCCCCCTCGCAACTCATGAAGAATACCCGGCTACCGAGGCAAAGACAAACGAACACAGCGTCACACCGATATACTCCGTCGCCTGCGCGGTGTCTCCGCGTCGAGACATCGCGTCAGTCGCTGTAGTACTCGCTGCGGTGTCGATCCGGACGAGCACGGTTCAGGACGGTGCCGAGGATGCGCGCGCCACCCGATTCGAGCGACTTGACGCTCTTCGCGAGGGCGGCGCGACGGGTCTTGGTCGCGTCGACCACGAGGATCACGCCGTCGGTCTGGGTGGCGAAGAGGTTCGCGTCCGCCACGCTCAGGATGGGCGGAGAATCGATCACGACGTAGTCGTACTCCGCCGCAGCGAAGTCGAGCAGCTGCGCCATGCGAGCGGAGGTGAGCAACTCCGCAGGATTCGGCGGGATGGTGCCGGCGGGGAGGATGTCGAGTGTGCTGTCTGCCACGCTGTGCTTGGCCACCTCGAACTCGACCTCGTCGAGCAGCACGCTCGTGAGTCCGATCGAGCCGTCGATGCCGGCGTGCTCGTGAGCCCGCGGCCGCCGCATATCGGCGTCGATCAGCAGGACGGAGTTGCGCAGCCCGGCGAGCGTCATGGCGAGATTCACCGAGACGGTCGACTTGCCCTCGGACGGCATGCCCGACGTCACCAGCAGCACCTTCACCCGTGAGGAGACGTTCGCGTAGGCGAGCGCCGAGCGGATGCGACGGAACTCCTCGGAGGTGTGGCCCAGCGGCTCCTGGGCCACAGCGATACCGCGCATGGCCAGCAGCGGAGACTTCGAGACGACGCCCAGCACAGGGTCGCCGCCCGCCTCGGTCAGCGTCTCCTCGGTGCGCATGCGGGTGTCGAGCACACCGATCAACGCCGCGATGGCGAGTCCGAGGACGCCACCCAGGAAGCCTCCGAGGAGAGCGTCGCGAGGCTTGCTCGGTGTGAACTGGAACTCGGGCACGACGGCATCATCGATCACCTGAGCGGTGATCGTGGATTCGCCCTGTGGGTCTTTCGGCGCCACATCCTTGACCACGATGATGAGTTGTTCGGCCACGGCGTCGGCCAGCTCGGCGGCCTCCTTCGCGTCATCGGTGATCCCCGTGATGCGCAGCGTCACGGTGCTCTGCGGGATCGTGACCTCGATGTCACGCGCGAGAGCGCGCGGCGTCGTGTCGAGGCCGAGCTCCTCGATGACGGGATCGAGCACCCGCGAGCTCGTCGCGAGCTGCGCGAAGGACAGCATCTGGCTCTGCGTGTACACAGAGCCCTGGTTGAGGTCGGAGGCGCTGGTGCCCTGATTGAGAGCGAAGTAGAGCGAGGTCGTCGCCTGGAAGAGCGGGGTCTGCAGCGAGGCGTACCCGTAGGAGCCCGCGGCCCCGACGACCCCGAAGAGCACGACCATCCACCAGAACTTGCGCAACGAGCTGGCGATGACGCGCAGACTCACCCGGCTCTCGCCCATGACTCCCCATTCCCCCTCAGACTTCGATTCTAGAGGAGTGTTCGATTCCACGACTTCATGACTGTGCAGGGCGCTCCACGGCGCCACGGGGCGGGCGCGAAGTCTCGAGCGATCCCCGCCGTATCTCCACAGGTCCCTCGCGCATTCCACCGAGCGCGTCGGCGTCGCGGGCCCACGTGATCGCGAGCCCCACGCAGAACCAGAGGAACATGCTGTACTGCGTGATCAGTGCGACCACCACGAGGCTCGGCAGCTGCCCCACGACGGCGATGGACGCCGGGCTCCGGGTCGAACGTCGCACGGTCATGATCGCCGCGCAGACGATCGCCGCCATGATCAGCAGGGTCGGCACGTAGCCGTAGCGGAGCAGCGTGAGGACGAGGGCGTTGTCGACGGAGCGCGCGAAGTAGCCGAGGTAGTAGTCACCCGAGACGAGCGAATGCCAGTCTCCCGGATTGCCGAAGAGCTGCACCTGCTGGAGGAGCACGAGGAGGTCGGTCCGATAGTCCGCGCTGCCGCCGGCCTCATCGCCCGCCGCCCCGAAGACGGAGTCGATGATCGGGATCGCGATGACGGTGCCGATGACGCCGGCGGTGACGATCGCGACCCGGAACCGGGTGGACACCCCGACGATCAGGAACGTGGACAGCACCAGAGTGAGCACGAGGGTGAGCTGACCCGCGCGACTGAACGTCAGGACCGTCGCCACGGCGATGAGTACGACGCCGCCGATCTTCGGGAGCAGACGCCACTTCGTCGCCACGATGAACGCCGACGACATCGCCAGGGCCGCTCCCAGGGCGATCGAATGCCCGAACGCGCCTTCCACCCTCAAGACCCCGCCGCGTTCCTGCAGAGGGCTCCAGGTGTCGTAGATGACGCCCGATCCCGGGATCAGCACGAACGGGTTGAACGACGTGAAGAACTCGACGATGCCGAGGACCGCGGCGATGATCGCGACCACGGCGATCGTCGACGTGACCCACCCCGGCGCGATGCGGGCGAGGACGACGCGCCCCCAGAGGTAAGGGATGACCCACTCGAGCAGCGCGGCGACGAGAGACGGAAGGTCCACCGAGCCGAAGCCGTACAGTCCGACGATGACGATGATGAACGCCACGACCCAGGCATCCGCGGCGCGCAGAGGGACGACGGACCAGTTGACGATGATCATCAAAGCCGTGAGCAGCGTGATCGCCGCCCAGTAGAAGCCGACGTTCACGCCGACCCAGAGCGGCACGAAGAAGAGCACGCATGCCCAGGCCACGAAAGCGGTGCGCGGCATCAGCCGGAGCACGAACACGACGATGGCCACTGCTGCGATTCCTCCGACGGCGAGGAGCGCGATCGGAACAGCAGTGGCCATGCGTCAGGATCTTACTGGGGCGCGGTGACGCGGAACGAATCGAACGAGACGTTCAGAGGCGCCGTCGAACTGCCCGACCGGTTGCCGCTGAGGCCGACCGCTCCCGCAGCCAGCGGCGTCGCATCCGTCGCGTTGATCTGCCAGTTCGCCGGCTCGGTGGTACCCGTCGCCCAGATCTTCGCCGAGATGGCGGTCGAGGTCGACCCGGTGACCGACACCTTCAGGCTGTACGACGTGTTCGCCGCCCAGACCAGCCCGGGCACGGCCTGCGTGAGCACCACGGTCCCTTCACGGTGGACCACGAGCCACACGGTTCCGTCGGGACGGAGCCACGCGCGGGCGAAGTACTTCCCCGCGGCCGTCTGACGGGCGATGACTCCGATGTAGGCGCCACCCGCGGCGGGAGCCTGATCGACGCGGAACTGCGTCTCGAAGAGGGCATCACCGATCGACGTCGTGTTGAGCGTCGCATGACGGGTGTCTCCGGCGACCAGGCTCAGCTTGCCCTGGCCGTCGGCGACGGTCGCCGCCGCCTGCGAGCCTCCGGCGATGCTCCAGGCACCGCCGGTGACCGCGCTCCCCCAGCCGGGACCAGCGGTGCGGTCGAACTCATCGCTCGCCAGCGCTGCCGGGTTGGGCTCAGGCTGCGGCTCGACAGGAGGTGCCGTGACCGTGACCTGCTGGGTGGCGGTGTTGGTCGCGCCCTTGTCGTCCGTCACCGTGAGGGTCACCGTGTAGGTGCCCGCCGCCGTGTACGCCCGCGAGCTCGTCGCTCCGGTGCCTGTCGTTCCGTCTCCGAAGTTCCAGGCGTAGGAGGCGATGGTGCCGTCCGAGTCGGTCGACGCTCCGCCGTTGACGTTGACGGTCAGGCCCGTGGCCGTCGCCGTGAACGCGGCGGTCGGCGCGACGTTCGTCGGCTGCGGCTCGGGCTGCGGCTCGGGCTGCGGTGTCGCGGCTCCGAGGTTCTTCAGCGTGAAGTCGTCGAAGCTCGCGAGGTTGGTGCCGGTCGCGCTGCCGGCTCGGTAGGAGAACACCGTCGGGGCTCCGGCGGCCTGGAGGGCCGGCGTCGCATCCGTGGTCGAGAGCTGCCAGTTAGCGGGCTCTGCAGCGCCGGCCGCCCACAGCTTCGCGCGGATCGTCGTGGTTCCGGAACCCGTGGTCTCCATGGCGAGGTTGAAAGTGCTTCCCGCGGTCCACGTGAGACCGGCGACCGCGGTGCTGGCGATGGCCGTTCCGTTGCGGTGGATCACGAGCCACGTGGTGCCGTCCGCACGGTGCCATGCGAGCGCACGGTAGCCGTTCGAACCGGAGCGACGTGCGCCGAGTCCCTCGTACGCGACACCCGTCGACGGTCCGGAGGCCAGCGAGTAGGTGATCCGCGCCGACGTGTCGAGGAGCGACGTGCCCTGCAACAGCATCTCGCGGGTCTCGCCCGGGGTGAGATTCACCTTGCCGACGCCGTCGGCGACGGAGGTGACGGCGGCCGAACCGCTCATGGGTGCCCAGGTGCCGCCGACATCAGCCGCGCCCCAGCCACTCGAGACGACGCGGCCGAACGAGTCGGATGCTGCGAACACCTGCGCCTGAACGGTCACGGACTTCGTGACGCTCGCCGAGCCGCCGAGGCTGTCGGTGACCGTGAGGGTGATGTCATGCGCACCCGGCTGGGTGTACGTGTGGCCGGCGGTCGCCCCTGTACCCGCAGGCGTTCCGTCGCCCCAGTTCCAGGAGTAGGAGAGCGTCGCCCCGTCGGACGCGCTCGACCCTGCGGCCGAGACGTCGACGTTCATTCCCGACGCGGTCGATGTGAACGTCGCGACCGGGTTCGCATGGGTCGTGACGGCCTCACGCGTGGTGGTCGCCGTGCCACCACGGTTGTCGGTGACGGTCAGGGTCACCGTGCGCGTGCCCGCCGAGGCGTACACGTGGCTGGCGACCTGGCCGCTCGACGTCGATCCGTCGCCCCAGTTCCAGTCGTACGACGCGATCGTGCCGTCGGAGTCGGTGGAGGCGGAGGCATCGGCGGAGACCGAGAGACCGGTGCCCGTGACCTCGAAGGAGGCGGTGGGCAGCACATTCGCCGCCTGGACCACGACCGGGTTCTCGGTCGTGGTGGCCAGCCCGTTGCTGTCCGTGACCGTGAGCTTGGCCGTGTAGGTTCCCGCGGCGGTGTAGGTGTGCGAGACCGTCTGGCCGGTGGCCGTCGCCGAGTCGTCACCGAAGTCCCAGCTGTAGCCGGTGATCGTGGCCGAGCCGGTCGGTGCGGATGCACTGGCGTCGAACGCCACCGCGAGATCGGTCGGCGTCGCGGTGAAGGCGGCGGTCGGCGGCTGGAAGCCCTTGCCGATGCCGTAGTGCGTCTGCACCTGTGCGGCGGTCAGCGCGTAGGGGTAGACCGCGACCTCGTCGAGCGCACCCTTGAAGTTGATCGAGCTCGGCGCGGACGGCCAGCCGTTGAGGTTGTCCCCGCCGACGCGCCAGTAGCCGACGTAGTTCTCGGCAGTGGTCGCACCGGCTGCCGATGAGACGAGAGCGCCGTCGATGTACAGCTTCATGCCGGCAGCGCTCTGCGTGGCCACAGCATGGTGCCACGCATTGTTGTTCAACGCCGTGGAGTTCTGTACGGTCTGCGTGCTGCCGTTGTACGTGCCGAAGACCAGCCGACCGTTGTTCGTCATGTAGAGATGACGGTCGTAGCTCGTGGAGTCACCCGATGCCGCGTTCCCGTAGCCGAGAAGCTTCCCACCGGTCGTCGTGTTCGTCTTGAACCACAGTTCGGTCGAGAACTCCGTCGGGGCGGCGATCTTGTCGGTCGACGAGATTCGTCCCGTGCTCGTTCCGGAGAAGGTCGAGGCACCGGTGGCGGTGTTCTCGACACCGGAGGTCGACGACGTCACGCCCGAGCCGAACACCGGCGGGTTCGCCCCCGCCCAGTCCTGCGGCGCGGTGCCCAACGGGTAGTACAGCTGCGGGTTATCCGTGATGACCGCGTTGGTGTAGCTCGAGACCGTGCCCGATGCGACGGTCACGGACATCGCCTGACTGCTCACGGTGTTGCCGTTGCCGTCCTTCGCGACGACCGTGTACTCCTGCTGCGACCCCGGCGTGGCGGTC
Organism: Microbacterium sp. TPU 3598; assembly: GCF_002356155.1. NCBI lineage: Bacteria > Bacillati > Actinomycetota > Actinomycetes > Micrococcales > Microbacteriaceae > Microbacterium > Microbacterium sp. TPU 3598. Next base: position 690,252 of record NZ_AP017975.1, on the reverse strand, counting down.
TTGTCTTCGAGGATGACGGCCGGTCGGTTCCACCAGGTTCCGTTCGCCGTGGTCGTGGCGACAGGGGTCGCCGTGCCCGTGCGACGGAGCTCATACGTGAGCGTCAGGTCGTCGCGGTCCCAGTTGGCCGGGATCGAGACGCGGACGCGACCCGGAATGAACGACTGCGCAGTGCCTGTCCAGTTGGCCGCGGCGAGGCGGGGTCCGTCCTTGGCTCCGCCCGGAGGGTTCGTCGAGAAGCGCACGAGGCCCTCGAATCGACCGTTGTTGACCGAGCGGAACTCGCCGCCGATCGAGATCATGTTGCCGGCGCCGGTGATGGAGAGTCCGGCCTGACCCAGGCCCGTCGTCACGCCGACGGCCCAGTCGGGCGTCCAGGCGTAGGGAGACGGCGCGGGGGTGCCCGCCCAGTTCTTGTAGGTGCCGCCGGCTGCGGGCTGGTTGCCCAGCGAACCGCGGGCATCGGCCGTGTACGCCTCGGAGTAGCGGTGCGTGCGCGGGTTCTGCTCGGGGTGCAGGTTCATCGTGCCGCACGCGTGCGTGTGGCTGGTCGTGTAGACGACCTTGCCGGTCGAGTAGACGCCGTAGTGGTCGCCGAGGCAGTCGGCGATCCAGCGGACCTGTCCGGTTCCGGCCTCCGCCGCGAACGTGCCCTCGAGGTTTCCCGTGGCGGCGTCGGCGTAGACCCAGCCGGTGCCGTAGACGGCCGTGGCATCGGCGGCGAGTCCGAAGATGCCGGCCTTGCCCGAGTTGCTGCCCGTGTTGGAGCCGTTCTTGACCGTCTGCGGGAGCGCCCACGACGAGTCGACGGCACCGGTCGTCTTGTCCAGCGCGACGGTGCCGCGCATGGTCAGGTCGCCGTTCACCTGCGAGAAGCGGCCGGCGGCGATGACGTTCTGACCCGCGGGGTCCATGACCATCGCGTCGACCTGGAGGTCGGTCTGCGGTGCCCAGCTCAGCAGGGCCCCGTTGGCGGCGTTGAAGCCGGCGAGGTTCTTGCGAGCCGTTCCGTTGCCCTGCGTGAACAGGCCGCCGACGTAGACGCTCGATCCCGAGGTGGCGAGCGCGTAGACGCCGCTGCCGCCGATGGACGGCGAGAATCCGGGGACGAGCTGACCGGTCACGGCATCGAGGGCCGCGAAGTTCCAGCGCGCCTGACCGTTGACCGAGTTGAAGGAGCCGCCGATGTAGATGCGGCTTCCGTCGGGCGAGGCGGCGACGGCCTTGATCACGCCGTTCACCTGCGGGGCGAACGACAGCAGCTGGCCGGTGTTGATGTCATAGGCGAGAACGTTCGAACGCGCCGTCAGGCTCGTTCCCGGGGCAGCCAGGGGCGCACGGGCGTTGTCGAACTTGCCGACCGCGTACACGGTCGAACCGATGGTCGTCTGAGACCAGACGTAGCCGTTGTCGATCTGCACGGTCGGAATCGGATCCGACGTGACGACGTTGTCGTCGCGCTGCAGCAGGGGCGGTGGTGTCGACGGGACGTCTGCCGACGCCGCCTGTGCACCCAGTGTCGTCATGCCGGCGACGAGCAATGCCGCCGTCACGACAGACGCAAGCGCGCTCAGCGCCCGCCTCGTGGTCGATGTGTTCCCCATAGTGACTCCCCAGCCGCCAGTTTTCTTCTTCGAAAATGAGTTAGTGCGATGAAAAACCGAAAGTGATGCGAAAGAATGCGTGCGCGTCAGGAGAGCTGGCCGGCGAACGTCGCCACCGGCTCTCCTGCGGCGTAGTTGACGCTGATCTTCACCGAGCGGCCCTGAGTCGGGTCGAGCATGAAGACGTAGGTCCCCGTGGCCTTCGCGCCGGCGGCGAGCTCGCCCTGCAGGGGCTCGTTCGGACCGGCGGTGGTCGAGACGCCGATGTCGCCGTCGTCCGTGACGAGGCTGACGACGGCGGAATCGACGCTCTGCGCGCGCTTCGAGTCGTTGGACACGGAGAGCGTGACGACGACTGCGGAGCCGGCGTACTCGCCGGGCGTCTCGGGCTTGATGGTCGTCGTCGAGATCTTGTCGATCGTGACCACCATGTCGGTGGAGAGCGCGATCGGTGCGTCGAGCGCCCCGCTCTGCTCGGTGAGCGCCGGAGCCTCGGTGGGCCCTTCGGTCTCCGTGTCGGAAGGCGGCGTCCAGTCGGTGGTGCTGGTGCCTTCAGGCGCCGGCGTCTCGGACGCGCCAGGCGCTGCGGTGCAGCCGGCCGTGACGAGTGCGAGCGCCACCAACGGCGCGACGACCATCGCTCGTAGTGAGCGCGAAGAGCCGTCCCCAGAACGGCATGATGAAACTTTGAACACTGCAGCTCCCCAGAACCCAGATTCCCCGTTCCCAAAGCCCCCTCGGCTTCGGGTCCCCTTCAACCGCGTAGAACGCGGCGTCGGCTAATCGTAGTGCGAGGACCGGAATATCGCAAGTGTTCGCTCAAGAAGACTGTCGCCGATGTCCTCCCAGTTGCGCCAGGATGGTCGCGACGGAGGCCTCGACCTCCGAGATCGTCTCCAGGTGTCCGCGGCTTCCGTGGCGATCGGCGATGCTCGTCGGGTCGACGGTCGTGCGGCCTCCGAAGAGCTGCCGCAGGCGGGTCCCGACACCTCCGGACGCGGCCAACGGAACGGCTCTCGATCGACCCCGGTCGAGGTGGGCGACATATTCCGCCACGCGATCCGGAGCAGACGACGCGAAGCCCTCACCGAGGTGAGCGGCTTCCTTGATCGTGAACATCCAGTCACGCGACCGCGGTGCCAGTCGCACCAGCTCGCCACGGATGTCGCGCGAAGCCGTGAGCACGATGCTCGCCTGCTCGATCTGCTCGACCGTGACCGGTCGCGCCCGGTGCGCCCGGGCTTGGGCCTGCCACTCCTCGTCGTCGTGCAACGACGCCACGACCGAGCAGATCGGGTCGCCCGCGTTCGCTCGGATGCCCGCGCTGCTCACCGAGAGGGGCGAATCCGCCCCGAGCCCCCGCCTCAACGCGAGTTCGGCCAGAGGCGACCGGCAGACGTTGGCGGCGCAGACCACGAGGATCTTCTCGTCGGTCATGCGGCCTCCCCGAGCTTTCCGATCTCGCGGAACCACTTCACCGCGGCGAGTGCCAGGAACAGGACGGCGGCCGCGCAGAGTGCGCCGTAGCCGACGAGGAACGCCGGGGTCCATCCCCACAGGACGAACACGAGGCACACGAGACCGAAGTCGGTCGGCAGCAGGATGAGAGACCGCAGCAGGGTCCCGCCGCCGCGCTCATGGGTCGACGCCACCGCGTGCTTTCCCTTGAGCAGGTCGTTGAGGAGCATTCCGGAGAACGTGGTCGTGGCCACGATGCTGAACACGATCGGGATCAACAGCAGCAGAGGCGTCTCGGGGAGGACGCGGTAGAGCCCGATGAGCACGGCGAGATGGAGCGAGGCGATCTTGATCGTGTCGATGAAGTGATCGAGCCACTCGCCCTGGGGGCTTCCCCCGCCGCGCAGACGTGCGACCTGGCCGTCCGCGGAATCCCAGGCATACCCGAGCACCAGAAGGAGGGCGATCAGCAGCCCCATGGGCACGTTCACGGGACCGAACGCGATCAGTCCGATCGCGACGAACGAGTGCACCGCGCTGATGATCGACACCTGGTTGGGGGTGAGACCGATCCGGTAGGCCACGGCGGCGAGCACCCGCCCGATACGACGGTTGACGTACACCGAGTAAGCGGGTGCCCCTCGGGCGTGCCCCTTCTGCGCACGCGCGAGACGGTGATATGCGTCTACGACCATTTCCTGCCCTTCTGGACCGTTGCGTGGGTCCGCGCGATCCGACGGGCCTCGCGGACACCGCGAAGATAGGCCCGGATCGGTGCGGCCGACTGGATCAGCTGCCGTCGCCCACCTCGGAGGATGACCTCTCTGGCCGTGCGGGGGATGGACCGGCGCCAGCGCTGCACCGCGGCATCGTCGAGATGACGCACCGCGTACAGCATCCGGTTGCGGATGTTGTAGTAGTAATACCCCTCGGATTTCGCCCGGGAGGTCTCGGGTTCGGCGCGCTGCGTGCCGCCCTCATCATGCACCGCATTGGCGTCTTCGACGAGCATCAGCGAGCCGCCGGCGGACACCACGCGGCGAGAGAAGTCGACGTCTTCCCAGTACAGGAAGTAGTCGTCGTCGAAACCGCCGGCGAGCTCCCACACTTCGCGCGTGATCCACAGGCAGGCCCCGCTCAGCCAAGGTTCGAACGGCTGCGCATCGCCGTCGACGCGCTTGCGACGTGCGCGCATGGTGCCGTCGTCGAGCAGGAGGTCGATGCCGGCGAACCAGGTTCTTCCATCGGAATCCGTGATGACCGGCGAAGCGAGCGTGGTGCGTGAGGCTGCGGTGACGGAAGCGAGTCGACGCAGGGAGTCGCGGTCGATGTGCGCATCGGGATTGATGACGAGCACGTCGGTCGCCCCCTCGGCGAGCGCGCGCGTGACACCGATGTTGACGCCGCCGCCGAAACCCGAGTTCGATTCCGATTCGATCAGCAGCCAGCCGTGCGCGTCGGCGACTTCGCCGGCGGCACGCCGTTCGTCGGCGTTCGACCAGTTGTCGACGACGAGGACGAGCACGTCGGGATCGATCGCCTGCGCTTCGCGCTCCACGGTCACCAGATTGCGTTGCAGAAGCCACGCCGAGGCGTAGTTGACGACGACGACGGCAAGCCGTCCGTGCTCGATTGACACGCGATCCTCCCCCCGGATCCGGGTCACGGATCGCCTCGGGTCGTCGGTCGAATTCCCCAGAGTCGCGACCGACGTCGACTCCCAGGACAACGACTATACGCGAGAGCAGCCCCCGCAGATCGGTATCAGGGGGTTCACGATACGATGAGCCGGCGTCGGAGTCGAGGCGCGATACTGCCATGGGGATGGGGCGGATGAGCAGGGGACCGGAATCGAACGACATGATCACTGTGACGATCGGCGTACCCACGTACCGGAGGCCCGAGCTTCTGGCGGCCCTGCTCCGGACGCTCCCCGCACGCATCGCCGAATGCGCCGACCTCGGAGTCGCGGTGGATGTGCTGGTCGTCGACAACGACCCCGCGGGTTCTGCGCGGAGCATCGCCGCGGACGCGGATCTCCCTGTGCGCTACGTCGTCGAACCCGCACCGGGGATCGTCGCCGCGCGCAACCGCATCCTGGATGAAAGCGCCGATCGCGATCTCCTCGCCTTCATCGACGACGACGAGATCCCTCGGGAGGCATGGCTCTCCTCGCTCATCGAGGTCTGGCGCGAACACGGTGCGGACGCCGTGATGGGCCGCGTGATCTCGGTCTTCGACGAGGACGTCGACCCGTGGCTGCTCGCGTCCGGCACGTTCCGGCGACCGCCGAGACGGACGGGCACCGTGCTGCAGGTGGCCGCCGCGGGCAACCTGCTGCTCGACCTCCGTTCCGTCCGTCGGCTCGGGCTGCGCTTCGATCCGTCCCTCGGTCTGGGCGGTGGGGAGGACACGCTCTTCTCGCGGCAGCTCGCACGTCGTGGCGGCCTGATCGTGTGGTGCAACGAATCGGAGACAGAGGATCTCGTCGTCGCGTCGCGCCTGAGCCGCGCCTGGGCGGCGCAACGGGCATACAGCTCCGCGAATGCCGGCACCCGCATCCAGCTGATGTTGACCGACGGGAAGATCCGTCGCGGCATCCTGCGGTTGAAGGCCCTGGTGGGCGGCGTGGCCCGGATCGTCGTCGGCGGCCTGCGCAGGATCTTCGGAACACTGACCTCGAACATCACCCATCACGCCAGAGGAACCCGCCTCGTGCACCGCGGCCGCGGCACCATCGCCGCCGCCCTCGGCCGTCGCTATGACGAGTACCGCCGCCCATCGGAGGATGACACGACCATGACCGACACCGCATCGAGCATCCGCGTGATGCAATCGTTGGGCGCCCCCCGTCCGACGACGAACCCGTACAACAAGATGCTCGATGAGGCGCTCGGATCCACGGAGGGCCTGACCCGCCTGCGGTTCTCCTGGGGGACGGCTCTGTTCGGACGCTACGACGCCTTCCACTGGCATTGGCCGGAGGCGAAGCTGCACGGCTCCACGTGGTGGAAGTCCACGGGCAAGTTCCTCCTCACGACGGCGCTCGTGTTCCGACACCGCCTCTCCCGTCGCATCGCCGTGGTGCGCACCGTGCACAACATCGAACTCCCCGACGACAACGCGCCTCGGCTGTGGCTGCTGCGTTTCATCGATCGCCACACCGACTACCGGATCGTCATCAACGAGACCACTCCGCTCGCCCCCGGCACCCCGCACAGCCTGATCCTGCACGGCGACTACCGCGGCTGGTACGCGAAGTTCCCCTCGGCGGAGCGGGTGACGGGGCAGCTGGGGTCGTTCGGCGGCATCCGTCGCTACAAGGGCCTGGAGGGCTTCATCGACGCCTATGCCGAGGCCGTGACGGTCGAGCCGGCGCTGAGCCTGCGAATCGGCGGGCGGCCGTCCACCCCTGAGCTCGGCGACGACCTCCGGGCGCGGACCGCGGATCTCCCGGGCGTCGAGCTCCACCTCGACTTCCTGAGCGATGCCGAACTCGTCCAGCTCGCGACCTCTTCCGACCTGATCGTGCTGGCCTACCGTTTCATGCACAACTCGGGCAGCGTCCTCGCCGCCCTGTCGATGGACCGACCGGTGCTCGTCCCCCGCAACGAGGCGAACGAGGCTCTCGGACGCGAAGTCGGACCGGAGTGGGTGCTGATGTACGACGGCGATCTCGATGCGCCGACCGTCGTCGAGGCGTGGCGGTCCGCGACCACGCTGACGGGCTCGCCCGATCTCTCCCGCCGCGACTGGGCCGACGCCGGCCGCGCGCACGCGGACGCGTTCCGCGCCGCCGTGCGGGTCAAGCGACGCGGCGCCAAGCACTAGGGCGCCTCGGCAGCACCCGGCGCATCGTCAGGCGGGGGCCAGCAGCCCTCGCACGAGAGATGCGACCATGATCTGCGTCGTGAAACGCCGCTCCACCTCGATCCGGCCGTTCCGCCCGAGCTCGGCGGCATGTCCCGGATCGTCGAGCAGTCGGAGCAGCGCGAGGGCGAGCTCGGCGGGATCCTCCGGACGAACGAGGTGTCCGGTGCGCCCCTCGCTCACGTACTGCTCCATCCCCGGGGTATCGGTGACGACGACAGGACGCGCCGTCGCGAGCGCTTCGAGTGCGACCGTCATCCCGGAGGCATGGAGGTTCGGCCGGGTCGGGATGACGACCACGCTCGCGGTGGCGTAGAGGTCGCGGAGGTCGGCATGCGGCATGTGCCGCACGACCCGGACCCCCTCCGGCGGGTCGAGATCCGACCGCGTCTGAACCACCGCCTCGGTCTCCGGACGGATGGCGAGGACCCGGGCGAGCGCCGCATAGAGGGTGGCGGGGTCGCGGTCGCGGTCGTTCCCCACGCTCACGATCCGCGGCCGGTCCGGATAGGGCCTCGGGACGAAGAACGCACTGTCGATGCCGAAAGGGACAGCGAACACGCGCGTCGGTCCGTGCCCGAGCATCGTTCGCAGAGGTTCGACCTGTGCGTCGCTGAGCACCCAGGCGGCCTCCGCCCTGCTGAGCATCGCGACCATCCGTGCCGGTGCCTCCCCGGTCTCGGCCATATCCGTGAGCCAGATCACCCCGGTGGCGAATCGGGTCCGCGGGTGGGTCGTCTGCATCCGATAGGCCGTGTTCTCATCCCACGTCAGCGTGAGACCGTCGACGGGGCGCGGCCCCATGGACAATCGCGCACGAGCTCGCGCGACGCGGCCCGGCGGGGCGAGGTCGATCACCTCGACCGCCGCGTGGTCACGCAGTGCATCGAGACCGTACGGCCAGATGCTGGGCACCTCTCCCCTGGCGTGGCTCTGCTCCCAGGTGCGCGCCGACTGTTCGACACGATGCGCCCAGGTGAGAGACAGCGAGGGACCGCCCTCGGATTCCACGAGCCCACTATGGACCCCCTCACCCGTCCTGGCAAGAGAGGAGTCGCCGATCACCCTGGAAACCGGCTCCGGAAGGAACTCCGCCCTCAGAGCTCGCCGGGCTTCATCACCTCGGCATCGATGGCGCGGATGACGCGCTGGGCCGCGGTGTCCGTCGGGGGCTCGGCACCATCGCCCTCACCCTTGCGTCGCCGCTGGGGCGCGTACACGACGAGCGAGTGGAAGAGGAAGCGGGCGAAGAACGCCACGATGAGCGAGAGGCCGGTCGCGACGACGCTCGAGATGTGCCACGACTCGACCATCAGAGCCATCACCGGGATCCGCAGTGCGGCCTCGATGTTGTTGAACGCGAAGGAGCTGGCGAAGCGGATGCCGAGGGCGCGCGCGTCGGTCCGCATATCGGCGAACACGAAGCGCTCCTGCAGCACGAAGTTGCCGATGATCGTGACCTCGGCACCGATGATCGCCGCCCAGATGTACGGGACCCCTGCGGCGGTGAGCGCCCACATGATCCCGAGGTTGGCGGCGGCGCCGATCGCACCGATCAGTGCGAACAACGACATCTTGCCGAAGCGCAGGCGCGCGAGGTGCTCGAGGAACATCGCCCCCTGACGCATGCTCGCCTTGGACGTGCCGTGTCGACGTTCAGCGAACTCCATCGGCACCTCGGCGATGCGCAGATCGTTGCGAGCGAGGATCTCGAGGAGGATCTTGAAACCCCGGGGTTGGAGCGTCGAGCGGTCGAGACGACCGCGATCGACCAGGAAGAACCCGGTCATCGGGTCAGTGCTGCGGGCGAGACGGATCGGGAACATCGCCCGCGTCAGCCACGTCGCGACGCGGGAGACGCCGAAGCGCACAGCGGTGCCGAGGCCGCTCGTGTCCCCTCCGCCGATGTAGCGGGACGCGGCGACGACATCGGCGTCTCCCTGCGCATACCGGGCGAGCAGGGTGGGGAGGAGTTCGGGCGGATGCTGCAGGTCGCCGTCCATCACGATGCAGATGTCGAAGGCCGCGGCCTCGAGCCCGACGACGACGGCGCCGCCCAGTCCGCCCGTGTTCTCGGAGCGGTGGATCACGCGCACGGGGAGCGGAGCATCTGCCGCCACCCGCGCGACCTCGGCCGCCGTGTCATCCGTGCTGTCGTCGACGAACAGGATCTCGGCGTCCCACCCCTCGAGGGCGACCGCAGTCCGTGCCACGAGCTCGGCGATGTTGTCGCGCTCGTTGAACGTCGGCACGATGACCGTGACCGGTGTCCCCACGTCCGCCCCCTGTCCCCCACGCGCATCGCGTGCGGCCTCCATCGTTCCACGGGTTCCTATGCGGGAGGAAACCCGGACCTGCTAGACTTTCGAACCGCGGCTGTGGGAGTCGCGAAGCGGATGGGGATCCGCTTACTGGGGAATTACTGATCTGGGGAGATCATGGGGACGCGTATCGGCTATGCCGTTGGTGCTTTCGACCTGTTTCACGTCGGGCATCTGAACCTTCTTCGTCACGCCAAGCAGCACTGCGACATTCTGATCGCAGGCGTCGTCAGCGACGAGATGCTGCGTCAGGTGAAGGGCATCGAGCCCGTCATCCCGACGGCCGAGCGGGCGGAGATCGTGAAGCACATCTCGTTCGTCGATGACGTCTACGTCGAGACGACGCCGTCGAAGATGGACTCGTGGCGCGACGTGCAGTTCACGCACTTCTTCAAGGGTGACGACTGGCGCGGCACCGAGAAGGGTCTGCGCCTGGAGCGCGAGTTCGCCGAGGTCGGCGTCGAGGTCGTGTACTTCCCGTACACGGCGCACACGTCGAGCTCGTCGCTGCGTCGCGCACTCGACGCGATCACCGCGGGCGCGAACGCTCCCGCGGTCGCCTCGGTGCGCTGAGAGCCCGAGCAGCCCTTCGCCGCCCGGTCGGTGCGCCACCGCCGACGTGAGGTCAGTTGGCGACGCCGAGCAGACTGCGCGCCATGCGCGCCACGTGCGGCGGAGTGTGCGGCCCGAGCCACACCGTCCACTGCGACGGCGGCTCACTGCATGCCCACTCCACGCACCACGCGTGCACGGCGTTCGCGAGCCGTTCGCCACGCGTATGCGCCCTCGTTCCGTCTCCACGCACGAGCCAGCGCACCGACACCCCGTCGGGGACGTCGATGTGTCGGAACTGGATACGTGCCGCCGCTTCGAGGATGACGACGCCCTGCGCGTCCCACGGCAACCGCGCGGCGATGCTCGCGATGAAGCCGGCGTCGGCGGCGTCGCCGGCGATGAGCACGGCACCCTCGATGTCGTCCCAATCGGGATCCTCCAGATGCTCGCATGCGCCACTCATGGCCCCAGCCTAAGTTAGGGCACCCTTACTTACAAGGGATGAGTCCGGATCAACGCGTCGATCCGACCGCGCCGTCATCTCTAGCCCTCGCGCGTGCACCCCGTCAACGGCCTGTTCCGAGAGTCGCCGCAAAGGCATCCTGCGAGTGTGAACCGAGCATTCGCGCGCCGCAGCCGTCACCGCCTCCGAGCGGCGTCGGTCGCCGTTGCGCTGCTCCTGACCCTCGCTCTGGGCGGATGCGGACTCACGGTACCCGCTGACCCGGACGGAACCTTGGAGACGGTCTCCGGCGGCGAACTCCGCGTCGGCACGGCGCCGGACGGCGACCTCGTCCGGATCGAGCACGGGGAACCGACCGGGAGCATCGTCGACCTCGTCGACGGGTTCGCCTCCCGCCTCCATGCCGAGACCGACTGGACCGTCGCCTCGGAGGAGACTCTCGTGACGATGCTCGAAGAAGGGCACCTCGACCTTGTCGCCGGCGGCATCACGAGCGACACCCCCTGGGTGGACGAAGCCGGAGTCACTCGCGGCTACCGCGGGATCGAAGGCGCCGACGGTCGAGAGATCGTCATGCTGGTGCCTCTCGGCGAGAACGCGTTCCTCTCCTCTCTCGAGCGCTTCCTCGACGAGGAGGTCGGCGAATGAACGAGACAGGGCAGTTCGGTCGCACAACCCTCCCCCCAGAACAGCAGAGGGCGATCCGGAGCGCCGTGCGCTGGGAGATCTTCACGATCGTCTACACGTCGATCACCATCGCCGTGATCGCCTTGGTGGTCGGCGAGTCCCAGGCCATGCGGACGGCGTGGATCGAGGACATGCTGTCCCTCATCCCGCAGTTCGCCTTCCTCGCGGCGCTCCTCTTGGTGCGTCGTCGCCCCACCAGGAAGCACCCGTACGGTCTGCACAGGGCGATGGGCATCGGGCATCTCGTCGCGGGTGTGGCGCTGCTCGCCGTCGGCCTGAACCTCGCCATCGAGGCCGTCACCGGGCTGATCGCCGCTGAGCATCCCACTATCGGCACCGTGCAGCTGTTCGGTCAGACCATCTGGCTCGGCTGGCTGATGGTCGCGGTGATGGCGGTCGTCATCATCGGCCCCGTGTTCTTCTACGGGCCGGCGAAGTCGAAGCTCGCCCCCGTGCTGCACAACAAGCTGCTGTACGCCGACGCCGACATGGCGAAGGCCGACTGGCAGACGACGGTCGCCTCGATCGTGGGCGTTCTCGGCGTGGGTGTCGGCCTGTGGTGGCTGGACGGAGCCGCAGCCCTCTTCATCTCGCTGGGCATCGTCTGGGATGGCTTCCGCAACACCCGCACAGCCGTGGTCGATCTCATGGATCAGCGCGCACGCACGTACGACAGCACGCAGCCACATCCGCTGGCCGCCGATATCGTGTCCTACCTGCGGAGCCGTCTCTGGGTCTCGCGGGCCGCGGTCCGCATGCGCGACCAGGGGCAGGTGTTCCACATCGAGGCGTTCGTCGTGCCACACCGCCGCACGGTGAGGGTGACCGACCTCAGCGCGGCCGCCGAGGGGATCGCCGACCTCGATTGGAAGATTCAGGACGTCGTCGTCATCCCGGTCGAGCAGCTGCCCGACGAGGCGGACACGGGCCACCGTGTGCCCAGCCGACACTCAGCGCCACCTCATCCGCGCGGCCGTAGGCTGGATGCATGACTGCTCTTGCCTCCGACACCATCACGATGTTCGGCGCCGACTGGTGCCGCGACTGCATCCGCACCAAGAAGCAGCTCGACGCGCTCGGTGTCGAGTACACGTACGTCGACCTGGTCGCCGAGCCCGCCGCCGCAGACGTGGCGAAGGAGATCTCGGGCCGCACCAACATCCCCGTCGTCGTGTACCCCGACGCCTCGCACCACGTCGAGCCGTCGAACGCCGACGTCGAGTCGAAGCTGCGCGAGCTCTCGCTGATCTGACCCCGCGGCATCGCCCCACTACACTGGCGCGATGAGCACCGAGGCTCGGTCCGAACGAGCACCCGTCCGTCTTTCTCCGCGCACGATCGTGCTGTACGCGATAGGCTCGCTCGGGACTGGCGGCTATGCGACACTGCCGGGCCTCGTGCTGACCTACTTCCTCACCGACAATCTCGGTGTCGCCGCCCTCGCCGCCGGTCTGATCGTCACGGCGGCGAAGATCTGGGACGTGCTGATCGACCCGCTGATCGGGGCCGCGTCCGATCGCCAGCTCGCCCGCACCGGGTCGCGCCGCGGGTTCATGGTGACCGGTGCGCTCGCTCTGCCCCTCTTCTTCGCCCTCACCTTCGCCGTACCGCCTTCCTGGGGACCGGTCGTCGGAGCGATCAGCGTGCTGCTGGCCTTCCTGGCGACCGCGACGGCATTCAGCCTGTTCCAGGTGCCGTACGTCGCCCTGCCCGCGGAACTGACCGGCAGCTACGACGAGCGCACGCGTCTGCTCGGGTGGCGCGTGGTCGTGCTGACGGCAGCCATCCTGCTGTTCGGCGCCGGTGGCCCCGCCCTGCGCAATGCCGGCGACGACCCTGTGCAGGGCTACCTCTTGATGGGCATCGCCTCGGGTATCGCAATCGGCATCGGCATGCTGATCGCCTCCCGGACGGCGGATGTGGCGGCGAAGCGCACCGCAGTCTCCCCCGTCACCACCGCTGACGCTGCCATCCCCACCGCTGACGCTGCCGCCACCGCCACTTCGACCTGGCGGCACCAGTACATGTCGGGCTTCCGCGCACTCGGGCGCAGCCAGCCCTTCCGTGCACTCCTGGGGACGTTCGTGCTGCAGGCGCTCGCAACGGGAACGATGCTCGCCGGCGCGCAGTACGTGGCGACCTGGGTGCTGCGGTCGGAGGACGCGGTCACCTTCGTCTTCGTCGCGCTGGTGGGCCCCGCACTGCTCGCCACCCCGGGATGGACCGTGATCGCGCGACGGGTCGGCAAGGAGCGGGCGTTCGCGATGGCCACCGTGCTGTTCACCGCGGCCGCGGCGTCGCTCGTCTTCGCCGTCTGGGCATCCGGCGCCTGGATCTACGTGTCCGTCGCGGTGGCCGGCGTCGCCTACGCAGGACTCCAGTCGCTGCCGATGGCCATGCTGCCCGATGTGATCTCGCACGACGAACGCACGAGCGGAGCGGGACAGGCCGGCACCTTCACCGGCATCTGGACCGCGGGCGAGACCGTGGGCTTCGCCCTCGGCGCGACCGCTGTGTCGTTGACCCTCGCGGCCACCGGCTACATCTCGACCGTCGCAGGCGCCACGGTCGAACAGCCGGACGCGGCCGTCACGGGCATCGTGCTCAGCTTCAGCGCGCTGCCCGCCGTGCTGATGGCCGGGAGTCTGCTGACCCTCCGCCACTACCGCCTGCGCCGAGCGGACATCGATACCCTCGAGCCCTTCCATGCCTAAGCTGGGATCCCGTCCGAAGGAGACGTCGATGACTTCTGCGAGCACAACCGCCACCTCCGCCCCGACCTCGAAGCGCGCGTCGGGAAGCGCAGCTCCGGAGCTGGGCGAAGGGGAAAGAGAACGGCTCGACGCCGCGGTCGATGCCCTTCAGACCGGAACGCGCACCTGGTCTGCCCTCACCGTCGCCCAACGGGCGACGCTGCTGCGCGCGGTGCGCACGAGCGTCGCCGCCACCGCGGAGGATTGGGCGCACACGGCCGCCGCATCGAAGGGCCTCGACGCGCGGCATCCCCTGCGCGGTGAAGAGTGGCTCAGCGGACCGTACAGCGTGCTCGGCGCGCTCGACGCCTATATCGAGACCCTCTCGCGCCTGGCGAACGGTGTGAACCCGCTCGACGGGATCACGATCGATCGCGCGCCCGGAGGACGCACCCGCGTGCACGCCTTCCCCCTCACCGGCATCGACGGGTTCCTGTTGTCGGGCTTCGCGGGCGAGGTCTGGCTGGAACCGGGGATCACCCCCGGCGCCGCGCGCGCAGCGGCCGGCCTCGCGCAGCGCACGCCCACCGAGTCGGGCGGTGTGGGCCTCGTGCTCGGAGCGGGGAACGTGACGTCGATCCCGGTGCTCGACGTGCTCTACGAGCTGCTCGCCCACAACCGCACGGCTCTGCTCAAGGTGAACCCGACACAGGATGCGCTGGTGCCGGTCTACAAGCGCGCACTCGCGCCGCTCATCGAGCCCGGGTTCCTGCGCATCGTCCGCGGCGGGCCCGACGTCGGGGCCTACCTCACCGGCCACCCCGGACTCGTGCACGTGCACATCACCGGCTCGGCGGCGACGTTCGACACCATCGTCTGGGGTCCGTCGAAGGGCGAGGGCGCGGCGGCGACGAAGCGACGACGTCGTGAGGATCGCCCCCAGCTGAAGAAGCCCATCACGGCTGAGCTCGGCGGCGTCTCCCCCATCATCGTCGTGCCCGGCGCCTGGACCGATGCCGACCTCACCTACCAGGCCGAGCACATCGCGACCATGCGGCTGCAGAACTGCGGGCACAACTGCATCGCCGGCCAGGTCGTGATCATCTCGTCCGACTGGGACCAGGCGGATGCTTTCCGCGCAGCGCTGCGGCGCGCGTACGCCAACGCGCCGGAGCGCCCGATCTGGTACCCCGGTTCTTCGTCGCGGATGGAGCTCGCGACCGACGCCTACCCCGACGCCCTCGTGCTGGGCGACCGGCTGCTCGTCGAGATCGATGCCGACGACGATCCGACGGCGCTGGAGAGCACCGAGTACTTCGCCCCCGTGCTGGGCGTCGTGACCGTGCCGGGCACGGGCCAGGACTTCCTGGACGCCGCCGTGACTCACGCCAACGACAAGCTCCAGGGCACCCTCGGCGCGAACCTGCTGATCGACCCCGCGACCGAGAAGTCGCTCGGCGCCGGCTTCGAGCGGGCCATCGCCGCGCTCCACTACGGGTCCATCGCGATCAACAGCTGGACGGCGTTCGCCTTCATCACCCCCACCCTCACATGGGGTGCATTCCCCGGTGGAACGATCGGCGACGTCGGCAGCGGCATCGGTGTGGTGCACAACGCCCTCCTGCTCGACGGCGTCGAACGCTCGGTGCTGCGCGGCCCTTTCCGCCCGTTCCCCCGGTCGCTGCCGATCGCGAACGGCGGTGGACGATTCACGATCCTGCCGAAGCCTCCCTGGTTCGTCTCCGCGCGCACCGGGGCGGCCGTCAGCGAAGGGCTGACCCGCTACCGGGTGGACGGCAGCATCACCGGGCTCGTGAAGACGCTGACGAAGGCGCTGCAGGCCTGACGGTCAACGCGTCGATCGCGCGAACCGATCGGTCGCTGCTCGGAGCGCCTTCTGCGTGCCGGGCTCTGTGGCCGCGTGACCGGCATCGTCGACCACGACGAACTCCGCCTCGGGCCAGGCGCGGTGCAGATCCCATGCGGTCATCATCGGTGTCGCGACATCATGTCGTCCCTGCACGATGACCGTCGGGATATGACGGATGACGTCGACACCGGCGATCAGCTGCCCTTCCTCCCACCAGCCGCGATTGACGAAGAAATGGTTCTCGATGCGGGCGAACGCCGTGGCCTTCGCCGGATCGGACATCGCCTCGATCTGCGCGGTATCCGGGGTCAGGGTGACGGTCGATGCCTCCCAGGTGGACCAGGCGACCGCCGCCGGCACGTGCACGGCGGGATCGGGGTCGAACAGTCGACGGTGATACGCCTCGATCATGTGCGAGCGCTCCAGCACGGGGATCGGTGCCAGGAAGCTCTCCCAGAGATCGGGGAACAGCGCCGCGGCACCACCCTCGTAGAACCACTCCAGTTCGACTCGGCGCAGGGTGAAGATGCCTCGGAGCACCAGCTCGGTCACGGCTTCCGGGTGCGCCTGCGCGTAGGCGAGCGCGAGTGCGCTGCCCCACGATCCGCCGAACACCTGCCACTTCTCGACGCCGAGATTCTTGCGCAGAAGTTCGATGTCGGCGATCAGATGGGCCGTCGTGATGTGCCGGAAGTCGGCGTCGGGTGCACTCGCATGCGGGGTGCTGCGCCCGCAGCCCCGCTGGTCCAGCAACACGATGCGGTAGCGCTTCGGATCGAAGAACCGCCGCTGCCACGGCGATGTCCCACTGCCGGGACCGCCGTGGAGGAACACCACCGGCTTGCCCTCGGGGTTGCCGCTGACCTCCCAGTAGACCCGGTGGCCGTCACCGACGAGGAGTTCCCCTGTCTCGTACGGTTCGATCGGTGGATACAGTGCATCCGTCTTCTTCATCGTCGGCCCCCCAGCCGGTCGTGCTGACTACTTCGTCAACGGTAGCGGACGTTCGCCCACCCGCCGGGCATCACGGGTCCAACTGATCGGCGGGAAGCGTCAGCACCTGCGCGCAGACGCCCAGCCCGTTCTGATAGCCCTCCGCGAACCAGCGCTTCCGCTGCACACTGGATCCGTGCGTCCAGGTCTCCGGATTCGAGAACCCGGACTGCTCCTGGATGTGGTCGTCGCCGACGGCCTCTGCCGCGTTCAGCGCGTCCTCGATCTGCGCTTCGGTGGGCTTCATCAGGTACGGATCGCCGTCGGCATCCTTCTGCTCGGTCATGCGGCCGAGCCACGCCCCGGCGTAGCAGTCGGCCTGCAGCTCGATCCGCACCCCATTGCTTCCCGGCCCCGTGCCGTTGTTCGGGTAGGCA
The DNA here is from genome assembly GCF_002356155.1 of Microbacterium sp. TPU 3598. Taxonomy (NCBI): domain Bacteria; kingdom Bacillati; phylum Actinomycetota; class Actinomycetes; order Micrococcales; family Microbacteriaceae; genus Microbacterium; species Microbacterium sp. TPU 3598. Next base: position 673,361 of record NZ_AP017975.1, on the reverse strand, counting down.
TCCATGTCGCCCGTGATGTTCTGAATGTGGTGACCCCACTCGTGCCCCACGATGTACAGCTGCGCGAGATTGCCGGCGGACGCCCCGAACTGCTGTTGCATGAGTTGGAAGAACGTCGGGTCGACGTAGACCCCTTCCTCCGGGGGACAGTAGAACGGCCCCACGGCATTGGACGCCGTACCGCACTGTGTCGGCGTCGATCCGTCGACGACGATCATCTGCGGGTTGCGATAGCCCTCCACGTTCTCGGCCCAGAAGGCGTCCAGCGCGACCTGAGCACCCGCCATGCGGCAGTCGACGTCGGCGTTCGCCTGCGCCCCCGTATCGCAGTTCTCGATGACCGATCCGCCCGCTGGTTCGCTGCCTCCGCTCGGCGCTCCGCCACCCAGCAACCCGGTCAGGTCGATGCCGAGCAGAGGCCCGGCGATGAGCGCAATGATGCCGAGCACGCCCACGCCCGTGCCACCGGCGATCGCTGCCGTGCGCCCGCGACGACGCGTGGTGTTGCCGGAGATGTCGGCGTCGGGATTGAAGGTCATGGGACGAGGGTACTCCGAGCGGAGGCCCCTCGAACGGACGTAGGCTCGGGGCATGACGACCACGATCACCATCACCGGAGCCGGCGGACAGATCGGCTACGCACTGCTGTTCCGCATCGCGGCGGGCGACCTGCTCGGCCCGGATGAGAAGGTGCGTCTGCGGCTGCTGGAGATCCCGCAGGGGCTCGGTGCCGCGGAGGGCGCGGCGCTCGAATTGCAGGACGGCGCGTTCGGACTGCTGGAGCACGTCGAGGTGACGGATGACGCCGCAGTGGGATTCGACGGCTGCGACCTCGCCCTGCTCGTCGGTGCACGTCCACGCGGGCCCGGTATGGAGCGCGGCGACCTGCTCGCGGCCAACGGCGGCATCTTCGGGCCGCAGGGAGCGGCCATCGCGGCGAACGCCGCATCCGGCGTGCGCGTCACCGTGGTCGGCAACCCCGCCAACACGAACGCGCTGATCGCCGCCGCCTCGGCAGATGGCGTGCCCGCCGAGCGTTTCACCGCCCTGACACGGCTCGACGAGAACCGCGCGCGGGCTCAGCTCGCACTGACGCTGGGGGCTCCCGTGCACACGGTTCGCCGCGTGCCCATCTGGGGCAACCACTCGGCGACCCAGTTCCCGGACATCTCGCACGCGACGGTGGGCGGCCGGCCGGTGGGAGAGGCGCTCGAACAGATCGTGGGCGACGTTCCCTCCTGGCTCGACCGGACGTTCATCCCCCGCGTGGCGAAGCGTGGGGCGGAGATCATCGAGGTACGGGGTTCCTCGTCGGTGGCATCGGCGGCGAGTGCGACCATCGATCACGTGCGCGACTGGGTGCGGGGCACCGACGACTGGACGTCGGCCGGCGTCGTCTCCCACGGCGAATACGGCGTTCCGGAGGGCCTGATCTCGTCCTTCCCGGTGCGGTCGATCGACGGTGAGTGGCACGTCGTCGAGGGACTCGAGTTGAGCGAGTGGGCACGCACCCGGATCGATGCCTCGGTGGCCGAACTGCAGCAGGAACGCGAGACGGTGCAGAGCCTCGGCCTCTTGTGAATCCGGTCACCGCGACGCACGCCGACAGGGCAGAATGGATGCCGGAGGTGCGCGATGAGCGAGACGATTGATCCCACGAAGACCACGGCATCGGTCGAAGAGGCTCTGACGAGTCCCCTGCACCTGCCGCACGATGCGGCGTCCTGCCCGAAGTGCTTCACCGAGTTGCAGCAGAACCGCAACTTCTGGACCGCCCGCCCCGACGGCTCACGCCTGGTCGGTCTCGTCGTCGCCCGCGAAGGTCTGCCGTCAGTGGTCGAGCAGCGCGAAGATCTCACCCGTTTCGGTGTGCCGATCGAAGGATTCCGTCACCCGGCGCCCGACATCCTGGAGAGCTGGAACGACCGCCTCGCGCGCCTCATCTCGACCCTGCGCATCGGCGACGTGGTGGTCGTCGTGAACATCAAGGCTCTCGGCCTCGACGCGGACGAAGGCGCCCGCACCGTGGCCGAACTGCGCAAGCACGGCATCATCGTGAAGGTGCTGAATCACGACGCGCGGCACCTGGCCGACGCCGCCGCCGTACACACCTCGGCCCGCTGAGACACCGTCCGAGAGCGCTCGTCAGCCGCCGTAGGGCGCGACCGGGAACGCGGTCGTCGTCGGCTGAGGTTCGACGGGCGAGCCGTCTTCGTTGTAGTACACCGGGCTCCCCTCTTCGGGGAAATAGAACCGCGGCTGCCAATCCGGACCCTCGAACGCCGGGAATCGCAGCGAAGCCCCGTCATAGGCGAGTTCTCCGCCGAAGACCATGTCCGAGAGCGCGGCCGCATCGCCGGGGATGCACCCGGGCGTCGCCGTCGCGGAGATCTGGTTCCGACCGGGCCGGATCGTCACGACACCGCGGCCGACGTCGCCTCCGGTGCCGACGATGTTGACTTCCTGCCGATCGCCCTCTCCGAATCGCGTCGTGCTCGCCTCCACCCCGGCATCCTCGAACGCCGCCGTCGCCGCGGCGACCACGGCCTCCACATCGATCTCCTCCGCCGGTTCGAGCACCCGCGCCCAGGAGAACGTGTACCCCGAGACGTCGCCGTCGATCCGGCAGGGAATCGGCGAGGCGCCGAATGAGCCCTGGTCCACGGCCCAGTCGCCTTCGTGGATCGCCATGATCACGGAGTGCATGACGGTGGAGTAGGCGACGTAATTCTTCTCGCCATCGCGATACAGCGCATCGCCTTCGGGCGCCGACGTGGTTCCGCAGCTCGTCATCGTCATCACCAATCCGACGGCTGCTGCCGCCATCACTCCGCGCCGCCATATCCCGCGCATTCGTCGTCCCATTCGCTCAGAAGTCGATGAGAGCGTACTCATCGCTGATCCACCAGTTGCTCGCATCCCAGAACCCCTGCGTACTGCCCTCGCCGCCGCGAACGGTACCGGGCTCCCCGGTCTGGATGATCTCCGACACGTTGTAGAAGGATTCCGAACCCGGCTCGAGGTATGCACCGGGCCCGAGAGCATCGTGTCCGGTCGCGGACGGAAGACTGTCGCCGGATGCGCTCACGCCACCGTCGCTGTCGAACACGGTAGTCCCTGACAGGGTCTCCGGGCTGACAGGATGCCCGGGAGCCGTGGCGCGACCGACGCGGGCCACGGCGTCGTCCTCGGAGATCGTCGCATAGATCTGCGGGGGCTCGCCGTTGGTCAGGTTGTCGACGACGGCCGCATCGTTCGGGAACCCGGCGGATCCGACCGCGATCAACGAGGTGACGCCGAGACCGTCGGGCTGCGATCCGATGGCGAGCGCCGCTGTCGTACTGCCGTACGAGTGTGCGATCACGTTGACGTCGGCCTCGGGCGACAGCGCGCGTACCGCGAGCAGGTAGGAGCGCAAGGACGCCGCTCCGTCCTGCGCTCGACCCATCACGGGCTCCTCGAGGAGTTCCGGCGTGTCGTAGCCGAACCAGACGACGGTCGCGGATCCGGCACCCACGGAGGAGTTCAGCGCCTTCGCCGATTCACCCCACGATTGCAGGTCGTGCACGTTCCCCAGCATCCCGGGGACGAGAGTGTTGATCTCCGACGCCGTCGACAGGTCGCCGTAGGCGATCGCCGCGGTCACCTGCTCCGAACCGTCCGGGTCGAAGCTGATCAGATTCGGGGCCGGGATCCCACCCGCGTTCAGCGCTCGCACGATCGCTTCGAGGTCGTCACGGTGCGGACCCGCGGGTTCGGTCTGGAGCACCTCCTCCAGCCTCGCGGCGTTCACCCTCGCACGCACGTCCCAGGGGACCCCGTCGAGGTTGCCGACGATGGCGGGGTGGCTGTCGATGAGCTCCTGCTGCAGTTCGGGGTTCGCCGCCCAGAGTCGAGCGACCTCCTCCGGGCTTGAGGCCGCGAGCAGGTCGGCGAGCAGGTCGCGCGCCTGGTTCGTCAAGACGGCACCCGTGCCTGCGGCGAGTGCGGCGAGGGCCGCATCGTACGCGGCGTCCCAGTCGCCGTAGAGCCGTTCGTACTGGTTCCAGAGCTCGTCCAGCGCCTCTTTCGCGGCATCACGGTCGACGATCGCATCGTTCACGGCGTCGGTCGTCTCATCGATCTCGGACTGATCGTCACCGTAGGCGGCGGCCATGGCGGCACGACCGGCTCGATCGGCGGCGATGTCGAGCCGGGACCACTCGGCGTGCGCCGTCTCGATGTCGTCGATCAGATCGTTGGCGGGCTTGGCATACGCATCGAACGCGTCGGCATAGCTTTGCAGGACGCCGGCGAGGAGTTGTGCCTCGGCGATGTCGGCGGGGAGCAGTGCGGCGAGGTCATCGGCATCTGCGCGCACCGCTGTGACCGCACGACCGACTCCGCGCAGTTCCTGCGCGGAGTTCGCGGCCGAACGCACGTCGCCGAGCCGGTCGGCCACGCGCGTGAACAGACCGCTCCAGTACCCCATGGATCCGCTGCTGCCCTCGAGGCGTTCGAGCGGATACCCCCGATTCGGCGATGTCAGGCTCATGGTCCGTCCCGCCCGGTGAGTTCGACGTCGAGGTCGGAGTACTTGCTCGCGATGGCGGAGATCGCGGCAGCGAGGTCATCCCCCGATTCGACGCGGTCGTACACCCGGTCGTGCAGAGCGGTCAGCCGCCGGTGCATCTCGAGCCGCAGAGCGGAGCGGTGCGCCGGGTTCTCGACACCGGTGTCGTCACCCTGCAGACCCGCCGCCTGCGTGAGGACCTCAGAGGTCGCGGTCGTGAGGCTCCTCGCGGCATCGTTCAGCTCCGCGTAGAAGATCTCGACGTCTGACATGGCCACCCCCCGGTTCCGCCGGATTCACCCTACCCCGGTCGCGCACGGTGAGCCGATGGGGAGAACTGCCCATCGACCGCGATCTCCGGACCCGAGGACACGAAGAAGGGGCCGACGGCGAACCGTCGACCCCTTCTCGAGACTGTGTGTCAGCTGCCGGCGAGCTGCTGGTCCAGGTCCTGGATCGCCCGCATCATGCCCAACAGCGACTCGGACATGTCGTTGATGCCATCGACCGCGGTCTTCAGACCCGTCGTCAACTCCGTGTACCCCTCACCGAACTTCCCCGACGCATGCTGCGTCTTGAAGTCCTCACCCAGAAGAGTGTCCACCTGACCCTTCAACGTGTCCAACTGACCCTGAATGTCATCACGAGCCTGCGACAGCGACGACGCCACCTGCTCCATCTCCGCATAAGACGCACCGAAATCGGCCATCGTCCACACCTCCGCCAATCGAGAGAACCGGACCCCTCCGGCCCGAACAACACCCACCCTACGGCGCACCCACGAACACCGTCGATGGGGACAACTCCCCATCCCCGCACACCAGTCAGCGGCGGTCGGTCGGCGCCTGGTCGGCGGTGACGGGAATCGCCGGCTCCTCGGCCAGCTGCTCCCACGCGAAGGTCGAGATCATGGCGTCGCTGAGGAGCTCGATGCCGTCGAGCACCTCGGCGGGGATCACCTCGCCGTCCGGGATCACGATGGTAGACGTGAACACGAGCGCCTTGCGACGCAGCGTTCCCGGCACGGGGATGATGTACGTCACGGTGCGTCCGCCGACGCCGTCGATCGCAGGCGCACCCGCGGGGCGCGTTGCCTCGGCGGACCAGCGGACGATGTGCCGGAGGTGTTCGTCGAGAAAGACGGCGCCGCGGAGGCGGAAGGCCTCCGTCACCCAGCCGTCGAGATTCTCGCCGTCGGGGGCGTCGAGCGCGGAGGCCGTTATCGACAGGGGCAGGATCTCCTCCATCGGCACGTCTTCCTGCCGATAGATCGCGAACACCTTGGTGCGGCGCATACCCTGATTGGCCTGCGCCATCATCGTGCGGAACTCCGCGTCGAGATCGGGGCGCCCGGCCTGCATGAAGATCGCACTGGCCTTGCGCACGTCCTCCTGCTGGCCCGCGTTCGTGGGCAGATGCGTGGCCCACCCCGGAGGCAGCACCAGGCGGAAGGCGGGGATGCCGTAACGGAACTCCACACCGAGATCGTTCATCTCGCTCACCGCTGTTGCGCTCTCTTCTTCGCGCGTGACTCGACGAGGGCATTGCCGGGGAGCGCGATCGCGCTGAGACGCGCCGTCCCCAGCCCGGAGCGCTTGGCTCCCTTCGCCACCGATCGAGCGATCGGTCGAGAGTCGTGCGAGGCTGCGGTGGCGAGCTCACGCCAATTCGTCAGCATCTCGTCGAAGATCTCACCACGCGCAGCGCGGTTCAGTCGCGTGAGACGATGCCGAGCCTTCCGTTGTTCATGCTCGACGACAGACCATTCCGTGGCGGGATCCAGCTTGATCTCCGCCAGTCGGTCGACCAGCGCATCGAGCACCCCGTCGACCGCTTCTCGCAACGCCGGCAGGCGAAGCAGCACGCGTTGCTCTTCCGCATCCCACACCGCCGTCACCGCCTGCGCGCAGACGTAGCATGTGCGCTTCGGGAGGTTGCGGGTGGAGGCGTATCCGCAGGTGCAGCGATCCGCGACGGCTGCGAGCGCCTGATCCAGCGTCGCCTGGCCGCCCGATGCATCGCCACTGTCGTGCACCGCTTCCAGGGCATCGAGCAGAGACGCCGCTCCAGGCGCATCGACCTCGCGCAGCAGCGAGTCATATGCGCTCAGCCTCAACGCGTCGCGGGTGCGCACCCACCGCACCATGTCCTCGACAGACACGATCCCTCGGACCGAGGCTGCGTAACTCGCAAGAGCCGAGCGCTGAATGGATGCCACATGCTCGGCGAACGCGTCGGCATCGCCCCCGCGCGCCGCGTCGCTTCGCTCGATCAGACCACGAATATGCTCGGAGCCCGCTCGAGCCGCCTTCTCGTGGCGATCGGCCAACGCCGGATACTGCTCGAAGAGCTGCGCTTCGACGCCGAGGAGGTCGTACCTGCTCACTGTTCGACCGCCGCCGTCCGCGGAAGTCGGATCCCCGGGATCAGGCGCATGAGCTGCTCCTCGAACAGGACGAAGGCGGGAAGGGTCGTCCCCAGCGTATCGACAAGGATGCTCCACGTGCCGTCGTTCAGCCGCACGGTCCATTGCGTGATGAACAGCGGCTGTTCCCCTTCGAGTTGCGTGGAGCGCCGGAGGAGGAAGCCGCTGCCATGCGTCTCGGTCTGCAGTGGCACCACATCGAATCCAGCGGAGAACCGGTCGCCGTCGAAGACTTCCTCATTCGCTGCGCTCCCCGGCCCCGATGCTCGCGACACGGTGATCGTAACGAGGAGATCGCTGTACATCCGCTCCGGAGCGAACCACAATCGGGTGACACCTTCTTCGGCTTGCGAAAGCAGGGCGCCAGCGGTCGCGCGCAGCAGCGCAGCGCGCTGCGGATCGGACGTCGCGGCATCGGGCAACCTCGCGAGGGCGGCGTCGGTCCAGGCAGCCGCCGCATCGGGACCGATCTGGCTCCCGTCCACTCCGGGAAGCGGGACGAACCACGCGGCGTCGAAGTCGAGGTCCCAGACGAATCCCGCGTCTCCCGCCATCAGAGCAGCCCGTTGACGAGCCCGGCGGGCGACAACCCACCAGAGGGCTTGCCGTTCCCGGTGAGCCCCACCACTCGGTCCGACCACTTGAACGTGTTCCACGCGGCTTCGAACATCGAGTTGGTCGGTGCCTTGGCAACGTTTGCGAGCCCTTCGGGCAGCGCCGCCCGCAGCACCTCCTGGAACCGCGGGCCGGTCGACGACACCGCGTCGTTGAAGGCGACTTGGAACGATCGGTTGGCACCGAAGAAGAACCGCTCGCCGAGCCCGCCGAAGATGTTGTTCCCGAACTGACGGACTCCGGAGACACCGGACGCGTAGGAGCCGAAGTTCTGCGAGACGATGCCCCGCCACGGAGATGCGGTTCCGGCGAGACCGCGCAATCGAGTCATCTGCTGGACCGGATTGCGGAACTGACCGATGAACTCCTCTACGAACTTCGCCTTGCCGGAGAAGATCTTGCCGAGTTTGCCCACAGGCAGGATGCCCACGATCGCCCAGCCGAGGTCACCCCAGCCCTTGCGGCCGTCGAACATCAGGGCGACCGTGAGCGCCAGCGCGATGACCCCGACCACCAGAGCCGCGATCGCGAAGAACGGACCACCGATGATGAGTCCGAGCACGGCGATCGCGAGGCCGATCCAACTCACCCACTCCGCGACCACGGCGAGGACACCGGCGATGTTCTCCCACGTGGAGTCCTCGCCGATCTTGTTCGCGTCGGTCAGTCCCGAAACGGCCGTCTCGTAGGCGGTGTGCCAGCTGTCGTACTCGCCGTCGAACGCGTCGAGGTTGTCGTTGTGGGTGGTCTCCGCGGCGTTGAGGGTCGACGCCGCACCGGAGGCGGCGTTCGCGAGATTCGTGCCGGCAGTCGTGTTCGCTGCCGCGTCCTCTTCGGCCGGTGGGTTCAGCCGCGTCGAGGTGTTGTGCGCCTGGAGCGCGTCGGCGGCATCGGCCGCGTTCGACTGCGCGGTCTGCAGCTCGGTGAGGCTCGTCTGGCAGTCCGCCACGATCGTGCGCATGCGGCTCTGGGCGGTCTCGAGCGCCGTCGCGTAGCTGCTCAGCGTGGTCCCGGCCGGCTTGTACCGACGCCCTGCCTCATCCAGATCCTTGTGGACGTCGTCGACGACGTCCTTGATCTTGTCCATCGCGTAGCCCTCGCCATCGATGGAGCCGTCTTTGATGCCCTTGAGCGTCGCAGCGGCACTGACCATGCTGTCGCCGAGCTCGACGATCTTCGTTCCCCGGTCGGCGATCGCCACGGCATCGCCGGCAACGACTTCGACGTCACGTCCCTTGTTCGTCTGCATCTGCCTCGCCCCCTACACCGCGGCTGGCTGACGCCCGGCACCCGGCGCGTTCCCCGACCCCGACTGCTCCATCGACGTCGCCATCTCGTTGTCGAGGCTGGTGACCTCGTCGACCGTGCCCTTGACGCGATCGGCGACCTCTTTGAGCTTGGTCAGCAGCTTGTCGCGGCTGTCGTTCCAGCTTCCCTCGAAGTCGTGGCAGCGGTCCTTCAGGCGACCGTCCCCGTACGGCCTGCCGACGGCGTTCTCGACGTCGTCCTGCTTCGCGGCCGCAGACTCCAGCTCGGACACGATCGCCGCGAGCTTCTCGCTGGTCGTCTGCAGATCACTGATCGGCACGAGCATGCGTTCGCCTGCCATGGCCCCCTCCTTCTTCCCGGACGCTACGACGTTACGGGGAAGCTCCGCCCGACGCGATGGGGAGTACTCCCCATCGGGCTGCGCCTCACACTCTCCTGCTGCTCTTCGTGCGCTTCTCGGAATCCTTGACGAAGGCCTTGATGCTCTCCGCGTCTGCACGCACCCCGAGTTCGGTGAGCGCCGCCGCACCGAGACCGCGCTTGTGCACCTTCTGCACCGTGGAGCGCAGACTCGTCGTGGACGCACGGGAAAGCGGCTCGATGAAGCTTGTCCACCGTCGCAGATCGGCACCGGCGAGCTCCGCCCGGTGTCTGCGTCCCAGACGGGCAAGGCGTCGTCCGCCGGCCTTCCTCCGGCCGAAGGCCTCGGAGTCGAGATACTCGCCGCGGCTCTCGAACACCTTCGTCTGCTGCTGGGCGACGTCGTCGATCACCTGGGCGACGTCCTCCGCATACGCGGGCATCGCCCGAAGCAGCCGCCGTTCTTCCGCCACCCAGCGCCGCAGGAGCACGTCGCAGCACTCCGGACACAGCCTCTGCGGCAGGAGGCCATCGACCGCGTAGCCGCATGCGCAGTCGATACCGGCGCGCTGCTGCACCCGATGCGGACGACCGCCGAGCTTCGCGCGCAGGAGTGAGGCTCCCACCGCGCTGCGCCCGAGCTCGTCGGCGAGGAATCCCTCGCCACTCCGGCGCTGCATCTCGGCGACCAGCAGCTCCCAACGCTCCTGGTCTGCCGGTCGGAGCAACGGGCGAGCGGAGGACGCATACTCGTCCAGCGCCGCGGTGATCTCCGCTTCCTGCGCCGCGTGTCTCAACGCGCTCGCGGATGTGACTCCCGGCCAAGACGGGAACGCGACGTGAGTCGCGAGCACCCGCATCCGCGCATCACCCGAGACTCCCGCCGCCTCGTGCAGCGCGGCCAGGGGCACGTTCGCCTCCAACACATCGCGTTCGAACTCCTCGACAGCGTCAGACGCGCTCATGCCCCCAGAGTAAACGCCCGCGAACGATGAAGAGGGCCGACCGTCGTGGTCGACCCTCTTCGTGAAACCGTGCCGTGTGTCAGCTGCCGGCGAGCTGCTGGTCCAGGTCCTGGATCGCCCGCATCATGCCCAACAGCGACTCGGACATGTCGTTGATGCCATCGACCGCGGTCTTCAGACCCGTCGTCAACTCCGTGTACCCCTCACCGAACTTCCCCGACGCATGCTGCGTCTTGAAGTCCTCACCCAGAAGAGTGTCCACCTGACCCTTCAACGTGTCCAACTGACCCTGAATGTCATCACGAGCCTGCGACAGCGACGACGCCACCTGCTCCATCTCCGCATAAGACGCACCGAAATCGGCCATCGTCCACACCTCCGCCAATCGAGAGAACCGGACCCCTCCGGCCCGAACAACACCCACCCTACGGCGCACCCACGAACACCGTCGATGGGGACAACTCCCCATCCCCGCACAGGGCTCGATGCGTGTCGGGGCGGGGTCAGCCGTTCAGCACCCAGTCGTCCCCCGGGCGCACCACGGCGGAGACGAGCTCTTCGAGACGCTCGGGGTCGGACCGCGGGACGAAATCGCTGAGCGAAGCAGTGGTGAGAACAGCCTCGGCGAACGGCTCGACGAACGCCATCCCGTAGGGCACGACAGGACCGAGCATCGCGCACACGGTCGTACCCTCACCGAAGAAGATCCAGCGGCGCGTCGCGAAGTCGAGACCGTTCTCCCGCTGCGCGAGGGTGGAGGAGAACCCGGTGCCGAGCGCGTCGGTTTCGGTGAGTCTCGGCGTGACGGGCAGGATCGCGGTGCTCGACCAGAGGAAGTCCGCCTGCTCCTGACGCGAGAGTTCATGCGTGATCACAGAGATCATCAGCGGTGCGACGACCCCGCCATCGACGCCCACGACGAGCAGGAGCCTTCGGTCATCGTCGGCCTGCGCCGCCACCGCGAGCAGGGCGGTCTCGATCTGCGCCGCGACCGTGGAGTGCGCACCGGCATCGCGAGCGAAGTCCTCCGCCGTCTGACGCGCCCACGTCACCTGCTCTTGCGGTGAGAGTCGTTCGCCAGGAATCGGGATGATGCGATCAGGCGCGTACGAGAGGGCGAGGTCCATCAGCGCACCGTCCATGTGAAGGTGCTGACGTGGGTGTCGAACAGTGCCGTCCAGAGCGTGAGGTTCGGGTGATCGGCGGGAAGGTCGGCCTCATGCGTCACGGTGGCCGTCCATTGCACCGCCTCGGTGAGCCTCGTTCCCGGAATCGGGATCAGGTAGTTGATCAGCAGCGACGCGACGTCTTCCCCGTCGAGGGACACCTCACGGCGCTCGGTCCACCGCACGATGCGCTGACCCTCACCGATGGCGATGCCGGCGTGGTGGCGGATCGCGCTTTCGACGAGCTGCTCCAGCGTCGCTTCGGGCGTCGAGGAACGCTTGAGCCCGACCAGGGTCGCCGCACCGATCGCCCAGGACGGCGCCGTCTCTCCCGCGAAGGCAAACGCGAAGCCCTGGCGTGCCCGCAGTCCCTCGAGGGCCTCGTGCACCTTTCCTGCGAGGACGGGCCCGAAAGTCGTGTTCTGCGCACCCCGCAGGCGCGCGTCCGCTCGACGGATCAGGTCGCGTTCGGTCGCCTCGCTGAGGTCGAACGCCTCCCATCCCGGAGGGAGGAGCATCCGGTAGGGCGGGATGATCGTTCCGGAGTTTCCCGTCAGTTCCGCGCGCAGGCTGCTCATCGTCTCAGTCTTCCATGGGGCGACTCGCGTCGCTGTCGGTCACGAGAACGGATTCTGATCCGGGTCGAATGTGCCCGACCACGCACCGCCCGCGCTGTCTTTGATACCGCCGGCGATCGCGAAATGCGAAGCGAAGACGTTGCCCACCATGTCGAGCGTCTGCACCCCTGTCATCTGCGCGGCGAACGACGCGGCGCCGTTGCCCGTGAACAGTCGAGCGGAGAACTCGCCGAAACCCGTCGTGAATCCGCCGCGGATCTGGCTGAGCGTGCTCAGAGGAGCCCGCCCGGCGACGGCGTTGAAGAACCGCATGCCGTCGGCACCGAAATCCGCGCCGCGGATCATCGCCATCGGACCACGCGCGAACTTGATCGCGGGACCGATCAGCGGGATGACCCCGATGACACCGAAAACGACATCGATGACCGACCCCTTGCCCCTCGCCAACCGCGCGACGGCCACGATCAGCGTGGCGACCGCGACGATGGCGGCGAGGGCGGCGATGATCGGGCCACCCACGATGATCGCGAGCACGGCGAGAACGATGCCGGCGACGGCGAGGAAGTCGGACATGAACTGCAGGAAGCCGTCCACGTTGTCCCAGAAGCCGTCTTCGATCTTGTCGGAGGTGTCTTCACGGATGTTGCTGGCCGCGTTGGTGAACGCGGTGTGCCAGCTGTTCCACTCGCGATCGTAGTCACCGGCACGCGCATCCCAGTCGCCGCGCGCGCTGCTCGCCGCCCCCGATGCGGCCTCGGCTGCGTCGTCACGCGCGTCCTCCGCCGCCTGCCGCGCCTGATCGTCGTCGGCATCCGCGCCCGTCGGATAGTCGGGGCTCTGCGCAGCCGCCGACGATGCGGCATCCTTCTTCTGCTGATACGTCGCCCACAGTGTCTCGAGATCGTCGAGGATCGGATCGATCGCGGCCTTCGAGGTCTCGAGGTCTGACGCATACTGCACGATGTGCGGCGCGACGGCGTCGTACAGGTCGGCTGCGCGGCCGAGCTCGGCGTGCATCTTTCCGGAGATCTCAGCGAGCTTGTCGACGGATTCGCCCTGCATGTCGGCGCCGTTGTCGACGAGGCGCTGCAGCAGCGTCGCGGAGTTGCTCATCGCGTTCGCGAGATCCTGCAGCGAGTTCCCCCGATCGCGGATCGCCTCCACATCACCGGTCAGAGCGCCGATCGGGTGACCCGCCGGCGAGGTCATGGGCATGTACTCGTACACGGTCAGCCTCCGCTGTTCTCGGACTTGGATGCGGCGTCACGGTCGAAGTCCTGGAATCCCTTGATCACCGCAGCCACGTACTCTTCGACCGTCTTGCAATCATCCATGAGCTGCTTACGGCGGTCGTCCCAGCGCCCCTCGAAGTCGGATGCCGCATCGCGCAGCGCACGCTCGCCGTAGGGTGAGCCCACGGCGCTCTCGAGATCGTTGCTGCGCGAACCGGCGTGCTCGAACTCCTCGATGATGTTCTTCAATTCGGTCTGCAACGGCTCGAGATCTCCGTACTTCAGCTTGACGCCGTCACCCACGTCCGTCCCCCTCATGAAACGTTCAGATCGAAGGGACCGGCTGCGGAGCCGGCCCCCTGAAAGTGTCCGTCGCGGCGATCTGATCGCCCCGACTATGCAAACTCTACGAAGAGAATCACCCTTCGGTCGATGGGGACAACTCCCCATCCCAGGATGACCCGTCGCTGTTAGCCCGTCGTGATCTTGGTGATCAGGGCGGCGGCCACGAGACCTACGAGAAGCGGGACGAGACAGCCGACAGCCGCCGCCCGCCCGCCCTTGGGAGCGGCGAACAAAGCCTCCCGCCGCGTGCGACGAGCAGGATCCGCCTCCGTGACACCCGCCGTCTGCTCCGCGCGTCCGCGGACTTCCAGCAGTGACACCAGCGCGGCGAGATCCTCGATCCACTCCCAGTACGCGGGCTCAGCCATCGGGAGGTGCCGTCGGGCGATGACGTAGACCCGGTCGCCGACGACTTCGACGTCGCACCGCTCGGCGACCGCCGTCAGTGCCGCCTGCACGTCCGGAGAGAGCAGATGACGTACCGGCTCCTCCGTCGCCCGCGTCGTGAAGACCTCGAAGCGCGCGGCGAAGTCGCCCTCGATCTGCACGCGCTCCTGCGGCGCGGTCGGCTCCCATCCGGATGCCGCGACTGCGGGTGACTTGGTCACGAGGACCATCGGCGGCAGCGAGCCGGTCAGCGCGAACTCGACGTAGTTCGCGACCCGCGGCATGCGCGCGCGGGCGACCCAGGTGTCGAACGAGTAGTTCGCGGCCTCGAACGGGCGCGGGGACGGGCCGGAGACGATGTCGCTGGCGACTCGCGAGGTGCCGATTCCGAACAACGCTGCCGGCCGCTCAGGGTCGAGTTCGCCGGTGCGATAGGTGAGTCCGTTCGCCGCTGTGAACTGCTCGAGGCGGTACTCCTCGATCTCCCGCTCGCGCGGACCCCGGAGGTGGGATCGGATGCGGCCGACCGCGAGCGGCAGCACCATCAGCACAGCCAGAACGACGGTCGTCAGATCGGCGCCGTCGGCACCGAACATGAACTGCACGGCCACGACGGCCAGGGCCGCGAGTGCACCGGCGCCGACGACCAGCACGACCGATTGGAAGACGACCCAGCCGGAACCGAGCACCACGCCGAACCGGCGCCCCTCCCTCGTCACACGCTCACGGCTCTCCTGCCGCGCACGCACCGGATCCACGCGCGCGCGCAGCGCGGCGTCGTCGAAGGTGACCGTCATCGTTCGCCCCTCCTTCGGAACCGATGCGTGTGCGCGCTCGCGCTCAGCGGACTGGCGTCCATGTGTCTCCTTCGATGAGTGGCAGCTGTACCGTGACCTGGCGTCCCGCTTGTACGAAGATGCCTCGACCGTCCGGGAAATCCGTGCGCTTGACCTTGGGGAACGGGACCTTGAAGATCGCATCGCCGTCGAACGCATCCGGCTTGAGAACAATGCCCTTGCGCCCGGCTTTGAAGTCGCCGATGAATCCGAAGCCGCTCGTCACCTGGGTGACGTCGGCGTCGCCCACCAGCAGGTGATCGCTCCGGTTGATCGCCTGGAAGAGCGCCTTCATCTCGCGTTCGGCGGGGCCGTCCGCGAACTGGGGCACGTCCTCGACGATGACGAGCATGCGCACCGGAATGGTTTCGTCGACGGCGATCTCGGCGATCTCCTTCGCGAGCTCTTTCGCGTCCTCCGGGGTGACCGCGCTCCGCGTCCAGTCGACGTAGCCCTTGAGCTGGGCTCGGCGACCGCCGAAGTGGAACAGCTTGACCTCGGGGTCGAACCGCCGTATCGACGTGATGATCCCCTTGAGCGCGGTGGTCTTGCCCGACGATGGCGGACCGGCGACCACGAAGGTGCCGACAGGGTCGAAGTCGCGTGCGGCCAGCGTGTCCTCCGCGACGCCGAGCACCGGGAACTCGCCCAGACGATCCGGGAGATCGCGCACGGACAGGCGGGTCGGCAGGGCGCCGATCTCCGGCACCTCCCTCGCCCCGGCCGCGCGCAGAGCCGTCGCGTGCTGTTCCAACAGCTTGGTCTGCTCAGCCACGTTCGGGGTGCCGCCCAGCGTCGCGATCTGCGTCTCCCGCCCGTCGACGATCGCGCGACCGGGAGCCGAACGCTCGTCGAGCACGTCCTTGGGCGCGTTGAGCATCGCGTACCCGGATTCGTCGGAGAGCCGCAGGACCACGCGCCGCGACACGTTAGCGCTGACCGCGGTGGGCACGGAGCCCGAACGGTCGGCGCTCGCGATCACGTGCACGCCCAGCGGGCGCCCCTCTCCGAGAATGCGCATGAACGTCTGGTAGAACGGCATCCGCGCGGTGGTCGACTCCCACTCGCTGCGGAACTGCGGGAACCCGTCGATCAGGATCAGGATGCGGGCCTCATCCTTTCCGGTGATCTCCCGGTACTCGGTCAGGCTGGAAGCGTTGGCGGCGCTGAAGCGCTTGCCGCGGTCGTCGAGCACGGCGGCCAGCGAACGCAGCACGCGCTGCACGCGCTCGGAGTCGTCGCCGGAGATGATCGAGCCGACGTGGGGCAGCATCTCGAGGCTCTTCAGCGCACCCGATCCGAAGTCGAGGCCGTACACCTCGACGTTCGAATGCGCGGGCTCGAAACCCGCCGCGATCGCGATCGTGCGCAGGACCGTCGATTTGCCCGATCCGCTGGTCCCGTAGACCAGGAGCGACCCGTCCTTGTCGGGATGGAAGTACGCGGGCTCCTGCAGCTGCCGCTCCGGGACATCCATCTTGCCGAGCAGCACCTGCCCGTCGCCGAGCACCGGGAGGTCGCGCAGATCGACGGCGCCCTCGAGGTCGTCGAGCCACGGACGCCGGGGCGCGGGGATGCGGGCCTCGCGTGCCGCGTTCACGAGTGTCGCCACGATGCGCTTCTGGTCGTTGGGTCCGAGATCCTCATCGTGGGAGTCGGATTCCGGAGCCTGCTCGGCCTCCCAGGTCTGGATCGAGCCGAAGCGGAGTTCGGCGACCTTGACCTCGGCGACCTGCGCCTCATCGGTCGTCCACCCGCCCGCGTAGGCGGACTGGAACGGCACGAGGCGACCCGGACCGGTCTTCGCGATGCCGCGTCCGGGCAGCGAGGGCGGGAACGTCGCCGCCACCGGATCGTCCACGACGTCTTTCGAGTCGGATTCATCGGCCATCCGCAACGCGACGCGCAGGTTCGTGTTCGCGCGTAGATTGTCCTTGATGACGCCCGCGGGGCGCTGGGTGGCCATGATCAGGTGGATGCCGAGGGAACGACCGCGCTGGGCGATGTCGACGACGCCGTCGACGAACTCCGGCACTTCTCCGGCGAGCGCGGCGAACTCGTCGATCACCAGCACCAGGGCCGGTGGCGTCTCGGGATCGCGACGCTTCTCGAGTTCGAGGAGGTCCTTCGCCTTCTTGCGGTTGAAGAGGTGCTCGCGATGGTGCAGCTCGGCGCGCAGGCTGGTGAGGGCGCGACGCACCAGGTGCGGGCTCAGGTCGGTGACCAGCCCCACGGTGTGCGGCAGGTCGACGCAATCCGCGAACGCGGAACCGCCCTTGTAGTCGACGAAGAGGAATGTGACGCGATCGGGGCTGTGGGCCGCGGCCATGCCGAGCACCCACGCCTGCAGGAACTCGCTCTTGCCGGCACCGGTCGTCCCGCCGACGAGCGCGTGCGGCCCCTGGGAGCGCAGGTCGAGGGTCATCGCGTCGGTCTGCGACTGCCCGATGATGGCGCGCAGGTTTCCGGCCTTCTTGAGTCGGGACTGCGGAGCACCGGAGCGATCGATGATGGTGTTGTTCTGACGCCACCGGTCGATCACGGCGCTCGCATCCTCGGCGACCTCGTTGCCCACCAGCGAGAGGAAGCTGACGGAGTTCGGGATGTCGGAGGAATCCTCGATCACCGTGCTGGAGTCGACGACCGGGGCGAGGCGCTTCGCGAACATGGTCATGTAGGCGTGCGAGACGCCCTCGACCTGCACCCCGCGGTAGTCCACGCCGCTGCGGACGGTACCGACCACGGCATCGGCGAGGCCGGCGCTCACATCGACGAACGTGCGGCACGCGGCGGGCAGCGCCTCGACGACCGGAGCGACGAAGAGCGCGTACACGCCGACGTCGGCGCCGCGTTCCAGGATCTGGGTCAGTCGAGCCCGGTCGACGGGAGCGTCGTTCGTGATGATCACCAGGATGGCCGTCTGGCCGGGGAACGTCGCGTCCTCTGCTGCCCGCTTGACGTCGGTCCCGTAGCGCATCGGATCCCAGTCGGCGCCGTACGGCGGCCGCGCGGACTTCGATTCCCGCGAGCGACGCAGCACGATCTCCTCCAGGCCGCTGAGCAGCGCCGTGCCCGTCGAGGCGGAATCGGCGAGGGGCATCTCCTTGAACGGGTTGCGCTCGCTCGAGGTGTGCGGCAGCCACTTGAGCCAGTCGAGCTCATTCGCCCAGCCCGGCTCGGTGAGGGCGACGGTCACCAGCTCATTGGGGGAATGCGTACCGAACAGCTGCACCGCGATCCCGCGCAGCGCATCGCTCGCGAGCGACGTCGGCCCCGCGACGCCGATGGATCCCACGCTCTGGAGCGATTCCAGGATGGGGACGTCGTCGATCATCCGGTACCGCTCCTCGAGGCGGTCGACGCGCTCGACGTACTCGACGAGCGCCTCCGGGGTCTCGGTGCGCTTGATGCGCGTGCGCGCCTCGCTCTCGCAGACGCCGAGGCGCAGGGCGAGGAAGTTCCAGTGCTCCGGTCGACGCGTCCACAGCAGGGGTCCGAGGCGCATCGCCTCATCGAACACGACGGCGACGGCGGGAACCTCGTTCTGCCGCACCTCCCGCTCCTTCGGGTGCGAGTGGTAGAGCGTCTCCTCGAGCCGCTCGAACTGCTCCTCGAACGACTCCGCCTCCTTGCGCAGACGCTGACCGATGTTGGTCTTCTGGGAGATGAAGTTACCGAACATCATCATCGGGGAGGCGGCGGCGATGAGCAGAGAGGCCGGACGCTGCGTGATGCTGAACATCGTCACGGCCAACAGGATCGGCGCGACGAGCATGGGCCAGGGGAAGAGCCGAGACGGCTGGTCGCGTGGGTAGCGCGGTTCATCCAGCTCCTGCCCCGTGAACCGTTCCTCCACGCGGGGGCTGCGATTGAACATCAGAGCACCCCCGCGCTCGAGCACCGGGTCGCCGCTGGCCGATCCGTCGAAGTCGCTCACCATGTGCACGACGAACTCGCAGTCGCCGAGCGCGAAGCTCTGTCCGGGAATCACGCGGAGCCGCTGCACGAGTCCGCCGTCGACGAGGATCCCGTTCGCCGAGTTCAGATCGACCAGCTCGACGAAGGTCGCGGCGACCTCGATACGAGCGTGCCGCTTCGAGACCAGCGGATCAGCGATCGTGACGTCGTTCGCGCTATCACGGCCGATCAGGAAGTGACCGATCGGCAGCGGGAACTCCTGGCCCGCGGCGGGACCGGCGACGACCGTGAGCACGGCGGCCGGGCGCGTGCCGGCTCCTCCCACCGATACCCGGTTCGGGCCGACGTTGACCACCTCGGCGAGGAAGCCGGAGCCGATCGGAGCGTCACCGACGAGCAGGTCGGGGTTGAGCATGGTGAGCTGCTCGCTGGTCGGCGGCGCCACCGAGAGAGTGAGCACGTCGGCCGGAGCCGCGGCGATACTGCGTGCGGGGTCGGTCGTGGCGATCTGACGCGCGACGTCGGCGATCGTCGCCGTCGAGTCGGCCATCACGACCACATCGGTCAGGGGTGCTGCGGGTCGACGCAGGGTCAGCTTGACTCTCATCGCTCGTCCTCACCGCGCCGAGGGCGCATCTCACTACTCAGGGTCATGCCCACTCCACCTGGAGGGACCGGTCGCCGAAGCGCACCGTGTCGCCGGTCTTCAGCTCGGCGGGGTGTCCGGCCGGGAGGACCGTCTCCGCACCGCCCCGGATGATCGCGCTGCCGTTGGTCGACGCCCGGTCGACGACGAAGACACCTCGTCGAGCCGGCATCACCGCTATGTGCGTCTTGGACACCGAGCGAGTGTCGTCGATCACCGGCACGAGCAGCGCCTCCCCCTCGCCGGCGGCCGCACTCGGAGACCGCCCGAAGAGCGTGGTGCCGCGCACCTCGATGCGCTCGCCCGTGTCGAGCACGAGGATCGCACGGACGCCCGCGGGTGCGGGAGCAGCGGGCGCAGCAGGCGCAGGTACAGGTACTGCAAGGGCGGGCGGTTCCGCCGCGGGCGGGGCGGGCGCCGCGACCGGTGCCGGAGCGGCGACCGGTGCCGGGGCGGGCGCCGGGGCGGGAGCCGGGGAGAACGTTGCCGGAGCCGGTGCGCCCGTCGCGAGCGACGGCGGCGCCGCCGACACCATGGAGCCGGCTCCAGATGGCTCTGCCTGCCCCGTCGCAGCCGCCGCGGCCGAGCGGTGCGCACCGATGACGCCTCCGGAAAGGCGCGCACTCGGGACGTACTCGGCCGGCGCGTCGCGATGCACCGGCGTCGCCAGTGACGGCAGCGGAGCCTTCTCCTCGTGTTCGGGCGTCTTCACGCGCTTGCGCGCGATGCGCATGCGTTTCGCATCGTAGGGATTCAACCCGCCGCGCACGTCGACGAACCAGGTCGCGGCAGCGAGATCGAGCCAGCCGCGTCCTCGCCTCTCGATGTCGAACAGCGGGGAGAGCATGATCACCAGCAGCGGACCGATGACCGGGACGATGAGCGAGGCGTAGGCGACGAGGAAGCGGACCACGGCTCCGCGCCAGAAACCGGGGCGCTCGAGGGTCCGTACGTTCACCGAGCGGATGCCGCAGATCGCCTTGCCGAGCGTCACTCCCTTGCGTCCGTGCAGGACGAGCTGGACGACGATATAGGCGATCATCAGGCCCTGCGATACGGCTGCCGCGACGATGAGCCACACCAGGTCACCGCGGGCGAAGAACTTCTCGGCGTCGAACTGCCCTGCCACGACCTGCGCGAGAACCGGGGTGAGCGCGACGATCGCCGGGAGCGCGATGAGCACGGCCACCGCCCACTCGATCAGCGCGGCGAGCACGCGCGGCCCTCGCCCTGCTGTGCGGAGCCCGAGGGCCTCCGCGTACGCAGGATCCGGGCGTCCGTGCGCGTCGAGCCCTTCGACCTCGGGAGCGTGGTCGTCGATCTCCCAGATCACTCCTGCTCTCCCTCGACCTCGTCGACGGCGTGCGCGGTGTCGAGCAACGGCAGGTCGCTCTTGCCGACCAGTCGCGACGCGATCACGTGCTCCACCAGGCGCGCACGTCTGTTGGTCGCGAAGCTGCGTTGTCCGCCGCGCATTCCAGGCACACCGATCCGGTCGAACTTGTCGCACACGTTGTCGAGCTTGCGGTTGAAGCGGGTGACGGTCCAGCCGAGGCGCTCCGCGGCCTTCGCCGACGTCGGGATCTCGCTCATACCCGTACCGTCCCTGCGCAACTGCGGCTCCGCCAGCGCGAGGATGAGGAGCTTCTGGCTGAGGGTCAACGGGACGTCGCCGATCGTGGAGGCACCCCCGTCGTCGTGCTCGCGCCTGGTCGCACGGAACGTCGGCTCCGCCGCGTGCAAGGTGAGTTCGTAGGTCGTCGGTCCTGCGCTGAACACGACGGTCGTGGTCTCGAAGACCAGCGGAAGGCGGGCACCGGGAGCGAGCCAGGCCTGCACGCCACCGGCCGAATCGGTCACGGTCGCCGTGAGTCGCGTGCCGACGTTCGACAGCCACCACAACCCGTCGGCGTCGGTGATCTCCAGGAAGTGCCGGTGCAGGAACAGGTTGTCGTCGAGCTCGAGATCTCCCTCGCGCCCGACGATGAACCGCCCGCCCCGACGGACCGGGAAGTACTCCCCCGCGAACTCGACGGTCACGCCGCCTTCACCACTCACTCCACGCACCCCCGCACGGTCTCGGACGCGCGCCCGTCGTCGCGTCGCAGCATCACATCGATGCAGACGGTCCCCGCCGCGGCGGGCACCGTGGCGGTCGGATCCGGCGTCTGCTGGGGATCGACCTCGCCCGAGACCGCCACCGGGGTCCAGATGTATGAATCGCCGTCGAGCGGGCTCGGGTTCGTCCAGGTGAAGACCACCTGTTCGCCCTGTCGCGTCCCGGCGAGCTCCGTCACCTTCGGCACCACATCCGTTCCGACGTCCTTCGGATCGACGGCTTCCGCGGTCTCCTGCGGTTCGGGCGCGATACCCGCGACCAGGAGGTTGAGTCCGACGATGCCGCCGATCACGAGCACGACTCCCGCGGCGGCGAGGGTGATCCACAGCCCCTTCCGACTGCGGGGCGGCTCGGGTGCGACCGGGGCCTCGACGGGCGCTCCGGGAACCATCGTCGGCGGCACGGCGGCGTCCGGGGCCACGACCATCGGCGCACGGGCGATGGTCCGGTCGTCGGCGCCCGGCACGGTCGGAGGTGCAGCAACGGGAGACGGCGTACGCAGCTGCGTCTGCTCGACCGCCGCTTCCTGGGCGGCCGGGGCGTCGAAGCGCGGCACCCCCTGCAGCGCGGCCGGAGGCTCCTTCCGCTGCGTCGTCGCCGACGGACGGGTGAACGAGGCCATGTCGGGATCGATACTGACGATCTCCCGCACCCGGGTGAGACCGTCGCCGTCGTCGTCGAGGTCTTCCACCGGCGGGTGATCGTCGACGATGTCGATCGGGGTCACCGAGTGGGAGAGCTCGATCTGCACCTTCTGCAGCGCTCGCGCGAACGCCACGGCGCTCGGGAAGCGATCGTCGGGATTCTTCGCCATCGAGCGCTCGAGGAGTCGTTGCAGGCTCTCCGGGGAGTCCGGCCGCTTCAGAGACGGCAGGGCGGCGCGCTCGATGCGCTCGATGAGGTCGGCACTGGAGTTCCGTTCCCCGGGGCGCTCGAACGGTGATCGTCCGGCGAGCAGGGTGTACAGCGTCGCCCCCAGCGCCCACACGTCCGTGCGCGGCCCGCTCTGGGGCGGCTCGGCGAACGACTCCGGTGGCGACCACGGGATCGACATGCCCGACGCCTCACCCGTCGCGCCCGTCGTCGACGCGATGCCGAAATCGGTGAGCGCCGGCCGGTTGTACTCGGTGACGAGGATGTTGGCGGGCTTGATGTCGCGGTGCAGCACGCCTGCGCGGTGCGCCGTCTCGACAGCGCCGGCCACCTGCACGCCGACCCGGAGAGCCTCGGCGACGGAGAACGGGTCCTTCCGTGCGCGCAGCTGGAGGTTCGGCCGCGGGCAGTACTCCATCACCAGATAGGGGCGCCCGTCGCCGGCGACCCCGGCCTGGTAGATCGTGACGATCGCGGGGTGCGTCGAGAGCATGGCCATGACGTTCGCCTCATCGGCGAACTCCTGCGCGGCGCCGCTCGAGATGCGATCGGCGAGCAGGACCTTCACCGCGACGCGGCGGCGAGGCATCTCCTGCTCGTAGAGGAACACGTCGGCGAAGCCACCGGTGCCCAACGGCTCCACATAGGTGAAGCCGGGAAGATCCGGCGGCGGCGACGGGCGACGCGTCACGGGAGATCCTCGAAGGCGACGGTCACGCCGTCGCCGAGGTCGACGACATCGCCGGAGAGCACCAGCGTCTGCTCCCCGGGGTGCAACCGCACGGGGTCGGCGCCCGGGCGCAGGAGCGTGGACCCGTTGGTGGTGTGCAGGTCGATGACCACCACGGTGTCGCCTTCCGGCCTGACCTCGAGGTGGCTGCGTGAGATGTCCTGCTGGGGGCTCTCGACGGCGATCAGGTGCGGGAGGTTCGCCCCGCTGGCACGTGTCGACCGTGGCCGGCGCCCGATGATCACGGTGCGGTCGAGGGCGGCCACCTGACCGGTGGAGAGCCGGATGCGGCCGACCGAGGCCACGGCCGGTGCCGGCGCGACATCGAGTACCTCCGTCGGCGCGTCGTTCGCGACCGGCGGCTGCTGGCGGAGAGCACGGAGGTCCGCTGCCGAGACGGTGGCGCCGTCGTGGTCGCCCTCGACGGGGACCGGCACCACCGGTGCCGCCCCGCCGACCGAGTGCACGGTGGCACCCCACAGCTGGTCGAAGTCGTCGTCGACCGGTGGCGCGAGCGTCACCTCCGTGGGCGGCAGGAAGGCGTCTTCGATGAGGGGAAGCGGCTCCTCGGCCTCGGGCTCCGGCACGACCGGCTCGAGTGCGGGCTCCGGCTCGGGTGCGGGCTCCGGCTCGGGTGCGGGCTCGGGCTCCGCTTCGGGCTCCGACACGACCGGCTCGGCGGCGACGGCCTCGGGCAGGCCCGGTTCCGAGGGCACGGCGCCGACCACGGGCGACGGCCCGAGCACGGAGGTGAGCGGATCGGCGTCGCTCGGCTCGAGCTCGGCGCTCACGGCCGCGGCACGCACGATGCCGCTCTGCACGGGCAGCCCGTCGGCGTCGGTGGGGGCCTCGACCGTGATCTCGATCTTCGACGCACCGCTGAGGAATCGCTCGTTCCAGGTCGTGACCTCAGCGCCGGACAGCTCGAACGAGTCGGTCGGGGTCGCGACCTGGGCGGAGACCGCGCCTCGCAGGGCGATGCGCACATCGGCACCTTCGGCGACGGCGGCGACGAAGGACGGCAGCGACGTGAACGAGCCTCCCGCGTGTGCAGTGAGCACATCGACGACCGTCGCGAGCGTCTTCTCCTCCGGCATCCGCTCCCACAGCCGCGCGACGACATCGCCCGGGACGTCGGGGGGCAGCGCGACGAGCGCTCCCGGGATGACGATCAGGTACCACTGTCCCGGTCGGTAGATGGTCTGCATCAGCGAACCCCTCCTGCTGCGGCTTCTCGTGGACGTGTGTCCTGGTCGATGTCCGTGTCGGTGGCCATCAGCGTGCCCGGCCGTGAGGCGACGGAGACGGCATCGACGACGAGGACGGTGATGTTGTCCCTGCCCCCGGCGCTGACGGCCTCGTCGACGAGCACATCAGCGGCCCGCTGCGGATCCGACTCGGCGTTCAGAACCTCGCGGATGCGCGCGTCCGGCACCTCGGAGGTGAGTCCGTCGGAGCACACCAGGATGCGGTCGCCCAGTTCTGCGGGGAACATCCAGTAGTCGGCGTCTCCCGTGCTGCTCGCGCCGATGGCCCGGGTGATGATGTTGCGGCGTCGATCGGAGACGGCGTCCTCGGTCGTGAGCTCGCCCGACTCGATCAGCTCCTGCACCACGGAGTGGTCGACGCTGATCTGCTCGAGCTCGCCGTCGGCGAAGCGGTAGGTGCGCGAGTCTCCGATGTTGAGCGCGAGCCAATACCCCATGCCGTCGACGGACGCGATCACCACTCCGCTGAGAGTGGTCCCCGCGCGGCCGTTGCCGGAGGTGGACAGCTCCTCCACGCTCTCCCTCGAGAGCGACAGCGCGTGGCGGACATCGTCGAGCACGAGCGCCGAACGTCCGATGTACCGCGCGAACTCGGCGATCACGGCGGCGCTCGCGCGCTCCCCGGCCTCGTGGCCCCCCATTCCGTCGGCGACCAGGAAGATCGGAGCGGCCGCCAGATGTGCGTCCTCGTTCAGCGCACGCCGAAGCCCCGGATGCGTCGCGGATCCGGTCGAGACGATGAGTCCCGGCCTCACGCGTAGCCGCCGATCGTGACGATGCGGTCGCCGATCTCGATGGCGTCGCCCAGACGCACGGGCACGCGTTGCCCCGCGGGGCAGGCGATCCGCTGTCCTGCGCGCACGATGGTCATGCCGTTCGTGGAATGGCGATCCATCACCCACCCGCCCGACGTCTCCGCTGCGGCCTCGAAGTGCGTCTTCGAGAGGGAGAGCGTCTCGTCGCGCACGGGGACGAGCGTGGCTCCCTCTTCCGGGGCAGGGTTGCGCCCGAACACCGTGCGTCGTGAGACGGATACTCGCGTGCCGTCATCCCAGGTGAAGACGAGGCGATGCCCCGGAACACTGATCCTGGTGTCCTCGAGATCGTCCTCCTCGACGACCGCCGAGGAGGCAGCCGCCGGAGCAGCCGAGGCGTCCGGGACAGGCGCGGCTGCCGGCACCGGGGGCACTGGCGGCGCAGGCGGTGCGACGGGAGCCACCGGGTGCTGCTGGATGGTCGCGTCGATCTCGGGTTCGGGCTCCACCGCCGGCGCGGACCGCACGGGGGCGTCCTGCGTGATGCCGGGAACGAAGGCGATGAGCGATCCCGCCTCGGCGACGGGCGCCGCGGGGGCGGCCGGTCGCGGAGGGATGGAGGCCGGTGCCGGAGAGGCGGGCGCAGCCGGGGCTGCTGCCGGCAGCTGCGGGAGACCGGGGATCGCGGGCGCGGTCGCCTGCGCCGTCGGAGCCGCAGCCGGCGCGACCGCGGCAGCCCGCACCGTCGGAGCCGAAGCGGGCGCCGCGGCGTCCGCCCTGACGGGCGCCGGTACCCGCGCGTCCAGCATCAGGGATCCGGCGACCTTGTCGTGCCACCCCTGGAACCGTCCGGAACCGTCGAAGAGCGGGGTGAAGTACCCCACGACGACGGAGGCGGCGAGGCCGAAGATGACGTTGCGCAGCAGCGTGCGTCCGAAGCCGAGCGGACTCCCGTCCGCGGCCGAGGCGAGCTTCAGACTCTGAGCGCGCATGCCGATCGAGCCGGCCCCCGCCTGCATCACCGTGTAGACGAAGAACCAGCCGAGCAGCACCAGGCCCACCACGGGGCCGCCGATCAGCAGGACTCCGAGGCCGGCCTCGACGCTGCCGGCGAGCGACACGGCGACGAGGAGTCCGCCGCCGAGCACGATCGCGAGGCCCCCGGCGATCAAGGCGTCGATGAGATAGGCGACGGCGCGACGGGAGACCGGCGCGATCTGGTCGGGCGCGGGCTGCGTCATGAGGTCTCGCTCTCGGGGGACGGGGGCGTCGTGCTGTTCTTGATGGTGCCAGGTTCGCGGCGGACGCGCACGGCCGCCGCGTCCTTCAGGTTCTGGAATCCGTTCGAGATGGCGGTGCCGCCGATCAGGGAGCGGACGCTCAGTCGCGCCTGGAGGCGCTTCCAGAAGCCGGCCTCCTTGCCCAGTCCGCCGACGATGTCGTCGACCTCGTGCCAGAACGACTCGACATCCTCCGGGCTCGGCTCGGCGGGGCCGAACACGTCGGCGTCGGCCCGCTCGGCGAGGGCGGTGACCTGCGGGACCGTGAGCGACGACGCCACGACCGCCGCCTCTTCGATCCGCGTGCCTCCGGGAGGGATGCGGGCGCCGTAGTCGACGGCACGGTCGGTGAGCTCGTCCCAGCCGCCGCTGATGCGGTCGGCGGTGCGCGCGGCCGCGCGGCGGGAACGACGCTTCGCCGCCTTCCACGCGCCGATCACGATGAAGGGCGATGCCAGAAGTGCGATCACTCCGAGGGAGATGCCGCCGATCACGAGGATCGCCCCGATGATGCCCGCGAGGTTCAGACTCTCGTCCTCGGCCTCGCGGTCGTCGGGCAGGGTGGGTGGCAGGTCGACGGGTTCCTGCGGCGGAGGCGGGGGCTGCAGCACCTGCGGCTTCGGGTCGACGCGCGGCTTGGTGTTCTGGTCGTTCGGCACCTGGTCTTCGGGCGGGGTGGGGTTGAACGCCATCCACCCGAGTCCCTCGAAGTTGACCTCGACCCAGGCGTGCACGTTGTCGCCGGTGGCGGCGAACGTGGCTTCGCCTGCCTTGTCCTCGTCGGGGTAATAGCCCATGACCACCCGGGCGGGGATGTCGACCTGCCCGGCGAGCAGCGCCATGGCGACGGCGTACTGCTCGTCGTCACCGATCATCTGCTCCCCGCCGACGAGCGTCGAGATGCGCTCGGCGGTGTGGCCGGCGCGGGAGATGACCTCTCCCTCGAGCCCGTGGCTGAAGAAGCCCTCCTTGGAGAGGAAGTTCTCGAGGGCCCGCACCCGCTCGATCGGCGTCTCGGCACCGGCGATGGTCTCGGCGGCGAGGGCTGTGAGCTCTTCCGGCACGTTGCTCGGCTTCGGCATCGACACCTTGCCGAACGGCACCTCGGCGAGCTGCTCGTCGTCGGGTACGTTCGGCATCACGGCATCCACCGTGTACTCGTCACCCTTCGTCAGCTTCGTGGTGGAGACGGCGGTACCCGTCTCGGTGTTCACGTAGGTGCCGCGGCGCAGCTGCTCGGCATCGTCGCCGGAGAACCTGATCTCGGACAGCTCGCCCGCGGTGGGCATCCATACTCCGCGATACGCACCGATCTCGACGTTGAGCGTCACCGGGACACCCTCGGCATCCGGCGACATGTTCGATCGCAGGGGGCTGAAGGCGCTCGACGAGGTGGGCCCGCCGTCGGTGACGTTGTAGACCATCCCGTCGAACTGGTCCATGACCGCGGTGCGCACGCGCGCGCCCTTGGGCAGGCCCTGCACCGTGAAGAGCGTCTGGTCCGCCTCGTCGCGCACGTTCTTCCGGAACGCCTGCAGGGGGCTCGGGTAGTCCCGGATGTCGAACGGCGGGATGATCACGTCGCGGAACACGTGTCGTGGCTGCGCCGGGTTCGCGACGGCGCTCGTTGCCACCCCCGCGCCGCCGGCGATCGCCAGCACGGCCACCCCGGCGAGCAGACGCCGGGTGCGCATGTGCGCGGCGCGGGAGGGATCGACCTCGCTGACGGAGATCGCCGTGTTCTGCGGTGCCCACAACTGGCGAAGGGCGAGCCACGACATGCTCACGACCGCGAACACGAGTCCCTGCACGAGCGGGAACGCGGGTTCGGGCGTGCCGAGCGCGATCACCAGCATGAGCAGCACGCCGGCGGGGATCAGGGCCCACGCCACCTGCGACAGCCGGAGCGCGAGGGAGGCGGTCACGGTGGTGACGACCAGCGCCAGCAGGAACGGGACGACGAGGTGTCCGTCGGCCGCCGCGACGGGGGCGACCGTGGTGAGCATCTGCTTCCACGCGGTGACCGTCCCGAGCGCGAGCTTCTGCAGCGTCTCGATTGTCGGGATGAAGCCGAGGATCGACGTCTGCGGCAGAGCGAAAGCTCCGCCGAACACGAAGTACGCGGCGATCGTGAGACCCGCGATGATCAGGATGCCCCAATGACGCCAGGTCGTGATGACCGCGATCGCCAGGCCGATCAGGATTCCACCGATGGCGGCTGGCAGGAACGACGGACCGGCGAACGTCGGCCAGAAGCCCACGAGGGCCGTGAGGACCAGGAGCGCCGTCGCTCCCAGGTCGAGGATCCAACGGCGGAGGGGGAGGTCGCCGAACGCGGCGGAGGACCCGGTCATGCGAGCACCTTCTGCAGAGCGAGCGGGACCTGTTCGAGCGCACCCACCGTGACGACGTCGGCATCGCCGATGCGGCGCAGCGCCGGGGCGGAGGCCGTGGTGTCGGCGACCACGACGAGGACACGGGCGCCGAACGGCAGACGCGCGCACGCGAGGCGGAGATCGTCGGACTTCACCCGAGCGCCGCAGACCAGGACCACCACGCTCGCCAACGGCATGGTGGCGGCCACGACGCCCGCGAGCTCGGCGATGCCACCCTCCTTCGGCTTGCTGTTCTCCACGGCCGAGAGCGAGTCGAGCAGCTGCTTGCCGGTGCCCGCGGGAAGCTCCCGGCCCTGCACGCGCATGTCGACGCGCTGAGAGTCGCGCAGAGCGCGCAGGCCGATCGACCCCGCAGCCGAGACCCCGAGCTCGAAGTCGTCTTCGGTGGCGTAGTCGGCGAGCGAGCGCGAGAGCCCGATCACGAAGTGCGAGCGTCGGGTCTCCTCGTACTGCCGGACCATCATGGTGCCGGTGCGGGCCGTCGACCGCCAGTGCACGTGACGCAGGTCGTCGCCTGGCTGGTACTCCAGGAGGGCGTGGAACGAGACGTCGTCGCGAGACAGATCCGCTGCGGGAAGCCCTTCGAGGTCGCGCAGGTAGCCGAGCGACTGACCGTCGAACAGCACGGTGCGCGGGTGCACGAAGAGGTCGACAGGGTCGTCACGACGGTGAGCCCGCTCGAACAGGCCCAGCGGGTCGCCGCGCACGACGCTCACCGGCCCCACTTTGACCACGCCGCGCTTCTGGGTGGGGATCGCGAAGAGTTCCTCCGCCTCCTCCCCCGGCGCGAGTCGCTGGATGCCGAACTCGCCGCGTCCGGAACCGACGGGGAGCACCACACGAGACGGGAGGATGGCCCTGGTGCCGCGGTTGGCGAGGGTCAGGGCACCGACCGCGCGCTCTCCCACGACCACACGGGTGCGGGCGAGGTCGAGCGCGACGTCGTAGGCGGTGCGGCCGATGAGGAACAGCGCGCACAGGACCACGGCGATCGCGATGACGACGGCGGCGATGGTGAACTCCGCCCATCCGGCGGTCTGGCCGAGCACCCAGAAGCCGACGGCGAGGGCCATCAGCACCCAGGCGAGCGGGCGGATGGCGGAGGTGATCTTGCGGAGGCGCGTCAGGGCGCGCGCACCGAGGACGGCCGCGATGTCACGCCAACCGGCGTCGCGCTCCATCTGCGGCGTCGACGCCGGAAGGGCCTCCGTGGTCATCAGGCCGCCACTCGGGCCTGAGGCGCTGCCACCGCGTCGAGAACACGGGCGATCACGGTGTCGCTGCTGGTGCCGGCGAACTCGGCCTCGGCGTCGAGAAGCAGGCGGTGCTGCCAGACCGGGCGGGCGAGGGCCTTGATGTCGTCGGGAAGCACGAAGTGGCGCCCCTGGGCCGCTGCCCACACCTTGGCCATGCGCACCATCGCGATCGCCCCGCGCACCGACACGCCGAGACGGATGGCGCCGTCCTCGCGCGTGGCCTCGGCGAGCTCGGCCACGTAGCGGAGCACGGCGGGCTCGACGTGCACGGTCGCGGCGAGGTCGGCCATATCGGCCACCGCGCTCGTGGTGATGACCGCGGACAGGCCGGCCGAGGGGTTGCGGTCGGAGGCACCGGCGAGGATGCTCTCGGTCACGGCGAGGTCGGGGTAGCCGATCGACGTCTTGATCAGGAAGCGGTCGAGCTGCGCCTCGGGCAGCTTGTAGGTGCCCGCCTGCTCGATGGGGTTCTGCGTCGCGATCACGAGGAACGGGCGACCGGCCTCGTGCGTGACGCCGTCGACCGTGACGCGCGACTCCTCCATGACCTCGAGCAGCGCCGACTGGGTCTTGGGCGATGCGCGGTTGATCTCGTCGGCGAGCACGATCGACGCGAAGATCGGGCCCTTGTGGAACTCGAAGCGGTGCGACTGCTGGTCGTAGATCGTCACGCCGGTGACATCGGACGGCAGCAGGTCGGGCGTGAACTGGATGCGCGCGCTGGTGCCCTGCACGGTCGCGGCCAGCGCCTTGGCGAGGCTGGTCTTGCCCGTTCCCGGTGCATCCTCGAGGAGCACGTGGCCCTCGGCGAGCATCGAGGCCAGCACGAGGCCGACGATCTCCTGCTTGCCCTGCACGGCCTTGTCGATGTTCTCGACGAGGCGCTGGAAGGTGCCCTGGAACCAGGCGGCCTGCTCGGGGGTCATTGTCATGAGGGTGTCGTTCCTTGTTCTCGTGGAGAGGTGTCGCGCGGCATCACTGCCAGACCTTGTGTTCGTATTCCTTGCCGTCCATCACGACCCAGGCCTCGATCGTCCCGCGGCGCATGCCGAGGTAGCAGCCGAGCTGCTGATCGATGTTGCCGTTGCCGTCGGTCGTGACGGTCCGTCCGCCGAATGTGCCGCCGTAGGGAGGCGGCGCGTTGCTGGCGCACTGCACCCACATGCTGGAGTTCGCCGGGAAGCCGCGGCCGGTGAGGTAGAAGTATGCGCACGTGCCGTCGTTGCAGTTGGGCTGTCCGTTCGCGTTTCCGGTCGAGGTGACCCAGGCGCGCGGGTCGGGCTTCGGTCCGGACGTCTGCTCCGCGGATCGGGTGATCTGCTGGCCTGCCTGGTCGGTGACCTCGACGTCGATCGTGTGTCGCTGGCTGTACCCGTCGCCGACCGTACGGCTGCCGCTGGCGCCGACGTTCTGCCAGCCGCCGCCGTCGATGCGGATGCGGACGGTCTTGATGGAGCGGCCGTTCGCGGCGGGCCCCGCGTCCCAGTTGAAGGTGACGCTGGTGGGGTTCTGCGAAGCGCTGACCGCCGGCTGCTTCAGCGGACCGTACGGGTTGCCGACGATCTGTCCGGAGGGATCGCTCGCGTACGTCGACCCGTCGACCGTCGCGACCGCGCGCACCCGCACGTTGTAGTTGGTTCCGTTGGCGAGTCCGGTGACCACGTTGTTGCCCGGCATCGCCGCCCAGCTGCTACCGCCGTTGATCGAGTACTGGTACTGCACCTCGGTCGTCTTCGCGCCGTTGAGGGCGCTCCGCGACCAGGTGAGAGTGAGCGAGCGATCGCCCGGCGTGACGGCCGAGAGAACAGGAGCGTCGGGCTTGTTCACACCGCGGCGCGGTGCCGACATGGGGCTCCAGTCGCCCCAGCCCGCCTTGTTCTGGGCACGGATGCGGTAGGTGTACGGCACCTCTGATGTCGGGACCGAGACCGCTTGCGACCGTATGGACGCCCCCGGGGTGAGTGTGTTGCGGAGCGTTCCGCCCTCCCATACCTGCAGTTCGAAGGAGTCGATCGGATCACCGTTGGGATTCCCCGGCACCCAGCTCACCTGCATCTGCGCCTGGCTGCCCACGGCCTGCAGCTGCGCGACGGTGGGGGCGGCCGCGGGCATCGGAGGACCTGCCGGTACCTCCGACGCCGACCAGCCGCTCCAGCTCGACGGCTCGGGCGCGCGGTTGTGAGCCTGCACGCGCACCTGGTAGATGCCGCCGTTCTCGAGCCCCTCCCAGGTCATCGAGTTCCCGGTGGCCTGCTTCTGCGAGACCCCGGACGGCGGAGCCGGGGAGATCTCCAGCGTGTAGCTCTCGACAGGGGATCCGGGAGTTGTCGGGGTGGCCCAGGAGACCTTGAGGGACTTGTCGCCGAAGGCGAGGGTCGGCGGGTTCGGGGTGTCGGGCCGAGCGTCCGGACGGGCGACCGCCGACGAGCCTGACGGCTTCGACTCGCCGACGCGGTTCGTCGCGGTCACCTGGAAGGTGTATTCGACGTTGTTGGTCAAGCCGTCCAGCGTGCAGGTGGTGGAGCGGCACTCCTTCGAGTACGGGTTGCCGCTGACGGACTTCACCGTGTACTTCGTGATCTCGGCGCCGTTGTTCGCCGGCGCCCCATAGGAGACGACGACGGTACGGTCCTGCACGCTCGAGACGAGAGGGGTTCCCGGCGCGTCCGGAACACCCTGCACCGTGACGATGATCTGCCCGTTGGCTTCGCGCTCGGCATCCTTCGTCGCGTCCTGGATGCGATAGCGCACGACCATGGTCCCGACGAAGCTGGGGTCGGGCGTGACGACCACCTGATCGCCCTTGACGGCCGCGCCGCCGGAGCCCGACTCCGTGGCGGCCGTCATCAGCTTGAGCGGCGTCTCCGGGAACGGGTTGTAGTCGTTCGCGAGCACGGGCACCGTGATGCTCTTGCCCTGATCCGCTTCCGAGATCGTGTCGGTGTTGGCCGCGGGCAGTGGGCGGGTCGACGCGCCGACGCGCACGGTCACGGTGCCTTCGACCGCCTCGGTCGTTCCGTCGGTGATCTCGAGCTTGAGCGAGGCGACCGTGCCCTTCTCGACATCCGACGACGCTTCCACGAGCAGCTTCGAGCCATCGATCTTGGCGGTGATGCCCTTGCCGGCGCCGCTGACGTACTTGTACCTGTGCGTGCCCTCGTCCTCCGGATCAGGGTCGGTCGTGAGCGCAGCGAGGTCGAGCGTCGACGCCTTCTCCCCCGGGGCGACGATGACCTCTGCCCCCGTGAACACCGGCTGCTGGTTCTCCGGCGGCAGCACGTTGATCGGGATGCTCAGCGTCGCCGTGCGGCCCTCGGGGTCGTCGGGGCCCGTGCCGTCGGTGACCTCGAAGGTGAGCGAGTCCTGTCCGAAGTACCCGTCGGCCGAGGTGTAGACCAGCGTCGTCTCGTCCTTCACGAGGTCGTCGCCGTTCGCATACACGGCGGTGACCTTGGCGTGTTCGGTGATCCGAGCCGTACCGCCGCCGGCGACGGTGACGAATTTCGAGAGCGGGATCTCCTTGGTCTCGCCGCTCATGACCTCGAGCGGCTTCGTCGAGTCGAGGATCGGCCGGAGGTCCGCTTCGGCGGGAACGAAGATGAAGGCCGATGCGGCCAGTTCGTCCTGGTCGGTGATCGTGTAGCGGATGAGCTGCAGGTTCTCCGTCACGGTGACCCGCACCTTGCCGTTCTCGAGCTGCGTGGCGCCTTCACCGAGCGCGAGCTTGAGGCGGTCGGTCGTGCCGTCCGGGTCCTCGTCGTTCTTGAGGATGTCGAGGTCGGCACTCATCGTGCCGTCGGTGAGGTCGGTCGGGCGCACGCGGTCGTCTCGCGCGACGGGCGCCTGCAACGGCACGTCCTCGTCGACCGTGATCTGCAGGGCCGCGGTGGCTTCCGCGCCCCGCGCATCGCGGATCGTGTACTGCAGCGACGTCTCGAGCTCGCGGTTCGGCGCCTGCACCAGCACGCGGTCACCCGAGACGCGGGCCGTGATCCCCGTGTCGGTCGGAACCTCGAGACCGTCCTTGACGAGACTGATCTTGTCGCCCTCGGGGTCGGAGTCGTTGAGCATCACCGGTACCGAGATCTCACGGCCGGGTCGCACGACCACGGCATCCTTCACCGCGAAGGGCCTCTGGTTGACCTGCTCGCCCGGAGCGATGCCCACGCGGATCGTGGCGATGCCCTCCTTGCCGAGGCGGTCGCGCACCCGATAGCGGAACACATCGACACCGGAGGAGTCGTCGAACGCCTCGTAGGTGAAGTAGTTCTGCGCGGTCTCGGTGATGCGGCCCTTCGTGGGGCTGGAGGCGATGTCGATCAGCTCGACCGAGTCGCCGTCGGCGTCGATGCCGTCCAGAGGCACGGCGATGTTCGCGGTGGATCCGGCGAGCACGCGCGCAACGAGATCCTGAGGGCGTGGAGCGGCGTTGGTGTCCGCGTCGACGGGGAGGATCTGAATCGTGACGTAGCCGGCGTCCTTCTGCTGGCGGGAGTCGACGGCCTCATACGTCAGATAGACCGTCTTCGCGACGGGTCCGGCCTTGAAGCGGATCGTGTCCTGCGAGACGAACGCCTCGCCGTCTTCCGGGTCGACGAGGGGCTCGACCAGCTCGGGCACGACGTGCATGACGTCGTCGTTCGGATGCGTGTCGTTGTCGAGCACCGGGATGGTGACGACGTCGCCGGCACGCACGATCGCGGTGTCGTCGTTCACGACCGGCTGGAGGAGCTGGTCGGGCGCGGGGATCGGGATCACCACGACCTCGCCCTCGGCCGACTTGGAACCGTTCGAGATCCGGTACTTGATGCGGGCCTGATCGGTGAGCGATCCCTGGTCGGTGATACGGAGGGTCTCATGGTTGATGACCGACACCGAGACGCCGGAGTCGTCCTCGATCGAGACCGACTGCACGACGAGGATGCCGCCGGCGGGGTCGACATCGTTCGCGAGCACACCGATGAGCACGTCACCACCGGTCGGCAGCAGCGCCACGTCGCGCACGGCGACAGGGGGCAGATCCGTCTCGCTCGCCTCCAGCACGTCGACGCGCACGATCCCCTCGCCGTTCTCGGGACCGGCGGTCGCGAGATACAGCACGTAGTAGGTGCCGGGGGCATCGGCGGTGAATGTGAACGTCTTGTTGGGGCCGTCGGTCACGATGGTCGCGCCGGGGACCTCGTTCACGCGCCCGAGACGCAGCAGCTCTCGGCCCGAGCTGGTGTCGTTGGCGAGCGGCGCCACCGTGACCTGCTCGCCGACGCGGGTGACGACGTGATCGGCGTTGGTCTTCGGCTTCGTCGAGCCCTCCGGCCGCACGTCGAGGATCACCGTGGCGGTGGCCGTCTCGCCGTATCCGTCGGCGACCGTGACCTGCACCTCCTTGTGCCCCTGCTGGCTCGCCGTGGCCTTGTAGGTGATCTGACCGTCGGTGTTGAAGTCGACCTCGTCTCCGGGAGCGGCGACCACGTCCTTGAGGTAGACGTCGTCGCCCTCCGGGTCGATCCAGTCCGGGAGGATGTTGTACGAGATCGTGCCGCCGGTCTCGACCGTCAAGGTCGTCCTGCGCTTGGGGACAGGGGCGGTGTTGACGCTCTTGTCGAAGACGGTCAGCGTGACGGCCGCCGTGTCCTTGCCACCGCGGCCGTCATCGGCCTCGTAGGTGAACGTCGTCGAGCCGGACGCGCCCTCCTCGACCGCGATCTGCAGTGATCCGCCGTTCTGCACCTGCTGGATCGTGCCGATCGCGGGCTGGGCCTCGGCGAGCGTGGCGACCAGGACGTCGCCGTCGGGGTCGTTGTCGTTGTCGAGCACCGGGAGCATGGTCGTGACACCGGGGCGCACGCCGAAGGTGTCGTCCTCGGCGATCGGAGGAGTGTTCTCCTCCTTGCGCTCCGGGAGCGTCGTCTCGACGGTCTCCTCGGTCGAGTCGTCCTCGTTCTCGGTCTCGCCTTCCGGCGGGGTGAGGTCGTTCCAGTTGTCGACGCGCTGCAGACTCTCGTTGGCCAGCCAGGCCGCGCCGCCCACGGCGTCGTTGAGGATGATGACGTCGCGGTTGACACGGAACACGAGGCTCTTCGCGTCTTCGGCGCCCTCGACCTGGGCGTTGACGTCGTTGGTCGTGCCCGGGCACTCGCGGATGAAGGTCGCCGTGCCGGCCCACGCGCCGTAGGTGCATCCGCGCAGCCAGACGGGAGCGGCCGCGGTGCCGTCGCCCCCCGCGTCGACCTCGGTCGGCTCGCTGCCGTCGAGGGGGACGCTGACGAGGGCGTTCGCAGTCGAGATCGCCACCGCGTCGGTGTTCTCGGACGACTGCTGCAGGACCGCCTTGTCGGCACCGCGGATCTCGGTGCGCATGCCACCGGGCGAGGTCACGACCCCGGCGGCGCGATCGAGCACGACCGGTGTGCGTCCAACGGCTGTGATGGTCGGCTTCGCGGCCGCATCGAGCTCGCCGACCGAGGCTGCGGAGGCGTCGAGCGCCTCCCCCTCGTTGTCCACAGGGACGGTGACGACCTCGCCGCGCTCCGGCGCGAGTCCGAAGACGGTGCCGTCCTTGGCCACCGCGACGTCGGCACCGGCTCCCAGCTCCGCCACCGGCTCGTTGACCTCGGCCTCGAAGGAGGAGACACCCTGCGCCGGAACGACCCAGAGCTCGCCGGTCTTCTGGTCGAGGATCGCGGCCGTGCGGTTGCCCAGCGCGACCTTCGAGGAGGAGGGGACCTTCGCGGAGTCGTTGAGCGAGACGCGTGCCGGATCGACGGCGGTCAGGGTCGAGGCGTTCTCATCGACGACGAGGATGTTGCTCGTGTCCTGCAGGATGTCGTAGTTCTCACCCGTGGTGCGCAGGCCACCGTCGAGGACGGTCGACTCGTTGTTGAAGTGCCCGACGAGCAGGCTCGAGGTCTTGGTGATCCAGACGCCGCCGTCGTTCAGATCGACCTTGGTGGTCGGGAATCCCTCATAGGTGAAAGCCATCGTGGTGATGGCGATGACGCCGACGGTGACGCCGGCGGCCGACGCCAGCGTCTTCGGTCGTGCGCGCATCCATGACAACGCCTTCATTCCCGGTTCCCCCCAGGGTGACACTCTTCGATTGCTCCTGTGCAGTCCCGACGGGCCCACCGAGCACCCGTTCATCCTAACTGCGTCCTGGAATACTGCTCGATGGGGATATTTGCCCATCGCCGAGGGTCAGGCTCGCCAGCACCCCGAGATGTGGTCGTCGACCATCCCGCCCGACTGCATCAGCGCGTACATCGTGGTCGGCCCGACGAAGCGGAATCCGCGACGGCGCAGCTCTGTGCTCAGCGCGGTCGATTCCGGCGTGACCGCCGGGACGTCGGCGAAGGATGCCGGGCGATCACCCGCGGACGTCGGAGCGAACGACCACATGAGCGCGTCGAACTCGCCCTCGGCCATGCCCCGGACGATGCGGGCGTTGCCGATGGTCGCCTCGATCTTCGCGCGGTTGCGGACGATGCCGGCATCGCCCATCAGACGCTCGACGTCGGACTCGTCGAACTCCGCGACGACCCCGGGCTCGAATCCTGCGAACACCTCGCGGAACCGCGGTCGCTTGCGCAGGATCGTGATCCACGAGAGCCCCGCCTGGAAGCCCTCGAGCGCCATCTTCTCGAACAGCGCACGATCGCCGTGCAGGGGCGTGCCCCACTCCTCGTCGTGATAGCGGCGGTACTCGTCGTCGTCGCCCACCCAGGCGCAGCGGTCGCGGGCGTCGGGGCCCGTGAGAAGAGAGGTCATCCGCTCAGGCTAGCCGCGGTGACCGACACCGCCTTCAACCGATCGTGGCCGCGTCGATCACGAACCGGTACCGCACGTCCGACGCCAGCACGCGCTCATAGGCCGCGTTGATGTCGGAGGCGGGGATGGTCTCGATCTCGGCGGCGATGCCGTGCTCTGCACAGAAGTCGAGCATCTCCTGAGTCTCGCGGATGCCGCCGATGTTGCTGCCGGCGAGCGAGCGGCGTCCGCCGATCAGCGACATCACGCCGACCTCGAGGGGCTCGCCGGGAGCACCGACGCACACCATGGCTCCGCCGACGTCGAGCAGGCTCAGGTACGAGCGCAGATCGATCACGGCACTCACCGTGTTGAGGATCACGTCGAACGACGACCGCAGGTCGCGGAAGGTCTCGCGGTCGCTCGTGGCGCGATAGTGGTCGGCGCCGAGACGCAGACCGTCGTCCTTCTTGCTCAGGGTCTGCGAGAGCACGGTCACCTCGGCGCCGAGCGCGTGCGCGATCTGCACGCCCATGTGCCCGAGTCCGCCGAGACCGACGACCGCGACACGAGTGCCGGGTCCGACGTTCCAGTGCCGCAGCGGCGAGTAGGTCGTGATGCCGGCGCACAGCAGGGGTGCAGCGACATCCAGCGCCAGAGCATCGGGGATGCGCAGGACGAAGGCCTCGGTCACGACGACCTGCTCGGAGTACCCGCCCTGGGTGACGGTGCCGTCACGGTCGGTGCTGCCATAGGTGAGCACGGCCCCCTGTGTGCAGAACTGCTCCTCGTCGCGCAGGCAGTTGCGGCACTCGCCGCACGAGTTCACCAGGCATCCGACGCCGACGCGGTCGCCCACCGCGTGCCGGGTGACGTCCGCGCCGACTGCCGCCACCGTGCCGGTGATCTCATGCCCGGGAGCGAGCGGATACTGCTGCGGACCCCAGTCGCCGCGCACGGTGTGGATATCGGAGTGGCAGATCCCGGCGAAGGCGACGTCGATCAGCACGTCGAGTGGGCCGAGCTCGCGCCGTTCGATCACGGTCTTCTCGAGCGGGGCCGCTTCACGGGGTGCGGCATAGGCGTTCACGGCAGACATCTCGGACTCCTCGGATCGGGTACCTGCCGAGACTACCCAGCCCCGAATGGGAATCGGCCATCCGCGCGGATCGGCGATTGTCAAGGCCGGGGGCGCTCCGCTCGGCCGCGTCTAGGCTCGCGCCATGACCACCACCGACGACACGATCTCCGAGTACCTCACCCGCTACGCGGACAGCCTCACCGCGTTCGATGCCGAGACCGCGGCGGGGCTGTGGTCGGCGCCGGGGACGATCGTGAACGACCGCTCCTCTGGTGTGCTGGAATCCCGCGACGCCATGATCGACGGTCTGCGGCAGTCTTATCCGATCTACCGGCGGCTGGGCCTGGCCTCCGTCGGATTCGAGCTGCGCGAGCGCCGCGATCTCTCCGACCGTCTCGTGCTCGTCCGGGTGCGCTGGCTGTTCTTCGACGCCGGCGGCGCGCAGCTGACCGACACCGACAGCTACTACCTCCTGCGCGACGAAGACGCGGCGGGCCTGCAGGCCTGCGTGTGCGTCGAGACCGATGCCGCCGAGAAGCTCCAGGCGCTGGCCGCCGCGCGCGGCGTGGACCTCACCGCGGCGCCCTGAGAACGACACCCGACGCAGGAATCCCGCCTCGATCGTGAAGACGGGGCGGGATTCCTGGACCATGAACCGCGGGCGGGGTCAGCGCTGCTTCTTCTTCAGCGCCTTCTCCTGGATCGGCGCCCGGCCGGTCGCCGCGAGGTCGGCGTAGTACGCACGGGCCTCATCCTGACGCTGCTTCTCCAGACCGCTCGCGATGGGGGCACGCACGTGCTCGGGCTCGTAGCCGAACGCGTTCACGAGGTCGAGCGCATACGGGCGCAGGCGGGTGCACAGGCGATCGATGTAGCTCGACACGGCCGCGGCGCGCTGCGTCGACAGGCGTCCGTTGATGAGGTGCCAGGCGAGATGCTTCTCGATGAGCTGCAGACCGAACAGGTCACGCAGCCAGGTGAGCACCTTCTTCGTGTCCTCGTCGTCGATCTGGTGCACGGCGTCGGTGAACGCCTCCCACTGCAGCAGTTCGCCGTGCGCGCGGGCCGCCTCGATGAGCTCTGCCTGGTTCTCGTTGAACAGGCGGGCACCGAGCGCCTTGTCCTTCGCGCCGGGGCGCAGACGCGAGGCGATGTCGGCCACCATCTGCTGCACACGGCCCGCGAGCAGGTCGTGCTGCTGCTCCTCGCGCAGGCCCCGTTCGACCGAGCGGCTCACCTGTCCGAAGTCGGAGACGGCCTGACCGAGCTGACGCAGGCCGGCGCCGTGGAACAGCTTGCCCGCCGTCATCCCGACAGCGAACTTCGCGAGCGCCGCCGCATCCTTGCCCTGGAACTGCTTGGCGTAGTCGGTGAGCAGACGCTTGCCGACGAGCTGCAGCAGCACGTTGTTGTCGCCCTCGAACGTCACGTAGATATCGAGGTCGGCGCGCAGACCCACCAGACGGTTCTCGAACATGAACCCGGCGCCGCCGGTGGCCTCACGGGCCTCCTGCAGCGTGTCGAGCGCATGCCACGTCGACAGCGGCTTGAGAGCCGCAGCCAGCGTCTCGAGGTCTTCGCGGTCGGCCGGGGTGTCGGTGCGACCGGAGAAGACGCCGTCGAACTTCTGCAGGAACTCGTCGTGCGCGAAGATCTGCGCGTACGTCGTCGCCAGGCGCGGGAGCAGACGGCGCTGGTGCTTGCCGTAGTCCATGAGCACGACCTCCTGCCCGTCCGCGCCGTCGAACTGGCGGCGCTGGGTGGCGTAGGTGATCGCGATGTGCAGGCCGAGAGCCGAGGCCCAGGATGCCGCGCCGTCGAGCGACACGCGCCCCTGCACGAGGGTGCCGAGCATGGTGAAGAAGCGGCGGCCGGGGCTGTCGATCGCGCTGGAGTACGTGCCGTCGGCCGCGACATCGCCGTAGCGGTTGAGGAGGTTGGTGCGTGGGATGCGCACGTGGTCGAACGAGAGGCGCCCGTTGTCGATGCCGTTGAGTCCGCCCTTGAGGCCGTCGTCCTCGCGGCCGATGCCGGGAAGATCGACGCCGTCGTCGCCGCGCAGCGGCACGTAGAAACAGTGCACGCCGTGGTTCACGCCGTTCGTGATCAGCTGCGCGAACACGGTCGCCGCGACCCCGTGCAGGGCCGCGTTCCCGAGGTACTCCTTCGTCGCCCCGCGGAACGGGGTGTTGATGACGAACTCCTCCGTCTCGGGGTCGTAGGTCGCGGTCGTTCCGACCGCCGCGACGTCGGAACCGTGACCGATCTCGGTCATCGCGAAGGCGCCGGGGATGGAGAGGTCCATCACCCCGGGGAGCCACTTCGCGTGGTGCGACTCGGTGCCGAGCTGCAGGATCGCCGAGCCGAAGAGCCCCCACTGCACGCCCGACTTGATCTGCAGGCTGGGGTCGGCCACCACGAGCTCCTCGAAGCCGGCGATGTTGGCGCCGTTGTTCTCCTCGCCGCCGAGCGACTTGGGGAACGCGCGGTGCACGGCCTTGTTCTCGACCAGCAGGTGCAGTTGGCTGAGCACGCGCTCGCGGTGTTCGTCCTTGCCGAGCTCATCCTTGCGCCAGAACGCGGAGTCCTTGATCATCTCGCGGGCCTGGCGACGCACGTCACCCCACGTGCCCATCAGGGCGTCGTTGACGCGGGCGACATCGAGGTGCAGGTGCGCATCCGCGGTGTCGGTGGAGGGGCGAGTCGTCTTCGGACGGACGGCGGCGTCGACCATGAGCGTTCCTCTCAGAGGGAAGTGGGAATACTGCCATGGTAGGTCTGCCACAACCACGGGCGAAGTGCTCTGTCCACTTCCTCCAACACCCGGCGGGCACATCTCCCCGCCGCGTTGTCGTCAGACCACAGTCCGCGCCTGCGCCTCCGCGTCGGGGCTCACCGTTCGCGGCGTCGTCGGCTGCCGCTCGACCCCGGCCTCCCGCCAGCGCCGCCTCGTCCCCGCACTCAACCGCCCCCAGGTCCGGTCACGGATGAAGATCGCATCGATCGCGATCATCGTGAGCGAGAACCACGGCAGTCCCATGAGCACCGCGATGCCGATGTGGAAGGAGAGGATGCCGAGCAGGCCGATCAGCCGCGTCGGACGAGTCAACAGCATGAGGGGGAAGGCGACCTGCAGGATGATCGACCCCCAGCTCGCGATCGTGACCATCGGCCCCCAGGCGGTGACGAGGTCGCTGAGCACCGGCCAGGTACCGAACCGTGCCGTCTGCAGCGGGTTGTAGATCGCGTACCCCTCTTCCCACGGGGCACCCCCCGCCTTGTACAGCGCCCCCGAGGCGTACACGAAGCACACCTGCGCGGTGAGGGCGACGAGGGCGAGGTTGTGGAACATGGTTCCCAGCAGCGCCGGCTGGCTGTTCGGGGCGAACCACTCCCCCGACTTCGCCCGACGCCTCGCGTCCAGCGACCACCGGGCCGCGGGGTCGGCGAAGAACAGCAGCAGCAGGGCGATGCGGAACATGTTGTCGCCCTGATCGCCGACCATGTCGTTGGCCTCGATGAAGCCCACCCAGAGGCAGAAGAAGATCGGGAGCACGATCCGGAACCGCCACCCCAGGACGAACAGCACCGCGAGCGCTCCGAGGAGGAGGTAGAGCGCCGTGTACAGCACGTCGTTGCCCATCGCGGCATGGAAGGCGCTGAACACCCAGATCTTCGGGAACTCGCTCACCGGCTCGGCGAGCTCGCCGTTCCAGGCCGATCCGGATCCGAACGTGTAGAGGCGGGTGCTGAAGTTCGAGGCCAGCAGGCCGATGGCGGTGACGCCGAAGAGGATGCGTGTGACCGCGAGCCCGTAGAGTGCCTTCTTGCCGTTGAAGAGCCAGTCGCCGACGAAAGCAGAGATGCGGTCGATCGCCGAGAGCACCATCGCCCAGAGCCCGCCGATCATCGACGAGGCGAACGTCAGCAGCCGAGTGAGGAACGACCGCGGGGGCACAGTGCTCGCAGGAGCGGGCGCGGGTTCACGAGGAGGAGCGGGAGGCGTGGACACCGGCGCCGGCGCGGTCGTCGTGCTCCGGGGCAGGGCTTCCTTCTTCGTCACGTCCTGCTTCGCGCCGGGCTTCCGCGGCGCGGTCCTCGTCGGCGCGCTCACGGCTGGATCCTC
Organism: Microbacterium sp. TPU 3598; assembly: GCF_002356155.1. NCBI lineage: Bacteria > Bacillati > Actinomycetota > Actinomycetes > Micrococcales > Microbacteriaceae > Microbacterium > Microbacterium sp. TPU 3598. The sequence goes on along the minus strand of NZ_AP017975.1, from coordinate 630,440 downwards.
TCGAACTGGGCGCGGAAGGTGTCCGCGAAGTTCTCACGGCTCTGCCCTTCCTCTTCTATGGGAAGTCTCCATCCGGTGGTCGAGAACGTCGGATCGGGCCGCTGTGCGCTCGGATCGTTGCGATCCTCGTACGGGATCACGTTCTGACGACTCACGCGGTACTGCACTTTGACCACGGCATCCGCACCCCAGATCGCATAGGCCACCTGGGTCGCGTACGCGGTGGAGAGGTGCTCTTCGGCCATGTACGCCTCCGTCGACGGGTTGTCGCCCTCGAGCTTCTCGAACGAGCGCACCATCCACTCCTCCCCGTCGTCCTTCGCGAAGTCAAGACCGACCACGGCCTGCTGATCGGCGTTCAGCTTGTTGTAGGCGTTCATCTGTCCACTCGCCACCTCGCTGGACTGGATACCGGCGCGGGGCGGGAAGAGGTTGTAGCGGATCATCGACAGCTCGACGTCGGTGGCGCTGACCCAGCCGGTCTCGACCTGCTCGCCGTCCTTCTCGATGACGGCACGGACGTTGAAGTGGTAGTCGCCGTTGATCGGCTCCGGCGCGAAGACGCTCCAGGACTGTCCGAACATCGGCAGCATGTACCCGGCCAGCACCTCCTGCGTGGGGATCTCCCGCAGGGCGGAGTACGGCGCGATCCACAGGAAGGACGCCCCGATATGCCACAACGTCAGGAGGCAGGCGGCGAAGGCGATGAGCTTCACCCACCAGGTCGGACGCGGACGCACCACGGCCGTGTCACCCGACGCGGACACGTCGGTCTCCGGTGAGGACTCGAGTTTCGTGCTCATTCACTTCCCTCCGTACCGCCGAGGGTCGGGACCGCCGTGGGGAAACGGTCCCGACCACTCAGCGTTCCTGCATCGCGATCACTCCGTCTGCACCTGGGGCCGTCGGGATCTCGCGAGTCTCATCGCCCCCAGGCCGAGCATGAGGAGCAGTGCGGCCAGAGCGATCCATCCGCCCTGGACCTGTCCGCCTGTCGTGGCCAGACCCGACGCCACCACCTGGAACGAGGCCGATACGCTGCCGGACGTCGCTCCGGTCAGCGTCACGGTGTGGGTTCCGAGATCGGTGTCGGTGGGAACGGTCCAGGTGAAGGTGACCGTGCCCTGCGCGTTCGCGACCTGGGTTCCCAGCGCCACGGGGGCGGAGGTCATGACACCCGTCACCGTCTCGCCGGGCCTGAAGCCCGTGCCGACCGCGGTCTGTTGCTTGCCACGCTCCAGCACCGGGGACTTGAGCGCGATGGCGATGTTCCCGGTCGGGTCGGCCGCCGCGTCCGCCGAGGCGCTGGCGGTGGCATCGGCGGATGCCGCAGCCGTGGCTTCGGCCGAGGCGTCAGCTGCAGCCGATGCCGATGCCGTGGCCGACGACGAGGCGTTCGCCGCCGCTGCCGCCGAGGCGTTCGGATCCGCATCGGCCGAAGCCGAGGCATCCGCCGCACTGGTGGAGGTCGCGTCGTTCTGCGCTGCCGCCTGAGCCGCTGCCGCCGCAGAGGCATTCGCCGCTGTGGTGGCCGTGGTCGAGGCATCCGTGGAGGCATCGGTGGTCGCCGCCGCCTGGGCCGCGGCGTTGGCCGACACGTCCGCCGCAGCGGATGCCTGGCTGGTCGCGTCTGCGAGTGCCGCAGCCACTGCCGCTGCTTCCGCCGAGGCGTTGCTGTCGTCGTCGGCCTGCGCAGAGGCCGACGCCGACGCGGAGGCGTTGGTGTTGATCTCCGCCGATGCGTCCGCCGAGGCGACCGCATCCGAAGACGCATCGGTCGAGGCGTTCGCGATGGCTGCCGCGCTCGCGTTCGACGCCGCGCTCGTACTCGCATCCGACGTGGCCGATGTGTCGGCCGCGGTGTTCGTCGTGGCGTCGGCCAGCGCTGCCGCCTGGGCGGCGATCGCCGCGCCGGCGTTCGCCTCCGAGGTGGCATCCGCCGTCGCCGCCGTGGACGAGGTCGCGGTCGCCGCTGCCTCCGATGCCGCTTCCGCCGCCGGGTCGGCCGCAGCCGATCCCTCCGCCGTGGCGTCGGCGAAGGCCGCGGCCTGCGCGGACGCTTCGGCGACCGCGGCGGTGGTGGCGTCGGCGTTCGCCGAAGCGGATGCCGAGGCTGTCGCGTTCGTGTTCGCCGAAGCCTCAGACGATGCGTCCGTGGACGAATCCGTGGTCGCTGCCGATTCCGACGAGGCAGCGGAGTTCGACTCCGCCGCCGTCGATGCCGCGGCGTTCGCGTCGTCCGACGCGTCCGCTTGCGCGGCCGCCTGCGCCGCGACGGCCGCCGAGGCGTTGGCCGCGGAGGTCACATCCGTGGTCGCGGTGGTCGAGGCATCGGTCGTCGCCGCGGCCTGAGCCGCCGACGTGGCATCAGCCGTCGCTGCCGCCGAGGCGGCCGAGGTGGCATCCGCGAGGGCAGCGGCTTCCGCAGCTGCCTGAGCCGACGGGTCGCCGTCTGCCGTCGCGTCAGCCGAGGCGGACGCCGAGGCTGCCGCGTTCGTGTTGACGTCGCCCGGATCGCCCGCAGTCACCTCGGTGGTGTCCGATCCGGTGACCGCACCCGCGGTCGCCGTGAGCGTGTAGCCCGTTCCCGGCGTGGTGCCGGCCGGAACCGGATAACTCGCCGTGAAGGCACCGGAGGCATCCGTGGTCGCGGTCACCGGACCGCCGACGTCGGCGCCGCCGCCCGGAGCCGTCAGCTGCAACGACACCGAGGAGCTCACCGGCCACCCGGAACCGGTGACGGCCAGGTTCGTGCCCGCGGGGACCTGCGCCGCCGCATCCACCACGACCGGAGCCGCTGTGACCTCCGTCGTGTCGGTCGCCGTCTGCGCGCCCACCGAAGCCGTGACCGTGTAGCCGGTCCCTGCGGGTGTGCCGGCCGGAACCGGGTAGTCGAGTGCGAAGCCGCCGAGAGCACCGGTCGTGGCGGTTCGAGGCGTGCCGATGGCCGCACCGCCGGGAGCGGTCAGCTGCACCGACACCTCGGTGTCGGCCGGCCAGTTCGTCCCGGTGACAGGCAGATCGCTGCCGGCCTGCACGGTCGCCGCCGCGTCGATCGCGGCCGCCGCCGTCACCTCGGTGGAGTCAGTCGCGGTCTGGGTGCCGACGGTCGCCGTCACGGTGTAGCCCGCTCCGGGGGTCGCAGAGGCCGGCACCGGGTAGTCGAGCGTGAAGCCGCCCGTGCCGTCGGTGGTCACCGTCTCCGGACCGCCGACGTTCGCACCACCGCCGGGAGCGGTCAGCTGCACCGACACCTGCGTGTTCGCCGGCCAATTCGTCCCCGTGACCGGAAGCGACGTTCCTGCCTGAACCGTCGCCGCTGCGTCGACGGCCGCCGCGGCCGTGACCTCGGTGGTGTCGGTCGCGGTCTGGGTGCCGACGGTCGCCGTCACGGTGTAGCCCGCTCCGGGAGTCGCAGAGGCCGGCACCGGATAGTCCAGCGTGAAGCCGCCGGACACATCCGTCGTCACCGTCTCCGGACCGCCGACGTTCCCGCCGCCGGGAGCCGTCAACTGCACCGACACCTGCGTGTTCGCCGGCCAGTTCGCTCCGGTGACCGGAAGCGACGTCCCTGCCTGCACGGTCGCCGCCGCGTCGACGGTCGCCGCCGCCGTCACCTCGGTGGTGTCGATCGCGGTGACCGCTCCTGCCGTCCCGGTCACGGTGTACGCCGCGCCCGGCGCCGCAGACGCGGGAACCGGGTAGTCGAGCGTGATCTCGCCGGATGCGTTGGAGGTCGCCGTGACCGGCCCGCCGACGTTCGCGCCCCCGCCGGGAGCCGTCAGCTGCACCGACACCTGCGTGTTCGCCGGCCAATTCGTCCCGGTCACCGGCAGGCTCGTGCCCGCCTGGACGGTCGCGGCTGCGTCGATCGACGCGACCGGCGCAGCCGTCACCTCGGTGGTGTCGGTCGCCGTCTGGGCGCCGACCGATGCCGTGACCTCGTATCCGGTCGCCGCCGGCGTTCCCGCCGGGACGGGATAGGCCAGCGTGAACGTGCCGGAGCCGTCGGTGGTCACGAGTTCGGGACCACCGATGTTCGCACCGCCGCCGGGAGCCCGCAGCTGCACCGACACCTGGGTGTTCGCGGGCCAGTTGGTTCCCGAGACACCGAGATCCGTGCCCGCCTGCACCGCGGGTGCCGCGTCGATGGCTGCCGCAGCGGTGACCTCAGTGGTGTCCGTCGCCGTGCTGGTTCCGTCGGTCGCCGTCACGATGTAGCCGGTGCCCGGCGGCGTCGCCACCGGAATCCCGTACGCGAAGGTGAAGGCGCCGTTGGCATCGGTCGTGACCGGCAACGGGTCGTTGACGATGCCGCCGCCGGCGGTGGTCACCTGGATGGTGACCTGCGTGTTCGCAGGCCATCCCGAGCCCGTCACAGGGAGGTCGGTTCCCGCCTGGACCGTGGCGGCCGCGTCGATCGCGGGGACGGCCGCCGCCGCGGCCTTCACCGTCGACGATCCGAGGTCGAGCGAGACTCCGCCACCGACGGCGGGGAGCAGATTCACGCCGAGCGCGCGCACGGTGAAGCTCCCTCCGGGGATGTCTCCTGTCGCCGGCTGCTCGTTGATGGTGATGGTCGCGACCTGCGACAGCACGCCCTGCAGAACGGGATCGAGCGTCGAGAGCACCGGTCCGGTGATCGCGGCGAGCGCGGGCTGCACGAGAGGGATCACGCTGTTCAGCGCGGTGTTCACGAGCGGACCCGTCGTGGTGGCGACCGCATTCGTGACGGCAGCGACCACCGGGTTCAGCAGGACGCCGATGTTGAGACCGGCGAGGCTGATGTCGGTCGCGACCACGGGAACCGGCGTCGCGGTGCCGGCGAACTGCGCCAGCGAGCCCTTGACCGTCACATCCCCTGACACCAGTGGCGTTCCGGTGAGCGGCACCGTGAGATCGACCCCGACGGTCAGCGTCACCTGGAGCGCGTCCAACGTCGACTTCAGGATGGTGGAGACCTTGCCGTTCAGGCTGTTCGGGTGGGTGCCGGTGAGGGCGGAGGTGATGCCCTGCTGGATCGCGGAGATCGTCGTGGCCGACAGCACCGGGGTGTTCGCCGGCAGGGAGTTGAGGTCGGCCCCCGCCCCGGTCTCGACGAGGATCTTGGCGAGATCGACGGACACCGTCCCGGTGTTCAGATCGACCAGCACCGAGCCCGTCGTGTTCTCCACCGGTGTCTGCAGCACCTGCGTGGTCACGGTCTGTCCGACGGTGTCGAGTCCGGCGATCGCGACCGTTCCTCCGGTCGCGGTGAACGCCGCGACGAGCGGCACGTCGGGAATCGCATTGATCGTGTTGACGATGGTCGTGGTGAGTGCGGTCAGCGCTCCGCCGGGGCCGGCGAGATCGCTCACGGGGGTGACGGTGCCCTGGATCGCGGAGGCGAGTGTGCCCGAGAGACCGGCGACCAGGTTGCTGTGCAGATCGAGGTTCAGGTCGGCGATGCGGTACTGGGAGGTGACCGTTCCGGCGTTGGATTCGGCACGCGATGCGAGTGCGCCGATGCCGACCGACGCCTGGTCGAGCACCGCGTCGGTGAGTCCGGCGACGGCGAGTTGGTCGAACAGATCGGTGAGTTCGAGGGTGCCGGGGTTCACGCTGCCGTCGATGGCACCGGTGTCGATGGCGCCACCCGAGGTGATGGTCCCGGATGAGGCGATCGACTGCGTCTGGGTCGGCGACGAGCTGAAGCTCTGCGCTGCGCCCAGATCGCCGAGTCGCAGCAGACCGGGCGTCCCGGGGGTGCCGTCGGTCAGGAGCGGCACGTTCAGCGTGCCCACGTCGATGTTCAGCGCCTCCAGCAGCCCGACGTCCAGCCCGCCGAGCTCAGAGCCGGGGGCCGCCGGGTTGCTCGTCAGCGTGTGTCCGAGCGCCGCGATGTCGAGGCCGCCGAGCAGGGCGGCGGGCAGCTGGATGATCTGCCCCTGCGCGACAGACGGATCATTCGGATTCGCCGCGTCCAGCGCATTCGCCGCCGTCGGCACCAGTGCACTCGCGAGGATCACCGCGCCGACGGTGACGCCGGCGATGCCTCCTCCTACCGCTCTGCGTCGCCGCAGAGTCCTCTCCTGCAATTCCATTCGCTACTCCCGTGTGATGCGATCTTCCGCGTCACATGGCCCCCCCACGGGTCGACTTCTGTCGGCCGAGCGATGTTGCGCTCATTCTTACGGGATCCCGAATGAGAAGTCCAGCATTCGTCCAGAAATCGTCCGGTGAACGTCTTCGCGCGAGACATTTCGAAACGCGGGGACCGTGCAGCGACGGGATGCTCCCGGCGAGAGGATGCCGGGACGCCGAACCGCCCCGCATGCCGAAGCTTGCGGGGCGGTCTTCCGGACGGTGCGACCGGACTAGAGCGAGAGCCCGTGACCGAACCGGAACAGCGGATCGGCGGTGTCGAACGGCACATCGGGACGGGAGGCTTCGACAGCGTCCATCGACCGCGGCAGGTCGAACGGCAGCCTGCCCTGGGCGGGGAACGCGGCGCTGAGCACGTCGAGGAGCGCGGCGCTCGACGCCCCCCAGTTCACGGTCACCGCGGCCGCGGCCTCGACGATCGGGGTGAGGATCGGCGGACGATCCGCGAGCACGTCGACGACGGTCGGCACGACGGCGGCGACGGCGCGGACGTGCGCGACCACATCGTCCGAGAACGCGAGAGAGCCCGCGTGGAAGAAGTTCTCGAACATCGTCTCGCGCTCTTCGAATGGAGCCTGCAGGCGGATGACGGCCAGGTCGGCTTCCTCCGGCGTCGTGACGATCTCCCCGAACGATGCAGCGACCGTCGAGTCGACGCCCTCGACGTAGAGCTTGCGGCCGGGGGCCAACGGCAGGGCACCGTCGTTCATGAGCACCGTGATCGAGGCGCGCTGGGCGGCCTCCCCCGCGGCTCGGAAATCGGCTCGCCCGACGATCTCGTCGGCCGCGTCCTCGTCGACGTACGGGTTCTCGAACAGCCCGAGCTCGAACTTCTCGCGCAGGATGCGGCGAGCCGAGACGTCGAGTCGCTCCTCGGTCACCTCACCGTCGGCGATGAGCTCGAGCAGCAGCTCCGGGTTCGCTTCGCCGCCGAACTGGTCGGCTCCGGCCTCCAGCACCTTCTTCATGCGCTCGCGCGGCGTGAGATCCTCCACGCCCCAGGCACGTGCGGGGAAGGGCTGACCGAAGATCTCGGAGTCGCTGATCAGGCCCCAGTCGGTGCACACGAGACCGTCGAAGCCGTAGCGCTCACGCAGCAGGCCGGTGATCACGGACTTGTTGAACCCGAATCCCACCTCCTCGTACTCCGTGCCGACGGGCATCCCGTAGTACGGCATCATCTGCCGGGTCCCCGCAGCGAGCGCGTCTTCGAACGGCTTCAGGTGAAGCTCGAACTCGCCGCCAGGATAGATCTGCTCGCGGCCGTAGGGGAAGTGCGGGTCCTCGCCGTCCTTCTGCGGACCGCCTCCGGGGAAGTGCTTCGTCATGGTCGATACGGAGCCGGGCCCGAAGGACTCCCCCTGGAACCCGCGGATGTAGGCGGCGCCGAGCTTTCCCGACAGTTCCGCGTCTTCGCCGAAGGTCGCCGTCTGCCGCGCCCACCGCGGCTCGGTCGCGAGGTCGACCTGCGGGTGCAGCGCGACCCGCAGCCCGACCGCCGTGTACTCCTGTCGGGCGATGTCGGCGAAGCGCTCGACGAGCGCCTCGTCACGGGTGGCGGCGAGGCCGAGGGTCTCGGGCCATTGCGAGAAGGGGCCGGCGAGGATCGACGCACCGGGGTTCTCGCTGAACGAGTGCCGCGGGTCGGTCGACAGCGTCACCGGGATGCCGAGACGCGTGGATGCCGCCAGTCGCTGCAGCGCGTTCTGCCATGCCGCGATCTCGCGGCCGGTCGGCGCCGCACCGAGCAGGTTGAAGTGCGTCATCCGCTTGGTCTCGAGGAATTCGCGCGCCGATGGAGTCGCGAAGACCGGGTTCGGCTCTTCGAGGTCGCCGATCGCGATCATGGTGTGGAAGAAGAGCCCGGCCTTCTCCTCGATCGTCATGGCGTCGAGCAGCAGCTGCACCCGTTCGTCGACGGGGAGATCGGTGTCGAGCCACGGGCGTGCGGTGATGGTCTCGGTCATGGTCACTTGACTCCCTTGATGCGGTAGACGAGAACGGCGCCGGCCAGCGCGACGACCGCGCCGAACAGGTACCAGGTGGTGTAGCCGCCGAGCGGTGTGGCTGCGCCGATGGCGATGATGCCGGGGGCGATGGCCGGGGCGATCGACTGCGGCAGGGCGTTGGCGATGTTCAGCACACCGAGGTCCTTGGCCACGTCGTCGGGGTTGGGCAGCACCTCGGTCGCGAGGGCCAGGTCGACCGAGAGGAAGGACCCGGCGCCCAGACCGATGATCGCCTGCGCGATGATGACGGTCGTGACGTCGGGAGCGACGGCGAGGATGACGAGGCCCACCACCATGATCACGCCGGCGATCGCGACGAACGGTCGGCGCTTGCCGATCTTGTCGGAGAGGAATCCGCCCAGCGGCGACGAGATCGCCATCGCCGCCATCGAGGCGAGGTTGGCGGCCAGGATGATGCCGACCGCGCCCTGCTCGTCGAGACCGAACTTGGTGACGAGGTAGAGCGGCAGGAAGGTGGCGATACCGGCGTAGCCGAACATCACGAAGAACTTGGTGAGCCAGGTCCAGCCGAAGTCGGGGTGCTTGCGGGGGTTGAACACGAACGAGCCGAAGAACATGCCGACGGTGAACTTCTCGGCCGGCTTCTCGGTGAGGCGACGGTCCTTGAGGGTCACGACGAACACGATCACGAGGATCAGGGCGATCACGCCGGGGACGACGAAGCGCTCGAAGTCGCCGGGGAGGAAGTTCACGAGGAAGCTGCCGGCGAGGATGCCGATCGGGGTCGTGATGCCGATGATGCCGGAAACCTTGCCTCGGCTGGTGACCGGCACCTGATCGGGCAGCGTGGCGTTGGCCGCGGCCAGCACGGCGTTCATCGCGGTCTGCACGAGGCACCAGGCGAGCAGGACCATCCACACGGAGGTCGCCGAGCCGATGAGGAGGAAGCCGCCGAGCCCGACGATCGCGCCGCCGAGGATCCACGGACGACGCATGCCCCAGCGCGAGGTGGTGCGGTCGGAGAGTCGACCGACGAGGGGGTTCGCGATCAGGGCGAAGATCGCGCCCACGCCCATCACGAGTCCGAGGCTGCCCTCGGTGTTCACGGGGTCGATGTGCTGGATCTTGAATGCCATCGACACCATGACCGGGGTGAGCAGGGCGAGGTAGACGCCGAAGTTCACGGCGGCGAGGCCCGGCGTGTAGCCGCGCGGGGTCTTCGGCGGCGTGGTTCCGGGGGCCTTGAACCCGGTGGTGCCGACCGCGGCCGCCGTGGCGGCGGATGACAGCTCTGTCATGACAGTCCTTTCGATTCACCGCACGTCTTCGGGCGATGCGGTCTGGGATGACGATACACCAATCTCGACCGTCTGGTAACTGAAACCAGACCGATTGGTAATGAGCGAGGATAGGATGTGGAAGGAGGATGCGATGACGACGACGGCGACCGGCTCCCGGCACGCGCGCGCTGCCGCCACGCGCCAGCGGATCCTCACCGCCGCACATGACCTGTTCGTCACGCGCGGCTACCGGTCGACGTCTCTGCGCGATATCGCCACCGCGGCCTCCGTCAGCCATCCAGGGCTCCTCGGCCATTTCGCCTCGAAGGACGACCTGCTCGGCGAAGTGGTCGCCGAGCTCGAAGCCGAGAACGAGACCGTGTTCAGCGCCATCTCGGCCGCCTCCGAGCCGGGCGAGCTGGTGTTCTCCGGCATCGCCGAACGGAACGCGCGCACCGCAGGCTACCTCGAGCTGTTCGCCGCGCTCACGGGCGAAGCCTCTGCTCCCGGACACCCTGCGCACGAGCGGATGCGCGCCCGGTACTGCCGACTCCGCTCGCTGAGCATCGACGTCCTGGAAGACGCGAAGCACCACGGCGTCATCGCAGCCGATCGCGATATCGACGGGGAGACGGTGCGACACACCGCCGGATGGGACGGGCTGCAGCTGCTGTCGCAGTATCTGCCTGATCGCGTCGACGTGGTGGAGATGCTCGAGGAGCGGGAGAACCTCTGGGCACTGCCGCTCGGGTGGCGGGACCCCGACGACGAGCCCTCTTCAGACAGCTCTGACCCGGCGGGGCCCCTGCCCGCACTGCGCACGACCGCTGCAGCCGACGTCGATCCCGGCTATGCGGTCGGCCGTCGTCGTCGCGCGCAGATCCTCGCCGATGCGACCCGCCTGTTCGCCCGCGACGGCTACGGCGACACCAGCTTGCAGGACATCGCGACCGCGGTCGGGGTGTCGAAGTCGACGCTGCTGCACCACTACCCGTCGAAGGAACTGCTGCTCAGCGCCGTCCTGACCGAACGCGACAGCACCATCAACCAGAACCAGGGGTTCGCCGGCGCCGCGTCAGCGGGCGAGCTGCTGCGCGGCATTCCCGACGGTGCCGCGCTCAGCGCGCAGGAGGAACCCGGTCTGATCGAGGTGTATGCGGTGTTGTCGTGCGAGGCCGTGCCCGCCGCCCACCCCGCGCATGACTACTTCGCGATGCGGTTCGCGAACGCCCTCGACTACTTCACCGAGCTCTTCCGCCTCGCCCGGATCGACGGCGATCTGCCGGCGCATCGAGACCCCGAGCACGAGGCCACGTGGCTCATCGCGATGTGGGACGGACTGCAGTACCAGTGGCTGTACGACAGGGAGCGGCTCGACATCGCCACCCACCTGCGCGCACATCTCGACGACGTGCTGCCTCCGCGCTGAGCGCGCGCGGAGTCGGGCGGTGATGGTCAGGGCTCAGATCAGGCCGCGGCGATGACCGCGAGAACGCCCTCGCCGTACGCCTCGCGTTTCTTCGCACCGATACCGGTGATCCCGTCGAGGTCGGCGAGGGAGGCAGGACGATGCTCCGCGAGCGCGCGCAGGGTCGCGTCCCCGAACACGATGTAGGCGGGGACGCCCTGCTCGCGGGCGGTCTCGGCCCGCCAGATGCGCAGCGCCTCGAACAGACCCCGGTCTCCGGCGTCCAGGGCATCGGCGGCACTGGCCTTGCGAGCCCGACCGGACGAGGTCGGACGCCCGATCGTGTCCTTGCGCAGCGGTACAGCCGTCTCGCCGCGCAGCACTCCGGCGGCCTGCTCCCCGGGAGCGAGGGTGCCGTAGTCGCCCTGCGCGACCAGGATGCCACGAGCGAGGAGCTGCCGGACGACGCTGCGCCAGTCCTGATCGGAGAGGTCGTTGCCGATGCCGTAGGTCGCGAGCTTCTCGTGTCCCTGCTGCCGGATGCGCTCGGTCGAGGCGCCGCGGAGGATGTCGATCAGGTGGCCGGCACCGAACGCCTGATTGCGCTCACGCTTCAGCCGCACGATCGTCGAGAGCAGCTTCTGCGCGGGCACGAGCCCGTCGAACGTCTCGGTGTTCTCGAGGCACGTGTCGCAGTTGCCACAGGGCTGCGATTCCTGACCGAAGTACCCCAGCAGGTTCTGCCGGCGGCACTCCACGGTCTCGCACAGCGCGAGCATCGCGTCGAGGTGCTGGCCCATCCGCATCTTGAACGTGCGGTCGCCGGGGCTCTGGTCGATGAGCCGGCGCTGCTGCACGACGTCGCCCAGACCGTACGCCATCCACGCCACAGAGGGCTCGCCGTCGCGGCCGGCGCGACCGGTCTCCTGGTAGTAGCCCTCGACCGACTTCGGCAGATCGATGTGCGCGACGAAGCGCACGTCGGGCTTGTCGATGCCCATGCCGAACGCGATGGTCGCGACCATGACCACGCCGTCTTCACGGAGGAAGCGCGCCTGGTTGGCCGCCCGCACCTCGGCGGGCAGACCCGCGTGGTACGGCAGCGCATCGAACCCCTGGGCGGCGAGGGAGGTCGCCGTCTGCTCGACCGATTTGCGGCTGAGCGCGTAGACGATGCCTGCCGCGCCTTCCGGCTGCGAGCGGATGAACTGGACGAGCTGCTTGCGCGGGTCGACCTTGGGCACGATGCGGTATTGGATGTTCGGGCGGTCGAAGCTCGCGACGAAGTGGGCGGCACCCTCGAGGTGCAGCCGCTCGGTGATCTCCTTGTGCGTCGCCGCGGTCGCTGTCGCCGTGAGCGCCATGCGCGGCACCCCGGGGAACCGCTCGCCCAGGTCGCCGAGCGCCAGGTAGTCGGGACGGAAGTCGTGACCCCACTGCGACACGCAGTGGGCCTCGTCGATCGCGATGACGCTGAGCGTTCCGCGCTGGAGCAGCGCCGTGGTCTGCGCGTTCGACAGACGCTCGGGGGCGACGTAGATGAGGTCGAGCTCGCCGGCGACGTAGGCCCGCTCGACCTCGCGACGCTCGTCGATCGCCTGGGTGGAGTTGAGGTAGGCGGCCTTCACACCGTTGGCCCGCAGGGCATCGACCTGGTCGTGCATGAGCGCGATGAGCGGGCTGATCACGAGGCCCGTGCCCTCACGGACGAGGGCGGGCACCTGGTACGTGATGCTCTTTCCGCCACCGGTCGGCATCAGCACGACGGCGTCTCCGCCGGCGATGACCTGCTCGACGATCGCCGCCTGGTCGCCACGGAACTCGTCGTAGCCGAAGACGGTGTGCAGAGCCTCGCGCGCGGTCGCGTACCGGCTCGGCGTCGCGCGACGAGCGGCCGGAGCCGCGGATGCGGGGGCCACCGGCGTGACCGGACCCTGACCCCAGTCGAGCGGCGGCTCGTAGCCCGCCCCCTGCGGCTCCCAGTCCATCGGCTCGGGCGGGGCGGACGACTCCCAGCCGTCGTCGTAGGGCTCGTCGGCGTACGGCAGGTCCGCGTACGGGTCACGGGGAGTCTGCGGCATCCCTCCAGCGTAACGACCCCCGCCGACGCGGGAGGCGCTTCCTCCACACCCTCGACCGGCCGGCTGCCGAAACCCAGACCACCCGCCTCCCCCACGGAGTGTCGCACTCCGACGCGCCGGTGCGGCAGCAGACGGTCTGGGTTTTCGCCGGGCCCGACCCCGCACGCGGGCGTAGGTTGGAGGCATCCGTTCGAAGGAGCAGCCGATGACCGACATCACCGTGACCCGCAACGACGACGAATCGCGGTACGAGATCCGTTCCGACGACGTACTCGCCGGCTTCGCCGCGTACGACCTGCGCCCCGGATCCATCCGCTTCATCCACACCGAGGTCGACCCGGCGTTCCAAGGCCAGGGGCTGGCCGGGAAGCTCGCTGCCGAGGCGCTGGCGGATGCGGCGGGACGCGGTGACGCGATCGTGCCGCTGTGCCCGTACATCGCCAAGTACCTCGAGACGCATGAGATCCCCGGCGCCGAGATCCGCTGGCCGCAGACCCCCTCTGCACCTGTGGGAACCGCGGGTGAGGACCCGACGGGCCGCGCCGAATGATCGGACAGCACCGCCTCCTCCTCGAGCCCCGCGAGGTTCCGCTCGGCGGGGTGCGCGGCATGAACGTGCTGCGCGCCCTGCCGCACCGCAACCTGCCCACGATCGGCGCCTGGTGCTTCCTCGACCGTTTCGGACCGGCCGACACGAAGATGCGGGTCGAGCCGCACCCCCACATCGGTCTGCAGACCGTGACCTGGCCGCTCGTCGGAGAGATCCGTCACCGCGACTCGCTCGGCAGCGACGCCGACCTGCGTCGCGGGCAGTTGAACCTTATGACCGCGGGCAACGGGATCTCGCACTCGGAGTACTCGATCGGCGAGGATCCCGTCCCCCTCGATGCGCTGCAGTTCTGGGTGGTGCTCCCGGATTCGGCCCGCCACGGCGCTGCCGGGTTCGAACGGCACACCGCACTGCCCGCACTCGCCCTCCCGGCCGACGAGGGAGCGGATGCCGAAGCCACCGTCGTGCTCGGCGAGTTCGCCGGCGTGCGCTCGCCCGCCACGGTGCACACCCCGATCGTCGGGGCCGAGATCGTGCTCGCTCCCGGCTCGCGTGTGCATCTGCCGCTGCGCTCCGACTGGGAGCACGCCCTCATGCTCGTCGAGGGAGACGCCGTGGTGGCCTCGCATCCGCTCGATCGCAACAACCTGCTCTACCTCGGCGACTCCCGCGACACCGTCGAGGTGTCGAGCACCGAGGGCGCCCTGTTGTTCCTGTTGGGTGGTGAGCCGTTCGAGGACGACATCGTGATGTGGTGGAACTTCGCCGGCCGCTCGCATGACGAGATCGTCGAGGCGCGCGAAGAGTGGGAAGCGGAGTCCGTGACGGGAGCGGCATCCCCCCGCTTCGGCGCGGTCGACGGTCACGACGTGCGCATCCCCGCTCCGCCGCTCCCTGACGTGCGGCTCATGCCGCGCAGCCGGAAACTCTGACTCAGCCGCGCTCGGGCGTGTGCACACGAGCGAGGAAGCGCTCCGTGCGCGGCGACGGTCCCCGCGGATCGAAGAGCGACACCACGACCGTCACGGCCGTGGCGAGCGGGATCGTCCAGGCGGCGGGCTGCGCGAGGTAGGGCGCGGCCACTCCGACTCCCCCGACCGCCGCGTGCACCAGCAGCGCGAGTCCGGCGGCGATCCCGCCCGACAGCATCCCGGCGACCGCGCCACGGGCGGTGAGTCCTCGCCACCAGACTCCCAACAGCACGACCGGCGACAGCGTGGACGCCGCCACCACGAACACCACGCCGACGCTGGACCCGAGGCCCGCCGGCGCTGTGAGCAACGCCACCGCCAGAGGCACCAGTGCACAGAGCACCGCAGACAGCCGGAACGACCGCACCGAGCCGGAGAACACGTCCTGGCTGATCACGCCCGCGAGCGACACGACGAGACCGGCCGATGTCGCCAGGAACGCCGCGAACGCCCCCGCGACGATCAGCGCGGTCAGCAGTTCGCCGAACGCTCCGGGGAACACGCGCGACGGCAACAGCAGCACCACCGTGTCGGCGACACCGGGAACCGCGAGGTCGGGAGCGGCGATGCGCGCCAGCAGCCCCATCGTGCTCGACACCGCATAGAACGCGCTCACCATGCCGATCACGATGACGGTGGTCCGCCGCGCCGACACCCCGGTCGGACTCGTGTAGAACCGCACCAGCACGTGCGGGAGCCCCATCGTCCCCAACAGCAGTGCGAGCAACAGGGATGCCGTCTCATACGCGTCGAAGCCCGAGGGCCCGGCCTCGACGGGGAACACCAGCGCGGGATCGACGTCGTGCGGACCGCCGCTGAGGGCGAACGCGATGAACACCACCGGCACCAGGAGCGCCGTGAGCTTGAGCCAGTACTGGAACGCCTGCACATAGGTGATGGCCCGCATGCCGCCCGCGGCGACCGCCGCCGCCACGAGCACCGCGACGGTCACGGCCCCCACCCATTCCGGAAGGCCGGCCACGACGAGGAGCGTCAGCCCCGCTCCGTGCAGCTGCGGCACGATGTAGAGCCAGCCGATCACCAGCACCGCGATGCTGGTCACGCGCCGGGCCGACGTCGACTCCAGCCGCGCCTCGATGAAGTCCGGGATCGTGTAGGCGCCGCTGCGCCGGAGCGGCGCCGCCACGAACGCGAGCACCAGCAGGTAGCCGGCCGCATAGCCGATCGGGAACCAGAAGCCGCGGGCGCCGTCGAGCAGCACGAGACCCGACAGTCCGAGGAAAGTGCCGGCCGAGAGGTACTCGCCGCTGATCGCCGACGCGTTCCACACCGGCCGCACGGTGCGCGAGGCGACGAAGAAGTCTCCCGTCGTGCGCGAGATGCGCAGTCCGTAGACCCCGATCAGCAGGGTCGCGACGATGACGAGCGCGACGCCGATGAGGTCGAGCACCGCGTTCATTCGCGATCACGGAGCGCCCGGTATCGGCGCTCGTTGCGGGCGGCCGTGCGCACGTAGAGCACCGCGAACACGAGGATGATCGGATAGAACGCGTAGGCCTGCAGCAGCCACGACAGCGGCAGGCCCCAGACCACGACCTGTCCGACCTCGGGGACGAGAGCGATCGTCAGGGTCAGCGCGATGACCACGACGACGAACCCCGCGACGGTCCCGAGCGCGAGCCGGAGCTGACTGCGCATCAGGGCGCGCGCATACACGGCATCCGCCTCGTCGACGGGCGAGCCGGGGAGCGCGATGCCGCGGGTGAAGGTGGTCGGCCTCCGATCGGGCAGGTCGGCCGTCACACGAACCCGCTTCGGCTTCTCGGTCATCCTGCCCCCTCTCCGCGCAGCAGCGCGTCGCGCACCGCGGGTACCAGTCGCCGGCTGACCGGGAGAGAGGTCGCACCGATCGACACGGTGGGCTCCGGCCCCGACAGCCGCGCCTCGGTCACGGCGGCGATGCGCACGAGCGAAGAGCGGTGGATGCGGAGGAACCCGGCATCCGCCCATCGCGCCTCCAGCTCCGAGATCGGGATGCGCACCAGATGACCCGTCCCATCTCCGGTGTGCAGTCGGGAGTAGTCCCCCTGCGCCCGCACCCAGCGCACGTCGCTGCGTTTCACGAACCGCACGACCGAGCCGACCGTGACCGGCAGCATCTCGTCGTCGCCCGATGCCGCGGCGTCTCCGAGCTCGACCACCCGGTCGACCGCCCGCCGCAGACGCTCGAGGCGCACGGGCTTGAGCAGATAGTCGGCGGCACGCAGCTCGAAAGCCTCCACCGCCTTCGCCTCGTCGGCGGTGACGAACACGACCGCCGGAGGTTCGGCGAGGGTCAGCAGCGCCCGCGCGAGCTCCATCCCGGTCAACCCCGGCATGTGGATGTCGAGGAAGGCGATCCGCACCGCGCGCTCCGACATCAGCCGCAGCGCATCCGCGCCCGACGACGCGGTGAGGATCTCGCCGATGCGGGCGTCAGTGCCGAGCAGGTGGACGAGCTCGTCGAGGGCTGGACGCTCGT
Organism: Microbacterium sp. TPU 3598; assembly: GCF_002356155.1. NCBI lineage: Bacteria > Bacillati > Actinomycetota > Actinomycetes > Micrococcales > Microbacteriaceae > Microbacterium > Microbacterium sp. TPU 3598. The sequence continues at coordinate 613,554 of NZ_AP017975.1, read as the reverse complement.
CATCCGCGACGAGGACGTCGATCGAGGGGGCGCTGTTCGTCATGATCGTCAGTCGGCGTCCGGGTCGTGCTGCGGCTGAGATTTCGGGACCCGCATGCGCACCAGGGTACCGGCGCCGGTGTTCGTCTCGACCACCAGCCCTCCGTCCGCACCGTAGAGCTGGCGGAGCCGGGTGTCGACGTTGCGGAGCCCGACGTGGACGCCGTCGTCCCCCGCGGTGAGAGTTGCGCGCAGCGCCTCGGGGTCCATGCCCACGCCATCGTCCTCGACCGTGATCTCGGTGTGGGTGCCGTCGTCGCGCGAGGCGATGCGGATCTCTCCCCCGCCCTCACCCGGCTCGAGCCCGTGGCGGACCGCGTTCTCGACCAGGGGCTGCACCGAGAGGAACGGGATGACGGTCGCCAGCGTCTCCGGGGCGATCTGCAGCGTGACGCGCAGACGGTCGCCGAAGCGTGCACGTTCGAGCTCGAGGTAGGAGTGGATGCTGCCGAGCTCTTCGGCGATCGTGGTGAACTCGCCCTGACGGCGGAACGAGTAGCGCGTGAAGTCGGCGAACTCGAGCACCAGCTCCCTGGCCCGCGCGGGGTCGGTGAGGATGAACGAGGCGATCGCCGTGAGGGCGTTGTAGATGAAGTGCGGGGAGATCTGCGCCCGCAGCGACCGCAGCTCCGCCTCGGCCAGCTGCGTCCGCTGCGCATCGAGCCCGCCGAGTTCGACCTGGGCCGCGCACCAGTCGGCGACTTCTTCCGCCGCCCGCACGAGCGCGGCTCTGACCGGTGCCGCGAACGCCACGACGACTCCCGCCACCCGGCCGTCGACGAGGATCGGAGCGCCGACCGCCTCCAGGTCGTCCTCCCTTCCCGGCGCCGGGAACACCTGCCTCCGCCCCGAGGCCCCGACCTGGGCGGCGATGCGGCGGGCCGCGGATTCGAGTCCATCGGACGGACCGTCGAACGACACCGTGCCTTCCGCGCTCACGATCGCGACCGCCGCGCTGCCGAGCAGCACTCGCAGGTGACGCGCGGCTTTGACCACATCGGAATCCGAGAGTCCGGCGCGCAGATGCGGCGCCGCCAGGCTCGCCTGATGCAGTGCGGTGAGGGCGGCCTGTTCGGCGTCGCTTCCGAGGTCGGCGGCCCCGCGCGCGAGTCGGCGTGCGAGCAGGAGGAGCACCGAGAGGACGATGCCGCCGAGCACGCCGAGGATCGCTGCGAGAACGACGTCGGTCATGGTCCCAGCCTAGGCACCGGCGTGGCTGCGCTCAGCAGCAGCGGGCACCGGGGTTGCGATCCTGGTCGTCCATCCGCTGCCGCCAGAACTGCCGTTCGGTCAGCGGCTCCTCCTCCGGATGCTGCCGACGCTGATGGGCGACGTAGGTCGCATAGGCGGTGTCGCCCATCAGGGTCGTCATGTACCACCGGATGCCGCGACCAGCCCGCGCCACGGCACTGAGCAGCGTCCGCAGGAGGGAGGTCGCGGCATCCGTCCGCCTCATGGTGTCGGCCATCTCAGGGGGATCGACATCAGTGGGTCGACGCCTTGCGCTCGTCGGCGAGGATCGGCTCCCACTGCTTCTCGAGCTCACGTTCTTCGGCGCTCGGCAGGAATCCGGCCGGGGCGAAGCGGCGCGAGGCCACGGGCGGCTCCTCGGTGTTCTCGCCGCCGCCGTTGCGGATGGCCCTGATCGTGACGATCACAGCGGTCACCATCACGATGATCGCCAGGGTCACGAAGATGATCGACAGCGTGCCCTGCACGGCGGTGTTGCGGATGACCGCGTCGAGCACCTGCGGCTCGCCGAGCGAGGTGTCTCCGCTGTCGCGGGCGGCGACGTAGCGGAAGTGGTTCGCCCAGTAGCCGATGGCCGGCACCGGAGAGGCGATCTTGTACAGCGACGCCGTGATGGTCACGACCGCGGTGAACGCCAGCGGCAGGGCGATGATCCACAACCACTTGAAGTAGCTGCGGCCGCGCTTGGCGACGATGGCCAGCACCACGGCGAGCGCGATCGCGGCGAGCAGCTGGTTGGCGATGCCGAACAGCGGGAAGAAGGTGTTGATGCCGCCGAGCGGGTCGGTGACACCGAGGATGAGGATCGCGCCCCATCCGGCCACCATGATCGCCGTGCAGATCCAGACGCCGGGGCGCCACGAGACGTCGCGGAACTTGGGGAACCAGGCGCCGATCGAGTCCTGCAGCATGAAGCGGGCGACGCGGGTGCCGGCATCCACCGCGGTGAGGATGAACAGCGCCTCGAACATGATCGCGAAGTGGTACCAGAACGCCATGAGCGCCTGGCCACCGAGAGCCTGCTGCATGATGTGCGCGAGGCCGAGCGCGAGGGTGGGTGCGCCACCGGTGCGGGACACGATCGACTCCTCGCCGACCGCGGCCGCCGTACCGGTGAGCATCTCGGGTGTGAGGTTCACCCCCGTCAGCCCCAGCGAGTTCACGAAGGCGACGGCCCCTTCGACCGTGCCTCCCGTCGCCGCCGTCGGCGCGTTCATCGCGAAGTAGATGCCCTGGTCGATCGAGATCGCGGCGACGAGGGCCATGATCGCGACGAACGACTCCATGAGCATGCCGCCGTAGCCGATGAAGCGCGTCTGGCGCTCCTTCTCGATGAGCTTCGGGGTCGTTCCGGAGGCGATCAGCGCATGGAACCCGGAGAGCGCCCCGCACGCGATCGTCACGAACAGGAAGGGGAAGAGCGGACCGGCGAACACCGGACCCATGCCGTTCTCGCCGAAGATGCTGACCGCGGGGACCGTGATCTCGGGGCGCACCAGCACGATGGCTCCGGCGAGCATGACGATCACGCCGATCTTCATGAAGGTCGACAGGTAGTCGCGCGGGGCGAGCAGCAGCCAGACCGGGAGCACGGCGGCGATGAAGCCGTAGACGATGATGCCCCAGGCGATGGTGGTGCGGTCGAGGTGGAAGATCGCCTGACCCCACTCGGTGCCGGCGACCCATCCGCCGCCGATGATCGCGGCCATCAGCAGCACGAAGCCGATGATCGAGACCTCGGTGACCTTGCCGGGGCGGAGATAACGCAGGTACACGCCCATGAAGAGGGCGATCGGGATGGTCATGGCGACCGAGAAGACGCCCCAGGGGCTCTCGCCCAGCGCGTTGACGACGACGAGGGCGAGGATGGCGACGATGATCAGCATGATCAGCAGCGAGGCGATGATCGCCGCGGTGCCGCCGATCTTGCCGAGCTCCTGGCGGGCCATCTGCCCGATCGTGCGGCCGCCGCGGCGCATCGAGAAGAAGAGCACCGTGTAGTCCTGCACGGCGCCGGCGAGCACGACGCCGACGATGATCCAGATCGTGCCGGGCAGGTACCCCATCTGCGCGGCGAGCACGGGTCCGACGAGCGGGCCGGCGCCGGCGATCGCCGCGAAGTGGTGACCGTAGAGCACACGGCGGTCGGTGGGGACGTAGTCCTTGCCGTCCTGCTTGACCTCGGCGGGAGTCGCCCTGCGGTCATCGGGCCGGGTGATGTACTTCTCGATCACCTTGGAGTAGAACCGGTAGCCGATCAGGTACGTGCAGACCGCCGCGAACACGAACCAGATCGCGTTGACGGTCTCGCCGCGCACGATCGCGAGCATGGTCCAGGCGACGGCACCCAGCAGGGCGATCGCGGCCCACAGGATGATCTTCGGCAGGGTCCAGCGGTTCGCCTTCTCGTGATGCTCTTCGGTGAGGGCGACGGAGGGGAGTTTCGGATCGGTGACGATCACGGGCTCGTCGTCGACGAGTCCGGCGCCGTCGCGGCGGCGCGACGAAGGTGCGGTCATGGGGGTCTCCTCGGGGTACGCGACGTTGCGTTCCCCCACGTTAGGAAGACGACGCCGTCGGAGAGGACCGAGGGAGCAGGTGCTGCGACGAGCGGCGCCGTTCACGCGGTGAACGGATGCGCCCGCGCAACACGACACCCCGTGGCCCTTCGACCACGGGGTGCCGTGCTGTCGTGCTCCTGTATTACTCCCGCTTCTCCCCTCGCGGTGCGGGAGTCGCCGGCGCCGACGTCTGCGGTGCGGGAGTCGCCGGCGCGGTCGTCTCCGGAGCCGGGGTCTCCGGCGCGGGAGTCTCGGGCGCCGGAGTCTCGGGCGCCGGGGTCTCCGGGGCGGGGGTCTCCGGAGCCTTCGCCTGCGGCACGTCGACCGTCAGCACGGTGCGGACATCCGACTCGCCGTACTGCACGACCCCGAGGTAGCGGGTGCCGGCGGCCAGGCCGGTCCAGCTGAGGTCGTACGACGTCTGCGTGCCGCGGACCGCGGCGAGCGGGTTCGGCGTGGCGGTCAGGTCCCCCTCGCCGTCGGGCAGCACGTTGGCGTAGGTCATGTCCCACGTCATCGGGCCCGTCGTCGAGTAGATGTTGGCCACCACGAGGTACGTACCCGCCGTCGGCGACGGGATCGTGACCTGCTCATCCGCCGAGCCGGTCGCCGAACGCCAGCGCTGGTAGTACTGCAGGTCGTCCGGGCTCACCACGCGGTACACGGTGAGGTCGAGATCGCTGCCCTTGTCATCGGACGAGTCGAGGTCGAACCGCGAGAGCGTCGTACCCTCCGGCACGTTCACGATCCACGACACGTCCTTGTTCGCATCACCCGACTTCTCGTCACCCGAGTGACCCTCGACCGGGTTGCCCGCATCGGCGAGCAGCTCGAACGGAGTCAGACCCGAGAGTCCGAGCGCCAGATCTCCGGTGAGACCGGGGGTGATGTCCACCGACGTACTGCCGTCGACACCACTGCCCGTGACCTCGGCCGGAGCATCGGCCGTGACCGGGAACAGCGCGATCGGAGAGCGCACCGAGTTCTTCGCACTCGTCCAGGTCAGCGAACCCGTGGCCCACTGCTCCACCGGAGCGCTCGCGTTGTCGAACGTGACCGTGAAGGTCTTCGTCTGACCGGGGCGATCGAACTTCAGCTGCTGCGGCGTGACCTTGATGTTCACTCCCGGCACGGAGGCCTTGGCGGTGAACGTGCCCTTCTCGGTCGAGGTGACCGTGCGGGTGACGGTCTGCGCGCTGGTCAGCGAGCCGATCGAGATCGACGCCTGGTTCAGATCGCTGCCGTCGATGGGATCGATGCCGGGGAAGTCCGACAGCCCCTTCCCGTCGAGGAACGCCGCCCAGTCCTTCACACCGTTGAGGTAGAGCAGACCCGGGTTCAGGTACCGCTTCGGATCGACCTGACCCGCACCCTGCTCGAACGGGTTCGTGTTCTTCGATCCGTCGGGCAGCACCGTGTCGTAAGCGGTGGTCATCATCGCCGACTTGATCTCGGCGGGCGTCGCCTTCGGGCGCTCACCGAGGTACAGGGCCGCGAGACCCGCGACGTGCGGCGAGGCCATGGACGTGCCGGAGAGGATGCCGAAGGTCGGCTTCTCGCCCGGAGCGTTCTCGGTCGCCGCGAGGATCGCGACGCCGGGAGCCGCGATGTCCGGCTTCATCACGTCGCTGCCGTCTGCCAGCATCGGTCCGCGGCTGGAGAAGCCTGCGATCTGCGGCGTCGGGGTGGTGACGCCCGTGGTGTTCTCCCCGACGAGCGTGATCGGACGGTCCACGCCGCCCTGCACGTACGCGAGCACCGCGGCTCGGTGCACCGCGTTCAGGTGCACGGTCGGCACCGCGTGGAAGTCGTTGTCGAGCGAGTCGGCGCCACCGGGGACGTTCACGAGGACCATGCCCATGCCTCCGGCATCCTTCACGACCTGCGACTTCTCGGCGCGGGCGTTGCCGCCACGGTCGCAGACCACGATGTGTCCGGCGACCTTGGCCGGATCGAGGGTGCCCGGCAGGCAGAGCTGCGGATCCTTCGCTCCCGCTGCGGCGGCATCCACCGCGGCGATGGACGGGCCGGTGACCTTCTGTCCGAACGGCACGCTCACCGAGGCTCCGGCCTGCGCGAACCCGTCGAACTGCACGGTGCCCTCCCAGGTGGGGATGGTCGAGGCGGCGACGGTCGTGTACCAGGGCGATGCGTGGTCGGCCGTGACCGGGTCGGGGCCGTCGTTGCCGGCACTGGTCGCGACGAAGACGCCGGCTGCCGCGGCGTTGAAGAACGCGAGGTCCTCCGGAGCCATCACGGTGCTGGCGGCACCGCCGCCGATGGAGTAGTTGATCACGTCGACGCCGTCGGCGACGGCCTGATCGATCGCGGCGATGAGGTCGCTCTGCGCGCAGATGTCGTCGGTGGTGACCGTCGTGTCAGGACCCACGTAGCAGGCCTTGTAGGCCGAGATCTTCGCGGCCGGTGCGACTCCCGAGACCGTCCCGAAATCGACGTTCTCGATGCTGGCCTTGACCTTGAAGTTGCCCGCGGCAGTGCTCGCGGTGTGCGAGCCGTGGCCGTCGCCGTCACGCGGCGAGAGGTAGTCGTACTGGAAGTCGAACCCGGCGGCCTCGGCTCCGGCGTAGAAGTACTGTCCGCCGATGAGCTTCGAGGAGTAGTCGCTCTTGTCCCAGTCCTGGCCCTCGACCATCGCGGCCTGGAACTGGCCACCGTCGGACTTGTCGAAGTAGACGTAGGTGCCGTCGGTGTAGGGCTGACCACCCTTGTTGCGAGTGTTCTGCTGCTTCTGCTTCTTGATCTTCTTGCCCTCGAAGGAGGGGTGCTCGGGGGCGATGCCGGTGTCGATCACACCGACGACGACGCCTTCTCCGGCCTTCTCGACTCCTCCGGTCTGCTGCCACACGCCGCCGCGGCCCTTGCGGTCGTCGCCGAGACCGAGGTAGTCGGTCGAGGTCTGCGCATCGGGGTGGCGGATCTCGTCGGGGTAGACACCGAGCACGTCCTTCGAGGCACGGAGCGCATCGACCTGTTCGCCGCTGAGGTCGGCGCTGAACCCGTTCAGCACCACCTGATACGTCGTGTCGGGGGTCACGCCGATGTCGCTGACGAGGTCGGTCTGCTCGGTCTGGAGGTGCTCGACGTAGCGCTGTGAATCCTGCGACTGCGTCTCGAGCTGCTCGCCTTCCGCGGGCTTGGTGGCTTTCAGCCCCTTCACGTCGCCCTCATAGGTGGCGAGCGGATCCGACTTCATCACGACGATGTAATGTCCGGGGGTTCCTGCGACGGGGACGGGGTGCGTCACCTCCTCCGTCGCGGCGTAGCCGGTGGTTGCTGTCGATGCGATGAACAGCGTGGCCAGGGTGGCGGCCGCTGCCATCCGGAGGGGTGTTCGACCCATGTGGTGCTCCCGATGATCACGGTGCAACCGCGTTGCTGCACCGCGGCCAACATAGTCCCGCCCTCAGCGATCGACGCGAGATCTGGTCGATCGACCAGTCGGCATTCGCCGATCGACCAGGGTTATCCACGGCCGCCCTCCCGATAGGTCGACAGTAAGCTGGAGAGGTGGCCCGTACCTCCGTCCTGTCGACCCGAGTACTGCTCGTCTGCGCGGCGATCGGAGTCGCGACGGGCATCCTCGCGGGCATCGCCGGATGGGTGACGCCGGTGCTGCTGGCGAGCCCCCTGCTGTTCCTCTACGGCCTGGTGCTCGGCTCGCACGTGCTGCCGGGCATCATCGCGCAGGAGGTGCTGCGCCTTCCGCTCGTCGCGCTGATCACTCATGTGTTCGCCGCGCTGATCGCGAGCGCCTTCAACCCGGCGTGGGCGCTGCGCTTCATCGGCACGGCACTGCTGTTCGGTCTGATCCAGGAGGGGGTGGCCGCCCTCACCCGCTATCGCTCCTGGGGGCCGTGGCGGTTCTTCATCTCGGCGGCGATCATCGGGATGTTCGTGGCCGTCGTGGTGTTCTTCGCCGCCCACCTCGCGGTCATGCCGCTGTGGGCGCAGATCCTCTACCTCGCGATCTCGGTGCTCGGACCGATCGCGTGGACCGCGGTCGGCCTCGCGATCGGTTCCGCGCTCAGTCGCGCGGGCGTCGCCCGCCGATAGGCGCTCGTCCCGCATGGAGAATCAGGTAAGGCTCAGCTAAGTTAGAAGCGTACGATCCGCCGACCCGGGACTTCGCCGTGCGCCCATCCGCGCCCCTGCTCCGCGTGCGTGACCTCTCCCTCACCCACGCCGATGCGGCGCACCCCTCGCCGCGCGACGTGACGTTCGACATCGACGCCGGAGAGGTCGTGCTCCTGCTCGGTCCCTCCGGTTCCGGCAAGTCGACGCTCACCCTCGCGCTCAACGGACTGATCCCCCACGCCCTCCCCGCGACGCTGGTCGGCACCGTCGAAGCCGGGGGCATCGACACCGCCAGCGCGCAGACGGCCACGCTGAGCACACACGTCGCGATGGTCTTCCAGGATCCCGATGCGCAGATCGTCACCGGCAGCGTCTACGACGAGGTCGCGTTCGGCCCCGAGAACCTGCGGCTTCCGCTCGACGTGGTCGAAAGTCGCGTCGAGGAGGCACTGCGTCGGGTCGGACTCTGGGAACGGCGCGACGAGAACCCCGACCACCTCTCCGGCGGCGGAAGGCAGCGACTCGCGATCGCCGGAGCCCTGGCGATGGGCTCTCCGCTCATCGTGCTCGACGAGCCGACGGCGAACCTCGATCCCCAGGGCATCGACGACGTGTACGCCGCCCTCTCGGAGGTCGTCGCGACCGGCGACCGCGCGATCCTGCTCGTGGAGCACAACCTCGACGCGGCGATGGCTTTCGTCACGCGCGCGATCGTGCTCGACGGCGACGGCCGGGTCGCCTTCGACGGGCCGGCCGCCGAGGTCATCCGCGACCACGCGGATGAGCTGGTCCGGATGGGAGTGTGGCTTCCCGCTGCCACCCTGGCGGCACTCCGCCTTCGGGAACGGGGATTCTCGCTCGCCCCCCTGCCGCTGTCGCCGCAGGAGCTCGCCGCAGCGCTCGATCGTGAGGACGTCTCGTCCTCCACCCCTCGGCGCGCAGCCGACGAGATCTCTCCACCCTCCGGCGAGGCGACGGCACGTGTCGAGCCGATCATCCGCGCTCGCGGGCTGACCGTGCGCCGACGCCGCACCGAGATCCTGCACGGGATCGATCTCGATCTCGAACCGGGCAGCCTCACGGCGATCGTCGGTGCGAACGGCGCGGGCAAGACGACGCTGATCCAGGCGCTCGCAGGGGTCGTGCCACCGCCTCGTGGCCAGGTGCGGGTCGACGGGATCGATCCGGGCACCGCATCGCCGCGCGACCTCGCCGCGCGCATCGGGTTCGTCTTCCAGAATCCCGAGCACCAATTCATCGCCCCCACGGTGTTCGACGAGCTGGCCCACGGACTGCGGCTGCGGCACGTACCGGATGACGAGATCTCGACCAGGGTCGGCGAGATGCTGGCCCGCTTCGGCCTCGAGCACAAGGCGGGCGTGCATCCGTTCCTGCTCTCCGGCGGCGAGAAGCGAAGACTGTCGGTGGGGACGGCCCTGATCACCCGCCCGCGGGTGCTGGCGCTCGACGAGCCCACGTTCGGACAGGATCGCGCCAGAGCCGCCGAGCTGCTCGACCTGCTGCAGAGCCTGCGCGCTGAGGGCACGACCATCGTGATCGTCACGCACGACCTCCAGCTCGTGGCCGAGCACACCAGCCACGTCGTGGTCCTGGCGGCCGGCCGGGTGCAGGCGGTCGGCCCCACCGCCACCCTGCTGCAGGACGAGCGGCTGTTCGCCGACGCGGGGCTGCGCCTGCCCCCGCTGCAGCGCGTGCTGGCCGCGGCCGGGCTCGGGGCGACCGCGTGACCACGACGACCTTCGATCCGTACGCACGTATCACGGCGACGTCGCGGCGGCAGTTCCTGTATGCGTTGAATCCGCTCGCGAAGGTCGCCGGGTTCGCGCCGGCGATGGTCCTGCTCGTGTTCGTGCGCGACCTGGCGACGCCCGCCGCTTTCCTGATTCTCGCCTACGCGCTGATCCTGGTCGGGGCGCGTCTCACGGTTCGGCTCCTCGCTCTCCTGCTGCTCGGGCTCCCGGCCGGCATGCTCCTGGTGGGCATCGGGTTCTCCGTATGGGTCGACACCGGACTCGTCGCGGGCAGTTCCCCCGTCTTGCGGATCGGCGACTGGACCCTCTACAGCGGAGCGCTCCTGATCGGCTTCGCGACGGCGCTGCGGCTCGGATCGATCGTCGCTCTCGCGCTCGTCGGCGGGCTCACGACCAGTGGGCCCGACCTCGTGCGCGCCAGTGTGCAGCAGCTGCGGGTGCCGTACCGGATCGGCTACACGGCACTGGCAGCGTTCCGGTTCGTGCCGCGGTTCGGGCATGAGCTCGCCGTGATCCGGGCGGCCCACCGGGTGCGCGGTTACCACGGCGGACGCGGACCGTTCGCCCGCATCGCCCGCGGGTGGGGCTACATCGTGCCGCTCCTCGCCGGCGCGATCCGTCACGCCGAGCGGGTGGCGCTGGCGATGGACTCGCGCGCGTTCGGTGCGCATCCCACCCGCACCGAGCGGCACCTCGTCCCGTTCCGCACACGCGACACCGTCTTCACCATCGCGACCCTGCTGGCATCCGCGGCCATCTTCGTCGCCTTCTTCCCCTGGCAGCTTCCCTGAAAGGCACCCGATGGCGTTCAGCAAGATGGTCAAGCCCGAGTCGACCGAGCTCATCCACCTGGTGGTGCTGCGTACGGAACGCCTGTCGTCGCACTGGATCAGGGTGACGCTCGGCGGCGGCGAGATCGAGAAGTTCCGCCCGATGGGGTTCGACCAGTGGTTCCGGCTGTTCCTGCCCATCGGCGGCGACGCGGGCCTCGACCGGGTGCCGGCGAAGGCCAACAAGATGTTCGGCTACCTGAAGTTCCTGCGCATCCCCGACGGCGAACGTCCGGTGATGCGCAACTACAGCGTGCGGGCATATCGAGCGGCCACGGCCGACGCCGGCGCCGAAATCGACGTGGACTTCGTCCTGCACGGCTCGGCGGCCGACGGAACGGCCGGCCCGGCGTCACGGTGGGCCGAGACCTGCCGGCCGGGCGAGCATGTGCTGATCATCGACGAGGGCCTCACGTTCAATCCGCAGCGCGGAACGGATCGTGTCGTGCTGGTCGGCGATGAGACCGCCCTGCCCGCGATCTCCTCGATCTGCGCCTCGCTGCCGTTCGACGCCGTCGGCACCGCGATCGTCGAGACGCCGAGCGAAGAGGATGCGCTGGAGTTCGCCCGTCCCGCCGGCATCGAGGTGGTGTGGATCGTGCGCCCGCACGATGTCGCCCCCGGCTCCCTCGCGCTGGAGACGCTCGGCCGCACCGCGCTGCCGGAGGCCCCGTTCCATGCGTACGCGGCGGGTGAGCAGGCGCTCGCATCAGGTGCCCGCAAACACCTCGTCGGCGAGCGCGGGGTGGACAAGAACGCCGTGAGCTTCTGCGGATACTGGAAGATCGGTGCGGCCTCCCCCGCGTCGAAGGCCGCCCGCGAAGCCGCAGCGGAGCCCCTGGCGTGAGCGCGGATGCCGCGGGCCGGACGCCCCGCACCGGCGGACGGTTCCGCTTCCCTACCGCCATCCTGCTGACCTGCGCGGCACTCGGCGTCGCCGGAGCGGTGCTGCTCGCACCGATGAACTGGTTCTCGACCGTGCTGACCGGGCCGCTCCCGTTCGTGGGCATGGCGCTCGCCGGTCTCTGGCTGCTGCCGTCGGTGATCGCGCTGCGGCTGCTGCGTCGCCCACTCGTCGGCCTGCTCGTTGCCCTGATCGCCGGCCTCGTCATGGTGCCGTTCTCCGGGTATGGTTTCCGCACCGTGCTGACCAATCTCTGGTGGGCGGCATTCACGGAGCTGCCGTTCCTCTTCGTGCTCTGGCGCTACTGGGGCACGTGGATGCACTATCTCGGTGCGGTCACGGTCGGCATCGTGTACCCGATCTCCGCGTGGGCATGGTTCGATCTCGGGTCGATGTCGTTCTTCGCCCAGATCGCGTTCTTTGCCGTGACCATCGCGAGCTGCGTGGGCGGCACGGCCCTCGGCATTCTGGTCGCCGACCGTCTGCGCAGAGCCGGAGTCGGTGCGACCGGTGGCGACGGGGCCGGAGTCCGCAGGGCCGGAGTCCGCAGGCATCGCTGAGCCTCGAGAGCACAGGCGCCGACGTCACGCATCGACGTCATCAGGCACCGCGTCATCAGGCACCGCGTGATCAGGCCGGCGTCGTCGTCCGGCGGGCGTCGTCGTCAGGCGGCGATGTCGAAGCGTGCGCGCCCGCCGAGCCTCGGGGCCTGTTGCGGGTCGACGTATCGGGGCGGTATGAACCACACCCGCGCTCTACCCCGGCTCCCACCCCCACTCCCACTCCCGTTCCCGGTCCCGGGAGCGTCGATGCGGATCTCCCACCCGTTGTCGTGGATGCGATGGTGACACGTCTCACACAGCAGTATCCCGTTGGAGAGATCGGTCGGCCCGCGATCGCGTGTCCACCAGCGGATGTGATGCGCCCTCGTCATCTCCGGCGGCAAACCGCACATCGCGCATCCCCCGTCACGCTCCACCAACGCCAGCCGTTGCGCCCGGGTGAACAACCGTTTCTCCCGCCCCCAATCGAGAACCTCACTGTCCCCACCGAGAACACACGGGATCACGCCACCCCCGGCCGCCATCCGCCGCGCCGCCCCGACACTGACCGGCTGATCCACACCATCCACGGTCGCCGACCCGGTCCCGGCCTCCAGATCATCGAGACCCACCCGCACGATCACCGTCGCACCCGCCACCGGAACCCGCCGCTCACACCCGAGCACATGCGCGCAGAACACCGAAAGAGCATCCGCCTGGATCATCGGCACCGTCCGCCGATCCCCATCAGGAGCGCCCGCATCGGGAGCATCCTTCCGCGCCGCGAACACCGCCGTCACGAACCCCCGGATCGCCGTCACCACCGGCGCCGCGGTCTCCACATCGAGAACCGCGTTCAGATGCACCATCCCGTCCCGCTCGAACAGCGACAACGCCCGCCTGCCACGGCGCTCGTCCTCACGCGGCTCCACCCCATCCGGGTCAAGCCACGCCTCCACCCGCACCACGAGCATGCGCACATCATCGAGCGCGAGCCCTGCCGCCTTCTCCACCAGCAGCCGCTCCCCCTCAGCGATCCGCTCCACCCCCGCCACAACCCGGCACCGATCCAGCGCCGCGATGATCACCGCCGCCGCCGGAGCCCCCAGCACCCCCGCATCCAACGCCGCACTCACCAACGGATACCTCGCCGGCAGACGCGCCCCCAGAAGATCACTCCGCGGCGCCGTCGCCTCACCCACCCTGACAAGACGCGACGCCTCACCCCTCGACACCCCCGTCGCCACCGCGATCAACGTCGCCGGACTACGGAAACCCTGCTGCTTCGCCAGACTCCCCGCACCCAACTCCGCACGCGACTCCCGAGCAATACACGCCGCCACCGACACATGCACCGCATCCAACCGACGCCGCAACACCCCGATCGACGCGCTCACCACGATCAACTGCTCCCGCGACAACTCCCCCGAATCCCCCACACCCGCCCACACCTCATCCAAGCGAGACATCGCCTCATGCAACGCGGACAAATTCGACATACTCGATTTTACCGCGACCACCACCGACATTCGAAGCTATATTCGAATGAATATCGGTGCACCGGCATTCCGAGAACACCGAGCGACGCCCGGCGGTGCCGGAGAGCGTCACTGCACGTCGGCGAACAGCCCCATGATCTCCGGACCCATCTCGACCTGACTCAGCACGATCCCGAAGGAGCCGTCGGGATCGACCCAGAAGTCCGTCCCCTGCCCGCCCGACCAGCCGTAGCGGCCCGCGTTCTCTCCCTCGGTCTGCACCGCGACGCCGAACCCCCAGCCCGTGCCCTCCCAGAATCCCGGGAAGAAGCTGTCGTCGGTCTTCGCGCTCGACGGCACCTGGTCAGTGCGCATCAGCGCGAGCAGTTCGGGGTCGATGATGACGTTGCCGTCATGCCGTCCCCCTGCGGCGAGCATCCCCGCGAAAGCCGCATAGTCGGCCGCGGTCGACACGAGCTCCGAATGACTGAGGTCGAACGGAGCGGGCGCGACGGAGAAGCCCCCGGCGGCGGGCTCGATCTCGACCAGGGCGCCGTGCTCGTGACGATACGCGGCAGGCAGCCGGTGCGCCTGGTCGAGGGGCACCGTGTATCCGGTATCGACCATGCCGAGCGGGGCGAAGAGGTCGCGTCGCAGATGATCTTCCAACGAACCGTCGACCACCCGCGAGAGCAGGATCCCGAGGATCCCGAAGGAGTGGTGGTAACGCCATCCGGTGCCGGGTTCGAAGGCCAGCGGGAGCACGGCCAGCGCGTCCAGCCACTCCTGAGCGCCCATCGCGACAGGTTCCTGCCCTGCGGCCGTCCGGTTCCCGATCATCGCCTCCGCCAGCGGGGACGGCACGACCTGCACCCCGTATCCGGAGGTGTTCGTGAGCAGGTGCCGCAGCGTGATCGGCGTCGTCGCGGGTACGACGTCGTCGAGCGGGGCGTCCGGAGCGCGCAGCACCCAGCGGTCGGCGAGTTCAGGCAGCCATCGCTCCACAGGGTCATCGAGCCGGAGGCGTCCCTCCTGCACGAGCCTCAGCGCCGCGACCGCGAGGATCGGCTTCGTCATCGACTGGATGCGGACGATCGCATCCGCCGGGAGATCGCCGGCCGTGACGATCTCGATGGCCCCGCCAGGAGCGCCGAGCACGCCGATGATCCCCGGAGCGGTGCCCCGCGCGACGTGGTCTTCCAGGATCTGCCGGAACAAGGTCGTCATGCCCTCGATTCAACCCGGCGGCAGCACCCCGTGTCCACGCCTCGACGACGATCCGGCCGAGACGGGAAGAGGCCCCGGACGTCGCATCCGGGGCCTCTGCAGGATCACGATCTCAGCGCTTGCCGATGATCTGACGGCCCACGAGATCGCGCATGATCTCGTTCGTGCCGCCGTAGATGCGGTGCACCCGGGCGTCGGTGAAGGCGCGCGCGATCGGGTACTCCATGATGTAGCCGTAGCCGCCGTGCAGCTGGACACCGGTGTCGAGCACCTCCCACTCGCGCTCGGTCGCCCAGAACTTGACCTTCGCCGCATCCTCCGCGGTGAGCGTGTTGTCCTTGTAGGAGAGCAGCGCGCGGTCGATGTACGCCCACATCGCATCGGTGGTCGCAGACATGTCGGCGAGCCGGAAGCGGGTGTTCTGGAAGTCGGCGATGCGCTCACCGAACGCCTCGCGATCCTTCGTGTAGGCGATGGTCCAGTCGAGGGCGGCCTGTGCGGCTGCGGCCGCGGCGACGCCGATCGAGAGACGCTCGAGCGGCAGGTTCAGCATCAGCTGGATGAAGCCCTGGCCCTCCTTGCCGCTGATGAGGTTCTCCTCGGGGACGAACACGTCGGTGAAGCTGAGCTCGGCCGTGTCCCAGCCGTGGAAACCCATCTTGCTGAGCTTCTTGCCCTGGTCGAAGCCCTCCATGCCCTTCTCCACGAGCAGCAGGCTGAACGCGTCGGGACGGTTGCCCTCACCGGTCTTGACGAACGTGACGACCACGTCGGCCGTCGTGCCCGAGGAGATGAACGTCTTCGCGCCGTTGAGGATGTAGCCGCCGTCGACCTTCTTGGCGTTGGTCTTGATGCCACGCAGATCCGAACCCGCTCCCGGATCGGTCATGGCGAGTGCGCCGAGCACCTCACCCGTGGCCATGCGGGGCAGCCACTTCTCCTTCTGCTCCTGCGTTCCCATGTGCACGAGGTAGGGCACGGCCAGGTCGTCCTGGATGCCGAAGGCCCCCGCCAGCGAACCGGCACCTGCGGCGATGACCTCTTCCATGACGATCGTGCGGAAGCGGTAGTCCTGCAGCATCCCGGCGCCACCGAACTCCTCGGGGACCGACAGGCCGATCAGACCCGCTTCGCCGGCGGCGCGCATGGTCCCCCGGTCGATCTCACCGGCGGCATCCCACCGCTCGATCGCCTCGTTGGTCACGTGGCGCTTGACGAAGTCCTTGACCAGGTCCCGGAAAGCCTCGTGATCCTCGTCGTAGATGTCGCGTTCCATGCCGTCCTCCTGAACGTCTCATGCATCGTTGCTCCGGTGATTCTATGTCGCCGAGGGGACGCGGGACAGGACGTTGTGAGAATGCATCCCATAAATCGTGACACTGGGTACCGCACTTGTCGGATGTCGCAACCGGGGCTTCCGCCCCCGATTCAGTGCGCGTAATCCGGCGCGGCAGGAAGGCCGAAGAACTCTTCGAGCGTGTGGAATCCGCCCTCGTGATAGGCCGCGGCGAGGTCGACTCCGACGTAGCGGAGATGCCACGGCTCCGGCGCATACCCCGTCACGGGGGTGCCGACCTGCTCGTAACGCACGATGAAGCCGTACTCCCAGGCATGAGCGGCGACCCAGTCGCTCTGCGCGGTCGCTCCGAAGCCGTCGAGGCCCCCGCACCCCGTGCCGCATGCGACCACGTCGAGTGCGAGACCCGTCTGGTGCTCGCTGTGGCCGGGGCGCGCCGAGCCCGCATCCGCCTCGGCCTGTCCCTGTGATCGCACGTGGGATCCGTACGTCGTCACCTGCAGTCCGTAGGAACGGTAGCCGTTGTTCGCGCCGATGCGTCCCACGCCCGCGGCTGCGGCGGCATCCGCCATCCGACCGACCGCCGCGGCCACGTCGGAGCGCACGCGCCCCGAGGGTGTCGTCATCTGCAGCGGCACGGAGTCGAGATTCGCCGGCTCGTACTCGGGCGGGTTCAGCGGCAGCGACTTGTTCACCACGACCCAGAGGCGCGCAGGATCGGTGAGCGAGACGCACGGAGCGTTCCCCGCGACGACCGCCTCGCGGAAGGCAGCACCGCCGCCGAAGCCCGCGATCGCCGCCGCATCGTCGCCGCTCGCGATCGCCTGCTGCACCGAAGGCTCGGCACAGGGGTCGGCCGCGGTCGTCGCGGCCACCCTGACCGGCGGAACCTGCATGACCGCGACCGGCACCGGCATCGGGTCGGCACCCGAGGGCGACACCGGTCCGGAACCGATCGAGAGCAGGATGCCGATGGCAGTGAGGGCGACGCCGATCGGCAATGCGGGCCCGCGGATCGGGGACCGCGGAGCCGCATGCTGAGCGTGCGGCAGGAAGGGCATTGATCCATCTTCTCATTCGAAGATATGTAGCAGACTGTCTTGCGATATCTTCGTCTTTCTGTTCGAATGGTCGAATGAGGTGGCAGGGACAGAAGCTCGGAGAGACGGACGCGGCGGCGCTGCCCGGCCTCGAAGACCGCTCGAGTGTGCTGCGCTCGGTGACCACCCCCGAGTTCGCCGGCATGACGTTCCACGAGGTGCTGTCGAAGTCCGCTCTCAACCACGTCCCCGGCGCCTCGCGCATGCCGTTCGCGTGGACGATCAACCCCTACCGCGGATGCTCGCATGCCTGCGTCTACTGCTTCGCCCGCGGCACGCACGAGTACCTCGACCTCGACGGCGGGTCCGACTTCGACTCGCAGATCGTGGTGAAGGTGAACATCGTCGAGGTGCTCGCACGAGAGCTGCGCAAAGGCAGCTGGGAGCATGAGACCGTGGCCCTGGGCACGAACACCGATCCGTATCAGCGCGCCGAGGGGCGATACAAGCTCATGCCCGGCATCATCGAGACGCTCGCGGCATCCGGCACCCCGATATCGATCCTGACCAAGGGCACGCTGATCCGCCGTGACATCCCCCTGCTCGCGAAAGCCGCCGAGCGCGTGCCGATCGACGTGCAGATGTCGATCGCGATGTACGACGACGACCTGCAGAAGGCGATCGAGCCCGGAGCCCCAACCACGCAGGCCCGGCTCGACACCGTGCGGGCTCTGGCCGACGCCGGGTTCCCCGTGACCGTGTTCCTCATGCCGATCATGCCGCACATGACCGATTCGCTCGCCGCGATCGACAGTGCCCTCGTGCGCATCAAGGAGGCGGGGGCGCGTAGCGTCATCTACGGCGCCCTGCATCTGCGACCGGGCGTCAAGCCGTGGTTCTTCCAATGGCTCGACACTCATCGTCCCGACCTCGTCTCGTCGTACCGGGGGCTGTATCCCGGGGCTTCCGCCGAGGCGCCCAAGGGATACCGGCAGTGGCTCGCCAAGCGCACCCGTCCGCTCATCCGCATGCACGGACTGGACGGCCGCCACGAAGACGACTACCCCCGGCGCGGGCTCCGACCGGGGCAGGGCCATGTGCAGACGAGTGCCGCCGCCGCGACCGCGGTGCGGTTCACCCCCAGCGCCCGAGCCGAGGCAGCGCCCGCGCAGCCGATGCTCTTCTGACCCCGCGGTCGGGCGCGCATCCCGCAGCCGCGTAGGCTCGAGGATCATGGCGATCGGTTCGACAGTCCACACATTCGAGGTGCAGCTCGCTGACACCGATCGCGGAGTCTACGAGGACTACTCGTTGCGCGTGGCCCGGCATCCGTCCGAGACCGATGCGTACATGCTCACACGCGTGCTGGCCTACGGGCTCGAGTTCGCCGAAGGCATCGCATTCGGCGGCAGCATCTCCTCGACGGAAGAGCCCGCAGTGCTCGTGCGCGACCTCACCGGCCTCGTCACCGTCTGGGTCGAGATCGGGGCGCCCGACGCCGAGCGGCTGCACTACGGCAGCAGGCTCGCCGAGCGCACCGTGGTGTACACCCACCGCGACCCCGCCAAGGTGATGGCGCCGTGGACCGACAAGCGCATCCACCGCCGCGAGGACATCCGCCTCCACAGCTTCGACCCCGGATTCATCGAGACCGCGTCAGCCCTGATCGAGCGCCGCAACACCATGACCCTCACCGTGACCGAGAACGTGATCTATCTCGACCTCAACGGCACGAACCTGACCTCCGCCGTGCACGTGCACGAGCTGTCCTGACCGACGCTCCCGCCCCGCCCCCGCCCTGCGACGGTGCCGAGCGCACGGGTTGATGCCGAACGCACGGCTTCCACGCGCACGCATCCCGTGCACTCGGCGAGATCCCGTGCACTCGGCGAGATCCTGTGCACTTGGCGAGATCCGACGCGAAAGGCCCCACCCGCAGAAGCGGACGGGGCCTTCGTCACGAGAGTGGTCAGGAGGTGAGGTCTGCCGCGGTCGGAACGCGACCGGCGATCTCCTCGATCACGTCGTCGTCGAGACGGGCGTTCTCGAACGGCGCATCGATCTCGGCGCGCTCGAGCAGCTCACTCATGCGGCGCTGACGCTGACGCGTGATCAGCGTGACGACTCTACCTGCGCGGCCGGCACGACCCGTACGGCCCGAGCGGTGCAGGTACGTCTTGTACTCGTCGGGCGCATCGGCCTGGACGACCAGATCGATATCGTCGACATGGATGCCGCGGGCGGCGACATCCGTGGCGACGAGCACGCTCACGCGCCCCGACGTCAGACGCTCGAGGTTGCGCGTGCGCTTGGCCTGGTTCAGGTCGCCGTGCAGTGAGACGGCCGGGATGCCGGCGTCGTCGAACTGCTCCGCGAGCATGTCGGCGTAAGCGCGGGTACGGGCGAACACCAGCGTCTTGCCGTCGCGGTCGACGAGCGACGTGAGGATGTCGGCCTTGTCGCGGTGCTCGATCACGAGCACGCGGTGCTCGATCGTGCTGGAGTCCTGGTCTTCACCTGCGACCTCGTACACGGCCGGGTCGACGAGGAACTCGTCGACGAGTGCGGCGACCTCACGGTCGAGCGTGGCCGAGAACAGCAACTTCTGGCTGCCGTCGGCGGTGTGACGCAGGATGCGCTGCACCGGTTCAACGAAGCCGAGCTCGCACATGTGGTCGGCCTCGTCGAGCACCGCGATGCGGCAGTCCGAGAGGTCGAGCTTGCCCTGGTTGATGAGGTCCTCGACACGACCGGGGGTGCCGATCACGATGTCGACGCCCTTCTTGAGCGCGCCCACCTGACGCCCCTGCGGCACGCCACCGTAGATCTGCGTGGTGAACAGCCCGACGCTGCGGGCGATCGGCTGGATGGTGCGGTCGATCTGGAGCGCGAGCTCACGCGTCGGAGCGAGGATGATCGCGCGCGGCGACCGCCCGAACTCACGGCGCTTGCCGGCCTGCGACTGCAGCACGCGCTCGACGAGCGGCGCGCCGAAGGCGATGGTCTTGCCGGAGCCGGTACGGCCGCGGGCGAGCACGTCGCGCCCGGCGAGGACGGCGGGGATGCTGGCAGCCTGGATCGGGAACGGCGTGACCGCACCCATACCGACGAGGGTCTCGACGATGTTCGATCCGAGACCGAGGTCGCCGAAGGTCACACCGTCGACCTCGACCGCCGCGACGGACTTCGCCTCGAGGCGCTCGTGCACGACGTCATCGCCCGGCGTGAACTTCGCTCCGGTCGATGCAGGACGGCTGGTGGCGTTCCAGTCGTTGCGGCTCGGTCGCTCGTTGCGGGCCGGGCGCCCACGGGTGTCCGAGGTCAGCGGGCGCGGGCGCTCGGTGCGGTACGCGCCACCGGTCGACGGACGCGAACGCTCGTCGCGGCCGCCCTCGTACGAACGCTGTGTGCGGTCACGGTCGAAAGCGCGACGCGCCCGCTCGGCGTCGTATGAACGCTCGGGGCGCTCGGTGCCGCGATCGTTCGACCGGGTGCGGTCACCGGCGCGGTCATCGCGACGCGGACGGTCGTCACGGTCGAACCGAGGACGCTCGGTGCCACGGTCACGGTCGAACCGGGGACGCTCGGCACCACGCCGGTCGTCGCGACCCGGACGCCCACCATCGCGGTGGTCGTTGTCACGGAAGCCCTGACGCCGGGTGCCGGCGCCGCGGTCATCGCGACGCGCACGGTCGTCACGGTCGAACCGGGGGCGGTCGCCGCCGCGGTCGTCGCGGTAGGTGCCGGGTCCGGTCGGGCGCTGTCCGCTCGGGCGCTGTCCGCCGCGGTCGTCGCGACGCGGACGGTCGTCGAAACGGCTTCCGGTGCTCGGACGGTCGTTGTAGCGCGGGCGCTCGGAGCGCTCGTCGTTGCGGTGGTGCGGGGCCTCGCGACGCCCGGACTCGGCGCGGTTGCGGATCCCGCGCGCCTCGTCGCGGCCGGCGCGCTCCGACGCACCCCAGCGCTGCTTGGGCGCACCCGACTCGGCTTCAGCCGGACGGTAGCCGCGGTGGCCGGCGCTGCGGCTGCCGGGGCGACGGTCGTACCCTCCCGCGGATGCAGCGGTGCGACGGTCGCCGGCATCCGCTCGTCCGCCGCGCTCATCGCGTGCGCCGTCACGGGCGGGGCCGCCGTTGTGACGGTCGTGGAAAGAGGTCTTCTTCGCGCCGTAGCGCGGTTCGAAGTTCGCGGACGGACGTCCGCCGCGGGGCTTCTTGTTCTTCGGCATTGCGGTGTCTTTCTGTGTTCTCGCACGAGAACAGCGCCGCGCGCACGCGCGAGCACCCTGCGCCTGGTCGAACTCGACCAGCGGGGTTCCGGACTGTCAGCGGCCGGGGCCATTCATGTGATGGTTGATTAGCGTCGAGCGACGCTCACCATCGGCCCCTGGACTCACACTTCACACACATAAAACGTCCGCGCCAACGCGCGGGTGTCCGAAGCCGACCGCTCAAGTGTAGCCGACGCTCCTGAGAGACCGCCGACCCGATCGTGGCCGTACGATGACGAGGTGAGTACCGCTTCCCCCACCGGCGCCCAGATCAGCCTTCGACGCGGCGGGGTGACCGCACAGATCGCACAGGTCGGCGCCTCCCTCCGTTCGCTGCGCATCGACGATGTCGACCTCGTACCGCCGTATCCTCTCGAGCTGCCCACGCCGGCCTGTTCCGGCGTGGTCCTCGTCCCCTGGCCGAACCGGGTGCGCGACGGAGAGTGGGACGACGACGGCACCGCACGGAGACTCGCGATCACCGAGCCGAAGCTGAACAACGCGAGCCACGGCCTGTTGCGCTTCACCGCCTACGAGGTCTCGCACACCGAGGGCGAAGCCGTGCTGCGTGCGACCGTCGTCCCGCAGACGGGATACCCGTACCTGATCGAGACGACAGTGGAGTACGCGCTCACGCCCGACGGCATCGACGTGTCGCACACGCTCACCAACCGGTCGACCACGTCCGCGCCCGTGGCCCTCGGCACCCACCCGTTCGTGACGATCGGCGACGTGGACCCGCATGACCTCGTGCTGCGGATCCCCGCGCAGACGGCGTTCGACACCGACGACAGGATGCTCCCCACCGGCACCCGACCGGCCGATGCCGCTCTGCGCGAGGGCGTCCGACTGGGAGACGTCACCCTCGACACCGGCTTCACGGATCTCGCCCGTGATCCCGACGGACGTGTGCACCATTCGCTCACCGCACCGGACGGTCGCCGCGTGACGCTCTGGCAGGGCGAGGGTTTCGACTACGTGCAGGTGTACACGACACCCGCTTATCCCGGTCAGAGCCTCGCGGTCGCGATCGAGCCGATGACCGCACCGGCCGACGCCCTGAACAGCGGCCTCGGCATCCGCCGGCTCGCCCCCGATGAGACCTGGACCCTGCACTGGGGCATCACGCTGAGCTGACTCGACGCGCCGCGCCGCGAACTCCCCGACGAGAACAGAGAGCGAATGACGCCGCGCCGGCGAGTCGGATGGTGACTCGCCGGCCGCGGCGCACATGATCTCCGTTTCGGCCGGGCGGCGCCGAGAAGGCGCTACTCCCCGCGCTCGCGCAGCTCGCGGCGGGTGAGCTGCGGCGCATGCGGCAGACCCGAGGCATCGATCAGCACCGGCTGAGCCGACACCACGGCGGCACCGGATGCATCCGGGCCGACAGGAGCATCCGGAGCCGAGGCTCCTCCGGCATCCGTTCCCCCCGCCTTGCGCGCCGCGCGTCGCTCCTTGGCCCCCTCGACGAGGTTGTAGAGCGTGGGCAGCACGATCAGCGTCAGCACCGTCGACGAGATCAGACCGCCGATCACGACGATCGCGAGCGGCTGCGAGATGAAGCCGCCGTGACCCGTGATGCCGAGGGCCATCGGAGTGAGGGCGAGGATGGTGGCGAGCGCGGTCATCAGGATCGGTCGCAGACGCTTCTCACCACCGGCCTTCACCGCCTCGATGGTCGACAGACCCTTCTCCCGGTACTGGTTCACGAGGTCGACGAGCACGATCGCATTCGTCACCACGATGCCGATGAGCATCAGCACGCCGATCAACGATGCGACGCCGAGCGGCACACCCGTGATGATCTGCAGCAGGATCGCCCCGGTCGCCGCGAACGGCACCGAGATGAGCAGCAGCAGCGGCTGGCGCAGCGACTTGAAGGTCGCGACCATGACCACGTACACGATCAGGATCGCCGCGAGCATCGCCAGCCCCAGCTGCGAGAACGAGTCGGCCTGCTGCGACGCGACACCGCCCACCTCGGCGGATGCACCGTCGGGCAGGTCGACCGCCGCGAGCGCGGTGTTCACGGACTGCGTGGCTGTGGCGAGGTTGTCGGACGCCGGCGGCACGGTGATCGTCGCGGTACGACGGCCCTGCTCCGTGGTGATCGAGGTGGGTCCGTTCTGCTGCTCGACGGTCGCGATGTCCTGCAGCTGCACGATGCCGGTCGGCGTCGGGATGGTGAGCTGCTTGAGCGCGTCGACCGTGGTCGGCGGGTTCGGGGTCACGATGTAGACCGTCAGCGCGGTGTCGTCGATCTCGACGGATCCTGCCTGCTGCGGACGCATGGTGCCCGACACGATGGCACCGACCGCGACCTCGGAGAGTCCACGCTGGGCGGCGGCTTCCCTGTCGACCACGACGGCGATGTACGGCAGCGACGCGGCGAGGTTGTCGCTCACCTGGCCGACGCCGTCCTTCCCGTCGAGTTCCTTGACCAGCGCGGTGGTCGCCGTCTGGAGGTCGTCCGAGCTCGAGGCGCTGACCGTGATCTCGATGTCGCTCGATCCGAAGCCGGCCGAGGCCGAGACCGCGACATCCCCGACATCGTCACCGAGGCCGTCGATCGCATCCTGCACATCCGCGCGGAGCTTCTCCTGATCGGCGTTCGAGTCGGTGAGCACCGAGTACGTGACACCCGCACCGCCCGAGAAGGCGTCGCTGAGCGCCGAACCGCTGGTGCCGATCGAGGCCTGTACGTGCTCGATGCCGTCGATGTCGAGCAGGGCGTCTTCGACCGCCACCGCCGCATCCGACTTGGCCTCGAGGCTCGCCGTCGGGCCGAGGTCCTGCGTGATCGTCATGGTGTTCTGGCCGGAGTCGCCGAGGAAGTTGACCTTCATCAGCGGCGCTGCGGCGAGCGTAGCGCCGAGCACGACGACCGCGAGGATCACCGTGACACCGGAGTGCTTGAGCGTCCAGCCCAGGATCGGCCGGTACTGGCGCTGCAGCCACGTCGGCGGCGCGTCCGGGTGCTCGGGGTCGATCGCATCGCCGTGCTCGTCGAGCAACGGCTTGCCCGGCTTGAGGAACCAGTAGGCGAGCACCGGCACGATCGTCAGGGCGACCAGGAGCGAGGCGACCATCGCGATCGTCACCGTCATCGCGAACGGCCGGAACAGCTCGCCGACCATGTCGCCGACGAAGACGATCGGCAGGAAGACCGCCACTGTCGTGATGGTGGACGCCGTGATCGCCATCGCGACCTCGCGCACCGCGAGGCGGATCGCATCGCCCTTGTCGGCATCGCCCACGTAGTGACGTTTGATGTTCTCGATCACGACGATGGAGTCGTCGACCACGCGACCGATCGCGATAGTGAGCGCACCGAGGGTGAGCACGTTCAGCGAGTAGCCGAACGCCTGCAGCCCGATGAAGGTGATGAGCACGCTGGTGGGGATCGAGATCGCGGTGACGAGGGTGGAGCGCACCGACATCAGGAAGACGAGGATCACGAGCACCGCGAACACCAGGCCGAGCATTCCCTCGGTGGCGAGCGTCTCGATCGACTGCACGATGAACGGCGCCTGGTCGAAGATCACGGTGAAGGTCGCGTCCGGGAAGGCGTCGCCGATCGTGTCGAGCGCGGCGATCACGCCGTTGGACACCTCCACGGTGTTCGCCGCGGGGAGCTTGGTGATGGAGATCGACAGCGCATCCTTGCCGTCGACACGGGAGATGGAGGTGACGGGGTCGGACTCCTGAACGACCGTCGCGACATCGCCGATCGTGACGTCGGTGCCGACCAGCGGAAGGGCGGCGATCTCCTCGACCGAGGTGATCTTCGCGCCCGTCTGCACCGTCAGCGTCTGACCGTTCTCGGTGATGTCGCCACCGGGGAACAGCGTGCCGTTCTGGTCGAGTGCGTCGTTGATCGCCGAGGTGCTCTGGCCGGCAGCGGCGAGCTTCGCGACGTCCGGCGTGATGCTGATGCGCTGCCCGACGCCACCCACGATCTCGGCCGCGTTGACGCCGTCGACGTCTTCGAGTTCGGGGATCGCGACCGATTCGAGCTGGGCCTGGGCGTTGTCGGCATCCTCGAATCCGGTGACGGCGACCTGGATCACCGGGAAGTCGTCGATGGAGACCGACAGCACCTGAGGGGTCACATCCTCCGGCAGCTGCGACGAGATGCGGTTGATCGCCTGCTGGATCTTCTGCTCGGCTGTGGCGAGATTCGTTCCGTAGGCGAACATCGCCTGCACGATCGAGGCGTTCGTGGTGCTGGTCGCGGTGGTCGACTCCAAACCGGGCACGCCCTGGATCGCCGCCTCGACCGGCGTGGATACGTCGTTCTCGACCACCTCGGGCGAGGCGCCGGGGTAGGTCGTCATGACGACGAGTGCCGGCAGCTCGAGCGAGGGGATGAGTTCCTGCTTGAGATTCGTGAGCGCGAGCCCGCCGAACACCGCCGCGACGATGGTGATGAGGGCGATGAGCGCGCGGTTCTTCAGGCTCAGGATGGCGAGTTTCGACAAGGCGGTTTCCTCGGTGTCAGGGTGTGGCTGTCGCTGCGGAAGGGGTGGAGACGTCGTCTCCGAGGATCCGCGCCAGTGCGGACTCGATGAAGGACTGGGCAAGACGGTCGTCGCGGATCTGCATGCTCCACATGACGCCGTCGATGAAGATCATCGCCGCTCTGGCACGGTCTTCGCCATAGGTCGGCGTGAGCAGGTCGACGAGGCGGTCCGACAGATGGCGGGCGAGATCCCGCAGGCGGGGGTCGTGCACGGCGGCGGTGACCACGGCGCGGTCGGCCTGCACGGCATGGTGGTCGTCCATGCTCTCGAACACGAGGGCGGCGATCACGTCGGGGCTGTCACCGCGTTCGGCGAGGGTCTGCCGCACGCCGTCGAGACGTGCGTCGACCTCTTCGGCGAGCGCGCGGAAGGCCGCGGCCCTGAGGTCGTCGAGGGTGTCGAAGTACTGCGTCGTCGCCCCGAGAGGCACCCCGGCACGCGCGGCCACCATGCGGTGTGTGACGGCGTCGGCGCCCACCTCGACGATGAGCTCGGCCGTCGCGGTCACGATCTCCCGACGGCGCGCCTCAGGGTCACGTCGCCGACGCTCCCCTTGCCTCATCCCGCCCCCCCTTGGACATCCGTACATGTACGTTTGTACATTTCAGGATTGTGAAGATGCTGGGAACGGACCTCGCCCTCGCTCCGCACGGAGTCGTGGACCTCCAAGGTGTCGGCGGCGAACGCAGGGCCGGCGGTCAGGATGATGCGGTGCTGCACCAGGTAGGCGGGCACGTATACGCCCAACCCCAGCACCGCGAGGGCCGCGGTGCACTCATACCAGCGCGGCCTCGACCTGCCCGCGCTCGAAGTAGGCGACGAGCTCGGGATCCAGCGGCGGGATCTCGATCGCGGAGCCGTCACCCCGCAGCGACGCGGTGGCGAGGATGCCGGCGGCGACGGCCTCGCGCGCCGCGACGGGCGACGTCTCGGTGAGTCCGCCGTGGCGCACGAAGCGCAGGAACTCCGCGACGAGCAGGGCGTCCGCACCGTCGTGCCCCGCGTCGGGCACCTCCGGGACGATGAAGGTCTCGTCGGCCGCCGCCGCTCCGGCATGACGACGATTCCACAGCTTGACCTCGCTGCCGGCGACATCGCCGAAGTTCTCGATGCGACCCTCGGTGCCGATCACGGTGTAATTGCGCCAGTAATCCGGTGTGAAGTGGCATTGCTGGTACGACGCGAAGATCCCGCCCTCCAGCTGCATGTTCACCATCGAGATGTCCTCGACGTCCACCACCGGGTGCAGTCCCGTCAGCGCGGTCGGCGGCCAGTTGTCCATGCTGAACCAGTCCGGCATCCGCTCCCCGGTGCGGTCACGCCGATCGGTGATGTCGCCGTACACGCTCAGCGCGCCCATCGCTGAGACCCGCTCGCTGTAGGCGCCGGCGAGCCAGTGGATGATGTCGATGTCGTGGGCGCCCTTCTGCAGCAGCAGTCCCGTCGTGCGTCGGCGATCGGCGTGCCAGTCCTTGAAGTAGAAGTCGCCGCCGTGACCGACGAAGTGCCGCACCCAGACGGCCTTGACCTGGCCGATGCGTCCGCTCTGGATCAGACCGCGCATCAGCGTGATCACGGGCATGTGACGCATGTTGTGCCCGATGTAGAGCCCGGTGCCGGTGCGGCGTGCGGTCTCGAGCATCGCGTCGGCGTCGGCGAGGTCGATCGCCAGGGGCTTCTCACAGAACACCGGAACTCCGGCTTCGAGGGCACGGATGCTGAGCGCGGCGTGCGTGTCGTCGGGGGTGAGCACCATGACGGCGTCGACGCCGGAGGCCAGCAGCTCGTCGAGAGAGTCGGTGACGAGCGCATCCGGCACGAGAGCGCGGGCGTCGTCGCGAGCGCGCGGTGCGAGGTCGCACACGGCGCTGATGCGCGAACCGTGTCCCGGGCGATGCACCTCTTCCTGGAGGGTCGAGCGCGCGCCGAAGCCGATGATGCCGATCTGGAGATCCACGATGGTCCTTCTGTGTGATGAGTCTGTGCAGGATGCCGAGGTCAACGAGCCCGCGGTGCGGGGGCGTCGAGGTCGGTCGATCCGCCGGGGAAGAGCGCCCACGCGAAGTCATGCAGGCGCCCGGGGGTGGGTTCGGTCTCGAGGGCGCGGTCGACGATGATGCGCGCCTGCCGCTCGTAGAAGTCGGTGGGACCGACGGTCGTGAGCGTGGGCGCGATCAGGCGGGAGTCCGGGGTGTTGCCCACGCCCACCACCGCGACGTCGTGCGGCACCCGGAGGCCGAGCATGTGCGCGGCGTTGATCGCGGCGATCGCGGCGAAGTCGGTGGTGGCGTACACCGCTCGCGGTCGGTTCTCCCCCGACAGCAGCTCCACCGCGGCGGTGAAGGCGCTCGCCTGGGTGTCGGCATACGTCACCGTCCAGCTCGGGTCCGGTTCGATGCCGGCGGCCGCCATCTTCTCGACATAGGGCGTGTAGCGCGTGATCTGCGTGCCGGCGAGGCGCACGGCGCCCTCCGCGGCGATGCATCCGATCGTGGTGTGCCGCTCCAGCAGATGGTCCATCGCGATCTCGCAGCCGGGGATCGCATCCGAGCGGATCACATCGAAGCCCTCGGGTTCGAGATGTTCGGAGAACACCACGAGACGCTGACCGCGACGCACGAGGTCGTCGAGGTTCTGCCGCGCCTTGTCGTCGAGGCCCACGCCGTCGAGGTACGCCACGTCGCTCTCGACCCGGTCCAGGGCCGCGTGCCAATCACCGTCGGCGAGGATCAGCGTGGTGAGCCCGTGCTTGTTCGCCTCGGCGTTCACCGCGTCGGCGACCGCCAACGACCACGGGTCGCTCAGCATGTGCAGCGACAGCTGCACCATGCCGCTGCGTCCGGTGCGGATCGCCCGCGCTGCACTGTTCGGGCGGTAGTTCAGCTCATCGGCGGCGGCCAGCACGCGTGCGGCCGTGGCTTCGGCGACGCCGGCGCCCGACGCCGCCCCTGCGCGTCCGGAGAACACATACGATACGGTCGCCGTCGACACCCCGGCCCGTTCGGCCACCATGCGCAGTGTCGGGCGCCGGGGCGCCTGGTGCTCGCTCTTCGCCATGTCTCAGCCCTTCGATCCGCTGAACGCGATGCCCTGGATGAACTGCCGCTGCAGGATCATGAAGGTCACCAGCATCGGCAGCGTCGCCAGCAGCGCGCCGGCCATCAGCACCGGGTAGTCGGTGCCGTGGATGCCGACCAGCTGCGAGAGCCCGACCGACAGCGGCATCTTCGCGGGGTCGGTCGTCACGATCAACGGCCAGAGCAGATCGTTCCAGGACCACAGCACGGTGAACACCACAAGTGCGATGATGCCAGGCTTCGCGAGCGGAACCATGATCCGCCAGAAGGTCTGCCACGGATTCGCGCCGTCGATGCGCGCGGCCTCTTCCAGCTCGGCGGGCATGGACATGAAGAACTGCCGCATCAGGAAGGTGCCGAAGGCGCTGAAGATGCCCGGCACGATGAGCGCCTGCAGCGTGTTGAGCCAGCCCAGCGACTGGATGATCTCGTACTGCGGCAGCAGGTACAGCTGCGACGGCACCATGAGCACCGAGAGGAACACGACGAACAGGGCGTTGCGGCCGGGGAACGGGATGCGTGCGAACGCGTAGCCCGCCATGGTGCACAGCACCACCTGGCCGACCGTGCGCCCGACCGTGAGCCACACGGAGTTCAGGAACATCTGTCCGAACGGCATCGAGTCGAACACCTCGGCGAAGTTCGTGAACACCCACTCGCGCGGCAGGAACGACGGCGGCACCTGCACCGAGTCGGACAGCGTCTTGAACGAGGTCAGCAGCTGCCAGACGAACGGGAAGACCATCAGCACCGCGCCGAGGATCAGCACGAGGTGCACGATCCAGAGGCCGCGGTTCCGCGGCTTCCCCGCCCGGGTTCCGGAGCGGCCCGCGGGGGCGCCGACCACGGCGCGTGTGTCGAGCGAGACGTCACTCATAGTGCACCCACTTCTTCTGCAGACGGAACTGCACGATCGTGAGGATCAGGATGATCACGAGCAGGAGGAAGGCGATGGCGGCCGCATAGCCGCGGTCGTTGTCGAGGAAGCCCGCCTCGTAGAAGAGATAGACGACGGTGCGGGTGTTCGGCATCGCGGGGTTGCTGCGGCCGAGCATCATGTAGATGAGGTCGAACACCTGCAGCGCTCCGATCACGCTGATCACGCTGACGAAGAAGATCGACGGCGACAGCAGCGGGATCGTGATCGAGAAGAACTTGCGCACCGGGCCCGCGCCGTCGAGGTCGGCCGCCTCCATGATCGTGTCGGGGATGCCCTGGAGTCCGGCGAGGAAGATGACGATGTTGGTGCCGAGCCCCGCCCAGATGCCCACGACGGCGATCGCGACCAGCGCGGTGTTCGGGTCGGTGAGCCAGCTGCGGCCCTCGATCCCGACGGCACCGAGGGCCGCATTGAGCACTCCGTAGTCGCCGTTGTAGATCATGCGCCACACCAGCGCGATGGCTGCCGGCATGGTGACGACGGGGATGAAGTACAGCGTGCGGTAGGCGCTGCGCCCCTTGAGGCCGGCGGTGTTCAGCAGCGCGGCGATGCCGACCGCGAGGGGAATGCCGATGAGGGCGATGATCGTGTAGATCGCGGTGTTGCGGAGGGCTCCGATCAGCTCGGGGTCCTGGAACAGGCGCGTGTAGTTCTCGATTCCCACCCACTCGGCCCCGCCGAACGGGCCTGACTTGGTGAACGAGATGATGAGGGTGCGGACGGTCGGCCAGAGATAGAACGCGGCGATCCCGAGGGCGGTCGGGCCGAGGAAGACCAGCGCCCACCAGGGGGACGCTCCCGGACTCCGTCGGCGGCGGCGGGTGCCGGGGCTCTGCGGCTCCGGCACCCGCTCCGCCGTCTCGACCGCGCGCGGCGCGATGACGGTCATGCGGTCACTCCTGCTCGGCGTCCAGTGCCGCCTGCATCTGGTCGGCGAGATCCTGGAGGCCGTCCTTCGGGGACACCGCGCCCGACCACACCTGCGAGAGCACCTCGCTCTCGATGCTCGTCCAGGCGGAGGTGTTCTTCGAGGCCGGGTACGGCACGGCGTTCTCGAGCGCGTCGATGTAGACCTGAAGGTCGTACTGGGGCAGAGCGTCGACCCACGCCTGCTGCGTGCCCTCGAAAGCGGGGATCACGGTGCCGGTCTCGGCCTGGATCTTCGCCGCCTGCTCTCCGGAGGCGAACTCGGCGAACGCCTTGGCCTCGGCGAGGTGTGCGCTCTTCGCGTTGGCGACGTTGCCGACACCGTGGATCACGCTCTGGTTGCCCTCTGCTCCGGCGGGGAGCGGGGCCACATCGACGCTGCCGCCGATGTCGGCGTTGTCCGCGTAAGCGATGGCCGCCCAGGATCCGTTCTGGAACATGGCGACCTTGCCGGAGAGGAAGAAGTCCTCGGGGTTGGTGTCGGTCATCTGCTGCGCCGTGGGCGAGGAGCCCGCCGCGATCAGGTCGGTCCACAGCTCGATGCCGGCGAGCGCTTCGGGCGAGCCGTATCCGCTCTTCGTCCCGTCGGCGGAGATCACCTCACCACCGGCCTGGGCGATCGAGTTGTAGAAGTTCTCCTGGCCGTACTGGCTGGCGGCGACCCCGAACTGGCCCTTCGCGGGATCGGTGAGCTTCGCGGCGGCCGCGGTGAAGTCGTCCCAGGTCCAGTCCGCGGAGGGGTACTCCACACCCGCCGCGTCGAAGAGCGCCTTGTTGTACCAGAGGGCGACGGTGTCGAAGTCCTTCGGGGCGCCGTAGAGCTTGCCGTCGTAGGTGTAGAGGTCGATGAGGCCCTGCGGATAGTCCGCGGCGTCGAGGCCACCGTCATCGAGAGGAGCGAGCTGCCCGTTCGACGCGTAGAGCTGGAAGTTCGGGCCGTTCATCCAGAAGACGTCGGCCGCCGAACCGCCGGATGCCGCCGTCTGCAGCTTCGTGAAGTACTCCTTGTACGGCGTGACCTGGATGTCGATCGTGACGTTCGGGTTCTCCTTCGTGAAGGCAGCGGCGATGTCTTCCATCGCCGGTTTCTGGTTCTCGTCCCAGATGGCATAGCTGAGGGTGACCTCGCCGTCGGCGCTGCCGCCGCCCGTCGAGGAGGAGGAGCAGGCGCTGAGGGCGAGGACAGCGACCGCTGACGCGGCGAGGGCGCCGAGAGCGCGGCGGGTCGTACGGGGCATCGGTGTCTCCTTCGACAGGTGCACGAGTGCAGAAACGGATGTTAATCGTTTAGCGTTAATCGATTAGCAAGGAGAGTAGCCCAAGGGGGCCGCACCCCGCAACCCTCGATTACAGGGCTGAACCGAGGGCGAGACCGAGGCCCGCGGCGAGCAGACCGAGCAGCAGCATCCCGATCGCATTGAACGTCGACGCGGGGCGCTCGCCGTCGCGCCACAGGGCCACCGTGTCGAGCATCGCCGTGCTGAAGGTCGTGTAGCCGCCCAACAGCCCGGCGCCGAGAAGGAAGGCGGCATCCGGCAGGGCGGTGGTGACCAGTCCGAGCGCGAACGAGCCCGTGAGGTTCACCAGCAGGATGCCCCAGGGGAACCGACGACCCGCGAGACGGGCGACGCCGAGATCGGCGAGGTAGCGCAGCACCGCGCCGACCCCTCCGGCGAGCGCGGCACCGAGGAACAGCAGCGGGCTCATGATGCCCGTCCCGTCCGGGGCCGGCCGAGACGCAGCCCGAGAGCTGCCGCACCGAGCCCGAGAACGAGGCTGCCCACCGCGTAGGCGGCGGCGAGAGCAGGCACGTCAGCCCACAGGGCGACAGTGCCGGTCATGAACGCGCTGTAGGTCGTGAATCCGCCGAGCACTCCGGTGCCGAGCATCAGCCGCAGGTCGGCCGATGCGGGCAGGCGGGCCGCCAGCACGCCGATCAGCAGGGCCCCGACGACGTTGGCGATGAGCACCGCGACGGGGATTCCGCCCCCATCCGGGAGCGCGAGGGCGAGGCCGAGCCGCGCGGCCGTACCCACCGTGCCGCCGGCGGCGACGAGCAGGATGCGGCGGAGGTTCACGTCCGCCACTGTAGTCGCCGAGCAGCGCGGCGTTCGCCGGATGGCAGCGGCCCCTGCGGATGTCAAGGCGGTGGATACCAGGACGCGAAGGGCGTTGACTGACGACATGAATCCCCTGTGGAAGCTCGACCGCACCCTGCCCGTCGGATCCCCCTTCGAACCCGGCGCGCACCACGACGTCGTCATCGTCGGCGCCGGGATCACCGGTCTCTCCACGGCGGTGATGCTCACCAGAGCCGGGCTCGACGTGGCCGTGATCGAGGCGGGCGAGGTCGCCGAGCTCGCGACGGGGGCCAACACGGGCAAGCTCTCCCTGCTGCAGGGTGGCCAGCTCGCGACGATCCGGCGCCATCATCCGGCTGCGCTCGTGCGCGCCTACGTCGACGCCAACCGCTCGGGCATGGAATGGCTGCTCGCATTCGCCGAGCTCGCAGGAGTCCCCTTCACACGACACACCGACCACTCGTACGCGCAGGGCCCTTCCGGCATCGACACGGTCGACGAGCAGCACTCCGCGGCTCGGGAAGCCGGATTGCCGACGCGATTGGCGTCGCCCACCTCACTCCCCGCGACCCCGTTCCCGGTGGCCGCCGCCGTGGCGCTCGACGAGCAGGTCGCGATCGACCCCGTGGCCGTTTGCCTCGCCCTCACCGAGGAGCTTCTCACCGGCGGCGGCACGCTCCACACCGGCGTTCGCGCGACGGGAACCCACGCGTTGGCCGGTCGCGTCGACACCGCGCACGGGCCGCTCTTCGCCGACCACATCGTGCTCGCGACGGGCACCCCGATCACCGACCGAGGTCTGTACTTCGCCAAGACTCGGGGGCTCCGGTCGTACTGCGTGTCCTTCCGCGTGCCGGACGGCGTTCCGGAGGGGACGTTCCTCTCGGTCGACGGACCGACGCGCTCCATCCGCCCGGTGACCGTCGCGGACGGCCCCGGTGGCGGCGCCCGACTGATCGTGGGCGGCAACGGGCACCCGGTCGGCCGATCCGGCGGCGAGAGAGCCGCGGTGGAGGACCTCGTCGCCTGGACGCAGCTGCACTTCCCCGGCGCGGAGGAGACGCACCGCTGGTCGGCGCAGGACTACGAGTCGCACGACCTGATCCCGTTCGTGGGGGCGATGCCGCGCGGCCTCGGCCGCATCCGCTTCGCGACGGGCTACGGGAAGTGGGGGCTGTCGAACGCCCCCGCCGCCGCGCAGCGCCTCACCTCC
Organism: Microbacterium sp. TPU 3598; assembly: GCF_002356155.1. NCBI lineage: Bacteria > Bacillati > Actinomycetota > Actinomycetes > Micrococcales > Microbacteriaceae > Microbacterium > Microbacterium sp. TPU 3598. The sequence goes on along the minus strand of NZ_AP017975.1, from coordinate 579,487 downwards.
GAGATCCTGGGCACGCCCCGACGCGATCGCCCGACCTGGATCACCATGATCGGCACGCGTCTGACCGTGCCCGCCGACCTCGCTCGCGGTGCGGTCGAGGGCGGCAAGGTCGCGACGGCGCTCGCTTCCGGTTGGGTGGAGGCGGAGACCCGCCGCACGCCGGTGCCGCAACCGGCCGAGGGCCAGGGCGTGGTGGCGAATCGCGCAGGGCGCCCGGTCGCGGTCTCCACCGTCGACGGTGTGACGCGGGCCGTGAGCGCGGTGTGCACGCACCTGGGCGGCGTGCTCGCCTGGAACGACGCCGAGTGTTCGTGGGACTGCCCGCTGCACGCCTCGCGCTTCGCGCCGGACGGCACCCGCCTCGAGGGTCCGGCGCTGCGAGACCTCACTCCCCTGACGCCGGCGGACCCGGAGTGATGTCGCCGGCGGGAGGCGCGCCGTCCCACCCCTGCTGCGGCGTCTCCCCGTTCTCGCGGAACACGTACTGCGACACGAGCTTGCGCTGGCTGCTCGACCAGTCGATCGCGGGGCGACGCTGTTCCGGCGGCAGGTAGCCCAGCCGGTAGACGGCCATGAGTTCGAGATCGTCCGGCACCCGCAACAGCTGCACGATCTCGTCCCAGCGGCCCGGCACCTCCATCGGGAACGAGATGAACTGGATGCCCATGCCGAGTTCGACCGTGGTGAGCCAGACGTTCTCCATCGCCGCCCCCATGCTGAACACCGAATAGAACGACGAGAGCTGCCCCGGCCGGTACTCGCTGCGGTCGAGCATCACGCCCAGCAGCAGCGGCGACCCCGCCACGAGCTTCCGGTTCTCGGCACCGAGGGTCTTCGGCACTCCGAAGGTGTTCATGAGCGTCTGCCCGCGCTTGGTGAACACCTGGCTCGTGAACGGGCGGAGCGCGGCGGGCAGCTTGTCGAACAGCATCCCGCTGCGCTTCTCCTCCATCTCGGCCTGACTGAAGCGGAAGTACGGTTTGTACCGCTCGAAGAACGTGCCGTTCGACATCGCCTCGGTCATGCTCTCGCCCGAGATGCGGGCGATCTGCTCGATCGTTTCGCGGCTCTCGATCACCACGAACCGCCAGGGCTGACTGTTCAGCTGCGACGGAGCGCGGCCCGCGGCTTCGAGGAGGATGCGCTGATGATCCTCGGAGACGGGGTCGGGCAGGAATGCGCCGTTGGTGGTCTTGCGGCGGCGGATGGCATCGAGCAGTTCCATGCGTTTCACTTCCGGTCGGCGGCGGATCGCGAGAGCACCAGCCCTGCGACGATGAAGGGGGCGGCGGCGAGCGCGACCAGCGGATGCCGCCGGCTGTGCGTGCCGAGGTACGGGATGGCCGCGAGCGGCACGGCGGCGGGGAGCAGCCCGACCGCAGCGCGACGGCCACCCGTGCGCGGCCCCCGCGACCAGCCCGCCACGACGGCGACAGCCGAGGTCGCGCATGTCGCGATGTAGAGCGCGTGGTGCAGCCAGCGGAAGCGGCTGGTGTCGACCAGGCGCGCGGCGACGGATGCGCCGAGTGCGCAGTTCACGGCGTAGGCCGTGGCCGCAGCGGCGAACAGCGGCGCGTTGTTCGCGCGCTCACGGCGGTGGACCATGGCATGACCCTACGCCCGCGCCTGGGCCTCAGGCTCCCCCTTGCACGCGAGTGCGCCGGTCGGCTAGGCCGTGTGCCGGACGCGAACGACCCCCTCCTGCGCGGACATCGCTCAGGAGGGGGTCGGCTCGGTACGCGGCCTAGAGGTTGCCCTCCGCGTAGACGCGGAGCGCGTCGCGAACGAACTCCGCACCGTGCGTGCCGCCGGACGATGTCGCGTAGTTCGCGCCGAAGCGCGGATCCGCGACGTACATCTCGCCGAGCCCGATCACGTATGCCTTGACGTCTCCGCCGGGGACGGCGGCGGGTGTGCCCGGGATGCCCGTGAGCCACTCGACGTGGCGACGCGCGACCTCCTGGGCCGCGGGTGAAGCCGGATCGATGCCGCTCTCCGCGGCGGCGATCCAGTCGCGCCCGAGGTCGGACACGCGCTGCTGCCAGTCGGCGCGCGCGGCGTCCGTCATCCCGCGCCACCAGCTGTCGCTGTCGGCGTAGGCCTTCTTCCCCCAGCGTTCCTCGACTTCATCCTTGTGCTGCGTGTGGTCGAAGCCGTCGAACATGTTCTCTGCCATGAGGTTCTCACCTCCTCTCAATGCCGTGATGGTGGATTCGACCGACGCGATCTGACGCGCCAGCCGGGTCTGCTCGTCGCGCAGCAGCGCGAGATGGGTTTCCAGGGCCGATGCCTCGCTCGCTGCGGCATCGCTGTCCGATGCGGATCCCAGCACGTCCGCGATCTGCGGGAGACCGAGCCCCAATTCCCGCAGCAGCAGGATGCGCTGCAGACGCACCAGCGCCGGGCCGTCGTAGTGCCGGTAGCCGTTGTGCGCGACGCGCGAGGGCGGCAGCAGGCCGATGTCGTCGTAGTGCCGCAGTGTGCGGCTCGTGGTTCCGGCGAGGCGGGCGATCTCCTGGATCGACCAGTCATCCGTCTCCATACCGCCTCCTCTCGTTCGTGGTCGTGCGGTGATGTCTTGAACTCTAGAAGTTGACGATGCGTCAAGGTCAACATCTTTCAGCGAATATTCGCGCTCCCTTCTTGACAGGATCGAGATATATCGTGTTATCGTGGCAACACACGATATATCGTGACCCTCAACCCAGGAGAAGCAGACATGACCGAGAAGTGGCTCATCGCCCCCGGCGAGGAACGCGTCATCGACATCGAATCCGTCACCCGCCTCAAGGTGGGCCTCGTCGGTGGACAGGTCGACATCATCGCCCATGACGAACCGGGCATCCGCATCGAGGTGCACGGTGTCACCACCAAGGACCTGCGCATCGAATCCCACGACGGCGAGGTCGAGATCGACCACCCGCAGCTGGGCTGGGACAACTTCCTCGAGGTGTTCCGCAACTTCGGCTCCGGCGGTCCCCGCGCCGAGGTGAGCGTCGCGGTCCCCCGCGCGATCGCCCTGAACCTCGGTGTCGTCAGCGCCGGGGCTCTGGTCTCCGGACTCCGCAACGACGCCCGCCTCAACACCGTGTCGGGCGACATCATCGTCGACACCCTGATCGGCGACCTCACGGTCAACTCCGTGTCGGGCGACGTGCAGGTGCGCGGCCTCACCGGCTCGATCAGCGCGAACAGCGTCTCGGGCGATGTGGCCGTCACCGGTGCCGTGCGCCGGGCGACCGTCGACATCGTCTCGGGCTCCACGCTGGTCGACGCCGCGGGCGACGTGAACACCATCAACGTCAACTCGGTCTCTGGCGGCACCACCGTGCGCCTGGACGAGTCGCTCGCCGCGAACTACGTCATCCGGTCGCTGAGCGGACGCCTGCTGATCGACGGGGTCGAGCGCAGCACCTCGGGCCCCAGCAACTACACGGGCACGACCGGGGAGCTCGCCGGACGCTTCGTCGACCTGCGCGCGAACTCCGTCTCCGGGGGCGTGACGGTCCTCCGCCGCACCCCGGCATCGATCGCCGACGACCCGGAGTGGGAAGCATGAGCCCCGCGGTCTTCTCCCACGGCGATCTGCGCCTGTACCTGCTGTCGCTGCTCGCCGAGGCGCCGCAGCACGGCTACGGCATCATCCAGTCGCTCACCGATCGCACCGGCGGCACCTACACGCCGAGCGCCGGGACCATCTATCCCCGGCTCGCGAAGCTCGAGGAAGAGGGGCTGGTCACCAAGACCGTCGACGGCCGCACCACCATCTACTCCATCACCGAGGCTGGGCGGGCGGAGCTCGCGTCGCGCGAGGGCGACCTCGCCGGCATCGAAGCCGGCCTCACCGACTCGGTGCGACTGATCGCGAGCGAGGTGCGGCAGAGCGTCCAGGACGCGATGAAGAGCCTTCGCGCCGATCTGGCAGCGGCCGAGAAGGGCGAGCGCACGGCGGCGAAGAACCGTCCCCGCACGGCGACCGACGACTCCCGGCTCGTCAGCCGCGAGGAGATGCACCGCGCCGATGCCGTGATCAACGCCTTCCGCGCACGGGTGCGCACCGATCTGCGCACCCACATCGCGAAGGGCGGCACCCTCTCGCCCTCGGTCGTCACCGAGCTCGAAGCGGCGCTCGACACCGCCGCACGCGGTGTCACGGTCGCCCTGAGCACGCCACGCCCGTGATCGGTTCGGAGCCGGGTGCGGCACGTCCGCGGCAGGACGACGCTCGCCCGCGGGTGGAACCTCTTCTGCCGGGGCACGCGCGACCACCGCAGCTCCGCACCCCACCCGTCGTGCAGACGTCACCCTCCGCGCGACGTCACGGCATCGTCATCCACATGCGGTGACGCCGCACGAGAAGAGGCCCCACCGGCAATCGCCGACGGGGCCTCTTCTGCGTCCGGGGAACGGCCGCTACTTCTCGGGCCAGATCTCCTTCTGCTCGTCCGGCACCGACTCTCCGAGCGGCACGACCAGGATCGAACGATGCTGCCGGTGCGCGAGGCGCGCGGCCACCGATCCGGTGAAGAACTCCCTGATCGACTCGCCGATGCCACGCTTGCGTGTACCGACGACGATCAGCTGTGCGTCGAGCTTGTTGGCGAGCTGCTTGATCGCCAGAGCCGGATCGCCGACCAGCTGCCGCGCCGTCCAGGTGACGTCAGTGCCCGCGAGCAGCGTGGCCGCAGCGGCCTCGACCGCCTCGAACTCCGCGGCTCCGGCGTCGAAGTTGATGTCGATCGGAGCCGAGTGGACGTAGCCGTCCGGGTCCTCGTACGTCACGAAGCGCGTGACGTCGACGTGCGCGACCACGAGCGGTGCGCTCAGCAGTCGCGCGTAGCGGACGGCCTCATCGATCACGTGTCGGTCCTGGTCCAGCTGCATGCCGACGATGACGGCTTTCTGCAGTGCCGCATTCTGTGCGGCCTCGTCGGACGGAGTGGAGGTGTTGTCGGTCATGATGATCGTTCCCTTCACCGGCCTGGCATCAGCCAGAGGGTCGTACCCGCGTGCTATTCTGAATGCTACTCTTACCGGCGTTCAGCCGGTGTCGTGAAATGCATCGGGCCTGAACAGCCCGCAGCTTAACTCGTGAGGGGGTCTCGCGCATGGGCCGTGGCCGTCAGAAGGCGAAACACACCAAGATCGCCCGCGAACTCAAGGCGTACAGTCCGTCGGTGAACTACTCCGCTCTCGAGCGCGAGTTGGGTCATCCGACCGACGAAGACGCGTATGTCGACAAGTGGGCCGATGACTATGCCGACGAAGACGAGGACGAACTAGAGAAGGCCTGACCGCCCCTCTGTTCGTCGCACCCGCACCCCGTGCGGGTGTTTCGTCGTGCTCTGGCGCTGAGCTGATGTGCTCAGCGACAGAGCACCGTCTGTCATGCCCCGACGTCGCCAGCTGAGAGGATCTCCTCATGGCACACGTCGTCGCCCTCTACCGTCACCCGATCAAGGGACTCACCCCCGAGCGTCGGGACTCCCTGACCGTGCAGCCCGACGGCCGGATCACCGGCGATCGCGTGCTCGCCTTCCGGTTCGCGGATGCCGCCGAGCCGGAGGACCGCGACGGCTTCGACTACTGGCCCAAGGCCAAGGGGCTCGCCCTCCAGGACTTTCCCGCGCTCGCCGCCCTGCGCACGAGCTATGACGACGAGACCCGACGCATCCGCATCGAACACGCCGGCTCGGTGCTCGTCGAGGCGACCCTCGACGACGGCGGACGGCGCGAGCTGACCGATGCCGTCACCGACTTCGTCCTCGCGACCCCCGAGGGCCGTCGGCTGCGACGCCCCGGCCGACTCCCGCTCGCGCTCGTCGGTGACGGGGAGACGTCGCGCTTCCAGGACCGCCCGCGGGGCTACGTCTCGATTCACGGCCGAGCCAGCGTTCGCGCATTGGGGGAAGCCCTCGGGACGAACGTCGACGACCGACGCTTCCGCTCCAACGTGGTGATCGACGACGCCTCTCCCTGGAGCGAGCTCGAGTGGACCGGCCAGGTGCGCGTCGGCGACGTCGCCTTCCAGGCCGCCGGCCCCATCGTGCGCTGCCTCGCGACCCACGCGAACCCGGACACGGGCGTGCGGGATGCCAAGGTGCTCACCACCCTCACGAGCGCCTTCGCCCAGCAGGAGCCGACCCTCGGACGCCTGCTCCTGCCCGGCTGGGCACCGTCGGACGACGGCCGACCCCCGGGTGGTGGCGTGATCCGCGTCGGTGATGAGATCCACACCCACCGTGCATGATCGTCTCCCCGCGCGCACTGGATCGACCGTGGATGTCCTCACATGGGGCTTGTGAGCGCAAACATGCATCGCTTCAGAGACCGCTCCGCATCGGCCCGGAGTTCGCGATCACTCGTCGGAGGCGTAGCGGCCACGAATCTGCCCGGTGATCCAGCGATTGAGTGCGGCGGGATCACCGAGCGGCAGCCCCGTCCGCGGGTCCGGCGTCGCGTAGTCCGACGGTCCGAATTCCGCCAGGAAAGTCGGGCGACGGCCCTCGGAGCGCAGACGGTCGACGACGAGGTCCCACCATCCCCACTGCACCTCGACAGCGGACGCCCATCGCGGAGATCGCGGGTCATCGATCTGGGGGGATTGCGCGTGTCCGAATCGTGCGTGGATATGGTCGGCGCGGTTGACAGCCAGCGCCATGGCCTCGGGCTGATCCTGCAACAGCGACTCGGCGGAGACCATCCAGTGGGAGACGTCGAGCGTCAGCCGGAGGCCCGGATGCCTCTCGAGCAATCGCGCCGAGGAGTGCGCGGAGGGGAGCATCCGCGCACGATGCGTCTCGACCAGGATGTCCATGCCCGTCCGCTCGCGCTCGGCGACGATCCAGCCGGCGAGCGCGTCCAGGTCCCGCTCCCTCCAGTGGTCCCGACCGGCGTGCAGGGTGATGTGCAGCGGGGCGATGCCCTCGGCACCGATGGCATCCAATTGGAGCGCGAGCGCGCGGCGGTGCGCCTCAGGATCGGATTCGACGCTTCCGACGAGCAACGAGACCGGCGCACCGGTCTCGTCTATCGCCGCGACGAGCTCGCGCCGGGCGCTCGACTCCGAGGGAAGCCAGAGCTCCACCCCGTCGTAGCCTTCGCGGAGCGCGGTCTCGACCAACGCTCGCGGAGGCATCGCGGAGACCCAATCGTTCATCAGGACGAGCGGGCTTCGTGTCATCGGCAGATGTCCTCTCCGGTGGATCGGGGCATCGCCGCGAAACCGACGGTCGGCGTGTGCGTGTCAGAGCATGTCAGCGCTCCCTCGATGAGGCCGAGTATAAGCGTCACCGACTTCTTTTGTCGGTTGTGAGCGCAAACATTCTGTGGTTGGATGTGCTTGTGATCGACGGCGCCTCGGCGTCACCCCCGCCCAGGGCGATCCGCAGGAACATGACCTCAAAGAGGAGAACAGCATGGCAATCACCCCTCGCTTCACCCGCACCGCCGCGATCGTCGCGGTCGGCGCGGTGTCGGCCTTCGGCCTCGCAGCCTGCTCATCCGGCGACTCCGGTGACAGTGGCGCCAGCGACGAGCCCATCACGATCGAGTACCTGCACCGCCTGCCCGACGGCGAGGGCATGACCCCCGCTTCCGAGATCGTCGACCGCTGGAACGCCGAACACCCCGACATCCAGGTGAAGGCGACGAAGTTCGACGGCAAGTCGAGCGACTTGATCCTCAAGCTCGAGACCGACGTGAAGGCCGGCAACGGACCCTGCCTCGCGCAGACGGGCTACTCGGAGGTCCCGCAGCTGTTCGTCAAGGGACTGCTGCAGGACGTCGCGGACGAGGCGAAGAAGTACGAGGACGACTTCTCGGCCGGTGCGTTCAGCGGCATGAAGGTCGGCGACGCCATCGTGGGCCTCCCGCAGGACACCGGGCCCCTCGTCTACTTCTACAACGAGGCCGAGTTCACGGCGCTGGGCCTCGACGCGCCGAAGACGCTCGACGACCTCACGGCCGACTCCGCCGCAGCGGCCGCCGCGGGCAAGTACATCACCGCGTTCACACCGGATGAGGCTCAGAACTGGCTCTCCGCCCAGTCGGCCGCGGCCGGCGACACCTGGTTCAGCACCGCCGGTGACGAGTGGAAGGTCGACGCCGAGGGCGCAGGCTCCGAGCGGGTCGCCGCGTTCTGGCAGGGCCTGCTCGACGGCAAGCAGACGTTGGCGACCGAGCGCTGGGGCGAGGGCTTCACCGCCGCGCTCAACGACGGCAGCCTCATCGGCCACGTCGGAGCCGCGTGGGAGGCCGGGTTCCTCCTCGATTCGCTCGACGGCACACCGGCCGAAGGGCAGTGGCGCGTCGCCCAGCTTCCCGACTTCGGCGCGGGTGCCATGAGCGGCCCTGACGGCGGTTCCGGCGTCTCGGTGATGAAGGGCTGCGAATACCCCGCCGAAGCGATGGAGTTCAACGACTGGTTCAACACGCAGGTCGACGACCTCGCATCGCAGGGCCTCGTCGTCGCCGCCAAGGGCGACGTGGAGACCCCCGAGAAGATGCTCCGCCAGTTCGGCGGTCAGGATGTGCTCGCCGAATTGAGCACGGCCACCGAGAATCTGAACCCCGACTTCCCCTACGCACCGGGCTTCTCGACGCTGTCGAAGATGAACGAGACCGCCGCTGCGGCCGTCGCCGGCACGGCATCGGTGGCCGACATCTTCACCACCGCGCAGGACACCGCCGTCTCCTCCCTGAAGGACCTCGGCCTCCCGGTCGCAGAGTGAGTCGACGAGAAGGCATCATCGGATGATCGACGGCGGAGTGCACGCGCAATCGTGCACTCCGCCGTCGTCTTGACCTCGAGAGGCGACACCATGGTCACAGTGACCGAAACGCGAGGTGCGGCACCGGCGCCGACATCGCGCATCCCCGCGGATCCCACCCGCCGGCGCCGGTTCGGGACCCGACGCGAAGGTCTCACCGGATGGCTGTTCATGGCACCGTTCGCGGTGCTGTTCGTGCTGGTCTTCCTGGTGCCGATCATCGTGTCGATCCGCTCGTCGTTCTTCGCGCAGGTGCCGTCAGGAGACGGACTCTACGGCGGCGGCGAACTCGTCGACACGTTCGTCGGTCTCGAGAACTTCGTCACCGCCGCGACCAACGGCGCGTTCTGGACGGGCATGGGTCGCGTCGTCCTCTATGCCGCACTGCAGATCCCCGTGATGATCTTCGTCGCGCTCGGCCTCGCCCTGCTGCTGGACTCGTTCATCGTGCGCCGTCCCACGCTCTTCCGGCTCTCGTTCTTCCTCCCGTACGCGGTTCCCGGCATCATCGCGGCGATGATGTGGCTCTACCTCTACACGCCCGAGGTGTCGCCCTTCCTGCCCTTCCTCCCCGAAGGCACCGACTTCATGGCACCGGGCACGATCCTGTTCTCGATGGCGAACATGACGACGTGGACCTACACGGGCTACAACATGCTGATCTTCCTGTCGGCGCTGCAGGCTGTTCCGCGCGACCTCTATGAGGCGGCACGCCTCGACGGCGCATCCGGATTCCAGATCTCGATGCGCATCAAGGTACCGCTGGTGCGCGGGGCCGCATTGCTCGCCGTGCTCCTGTCGATCATCGGCACCATCCAACTGTTCAACGAGCCGGTGGTGCTGCAGGCCGCGAACTCGTGGATGGGCAAGGACTTCACCCCGATGATGCTCACCTACAACACGATGATGGGCGAGATCTCACCGTCCGGCAGCGGCCCGGCATCCGCATACTCCCTGCTCATGGCTCTGATCGCGGGCGTGCTCGCGATCGTGTACGCGCTGCTGCAGCGCCGGAAGGGCGACGCATGACCACCACGCGCCTCATCACCACCGAGCCATCCACGCGCCGACGCCCCCGTCGCCCGCGCGACGTGGATGCTCCGCCGCCCTCGATCGCCCCGACCCCGGTCGCGCGCGCGTTCGGCATCATCGCGCTCGTGATCGCGACGCTGTACTTCCTGGTGCCGGTGTACTGGCTCATCGTCGCCTCCACGAAGAACAACACCGACCTCACCTCGACCTTCGGCTTCTGGTTCGCCGACTGGAACCTCGGCACCAACTACGACAGCCTGATGAACTGGACCCAGGGTCTGTTCTGGCGCTGGGTCGGCAACTCGATGCTCTACTCGGTGAGTGCGGGCGTCATCGGCACCCTGTTCGCCGTGATGGCCGGTTACGCGATCGCGAAGTTCGCGTTCCCCGGCAAGCGCATCGCCGTGGGCGTGATCATGGCCGGGCTCCTGCTCCCGGTGGCGCTGCTGACGGTGCCGCTGTACATCGAGTTCCAGGCGCTCGGACTGACCAACACCGTCTGGGCGATCATCATCCCCTCGGCGGTGTCTCCGTTCGGTGTCTTCCTCGGCATGGTCTACGCCCAGTCGTCGGTGCCGACCGAACTGCTCGAAGCGGCTCGCATCGACGGCGCCGGCGAGGCCCGCATCTTCTTCACGATCGTGATGCGCCTGCTGGGGCCGGCGATGGTGACGATCTTCCTGTTCATCTTCGTCGCGACGTGGAACAACTTCCTGCTTCCCCTCATGATGATCTCGAGTCAGGATCTGAAGCCGGTGACCCTCGGTCTCTACGGCATGGTGAGCTACTTCGCCCCGGACAAGGGTGCGGTCATGCTCGGCGCCCTGCTCGGCGTCATCCCGCTCGTGCTGCTGTTCTTCGCCCTGCAGAAGTACTGGCGTTCCGGTCTCGCCGCCGGCGCGGTCAAGGGCTGATCCCCCGTCTCATCCCTCACGTCCGCCCTCGGCCCATCGGCCGAGGGCGGACGTCTGCGCGCGGTGGATGTGCGGTGCTGCGTGGCTGCGGGGTGTGCGGGGGTTGCGGGGTGTGCGGGGGCTGCGGGGTGTGCGGGGGCTGCGGGGTGTGCGGCGTCGGAGGGCAAGCCGGGTCGGAGGCTCAGCGAGCGCACGGGAAGCTGGCGAGCGCACGGAATCTCCACGCGTACAAGCCGTGCACTCGACAACGAGCCGTGGACTCGGCGGGGCGAGGCGGGTGGACGCGGGGCGAGGGCGGGTGGACGCGAGGCGGGCGGACGCGAGGCGGGCGGACGCGGGGCGGGCGGACGCGGGGCGGGGCGGGCGGACGCGGGGCGGGGCGCGGTAGAGACGGCGAACGGCCCGGAGGAGCACTCCGGGCCGTTCGGGCGGTGCGTCAGCTCAGTCGGCGTCTCCGCAGCCAGAGGACGAGGCCGAGCGTGATCGCGGCCAGACCGGCGACCGCCGCCCCTGCCCAGATGGCTCCGTCTGCACCGGTCGTCGCGAGGCCACCGGCGCTAGCGGCAGCACCGGCCGTGACCGTGAGGTCCCCGCGCGCCAGCTCCACGCCCTGGGCGTCGGTCGCGACGAGAGCGTGGGCTCCAGCCGGCGTCGCCGCGGGAATCGAGACCGTGGCCACGGCGTCGCCGTCGGCGGACACCGTCACCTCGCCGATCCGCACCGGCTCGGAATGCAGCCACAGCTGCACCACCGCGTCCGGCTCGAACCCGCTCAGCTGCACGGTCAGACTCCCTCCCGCCACCACCGAGCCGATGGAGGCCGTGACGGTCGCCTTCTTCCCCGGCTTCGCCTTCTTGACCTTCAACGGAGCGCTGGCGAGTTCCGCACCGGACGCGTCCTGGACGATCACCCGGTGCTTCCCGAGCGAGGCGTCGGTGGGGATCAGCAGTCTCGTCGACAGCGCGCCCTTCTCATCGACCGTCGCATCCGTCAGCTTCGCGCCGTCGAGCCACACCGACACCGTCGAGCGCGGACCGAAGCCCGTGAGCGCGACGCCCACCGTCTCCCCGGCGCGCACCGAGTCGGTGTCGAGACCGATCTTCGGATCGATCGCCGGGTTGCACGCGCTCAGGTCGTCGGCCGGACGCGTCGCGGGCGCATGGCCCGCCTGCGGAGCCGAGGAGCCGTAGACGGCCATCTCGGCCACCGAGGCGAACTGCGTCCCCGAGATCGATGAGGTCGCGGTGACCCGGATGTAGCGGGCTGTGGTCTCGGCGAAGTCCACGTCCTGCCAGTCGGCGAGGTTCTGCCACTCCCCCGACGTGACCGGCGTGTACGCCTGCCCGTCCGCGGAGACCGCGACCTCATAGCCCTTGATCGGCCCGTTCTGGTTCGCGTTGCGACGCAGGTACGAGATGCCGTCGATCTTCTCGGCGGCACCGAGATCGAAGGTCATCACGTGCGGATACGAGGTCGCGTCGACGCTCCATCGGCTGTGCCAGAAGGTGCCGGCGTTGCCGTCGATCATGTTGGCGGCGGCGCCGTCTTCACCGGCTGTCTCCTCGGAGCTCGCCGACACCGTGATCTGCGAGTTGGGGATGCGTGCCCGCGAGGACACCGACACCTCCTGCGTCGTGCGGACGGTGCGCACGTCGCAATCCGCGAGGTACGTCGCCGCGATCCCGATTCCGATGCCCGTACCGGCTGCGGCTGCCGGCGCGGTGATCAGCCACGTGGTGTCCACACTGTCCCCGGGAGCGACCGTCTCGAACAGGTTCGATGAGCCGTCGGCGACCTCCACCGCGTACCCCTCCGGCAGCTCGAGCTGCACGCCGATGTTCTCGACGGCGATGGACTCGCTGTTCGTGAAGGTGGTCGTGAACGCGGTCTGCGCACCGGGGCTCAGGACGCCCGCTTCGCCCGACACGGTCGCGCACGGGGTGCCGCCGGTGGTGGGACCGAGGTCGATGACGGTGAAGTCGTCGAGCACGAAGTCCACTTCCGGCCCTCCCACCCGCTCGAGTCCCACCCAGGTGTAGTCGCCGCATCCGACGACGACGTCCTGCGAGAACTGTGCCGTCTCCAGCGCCTGGGTGATCCCCGTGCGGCTGAGCGTGGTCGACGTGACCTTGCCACCCGCCACGGAATCCGTCCCGGTGAGCCAGCGGTATGCTCCGCTCGCCCCGGCCTGGTAGTCGAAGCCGATCCGGTAGGAGTGCCCTGCCTGCAACGGCACGAGCGTCGGGTCGGTGCGATATATCAGACCGCTGTACTCCGAGTGCGACATCAGCGAGTGATCCCCCGACAGGGTGGAGTCGACCGCGAGCCCGGCCAGTGCCCCCGAGTCGAACGGGATGGCGGTGTTCCGCCATTCGCTCGTCGTGTAGGGCTCGTTGCGGCGCGAGATGCTCGTGCGGATGCCGCCGGGGTCGCCTGCGAAGACGAACGGCCCCCAGCCGGCCTGGTTGCCCTCGAAGTCGTTCGAGTAGACGGTGCCCTCGGAACGAGGCGAAGTCGTATCGCGCATGATGCGCGCGTTGTCGACCCGCACCTTCGGCTCACCCGCCACGGCGGACACGGAGACATCCACCTGACCGGACGCCGGTGCCAGGAAGGAGACCGATCCTCGCTGGTATCCCAGCCCGGCCTTCGAGTCCGACACCATGCGGTTCTCCGTCGGGGAGAGGTTCCAGGTGGCCGGAACGACCCCGTTCCCCGTGTCGACCGCCACCGTGACGTCTCTCGTCGCCGTCGGCTCGATCTGCACCTGGGCCGAGAACGAGTACCGCTCTCCCGGCTTCAGGCCGGTGACGGTCTGGGTGATGGACGATGCGGCAGCGCCGAGCACAGCGATGTTGTCGCCGCGGGACTCGGTCTTCGCCGTTCCCTGATCCGTGCGCTCGATCGTCACCTCGCCTCGCGGGTTCCAGACGTCGAGCGAACCGGAGTTGAAACCCGGGTCATCGAGACCGGCGTCGTGGTAGTCGACGGCTGCGCGCTGCGCCCCGCCCTGCGGCACCACGACATAGGCCGTGCCCTTGTCTCCCGTGAGCGTGAGCTCACCGCCCGTCGCGTTGACCGTGCCGACCTTGACGCGTCCCTGGTCGCCGAGCTCGAAGACGTCGAAGGCCGTGTTGCCGCGGAAGGCGTCGGTGAGACCGAACGTCTTCTCGCCGCCGGATGCGGAGTAGAAGTACATCTTGTCGGCGTCGACGGGCGACCCGGCCTGCTCGTTCGACTCCAGCGACTGCCACGGCAGCAGGTACGAGTCGCCTCGCAGCACCGTCGCCCCGTCCATCGTGACGACCCTGGTGCTTCCGTCCATGCGCACGGCGACGTCATCCGTCAGCGTCGCCTCGGCACCCGCCTCGTACGTGAGCAGATCGAAGTGCTGCAGGAACTTCGTCGGCAGGCTCTGCGTCCAGATGTTGCCCATGAAGCCGTCCCAGTTGCGGTTGCCCTGCCATCCCTCGGCGTCGATCAGCCGCTGCTGGCCCAACAGGGCGTCGTCGTTCCAGATGTCGGCCTGTCCGTTCTGGATGAAGCGCACCATGGTGGAGTTGATGCCCTTGTTGTCCTTGCCGCCGTAGGCGAGGTCGTTCGGCCAGTGCGACCAGACCGTGTTGTCGACGAACTTGTCGCCCCATTCGGTCGCGACTTCGAGGTCCATGCCGTTCAGCTCGTCCGCGAGCTCTTCGGCGACCCAGCCGTTGGAGTAGTAGACGTCGATGTAGACACCGCTGAGCCCCGGTACCTCGTCACGCAGCTGCTGGAAACGATCGAGCACACGACCCGTGCCGAGGTCTGCCTGCTGATTGATGTAGTACGACTGGTCGAGCCATGCCCACCCCTTCTTGTACGGGGCGCCGCCGTCGAGGATCGCCGGGTCGAAGGCGTTGGCCTGGGGGTAGATCTCCGTGGCGTTGACGTGCACGCTCATGTCGGCGTTGAGCTTCGCGCCCTCGTCGACGAGGGTGTTCAGGTCGTCGAGACCTCCGGCACGCTCGTTGTAGTTTCCGCCGTAGTCGGTGTTCGCCGAGTCGTGGCCCTCGCTGCCGTAGCCCTTGTTGAGCACCCACTGGCCGAGGCCGTCGGTCTGGTTCGCGATGCGCTTGGTGTTGTCGAGCACGAGGTCGAAGTAGTTCGTCGCACTGGACGCGAAATTGAAGGGGATGCGGCTGACGACACGCTCCGCGACCCGGTCGGCACCGAGACGCGGGGTGTCGACCTCGCGATAGCGGATCGCCGCGTCCTGCCAGTCGACGGTCGCGTCGCCGTTGCGGTCGGCGGCGAGGAGGACGGTGACCTGGGGCAGGGCGTAGGTGGTGACGCGGCTGTCGACGGCGGTGGTGGGGTGAACCAGCCAGGCGCTGGATCCGATCTCGGCCGTGCGCCCCGATGCCTCGGTCACGCGCGTGGTCAGGCGGGTGTTCCAGGAGGCGGTCCCCCCGGAGGCCTGGGTCGTCGCATTGGTGATCACGCTGCCGACCAGCGCTCCGTTGCCGAGGAACGCGAATGCCGCCCCTTTCTGGCCGGTCGCCGTGGATGCGTTCACCGCGATGTGCTCGTCGGCGTTCTTGGTGCTGTCAGGACTGATCACCGTGCGATCCAGCGCCGCCCCGCCGTCCGCAGCGCTCGCGGAGAGGAACGCGTTGTCCGGGAGCCCGAGCGAGGTCACGGTGGCCGAGCCTTCGACGGCGGTGACCTCGAACCCGACGGTGCCGTTCTTCGCGACGCGGATGCTGCTGCGCACCGTGACGTCGATGCCGGTGAGCTTCGACACGTAGTCGACTCCGGTCGCGGAGGAGGTCGAGGTGGTCTCCGACGGGTAGCTCGTCCCGTTCACGGACCAGGTCTTCGCGGAGGTGCGCTGCCCGGTGATGCTGTCGTCCCCCACCCGGTACTCGGCGATGCGGGGGAACTCGGTCGAGACGACCGCAGTCGTGCCGCCGTCGGCGATCTCGACCTTCTCGTCGGTGTCGGGGACCTCCGGCTCGGTGACGATGGGAGGCAGCTCCTGGTCCGACAGGATCTCGATCTCACCCCCACCGGCACCATTGCCGGTCATGTCCTGCGCATCGATGATCAGCAGCGCGACGTACCGACCCTCGACCGCGGTGTCGAGCGAGATGCGCTGCTTCTCACTGTTCGACGTCGGCGCGTGCAGGGTCGCCGTCGCGACCGCGGCCCCCCACCCGCCGTCCGCCGGCGAGAGGGTGGCAGCCTGGGCGTCGTCGGTCACGTAGACCTCGACATTCTTCGCGTCGATCCGCTGTCCGAGCTTGCCCGAGTAGTCGAGCGCCTTGACGGAGACGGAGCGCTGGAGGTCGATGGACAGCCAGTGCGGGAACGGCGCCTTCTCCGTGTAGCGCGAGACCCACTGCGTACCGAAATCACCATCGAAGGCGGCGAGCGCCGTGCCGTCGACCGATGGCGGAGCCGGGTAGGGGTCCGATTCGCTCGACACCCCGTGCAGGCGGTAGTCGGTCTTGGGGACGGGGATCAGATCGGCAGCCTGCGCAGCCGGCGCCTGGATGAGCACGCCGCCGAACGCGAGCGCCGTCGCCAGCAGGGAGCTGAGGGCGACGGCCGCGCGGGGCGGTCGGGAAGGTTTCGACACGTCTTGCCTCTCGGTCGGAGCGACGTCCGGGAGCACAGACGCCCCGATGCGTCGCAGATGATCATCGATGACACACCTCGATGTTTGCGCTATCACAATATGCAGACGGAGTCTGGTATATCAAGGCTCCGTTATAAGCGAGCGCAAACATTGGCCAAAAGTCATCCGCCACAAACGAGAAGAGCCGCCCCGCGCACACGGTGCGAGGCGGCTCTTCTGACGTTCCGGCTCAGGAGCCGATGAACTCCTCGGTCTCTCCGAAGGAGGGCTCCTCACGGATCTCGACCTTCGATCCAAGGCCATCGGTATCGAGCACCACGATCTCGTTGCGGCCGACCTTCCAGAGCGGTGCCGGCGCGTAGAGCGTCTCCTGCGGTCCGACTTTCCAGTACCGCCCCAGGAGGAACCCGTTCAGCCAGACCATCCCCTTCGATCCCGCGGGGAACGCCAGCCAGGCATCGAGCGGCTCGGCGACGTCGAACGAGGCGACGGCGAGGCCGTCGGAGGCGTCCGCCGGCAAGCCGGAAGCCGCCGAGCGGGGAGTCGCCAAGTGGGTAGTCGCCGAATGCGCGGTCACGGCAGGAGCATCCTGCGGGATGAGGCGATGCGTCCACCCGTTGACGAGCCGGCGGCCGATCATCACGCCGCGCATGATGCCCTTGCCCTCACCCGTGTACGGACCGTAATTGATGCGCCCGAGACTCTCGACCACGATCGTGAGCCGCCCGGCGCCGCCGCCTACGGGCAGGGAGAGCGAGGTATCGCCATCGCGCTCGAGCACGCCGAGCCGCAGCCCGTCGAGGGACACCACGGCACGGTCATGCAGTCCGTCGATCGTGAGCACGGCCTCGGCGGGAAAAGACACGTCCGCCTGATACGCGACCAGACCGTCTTCAGCACCGAGCTCTTCGAACGTGCGCGGTCGCGGCGAGACGTCGCCGGTCACGGGGAGAGTCGCGATCAGCTCCCCCAGCGAAACCCGTGGTTCGAGCGGTGCGGTCGCGGCGCTCTGCCGCTGCGGATCGGCGGGGATCGGAGGGAGCTCACCCGCATGGAACGGCGCGAACATCGACCGCAGCGCATGGAACTTCTCGTTCAGCGTGCCGTCTTCGCCGATCGGTGCATCCGAGTCGTAACTGGTGACCGTCGGCTGCAGCACCTGGTCATGGTTCGCCCCGTTCCAGAGGCCGAAGTTCGTGCCGCCGTGCGCCATGTAGAGGCTCACGGATCCGCCCGCAGCCAGCAACTCCGCGATCGTGCCGCCGGTGCTCGCGGCGGAGCGCACGTGGTGCCGTTCGCCCCAGTGGTCGAACCAGCCGCCCCACAGCTCGCTGCACATGAGCGCATCGCCCTCGCGACGCAGCTCGACCGCCCGCGCGACGCCGGTACCGAAGGTGAAGGTCGCCATCGCACCCGGCACACTGCCGTGCTCGATCATGTCGCCGGTGATGCCGTCGGCGGTCGTGAGCATCTCGACCATCCCGCGGCGACGGAGCCCATCGCGCAGGTGTGCGAGGTAGGCGGAATCGCTGCCGAACGAGCCGTACTCGTTCTCGATCTGGATCGCGACGATCGGTCCGCCGTGCGACGCCTGCAGCGGAACGAGGCGGGGGATCAGCGCGTCGTACCACGCATCGACCGCCGCGAGGAAGCCGGCGTCGCTGGTGCGCAGCGCCGCGACCCGCCCCGACAGCCAGAACGGGATGCCGCCGTTGGACCACTCGGCGCAGATGTAGGGACTGGGGCGGAGGAAGACATCGAGTCCGACGTCTCCGGCGAGGCGGATGAAGCGCTCGATGTCGCGCCAGCCGTCGAAGCGCGCATCCCCCTCGACGCGCTCATGGAAGTTCCAGGCGACATACGTGTCGACCGTGTTCGCGCCCATCGCGGCGAGTCGACGGAGGCGGTCCTCCCACTGGTCGGGATGGACGCGGAAGTAGTGGATCGAGCCCGCCAGGATGCGGTGGGCGGCGCCGTCGCGGAGAATCTCCCCGTCGCGCCAGGTCATGGTGGGCGCGCCGATCGGCGACGCGGCGGCCGGGGCGTCGACGGCGACGGAAGAGTCGTCGAGAGCCGAGGCGAGAAGGTCAGACATAGCGCTCCAAGCACGAGTGTTTGCGTTCACATTATCGCATCACACGACTCGCCGCCTCCTGGATTCACGCCGATTGATCGCTACCATTGAGCACATGTCACCTCGTCGCCCGAGAGACGACCGCGCCCCCAGCCAGGTCGATGTCGCCCAGCTCGCCGGAGTCTCCACGCAGACCGTGTCGCGCGTCATGTCCGGGCAGGACAACGTGCGCCCCGACACCGCCAGGCGCGTGCTCGCAGCGGTCGAAGAGCTCGGCTATCGCGTGCACGCCGCCGCCGCATCCCTCGCCTCCGGCCGCACCCGTGTGCTCGGTGTGATCGTCGTCTCGACCGACCGATACTCGTCAGCGGCCCTCGGTGTCGGCATCCAGCAGGCGGCTGCGGCGAACGGATACACCGTCTCGACGGCGGCCGTCGCCGACCATGCGTCGGCCGAGGCGTTCCTGGAGGCCTTCGACCGGCTGGAGCGTCAGGGCGCGGAAGGCATCATCCTCGGGGTGCCGGTCGAGCTCGAGAGTCCGGCCATGCGGGCGCGCACCGAACGCACCCCCGCAACCCGCAGCGAGCGCACCTCTCTCGACGAAGACGCCCCTCTCGCCGTCGACCAGCGCGCGATCGCGCGTCTCGCCGTCGAGCACCTGCTCGATCTCGGGCACAAGACCGTCTGGCACGTCTCCGGCGACGACTACTGGACCGAGACGCAGCAGCGCAGCGAGGCGTGGGAACAGACGCTCCGCGACCGCGGAATCGTTCCCCCGCCGCTGATCCCCGCCGACTGGACGCCCGAGTCGGGCTACCGCGCCGGTCGCACGATCGCGGCCATCCCCGAGGCCACGGCCGTGTTCGTCAGCAGCGACGAGATGGCGTTCGGACTGATCCGCGCGCTGCACGAGGCCGGTCGCAGCGTTCCCGACGACGTCTCGGTGGTGAGCGTCGACGACATCGCCCTCGCCGCCTACGCCTCCCCCGCGCTCACCACGGTCCGCCAACCCTTCGAGGCGATGGGCCGCGCGGCCGCGCTCCGGGTGATCGCTCAGATCGAGGGACACGATGCGGTCGGCGAGATGCCCTCCACCGACCCTCAGCTCATCGTGCGCTCGTCCACCGCACCGCCGCGCTCCGCGTAGCGCCAGGCGCATCCGCGACCCCCTCCCGCCCGCCTCATCGCGAGACAGAACTCATCGCGAGACCGAAAGCGAATTGATGCAACTGGCACCGAAGGCCGTGGTCGTCGCCGTTCTGCGGAGCGCAATACTCTGGGCGATACTCCTCATCGCTGCAGTCGGGCTCGTGCTCGGCATCCCTGCGATGCGGATCCCCATCGTCTTCGCGGTCCTCGGACTCGCCATAGTCGTCGCGCTCATCGAGCTCACCTGGCTGACGCCGGCTGCTGTGCGGAGCTTTCGATACTCCGTCTCCTCTGACGGGATCCATACCTCGGAGGGCGTCGTCTTCCAGCGAGAGAACTTCTTGCCGATGCAGCAGATCCTGATCGTCGAGCGGCGCCAGGGACCGATCATGCGGTCCGTCGGGCTCGTGAAGGTCCGATTGCGGGTTCCCGGATCGTACGTCGACATCGACGGTGTCACCGACGACGCCTTCATCGATCTGCAACGCGAAGTCCGATCGGCCCATGCTCCCGATGCTCATGGTTAGAAGGAACAGCCGCGTCATGATCGCGATCGTCGGTGTTCGCGCCCTCCTCGGCGGCATCGTCGGCACCGCCGTCTCCCTTCTCATCAGCGCACTGGTCGGCAAGCCCGTGCCACTCGTGGTGTATCTGATCCTGCTCGTCGGGTTCGTCGTGCGACTCGTCTTCGCGGTTGCCGAGTGGCGGAGCACGACGTATCAGCCCCTCGAATCCGAGCTCACGTACCGGTCAGGTTATGTCAGCTCGAGTTCGCTGCAGGTGCCCTGGTCGAGTGTGCGGGGCGTCTATGTCGAAACCCCCTGGCTTCTGCGCCTGTTCGGGCGATCCGAACTCCGAGTCGCCCACGGTACGGGGCAGGCGAACGACATCCATTTCAGAGCACTCGCCCCTGCGGCGATCGCAGAACTCCGCACCCATATCGAAAGCTCCCGCGAGGCGGGCGCCCGCGATGTCGACTTCTTCGACGACACGGAGGAGTTCACGGGCGCCGAGATCTGGCTGTACGCCTTCACGCATTCGCGGTGGTACGTCATCTTCCCCCTCGCCATCGCCGCGATCGGATTGCTCTCGCAGTTCTTGGAACGCGACATCATTCAGACTTCCCTCTTTCTCTGGGAACGACTGATCCGGTTGCCGGTCGCGATGATGGTGGTCGCCCTGGCAGGCACGTGTGCGCTGGCGATCGCGACAGGGGTCATCTCCAGGATGGTGGAGATGTCGAACTTCCGGATCCGGCGGACGGCGGAACTGATCGAGACCCGACAGGGACTGCTGTCGACCAGGACGCGCACGATCGATTGCGCTGACATCACCCTGCTCGATCTGCAGCAGCCCGTTCTGTTTCGTCTGGCTCATCGCAGCATCGTGCGCGTGTCGGGCGGATCGGGTGAGGGAGACCCACAGAACTTCTTGTCTCCTCATGCCACGGCCCGAGAAGCGACTTCAGCGATTCAGAGTGTCTTCCCGAATCATCGGCAGGGCACACTCATCGCGCGGTCGAGGCTCTTCGGCGTGATCGCCATCGGTGCGATCTGGATCGGGGCGATCATCATCGTCCAGTCGTTGATCGGAGCGGCGTGGTCGGTGGTAGCAGGCACAGCTCTGATCATCGTCATCGCGTTGTGGAGCGTGCGCGCACCGTCCCGGTTCTTCCTCTCACCCGACGGGGTCGTGGAGATCCATCGAGGAATCCTGTTCCGTAGGCGGCTTCTCTTCCGAGCTTCTTCGATCCTTCACTACGAATCCGTCGTCAGCCCCGTGGGCCGATGGCTCCCTGCGAACACGATGAAGGTCACCGTTGCCGACAGAGGCACACGAGAGATCTCGATGAGGGCTGTCCCACTGAGAGAGCTACGCGCGTTGGTCCAGGCGCTGACCCAGCTGAAGAGCGTGGGGACATATCGATACAGCCGGATTCCCGACGTGACCGAAGACACGACAGACGACGTCACCGCCGCCCCTCCGACGTCGACAGAAGCTGTTCTCACCCGCCCCACACCGCCCGGGCGCCGGCCTCGCCGATGAGCACGATTATGACCGTGCTCCCTGCGCCGCTCACCACGGCCAATGCGGCCAGAATCATGCGCGCTGTCCTGCGAGGCCCCTCGGTGAAGCGGCACCAGCACCACTGCACCGCGGCGACGACGAACATCGCCAGCGCCCATGGCCACAGGAGCCCGCCGAGAGCCGCATGATGGACGACGGCCGGCACCGGTCCCACCTGCTGCGCCAACGCCTCACCCGCGAGCATCGTGATGGGCACGAGCACCAGCACGACCAGCGCGGCGATCGGTGTGACGACGCCGAGCCTCTTGCGCGCGGCGGGCAGGAAGGCGCCGAGGATCAGTGCCAGCGCCGTGAGCGGCACGAGGATGACCACCGCGTGGACGATGAGCGGATGCAGCGGGAGGCCGTCGATCTCGAAGAGGTCCATACTCAGGACACGGGATGACATCGCGCGAGGTTCAGATGAACTTCTCGCCCGGCTGTCTCGTGTCTTCGGAGAGGACCGAAGGAGGTGGCGGATGCCGAAGGATGATGCGGCGCGTCTCGGCGCGCTCTACGACGCGCATGCGGCACCGATCTGGCGCTATGTCGTGCACCTCACCGGGGATCGAGCGGGTGCCGACGACGTGGTCCAGGAGACGCTGCTGCGCGCCTGGCGCACTCCGCGGATCCTCGCCGACGATCCAGAATCGACACGATCCTGGATGTACACGGTCGCCCGACACCTGGTCGTGGACGAGGTGCGCAGCGCCCACCACCGCCGGGAGATCACGACGGATGAACCCCCGGACTCCGCCATGCGAGACGCGACAGACGCCATCTTCGATGCGATCCTCATCGAAGAGGCGCTCTCGGCCCTCTCCGAGGCGCATCGCGAGGTCGTGATCCGCGCGTACTACCGAGGGCTCACCGTGTCGGAGATCTCCGACGAGCTGACGATCCCGGAGGGAACCGTGAAGTCGAGGCTGCACTACGGCCTGCGCGCGCTGCGTCTCGGGCTGCAGGAGAAGGGAGTGACGCGATGAACGCCGACCACGGGCGCTATGCCGACGGGGATGCCGCCTACGTACTCGGAGCTCTCAGCGCCGCCGATCGCGCCGAATACGAGGCGCACCTCTCGCAGTGCGCCGAGTGCCGCGCGGCCATCGCCGAGATCACGCCGATCCCCGGCCTGCTCTCCCGGGTACCCCCCGAGCGGGCGGAATCGCTGCTGCAGGCAGCGGGTGTCGAGACTCCGGCCCCGGAGCACCGCGCGCGCGTGCTGTCCCTGGCCACCGAGCGCGCCCGACGCCGTCGCCGTGCGCGGATCGTCGGCATCGCCGCAGCCGCCGCGATCGTGGTGGCCACCGTGGCGGTGCCCGTGATCTCTACTCTGCGTCCACCGTCGACCACGATCGCGCTCGAGCAGCTTCGAGACGCGCCGCTGACCGCATCCGTCAGCCTCAC
This sequence comes from Microbacterium sp. TPU 3598, assembly GCF_002356155.1. Taxonomy (NCBI): domain Bacteria; kingdom Bacillati; phylum Actinomycetota; class Actinomycetes; order Micrococcales; family Microbacteriaceae; genus Microbacterium; species Microbacterium sp. TPU 3598. The sequence continues at coordinate 556,453 of NZ_AP017975.1, read as the reverse complement.
CGATGTCGCCTGGGGAACCCGACTCGACATGATCTGCGACTATGGCAGCGAAGGCGACGCGCCCGCGGATGGATGGGCCTACGCGCTGGTGGTGGTGAGCGACGACGGCACCGAGAGCGTGCTGTCGACCTGGCGCGCGCACCCCGGAACCACGGCGCGCCTGAGCGCCGGCACCGAACTCCCGGCGTCCGACATCGCCGCCGTCGAGATCCGTGCCGTCGACTCCGGAACCGTGCTGATGCGATCGGCGCTCGACGGACCCTGAACCTTTCCCCGTCGCCTCTCGTGTACCCCATGACCGCACCCGCGGTCCTGCACAGGAGGTTCACCATGCTCTCGAGAGTCTCGAAGACCGCGGCCGTCGCCGCGCTGCTCATGACGTTCGTCGTCGCCGGCTGCACGTCGACCGGCGGAAGCTCCGGCGGTGGGGCGCAGGACACGGGCGGCGCCTACGGCCAGTCCTCCGGATCGAGCGCCCCCACCTCGGGATCGTCGTCCGGCTCAGGCACTCTGATGACCGCGGACTCGGATCTCGGCGAGATCGTCGTCGACGCCGACGGGAAGACGCTCTACATGTTCGACAACGACACGCAGGGCTCGGGGAAGGGCTCGTGCACCGGCGAGTGCCTGACGAACTGGCCGCCGCTGACCGTCGAGAGCGACGCGCCGGCCGTCGAAGGCGTGACCGGCGAAGTCGGCACCATCACCACGGCCGACGGCTCCACTCAGGTGACCCTCAACGGCTGGCCGCTTTACTACTTCGCCGGTGATGCCGCCGCAGGAGACGTCAACGGTCAGGGCGTCGGCGGCATCTGGTGGGTGCTCTCCCCCGCCGGGGAACGCATGGCCGAGTGACGTCGCGCAGGCGCCGGCCCACGGTGTCACCAGCGACCGTGCCGGTGCTCCCACTCGTCCTCGACGGTGCGCCGCCGCCCCGCGACGATGCCGGCGGGGATCGCGACGATCAGCACACCCGCGATGACGAGCAGCGGAATCCGCCAGCCCGCGGTCGTCTCGTGCAGCAGTCCGACCAGCAGGGGGAAAGTCGCCGCGATGGCGTAGCCGATGCTCTGCACGAAGCCGCTCAGCGCCACTGCGCTCTCCGGAGTGCGGGCGCGGATGCTGAGCAGCACCAGACTCAGAGGGAACATGATGGCTGTGAGGCCGAAGATGCTCACCCACAGCGGCAGGGCCACGGTCGGCGCGAACAGGAAGCCGGCGAGCCCCACCAGCCCTCCGCCGACCGCGACGAAGAAGAGCGGGCGCGTCGCCTGGAAGCGCACGACGAGGATCGGCACGAGCAGCGAGCACGGGAGACCGATCAGCGCGAAGAGGGAGAGCAGGAAGCCCGCGGTCGCCGGAGTGACGTCACCGATGTCCACGAGCATGGTCGGCATCCATGCGAACGAGACGTACGCCATGGTCGACGACGCCCCGAAGACGATCGCGAGCGCCCAGGCGAGCGGAAGCCGCCACAGCCGGGCGAAGTACCGGCGGTTCGCCGGGGTGGTCGAGATCGGACCGGTCGCGACGGCCACCGCATCCTGCACGTCGTCGACGCCGTCGGTCGGGTCGGGGGCCAGGAGCTCGTTCTTCACCGGATCGCGATTCACCGGCTCGACCGCCCGCGAGCCGTTCTTCAGCAGCAGTGCCACCCAGGGCACCAGCGCGATACCCGCGACGATGCCCCACATCCCCAGCGACACCCGCCAGCCGAGAGAGTCGGCCACCGGCACGGCGACCAGCGGAGGCAGGAACGTCGACACCGCCATCGTGGTCGAGTAGATGGTCATCATCACCCCGAGCCGATCCGGGAAGTACTTCTTCACCAGCGGCGGGAGGAGCACGTTGCCCGAGCCGACGCCCGCGAACACGACCGCGGTGGCCGCGAGCAGAGTCGTCGAATCGAACGCGAGGCCGCGCAGCAGCAGGCCCAGAGCCATGAGCGTGATCGCGGCGACCGCCATCCGCTCCAGGCCGAATCGACGCTCGAACAGCGGCGTGAGCAGACCGAAGATCGCGAAGCAGACCGGCGGTGCGGCACCGATGAGGCCGACGACGACCGGCGAGACCGGGAAGTCCTCGGCGACGTGGTCGATGACCGGAGACAGGGAGGCGACCGCCGAGCGCAGCGAGAACGCCACCAGGACGATCCCCACGAGTGCGAGAGCCCGACCCTGCCAGAGCGGTCGCGCACTCGGCATCGTCATGAGGTCTGTGACCCCTCCACCCAGGCCAGGTATTCATCCGAGACGGTGCCGGTCACGTACCGGCCGTCGAAGCAGCTCATGTCGAGATCGGTGAGCGCCGAGCCCTCGATGATCGCGGCCTTGAGGTCTTCGACCTCCTGGTAGACCAGGTGATCGCACCCGAGCTCCTCGGCGATCTCGGGGATCGTGCGCCCGTGCGCGATGAGCTCGTGGCGCGACGGCATGTTGATGCCGTACACGTGCGGGTGCCGCACGGGAGGCGCAGCAGAAGCGAAGGTCACCGAGGCGGCGCCGGCATCGCGCGCCATCTGGATGATCTCCTTGGAGGTGGTGCCCCGCACGATCGAGTCGTCGATCAGGAGCACGTTCTTGCCCTGGAACTCGGTCGACATGGCGTTGAGCTTCTGGCGCACGCTCTTCTTGCGCACCGCCTGTCCCGGCATGATGAAGGTGCGGCCGACGTAGCGGTTCTTGTAGAAGCCCTCGCGGTACTCGATGCCGAGCTTGCGGGCGACCTCCATCGCCGCAGGGCGCGACGAGTCGGGGATCGGCATGACCACGTCGATCTTGTCCATCGGCACGTGCTTGGCGATCGTGTCGGCGAGCCGGTCGCCCATGCGCAGACGCGACTCGTACACCGAGATGCCGTTCATGACGGAGTCGGGACGGGCGAGGTAGACGTACTCGAAGGCGCACGGTGCGAGAGTGGCGGCCGTGGCGCACTGCTTCGAGAACAGCTCTCCGTCGTTGGTGATGAAGATCGCCTCGCCCGGCTCGACCTCGCGCACGACGTCGTAGTCGCCGTTCTCGAGCACGAGCGACTCGCTCGCGACGACCCACTCGTCCTTGCCCTCGGCGCCGGGGACGGTCGAGGGACGACGACCCAGGATCAGCGGACGGATGCCGAAAGGGTCACGGAAGGCGAGCAGTCCGTAGCCGGCGATGACGGCGATCACGGCGTAGGCGCCTTCGATGCGCTCGTGCGTGCGCGCCACGGCCTCGAACACCCGCTCGGGGTCGAGGTCGACGGTCGAGGTCGTGTTCTGCAGCTCGCCGGCGAGCACGTTGAGCAGCAGCTCGGTGTCGCTGGAGGAGTTGAGGTGGCGGCGATCGCGCTTGGCCATGTCGGCCGTGAGCTCACGCGTGTTGGTGAGGTTCCCGTTGTGGATGAGGATGATGCCGTACGGTGCGTTCACGTAGAACGGCTGCATCTCCTCTTCGTTCGAGGCCGTGCCCTTGGTGGCGTAGCGCACGTGGCCGAGACCCACGTTGCCGAGCAGGGCTCGCATGTCGCGGGTGCGGAACGCCTCGCGGACCATTCCCTGCGCCTTGGCGTTGTGCATCACGCCGTTCGCCTCGGCGGTGGCGATTCCCGTCGCATCCTGGCCGCGGTGCTGCAGCAGCAGGAGTGCGTCGTAGATGTCCTGATTGACCGGGGCAGAGCCCACCATTCCGACGATGCCGCACATGGGCTCTTACTTCGCTCCGTCCGCGTAGGCGCCGACCAGGCGCACTGCTCCACCGTCGACGCCCTTGGCGCCCTGTTCGAACTCGCCGGCCGGACGCGGCCCGAAGCCGACGGTCCCGACCTGCCACGAGGGCATGCCCTCGGCGTTCAGCGCCGCGATCGCGGCATCCTTCTTCTCCGCGGCGACCACGGCGAGGAAGCCGATGCCGAGGTTCCAGGTGCCCTCCGCCGACTCCAGCGTGGACCCGGCGATATCGCTGAGCACGCGGAAGACCGGGCTCGGCGACCAGCTGCTGCGGTCGACCTCGACCCAACTGCCCTGCGGGAGCACGCGCGCGAGGTTCGCCGCGATGCCTCCGCCGGTGACGTGGCTGAGGGCGTGCACGCCGCCGGTGCCCGTGGAGCCGCCGAGCTGCTCGATCAGGCGCAGCAGGGGAAGCGTGTAGAGGCGGGTCGGCTCGAGGAGCGCTTCACCCCAGGTCGTGCCGAAGTCGGCGGCGTTGTCACCGTAGCCGATGCCCGCGCGGGTCACGATGTGACGAACCAGGGAGTAGCCATTGGAGTGCAGTCCGCTGGAGGCGACCGCGATCACCGCGTCGCCGTCCTGCACGAGTTCCGCACCGAGGATCGCATCGGCCTCGACCACTCCGGTCGCCGCTCCCGCCACGTCGTAGTCGCGGGGGCCGAGCAGGCCCGGGTGCTCCGCGGTCTCTCCGCCGACCAGCGCGGTGCCGGTGGCCGAGCATGCCTGGGCGATGCCGCGGACGATGTCGGCGATCCGCTCCGGGACGACCTTGCCGCACGCGATGTAGTCGGTCATGAAGAGCGGCTTGGCGCCCACCACGACGATGTCGTCGACGACCATGCCGACCAGGTCCTGCCCGATCGTGTCGTGCTTGTCGATCGCCTGCGCGATCGCGACCTTCGTGCCGACGCCGTCGGTGCTGGTCGCGAGCAGCGGGCGACGGAAGTCGCGCAGCGCGCTGGCATCGAACAGGCCGGCGAAACCGCCGACACCGCCGAGCACTTCGGGACCGTGCGTCGCGCGCACGGAAGACTTCATCAGCTCGACGGCGAGATCACCTGCAGCGGTGTCGACGCCGGCTTCGGAATAGGGATTGGTGGGGGAGGCAGCCACGTCTCCAGCCTACCGCCCACGGCCGGTCCGACTCTCCGCGAAGTCGGACCTCGGATCCGGAGCCCCGAGCCGCCTACGATGGGGCCATGGCCGACAAGCCGCAGTGGCTCATCCGCGAAGACGCGAGCGTACCCGTGCTCGTCGCGCTCGCGCTGCGGCAGCGCCTCGGCATCCGGGTTCCGGAGGACCTGCCGAGCCTCCGCGAACTCGCCGTCCGCGCGCCGGATGCCGTCGACGCCTCCCCCACGATCGAGGCCCAGTGGCGCGACTACTGGGACATGACGGTCGAGCCGCGCGCGCATCCTTCCGACGTGCCACTCGAGCTCATCGACGGGTTCGACACCCTGGTCGCCCTGCCCGCCCACGGTGCGGAGGAGCTCACAGCGGCCATCGCCCCGCAGGCGACGTCGGCTCTGCTCTACGCGCGCGCCGCGCACGACCGCTACGTGAGTTCGATGAAGAGCCACACCGGAGGCGACGCATACCGCGCCTATGCGAGTGCGATCGCGGAGTTCGAGCGCGAAGTCGGCCGACGCGCGCACTCGTTCGAGCTCAACGTGCAGGTGCTGCCGTTCTCGCAGCGCGGCATCTGGTGGATCGGGGCGCTCACGGTCGCGGTGACCGACGGTCTGCGCCGCGACGTCGTGGCGTTCGACGCCGCGATCCGTCCGGTGATCGCCGAGCTGGCCTAGCCCCCGCAGCTTCCGGGATCCACCGTCCCCGCGAGTGCACGGATTGCTTGCGAGTGCACGGGATAGCTGCGCGAAGAAGCCGTGCACTCGGCGGTACGCCGTGCACTCGGCGGCAGGTGAAGGGGTCAGTCCTCGTCGACGACGGTTTCGCGGTCGACCCGGACGACGCGGTCGTGACGGCGGGCGATGCGCTCCAGGATCAGACCGGTGACGCCGCCGAGCGCGATGCCGATCGGCACCGTCCACAGCAGCAGGAAGCCGAACACCTGACCGGGCGGGTAGACGACGTCGAGGGCCTGCGACTCGTCGAAGCTGCCGGTCCAGGTGAGGATGCCGGCGGCGATCACGCCGACCACGACGCCGATGCCCATGAGCACGCCGTACCGCGGCACACGGCGCACGGTCGCTTCGACGGTCTGGTGGGAATCGGTGGGGGCCATGCATCCATTGTCCCACCGCAGACGCGTGTCGCGTACCCGGGGCATCGCGGAAGAACGGCCCTCCCCGCGTCCGCTGCGGGGAGGGCCGTCCGTATCGCGTCTCGACTAGACCTCGGTCGTCGTCTGCGCGGTCTCTTCCGTGCGGTTGCGGCGGGCGATGAGCACACCACCGGTCGCCGCGAGGGCGACGACGATCAGGCCGCCCACGATCCACGGCCACACGGGGGCGCCGTCTGATGCCGCGGGCTCGGTCGCGGTGGTCACCGCGGCGGTGGCCTCGGAGTCGGAGGCGGGCTTCTCCTCCGCGACGCCGCAGGCCGCGCCCACCGGGATCACGGCGGTGACCGGGTCGAGCTGCTCGCCTGCGGCGTAGGTGCCGAATGCGGATGCTCCGGCCTCGGTCAGCGTGGTCGGGACTGCGTCGAGCGTCAGCACGCCGTCGACGACCGCCGCGTCGCCGAGCGCGAACTCCGCGAGGCGAACGCCCTTCTGGTCGATGCTCTCGCCGCCCTGCGTCGTACCGGTCACGTCGAAGACCAGGTAGCCCTTGTCCCCAGCGAGCTCGACGGCCGCATTCCCGAGCGTCGTGTTGAGCGCACCGTCGTGACCCGTGAAGGTGATGCTGCCGCCGTAGGTCACGAGGCCCGCGAGGGTCTTGTCGTCGAACGATCCGGTGCCGTTCTCCCACACGTAGTCGGGGTACTGGTAGGCCACGTCGGTCAGCGTCCACCCGCCCTTCGCGATGCCCTCGATGTAGGTGCGGAACGACTCCTTGTATCCCCACTTGAGAGTTGCGCCCTCGACCGTGCACACACCGATCGTGGTGTTCGCCCTGTTCAGGGTGAACACGAGACCGCGGTTCACCGAGCCCTGGAACGTGAGGGTGTGCTCGCCGTCCTCGAGGCTTGCCGGCAGCGCACCCGACCAGGTCGCGACGCCGTTCGCGTCGGCCGTCACCGTCTCGAGCAGCACGGGCGTCGAGTACACGACGACCTTGATGCCCTGCTCGTTCGCGCGGAACCCGGATGCCGACACCGTGGCCGGCTGGCCCGCTCCGAGGGCTGCGAGGTTCTCGTCGTCTGCCTGGATGCCCTCGGTCGCCGGCGGGGCAGCAGGGAGGGTGGTCTTCGGCTTCACGACAGCGGCAGCAACCGTTCCGCTCGAACCGGCCGGCGCCGCCGCGACGGAGCCGATCGTGAATGTCACCGGGTTCAGCGCGGTGCCGTAGCCGGCGAGCACGCGGTCTCGACCGGCATCCGTCAGCGCCGCGGGCGCCGCCGTGTAGGTCACGGCGCCGTTGGCCGCGATGCGCGCCGCGTTGGAGAGATCGAGCGTCGCGAACGGCACCTGTGCGCCGCCGCTCGTGACGTACAGCGTCGCCGCCGATGCCGAGGTGATGCGGATCTGCGGGTTCGACACGGTCACATCGAGCACGCCCTGGTGACCGGTGAAGCGCACCGAGCCGCGATAGACGACGCTGCCGAGGCCGGTGTTCACGTCGAAGTCGCCGCCGACGGTCTGACCGAACTGGAACTGCCCGCCCGAACGGGTCGCGCCGTCGGAGACCGCGATGGAGCCCTTCGCGATGTCACCCGTGATGTAGTTCGTGAACGACGACGAGATCGCCCAGCGGAGTGATCCGCCAGGGACGTTCGCGGGCGGAGTCGTCGGGGTGACCGGCTTCTCCGGCTCCTCCGGCACCTTCACGCCGAACAGGTCGTCCCACTGCTGCGGGGTGATCGTCACCGTCGAGCGGGCGTAGATCGTGCTCACATCGGGCATCGAATGCTGCTTCCACACGATCACCTCATACGACTTCGTGCGGTCGAGGTTCTTCGCCGCGGTCGTGAGATCGACCGCGAAGGCGCCGAACGTGACCTTCTGCACGTACTGCATCGCGAGGAACCCACCATCGGCACTCACGTTGCCCTCGGTGCCGGCTTCGATCAGGGCGACATAGGCTCCAGGGATCTCGCCGAGGTTCGTGGCCGTTGCTGCGACGGTCAGGCCGTCCTTCGCGGTCGCAACCTTGACCGTCGTGCTCACAGTCGGCCCCGCCGGGAAGAGCGCGTCCCACTGCTCGTCACTGACTGTGATGGTGCCGCGAGCGTAGATCGTGTTCGCATCGGGCATCGAGTGCTGCTTCCAGACGATCACCTCATACGCCTTCGTGCGGTCGAGCTTGTCGGCCGCAGCCGTCAGGTCCACCGTGAACGTGCCGCCCGTGATCTTCTGCACGTACTGCATCGCGAGGAACCCGCCGCCTGCGGTGACGCTCCCTTCGGTGCCCTTCTCGATCACAGCGACGTAGGCACCGGTGATCGCACCGAGCTTCGAAGCCGCAGCCGTGAGGGTCAGGCCGTCCTTCATGCTCGCCGACTTCACCGTGGAGGTGATGACCGAGGTGTCGCCGTAGTTCAGGGCGACACTGCGCTCCTGGTCGGCATTGATCACTCCCCCGGCGGCATACGTGTAGATCCCATAGGAACCGGGGGCCGCCGCGGCGTCCTTCAGCGTCAGCGTCGCCTGGAACGTGCCGTCGGCGGCGATGTCGACCCACTGCGCACGGATCGCGCTCTGGTACTGCGCGGGAACCTGGTTCAGCACACCCTCGGCCAGAGCCCAGGCCTGCGCGCCCACCGATCGGGTCGACGATGCCGCACCCGTCGAAGGCTGCCATGTCGAGCCGAAGTTGCCGAAGACCACGTAGGTGCCCTGCGGAAGGTGCTGGGGGATCGGCATCCCGCGTCCACCGACATTCGCGGTCGGGTCATAGCCCGAGCCCTTCACGACGACCTTGTCACCGGCTTTGAGAGCCACACCTGCGGCCGGAGTCGTGCCGTCGGCGAGGAACACCTCGATCGCCGCCGAGACCGGAGCCGGCTGCAGGCTCTCCCACTGTGCGTCGGTGACGGCGATGGTCGAGCGTGCATAGATCGTGCTCGCATCGGGGTTCGAGTGCTGCTTCCACGCGATGACCTCGTAGGACTTCGTGCGGTCGAGCTTGTCGGCGGCGGCGGTCAGGTCGACCGTGAAGGCGCCGCCGGAGATCGGGCGCACGTACTGCATCGCCAGGAACCCGCCGCTGCCGGTGACGTTCGCCTCGGTGCCCTTCTCGATCAACGCGACGTACGCACCCGGGATCGCTCCGAGCTTGGTCCCGGAGGCCGTGACGGTCAGACCGTTCGTCGCCGTCGCCGTCTTCACGGCTGTGGAGACCGTCGGAGTCTCGGTGTAGTTCAGGGCGACACTGCGCTCCTGGTCGGCGTTGATCACGCCACCGGCCGCATACGTGTAGATCCCGTAAGACCCCGGCGTCGCCGCGGCATCCTTCAGGGTCACGGTCGCCTGGAACGTGCCGTCGGCCGCGATGTCGACCCACTGCGCGCGGATCGCGCTCTGGTACTGCGCGGGAACCTGGTTCAGCACGCCCTCGGCCAGAGCCCACGTCTGCGCTCCGGAGGATCGCGTCGCCGAAGCGGCGCCGGTGGACGGCTGCCATGCCGAGGCGAAGTTGCCGAACACGACGTAGGTCCCCTGCGGGAGGTTCTTGGGGATCGGCACACCACGGCCCTCGGTCCCGAGGTTCGCGGCCGGGTCGTAACCCGAGCCCTTCACGACGACCTTGTCACCGGCCTTGAGCGCCACACCGGCGGCCGGAGTCGTGCCGTCGGCGAGGAACACCTCGATCGCCGCCGACTTCGGGGTCTCGCCCGGGTCCGTGCCAGGATCGGTCCCCGGGTCCGTACCGGGGTCGGTCCCCGGATCCGTACCGGGGTCGGTCCCCGGATCCGTACCGGGGTCGGTCCCCGGATCCGTACCGGGGTCGGTCTCCGGATCCGTGGGGGCGGCACCGAACACCGCGTCCCACTGCCCGGCCGAGATGCCGACGTCGCCGCGGCCGTAGATCGTGGTCTCGTTCGGGTTCGAGTGCTTCTGCCAGACGAGAACCTCATAGGTCTTCGTGCGGTCCAGCGAGCCGGCCGGTGCGTCGAGCGTGAACGTGCTCGCCCCTCCGGCGACGGTCGGCATCACGAAGGCGGCGTACCCGCCACCACCGGAGAGGCCCGCCTCCGTCCCCTTCACGATGAGCGCCGCGTATGCGCCCTCGACTTCGGGGAGACCGCTCGCCTGCACCTGCACGCTCACTCCGGAGGTGCCTGCGGAGGCGACCGTGGCAGTGACCGTCGCGCCGGCGGCGTGCGCGGGTGGCACGATCACGGCGCCGGCGGCGATGAGAAGGAAGGAGACGAAGGCGGCGAGCAGCACGCGTATGCGTGCGCTCCCCGGGGATGCTGTGGCTGTGGCGTTCACGGTTCTCCACGGCTCCGGGCGCGCAGAAGCACACGCGCGCCGGCGGTGCCGCAATGCAGTCGGGCGAAGGTTGGGTTTTGGTTAGGCTTAGCTAAGTAAGCCGCCGAACCCGAGCGTAGAGGGGGGAATCAGCGCGCGTCAAGTTTTAGGATAGCCTTGCCTAATGCGTCGCGCTTCCGCCCTTCTCCTCGTCGCCGCGTTGGCCGTCGGACTCACGGCCTGCGCCGAGCCGGGAGGCGCGGCCGCACCGGCCGCCGTCGCCGTCGCCGACGATGACTGCCCCCAGGCATCCGTCCCGCTCGCCGCACTCGATCTGATCGACGACGTCCGCGCGCACATCGGCCCATCCACTGCCTGCCTCTCGACCCATGCGATCGAGCCCGTCGACGACGACAGCGCTCCGACGCTGCCTGTGACGGTGATCGACAGCGAAGGCCACGAGATCGAGATCACCGATATCGACCGGATCCTCCCGATCGACATCTCGGGCACGATCGCGTCGACCGTCTTCGCGCTCGGGCTCGGCGATCAGGTCGTCGGTCGCGACGCCTCCACCGTCTTCGCCGGCACCGAAGACCTTCCCGTCGTGACCAAGACCGGCCACACGCTCAACGCCGAGGCGATCCTCGAGCTGGCCCCGACCGTCGTCCTCACCGACACCACGATCGGCCCGAAGGAGGTGCGTCAGCAGTTGCGCGACGCGGGCATCGCCGTCGTCGTGATCTCCAGCGACCGTCGGCTCGACACCACCGACGCACTCGTGACCGAGATCGCCACCGCGCTCGGCGTGCCTCGCCGCGGGGAAGCGCTCATCGATCGACTGGACGCCTCGGTCGACGAGACGCTCGCGGAGATCGCCGAGGTCGTTCCCGCCGACGAAGCCGATCGCGCCCGGATGCTGTTCCTCTACGTCCGCGGAAGCGCGAACGTCTACTACATCTTCGGAGAGGACTCCGGGGCCGACTCGCTGATCGACGCGGTGGGCGGGGTCGATGTGGCGGCCGAGATCGGGTGGGAGGGCATGAAGCCGATGACCGCCGAGGCCCTCGTCGCCGCGCAGCCCGACGTGCTGGTGATGATGACCGACGGGCTCGAATCCGTGGGCGGCATCGACGGGCTGATCGAGCGGATCCCCGCCGTGGCGCAGACCCCCGCCGGTGCGAACCGTCGCGTGATCGACATGGCCGACAGCGAGATCCTGAGCTTCGGTCCGCGCACCGCCGACGTGATCGGCGCTCTGGCCCGCGCCCTGTACGCCCCCGAGCCCGCGAAGTGACCGGGGAGGTCGTCACCCCGACTCCGACGAGGCACCGGGGTCTGCGCTTCACCCTGGTGACGGTGGGCCTGGTGATCGCGCTCGCGATCACGTGCATCGTGTCGATCACGAGCGGGCAGTACGACCTCTCCCCCGCCTCCCTCATCGGCGTGCTCCTGCGCGGCGTCGGGGTCGACACCGCGTGGGCTCCGTCGGCTTCCACCGACTACGGCGTGATCTTCACCCTGCGCATGCCCCGCATCGTGCTCGGCCTCCTCGTCGGCGCCGCCCTCGCGGTCTCGGGTGTGCTCATGCAGGCGATCTTCGGCAACCCGCTCGCGGACGCGGGCGTGGTCGGCGTCTCCTCGGGCGCGGCGCTCGGCGCAGCGGCCAGCATCACGTTCGGGCTCGCGACCTTCGACATGTGGACCACGCCCGCGTTCGCATTCCTCGGGGGCCTGGTCGCGGTGTTCTCGGTGTACTTCATCAGTCGCTCCGGAGGTCGCACCGAGGTCGTGACCCTCCTGCTCACCGGTATCGCCATCAATGCGATCGCCGGTGCCGGCATGGCCTTCTTCACTTTCCTCGGCACCACATCCACCCGCGAGCAGATCGTGTTCTGGCAGCTCGGTTCGCTGAACGGCGCGCTGTGGTCGAACATCCAGCTCGTCGCGCCGCTCGTGCTGATCGGCGTGGTGGTCGCGCTGATCGTCGCACCGAGCCTGGACCTCTTCGCCCTCGGCGAGCGCACCGCGCGACACCTCGGCGTCAATGTCGAGCTGCTGCGGATCGTGGTGATCGTGACGGTCGCGCTGCTGGTGTGCGCGGCGGTCGCCTTCGCCGGGATCATCGGATTCGCCGGTCTCGTCGTGCCACATCTGATGCGGATGATGATCGGCCCCGCCCACGTGCCGCTCGTGATCGCCTCGGCACTCGGCGGCGCACTGCTCATCGCGGTCGCCGACCTCGTGGCCCGCACGGCCGTGCCGCTCGCCGACCTGCCGATCGGCATGATCACCTCGCTCGTGGGCGGCCCGTTCTTCCTGTGGTTGCTCGTGCGCACCCGTCGTCGCTCGGGAGGGTGGGCATGACCGTCAGGCTCCGCGGGTCGGGACTCACCGTGCGCGTCGGCGAAGGGCGGACGATCCTCGACGACGCGTCCATCGCGATCCGCTCCGGAGAGGTCCACGCTCTCGTCGGGCCGAACGGGGCGGGCAAATCCACCCTGTTCGGAGTGCTCGCCGGAGATATCACAGCACAGGCCGGCGCGGTCGAGCTCGACGGCCAGCCGATCGAGCGCGTCAAGCCGCGCACGCTCGCCCAGCAGCGGGCTGTGCTCCTGCAGGAGAACACCGTCACGTTTCCGTTCAGTGCAGAGCAGGTCGTGCGGATGGGAAGGACTCCCTGGGCCCGCACACCGGCGGCCGACGACGACGATGAACGGGTGTCCGCAGCGATGGCGCAGACCGAGGTCACGGCACTCCGGGCCCGTGCGGTGCCGTCGCTGTCCGGCGGCGAGCGCGCCAGGGTCGCCCTCGCCCGCGTGCTCGCCCAGAGCACCGGCCTCCTGCTGCTCGACGAACCGACCGCAGCTCTCGACCTGAAGCACCACGAAGACGTCATGCGGCTGATCCGCGGACGCGCGGATGCCGGGATCGCGGTCGCCATCGTGCTGCACGACCTCAATGCCGCCCTCGCGCATGCCGACCGCGTCACGCTGCTCGCCGAGGGCAGGGTCGCGGCGACGGGCACTCCGGCCGAGGTACTGACCGCCGAGCGGATCGAGCAGGTCTATGGCCAGGCGGTCGACGTGTTCCCGCACCCGGTGACCGGGGTTCCAATGGTGGTCGCGCAACGCTGATCCGCCCGGGGCTAGGACTCCTCCCGCAGCGAGCGGATCATGCTCCGGAGGATCTTCAGCGCTCCCGCCTGCTCGTCCTCGGTGATCCCGGACAGCATCCGGACCTCCACCGAGCGGACGGCGGCAGTCGCCTTCGCGAGACTCTCACGACCGCGGTCGGTGAGGCGGGCGGGGAGAGCCTTGCCGACCGGGGCCTCCGCCGGCCTGGTCACGAACCCGTCCCGCTCCAGCGCCTGCAGCAGCACGTTCATCGACTGTCGCGTGACGAATGCGCCGCGCGCGAGCTCGGAGTTCGACAAGCCGGGTCGCTGAGAGAGCAGTTCGAGGCAGGAGTAGTGGGTGATGGTCATCCCGAGCGGGCGCAGCACCTCTTCCATCGCGGCACGCAGGGCGCTGGACGCTTCTTTCAGCAGGTAGCCCAGTGAGGTGTCGAGGTCGATCCCGTCGTGGTCTTGACTCATGTCAGTATTCTGACATACGCTGACCCGTGTCAGAAAACTGACACAAATGGAAGGACTTGCCTCATGCCCGTCACCGGCCCCGACTTCATCTCCCTTCAGGCACGCGACCTCGACGCCTCGCAGGCGTTCTACGAGCAGTACCTCGGCCTCGTCCGCTCACCCGCCGGGCCTCCGCACGCCGTCGTCTTCGAGACGACTCCGATCGCGTTCGCCCTCCGGGACATCGCCCCGGGCACCGACCTGACCGGTGTCGCCCAGCCCGGCATCGGCACCGCGATCTGGCTTCACGCCACTGATGTCCAGTCCATCCACGATGCACTCCTCGCCGACGGCCACACGATCGTCGCGGACCCGATCGACGGACCGTTCGGCCGCACCTTCACGTTCGCCGACCCCGACGGCTACCGGATCACCCTCCACGACCGCGCCTGACACCCTCCGCGTGAGCCGGCCGGCGCTACGCTGGAGGATCGCCCACCGGAGGACCGATATCGCCATGCCGTCTGCATCCGACCTGCTCGACATCGCCCTCTCCGCGGCCTCAGCCGGAGCCGCCGTGCTCGCCGAGGCGGCGAGGGATCGCGACGCCTCCTCCGATGGACTGGGACTCCGCACCAAGGGCGCATCCGGCGACGTGGTCACCGAGATCGATCTGCGGGCCGAACGCGCTATCCGCGCCGTGCTCGCCGAGCACCGCCCCGACGACGAGGTGTCGGGTGAGGAGTATGCGACCACCGGCGGCGGCTCCGCGCTCCACTGGTCGATAGACCCGCTCGACGGCACATCGAACTTCGTGCGCGGGCTGCCGCACTACGGGTCGTCCGTCGCTGTGCAGGACGTGGACTCCGGTGTCTGGCTCGCCGGCGTCGTGCATGCGCCCGAGCTCGATCACGTCTACTCCGCGGGGTCAGGACTCGGCGCGTACCGCGAGTCTGGCGGCATCCGGAGACGGCTGCGCGGACCGGCGACCGACGCCACTCCCGTGCTGCTCGCCGTCGGGTTCTCCTACGACCCCGAGCAGCGGGCGCGGCAGCTCGCGGAGCTCCCGACGCGCATGTCGGCGTTCACGGATCTGCGCAGCATCGGGTCTGCCGCGCTCGGACTGTGCCTGGTCGCAGAGGGCAGCGTCGACGCCTTCATCGAAACCGACCTGTACGAGTTCGACTGGGCAGCGGGCGCGCTCATCGCCGAAGAGGCAGGGCTCATCGTGAAGCGTCCGGCGACTATGCGGGGCGGCATCGTCGCCCATCCACCGCACCTGCCGGTCGCGTAGACCGATCCGAAAGCCCGCGATCTCTCACCCGAACGGGGCTGGACGGGGACCGGCGCCCCTACAATCGCGGTGAGGCGAAGCGCCAGGCCGAGATCCGGGCACCGGCGCGAGGGAGGGCTCTGGTGTTCGGTTCGAAGAAGAGGAAGCAGAAGCTCGACGACCTGATGGAGCAGCTCCGTCCCGACCTGAGTCGGAAATCGCTCGGCGTCGGACCCGACTTCCCCGGCGTCGCCCCGAACCCGCTCCTGAGCGGTGAGGCACGCAGGCGCAATGCGGAACTGCGCACAGGCACGCTCGCGCTCGGCGTTCTCGTCGACTGGCGGGAGGTCAGCAGCGACGGCAGTCCCCGCGTGGTCCTGATGCTCGATGTGGAGACCGCCGACGGCATCTCGTTCCGCGGCATCGCGGACGAAGACCTCACGATCACCGCGCTCACCCGGCTCGCACCCGGGCAGACGATGCCGGTGCGCTACCGTCCGGCGGTCATGGACCACTACGTCGCCCTCGCCGAAGACGCCGACCCCGTCCGTGTTCAGGAGCTCGCCGACGAGATCGCGAGTCGCCGGCGGGGCTGACCCGCACCGCGCCCTAGACGCCGGTCTGACCTGTGCCCTGCTGCTCTCTCACGACCTCCTCGAGGAACCGTGCCACGGCGACCGAGCCGGGATCCGCGTGACCGACCGAGCGCTCCTGCTGCCAGCCCGCGCGACCACGCCGAGACTGCCATCCGCTGCTCTCGGTGACCGCGGCGAGCGCCGCCTCCGATGCTCCGGCCGCATCCGCTCCGGCCTCCAGCGCTTCCGCGACGGGGAGCAGCACGTCGATGACGGTCTTGTCGCCGCGCACGGCCCCGCCCTGCGCGCCGATCCTCGCCGCCACCGTCTGCACGATGTCGGCGAGGCCAGCGCGATCGAGGTGGATCCCCTGCGGCACCTGCTCCGCAGCGGCGAGCAGGCCGCTTCCGAGCAGAGCCGCGAAGGTCGAGGGGTTCGCTGCGGCGAACGCATCACCCGCCGCGCGCAGGATGCTGCGGGCGTCGAGGTCATCCGGAAGTTGTCGCAGTGCATCGGCGACCGCCGCGCTGCCGACCGCGACCGTGACACCGAGGTCGCCGTCGCCGAGCGCGGCATCCAGGGTGCGGAGCTCTTCGCGGTGCCGCTCCATCTGCGGCAGCACGGTCAGGAGCAGGTCGCGCAGGTCGCTGCGGGATCCGGCCAGGGTCACCTCGACCGTGGCCGCGTCTTCGTCAACGGCGGTCTCGGCCATGAGCACGCGCCCCACCGGAGCCGCCCCCTGACGGAAGAACGGTGATCCCGCCGGGTCGTGCAGCAGCTCCTCCAACTCGTCGTCGAGCTGCATGATCGACAGCGAGGCTCCGGCCATCTCCAGGCTTGTGACGTACTCGCCGATGAGCCGGTAGCCGATGGTCACCCCGGCGTCCGCGAGCGTGTGATGCACCCGCCGATACATCACGTAGAGCTCTTCGAGCGGCGTCGAGCCCAACCCGTTCACGAGCACGGCCACTCGGCGCCCCTCGGTCAGGTCGAGCTCCGTCCCGATCTCAGCCAGGAACCGGTCGGTGATCGCATCTGCCGTCTCCAACGGGCCGCGGTGGGTGCCGCGCTCTCCGTGGATGCCGACACCGATCTCCATCTCGCCCTCATCGAGCGTGAAGGTCTCCTCCCCCGCTGCCGGGAGCACGGTCGGCGACAGGCCGACCCCCATGGTGCGGGTCGACTCCGACGCCTTGCGGGTCACCCGCTCGACCTCGTCGAGGGAGGCCCCGCGGTCGGCCATCGCCCCCGCGACCTTGTAGACGAGCACGAGCCCTGCCACACCACGGCGGGAGTCCGCGCGATCGGTCGGCGCGGACTGGATGTCGTCGGCACCGAGCACCGTGCGCACCTCGATGCCCTCGGCACGGCAGCGCTCGGCGGCGATGTCGAAGTTCAGCACGTCGCCGCCGTAGTTTCCGTAGAGGTAGAGGAGTCCGGCGTCGGAGTGCACGGCGACGGACGCGGCATGGATCTGGGCGGAGCTCGGCGAGGAGAAGACGTTCCCCACGGCGACCGCCGAGCACAGGCCGCGACCGACGTAGCCGAGGAAGAACGGCAGGTGCCCCGAACCGCCACCCGTGACGATGCCGACGCGCCCCGGTGCCGGAGCATCCGTCCGCGCCAGCGCACGTCGGTCCGCCGTGACCGCCCGCAGCTCGTCGGGGTGCGCGAGGAGGATGCCTTCGAGCGTCTCGTCTACGAACGTCTGAGGGTCGTTGATGATCTTGCGCATGTCAGTGCTCCTGCCCGGAGAGGATCGGATCGTAGGTCGTGCGGTCGATGAGCACCCGCCCGTCGGCCTCGAGCCTGCCAGAGGACCGCAGGTCCTTCACGATGTCCCAGTGGATGGCCGACTCGTTCTTGCCCCCGCACTGCGGGTAGGAGCGGCCGAGCGCGATGTGCACCGTGCCGAGGATCTTCTCGTCGATCAGCAGGTCGCCGGTCATCGTCTGCACATGCGGGTTGGTGCCGATACCGAGCTCGCCCACGCGGCGGGCGCCGTCGGCCTCGAGGATGCGCTCCACGAGGTCGAGGCCGCGGGTGGCCGACACCTTCTCCACCCGCCCTGCCACGAATTCGAGCCGGAGGTCGGAGATGGTCGCCCCGCCGAACCAGAACGAACCGGGGAACGTGATGTGCCCGTCGACGCCGTCTTCCACCGGAGCGGTGGCGACCTCGCCGTCGGGCAGATTCGCCTCCCCCGCGAACGGCACCCAGGTGCGGCCGGCGCAGTTCAGGCGCAGATCGGTGTCGTCGTCGAGGATGCGCACGACCGACGTGCTCTTCAACTCGACGCAGAGCTGTTCGAGGTGCGCGCGGTGCGCGGCCCAGTCGGCGAGCGTGCCGGCGAAGAACTCCCGCTCCAGTTGCGCGCGGGGCACACCGATGAGCGCCGCCCACTCAGGAGTGGGGATGCGCACGAGAGTCCACTTGGTGCCCTGCCAGCGTGCGGTCGACACGAGGCCCTTGCCCTCGCGCTGCAGGCTGAGCCTGGCGCCGTCGATCTCCTCCGCCGGCGGTTCCATACCTCGGAACGAGACGTGCACATCGGCCCACTCCATCGAAGCCAGCTCGAGCGGTGCGGCCTCACGCAGCAGCGACTCGCTCCCGTGTTCGAGCGCGAACCGGTCGTACTTCTCCTCGACGAGCAGCACCTGGGGCATCCCGCCCCGGCGATACACCTCCTCCACGAAGGCGTCCACGGCATCGAGCACCGAGGAGGTCGTCGCGAACACCGAGACCTTCGTGCCCTCGCCGACCTCGTTCACCTCGGCGAGATGCTCCGCCAGTTCCTGCCACCTGCTCATCAGTCCACCTCTCTCAGCGCGCGCAGGGCGCGGTACGTCTTCGGGAAACTCTCGTAGGCGGCCTGCAACTGCGGGGCGGGATTCTCCTGGGGTACGACCTCGCCCGAGAAGGCGACCCAGCTTGCGGCCTGCTTCTCCGTCACGGCACCCAGGCCGATCGCCGCGAGCATCGCATCCCCGTAGGCCGCCCCGAGCGTCGCGGCGGTCTGCTGACGAAGACCCGTCAGGTCACTGACCGTCTGCACCATCACCTCGTTGTGCGTTCCGCCGCCGATCGCGACCACGCGCGGCTCGGCAGCACCGGCATCGAGCAATGCGGAGACCGCGAGCGCGATCGACTCCCCGACCCCTTCGACCACCGCACGGGCGAGATCGGCACGACCGGTCGCGAGCGTGAGACCGCTGAACAAGGCCCTGGCATCGGGGTCGTGCAGGGGTGTGCGCTCCCCGCTGAAATGCGGCAGGTGCAGCACGCCGTTCGCGCCCGGCGGCGCTGAGCGCACGAGTTCCATCAGGCGCCCGAACATCGCCGTGTCGCCGTCGCCGTGGTCGAGTCCGAGCATGTCGGCGATCCATCGCGTCGCCGTGCCCGCCGTCGAGGTTCCGGCAGCGAGGACATAACGCCCGGGCAAAGCGAACGGCGCCGCCCACAGCCGCGGATCCGCATGCGGCTCGTCGGTCACGCGGATGAAGTACCCGCTCGATCCGTACATGAGCATCAGGTCGTCGGTGGCCACGACCGATGCGCCGACCGCCTCGGCGACGGCATCCGTCGTGCCCACCAGCACCGGAGTGCCCTCGGGGATGCCGGTCGCCATGGCCGCCGCGGCTGTGACCGTGCCCGCGACATCCGTCGACCACCCGAGCCGCGGCAGAGTCTCCGGGCGGATCAGGTCGTCGATCCCATCGAGGCCCCAGTCGAGCCGAGCGAGGTCATAGCCGGGGTGGAAGTACCCCGCCGTCGCGTGGTCGATCACGACTTCGCCGGTAAGGCGCGCGACCAGGTAGCTCTGACTGGTGAGATACCACCGGGTGCGTGCGGCGACTGCTGGTTCGTTGCGCTCGATCCACAGGATCTTCGGGCCCGCGGACTGACTCGTCAGCGCATTGCCCGCCCGCCGGAAGATCTCCTCGCGCCCGAGGCGCGTCTCGAGGATGTCGATCTCCGCAGTGGCCCTGGTGTCGACCCCATAGAGGATGGCCGGGCGCAGCGGACGCAGCTCGGCATCGACCGGCAGCACGCACGGACCGATCGCGCTGCAGGCGACCGCGGCGATCACGGCATCCGGCATCGCCTTCCGTAGCGTCGAGGCGACCTCGACGACATCGTGCCACCACACTGCATCGGCATCCTGCTCGACCATGCCAGGCGCGGGAGTGCTGATCCCGTGCCGGACGCGCGCCTCGGCGTGCACGTGACCTGTGGCATCGATCAGCACGCCCTTGGTCTCATAGGTTCCGACATCGATGCCGAGGAACAGTTCCATCAGGATGCCTTTCGGATGCGCGGGTCAGGCCCGGGGGATCTCTGCGAGCGCGATCGTCTCGGTCTGACTGCTGGGTGCCCGGCGCGGCCTTCGTTTGACCCTCACCTGATCGAACACCATCACCGCGATCAGGATCACCCCCTGCGCGATCGCGTACTCGTAGGCCGAGAGCCGGATCGCCGTGAAGCCGGACTGCACGACCTGCAGCACGAGCGTCGCGAGGACCACTCCGGTGATGGTCGCGAACCCGCCGGTGGGGTTCGTGCCGCCGAGCACCGCGATCACGATCACGAGCAGCACGTACGACGTGCCGTAGTCGGCGCTCGCCGTCGGGTTGCGGGAGAGGAACACCAGACCCGCGATGCCGCCGAGCACACCCGTCGTCACGTACGTGCCGTAGAGCACGCTCGTGCTGCGGATGCCGGAGTACATCGCGGCCGTCGAGTTCGCCCCCTGCAGCTGTGTGCGTCGTCCGAACGGCGTACGCGTGATCAGCACCCCGATCAGAACAGCGACCACGAGGAATTCGAGGAACAGAAGAGGGATGCCGCCGACCGTCGCCTGCCCGACCGTGGAGAGCACCGCCGGGGCGCCGTAGAGCGTGGTGCCCCCGGTCCAGACGATCGCGATGCCGTTGAAGATCTGCATCGTGGCCAGCGTCGCGAGGATAGGCGTGATGCCTACCGTCGCGATCAGGAAGCCGTTGACGGCTCCCGCGAGCGCGCCGACCAGGACGCCGACCAGGGCGATGAGGCCGCCCATCGACTCGGCGGTCGCCGGATCGCTGCTGGCGATCGCCGTGAACATCGTGCTGACGGTGATCGCCGAGAGGTTCGCGATCGCCACCAGTGACAGATCGATCCCTCCGGTGAGCATGGCGAGCGCCATGGCGATGGCGAGGATGCCGACCTCGGGCGAGGCGACCATCATGTTCTGCAGGTTGATCGGATTGAGGAAGACCCTCGGGTTCAGGATCGCGAACAGTCCGAACGCGAGTGCGAACAGCACCAGCATCCGGCCGACGCCACGATTCACGTGGATACGGCCGAGCAATGACCGCACCGACCGATCGACCTGGTCGTTCATCCGGGCGAACTGCCCGGGAGGGGTCGTCTGAGGCATGGTCACTCCTTCACCGTGTCGAGGACGAACGTCCGACGAGAGGCGCGGCGGGCCATGACGGCCTGGATCCCCACGCCGATCACCAGCAGGAACCCGACGGCGGCACGCTGCCAGGCCGTGGGCACGCCCATCAGGATGAGACTGTTGTTGATGATCTGCACCAGCAGCACGCCGAGCACGGTGCCGGTGACGGTGCCGCGTCCGCCGAAGATCGAGGCCCCGCCGAGCACGACCGCGGCGATCACGTCGAGCTCGGTGCCGACCAGGTCTTGCGGGTTGGCGCTGCGCCCGAGCACGACGTGGATGAGTCCGCCGATCGCGGCGACCGCCCCGACGAGCACGTAGAGCATGATCTGCAGGCGCACGACCGGGAAGCCGGCCCGTCGCGCCCCCTCCAGGTCGCCGCCCATGGCGTAGATGCCGCGGCCGAACATCGTGCGGCGCAGAACGAACGCGGCACCGATCACGAGCAGCACGACCGGCACGATCAGCATCGGCAGATAGGCGCGGGTCGACTCGATCGAGATGAGGTTCGCCGTCGACAGCCAGGAGACGCCATCCGGCAGCTCGGCGATGTACTTGGAGCCGATGTAGGCGAGCAGCACGCCCTTGAAGATGCCCTGCGTCGCGAGAGTCACGATCAGGGTGGGGAGCCGGAACCGGGCGATCACGATGCCGTTGACGAACCCGAGGGCGCCACCGATCACGATCGCGAACGCGAGGATGCCGATCAGTCCGAAGTCGAGGGTTCCGCCCTGGGCGAGTGACACGGTCGTGTAGGCGGCGAAGATGCCGATGGCCGCGAACGACACATCGATGCCGCCGGAGATGATCACGAAGAGCACCGCGAGCGCGAAGACCATCGGCACCAGAGTGGAGCGCAGGATGGAGAACAGCGTGTGCACGCTGAAGAAGGCGGGGTTCACGGCGCACATCACGATCACCAGGACGAGGATGATGCTCGCGAGCACGAGCTCGTTCGACATGCGTCCGATGCGGGGAAGGCGGATGCGGGCGTCGGTGGCGCTCACGCGGCCATCACCTCCTGGATTCGAGGCGCGGCGATCTCGTCGCCGGCCAGTCGTGAGACGATCTCGCCGCGGCGCACCACGAGCACGCGGTTGCAGAGCGAGACGAGTTCGGGCACGTCGTCGGAGATCATGATCACGCCCATCCCGTCGTTCGCTGCCTCGCGGAGGATCTGCAGGATCTCTTCCTTCGACCCCACGTCGACACCGACCGTCGGTCCGTTCAGGATCAGCACCCGCGGCTTGGTCGCGAGCCACTTGGCCAGTACGACGCGCTGCGCATTGCCGCCGGACAGCGATCGCACGGGCGCCTCGACGCTCGGCGCCTTGATGCGCAGGCGCGAGAACAGTCGGGAGATGGTCTCGGCGGTGCGCTTTCGACTCAGCAGCACCTTGCCGACCGCGTGCTCGCTCAGGGAGCCCGCGATGATGTTGTCGGAGATCGACTTGTCGAGGAACAGGCCCTGGGTGAGCCGGTCCTCCGGCACGTATCCGATGCCCGCGTCGACGGATGCCCGGATGCTGCCTGGTCGCACGGCGCGGCCGCCGACGGTGACGGTTCCGGACTGTGGAGTGAGCAGGCCGAACAGCGCATCGGCGATCTCACCACGGCCCGAGCCGAGCAATCCGGTGAGGCCGAGGATCTCGCCCGGCTGCAGGTCGAAGGAGACATCCGTGAAGGCGCCAGGCAGATCGAGGTGCTCCACACGCAGCAGCGGCTCAGCCTCCTCGTCGACCTCGACGACGACGCGCGAGTCATCCACCGCACGGCCGGTCATGGCATGGGTGAGGGAGGCCACGTCGAACTCGTCGGCCGGACCGTTCGCGACCAGGCGCCCTGAACGCAGCACCGTGATGTCCTGCGACACCTGCAATACCTCGTCGAGCTTGTGGCTGACGAACACCAGGGCGACGCCGCGTTGCTGCAGTCGGCGCACGAGAGTGAAGAGTCGCTCGACCTCGGAGTGGGTGAGAGCCGTGGTCGGCTCATCCATGAAAATGACCCTGGCATCCTGCACGAGCGCCCGGCAGATCGCGGTGAGCTGCCGGTCGGCGACCGAGAGCCGTTCGACATCGGTGTCGAGGTCGAGGGTGAGCCCCAGCTCCTCGACGATGCGCTGCGCCTCGGGACGACGCTTCTTCGAGCTGTAGAGCTTGCGCCGCGCGGCGATCGCGGCCGGGAGCACGATGTTCTCGGCCACGGTCAGGTTGGGGAAGAGCGAGAAGTCTTGGTAGATGACCTGGATGCCGGCGCGCAGGGCCTGCGTCGGCGAGAGATGGGTGAGCGGTTCGCCATCGAGCAGGATCTCCCCCGCCTCCGGCTTCTCGACCCCGCTGATGATCTTGATGAGCGTGGATTTGCCGCATCCGTTCTCGCCGGCCAGGCAGTGCACCCGCCCGGGGTAGAGGGTGATCGCGACGTCGTCGAGTGCGACGACCCCACCGAACACCTTCCGCACCCCTGTGACCTCGAGAACGGGCCTGGGCTCGGGTGCGTGCCCCGCCTCGGGCGCCGGCTGCGCCTGTTCTGCGTTCATGTTCTTCCTCCGGGGCGGGGCCGCACGCTGGCGACCCCGCCCTGAGTCGTGGTGGACGTCGGGTCAGAAGTCGTAGTCGTCGACGTTGTCCTTGTCGACGATGACGGCGGCGTCACCCACGTAGACGTTGTCGAAGCCGTCGAGCTTCTTCAGCGAGTTGTAGCCTTCGATGCCGAGGTCGGTGCCGTCGGTGATCTTCTCGCCGTCGACGAGCAGCTGCGCGATCTTGAGCTGCGCCTTGCCGGCCATCGCCGGGTCCCAGAAGAAGATCTTGTCGATCGAGCCGTCGACGATGTACTTCTTCGCCACGGACGGGATGCTGGTGCCCATCACGCAGACCTGATCCTCCAGACCGGCCTCCTGCACGGCGCGGGCGATACCGGCGACGTCGGTGCCGGCCGACCCCTGGAAGCCCTTGATGTCGGGGTACTTCGCGAGCAGCTCCTTCGCCCGCTGATAGGCGACGTTCTCGTCTTCCTTGCTCTCGACCGGCTCCTCGACACGTGTCAGGTCGGGGTACTCCGCCTGCTGCTGGTCGTAGGCGCCGCCCACCCAGTCCATGTGGGTCTTGGCCGTGAGGCCTCCGACGAAGGAGACGTACTGTCCCGAGTCGCCCATGCACTCGGCGAGGTTGTCCATGATCTTCGCGCCATAGGCCCGGTTGTCGAACGCCTCGATGTCGATGTCGGCGTTCTTGATGCCTGCAGCCTCGTGGGCGACGACGATGATCCCCTGGTCCCTGGCCTGCTTGAGCACGGACTCCAGCGCCTCTGGCGAGTTGGGGACGACCGTGATCGCGGCGGGCGACTGGGCGATCAGGTCCTGGATGATCTGGATCTGCTTCTCGGGGCTGGCGTCGTCCGCACCCTCCTGGCGGGCGTCGATCCCGGTTTCCTCGGCGAACTCCTTGACGCCGACCTCCATACGGTCGAACCAGCCGACACCCGAGATCTTGACTACGGTGACCATCGCGCCGTCTTCCGCGCTTCCGCCGGTATCGCCACCACCGGTGGTGCCGCCGACCTGACCGCAGCCGGCGAGGGCGAGCATCGCCACGGCACCGAATCCGACACCTGCAAGCAACTTCGTCTTACGCATGTTCCACTCCTTCGTGTGTGAACCAGTGTTAGTTTCCACCACCCCCACGGAGGAATGGGAAGAAATCTCATCGCTGTGGAACAGTAAAACGTGATCCCGCCGGTTGTCAATGCGAAATCTCACACCCGTTGCGCAACCGTTGCGCAACGGCGAGACCGAAGGAACGACGCAGCTAGAGCGCGGGAACGGCTTCGATCTGCACACCGGCCGCACGCAGGCCGACGAGCGCGGGATGGTCCACCGCTCCGTCGGTGACCAGCAGGTCGACCTCGCCGGGACCCGCGACATTCGTCAGGTGCACCCGGCCGAGCTTCGACGCGTCGGCGACGACGATGACGCGGTCACAGGCTTCGATCGCCGCGCGCTTCACCGCTCCCTCCTCGTTGCTGTAGTCGGAGAGACCGCGCTTGCCATCGACGCCGGAGACGCCCATGACGTAGACGTCGCAGTTGTAGCGCTTGAAGGCCTCGATCGACTCGGCTCCGACCAGGCTGAGTTCGCCGGGACGCACCCTCCCGCCGGTGACGAGGATCGTGGTGTTCGGCTCGTCATGGAGCTCGAGCGCGACGAGGATGCTCGGCGTGACGACCGTGAGTCCGAGGCCTTTGCCGACGATGGCCCTGGCCACCGCGAGGGCGGTGCTGCCACTGTCGAGGACGACGGTCTCGCCGTGATTGAGATGGGCGACGGCCGCTGCCGCGATATTGATCTTCTCGCGTGCGCCCATCAACGCCCGAGAGTTGAATCCGGGCTCCACCGCCGTCCCGTGGGCGGCGATCACACCACCGGTAACCCGGCGCACGCTGCCGCGCTCCTCGAGGAGTTCCAGGTCGCGCCGAATGGTCATCTCGGAGACGTCGAACTCCAGCGCGAGGGCCTTGAACTCGGCCTCCCCATCAGAGAGGACCCGCTGTTCGATCAGCGCGCGGCGCTCATGGGCTTCCATCCCGACCTCCTCGTGTGGCAGATCCCACCTTAGGCGACACGCTTGTGTGAATGAGTAACTTGTGCTTTGCTCATCGTGAATCTTTCACAGAGTTTGTGATCCATTCCGAAGAAACGAGGAAAGACATGCCCAACTGGCTCCCCGAGGTGTTCGGCACGCAGAAGCCGATCGTGGCGATGCTGCATCTGGCCCCGCTCCCCGGCGACCCCGGCTACGACACCGCGGCCGGAATGGCCGCGATCGTGAATCGCGCCAAGGGCGAGCTCGACGCGCTGCAGAGCGGCGGCGTCGATGCCGTGCTCATCTCCAACGAATTCAGCCTCCCGTACCTCACGAAGACCGAGCCGATCACCGCGATCAGCATGGCTCGCATCATCGGCGCGCTGCAGGGCGACCTCGCCGTGCCTTTCGGCGTGAACGTGCTCTGGGACGGCCGCGCCTCCATCGATCTCGCCACCGCCACCGATGCGGCGTTCGTTCGTGAGATCTTCACCGGCGTCTACGCCAGCGACTTCGGCCTCTGGAACACGAACGTCGGTGAGGTCGCGCGCCACCGACACCGCATCGGCGCATCGAACGTGAAGCTGCTGTTCAACATCGTGCCGGAGTCGGCGGCCTACCTCGCCGAGCGCGACCTCGGGTCCATCGCCCGCTCCACGGTGTTCGCGACCAACCCCGATGCCCTCTGCGTCTCCGGGCTCACCGCCGGCGCCCCCACTGACACGCAGTCGCTGGCCATCGTGAAGGAGAACGCCGGAGACGTGCCGGTATTCGTCAACACCGGAGTGCGCGCCTCCAACGTCGCCGACCAGCTGGCAGTGGCCGACGGGGCCGTCGTGGGCACCTATTTCAAGCACGACGGCAGGTTCGAGAACCGCGCCGACCGCGCACGGGTGGAAGAGCTCATGGGTGCTGCGAAGGCGTTCCGGTCGCAGCTGGCCTGACACGCGACCGCCGGCCACACGGAGCCGCCCCGCGATCCTGGTGACCGCGGGGCGGCTCCGTGTGCCTCAGGCGCGTCCCGTGCGGCTGCGCTAGGGACGCACCGGCAGCACGTCGCTCAAGTCGGCGCGCGTGCCCGAAGCATGGATGCGTCCGCCGTCTGCGGCATCCGCCCATCGCTCCGTGCCGGTGGACACGGCGATCCAGGTCGCCGCATCCATCTCCACCACGTTCGGCGGCGTGCCACGGGTGTGTCGAGGACCCTGGATGACCTGCACCGCACCGAAGGGAGGCACTCGCACTTCCACGCTGTTGCCCGGCGCCTTCTCGTCGAGCAGCTGCAGCAGATAGCGCACGGCGGTGGCGAGATCGGTGCGCTGCGGCTTCACGCCCGAGGCATCCGCGGAGCGGACGGCATCGAGAGCCGCGCGTCCGTCGACGATGTCGATCTTCCTGGCCATCTCTCCAGACTACGACCGACCGCGCGCGACGAGTCCTATGCTCGGACGCATGAGCATGCATCCCCAGGGCGCCCGCGCCGAGCTGCTCGCGGCAGTCGCCGACCATTCGTGGGGCGTGCGGATCCCGCCACTCGCCGACCCGCAGAGCGCGCACGATGCGGCTGTGCTCATCCTGTTCGGCGTGCTCGATCGCATCCCCGCCCCCACGACCGACGCGGCCGTCGCCCGTGACCTCGACGTGCTGCTGCAGCGACGCGCGCCCACCCTCTCGTCCCACCCCGGTCAGGTCTCATTCCCCGGTGGACGCGTGGAGCCGGACGATGCCGACGTCGTCGCCACGGCGCTGCGCGAAGCCGAGGAGGAGACCGGGCTCGATCCGGCGGGAGTCGAGATCCTGGCCACGCTGCCGGAGATCCCGCTCGCCGCGAGCAACCATCTCGTCACGCCCGTCCTGGCATGGTGGCAGTCGCCGTCGCGGGTCGTGGCGGTCGATCACGCCGAGACGGTCGAGGTGTTCCGGGTTCCCGTCGCGCAACTGCTCGCCCCCGAGACCCGGTTCACCTCGACGATCACCCGCATGGGGCACACGTTCCGGGGCCCGGCGTTCGACGTCGACGGCACGATCGTCTGGGGCTTCACCGCGATGGTGCTCGATGCGCTCTTCGACGCGGCCGGCTGGACCGTGACCTGGGATGCTGCCGTCGAACGGACCGTCGACCTCTGAGCCCCACCGAAACCCGGAGCGCGACCCTCGGTAGTCTGGACGGGTGAAGATTCTCGTCCTCGGTTCCGGTGCCCGTGAGCACGCGATCATCCTCGCCCTGCGGGCTGAGCAGACGGAGCACGAGATCTTCGTGGCTCCCGGCAACGCCGGCATGGCACAGGATGCGAGCCCCGTCTCGCTCGATCCGCTCGACGGCGGCGCAGTCACCGCGTTCGCGCATGAGCACGCGATCGACCTCGTCGTGGTGGGCCCCGAAGCTCCGCTCGTCGCCGGAGTCGCGGATGCCCTGCGCGTCCGCGGCATCCCGGTGTTCGGACCGGGCAAGGCCGCAGCGCAGCTGGAGGGCTCGAAGTCGTTCGCGAAGCGGGTCATGGATGCCGCCGGCGTGCCCACCGGCCGTGCCGTGCGCGCCGCCACCACGGCAGAGGTCGAGAACGCGTTCGACGATCTCGGCGCTCCTTACGTCGTGAAGGCCGACGGTCTGGCTGCGGGCAAGGGCGTCATCGTCACGTCCGACCGCGCCGAGGCGCTCGCGCACGCCGAGCAGTATCTTCCCGCCGGCCCGGTGCTGATCGAGGAGTTCCTGTCCGGTCCCGAGGTCTCCCTGTTCTTCCTGAGCGACGGCGACACCGTGCGTGCGCTCAGCCCCGCCCAGGACTTCAAGCGCGCACTCGACGGCGACGCCGGCCCCAACACCGGTGGCATGGGTGCCTACTCGCCGCTGCCCTGGCTCACCGAGCAGTTCGGCAGCGAGCAGGCTTTCGTCGACGAGGTCACGCGCGACGTGGCACTTCCCGTGGTGCGCCAGCTCGACGCAGAGGGCACGCCGTTCATCGGACTCCTCTACGCGGGCCTGATCCTCACCCCCGCCGGCGTGCGCGTGATCGAGTTCAACGCGCGCTTCGGAGATCCGGAGACGCAGATCGTGCTCCCGCGACTGGTCACCCCGCTGTCGGACCTGCTGTTCGCCGCGGCCTCGGGAACCCTCGAGGATCAGCCGGATCCCGTTTTCAGCGACGATGTCGCCATCACGGTCGTGCTGGCCAGCGAGGGATACCCCGAGGCACCGCAGACCGGCCGCCCGATCGAGGGCCTCGCGGAAGCCGCAGCCGTCGAGGGCGTCCGCATCGTGCACGCCGCGACCGCGAGCCCGGATGCTCCCGGCGGATCGCTCATCGCGACGGGAGGCCGTGTACTGAACGTGGTGGCGGTGGCTTCCGACTTCCGCACCGCGCGCGACCGCGCGTACGAGGCGATCGCCCGCATTCATCTCGACGGCTCCCACTACCGCACCGACATCGCCGCTCGCGTCGCCGAGTAGCCCTCCGCGCCCCGCCCCTGCCCCGCCGTCCCGCCCCGGCCCGTCCCGCCCCCTCTGTGTGCCCCCTCCGCCGAGCGCACGGGGTCTCGACGAGTGCACGGCTTCCCGACGCGGATACCCCGTTCGCTCGGCGAGTTCCCGTGCACTCGGGAGCACCACGAGCGGGGATACGTGAGGTGCGGTCGCGCGAATTCGGGCGAATGCGGGCAGGAATCCTGCCAACGTGCGGATCCGCGATTGACACGGGGGACTTTCTTCAAGAAAGTTAGCGGATGCCGCTCCGCTCCGACTGGTCCTCTGCGACCTGCCCCATCGCCCGCACCGCCGACGTGCTCGCCGACCCCTGGGTGCTGCTCATCCTGCGCGAGCTCTTCTCCGGCCGCACGCGTTTCGATCAGCTTCGTGACGCCACCGGCGCCGCCGACTCGGTGCTCTCCCGTCGCCTGACCGCGATGGGCGAGGCCGACCTCATCGCTCGCGAAGACCCCGACGATGCGCGCAGCGGCTATCGACTCACGGCCGCCGGACGCGAGACGCTCCCGATCCTGCACGCCTACGCGCGGTTCGCTCGCATCACCGACCCCGACGGGCCGTGGGGACTGACCGTGAGCTGCGGCCGCTGCGGCGATGTCTCGGACTCCGTCGACTGGTGCGCGACATGCGCGGCACCGCTCGACGCCGGCAGCACCCGGTGGGCACGGCGCAGCATGGGCGGGGAGTCCTTCGCCCTTCTCGCCGGAGACGCGGCATGACCGCCGAATCGCTCGACGGTCCGATCGAAGAGCCCCTGACCGGACGGCAGCGCCGCTTCCACCCTGCCTGGACCGTGGCCATGGTGGCCCTCATCGCGCTCATCGGCGCCGCCGGGTTCCGCGCCGCGCCCGGTGTGCTCATGGTGCCGCTCGAGGAGGAGTTCGGATGGACCACGGCGGAGCTCTCGCTCGCGGTCTCGATCAACCTGCTGCTGTACGGCCTCATCGCCCCGTTCGCGGCCGCCCTCATGCAGCGCTTCGGCATCCGCGCGGTCACGGTGGTCGCACTCTTCGTCATCGGAGCGGGCGCGGCGCTGAGCGTCTTCGTGGCGACTCCCGGCCAGCTCATCCTGACCTGGGGTGTGCTGATCGGGCTCGGCACCGGATCGATGGCCCTGGTGTTCGCCGCGACCATCACCGACACCTGGTTCGCGACCGGGCGCGGGCTCGTCTCCGGCGTGCTCACCGCCGGCAGTGCGACCGGGCAGCTGATCTTCCTCCCCGTGATCGCGGCTGCCGCGGAAGACGTCGGATGGCGCGGGGCGTCGCTCATCATCGCAGGCGGCGCCCTCGCCGTCGCGCCCCTCGTCTGGATCTTCCTGCGCAACAGACCGAGCGACCTCGGGGTCGCCCGGTACGGCGAGACCACGCCCGTCATGGCGGCGGATCCCGTTCCTCGGGGCACGGCGTGGGGTGCGGCGAAACTCGCGATCTCCACCCTGAGGGAGGCCGCTCGCACCAAGACCTTCTGGGCACTGGCGATCGGCTTCGCGATCTGCGGAGCGACGACCAACGGACTGATCGGCACGCACTTCATCCCGAGCGCGCACGACCATGGGATGGCGACGACGACCGCGGCCGGGCTGCTGGCCGTGGTGGGCGTCTTCGACATCGTCGGCACCGTGTTCTCCGGCTGGCTCACCGACCGGGTGAACCCGCGCATCCTGCTCGCCGCCTACTACGCGCTGCGCGGAGTGAGTCTGCTGTTCCTGCCGAGCCTGCTCTCGGCCGAGGTGCAACCCAGCATCATCGTGTTCATCGTGATCTACGGGCTCGACTGGGTCGCGACCGTGCCACCGACGATCGCGCTCTGCCGTGAGGTCTTCGGAGACAAGGGCCCGCTCGTGTTCGGCTGGGTGTTCGCGGCCCACCAGATCGGCGCCGGCATCGCCTCGGTCCTCGCCGGGATCGTGCGCGACCACACCGGCCAGTACACGTTCGCCTGGTTCGCCGCCGCCGGACTGTGCGCGGTCGCCGCCCTCGTCAGCGCGACCATCCGCCGCCACCCCGTATCCGTTCGCGAGTAGCTCACCCCATCCCGCACCGCACCGCACCGCACCGCACCGCACCGCACCGCACCGAGTGCACGGGAAGCTACCGAATGCACGGCTTCTCAACGCAAACTTCCCGTGCACTCGGCGAGTACACGGGAAGTCGACGCGGATGTGCGCGACGCGGATGTGCGCCGCGCTCAGAGCACCTTGGAGAGGAAGTCCTTCAGGCGTTCGTTCTTGGGCGAGCCGAAGAGCTCGGCGGGCGGGGCCTCCTCGACCACGACACCGCCGTCCATGAAGACCGTGCGGCCGGAGACCTCGCGCGCGAAGCCCATCTCGTGCGTCACCAGCACCATGGTCATGCCGCCGGACGC
Source organism: Microbacterium sp. TPU 3598 (assembly GCF_002356155.1). Taxonomy (NCBI): domain Bacteria; kingdom Bacillati; phylum Actinomycetota; class Actinomycetes; order Micrococcales; family Microbacteriaceae; genus Microbacterium; species Microbacterium sp. TPU 3598. Next base: position 524,910 of record NZ_AP017975.1, on the reverse strand, counting down.
CAGGTCGCGGATGACCTGCAGCACCTCACCGACCATCTCGGGGTCGAGCGCGCTCGTGGCCTCATCGAACAGCATGATCTCGGGGTCCATCGCGAGCGCACGCGCGATCGCGACGCGCTGCTTCTGACCACCGGACAGGGATGCGGGCTTCGCATCGGCCTTCTCCGAGAGACCGACCCGCTCCAGGAGCGACAGCGCCCGCTCGCGGGCCTCGGCCTTCGTCATCTTCCCGCACTCGACCGGCGCGAGGGTGATGTTCTCGAGCACCGTCATGTGCGGGAACAGGTTGAAGTGCTGGAACACCATGCCGATGCGCTGGCGCACCTCGTCGAGCTTCACGCTCTTGTCGGTCAGGTCGACGCCGTCGATGATGACGTGCCCCGACGTGGGCTCCTCGAGCTTGTTGAGGCAGCGCAGCAGCGTGGACTTGCCCGACCCCGACGGACCGATGACCGCGACGACCTCGCCGTCTTCCACCGAGAGGTTGATGCCCTTGAGCACCTCGTTGTCTCCGAACGACTTGTGCAGGTCCTGCACCACGATCTTGCTCATGCGTTGAACGTCCTCTCCAGGCGGTTCGCGAGCAGCGTCAGCAGCGTGATCACGACGAAGTAGATGATGGCGACGATCGTCAGCACCTGCGCCGACAGGTACGTCGAGGCGATGATCTGGCGAGAGACGAACGTCAGTTCCGCCAGGCCGATCACACTGATCAGCGAGGTGTCCTTCAGCGTGATGATGCCCTGGTTGACGAACGACGGGATCATGATGCGGAACGCCTGCGGGAGCACGACCTTCTGCATGGTCTTCCAGTGGCCGAGACCCAGCGAGCGCGAGGCCTCGTTCTGTCCGGGATCGACCGCCTGGATGCCTCCGCGGATGATCTCGGTCATGTACGCGCCCGTGTTGAGCGAGAGCGTGATCGCTCCGGCGACGAACGGGTTGAACGTGAGGCCAGGGAACAGCTGCGGGATCGCGAAGAACACGAAGAACGCCTGGATGAGGATCGGCGTCCCGCGGAACACGTAGACGTAGGCCGTCGCGATCCAGCGGAACGGTGCGAACTTCGAGACCCGGCCGAAGCCGAAGATGAGCCCGAGGATGAAGGCGGCGACGATGGCGACGATCGTCGCGAGGATCGTGAGCCACAGGCCTTCCATGAGCGCGGGCCAGTACTGCACCGCGACCGAGATGATGTCGGTCGGCTGCGACGATTCCTCGCCGCCCGCCAGGTACGTGTCGACGATCTTGTCGTACTCGCCCGAAGACTTGAGGTTCGCGAGTCCGGCGTTGAACATCTCGATCAGTTCGGGGTTCTGCCCCTTGTTCACCGCGAAGCCGTACTCGCCGCCGAGCTCGGGCTCACCGATCAGGCGGAAGCCGGAACCCTGCTGGATGCCGTAGGCCAGCACCGGGAAGTCCTCGAAGTAGCCGACCGCCTGGCCGGCCTTCACAGCGTCGACCATGTCGGTCGTGTCCTGGTACGGGGTGACCTTGAAGCCGTACTCGTCCTTGTTCTCGTCGGCGAAGGTCTGCCCCTGCGTGCCGGTCTTCACGGCCACGGCCTTGCCGTCGAGGTCGTCGAGCGACTGGATGTCGCTCGACTCGAGAACGCCCAGCTGGATGCCGCTGGTGAAGTAGGGCTCACTGAAGTCGAAGGTCTTCTGTCGCTCCTCGGTGATCGACATGCCGGCCATGACCGCATCGACCTGGTTCGACTGCAGCGCCTGCACCGCGGCGTCGAATCCGAGCTGGCGGATCTCGACCTCGAAGCCCTGGTCCTTCGCGATCGCGCGGAGCAGGTCCATGTCGATGCCGACGAGGTTGCCGTCCTTGTCGGTGAACTCGAACGGCGCGAAGGTCGTGTCGGTGCCGATGACGTACTTGTCGCCGTCGCTCGCGGCGGTGGCGGGGGCGGCTCCGGCGAGGAGCGCTCCGACGGCGACGAAGGCGACGAGCGCGGCCGCACCGGCGGTGCGCATCGATCGGCGCAGGCGGCCCGCCGCGGCGGATGGATTTCGGATCACGACGTGTGCTCCTCGGGTCGACAGCAGCGACCGGACGACCGCCGAGGATCTACCCTAGCTCGCGGCGAGTCGGGTCCCCGAAATATCGATCCAGTACCGGCGCACGCGAGGCCGCCCGGCCTCCGGCGCATCGATCACGTCTTCGAGCTCGCCACCGGCCCCCTCGATGGTGCGGATGGACCCGATGTTGTCGTCATCGCAGGTGAGCATCACGCGTTCGTACCCCTCCGCCTTCGCCTGGCGGAGAATCTGCCGCATCGCCTCGCGCACGATCCCTTCGCGGCGACGGGAAGGGATCACCGAATAGCCGATGTGGCCACCGAAGCGACGCAGGTAGTCGTTGAGCTCGCGGCGGAAGGAGAGGAAGCCGACCACCTGGTCCCCCTCGGTGATCCAGTAGTAATCGCAGGGCACGTGGCCCTCCGGGAGAACCGCACCGGGTGTGGCGTACAGCTCTGCGCGCTCGACGAACTCCTCGAACGCGGCCCGGTCGGGCACGAAACCCTTCTCGAGACCGCCCCCGTCGACGTGTCCGCCCTCGAACTCGCCCACTGCGGCGGCCCAGGATTCGAAGAGGTCGGTGGTCGGTCGAGAGAGTGCGATCGTCATCGCCCGATGACACCAGAAAGGGGCCGCGTGCGCAAACCGACGGACACGACCCCTCCCCGGGTTCGACTACTCGGCCCGCACGGCCGCGGGTGCCGCCGCCGCCGTCTTGTCGTAACGACCCAGGAACAGCGAGGCGATCAGGGCGACCGCCATGACGCACGCCGGCAGCAGGATCGACTGCGACATCCCCGCCGCGAACCCTTCGGCCACCTGGGGCGGCAGCGATCCGCCGGTCGAGATGCCCGCCGGGGCGTCGGCGAGGCCCGGGAGGTTCGCCTCGAGACGCGACTGCATGAACGCGGCGATGGATGCCGAGCCGATCACCGACCCGATGGTCCTGGTCGTGTTGTAGATGCCGGCGCCCGCCCCCGCCTGACGCGGCGGCAGCTTGCGCGTCGCCGTGGTGGCGAGCGGACCCCACATGCCGGCGTTGCCGATGCCCATCAGCGCAGAGGGAAGCAGGAACATCCAGATCGGGGTGTCCATGTTGATCAGTGCCGAGTACCAGACCAGCGCTCCGGCGACGCAGAGCAGGCCGGGGATGAGGATGATGCGCGGATCGACCCGGTCGAGGAGCTTCCCCGCGGCCGGGGCGAGCACCCCCGAGAGCACCGCCATCGGGATCAGGAGCAGTGCCGCTTCGGTGGGCGTGAGTCCGCGTGCGGTCTGCAGGAAGAACATCATCGGCAGCGACATGCTCGTCACCGTGAAGCCGACGGCGGCGATCGCCACGTTCGCGCCCGAGAAGTTGCGGTCGCGGAACAGGTCGAGCGGCACCAGCGGCTCGCTGCGGGTCTTGGCCTGCTGGAAGATGAACAGCCCGAGCACCACGAGGCCGACGATGATCAGGCTCCATACCGAGATCGGCCCCCAGATCACACCCCAGTCGTACTTCTCGCCCTCCTGGAGTCCAAACACGATGAGGAACAGCGCCACGGCGCTCAGCACCACACCCACGATGTCGAACCGGTGCGGATGCGTCGCGAGCTTGGGCACCAGACGCCAGGCGAGCACGAAGGCGACGATGCCGACCGGGATGTTCACGAAGAAGATCCACTCCCAGCCGAAGCCGTCGACGAGCAGACCGCCCACGAGGGGACCGACGAGAGTCGCGACACCAGCGGTCGCCCCCCAGAGACCCATCGCGGCGCCGCGGCGCTCGGGCGGGAAGGTGCGGGTGATCACGGCCATGGTCTGCGGCGTCATGAACGCCGCTCCGAGACCCTGCACCGCGCGGGCGACGATCAGGCCCTCGAGTGTGGTCGACAGTCCGCACCACAGCGACGCGAGGGTGAAGACCGCGAGGCCGATCAGGTAGATGTTCTTCGGGCCGAAGCGGTCACCGAGACGTCCGGTGATCAGCAGCGGCACCGCATAGGCGAGCAGGTAGGCGCTCGTGACCCACACGACGTTGTCGAGATTGTTCGTGTTCGGGTCGAGCGCCGCCTTGATGGCCGGGTTCGCGACCGACACGATCGTGGTGTCGACGAGGATCATGAAGAAGCCGATGACCAGCGCCCAGAGGGCGGGCCAAGGGCTCGTGGGCTTGTGCCCCACGGAATAGGTGCCGGTCGACGGACCGGATGTCGAGGGCGTGGACACCGGGGGGCGGTCTCCGTCGCGAGGGGTATCTGTCATTGCTGTGCGGCCTTTCGCTGAGCGCGGTAGCGGTCTGAGTTCTGGAATGCCGTGGGACCCCACGGCAGGACTTCGGTCTGGAGGCGGTCCAGGAGGGTGTCGAGCCAGCGCAGCTCGGCGTCCAGCAGTGCCTCCTGACGCTCGATCTCGACGAGCACCTGCTCGGGCACGCTCTTCTCCCTGGCCGTCCGCAGGCCGTCGCGGTGCCGCGCGTGATCGCCGACGAGCGCCACCCGCCGCTCCTGCAGGAGGTCGATCACCTCCGGCCTCTCGAGGTTGTGGGCCTCGGCGAGCGCGATGCGGAAGTCGGCGGGTCGGTCGATGCGGGGCAGCTCGCGCCGCACCCACGTGACGACCGCGTCACGTCCGGCATCCGTCAGGGAGTAGGTCGTGCGCTCCGGACGATTGCCCTCGCGGTCGATGCCGAGCTCATCGATCAGCCCGGCACGATGCAGCCGGGACACCGTGTGGTAGAGCGTCCCGTTGGTGATCGTGATCAGGCGATCATCGTGGCGGGCCCGCATGAGCCGCACCATCTCGTAGGGGTGCATGTCGCCCTCGCGCAGCAGCGCGAGCACCATCACCCCCATGGGGGTGAGTCGGTCGACGGCATCCTTCTTCATGTCCCCACCTCAAATAGTCCATGTGGACTATACGCCCCCCAACGGACACCGACAAGACCGACATCCGCGGCCCCTCAGCTGATCAGCCCAGAGCGGCCGCGAGCTGCGTCGCGGTGAGGGGTCGGTCCGCGTAGACGAGCCGCATCACCGCAGGATCGGGGTTGCCGACATCCGGCGCACGATGCACGAGCTCGAGGCCCAGCTTCTCCGCGACGTGCGCCGACGCGCGGTTGTGCTCCACGAGATAGGCGATGACCGGGCGATCGGGGTCGATGAGCCGCGCCTGCTCGATCCCGGCGCGCGCCAGCTCGGTCGCATACCCGTGCCCGTGCTGGTCGGCCGCGATGCGGTAGCCGACGTTCCACACCTCGCCGCGAAGCAGCGTGCAGCCGCCGTTCCCGATGATCTCGCCCGTGTCGCGCAGACGTGCCACCCATGATCCGAGTCCCGCCTGCTCCCAGCTGCGGTCCCAACGCCTCATCATGTCGAGAGTCGCGGCGGGGTCGGTGTGTCGAAGGCTCGGGAAGTGCGTCCACACCCGCGGATCGTTCTGGATCGCGAAGATCGCATCGAGGTCGGCCTCCACCGCCCGCGACAGACGGAGCCGGTCGGTGAAGATGTCGTCAGCCACGCCTCCACGCTAGACACCGGCTCCGACACCCGTCGGCGCGACCCACGGACGCGGGCGATCGCGGTCGCACGGAACCGGGATAATAGGCGGGTGAGCACACCTTCAGAAGGCACGGCACAGAGCATTCCCGGCTGGCGGCACATCTACTCGGGCAAGGTCCGCGACCTGTATGCCTCGGAAGACCCGGCGGACACCCGCATCCTCGTCGTGGCCTCCGACCGCGTGAGCGCCTTCGACTTCGTGCTCTCCCCCGGCATCACCGACAAGGGCGCCCTGCTGACACGGCTGAGCCGCTGGTGGTTCGCCCAGCTCTCCGACTTCCCCAACCACATCGCCGCGGGCGAGCTGCCCGAGGCCGTCGCCGATCGCGCCATGCTCGCGCAGTCGCTCGAGATGCTGCCGATCGAGTGCGTCGTGCGCGGCTACATCACCGGTTCCGGCTGGGTCGAGTACCAGGAGAGCGGCACCGTGTGCGGCATTCCGCTCCCGGCCGGCCTGCAGAACGGCGATCGGCTGCCTGAGCCGCTGTTCACCCCGGCGTACAAGGCCCCGATGGGCGAGCACGACGAGAACATCACGTTCGAGCGCGCCGTCGAGCTCGTCGGCGCCGAGCGGGCGGCCGAACTACGCGACACCTCCCTGGCGATCTACACGGCTGCGGCCGCCATCGCCGAGGAGAAGGGCCTGATCCTCGCCGACACCAAGTTCGAGTTCGGGACGGATGCCGACGGCACCCTGCGCCTGGCCGACGAGGTGCTCACGAGCGACTCCTCCCGGTACTGGGATGCGGAGGCCTGGCGCACCGGCACGACGCCGAACGAGCGGATGGCCAGCTTCGACAAGCAGATCGTGCGCGACTGGCTGGCCGCGAACTGGGACCAGCAGGGCGAGCCGCCGCTGCTTCCGGACGACGTGGTCGCGCGCACCGCCGACCGCTACCGCGAGCTGATCGAGCGCCTCGGCGCCTGACTCGCGACCGTCGAGGCCACTCGTCACGGACCGGTCCGCGGACCGGTCCGCGGACGGATGCATGACGACCGGACAGATGCATGACCATCGGCTGCGCGCCCCTCATGCATCCTTCATCCGCTCCTGCACCTGAGCGCAGGTCGGCGCCCGCGCTCAGGAAAAACTCAGGAATCGGTAGTGTTGCTCCAGCACTCCTGCCATCCCCCGAACCTTGAGGAGCCCGCATGGCCCTGTGGAAGCTGCACGGAAACGGCCGCACGGTCGAGCCCGGTGCCGTCGTCCGTCCCGACGAGCGCCTGAACTGGCCCGCGACGATCGCGATCGGTCTCCAGCACGTCGTGGCGATGTTCGGCGCGACGTTCCTGGTGCCGATCATCACCGGGTTCCCGGTCGCCACCACGTTGCTCTTCAGCGGTGTGGGCACGATCCTGTTCCTGCTGGTCACCCGCAACAAGCTGCCCAGTTACCTGGGTTCGTCGTTCGCGTTCATCGCGCCGGTGACCGCAGCGACCGCGTCCGCGAACATGGGCACCGCCCTGGCCGGGATCGTCGCCGTCGGCGTGCTGCTGGCGATCATCGGCGTCGTGGTGCACACGGTCGGGGTGAAGTGGGTGGACCGCTTCCTGCCGCCGGTACTCGCCGGAACGATCGTCGCCCTCATCGGTTTCAACCTCGCGGGCGCAGCGCACAACAACTACGCCGCAGCGCCGGTGACCGCGACCTTCACCCTCGCCATCACCATTCTCTTCGCCGTCGTCTTCCGCGGATTCCTCGGCCGCATCTCGATCTTCCTCGGCGTCATCGCGGGGTACATCTTCGCGGCGTTCCGCGGTGAGCTCGACTTCGCAGCAGTCGAGAAGGCGGACTGGGTCGGCCTTCCGACCTTCACGTTCCCGAACTTCACCGAGCCCGGCACGCTCACGGCGCTTGCGATGTTCCTCCCGGTCGTTCTCGTTCTGATCGCCGAGAACGTCGGCCACGTCCGCGGCGTCGCGACCATGACCGGAGACGCGACGGTGAACCAGCAGACAGGCAAGGCGCTGATCGCGGACGGCGTCTCGACGACCCTCGCCGGATTCTTCGGCGGTTCCGGCACGACGACCTACGGCGAGAACATCGGCGTGATGGCGTCCACCCGCGTGTACTCCACCGCCGCCTACTGGGTGGCGGGCACGGCCGCGATCCTGCTCAGCCTCTCCCCGAAGTTCGGCGAAGTCATCAACTCGGTGCCCGCCGGTGTGCTCGGCGGCGTGACGACGGCGCTCTACGGTCTGATCGGGGTCATCGGCATCAAGATCTGGGTCGACAACCGCGTCGACTTCTCGCGCCCGGTCAACCAGTACACGGCGGCCGTCGCGCTGATCATGGCGGTCGGCGGCTTCATGATCAAGGACGAGGCTTCCGGCTTCGAACTCGACGGCATCGTCATCGCCACGGTGGCTGCGATCCTGATCTACCACCTCGGCAACCTGATCGCGCGCCTGCGCAAGACCGGTGCCGACGACCCGAAGCCGCTCGAGGCGGTCGGTCCGCTCGGCGGCGACCCCGAGTAGGCCGCGCCGCGCACAGACGGAGATCCCGGATGCCTCTCGTGAGGCATCCGGGATCTCTGCGTTTCGGGTGGTGCGCCAGAACGCTCAGTCGATGACCGCGAGCACCCCATCGGCGGCGACCATCGCGGACAGCTCGACCCGCTGAGACAGCGATCCGGATCTGTGGGCGGTCACCGTGGTCTCCATCTTCATGGCGTCGAGGACCGCGACCGGCTCTCCCTCCGCGACCTGGGTGCCGTCGTCGACGAGCCAGCGCACCAGCGTGCCCGGCACCGGTGCGCGCAGTTCGGTCGGGTCGGACGTGGGCGCTGCGGGCGCGGGGGCAGCCGGACGACCGAGGCCCGACAGCAGGCCGGCCGGGAGACCCAGCATCACGCGTCGGCCGTCGATCTCGACAGGGAAGCGCTGCAGTGCGGAGTCCGACATGGCCGCCGGCCGCGACTGCGTCTCCAGCTTCGGCAGCAGCGCACTCTCGATCCACTGCGTGTGCACCGCGAAGGTCGCCGTGCCGAACGCCTCCTCGTCGAGCGCCATCACGTCGAACGGGATCACCGTCGCCGGCCCCACGACGGTCAGCTCACGCAGAGCCCGCCGCGCCCGCACGATGGCCGCATCGCGGGACTCGGCGTGCACGATCAGCTTGGCGATCATCGAGTCGAAGGCCGGATGCACGACATCGCCCTCTTCGATGCCGCTGTCCCAGCGCACGCCGGGTCCGCCGGGGATCCGCAGTCTCTCGACACGACCGGGGCTCGGCAGGAAGCCCCGCCCGGGGTCCTCGGCATTGATGCGGAACTCGAACGCGTGCCCGATGGGTGCCGGCGTCTCGACGAAGGACGGACCTTCCCCGAACGCGATGCGGAACTGCTCGCGCACCAGGTCGGTTCCGGTGACCTCCTCGGTGACCGGATGCTCCACCTGAAGCCTTGTGTTCACCTCGAGGAACGAGATGGTGCCGTCGGCCGCGAGCAGGAACTCCACGGTGCCGGCCCCGCGGTACTCCACCTCGCCGCAGATCGACCGTGCCGCGTCGTGGAAACGCGTCCGCTGTTCGACGGAGAGTCCCGGCGCCGGCGCCTCCTCGATGAGCTTCTGGTTCCGACGCTGCATCGAGCAGTCGCGGTCGCCGACCACCACGACACCGCCGCGCCCGTCGCCGAGCACCTGCACCTCGATGTGCCGCGGGCTCTCGAGGAAGCGCTCCACGAAGCACTCTCCGCGACCGAATGCCGCGATCGCCTCGCGAGTGGCCGCGTCGAAAGCCGCCGCGACCTCGGACAGCTCGCGCACCACCTTGAGCCCGCGGCCGCCACCGCCGAACGCCGCCTTGATCGCGATGGGGAGTCCGTGCTCCTCGGCGAACGCCACCGCCTCCTCAGGCCCGGCCAGCGGCTGGTCGGTACCGGCGGCGAGCGGCGCTCCGACCCGCTGCGCGATACGGCGAGCGGTCATCTTGTCGCCGAGTGCGTCGATGCTCTCGGGCGACGGCCCGATCCAGACCAGCCCGGCATCCTCGACGGCCCGTGCGAACGCGGCGCTCTCCGAGAGGAAGCCGTATCCGGGGTGCACGGCGGTCGCATCCGCCCGGCGCGCGGCGGCGAGCAGCGCCTCGATGGAAAGATACGTGTCGGCCCCCGTTGCTGCCCCCAGGCCCACGGCCTCATCGGCCAGGCGCACGTGCAGGGCGTCGGCATCCTGATCCGCATAGACCGCGACCGAGGTGTATCCGGCCTCGGCGCAGGCGCGGACGACGCGCACCGCGATCTCCCCGCGGTTGGCGATCAGGACCCTCTGCGTGGTCGGCTCGGTCGACACGGTGGTCATGAGGACTCCTTGACGGTGAAACGAAGACGCACTCCCGGAGCCAGTTGACCGGCGAGGTCGAGGCTGCGGTCCGTGAGGGCGCCGATGATGGGGTATCCCCCGGTGAGCGGATGATCCGGCAGGAACAGGACGGGCTGCCCATCGGGCGGCACCTGGACGGCCCCCGTGACAGCACCCTCGCTCGGCAGTTCGCCACCGACCGCGCGCTCCAGGGGCACCTCCCCCTGGAGCCTGATGCCGACGCGATCCGAACGCGGCGTGACGGTCCACTCCTGTCCGGTGAGGGTCGCGAGCGCGTGCCCCGTGAACCAGTCGTCCCGAGGGCCGAGCGTGATCTCGAGGTCGACGAGCTCTCCCGAGGCAGGGAGCTCGCGCGGCAGCGCATCGGGCTCGACGGGATGCGGCGCCGCGCCGCCCACCGGGACGACGGCACCCGCCACGAGCGCTTCCGGGCCGAGCCCGGCGAGGGTGTCCACCGCACGGCTGCCCAGCGTGGGCACCGCATCCAGGCCTCCTCGCACGGCGACGACGTAGCGCAGCCCGCGCTCGGGGTGACCGAGGGTCAGTTCGTCGCCATCGACGGTGGCGAAGGGCTCACCGTGCGCCACGGAACGAACGGTGCCGCCGACCTCGGTCAGGCGGAGCGCGCCGATCGCGCCGGCGACCGCGGCGACGCCGGCTCCCCGGAATCGCAGGACGGCTCCTCCGACGCTCTCGAGCACCGCGGCGTCGCGTGCATTGCCCACGGCACGGTTCGCGTCGTGCATGGCCCGGCGGTCCGCAGCCCCGGATGCCGAGACGCCGAGTGCCGCATAGCCCGGGCGCCCGGCGTCCTGCACGAGCAGCTGCAGCGACGGGCGGACCACCTCGACGGCGACTCCCGCGCCGAAACCCAGACCATCTGCATCCGTCGCGGAGTGCTGCGCCGCGACGCGCGGTGCGTGCGTCGGGTCGTCTCCGTTTCGGCCCGGGTGACCGCCCTCCAGCCGAGCGGCCTCCCGCACCTGCGCGAACCGCACCGCCGTCCCGGGCGACAGCAGCGCGGGAGGGTTCCGCTCGATGTCCCACATCACGGCGTCCGTGCGTCCGATGAGCTGCCATCCGCCCGGGCTCTCGCGCGGGTAGACGCCGGTGAACTGCCCGGCGAGCGCGACCGAGCCGGCGGGCACGCGTGTGCGCGGCGACGATCGGCGCGGCACGTCGAACAGGGGATCGCTGCTCACGACGTATCCGAAGCCGGGGGCGAAACCGGAGAACGCCACCCGCCAGTCCGCGGCGAGGTGCCTGTTGACGAGTTCCTCCGCCGAGACGCCCAACAGCGATGCCGCCTCGTCGAGGTCTTCGCCGTCGTATCGCACCGGTACGGTGACCTCGCCGGTGCCCGGCGGATGCGCGGTGTCGATCTCGGTCGCGGCCAGCACCGCTGAGAGATCGGCGGCCGAGACCCGCACCGGATCGAAGCGCACGAGCACGGTGCGGGCGCCGGGGATGCGCTCGACGATGCCGGGCACGCCCTCCCACGCGAGGTTCAGGCGCATCGCCTCGTCGAGGTCGGATGCCTCGACGAGGAGAGCGTGATCGGATGCCGTGAGGATGCGCATCAGACGAGGTACTCCGCATCCGGAACATCGGTGATGAACATGTACCCGGGCGCGTGCGTGATCGCGAACGGCGGCTTCGAGGCCATGATCGCGGCCTGCGGGGTGACACCGCAGGCCCAGAAGACGGGCACTTCGCCGTCGCGCACCTCGGGAGCATCCCCGAAGTCGGGATGCGCCAGGTCGTGGATGCCGAGCGATGCCGGGTCGCCGATGTGCACCGGAGCGCCGTGCACCGCGGGAGTGCGGCCGGAGATCTGCACGGCATCCGCGACGCGAGCCGCGGGGATCGGACGCATCGAGACGACCATCTCTCCGCGCAGTCGTCCGGCGGGCACGCACGACACGGAGGTGCGGTACATGGGCACGTTCCGGCCGAGCTCCTGATGGCGGATCGGGATCCCTGCCTGTACGAGTCCGGATTCGAAGGTGAAGCTGCATCCGATGAGGAAAGCCACGAGGTCGGGATGCTCCGCCCAGGCCGCAGTCGCGTCGGCGACCTCCTCGACCAGTTCCCCGTCGCGCCAGATGCGGTACCGGCCGATGTCGGTGCGGATGTCGCTGCCGGGCGCGAGCCGTGACTCCACCGCGCCCTGCTCGATCACCTCGAGCACCGGGCACGGCTTCGGGTTCCGCTGCGCGAAGAGCAGCGTCTCGAAGGCCCAGTCGGCCGGCACCGCGATGAGGTTCGCCTGGGTCAGCCCGACCGCGACTCCGCTGGTCGGCTCGGCGTGACCGGCCCGGATCGCGGCGCGAGCAGCGCGTGCGTCGGCGAGTTGGTCGGCGGTGGCGAGAACGGTCATGTCAGGCGCCCGCGAACGGGGCGATCGTGATTCCCGCCTCCTGCAGCATCCGCTTGGTCTCCGCGGCCATGGCCACCGAGCCGGGACTGTCGCCGTGCACGCAGATCGACTGCGCGACCACGGGCACATCGGTGCCGTCGATCGCACGGATCACGCCGTCGGCGGCGAGGCGCACCATGCGCTCGGCGACCGCTGCCGGGTCGTGCAGCACCGCGCCCTCCTCGGTGCGCGAGACGAGCTGCCCGTCGGGCTGATACGCGCGGTCCGCGAACGCCTCGGCGGCGACGGCGAGCCCTGCCCGCTCGGCCACGTCGAGCACGACGCCTCCGGAGAGCCCGAGCAGCACCAGGCCAGGGTCGATCGCGCGGATCGCGGCCACGACGTCCTTCGACTGCCGCTCGTCGCGGGCGATCGTGTTGTAGAGAGCGCCGTGCGGCTTGACGTACGAGACCCGGCCGCCCACCGCGGAGGCGAGCCCGATGAGCGCGCCGAGCTGGTACTCGACGTGCGCCTGCAGCGTGGCCGAGTCGATGTCGACCTTCGTGCGTCCGAAGTTCTCGTAGTCGCGGTAACCGGGGTGCGCGCCGATCACCACGCCGTCCGCCACGGCAGCCGCGAGCGTCTCGCGGATCCCCTCGGGGCTGCCGGCATGGAAACCGCACGACACGTTCGCGCTCGTGACGAGGCGGAGCATGCTCGCGTCGTCGCTGACGATCCGGTCGGCGACGTTCTCGCCGAGGTCCGAGTTCAGGTCGATCGATGTCATGCGATCACGCTCCGATTCCGAGGAAGGCGAAGATGGGGCCGACCGAGACGATACCCATGTACCAGGTGAGCAGCGTCACGAGCGTACCGGCGACGAGCAGCCACATCGGGTACTTCTTCGAGCCGAGCAGGTCGCGACGGAACCAGCCGATGTACATGAACACCGTGAGTCCGATCGGCAGGATCAGGCCGTTGAAGCCGCCGACGAACACGAGGATCGCCGCAGGAGCGGTACCGATCGAGAGGTACACCGCCAGCGACACCACGATGAACGCGACGGTCGCGAGCTGCAGCGGCCACCCGCCCTTGAGCTTCGTGGTGAAGGTGGAGAGGAAGGTGGCGGAGGTGTAGGCCGCACCGATGACCGAGCTGATCGCCGCGGCCCAGAAGATCGCACCGAAGATGCGGAGGCCGGCGTCGCCGAGCACCGCGCCGAACGCCTGACCCGCGGGGTTCGCGCCCTGCCCGGAGAGGTCGAGCGTGACGCCGGAGGCCACGACGCCGAGGATCGCGAGGAACAGGACGTAGCGCATCACGCCGGTGACGAGGATGCCGTTGGTCGCCGCGCGCATGACGGGGCCGGCGTGCTCCGGTCCGGTGTGTCCCGAGTCGAGGTAGCGGTGGGCGCCGGAGTAGGTGATGTATCCGCCGACGGTGCCGCCGACGATGGTGGTGATGGTGGCGAAGTTCAGCTCGTCGGGCACGAAGGTCTGGCGCAGCGCCTCGCCGATCGGCGGCTGGGCGATCACGGCCACGACCACGGTCATGACGATCATGGCGATTCCCAGCACGACCAGCACGATGTCCATCACGGGGCCCGCCTTCTTCACCAGGAAGATGATGATCGCGAGGGCCGCGGTGACCATGCCGCCGAGCTTGGGGTCGATGCCGAGCAGGGCGTTGAGTCCCAGTCCGCCACCGGCGATGTTCCCGATGTTGAAGGCCAGCCCGCCGATCACGACGAGCACGGCGATCAGGTGTCCGGAGAAGGGGATGGCGCTGTTCGCGAGTTCGCCGGCGCGCTTGCCGGACGAGGTGATCATGCGCCAGACGTTCAGCTGCACCGCGATGTCGACGAGGATCGAGATGAGGATCGCGAACGCGAAGGCGGCCCCCATCGTCGCTGTGAACGTGGCGGTCTGCGTGATGAAGCCGGGGCCGATGGCGCTGGTGGCCATGAGGAAGATCGCGCCGATGACGGCACTGCGGCCCGCGCGCTTCTTGGCGGACGAGAGGCGGGCTTCGTCCTCCGGGGAGAGGGAGGCGGTGGTCTGCTCTGACATGCGGGGGGTTCCCATCGTCGTTGGTGGGTGTCGGGTGACCCCCAGTGTAGAACGGATAGGCATTGATTGTTCAACAATCATGTTACGGCCGTGCTACAGAACGGTTGCTTTCGTGTGATTTCCCTCCTGCGACCGCAGACGATCCTGCGGCGCTGCCGCCTACGATGAAGGCATGAACCAGCAGGGCCCGCTCGCCGACGTCCTCCGTCAGCGCATCATCGACGGCGACTTCGCACCGGGGTCACGACTCTCGGAATCAGCCCTCGCCGAGCAGTTCGACGTCTCGCGCAACACGCTTCGCGAAGCCTTCCGTGTGCTCGCCGAGCAGGGCCTCGTCGAGCACATCCCCCACCGCGGGGTCTCGGTGGCGTCACCGACCATCGCCGACGTGATCGACATCTATCGGGCCCGCCGCGTGATCGAATGCACCGCACTGCGCCAGTCCGAGCCCGAGCACCCCGCCGTGCAGCTCATGCGCGAAGCCCTGGCCGAGGCCGAGGAGCAGCTGCCGCACGAGGATTGGCGACGCATCGGCAGCGCGAACATGGCCTTCCACGACGCGATCGTCGCCCTCGCCGACAGCGCACGGCTCGCCCGCACCTACCGCGATGTCGCCGCCGAGCTGCGTCTCGTCTTCCTCGAGATCGACGAGCCGAGGTCGCTGCACGAGCCGTACGTCCGTCGGAACCGCGCGGTGCTCACGGCTCTGCTGGAACAGGGGCCCGAAGCCGCTGCGGAAGAACTCGAGCGCTACCTCACCGCATCGGAGCGCAGTGTGTTGGGGGCTTTCGCCCGCATGGGCCACGCCTGACCCCCGACGTCTCGCCGGGACGCACACCACCTTCGACCAGAACGACGTTCGGTATTTTTGACCTGAGTGCATAAATCTGTGAACGTGCCGGGAGATGCCTTGCCATCGCGTGAGAGCCATGCTTACCGTGAGCGCACTTCGACAGGATCGGCTGCGCAGAGTTGCTCACCTTTCCGCCGGGGGCCGCGTGCCGAGGGGGCGCGCGGAATCGTTCAGATCGAAAAGGACTACTACTTTGCGACTCACGAGAAAACTGGCGTTCGCCGCTACCGCGGCTGCTGCGCTCTGCCTCGGCACGGTCATCCCCGCTGCCGCGAATTCCGCACCCGACGCCGATGACATCCCCACCTTCCAGGAGTTCGAGGCGTCGACCTACCGAGACGTCGACGGTGCCTACGTCGTCAACGGAGACGAGGTGATCTCCAACCAGGGCGAACTGCGTTCGTTCTACGAGCAGCTCCTCGGCGCCGACCCCGTGACCAACGGTCTCATCGTCAACACCGTCAACAGCATCGACGACAAGTGGTCCGACGCGCAGGTGGCGAACCTCACCTATTGCGTCAGCACCGCCTTCGGCGCACGTCACGCCGACGTCGTGAACGCGATGGAAAGCGGTGCTGCCCTCTGGGAAGCCGCATCCTCGAAGATCGACTTCATCTACGACAGCAGCGCCGATGCCAACTGCACGACGCGCAACAACGCCGTCCTGTTCTCGGTGGAGCCGGTGCAGACGACGCAGTACATCGCCAGGGCCTTCTTCCCGAGCACCGCACCGCGTCTGCAGAACGTCCTCATCGATGACTCGATCTGGACCCCCGGCTCGTCCTGGACCCCGACGAACGTGCTCGGCCATGAACTGGGCCACGTGCTCGGCTTCCGCCACGAGCACACCCGCCCGGAGGCCGGCACCTGCTTCGAGGACAACAACTGGCGTCCTCTGACGCCGTACGACTCCTCGTCGATCATGCACTACCCGCAGTGCAACGGATCGTCCGACGACCTGTCGATGACGAGCGTCGACACCGCCGGAGTCGTCTCCCTCTACGGGAACTGACACCGGTCAGCACGTCGGAATCAGCGGGGCCCGGTCGTTCTCGACCGGGCCCCGCGTTCGTCCGTCGTTCAGGCGGAGTCACCCGGCAGTTGTTCGCGCCCCCGCAGAGCCGCCGTGGCCCGCGGCCGCGGCTCACCGTCACGCAGCGGAGCCGGTGGCGCGATGGACGCCGTGGGCTCGGGGAGTCCGTACCGTCGGAACATCCAGCGGCGGGCCTCCTCGAGCGGATACGTGTCGCCGAAGACGGCGGATTTCACGAAGACACCCTCGATCGTGCTGCGCAGCATCACCTCTTCGAGCGCCGGGTCCTCGGCCCCCCGCGCGCGGAAGAGGTCACGGACCGCGTCCTCCGCCGCGGTGGCGCCCGCCTCGTGTCGGGCCTCCGACTCCGCGAAGAGTCGATGCGTGGCCGGCTGCTGCTGCATCGCGAGCACCGCGCGCTGCAGCGGTATCGCATAGGCGGTGGCCGTGAGAGCACCGTCGATCACCGCGGCGAGCATCTCGTCGGGCGTGCCCTCGACGCGGGCGAAGCCGAGCACGGTCTCGAACCAGCGATCGATCACGGCGGCGACGAGTTGCTCCTTGCCACCGAAGTGATAGTTCACGAGCCCCTGGGCGACGCCGGCACGCTTCGTGATCTCGGCGATGCTCGCCCCTGCGACGCCTCGTTCGCTGAACGTCTCGATCGCCGCCTGCAGGATGTTCTCCCTGGCACGCTCGCGGGCCAACCGGTTCTGCTCGTCGGAGCGCGCCACGTGGCATCCACCTCCTGAGTCCCGCCGGTCCGTCTTTCGAAATCGCCCCCCTGCCGTATAGATTACTCACTGAATGTTCGTTCAATCTATGAACCGACACGGATTCACCCTTCCCAGGAGCACCCATGCACTCTTTCGCGAGCGTCGACTTCAACAGCGTCACCTCGATCTTCGAATGGCTCGTGAGCCAGTGGTGGGCGTGGACGATCGTCGGGGTCGTCGTGCTGTTCTTCCTCGTGATCTGGATCCTCCCGGCCGCCAAGGTCAAGGCCTCGCCCGAGCACCCCACCACCGGGGTCGAGGCCGATGAGATCGCGCTCGGCTTCCTGCAGATCGTGAACCTGCCCTCGGGCTTCTGGAACGATCCGACCGCTTCGCTCCTCGACGACCGCGAGAAGAAGGTCCTCGTCGACCAGTGGGGCGTGCACACACGAGACGAATGGCTCGCCAACATCGAGCGCCTGAGCACCGTCCGCCGCCGTCGCGAGGTATGGATGCTGTACCTCGCCGTGCGCACCGAACTCGCCCAGCGCCTCGGTCGCACGCCGAAGGCCAAGGAATGGCTCGCCGCCATCGTGCAGGAAGGCGGCGACAAGCGCGATGCACGCGCCTTCGTCACCTCGATCGAGTACGCCGAGACCGAGGTGCGCAAGCGCGTGGGCAAGGACATCGTCACCCCCGGGCTCTTCGTGAAGACCCTCGACGGCTACGGCCTGGGTCAGGCCGTGGCCATGACGACCTGGGGTGTCGCGCTCGGACACGGCGACGTCGCTGAGGCACGCGCGATCATCCACCGCATCAACGTCGAAGGGCGCCCGGCGTTCGAATCATGGGCCGACTTCGGCCTGAGCTACATCGTGGGACGTGTCATGCACTGGACGGACGGCAACGTCGATGAGAAGTCGTTCGAGAAGTTCGGCGACGGCTGGTCCGATTTCCAGGCCGCAGCGTCCGAGAAGCGCAACGGCCCGTGGGCGACGCTGTCATGGAGCCTGTGACCGTAGACCTGGAACCGCTGCGACGGAGCGCGGGCCTGCGCGACATCCGCACCTACGAGCGCATCTGCGGGATCCCGCCGCATCGCCGCTTCCTGGTGATCCTGGTGGTCGTGCTGCTGTTCGCCGCCGCGATGCTCACTGGGCTGTGGTTCCTCGGCCGCAGCGACATCCTCGCCGTCGCGCCGATCCTGGGCGTGTTCGTGATCGGATACACCGTGCTCGCCGCGGTCGGCTTCCTGTGGTGGGCGGTGGGATTGAGCCGGCGGGTGAAGGTCGCCGCGTTCGCCTGGCAGAACGGATGGGCCTACGCCGACATGCTCGAGCGCACCCGTCGCCCCGGCGCCGCGTTCGCCCGCGTGGTGCACGGGCGGGAGCGCGCGGTCATCGCCTGTGACGACACGCGGATGCCGTTCGAGTTGGGCATGCATCATTCGGTGTCACACGGGCAGGAGCGCGCCACGATCCAGCGGCCGTTCGCCTTCATCGAGCTGCCGCTGCCGGCATCCGTGCCGCACATCGTGCTCGCGAACCGCAAGCGCAGCATCATTCCGACGCTCGGGCTCGGCCGCGGCGCCGCGCGCATGGATCTGGAAGGCGAGTTCGCGAAGACGTTCCGCCTCCTCGTGCCGGAGGGCTATCAGCAGGACGCTCTCTACATCTTCACGCCGGATCTGATGGCCCGCGTGCTCGACCTCGGCTCCGGCGCCGAGATCGAGCTCGTATCCGACCGTCTCTACGTGTACCTGCCGTCCGGGACACGGTTCGACCGTGCCGAGACCATGACGGCGGCGCTCACCCTGGCCGAGGAGTTCCACCGCCGCTTCGCCGCACGCACTGAGCTGTACCGCGACGACAACGCCGGCGACATCGCTGCCAGAGCGGGTGTGGCGGTCGGGCTGCGCGGTCAGCGACTGGGTGGTCGCGGAATCTCGGTCTTCGCAGTCGCGGGCACGACCGCGGTGCTGCTGCTGTCGGCAGGGCTCACCGCATTCTCTCTGTTCGGCGGCGACCTGCTCAGTACGTTCGTCGACTGACCACAAGACCCACGGCTGTGGGCCTGGCCCGGAGGGGGCGCCAGGGCCACAGCCGTGTTCATCCCCATCCGCCGATGAGTGGGAGCCGGATGCGACTCGTCAGGCGGATGCCCGGATCACGAGCTCCGTCGGCAGGATCGTCGTGGTCGGCGGGTCCTCCCCCGCGAGCCGCGACAACAGGATCCGGGCCATGGCCTCACCCTGCGCGTACATCGGCTGGCGCATCGTGGTCAGCTGCGGATCGGTCGTGAGCGCGACCGAGGAGTCGTCGAAGCCGACCAGCGCGATGTCCTCCGGCACGCGCACACCCGCCGAGCGGAGGGCGGTCAGGGCGCCACGGGCCATCAGGTCGCTCGCGACGAAGATCGCATCCGGACGCCCGCCGTCGAGCAGACGCCTGGCGGCCTCCGCACCGCTCGCCTCGCTGTAGTCGCCCTCCTCCTCGGCGTACGGGGCGAGGCCGGCATCCGCCAGAGCGGCGCGGAACCCCTGCACACGATCTTCCGAGGCGACCATCGTGAGCGGACCGGAGATCGTCGCGATGCGTGTGCGGCCGATGTCGATCAACCGCTGAGTGGCGTGCTTCGCTCCTGCCACGTTGTCGACGTCGACGACGTAGTCCCCATCGTGACGGCGCACGGGGCGGCCGCCGAAGACGACCGGTACGGCATCCGCGATCCGGTCGATGAACGCGTCGCTCGTGTGATGCGAGACGATCAAGGCGCCATCGACACCACCGTTGCGCACGAAGCTGGTCATCTTGTCGCCGGGGTCATCGCTCGCGATCAACAGGTTGAGCAGGTAGTCCGAGCCGCCGAGTGCACCTGTGATGCCCGCGACGATGGCCGCGAAGAACGGGTCGCCGAAGAAGCGCGTGGTGTCTTCGGGGACGATCAGCGCGATGGCGTGGGTCTGGCGTGATGCCAGGGAGCGCGCGGCCCGATTGGGCACGTAGTTCAGCTCGTCGATCGCCGCGCGCACCGCGGCGAGGGCCTCCGGGCTCACGGCCGTCGACCCGTTCACGACCCTCGACACTGTCGACCGGGAGACACCCGCAGCGGATGCCACTTCTTCGATGGTCGCTCGGGGCGACATCAGCGTACGCACTCTTCCATCGCCCTATTCTCACCGGTTCACGCGTGCGACGACGACCGCCCCGCTTCGAGTCGCGCAAATGATCGCTTCTCGGCCGCAGATACGGCCATTCGCGCGACTCGAGGGGCGGTCAGCGGGGTCAGAGCGCGCGGGCACCGATGATGCGGGCGTACTCCCGACCCGAGTCCTTGAGCGTTCGCTCCTGGGTGTCGTAGTCGACGCGTACGATGCCGAACCGCTTGTCGTATCCCCACGCCCATTCGAAGTTGTCGAACAGCGACCAGTAGAAGTAGCCGCGCACATCGACACCCGCCTCCGCGGCATCGAGCACCGCGCCCAGGTGCAGGCGAAAGAACTCGGTGCGCTCGGCGTCGTGCACGCGCGTCTCGCCGTCTTCGACAACCACGGCATCGTCGTAGGCCGCCCCGTTCTCGGTCATGTAGAGCACGGTGCCCGCGGGCTCGGCGTACTCGTTCCAGATCCGCTGCAGCACACGGGTGAGCCCCTCCGGCTGCACCTCCCAGTTCTGCGCGGTGCGGGGCAGCCCCCGCTCGACCGCGTGGATGCCGTCGCTCGACGGGTAGGGGCTGCGCCGCACGCGCTCGGTCTCGGGCTCCGCGGAGACCGGCCCCTCAGCCGGAGCAGCGCCCGATACGAGGTCCCCGTGGTAGTAGTTCACCCCCTGCGTGTCGATGTGCTGCGAGATCAGCTGGAGGTCGCCGTCCTGCACGGCCGCCTCGAACTGCGCGACCGCGTCGGCATCGACCGCGCGGATGTCTTCGACGATGTCGGCGGGGTAGCTGCCGCGGTAGATCGGGTCGAGGAACCAGCGGTTGAACTGTCCGTCCACCCGACGAGCCGCATCGACATCGGCCGTATTCTGCGGGTCTGCGGGGTCGGCCACCGTGTGGTTCAGGGTGATGCCGAGGTTGAGCGAGGCGTCGCGTCTGCGGAACTCCTGCACGGTCGTGCCGTGTGCGAGAAGCAGGTGGTGCGAGGCGAGCAGCCCCTCCGCGATGCTGGTGTGCCCGGGCGCATGCTCGCCGGCAGTGTACGAGAGGAACGACGAGCACCACGGCTCGTTCAACGTGGTCCACACGTTCACCCGGTCGCCGAGCGCGTCGTGCATGGTGCCGGCGTACTCCAGGAAGCGATCGACCGTGTCGCGGTTCGTCCAGCCACCGGCCTCCTGCAGGGCCTGCGGCATGTCCCAGTGGTACAGCGTCAACCAGGGCAGGATGTCGGCGGCGAGCAGCTCGTCGACCAGGCGCTCGTAGAAGTCCACGCCCGCCGTGTTGACGGCTCCACCGTCCGGACGCACCCGTGACCACGAGGTCGAGAAGCGGTACGTCTGCAGCCCGAGCCGCGTCATGAGCGCGACGTCCTGCGGGTAGCGGTGGTAGTGGTCGCAGGCGACGTCGCCGTTCTCGGCACCGATCACCGCGCCCGGCTCGCGCGAGAACGCGTCCCAGATCGAGGCCGTGCGCCCGTCCTCGAACGCCGCCCCCTCGATCTGGTACGCCGCGGTCGCGGCGCCGAACAGGAAGTTCTCGGGGAAGGAGCGGGTCATAGGGGTCATCCTTTCACCGCGCCAGCCATGATGCCACTGACCAGCTGCCGACCGGCGACCACGAAGAGCACGAGCAGCGGGAGGGTCGCGAGCACCGCGCCGGCGAGCACGATCGAGTAGTCGATGTAGTAGCCCGACTGCAGCTGGCTGAGCGCCGTCTGCAGGGTCGGGTTCTGCGGGGAGAGCACGATCAGCGGCCACAGGTAGTCGGTCCACGCCGTCATGAAGGTGAAGAGTCCGAGGATAGCCATGGCGGGGCGGGCTGCGGGGAGTCCGACGGTCAGGAAGGTCCGGAACTGGTTGGCGCCGTCCATACGGGCGGCCTCGATCAGCTCGTCCGGGATCACATCGACCAGGTACTGCCGCATGAAGAAGACGCCGAACGCGGTGACGAGTGTCGGCACGATGACCGCACCGATCGAACCGGTCCAGCCGAGCTCGCGCATCAGCATGAACAGCGGGATGATGCCCAGCTGCGTCGGGATCGCCATCGTCGCGATCACGAAGATCATCAGCCCGTCGCGGCCCTGGAACCGGAGCTTGGCGAAGGCGTAGCCCGCGAGCGTGGAGAAGGTGACGACCGAGAGCGTGATGATGCCGGAGATCAGGAACGAGTTGCCCAGCGCCAACCAGAACGGGATCGCGTCGAAGACCTTGGCCGCGTTCGTGAAGAAGTTGCCCCCGGGGATCATCGGCAGCGTCTCACCGCGGGTGGCGTTCGTGCCGCTCGCGACGACGACCGACCACCACAGCGGATACACGCTGCCGATGATGAACGCGGCCAGGAGCCCGTATGTGAGGAAGCCGGGGCGGCTGCCGATCCCGGCGGTGCCGGACGATGCACTCCGGCGACGGCGGATCTTCTCGGGGACGCTCAGCGCCTGCGTGGCGGTCATCGCGCGTTCTCCTCGGTCGTGGTGGCGATCGTCGTTCCGGCGGCCGCCGCGGTCGCGGCCGCGTCGGTGGTGTGCGCGCGGCGGCGGGCCGCACGATTCTTCGGGGCGTCTCCTGTGGAGATCCGTCGGGAGATGAGGAAGTTGATCACGCCGATCCCGACGATCAGCAGGAACAGCAGGATGGCGACGGCCGATGCCTCCCCGAGGTTGCGACGGAAGAACGCCAGTTCCCAGAGGAACAGCACGGTGGTCTGGAACTGCCGGTCGCTGCCGCCGATGCCGCCGGCGGTCGACACGTCGAACAGGCGCGGCTCGGCGAAGATCTGCAGCCCGCCGATCGTCGCCGTGATGATGACGAAGATCAGGGTGGGACGGATCGTGGGGATGGTGATCGAGAAGAAGCGGCGCGCGGCGCCGGCCCCGTCGAGGGCCGCCGACTCGTAGAGGTCACGCGGCACGGCCTGCATCGCGGCCAGCAGGATGAGGGCGTTGTAGCCCGTCCAGCGGAAGTTCACCATGACGGCGATCGCGATGTGCGACAGCGCGGTGTTGTGCTTCCACTCCTGGTCCGCGATGCCGATGAGGTTGAGCAGGTTGTTGGCCAGACCGTCGGCCTCGTTGAAGATGCTCGAGAAGATGATGGCGACCGCGACCGGGGTGACCACGAACGGGATCAGCACGCTCATGCGCCAGAACGTCGGGGCGCGCAGGCCCCGGTCGAGGAGGTAGGCGATCACGAGGGCCACGGCCAGCTGCGGGATCGCGGAGAGCAGGAAGATGCTCAGGGTGTTGCCGATCGAGTTCCAGAACATCGCGTCGCCGAGGATCTCGACGAAGTTGCCGACCCCGACGAACTCGCCTTCGCCCTTGAGCAGGTCCCACTCGTGCACCGCCACCCAGACCGTGTAGAGCAGCGGGAACAGGCCGACCAGCCCGAACAGCAGGAAGAACGGCGAGATGTAGAAGTACGGCGAGGCGTTCTGGTCGAACCGTGAGACGCGGTGGCGCCAGGAGCGTTTCGGTGCGGCATCCTTCGCGGGGGATGCCGCGCGCTGCTGTTCCGCGGGCGGGGCGGTGAGTGTCATGGGGTGTCCTTGTCCCGGGGTTCCGAGGAGTTCCGGTCGCAGTTCCTGCCGCCGGCCGTGGGGTGGCGACGGCGGGAACTGCGACCGGAAGGGGGATGTCAGCCGACGAGGTCGTTCAGCAGACCGATGGCCTGGTCCCAGGCGCCCTGGGTGTCGGTGTCGCCGCGGTCGAGGCTGCTGAGCGCCGGACCGAAGACGTTCTCCTGGATCACCGAGTCATCGGCACCCTTGAACTGGGCGACGACGCCCTTGGCGCGCTCGGCGAGGATCGCCCCGGTCGGCGCGTCGTTGAAGAACGCGTTCGGCGTCGCATCCGCGGCGAGCGTCTCCTGCGCCTTGATCGTCGAGGGGAAGTTGCCCGCGGCGGCGGACTGCTTCACCTGCTGCTCGGGCTGCGTCAGCCAGTCGGCCAGCTCGGCGGCCGCCTTCTTGTGCTGCGAGGTCTCCGGGATCGACAGGAACGCGCCACCCCAGTTGGCCGCGCCGCCGGGGAACACATCGGCGAAGTCCCATCCGGTGGACGCATCGCCGCCGCCGGCCTCGACCTGGCCCTGCACGACGCCGAGCATCCAGCCCGGGCACACGAAGGTCGCGAAGGTGCCGTCGACGAACGACTTGCCGCCGTTCCAGTCCCAGGCCGTCTGTGCGGCGGACTGGCCGCCCTCGGTCGCGGCACCCAGCAGCTCGAAGCGCTCCTTGAGCTCGGCGTTGTCCTCGACGTTCAGCTTGCCGTCGGTCGTGTAGTAGCCCTCGTCGAGCTGGTTCACCATGGCGTTCCAGACGAAGCCGGAGTGGTCGTACCAGGCCTTGCCGGTCTTCGCGGTGTAGTCGGCACCGACCTGGAAGTAGTTCTCCCAGTCGCCGTTGAGGAGCTCGGCCACCGACTCGCGGTCGCTCGGGAGCCCGGCCGCCTCGAACGCAGCGCCGTTGTAGCAGATGCCGCTCGGGCCGATGTCGGTGCCGTAGCCGATGACGCGGCCTTCGGCGTCGGTCGCCTGGCCGTACTTCCAGTCGACCCAGTCGTCCTTGCGGTCTTCGATGCCGTAGTCGCGCAGGTCGACGAAGGTGTCGGAGACGTCCATGATCGCGCCGAGCCAGCCCTCTTCGACTGCGACGATGTCGCTGAGGCCGGAGCCGGCGGCGATCTTGGTGAACGCATCCGTGCGGGCGTTGCCGCCGGTGTCGATGTTGGTCGCCTCGATCGTGACGTTCGGGTGGGCCTTCTCGTACTCCTTGTAGAGATCTTCGTAGCCGAAGGTGCCGAACGTGGTGACGGTCAATGTGACCTCTTCATCGGCGCTCCCCTCCGTGGAATCGCCGGTGCTGCCGGAGCAGCCGGCGAGGGCGAGAGCGGAGACGGATGCCACGGCGGCAGTCACGAGGATCCGGTTGCGGGCACGTGTGTTCACAGTTCACTCCTTTGTGGTGGTCGTGCGGTGAGTGGTGCGTCGGGACGTCGTGGGAGCGCTCCCACGAACTGAGCAGTCACTCTATGGGAGCGCTCCCACGGTGTCAACCCAGCCGCCGCGGGGTACCCTTGGGCAGTGCCCGAAGCCACGCTCTCCCCTGCCCTCGTCCGCGCCGAAGCCCTGATCCGCAACGTGCCGGACTACCCGCAACCGGGCATCATCTTCCGCGACATCACGCCACTCCTCGCCGACGCCGAGGCCCTCCGCGTGACGACCGAGGCGATCATCGAACCCTTCGCCGGCCAGTTCGACGTGATCGCGGGCATCGAGGCGCGCGGCTTCATCCTCGCCAGCGCTGCCGCCATCGCCGCAGGCGTCGGACTCATCCCGATCCGCAAGGCCGGCAAGCTGCCGCGCCCCGCGGCATCCGTCGACTACGCCCTCGAGTACGGCACCGCCACGATCGAGATGCACGACGACCTGCCCCCCGGATCCCGCGTGCTGCTGATCGACGATGTGCTCGCCACCGGAGGAACCCTCGCGGCCGGACGCGAGCTCGTCGAGCGCCTCGGCAGCCATGTCATCGGCATCTCGGTGCTGTTCGAGATCGACGGTCTCGGCGGCCGCGAGGCGGTCGGCGACCTCCACACCGTCTTCCACTCCGCATAGCCCCCTCTCCCCCACGCCCCCACGCCCCCACGCACTGCTCGTCGGGTGCACGGGTACTCGGCGAGCGCACGGCATCCCCCCGCACACCGGCCGTGCACTCGGCGAGATGTCGTGCACTCGGCACCGAGGGGGCGGAGGAGCGAGGGGGCGAGTGGGCGGGTGAGCCGAGGGCAGTAGACTGGATGCGCCCGTCCGCCCGCGACTCTTGGAGCCGTCATGCCCACCATCGTCGTCGACGTCATGCCCAAGCCCGAACTGCTCGACCCGCAGGGGAAGGCCGTCTCCGGCGCCTTCGCCCGCCTCGGCGTCGAGGGCTTCACCGACGTCCGCATCGGCAAGCGCTTCGAGCTCACCGTCGAAGGCGAGGTCACCGACGAGGTTCTCGCCGAGGCCCGGCGCATCGCCGACGAGGTGCTCTCCAACTCCGTGATCGAGGACGTCGTCGGCATCGAGGTCGCGGAGTGACCGTCCGCATCGGCGTCATCACCTTCCCCGGCTCGCTCGACGACCGCGATGCCCAGCGCGCCGTGCGCATCGCCGGCGCAGAGCCGGTCGCCCTGTGGCACGGCTCGCACGACCTCGAGGGCGTCGACGCGCTCGTCCTCCCCGGTGGCTTCAGCTACGGCGATTACCTGCGCGCCGGCGCGATCGCCGCGCTCTCGCCGATCATGAGCGAGGTCAAGGATGCCGCCGCGAAGGGAATGCCCGTGCTCGGCATCTGCAACGGCTTCCAGATGCTCGTCGAGGCGCACCTGCTGCCCGGCGGCCTGATCCGCAACAACCACCAGCACTTCGTGCGTCGCGACCAGAAGCTCACGGTCGAGAACTCCGACACCGCGTGGACCAATGCGTTCCGCACCGGCCAGGAGATCGTGATCCCACTCAAGAACGCCGACGGCGGCTACATCGCCGACGAGCAGACCCTCGACCGTATCGAGGGCGAGGGGCTCGTGGCCTTCCGCTACGCCGGAGTCAACCCGAACGGATCGCTCCGCGACATCGCCGGTCTCACCAACGAGGCGGGCAACGTGGTCGGGCTCATGCCGCACCCCGAGCACGCCACCGAGGCGGGCTTCGGCCCCGACACCGCTGTCGCCATGCGCAGCGGCGTCGACGGACTCGACTTCTTCACGAGCGCCATCGCTGCGGTCGCCCGCGTCGCCGCATAACCTCAGGCCGGTCGATCCTCAGGCCGGTCCGCCGTCAGGCCGGTCCGCCGTCAGGCCGGTCCGCCGTCAGGTCAGTCGGCAGGTCAGTCGGCAGGCAGGGTGAACGGATTGTCCCCCGCCGCCGCGAGCAGGTACCAGGCCGTCGCGCCCGTGTGCAGGCTGGCGTAGTAGAGGTCGCCGAAACCCGAGTCGAGACCGTCGTTCGAGGTCGCGACGATCCCCTTGCCGTCACCGTTCGGAGCATCGCGCTGCGCCAGACGGATGCTGCTCAGCAACGTCTCGGCCCGGTCGGCGTCTCCCGGGCCGTCGCGGAGCGTGAGAGCGA
Organism: Microbacterium sp. TPU 3598; assembly: GCF_002356155.1. Lineage (NCBI taxonomy): Bacteria > Bacillati > Actinomycetota > Actinomycetes > Micrococcales > Microbacteriaceae > Microbacterium > Microbacterium sp. TPU 3598. The sequence continues at coordinate 497,717 of NZ_AP017975.1, read as the reverse complement.
GCGCGAGGTGTCCGCTCCCCTCGAACCAGGCCTTCGACACATCGACCTCGCTGATCGAGGGGCCCGTGTACGGGCCGTCGGTGGCGATCAGGTTCGCGAGCGTCCAGTCCAGCGCGGCGCCGTAGCGCGGGTCGCCCGTGGCGAGTGAACTCCACGTCTGCGCATCCAGCGGAATGGGACGGGTGTTGATGGTCGAACCGTCGAGGCCCGTGCCGGTGTCGACGTGGCCGTCCGCACTCTGCATGGCCGCGACGAAGTCGGCGGCGACCGCTGCCCGATCGGACCACACGGGGTCGCCGGTGAGCTGAGCCAATTGCGTGAAGAACCCCGAGACGTCGCTGTTGTGCTCGGTGGACTTCCAGGTCAGCGACGTGCCGTCCTCGAGCTGACCCCCGGTGTACCCGTACGGGGCTCGGACCATGTCGGCCGTGTTGTCCTGGATCCACTGGCCCACACGCAGCGCGCCGTCGAGGTACCGCGAATCTCCGGTGGCGTGCGCAAGACGCGCGAGAGCCAATCCGACCCACGCCTGGTTCCCGGTGAAGCTGCCGGGGCCGGTGATCTCCACCCGCCCCTCGCGGATCCCGTGCGGTTCGTACGACGCCCGTGTGCGGCCGTCGCCGATCGGGTCGTTCTCCTGCACGAAGAGCAGGGCGTCGCCGATCGCCCGCGCGCGACGGAGATCGTCCGGAAGCCCCCTGGCGGTGTACGCGATGATCACGAGCGCATCGTCGTAGACGAACGAGGGGGTGAAGTCCCAGCTCGGAGTGGTGAAGAATCCGCCCTCGTAGCTGCGCGGCAGACAGTGTCCGGCTCCATCGCAGAACTGGTCGACGCGCGTATCCAGGAACTCGTAGGCCAGCGCGACGGACTGCGAGGGATCCAGGCCACTCGCACCGGATGCCTGGTCATCCGACGGGCGCATGGCTCCCCACGCGGCAGGAGCCGCGCCCACCAGCACAACTGCGGCGACGAGCGCGGCGGCGACCGCCCACGGCGCCGATCGGCGCGAAGATCCGGACATCGAGACCCCTCGGTCTGAACCGCGCGCGGGTCCGCAGCACGCGGGTGACCGGCAGGTCACCCAACGAGCCTCGCACCCCGCATGCGCTCGCAGAAGCGGCGAAGGTCTAGAGATGACTCTCCGATCGGCGAGTCCCCCGAACCGACCCGGCTACCGGTTCGCCGGTCCCCCGGGAGGCGGAGCGGTACCTCAGGCGAGCGCCGGCGGCCAGACGCCGATGATGATCGCCATGACGACGACCGTGACCAGCTCGTGCGCGATGTTCAGTGTGGTGAGTCGGGTCGAGCGCCCCTCGAACGCGTCGTGCGTGATGAAACGGGCGGCCGTGAACCCCGCCCACAGCGTGACAGCGGTGACGACGGCGCCCCAGAAGTACGATCCGCCGTAGAAGTGCCACGCGATCGACGAGGCGCCGGCGAGCACCCAGGCCGTGATGAAGCTCACGATGACCGTGGTGATGATCGGCCAGGCCGCTGTGGCCGCAGGACGATCCATGTCGACGTTCGCGAGCTTCGACCAGCGCGTGCCGAACACCTTCGGGGCGTACCAGACCGAGCCGACGAGCATGCTCGACGCGGTGGCCAGCAGGACCGCCCAGTAGTTGATCTCGGGAACCATGACAGCCTCCACTCATCGGATGCCTCACCCTACTCCCCGCCTGCGATCGCACCGCCGGCGACACCGGCATGAGACCGCGACGGATGCCTGACCACGGACGCTCGACGATCATGCAATGGCCGACCGTCATGCAAGTGGCGCGGTCTCGGCCGGCGGAATCCGCGGCACCGAACCGATTCGATCCCCGCTCTGGCATGAATGTAAGCGTTTGCACTAGCCTGTTCCCATGGCACAGCTTGAGCAGATCGCAGCCCCCGGTTCCGAGTGGTGGCGCAGCGCCGTCATCTACCAGATCTACCCCCGATCCTTCGCGGACGCCTCGGGTGACGGCATCGGCGACCTGCCGGGCATCACCAGCCGACTCGATGCGCTGCAGGAGCTCGGCGTCGACGCGATCTGGCTGAGCCCGTTCATGACCAGCCCGCAGCGCGACGCGGGTTACGACGTGGCCGACTACCGCGACGTCGACCCGCTGTTCGGCACGCTGGCCGACTTCGACGACATGCTCGAGGCCGCCCATGCCCGCAACATCCGCGTGGTGGTCGACCTGGTGCCGAACCACTCGTCCGACCAGCACGTCTGGTTCCAGCAGGCATTGAAGGCCGGCCCGGGCAGCCCCGAGCGCGCGCGCTACATCTTCCGCGACGGCAAGGGCGAGAACGGCGAGCTCCCGCCGAACAACTGGGAATCCGTGTTCGGCGGCGGCATGTGGGAGCGCGTCGTCGAGGCCGACGGCACGCCGGGCCAGTGGTACCTGCACATCTTCGACGCCACCCAGCCCGACTTCGACTGGACCAACGAAGAGGTGCGCGAGGAGTTCCGCTCCATCCTGCGCTTCTGGCTCGACCGCGGTGTCGACGGGTTCCGCGTCGACGTGGCCCACGGCATGATCAAGGCCGAAGGCCTGCCCGACTACACGCCCCCGAGCGATGCCGACTCCATGGGCGGCGGCGAGTCGAACGTGCCGTACTGGGGCCAGGACGGCGTGCACGACATCTACCGCGACTGGCACAAGGTGCTCGCCGAGTACGACGGCGACCGCGCCCTGTGCGGCGAGGCCTGGATGCCGACGCTCAAGCAGACGGCCCTGTGGGTGCGTCCGGACGAGATGCACCAGACGTTCAACTTCCCGTACCTGATGACGCCGTGGAACGCGAAGGCCCTCGGCGACGTCATCCGGGAGTCGCTCGACGACTTCGGCGCGGTCGGCGCCCCGAGCACCTGGGTGCTCTCGAACCACGATGTGGTGCGCCACGCCTCGCGCCTCGCGCTGACGGCGGACAACCCCCAGGGCGAGGGCATCGGCCCGAACACCCCGAGCAAGCCCGACACCGCGATCGGCCTGTCCCGCGCCCGCGCCGCGACCACGCTGATGCTGGCACTGCCCGGTTCGTCGTACCTGTACCAGGGCGAAGAGCTCGGCCTGCCCGAGGCCATGGAGATCCCGGACGAGTACCGTCAGGACCCGACCTGGTTCCGTACGAACGGCGAGCGCTACGGTCGTGACGGATGCCGCGTGCCCCTGCCCTGGGAGGCCGAGGCTCCGGCCTTCGGATTCAACGACACCGGTCTCTCGTGGCTCCCGCAGCCCGCAGACTGGGCGGCCTACGCCCGCGACGTCGAAGAGGTCGATCCCGCATCGACGCTCGCTCTGTACAAGCGTCTGCTGGCCGCGCGCCGCGAGCACGGCTTCGGCAGCGGCTCGCTGGTCTGGGAAGACGCCGGTCCCGACGCGGTCGCCTTCCGACGTGGTGACGTGCACGTCGTCGCGAACCTCGGCACGGCGCCGATCGAGCTGCCGGCCGACGCCTTCGTGATGCTGCAGAGCCAGCCGTTCGAAGGCGCGTCGATCCCGGTCGACACCGCCGTCTGGTACACCACAGCGACGCAGGCCTGACACGCCCTTCCGGTCGCGATTCCTGTCGCTCACGCCCGCGTGAACCGGCAGGAATCGCGACCGGAGCACTTTCGACAGAGGAACACATGGCCAGCATCGATGAGGTCGCCCGGCTCGCCGGAGTCTCCACCGCGACCGTCTCCCGCGCACTGAGCGGACGCGGTCACGTATCGGAGTCCGCGAAGGAGAGGGTGCAGGCCGCGGCGCAGTCGCTCGGCTATGTCGTCTCGTCGCGGGCGTCGAGCCTGGCCTCGGGTCGCACCCGCAACGTCGGGGTGATCGTGCCCTTCCTCGACCGGTGGTTCTTCAGCACGGTGCTCTCCGGCGTCTCCGCCGCCCTCATGCGCGAGGGCTATGACATCACGCTGTACAACATCACTGCCGACAAGGACGTACGTCGGCACGTGTTCGACACCTTCCTGCGCCGACAGCGCGTCGACGCCGTGATCGCGGTGTCGATCGAGCTCGACGAGGACGAGACGCAGTATCTGCTCGACCTCGGACTTCCTGTGATCGCGATCGGCGGTCCGAACCCGAAGCTCGACACCCTCACCGTCGACGACGTCGCGGTCGCGCAACTGGCCACCGAGCATCTGATCAGCCTGGGCCACGCCGATATCGCGCACATCGGGGCGAACCCGGAGTTCGACATCGACTTCCACATCCCGACCAACCGCCGCCTGGGGTTCGAGAAGGCGCTGGCGAAGGCGGGCATCCCCCTCAACCATGCCTTCCTCGAGCCCGCCGACTTCACGGTCGAGGGCGGCTACCGGGCGGCGAAGCAGTTGCTCGGCCGCCCGGGCCCCCGCCCGACCGCCGTGTTCGCGGCCTCGGACGAGATGGCCATCGGCGCACTCCTCGCGGCCCGAGACCTGGGCTTCAGCGTTCCCGAGGAGCTGTCGATCGTCGGCATCGACGGGCATGAACTCGGCGAGTTCTTCCGCCTGACCACGGTCGATCAGTTCCCGCTCGGACAGGGCGAGCGGGCAGCCGATGCCGTGCTGGCGAAGCTCGCCACCCCCGACGCCGTGCACATCCCGTCGGCGCTGCCCTACGAGCTGAACGTGCGCGGGACCACCTCCCGCCTGCTCTAGCGTTCACACAGGGTGGCGTCGCGCCAGGTGCGATAGCCGCCGTCGAGGTTGCGCGCGTCCACGCCTCGCTGCCGGAGGATCCGCGTGGCGATGTGCCCACGCAATCCGACCTGGCAGTGCACGATGACGGGTCCATCGGAAACCTCGTCGAGCCGTTCTCTGAGCTCGTCGAGCGGCACGTTGACGGCGCCGGGAATCGCGCCGGCAGCATGCTCGGCCGTCGAGCGCACGTCGATCAGTGTCGCTCCCCCACGCTGCTCCTCAGCGAGTTCATGCCATTGGATGGTCGGAGTCGTGCCGGAGCGGGTGTTCTCGGCGACGTAGCCGAGGATGTTGACCGCGTCCTTCGCCGAGCCGAACTGCGGGGCGTAGGCGAGTTCGAGATTCGCGAGCGCGGCGGCCGTGATGCCGGCCTGCATGGCGGTCGCCACCACATCGATCCGCTTGTCGACACCGTCTCGCCCCACGACCTGCACACCGAGGATCACGTCGGAGGCCGGGTCGGCGAGCATCTTCATGGACAGCGTCTCGGCGCCGGGGTAGTAGCCGGCGTGGGATCCGGGATGCACATGCACGACGTAGAAGTCACGTCCTGCGGCCCGGAGCTGCCGTTCACTCCAGCCCACCTTCGCTGCGTCGACCCCGAACACGCGGACGATCCCGGTGCCGAGCGCGGGGCGCGCCGTCTCCGTCCTCCCCGCGATGAGGTCGGCCACCATGCGTCCATGTCGGTTCGCGAGGCCGGCCATCGTGATGAGAGCCGTGTCGCCGCCCACGAGGTCGAGCTTCTCGACGCCGTCGCCCACCGCGAACACGTCGGGGGCGCTCGTGCGGCACATCGAATCGACCGCGATGCCGCCGGTCTCACCGAGCCGGATGCCGGCACCTTCGGCCAGCGCCGTCTCCGGTACGACTCCGGAGGCATCGATCACGAGTTCGGCGGGGACGGATGCCCCATCACTCAGCGTGACCCGCCCGGATACGGCACGCACGACCTCGACGCCGAGGCGCACATCGACGCCGTGCGCGCGGACCTCGGCGGTGATCGGTGCGGCCATCTCCGCATCGAGCGGGGAGAGGAGGTGGGATCCCCGCTGCACCAGCGTCACGGATGCGCCGCGAGCGACGAGGTTCTCGACCGCTTCCAGGCCCGTGTAGCCTCCGCCGACCACCACCACCGGAACGCCCGCCCGCGAGAGCGCGGCGTCGATCGCATCCGCGTCTTCGACCGTCCGCAGACTGCGCGTACGGATGCCCGAGGAGGGCTCGTTCAGACGGGGGCGCGCGCCGGTGGCGAGGATCAGCCTGTCGTAGCTCTGTGTGAAGCGGCGCCCCGAGTCGATGTCCATGACCTCGACGAGCTTCTGCGCAGTGTCGATTCGCGTGACATCGTGACGCACACGCACATCGAGTCGGAAGCGGCTGCGCAGAGATTCCGGCGTCTGCAGGAGCAGCGATTCGCGTTCCGCGATCACCCCTCCGACGTAATAGGGCAAGCCGCAGTTCGCGTACGAGACCTCGGGCCCTCGTTCGAACACCATGATCTGCGCGTGCTCGTCGAGGCGGCGCAGGCGTGCGGCGGCGGACATGCCCCCGGCGACCCCACCGACGATGACCACGGTGAGCGGTTGCACCGTGGTCATCGCTGGAACATCCGCGAGAAGAAGCCGCCCTGCGCCTGCTCCTTCGGGTGTCCGGAACACCACTGCGCGGCAGGCACCGTTCGCCGCACGGCGTCGACGTGCTGACCGCACCCCGCCCAGGTCGTCTTGCCGCAGGTCTTGCAACGGACCGCTCGGCACATTTTCATCGTCTCCTCACCGATACCCCCGTGGGTATCGGTCCCCACTATACCCCCGGGGGTATATTGGGGAGTCCAGCCGACACCCAGGGAGCGACCATGTCATCCGCAGATGCCGACACCCAGCGCAGGATCGCCAACCGTCTCAAGCGAGCCCGAGGACAGCTCGGCGCCGTCATCGCCGCGGTCGAAGAGGGTGGCGACTGCCGGGCGGTGGTCACACAGCTCGCCGCCGTCACGTCGGCTCTCGACAAGGCGGGTTTCCAGATCATCGCCTCCGCCATGAAGGACTGCATGACCGAGTCCGAGGCGGAGACGCAAGCGGCCACCGACACCCGTGGAGTGTCGATGGCCGAACTGGAGAAGCTGTTCCTCTCCCTCGCGTGACCGGCGGCGCGGGTCAGCTCGCGACGATGAGACCCTTCGTCGCCGTGCGGGCGGCCTCGAAGCGGCGCTGCACATCGGGCCAGTTCACGAGGTTCCAGAACGCCTTGACGTAGTCGGCGCGCACGTTGAGGTAGTCGAGGTAGTAGGCGTGCTCCCAGACGTCGAGCTGCAGCAGCGGGGTGACGCCGAGCGGCGCGTTGCCCTGCTGGTCGAACAGCTGGAAGATCACGGGACGCGCGCCCACGCTGTCCCAGGCGAGCACGGCCCAACCGGATCCCTGCACACCGAGTGCGGTCGCGGTGAAGTGGGCGCGGAAGGCGTCGATCGATCCGAAGGCGTCGACCAGTGCAGCCTCGAGCTCACCCTCGGGTGCTCCGCCGCCCTCGGGCGAGAGGTTCTGCCAGAACACCGAGTGGTTGATGTGGCCGCCGAGGTTGAAGGCGAGGTCCTTCTCGAGCTTGTTCACGTTCGCGAGGTCACCCGCGCTGCGGGCGGCGGCGAGCTGCTCGAGTGCGGTGTTCGCCCCCGTGACGTAGGCCTGGTGGTGCTTGGAGTGGTGCAGCTCCATGATCTTGCCCGAGATGTGCGGCTCGAGGGCCGAGTAGTCGTACGGCAGCTCGGGGAGTGTGTAGAGCGTGGTCATGACGTCTTCCTTTCAGTGGTTGTTGTCGTGTGGAAGTGCGTGGAAACGGCGATCGATGTACACCAGAGGGCGCCCGGAGAGACCAGGCAGCACCTCGATGACCTCGGCGATGACCACGGTCGACGAACCGACGGCGACCGTCTGGATCGGACGACAGCGCAGGGCCACCCTGGCCTCGGGGAGGTGCGGTTCGCCGGTCGGCAGCGTGGCCCATCCCTGCTCGGGCGTGAACCGCTCGGACCCGCTGACCGCGAAGCTCTGGGCGAGATCGGAGTGCTCGTCGTCGATGAGGTGCACCACGAAGGTGTCGGCACCGAGGATCGCTCCTGCAGAACCGGTGGCACGGGTCACCGAGAACACGATCGCCGCGGGATCGACCGCCACCGAGGCGACGCTGGACGCGGTGAGACCGACCGGCCCTTCCGGGGTGCTCGCGGTGATGATCGCGACTCCCGCCGGGTGGGTGCGGAAGGCGGCTTTGAGCGCCTCGCCGATCGGCGTGGGTACGGGTGTCGCGGTCATCGACCTGCCTCCATCATCTGCTGCTGCTTCGCATGTGCCAGCATCTCATCACGCTCGACGAGCTTCGTCCGCTCGCGACCGCGCTCCGCTCCGGCCCCGCGCTCGGCGGCGTCGATGCGCAGCCAGCCGTCGAGGTCGACCGCCTGCGAGAGATGGGCGATCGGATCGATGTCGCGCGCCTCGCGCTCGATCGCATCGAGATCATCGACGACGTGGCCGATCGTCTGCGCGGCATCCGACTTGGTCGACCCGATCAGCCCGACCGGACCGCGCTTGATCCAACCGGTCGCGTACAGTCGCGGGATCGGCGCTCCGTCCGCATCGACGACGCGACCCTCGACGTGCGGCACGACGCCGAGAGCGGCGTCGAACGGCACCCCGGGAACAGGTGTCGAGCGGTAGCCCACTGCGCGGTAAACGGCTCCGACGTCATAGCGCAGCAGCTCCCCCGTGCCGACCATGCGGCCCAGCTCGTCGGATGCGGTGCGTTCCATCTCGATACCGGTGACCGCGTCCGTGCCGAGCACGCGCACCGGACGCTGCCGCAGGTGCAGGTGGATGCGGCGCGAGGCGCTGCGGCTCGCGGGATCGAGGGCTGCCCATTCGGTCATGGTGCGCACGACGATACGGCGCTGCGAGAACTGCGCCACCATCCGCTCGGCGTGCTCGTCGAGGGCGAGCTCGTGCGGGTCGACGATCACATCGACGTCGTCCTGCTCGGCGAGCTCGCGCAGCTCCATGGCCGAGAAACGCACATCGGCCGGGCCCCGACGGGCGAACAGGTGCACGTCGCGCAGCGGGCTGGCAGCGAGCTGGTCGAGCACGGCATCCGGGGTGTCGGTGTGGGTCAGCGCCGACGCATGCTTGGCGAGGATCCTCGTCACGTCGAGCGCCACATTGCCGGCGCCGAGCACCGCGACCGCCTCGGCGGCGAGCGGCCAGGTGCGCGGCGCATCGGGGTGCCCGTCGTACCAGGCGACGAAGTCGGCCGCGCCGAACGAGCCGGGCAGGTCGATGCCCGGGATGTCGAGAGCGACATCGAGGTCGGCCCCCGTGGCCACGATCACTCCGTCGTACGCGGCACGCAGCTCGTCGATCTCGATGTCCACGCCGACCTCGACGTTGCACCGCAGCCGGATGCGCGGGTTCACGAGCACCTCGTGCAGGGCATCCGTGATCTTGCGGATGCGGGGATGGTCGGGCGCGACGCCGTAGCGGACGAGACCATACGGTGCCGGGAGCTTCTCGAACAGGTCGATCGATGCGGTCGGCACCCGGTCGAGCAGGATGTCGGCCGCGTAGATGCCCGCGGGCCCCGCGCCGACGACGGCGATGCGCGGTTCGGCGTTGGTCATGCGTGTTCCCCCTGTGGTGCGAGCGCGGCGATGATCGGGTGGTCGAAGGCGAGCATCCCCGTCTTCGCGGCGCCTCCCGGCGACCCGAGCTCGTCGAAGAACTCGACGTTGGCCTTGTAGTAGTCCTGCCACTCGTCGGGCAGGTCGTCTTCGTAGAAGATCGCCTCGACCGGGCACACCGGCTCGCAGGCACCGCAGTCCACGCATTCGTCCGGGTGGATGTAGAGCGAGCGTTCGCCCTCGTAGATGCAGTCGACGGGGCATTCGTCGATGCAGGCCTTGTCCTTCACATCGACGCACGGCAGGGCGATCACATAGGTCATCGCGGGGTCTTCGTCCGGGTCACGCTGTCCTCATTCGTTCGTTCGGCCCGTCTCCGAGCCACCCCTCAACCGTAAAACCTCAAGTACACTTGAGGTCAAATCGAAGGACGGCAGACGGAGGGAGAGCACACCGGATGAGTCCGCACGCACCCGACGAGCCGCTGACCATCGGCGAGATGACCCGACGCACCGGGGTCGCCGCCTCCGCCCTGCACTTCTACGAGACGCTCGGCCTGATCGCCTCGACGCGCACGCCCGGCAACCAGCGCCGCTACGCCCGGCACATGCTGCGTCGTGTCTCGCTCATCACGGTCGCGAAGCGCCTCGGCATCCCGCTGTCGGACGTGCAGACCGCGTTCGCCGACGTGCCCCTGACCGAGACTCCGAGCCACGCCGATTGGCAACGGGCGTCGAGACGCTGGAAGCGCGAGCTCGAGAAGCGTCGCGAGGGCATCGAGCGCCTCGAGCGCGAACTGACCGGATGCATCGGCTGCGGGTGCCTGTCGATGAAGGCGTGCGGCCTGCTCAACCCCGACGACGCCCTGGGCACCCAGGGCGCCGGCCCCCAGCGCCTGCGGGACTGACGCCTCTTTCCCGCGCGGACGGTCTCTGACATGATCGCGGAAACGCCATGAAGGGACACCGCCGATGAAGAAGCTCCCCACCACCGAAGAGATCGTCAGGATCCGCCGCGACGCGCTGCTCAACCGCGCTGTCGAGGCGTACAAGTTCTTCTATCCGACGGTGTCGATGGTGCTGAACTTCGAGTCCATCGAAGAGCTCGGGGCGCCCGCCAACCGCGGTCTCCTCATCCAGCTCACCACGCCGGACCTCGTCACCCTCACCCAGAACTCGGACACCCCCTACGGACTCGGGTTGGGCGACACGACCGACGGCCCCGTCGTCGTCGAGCTCCCCGCCGGTCCGCTGATCGGCGTGATCGATGACACGAACTTCCAGTTCGTCACCAACATGGGCGTCGTCGGCGAGGACGAGGGCAAGGGCGCCAAGTACCTGTTCGTCCCCCCGGGGTACGACGGACCCCTGCCCGAGTCCGGTTACATCGTCAAGCACCCCCCGACGAACAGGTTCCTGATCTGCGCGCGCGCACCGTTCCCCGACCCGGAGAAGGGGAAGGCCCTGCTGCGCACGCTGAAGGTCTACCCCTGGGCCGACGCGGAGAACCCGGCACCGAACGTGTTCGTGGACATGTCCGACCGCAAGGCCGTCGCGAACCCCTGCGTGGTCGACGGAACCATCGACTATTGGCATGCCCTCAAGCGCGCACTCGACATCGATGTGCCGTCCCCCGCGCTCTACAACCAGTACGGCATGCTCGCCGACCTCGGCCTGCGGGCAGACCGCCCCTTCGCGCCCGACGCGGAACTCGTCTCGATCCTGTCCGAGGCAGCCGAGAAGGGGAACGAGCAGCTCGTGGTGGCGGCGTTCGCCGACGACGCACCGGAACGGCTCGTCTGGCCTGACCGCAATTGGGAGTGGGTGGTCTACTCCGAGGGAGATTTCGGGTACTACGAGAAGAACTTCCTCAACCTCTCGGTGCGGGAGCGCTGGTTCTACCAGGCCACCCTCGAAACCGACAAGATGTTCATGCACAAGGAGGGCGCCGGCTCGCTCTACTGGCTCGCCGCGGTCGATGCGGACGGGGCCGCACTGGATGGGGCCACGTCGTACACGTTGACCGTTCCCGCACCCGTGCCCGCCGCTCAGTTCTGGTCTGTCACCCTCTATGACCTCGACACCCGCTCGGAGATCAACACCCCGCAGTTCAAGCCCGTGCTGACAAGCCTGCGCGACGACCTCGCGCCCGACGGATCCGGCGGGATCACCCTTCATTTCGGTCCCGATCGACCCCGGGATGAGGTGCCATGGCTGCAGACCACCCCCGGTTCGCAGTGGTTCGCCTACTTCCGGATCTACGGCCCAGGCGCCCCCGCGTTCGACGGCACCTGGAAGCCCTCCGACTTCCAGAAGGCCTGAACCGAGCAGACCGGGTCGATCGCGAGGTGCGCTCGCCCGCCGCGGCGGGTCAGCGCACCTCGAAGTCGGCGGAGAGGAGCACCTCTTCGCGGGAGCTCGGGCCGACCAGCAGCTCGAACGCGCCGGCCTCGACGATGCGGTTGCCCGCGGCGTCGACGATGGTGCAGTCGGCGACCGGCAGCTCCAGGCGTACCCGCACGGATGCGCCGGGGGTGACGTCGACCTGGCGGAAGGTCTTCAGCTCCTTGTCGGTCCAGCTCACGCTCGTCACGGAGTCGCGCACGTACACCTGCACGGTCTCGCGCACCGGCCGAGTGCCCGTGTTCGACACCGTGACGTGACCGACGATCGTGTCGGACTCCCCCAGCGTCGTCGCCTCGAGCGTCAGGTCGGAGTACTCGACCGTCGTGTACGACAGCCCCTCGCCGAACGCCCAGGCCGGTGACTGCGTGAGGTCGGCGTAGCGGTCACCGTGCTGTCCGCGGATCTGGTTGTAGTACGTCGGCTGCTGACCGACGTGGCGCGCGAACGAGATCGGCAGGCGCCCGGACGGCTCGGCCGCGCCGGAGATGATGTCGGCGAGCGCACGGCCACCCTGCATGCCGGGGTTCGCCGCCCAGATCACGGCGGCAGCCTTCGAGGCCGATGCCGGGAGCACGAGCGGCTTCGAGGCCAGCAGCACGATGACCACGGGCGTGCCGGTCGCGATGAGCGCATCGATCAGGGCGTTCTGCCCGCCGATGAGTTCGAGCGTCGCGGTGGAGCGCCCCTCGCCGACCAGCTCGATCCGATCACCCACGACCGCGACGACGACGTCGGACTCGGATGCCGCGGCGACGGCTTCCGCGATCATCGCGGCATCCGGCTCGCAAGCCTTCACGACCGGCGGACGCGGCTGCTTGTCGGGGAAGAACGGCCCCTGCGGGTCTTCTTCGAGAGTGAGGATGTCGGCGCCGCGGGCGCGCGTGACGGTCCAACCGTCGATCGCCTGCAGCCCGTCGAGCACGGTGGTGATCATCTCGCGCGGCTGACCGTCGAGCCAGCCCGCCTGCCCGGAGCCGCCGGCCCAGTCGCCGAGCTGCGTCTGCGCGTCGTCGGCGAGCGGACCGGTGACCGCGACCTTCAGCGCGGAGGTGGGATCGAGCGGCAGCACGCCGTCGTTCTCGAGCAGCACGAGCGAACGGCGGGCGACCTCGAGGTTCAGCTCGGCGTGCGCGGCACTGCCCACCACGGCGTCGAGTTCCGTGCCCGGCAGGCGCGGGTTCTCGAACAGGCCCAGCTCGAACTTCAGGGTCAGGATGCGGGCGGCCGCAGCGTCGAAGGCGTCCTCGGCGAGCATGCCCCGAGCGACGGCGTCGAGCGCACCCTCGAAGAAGGCCGGCGTGGTCATGATCATGTCGTTGCCCGCCCGCACGGCCGCAGCAGCCGCGTGCGTGATGTCGGGCTGGATCCGCTGCTCCCACACCATGCGCCCGACGTTGTCCCAGTCGGTGATGAGCGTGCCGGTGTAGCCCCACTCGCCGCGCAGCACATCGCTGAGCAGCCAATCGTTGGTCGTGATCGGCACTCCGTCGGTGGTCTGGTAGCCGAGCATGAACGTGCGGCACCCCTCGCGGGCGACGCGCTCGAACGGCGGCAGGAACCAGGAGATCAGCTTGCGCCGTGAGATGTCGGCCTCACTCGCATCGCGCCCGCCCTGGGTCTCGGAGTACCCGGCGAAGTGCTTGGCGGTCGCGAGGATCGCGGTCGGGTCGTCGAGTCCGTCGCCCTGGTAGCCGCGCACCATCGCCGAGGCCAGCTCTCCGATCAGGAACGGGTCTTCGCCAAAGGTCTCGTCGATGCGGCCCCAGCGCAGATCGCGGGCGATGCACAGCACCGGCGAGAAGGTCCAGTGGATGCCGGTCACCGCGACCTCTTCGGCCGTCGCGCGGGCGACGCGTTCGACGAGGTCGGAATCCCACGATGCGGCCATGCCGAGCTGCGTCGGGTAGATCGTCGCACCGGGCCAGAACGAGTGGCCGTGGATGCAGTCCTCTCCCACCAGCAGCGGGATGCGGAGCCGGGTCTGCGCGGTGAGCTCGTTCGCCCGCAGGATGCGCTCGGGCGAGGTGTGCAGGATCGATCCGGCGTGACGGCGGGCGATGTGGTCGTCGATGTCGTCGCGGGCATCGAGCTGGAGCATCTGCCCGACCTTCTCCTCCAGCGTCATGCGGCTGAGGAGGTCGGCCACCCGCTCGGGGATCGAGAGTGCGGGGTCCTGGTACGGGAGCTGGGTGGTCAGGGTCTGAGAGGTCATCACTTCGTGTTCTGGGTCGAGTTCTGGGTCGAGTTCGGGGTCGAGGTCTTCGAGGAATCGGAGGTGTCCGGCGAGGTCGCCGACGTTACGGGATCGGAGGTCGTCTTCGGCAGGGGCACGCTGCGGACGGCCGTGACGGCGTCGTTCACGTTCAGCCCCTTCTTCTTCATCGCCCTGGCCCGCTCGCCGGCCGAGCGCAGGCGCGGGTTGACGTATTCGTCGATGCCGAAGTTGATGAGAGAGAGGGCCACACCGATGATCGCGATGCAGAGCCCTGCGGGCACGTACCACCACCACAGACGCGGGAAGGCGCCGTTCTGCTGCGCCCAGAACAGGATCGTGCCCCAGTTCAGATTGCTCACCGGGATCACCCCGATGAACGCCAGCGTGGTGAGGCCGAGGATCGCGGCGGTCACCGTGCCGACGAAGCTCGATGCGATGAGCGCCATGAGGTTCGGCAGCATCTCGACCGTGATGATGCGGCGCAGCGGTTCGCCGTTCGCGCGTGCTGCCTGGATGAAGTCGCGGTTGCGCAGCGACATGGTCTGCGCGCGCAGCACGCGAGCGCCCCAGGCCCACCCGGTGATGCCGAGCACCGCGGCGATCACGATCAGCGGCGGGTTCTCGAACTGCGAAGCGATGATGATGATGAGCGGGATGCCGGGGATCACCAGGAACACGTTCGTCAGCGCCGAGAGCGACTCGCTCTTCCAGCCGCGTACGTAGCCGGCGATCACACCGATGGTGATCGCGATGATCGTGGCGATGAAGGCGGCGAGGAAGCCGACGACGATCACACCGCGGGTGCCGTAGATGATCTGACTCAGCACGTCCTCCCCCATGTGGGTCGTCCCCAGCCAGTGCTCCCAGGAGGGCGGTTGCCGCAACGCCGTGCGATCCTTCTGCGTCGGCCCGTAGGGTGAGATCCACGGCGCGAGGATCGCGATGAGCACGAACACTCCGAGGATGATGAGCCCGGCGATCGACTTGGGGTTGCGGAACATCGCGAACGCCTGGGCGAGCTGCGACCAGAACGTCTTGCGAGGCGGAGCGCCCGCCGGTGGGGTGCGCAGGGTCGCGGTCTCCGGCATGCCGGAGACGACGGCCGACCCGTCGGGCGCGGTGCTCGCGGCGGTGGTGGGAACGGTCATGTCAGGACTCCATCTGGCGCGTGCGCGGGTCGAGGTAGGCGTAGACGACATCCGCGAGGATGTTGGCCACGAGCACCGACAGCGTGATCACGAGGAACACGCCCTGCATGAGAGCGAAGTCCTTGGCGTTGGTCGCGTCGAGCAGCAGCTTGCCGACGCCCGGATAGCTGAACACCATCTCCATCACGATCGTGCCGCCGACGATGAAGCCGATCGACAGCGCGAAGCTCTGGATCTGCGGCAGCACGGCGTTGCGAGCGGCATAGCCCCAGAGGACGCGCTTGTTGGGCATGCCCTTGGCCTGAGCCACGGTGATGTAGTCGTCGTCGAGCACGGTCAGCATCATGTTGCGCATGCCGAGCACCCATCCGCCCAGCGAGGCGACCACGATCGTCAGCGCCGGCAGCGTGCCGTGCATGATCACCTGGCCGATGAAGTCGAAGCTCCACTCCGGGGATTGACCCTTGTCGTACGCGTGCGATGAGGGGAACCACTTCAGGGTCGAGGAGAAGATCGCGATCGCGATGAGTCCGAGCCAGAAGTACGGGATGGTGTTGAAGAACGTGGTCACCGGGATGATCGCGTCGAGCTTGCTGCCGCGCTTCCAGCCGACGACGGCCCCGGCGATCGTGCCGATCGTGAAGGAGATGATGGTCGCGATGCCGACGAGACCCAGTGTCCACGGGAGGGCGGCGGCGAGCACCTCCGCCACGGGCCGCAGACCGTGCAGGGTCGAGATGCCGAGGTCTCCGCGCAGCAGCATCCCCCAGTACTCGAGGTACTGCTGCCAGATCGACTTGTCGGTGTCGATGCCGAGCAGGATGCGCAGCGCATCGGCGGCCTCGGGGCTCACGTTGCGGTTGCGCGCGAGGTACGAGCTGACCGCGTCGCCCTTCATGAGGCGCGGAAGGAAGAAGTTGATGGTGATGGCCGCCCACAGGGTGAACAGGTAGAAGGCGGCTCGGCCGGCGAAGAAGCGCCACGGCACACGTCGCCGTCCGCGTTCCGCCGCGGTGGCGGTGGTGCCGACCTCCAGGGCGTCGCGGGCGACCAGGTCGTTGTCGTCGAGCTGGGGGAATGCGGTGCTCACAGGGTGCCTCCGTTCGATGCGGCCTGCGCGAAGAAGGTGTCCGGGTCGGGGGAAGCGGATCGCAGTTCCCGCGTGTACGGGTCCTGCGGGTTGAGGATCACGTCGTCGGCGGCGCCGTACTCCACGACGCGGCCCTGGTTGAGGACCATGATCTCGTCGCTGAAGTGGCGGGCGGTCGCGAGGTCGTGGGTGATGTAGAGCACGCCGAGCCCCTCTTCGCGCTGCAGATCGGCGAGCAGGTTCAGCACGCCGAGGCGGATCGACACGTCGAGCATCGACACGGGCTCGTCGGCGACGAGGAGCGAGGGGCGCGAGGCCAGGGCACGGGCGATGGCCACGCGCTGCCGCTGGCCACCCGACAGCTCGTGCGGGCGTCGATCGATCACCGCGTCCGCGTCCAGGCGCACGCGCGCGAGGAGCCGGCGCACCTCGTCCTCCGTCTGCTTCTTCGGCACGACGTCGTCGAGACGGATCGGCCGCTCCAGGTGATAGCGGATCGAGTGGTACGGGTTGAGCGAGGCGAACGGGTCCTGGAACACCATGCGCAGCTGCTGCCGGTACTTCCGGAGCCCCTTGCCACGACGAGGGATGGGCGTGCCGTCGAGCAGCACCTCTCCGCTGGTCGGGGTCTCAAGCTGGGTGAGGATCTTCGCGATCGTCGACTTGCCGCTCCCGGACTGGCCGACCAGCCCGATCGTGCGCCCGGAGGTCAGGGTGAAGCTCACGTCGTCGAGGGCCTTGATCTGGCCCGCCCCGCGCACGTTGTAGGCCTTGGTGACACCGCGGAATTCGAGGGTGGTCATCGCACCAGCACCCCTCTCTCCCCGGTGAGCCGGGGGAACGACGACAGCAGTGTCTTCGTGTACTCGTGCTCGGGCTGCGTCCAGATGCGTTCCGCGGTCGCGAGCTCGATGATCTCGCCCTCCCGCATGATCGCGATCCGGTCGCTGATCTCCAGGAGCAGCGGAAGGTCGTGGGTGATGAAGATCACCGAGAAGCCGAATTCGTGCCGCAGCTGCGAGATCTGCTTGAGGATCTCCCGCTGGACCAGCACATCGAGGGCGGTCGTCGGCTCGTCCATGACCATCAGCTGCGGACGCAGCGCGAGGGCCATCGCGATCATCACGCGCTGGCGCATGCCGCCGGACAGTTCGTGCGGGAAGGAGCGCACGCGCTGGCGTCCGACCTTCACGATCTCCAGCAGCTCCTCGGCTTCGGCGCGCCGCTGCTTGCGGTTCATGTCCGGGCGGTGGATCTCGAAGACGTCCTCCAGCTGCGAACCGATCGTCGCCACCGGGTTGAGGGCGTTCATCGCCCCCTGGAACACCATCGAGACCTTGTCCCAGCGGAACCGCTGCATGGCATCCACGCCGAGGGCGTTGATGTCGATGTCGACCCCGGTCACATCGTGGAAGGTCACACTGCCGCCGGTGATGACCGCGGGTGCCCGCAGCAGGCGCTGCACACCGTAGGCGAGCGTGGTCTTGCCGCATCCGCTCTCACCGGCGAGACCGAGGATCTCGCCGCGCTGCAGTTCGAGGGTGACGTTCTTCACCGCCTCGACGGGCGGATCGACGTCGTACACGACCGAGAAGTCGCGCACGCTGAGCAGGGGGTCTGGCATGAGGGTGTCCTTCGTCGACCTGATCAGGGGAGCCCGCACCGTCGTCGAGGCGGGCTCCCCGGCAGGATGCTGCTTACTCGGCGGGCTTCAGCTTCGTGAGGATCTGCACGATGTTCTGCTGAGTCGGGTCGGCAGACGCGTACGGGTCCTCTTCCGAAGGCCATCCGACGTAGTTGCGGGTGTTGAACTCGCCCAGCAGCGGGTGCGCGCCCAGCGGGATGGCCGGCACCTGCTCGGAGAAGATCGTCTGCAGCGTGTCGACCGCGGCGGTGCGCTCCTCGTCCGACGAGGCGTTGGCGTAGGAGTTCAGCGCGGCCGTCGCCGTCGGGTCGTCGAAGCGACCGAAGTTGAAGCCGGCCTTCCCGTCCGAGATCCATCGCGGGTCCATGGTCGAGGTGTACAGGCCGTAGGCCGTGCCACTGTCCTCGAGCCAGTGGATGATCGCGGAGAACGTGCCGTTGTCTCGGGGATCGGCCCAGCCGCCCCAGTCGGGCATGTCGATCTTGACCTCGGCGCCGATGGCCTCCGTGACGTCTTCGGCGATCAGCTCCTGCGCGGTGTTCCAGTCGCTCCAGCCGGAGGGGACGGAGAGCGTGAACGAGACGGGTGCGCCGTCGGGGTCGATCAGCGCGTCGTCCTTCCAGGTGTACCCGGCGGTGGTGAGCAGTTCGCGGGCCTTCTCGGCGTCGACCGCGTACTCCTTGCCCTGGAACTCGGGCTGGATCTCGTCGTCGAGGATCGAGGAGAGTCCCGTCACCGACCAGACGGCCTCGCTGGCGCCTTCGCGGGCGATGTCGACGTAGGCGTCGCGGTCGATCACCCAGGCGAGCGCCTGACGGAAGGCCGGGTCGTCGAACGGCTTCTGCTGCAGGTTCATGAACAGCGTCGCGGAACCGGTGGTGGGAGCCGCCCAGAACTTGTTGTGCTCGGGATCGGCCGAGAGGAACTGCTCCTCGATCTGCGGGATGAACGCCTGCGCCCAGTCGGCGTCGCCGTTCGCGAGGGCCGTGGTGAGAGCCGTGTTGTCGCCGTACGAGACGTAGTGCAGCTCGGGCACGGCCAGATCGCCGCCCCAGTAGTCGTCGCGGGCGTCGAGCGTGACCGACTCGGTCGACCAGTTCGAGAGGACGTAGGGTCCGGTGCCCACCAGGTCGTCGCCCTTGACGGGGTCGGTGGCCGGGTCGTCGAGGTTCTCCCAGATGTGCTTCGGGACGATCGGCACGTGCAGGGCGCGGGCCAGGTTGACGTACTTCGACGCGGCGAAGGTCAGCACGACCTTGTCGCCGTCGACGGCAGCGCTGTCGAGCTGGAGGCCCGCGGTGTCGAGGGCGGGGGTGGAGGCGAGCTCGTAGGAGTAGACGATGTCTTCGGCGGTGAAGGGCTCGCCGTCGCTCCAGGTGACGTCGGCGCGAGGAACGACAGTGAGCACCGTGTAGTCGTCGTTCCATTCCAGGCTGTCGGCGAGCCACGGAGTGACGCCGCGGTCGCCGGTCTGGTTCACGAGGGCGAGGGTCTCGAAGATCACCTTGCCGTAGCCGTACTTCGAGGCGGACGAGTCGCCGACGAAGGGGTTGTTGGATTCGGTGGTGATCGCGCCGTCGGGCTTCGCGATGGTGAGGGATGCGGAACCGGCGCCATCGTCGGATCCACCGCCTGCCGAGCATCCGGCGAGGGCCGATACGCCGAGGGCGGTGATCGCGGTCGCGGCGATCAGAGACTTTCTGAGCTTCATTGCTTCTCCTAGGGCACGGGTCTTTGTGCTGCGTCGCCGGAGGACGGGAGTCCACCGACTGTCGTGATTTGCTTACTGTCGAGAAAGTAAGCTCTCGTGAGGTTACCGAGTAGTAAGTTTGATCGCAAGCACAGCCCGACGATGGAGAGGAGGCCGCGGTGGTAGACAGCGACCAGACAGTGCGCGTGCGCCCGGCGACCCTCGCGAAACGCGAGCAGATCCTCAAAGCAGCCGTCGAGATCTTCGGCAACAAGGGCTCGACCAACGGCACTCTCGCCGACGTTGCCGAGCAGGTCGGCATCACCCACGCCGGCGTCCTGCACCACTTCGGCTCGAAGCAGAAGCTGCTGCTCGAGGTTCTCGCCTATCGCGACCAGGCCGACGTCGCCGAGCTCGCCGAGAAGCACATCCCGGACGGACCTGAGCTGTTCCTGCACCTGGTGCGCACGGCGTTCGCGAACGAGAAGCGGCCCGGCATCGTGCAGGCCTACACGGTGCTGTCCGCCGAGTCGGTGACCGACGACCACCCGGCGCGGCACTTCTTCGAGGACCGCTACACGACCCTGCGTCGAGAGGTCACGGCGGCGTTCCACGAGCTGTGCGCCCAGGAGGGTGTGCGCGATCCCGACACGATCGCCGCAGCCGCCGCCGCGATCCTCGCGGTGATGGACGGTCTGCAGCTGCAATGGCTCCTGCACCCCGACGTCGTCGAGCTCGGCGGAGCCAGCGAATTCGCGATCCAGGCGATCGTGAACGCCGTGCTGCACCCCGGGCCGGCGCTGCCGACCTACGTGCACCCCGCCTGATCCCTCGATCGCGGGCCCTCGGCAACGACCGCCGGCCGGGCTAGGCTCGGGCCATGACGATCGACCTCGAAGCGCTCTACATCGACCTGCACCAGCATCCTGAGCTCTCGTTCCAGGAGACGCGCACCGCCGGCATCGCCGCCCAGCACCTGCGCGATCTGGGACTCGAGGTCGAGGAGGGCGTCGGGGTGACCGGCGTGGTCGGAGTGCTGCGCAACGGCGAAGGCCCGGTCGTCTGGGTGCGAGCCGACATGGACGCACTGCCCGTCGAGGAGCAGACCGGTCTGTCCTACGCGAGCACGGCGAAGGGCGTCGACCCCGCGGGCACCACCGTTCCCGTCATGCACGCCTGCGGTCACGACATGCACGTCACCGCCATGATCGGTGCGGTCGAGAAGCTCGTCGCCGAGCGATCCGACTGGTCGGGGACCCTCGTCGTGCTGATCCAGCCTGCCGAGGAGTACGGCGCCGGAGCGCGGGCGATGCTCGACGACGGGATCCTCGACCGCTATCCGAAGCCCGACGTGGTGCTCGGCCAGCACGTGACCCCGTTGCCCGCCGGCGTGATCGGCGTGCGCAGCGGCACGCAGATGGCCGCCTCCGACGGACTCACCGTGACCCTGCACGGCCGCGGCGGACACGGCTCGCGCCCGCATGCCACGATCGACCCGGTCGTCATGGCCGCCGCCACCGTGATGCGCCTGCAGACCATCGCCTCGCGCGAGATCGACCCGCAGGGCGTCGCCGTCGTGACCGTGGGATCGATCCACGCGGGCCTCAAGAACAACATCATCCCCGCCGAGGCGAAGCTCGAGCTCAGCCTGCGCTATCCGAACGAGGAGACGCGCGACAAGGTGCTCGCGAGCGTCGAGCGCATCGTGCGGGCAGAGGCCACCGCTTCCGGCGCCGAGCGAGAGCCCGAGATCCGCACCGACCACACCCTCCCGGCCACCATCAACGACGAGGACGCCACCGTCCGGGTGACCGCGGCGCTGCAGCGCGCCCTGGGCGAGGCGGCCGTGATCGACCCCGGAATGTTCACCGGCAGCGAGGACGTCTCCTGGTTCGCCCGCGACGCCGGGGCACCCCTCGTGTTCTGGTTCTGGGGCGGGATCGACCCCGCCCGGTTCGCCGAGGCGGTCGCCGCGGGCCGCCTGGGCGAGGACATCCCCACCAACCACTCGCCGTTCTTCGCACCGGAGATCCACCCGACGATCGAGGTCGGCGTCACCGCGCTGTCGGCCGCGGCCCGGGAGTTCCTCGCGTAGAGGGCCGGGGCGATGCGCTCACCCCGGACATGACGATGGCGGGGACGACTTGGAGTTCGTCGAGTTGGTCACGTCGGTAGTGCTTGCGGGCTGATCCGTGCAGTTCAGGTAACGTGTGCCCACTCGCGCACCGCGGCGCGAATCGCCTCAGAGCGCGTGGTGACTCCTCGGCCTCAGCGCGCGCCGTCAGGGCGGCGATGGCGGATGCGTCGAGCCGCACCGATGTGTGTATACGAAATAGGAAGCCGCTGCGGCCCCACGCTCAGACCGGGCGGATCGTGATCGACTCGCGCTCGAGATCGCGGCGCCGATTGGCCAGGCACTGCGTGCACAGCAGCTCGACCCGACGCGGGTGCCCGCCACCGCAGGTGCACACGATCGTGACCCGCCACCTCGCCTTGTCTCCGCACGCCCGGTAGTCGTCACCCGTGCCGTGGTTGCACTCACAGCGCAGGTCGCCGCGATCGAGCACCGGCAGTTCGTCGAGCTCTTCGTCGATCCGGGAATCGGGGGTGACAGTGGTGGTGGTCATCGAGATCGACCGTAGCGCGAATCGGAACCGACGACCCCTTGCACGGGAGCCGCGGTGGTCAGCCGCCGATCGCGTTCATCCCGCGAGCGGGTTGCAGGAAGGAGGGGTCGTCGATCGCGTGTCCCGGCAGTTTTCCGTGCACGCACGAGCGCAGCAGTGCGGCGATCTCATCGGCGCGCTCGCCCGGGGCGGAGGCCGACTCTCCGCGCAGCAGCCCGGTCAGGTCGTACTCGGCGAGCGAGAAGAGGCAGTTGCGCAGCTGGCCGTCTGCCGTCAGCCGCAGGCGGTCGCAGGCGCCGCAGAACGGGGCCGTGACCGAGGCGATCACACCGACCTCATGCGGGCCGCCGTCGATCCGCCACTTCTCGGCGGGTGCGCCTCCCCGACCCTCGACCGGATCGAGACGCCAGCGTTCCCCGAGCGACGCGAGGATCTCCTCGCGCGTGACCATCGAGGCCCGGTCCCAGGTGTGTCCGGCGTCGAGCGGCATCTGCTCGATGAATCGCAGTTGCGCGCCGACGCTCATCGCGAACTCCACCAGGTCGACCAGCTCGTCGTCGTTGACGCCGCGCATCGCGACCGCGTTGAGCTTGAGCGGGCGGAGCTCGGATGCCGCAGCCGCCGCGATGCCCTCGAACACATCGTCGAGGCGGTCGCGCCGGGTCAGGTCGGCGAAGCGCTGACGATCGACCGTGTCGATGCTGATGTTGAGGCGAGTGAGCCCGGCATCGATCAGGGCCGGGAGCTTCTGGGCGAGGCTGATGCCGTTGGTGGTCATCGCGACCTCGACGGGGCCCCCCTCCCCCTCGATGCGGGAGATTCGCCTCACCACCTCGACGATGTCGGTCCGCAGCAGCGGCTCGCCGCCGGTGAGCCGGAAGGTGCGGATGCCGAGGGCCGCGGCCACTTCGGCCACCTCGACGATCTCGTCGGTGGAGAGGATGCTCGTGCGGGCGAGCCACTCGTTGCCCTGCTCGGGCATGCAGTACGTGCAGCGCAGGGAGCAGCGATCGGTGAGCGAGATGCGCAGATCGCGATGCACCCGGCCGTGCGTGTCGACGAGACCTCCGCCGATTCCTGCGAGAGAGGCGGCCTGCGGAGACGGATCGACGCGCGGCGCGCGCACACCGATCACGACCGGTACGGCCGCCATGGCGCTTCCCCACTCCCCGTCATCTTTTGAGAGTAACCCGCGACGACCGGGGCAGGGCCGGTTTCGTGGCGACGACCGGCAGATTGCCAGTGTCCGGAAGCGTCGGCGGCGACTTCGTCAGAGCACGGGCACGAAGCTCACGTGCGCGGGGTCTACCCGCAGGTGGACCGCATCTCCCGGCGCGAGCCCGGCAGCGTCGGCGAGGGAGACATCGACCGCGCATCCCGCGGTCTGCACGCGCACACCGGCGAGGGTGGGCTCGAGTCGCGTGACCTCGGTGCGCCAGGCATCCGGATCCGCGGCGTCGACGACGCGCACGTGCTCGGGGCGGAAGACCGCAGCGAGAGGGGTGCCGTCGACTGCGGCGAGCGCGAGCGAGCCGGCATCCGCGGTCGTGAGGTGCAGATCTCCGTTCCGCCAGGCGCCGCCCGCGGCGACCCCCGCCACGCGATTGACCCCCGCGATCGACGCGACGAACCCGGAAGCCGGAGCCGACAGGACGGCGCGCACCGGTCCGCTCTGTGTGACCCGACCGGCCTCGATGATCACGAGCCGCTCCGCCAGTGCGACGGCATCCGCGGCATCGTGCGTGACCGCGATCGTGGTGATCCCGGCCAGCTGATCACGCAACATCTGTCGGATGTCGCCGGCCGTCGCCGGGTCGAGCGCCACCAGCGGCTCGTCGAGCAGCACCGCGCGTGGGGACGCGGCGAGAGCCCGGGCGACCGCGACGCGTTGCCCCTCCCCGCCGGAGAGCTCGCGAGGCATCCGTCCGCCGGCACCGCGGAGTCCGACGCGCGCGAGCCATTCGTCCGCAAGGTCGTGCGCCGAGCCAGCATCCGCCCCTGCAGCTCGGGGGCCGAAGGCCACGTTCTCGCGCACCGAGAGATGCGGGAACAGCCGCGCATCCTGTCCCAGCAGCACGATGCCCCGGTTCATCGGCGTGGTCCGCACGCGGGGCGCGGACACGCGGTCGACCACGCGTCCCGCGACATCGATCTGCCCGGCGGTCAGTGGCTCGAGTCCCGCGAGGGCCTGCAGCAGCGTCGACTTTCCCGCGCCGCTCGGTCCCATGACGGCGACCGTCTCGCCGACCGCTGCCTGCACGGCGACCTCGACGGCGAAGTGCTCGCGCTCGACCACGATGTCGGCGCGAAGTCCCGGTTCGACGGCGGCGCGGCGCTCGGCCGGCAGACCGTTCGCCAGGGTCATCGCGCCGCCCCCGGTCGCCAGCCGCGCACGAGCAGCAGCACGATGATCGCGGTGGCGAGCAGCAGCAGGGCGAGGGCGACCGCCGTGCCCTGCGACACTCCGGCACCGTTGAACGCGGTGTAGATCGCGAGCGGCATCGTCTGGGTGACTCCCGGCCGGTTCCCGGCGAACAGCGCCGTCGCGCCGAACTCGCCGATGGCCCGCGCGAAGCACAGCACGACGCCGGCGACGATGCCCGGCGCGGCGAGCGGCAGGGTGATGCGGCGCAGGATCGTCCATCGTCCGGCTCCGAGCGCTGCCGCCGTGCGCTCGTAGTCCACGCCCGAGGTGCGCACCGCGCCCTCGACGGCCAGCACCAGGAAGGGCAGGGCGACGAATGTCTGTGCCAGCACGACAGCCGGGGTGCTGAACGACAGGCCGAGCCCGCCGAGCCACCCCGCGCGCCCGAACAGGTAGAGCAGCGCGACGCCGCCCACCATGGGGGGCAGCACCAGCGGCACCGTGACGACGGCACGCAGCACCGCGGCCAGGCGGGGCCCGGAGCGGGCGATGTAGAGCGCGAGCGGCACCCCGACGACGATGCACAGCACGGTGGCCAGCAGGCCGGTGCCCAGCGACAGCAGGAGCGCCGAGAGCGCAGCCTCCGACGTCACATCGGCGAGGAAGGTCGACCACTGCACCCGCGCCACGAGTGCGGTCAGCGGCAGGATGAGGAACGACAGTCCGATGAGGGCCGGAACAGCGAGCGCGCGCGGAGCGTATCCGCGTGCGCCGGTCACGCTCATGGAGCCCCGAAGCCGAAGTCCGCCAGGATCTTCTGACCCGCGTCCGACAGCACGAACGTCACGAACGCATCGGCCGCCTCGGCGTTCGGCGCATCGGCCAGCGCGGCGATCGGGTAGTGGTTGACGACGTCGTCGGCACCGTTGGGCACGATCACCTCGACGTCGTCACGTCCGATCACATCGGTGGCGTACACGAGTCCGGCATCGGCCTCGGAGGCGGCGACCTTCGTGAGCACGGCCGTGACGTTCTGCTCGAGACTGGCGGCGTCGACCGTCACGCCCGCTGTCGAGAGCAGTTTCGCGGAAGCCGCACCGCACGGCACCTCGGGCGCACACAGCACCGTGGTCACGTCGGCGAGATCGGAGA
Source organism: Microbacterium sp. TPU 3598 (assembly GCF_002356155.1). Taxonomy (NCBI): domain Bacteria; kingdom Bacillati; phylum Actinomycetota; class Actinomycetes; order Micrococcales; family Microbacteriaceae; genus Microbacterium; species Microbacterium sp. TPU 3598. The sequence continues at coordinate 472,039 of NZ_AP017975.1, read as the reverse complement.
GGGTCTCCACCTCGCCCGGGTTGCCCGCCGGCACCGCGATCACGAGGGTGTTGGAGGCGAACAGCGTCGGATCGACCGCCACATCCGCCGCCTTGTCCATGTTCGCCTCGTCAGCGGACGCGAACACGTCAGCCGGTGCTCCTTCGAGGATCTGCGTGACGAGGGTCGACGAGCCGTCGTAGACGGGTGTGAACCGCACGTCGGGGTTCTCGGCGATGAACGCCTCGCCGATCGCATCAAAAGCCCCGCTGAGCGATGCGGCGGCATAGACCGTGAGCTCTCCGCTCACACCGCTCTTCTCCGCCGTCGCCGACGGGGAGGGAGTGCTCGCGGCGCCACCCGCACAGCCGGTGAGGGCGAGCGCGGCGGCGGCGAGGACGGCGGCGAGGACGGCGGCGGCGCGGAGCGTGCGGTTCATGTCAGCCTTTCGGTACTTCGACCACGACCTGGGTCGCCTTGACGGAGGCGGTGGCGAGCGCGCCGACCCCGAGGTGCAGTTCGCGCGCGGCCTCGGCAGACATCAGCGAGACCACGCGATGAGGACCGGATTGGATGTCGACCTGCGCCATCAGCCCGTCGATCTGCACCCGGGTGACGATTCCCACGAAGCGGTTGCGCGCGCTGGAGAGCACATCTCCGGCACTCTTCGCCTCCTCCGCGAGCGCGACGGCCCGTTCCGCGACGGCATCGCCGGGGATCTCGGCGGGCACGGCATCGGTGACCGGAAGCAGCCCCTGTTCGATCCAACGCCGGACGGTGTCGTCGCTCACGCCGAGCAGCTGCGCTGCGCGAGCGATCCGATACGTCTGCATGGAGAGAATCTACCGCAGAAGCGGAGATTTTCCTCGAAAATCTCCGAGTCTGCAATGATCCATACCCCTTCCGCTCCGCACGTCGACGGACCGTTCCTGTGTCCCCCGAATGGCCGATAGCGCGTGCGGCAGGGGTCGGCCAAGATGAGTGTCACCATGACGGCACCGAATCCACCGGCGGACGACCTCTCCGAGTTCGCTGAACTGATGTCCCACGAGCAGGAGTTCCTCTCCCCCCGTGATCGGATCGATCCGGAGGTGCGCCGAAAGCGCAGGCGGCGGGGGCTCATCATCACCGGGGCCTGCATCTTCCTGCTGCTGGCTGCCGCCGGTGGCTACATCGGGTGGGCGCTCACCGCGCCCGTGGATCCGCCGGCGGTGACCACGCAGACGCCGCAGGTCCCGGCCGTCGATGCGGCGGCGATCACCACGCCACCGGCGGGTGCGTCAGCGATCAGCATCGCCGGCGCGGACGCCTATCTGGGCGAGGGGGCGAGTGGCATCTGGTCGTCGAGCGGGACCGGCGAACCCCTGCCCATCGCGAGCATCACCAAGCTCATCACCGCACTCGTCATCCTCGACGCGTCGCCGCTCGCCTCCGTCGATGACCCCGGCCCCACCATCACGTTCGGCAAGGCCGACCACGACCTCTACGACCGGTACTACGTGCAGGGCGCCACGATCGCGCCGATGCCCACCGGCACGTCGATGTCGCTGCGCGATGCCCTGGCGGCCATGCTGATCCCCTCGGCGAGCAACTATGCCGAGGCGCTGTCGTCGCACGTCTTCGGGTCGCAGAGCGCGTTCCTGGGCGCGACGCGGGATTGGCTCGCCGCCCAAGGACTGACCGGCACGACCATCACCGAACCCACCGGCATCAGCCCGCGCAACACGAGCACGCCTGTCGATCTCGTGGCCATCGGAAAGCTCGCCGCCGCGAACCCGGTGATCGCCCAGATCGTCGCCACCCCGTCGATCACGCTCCCCGGAGCGGGCCTGCTCTACAACACCAACGGCCTTCTCGGCACCAGCGGGATCACGGGACTGAAGACCGGCACCCTCGGCGAAGGCACCTACAGCCTGCTGTACACGGCCACCCTCGTCGTGGGCACCACCGATCCGCTGGCCGTGACCGGCGTGATCCTCGGAGGGTCGTCACGCGATTCGGTGAATGCCGGTGTGCTCGCCGCCCTGGACGGCGTCCGCTCCGGCTTCCACGAGGTGCCCGTCGCCACCCCCGACCAGGAGGTCGGGACGATCTCGACGCCGTGGGGCTCCTCCGCCCGCCTGGTCATCGGCGAGGCGGCGTCGATCTTCACGTGGTCGGACACGCCGATCACCGTGACGATGGACATCGAGACGCCGCCGACCTATCGGGACGGCTCCACCGTGGGCACCGTCACCTGGACCGCCGGCCCGAACACGGTCACCGCTCCGGTCGAGATCAAGGGGAGCATTGAGCAGCCGTCCGAGTGGTGGCGCCTCACCCACCCGTCGCAGCTCGGTTCGATCGCAGACGCTCGACGCTGAGACCGATCGCCAGGATGCTGACCAGCACCCAGGCGACAGCACCGCACCACACCGCGAGCGTGCCGACGGCGACCAGCTCCCCGACGCCTGCGGCCCTGCCGAGGGCGATGGTCGCGGTGGCGTACATGCCGATCGGGAAGACGATGCTCCACCACCCCACGGTGAACCGACGCGCGCCCGGACGCGTGCGGAGATCCCGGATGCCGAGCCCCACGAGGAACGGGATGAGGAACGTTCCGAACGACCAGAGCGCCATCGCCACGACGGTGACCGCTCCCTCCGTGCCGGGGAGGACGGCGGAGTCTGCCGTCAGCAGACGCGCGGCGGCCAGTGTGGAGATCGCGGTCGATCCCGTCAGCACCCATGCGGTCGGCGCGACGTCGATCGCAGCGATCTCCTGGCCGAGCAGCCGCACCGTCACCGCCGCCATGAGAAGCAGATACAGAACGATCCCCAGGCACCAGAGCGCGAACGCCGCAAGGCCCAGCAGGGGGTGCCCTCCGGCGGTCGCGCTCGTCAGGACCGACAGCGACTGGGTGGCGACGACGAGGAGGAACCACCCGCCGTCGACCGTGCGGAGCAGGGGCCGCCGGGAAGCGTGCGTGACGAGCCACGGCAGCATCCCGTACGTCAGAAGCGCCCAGAGCAGCGCTTCCAGGGCGAGGGCGACGGGGAGGATCCCCTCGGCCCCGAGCGACGCACCCAAGGTGGCGGTGACCCCGGTCGCCGCCACGATCGTGAAGAACCCGAATGCGCGGCCCGGGTCACCGGCGTCACGGAGCACGGCGGCCGGCGCCAGGAGCACGCGCGCGACGGTGGCGATCAGCAGGAGCGCATACCCGCCGACGGCGAGCACGAACGCCACGGCCCCGATCGGGGACAGTCCGATCGCGACGAAAGAGGTGCCGACGATGCCGGTCGCCATCACGAAGGAGAATCCCGCGGGCGGAAGCCGTTCGATCATCGTGCGCACGGACATCACTCAGATCGACCGCCGGTACTCCTGCGGCATGCGGGCGAGGGTCCCCTGCTCCGCGCCCGTCTTCTCGCCGCAGTCCACCATCCGACACCTCTCGAAGATCGTCACCGATGTCGGCCGCGGTACCGCGTGCCCCTGCAGTCGAGGATGTCAGAACATCCGCCGCGGCACGATCAGGCGAGCCGCGACGTCGCGATCCGACGGGCATACGCTGAGTCCATGCAGCCTCTCGTCGCCCCCGCTCCCGTGCTGGAGCCGGAAGAACTCGTCCGTACGGCGCGGCACGCGGTGCTCGCCGGCATCGGCGAGGAGGGACAGCGCCGCCTCAACGCCGCTCACGTCACGATCGTCGGCGCTGGCGGACTCGGATCCCCTGTGCTCCTCGCCCTGGCCGCCGCCGGGGTCGGATCGCTCACGGTGATCGACGACGACGTGGTGGAGCTCACCAATCTGCAGCGTCAGCTCGCGCACCGGGTGGAGGACATCGGGACGCGCAAGACCGCATCGGCCGCACGCGCCATCACCGCCCTCGCCCCGCACACCGTCGTGACCCCGGTCCCCGAGCGCCTGGATGCGTCCAATGCCGAGCGCCTGCTCACGGGCGCCCACGTGGTGGTCGACACGAGCGACACGTTCGCGACCCGTCGTGAGGTGGCCGCCGCCTGCGAAGCGCTCGGACTTCCCCTCGTGTGGGGAGCTGTGCAGGAGTGGCACGCGCAGGCCACGGTCTTCTGGTCGGACCCGCCCGCGGGAGAGCCGGTCGTGCTCGCCGACCTCTTCCCGGTCGGCACCGAGGGCGAACCCCCCAGCTGCGCCCAGGTCGGTGTGCTCGGCGCCCTGTGCGTGCAGGTCGGCGGGATGCTCGCCGGCGAGGTGATCAAACTCGTGACGGGCGCAGGCGAGCCGCTGCTCGGACGACTCGCGATGGTCGATGCGCTCACGTCCCGGCAGCACGAGATCGTGATCCGCCCGGCAACCGCCACGACCCCGGAGGCCACCGCGGGGGCCCGCGCATGACCGGCCGCCGCACGGTCGAGGAACAGCTCGCGCGCGTGCTCGATGCCGTCCACGTCATCGAGCACGAGACACGGCCGGTGGCGGCTGCCGCGGGGCGCACGCTCACCGCTGCCGCAGCCGCCGCCCACGACATCCCCCTGTTCGACAACTCCGCCATGGACGGCTTCGCGGTACGACGTGCGGATGTCGCCGACGCGTCCGAGGAGAATCCGGTCACCCTGCGCGTGGTCGCCGACCTGCCCGCCGGAGTCGCCCTCGACCCTGCTCTCGGCGTCGGCGAAGCGGCACGCATCATGACCGGCTCGCCCACCCCCACCGATGCCGACGTGATCGTGCCCTTCGAGGACACGGCCGGCGGTCTCGCCGACTCCCTCGGCGAGGTGACGGTGCTGCACGCACCGGCCAAGCCCGGAGTGTTCGTGCGCCGACGCGGAGCCGACCTGCGCGCCGGCGACGAAGTCGTTCACGCCGGCGAGCGCCTCGGACCCTTCCAGCTCGCCGCCGCAGTCGCGGCCGGCATCGTCGAGGTCTCGGTGACGCGGGCTCCGCGCGTGGCCGTGGTGTCGACGGGCAGCGAACTGCTCGCGCCGGGCGAAGCCCCCGCCCGCGGACGCATCCCCGACTCGAACGGTCCCCTGCTCGAACAGCTGGTCGCCGCAGCCGACGCCGAGGTGGTGCTGGTCGCGCGGGTTCCCGACGAGGCCGACGCCGTCCGAGCCGTGACCGCCGAGGCCGTCGCGCGCGGAGCCGATGTGATCGTGTTCACCGGCGGCGTGAGCGCGGGCGCCTACGAGCCGGTGCGTGGGGCCTTCGACGGCGGCGGACAAGTCGAATTCGCCGCGGTGGCCATGCAACCGGGCAAACCGCAGGCCTTCGGGGTGCTCGAGAACGGGTCTCTGGTATTCGGACTGCCGGGCAACCCCGTGAGCGTGGCGGTGTCGTTCGAGGTGTTCGTGCGCCCCGCCCTGCTCGCGATGCAGGGGCGCTCCGCGATCCACCGACCGCGCGCCGCGTTCACCGCCGACGCATCATGGACGCCGCCGCCGGGCCGACGCCAGTACCTTCCCGCCGTCGTCGACCTCGCGGCCCGCACCGTCCGCCCGGCCACCGCCGGCGGATCGGGATCGCACCTCGCGGGCGGACTCGCCCGTGCGCACGCGTTCGCGATCGTGCCGGCCGAGGTCGAGACCGTGGCCGTGGGCGACGTCATCGATGTCATGCTGGTCGGATGAGCTTTCCTCACCTGGACGCGGCGGGCCGCGCGCACATGGTCGACGTGACCGCGAAGCAGCCGACCGTGCGCTCCGCGACGGCCCGAGGCTTCGTCCGCTGCAGCCCCGACGTGATCACCGCCCTCCGCGATGGCACCGTGCCGAAGGGCGACGTGCTCGCCGTAGCACGCATCGCGGGCATCCAGGCGGCCAAGTCCACCCCCGCGCTGCTGCCGCTGGCACACGTGATCGGCGTGCATCGGGCGAGCGTCGACCTCGAGATCGTCGACGACGGCGTGCGCATCGAGGCGACGGTGGGCACCGCCGACCGCACCGGTGTCGAGATGGAGGCGCTGACGTCCGTGTCGGTCACCGCCCTCGCGATCGTCGACATGATCAAGGGCGTCGACCGCGCCGTCGTGATCGAAGACGTGCGGATCGTGGCGAAGTCGGGCGGCCGTTCCGGCGACTGGGTCCGTCCGGGCGAAGCAGACCCCGGAGACCCCCGATGACGCGGGTGCGCTACTTCGCCGCTGCTGCGGAGGCTGCGGGAACCGACGTCGAGGAGCGCGGGGAGCGGTCACTCGTCGCCCTGCGCGCGGCGGTCGTCGCCGAGCATCCGGCCCTCGTCGACATCCTGCCGCGCTGCGCGGTGCTCGTCGACGGGGTGCGCACCGACGGCGACCTCGTCCTCGACGACGCGGACCTCATCGACGTGCTCCCGCCCTTCGCGGGTGGATGACCACACGCCGCCTGCAGGAACGCTGGCCGCATGCAGGACCGATGACCGGCGTTTCCTCCTGCACGCGGCAAGAGCTCATGCAGCTGGCGCGTCAGGTACGACGGCTGGCCCCGCGGCTCAGCCGCCGATGCCCTTCCACGACGACGTCCCGTCGACCTCGAGCTGACGCTTCCAGACGGGGAGGTCGCTCTTGATCGCCTCGATGACCGCCCGGCACACCTCGAAAGCCTCGGCACGGTGTTCGGAGGCGACCGCGATCACCACGGCCGCATCGCCCACGTCGAGGCGTCCGATGCGATGGCTCACGGCCACCACGGCGGGGGCTTCCGCGCCGGCACCGGCCTGCTCGGCGATCCGCCGCAGCGTCGCCTCCGCATCGGGGTGAGCGCTGTACTCCAGCCCGACCACGGGTGTCTCGGCGTCGGGGTCGTTGTCGCGCACCCGCCCGACGAAGGTCGTCACGGCCCCCAGTCGAGGGTCTTCGACCGCGGCGAGGTGCGCGTCGAGATCGAGTCGCTCCTCCGATACCGCTGCGATGCGCACGTCGTTCATGAGTGGTCTCCGCCCTTCACCTGATCCAGGATGTGCCCGGCGACGCCGAGCACCACGGGGACGCCGGAGGCGACGGCCCGCGGCGAACCGGGAAGGTTCACGACGAGCGTGCCGTCAGGATCGACGATGCCGGCGAGCCCGCGTGACAGCACGGACAGCGGGGTGTCGGCGAGCCCGCTGCGACGCAGCTCCTCGGCGATCCCGGGGATCTCTCGGGTGATCACGCGCCGCGTCCCCTCGGGCGTCAGGTCACGAGGACCGACACCGGTTCCCCCGGTCGTCACCACCAGCCGGATGCCGCGGGCGACGGCCCGGCGCAGAGCGTCCGCCACCGAACCCGCGCCGTCGGCGACGATCTCGGCGTCGGGACAGTGCCATCCGGCATCGCGGAGCAGGCCCACGGCGATCGGACCTCCGCGATCCTCGCGCTCTCCGGAGAATGATCGGTCCGAGACGGTGATCACGAGTGCGGGGAGCGGGCCCATGGCTCCCACACTAGGCCCGAGCCGCCGACCGCGCACGGCTCTCAGTTGACCCGGATGAGTGAACGCTGCCAGCCCGACGAACCGTTCGGTGCGATCGGCGCACGCTCCTGGATCTGCAGATCGCCGTTCTTGTTGATCGCACGCACGGCGACGTAGTGCGTGCCGGGCGTGGCATCCCACTCCATGAACCACTGCACCCAGGTGTCGTCGTTGATCGGGGTCGACAGCGTCGCCGGCATCCAGTCCCCGTCGTCGATGCTGACCTCCACGCGCTCGATACCGACCGACTGCGCCCAGGCGACTCCGGCGATCGGGATCTTCCCGGCGTCGACCGCCTCGCCGATCTTGGGGGTGTCGACGCGCGAGGCGAACTTGATCGGGGCCTCCGCGCTGTAGCCCCGGGGAGTCCAGTACGCCTCGTCCTGGGCGAAGGTGGTGACCTTGAGCTCGGTGAGCCACTTGGTCGCCGACACGTATCCGTAGAGGCCGGGCACGACCATCCGCACCGGGAATCCGTGTTCCAGGGGCAGGGGTTCACCGTTCATCCCGACGGCGAGGATCGCGTCGAGGTCGTCGTCCGTCAACGCCGAGAGCGGCGTGCTCGCGGTGTAGCCGTCGACGCTCCGTGAGAGCACCATGTCGGCACCGGACTTCACTCCCGCCTTCTTGAGCACGTCGCGCAACGGCACCCCCAGCCACTTCGCGTTGCCGACGAGCTCACCGCCGACCTCGTTGGAGACGCACGTGAGCGTGATCGCGTACTCATCGAGGCCCATGTCGAGGATGTCCTGGAAGCTCATCTCCACACGCTGGTCGACCATCCCGTCGATCACCAGACGCCAGGTGTCCGGATCGATCGAGGGCACCGTGAGTGCGGTGTCGACGCGATAGAAGTCCTTGTTCGGGGTGAACAGCTTGCTGAGCCCGGGGATGTCGAGCTCGGCGCCCTGCGGCACGGTCACCGTGGTCTTCGGGGAGGGCAGCTTGAGCGCACCACGGATCGCTTCGACCGACGACACCGCCATGCTCACGGTGCGGGCGGTGATGCCCACGACCAGTGCGGATACCCCGGCGAGCGCGGCGAGGACGAAGAAGCGGCGGCGGTCGATTCCGGGGCGGACGGACTCGCCCTCGTCGTCGGCACGGACGATCTCGTCTCCAGCGGTCGACGTGTCGCTCTTCCGTTCGCTCTCGACGCCGACGACGGAATCCCTCCATCCGCGCAGGCGACGGCACAGGAGCACGAGGACCAACGACCCCACGACGGTTCCCAGGACCGGGGGCAGGAAGGCGAGCGGAGCGACGGCGGCCCGGGTCACGATCGCCGCGGTCGAGAGTGCGCCCGCGATCACGAGAGCGATCACGCCGAGCGGCGGCCGTACGAACTGCAGGATGCCGGCGATCGCCGAGGCGATGACCACAGCCAGTCCGAGGCCGGCGAGCAGGGCGATCTTGTCGTATTCGCCGAACGTGGCGATCGCGAACTCCTTGAAGGGCTGCGGCACGATGTCGATCACGAACCCGCCCACGGCGAGGATCGGACTGGCTGCGCGCGCGAAGAGCAGTGCGAACAGCTCGGCCGTGGCGAGGAAGACGCCCCCGCCGATCACGCCCGCGAGGGCGGCCCAGACGAGGAACCTCTTGCCACTGCGGCGCTGCACCATGGTCGTCTCCTGTCCGACATCACGTCGACACCGTCGCCGGTGTGATCCCCCGTTGTTCGGAGCGGAACCACGATCGGATGGGACGATCCCGCGGCAGACGGGCTCGACGGTCAGAGGCGGCGCACGGTGACGGCCTCACGTCCTTGGAACTTCCGCAATGTCCGCATGCATCGGGAGCACAGGATCTCGACCCGGCGTGGGTGGCCTTCGCCGCAGACGCAGTCGACCGTCACGCGCCACTTGGCCTTGCGTCCGCACGGCTGGTAGCCGTCGTCGTCGCCGTGATCGCACTCGCACCGCTGCCGGTCGCGATCGAGCCCGGCGAGGTCGTCGACGCGCGCGAACTCGTCGACGTCGTGCTCGGCGTCCACGGACACGGCTTCCTGCGTTCTCACCACCCGCCGATGCTCCCAGCACCGCGGCTCCGTCGCAACACCGCCACGCAGGGAGCCGCCCGTCCGCAGCTTCTCCGGAGTTGTGGACGGGTGCTCGGCGCGTCTTCGGTCAGACCCCGACGACGCGCGGGCCGGTCGGGGCGTCCGGGATCGCCGGCGGGGCGTCCGGGATCGACGGCGGGGCAGGAGGGGGCGGCGGGGCGAGCTGACGCTGCGGCACGCCGTGCGCCTCCCGGTGCAGGCGCTCCATGCGACTGTCGAGCTCGGCGGCGGCATCCGCGGCATCCGACAGGCTGTCGACGAGATGCGAGGGCACCTGGTTCGAGAACTTGTAGTAGATCTTGTGCTCCAGGCTGGCCCAGAAGTCCATCGCTATCGTGCGGAACTGCACCTCGACCGGTACCGAGAGCGCACCGGTCGACAGGAAGACGGGCACCTCGATGATCGCGTGCAGGCTCTTGTAGCCGTTGGCTTTCGGCTGCGCGATGTAGTCCTTCACCGTGCGCACCGTGACGTCGTCCTGCGCGGTGAGCAGATCGAACAGGCGGTAGACGTCGGCGACGAAGCTGCAGGTCACGCGCACACCGGCGATGTCGGTGATCTCCGCGCGGATGCGGTCGAAGTCGGGTTCGTCGATGCCCTTGCGGGCGATCTTCTCGACGATGCTGTCCGGCGACTTCAGTCGGCTCTTCACGTGCTCGATCGGGTTGTACGCGTGGTCGTGCGTGAACTCGTCGCGCAGGATCGAGATCTTCGTCTCGACCTCGCGCATCCCGAACTCGTACTCGCGCAGGAACCGCTGCAGCTCATCGCGCAGCTCGCGGGCCTGGTTGATCGTGTCCTCGGTGACGTGAACAGTCGTCATGCCATCGACGTTACGGGTTCGTGATCGGAAACCGCTGTGGATCCCCGATGTCCTCACGATTCGCGAACGGGTTGACGCGGCCTCCCCGCGGCCTAGAACGGAGCACATGACGACCGCAGGCGAGGACTGGACCGGGGCCTACATCGAGGCATGGAGATCGAACGATCCCGAGCGGATCGGAGCGCTCTTCACGCACGACGCCCGATATCTCACGAGCCCCGATTCGGAGCCGCGCGTAGGGCGCGAGGCGATCGTTTCCGGGTGGATCGACGACGGCGATGAACCGGGCTCCTGGACGTTCGAGTGGGAGGTCCTGCACGAGGTCGGCGGCTTCGTGGTCGTCCAGGGGCGCACGGAATACCCGGCCGAACGCGACTACCTCAACCTCTGGATCATCCGGCTCGCTCCCGACGGGCGGGCGACGGAGTTCACCGAGTGGTACATGCCGCGTCCCCACACGGAGAGCTGAGCCCGCGGCGTGCATCGGACCCTCAGTCGGTCATGCGTCGCGCGGAGGGGAAGCGGATGCGGGCGCGCTCGGCGCAGCGCCTGCGGCACCCGCCCGCGCGTCGACGAGGTGCTGTCCGGAGACGACGCCGGGAAGTCCGCGACCGTCACGTGTCGTGAACGGCAGCACGATCGCGGCGAGGAACAGCACTGCCGCCGCGAGGCCGAAGAACCCGCCGGGCAGCTGCAGCGCGCTGATCCCGCCGATGCCGCCCGCCCAGCGCAGGAGCCGCGCGAACGGTGAGGGCAGGCGCGATCCCGCGTATCGGAGCTGCACCGCGATGTCGCCCACCGAGCGCCCGCCGACCAGGATCAGCACCAGGAACAGTGCTGAGGGGACGACGGTGGCGGCGGCGGATGCGAGGGCGCCGTCGAGCACCGCGGCGCGGTCGTCCACGACGAACTCCAGCCACACCTGCACGGTCACCCCGGCCGCCACGCTCAGGAACCCGTAGGCGAGGAAGTCGCACAGCATCGCGAGCAGGCGGCGGCCGCGGCTGACCGGACGGGGACGATCAGCGTCCGGGCTCACCTTCACGCCGCGCAGCGATCGCGGGACGAGGATCGCCGCGATGCAGCCGATGACCGCGCCGAGGGTGTTCGTCATGAGGTCGCCCACGTCGAAGAAGCGATACGCGCACGGGTACACGCCCCACACGCCGGTCAGCTGCGTCGTCTCGACCAGCAGCGACAGGCCGAAGCCGGCGGCGAGCGCCGTGAGCACCCCACGACCGGCGAGCACTCGGACGAAGAAGCCGAGCGGCACGAACAGCAGCACGTTGAAGACCAGCTGCAGCAGAGCCGGCTGACGCAGCGGATTGCCCGGGGCCGCGAAAGCCTTCTGCACATCGCGCACGACCGACATCGGATCGATGATCGCTCCGACGCAGCGGATCGTGTCGGGGTCGGGCAGCGGCAGCAGGGTGTAGGTCCAGACCGCCCAGAAATAGATCAGGGCCGACAGCCAGAGCAGCGTGCGTCCGAGGCCGAGTCGCCCGCGTCGGCGATAGCTGACCGCCACGAAGGGCACGAACAGGAGGATGCCGAAAGCCGCCCCCATCGCGATCGCGATGAATCCGAGCAGCACCTGATTTTCCACCGCGTGCCAGTGTAGCTTTGCGCGTAAGGATTCCGTGAGGACCGCGCATCCCACCGTAGGGATTCCGTGAGGATCGCGTGAGGATGCCATCAGGAGGCGTAGTGTCGCCGGACGTGTCAGACGAAAACAGGGAGGGCGCGGACTCACCGCCGCTCGCCAAGCGCATCCTCATCGGAGAACCGCTGACGAGCCAGCAGGTCGACGACCAGCTGCTCCCGAAGCGGATGGCTCTTCCCATCTTCGCGTCCGACGCGCTCAGCTCGGTGGCCTACGCCCCGCAGGAGCTGGTGATGATCCTGCTGATCGGCGGGCTCACCTTCCTGTCGTTCACGCCGCTCGTCGCGATCGCGGTCGTGGTGCTGCTGATCGTGGTCGTGCTCAGCTACCGCCAGCTCATCAAGGCCTATCCCTCGGGCGGTGGGGACTACGAGGTCGCGTCGAAGAACCTCGGCGAGATCCCCGGTGTGATCGTGGCCGCGGCGCTCCTGGTCGACTACGTGCTGACCGTGGCCGTGTCGGTCGCCTCCGGTGTCGACAACATCATCTCGGCCGTGCCGGGGCTCGACCCGTTCCGCGTCGAGCTCGCCGTCGGCTTCGTGATCCTCATCATCGTCGTGAACCTCCGCGGGGTGCGCGAGGCCTCCCTGGTCTTCGCGATCCCGACGTACGTGTTCATCGGCTCGGTCGGCATCATGATCGTGACCGGCCTGATCCGCACCTTCCTGGGCGACGCCCCTGTCGCCTCGAGCGCCGAGTTCTCGGTGCAGGCCGAAAGCCTCGGCCAGGCGGCCGTGATCCTGCTGATCCTGCGCGCGTTCTCGAGCGGATGCTCTGCCCTCACCGGTGTCGAGGCCGTGTCGAACGGCGTTCCCGCCTTCCGCGCCCCGAAGGTGCGCAACGCCCAGTCGACACTCGTGCTGATGGGGTCGATCGCCATCTGCCTGTTCGCCGGCCTCACCGCCCTCGCCCTGATCACCGGGGTGCACTATGCCGAGAACCCGTGCGACCTCGTCGGCTTCGACTGCACGAATCCGCAGCCCAGCCTGATGGCGCAGATCGCCGCAGCGACCTTCGGCGGCGGCAGCATCGCGTTCTTCATCGTGCAGGCCGCGACCGCGTGCGTGCTGCTGCTCGCCGCGAACACCGCCTTCAACGGCTTCCCGCTGCTGGGCGCTGTGCTCGCCCGCGACGGCTACGCGCCGAAGTCGCTCAACACCCGCGGTGACCGCCTGGTGTTCTCGAACGGCATGATCCTGCTCGGCATCGCGGCGATCGCGGTGCTCGTGATCTTCCAGGCGAAGCTGACCACGCTGATCCAGCTGTACATCATCGGCGTGTTCGTCTCGTTCTCGCTCGGACAGATCGGCATGGTGCGGCACTGGCGACGCGTGCTGCGCGGACCGGTCGAGGGCACGAAGGACTCCGGGATCGACGGCGCCTCGGCATCCGACCGCCGCTCGGCGAAGGTCGGACTCATCATCAACTCCACGGGCGCCGCGATGACCGTGCTCGTGCTGGTCATCGTGACGATCACCAAGTTCACGCACGGCGCATACCTGGTCTTCTTCGCGATCCCGATCCTCGCCTTCCTGATGCTGGGGGTGAAGCGGTACTACCGCGACGTCGAGCATGAGATCGCGATCGACGACACCACGAAGTTCGGCGCGACCGGCGACCTCGCCATCGTGCTCGTCAACCGACTGCAGAAGCCCGTCGTGAAGGCCATCGACTACGCGATCGCGGCCAAGCACGGCAAGACGCTGGCGGTGCACGTGGCCGTGGCCTCCGACGATGCGGCCCAGCTGCAGAAGGACTGGGCCGACCACCTGGTGCCGATCCCGCTCGTGATCGTCGAGTCGCCGTATCGCTCGTTCGCGCAGCCGGTGACCCAGTTCATCAAGCAGTACCGCGAGAAACACGGCTCGTCGGTCGTGACGGTGTACCTGCCGCAGTACATCGTCGGCCACTGGTGGGAGTCGTTCCTGCACAACCGCCGCGCGCGCCGTCTCGCCAACCAGCTCATGCTCGTGCACGGGGTGTCGATCACGCTCGTGCCGTGGCTGCTCGACTCGTCGGAGCTCATCTACGGCCGCCGCTCCCGTCCGCTGCCCGGTCAGGAACGTGCCGGTCGTCCGGTCGTGGTGGCCGGCCGTCGCGCCCACCGCCCCGCCGGCCCGCCGCAGGACGGCGCCCCCGAAGCCTGAGATCCGCCTTCCGGTCGCAGTTGCTGCCGCCTCCTCGGCTCGCGGGCGACAGGAACTGCGACCGGAGCGGGCTGAGCGACCCCTCAGGACCCGTCCAGCACGGCGCCCAGGATGCCGGCGGCCTCCGCGAAGCGGGCGGTGTCGGCGTTCGCGTAGTTGAGGCGCACGTAGGAGCCGGAAGGCTCCGCCGGGAACCACTCGGAGCCCGGGGCGATGATCAGACCGCGCACCTCGCACTCACGGACCACCCGCGCGACATCCGTCCCCTCCGGCAGCCGCACCCACAGGTTCAGGCCGCCCACCGGAACGCTCTCGACGTGCGCGGAGGGGGCGTGCGCGGCGAGGCTCGAGACCAGCAGGTCGCGGCGCGCGCGCAAGTGCTCGCGGAAGCCGCGCAGGTGCGTGCGCCACGCGGGCTGGGTGACCACGTCGAGGGCCGCGGTCTGCAGCACCCCGCTCACGTACATCGACTCGGCCGCGCGATCCGCGAGGATGCGCTCCCGCGCGGGTCCGCGCGCGATCACGGCCGCGACGCGGAGGGCGGGCGAGGCGCTCTTCGTGAGCGAGCGCAGGTACACGACGTGTCCGTCGTCATCGGACGCGGCGACCGGGCGCGGGTCGGCGTCGATCCCCAGGTCGTGCGCCCAGTCGTCCTCGATCAGGAAGGCCCCGTGCCGACGGACGGTCTCGAGCACGGCCTCCCCCGTCGCGACCGGCCACTGCGCGCCGGTCGGGTTGGCGAAGGTCGGCTGCGCGTAGAACGCGCGGGCTCCGGTCTGCGCGAACGCCCGCTCGACGTCATCCGGATCGGGGCCGTGCGGCCCGGAGGGGATCGGCACCAGCACGACGCCGGCCTGCGCGGCCGCGAGCATCGCGCCCCAGTACGTCGGCGACTCGATCAGCAGCGGCTGGCCGACACCCACCACGGCACGGAAGATCGAGCTCAGCCCGCTCTGGCTGCCCGAGATGATCAGGGCATCGCGCGCCGATGCGGGGGTGACCCCCGCGGGGGCGGAGGATGCGAGTTCCGCCGCGAACCACGCCTGCAGATCGGGAAGGCCTGCGGCGGGCGAACGGGTCAGCGCCGCGTCCGACCGAGCGGCACGCACCAGGGCCTGTCGCACGAGCCGCTGCGGCAGCAGGTCGACCGCGGGGTAGCCCGAGTGCAGTCCGATCGCGTCGGGGGCGACGGTGCGCTGCGTCGATGACAGGCCGATGAGTCCCGCGGGCGCCGTGCCGAGGGCGGCCGTCTGCCAGCCGTAGTCGACCGAACGGGCGGCGGGCACGGCCCGCACGAACGTACCCGCGCCGGGCCTGGACTCGACCAGACCGAGTCGCACGAGCTGCTGCATCGCCTTCTGCACGGTGATCGGACTCGCGCCGTACTGCGCCATGAGCGCACGATTCGAGGGGACTCGCGCGCCCGGAGAAGCGGATGCGATCCACGCACGCACTCCGGCGACGATCCGGTCACTGCTATCCTTGCTCATGAATTTAGACAGTAGCGTTATCGCTCAGCGATCGACAGTGCTATCGACTCGTGCGGGCCTCTGGTGGGGGCTTCTCGGCGTCTTCGCCTTCTCCTTCACCCTCCCGTTCACACGCATCGCGATCGGCGGGCTCTCACCGCTGTTCATCGGCTCCGGGCGCGCGGTCGTCGCCGCCCTCCTCGCGGGAATCGCCCTGGCCGCGACCCGCCAGCGCCCCCCGACGATGACGCAGTGGGGCCGCCTCGCGATCGTCGCCGGCGGGGTCGTCGCCGGTTTCCCGCTGCTGACCTCGTTCGCGCTGACCACGGCCCCGGCCAGCCACGGCGCGGTCGTGATCGGCCTGCTGCCCGCCGCCACCGCGGTGGCCGTCGTGCTCCGCACCCGGGAACGGCCCGCCCGATCCTTCTGGGTCTTCGCGATACTCGGCGCGGTGGCCGCCGTCGTGTTCGCCGCGCTGCAGAACGGCGGACTCGGCTCCCTCACCGGCGCCGACCTGCTGCTGTTCGGGGCCGTGCTCGCCGCCGCGATCGGCTACGCGGAGGGCGGTCTGCTCGCCCGCGAACTCGGATCCTGGCAGACGGTCTCCTGGGCACTGATCGTCGTCGCTCCCCTGATGGCCGTGCTGACCGTGGTGTCGGCACTCGAGCAGCCTCCGGCCGCGACGCCCGTGCAATGGCTCGCCTTCGCCTACCTCGCGGCGGTGAGCATGTTCCTCGGCTTCTTCGCCTGGTACCGCGGGCTCGCGATCGGTCCGATGGCGCAGGTCAGTCAGATCCAGCTCGTCCAGCCCGTGATGACCATCTCCTGGGCGGCGCTCCTGCTGCACGAGCCCATCGGCTGGGCCACCGCCGTCGGGGGTCTCGCCGTGATCGCCTGCGCCGCCCTCGCGGTGCGCACCCGTCTGACCGACCGCCGAAGAGAGGAATCCTGATGCGCCACACGCCCCGCTACCTGATGACCGATCCCGACGAGGTCAAGCGCCTCATCCGCGGGAACCCCTGGGCGACGTTCGTCTCCCCGGCGAGCGGCGGCCTGGTCGCCTCGCACTATCCCGCGCTGCTGATGGAGGACGACGACGGCATCGTGATCGCGAGCCACTTCGGGCGCCCGGACGAGCAGCTCCACGAACTCGGTCGGCATGAAGTGCTCGTGATCATCCAGGGACCGCATGACTACGTGTCACCGACACTGTACGCACCGGGCGATCTGGTCCCGACGTGGAACCACGTGACCGCGCACCTGTACGGCATCCCCGAGATCCTGAGCGAAGAGGAGAACTACGCCATGCTCTCGCGGCTGACCGACCACTTCGAGGATCATCAGCAGCACGGCCGGCACCTGTCGGAGGACGAGGAGGGCACCCGCCGCGCCGCCAAGGGCACGGTCGGACTGCGGATGCGCGTGACCCGCTTCGATGCGCGAGCCAAACTCAGCCAGAACAAGTCGCCCGAGGTGCGCGAGAACATCACCGCACGGTTCGCCGAGACGAACAGCGCGCTCGCGGAGGAGATGCGACGGGTCGGCGGGGAGACCCCGTGATCGACGTCGCCGGACGCGCCTAGGGTGGAGCGATGACCGACACGCGAACCCCCGAGCCGTGGCCCGCGCGGACGGCCCGGCTGCAGGTGCGCCCGTGCACGCCCGCCGACGTCGATGCGATGTGGGAGTGGCGTCGGCTCCCCGAGGTGAACCGGTGGCTCGGTGCCGCTCCCGACACGCGAGACGCGTTCCGTGAGCGGTATCTCGACCCCGAGCGGCTCGCCTCCCTGTACATCGTGGAGCTGCTGCCCGACGCCGAAAGCACCGCCCCGACCCCGATCGGCGACATCATGGTGCGGCGCGGCGACGGGTGGGCGCAGCTCGAGGTCGACGCCCGGGCGAAGGGCGTCGAGGCCGAGCTCGGCTGGGTTCTCGACCCCGCGCACACCGGGCACGGCTACGCGACAGAGGCGATCCGCGCGGTGATCGACGTGTGCTTCGGCGCATTGGGCCTGCGCCGGGTGCATGCGGGGTGCTTCGCCGACAACGAGCCGTCCTGGCGCCTCATGGAGCGGCTCGGGATGCGCCGAGAGGAGTTCAGCCGGAAGACGGCATTGCATCGCTCGGGCGAATGGCTCGACGGCATGAACTACGGCCTTCTCGCCGAGGAGTGGCCGACCGCACGCTGATCGAGGCCCCGTGACGGCTCACCGCTGGGGTGCGTCCTGCGCGGACGAGCGTCCTAGATGCTGGTCCAGCAGTAGAGGCGGTGGTCGGACGCCGCGGCGCGACGAGCGAGCGCGGCGAGGTCGCGCGCGAACGCGGCCAGCTGGGCCGGATCGGCCCCTTCGAGCTCTTCGGTCTGCGACCACGGCTCCGCGACCTCTGCCAGACGGACGTCGTCGGCTGCGGCGAGAGCGGCGGCCAGCGCATCCGTCACGGTGATGACGATCCGGTCGTAGTCGTCGCTCATCGCGAGGTTGTGGCCGGCACGCGGGTCGTCGGTCACCTCGTCGTACGGCACGCCCGTCAGCAGCGCCTCGAGCGTGCCGAGCTGCACGACCGGGTCGATGCCGCCGAGCGTTCCGGCATCGAAGCCCGACTCCTCCGCGGTCGGTCCGCCCTCCACCTGGAGGACGGTGACGGCCCGCTCGTCGTTCGGCGCGGAGAAGTAGTCGTAGAGAACGCTCATGACCGACATCCTGTCAGGCCCGGCGCACTTCCTCTTCCGGCCCGCTCCCCCTTCCGGTCGCATTTCGTGCCGCCTCCGCGCCTCGGGGACGGCAGGAGGTGCGACCGGAACGGAGCACTAGCCCGAGACGAGCCAGAGCACGAGCACGGCGGCGAGCACGGTCGGCACCGCAGCCACCACACCCCACAGCATGAAACGGCTCCATCGGATCGTGACACCGAGCGCGACGATCCGGTGGTGCCACAGCAGGGTCGCGAGCGACGCCCACGGCGTGATGAGCGGACCGATGTTCACGCCGATCAGCAGCGCCATGAGTGCCACCGGGTCGCCGGCGGCCGGTTCGAGCACCAGGTACGCCGGGAGGTTGTTGATCGCATTGGCGCTCCCGGCCCCCAGCGCAGCCAGCCGGAACAGGTCGCCGGGAGCGTCGCCGTTCGCGGTCGGCGAGGTCAGGAAGTCGAGCAGGCCCTGCGCGTGCGCCGCCTCGACCAGCACGAACAGCGACGCGGCGAGCGCGAGCGCCTGCCACGGGACGAGCGAGAGCCGCAGCGCCCGGCGCCGCCGGACCGCGAACAGGCCGATCAGCGCGAGCGCGGCGACCGTGGCTGGGATCCAGACATCGTGGGTCAGGGCGAGCAGAGGCATCAGCACGAGCAGGATGCCGGTCGCGCTCCAGAACAGCGTCGGGTCGGCGGGCCGCCGTGCCACCGGGGTCTCGTACGCACCGAAGACCGTGCGCCGATGCAGGATCGTCAGGATCGCGACGGGCACGAGGATGCCGACGAGCGTCGGTGCCCAGCTGAGCGCGAAGAACGCCGCGGGGCCGTCGCCGATGGCGGGGGCGGCGAGCAGGTTGGTGAGGTTCGAGACCGGGAGCGCGAGGGATGCCGTGTTGGCGAGCCACACGGTCGCCAGGGCGAAGGGAAGGGGTGAGACGCCGATGCTCTGCGCGAGGACGACGACGACCGGGGTGACGATCACGGCGGTCGTGTCGAGCGACAGGAACACCGTGCTCACCACGGCGAGCGCGACCACCAGCGCCCACAGCACGAGCACCCGACCGCGTCCCCAGCGGGCGAGTCGTTGCGAGACGACGTCGAAGACCGCGGCGTCGCGGGCGAGCTCGGCGACGATCGTGATCGCGACGACGAACCCCAGCACGGGCGCGATCCGCTCGCCCAATGCCCCGGCGTCGGAGCGCGGCAGGAACCCGGTGACGATGCACACGAGGGCGACCACGACCAGCCCGGCGACGACCCACGTCCCGGCCCCGATCCGCATCCTTCCGATTCCCACCTCGTGAGCATATGGCCGACGCGGGCCGTTCCGGTCGCACTTGCTGCCGCCCGAGAGCATCGGAAGCGACAGCAAGTGCGACCGGAACGAGATCAGGCGGGAGCGGCGGGGACACGGATGCCGTGAGCAACCCGCATGCATCCGCGCGGAGGGCGTAGGGGAAGCGTGAGGATGGCGGCTGCCAGGGCCGTGCGGGAGTTGTATCGGATCCGTGCTCGACATCATCTACATCGCGCTGACTCTCGCGCTGTTCGCCCTCGTGTCCCTGGTGGCCAAGGGGGTGGAGCGGCTGTGATCGTCTTCGAGATCCTCGCCGCCGCCCTCGCGGTCGCCGCCGTCGTCTACCTCGTGGTCGCGCTCGTCGCGCCGGAGAGGTTCTGATGGACGCGACGATCTGGTTCGGCATCCTGCAGGTCACGGCCGTCGTGGTCGTTCTCGTGCTCCTCTACCGCCCCCTCGGCGACTACATCGCCCACGTCTTCACGTCGGCGCGCGACCTGCGGGTCGAGCGCGGCGTCTATCGGCTCATCGGCGTCGACTCGTCGTCGGAGCAGACCTGGCGCGCGTACGCCCGCAGCGTGCTGGCGTTCTCGGTGGTCGGCGTTCTGCTGGTCTACGGCCTGCAGCGACTGCAGGCGTTCCTGCCGCAGTCCCTCGGCCTCCCGGCCGTGCCGGAGGGGCTCTCCTTCAACACCGCCGCCTCGTTCGTGGCCAACACCAACTGGCAGTCGTACTCCCCCGAGCAGACCATGGGCTACACCGTGCAGCTCGCGGGTCTCACCGTGCAGAACTTCGTGTCGGCGGCGGTGGGCCTCACCATCGCGATCGCCCTCATCCGCGGTCTCGCCCGCCGCGGTTCGACCACGATCGGCAACTTCTGGGTCGACCTGATCCGCGGTCTCGGCCGCATCCTCCTCCCGATCGCCCTCATCGGCGCGGTAGCGCTGCTCGCGGGCGGCGTGATCCAGAACTTCGCGGGCTTCACCGACGTCACCACGGTGTCCGGCGGCACGCAGACCATCCCGGGAGGTCCGGTGGCCTCGCAGGAGGCGATCAAGCTCCTCGGCACCAACGGCGGCGGCTTCTTCAACGCCAACTCGGCGCACCCCTTCGAGAACCCGACCGGCTTCACGAACCTGCTGCAGGTGCTGCTGATCCTCGTGATCCCGTTCGCCCTCCCCCGCACGTTCGGTCGCATGGTCGGAGACCACCGCCAGGGCTACGCGATCGCCGCCGTCATGGGCACGATCTTCCTCGTCTCGACCTTCGCCCTCTCGGCGCTCGAGCTGGCCGGCCGCGGCACCGCTCCGGAACTCGCCGGGGCCGCGATGGAGGGCAAGGAGGTGCGCTTCGGCATCCTCGGCTCCACGCTGTTCGGCAGCGCGAGCACCCTCACCTCGACGGGCGCCGTCAACTCGATGCACGACTCGTACACGGCACTCGGCGGCATGATGCCCATGCTGAACATGATGCTCGGCGAGGTCGCCCCCGGTGGCGTCGGATCGGGCCTGTACGGCATGCTGGTGCTCGCGATCATCGCGGTGTTCGTCGGCGGGCTGCTCGTCGGCCGCACGCCGGAGTACCTGGGCAAGCGGATCGGTCCGCGGGAGATCAAGCTCGCGAGCCTGTACATCCTGGTGACGCCGACCCTCGTGCTGGCCGGCACCGCGCTGAGCTTCGCGATCCCCGGCATCCGCGCCGATGTCGAGTCGACCAGCATCCTGAACCCCGGCGTGCACGGCATGAGCGAGGTGCTCTATGCCTTCACCTCGGCGTCGAACAACAACGGCTCCGCCTTCGCCGGACTCACCGCGAACACCCCGTGGTTCAACACCGCGCTCGGCATCGCGATGCTGCTCGGCCGGTTCCTGCCGATCGTGCTCGTGCTCGCTCTGGCCGGCTCGTTCGCGGCGCAGCAGCGTGTGCCGGCGACCTCCGGCACCCTGCCCACGCACCGGCCGCAGTTCGTCGGCCTGCTCCTCGCCGTGACCGTCATCGTCACCGCGCTCACCTACTTCCCCGTGCTCGCACTGGGACCCCTCGCTGAAGGACTCGTCTGACCATGACCCTCATCACCACCCCCTCCGAACAGCAGGATGCTCCGGCATCCACACCCGCACAACCGCCGCGCTCCTTCGGCTGGTCGCAGCTCGTGCAGGCCCTTCCCGGGGCCCTGCGCAAGCTCAACCCGGCAGCGCTCGTGCGCAACCCCGTCATGCTGCTGGTCTGGGTCGGCGCCGCGTTCACCACCGTGCTCGCGATCGCCGAGCCGTTCCTGGGCGGCCCGGCCGACTCCGGCGGCACCGCGGTTCCCGCCCCCTTCACCTGGGGCATCGCGATCTGGCTGTGGCTCACCGTGCTGTTCGCCAACGTGGCGGAGTCGGTCGCCGAGGGCCGAGGAAAGGCCCAGGCCGCGAGCCTGCGCAAGACCCGCACCAGCACGATGGCCCGGCGTGTGGTCGGTTACGACAAGGCAGCGGATGCCGCCGCCGAGCACGCCGCGACCGCCCAGGTCTCGTCGGCCGAGCTGCAGCGCGACGACATCGTGATCGTGACAGCGGGCGAGCTGATCCCCGGCGACGGCGACATCGTCGCGGGCATCGCCACCGTCGACGAATCGGCCATCACGGGCGAGAGCGCGCCGGTGATCCGCGAGTCCGGCGGCGACCGCAGCGCCGTGACCGGTGGCACCCGCGTGCTGTCCGACCGCATCGTGGTGCGCATCACCTCGAAGCCGGGGGAGACCTTCGTCGACCGCATGATCGCGCTGGTCGAGGGGGCCAGCCGCCAGCGCACCCCCAACGAGATCGCGCTGAACATCCTGCTCGCGAGCCTGTCGATCATCTTCGTCGTCGTGGTGCTCGCCCTGAACCCGATCGCGTCGTACGCCGCCTCTCCCGTCAGCATCCCGGTGCTGATCGCGCTGCTCGTCTGCCTCATCCCGACCACCATCGGGGCGCTGCTCTCGGCGATCGGCATCGCCGGCATGGACCGCCTCGTGCAGCGCAACGTGCTCGCGATGTCGGGGCGCGCGGTCGAGGCGGCAGGAGATGTCACCACCCTGCTGCTCGACAAGACCGGCACCATCACCTACGGCAACCGCCGCGCCCACGAGGTGCTCGCCCTCCCGGGTGTCGACGGCGAGGAGTTGCTGCACGTCGCCGCACTGTCGTCGCTTGCAGACCCCACCCCCGAGGGCGCCTCGATCGTCGAACTCGCCGCCGCGAACGACATCCGGGTGACCGCACCGGAGGACGCGGTGGTCGTGCCGTTCACGGCGCAGACGCGCATGTCGGGCCTCGACCTCGCCGACGGCACGCAGATCCGCAAGGGCGCCGGCTCCGCGGTGCGGGCCTGGCTCGGGCTCGACGGCGACGACGTCGAGCTCACGACGCGCACGGATGCCGTGGCCGAGAGCGGCGGCACCCCGCTCGTGGTCGCCGTGAAGACGCCCGGTGCCGACGGTCGCGTCCTCGGCGTGGTGCACCTCAAGGACATCGTGAAGGACGGCCTCCGCGAGCGCTTCGAGGAACTGCGCGCGATGGGCATCCGCACGGTCATGATCACGGGCGACAACCCGCTCACGGCGAAGGCGATCGCCGCTGAGGCCGGGGTCGACGACTTCCTCGCCGAGGCGACGCCCGAGGACAAGCTCGAGCTCATCCGGCGCGAGCAGGAGGGCGGCCGTCTGGTCGCGATGACCGGCGACGGCACCAACGACGCCCCCGCGCTCGCCCAGGCGGACGTCGGCGTGGCGATGAACACCGGCACCTCGGCGGCGAAGGAGGCCGGCAACATGGTCGACCTCGACTCCGACCCGACCAAGCTGATCGACATCGTGCGCATCGGCAAGCAGCTGCTCATCACGCGCGGCGCGCTCACCACGTTCTCGCTCGCCAACGACATCGCGAAGTACTTCGCGATCATCCCGGCGATGTTCATGGGCGTCTTCCCCGGACTCGCGGCGCTCAACGTCATGCAGTTGCACTCGCCGGCGTCGGCCGTCACCAGCGCGATCATCTTCAACGCGATCGTGATCGTGTTCCTGATCCCCCTGGCCCTGCGCGGAGTGAAGTACCACCCGGCGAGCGCCTCGCAGATCCTGCAGCGCAACCTGCTGATCTATGGACTCGGCGGCGTGATCGCTCCGTTCATCGGCATCAAGATCATCGACCTCGTCGTCAGCCTCATCCCGGGCTTCTGACCCGGCTCGGAAAAGGAATCCAGACATGTCCTCCACACGCACCGCGGTCCGCACCACCGGTGTCGCCGTCCGCGCGATGCTCGTCCTCACCCTCGTGCTCGGTGTCGCCTACACACTCCTGGTCACCGGCATCGGGCAGCTCCTGCTCCCGTGGCAGGCCAATGGCTCCCCCCTTCCCGACGACAGGGGCAGCTCGCTGATCGGCCAGTCCTTCACCGATGACGACGGCGAGGCGCTCCCGGAGTACTTCCAGTCGCGGCCCTCCGCCGCGGGCGACGGCTACGACGGCGCAGGCTCCAGCGGAAGCAACCTCGGCCCGGAGAACACCGACCTGGTCGCAGCGATCGCGGAGCGCAAGGCCGCGATCGCGGAGCGCGAGGGGGTCGACCCGTCGCAGGTGCCGGCCGACGCGGTCACCGCCTCGGGTTCCGGGCTCGACCCGCACATCAGCGTGGCGTACGCACTGCTGCAGGTGCCGCGCGTCGCCGAGGCCCGCGGACTCTCCGCACAGGAGGTGCGCGACCTCGTGGAGTCTAGGATTCAAGGGCGGGATCTGGGATTCCTCGGCGCGGAGCGCATCAACGTCGCCGAGCTCAATCTCGCGCTCGATGAACGGGAGGGCGAATGACCGCAGCGCCACTTCGTCGATCTCACGGCCACTCCCGCCGGGGGCGGCTCCGGGTACTCCTCGGAGCCGCCCCCGGCGTCGGCAAGACCTACGAGATGCTCGCCGAGGGACGACGCATGCTCGACGAGGGCCATGACGTCGTGATCGCGATCGTCGAGACGCACGACCGCGCCGCGACGCAGGCGCAGACCGCCGGAATCCCCGAGGTGCCCCGCCGGGTCGACCTCCACCGCGGGATCGCCCTGACCGAACTCGACGTCGACGCCGTGCTCGAGCGGGCACCCGAGATCGCCCTCGTGGACGAGCTGGCGCACACCAACGCCCCCGGCTCGCGCAACACCAAGCGCTGGCAGGACGTGGACGAGCTGCTGGATGCGGGCATCGACGTGGTGACCACCGTCAACGTGCAGCACATCGAGTCTTTGAACGCCGTGGTCGAGAAGATCACCGGCATCGCGCAGCAGGAGACGATCCCGGACGCCGTGGTCCGCGCCGCCGACGAGATCGAGGTCGTCGACCTCGCCCCGCAGACGCTCCGTGATCGACTCTCGGCCGGACTCGTCTACCCGGCCGAGCGGATCGACGCCGCCCTGTCGAACTACTTCCGCCTCGGCAACCTCACCGCACTGCGCGAGCTGGCCCTGCTCTGGCTCGCCGACGAGGTCGACAGCGCGCTGCGCACCTACCGGGCGGAGCAGGGCATCGAGGGCAACTGGCAGGCCAGGGAGCGCGTGGTCGTCGCCCTGACCGGCGGCCCCGAGGGCGAGACCCTGCTGCGCCGCGGCGCCAGGATCGCGGCCCGCTCCGCCGGCGGCGAGCTGCTGGCGGTGCACATCACCGCGCAGGACGGCCTGCGCGACGAGACACCGGGAGCCCTCGCCGCGCAACGCACGCTCGTGGAGTCGCTCGGCGGCACCTACCACCAGGTCGTGGGCGACGACATCCCCGCCACCCTGGTGGAGTTCGCGCAGGGCGCGGACGCCACCCAGCTCGTGATCGGCGTCAGCCGGCGCAGTCGCCTCGCCGCTGCGCTGACCGGTCCCGGCATCGGCTCTGAGGTCATCCGCCGCTCCGGCGACATCGACGTGCACATCGTCACGCACGCCGCAGCGGGTGGGCGGATGGTGCTGCCGCGCATCACCGGCGGAGCCCTGGGCTGGCGTCGACAGCTGCTCGGTTTCGGCGTCGCGCTCGTCTTCGGACCGATCCTGTCGTGGATCATGTTCACGTTCCGCAGCCCCGAGTCGATCACCGCCGAGGTGCTCGCGTACCAGCTGCTCGTGGTCGTTGTCGCCCTCATCGGCGGCATCCGCCCTGCGGTGTTCGCGGCGGTGCTCTCGGGCGTCACTCTCGACTTCCTCTTCGTCGCTCCGCTGTTCACGATCACGATCGCGCATCCGCTGCACGTGCTCGCGCTCGCCCTCTACGTGCTCATCGCGATCCTGGTCAGCATCATCGTGGACCAGGCTGCGCGACGGGCCCGCACCGCGCAGCGCGCCGCCGCCGAGGCCGAGCTGCTCGCCGCAGTCGCCGGCAACGTGCTCCGCGGCGACAACGCCGTGCTGGCTCTGGTCAGCCGCACCCGAGAGGCGTTCGGGCTGAGCGGCGTGCGCCTGATCGCTCCCGACGGCGAGGTGCTCGCGAGCGACGGCGAACCCGTGGCCGACGGACGTGCCACGACCATCCCCGTCGGCGTCGTCCCCGGGGGCGGGCCCCGTGCGGTGCTGGAGCTGAACGGCGAGCCGCTCGCCGGACCCGAACGCCGCCTGCTGGATGCGATCGTCGCCCAGCTCTCCGCCGCGATCGAGCACACCGATCTGCGTGCCACCGCGAGCGAGGCGGAAGCACTCGCCGAGACCGACCAGGTGCGCAGCGCCCTGCTGTCGGCCGTCAGCCACGACCTGCGCCGCCCCCTCGCCTCGGCGGTCGCCGCCATCGGCGGTCTGCGCGGTGCGCACGGACTGTCGGCCTCCGATCGCGAAGAACTGCTCGCCACCGCCGACGAGAGTCTCGCGACGCTGTCGACGCTGGTCACCGACCTGCTCGACGTGAGCCGCGTGCAGGCCGGCGTGCTCGCCGTGTCGTCGTCGCGGATGGACGCGGCCGGCTGCGTGCTCGCCGCCGTCGATGAGCTGGGGCTCGGGCCGTCCGACGTCGAGCTCGCCCTCGACCCCGACCTGCCGCCGCTGCATGCCGACCCCGTGCTGCTGCTGCGCGTGCTGGTCAACGTGATCGCCAACGCCCATCGGCACTCCCCCGAAGACGCACGGGTCATCGTCTCCACGAGCGCCCTCGGCGGCCGCGCCGAGATCCGCATCATCGACCGGGGCGACGGCGTCTCCCCCGAGCGGCGCGACCGCATCTTCCAGCCGTTCCAGCGCTTCGGCGACACCGACAACACGACAGGGCTGGGACTCGGACTCGCCCTGTCGCGCGGGTTCACCGAGGGCATGGGCGGTACCCTGACACCCGAGGACACGCCTGGCGGAGGCCTCACCATGGTCATCTCCCTGCCGCTGGCCGCAGGACTTGCCGACACGGAGGGCACGGAGTGAAGCTGCTCATCGCCGACGACGATCCGCAGATGGTCCGCGCGCTGAGGATCACCCTCGCCGCGCACGGATACGAGGTGGTCGTGGCTCCCGACGGGGCCGCCGCCATCGCTGCGGCCGCCCAGACCCACCCCGACCTCATCATGCTCGACCTGGGGATGCCCCGACTCGACGGCATCGAGGTGATCCAGGCGCTGCGCGGATGGACCAACGTGCCGATCATCGTGGTCTCCGGTCGCACGGGTTCGGCCGACAAGGTCGAAGCGCTCGACGCCGGCGCCGACGACTTCGTGACCAAGCCCTTCCAGGTCGACGAGCTGCTGGCGCGGCTGCGTGCGCTCTCGCGTCGCTCCATCCCGGCCAGCGGCGAGTCGACCGTGGCCTTCGGCGATGTGGTGGTCGACCTCTCGACGAAGACCGTGACACGGGGCGGAGCGCGCGTGCACCTGACCCCGACCGAGTGGCGGATGCTGGAGCACCTCTCCCGGCATCCGGGCGCCCTGGTCACGCGCCAGGATCTGCTGAAGGAGATCTGGGGCAGCGAGCAGGTCTCCGACTCCGGCTACCTGCGCCTGTACATGTCGCAGCTGCGCAAGAAACTCGAGCAGGAGCCCGGCGCTCCCGTGCACCTGCTCACCGAATCGGGGATGGGCTACCGCCTGGTGCTCTGAGCGTCGGCGTCCACGGCGCGCGACCGGCGCGACACCGCCACGATGCCGGTGATGACGAGCATCACCGCCACGGTGATCGCGGCGATCGCGGTCGGCGTGCTCTGAGGTTCTCCGGTGAGCCGTCCGACGGCGAGCCATGCCAGACCCCAGGCCGTCGCGAGGGCGGGGGCGATGCGTCCGGTGATCCAGGCGGCGGCGGCTCCGATCACGAGGACGACGACCAGCACGCCGATCGCCCAGGCATCGGCGGCCTGCGCCCAGCTCTGCGGTGCGATCTGCGTGAGCCAGGCGGCGGTGTTGGCGACGGTGGCGATCGTGACCCAGCCGAAGTGCAGGCCGTTCGCGCCGTCGGTGAGGATGCGATCGGCGAGGCTGCGGGCGGGGAAGCGACCGAGCAGCACGATCACTCGAGCGAGCACGGCCAGCAGCGCCGCGATCACGACGACGGTGAGCCAGAGCGTCAGGAATCGTGCGGTCACCAGCCACAGCCCGTTCAGCACCATCGACGCGGCGATCCATCCGCCCACGGCCTGCTGACGCGGGTCCTGCCGCTGGGCGGGGAACGCCTGCCACACCGTGTACGCGAACAGGCCGAGGTAGATCAGCGACCAGATCGAGAATGCGGGCCCCGCGGGCGCGAGGTACGAGCCCTGGGCGGAGAGGGCCCCGTCCTGCAGGTCATCGACGGACGCACCGCCGAATGCCCCCGCGCCGACAGCGGCCGCGATCACCATGAACGTCGCCGCCGCGATGATCAGCGACTGACGACCGATGCCCTCTGTGCGTGATTCCATGCTCCGCAGGCTACGAGACGCCCGCGCGCGACGCATCGCCCTTGACACCGGAACGGCATTTCGCTAACCAGGTTAGTCAAAACCCCCATCATGCCCGACTCACGCGGAAGGATCAGGCGCGCGTGAAGGCCGCGTCGATCAGGACTTCGGCGGCTCCCCTGGCCTGCGCGGCCACTGCCGGGTCGGCCGAGATCGCGGCCGTGCTCTGCGCCCCCTCGGCGAGGATGGACAGTTGCGCGGCGAGCGCGGGGGACGCGCCCGTCTGGGCGACGAGACCCGCCATGTACTCCTGGAACGAGGCCTTGTGCGCCCGAACGATCTCGGCAACCTCGGGATTCGTGCCGCCGAGTTCACCGAACGCGTTGATGAATGCGCAGCCGCGGAAGTCGTCGGCGCAGAACCAGTTCTCGAGATAGCCGTAGACGGCGAGGAGACGTGCGCGCGGGTCGCCGCCCGCATCCGCCACGGCACCCGACAGGCCCGACTCCCACTCGGCGTGCTTGCGTGCGAGCACGGCGACGACGATGTCGGTCTTCGACGGGAACAGCGAGTAGAGGCGGCGCAGCGAGACCCCGGCCTCCTGACGCAGCTCGTCCATGCCGACGGCCGCGTACCCCTTGCGGTAGTACAGCTCCTCGGCGGTGGAGAGGATGCGCTCGCGAGCCTCGTCTTCGGTCATGTCCAGAAGTCTACTTGACACGAGAACGAACGTTCTCTAGATTGGTCACATCGAGCGAGAACGACCGTTCTCACCGGAACCGAAAGGATCAGGATCATGGGTTACATCACCGTCGGCACCGAGAACAGCACCCCGATCGAGCTCTACTACGAAGACCAGGGATCGGGTCAGCCCGTCGTCCTGATCCACGGCTATCCGCTCGACGGTCACAGCTGGGAGCGTCAGACCCGTGAGCTCCTCGCCCAGGGCTACCGCGTCATCACCTACGACCGCCGCGGCTTCGGCG
This sequence comes from Microbacterium sp. TPU 3598, assembly GCF_002356155.1. Lineage (NCBI taxonomy): Bacteria > Bacillati > Actinomycetota > Actinomycetes > Micrococcales > Microbacteriaceae > Microbacterium > Microbacterium sp. TPU 3598. The sequence continues at coordinate 442,706 of NZ_AP017975.1, read as the reverse complement.
GATCGTCGAAGGTGAACACCGGGTACGACTACGACACCTTCGCCGCCGACCTGAACACCGTGCTCGAGACCCTCGACCTGCGCGACGTCGTGCTGATCGGCTTCTCGATGGGCACCGGAGAGCTCGCACGCTACGTCGCCCGCCACGGACACGACCGTGTCGCCAAGCTCGCCTTCCTCGCCTCGCTCGAGCCCTTCCTCGTGCAGCGCGACGACAACCCCGAGGGCGTGCCGCAGGAGGTCTTCGACGGCATCGAGGCTGCCGCCAAGGGCGATCGCTTCGCGTGGTTCACCGACTTCTACAAGAACTTCTACAACCTCGACGAGAACCTGGGCTCGCGCATCAGCGAGCAGGCGGTGACCGGCAGCTGGAACGTCGCGGTCGGCAGCGCCCCCGTGGCCGCCTACGCGGTCGTGCCGGCGTGGATCGAAGACTTCCGCACCGACGTCGAGGCCGTGCGCTCCGCCGGAAAGCCCACCCTGATCCTGCACGGGACGAAGGACAACATCCTGCCGATCGATGCCACCGCCCGTCGATTCCACCAGGCAGTGCCCGACGCCGACTACGTCGAGGTCGAGGGCGCTCCGCACGGCCTGCTGTGGACCCACGCCGACGAGGTCAACGCCGCGCTGAAGGAGTTCCTCGCCAAGTAGTCCCCGTTGCCGCACGCCGCACGGCGGCTGCGGCGGGCCGAAACGGAGACGACCCGGCATCCGGGCGGCGCGTCGAGACATGACACGCCGGACGGTGCTCGGGTCGTCTCCGTTTTGGCAGGGGGGTGAAGCGGGTCAGCCCCGCATGGCGACGCCGCGACGCCAGTAGCCCATGAACGCCACCTGCCCGCGATCGATGCCGAGGTCCTTGACCAGGTGGCGACGCAGCGTGGTGACCACGCCGCTCTCCCCCGCGATCCAGAAGTAGCGTTCGGCCGCAGCATCCCCCGTGGCGATGTCCTCGCCGAGACCGGAGTAGTCCGGCGTCTCCCACAGCAGGTCCTCACCATCGATGTCCTTCACCCGGATCTCGTCCGTGGCGTCGGCGTCGCCGAGGTGGGCGAGCACGGCGGGGATGAGCCGCAAGCCGTGCGGCTCACCGATGTCGCGCGGCAGCCAGTGCACCTCGACCCCCGAAGGTGCGTCGATGCGGAGGACGTCGGCGGGCGAGGGCACTTCGATGAAGGCGACGCCGCGCAGATCCTGCGGTGCGTCCTCGAGGATGCGGGCGATCGCCGGAGCGGCCGTCTCGTCGCCGGCGAGCACGACCGATGCCGCGGTCCCCGGCGCGAACTCGGCCCCTCCGTGCGCGTCGACATCCACCCCGCGGCGGGGGCCGACCAGGTAGAGCTCCTGCCCGACCGCGGCCTGGCTCGCCCACAGCGACGCGGGTCCGGTCAGTCCGGGCTCGAGGTGCAGCACGAAGTCGACGTCCACCTCGGTGCCGGTCTCGTCATCGACCCGCAGCTCGCGCACGGAATAGGTGCGCATGGACCCGCGCTCCTCCTCGGGCACCGCGAGGAACGCCTGCCACCAGTTGTCGGATGCCCTGTCGAGCTCAGGCAGGACTCCGGATGCGGGTGGGAACACCAGCTTGATGCGGCTGTCGAACACCTCACCCGGCGTGCCGAACTCGCTCAGCTCGTCGCCGCCGAACGTCACCCGCACGAACGAGGGCGAGACGCGCGCGACCCCCCGTACCTCGGCGCGGGTGAGGATGTAGGTCGGACGGTCGGTCGTGGTCGTCTCAGCGGACATGGTGCCTCCCGATGGGTGTGACCATCGGCTTGCCGGAGACCGGATCGATGGTGATCTGATTGGCGAGGCCGAAGACCTCTTCGACGAGTTCGGCGGTGACGATGTCCTGCGGCGCACCGGTCGCGTGCACGCGCCCATCCTTCATGGCGACCAGCTCGTCGGCGTAGCGGGCCGCGAGATTGAGGTCGTGCAGCACCATGACGATCGTGGTGCCGCGCGAGACGCTCAGGTCGGTGAGCAGGTCGAGGACCTCGACCTGGTGGGCGACGTCGAGGAAGGTGGTCGGCTCGTCGAGCAGCAGGATGTCGGTCTCCTGTGCGAGCGCCATGGCGATCCACACCCGCTGGCGCTGACCGCCCGAGAGCTCGTCGACGCTGCGGTCGGCCAGATCGGAGATGCCGGTGGCGTCGAGGGCATCCGCCACGACCTCGTAATCGTGGGTGCTCCATCGGGCGAGCATCTTCTGATGCGGGTGCCGTCCACGGCCGACCAGATCGGCGACCGCGATGCCCTCGGGCGCGACGGGCGACTGCGGCAGCAACCCGAGGATGCGCGCGACCTCCTTGGTGGGGCGGGCGTGCACCGATCTGCCGTCGAGCACGATCTGGCCGTCGCTCGGAGACAGCAGGCGCGCCAGCGAGCGCAGCAGCGTGGACTTGCCGCATCCGTTCGCCCCCACGATGGTGGTGATGCGACCGGGGGCGATCTGCAGGTCGAGGCCGTCGATGATGGTGCGGTCCCCGTAGGCGAGCGTCACCCCCTCGGCGGACAGGCTGTGCGAGACGGTCATAGCGAACCCCCGGAGCGGTTGGTGCGGATGAGCAGGTAGATCAGGTACGGCGCGCCGACGACGCCGGTGATGACGCCGACGGGATAGCGGGTGCCGAAGGCGAACTGGCCGATCAGGTCGCCGCCGAGCACGAGCACGGCTCCGACGAACGCCGACGGCAGGAGCAGGTTGGCGCCGGGACCGGTGATGCGCGCGGCGATGGGGCCGGCCATGAAGGCGACGAATGCGATAGGGCCGGTGGCCGCGGTCGCGAACGCAAGCAGCGCGACCGCACCGAGGATGAGGAGCAGGCGGGTGGCGTTGACCCGGATGCCCAGGCCGGCAGCCGAGTCGTCGCCGAGCTGAAGCGCACCGAGCGCGCGCCCCTGCGACAGCATGAGCGGCACGATGATCGCCGCGGCGATCGCCATCGGCAGCACCCGCTCCCACGAGGCGTTGTTGAGGCTCCCGGTCAACCACTGCATCGCGGTCTGGATGTCCCAGTTCGCGGCGCGCGACAGCATGTACGAGATGACGCTCTGCAGCATCGCCGCGACGCCGATCCCGATCAGGATGAGTCGGGTTCCGGCGAAGCCGCCCTTGATCGAGAGCAGGTAGATCACGAGGGCGGTGACGACGGCGCCGCCGAGAGCGAGCAGCGACACGACCGGCCCGTTCACGGACAACACGATGATGCCGAACACGGCCGCCGCACCGGCACCGTTGGAGATGCCGATGATGTCGGGCGAGGCGAGCGGATTGCGCAGCATCGTCTGGAAGCACACACCCGCCATTCCGAATGCGATGCCGGTGAGGACGGCGAGCACCGCCCGCGGCAGTCGCAGATCGCCGACGGTGAACGAGGCGCCCGGCACGGTCTCTCCGAGGATCACCCGGATCACCTCATCCGGCGTGTAGAACGTGTTGCCGACCATGAGCGCCACCGCGAAGAGGGCGAATACCAGGACGCCGAGGACGATCGTGGCCACCGCATGCCGGCGGTGGCGCGAGCGCCGCCCCGCGACGATACGCGCGATCCGGGCGGATGCCGGCTCGTCGACCCGATCGAGGGTGTGCTCGGTGTGCTCTGTCGTGCTCACAGCTCACGCACCTTCTGCCGGCGGACGATCCAGATGAAGAACGGGGCTCCGATGATGGCGGTGATGATACCGACCTGGATCTCCTCCGACGATGGCGCGATCACCCGGCCCACGATGTCGCTTGCGGTCAGGAGGGCGGCGCCGGCGATGGCCGAGAACGGGAGCAGCCAGCGGTGATCGGTGCCCACGAGCATGCGGCATACGTGCGGGATGATGAGCCCGACGAAGCCGATGGGGCCGGCGATCGCGGTCGCGGCCCCGGCGAGGATCACCGCGCCCAGCGCCGAGATCATGCGCGTGCGGAACACGTTCTCCCCGAGCCCCTTGGCCATCTCGTCTCCGAGGGCGAGGGAGTTCATGCCCCGGGAGCACAGGAAGCAGATCAGGGCGCCGATGGCCAGAACCGGTGCGGTGAGCCCGATGCGCGGCCACTCCGCGCCACCGACGCCGCCGATCTGCCACGACTGGAACGTCTGCAGCAGGTCGACGCGGGGCAGCATGACGGCGCTGATGAGCGAGGCGAAGGCGGCCGAGGTGGCGGCACCCGCGAGCGCGAGCTTGAGGGGTGTCGCTCCCCCGCGTCCGAGGGATCCGACCGTGTAGACGAAGACGGCGGCGAGCCCTGCTCCGGCGATCGCGAACGCCATCTGGCCGTAGGGGTCGGCGAGACCGAAGAAGGCGATGCCGCACACCACGGCCAGCGAGGCGCCGTTCGAGACGCCGAGGATGCCGGGGTCGGCGATGGGGTTGCGCGTCACGGCCTGCATGGTCGCGCCGGAGAGGGCGAGTGCCGCACCGACGAGGAGGGCCAGGACCGTGCGGGGGATGCGCTTGACGATCGCCGCCTGCGCGATCGTGTCGGTCTGACCGGTGAGGGCTGCGGCGATGTCATCGAATGAGACGGCGCGCACGCCGAACGAGATCGACAGGATGGTGAGGACGACGAGCACCACGAGCCCGATGAGGAGCCAGAGGGTTCGCACCAGCACCGGGCGCCGCAGGTCTGCGGCCCCCGGTGCGGGCGCGATGACGGTTGCTGAGGTCACTGGGTATTCACTCCGCGGAGGCGGATCGAACGACTACGGAGCGAGCGGTGCAGCCAGGAGCGCGAGGTAGTCGTCGAGACCCCACGGAATCGACAGCGGCGACGGGTTCGCGGAGGCCGCGATGGGGGTGGCGTCGGGAAGGACCGCGATGCGGCCCTCGGCGATCGCCGGGATCTTCGACAGCAGCGGGTCGGCCTGCAGGAGCGGGATGATCGACTCGTCGCCGTAGGTGATGAACAGGTCGACGTCGTCGAACTTCTGCGCCTCTTCCGCGCTGACCGTCAGGTAGAACTGGTCGCTGTCCTTGTTCTCCTCGACGATCGAGGGGAACGGCAGACCGAGATCGTGGAGATAGCCCGGGCGGGTGTCGATCGCCGTGTAGTACCCGATCTGGCTCAGGTCGGTCGGGTCGATGTAGGAGAACAGGACCTTCTTGTCCTTCAGCACGCTGTTCGCCTCGAGCGCCTTCTGCGCGTCGGCGTCCAGCTGCTCGATCAGGGCGTCGCCCTCCTTCTCGAGGCCGAGGGCCTTGGAGTCCATCTCGATCATCTCGTCGACCGAAGTGCCCCAGGCGACCTTCGGGTAGGCGATGACCGGAGCGATCTTGGAGAGGGTGTCGTACTCCTCCTGCGTGAGGCCGGAGTAGGCGGCGAGGATCACGTCGGGCTCGGTGTCGGCGACGGCCTCGTAGTCGATGCCGTCGGTCTCGTCGAACAGCACCGGCGTCTCGGCCCCCATCTCGTCGAGCTTCTCCTCGACCCAGGGCAGCACGCCGTTGTCGTCATCGTCGCCCCACGACGCCTTGCTCATGCCGACCGGAACGATGCCCAGCGCCAGCGGCACCTCGTGGTTCGCCCATGCGACGGTCGCGACGCGCTCGGGCTTCTCGGTGATCGTGGTCTCGCCGTAGACGTGCTCGACGGTGACGGGGAAGGCGTCGTCGGATGCGGGGTTACCGCCGGCGGTCGAGGTCGACTCCGGGGCAGAGGATGCGCAGGCGGAGAGACCGATGGCGAGCGCGGCGGCCGCGCCGATGGCGAGGATTCGAGAGGTGCGCACAGGCGTTCCTTCGGGTTCGGGGTGAGGGGGCGGCGCGTCACTTGCGCCCGGGCCTTTGGTAAGCCTCGCCTAATCTAACACGGAGGTTAGGGGAACCTCACCCCGGATTCCCTGCCGCGTGCTGCCTCTCGAATCGCGCGATTCGCCGGAAGTCGCCGCCGGTCAGGACCATCCAGGCGATTCGAAAGCTGCGGGCGGCACGAAAAAACCGGCCGGATCCGTGAGGATCCGACCGGTTTCAGGAAGTCAGCGCGCGCTCAGAGAGCGCGGATGTTCGCCGCCTGCATGCCCTTGGGGCCACGCTCAGCGTCGAATTCGACCTTCTGGTTCTCGCGGAGCTCCTTGAAACCGGAGCCGGCGATAGCCGAGTAGTGGGCGAAGAGGTCGTCCGAGCCGTCATCGGGAGCGATGAAGCCGAAGCCCTTTTCCGCGTTGAACCATTTCACAGTGCCAGTGGCCATGTGTTTCTACTTTCTGTTGACTTAGCCGTTTACACGGCCTACGCCGAATCGGAACATCCGAGACGCGCGCACAGTCACGCTACCACGGCAGGCTGGGCAGGGACACGGAACTGTCGATTCTTCTGCACGAGAGCCGCTTCGGTGCGTGTGCTCACACCGAGCTTGCGCAGCACGGCCGAGACGTGCACGCTCACGGTCTTCACGCTGATGAACAGCCGCTCGCCGATCTGCCGGTTGCTCAGCCCTTCGGCGATCAGCTCGAGCACCTGCCGCTCGCGAGCCGTGAGCAGGTCGTCGCCCGACGGCGGATCGGCGGGGGCACGCAGTCCGGCGTCGGTGGCGAACCGGGCGACCGCAGCCCGCACCTGGGCGTTGCCGAGTGCCTCCGCGAGGCCTGCCGCCTCGGCGAGCACCGACGCCGCGGTGACGCGCTCCCCCTCGTGGACAAGCAGACGCGCGCGCTCGAGCCGGAGCACGGCGCGGAAGACGACCGGTACGTCTTCTCCCTCGGCATGGTGGAGGGCCGCATCCAGGGCGTCATGGCGCGGGTCGAGCAGCGCATCGAAGATCGTCGACCACGCGTCGTCCTGCAACTGCGGGGGTTGCGCGCGCCACGCCGCACGGACGGCATCGGATGCCGTCGTGGTGTCGGCGCCCTCGGCGCGCAGCTCGGCGATGATCGCCCCACCCTCCAGCAGCAGCCGGCGCTGGTGCAGCAGCGCCGGATGTTCGTCGCGCAGCATCTCGAGTATGGTGTCGAGCGCCCTCCGGAGATTCCCCTCGCTCTCGGCCACAGCCACCGTCATCATGATCCGGTCGTACCAGATCTGCCGCTCCGAGCCGCCCGTCTCCTCGAACGCCGGCAACCACTCCTGCAACAGCTCTGCTGCCTCGGCCGACCGCCCGCGCCAGGCCAGCACCCGCACGCGGGTCATGCTCATGTACATGCGGAACACACGCAGGGTTCCCTGCACGAAGTCGCGCGACAGCATCTCCTCGACCCGCTCGATCTCGCCGAGTTCGAGCAGGGGCACCACCATGTTCTGGGCCATGATCGACCCCGAGGTGCGTTCGACGCGGAGCTCGCGGGCACGCCGCAGTCCCTCTTCGGCGACCTCGACCGCCTCGCGGTAGCGGCCCAGCAGCGTGAGCAGGTCGGAGTAGTTGACGCGATAGCGCATCTCGGCCGTCGTTCCCGCCGCGAGCTCACGCGCCCGCTCGTACTCGCGCACCCCTTCGTCGACCCGGCCGAGGTGGGCCAGGGAACCGCCGCGCACGTTCGCGGCGATCGACAGCTGGTCGGTGGAGTCGGCTCCGGCCGCCCCCAGCTCAGCCTCATCCGCGAGGCGGATCGCCTCTTCTCTGTCGCCCGCGATCATGCGTCGGCTCGCGAGCTGGTTGAGCAGCTCGGCCCGGAACACCTCGTCGCCGATGCGCTCCTCCGCGATGGCCAGGGCCTGCTGCAGCAGCGGGATCGCACCGAGGCGGCCGAGGTTGACCAGGTACAGCGCCTTGTTGCGCAGGAGTCGGGCATGCAGACGCGGGTCCACGGTGGCGGGGTCGATCTCGGCGAGCGCGACATTCGCGACCGCGAGCGCCCGCTCGCCGTCGCCCGCATTGCGCAGGATCGATCCCAGCACGAGGAGCAGGTCGAGTCTCTCGACGCGTGCCGCCGCGGCGGCGTCGGGCACGAGCGGCCACAGTTCCAGTGCCAGTTCGCCGAAGCGGGCCGCGCTCGCGAACGCGTACTGCCCCTTCGCGTGGCGCATGGCGTCGGCGGCGGCGACGAGCGCCTTCCGATCGTCTTGCGCGAGCTGCCAGTGATAGGCGAGGGCCGCGGCGTCGCTGGTATCCGACCCCGCGCACTGCGCCTCGAGCGCCTCGGCATAGGCGCGATGCAGGCGTGCCCGCTCGCCGGGGAGCAGGTCGTCGTGCACGGCCTCGCGCAGCAGGGCATGCCGGAACCGGTAGTCGTCGTCGCCCACGACGAGGATGCCGCTGCGCGTCGCCTCGCGGATCGCCTCGTCGAGGCGTTGCTCCGGCAGATCGACGAGGCCCGTGATCAGCGGATGGGAGAGCGGACGCTCGGCGCCGGAGACGACCTGCACCACACGCCGCGCATCGTCGCCGAGCCGGTCGAAGCGGGCGAGCAGCAGGTCGCGCAGACCGTCGGGGAGCGGGCCGTTCGCGCACCCCGCGATCTCCTCGATGAAGAAGGGCACGCCCTCGGCCCGCTCCTGCATGCGATCGAGGGCGCTCTCGGTCAGCGCCCGGCCGGTGATCTGCTCGGCCAGCTCACGAACCGCGGCCTCGTCGAGCCGGCCGAGGGTGAGGCGCTCGAGCAACCGCGCGCGCGTCGCCTCGCCGATGAAGCGGCTCACCGCATCCCCGCGGCGCACATCGTCGGTGCGGCAGGTGAGGAGCAGCAGGATGCGGCCGCGGCTCAGCGCCCGCAGCAGGAAGGAGAGGATGGCGAGCGTCGACTCGTCGGCCCAGTGCAGGTCTTCGACCACGAGCACCTGAGGGGCGCGTTCGGCCGCCGCTTCGATGAGGGAGGCGATGGCGTCGCGCAGGCGTTCGGGACTGGTGCGGTCGCGATCGGTCGGGGAATCGACGAGTTCGGGAAGCAGCATGCCGAGTGCCTCGACCCCCACTCCCACCGACTCGCGCACCCGGTCGACGCCCATGCGTGTGACGATCGAGCGGAGGATGCCGGTGAGTGGCCCGTAGGGCGTGCGCGAGGCGCCCAGATCGAGGCACCAGCCCACATGCACGTCGGCGGTCGGCGCGATCTCGGCGGCGAACTCGCGCAGCATGCGGGACTTGCCGATGCCGGCCTCGCCCTCGACGAGCAGCGCGGCCGGGACGCCGTCGCGCACCCCGGCGAACGATCGGCGCACCTCGGCGAGCTCGGCCTCGCGGCCGACCATCGCAGCGCTCGACGCGGAAGGGGGCATGGATTCATCGTCCCACCCCCGACCGACATTCGGGACGGTCTGCGGTTCGCGCTGCGCGACGCCGCTCACTGCGCGTGTGCCGCCGCCGCTTCGCATCCGCCCGCGACACGAGCCGTCGTCGGGGCGGTCGGAGACGTGGCGGCCGCCGTGCGACCGAACGCGCGGCGCAGCATCCGCCGGACCACCCCTTCCGGACGCGGCACGATCTGGTCGGCGTGCTCGATCAGACGCAGCCTCTGCGCGGCGGCGCGCTCCATCTGCTCCTGGTCGTGCCGGGTGAGCTGCTGGCTGAGATACGGGTGCTCGTACATGGGGTTCTCCTCGACGGTTCGCTGTATCCCTACAGTCCGCTCTGAGGCGCCCCCGGGGCATCGGGCAGTTGCCCTATCTTTCGTGCATGCCGCTCTAGGGATGCCGGGCGCGCATCAGCGACAGGCGCGCGGAGGGGCGAGACCGGGCCGGCACCAGGATCGCGAGAACCCGAACGAGCGTCGCCATCCACAGGAGTCCGAGTCCGACGACGACGGCCTCGACAGCGGTGGCCGAGAAGAGACCGAACGGCACCCACAGCACGATCGCCGCCGCCAGGAGCAGACCGACGCCGATCGAGGTGATCAGGAGCGCTCGGGGGTGCCCGGGAACAGCGGCGACCGTGGTCGCGGCCGCCACGACGAACAGGACGAGCGTGGAGACCGCGGCGATGTCGTGCGGGATGGGCACACGATGCAGCGGCAGCAGCCCGACCGCAGCCAGTGCGATTCCGGTGGCCGCCCACGACGCCACGACGACGGCGATGCGGGAGAGTGCGGAATCCCCGAGCAGCCGGTGCAGGTCACGACCGATGTACGAGCCGACGGTCGCGATGAGAAGCCCCGCGACCAGGAGGGTGCCGTTGAAGGCCCACGAACCGGAGCCCAACTGGGAGAAGTTCTGCTCCCACCAGCGCGGATCAGCGGCCGTGATCATGGCGAACAGGGTACCGATCACGAGGAAACCGAACAGGAGCGCGGCGAGGTCTGCCGTGCGCAGGTCGACGCCGGCGCCGAAGGCGAAGCGCCCGCCGACCGCCGCCGCCAGACCGGTGAGCAGTCCGCCGCCGATCGCCGCGAGCTGCAGTCCCTGGAGCCCGGCCGTGAGCACCTCGGCGGCGAGCAGCACTCCCATCGTCGTGACGGCTCCGAACGCGACGGTGAGGGCACCAGCCGAGAGTTCGGAGACCACCGCCTGCCAGCGCGGCATCGACCTCGTCTCGCCCCCTCGGTGCATCAGTGTGCTCGTGAGGAAGGCGCCCGCCGCGATCGCTCCGGCGATGAGCGCGGCGGGCATCGCGAGCGCCCCTTCGCCCGTGAGCGGGCGGTCGGCACCGCCCAGGACGAGCATCCCGATGAGCGTGCCGATCACGAAGCAGATCACGGTCGCCCAGACCGCTCTCGTCTCGCCACGCAGCTTCGCGTCCCGCTCCATGCGCCCATGCAAGCACGCACCTCGGACGGACGGAAGCCCGCCCGCCCGAGGCGATGCCGTCCGCGGAGAGTCAGGCCGCCAGGCGACCCACCGCTCTGGCGCGGATGAGCACGGCCGTGCCGTCGGAGTAGGCCACCGGCAGCTCTTCCACCGCGACGACCTCGATCGTCGTGGGATCGGCGCCGGCGAGCCGGGCACGCTCGGTCGCCTCGGCGGCGGCGTCCGCCCGGGATGCCCGCTGGTCGGTGGGATCGACGCGGTAGATCTTCTCGATCTGGCCGGCGACCTCGCCGAGGGCCGCCCCCACCGCGTTGGCGGCGCCGAAGTGATCGGGGCGGATCACCTCGGCGACGCCGTCGAGCACGGTCGGGGCGATGATGCCGCCCCCGCCGACCAGGATCACCGGCACCGGCGCGGCGTTCGGCTTCATCCGATCGATCGAGTCCTCGAGGATCTCCCGCATCGCGGTCCACGCCGCGGAGCCGACCCCCTCGGGAACGGCGGGGGCGTCGAGACCGTCGATCTCGGCGCCGCCGACCGCGAGCGCGACGTCGGTGGCCGTGAGGGTGCTGCCGCCGAACGCGAGACCCTCCTGCGGAAGGCGATAGCCCACGCTGTCCGGGCCGACGGTCGCGCCCGCAGGCGTCTCCCGGATGATCGTGCCGCCGCCGAGGCCGACCGACAGCACGTCGGGCATACGGAAGTTCGTGCGGATGCCGCCGATCTCGACGGCGTGCGCCGACTGCCGTGGGAACCCGTCGACGAGCACGCCGATGTCGGTCGTGGTGCCGCCGATGTCGACCACCAGGGCGTCGGTCGCGCCCGAGAGGTGCGCGGCGCCGCGGATCGAGTTCGTCGGACCGCAGCCGATCGTCAGCACCGGGAACTCGAGCGCGTACTCGAGCTGCATGAGGGTGCCGTCGTTCTGGCCGAAGTACGGGGTGGCCGGGATGCCCCGCTCCCGCAGAGCGGCGACGAAGCCCGCGGCCATCTGCCGCAGCGTCTGCATCAGCGCCGCATTCAGCACCGTCGCGTTCTCGCGCTCGAGCAGTCCGAGCGAGCCGATGCGCGCCGACCGCGACACGGGGACACCCAGCTCTTCCGTGACGATGGCCGCGACCCGCTCCTCCTGGCTCTCGTCGATCGGCGCGAAGACGCCCACGACGGCGACCGCGTCGACCTCGCCGCGCATCCGTGCACAGGCCTCGCGCACGGCATCCTCATCGATCGGGGAGAGCACGCGGCCGTCGACCTCGAAGCCGCCGTCCAGCAGGTGTGCCTGCTCGCCGATCGCCGCACGCAGATCGTCCGGCCAGCCCTCCAACGGCGGGACGGCCGTGGTGGCCGGTGCACCGAGGCGGAGGATGCCGACGCGACCGAGACCGCGCCGCTCGACGATCGCGTTGGTGCAGTGAGTGGTGCCGAGCATCGCGTGCCCGATCAGGGCGGCGTCGACGCCGGAGGCCGCGAGCACGGCGTCGATCGCCGCGGCCACGCCGTCGCCCGTGTCGGCCGTGGTCGGGCGCTTGACCGAGGCGACGACGTCGAGCCGCTCGTCGAGGATCACGGCGTCGGTGTTGGTGCCGCCGACGTCGATGCCGATGCGATAGGTGCCGGCCATCACGCGGCCTCCTCGTCCGTCGGGCGCGCACCGGAGGGCTGCGCGATGTCTTCGACGGGAATCCACTCCACGTCGTATCCGAAGTGGGCGGGCCCTGCGGTCTCCAGCCCGATCGGCGTGCGCCACTTGTCATGGCAGGGGATCGCGATGACCGCGACCCGCGCGCCGTAGCGGAGGGACTCCGTCGTGATGGGCATGCCGGTCGCCAGGTCGAGCACCGCGATCAGGTCGGGGGTCACCGCCGCCAGCACGCCGTCACGACGCCCGAGCAGCATCTCGTTCTGGAAGTCGAGGCGGAACGCACTTCCCCGGTCGGCACCGACGCCGACGAGTTCGGCCGCACCGCGGGTGAAGCCGCCGTCGACCGAGCGCTGCAGGTCTGCCACCTTGCCGTCGAACAGCCGCACCGCATCGAGGTCGGCGCACAGAGCGTCGATGCGCTCGTCGTCGCGCAGTTCGCGTCCGCCGCCATCGCGCCCCCGGAGGATGCGTCCGATGCGCTGGGCGAGCCCCAGAGTGCCCGGGATCGCGCACTCGCGCACGACGTCGCCACCGTAGGCGTAGTCGATCATGGTCGCCCCTCCGCCCATCTCGACGGTGACGGCCCGCGAGATGCGCTCCGACCAGCCGCCGTCGACCGGGCGGCTGACCACCTCGTTGCCGTGGTGATCGACGAGCACCGTCGTGCCGGGTCCGTAGCCGGCGAGATGGAACGTGACCATCTGCGCCTCCGGGAAGGCGCGTCCCATCGCGTCACCGTCGACCACCGGGAGTCCGGCGAGCGCGGCGGCCGCGATCGGGATCATGGAATTGCCTCCACCGACCTCGATCGGCATCACGGCCGTGGCCTTGCGACCCACCGCGCGTTCGATCGCCTGCAGGGCCGCGAGCAGCTCGGATTCGGCCTGGATGCGCTCCACGCTCACGGAAGGCGCTCCGATCCCGCCGATCGGGATCACGAAGTCGTCGTCGGTCAGGTCGTCGACAGCCACCAGCGGCACCGGTCCTTGCAGGCGGATGAGGCGCTTGGCGATGAGCGAGCCGACGTGCGGGTCTCCTCCGCCGCCGGTACCGAGCACCGCGGCGCCCAGGGCGATCTCGTCGATGTCGGCTTCTGTGAGGAAAGGAGCGGTGGTCATGCGCTCACCTCGTCCGTGACGGGGGCGGCCGGGTCCGGTGCCACGCGGCGGCGGAGCGGAAGCAGCAGGAGGTAGGCGACGAAGCCGACGAGGAGACCGTCGAGAGCGGAGATCGAGGTGATCGTGAACCAGCCGAAGCCGGGACCGTCCGCCGGGTTCGTCGTCGCGACGGCCACGACGATGCCGACCACCCAGGCCGTGATCGACCACCCGTCGACCAGCGGCACGGTGGCGCCGTGCGCCCAGCGCGCGGTCTTTCGGCCGGTGAAGAACGACGCCAGGTACACGCCGCCGTAGGGGGCGATGATCGTGCCGATCACGAGGATGAACTGCACGAAGTAGTCGGCCGCGCCGATCACTCCGACGACGATGCCGATGGCGCCGAGCACGATGGTCACGGTGCGGCGGCTCAGGCGCTCGCTGATCGACGCGAACGAGAGGCCGGCCGAGTAGAGGTTGGTCGTGTTCGTGGTCCACTGCGCCAGGATCAGCACGACCACGGCGACGCCGCCGAGACCGAGGGCGAAGAAGATCGCCATCAACTCGGTGCCGTCCATGATGCGGGCGAGAAGGATCGCGACCACCAGGATGATCGAGTTGCCGAAGAAGAAGCCGACGAACCCGGCGATCATGGCCTGCTTCGGCGTCTTCGCCCACCGCGCCATGTCGGGGGCCAGCACGACACCGAGGATGAAGATGCCCATCACGAGCGACACCGCACCGCCGAACGTGAACGTCGCCTCGACCGGGGCCTCGAGCCCTGCCGCCCCGTTCACCGTGAACGCCACGACCACGCCGACGATCAGCAGGAGGAGGAGCAGCGGCACGGCGAGGGTGCTGAGGCGGTTGATCGAGCGGTAGCCCCAGAACGCGGTGATCGCCATGAGCACGCCACCGATCGCGGTGAACACCTGCACGGGTACATCGATGCCGGTGAACTCGGCGAACGCGATCTGCGCGTTCGCTCCGAAGAAGCCCGCCTGCACGGCGTACCAGCCGACCAGGCTGATCGCGATCGCGAGGGCGAGGATCGCCCCGCCGATGCGCCCGAACACCGCGCGGGAGATCATCGCGGTGGAGAGCCCGGTGGCGGCGCCGACGTAGGCGCAGGCCATCGCGAGCAGTCCGAGCAGCAGCGAACCGAGCATCGTCGCGCCGATCGCCGGCCAGAAGGCCATGCCGGAGGCGAGCGAGACACCGAGGAACGCCCCGGAGAGGTCGATGCCGATCGCGATCCACACGGTGGCGATCGACAGCCAGCTCTTGCGCTGGTCCTGGGGCACGACGCCGTGCTCGTAGTCGGTGGTGGTCATCATCTTGTCCTTGAGAAGTGGCCCTGCGAGTCCGTCGGCGGGGATTCGGGTTCCCGTGGTGCGGACGACTCGCAGGGCGGGTCGGGGGCGGCCTGTCGTTGCGGCCGTGTCGTGCGATGCCGGGTCGGAGCTCGTGGCTCGGTGCCGGCGGGTCAGGCGTGTCCCGCATCGCTGCGGCGGTGGTTCATCGGGGGAGAGCGGTGTTCATCGGGAGAGCGTGGTGTTCATCGGGAGAGGATCGTGGAGAGGTGTCGCCAGGCCTGATCGAAGCGCTCGCGGTAGACCTCGGGCGTGTAGTGGGTGAGCTGCAGGAAGAGGCCGTCCATGACGACGAAGACCAGTGCCGTGAAACCGTCTGCGTCACCGGCGACGAACGTCCCCGTCGCGACCCCGTCGTCATATGTCTGGCGCACCGCGGCGGCGAGGGTCGACTCCGAGTCGAGGAAGATCTGCCGCAGCTGCTCGCCACCGGGACCGTATTCGGTGACCGCGGCCCGCAGGCTGAACTCCGCGAGGTCGGGCCGGTCGCGATAGTAGGCCTCGATGCCGCCGAGGAGGTGCTGCAGACGCGCGAGCGGCTCCATATCGGAGCTGCTCCGCACGAGCTCGTCGAAGAACGCGGTGTGATCGATCGACACCGCGGCATACACCTCGGCGTAGAGCGCCTCCTTGCTCGAGAAGTGCGCGTAGAGCGAGGGCGTCTTGATCCCGACGGCTTCGGCGATCTCGCGCAGGCTCGTCTCGGCGTAGCCCTGGCGCGCGAAGATCGTGCGGGCCTCCGCGAGGATCGTTGCTCTGGTCATCTTCCGCCTCAGACTCGTTACCTAACGACTGTTAGTTAGGCAGAGCGTAACCCCGCATCTCCCCGCGACGCAAGAGCCGCGCTCGGGGCATCCGCACGACTAGCGTTGAGGTCATGCGCATCCCCGCCGCGATCCGCGCCTCCCAGCGCTCCCCGCTGCTGCAGGTCGTGAAGTCGGCCGCGGCGACCATCGCGGCGTGGCTGATCGCCGGATGGGTGTTCCCCGCACAGCTGCCCGTCTTCGCCGCCATCGCCGCGCTGCTGGTGGTGCAGCCCAGCGTGAACCAGTCGCTGTCGAAGGCACTCGAGCGCAGCATCGGCGTGATCGCCGGTGTCGTGATCGCCGTCGCACTCGGCCTGCTGCTCGGTTCGCCGAGCTGGATCGTGCTGCTCGCGATCGTCGTCGCGATGCTGGTGGCGTGGATCTTCCGCGCCTCGCCCGGCACCGGCAATCAGGTCGCGATCTCGGCGATGCTGGTGCTGGCTCTGGGCTCGTCGAGCCCCGAGTATGCGTTCGCCCGCATCGTGGAGACGCTGATCGGCGTCGTGATCGGCATCGTCGTGAACGCCCTGATCGTGCCTCCGGTGCTCGTCGCGCCGGCCCGTCGGGACGTGGGGCTCCTCGGCCTCGAGCTCGCCGCGAGCCTGGATCGCCTGGCCGACGCACTGCCCGAACCCCAGACGCCCGCACGGCTGCAGGAGCTGATGTTGGAGGTACGGCTGCTGCGGCCGATGAAGGAGGCCGCCGAGGCCTCGATCGCCGCCGGAGAGGAGTCGCTCACTCTGAACCCGCGGCGCTCGACCCATCGTGCCGATCTGCGTGAGATGCGGGCGCTGCTCGACCGGCTCTCCCCGATCGTCACGCAGACGATCGGCATGACCCGGGCCTACTTCGACCACTACGACGACCGGATCGGGGAGGAGCCCGCCGTCGCCGCGATCGCCGAGCAGCTGCGACGGGCAGGGCACGACGTACGGCTCGCCGTGCAGGTCGCCGATGCCTCGCCGGAGCCGGACACCATGACCTCGGCGATCCCCGCGCTCACCGCTCCCCTCGTGATCCGGCCGCCGTCGTCACAGCACTGGATCCTGATCGGTTCCCTCATGGAAGACCTGCGCCGCATCAGGGGCGAGCTGCTCGACGAGGACTGAGCCCGCCTACTCTGGAGGCATGTCCGACATGACCGTCGCCGAAGCCCTCGGCGAACTCGCCGCACTGGAAGACCCGAAGATGCGCGCCGCCAACGAGAAGCGGGGCGACGACCACGGCATCAACCTCAGCCGGATGCGGGCACTGGCCAAGAAGATCAAGACCGACCAGCCCCTCGCGCAGGAGCTGTGGGCGACCGGCGAGACGCCCGCACGGCTGCTGGCCCTGCTGATCTGCCGCCCGCGCGACTTCACCGCCGACGAGCTCGACGCCATGCTGCGCGAGACCCGCCCACCCAAGGTCAACGACTGGTTCGTCAACTACGTCGCCAAGAAGACCCCGCTCGCCGAAGAGCTGCGGCTGCGGTGGTTCGACGACGCCGACCCCACGGTGGCTGCTGCAGCCTGGTCGCTCACCACCGTGCGCGTGATGAAGGCCGCCGACGGCCTGGACCTTGCGCACCTGCTCGACCTGATCGAGCGGGACATGAAGGATGCGCCGTCGCGCCTGCAGTGGTCCATGAACGAGACCCTCGCGAACATCGGCATCTTCCACCCCGAGTACCGCGCCAGGGCGCTGGCGATCGGCGAACGCCTGCAGGTGCTCGCCGACTACCCGACCGCACCCGGCTGCACCTCGCCCTTCGCCCCGCTCTGGATCGGCGAGATCGTGCGGCGACGCGAGGGGTGATCGGCGCGGTATCGCCCCCGGGGACACGGGTGCGCGGGCGCGGCGGGATGAGGCTGGCTACGCTGAGGCCATGAGCACCCACATCGCCGCAGAGCCCGGTCAGATCGCCCCCATCGTCCTGTTCCCCGGCGACCCGCTGCGGGCGAAGTGGATCGCCGAGACCTTCCTCGACGATGCCGAGCTCTACTCCGAGACGCGCGGCATGCTCGGCTTCACCGGCACCTGGGAGGGGCATCGCGTGTCGGTGCAGGGCTCGGGCATGGGGCAGCCGTCGATGGCGATCTACGCGAACGAACTGTTCGACGCGTACGACGTGCAGACGATCGTGCGGGTCGGCTCGTGCGGAGCCCTGACCGAGCGCGTCAAGATCCGCGACATCATCATCGCCAACGCCGCCAGCACCGACTCGGGCATCAACCGGGTGCGCTTCCACGGACTCGACTTCGCGCCCGTCGCCGACTTCTCGCTGTTGCGCGCCGCGGTCGAAGCGAGCGAGGCCGAACCTCTGGATTCGACCGTGCACGTGGGCCAGCTGTTCTCGAGCGACCAGTTCTACAGCACGCGCCCCGAGCTCATGGAGCCGTTCGTGCAGCACGGCATCCTCGGCGTCGAGATGGAGGCCGCCGGTCTCTACACTCTCGCGGCATACTACGGTCGGCGCGCCCTCGCGATCTGCACGGTCAGCGATCACATCGTCACGGGCGAGGAGACCTCGGCGCAGGAGCGCGAGCAGACCTTCGGCGACATGATCCGCATCGCTCTGCGCGCCGCCACCGCGGTCTGAGCGTCCCCGGCGCGCTCGGCCGCTACGGCGTGTCGCCGACCGCGTGCGGACGGGGCAGAGCCAGCATGGCGCCGGTGTCGGTGAACTCCTGCTGGATCTCGTCGTCGTGCCGGTACGTGACGAGACTCACCACGACGGCCGCGATCAGAGCGAGAACGAAGGCGGGAAGCAGTTCGTAGAGCCCGGTGTCGAGAGCCTTCCAGATGAACACGGTCGCGGCGCCGACGAACATCCCCGCCAGGGCACCCCAGTTGGTGAGCTTGCGCCAGTAGAGACTGAGCAGGATGACCGGGCCGAATGCGGCGCCGAATCCGGCCCAGGCGAAGGAGACGAGTCCGAGGATCGTGTCGTTCGGGGTGATCGCCAGCACCGCGGCGACGATCGCGACGCCGAGCACACCGAGCCGCCCCATCAGCATGAGCGTCTTCTGCGAGGGCGGCGTGCGCCGGAACACGCCGTACAGGTCTTCCACGAGGGCCGAGGAGCACACGATCAGCTGGCTGGAGATCGTGCTCATGATCGCGGCGAGCACGGCCGCCAGGACGAGGCCGGCGACGAACGGATGCAGCAGCGTCTGCGACATGAGCAGCACCACGGTCTCGGGGTTGGCGAGGTCGACGCCCGTCTTGGCGATGTAGGCGATGCCGACCAGGCCCGACAGCACGGCGCCGCCGAGCGAGACGATCATCCAGGAGATGCCGATGCGTCGAGCGCTCTTCGCCTCTTGGGGCGAGCGCAGAGCCATGAACCTCACGATGATGTGCGGCTGTCCGAAGTATCCGAGGCCCCAGGCGAGCGACGAGACGATGGCGAGGATGGTGCCGCCCGTGAGCGCCGTTCCGGAGAGCATGGAGAGGTGGTCCGGCGCCACCTCGTTGATCAGCTCGCCCGTCTCGGCGAGTCCCCCGATCGCGACGATCGCCGCCACCGGGATCACGACCAGCGCGATCACCATCATCAGTCCCTGCACCACATCGGTCAGTGACGCACCGAGGAACCCACCGAAGAGCGTGTACGCGAGCGTGACGCCCGTGACAAGCAGCATGCCGGTGAGGTAGTCGCCGTCGAACGAGCTCTCGAAGAAGACCCCACCGGCGACCATGCCGGAGGAGATGTAGAGGGTGAAGAAGACGAGGATGACGACACCGGAGACGACCCGCAGCAGTCGCGTCGTATCCCGGAGTCGATTCTCGAAGAAACTCGGCACCGTGATGGAGTTGCGCGACACCTGCGTGTAGGCGCGCAGCCGAGGAGCCACGAGCAGCCAGTTCAAGTAGGCGCCGATGGTGAGGCCGATCGCGATCCACGCCTCGATGAGACCGGAGACGTAGATCGCACCGGGCAGCCCCATCACGAGCCAGCCGGACATGTCG
The DNA here is from genome assembly GCF_002356155.1 of Microbacterium sp. TPU 3598. NCBI lineage: Bacteria > Bacillati > Actinomycetota > Actinomycetes > Micrococcales > Microbacteriaceae > Microbacterium > Microbacterium sp. TPU 3598. Next base: position 423,227 of record NZ_AP017975.1, on the reverse strand, counting down.
GAGGCCCCGGCGCTGAGGGCGGCCACCCACGGCGGCAGATTCCGTCCGCCGAGCATGTAGTCCTCGTGATCGCCGGTGCGCCGGAAGGCTATCCATCCGATGAGCAGCATCGCCGCGAAGTACACACCCAGCGCGGCGAAAGTGAAGATCTGGTCGGGCATCGTCGTCCCCCCTCGCGGTGGAGTCACCGCATCCGGTCGTCGTTCGATGATGTCAACCGCCGGCGGTGCCGCCCAGACGTCGCCCGGCGCGGCGGGATGTCGGTCCCGCAGAGCAGGTGCCCCCGCGCATGAGGGATGATCGAATCACCATGACTTCCTCTCCGCGGCTCGACCCCGCCCTCCTCCCGGACGCCGCGGATCCGGATGCCGTCTACCTCGCGTTCGTCGAATGGGCGGAATCGACGGGCATCAGCCTGTACCCCGCGCAGGACGAGGCGGTCATCGAGATCGTCTCCGGCAACAACCTGATCCTCTCCACCCCCACCGGCACCGGGAAGTCGCTCGTCGCGATCGGTGCCCACTTCAGTGCCCTGGTCGCCGGACGGCGCAGTTACTACACGGCACCGATCAAGGCGCTCGTGAGCGAGAAGTTCTTCGCCCTGGTCGATGTGTTCGGCGCCGAGAACGTCGGCATGGTCACGGGCGATTCCTCCGTGAACGCCGATGCTCCGATCATCTGCTGCACGGCCGAGATCCTCGCGAACCTCTCGCTGCGCCAGGGAACCGATGCCGACGTCGGCCAGGTCGTGATGGACGAGTTCCACTTCTACGCCGACCCCGACCGCGGGTGGGCGTGGCAGGTGCCGCTGCTCGAGCTGCCTCAGGCGCAGTTCATCCTCATGTCGGCGACACTCGGCGATGTGACCGAGCTCGCCGCCGACCTCACCCGTCGCACCGGCCGCGAGACGGCCACGGTCACCGGTGTCGAGCGTCCGGTCCCCTTGCACTTCTTCTACGAGACGACGCCGATCCACGAGACCATCGACGATCTGCTGAACACCGGACAGGCGCCGATCTACGTCGTGCACTTCTCGCAGGCCGCAGCGATGGAGCGCGCGCAGGCGCTCTCCAGCACCAAGGTCGCCACCCGCGAGCAGCGCGACGAGATCGCCGCCCTGATCGCCGAGTTCCGCTTCACGACCGCGTTCGGCAAGACGCTCTCACGGTTCCTGCGCGCAGGGATCGGCGTGCACCACGCGGGCATGCTGCCGAAGTACCGGCGTCTGGTCGAGCAGCTCGCCCAGCGCGGACTGCTGCGCGTGATCTGCGGCACCGACACCCTCGGGGTGGGCATCAACGTGCCGATCCGCACGGTGCTGCTCACGGCGCTCACGAAGTTCGACGGCACCCGGATGCGGCAGCTGAACGCCCGCGAGTTCCACCAGATAGCGGGCCGCGCGGGCCGCGCGGGCTACGACACCGCCGGCACGGTCGTCGCGCAGGCGCCCGAGCACGAGAGCGAGAACGTCGCTGCGGTGAAGAAGGCCGGCGACGACCCGAAGAAGAAGCGCAAGATCGTCCGGAAGAAGGCACCGGACGGTTTCGTGTCGTGGGGCGAGCCGTCGTTCCGCAAGCTCATCGACGCCGTGCCGGAGACGCTGACCTCGCACATGCAGATCACGAGCGCGATGATGCTCAACGTGATCGCCCGCGGCGGCGACGTGTTCGGCAATATGCGCGCACTGGTATACGACAACCACGAGCCGCGGAGGCGCCAGCGGGAGCTCGCGCTACGGGCCATCGGCATCTACCGCACGCTCCGCGAATCGGGCATCGTCGAGAAGACCCCCGAAGGAGAGATCCGCCTCACGGTGGACCTGCAGCCGAACTTCGCGCTCAACCAGCCGCTGTCGCCGTTCGCCCTCGCCGCCTTCGAGCTGCTCGACCCCGATCCCGCCGCCGGCACGGGGACCGGCTCCTACGCACTCGACATGATCTCGATCGTGGAGTCGACCCTCGACGATCCCCGCGCCGTGCTCAGTCAGCAGGAGTTCCTGGCCCGGGGCGAGGCGGTCGCCGCGATGAAGTCCGAGGGCATCGAGTATGACGAGCGGATGGAGCTGCTCGAGCAGATCACCTACCCGAAGCCGCTGGACGAGCTGCTGACCGCGGCCTTCGAGACCTTCAGCGCGGCCCAGCCGTGGATCCGCGACTTCGAGCTGCACCCCAAGTCGGTGGTGCGTGACATGTACGAACGGGCCATGTCGTTCGGGGAATATGTCGCGTACTACAAGATCGCGCGCTCCGAAGGTGTGGTGCTGCGCTACCTCTCCGACGCGTACCGCGCGGCTTCGCAGACCATCCCGGAAGAGCTCAAGGACGAGGATCTGCGCGATCTCATCGAGTGGCTCGGCGAGCTCGTCCGCCAGGTCGACTCCAGCCTGCTCGACGAGTGGGAGGAGCTGATCGCCGGCGTCGACAACGGACGCTTCGATCCACACGCGCCCGATGAGCCGATCGTCCCGCCCGCACCCAAGCGCCTCACGAGCAACATCCGCGCCTTCCGCATCCTGGTGCGCAACGAACTCTTCCGCCGGGTGCAGCTGGCGGCCAGGGAAGACGTGAACGCGCTGGCCGAGCTCGATCCCGGTTTCGGCGCCGACGCCTGGTCGGACGCGCTGGACGGGTACTTCTCCGACCACGACGAGATCCTCACCGGCGCTGATGCCCGCAGCTCGAAGCTGCTGATCCTCACAGAGGGGCCCACCGCCTGGACCGCACGGCAGATCCTCGACGATCCCGCCGGCGACCACGACTGGGGCATCACCGCGACGATCGATCTCGCAGCCTCGGACGAAGCCGGTCAGGCCGTCGTGACGGTCACCGGAGTCGACCGGCTGTAGCCGCCGCCGTCGTTCGCCTGGCCTCCGCGCTCCACGCCGACCACCCGCCCGAACCGCCCCAGAGTCTCGCGCCGGTGCGAGGCGGCGATGGCCGTGCCGTCGAACCCTTCGAGCACGTCGGAGATGATGCGCTCCGACTCGGCATCCAGGCTCGCTGTGATCTCGTCGACGATGAGCACCCGGGGCTCGCGGCACAGCGCCCGCGCCAGGGCCAACCGTGCCCGTTGACCACCGGAGAGCCTCACCCCGTGCTCGCCGAGCTCGTCGTCGAGGGTGATCCAGTCGTCGGCGCCGACCCGTGTGAGCGCCTCGCGCAACTGCTCGTCGGTGCGGGCGCCGACACCCCGCACGAGGTTGTCGCGCACGGTGCCGTGGAAGAGGCGCGCATCCTGCTCCACCACGGCGACGGTCCGGCGAAGATCTTCATCGCGGATGCGACCCAGCGGGTACGCGACCCCCGCCGCATCGACGAGAGCGATGGTGCCCTCTGCAGGGTCCCACAGCCGCGCGGCGAGCGCGATCACGGTGCTCTTGCCGGCGCCGGACGGCCCCGCGAGGGCGATGTGCTCACCGGGGTCGACGTCGATCGACCAGCCGCGCAGAACCTCCGTGCGGTCGTCGTAGGAGAACGCGACCCTCTCGAAGCGCACACCGAGCGGCCCCGGCGGCAGCGGGAGCGGACGATCGACCGGCGCCACGACCGGGGGGCGGTGCAGCCCTGCACCCACGCGATCGGCACTGGCGATCAGCGGATGCAGCTCCGACACCGTGTGCGCGGCGTCCGCCACCGCGGCGACGCCGGCGACGGCGAGGGCGATCACCGCGGGCAGCAGTGCCGCTCGCCCGGCGTCGACCGCCCCGTCAACCGATCCGTCGAGAAGGGAGACGGCGATCACCCCGATCACGACCGCGGTGAGGATCAGCTCGCGCGTGCCGTCGACGAGCTGGGCGATCACCTCCCGGCGGCGGGTGACGCGCGCCGACCGCCGGGTACCGTCGACGGCCTCGCGCACGATCCGGCTCTGCAGCCCGAAGGCGAGGATCTCGCGCAGCGCACCGAGGGCATCGACCAGTCGTTCGGACTGCTCCTCGCGCTCCTGCTGCTCGCGCGCACCGATACGCCGCGACGGACCCGCCCCGGCCCAGACGGTGAGCGCGACCGCGACCGCTCCGGCGAGCATCACGACCGCCGCCACCGGCATCACCAGGAACGCGCAGACCAGGGCTCCGACGAAGAGCGTGAACGCGGCACCGATCTGCGCGACCGTGTGGGCGTAGAAGAACTCCAGCTTCTCGATGTCTGTCATCGCGACCGACGCCGCGCGCCCGGAGTGCTCGCGACGGCGACCGGGAACGCTGCGCGAGTACGCGTCGAAGAGCGCCATCCGCAGCCGGGCGAGCACGCGGTACGCGAGGGCGTGCGACACGTCCATCTCGCGCCAGGTGAGGAAGGTGCGCAGCAGCACGAGGCCTCCGAGGGCGAACCACCAGACCGCCGGCGGCCAGGTGCCGTGCACGACGGCCCCGCCGACGCCGAGCGCGGTGAGCACCGCGATGGCGGCGAGCGCGCACAGGCTCGTGGTGGCGATCAGGTAGCTGCCGACGATGCGCCGCCATTCGGGTCGCAGCGGCGGAAGCAGCCGAGCGAGGATGCCCGCGGACGAGGTCATGAGGCCTCCTCCACGAGCATTCCGTCACGGAGCACCCGCACATCGGCGACCCTGGACAGGGCCTCCGGACGGTGGCTGATCATGAGCACGATCCTCTCTGCGGCGACACGTTCGAGCGTCTCGGCGACGGTCAGGGCGCTGCGGTCGTCGAGGGCGCTGGTCGGCTCGTCGACGAGAAGCACGGGGCGCCGGGCGAGCAATGCTCTGGCGAGGGCGAGACGCTGCCGCTGCCCGCCCGACAGGCTCGTCCCCGCTTCCGCCACCATCGCGTCGAGGCCTCCGGGGATCGCCCGGATCTCGTCGAGCACACCGGCTGCGGCGCACGCATCCTCCAGCGCCTCCTGTCCGGCGTCGAACAGATCGACGTTGTCCCTGATGGTCCCGGTGAACAGGACGGGGTGCTGGGAGACCACGGCGACATCGCTCGGGCGGAGCGGGCGCCCGTCGAGCTCGACCGTTCCCGCCGTGGGCGGGAGGAAGCCGAGGACGAGGTCGAAGAGCGTGGACTTGCCCGCACCGGAGGGGCCGGCGATCGCGTGCACCTCGCCACGCCCGGCACGGAGGTCGACCCCGCGCAGGACGTCGTGATCGGTGCCGGGGTATCGGTACGACAGGCCGGAGATGCGGAGCACGTCTCCCCCGCCGGTCACCGCCCCGGTCTCGGGTTCCTCGATGCGCTCGATCTCCGTCGCGACCCGTGCGGACCGACGGAACGCACCGAGGGCCGCCAGCCCGGGAACCGCCGTGAGCCCGAGGAATCCGGCATGCCAGTGGCGCGAGAGCTCACGTACCGGTCGGAACGCCTCCGAGGAGAGCAGGAGCAGGGCGTACACCTCGATGGCCGGTGGCTGTCCGGTCATCACGGACACGACGGCCAGCCCGGCGGCGACCACCACTCCGGCCTGCACCGCGAAGTCGGTGATCGCCGTCTCGGCGAGCGACGATCGCATGACACGTTCCGTGGCCACGCGCAACGACTCCGACCTCGCCTGCAAGCGCTCACGGGTCGCGGGGACATCGCCCAGCGCCCGCAGCGTCGACATCCCCCGGAGTGCCTCGAGCATGTCGCCGCTGAGAGCCTCGTAGCTGTCCCAGTGGTCGAAACCGCGCCGAGCGAGCATCCGCTTCCAGGCCAAAGGGCCCAGCACCGCGAGCAGGATCCCCGCGGCGACGCACAGCGCGATCACGGGCGACAGCACCGCGACGAGGCACACCGCGATCAGGCTGCCGACCACGAGCTGCGCCACCGCAGGGATGTACTTCGACACATAAGCGTCGGTGCCGTCGATGCCGTCGCCGAGCGCGAGCTGGGTCGAGCCGTCGCGGAGGCGGGCATCGTGCAGTCGTTCCGGCACCAGCGCCGCGGCGACGGCCGCACCTCGGAGATCTTCCCTGACCCGCCCTCCGAGGCGGGCGGCGGCATCGCCCTGCGCGAGCGTCAGCAGCATCCGCGCCACCCCGATCGCGAGGATCCCGCCGATGCCCGCCACCGCGCCGGCCGTGTCACCGCGCACGAAGGCGGCGAGAGACCACGCGAGGGCGAGCGCCTGCGCGAGGTGCGTCGCGAACACGAGGAGGAGGAGCAGGATGCTCATGGACAGGAGCCAGGGGTGCCGTCGCGCTTCGCGCCACAGCTCGGGGACGATCATCATCGTGCACCTCCGCGGGAGTCGAGGACGGCGATCGCGTGGAGGATCCACCGGTCCCCCGTCGAGGAGAAGCCGGAGACCGGGCGCGTGCGCCTGTCTCCGGTGAGAGCTGCCTCGTAGCAGAGGCGTGCAGCGGCGAGATGGGCGCTCCAGAGGGTGGCGCCGACGATCGTCGAGGGTGCCCTGCTCGGCACGGACCAGGAGCGCACTTCGGTCGCACCGCGCACCCAGCCCTGTCCGGAGGCGCGGGCGACGCGCTCGACCTCGGTGGTCGGTGAGCCCCCGATCCGATCGGCGAACTCCGAGATGGCGGGCGAGCGTCGCGTGCCGAGAGCCTGCACAGCAGCGGCGTGCGGGGTCGGCACGTGCGGGATCCCGACGGCGGCGAGCGGGATCTCCGGCGCGAGTCCTCGACGCACCCAGGCGTCGGCATCCGCAGCCCGGGGGACGCCGAGCATCTCCCGCAGCCACTTCGAGGGACCGACCTGCACGGGCCCGGCGCGCTCCCCCAGCAGGAATCGCACGGCGGCGACCGCGTAGGCCGCATCCGCGATCCACAGGGGCCACGCCCGGTGCCGGTAGCGGCCGAACGACCGCCCCGGCAGCACGGTGAACACCAGGCGTGCGGTGCCGTCGTCCGATGCCGGCGACGGCCATCCGTCCGCACGGTCGGATGCGAGGACGCGACGATGGAAGACCCCTTCCTGGTCGACCGTCCAGCGCACACCGGTGGGGTCGATCAGGTGGGTCTGCACCGGATAGCACGCTCCGGCCGAGGGGACGGGGCGCCGACGGATGCGGGTGGCCGAGCCGTCGGCATCCCGGTGGTACTCCCCCGGGTGCCACAGGGCGTCGACGAGCTCTGACACCCCGCGGTGAGGTTCGTCCGCGACGGCGCCGACCCGATCCCAGGCGTTCGCGCGCGGCCCCGGCGGCAGGGGACCTGCGGGCATGCGCGAGGTCAGCGCCTCGTCGAGCGGGGCAGGAAGGCCGCGGCTCTCGCGGCGTGTGCGATCCATGACGGCCCTCACATGTGCGGAGCCGGGAGGAGCGTGAAGTCCTCCGGGCCGCCGGTCCAGGTGGTGCGCCAGCCGCGCTCCTCGGCCGCCTCGCGGAACCGTGGCATTCCGAGGTACGAGAACGCCGCCGGGGCGTTGGGCACCAGTCCGGTCACGATCGAACGCACCACGCGCAGGTCGGTGCGTCGCACGTCGGAGGTCGTGAGGTCGCGGGTCAGGACGCGGTGACCGCGATCGCGCAGACGCCCGTACACCTCGTCGATCGTGACCGGGTCCACCGCTCTCAGCGGACGCACGCCCTGCGCGGGCGACTGGAACCGCCGGGCCTCGTCGTGCACGCTCGGGTCGAGCCACACCTGCACGTGCGCGCCGAGGTCGATCACGTTCTCGAACTGCGGCCCGGCCGCGGCGAGGTAGTCGGCGTGCGGACGGAAGTCGAGGGTGAGGCCCTTCGCCATCAGTCCCGCAGCGACCGCGCGGAACACCCATCCGTCGTCCGTCGTGCATCCCTGCGTGTAGATCCAGGTGTGCACCGCTTCGAGCACGGCCTTCCGCGCGGCCCGCGCCGGGTCGAGCGAGGCCGAGAAGCCTGCAGCGTAGAGCCCGCGCTCCTCGTCGTGCACGAGCGCGCCGATCGCGGGAGCGAACTCCGAGGGCATCGCCACCAGCCACACCCGCAGGCTGCTCCCCTGAAGATCGTCGAGCAGGCCGGGGACCGTGGCCGGATCGATGCCGAACGTCGGTCCGTCCAGGTGCCACCACACCTCGAGCGCATCCCGTTCGATGACCTCGATCACCCCGCGGTCGCGGGCGTCGTCGAAGCCTGCGCCGGTCGCGATGCCGGCGTAGTTCAGATGGTGTGTCCGCGGCAGCGCGCGGAACCGGGACTGCCGCCAGTTCAGGTGCACGAGAGAGTCCGGCACCCACACCGAGCCACCGTTGATCTCGTCGCAGCGTGCCCAGAGCGTCGGTGTGGAGGGGAGCAGACGCTGATACGCGAACCCGGGCCGTGCGAGCTGCCAGTCGGCGAAGCGCGGCAGATCGGGCTCGTCGATGACGCTCTCCCCGTCGGCGCGCAACTCGTCGGCGGTGCCGACGCGGAGCTCGTCGTGAGGAAGCTCATCGGGCAGCCAGTTGCCGCAGTACCGCTCCACGCCCTCGCCGATCGCGGCGATGCGCGCCTGAGCGGGGTCGCCGAACGATGTGCCGAGCGAGACCCGATCGGCGGGCCACTCGCCGAGGATCCGGGCGTCGGCCACGGATGCCGTCAAGGCCAGGTACCGGTCTGGGGCGCCGATCGGATGCGGCACCTCCCGCACCGAGCGGATGATGCCGGCTTCGGCGTCGACCAGCGCCTCGGCCGACAGCGTCGCCCGCGCTGTGCGGCGGTGAAGGTTGTCGTGCACGCTCATGCTGTCCTCTCGTACCGCCAGCGGCCGGTCTCGGGTTCGAAGGCGGATCTGGTCCGGCGGCTTCGCGCCGACGCCGGTGCGGGGAGCGCGGATGCCGTGGTCGGCAGTCCGGTCTCGGCGAGCCAGGAGTCGAGTACGCCGCCGATGCCGCCCGCACTGCGCAGCCGGGAGCGGACATCGTCGTCGTCGATGTCCGCGGCCAGTCGGTGTCCCCACGGACCGTCGACCAGGTGGACGGGGCCCTGCCAGGCGGCCGCGAGCCGACCGGCATGCGTGAAGAAGAAGTCGTGATCGCCGCGGATGAGCAGCAGCGGTGCCAGGAGCGCCCCGTAGGCACGGTCCAGGTCGACGGCCGGAGCAGACCAGAGGCGTCGCCATCCGGACAGGACCTCGGAAGACCACCCCCACTCGTCGGCGGCCCGATGCACGCCCACGTCGGATGCCCGCCGGACACGGGCCGAGAGCTGCTCGTCCGACAGCGGCGCCAGGGAACGCGGGCCGCGGCCGTGCTGGTGCCACCACCCGATCCGGTCGCGCAGCTGGGGACGCCCGTTCTCGTCCCACGCGGTCTCGGCGAGCCCGAGCGCCGGCACCTGGAGCACCAGGGCCTCGACGACGACGGCCCTGGCCGCTTCGAGTGCGGTGTGCGCGGCATACGAGCCGCCGGACAGCACGAGCGGGACCCCGGGGCTCTCGGCCCTGACCTGCTCGACCACCGCGCGCCCGTCGCTGCGTTCCGCGAGGTAGGGGCGCCATTCGCCGTCGGAGGAGTGGCGTCCGCGCACGTCATGGATCACGCAGCGGTAGCCCCGCCCGACCCAGGCGCGGGCGGTGTCGCCGTGTCGCCAGGCGCCGTATGGCGTACGGATGAGCACGACGCCGCGAGGCTCCGCGGGTTCCCAGACCCAGCCGCGCAGCAGGGCGCCGTCTTCCGCGAGCACGGCATGAGGGCGGGCGTCGCGCGGCGGCGTCATCGGATCACCCGGCGCGGGGCCGCGGGGAAGGGCAGCACCGTGTGCGCGCTCACGGAACCGGTTGCGGGAACGACCTTCCAGAGCGTCGTCCGCAGCCGGTCGAGTTCTGCGCCCTCCTGCGCCCACGCGAGGACGGTGTGCAGCAGTCGGGCGAGCACGAGCGCTCTGGTCGCGTCGTCGAGCGCGCCAGGGGTGAGCGGACGCGCCCGCTGCCAGGCCTCGGTCGACGCGGGCGCGCTGCTCGCGGCCACCCGTCGCGCGGCCACCTGCACGGAGGTGGGGTCGCCGGGGTCGACGGCGAGCGGATCGATCAGCACGACCTCGCCCTCCCGGTGCACGCGGAGCCACGCGGTGCCCCGCTCCGGAAGCCGATCGAGCTCCGCCCAGCGGCGGCGGCCGGAGGCGTCCTCGGCATAGGCGACCACGAGGGCGGCGTGCTCGGACGGTGCCGCCTCCGGATCCAGGACGGCGACCCGTGCGCCCCAGGCGGCGAGCACGCGCTCGAGGTCGTGCACGAGCGGGCCCGTTCCGAGGAGGCAGACGTCGCGGTGCTCCTGCGGCCAGCGGTGAAGGGCATCGGCGGACTCGCGTTCCTGCACCTCGAGCGTCAGCCGGTCGAGCGCGGTCGAGCGCTCTCCGTGGGCCCCGCTCTCGAGGGCCTCGACCAGAGCGGCGGCCGGTGCGTCGACCAGGATGAGTCGTCCGGTGCGCAGACGGATCCGGGGGCGGCCGTCGGCACCGACGACGAGATGCGCCCCGGTGTCGGGGAGCGGCAGGATGCGGGGTTCGGAAGTCATGGTGTCTCTCGGTGAGGGGTCCGGCCGGGCGCGAACGCCCGGCCGGACGGGAGTGCGCTCGAAAGCGCGACGGAAGGATCCGCGATCAGTCGAACGGGTTCTCGACCAGGGCGTTCGAGTGCGATGCCGACAGGTGCGCCAGCTGCTCGGACTCTTCGATCTCGGCGAGGATCTGCTTTTCCATTTCGTTCTCCTTCTGTGAGGTGTCCGCCTCGCGGGGTGCGGGGCGGTGTCCACGGTGAGTGAACACTGACGACCCTAAATGATAATGATTCTCAATATCTACTAGGATCGTTGACATGTCCTCCTCCATCCCCCTCCTCGCCGCTGATCACCGGGCCGGAGTCGTCTACGAGATTCATGACGGTTCCCGGCGTGTCGCCGTCGCCGACAGCTGGCTCGCCGAGCACGCGGGCTTCCTCCGGCTTCCCGCCGGATCATCCGGCCGCTGGGCGTTCGCGGACGACCGCGGCGGTGCGTTGGTCATCGCAGACGCGGACTCCGTACGACGCGTCCCGATCGCCATCCCGGCGGAGCATCTGGCCTGCGATCCGAGCGGACGCCACGTGGTCGTCACCTCCGGTCTGGGCATGAACGAGGAAGCCTGGACCGACCTGGTGTCCGTCGTCGATCTCGCGACCGACTCCTCCGTGCGCTTCCGCGTGCGCACCGGCGAGCCCGGCGTCGTGGTCGCCCCGGATCAGGCCACGGGAGAGCCGATGATCGTGCTCCGCCATCGCGAACCCGGAGCCGTCGAGGCACTGCCCCTCGCGGCGGCGCTCGAGGTCGGAGCGCACGCACCGGTCCTGCGCGGGCACGTCATCGACGACCTCGCTGCAGACGGACACGGCGACGTGGTGGACCCCGCTTCCGGCCTCATCGGCATCGCGACGAGCCGCGGTCTGGAGCGCTTCATCGTCGACGGTGGAGTTCCCCGCGCCATCGGCATCGTCCCGTGGCCCGTCGCAGGACGCGCGTACTACCTGCGCCTCGCGGGCGACACCGGGCGCGCCACCGGCATCGTCCGCGGAGGACCGGCCTCTCCCGGATCGTGGCCGGAGTGGACCAACACCTTCGTCGATATCGACCTCGCGTCGGGAGCCTCCCGCACCGTGCCGCTGCCGCCGGGGCTCGCCTTCCGTTTCGCCCTCGCCACGGGCGTCGCAGCCGTCTCCGTCATCCATCCCGACGAGGATGTCGTGATCGTGATCGATCGGGAGGACGCGCGCATCGCGCGGATCACCCCGATCCCGGCGATGACGCACCCGCCCCGCGCAGGACGACTGCCGTGGGACGGCGTCGACGGCCGCCCCGCACAGCGCCGGTCCATCGCGATCGACCCCGGCACCGGAACGATCGCCGTCACCAGCGGCGGAGACGGCACGATCCACCTCGTCGACGACAGCGGCATCTCGACCATCGAGCTCCCCACCCCACTCGACGAGGGCGGGCACCTGCTGTGGGCCGGTGCCGACCACCGCGTCGACGATCTGGTCGGCCGATGAGCGCTCGCCGATCCGCGCTCGACGACGCCCTCGCACGTGCGGAACGTCACGGTCGACCGGGTCTTCCCGTCGGGGGCTTCATCCTGGGTCGGGCCGACGGTCGCTCTCGTCGCGGTATCCACCGCCTCGACGGCACGACCGTGATCGAGCCCGACGGGCACCTCCATCGGATCTTCCCGTCGCCCGACCGTCGGCGCATCGCCGTCGAGTGGGCGCCCACCGCCGACGAGAACGCCGTCCTCGGCATCGTCGATGCCCACGGCGGCACCCTGCAGCTGCACCCCGACATCCGTCTGCGCTACGACACCGCGCTCTGGGCACCCGACTCGCGCAGCCTCGACGTCGTCGCGAGCCGCGACCGGATGCTCGTGACCCTGGATCTGCAGACCGGCGAGCAGCGGGCGGCCGCCCTCGAGGCCGATGCACGACTGCGACTGTTCCCCGGCGGGGAGAGCGGCCTGCGCGCCCTCAGCTCGGGTTCGCGAGGCACGACGCTGACCGACCGGGGCACCGGAGCATCGCTGGGTCGCTGGCCGGCGCTCCTGCGGGCCTCCCCTCTCGGCACCGGCGTGCTGGTGTGGCACGACCGCGGGCTCGATGCCGTGCCGAACGTCGGTGCCGGAAAAGACGATGCCGGAAAAGACGATGCACTCTGGCGCTGGCACGATCCCGACGCGCTGATCGTCGATGTCGCGGTGCATGATGACCGCGTCGTCGTCCTCGCCGTCGCCGACGGGCGCAGCGTGCTCATCGACCTGGTCGACGGTGTCGAGGTCGCGCGCATCGAGGCCGCGTCGAGCCCCTCCGATGCGCTCACCACCACGATGATCGGCGTCGACGACGGCGTGCTGCGTCTCGGCGTCGAGGGCCCGCTCACTCCCCCTCGCCTCCTGCAGCGCGAGCGCCGGGGGACCGTGGTGGTGCCGGCCGCTGCCGTGCGGCCCCTCGGCACGACCGTCCGCCACGACATCCGCGCCGACGACGGCGTGATCCTGACCGTCCACGTGACCTCTCCCCCGGGAACGGAGGGTCCGCTGCCGCTGATCCTGACCTGCTACGGCGGGTTCGGCGTGCCGCACCTTCCGCTCTTCGAGCCGACCGTGCCCGCCTGGGTCGAATGCGGTGGAGCGTACGCCGTCGCGCAGCTCCGCGGTGGTGGCGAGCGCGGAGCTGCGTGGCGCGAGGCGGGCCGCGGCAGGAGCAAGCACCGCACGATCGCCGACCTCGCCGACATCGCGCGCGGACTCATCGAGGCCGGAATCACGCGACCCGACCTCATCGTCCTCGCCGGGGCCTCTCTGGGCGGGGTCGTCGCAGCCGGGTGTGCGATCGCGCACCCGGAGCTGTGCGCGGGATTCGTCACCACCGCCGCTCCCCTCGATCTGCTCCACCTGGACGATCATCCGCTCGGTGCACGCTGGCGAGCGGAGGTCGGCGATGACGGCACTCGCGAATCGCGCGCTCACCTCCGGGCCCTGTCTCCGCTGGCGCAGGCCGAAGCCCTTCCGGCCGGTGCCCGGATCCCCTCCTATCTCGGCGTCGTACTCGGTGAGGACACCCGAGTGCGCGCTCGCGACACGCACCGGATGGTCGAGGCGCTGCGACGAGCCGGCGGGTCCGCCCGGCTCTGGACGGCTTCGGGGGCAGGACACGGTGCGAACGAGTCCGCCGCGCTGCACGAGCTGGGACTCACCGTGCTGGACTTCGCGGCCGAACTCACGACCGAATCCACGACCGAATCCACGATGGGACGTGCCCGATGAGCGAATCCACCGGAGCCCTCACCGGGACGGACACACGGCGCACCCCCGTTCGGCGCATCCCGCGCCTTCGTCGGCGCACCGGCGGCCGCGTCGGCTTCCGGCGGATGCTGCCCGTCGGCCCGACCGTGACGACGATCACGGTGCTCGCTGTGCTCGTCCTCATGCTCTCGGCCGCCACCGGACCCGTCACGGTCTCGCCCCTCGATGCCGCGAAGATCGTGATCGGCCATCTGGCCCCCGGCATGCCCTGGATGTCCGACGGCACCCTCACGCCGTTGCAGGATCAGGCCGTGTGGCAGTTCCGGGTGCCGCGGTCGCTCCTCGCCGCGCTCTCGGGCGCAGGTCTCGCTCTCGCCGGGGCGATGATGCAGGCGGTCGTGCGCAACCCGCTCGCCGAGCCCTACATCCTCGGCGTCTCCTCCGGCGCGAGTGTCGGCGCCGTGCTGGTGATCGTGTCGGGCGGCGCCACGTTCCTCGGGCTCACGATGAGCGGGGCGGCGTTCGTGGGCGCGATGGTCGCCTGCATCCTCGTGGCCATGCTCGCGCGCATCCGCGGAGAGCTGTCTCCGACCCGCATGATCCTCGCCGGCGTCGCACTGGGCGCTCTGTTGAGCGCGGTGACCAGCTACCTCACGCTCACCACCGATGCCCAGAACGTCGTCAGCGTGATGTTCTTCCTGCTCGGCAGCGTGTCGGCCGCCGACATGTCGTCGCTGCTGATCCCCGCGGTCGCACTCGCCGTCGCCTGCATCGCGGTCTTCGGGCTCTCGCGGTCGATGAACGCGCTGCTCGCCGGTGACGAGTCCGCGATGGCGGTCGGCGTACGAACGACCCGGCTGCGTGGGCTGCTGCTCGTGCTCGCCTCGCTCCTGACCGGTGCGATCGTGGCCGTGAGCGGCGGCATCGGCTTCGTCGGCCTCGTCGTGCCGCACATGGCGAGACTCCTGGTCGGGTCGGATCATCGTCGGATGCTGCCGATCACGGTCCTCGGCGGCGCGCTGTTCCTCATGGTCGCCGACCTGCTGGCCCGTACGGTCGCGATGCCGACCGAGATCCCGCTCGGAATCCTCACCGCCTTCGTCGGTGCTCCCTTCTTCCTGTGGTTGATGCGCAGTGGCGGCGAGCGCGCGGGGTTCGACCGATGAGCGTGCTGTTCGACCGCGTGAGCGTCGCACGCGGCGGTCGCACCGTGCTGCACGGCATCGACCTCGAGGTCGGCACCGGGCGCATCGTTGGGCTCCTCGGCCCGAACGGCAGCGGCAAGTCCACGCTCCTGCGCGCGCTCTTCACGGGTCAGCGTCCGCACACGGGGCGCGTCCTGATCGACGGCGCCGACGTGTCGCAGCTGGCCCCGCGCGCCCTCGCCCGCACGGTGTCGGTCATGCTGCAGGACTCCCCTTCCGAGTTCGACCTGACCGTGCGGGAGACCGTGCTCGTGGGCCGTTCGCCGCATCGTCCGCCCTTCAGCCGGGACACCGCGGAGGATCAGCGCATCGTGGACGAGGCTCTGCGCACCGCCGACGTGCACGACCTCGGCGACCGCCTGGTCCGTTCGCTCTCGGGCGGTCAGCGCCAGCGGGTGATGCTCGCCCGCGCTCTCGCGCAGAGCGGCGAGATCCTCGTGCTGGACGAACCGACCAACCATCTCGACATCGCGCACCAGCTCGACCTGATGCGCGTCGTGAGCGGACTCGGCACGACCGTGATCGCGGCCCTGCACGACCTCAACATCGCCGCGGCGTTCTGCGACGAGGTCGCCGTGCTCGACGAGGGCCGACTCGTGGCCTTCGGTCCGCCCGACACGGTGCTCGCCCCGGCGCTCGTCGACGAGGTCTTCCACGTCACCGCCCGCATCGCCGTCGAGGTCGACACCGGGGCACGCGCGATGACCTTCCATCCCCGAGAGCCGGTCAGCGGCTGATCGACCCGACACCCGAACCCATCACCAAGGAGAAGAAGAATGACACCCCGTACCCGAACCACCCGCCTCCTCGCCGTAGTGACCGTCGGTCTGGGCGCGATCGCCCTCACCGGGTGCGGCGGAGGAGTCTCCGCCGGAACCACGCCCTCCGCCTCCGGCGAGGCGATCACGATCGAGAACTGCGGCCGCACGGTCGAGATCCCGTCCACGCCCACCGCCGTCGTCGGGCTGCACCCGTCGCAGACCGAGCTGCTGCTGCGTCTCGGCCTCGCCGATGCGCTCGTCGGCCAGGCCCAGGCCACGACCCAGAAGCTGCCGTCCGACGTCGCGGACCTCGCCGCCGAGGTGCCGGTCATCGGCGGTGACGCCCCTCCGAGCCGAGAAGAGCTCCTCGCCGTCGAACCCGACTTCGTCTACTCGCCCACGACGTACGAGTTCACTGCCGAGCAGGGATTCGCCAGCATCGAGCAGCTGGCGGACGCCGGGGTCGCCGCGTACACCGCGACGGGCGGCTGCTTCGATCGCCGTATGGAGGGCACGGTCGACGACCTCTTCACCGACCTCGAGAACCTCGGCGCGATCTTCCACGTGGAAGACGAGGCGGACGACCTGATCGCGTCGTCGCAGGCCGAGCTCGCCACCGTCGACAAGGCGGTCGAGGGACAGGATCGCCCCCGCGTCGCGCAGGTCTTCATCGAGGGGACCACCCTCACCGCCATCGGCGCCGGCATCGAGTACGACATCCTGCAGCGCGCCGGTGCCGACAACGTCTTCACGCCGGAAGACCCCGCGTTCGCCGACTTCTTCGCCGCCGAGATCACCCCGGAATCCCTCGCCGCCGAAGCACCCGACGCGCTCGTCTTCGCGGTGTCCGACCCGGCGCACGAGGCGGCGGTCCGCTCCTACCTCGCCGCGACCTTCCCCGACATGCCCGCCGTGCGCGACGGCCGCCTGATCGCGGTGCCCTCGACCGATCTGTTCCCCGGCACGCTCGGCAACGTCTCGGCGGTCCGGCTGATCGCCGAGGCCCTCTACCCCGACGCCGTCTTCGGCTGAGCCGCGTCGGTAGGCACTGCGCCCCGGGGACCTCGGTCTCCGGGGCGCAGACCCTCCGGTCTCGCTGTCAGGCCTGCATCACCGCGAGCACGTTGCCCGCGGGATCGCGGAACCACGCGATGTCCGGACCCCGACCGTTGCCGCGCACGATGCCGCGTTCGTCGGACGGGAATTCCTCATCGCTGTAGATCTTGGTCTGCACGCCCCGGGCGATGAGCTCATCCACGGCGGCGTCGACATCGGCCACCGGGAAGTTCAGGATCGTGAAGCTCGCCGGGGTGTGGTTGGGCTTCGAGTAGACGAGGATCGATCCGCCGCTCGGCAGCCGCAGGTCGAGGAAACCCATCGCATTGCGCTCGACGTCGAGCCCGAGCGCCGTGCCGTAGAACTCCTCCGCCGCGTCGATGTCGTCGACGCTGAATCCGCTGAATGCGTTGTCCGCTGTGAAGGCCGCCATGATCCCAGCATCCGCCGTCCTCCGCCGATTGTCGAGGCCTTCCTCGAACGCCCTCATCGCCGCAGCCGTGCCGTGAAGCGGTCGGTCACCCGCAGCGGATCGAACAACGCCCCGAGCCCGAAGCGCACGAGCAGCGCATGCACACCCAGGCAGATCCCGATCACGATCGCGGTGAGAAGGATGGGGGCGACGGCCTCGACCACGTCCGTCGTCCGCCCGCGCGTCGAGCGCAGGACCGCATCGATGAGGGCGAGGGGCATCATGTGCAGCACGTAGATCGGCAGGGTGCGCTGTCCGATCCAGCGCAGGGGCCGCGCGACCACGTCGACGTGGCGGTCCAGGAGCACGCTGAGCGACACCCCGAACGCCACCGCGATCAGGGCGAGCGCTGGCCACACGCCCGGCAGCAGGCGGATGGCCAGGCCCGCCACGACGGCCAGCGCCGCGACGTACACGGCGGCGAGCGCGACGGTGCTCCACACCCCGACGCTCTTCGCGAACCGTTCGACGACCGCGCGCAGCCGCAGCCCCACGAGGAAGAAGAACAGGTTCTGCACCAGCTGCCACAGGTTGCCGAGGTCGGGGATGACCCCGGCCCCGGCGACCGCCGCGATCACGAAGGCGACCGGCAGCACCACGACCGCCGGGATGCGGCGAGTCAGTCGACCGATCGCCAGGTACACCGCGAGCGCGAGCAGATACCAGAGGTTCGTCGGACTGATGGTCAGCTGCGCGAGCAGCTCCCACCCGCTGGTCGCCCGAGCCGTGTCGAAGTCGGGCGCCAGAGCGAGCACGAACGTCTGGATGACGACCCAGACGATGTAGAGCATCGTCAGCCGTGCCGCGCGCCGCCGCCAGGAACTGCCGTCGTCGACGAGCACCGCGCGTGCGGCGAACATCCCGGAGACCAGGAAGAACAGCGGTATCCGCAACGGCAGCAGCTGGGCGTTCAGCGTCGCCCAGGCGTCGGTGACCGGCCCCGCACCCGGGGCCTCGATCGCGTGCTTGGTCACGACGTGCCAGAGCACCACCAGGATGATGCAGATGCCCTTCGCGACATCGGGCCATCCGACGCGTGGCGCGGGAGCCGCCGTCACGACGCCGCGCGCACGAGCCGCGCCACCAGGTCGACGTATGTCACTCCCGCCGCGGCGAACATCCGCGGCACCTGCGATGCCGCGGTCAGCCCCGGCATCGTGTTGACCTCGTTCAGCACCGGACCGCGGTCGGTCAGGAAGAAGTCCATCCTCGCCACGCCCTCGCATCCGAGGGCATCGAACACGGCGATCGCCGCCCGCTTGAGCGCCGACACCTCACCCGCGTCGAGCTGCGCCGGAACCGTGAACCGCGCGCTGCCGTCGTACTTGGTGGCCGTGTCGAACAGTCCCGCCGCGTGGATCTCGAGGGGCGGAGCGGCCCAGCGGATGCCGCCCTTCTCACGCAGCACCGCCACGTCGATCTCACGCCCCCGCACGACCTCTTCGACCAGGATCCGGCGGTCGAAGCGCGCGGCCTCGTGCAGCGCGACGAGCAGATCCTCCTCCCGCGTCACGAGACCCACACCGTGGCTGGATCCGGACGACACCGGCTTCACCACGACCTCGCCCTCGAACTCCACGTCGCCGATGTCGTCGGCCGAGACCAGGCGACCGCGTGCAGTGCCCAGACCGACGGCATCAGCCACCAGCTTCGTCGTCCACTTGTCCATGCCGATGGCTCCGGCGCGCAGGCCCGAGCCGACCACACGCACGCCGGCGAGCGCGCACAGCGCCGCGAGGGCACCATCCTCGCCCGGGGCACCGTGCACCGCGGGAAAGACCACGTCGGTCCGCGTGAGCAGCGGAAGGGCGAGGGCGAGCGACTCGGCGGCCGAGCCCCCGTGCGGGCGGCCCTCGACGCGCCAGATCCCGTCACGGTCGATCGTCACGCACGTGACCTCGTGATCGCCCATCCGCAGGGCCGCGGCGACCGCGGCTGCCGATGCCAGCGACACCTCGTGCTCGGCGTTCTGTCCCCCGCCGATGACCAGCACCTTCGTCGTCATGCGACACTCCTCTGCACTCGCGGCCCGATTCCGGTGACGATCGTGTGCGGGATGGTTCCCGCCCACCGCGCCCACTCCTGCACCGACGGCACGGCTCCCCCTTCGGGTCCGAACACGGTTGCGATCGTGCCCCGGGGGAACCGCACGGCGCCGGTGTCGATCACGATCTGATCCATGGACACCCTCCCGACGAGCGGATACCTCACCCCGTCGATCTCCACGCCGGCGCCCGCTTCCCGTTCCCGCGGGATGCCGTCGGCGTACCCGACGCCGACGACGGCCAGGTGCGTCTCCCGATCGGTCACCGCCCCGCCTCCGTAACCGACCGCGGTTCCTTCCGGCACGCGCACGCTGTGCACGACCGGTGCCGTCCAGCGCGCGGCCCCCACCAGCGCGGTCGTCTCCGACGGGTCGATGCCGACGAGTCCCGCCCCGATCCGCACCATGCCGAAATGGGTCGCCGGGTCGGTCAGCGCTCCGGACGTCGCGGCGAGATGCACGAGCACGGGGCCGAGTCCTGCGCGCAGCACGGCGTCGCGCCCCTGTCGCATCCGGAGCACCGCTGCCGCGTTCGCCGCCGGGTCGGCCTCATCGGCGCGCGGCAGATGCCCCATGACCCCCGTGATCTCGACCCTGCCCCGCCCGGTACGCGCCAGCCGGAACAGCTCGGACCAGTCGTCGAGAGGGCACCCTCCCCGCGCCATGCCGGTGTCGAGATGCAGGTGCACGCGTACCGGATCCCCGGCATCGGCGATCAGTTGGCGCAGCTCTTCGACCGAACCGACGGCGATGTCGATGCCGTGCTCCGCGGCGACGTCCGCGTCGACACCTGACGGGTTCAACCAGGAGAGGATCGGCACATCGAGCCCAGCATCGCGGAGCGCGACCGCCTCGGCGACATCGGTCACCCCCAGCCATCCGGCTCCGGCGGCGACCGCGGCCCTGGCCACGACGACGGCCCCGTGCCCATAGCCGTCGGCCTTCACCACGGCCATGATCGGCACGGCGGTCACGGCCTGCACACGGCGCAGGTTCTCGGCGACGGCACCGGGAAGGGTGTGGAGCGTCGGCGCGTGCAGACGCGAGTAGGTGGTGCGCTCGGTGGCGAGAAGGGTGGTCATCGCTTCGTCCTCGGGTCGGCGGTCGGGTCGGCGAGCATCTCGGGGCATCCGTCGTCGACGGCATCGGGGCGCAGCTCGTAGTGCCACGACTCGTTCGCGTAGATCTGGCAGAGGCCGTAGCGCGAGCCGCGCTGGGAGAGCCAGTCGAGCGCCGCCCACGGTCCGAGGTCGACCGCATCGCCCGTCACGTGCTCCGAGGTCTCGGGGGTGGCCACCCAGCGGCGCGCCTCTTCTTCTGATCCGTACTGGACGATGGCATCCTGCAGCATCCACTCCTGCAACGCGGGAGAACGCCATCCGCTGTTCACACGGATGGTCACCCCGTCGGCCTCGGCGTCGGACGCGGCGCGCTGCAGCGCCGCGAGCAGAGCGGGGTCGAGGTTGCCGACGGCGACCCTGTCGACCTCGAAGACCGTGGGCTTGTCATCGTCGAGGATCACACCGTCGGCCTCGGTCGGGGCGACCACCGAGCCGGCGGATCCCCCGGTCGGAACGGGCGTCGGGGCGGGCGAGGGGATCGTGTGCGCCGCATCGGCGAATGCCGCGGACAGCGACTGCTGCACCGCGAACGCGAGGATCACGGCCGCGGCGATCGCGATCAGCGTGACGACGACACGGCGACGGCGACGCACTCGCGGTGGATGGGGGATGGTGCGGGTGTTCATGCTCCCAGTGAAGAAGGGGGCCGGTTGCCGGGGCGTATGGGCTTTTGCATATGCTCGCGATATGCCGCACTGCGTAGGATCGCAGCCATGCGTGTACTGATCGTCGAGGACGAGCCCTACCTCGCCGAGGCGGTACGTGACGGACTGCGGCTGGAGGCGATCGCCGCCGACATCGCCGGCGACGGCGACACCGCGCTCGAACTGCTGAGCATCAACTCCTACGACCTCGCCGTGCTCGACCGCGACGTTCCCGGCCCTTCCGGCGACGACATCGCCCGGTGGATCGTGGCCTCCGGCAGCGGCATCCCGATCCTGATGCTGACCGCCGCCGACCGCCTCGATGACAAGGCGACCGGCTTCGAGATCGGCGCGGACGACTACCTCACCAAGCCGTTCGAGCTGCGCGAACTCGTCCTGCGCCTGCGCGCCCTCGACCGTCGCCGTCAGCGCAGCCGGCCGCCCGTGCTCGAGGTCGCAGGGCTGCGCCTCGACCCCTTCCGTCGCGAGGTGTACCGCGACGACCGCTACGTCGCACTGACGCGCAAGCAGTTCGCGGTGTTGGAGGTGCTGGTCGATGCCGATGGCGGAGTGGTCAGCGCCGAGGAGCTGCTGGAGCGCGCCTGGGACGAGAATGCCGACCCGTTCACCAACGCGGTGCGCATCACGGTGTCGTCGCTGCGCAAGCGCCTGGGCGAGCCGTGGCTGATCCTGACGGTGCCCGGCGTCGGGTACCGGATCGGGACGGACGCCGATGCGTAGACGCCGCGGGATGAGCGCCCGCCTCAAGCTCACCCTCAGCTATGCGGGGATCGTGCTGGTGTCGGGACTCCTGCTTCTCGCCGCCGTGGCTCTGTATCTGCTGCGGTACGTGCCGGACGTGCAGATCCCCTACTTCGAGGTCCGCGTGCCGAACCGCTCCGACCTGATCCGGGCTTTCGTGCCGGTCGCCTCCACCGTCATGGTCGTGCTGCTCGCCCTGGGTCTGGGGGGCGGATGGCTGCTCGCCGGACGGATGCTGGCGCCGCTGGAGCGCATCGGCGACGCGGCGCGGCTGGCCGCGCAGGGATCGCTCTCCCATCGGATCGCTCTCCCCGGCCCCCGCGACGAGTTCCGCGACCTCGCCGACGTCTTCGACTCGATGCTCGAACAGCTCGAGGCGCACGTCGCGGAACAGCAGCGATTCGCCGCCAACGCCTCGCACGAACTGCGCACACCTCTCGCGATCTCGCAGACGCTGCTCGAGGTCGCGCACGACGACCCGGAGCGCGACGTCGACGAGCTGATCTCACGCCTGCAACAGGTCAACACCCGCGCGATCGACCTCACCGAGGCACTGCTGCTGCTCAGCCGGGCGGACCGACGGACGTTCACCCGCGAGATCGTCGATCTGTCGCTCCTCGCGGAGGGAGCAGTCGAGGCGCTGGTGCCCCTCGCGGATCGTCGCGGTGTCGCCGTGGAGGTGGGCGGCGTACCGGCACCGGTGCTCGGCTCCGCCGCCCTCCTGCCGCAGCTGGTGACGAACCTCGTGCTCAACGCGATCGTGCACAACCTGCCGTCCGGCGGAGCCGTCGCCGTGCGCACCCACTCGATGCCCCATGCGGTCGCGCTGGTCGTCGAGAACACCGGCGAGGTGCTCCCCGCCCACCGCGTGGCGACGCTCGTCGAGCCATTCCAGCGCGGAGCCGAGCGCACCCGCAGCGACGATCATGCCGGAGCGGGGCTCGGCCTCGCGATCGTCGACCGCATCACCCAGGCGCACGGCGGCACTCTGGTGCTCACCCCGCGCACGGACGGCGGCCTGATCGTGACGGTGTGGCTCCCGCATCCCTACCCGGTGGAGCCTCCCGCCTGACCGCACGCCGGTCGGTCGTGGTTCACGCCCTCCCGTTGACGTCCCGGGTCCGGTGCCCCTCGGGTCCACCCCGGTTCACGTCCCCTCGGCCGAGGCCCTCACGTTCGCCCGGTTCAGATGTCGGAGGATTTCACGGATGTCGGGCCGGTAGGCGGTCTCCCGCCCTACATCCGTGCATCCTTCCGACGGGTGAACCGGACGCCCGACCAAATACCCGAACCCGATACCCGACGCGACGCCGAAGACGAACCGGATGCCGCTCGGCTCAGGCCACGCGGGGGTCGCGCGTCGCCGCGAGCTCACGGCCGTAGGTGCGAGCGTCGGCCTCGGCGTTCTCCTTGAGCTCGCGCGCCGTGTCGGCGAAGGCGTCGAGGGCCGGGTTCACGCCGACCAGGGTGAACGGACGCTGCACGACGCGCAGGTCGAGGCCCCAGACGTCTTCGAGCACGCGGCGCAGCCACCCGGTCGAGTGGTCCCAGCCCTCCTTGGGCGAGCCGGCCGCGTAGTTGCCGCCGAGCACGGTGACCAGCGTGGCGGGCTTGCCGTTCAGCGCAGTGCCGGTCGGGTCGATGCGCGCGTCGGTGTAGGCCAGGTCGAACCAGGTCTTGAAGTGCTGCGAGACGCCGTAGTTGTACAGCGGCACCGCGAACAGGAGCACGTCGGCGCCGATCAGCTCATCGGCGAACTGCGAGGCGAGAGCGCGGGCATCGTTCTGCGCGGGAGTGCGCTGGGCCGCGTCGACGAAGCCGCCGGTCACGGCATCCGCCCAGGCGGTCGCGGGCACCGGGTCGCTCGCCAGGTCGCGGCGGGTGACCGTGGAGTCGGGGTGGGACGCGGTCCACTCGGCCTCGACGAGGTCGGCGAGCGCTCGGCTGGCGGACGACGCGGGAAGGATGCTGGCATCCAGGCGGAACAGGGACATGGGCCTACCTCTCGTTTTCGTAGTCGCTAGGTTTTTCTTAGCGGCAGTGATTAACGTAGCACGATAGGATGAGGGCATGGCCGAGGTCGACGAAGAGCGTCAGGTGTGCGACGTTGCCGTCACACTCGCCTTCAGCGTGCTCGGAAAGCGGTGGAACGGCATGATCGTGTCGTCGCTCGGCGGGGGTCCATCGACCTTCGTCGCTCTGCGTCGGGCCGTCGCCGGAATCAGCGACACCGTGCTCTCCGACCGCCTCGCCGAACTCGCCGAGGCCGGACTCGTGGCCCGCACGGTCGACGCCGGCCCGCCTGTGACCGTGTCGTACGCACTCACGCCCGCAGGGGAAGGACTCCTGCCGATCCTGAACCAACTCGGGCAGTGGGCCTCGGCGAATCTCGCCGCGCGCGCCCACTAAGACGTTTCATCCGTCTGCCACCCGCATGACCGATCAACGGATGCATGCGAACACACCGAGTAACCCTCATGCATCCGGGGCCTTCTCATGCAGGTGGAAGCCCCACACCCGTCACCAGGGGCTGGGCTCGTAGTCCTTCAGGAACACGCCGTGGATGTCTTCGCCGGCCTCGCCGCGCACGATCGGGTCGTACACGCGGGCGGCGCCGTCGACCAGATCGAGCGGGGCATGGAAGCCCTCCTCGGCGAGGCGCACCTTCGTGTAGTGCGGACGCTCGTCGGTGATCCAGCCGGTGTCGACGGCGGTCATCAGGATGCCGTCCTTCTCGAGCATCTCGCCCGCGCTCGTGCGCGTGAGCATGTTGAGAGCGGCCTTGGCCATGTTCGTGTGGGGGTGGCCGGGGCCCTTGTAGCGGCGTGAGAACTGGCCCTCCATGGCCGAGACGTTCACGACGTACTTGCGGTGCGCATCGGATGCGGCCATCGAGGCGCGCAGACGGCTGATCAGCAGGAACGGCGCGGTCGTGTTGGCGAGCTGCACCTCGAGCATCTCGAGCGGATCGACCTGCTCGATCGACTGCACCCAGCTGTTCACGCGGTTCACGTCGGGCACGAGGCCGCCGGCGTCGATCGCGGTGCCGTCGGCATGCTTCTGGAGCGACGACGATCCGGGCGCCATCGCGAGGCGCGCGAGATCTTCGGCCGTGAGTGCCTGACCACCCTGCTCGGCGACCGTGCCGCCGAGGGCCGCGACCGAGAGCAGCGGATGCGCATCGACCGAGGCCTGCAGCGCTTGCGGGTGCGGGTCGGCCGTGTGCCCGAAGGTCTCCATCTCAGGCAGGGGTCCGTCGGGGAGGGGCTGCAGCTCGGCATCCGCCAACAGGGAGTAAGCACCCGGCGAGCGGCGTACAGTCTGTGCGGCGTTGTTGATGAGGATGTCGAGCGGGCCCTGAGCGGCGACCGAGTCCGCCAGGCCGATCACCTGAGCAGGGTCGCGCAGGTCGATGCCGACCACGCGCAGGCGGTGCAGCCAGTCGGCCGAGTCGGGCAGGGCCGAGAAGCGTCGCACGGCGTCGCGCGGGAAGCGGGTCGTGATCGTGGTGTGTGCGCCGTCACGCAGCAGCCGCAGCGCGATGTGCATGCCGATCTTCGCGCGGCCACCCGTGAGCAGGGCGCGCTTGCCGGTGAGGTCGGTGCGGGCGTTGCGCTTGCCGTGGCTGAAGCGGGCGCAGTCCGGGCAGAGCTGGTGGTAGAACGCGTCCACCACGGTGTACGGCTGCTTGCAGATGTAGCAGTTGCGCGGCTTCAGCAGTTCGCCAGCGATCGGGGCGTCGACCACGCTCGTGGCGAGGTCATGGCCGCGGGTCTCGTCGTCGATGCGGTCGGGCGCCCCGGTGGCGGTGCGGGCGACCACGGCCTTGTCGGCCTCGGCGATAGCGTCGCGGATCTGCTTGCGGCGCACGCGCTTGACGTCTTTGAACATCGCCGCGGTGGCCTGGCGTACCGCGATGAAGTCGGGGTGCTCGTTGTCGATCCGGTGCAGCTCGCGCAGCACGCGCAGCGTGGTGGCGAGATCTTCGGGGTCGACGCCCGGTCCGAGGTCGGGTGCAGCGTCGGAGGGGGCGTCGGTCATTGTGCCGATTTTACGCGAGTGTCCTGGGCATCCGCCCCTCGCCCTCGCCCTCGCCCTCGCCCTCGCCCCCGGTGCCGAGTGCACGGCATGTCGCCGAGCGCACGGCGTATCAACGCCGAAGAGCCGTGCGCTCGGCGAGATCCCGTGCTCTCGACGCACACACGTCCCCCGTGGCGACACCTCGCTAGGCGATGCCCCCGCCGTCGACGACGAGCGCCGAGCCCGTGACGTACGAGGAGTCGTCGCTCGCGAGCCACACCACGGCCTGAGCGACCTCGTTCGGCTCACCCATGCGGCGCAGCGGACGATCGGCGGCTTCGGCGAGGAACGCCTTGGTGTCCTGCGCCAGCTGCCGGGCCTCGTCACGCAGCATCCCGGTGTTCACGTCACCGGGGTTGACCGAGTTCACGCGGATGCCGGCGGGGCCGTGGTCGATCGCGAGCGCGCGGGTCATGTTCACGACCGCGCCCTTCGACGCACAGTACGAGATGGCCTGGCCGCCGCCCTTGAGGCCCCAGCCCGATCCGGTGTTGATGATCGAGCCTCCACCCGCCGCCTCCATGACCGGAACGACGTGCTTGCACATCAGGAAGATCGAGCGCACGTTCACGCCGAAGACGCGGTCCCACTCCTCGACGGTCGTCTCGACCGCAGTGGTGCGACGGATGATCCCGGCGTTGTTGAAGACGACGTCCACGCCGCCGAGTTCGGCGAGGGAGGTCGCGATCACCCGCTCGATGTCGGGCTCGCTCGCGACGTCGGCGGCGATCGCGACGGCCGTGCCGCCGGTCGCGCGGATCTCCTCCGCTACGGCTTCGGCCGCATCCGCGTTCAGGTCGACGACGGCGACGGCCGCGCCCTCGGCGGCGAGCGCGAGCGACGTGGCGCGACCGATGCCGCCGGCGCCGCCGGTGACGATGGCCTTCTTGTTCTCGAGACGCATGGGGTGTCCTTTCGGGTTCGTTCAGACTGGGGGTCAGACAGGAGATGGTCAGACGGAGATCAGTTCGGGCGCATTCACGGCGTAGAGGCTGCGGGTGCCGACGCCGGTGATGATGCGGACGTGCCCGGCGAGTCTCGCATCGAGTTCCGGGTCGCCGGTGTCGACGAGGAGCGGGCGTCCGTGCAGGTCGATGAGCTTCTGCTCGGGGGCGACGACGAGGAGCGGGTCGTCGCCGAGGGCGCGCAGCACAGACGCCGAGAGCTGTTGATTGCCGCGCCCGAGCAGGAATCCCTGCCCGCCGATCACGGTGACGACAGCCTGCGCGGGGCCCTGGGCGATCTGGTCGAGCAGCTCCTGCTCACTCGCCCCGCGGACGAGGATGGCACCGTCGAGAACGACGTCGACGCCGAGTGGCGATCCTTCGACGCCGAGCTGCCGGGTGATCTCGGCGATCGTGCCTCCGGGGCCGAGGAGATAACGCACGCCCGGTCGCATGCGGGAGACGGCCCCGCGAGCCGCGGCCTCGACCGCGGCCGCTTCGGTGACCGGCGTCGGCGCCTTGCGCGCCTGCGTGCGGCCCGAACGATGCGGCACCCGGAGCATTCCATACAGCGTGGGGTCGACGCGAGCACGCCGCATCGCGGCCTCGTCGATGTCCAGCACCTCGCGCTCCTCGGTCGGGAGGCCCTCGTGGTCGACCCAGTCCGCGGCGATCGATCCCGCCGCCCGCGGACTGACCGCGAACACGGACGAGTACATCTTCACTCCTGCCGGAACTCCGAGGACCGCCGGCAGACCGAGCCGCGGCGTACGCGTGGCCGATCCGCCCTGACCGTGCGCCTGTCGGGAGTTTTCGGCCTCGAACGCAGATCCGTCGTCGCCTCTCCCGCCATCCACCCTTTCACCCCACGGATGCCCCACGGCACCGAGCCCCGAGACCGCGTCGCGCAGGGTGCCGTCACCACCCACGACGAGAATCAGATCGGCCCCTACCGCGGCCAACGCTGCGACCGCACGCGAGGTATCCGCCGCCTCCGTCACCCCCGCCGCCTCAGGCGATCCCGCCGACCCCGCATCACGCGCGCCCACCCCGACGACGCGCGACACGAGTCCCGCTGCACGCACCGCGTCGGCCCCCATCGCACCGGCGACGGTCGCGACCACGAGTCCCGGATGCCGTTCGGCGAGCGTCGTCAGGGCGAGGATCGCCCGCTCCTGGGCGCGCGAGCGGGCACCACGCGCAAGGGCGCTGCGCTGCACGTCCGCACCGTCGGAGCCGGCGAGGCCCGCGGGCCCGCCGACACCGGCGACAGGGTTGACGACGACTCCGATCACGACGCGACAGACTCCGCGGGGAAGTACTTCCGCTGATACGCGCGCCACGTGATCGCCCACCGCTCCGGGTCGTCCAGATCGTCATGGTGCGTGTGGTGCACGGTCTGGTTGTGCGGGGCGGTGCGCACCACCTCGGGGGTCTCCCGCGCCTCGCGTGCCACCTCGGCCAGGGTCGCCGCATATTCATCGAGCTCTGCCATCGAGTACGACTCAGTCGGTTCGAGCGTGAAGGGCTGCGGCACGACATAGGGGTGGTGACTCGTCCAGTAGTGCATCCCGAAGTCGGACATGCGCACGCCGATCTCCTCCGACGAGATGCCGGTCTCCTGGTACAGCTCCTCCCACGAGTAACGCACCTGCTCGATGCGGCGGCGACCCGTGGCATACGGCGCCGAGGCTCCGGGGATCGCGAGCACACGAGCCATCAGGTAGTTGTTGTTCAGCACGGCGGTCTCGGCGGCGGCGAGCAGTCCCTCGGCGCCGAGGGCCATGATCCACGAGTAGGCCTTCACGAGCGCGGGGATGACGCCGAAGAACGGGCCGACCGCGCCGATCGACAGCTCTCCCGCCTCGACCACCCCGAAGGTCCCGTCATCGGCCCGCACCACGCGCGGCCCCGGCAGGAACGGGGCGAGGGCCGCACTCACGGCGTTCGCGCCAGATCCCGGTCCGCCGCTGCCGTGCGGGGTGCCGAAGGTCTTGTGCAGGTTGAAGTGGCACACGTCGAAGCCGGCATCGCGGGCGCGCGTGACCCCGAGGATGCCGTTCGCGTTGGCCTGGTCGTAGGAGGCGAGGGCTCCGACCGCGTGCGCAGCGTCGACCCACTCCCGGATCGCCGGATTGTAGATTCCGGTGTCCTCCGGGTTCGTGACCATGATCGCCGCGGTGCGGGGCGACAGGGCGGCCTTCAACGCGTCGAGCGACGGATAGCCCTCGGCGTCGGGGTAGACCGTGATGACCTCATAGCCTGCCGCCTTCGCAGCGGCCGCGTTCGAGGGGTGGCTGAAGATCGTGGTGATGACCTCGCGACGCTGCTCGCCTTCGCCGTTCGCCTCATGGAAGGCCCGGATCATGGCGATGTTCGACCAGATCGCCGCCGAGCCGCCCTGCGTGTGCAGCGACACCTCGTCCATGCCGGAGATCTCGGCGAGCACCCGCTCCAGCTGCCAGACGATCTCGAGCACGCCCTGCGCGTCGGCCGGATCCTGATGCGGGTGCATCGCGGTGAGCTGCGGAGTGTTCGCGAGCTGGTCGTTGATCTTCGGCGCGTACTTCATGGTGCAGGTGCCCTGGCCGATGTCGACGTTGAAGTCGGCGCCGAGATTCTCCTGCGACAGACGCAGGTAGTGCTTGAGCACGCGCATCTGCCCCATCTCGGGCAGGTTCGGCTTCGCGGCACGGCGCAGGGAGGCGGGCAGCGCGGCGACCACGTCGCCCACGGCCTCGCGAACGCCGGGCTCGACCTGCGACACCAGCACGCCGCGTTCACCGGGGGTGCTCAGCTCGAAGATGATCGGCTCATCCCACTGGGCCTGCTGGAATCGGCGGAGCGCCGGCTTGGGCGCGACGGGGAGGCTCACTTCTGCTCCTCTGCGAGTTCGGGGGCGACGACTGCGGCGAGCGCGCCGGCCAGGGTATCGATGTCGGATTGGGAGACCAGTTCGGTGACGCAGACGAGCAGGCGGCGCTCCCCCACGACCACGCCGGGCTCGATGCCCTTGGTGCGGAGCGCCGTGACGACCGCTTCGGCCGTGACGTCGGCGAAGGTCACCGTGAACTCGCGCAGGTGCACGGCGTCGTCGTCGAGGGAGACACCCGGCACTGCGGAGAGCGCCTGCTGCGCGTACCGGGTGCGGGCGAGCAGCACCTCGCCGAGCTCGGCCATCCCGGCCGGTCCCATCAGCGCGAGGTACACCCCGGCGGCGATGCCCCACAGGGCCGCGGCCGTGCCGACCCACTCCTTCCCCTCCTCGCGGTGCGCGAACGAGGTGCGGTCGTAGGCCACATCGCCGAAGCCGTACTCGCCGGGCACGTCGGTGGTGGCGAGCCCGAACAGGCGCGACGGCATCTCCATCACGAAGGTCGGGTCGTCGTGCACGGCGATGAACCCGCCGTGGGCGCCGCCGAACCACTGGTGCAGGCCGAGGGACTGGATGTCGCCGGTGACGATGTCCGCTCCCGAGACCGAGGGCGGGGCGAGGACGCCGTAGCCGATGGGGTCGGTGCCGACGACGACCACGGCGCCGGCCGCGTGGGCGGCATCCGAGATCTCCTGCAGGGACGCCTCCACGGCGCCGGTGGCGCTCGGCGTCTCGATCCAGACCGCGGCCACGTCATCGCCCAGCGCCGCGCGAACGGCGGCGACGTCGGCCGTACCGCCGACGGCGGGTACGAGCTCGAGCGTCAGGTGCGCGCGGACGTAGTCGTGCACCTTCGCGAGCTTCGCCGGCAGCACGTCGCTGACGACCAGCACCCGCCCGCGGCCCGTGAGTCGCCCCGACATCGTGAGGCCGGTCGCCGTCGCCTGGTAGCCGTCGTAGGTCGGCACGTTCACGACGTCCATCTCGAGCAGCTCGGCCATCAGCGATTGGTACTGGAACAGGGCCTGGAAGCGACCGTGGTCCTCGTAGGGCTCACCGGCGTACGCGGTCAGGAACTCGCTGCGGCCGATGACCTCGTCCACCACGGCGGGCACGTAGTGGTTGTAGGTGCCCGCGCCGAGGAAGCTCAGCCGCTCCTGGGTCGAACGGTTCTTGGCGAGCAGCCCCCGCACGTGGCGGGCGAGGTCCTGCTCGGCCACGAACGGGGTCGGAAGGTCGAGCGGACGTCCGAGTCGCAGCGACTCCGGGATGTCGGCGTAGAACTCGTCGACCGAGGCGGCGCCGACGGCCGCGAGCATCGCCGCTCGGGAGGCCGGGGCGGTGTTGGGGATGTACGGATGCACGAACGGGGCGGTCATGCGTCCTCCTTCTCGGGGATCAGGGTGGCAAAAGGGATTGAGGCGGCGCGGGGTGCGGCGAGAACGGCGACGCCGTAACGGTCGAGCTGGAGCCGGTCCGCGTGACGGATGCCGGTGAGCAGGTCGACGCCCGGGGTCGGGATCTCGAACGCGACGGGGGAGCGCCCGTGGTTCAGATAGAAGGTGTAGTCGGTGGTGTCGTCGGCACGGGTGACGACCTCGACCTCGACGTCGGTGCGCTCGCGGGCGGGAACGCCGGCGGTGCGCAGCACATCACGGAAGACCGGGAGCAGGCCCTCAGGGTCGAACATCGCACTGACGTACCAGGCCGACCCCGCCCCCGTCGTGCGACGGGTCACCGCGGGCAACCCTTCGAGCTCGCCGCTCGCGTACGCCCCGCGTACCTCGACATCATCATCCGCTTCGAGCCACTCGCTCCACGAGGGCACGCTCAGGCGCTCGCCCGCATAGTCGATGCTCTCGGTCAGACCGTCGGCGATCGGCCACTGCTCGTCGACCTCGATGCCGAGCAGGTCTCGCAGCAACCCGGGGGCTCCGCCGTCGTGCACCTTCTCTGTGGCGTCCACCACTCCCGAGAACGGTCCGACCACGAGGTGCCCGCCGCGCTGCACGAAGGCGGCGAGCGCCTCGGCCTGCGGCTGCTCGACGATGTAGAGGTTCGGCACGACGACCACGTCATAGGCGTCGAAGGGGCCGGTGGCGCGAACGGCATCCACCGGCTGACCGAGCGTGTACAGCGCTCGGTGCCACGCGCGCGCCTGCTGTGCCCACTGCAGCCGCTGCGAGGGCAGCGACTCGACCGCACTGGTCCCCCACCAGGAGTCCCAGTCGACGACCAGCGCCACGCGCGAGCGCACCCGGGTTCCCCGCACCTGCTCGAGCTTCTTGAGTTCGAGCCCCAGCGCCTTGGTCTCCCGGAAGCTGCGTGAGCGCTCCCCGCGGTGGCCGAGCATCGACGAGTGGAACTTCTCCTGGCCGTACTTGGCCTGGCGCCACTGGAAGAACATCACCGCGTCGGAGCCGTGGGCGACGGCCTGCAGGCTCTCGATGCGGATCTTGCCCGGCGCCTTCGGCACGTTCACGTCGCGCCAGCTGGTCGCGCTGGCAGATGACTCCAGCAGCAGCCACGGCTGTCCGCCCTTGAGCGAGCGCATCAGGCCGTAGTTGAGAGCCGCGCCGACGTGCGATGTCGGGTCGGCGGGCTCGGGGTAGGCGTCATCGGTCACCACGTCTTCGACGGCGGCGAAGTCCCAGTAGTCCAGGTCGCGGAACATGCTCATGAAGTTCGTGGTCACCGCGATGTCGGGGGTGACCTCGCGCAGCACATCGATCTCGACCTGGAACAGCTCCAGCAGGGCGTCAGACGAGAAGCGCTCGAAGTCGAGCAGCTTGGTCGGGTTGACAGGGCCGGGCGCCTTCTTCGGCGTCTCGATGTGCTCCCACGAGGTGTAGCGCTGACCCCACACGTTCACACCCCAGGCCTCGTTCAGACCGTCCAGATCGCCGTAGCGGTCCTGCAGCCAGCGCCGGAAGTGGCGCGCCGATTCGGGGCACCAGCAGCGCGAGGTGTGATCGCCGTACTCGTTCGAGATGTGCCACATCGCGAGGCCGGGGTGCTCACCGTAGCGCTCGGCCATGGCCCTGGTCATGCGGGCGACGTTCTCGCGCCAGATCGGCGACGAGGGGCAGTAGGTCTGGCGGGAGCCGAACTCGAGGCGGTGCCCGTCGGCATCCCACGGCGCCATCTCGGGGTGGGCGCGCAGCAGCCACGACGGCGGGGTCGCGGTGGCGGTGGCGAGGTCGATCGCGATGCCCGCCTCCCACAGCAGATCGATGATGCGGTCGAGCCATGCCCAGTCGTAGACACCGGGCTCCGGCTCCAGCTGCGGCCAGCTGAAGATCGGCAGGCTCACCATGTTCACGCCGGCTTCGCGCATCAGGCGGATGTCTTCGTGCCAGATCTCTTCCGACCACTGGTCGGGGTTGTAGTCGCCGCCGTAGGCGAGGGCGTCGAGGCGGACGCGTCGGGTGGGCTGGTCGCCACCGGGTGCGGGCACGAAGTCTCCTCTCTGAGTCATCACCGGCCGATCCGGCGGTGCACTGGTGCGAATCCGGAATCGGCTGTATTCTGTATACAACACACTAGGACGTCGTCCCAGGCCCGTCAACCCATAGGCTGACGGGCAGGCGGCAGAAGAGGGGACGCATGGCGATCGAACGCAAGAACCTGCGCTCGCAGGTCCGGCAGGAGCTGCTGAACCGCATGCGCGCCGGACTCGTGCAGCCCGGCGAGGGCATCAACGAGGTCCAGCTCGCCACCGAGCTCGGCGTCAGCCGCACTCCCCTGCGCGAGGCGCTCATCGCCCTGGAGTCCGAAGGGCAGATCGAGAGCGAGAACGGCAAGGGCTTCCGGTTCGTCCCGCTCAGCGCCTCCGAGTTCCGCGATCTCGCTCCCGTCCTGGCGGCGCTCGAGAGCCTCGCGATCGAGCTCAGCCCGCCCGACGAGCTGCGTCGCATCGGCGCGCAGCTCAAAGAGATGGCCGACGCGTTCGCCGACGAGCTCGTGGAGCACCAGCTCGTCATCACCAAGGACGACGAGTGGCACAGCGTGATGCTGTCGGCCTGCCCGAACGCCCGGCTCCTGGCCGTGATCGACAACGTGCGCAGCTCGTTCCACCGCTACGAGTCGCTGCTCGTCCCCGAAGACGTCAAGGTGGAACGCGTCGCCGCCGAGCACGCCGAGATCGCCCGCCACCTCGCCGTCGGCGACATCCCCGGCGCCGTCGAGGCCCTCAAGCTCAACTGGATGCACGGCATGCAGCGCATCCTCGACAACGCCACGAGCTCGTACTTCACGGCCTGAGGCCGCCCCGGCGACCCCGTTCCGGTCGCACTTCCTGCCGTCCGGTGGGCCCGGAGGCGGCGGCACCTGCGACCGGAACGACCCCCTGCCCACCCGTCGCAGATTGCGGACCGGATGTGTCCTGGTTGCCCGCAAGAGTGAGTCCCACCACGAAGAAGGGACTCCTCATGACAATCCTGGTCAGCGGCGCGACGGGCACGGTCGGACGCCACATCGTCAGCCAACTGCGCGAACGCGGCGAGAGCGTGCGCGCCCTCACGCGCGATCCGCAGCGCGCGAACCTCCCCGAGGGCGTCGAGGTCGTCCGCGGTGACCTCACCGACGTCGAGGCGTTCCGCCACGCGGTCGAAGGCTGCGACGCCGTGCACTTCATCACGTTCAACGGCGAGTTCGGTGAGACGCTGACCAACGGCCCCGAGCTGGTGGCGGCCGCGGAGGACGCAGGGGTGCGACGCGTGAGCATGCTCGGCGGATGGGACGAGAGCACCCTCGAGCCGGCTCTGCGCGAGAGCGAGCTCGCCTGGGCGCTGCTGGCGCCCGTGGAGTTCATGTCGAACGCGCGGGAGTGGGCGCCGGAGGTCGTGTCCGACAGACGGGTGCGCACTCTGGCTGACTGGCCGAGCGCCATGGTTCACGAGGCCGACATCGCCGCCGTCGCGGTCGCGGTGCTGCAGGGCGCCCCCGCCGAGGGGCAGACGTACTACCTGACCGGGCCGGAGGCGCTGACTCCGGCCGAGCGCACGGCGCGCATCGCCGAGGCGATCGGCGAGGAGGTCGCCTGGATCCGGCTCACCGAGGACGAGGAACGGGAACGACTGCGCTCGTTCGGGTACGACGAGGGCTACGTCGAGTTCGGCGTCGAGCTGGCACTGAACCCGCCGGAGATCGGACAGGTGGTGCAGAACACCGTGACGCGACTCACCGGACGCCCCGGGCGCACGTTCGCGCAGTGGGCGCACGAGAACGCCGACCTGTTCCGCGCCTGACGATCCGATGCAGCGGTGACGGGCCCCTCTCCGAGGAGGCCCGACACCGGGAGGATCGGGAGACGCCGCTAGTCGCGCATGCTCCCCGTCGATGCCCGGAGCTCTTCCACGGTGGCGACGCGGAGGCTGCGTCCGCGGGTCTCCGGTCCGAGGAACGTGGCCACGGCCCCGATGATGCAGGCACCGATGATGAAGATCGCGACGAGCCACGACGACCCGCCGGCGGCCGCCACCAGCGCCACGGCGATGAGCGGCGTGAATCCACCGGAGATCGCACCGGCCACCTCGCGGCTGAACGCGAGGCCGGTGAAGCGTGCGCGACTGGTGAACAGCTCGGAGAAGTACGCACCCTGAGGGCCGAACATCGCGCCGACTCCGAGGCTCAGACTCGCCGTCACCGCGACGGCGACCGCGAAGGGCGTCTGCAGGCCGTCGATGATGAGGAAGTACGGGTAGGCGAACACCGCGGAGAAGATGATGCCGGCGAGCACGACGGGCTTGCGTCCAATGCGGTCCGACAGCGCCCCGAACAGGGGCAGCGTCACCATCGTGACCGCTGTGCCGACGGTCACCGCGATCGGCCCCACACTGTTGGCCAGCATCAGCGTGCTCGTGAGGTAGGCGGCGATGAAGGTCAGGTTGATGTAGGCGATGACGTTCTGCGGCGTCTGGGTGCCGATGAGCACGAGCATGCCGCGCCATTCCTTGCTGAACACCTCGCGCAGCGGCGCGACCGGCGCCTCGTCCTGCTCGACGGCCTGCTGGAACGCGGGGGTCTCGGACAGCCGCAGCCGGATGATCAGCGCGACGACGACGACGAGGATGCTGCCGGCGAACGGGATGCGCCAACCCCAGGCCAGGAAGTCCTCTTCGGGGAGCGAGGAGACGAGCGCGAACGCGCCGGAGGCGAGCAGGAGACCGAGATAGACGCCGACCGCCGGCCACGCCCCCTGCAGGCCGCGACGACGCGGGTCGGCATGCTCGACGGAGAAGATCGCCGCACCGCCGAACTCGGCGCCGGCGCCGATGCCCTGCACCAGGCGCAGGAGGATCAAGAGGACTGGCGCCCACAACCCGATCTGCGCGTAGGTGGGGATGAACGCCATCAGCACGGTCGAGATCCCCATGATCATCAGCGTCAGCACGAGCACGTACTTGCGCCCGAAGTGGTCGCCGAGGCGCCCGAAGATGAGCCCGCCGAGTGGGCGGATGATGTATCCGAGCCCGAACGCGGCGAACGCGACCATGGTCCCCACCAGCGGGTCGTCGTTCACGAAGATGATGCGGTTGAACACCAGCGCCGCGGCCGTGCCGTACAGGTAGAAGTCGTACCACTCGAGGGCGGAGCCGACGAGCGCTGCGGCGGCGACGCCGCGGGATCCGGTCTTCTTCTCGCCCGTCGGCGGCTGCGCGGGAGTGCGTGTGGGTGATGACATCATCGTCCTTTCGTGATGGCGGGCGCCATCTGCTCATCGATGAGCGCGGGGGTGGGGGGATGTGGGGGCCGTCAGGCGACGGTGCGGTTCACGCGACGGTGCGGTTCAGGCGACGGTGCGGTCGTCGAGCGCGTCGAGGTTCCAGTCGATGCCGAGACCGGGGGCATCCGGGGCGAAGGCGTGTCCGCCGTCGATGCGGATCTCGCTGTTCGTCACGGCGCGCAGCTGCGGGATGTGCTCGACGAAGCGTCCGTTGGGGATGGCGGCGACGAGGCTCACGTGCAGCTCCATCAGGAAGTGCGGGCTCACCTGCACGTTGAACGCCTCCGCGAGGTGCGCCACCTTGAGCCACGGGGTGATGCCCCCGATGCGGGCGACGTCGACCTGCACGATGCCGGCCGCTCCGCGCTCCAGGTACTCACGGAAGTGACCGAGCGAGTACATCGACTCGCCGACCGCGATCGGGATGCTGGTCGACTGGGCGAGGCGCACATGGCCGGTCACGTCGTCGGCCGGAAGCGGCTCCTCGAACCAGCTGAGGTCGAACGGCTCGAACGCGTGCGCGCGGCGCACGGCCTCGGCGGAGGTCATGCTCTGGTTGGCGTCGACCATGATCTCGACGTCCGGACCGACGGCGTCGCGCACGGCGGCGATGCGGCTCGCGTCCTCGGCGATGCTCGGCTTGCCGACCTTGATCTTCACGCCCTTCCATCCCCTGCTCGCCGAGGCGCGGGCCTCTTCCACGAGCTCGTCGACGGACACGTGCAGCCATCCGCCCTCGGTGTCGTACAGCGGCACGTCGCGACGGTTCCCCCCGGCGATCATCCACAGCGGCTGCGCCGCCCGCTGCGCCCGGATGTCCCAGAGCGCGGTGTCGACCGCCGCCAGGGCGAGCGCGGTGATGACGCTGACCGAGGTCGCACGCGTGGAGTCGTAGAGCCGCCGCCACAGGTGCTCGACCAGACGCGAATCCTCGCCGATCAGCTCGGCCAGGAGGTGCTCGTTGAGCATCGAGAGCGTCGCGCGACCCCCGGTGCCGATCGTGTAGGAGTAGCCGCGTCCGGTGAGCCCGTCGGCGGTCTGGATCGTGACAACGATGGTCTCCTGCTTGAGGAAGGACTGCATGGCGTCGGTGCGCACCTTCTCCACCTCGATGTCGACCAGGCGGGCGGTTGCAGCGGTGATGAGGGTCACGGTGTCTCTTCCTCGAGAGTGTCAAAATCAAATTCAATTTGATTCTGCGAACGTACGCGTTCGCCGTTCCCGTGTCAAATGCCCGCCCGGCGCGCCCGATCGACACACAGCCGCCGCACTAGGATTGCGGGCATGGCGCGAGTGGATGACAGGCGGGATCCCGACGATCCCTCGCTCGCCGAGAACGTCTACGAAGGACTCGTCTCCCTCATCCTCAGCAACGAGCTGCCCGCAGATGCGCGGGTCAACATCAATGCGATCGGCAAGCGCCTCGACGTGTCGCCGACGCCGATCCGCGAAGCGCTCACACGACTCGAGGACGCCGGGCTGGTGCGCAAGACGCACCTCAAGGGCTACCGGACGACACCGGTGCTCACGTCGCGAGAGCTCGCCGACCTCTACGACCTGCGGTTGCTGCTCGAGCCGGTGTCCGCCCGCCGTGCCGCGGAGCGCGCGACCCCGCAGGAGCGCGACGCGCTCGCGACCGAACTGCATCGATACGCGAACGCACCCGGGTCGGCGGAGTTGACCGACTACGCCAGATTCAGCGAACACGACGCCCTGCTGCACCAGCTGATCGCCAGGGCCTCGGGCAACCTCGCGGTGGCCAGGGCGCTGGAGCGCACCCACTTCCACCTCCACGCCTTCCGGCTCGCCTACGACGTCGAGACCGGCGAGGCGACTCTCGAGGAGCACGTGCGCATCGTGGAGACGATCATCGCGGGTGACGCGGACGGCGCCGAGGCAGCCATGACGGAGCATCTGCGGGCGGCTCAGGACCGACTGTCGACCCGCACCCCGAGTAGACGCCGCCTGCTCCCGTCACCCCTTCACCGCGCCGCCGAGGAGACCTGCGACGAACTGCTTCTGGAAGATCAGGAACAGCAGGAGCAGGGGCAGTGTTGCCAGCAGCGACCCCAGCATCAGGCCGGAGTAGTCGACGCGGCTCATGCCGATCATCGTGTTCAGCGCGACCGGAACCGTGTAGTTCGCCTCGGTGTTGAGCATGAGCAGCGGCCAGATGAACGCGTTCCACTGGCTGATGAACGTATAGATCACGAGCGCCGCGATCTGCGGCTTCGCGACGGGAAGCACGATCCGATAGAACGTGCGCAGCTCGCTCGCGCCGTCGATCCTGGCCGCCTCGATCAGGCTCGGCGGGAAGTCGAGGAACCCCTGGCGCATCAGGAATATCCCGAACGCGTTCGCCAGGAACGGCAGGATCACGGCCTGATACGTGTCGATCCACCCCATGCCGGCCATGATCTGGAACAGCGGGACCAGCAGCACCTGCATCGGGATCATCATCGTCACGAGCACGAGCGCGAGCAGCACACCGCGTCCACGGAATCGATAGGTGGCGAGCCCGTAGCCGCACATGATGCTGACGATCGAGCTGAAGACCGTGTAGATCACCGCGATCAGCAGGCTGTTGAGCATCACTCGGCTGAAGCCGATGCTCTCCTCCAAGCGGGCGAGGTTCTCCCACAGCGCGTCGCCGGGGAGCACCGGGAGCGGCGTGCCGAACAGCTCCGAACTCGGATGGGTGGA
The DNA here is from genome assembly GCF_002356155.1 of Microbacterium sp. TPU 3598. Lineage (NCBI taxonomy): Bacteria > Bacillati > Actinomycetota > Actinomycetes > Micrococcales > Microbacteriaceae > Microbacterium > Microbacterium sp. TPU 3598. The sequence continues at coordinate 384,220 of NZ_AP017975.1, read as the reverse complement.
GGCGATGACCATCCACAGGAACGGGATGATCGACACCAGCGAGGCCACGACCAGCAGCAGGTAGAGCGGCAGCCGCAGCATGCGCGAACGGGCGCCGCGCTCCCCCGCTCCGAGGCTGCGGGTGTCGCGGCCGGAGGTGACCAGGGTGCGGGTGGCGAGATCTGTCATGGCTTCTCCCTCATGACCCGGAACTGCACGACGGCGATGATCGCGGTGATCAGCACCAGCATCCAGGCGATGGCTGATGCGTAGCCGAAGTCGAACTGTCGGAACCCGACCTTGTACAGGTAGAGCACCGGGGTGAGCGTGGCGTCGTTGGGGCCGCCGCCCGTGAGGATGAAGTTCTCGTCGAACAGCTGCAGTGCGCCGATCGTCGAGGTGATCCCCGTGAAGATCAGCACCGGCCGCAGCTGCGGAAGCACCACGCTCCAGAACGTCTGCCAGCGTCCGGCGCCGTCGACCTTCGCCGCCTCGTAGAGCTCCGGGGGGATCGACTGCAGGCCGGCGAGGATGATGACCATGTTGTAGCCGGTCCATCGCCAGGTGACGGCGGCGATCACGGAGACACGCGCCCACCACTCGTTGTTCAGCCAGTCGATCGGGGCGACGCCGATCACACCGAGCATCTGGTTCACGGCGCCGCCGTCGGTGGCGAGCAGCACGCGGAACACGACGGCGTAGGCGACCAGCGTGGTCACCGCGGGCAGGAACGTGAGCAGGCGGAATCCCGAACGCCACCGCAGCCATGACTGGTTGAGCAGGTAGGCGAGCCCGACCGCGAGCACCATCATCAGCGGCACCTGGACGATGAGGATCAGTCCCGCGTTGAACAGGCTCTTCGCGATCAGCGGGTCGGAGAACAGCCGCTCGTACTGGCCGAGTCCGACGAAGCTCGTCACGCCGCCCTCGGTGCGGAACAGGCTCTGCCAGAGCGAGGCGCCCAGCGGATAGGCGAAGAAGAACAGGAACAGGGCGGCAGCCGGCAGCACGAACCAGCGTCCGGCCCTGCCCGGGTCCAGCCGTCGGCGGCCGGACCCGGGCGAGGTCGCGGAGGTCATGGTTACTTCGCGACCTCTCGACCGGTGGAGGTGGCGAGCTGCGCGGCCGCATCGGCGAGCACGGTGGCGGGGTCGGCGCCGTTCAGCACGGCGGCGGCGACGGCGTTGGCGACGATGTCCGAGGCCTCTGCACTGTCCGAGGTGTAGACGATCGGCGGGATCTGGGCCGTGAGCTCTGCGAAGGTCTCGTAGACCGGCTGACCGCCGAAGTACTCGACCGGCTTCGAGAAGTAGTCCGATTCCAGTGCGGGCAGGTACGACGGGAAGAGTCCCTCGTTCGTCATCATCGACACCTGGTTGTCGGCATCCGCCAGCACGAAGTCGACGAACGCCGCGGCCAGCTGCGGGTTCTTCGCCTGCGCCGGCACCGCGAGGCCGGATCCGCCGTTGTTCGACGTGCGCGCACCGCCCTCGTCGAACGCCGGGAGCGGGAGCACGGCGTACTTTCCGCTCAGCTCGGGGGCATCGCCCTGGAGCGTGCCGATCCACCAGACGGCGTCTGCCGTCACGGCGGAGTCGCCGTCTTTCGCCGAGGTGACCCGGCCGTCCCATCCGGTGACGTTCTTGATGAGACCGGCCTCGTTCATCTCCTGCAGCATGGTGAGCACGCGCACGGCTTCCGGCGAGTCGAGCGTGATCTCTCCCGCCTCGTTGAACAGCCCCTGCCCGAGCTGCTGCAGCAGCATCTGAAAGCCGCCACCGGCGGAGAGGTCGGTCGAGAGCAGCGTGTGGCCGGTCTTCTCCTTGATGACCTTGCCCGCCGCGATCAGATCGTCCCAGGTCGCCGCGGCCTCGATGTCGACGCCCGCCTGCTCGACGATGTCTGTGCGGTAGTACAGCGCCACGGTGCCGGAGTCCCACGGAGCGATGCGCAAGGACCCGTCGGCATCGGAACCCGCGGACCACTTGAACGGGTCGAAGTCGACTTCATCACCGCCCAGGATCGGGTTCAGGTCGAGCATCCCCTTCGGGAACTGCGTGATGTAGCCGGGGGCGGCATCCGTCTCGATCGTGACCACGTCGGGCAGGCCGGTGCCCGCTTGGAAGCCGACCGACATCTTGTCATAGGCGTTGTCGTAGCCCACGTCGACGACCTTCACGGTCGTGCCCTCGTGGGCCTTCTCGAAGTCGGCCGCGAGCCGCTCCAGGGCGACGGCTCCGACATCCCACGACCACACGGTGATCTCTCCGTCGAGCTTCGCGTCGGGGTCCAGCGCGACCGCGTCGGACCCTCCGGTCGGCACTCCTCCGGTGGCGCATCCGGCGAGCGCGATCCCGACCGCCGCGAGCGCGGCGATCCCTGTGAGCTTCTTCTTCATGTCTGACTCCTTCGTCGTTGAAATGAATATTGAATACAATCGAGTTCCGCAGTGTTCCGGTCGCCGTTCCTGTCGGTCGCCGCCCCGGCAAGCGACAGGAATCGCGACCGGAACGGATGCCGTCAGCTGAGCTGCACGGCGAGGTCGATGAACAGCGCAGCCGACCAGCCGAACGCGGTGGTCGCCGTACGCGCCTTCCGACCTGTGTGCGGGTTGAAGTACTCGTGCGGACCGCCGCCGTGGATCACGAGGGCCACGGTCTGCTCGCGCAGCTCCCGTGCCCGCTGGGGGTACCCCGACGCCTCCAGCCCCTCGGCGACCAGCATGCTCGTGTTGACCCACACCGGTCCGCGCCACATCCGCTCGTCCGAGAAGTCGGGATCCGATGCTGCGACCGTCGGCAGCCCCCAGGGCAGGGCGAAGCGCTCGGGGTCGTCGACGGCCTGGCGCAGCGCATCGGCGATCGGCGCCGGCAACGTGCCCGTGAGCAGCGGCATCAACCCGACGACCGTGTCGCTGAGCTGCGGCTCCCCGCCGCCATACGCGAGGAATCGCCCGAGGTCCGGATCCCACATGCGCAGCAGCCGCTCCTGCGTGCTCTCGGCCCGTTCCCTCAACCGCGAGACGTCGGCATCCGGTTCATAGCGGGTCAGCAGGTCCGCGAGCTCCACGTCCTGTCGCACGAGATACGCCCCCAGGTCGGGAGCCGCTGTCGGCAGCGGACCATCGAAGATCGGGCTGTCGTCGAGCCCGGAGGAGTATGGGTGCCCGTACTCCGGCATCCCGTCGTGGTCGAGGTCGCTGCCGGCGAACCACCAGTCCTGCGAGCGGACGATGCGGGTCAACTGCCGGCGCGCGTAGTCGGGGGCGTCCTCAGCCTCGAGCACCTTGCGCAGCGCCCAAGCGGCGAGCGGCGGTTTGGTGAGCGGCACGGGGGCGCTCGGGTCGGCGATCTGCGATCCGGCTCTGCGCAGGTTCGCACGGTCACTCTCGGGCAGGTCGTCGCTGGTCGCGAGCACTCCGAGCTCGTGCACCACGTCGGGCAGCTGGCCGTCGGGCTGTGGAAACCGGAACGCGATGTCGAGCTGCTCGCGCGCGAGCTCCGGGTCGCCGTGTCGCAGTCCCACGGCGATGAAGTACGCATCCCACTGCCACAGCCCGACGTAGCCGATCTTCGACGGCACGATCGCCCTGGCATCGCCCAGCGACGGCAGCTCGACGATGTTCGCGCCGAGCACCCACCAGCAGAACGCGGTCATCTCCTGCAGGTCGTCGCGCACGGTCGGGCACTTCGCGAACCAGTCGGTCCAGATCGCCTCGGTCGCGGCGAGCGCCGCCGCGTGGTCGCCGGGCTCGACCGTGACAGTGCGGTCGGCATCGATGCGGAGGCGAAGACCGTCTCCGAGCGGATGCTCCTCGACACTCCCGTCCGGTCGCCGCAGCCGCACCCGCGACCCGGGTTCTCCGCCGAGGCTCAGCGTCGACGGATCGGCGAAGGTCAGCGTCGCCGCAGCAGCGCCGAACGTCACTCGCGCCGGATGCACGTCGGTCACCGCACGCGCCTCGCCTGAGGCGTCCACCATGATCAGCGCATCCAGCACCCGGCACTCCGAGAGCCGCCGCTCATACTCCGAAGTGTGCACGCGCACACCGTTCCCGTCCTCCGCGCGGAAGACGAGCACGCGCGAACGCGGCAACGTGAACGGCGCCGAGGCCAGGTCGAGGTGACGGCCGGCGAGGGCGGCGGCATCCGTCATCATCGCCCTCCCAGCCCCGATGCGGCCATGCTGTTGAGGATCTTCCGCTGACCGATGACGAACACGATCAGCATGGGCACGGTCGCGATCGCCGAGGCCGCCATCACGAGTCCGTAGTTGATCGAGCCCTGCTGTCCCTCGAAGGCGTTCAGCAGCAGGGGAACCGTGAACAGGTCGGGCGAGTTCAACAGCACGAGCGGAAACAGGAAGGCGTTCCACACGTCGAGCGCCACGATGATGCTGAGGGCAGCGAGGCCGGGCTTCAGGTTGGGGAGCACGACGCTCCAGAAGATGCGCCAGCGACCGGCACCGTCGACGATCGCCGCTTCTTCCAGCTCACGCGGCAGAGCCAGCACGAACTGCCGCATCAGGAACACCGCGAACGGGTTCGCCATGATGCCCGGGACGATCAGCGCGAGGTGCGAATCCACCCAGCCGAGGTTCGACATCAGCAGATAGAAGGGGATCAGCGTCACCTGCTTCGGGATCATCTGCGTCGCGAGGAAGACGATGAAGAGCACCTTGCTGCCGCGGAACCGGATGCGCGCGAACGCATATCCCGCCATCGACGCCGTGAGCAGCGTGCCGACCACCACGAGGATCGCGATGTACGCGCTGTTCAGGTACGCCTGGCCGAACGGGACCGCGTTCCAGGCCTGGGTGTAGTTGTCGAAGGTCCAGGGATCCGGGAGGAACTGCAGCGGGTTCTTCAGCAGCTGCGGCAGGGTCTTGAACGAGGTCAGCAGCATCCAGATGAACGGGAACACCATGCCGATCCCTGCCACCACGAGCACCACGTGCAGCAGGGTCGAACCGAACCGGCGGCGTGCGCGGTCGACGGCGGGGCCACCACGGCCACGGGACCGGTAGCCGGGCGCAGTGATCGCGATGGTGGAGTCCGTGGCCGGAGCAGGGCCGGTCAGCGGGGGCGTCTGAATGCTCATGCGGGGTCATCCTCGTAGTGGACGAACTTCTTCTGCGCGCCGAACTGCACCGCGGTGATGACGAGCGTGAGCAGGAGCAGGATGATGCTCGCGGCGCTGGACGGACCGAACTCGAACCGCCCGAAGCCCAGATCGAAGATGTGGTAGACGATCGTGCGGGTCGCGTTGTCGGGGCCGGCGTCCTGCACCAGCACATAGACCGTGTCGAACGTCTGCAGCGACGAGATGAACGCGACCACCGACGAGAAGAAGACGATCGGGGAGAGCAGCGGCAGGCGGATGCTGGTGAACAGCCGCCACGGGCCGGCACCGTCGATGCGCGCCGCCTCGATCACCGAGGGTGAGATGTTCTGCAATCCGGCGAGGAAGATCACGACGTTGAGGCCCATCGACGACCAGATCGTGACGATGCAGACGGCGAGGAGGGCCAGCTTCGGGTCCTGCAGCCAGTCGGGCGGGGTGACCCCGAAGACCTTCGAGATCGTCGTGGACAGCAGCCCGTCGGAGCGGAACATCTGCTGCCAGATCATCGCCACCGCGACCGTCGAGGTCACCACGGGGGCGAAGAACAGGATCAGGTAGAGCGTGCGCGTCTTGAGCTTCTCGAGCGCGACCGCGACGATCACCGAGAGGCCGAGACCGATGGGGACCGTGACGATCGCGACGATGAGCGTGTTGAGGATCGCCCGACCGAGGAGCGGGTCGGTCAGCTGATCGGCGAAGTTGGCGAAACCCACCCAGGTGAGATCGGTCAGCCCGTCCCAGTCCGCGAAAGCGAGCACCAGGCTGGCGGCGAACGGCAGCACGACGAACAGCCCCATGCCGATCATCTGGGGGCCGACGAAGACGTACCCCCACAGCCGGTCGCGGCGACGCCAGAGCGCCTCCTTGCGCAGGGGCGGGGCGGATGCCGCAGGGGTGACCTGCGGCATCCGCCCGTTCTCGGTGAGAGTGCTCACTCCTACTTCTCCGACCGTTCCTTGACCACGTCGGCGATGGTGTCGAGCGTCTCCTGCGCGTCGGCCTTGCCCTGGTACAGCTTCAGGAACTCGTCGGCGATGGCGGTCGGCAGACCGGGCACGCGCGCCTCGGCGGGGTAGTCCTCGAACCCGATGTCGCGCATGTCGAGGAAGGTCTGGGCGTGTGCGGGATAGTCGTCCTCGAGCACGACCTCGTCAGCGCCCTTGATCGAGGGGACCGCGTTGCCGCCGCCCTGCAGACGGAAGGTCTGCCCCTCGGCGGAGAGGAACTCGGTCCAGAACGTGAACGCCGCGTCCTTCACCTTGGTCTTGCCGTTGATCGCGAGGAAGCTGGTCGCCACGCCGGTGGGAGCAGCTTCGCCGTCAGGGGTCGGCCACTGCACGATGTCGTAGCTGTCCTGCTCGCCCGTCGCATCCACCGTGCCGATCGTGTAGCGGCCCTGCACGAAGAAGCCGGCCTTGTGCGTGACGAACACGCTGTCGGCGCCGGCACCGTCAGGAAGGGTGTCGGCGACGACGAAGGTGCCGTCCTCGAACAGGTCGCCGAGCTGCTGCACCGACTCGACGGTGGCGGCGTCCTTGTTCGCGACGAAGGCACCGGAATCGTCATAGGGAGCATCGAGGCCCTGCGACGAGAGCCAGCTCCAGTGCGTCGCCCAGTAGTTCCAGTACATGGTGCCGGTGAGGCCCGCGTCGTGGAGCTTCTCGTTCATCTCCAGGAACTTGTCGGTGGTCCACTCGCCGTTCTCGGCGAGGGTCGCCGGGTCCTCCGTGATCCCTGCGGCCGCCAGCGCCTGCTTGTCGTACCAGAACACGTCGGGGTTCGAGTCGTTCGGGGCGGCGTACACCTCGCCGTCGTTCTCGGCAGCGCCGAAGAGCCCGGGGAAGAAGTCATCCTTCTTCGTCTTGCTGTCCTTCGAGTCCATCAGGTCGCTCAGCGGCATGAGCCGGTTCGAGTCGACGAACTGGCCGATCTTGTCGTCGCCCACGTAGAACACGTCGGGCGCGGTGTTGCTGGTGAGCTGTGCGAGCAGCTTGGAGTGGTAGTCACCGTAGTCGGCGACGGGCTGCAGCTTGACGGTGATGTCGGGGTGGCGCTCCATGAAGTCCTTGTTGAACTCCTCGTAGCGGGTGAGCTCGTCGGCCGTGCCCCAGGTCGACCAGACGACGGTGGCGTTGCCGTCGGCGTCGACGCCTCCACCGCCTCCTCCACCCCCACCGCTGCACGCGGCGAGTCCGAGTGCCAGAGCGCCGGCGGCACCCAGTGCCAGATACCGCGTCACGTTCGCACGTGCCATCTCGCTACCTCTTTCATCATTGGAAGATCAGGTCGGGATCGCCCCTTCGGGCGTACTGGTATTCTGTATACAGAACGCAATCCTGTCAAGGAATGGGGCGACGGACCTGCCTATCGAGACCATCCCGTGACGTGCAGCCCGGACCATGGCGCAGACTGTCTTCATGACCGATCCCGATCCGCACCTGCTCGGCCCCGGACTCCTCCCGACGCCGTTCACCGCCGCCGAGATCCGCGACGCCACCGGCACGGGGATGGTGATCCACCTGCTGCTCGAAGGCCCCGACGGACCGATGGGCGAGCACGTCAACCGCTTCCACGACACCGATGACGAGGGAGCGACGCTCGACCGCTGGGCAGCGGAGGACCCCAAGGCCGTCGTGTCGAATCGGGTGACCTGGGCGGAACTGCAGGGCCATGCCGCCTTCGACGCCGGCACGACGAGCGTGTCGACCGTGAGCCTGACGACCCCGCTCGGTGCGCTCACCTGCCGCCGGTACGACACCGATGACGGCATCTTCTGGTTCTCGATCGACCACCCGGGCATGCCGGTGCAGTACGAGTCCGACGGCCTGCGCACGACCGTGCTGAGCATCGAGAACGACTGAGGGCGCGCGCCGGGAGGCGGCACCGTGTGCGGCGGAGAACTCCGCGTCGGGCGGACAGCCACGCGGCACGGCTCCTCCCGACACAGAGAACTCCGCCCCACGCCGGTCCGCCCGACGCGGTTCTCGCCGCAACCCGCCCGCGCCACACGAACGTCGGCGTCCCGGCGTAGGGTCGCAGCATGAGCAGCACAGCATCCGGAGAACGTCATGGAGTGGTCCCCTCTTACCTGCTCGCGCGTCTGGCCGAGTCAGGCCGATTCCCCAAGGCCGCCGCAGCTGCGAGACAGACGCTGACCGCCGGTCGACCGCCCTTCCGCGCGCGCATCGACCTGTCGATCGACGAGAACGGCGACCTCGTGGCGCAGCTGTCCGATGCCCCCAACCGCACGATCAGCGACGCCGGCAACACGCAGCAGCTGCCCGGCGCGGTCGTGCGAGGCGAAGACGATGCCCCGGTCGAAGACACCGCGGTGAATGAGGCCTTCGACGGCCTCGGCGCCACGTTCGAGATGCTCCTCGCGGCTTTCGACCGCAACTCCCTCGACGACGCGGGCGCCCCGCTGGATGCGACCGTGCACTACGGCGTCGACTACGACAACGCGTTCTGGGACGGCGAGCGCATGGTGTTCGGCGACGGCGACGGCGAGGTGTTCCAGCACTTCACCGGCTCGCTCACGGTCATCGGCCACGAACTCGCACACGGCGTCGTGCAGCACACTGCCAACCTCGAGTACCAGGGGCAGCCTGGCGCCCTGAACGAGTCGATCGCCGACGTGTTCGGCGCCCTGACCGAGCAGTACGCCCTGAGCCAGACGGCCGACCAGGCGACGTGGCTCATCGGTGCCGAGATCTTCACCGACGCCGTCGAGGGCGCGGCGCTGCGCTCGATGATCGCACCCGGCACCGCCTACGACGACGATGAGCTCGGCCGCGATCCGCAGCCCGACCACATGAGCGGCTTCGTCCGCACCACCGAAGACAACGGCGGGGTGCACATCAACTCGGGCATCCCCAACCGTGCATTCGCCCTCTTCGCGATCGATCTCGGCGGCAATGCCTGGGAGCGGGCGGGAACAGTCTGGTACCGCGCTCTCACCGGAGGCCTGTCGAGCACCGCGACCTTCACGCAGTTCGCCGACGCGACAGTCGCCGCGGCCACGGCCATCGATGCCGCCACAGCCGCAGCAGCTCGACGGGCGTGGACGACCGTGGGAGTCTATGAGGATGAGCGAGTCCCCTCCACCGACTGACGCGCAGGTCGTGATCGCGGTGGTGCGCACCGGCGGCATCGCCGGCATCCGCCGTCAGTGGCATGTGGAAGCCGGCACTGACGACGCGGCGGAGTGGATCGATCTGATCGACCGTTGCCCGTGGGATCAGGAGCGGGACGGCGGACCCGGCGCCGATCGGTTCATGTGGAGCATCCAGGCGCGCACACCGTCCGAGCGGCGCGAGCGCGAACTGCCCGACTCCGCGCTCGAAGGCCCTTGGCGGGCACTCGTCGAAGCCGTGCGCGCGGCCTCGGCCTGACGACGTCAGTCCACGTACGCTCTCAGGTGAGCCGTCTGCCGACGGCGACACGAAGAGGGGGCTCATGCTGACGATAGAAGAAGCTGAACGACTGCTCGGTGCGGCACGCGAAGCACACACCCGCGGCGACCCTCTCCTGCACCTGCACGTCGAGGTCAGCCGCCTCACCGGTGCCCCGTCGTCCTGGGGTTCGGCGGCGAACGACTACCTCCAGAACGAGAGCGTCGGCTACTTCCTCAGCGAGGTCGAGAGAGTCGGTTGGCGCCTCGAGCACACGGGATACGCCTTCGTCGGATCGGGCGCCACCACATCCGATCGGGTGATGAGCACCGGAACGGGCGTCGTGAATCACGGCGCCGTCTCGGGATACTTCACCTTCCGGCGCGCGGCCTCGGCCTGACAGCCACGACGTCGGCGACGACCACCGGCGCCGCATCCGATCAATCCCGTGTGAATCCGGCCTCCTCACGGCGGCTCGGGTTCACAATGGAACTCATGGGACTGTTCCAGCAGAAGCCTGAAGAACAAGAGAACCAGTGGGTGCTGCCCTCGGAGCCGCTCGAGCGCTCCGAGTCCGAGGTGCTCGACACCGCACCCGTCGTCGATCCGCTGTCGATCGGTCTCGGCGCGGAGACCAGCGGCGACCTGAGCTCGGTCTTGTTCCCGGTCGCGCCCCCGGTCCCCGAGGCCGCCTCGACCGGTGACGCCGAGCCGCTGGACGACGAGCCGCTGGACGACGACCCCGAAGGCGACTGACCGACTGCTCGCCCTTCACGCGACAGGGCGACGTCGCGCTCACCGTTACGGTTGAGGGATGACGATCACCGCCGCCGCAGACGGCTCCGCCCTGGGCAACCCCGGCCCCAACGGCTGGGCCTGGTACATCGACGACGACAACTGGGCGGCCGGCGGATCGCCGCACGGCACCAACAACCAGGGGGAACTGCGAGCGGTGCTCGAACTGCTGCTCGCGACGGCGGGCACCGACGAGAAACTGCTGATCGAATGCGACAGCCGCTACGTGATCGACTCCGTGACGAAGTGGATGCCGGGCTGGAAGCGCAAGGGCTGGCGCAAGTCCGACGGCGGCCCCGTGCTCAACCGCGACCTGCTCGAGGGCATCGACGAGGCCATCCGCGGCCGTGACGTCGAGTTCTCCTGGGTCAAGGGGCACGCGGGGCACCCGCTGAACGAGGCCGCCGACGAACGTGCGAACGCCGCGGCCAAGGCATACCAGGCGAAGCAGGAACCACGTCGAGGACCGGGCTTCACCCGCGGCACGGATGCCGGAGCCGCGGTCGCCGCGTCGGCGCCGGTCGCCGCCTCCGCCCCCTCGTCGGCCCCCGCTCGGGCGGCCTCGCCGACGATGGCCTCCGCCGCCTCCCCGACCGCTGCGTCCGCCGTCGCCGAGCCGTTGTGGGCCGAGGCATCCGATCTCCTCGACGGCCTGGATGCGCCGGAAGACGACCCGATCGAGCTGCGCATCCCGCTCTCGTCCGACGAGCACGCGCGGCTGCGCGACCGCGCCGAGGCTCAAGGTGTCTCGCTCGAAGAGGCGCTCCGCCGCCTGATCTGAGCGCAGCGACCGAGGCGTACACTCGCATCATGTCGACTCCCGCCCGCACCATCGGCCGCATCTTCCTCGGCGCCTCCCTCGTCTTCGCGGGGGTCTCGCACCTCACGATCGCCCGCGAGGAGTTCCAGGCGCAGGTGCCGGAGTCGCTGCCGCTGGACCCCGACACCACGGTGCTCGCCTCGGGCGTGGCCGAGGTCGCGCTCGGCTCCGCGCTGCTGCTGGCACGGCGCCGTCGACGTGCGGTCGGCACGTTCGCCGCCCTGTTCTTCGTCGCTGTGTTTCCCGGCAACGTGGCGCAGTGGATGCACCACCGTGACGGATTCGGGCTCGACACGGACATGAAGCGCTTCGTGCGGCTGTTCTTCCAGCCCGTGCTCGTCGCGCTGGCCCTGTGGTCGACCCGCGAGCCCCGACGCTGACTCACACCACGTCCTCTCCACCACCAGAACGCTGACCCTCCGCGCATGACGGGTCCTCCGAGCTGCGGTCCGTAGACTCGGCTGATGACGGAATGGGTGGTGACGCAGCGGTGAAGGCCCGCACCGTCTTCGGCCTGCTCCGCCTCGGCGCTGCCGCCGTCTGCCTGGTCGCACTCATCCATCGACTCGCCTGGGGACTGGCGTCGAACACCATCGCGAGCCAGAACTTCTTCGCATATCTGACCAACCAGTCGAACATCGCGTTCGTGGTGCTGCTGAGCATCGCGGGGGTCATCGCCCTGCGCACGGCTCGCGATCCGCGCTGGCTCACGGTCGCCCTGGCGCTCGTGCTGACCTGGACGATCACCGCCGGACTCGTGTTCGCCATCCTGGTCTGGCAGGCCGGCATCCGCGGCATCCGCATCGATGTGCCCTGGTCGGATCAGGTGCTGCACTTCTGGCTCCCCGCCGTGACGGTGGCGGCGTGGGCACTGGCACCCGGCCACCGCTCCGTCTCCTGGCGAGTCATCCCGGTGACGCTCGCCTACCCGGTGATCTGGGGTGTCGCCACCATGATCCGCGGGCCGCTCATCGGCTGGTACCCGTACTACTTCCTCGACCCGCGGCAGGTGAGCGGCCCGATGGAGTTCATCCTCTCGTCGGCGATCGCCCTCGGCACCTTCGCCGCGGTCGCCACGGTCCTCGTGCTCGTCAGCCGCATGCCGCTGCCGAGACGACTGCGCGTGGACGTCGACGCGAGCTCCGAGACCCCGACACCCGAGCAGGCGCCGATCGGTGAACGTATCGGTCAGACGTAGAGGGCCAGCGAGGCGAGGGCCGCTTCGATGGCCTCGTCCTCGTCGAGCTTCGCGAACTCGGCGGCCGCGGCACCTCCCACGATGCCCACGAGCACGTTCTCGCCGGTCGCGGGTCGCAGGTTGATCCAGGTCGGGATCACCACATCGGCGCCCACCGCGTGCCAGATCGCCTCTTCGTTCTCCCAGAACGGCTCGTCCCACCGCAGCCACACGGTCTCGATCGCGCCCATGCCGAGCGCCGACACCGCACCGCGGTTGGAGAACGGCAGGGGTGGGTCGAACTCGATGCTGCGGTCCTGGAGCACACCCAGCGGCACGGTCACGAGCACGCGGTCGAACGACAGCGCCTCTCCGGTACCGAGGCGCACGCTCACTCCGGAGTCGTCGTACGCGAGGCGAGCGACCGGGGAGTTGAGCCCCACCTTGACGCCGTCGAGGGCCTGCTCGATGAACGGCGTGACGTCGCCGGTCGCCGCCTTCGGGTCGCCTGTCGGCAGTGGCGGCGCGAACCAGCTGGACAGTTCGTCGGCTCCGGCACCGGTGCGGGCGGCGAGGATCGCGAGCAGCGCAGTCGTCGCGGGGTCGGCGGTATCGATTCCGGCGGCGGTCAGAGCATCAGCCACCGAGGAGTCTTCGGGCGCGGCCTGTGCCGTCGTGATCGCCGCGTCGAAGGGCTGAGGGTCGACCGGGTCGACAGCTCCGTCGGGTCCGCGCCAGATCTCGCCGGCCAGTTCGACGACGCCGACCTCTCCCTCGCTCATCCGGTCGAGCACGTCGGCGTCGTCTGGGCCGAAGAGCCAGGCGCCGAGCTGCACCGGCACGGGCCACGATTCGTCGACGCGGGAGTAGACCCGCCCACCGACGCGATCCCTGGCCTCGAAGACCGTCACCTCCAGCCCTCCCTCGGCGAGCAGAGCGGCAGCGGTGGCTCCGGCGAGCCCTGCGCCGACGACGGCGACACGCTCTCCCGAGGTCGCCGGGATCAGGAGTTCCTCGGCCGCGCGCGCACCGGAGCTGATCGCGCCGCGCACCGTTCCGGGAGCATCCTCATCCGTCGCCTCCCCCGCGAAGAACAGGCGCCCGTCGACGGGCTTCCCCAGCGCGAGACGCGTGCCGGCCAGCACGCCCACCGGCGTGAAGCTGGCGGCGCCGAGCGCGAACGGATCGGTGGTCCAGGTGCTGCGGATGCTGCCGGCTGCCGCCGGGACACCGGGCGGAGGCTCGGGCTCGCGCGTGCGAGTGGGCGTCGGCGTGGGTGCCGGTTCCGGGGTGCAGGAGGCGAGAAGCACCGAAGCGACACCGGCTCCGGCGCCGAGGAGCAGAGTGCGGCGCGTGATCCTCATCGTGTCGCCACCTTATCCCGAACACCTGCGTGGAGGCGTGGCGCCTCGATGCTCGGCCTCGCCGGGTCAGGCCGAAACGCCGGGTCAGGCCGTCTCGGGGGAGATCGGCCTGACCCGGCGTGAACGCCTGAAACGGCGACTGCGTGCGCGCAGATGCAGCGTCAGACGGAGAGCAGCTCCCGCTCCAGGCGGGCGAACGACGACTCCATGCCGTCGGCCATGCCGGTGGCGAGGATCATGTCGCGCGTCTCCTTGTCGGGATACTCGATGAGCAGCGTGACGAGAGTCGCGCCGTCCTCCTCATACAGGTTCAGATCGTTGAGCGTCTCGGTGGGCATGCCCTGCATCCGCTCAGTGCTGACCGCCCGGCGCGGGGCGTCGATCAGCAGCGCCTCACCCTCGAAGCCGAACGGCTGCCCCTCGGTGTCGCCGACCGGCGCCCAGGAGTTCCGGTACGACTGGCCCACCTCGGTGGCGGCCACGCACTCCGTCATCTCCCAGCCGTCGGGTCCGAGCATCCACTTGCGGATGAGCTCGGGCTCGAAGTGCGCGCGCCAGACCAGCTCCCGCGGCCCCTCGACCAGGCGGGTGATGCGCACGTGGGTGTCGTCGAGCAGTTCCACCCGTGTGCCCTTGCCCTGCGCGTACTCGCGGAGATCCTGCAGCACGGTGTCGAGCTGCGCCATCGCCATCTTGATGCCTTCGACCTGGCCCATCTCGACGACCTGCTCGAGCGCGTCGACGGAGTCGAAATGGCTCGTGGTCACCATACGGGTGCCCTCGTCGGTGGGCTCGAACGAGAACGACATCCGCTGTGCGGGGAATCCGTCGAGCGGCTTTCCCTCCTCATCGACGAACGAGTCGATGACCTCGAAGCCGTGCGGCGCGTCGATCGATACGAATTCCCACGCACCCGACGACTTCTCGCCGCGCGGACCGTTCATCGAGTAGACCGCACGCCCGCCGACGGTGTGGTCCCAGGCGGTGAAGGTGGCCGGCCATCCGGGAGGACCCCAGAACCGCTCGAGCTGACGCGGGTCGGAGTACGCGCTCCAGACGCGGTCGATGGGGGCCGCGAAATCGGCGACCACAGTCATGGTCAGGTTCTCGGCATCGGTGGTGACGTCGGTGACAGGCATGTTCAGTCTCCTTGTTCGTTCTTCGTGGTGTCGCTGGTGTCGGATGAGCCGGGCCGAGGCGTCTCGGCCAGCAGGTCGTCGAGCCGGGCGATGCGCGACCGCCACAGCTCTTCGTATCGGGCGAGGAGCGCCCTGGCGCGGGCGATCATCTCGGGGTTCGCGCGGACGAGCCGCTCGCGTCCCTCGGCGCGCTTGACGATGAGGTTTGCGGCCTCGAGCACGGCGACGTGCTTCTGCACCGCGGCGAACGACATCTCGTATTCGGAGGCGAGGGTCGAGACCGACTGCTCACGCTCGATCGTCCGGCGCAGGATGTCGCGCCGGGTCGACGTCGCCAGTGCGTGGAAGACACGGTCGACCTCCGCTTCGCTCAGTTCTCTTTGTGCAACCATTTGGTTGTACGTTATGCCCGCGGAGCGGGTGTGTCAAGAGTGAAAGTGTCGAGATCGCACTCTCGCGCCATAGACGGGGTGGGTATACTCCCGGATCAACAGAATGGAACACTTAACATGTTACGTAATATTGATTCCGGGCCGATGCAGGGTTCCACGACGGCGGTGCGGGTCTCCGCCGCGGTCGCTCTGACGCTGGCTCTCGTCGCCACCTCCACCACGCCGGTCTTCGCCCAATCCCCGATGGGTCGCGGTGGAGCAGATGCCGCCCATCGCGCACTCGACGATCTCGAGGACTCGCTGGTGTGGCGATCCGACGCGAAGACCACCTATGGTGCCGTCGTTCCCGCCGTGAACGAAGCGATCCTCGCTCTGGACGAAGATCGCTCGAGGATCCCGCAGTACGAGAGCTTCAAGACGGCCTTGGAGCGGCTTCAGGTGGAATCCACCTATCTGCTCGATCTCGCCACGCAGCCCGGATACCAGCCGGGCGTGCTCGATTCCGTGATGTTCCTTCAGGGTTCCGTGGCGGAATGGCAGTACCGCGTGGCCTCGATGGACGACTCTCTGAAGAAGCGCGACAAGACCCGCCCGGCGCGAGTGGAAGGATCGCGCGCCGATGTCAGCGCTCAGACGCAGCCGGGCACGGTGTTCCGCGATCTTCCCGGCCTCCCGGAGATGGTCGTGGTGCCGAAGGGCGACTACGTTGCGGGGGCGACAGCCGAGGAACAGCAGATCTGGAACGTCCCGGAGAACCGGCGTGATTTCGAGACGCCCCAGCGCGACGTCACGATCAGTGAGGCCCTCGCCTTCGGCACGACCGAGGTGACGGTCGGTCAGTTCAGTGCGTTCGTCAAAGAGACGAAGTATCGTCCTCGCGGTGGAGCTCGATGGTGGAACCCCCAGGAGCCTTCCGCCATGGAGTTCAACGCTGCGCTGGACTACCTGAATCCTGGATTCCCCCAGACGGCCGATTCTCCCGTCGTCGCGATCACGCGTGAAGATGCGAACGCGTACGCGTCATGGCTCAGTGCGAAGACGGGGGAAACCTATCGACTCCCCAGCGAAGATGAATGGGAGTGGGCGGCGCGTGGCGGTGCGACCACGACGTTCTACTGGGGTGACGACCTCTCTCGCGTGAACGAGTACGCGAACAGCTTCGACCTCTCGTCGAAGGAGACCAACGGATTCGGCTGGGACAGCACCGGCGTCGATGACGGCTACCCGTACACCGCGCCGGTGGCGAGCTTCGCGCCCAACGGGTACGGGCTGTACGACGTGACCGGGAACGCGCGTGAATTCGTCGCGGACGACTGGGTACAGGATCTCTCCGCCGCAGCGAACGACGGGAGCCCGCATGACGGCGGAGTACCGTTCCCCGTCGTGCGTGGGGGCGCGTGGAACTATCAGCCCCAGAATCTGCGACTGGACTATCGCAGCGCCTACTATTCGTCGGAGACCGCGACCAACATGTTCGGATTCCGCCTCGTGCGCGTGCTCTGAACGGCGACGAAGACCGTCCACCACATGCCGCGGAGCGTCCTCGTCGATCGGTCGAGGACGCTCCGTCGCGACGGGCGCGACCAACGACCGCCCCGGCCGGGCTCGTCGGGCTCGCCTGCTCCGACAGAGTCCGCTGGTGCCGGCGGCATCGCGTCGCCGACATCCATTCACGTGAATCCACCCCACATTTTCAGGCGTAGGCTGGAGTGAAGGACGGACCGTCCGAGAAGATCTCCCGGCACCGCGCCCGCCCGGAAGTGGAGTCACTCGTGGCTCAGTACGACGTCTCGAACCGCTCGGCGATCGTGACGGGAGCAGGCAGTGGAATCGGACGCTCGACCGCCCTACTGCTGGCGAAGAACGGCGCATCCGTCGTCGTGAACGACCTGAACGCGGAGCATGCGAACGCGGTCGTCGAAGAGATCCGCGCTGCCGGCGGCACGGCAGAGGCTTCAGTCGGCGATGCGACGGATGCGGCCTGGATCGCTTCTTCCATCGAACTCGCCAACTCGCTCGCTCCCTTGCGCATCGGCGTCAACAACGCGGGCATCGGCGGCGCCAGCGCTCCGACGGCCGAGTACGAGGACGAGGCGTGGGACAAGGTCATCGCGATCAACCTCAACGCGGTCTTCCGCAACATGAAGGCACAGGTCCCCTCGATCCTCGCGAACGGCGGCGGCTCGGTCGTGAACATCGCCTCGATCCTCGGCAGCGTCGGCTTCGCCGGCTCCCCCGCCTACGTCACCGCCAAGCACGGCGTGGTCGGCATGACCAAGTCGGCGGCGCTCGAGTACTCCGCCAAGGGCGTGCGCGTGAACTCCGTGGGTCCCGGTTTCATCGACACCCCGCTGCTCGCGAACATGGGCGACGAGGCGAAGGACTTCCTCGTGAGCAAGCACCCGATCGGACGCCTGGGCCAGGCCGACGAGGTCGCGAACCTCATCGCCTTCCTCGCCAGCGATGCGGCGAGCTTCATCACCGGCAGCTACCACCTCGTCGACGGCGGATACACCGCGCTCTGACAGAATCGACGCTCGGCCATCGGGACCCGATTCTCGATGGCCGAGCGTCAGAAGCGGCGACGCGAACCCCCCGGTTGCGTGGCCGCGCACCTCCCCGCCCGCGAGCTGCACTGCTTTGCCCAGGAGTGCATCGGCGAGGGAGGCGAGCTTGTCGTCAGGCGACGGCGTGCATCACCCTCGCGGAGGAACTCAGTGGCGTGAAGTCGATGTCGGTGAGGTCGAGGCCCCCGGCGCCGCTCGCCGCCGCCATCATCTTGACCAGCACCGGCCGCTGCAACTCCACGTCGGCGTCGATCGTGAAGCGGACCGGGATCGAGGCGTGCATCCACAGCGTCTCGGTGCGCGAGTCCGAGACACGCAGCGTGAGCGGGAACGACTCGCCGCGGCGAAGCTTGGTGACCGCCACGAGACGGAGGTGAGAGAGCACCTCGTCGTCGACCTCGAACGTCTGCGACTCTCCGGCATAGCTGAGCTGACCCATGACTCCTCCTCCGATTTATCTCTCGGAAAATAGATTACTAGTTTAGCTAGCTAATTGGAAGTCGGCTCAGGTCAGGTCCGAGATCTCCTCGGTGAGACGTCGCAGGAACCGCGAGATCACCGCGAGCTGGTCGGGTGTGAACTCGCTCTCGATCCCCTCGACCCGCCGCGAGATCTCGTCGGCGGGAGAATGCAGGTCACGCAACGACGGGCGCACGATCTTCGAACGCGCGTCCTGGGGATGGGTGGAGACGACCACCTGGCCCCTTTCCGCGAGTCGACGGAGCACCGACGTGACCGCGGCGGTGCTCACGCCCAGATGCCCGGCCAGATCCCGCGGGGTCACCGGACGATCGGCGGGCGCTTCCGCGATCAGACGCATGGCGGCACGATCGGTCTCGTTCGGCTGGCGCCCCGCAGCGAGCCGGCGCCCGAGCCGCGCGTCGGCACGGCGAAGCGCATCCACCTCCCGCGCGAGTTCCGGTGTCGCGATCTCCAGCCTCTGCCCCATGTCACCACTCCCCATCTCCGCCGCCCCATGTTACCTCGACGAGCTGATTACTGGACTGTCTAGCAAAATGGGCGATCATCAGGCGCTTCCGACGGTGAGAGGATGGAATCACGACGAGAAGGGACGTCATGGTCGATCCAATAGACCTCAAGGATGAGAGATACGTCCGCTACGCCGACCTGCTCGACCAGCTGCACCAGCAGTTCCCCACAGCCGGTCGCGAGCGGATCGCGCGCACCATCACCGCGGAGAACGATGCGATCACGGGCGGGTTCCTGCTCGTCGTCCCCGCCGAGGTCGCAACAGGGGCTGTCGAGATGCTCGAACGCGAGACGGCGCTCAGCGCAGACGGCGGAGAGGTGGTCGCCTGATGAACGACTCCCAGGAGTACGCACGTTCGGGCTACTGGTACCCGGACGGAGAGAGCGCCAGCACCGTCGACGTGCTCAACATGCTGCGACGCTACCGCGCAGCCGAGACCGCCATGCGCGCACGCACGCGCTCCTCGATGGGCATGAACGAGACCGACCTCATGGCGCTGCGATTCCTGCTCAGGGAACAGCGCGCCGGGCGGATCGTCCGACCGATCGACATCGCCAGGATGCTCAACATCTCGACCGCATCGACGACCACGCTCATCGACCGCCTGGAGAAGGGCGGCCACGTCCGCCGAGAGGCGCACCCCACCGATCGCCGCGCGGGCGTCGTGGTCCCGACGGTGAGCAGCGACGAAGAGGTGCGCGCCACCCTCGGCGCGATGCATCGCCGCATGCTGACGCTCGTCGACGAGCTCTCCGATCAGGAACGTGCCGTGGTCACCCGGTTCCTCGCCGGGATGACGGCCGCGATCGAGGAGGCGTCCGACCTCGACCAGGAGCTTCGCGACGTGATCCGCGACCAGGAAGGCTCCGAAGCCGCGGAGTGACGCCCTACAGCCCCTCTGCGATCTGCTTGATCGCGGCGAGGCGGCGGTCCCACTCGCGCCCGATCACATCGAGCCTCGCGGCCGTGGCGGAGAGCTCGGCGCCGACCACACGGAAGCGCACCTCGCGCCCCACCGGCACCGGCTCGACGAGACCCACCTCCTGCAGGACGGCGAGGTGCTTCGCGATCGCCTGCCGAGACACCGGAAGACGCCCGGCGAGGGCGGATGCCGACGCATCGCCCTCGCCGAGAGCCGTCAGGATGCTCCAGCGCGTCTCGTCCGCGAGCGCCGCGAACACGGGCAGCAGAGTCTCCGTGGTCACGCTTCGCCTTCCACCAGTGCGACCATCTTGTCGAGCTCCAGGTCCCAGCCGGTGCGGTGGGACTCGAGGTTCGAGAGCGGATCCGACGTGCGCTCGAATCCGCTCTCCACGACCGTGAGCCTGGTGCCGCCGTCGGCCTCTTCGAGGGTGAAGGTGAACACGGTCGAGGTCGACTCGTCGATGCTCTCCGGCAGCTTCCCGAGCGCATCGTCGTTGTTCCAGCGGTAGGTGATGCGTCGCGGTTCGTCGTACTCCTCGACGCGCAACGGGATCACGTCGTAGTCGGGGAAGGTCATCGTGCCGGTGGCTCCGACGCCCGCACCCTCCAGCACCGTGCGCCCGAACCAGCGGGAGATGTGCTCGGGCTCGGCCACCGCTCGCCACACCTTGTCGACGGGGGCTGCGATCTGGATGCTCCGCCGCACGGAGAAGGTCTCCTCATCGACGACGGATGCCTCGTTGTGGGTCATGTTCACCATGATGGGTCCTTTCGTGGTCACCTGCATGCCTCGCCGGCCGATCGGCCAGCTGCAACTCTAGAGTTGCACATGCGATCCTCTTGCGCAACCCCCGGGTTGCATGCAAGATCCCCAGCCGCACCAGGCGGCGGGAGTGTTCCCGAATGCGGGACGAATCGCTGCGAGAACACCCTGCACCCGCCCTCCCGACATCCAAACGACACCCGCATCTCAGAGACGGAGGTCAGCTGCGCGGTCGGCGCTTCTCCAGGAACCCCGCCAGCAACACGGCGACGAGAGCGGCGACCGGGGCGACGAGGAGCCCGGCGCGCAGGCTCTCGTTCTCGGCGATGTATCCCACGAACGGCGGGGACAGCAGGAAACCGAGGCGCAGCAGCCACGAGACGACCGTGAGCCCCACGCCGGGCCGCAGCCCCGGCAGCTCGTCCGCGGCATGCATGGCCGCGGGGATCAGAGTGGCGATGCCGAATCCGACGGCGGCGAAACCCAGGATCGTACCGGGCACGGTGGGGAACGCGAGCGCAAGCGTCATGCCGGCCGCGGCGATGAGACCGCCGACCCTGGCGACCCACCGCTGCCCGAAGCGATCCGTGAGCGGATCGCCGATGATCCGGCCGACGAACTGCGCGCCGACCAGGGCGATGAAGCCGAGCGGCGCGATCGCCGCGGCAGCCCCGAGCGAATCGGCGAGGTACAGCGTCGCCCACGAGTTCCCCGCATCCTCGGCGACGGCACCCGCCATCGCGATGAGGGTCAGCGCGATGATCGCGATCACGGTGCGCGGGGTCACACCGCGGCGCACCGCACCAGCGAGGTCGACGGGCTCCACCGCCGCCTCATCGGCGACCTCGTCGTCACGGCCAGGGAGGCAGAACCGCAGGGCGACGAGAGCGACCGTGGCGAAGACGGCCGTGGAGATGCCCAGGTGCACACCGAGCGGCAGCTGCAACGCGATCGCGACTGCGGCCATCGCGCCGCCCAGGACCGCACCGATCGACCAGATCGCGTGGAAGCCGTTGATGATCGAGCGCCCGTAGCGCCGCTGCACCCGCAGGCCATGGGCGTTCTGCGCGACGTCGGTGATGGCGTCGGATGCTCCACCGAGGAAGAGCGCGACGGCGAACAGCACCCCGGACGGCGCGAGAGCCGCCGACAGCAACCCGAGGCTCGTGAGCACGGTGCCGATGACGGCGATGCGCGACGACCCGAAGCGCCGGATCAGCACCGCCGCGAAGAGCCCGGCAGCGATGGCGCCGGCAGGGAAGGCGGCGATCGCGAAGCCGTAGCCGAGGTTGTCCAACCCGAGCGCGGACTTGATCTCCGGATAACGCGGCAGGATGTTCGCGAACAGGGCCCCGTTCGTGAGGAACAGCGCGGAGACGGCGATGCGGGCGCGCCGGGACGCCTGATCCGGCACGGATCGTCGAATCGATTCGATTGAAGCCATGTCTACGATCGTACGGGGCGACGAGGGGCTCTGCCCACACGGAATCCGCGCCCGGCTCCACGGACGCCGACGGCCGCCTGCGCACCGCCCTCCTACAGACCGCCGCCGCACCCCGCAACCCCGTTCCGCGCGTCGGACGCCCGGCCTACGCTCAGGACATGCCCGAACTCACCCAGCCCACCGGTCGCGAAGAGACGCTGCGCGCCGTCCCCCGCGACGACGGCTCCGCGCCGCGCGCCCTCGTCCTCGGTGCGACCGGATACATCGGAGGGCGGCTGACCCCGCGCCTGCTGAACGCCGGATACCGCGTGCGCGCGCTGGTACGGGATGCGGCGCGGGCGGCATCCTTCCCCTGGGGTCCGGACTGCGAGATCGTCGAGGGGTCGGCGGATGACGCCGACGCCGTCGCCGCGGCCATGGACGACGTCGACGTCGTGTACTACCTGATCCACTCGATGTCTGCGGGCAAGGGCTTCGAGGAGAGCGACGAGCGAGCCGCGACGACGGTCGCCGAGGCGGCGGCCCGCGCGGGCGTGCGTCGGATCGTCTACCTCGGCGGCCTGCATCCGGACGACGCGAAGCTCTCACCGCACCTGCGCTCGCGCGTGCACGTGGGCGAGATCTTCCTGCGATCCGGCGTGCCGACGCTCGTGCTGCAAGCGGGCGTCGTGATCGGATCGGGCTCGGCGTCCTTCGAGATGATCCGTCATCTCACCGACGTGCTGCCGTATATGCCCGCGCCGAAGTGGGTGCGCAACCGCATCCAGCCGATCGCTGTGCGCGACGTGCTGCACTACCTGCTCGGAGCGGCGCGGGTCGACCCCGACGTGAGTCGTGCGGTCGACATCGGTGGCCCCGACGTGCTGCGCTACGGACAGATGATGAACGGCTATGCGGTCGAGGCCGGGCTCCGGCAGCGTGCGATCGCAGCCCTCCCGGTGCTGACCCCCGGCCTCGCATCGCACTGGGTGAATCTGGTGACCCCGGTGCCGCGGTCGATCGCCCGCCCGCTCGTCGCGTCACTGCAGAACGAGTGCATCATGAAGGACCACGAGGTCGACGAGCTCATCCCCCGCCCGGAAGGCGGGCTGACTCCCTACCGCCGCGCGGTCGATCTGGCGCTCGGTCGAGTCCGGGGCGACACGATCGAGACGAGCTGGCAGGACTCCGAGGTCTCCGGCGCGCCCAGCGACCCCCTGCCGAGCGATCCGGAATGGGCCGGACGCACGGTCTTCACCGACTCCCGCTCGGTCACCACGAGCGCCTCCCCGGCGGAGCTGTGGCGCGTGATCCTCGGCATCGGCGGCGAGAACGGCTGGTACTCCTCACCGCTGCTGTGGGCGGTGCGGGGGTGGATGGACCGCATCGTCGGCGGCGTGGGCCTCAGCCGCGGACGCCGGAGCCGCACCGCCGCCCGCGTGGGTGACGCGATCGACTTCTGGCGCGTCGAGGCCGTCGAGACGACGGATGCCGGATCGCTCCTGCGCCTGCGCGCCGAGATGAAGGTGCCGGGCGAGGCGTGGCTGGAGTTGCGTGCCGTGCCCGACGACGAAGGCGCCCGCTACGAGCAGCGCGCGATCTTCTTCCCCCGCGGCCTGACGGGTCGGCTGTACTGGCTCGCCGTCCTGCCGTTCCACGGCGCCATCTTCGCCGGCATGGCCGCACGCATCACGGCCGCTGCCGAAGAGGCGAAAGAGGCGCAGGCATCCGTCGCGGCGACCGGCGACCCCGCCGATTCCGGCCGACCCTCGGAGAAGGTGCCTGGTCCGGCGTGATCGCCTGATCTCCGCGCCGCTCCGCTTCAGTCCGCGCGACGCTGCTCCGGATCGACCGCGGCATCCGGAGAGACGGGGCCGTCCTCCAGCGCCGCGTCGACGACCGCATCCACCTCGGCCGGCGGGATGATGTCGATCGCCTCGGTCGCGGCCTCGTAGACCTCGGCGAGCGAATCGTCGACGGTGGACTCGTCGATCCAGTCGAGATCGTCCTCGGAATGGTCGTACGCGACGGGCACCAGCGCGAAGTCGTCGCCGTACTCCTCGAGTCCCGCCATGACGCTGTGCCGCACCGCGGCCTTGGCGTAGCGCTCGCGCAGGATCAGAGGATCACGCCGCAGGTCCTTCATGAACGCGACCATCATGAAGGCCATGATGATCGCGAACGGCAGCGCGGCGATGATGGTCACGTTCTGCAGAGACTTCAGACCGCTCCCCTCCTCGCCGGTCACGAGCAGCACGGCGGCGATCACACCCACCAGCACACCCCAGACCACTGCGACCCAACGCGCCGGCTCCGGCCTCCCCTGCTGCGAAAGGGTGCCCATCACGAGCGACGCGGAGTCCGCCCCGGTGACGAAGAAGATCGCGATCAGCAGGATGAGCACGACGCTGGTGATCATCGAGAACGGGAGGTTCTCGAGCACGCCGAACAGCACCTCTTCCGGCGGATCGACCGTGAGGTTCGCTCCGCCCATCTGCTGCTGGATCGCCGTGGTTCCGAAGATCGCGAACCAGACGAGCGAGATGGCGGACGGGACCACGATGACGACCGAAACGAACTGGCGCAGTGTGCGTCCGCGCGAGATCTTGGCGATGAACATGCCCACGAAGGGCGACCACGAGATCCACCAGGCCCAGTAGAAGATCGTCCAGCTCGACAGGAACGTCTGAGCAGCCTCGCCCTGCGAGGCCGAGCGACCGATCATCTGCGGAAGGTCGCCGATGAACTGCACGGCCACCGAGGGGATCACGTTCAGGATGAGGAGGGTCGGTCCGACGAAGAAGACGAAGAACGCCAGCAGGAGCGCCACGACGGCGTTGATGTTCGACAGCGCACGGATGCCCTTCGAGACGCCCGACACGGCGGAGGCGATGAAGCAGGCGGTGAGCACGGCGATCGCCGCGATCAGCACGCCGTTGCCGAGCGGCCCCGCGCCGCTGACGATCTCGACACCGTGTCCGATCTGCAGGGCGCCGAGTCCGAGCGATGCGGCGGTGCCGAACAGCGTCACGATGATCGAGAAGATGTCGATCGTGCGTCCGAGGGGCCCGGTCGTGCGTCCTTCGCCGAGCAGCGGGGCGAAGATCGAGGAGATGAGCGGGGTGCGACCGCGACGGAAGGCCCCGTACGCGATGGCGCCGCCGACGAGCGCGTAGAACGCCCATGCCTGCGGGCCCCAGTGGTAGAGCACCTGGGTCTGGGCCGTGTGCATCGCGTCGAGGGTGTTCGCCTCGACGGTGCCGGGCGGCGGGTTCTCGAAGAAGTTCAGCGGCTCTGCGGCGCCCCAGAAGACGAGACCGATCCCCATGCCCGCGGCGAACAGCATCGAGATCCACGAGAACATCGAGAACTCGGGCTCTTCGTCGTCACGACCGAGCGGGATGCGTCCGTAGCGGCTGAAGCCGACGAACAGCATGAAGACCAGGATGACCGTGGCGATGGTCGTGAAGAAGAAGCCGAAGTACTCCACCACCCAGTCGAGCACGGTGCGGGTCGTGCCGGCGAGGTTGTCGCCCGCGAAGACTCCCCACGCGATGAAGGCGAGGGTGAGGGCGACCGCGACGCCGAACACGAGCGGGTCGGTGCGATAGGTGCGCCCGGTCTCCTCGACCGAGACACCGGGCACGAGCGCCGGGTGCACGCTGCGGGGTGGGACGGCGGCGATGTCGCGGACGATCTTCCGTGCCGTCTCGGTGGCCTTGGCGGGGAGGCGGTTCGCTCCCGTACCGACGGCATCCGTGCGGGGGCGCGGAGGATTGTGTCCTGCGGAGCGTTCGTCGGGCTTCTCGTCAGGGGTCTCCATGGCATCCCATCCTGTCACGTGAGGTGGCCACGCACGGAGGCGAAAACCCAGACGACCCTCGCGATCCGCGGCGTGTCGGCGCACGGCACGCCGGACGGATGCCGGATGACCTGGGTTTCCCGGGCGTGCCGTTTCTACCGCGAGCGGCGCCCGCCGAACACGGAGTGCAGCAGCGGAAGCGCCGAGACGCAGATCAGGGTGATGCCCAACGGCGCGACGGAGGGGACGAGCAGCGCTCCGCCGATGAGCATCGCCGCGAAGAGCACTCCCGACGCGATACGGCGGGCGATGCCTTCGAGCCGATCGAGGCGGCGTTCCAGTCGGGAGGTGTCGAACGTGACATTGCCGTCGTCGATGCGCGTGATGATCTTGTCGATCCGGCCGGGCAGATTCCACGTGGTGGCCATCGTGCCCATCGCCTGGTTCGCGAAGGCCTGCACGATGTTCCCGCTCTCGTCGCGCAGCAGACGACCGGCATAGGGTTCGGCGGCATCCCAGACGTTGAAGGCGGGATCGAGCCCGCTGCACATGCCCGACGTCAGCGAGACGGCACGGATCAACAGCAGCATGTTCTCGGGCAGCTGCAGCGGAAGCGAGCGCACCATGTCGCCGAACTCCTCCGCGAAATCGCGGAACTCGCGCGGATCGACCTTGCTCAGCTCGGCGAAACCCATGCCGCCGAAGCGGGCGAACAGCGTGCTCAGAGCCCGTTCGAGTTCGGCGGTGTCGGCGGAGGGCAGCAGCACGCCGATCTCCTGAGCCGCGGCGACGAGGCCGCGACTGTCACGCCCGGCGACCGCGATCAGGAGTGTGCGCAGCCCGTCGCGGAGACTCGCCGGGATCTCGGCCATCATGCCGAAGTCGATGAACGTGAGGCGGAATCCCGGCCCCGGCTCTCCGTCGATCGACGGCGCTGGAGTGACGAAGATGTTGCCCGGGTGGGGATCGGCGTGCACGAAGCTGTGCGTGAACACCTGGTCGAACATGACCTCGGCGAACACCGCGGCGACCTGCGCCGGGTCGATGCCGGCCGCGCGGAGGGCGTCGGTGTCGTTGATCTTGATGGCCGTGACATCCGACAGCGTGAGCACCCGACGGGTCGACCGCTCCCACACGATCTCCGGGGTATCGACGCGAGGGTCGTCGGCGAAGTTCTCGCGGAAGCGTTCGGCACTCGCCGCCTCGTGCAGGTAGTCGATCTCCTCGAGGCTGGTCTCGGCGAACTCCTCGACGAGCGCCGGGGCGTCCACCCGGTCGGCGACGATGCGCACGCGGGTCAACCAGCGAGCGACGCGCCGCAGCGCCGCGAGGTCGACGGCGACGATCTCGTCGATACCCGGCCGCTGCACCTTGACCACGACCGCTCCGAGACCGGTGTCGGCGGCGTCGAGGGCCGAGAGCCTGGCGCGGTGCACCTGCCCGAGCGAGGCGGCGGCGAGCGGCGTGTCGTCGAACCAGGCATACGTGCGCTCGAGAGGGATGCCCAGTTCGGCTTCGGCGAGAGCGCGGATCGCCGGCGTGGGCACGGGTGGGACCTCGTCCTGCAGCCCTTCGAGTTCCTTCGTGATCTCGGGCGGCAGCACATCGAGGCGCGACGACATGAACTGGCCGACCTTGATCATGAGCCCGCCGAGCTCGACCGCGAGCACATGGAAGCGCCGTGCGAAGGTCTGCATCCGCTGGCCACGGGTGCGCTCCGCGATCCTGCTCATCCCGAAACGCGGGAGGACGAGCTCGAACCACCAGATCTTGAGGAATTCCCGGCCCGCGAACGACAGGATGCGGCGGTACCTGGCGCGGTGAACGCCCTGTGCCGCAGCATCCGTCATCGCGTGGCTCCTTCGCAGGTCCCCGCTCGATGCCGCACTGCGCGGTCAGTCCTGCGCGAGGATCGAGTACAGCCTACGGCGGGCCTCGTCGAGGACCTCGATCGTCTGCTGCACCTGCTCGGGCGAACCGCTCCGGCCGACCTGGGCTGCGGCGGCGGCGAGGTCGACGCCCGCCTTCGGCAGCGCGTTGAAACGGGCGCTGTCGCGGTGCCCGTCCTTGCCGGACGACGACTCCCACGGAGCAGGGGTCTCGGAGTTCTCCTCGGACACGGCACGGCCGGCCTCGGTGAGGGAGTACGTCTTGCGACCGTTCTGCTCTTCGGCCTCGATGAGTCCTTCATCGGCGAGCAGCTGCAACGTGGGGTACACGGAACCGGCGCTCGGCTTCCAGGTGCCGCCACTGCGCTCGGCGATCTCGTTGATGATCTGGTAACCGTGCATCGGCTTCTCGCCGAGCAGGGAGAGCACCGCCGCGCGGACATCGCCGCGGGCCATGCGCGAGCCGCCGGAGGGGCGGGACTCGAACGACTTGCGGAGCTGGTCCATGGCTTCGAAGATCGCGGATGCCGGGCCGCCGGGGCCCGTGCCGAAGCCGGATCCGCCGAAGAGTCCGCCGGGTCCGCCGTTGCTCCCGGGGCCGCTGTTGCCGCCGAACGGGTTGGAGGGGAATGCGTTGTTCATGATGACCTCCTGCTGTGGTGAACGATACTCAACGATATATCGTTCACCCTGAGGGTGGGGTGGGAGTTTCCGATGCGTCGACCCCGTGGATGACCCCCCATGTCTTCGTCTTCGCATCGATGAGAACGGGCAGCTCGGCGTTCGGCGCTGCACGCCCGGCGGCGATGCATCGGCGGTCGCCGCACGCGTGCACCAGG
Source organism: Microbacterium sp. TPU 3598 (assembly GCF_002356155.1). Lineage (NCBI taxonomy): Bacteria > Bacillati > Actinomycetota > Actinomycetes > Micrococcales > Microbacteriaceae > Microbacterium > Microbacterium sp. TPU 3598. The sequence goes on along the minus strand of NZ_AP017975.1, from coordinate 355,842 downwards.
TACTCGCGGCCCTGCTCGGGCTCCGGAAGACGCAGCTGCAGCTGGTACCGCACAGCTTCGTCGGTCGTCTCGAACGCCCCGACGACCGGCAGCTCGACACGGACCCCCGACTCCTTCAGCGTGACGGTCTCGTCCGCGTTCACACTCGCGTTGATCCAGAGCCCGGTCCCCAGCAGCACCATGAGCAGGCACCCGAAACCGAGGAGGGCCAGCTCCCACCACCACCCAGACAGTGAGGGGAAGCTCAGGGCGAAGCCGATCACTCCCGACGCGACCAGCAGGCCGGCCGTGATGCGCTGACCCCAGGCGCCGCGACGGCTCGTGAGATTCACCTGAGTCCAGTCGAGAGACGCCGCGTCGCGCATGGCACCCACTGTAGGGGCCGGGCCCCCGTCAGCGCGACGGCCGGTCAGCGCGAGGGGAGGGTGAGGATCTCCGCGCCGTGCTCGGTGATCGCGATCGTGTGCTCGCTGTGGGCCGTGCGGCATCCGGTCGCACTGCGCAGAGTCCACCCGTCCGCATCCGTGCGGAGTTCATCAGTGTCGGCCATGACCCAGGGCTCGAGGGCGAGCAGGAGCCCCGGGCGGAGCGTGTAGCCGCGGCCCGGACGCCCATCGTTCGCGACGTGCGGATCCTGATGCATGGTGGAGCCGATGCCGTGACCTCCGAACTCGAGGTTGATCGGGTAGCCCTCGGCACTCAGGACCGAGCCGATCGCGTACGAGAGGTCGCCGATGCGCGCACCCGGGCGTGCGGCGGCGATGGCTGCGGCGAGCGCGCGCTCGGTCGTCGCGATCATCGCGAGGTCTTCGGCTGCGGGGTTGTCGCCGACCACGAAGCTGACGGCGGCATCGGCGGAGACTCCACGGAGCGTGAGGGCCAGGTCGAGCGTGAGCAGGTCGCCGTCGGCGAGTCGATAGTCGTGAGGCATGCCGTGCAGAACGGCGTCGTTCACAGCCGTGCAGACGTAGTGCCCGAAGGGGCCTCGCCCGAACGACGGCGCGTAGTCGACGTAGCAGGATTCAGCGCCGGCCTCCTCGATCATCTCGCGGGTCCATCGGTCGAGGTCGAGCAGGTTCACGCCGACCTCGGCGCGGGTCTTCAGCGCCTGCAGGATGTCGCCGACGAGCGCACCGGCGGCCCTGGCGCGGACGAGCTCCTCGGCGCTCAGGATCTCGATCATGGGTGTTCCTCCGTGTCGTTCGATGCGGCTTCGCTGGTCCAATAACTATCCCGGTAATACTATCCCGGTATTAGAATGGGCGTCATGATGGTCCGCATGCCTCTGAGCCCGGCCGACGTCGAACGCGGCGAGCGTCTGGGAGCGTTGCTGCGCCGCGCACGCGGTGAACGATCGATGCTGGCGGTCGCGCTGGATGCCGGCATCTCCCCCGAGACGCTGCGGAAGATCGAGTCCGGCCGCGTGGCCACGCCGGCCTTCTCGACCATCGCTGCAGTGGCCGATGTACTGTGCCTCTCGTTGGATGCGGTGTGGGCCGAGGTCGGCTCGCGCTCCGCAGACTCGGGCGCGCAGAGAATCGCCTCCTGAGCTCCGGATGAGCACGGGTTTTCGTCCCCTCCTCTGCTCCAATTCTCCGTCGCGGCCGCCCGTCGTTCGATCCCCCTTCCTCGTGTCGCGTGAACCGCGCACACGCCCGGCCGTCGCGCAAGCCCGGTGACGCACACAGGAAGTCGTGTTTAGCTCGGGGGATTGTCGACTTGGGGGAGTGAGACGTTTGTCACAGAGTGATCGGCCGGAGAAGAGCAAGGCATCCGCGGACAACATCCGCGTGAGTGTGATCGTCCCGGTGTACCGGCCCGGGCCCTCGTTCGACGACCTCATCGCGTCGCTCGATCGACAGACCCTCGGCACAGCCTCGCTCGAGGTGCTCCTGTGCGACGACGGCTCGGGCGAGCCCACCGGTGCACGTCTGGCAGCCATCGCCCGCGACCGCCCCCATGTGCGGGTGCTGTCGCTGGAGCACTCCGGCTGGCCCGGCATGCCTCGCAACCACGGCGTCGACTCTGCTCGCGGAACGTATGTGCAGTTCGTCGACCAGGACGACTACCTGTTCGACGGTGCGCTCGAGAAGCTGTGCGATTATGCCGACCAGCACTCGTCCGATGTGATCGTGGGCAAGGAGGTGGGCATCGGCCGTCGTCTGCCGAGCCGGATCTTCAGCCACGACGTCCCCGACGCGGTCCTCGGAACCGACCCGCTCCTGGAGATGCTCACCCCGCACAAGATGTTCCGCACCTCCTTCCTTCGGGTGAACGGCATCCGCTTCCCCGAAGGAAAGGTGCGCCTCGAGGATCACCTGTTCGTGATGCAGGCGTACTTCGCCGCGTCGACGATCTCGATCCTCGCGAGCGAACCCTGCTATGCCTGGGTCAAAGAACCGGGCAGCGCGAGCTCTTCTCGTATCGACCCGGAATCGTACTTCCCCCATCTCGAGACGGTGCTCGACCTCGTCGAGGCGCACACCGAGCCCGGAAAGCTACGCGACCGGCTTCTGCGGCACTGGTTCCGCGGCAAGATCCTGAAGCGGCTCTCCGGTCGACAGATGGCCCGCTATCCGGACGACTACCGCGACCGCCTGCTCGACGTCGTCACTCCCCTGGTGCAGAAGAAGTTCGGGCCGGGCGTCGATGCCGGTCTCGGCCTGCCGCATCGGATCCGCGCGAGCCTGCTCCGGGCCGATCGACGCGAAGACCTGTTGGCGCTTGCGCAGTTCGAGGCCGGGATCACCTGTCACGCGGCGGTGACCGAGGCACGCTGGTCTCGTGGAGGCGGCCTGCACCTGACGCTGCGTGTGACCCTCACGAGCGAAGGGCATGATGCCTTCGTCTTCGAAACCACGGTCGTCGAAGTTCCTGTGGCGGAATCCCCCGACCCGGACCCCCGGGCATCCGTCTCCCAGAACTCCGTCCCCCGGAACTCCGTCTCCAAGAAGAAGAAGAAGGTGACGCGCCTGACCTCGCTTCCCGTCTCGACGATCGACGGCCTTCCGGAGACGCTTCTCGTCGCCGACCGCGAGCTTCGCAATGATCGGGTCGACCTCTTCCTCACCGACGGTGAGACCGGTGCCGAGCGCCGCATCGGAGGCCGCCACCCTCGCAACCTCGACGCCGCCCGCGTATCGATCGACCCTGTGAGGGTCTTCGGCCCGGACGACGAATCGCGTGGAGGCGCTCTGACCGTGAAGGTCCGGCGCGCGGGATGGACCTTCGAGACGCCACTCGTCGCCGCCCCGGCGGTGCTCGCCCGCGCGGGAAAGTCGCCCCTGCTCGCCGGCCGAAGCTGCACGCTCGCGGCCAGGGATGACGGCACGGTCGAGCTTCGCCGCGAATGGCCGGGCGGTCGCCTCAAGGACTTCGCCGGACGCGCTGTCCGTCGGGTCCGAGCACTCGCGCGGCGCCGCTGACGCCACCCCACTCCGGCGCTCTCCTTCACCATCCCCGCATCGGCGTGCCTGCCCGCCGTCAGCCCTGCCCGCCGTCAGCCCTGCCCGCCACCAGCGGAGTCACCGCAGAGCCGCTCGTGCGACGACGCGCATCGCTGGAGTGATCGAGCCGAACGCTCCCGGCGATGAGAGTGCGCACAGGATCTCGATCACCCGCCCCGCCGCGTCTCGGTGATCGAAACGGCGGTCCGCACCGTCCTCCTGACGCGATCGCAGCGACCATTCGAAGCCCCATGCTCCGCCTCGTCGCCCCTCCGCTACGGCCGCCTCACCGCGTTCGATGAACTCGGAGAGCTCATCGAACGTCGCGGCCGAGCCATCGGCGACGGCCAGCAGCGCCAGGGTCACCGTGCGCGGCTGCCCGCTGGGGAACATCCCCTCTCTTCCGATCGCGCGGACGGCCTCGACGATCCGCGCGAATGCACGCAGCTCGCCCTTCGCCAGTGCCTGCCCGCGGTGAGTGACCACGACGCGCCTGCGAAATCGGCGGACCGCCTTCGTGCGACGCGCGAGCAGCACCAGGGTCTCCGCGGGGTCGGGCCGGCCGGGAGGCGCCGCGTCCGGCCACCCGAGGGCCTCGACGGCGCGGGCTGCGACCGGGCGAGGCAGCCATCCGTCCGCCGGATCCTGCTCGACCCCATCGACACCGATCTGCGCCACCAGCGCCCGCACACCCTCCGTCACGGTCTCCACCGTCGTCGAGTCAGCCATCACCGAACCAGCCGTCACCGAATCATCCGTCACCGAATCGGGCTGTGCGGCGTCGATCAGCCCTGTGTCTTCGAGGTGCGCGAGAAGAGCCAGTCGACGCGCCGGACTCAACGACTCGCACAGCGACGCCAGCGGTGAGGGGTCGCGCAGGGCGTCGCCGACCACTCCCCCATCGACGGGTCGAGGCGCGGCTGCACCAGGCCGAAACGCTGTGCGAGCTCGAACTCCACATGCTCCGCCCGGAACGGCGGTCGTCGCGTCTGCCAATCCCCCGGAACCCGCTCATCCTCGTCCGCAGGGCCCGCATCGACGACGGTGACCCGCGGATCGCCCATACGGGTCTCGAACGGACCGGTGATCGTCACGTCGACCGACTCGGCGACGCCGGGGATCGACACCTGCTGCGTGCGACATCGCCAGGGCAGGAGATCGATGAGGGGTGGCGGGTCGGCTTCCTCCTCGCTCTCCGGGACGTCGGGTTCGCGCCCGAGACTGAGGCGGTACGCCTCCACGACCCAGTAGGAGGGGGCGTCGCGTGGCACGCGGAGGACTCGGGTGAGTTCAGGACGATCGGCGACAGACAACCCGACGTGAAGTGCCCACGTCACGTGCACATGCTCAGAGAGGTTCATCCGCGCAACGCTAGAGCGCCACCGACTGCACTCCCCGCCCCGGAAGCACAAGGTGTCGGCAACTCGTCGAACTCGGAGGCTGTGCAGGAGAGCCGCAACGACGAGCAGCCGCCTGGCCCCACGCGATCTACCGTTCGGCGAGCAGTTCCGCGAGACGCGCCGCCTCGCCCTCCGGCATCCGGTACCCATGCTCCGTTGCCGGGTAGACGCCAGCGCGCACCTCGGCCGTATACGCCTCGACACCCGTGATCGCGGCGGCGCGCAGATCGGCGTAGCGCTTCACGAACTTGGCGGCCCCGCCGTCGTAGAGACCGAGCAGGTCGTGGAAGACGAGTACCTGCCCATCGGCATCCGCACCGGCGCCGATGCCGATCACCGGGATGTCGAGCCGCGGCACGAGGGCGGCGGTCACCTCGGAGGGCACCGCCTCGACCACGAGCATCGAGCACCCGGCCGCCTGCAGCGCGAGGGCGTCGTCGATCACGGTCAGCGCGGTCTCGGCGGTGCGCCCCTGAGCACGGTATCCACCGAGCGCGGTGGCGGTCTGCGGCGTGAGCCCGACATGTCCGACGACCGGGATCCCCGCCTGCACGAGCGCACGCGCCCGGTCGACGGTCGTGCCGCCACGTTCGATCTTGACGAGGTCGCAGCCGGCCTCTTTGACGAAGCGCTGCGCGGTCGCGATGGCGATCTCGTCGGAGGCCTCGTACGATCCGAACGGCAGATCGCCGACGAGCAGCGGAGCAGTGAGTCCGCGCCTCACCGCCGCGGTCAGCATGAGCATCTCGTCGACCGTGACCGGCACCGTGCTGTCGTAGCCGAGCACGGTCATCGCCGCGGAGTCGCCCACGAGCACGACATCGACGCCGGCAGCCTCGACGATCTGCGCACTCGGGTGGTCGTAGGCGGTGACCATGACGATCGGCTCGTGCGCCTCCTTCTTCGCGGCGAGGGCGGCCAGGGTGACGCGGGGGCGGGAATCGGCGTGAGCGCTCATGCGCGAGTCTCCGTATCGGTGGGATTCGTGTCGATGGAGTCCGAGGCATCGGCGACGCGCAGGACGTGGTTGTCGATCAGACGTGCGGCGCCCACGTGCGCGGCGACCGCGAGAAGGGCGTCACGGTCGACACGGGCGAGGGGGCGGAGCGTCTCGGCGTCTCGGAGTTCGAGGTACTCGGGGTCGATCCCCGCCTCGCCGAGCACGTCGCGCGCGGCGGAGAGGATGCTGCCCGCGTCGCGGTCACCCGCCTCGAGTATCGCGAGCCCGGCGTCGAGGGCGCGGTTCAGCGCCACCGCCTGTGCACGAGCGGCGGAGTCGAGGTAGACGTTCCGCGAGCTCATGGCGAGTCCGTCCGCCTCCCGCACGATGGGACACGCCACGATCCGCACATCGAGATCGAGGTCGCGCACCACGCGGCGCACGACGAGCACCTGCTGCGCATCCTTCTGCCCGAAGTAGGCGGTGTCGGGACGGACGATGCCGAACAGCTTCGTGACGACCGTGGCGACGCCGTCGAAGTGGTGCGCCCCACGGCTCGCGCCGTCGAGAACGTCGGTGAGACCTGCGACGTGGATGTTCGTCGCGAACCCGCCGGGATAGATCTCGGACGCGTCCGGAGCGAAGAGGATGTCGACCCCCTCGGCTTCGGCGAGCGCGGCATCGCGCGCCTCGTCGCGCGGGTAGGCGCTGAGGTCTTCGTTCGGGCCGAACTGGGTCGGATTGACGAAGAGCGAGACCACGACGAGGTCGGAGCCCTCGCGCGCGGCGCGCATGAGGGACAGGTGACCGTCGTGGAAGGCGCCCATCGTGGGCACGAGGCCGACCGTCTTGCTCTCGGCTCTGGCGTCGCGGATCGCGGCCCGGACCTCGGGGATCGTGCGGAGGATTCTCATGCGGATGCCTCCTCGGTTTTCGTGATGGGGGTGCTGGCAGCAGGGCGCGCGGCGATCGCACGCGTGGCTGCAGCGAGCGCGTCGAACAGGTCGGAGAGGTCCAGCTCGGCGGCAGCAGCGCGCTGGTGCGCGACAGTGGCCTCGTCGCCGCGGGCGATGGGTCCGGTTAGAACAGCAGCGGCACCGCTCGTCGCCCAGTTCTCGACCGTCTGGTGCACCAGCGGGGCCAGGAGCGCCCGTGCTTCATCGCGGGGGATGCCCGCCGCCGAGGCCAGGCCTTCCGCGGAGTCGAGCACGGTGAGGATGAAGTTCGAGGCGAAGGACGCGGCCGCGTGATAGCTCGCGCGCTGCGCGTCGTCGACCGCGAACGGACGTGCACCGAGGGCGACGGCGAGCTGCTCCCCGATGTGACGCGCTTCTGGTGTGCGGCCGGCGATCGCGGCACCGATGCCACGGAACGCCTCGGGGCCCTCCGCGCCGGTGAAGGTCTGCAGCGGATGGAGGCTGAAGTCCACATCCGTGAGCGCAGTCGCGCCGGAGACGTGTCCGAGGAAGCCCGCGTGGGGCCGTGCGTCGACGGCGGCCCCGGTGATCGCCGCGTCCGGGACGCACAGCAGGACGATGTCCGCATCCGGGATCCGTTCGTCGCGTCCGACCGGCCCGAGCACCTCGATCTCGGCGGACCGCAGGACCCGCGCGAGTACGCGTCCGAGACGGCCGGCGCCGACGATGGCGATGGTCGTTCCTGGCGCAAGAGAGAAGGATGTCTGCATGTCGATTCCCGGAGCCGGTTGACGAGGTCCGGGTGCCAGAAGTATCTGCCTCGCGCGGCGTCCGATCCAAATCCTGGAGCAGAATGCCAACATAGATGTATGCAGGTGTTGTCTGTTTGCGCGAGGAATAGGTCGGTGAATTGACATTGCGTCATTCGGCACGAGCGGCGAACCCCTGGGGCGCATCTGCACACCCCAGGGGTTTCATCCGCCTCCGTGTTCAGTCCCGAGGCCAGACCGCGACGATCACCGCCCCGAGAACCGCCAGCCCCGCCGCGCCGAGGAAGAGCCAGGAGAAGCCGCCCGTGAGGGCGACTGCGGCCGATGCCCCATCCGCCGCAAGCCCTGCGGTGCGCAATCCGGCGACCGTTCCGAGCACGGCGAGCCCCACTGCTCCACCGATCTGCTGACTCGTGTTGATCAGGCCACCCGCGAGTCCGGCCTCTCCGCCGTCGACACCGTCGACGGCGAGCTGGGTCGTCGCCACCACGGCGCCACCGAGTCCGATGCCGATCAGGAGCGTCGGTCCGAGCAGCTGCGCGAGGAACATCGCGTTGGACGGAGCAGCCGCGAGCCAGACGAGGCCTCCCGCGAGGACGAGCAGAGCCCCGATCAGCACCGGTCGCGTGCCGACGCGACCGATCACGGCGGGAGCGACGCCCGCGACGAGCACGAGCACGCCGGCGAGAGGCAGCTGCGACAACCCCGCGGCGAGAGCGTCGTAGCCGAGCACGGCCTGCATGTAGACGGAGAGGGCGAAGAAGAGCGCGACCATCGCTGCACCCCCGAGCAGCATCACAATGTTGCCGAGCGCGAGGTTGCGGTTGCGGAACACCGACAGCGGAATGAGAGGCTTCGAGCTGCGGCGCTCGATAACGACGAAGCCGGCGCCGAGCAGGAGCGTCGCCGCGAACAGCACCAGGGGCAGCGGGTGCAGGAATCCGAGCTGTTCGACCGCGCTGAGGCCCCCGACGAGAGCGACCAGCGCAGCCGTGACCGTGACGGCACCTGCAGCGTCCAGACGGCCGGGGATGCGGACGCCGTCGCGCGTGACGAGCAGCGGGATGGCGATCAAGACGAGTGCGCCCACCGGCACGTTGACGAAGAACACCGACTGCCAGCCGAGAGTCGCGGTGAGCACTCCACCGAGCAGGACGCCGGCCGCCGAGCCGATTCCGGCGACGGCGCCCCATACACCCAGCGCCTTGGTACGCTCCCGGTCGTCCGGGAACAGGTGGGTGAGCAGCGCCAGAGCCGCCGGGGCGAGGAGCGCTGCGGAGGCGCCCTGCAGGGCGCGGGCGCCGAGGAGCATCTCGCTCGAGACGGAGAGCCCGGCGAGCGCGGATGCCACGACGAAGCCGGCCGTCCCGATCAGGAAGACACGGCGGTGCCCGTAGCGGTCGGCCAGGCGTCCGCCCAGAAGGAGGAGTCCGCCGAAAGCCAGCACATAGGCGGTGATCACCCAGGCGAGAGCGGTGGTTTCCATTCCGAGCTGGTCGCCGAGGACGGGGAGGGCGATGTTCACGATCGAGGCGTCGAGCACGACGAGGAACTGCGCGAGGGCGAGGACGCTGAGGGCGAGCCAGCGACGCGTGCTGCGCGGTTGCGCGCCAGAGCCGGCCGCGGTGGTCGTGGGGGTGAGAGTGGTCATGAGGTGCTCCTGTTCTTGTTCAGGGTTCGTGTCTGGATCTCGGCGTAGAGAGTGATTACTCACTCACTCTTGAGGGCATGCGAAGAAGGGCCCACTCCGGGGAGGGATCAGCCGGGGTGCGTGATCCCCTTCGTGAGTAGGGCGACCCATTCCCCGGGGCGCCCGTCGAGCTGGGTGGTGACGATCAGGTGGCAGAGCTGCCCATAGGCGATGAACCGCTGCACATCATCGTCGTCTGCTCGCGAACGAGTCTTCGCGAATGTCGTGACGCGCTCGAGCCCGGCTCGAAGCGCCTCGCCGATCGCGGGGATCTCGGCCACCGACTGCGCGTGCACCTGCAGCATGAGCAGCGTCCGGTCGGAGATGAGGTGCGCGTACGCATCCCCCATCGCGTCGAGGACCCCCTCGGGCGACGCATTACTCGCTGCGTCCGCCCCCTCTTCCAGGGCGGCGACGATCGCGTCGAAGCACGCTTCCAGCGCGACGACGAACAGTGCCTCCTTGCCGGAGTACAGCTTGAAGACGTAAGCCGGCGAGATCTTGGCCTCGCGCGCGACGTCGGCGACGGTGGTGCCGTGATACCCGCCGCGTGCGAACGCCGCCAGCGCCGCCGCGGCCACGAGGGGCTTGCGGGCGTCTGCCGTGGAGAGGATCGAACTGCGCGTGGTGGACATATGAGTGACTGTACACTCACTCTCCCTGGAGGGCAAGCGCTGAGAGCTCAGGCGCGAAAACGGCGTCGCCCCTCCCCGCGCCGACCGTCACGAACAGAAGTCGTCGGCGAAACGCTCGAACTCCTCGCGACTCACGATCGGGTCGTCGGACGAATCCCAGATGTCGGATGCGAACATCCCGATGGGCGTGAACACCTCGCCGGGCTGCACGTCCGCCAGCTCACTCGCTCCGAACTGGCCCGAGACCGCGTTCTCTCCGTCGTCTCCGTAGGCCGTCAAGAGGAAGAGCACATCCGAGCCGAGGGTTCTCTCCCGAAACGGCATGGCGAGTTCGGCATCCCCCACGATCGGCGCGGGCATCGGGTATTCCCTGGCCTTGACGTTTTGCCACCCGTTGTCGTCGGGCTGAGATCCGAGCTCGGAGTCCGGAGGGAACGAGTTGATGGCCTGCAGGTTGAGAAGATCGACAGACCCGTGACAGAGGCGCACGAGCACTTCGAGGGAGCCATCCTCCTGCCGGAGCAGACCGAGAGTTCCGGTTGCGCCCGGGGTGCACGCCGTGAGCGCAAGCAGTGGCGTGACGAGCAGCACCGCAGCGACGTGCCGAGTTTTCATGAAGGCACATTATCCGCCCGCACACGCGACGACCGCGAACGTATCTCAAACGTGATGGCGGGATCCGCGAGGCCTACAGCACCGAGTCGAGCAGCCCGGGAAAGAGCGCGTCGAGGTCGTCGCGTCGCAGCGTCAGCATCCGCCGGCGTCCGTTCGGCTCGTTGCGGATGACGCCGGCTTCGCGAAGCACCTTCATGAAGTGCGACTTGGTCGACTTCGGGAGATTCGGGTCGGTGGCATGGCAGGCGGCCATGTCGAGGGGGCCGTCGGCCAGCTGGCGCGTGATCGCGAGGCGCTCGGGGTCGCTGAGCGCGAAGAGCACGTCGGTGAGCTGGATCTCGGAGCGCTCCGGATGGGGAAGATCGCCAGGCATAGTTCGAGAATAGTTGAACAATCGACGAATGGCGAGTACGCTCCGATAGTTCGATGATTCTCGAACCTTACGAGGAGACGCCATGACCACGACCGAGCCGATCGTCGCCGTCCCGCAGCCGACCGCACCGCCTCGGCCGCGGACGCGGTTCGGATTCGTCCTGGCGATCGTCGCGCAGATCCTGATGATGGTCGGTGCGAGCGCTCCCTCGCCGTTCTACCCGGTGCTCGCGCAGGAGATCGGCTTCGACGCGATCGTCATCAGCGCCGTGTTCGCCGTCTACGCGGTGGCGCTGCTGCTCACCCTGCTCACCGCCGGCTCCCTCTCGGATCATGTCGGTCGTCGACCGGTCGCGATCGTGGGGTTCCTGCTCCTCGCCGGAAGCATGTTCCTGTTCTGGCATGCGGACGCTGTGGCCATGCTGTTCCTGGCCCGCATCCTGCAAGGCATCGCGAGCGGTCTGCTCATCTCGGCGCTGTCCGCCACGGTCCTCGACTTCGCCCCCGGTGGACGGGCCGGGATCGCCGCCCTGTGGAACGCGCTCAGCCCGGGGATCGGCCTCGCGCTCGGCGCACTCGCCTCGGGGGTGATGCTCGACGTCAGCGGCGAGGCCCTGCTCGACGTGTTCGCTCCACTAAGTTCGGCCTACATCGTGCTCGCCGCCCTGTTCTTCCTCGTCCCGGAGACCGCGCCCCGCACGCCAGGAGTGTGGGCGTCGCTGAGCTTCCGCCTGTCGATCCCGTCCGCGATCCGCGCCGACTTCTGGCGGGGCGCTCCGGCCGTGATCGCCGGGTGGGCGACGGGCGGGCTGTTCCTGTCGCTGGGCGCGAACATCGTGCGCGGCGAACTCGGCGGCGAGGCCCACGTCTGGCAGGGCCTCGGCGTCGTTCTGCTCGCCGGGGTCGGGGCCGTGACGGCGTTCACGCTCCGGAAGATCGCGGCCCGGTCGATGGTGCTGTTCGGCACATCGGCCCTGGCGGTCGGAACCCTGCTGTCCCTGATCGCGCTCGGCCTCGGATCGCTGCCGTTCTACCTCGTCGCGGCCGCTGTGACGGGCATGGGATTCGGCACGGCGTTCTCCGGCGTCGTGGCGTCGCTGGCACCGCGGATCCCGGCGACGCAGCGCGCCGACACGTTCGCCGTGATCTACCTGCTGGCGTACCTCGCGTTCGGGGTGCCGGCCGTGATCGCCGGCTCGCTGGTCGGGATCGTCGGCCTCGAAACGGTGTGCGTGGGGTACGGGATCGTCGTGATCGCACTGGCCGGGATCGCCTTCACGCTGCGTATGCGCCGCGCGGCATAGACGCACGGGCGCCGCTCAGCGCACGACGAGCTCGGGGGTGATCAGTGCGTGCGCCGACCCCGCCTGCAGGGTGCGCGGGGCGACGATCTCGCCCGTCGGACCCATGAGGAGTTCGAGGACCGCCGTCGCCACGTCCTCCGGACGCTGCTCGACACTCGAGAAGCCCAGCGCCTCGGCGGTCGGCGTGTTGTCGAAGCCGATCACCGGCAGCGAGAGCCCCGCGGCGGCGACCGCCAGCAGCGCGCCCACGGCGAGCGAGTCGCTGGCGCACACCAGGGCATCCGGTGCCGGCCCCGCGGCGAGCGCCGCATCGACGCCGGCGCGGGCGAACGGAACCCCCTCCTCCGCCGTCAACCGCGCGCCCTGGACTCCTGCCGCGGCCATCGCCTCGCGCCAGCCGCGCTCCCGGTCGTCACCCGTGCCCGATCCCGTCGGCCATCCGAGGAACGCGACGCTGCTGCCGTGGGTCAGCGCGTGCTCGGTCGCGGCGCGCGTTCCCGCGGCGCCGTCGACATCGACCCAGAGGTGGCGCGGGTCGGCGATGTCGTCCTCCCCCCACGGCCGACCGAACGAGATGAAAGGCAGCCCGTCCTGATCGAGGCTGCGCACGCGCGGATCGTCGCGCGAAGTGCCGGTGATGATCGCAGCATCGATCTCCGACCCCTCCCAGAGCTCCGACAGTCTCTGGATTTCTTCTTCCCGCGTGCGTGCGGCATAGACGAGCATCCGCATCCCCCGCTCGCTCGCGCGCTCGGTGATCGCGTGCACGAAGCGGTCGAGGACGACGCCGGAGATCCCGCCGAGGTACGGATCGAGGCGGATGCCGATCGTCGAGCTGCGCCGCAACCGCAGCTGTCGCGCAGCCGCGTGACGTCGATAGCCGAGCTCGTGGATCGCCGCGATGACGCGTTCCCTGGTCGCCGGGCGGACGATGTCGGGAGTGTTGAGCACGTTCGAGACCGTCTGCCGGGAGACGCCCGCGCGCTCGGCGACGTCTTCGACGGTCGGCGCCTTCGCCATCGCACCTCCTCGTTCACGCCCGGGTTGACACTTCCCGCGACTCCCGCTTAGCCTATTCCACGCAGAGTTTGATCGTTCAAATTTCTGCGACGAACCCGCACGGTCCTCCCGAGGCCGTCGCCCGCAGTGACTCATCAAAGGAGAGAGACCATGACACGGCACACCACTCGCGCAGTCTTCGGCACCGGGGCAGTGCTGCTCACCAGCGCGCTCGTGCTCACCGGCTGCGGCTCCGGTTTCGCCGGAGACGACCAGAAGGCGGACGACGAGGGGCTCACCTCTTCCGACGACGCGCTCACCGTCCTGATCGGCTCGTCCGGTGACGCGGAGACAGCCGCTGTGCAGTCCGCCGTCGACGCCTGGTCGGCCGAATCCGGCATCAAGGCGAAGGTGCAGACCGCGACCAACCTCGACCAGGAGCTGTCGCAGGGCTTCGCCGCCGGCGACCCGGCCGACCTGTTCTACCTCTCCGCCGACCAGGCTTCGGGCTACGCGGCCAACGGATCGCTCAAGGCCTACGGCGACGAACTCGCCAACAAGGACGACTTCTACCCGTCGCTCGTCGAGAACTTCACGGTCGACGGCACGTTCTACTGCGCGCCCAAGGACTTCTCCACCCTGTCGCTCATCATCAACACGCAGATGTGGACCGACGCCGGGCTCACCGACGCCGACCTCCCGAAGACCTGGGACGACCTCGCCGCGGTGGCGCAGAAGCTCACGACCGCGGATCACGTCGGTCTCGCCTTCGGCGCCGAGTACCAGCGCGTGGGTGTCTTCATGGCACAGGCGGGCGGCGGTCTCGTCGACGACGGCACGGTCATCGCCGACGATGCCGCCAACGTCGAGGCCCTGGACTACGTGAAGTCGCACCTCGTCGACGGCACGTTCGCGTACGCCAAGGATGTCGGGGCCGGATGGGGCGGCGAAGCGCTCGGCAAGCAGTCCGCCGCCATGGTGATCGAGGGCAACTGGATCACCGGAGCGCTCTCGAACGACTACAGCAGCCTGCAGTACACGGTCGCCGAGCTTCCCGAGGGCGCCGGCGGCAAGGGCACGCTGCAGTTCACGAACTGCTGGGGCATGGCTGCCGACAGCCCGAACCAGCAGGCCGCCCTCGACCTGGTCGAGTACCTGACGAGCGCCGACAGCCAGCTCGCCTTCTCGAAGGCATTCGGTCCGATGCCGTCCATCAAGTCCGCCGCCGCGGACTGGACCTCGGCGAACCCCGAGCTGGAGCCGTTCCTCGCAGGCGCGGAGTACGCGCAGTTCCCGCCGAACCAGGCCGGGACCGCCGACGTCATCGCCGACTTCAACTCGCAGCTCGAGTCGCTGAAGACGTCCGACCCGAAGACGATCCTCGACTCCGTCCAGTCGAACCTCGAAGCGGTCGTCAAGTAGCCATGGCGATCAAGGCAGCGCCTCGCCGCGGCAGGGCCTCCGGGCTCCGCCGCGGCGAGGCGGCAGCCGGATGGCTGTTCACGGCGCCGGTGATCGTGATCCTCGGCGTCTTCCTCCTCATCCCCGTCCTCATGGCGCTCTGGGTGAGCGTCTCGGACTGGGGCGGTCGCGGCAGCCCGCTCTCCGGCTCGGTCTCGTTCGTCGGCGCCGACAACTTCGCCGCCGTCCTCACCGACGGCGGTCTCGCGACCAAGGATTTCGGCACGTCGCTGCGCAACAACGCCTGGTACGTGCTGCTCGTCGTCCCGCTGCAGACCGCGCTCGCACTGTTCCTCGCGATCCTCGTGAACCGCGCCATGCTCCGTGGCCGGGGATTCTTCCGCACCGCCTATTACTTCCCCTCCGTGACCAGCACCGTCGCGATCACCGTGCTGTGGATGTTCCTCTTCACCTCGAGCGGAGCCGTCAACGATGTGCTCTCCTGGTTCGGCATCAACGGCCCCAACTGGTTCAACGACCCACGCGGCATCCTGCATCTGGCGCTCGGCACGGTCGGCGTCGATGCCGGCCCATCGGCCCTCACCCAGGGCGGCGCGCTCGGAGTGTCGTGGTGGGAATGGCTCGCCGGCCCCTCCGTCGCGATGAGCGCGTACATCCTGATGGCGATCTTCACGACCTCCGGAACGTTCATGCTCATCTTCCTCGCCGGTCTTCAGAACCTCGGCGCCGACGTCGACGAGGCCGCCATGATGGACGGCGCGAACGGCTGGCAGCGGTTCTGGCGCATCACGTTGCCCCAGCTGCGCCCGACCCTGTTCACCGTGCTCACCCTCGGCCTCATCGGCTGCTGGCAGGTGTTCGACCAGATCTACACGGGCACCAGGGGAGCACCGAGCAAGACCACGCTCACCCCGGCCTACCTCTCGTACCAGACCGCGTTCCAGAACCAGGAGTGGGGGCAGGGAGCGGCTATCGCGTTCATCCTGTTCGTCATCATCGTGATCTTCACGCTCCTGCAGCGATGGGTGCTGCGTGATCGGCCGGTCTCGAAGCGTCGCATCCGCGCGTACGCGTCCTCGTCCTCGTACGCGTCATCTTCCTCGTCGAAGGGAGCCTCGTCATGAGGCGGCTCTCGTCGAAGCAGCTGACCTGGCAGATCGCGCTCTACGCGCTGCTGATCATCCTCGCGGTCATCTACATCTATCCCTTCCTGATCCAGGTCGCGACGAGCTTCAAGACCGATGAGGATGCCGCGTCCAGTGGGATCACGCTCATCCCCGACGTGTGGACGTTCGCCGCGTACGAGCGCCTGTTCCGCAACTCCGACTTCCCCTCGTGGTTCGTGAACAGCGCGATCGTGACGATCTTCGTCACGGCCGGGCGCGTGTTCTTCAACTCGCTCGCCGGGTACGCACTGGCTCGACTCCGCTTCCGCGGGCGGGGTGTCGTCTTCGCCGCCCTGGTCGCCGTGATGTCGGTGCCGACCGTCGTGCTGCTGATCCCCAAGTTCCTCGTGATCAACCAGCTCGGCATCTTCAACTCGTATGCCGGGATGATCCTGCCGCTGCTCGTCGACGCGGCAGGGGTGTTCATCATGAAGAACTTCTTCGAGTCGATCCCCGAGTCGGTCGAGGAGCAGGCCCGCATCGACGGTGCCGGCACGTTCCGGCTGTTCTGGTCGGTGGTGCTGCCGATGGCGACGCCGGCGCTCGTGACGATTGTGATCCTGTCGTTCCAGGGCTCCTGGAACGAGCTCAGCCACTTCATCGTGTCCACCAACGACCCCGCCCTGACGACCCTGACCAAGGGCGTCGCATCCCTGGCCAGCGGCGGACTCAGCCAGGGCACCCAGTACCCGCTCAAGCTGGCGGCCGCACTCATCATGACGATCCCCGTCGCCGTGATGTTCTTCGTCTTCCAGCGCCGCATCATGAACTCCACAGAAGGAGCCGTCAAGGAATGACCCCCACCCCGCCCCTCCAGCCGCTGCTGGACGACGCCGTGATCATGCTCGAGGCACCGACCCAGGCATGGTCCGACGATGTCGGCCGCATGGGCACCGCTCCGATCCACGGCATCTACCACGGCGACGTGCGACACATCCGGAGCATCGAGACCACGGTCGACGGCACCGCGCTCGAATCCATCGGATGCACGTCGCCGGTGCCGCAGCAGGCGCTCCTGACGGATCTGCTCCGCGGGCTCGACGACGAATCGGCCGATCCGAAGGTGCGGATGGATCGCGACCGGCGGGTCGCCGCCGGTGCCTTCTCCGAGCGGATCACGGTCGCGTCGCACCTCGGCACCCCGGTTCCGATGACCCTCACCGTGCGCATGGTCCCGGACTTCGCGCCGATGCAGCAGGTCAAGGCCGGGCTCGCCGCCGATGCGGCCTGGACCTGGGACGGATCCGTCTGCCGCGCGGGAGAGGCGTCGTTCGCGCTCACCGCCCCCGAGGCCACGGTGGCCGAGGACGGAGACGCCTTGGTGCTGCGGTGGGATGTGGTGGTCCCACCGCGAGGCTCTGCCGCCGTGGTCTGGACGGTTGACCTCGACGACCCCTCCCTCGTCGTCACCGCCGCGCTGCCGTCGCGCGCGCCGCAGCCGACCGTTCCCGCCGACTCGCGCGCGGCGCGCTGGATGGAGCAGGCAACCGCGGATCTTTCCGCGCTCCGCCTCGCCCTGCCCGCGCACCCGGAGGACGCGTTCTACGCCGCCGGAGCGCCCTGGTTCTTCACGCTGTTCGGACGGGACTCGCTCTGGGCCGCACGGCTCGCGCTCGCGATCGACCCCGACATGGCGGCCTCCACCCTGCGCGTGCTGGCGCGCCTGCAGGGCACCGCGCACGATGCGTCGACGGCCGAGGCTCCGGGCAAGATCGCGCACGAGCTGCGGAGCGGCGCCCTCTCGCTGCCCAACGAGGGCGTGCATCTGCCGCCGCTGTACTACGGCACCGTCGACGCGACTCCGCTCTGGGTCTGCCTGCTCGCCGACGCCCATGCCGAGGGGATGTCCGAGCGCGAGGTGCGGGCATTGCTCCCGGCTCTTCGGGCGGCGCTCACCTGGATGACGGTGCACGGCGACGCGTCGGGCAGCGGCTTCATCGACTATGCGGACGAGTCGGGCCACGGCCTCGCGAACCAGGGGTGGAAGGACTCTGGCGACTCGATCCAGTGGCGCGACGGGCGCCTGGCCGAGGGCCCCATCGCCCTGAGCGAGGTGCAGGGCTACGCCTACGAAGCCGCCATCCGTGGTGCCGACCTGCTCGACACGTTCGGTGAACCCGGCGCGGCCGAGCTCCGTACGTGGGCCGCAGATCTTCGCTCACGCTTCCGCGCCGCCTACTGGGTGACCACGCCCGAGGGCCGCTACCCGGCCATCGCCCTCGACGCGCACGGCGCCCCTGTCGACACCCTCACGAGCAACATCGGACACCTGATCGGCACGGGCATCCTCGACCCGGAGGAGGAACAGGCCTGTGCGGCGCTGCTGACCGCACCGAGCATGTCGAGCGGCTACGGCATCCGCACGATGTCGACCGAAGCCGCCGGCTACTGGCCGCTGAGCTATCACGGCGGCAGCGTCTGGGCACATGACACCGCGATCGCCGTGCACGGCATGATGCGCGCCGGGCTCGACACCGACGCGCGGATGGTCGCCGAGCAGCTGCTCGACCTCGCGGAGGGCTTCGAGTACCGCGTTCCCGAGCTGCACGCGGGCGATGCCCTCGTTCCCGGTGGCGCGCCCCTTCCCTATCCCGCGGCCTGCCGCCCGCAGGCATGGTCGGCCGCAGCCGCGGTCGTCGTCGCGCAGGCTCTGAGCTGAAGCGGGTCGATCGGCTGAGCGGGTCGATCGGCTGAGCGTTCGGCGGTTGGGCGGTCGGCGGTTGGGCGGTCGGCGGGGGTTCGGCCTCAGCCGATCGTCCGGCCGTCCTTCCAGACGGTGCGCACGAGCGGCACTCCCGGACGGTAGGCGAGGTGGATGCGCGTCGGTGCGTCCAGCATCACGAGGTCGGCCCTGGCACCGGGCGCGATCACGCCGATGTCGTCCCGACGCAGCGCCTTCGCGCCGCCGGCGGTCGCCGCCCACACGGCTTCGGCCGGGGTCATCCCCATGTCGCGCACGGCGACCGCGATGCAGAACGGCATCGATGAGGTGAAGCTCGAGCCCGGGTTCGTGTCGCACGCCAGCGCCACGGTCACTCCCGCGTCGATCAGACGGCGCGCGTCCGGATACGGCTGCCGCGTCGAGAACTCGACTCCCGGCAGCAGCGTGAGCACGGTGTCGGATCCGGCGAGGGCATCGATGTCGGCATCCGTCAGGTACGTGCCGTGGTCGATGGATGCCGCGCCGAGCTCGACGGCCAGACGCACGCCCTCGCCCGGGCCGAGCTGGCTCGCGTGCACGCGGGGCGCGAGTCCGCGCGCGATGCCCGCCTCCAGCACGCGCCGCGACTGCGCCACCGTGAACGCACCGGTCTCGCAGAAGACGTCGATCCACTTCGCGTGCGCAGCGCAGGCGTCGAGCATGGGACCCGTGACCAGATCGACGTACTCGTCGGCGCGGTCGGCGTACTCCGCCGGGACGACGTGCGCCCCGAGGAATGTCACCTCGGGCGTCACCTCGGCGGCCAGGCGCACCAGGCGCTCCTCGTCGGCGACGCTCAGCCCGTAGCCGCTCTTGATCTCGACCGTCGTGGTGCCCTGTGCGAGCATCTCGTCGAGGAAGCCCCGCAGACGTGCGCGCAGCTCGTCATCGCTCGCGGCGCGGGTGGCGGCGACGGTGGAGCGGATGCCGCCGGCGGCGTACTTCTGCCCCGCCATGCGCGCCTCGAACTCGGCCGCGCGGTCGCCCCCGAAGACGAGGTGGCTGTGGCTGTCGACGAATCCGGGGATCATCGCACACTCCCCGGCGTCCACGACCTCATCGGCTTCCGGCGCCTCTGCGGCGGCACCGACCCAGGCGATCCGCCCGCGCTCGATCAGCACCGCGGCATCGGTGAGGGTGCCGGTGATGTCGTCGCCGGTGGCGACGTTCGTGGTCAGTTCCGCGATGTTCGTGATGAGCGTTGCCATGTCCTGAGCCTGTCAGAGCATCGGGACCTTGAGGCCGCGCTCGCGGGCGACCTCGCGGGCGTGCTCATAGCCGGCGTCGACGTGACGCATCACGCCGGTACCCGGGTCGTTCGTCAGCACGCGCTCCAGCTTCTCGGCCGCGAGTTCCGTGCCGTCGGCGACGGTGACCTGACCGGCGTGGATGGAGCGGCCGATGCCGACACCGCCGCCGTGGTGCAGCGACACCCACGAGGCGCCGGAGGCCGTGTTGAGCAGCGCGTTCAGCAGCGGCCAGTCGGCGATCGCGTCGGAGCCGTCCTTCATCGCCTCGGTCTCGCGGTACGGCGATGCCACGGAGCCGGAGTCGAGGTGGTCGCGCCCGATCACGATCGGAGCTGACAGCTCGCCCGACGCGACCATCTCGTTGAACTTGAGTCCGGCGAGGTGGCGCTCCTTGTAGCCGAGCCAGCAGATGCGGGCGGGCAGCCCCTCGAAGTGCACCTTCTCGCCGGCCTTCTCGAGCCAGCGGTGCAGGGCGGCATCTTCGGGGAAGAGCTCGGCGATCGCGCGGTCGGTCTTGTAGATGTCTTCCGGGTCGCCGGAGAGCGCTGCCCAGCGGAACGGTCCGCGTCCTTCCTCGAACTGCGGGCGAATGTACGCCGGCACGAATCCGGGGAACTCGAACGCGCGGGCGAAACCGCCCAGCTGCGCTTCGGCACGGATCGAGTTGCCGTAGTCGAACACCGCGGCCCCCGCATCCTGGAACGCCACCATCGCCTCGACGTGAGCGGCCATCGACGCACGCGAGCGGCGGGTGAACTCCTCGGGGTCGCGCTCGGCTTCCGCCTTCCAGTCCGCCACGGCGATGCCGAGCGGGAGGTAGGCGAGCGGGTCGTGGGCGCTGGTCTGGTCGGTCACGATGTCGATCGGCACACCGCGACGCCGCAGCTCGGGGAACACCTCGGCCGCGTTGCCGACCACGCCGACCGAGAGGGCGTCGCCCGCCTCCTTGGCGGCGACCACGCGGGCGACGGCCGCGTCGAGGTCGGTCGTGTACTCGTCGAGGTAGCCGTGCTCCACGCGCCGGATGAGACGGGACTCGTCGACGTCGACGATCAGCACCGCCCCGTCGTTCATGGTGACGGCCAGCGGCTGGGCACCGCCCATCCCGCCGGCTCCGCCCGTGAGGGTGAGCGTGCCACGGAGCGAGTCGCGGCCGAGCGAGCGGGCGACGGCGGCGAACGTCTCGTAGGTGCCCTGCAGGATGCCCTGCGTGCCGATGTAGATCCAGGATCCGGCGGTCATCTGCCCGTACATGATGAGGCCGAGCTCTTCGAGCTTGCGGAACTCCGGCCAGGTCGCCCAGTCGCCCACCAGGTTCGAGTTGGCGATGAGTACACGCGGTGCCCACTCGTGCGTGCGGAAGACGCCGACCGGCTTGCCCGACTGCACCAGCAGGGTCTCGTCGGGCTCGAGCTCGTCGAGGGTGCGCACGATCGCGTCGTATGCGTCCCAGCTGCGGGCGGCCTTGCCGGTGCCGCCGTAGACCACCAGGTCTTCGGGGTGCTCGGCCACCTCGGGGTCGAGGTTATTCATCAGCATGCGCTTGGCGGCTTCCGCGCCCCAGCTCTTCGCGGTGCGCTGGTTGCCCCGGGCGGCCCGGACGACGCGGGATCCCGAGACCGGAGCGTCGGATGCGGAGGTGTCGGATGCGGTGGTGTCGGATGCGGTGGACTCAGCCATGAGCGTGCTCCTTTGCGATGCGGGCGACGTCGCCCGACTGGACGAGGGCGGTGACGGCTTCCATCTCCGGCGAGAGGAAGCGGTCGGGTCCGGGGCCGTCGGCCACGGTGCGGACCAGGTCGCGCACGGCTCCGGTCGCGGGTCCGGCCTGCAGCGGGGCGCGCAGGTCGAGGGCGCGGGCGCCGGTGAGGATCTCGATCGCGAGCACGCGGCCGAGGCCGTCGATCGCCCGGCGCAGTTTGCGGGCGGCCGCCCATCCCATGGAGACGTGATCCTCCTGCATCGCGGAAGAGGGGATCGAGTCGACGGATGCCGGCACCGCGAGGCGCTTGAGCTCGGAGACGATTCCGGCGGCCGCGTACTGCGCGATCATGAGGCCGGAGTCGACACCGACCTCGTCTGCGAGGAACGGCGGGAGTCCGTGGCTGCGGGCCGGGTCGAGTGCGCGGTCGGTGCGACGCTCGGAGACCGAGGCGACGTCGGCGACCGAGATCGCGAGGAAGTCGAGCACAGCGGCGACCGGAGCCCCGTGGAAGTTGCCGTTCGACTCGATGCGTCCGTCGAGGGTGATGACGGGGTTGTCGATGACACTGGCGAGCTCGCGTCCGGCGATCAGTGTCGCATGGGCGAGGGTGTCGCGCGCGGCGCCATGCACCTGGGGCGAGCAGCGCAGCGAGTAGGCATCCTGCACCCGGCCGTCGTCGGGCCCCTTGTGGCTCGCGACCATGGGGGAGTCACCGAGGAATGCTCGCAGGTTGGCGGCGGATTCGGCCTGACCCGTCTGCGCACGAAGCGCCATCAGGTCAGCCGCGAACACCGCGTCGGTGCCGAGCTGCGACTCGACCGACATCGCCGCGGCGAGGTCGGCGGTGAGCAGGAGCGTCTCGAGGTCGTGGAGTGCGAGCACCAGCATGCCGAGCATGCCGTCGGTGCCGTTGATGAGCGCGAGCCCCTCCTTCTCGACGAGGGTGAGCGGCTCGATGCCGGCGGCGGCGAGGGCCTCGGTGGCGGGGAGCAATGCGCCGGATGCATCGCGGACCTCTCCCTCCCCCATCGCAGCCAGGGCGATGTGGGCGAGAGGTGCGAGGTCGCCGGAGCAGCCGAGCGAGCCGTACTCGCGGACGACAGGCGTGATGCCCTCGTTGAGCAGCGCGGCGTAGGTCTCGACGACGACCGGACGCACGCCGGTGCGGCCGGAGGCGAGGGTCTGCAGCCGCAGGAGCTGGAGTCCGCGCACGACCTCGCGCTCGACCTCGGCCCCGGTGCCCGCGGCGTGCGAGCGGATCAGGCTGGCCTGCAGCTGCATGCGACGGTCGGGGGCGATGAAGGTGGTCGCGAGAGCGCCGAACCCGGTGGACACGCCGTAGTGCGGGTTCGGGTCCGCCGCGAGACCGTCGATCACGCGACGGGTGTCGGCGACGCGCGCGAGCGCATCCGCGTCGAGCTGCACTGGTGCGTTGCGACGGACGACGGCGACGACATCGGCGGGAGACAGCGGGGCCGCTCCGACCAGCACGGGGGCGAGTTCAGTCATGGTTCGATTCCACACCCGACGTGTGGCCGGGGACACCCGTTCGTGCAATGCTGTGTCTGTGATCCCAGACAACGCGAAGAGCCCTCAGGTGCCGGAGGTGGAGGTGCCGGCGGTGGAAGCGCTGACCGCGCAGCAGCCGACCGCGCAGATGCCTGCGGCGGAAGTGCCGACCGCGCAGGTGCCTGCGGCGGAGAACACGCTCCGCATCCTGAGCTATCTCGCCGGACGGCCCGCGCCCGTGGCGGCGTCGGCGATCGCGCGCGAGCTCGAACTGCCCCGGTCCACGGTTTATCACCTGCTCACCACCCTGGCCGCTCACGGATTCGTGCTGCACCTGCGCGAGGAGAGACGCTGGGGGCTCGGCACCTCAGCTTTCGAGCTCGCCGGCGGTTACACCCGCCAACAGCCTTTGGCGCGAAGGGGCCGTCCTCTGGTGGCTGCGCTCTCGGACCGGTTGGGGGAGAGCGCGCACCTGGCGGTGATGAGCGGTGGGGATGTGCTGTACATCGTCGAGGAACGCGCACCTCGGAGGCCGGCGTTGGTGACGGATGTGGGTGTGCGGCTTCCCGCGCACCTCACGGCTTCGGGCCGCGCGATGCTGGCGGCGCTCCCCCGCGAACAGGTGCGGGCGCTCTATCCGGACGTCTCGGCGTTCCCCGATCGCACGGGACTCGGACCTCGGACGCCGCGCGAACTGCGCGAACTGCTCCGCGATGTGCGGACGAGGGGATATGCGACGGAGAACAGTGAGATCGCGGACGGGCTGCGCAGTGTGGGGGCCGCAGTTCTCGATGCTGCCGGCTGGCCGGTTGCCGCGGTGGCGGTGACGTGGGGCCGTGCGGATCCGGATGAGGACCTGCTCGCTGCCGCTGTGCAGGAGTGCGCGGCCATGCTCGAGGCACGCCTGAAGCGCTGAACTGCGTTGCGACGGTCGTGTCAACGCAGAAGAGCCACCCCACGAGGGATGGCTCTTCGTGCTCTCCTCGAGCACAACGCAAGAAAGCCACCCAGCATTGGGTGGCCTTCTTGTCTAAAAGGAGTCCGGCGGTGTCCTACTCTCCCACAGGGTCCCCCCTGCAGTACCATCGGCGCTGTGAGGCTTAGCTTCCGGGTTCGGAATGTAACCGGGCGTTTCCCTCACGCTATGGCCGCCGAAACACTATTGATGTTTCAATCAAACACATAACAAAGTCATTGTTGTTATGCGGTTCTCGACCGTACATCGAGAACCACTCAGTGGACGCGTAGCACCAACAAACGGTGTGTTATCAAGTCATCGGCTTATTAGTACCAGTCAGCTGCATGCATTACTGCACTTCCACATCTGGCCTATCAACCCAGTAGTCTGGCTGGGAGCCTCTCACCCGAAGGTATGGAAATCTCATCTTGAGGCCGGCTTCCCGCTTAGATGCTTTCAGCGGTTATCCATCCCGAACGTAGCTAATCAGCGGTGCTCCTGGCGGAACAACTGACACACCAGAGGTTCGTCCAACCCGGTCCTCTCGTACTAGGGTCAGATCCTCTCAAATTTCCTACGCGCGCAGCGGATAGGGACCGAACTGTCTCACGACGTTCTAAACCCAGCTCGCGTACCGCTTTAATGGGCGAACAGCCCAACCCTTGGGACCTACTCCAGCCCCAGGATGCGACGAGCCGACATCGAGGTGCCAAACCATGCCGTCGATATGGACTCTTGGGCAAGATCAGCCTGTTATCCCCGAGGTACCTTTTATCCGTTGAGCGACAGCGCTTCCACAAGCCACTGCCGGATCACTAGTCCCGACTTTCGTCCCTGCTCGACCTGTCAGTCTCACAGTCAAGCTCCCTTGTGCACTTACACTCGACACCTGATTGCCAACCAGGTTGAGGGAACCTTTGGGCGCCTCCGTTACTTTTTGGGAGGCAACCGCCCCAGTTAAACTACCCACCAGGCACTGTCCCTGAACCGGATTACGGTTCGAAGTTAGATATCCAGAGTGACCAGAGTGGTATTTCAACAATGACTCCACACGAACTAGCGTCCATGCTTCAAAGTCTCCCACCTATCCTACACAAGCCACACCGAACACCAATACCAAGCTGTAGTAAAGGTCACGGGGTCTTTCCGTCCTGCTGCGCGTAACGAGCATCTTTACTCGTAATGCAATTTCGCCGAGTTCGCGGTTGAGACAGTTGGGAAGTCGTTACGCCATTCGTGCAGGTCGGAACTTACCCGACAAGGAATTTCGCTACCTTAGGATGGTTATAGTTACCACCGCCGTTTACTGGGGCTTAAATTCTCAGCTTCGCCTTGCGGCTAACCGGTCCTCTTAACCTTCCAGCACCGGGCAGGCGTCAGTCCGTATACATCGTCTTGCGACTTGGCACGGACCTGTGTTTTTAGTAAACAGTCGCTACCCACTAGTCTCTGCGGCCTCCAAACGCTTTCGGGAGTAAATCCCTATACGCCGAAGGCCCCCCTTCTCCCGAAGTTACGGGGGCATTTTGCCGAGTTCCTTAACCACGATTCTCTCGATCTCCTTGGTATTCTCTACCTGACCACCTGAGTCGGTTTGGGGTACGGGCGGCTAGAACCTCGCGTCGATGCTTTTCTTGGCAGCATAGGATCACCCACTTTTTATCCGCATCGTGTCTCAGCCTATGTGAATCGCGGATTTGCCTACGACTCGGCCTACGCACTTGCACCAGGACAACCATCGCCTGGCTTGGGCTACCTTCCTGCGTCACACCTGTTAATACGCTAACCGCACCAGAATGGGGTCGTGCGCTAGGCCCAGAGCGTCACCCCGAAGGGATCAGTCACTGGGATTCAGACACTTAGCACTACTGGATTAGCTTGGGCGGTTCTTCGCCGGTACGGGAATATCAACCCGTTGTCCATCGACTACGCCTGTCGGCCTCGCCTTAGGTCCCGACTTACCCAGGGAAGATTAGCTTGACCCTGGAACCCTTGGTCTTTCGGAGGACGTGTTTCTCACACGTCATTCGCTACTCATGCCTGCATTCTCACTCGTGTAGCCTCCACGGCTGGTTTACACCGCCGCTTCGCTGGCCACACGACGCTCTCCTACCCATCAACACGGCTGGACCACGAAGGCCTACCAATAATGTCAATGCCACAACTTCGGTGGCGTGCTTGAGCCCCGTTACATTGTCGGCGCGGAATCACTTGACCAGTGAGCTATTACGCACTCTTTCAAGGGTGGCTGCTTCTAAGCCAACCTCCTGGTTGTCAAGGCAACTCCACATCCTTTCCCACTTAGCACGCGCTTTGGGACCTTAGTTGGTGGTCTGGGTTGTTTCCCTCTCGACTATGAAGCTTATCCCCCACAGTCTCACTGCTGCGCTCTCACTTACCGGCATTCGGAGTTTGGCTGACGTCAGTAACCTTGTAGGGCCCATCGGCCATCCAGTAGCTCTACCTCCGGCAAGAAACACGCAACGCTGCACCTAAATGCATTTCGGAGAGAACCAGCTATCACGAAGTTTGATTGGCCTTTCACCCCTATCCACAGCTCATCCCCTCAGTTTTCAACCTAAGTGGGTTCGGTCCTCCACGACGTCTTACCGTCGCTTCAACCTGGCCATGGATAGATCACTTCGCTTCGGGTCTAGGACATGCGACTGAATCGCCCTATTCAGACTCGCTTTCGCTACGGCTACCCCACACGGGTTAACCTCGCCACATATCGCTAACTCGCAGGCTCATTCTTCAAAAGGCACGCTGTCACCCCTACTAAGGAGGCTCCAACGGTTTGTAAGCAAACGGTTTCAGGTACTATTTCACTCCCCTCCCGGGGTACTTTTCACCTTTCCCTCACGGTACTTGTCCGCTATCGGTCATCTGGGAGTATTTAGGCTTATCAGGTGGTCCTGACAGATTCACACGGGATTTCACGGGCCCCGTGCTACTTGGGATACTCTTCGCGCCAAGAGAGGCATTTCGACTACGGGGTTGGCACCCTCTATGACCGGCCTTTCAAGACCGTTCGTCTATACCTTCTTGTAACGCCGCCACCTCGGCAGAGATGACTGAAAAGTCCCACAACCCCCAACGTGCAACGCCTGCCGGCTATCACACACGCTAGGTTTAGCCTGTTCCGGTTTCGCTCGCCACTACTAACGGAATCGCGGTTGCTTTCTCTTCCTGTGGGTACTGAGATGTTTCACTTCCCCACGTTCCCTCTACCCGCCCTATATATTCAGGCGGGAGTCACTAGGTCGGCACGCCGCCCAGCGGGGTTTCCCCATTCGGACACCCTCGGATCAAAACTTGCTTATCAGTTCCCCGAGGCTTATCGCAGATTGCTACGTCCTTCTTCGGCTCCAGATGCCAAGGCATCCACCGTTTGCTCTTAAAGACTTGAAATCACATGAGTTTGAATCAAAAACTCGACCCCATCCGAAGATGGAATCTGAAATTGACTAATGATCTTTAAGATCATCTTGTGCAACTGACCGAAGCCAGCTGCAAGATGCTCGCGTCCACTGTGTAGTTCTCAAAGTACGGGCGGTGCCCCTATCCACAACCCCACACGGGGGAAACAGAAAGAGGCCCAGAGGTTCAGACCAGATCCCGAAAGATCCGCATCCGGTCCCTCAGGACCCAACAGCGTGCAGGTGCGACATCCGCCACCCTCCCCGTTCCAACCACCGAAGTGGCGTACTAGAGAAGAACAACATCCTTCGCACCATGTCAAATGTTCCACCCATGAGCTCCCAGCGAGAAACGAACGTTCTCGATCTGGGTTCTGGACACCCGAAAGTGTCAGATGCTCCTTAGAAAGGAGGTGATCCAGCCGCACCTTCCGGTACGGCTACCTTGTTACGACTTAGTCCTAATTACCGATCCCACCTTCGACGGCTCCCTCCACAAGGGTTAGGCCACCGGCTTCAGGTGTTACCGACTTTCATGACTTGACGGGCGGTGTGTACAAGACCCGGGAACGTATTCACCGCAGCGTTGCTGATCTGCGATTACTAGCGACTCCGACTTCATGAGGTCGAGTTGCAGACCTCAATCCGAACTGGGACCGGCTTTTTGGGATTCGCTCCACCTCGCGGTATTGCAGCCCTTTGTACCGGCCATTGTAGCATGCGTGAAGCCCAAGACATAAGGGGCATGATGATTTGACGTCATCCCCACCTTCCTCCGAGTTGACCCCGGCAGTATCCCATGAGTTCCCACCATTACGTGCTGGCAACATAGAACGAGGGTTGCGCTCGTTGCGGGACTTAACCCAACATCTCACGACACGAGCTGACGACAACCATGCACCACCTGTTTACGAGTGTCCAAAGAGTTGACCATTTCTGGCCCGTTCTCGTATATGTCAAGCCTTGGTAAGGTTCTTCGCGTTGCATCGAATTAATCCGCATGCTCCGCCGCTTGTGCGGGTCCCCGTCAATTCCTTTGAGTTTTAGCCTTGCGGCCGTACTCCCCAGGCGGGGAACTTAATGCGTTAGCTGCGTCACGGAATCCGTGGAATGGACCCCACAACTAGTTCCCAACGTTTACGGGGTGGACTACCAGGGTATCTAAGCCTGTTTGCTCCCCACCCTTTCGCTCCTCAGCGTCAGTTACGGCCCAGAGATCTGCCTTCGCCATCGGTGTTCCTCCTGATATCTGCGCATTCCACCGCTACACCAGGAATTCCAATCTCCCCTACCGCACTCTAGTCTGCCCGTACCCACTGCAGGCCGGAGGTTGAGCCTCCGGATTTCACAGCAGACGCGACAAACCGCCTACGAGCTCTTTACGCCCAATAATTCCGGATAACGCTTGCGCCCTACGTATTACCGCGGCTGCTGGCACGTAGTTAGCCGGCGCTTTTTCTGCAGGTACCGTCACTTTCGCTTCTTCCCTGCTAAAAGAGGTTTACAACCCGAAGGCCGTCGTCCCTCACGCGGCGTTGCTGCATCAGGCTTGCGCCCATTGTGCAATATTCCCCACTGCTGCCTCCCGTAGGAGTCTGGGCCGTGTCTCAGTCCCAGTGTGGCCGGTCACCCTCTCAGGCCGGCTACCCGTCGACGCCTTGGTGAGCCATTACCTCACCAACAAGCTGATAGGCCGCGAGCCCATCCCCAACCGAAATTCTTTCCAGACGCAGACCATGCGGTCACGTCACATATCCAGTATTAGACGCCGTTTCCAGCGCTTATCCCAGAGTCAGGGGCAGGTTGCTCACGTGTTACTCACCCGTTCGCCACTGATCCCACAGAGCAAGCTCCGTGTTCACCGTTCGACTTGCATGTGTTAAGCACGCCGCCAGCGTTCATCCTGAGCCAGGATCAAACTCTCCGTAAAAAAGAAATGCATACCCCACCGGGAAAACGGTGACGCAGCGAGTTTGATGCTGACCAAAGAGACAAATTCATTGCTGACTTCATCCATTGCCAACCCCCGGAAGGAGTTGGTCTTTGATCCAAAGGAATTCTCAACTAGCCGAAGCTAGACGAGGATAATTTGGCATTTGACAAGTGCACGCTGTTGAGTTCTCAAGGATCGGATGCTCCCACGACCCAGCCATCACAGCCAGGCCCGAAGGGCAACTTCTCTATCTTACCGATCTCGTTTCCGTTGTCAAGTCCGAGTTTTTCTCGGCCTGACCGTGGGAACGGATCAGCACCTTCATCCTGTTCACTCAGTGAGTGTCTGGGATTCGGGAGGTGTTAGCTGCTTGACGGGAGCCGGTCCGAGGACCTCCGCTCAACCGTTTGGGGCGAACAAGTAATAAGTTACGCGGATCCCGGGGATCGGGCAAATCTAGGCCGACCGCCGGGCGTGTCGCACTCCTGGCCCGACGGTTCCCTGCACTCTCCTGGCCTTGCGGTGCGTCACTCGACGGTCAGCGGCGTCGTCGTGACGTCGATGGTGCCGAAGGGGAACGGGCTGAAGACCGTCCAGGAGCCGGAGGTGAACTCCTCCATGGGGATCAGGAAGAACCAGACGAGGGAGACGACGATCGCGAGGACCACGAGTGCCGCTACTCCGATCGACGCGCGGTTCAGTGTCTTGAGGGCCGAGCGTTCGTCGCTCGCCTTCATCACACGTCCGAGAGTGATCAGCACGATCGCGGCGATGCCGATGTAGATCAGGGGGCTGGGACGGAGCGCCAGATCGATGCACACGGGCGCCTGGTCGGTCGACTGTCCCTCCGAGTCGATGAAGCCGCCGCTCCCGTCGAAGCCACCAGGGCAATAGCTCCTGCTGGCGACCATGACTGAGGAGTACACGAAGACGGCGAGCAGTGCTGTGACCAGGACGCGGCGGATCTCCGCGATGATCGCGATGCCAGGGAGGCCTGTGGCGGCGGCCGTTGCCGGCGTGGTCGGTGCGAGCGACATGAGGGCCTCCTTGGGGGGTGGTCGTCTCATGATGGCGCAGCGGGTGGAGAGAGGAAAGAGCGCGGGTGCTGGCGCCCGCGATCGAACTCTCCCCTGCTTGCTGGAATATCGGTAGTGTTCGGCCAGAGCCTGAGCAGAAGGATGGCAAAGATGCCTGCAGCACCCCAGGGTTGGTACGCCGACCCGGAGCACCCCGCACAGCAGCAGCGCTGGTGGGACGGCACTCAATGGACGGTGCACACCGCACCCCTGGGGCAGGCGCCGACTGCGGCTGTCGCCGTGACCCCCGTCGATGCCGCTCCCGCCCAGGTGAAGTCCTCTCGGATGAAGGTCGTCCTCATAGTGGGAGCGGTGGTGCTCGCGATCCTCCTCCTCACCCGCAGCCTGGGCGTGATCATGATGCTCGCCGGGTTGGTGCTCTTCTTCGTCGCCATCTATGGGATCGTGCGTGGCTCGGCGAAGCTCTTTCGCGTGCGCTCGCGCGGAGCGGCATGGGCTGCTCTGGGGATCGCGTTCGTTCTGATGTTCGCGGGGTCCGGAGCGAACGCTGCCCTCGGCGGACCGAGTTCGGACACGACGAGCTCGGGGTCGTCGTCGGACGCCAAGCCGTTCGTCTCCGCGCAGACGGAGAAGCCGACCCCCTCTCCCAAGCCCACCACCTTCGAGGAGGTCGAAGAGTCGACGGTGGTTCCTTTCGAGCGGACGACGGCCGACGATCCGCAGCTCGACGTCGGACAGACCGCCATCACGACAGTCGGTGTCGACGGAACCAAGGTCACCACCTACCACGTGACGTACGTCGATGGTGTGGAAGTGTCGCGCGAAGTCCTCGGCGAGGTCGTCACCGTCGCGCCGGTGAATGAGGTCACGTCGAACGGGACACGACAGCCTGCTCCCGCACCCGTGCCTCTGGTGCAGCCCGCCGCCGAGTGCCACTCGAGCTATGCCGGGGTGTGCGTGCCGATCGCGTCGGATGTGGACTGCGCGGGTGGGAGCGGGAACGGGCCGGCGTATGTGCACGGGCCGCTGCAGGTGGTCGGGCCGGATGTGTACGACCTCGACCGCGACGGTGACGGGATCGCCTGCGACTGAGACAGGGCCTGCGCTACCACCTCTCGATACGCTAGTCCCCAGCGAGGGGCGCGACGCCTCGGGGACCGGGGCTACGACCTCAGAGGGAGTGCGCAATGACGGGAGAGACCTTCTCTGAAGACGAGTTCCGCAGTCAGTGGAAAGAGCAGGCGGACGAGATCGGCCGCTTCAACCTCGCCATCTTCGGCAAGACGGGTGTCGGGAAGTCGACGCTGATCAACGCGATCTTCGGCGAGGAGGTCGCTCCCACCGGCGTCGGCGAGCCCGTGACGATGGACGAGCATCTCTACATCCATCGTTCCGGCTTCCTGGGCCTGCTCGACACCCGTGGTCTCGAGATCGGCAAGGACACCGATGAGCTGATCCGCGAACTCGGCGACTACCTGAAGAAGATGCGCCAACGGCCGCTCTCCGAGCAGATCCACGTCGCCTGGTACTGCGTCCGGGCGACCGACCGAAGGTTCGAAGACACCGAAGCAGAGTTCATCCGCCGGCTCCACGACCTCGGCCTGCCCGTCGTCGCCGTCCTGACGCAGGTGCCGTCGCGGAACGGCGAGTATCACGCCGACGCTCTGACCCTGGCGGATCACATCGCGGGGCTCGATCTGCCGATCGTGGGAGGCCGTCCGATCCTGGTGATGTCGACGGCGGATGAGTTCACCGGCCAGGTTCAGCACGGGCTCACGGAGCTCGTGGATGCCACGTTTCGCGCTGCTCCCGAGGGTGTTGAAGCAGCGTTCGCAGCCGCCCAGAAAGTCGATCTGGCAAGAAAGCGCAAGCAAGCTCAAACAGCTGTCCGCGCGGCTGCCACGGCGGCGTTGACGGTCGGAGCTATTCCGATCCCCGTTGCGGACGCCGGTGTGCTCATCCCCATTCAGCTCGGGATGATGGCCAGGGTCGCGGCGATCTACGGCGTCAGAGTCGAGACCGCCACGATCGCAGCGACCGCGGCAACAGTCGCCGTCTCGGCGGCAGGACGAAGCGCCGTCGCCGGCCTCCTGAAGTTCATCCCCGGAGCGGGAACCATTATCGGCGGTGCGATCTCGGGCACCGTCGCCAGCACCTTCACCCTGGCGATCGGGTACGCGTGGGCGGTGGTCTGCGGTGAGCTCACGCAGGGTCGACTGCGAGGCGTCGACGGTGCGCTCGACAGCAACCTGGTGCGCGAGCTGTTCCAAACGCAGGTTGGCGTGTGGTTCAAGAAGGTGAGTGGCGGGCGGGGCTGACGAGGGTTTCGAGGCCGATCCCCACCGCGGAGCAAGCGGAATCCGCTAACTTCCACTCCCAACCGATGCGCTGCTACCGCCTGTCGCATTAGTCCTTATAGCGACGGACTGCCTCGCGAATCCCATCGGCGTGCGCGTAGATCTCACGGAAGCCGCCGGGTGTGCGTTTGGTGAGCTAACGGCCGCCGTTATCCGACCCCGGTCTGGCTCTCAAGCGCGCGCTGGTCATGCTCGCGCGGTCGATGTCCGTTCGCGCCCTAGGGGAGCTGCGGACGACCCGGCGTCAATGCGCCTCTTGCGAGCCGCCTTATGCAGGTTCACCGGCGTCGTGTCCAGCACGCGTTCAATCATCTTGGGGAGGAATACCGATGGGCTTAGATGATCGGGGACAGCATCATGGCGAATACCTACTGGCGGAAGGTTCGCTAGTGCGCGATCGACTTCCGACTGTGGCACATACGAGATCTCAACATGGTCGTCTTGGTCGGTTGCTAGCCCGGCCGCAACAAGAGGATCTTCATCATCCTCGCCACTGTCCACCGGTGGAGTGATCGAATCGGCATATTCAATCATCACCAGACAGGTGGAGTGGTATGCGTCATCCTCGCGCCCGAGCTTGCCGAGCAGGTCTATCAGCCATTCGGCAGTGTCCGGCTCCTTGTACAAGATGTCGGAACGCAGCCCAAACACGAATCCAAGAGCCGCGAGGGGATGCCGGAGGCGCAAGTTTTTTGCGTCGCCGTAGGACTCCTCCACACGATTGGCGGCATTCTTCCCGTATGAAGAGTCCATCCTCTTCGTTGAGATCAGGAGCTCAGGCCCGGTGGCCCAATCAGTCATGATGACATCGACCTGCTTGAGATAGTTCTTCCCGAGGATGCTGGCGCTGGCTGAGGTCACTCCAGCCACAGCAGCGCTCCTCGTCAGACGCGCAGTGAGCAGGGCACGCTCCTTCGCGGGAACCGCTTTGAGCAGGTTAGCGACGGGCATCGGGAGAATCCGAGGATGGGTAGCTCTCGGCCAGGTCGCATCAGGGTCGAATCCCGCTCGACGAAGTTCGTAGCTCAACCACACGTCCAGCGAAAGCGCAGGCACGCCCGTCCGCGTGTCAACTCCGAGGTAGAGCGGGACACCAAGCAGCCGCACCAAAGTGTCGTAGTCGGGCTCGTAGTGCAACCGACCGTCGGCCTCACGAACCCATGGGTTGGTGTAAACGCCGCCCGGGGCTGCGTCCGCAACGATTCGATCGAAGAGGAACCACGCCTTCTCTTTCCCGCTTGATTCAGTGGCCACTACGTCCCCTCGCCATGCGTCTTGAGGTCATGTCAGCGTGGGCTTGTCGCACGCGACTTAGGTCCGCCTCGGAAACCATGCCGGGCCCTCTAAGAAGAACTTCATCCACGAGTTGCACCGAATCGGCAAGTCTCCCTTGTCGCAGCAGCCGGGCTACCTTCGGTCGAATGCCGCGAAGATCATCGGCGCGTGCCTCGATGTGTTGGGCGGATGGCATACCCCAGACATCTGCCTCTCGTGGCTCCAACTTGAGGACGCCCCCGCCGTAGGACCGACCCACCATCTCTGCGCTAAGGAGCGTGACAGAGTTCAAGCTCGCGAGGGGGAGGAGTTCGCGCCCTACCTCGCGCGTACTCTCCTTGAGGTAGACACCGTGAACTGAGTTCAGGTGGCCCGCACCAGCACTGTTTGTCGTCAGGCGTGGCGTATCGGCATTCATACATGTCAGCAACAGGTCCGCTGGCGGCAAGAGCGGAACTCGATACCAAGGCTTACGCACTCGGCACTTGTATGCTTCGTCAACGCCTGCAAGGTGGCCGGCCTCAATATAGGCGCGCGCCGCGTGGGATGGGCTTTCGGTCGGGCGAAACAGCCAGGTCGACTTACCTTGCTGCCCAAGGCGCGTCATCGCGTCGCGTGTGAGCTCAAGCCCACGCAGGTGCGAGCTTCCCGGCGGCGATAGCCGTACGAGATCTCGGCGCTCAAGGCCCAGTTCTTTCACCCGATCGGGCGAGAGGGCGAAGAATCTGTTGTTACCCGTGACCATGCCAAGGGTGGTGTCACCCCAAGCTTCGAGATTGGCGAAGAGGCCGCTCGCTTTCAGGCTGAGTAGTGGCTCGATCGCGTCAGGGTTTACGAGAACTCCGGTCCACTTTGCAGCGGGGTCGAGGGGCGTCCACTTCAGAGGACCGTTGAGTGACGCGAGCGCTTCCGCGTCTCGTGCCTGGTAGATGGTGGCGTGGTCCGTTGGGCCCTCGTCAAAGCCGTCGGCAAGGAGGAGGACGACATCAGCCTCGGCTTCAGAAAAGACCTGCTCGTCGAACAGCACGAGCTCAACGCTGCGGAAGCGATCGAAAAGGAACTGCCGGACCGCTGCGGCGTAATTCACGCTGAGCAATTCTGCTGGCAGCACGAGCCCCATCCTGCCGCCGGGCCGCAAGAAGAGGGCCGAGTGGACCGTGAAGGCGGCCCAACTTGATGCAAGCGCTGTCAGCGCGACGCCAGCTCTTAGAGCGGCGGCACGCGACCGCGTGCGAGCTTCACCAGTGAAGTCCTGGTAACGAATGTAGGGAGGATTCCCAATCACCGCGGAATAGCGAGGTTCAGGGTCCACCAAGAAGAAGTCGTTGACGATGAGCCGAGGATCTCCCCCAGCGTCTTTGATCCGAGCTCGGGCGACGCGAGCACTTTCCGCGTGGATCTCCACGCCATCCACGCGTACATTCGGGGCATCGCCACCATTAAGCTTCTGAAGACGTCTAACGGCCTGGACGAGGAAGGCAGCGTCGCCTGCCGATGGCTCCAACACCGCATCGTTCGGGGCGCGAATCGCCCACTCTGATATGAAGCGAGTGATGGCGTCCGGGGTAAAGAACGCGCCCCGGGCCTTCCGAAGCTCGGCCGTGTCTACGTTTGCGGGCACGGGCGAATCGGACATGTCTCCATTCTGTCGCACGCTTCAGACATCCCCCGGAGGCGGTGCCAACTAAGTTGGCGCAGTCGCATCGTGCAGCGATTCAGGCCCCGCCAAACCGCTCCCCCGAACTCACCTGCTGCGCCACCCGCCGCAAGGCCAGCAACAACGGCTCCACCAACACCGACCCCAACACCACGTACCGCACCGCGGCCTCCGCAGACTCCTCCGGCACCCCCGCGATCTCCGCATCCGCGATCCGCCGCATGCTCGCGAGGTACTCGTCCATCGCCGCATCCGGAACGGTGAAGCCGACGCGCTCCAAACCCTTCAGCGCCCGCGCGACCGCATACAGCACCGCCTCGTCGCACATCCCCGGCTTCCACCCGAGCCCCGCCACGAGCGCCTCAGCGTCAGTCAGATCCAACGAGTCATCCACCGCCGGAGTGATCGCCGCATGTGCCGCCCCCAGCAACTCGTGCGCACTCGCCGGCGGATCGTCCAGCGCCCCGAGCACCCGCCGCGTCTCGGCAATGCTCACCCCCGCGTCGAGCAATGCCCGAATCACGCGCAGCCGCTCCACGTGCTTCTCCCCGTACGCGGCCTGAGTCGCAGACGACCGCTCACCCTCGGGCAGCAGACCCTCGCGCAGGTAGTACTTGATCGTCGGCACGGTCACGCCGGTCTGGGCTGACAGTTCGGAAATTCTCATGGCCACCTCTTGACTTCGATAGTAGCGCTATCCATTATGGATAGTGAAGCTATCCAATCAAGGAGACATCATGTCGAAAGTCATCACGGGCCGCATGACCCACCGCCACGAGGGCGAGCTCGTCGTGTTCCACATCGGGATGCAGATCAACCGCTGGTGGCGCCCCGACCTGTGGATGCCGGCCTTCTTCGCCATGCCGGGGATGCTGCGCGAGCTCAGCACCGACCCCGACTCGGGCATGCTCGGCTACCACCTGCTCTTCGGCTCGGGCGGACCCTACGTCGTGCAGTACTGGTCATCGGTCGACAAGCTCTACGCCTACGCGTCCAACCCGACGCAGGAACACCGCCCCGCCTGGACGGCCTTCAACCGCGCAGCCCGCAAGGCTCCGGGAGCGGTGGGTGTGTGGCACGAGACCTTCCGCGTCGACACCGCCGAGAGCGTGTACGTCTCGACGAAGCCGATGGGGCTGCCGAAGGCCACGGAGCTCGTGCCCGTCGGTAAGCGTCATGACCGGGCCCAGGCGCGGTTCGCGGATGGGCGGACGGATGCAGCGAAGCCTCTCGCCTCACCCCCTTCCCCCTGACCCCCGCCCCATACACCTGAGCGCACCTGCCAACCCCGCTTCCGCCGCGCCCTCCGCCGGACCGGTCGAAGCCAGACGGCGTGCGCAGCAGGAGTAACGTCTTACACGACGGCGGGGATGGTCAGTGAAGGAGCAGTGATGAAGATCGCAGAACTCAGAGATCAGCCGAGAACAGGCACAGCCGGCCAGCACACAGCGAACGAGACGGTCTCGTGACGGCTGAACGCGCCCGCGGCACGTCGCGCGAGCGAGCCACCGTCGTGGCGATGATCCTCATCAGCGCCGCGCTCCCGGTGGTCGCCAACCTGCCGGTGTTCCAGAACCTGGTGTGGGCCTTCTGGCTCGCAGCCCTCGCCCTCATCATCGGTGCGTCGGCGTTGCTCGTGGGCGTCACCCGGCGTGAACGACGACGTTCCGACGAGTCCTGAACCTCGTCACCACCGAAGAAGCCACTACCCTCGCACCATGCCCACCGATCGCCCGCGCGCCTGGATCTTCGACGTCGACGGCACCCTCGCCCTCATCGGCGACCGCTCGCCCTACGACATGCGCAAGGTGTCGATCGACACTCCGAACCACCCGGTCGTGGTCGCCGCCCAAGCCTTCGCCGCGCACCCCGACGTCGACGCACTCATCGTGGTCTCGGGCCGCGACGAGACCGCCCGCCGCGCCACCGAGGCTTGGCTGACGTTCAACGAGATCCCTTTCGACCGCCTCCTGCTCCGCCGCACCGGCGACCAGCGCGCCGACGACATCGTCAAGGCCGAGATCTACGACGCCCACATCGAACCGCACTTCACCGTGATCGGCGTGGTCGACGACCGCCGCAGCGTGGTCGAGATGTGGCGGTCTCGCGGGCTGGTCTGCTTCCAGGTGGCCGAAGGGGACTTCTGAGGCGCACCCGGTCGGAGTACAGCGACTTCGGCGCGGTCCATCATTTTCCGGATCAGTGTCCTGTGCGCTGGTGGTCGTCCGTCGTCTGGGTAAGTAGATGTAGAAAGACCTTGAGGAGAACACACATGCGCTACGTACTTTTCATCTGCACAGACCCGACCGCTGAGCCCTATGTCGAAGCCGAGGACAACGCCGGGGAGTGGGTGGCGTCGCTGCAGGACAGCGACTCCTACGTTCTGGGCGACCGCCTGCGGCCTGTCGAAGACGCCACAACCGTGCGCGTCCGCGCCGGCGAGCGGATCGTGGCCGACGGACCGTTTACCGAGAGCCGCGAATGGATCGCCGGGTTCGACGTGATCGACGCCGACGACCTCGACGCCGCGATCGAGATCGCCGCCGCGCACCCGATGGCCCGGTTCGGCCTGGTGGAAGTGCGCCCCGTGTGGCCGCTCGGGTCGACGATGTGACCACACTGGAAGAGCCGCCTGGCACGCTTACGGATGCCATGGCCGCCGTCCGGCACGTGGCATCCATCGAGTACGGCCGTGTGGTCGCGAGCGTGATCGGCACAGTCCACGACTGGACTCTCGCCGAAGACGCCGTGCAGGACGCCCTGGCTCGAGCCGTCGAGCGGTGGCCAGGCGGCGGGGTTCCGGCGAACCCCGCCGCCTGGGTCACGACCGTCGCCCGCCGCCGCGCGATCGACCTCGTCCGACATGCGGACGCCGAGCGCCGGGCGGCGGCCCGCCTGGAGCACGAGCCGCACGAAGGCATCGACGCCCACGAGGCCGACGACGCATTCCCACATGGGGACGAGCGGCTGAAGCTGATCTTCACCGCCTGCCACCCCGCGTTGACCCTGGAAGCCCGCGCGGCGTTGACACTCCGCACCGTCCTGAACGTGTCGATCGAACAGCTCGCCGGGATCTTCGCCGTCGCCCCCGCGGCGATGGAGAAGAGACTCGTGCGGGCTCGGGCCAAGATCGCGCACGCGAACATCCCGTACCGCGTTCCGGACGCCGCGCAGCTCGACAGTCGGAGCGCGAGCGTCTGCGAGGTCCTGTCCGCCCTGTTCACCATCGGCTACTCCGATCCGACACTCCAGCCCGACCCCGGCGCCGAGGCCATCCGGCTTGCTCGGCTGTGCCGACAGCTGCTCCCCTCGGACTCCCCGGCTCGACTCGAGTTCACGGGGCTGCTCTCCCTCCTTCTTCTTCAGCACTCCCGCCGCGCGGCACGCACGACCGCCGACGGGTTGTCCGTGCCGTTCGACGAACAGGACCGTGGACTGTGGGATATCTCCGAGATCGAGGAGGGGCTGCGACTTCTCGACGACGCCGTCGAGAAGGCAGCACGGGCGGGCATCCATGGCGGGCGGCACCTCATCCGCGCCACCGTCGCGGCCGAGTACGTCCGCCCCGCCCCGGGGATGGAGATCGACCACGCCCGCATCGCCGACCTCTACGGGGTGCTGGAGCAGGTGGATGCATCGCCGTTCGTTCGCCTGAACCGTGCGGTCGCCGTCGCGAACGCGGGACGACCGCACGAAGCCCTCGCGCTGGCGGAGGCGCTCGAGAGCTCGCTGGGAGGACACCACCTCTACTCAGCAGTGCGGGGAGATCTCCTGCAGCGCCTCAAGCGCGTCGAAGAAGCGAGCTCAGCGTTTCGCGATGCCGCACGCGCCGCCCCGACAGAACGCGAGCGGCTGTCGTATGCCCAGCACGCTGACGACATCGCGTCGGCATCGACCTAGCCTTCACCAGAGAGTCCGGCCTACCCCAAACGAGGTGACCTCGAGGCTGCAGATTTTTGCCCTACCTACCCGCGGCGATCTTCTATCGCCCGAATGATTGGTTCAGTGACCTCGCGCAGTTCGCTCGCTGTTCCGCCCTCGGCGAGATGCGCGATCAGCGCCTGCTCGGCAGCCCCCCGGTCGACGCCATCGGGCAGCCCAAACGCGAGCACGTCGAAGTCTCGCTCGTCGTAGTGAGGCGCCGTTGCTCGCACGCGTCCAAGCTGAGGGTCTCACTCTTGACATGCATATAAGCGCGCAGCTCTGGGTCGAATCCCGAGCCGCCCACGTACGCGATCCCGCCGCCCTGTACGTCGAGCCAGACGTAGAGCCAAGATCCACTCGGCTGAACTTGGCCATTCCGGACCGCGACGACGCGTGGGGAGCTGAGGCTCATCCGCCAACCATATTCGGCGCCCGTCGACCTTTGTCAGACGCGCCCAAGTTGGTGAGGTCTTTCGCCCTCGATTCACTCCCCGTGACCCAGACTCCAGCTTTCAACCCTCGCACGCCCCGGCTGTCCGTCACGGCCTGTCCACCGAAAGGAGGACAGACAGGGGACACGCCCCCAAAGTAACGTCTTACACGTCGGCGGGATGATCAGCGAAGGAGCAATGATGAATATCGCCGAAATCATGAGCAGGTCGGGAAAGGGTACAAGCGTCCACAGGCTGACACTTGTCGCGCTGGCGGGGCGTGCCGCTCTTCTCGCCGTCGCAGCGGCAGCCTTGTCCGTTGGTGCCGCCTCTTCCGCGATGGCAGCTGACTCCATCGATGATCTCAGCACACTCGAGGTCATCGAATCGGCCACGCCTGGAACAGAGCACGCAGATGTGCTCGCCCTGCAAGAGAGCGCGAACACCGAGGACTACATCGCGGATATCCCCGAGAGGGATACGGTCATCACGATTCCAGGAGACGCCTCCGCGGGCGTCGCACTGGATCAGGGCGGCGACGTCGTGACTGTCGGGCTCCCCAACGCTTCGGAGGCTGCGCGTGGCGTTGCTGATGCAGACGGCCTCATCCACTTCGACAACACCGATGGATTCACCACCGTCCCCCTGGTTCGCAAAGACGGGATAGTCCAGATCACGACTCTCATCGAAACCGCATCAGCCCCGACGGTCTACGAGTATCCGATCACCGTTGCGGACGGTGGCCAACTCGTCGACGCAGGAGACGGGTTCTTCGCCGTTCTTGACGAGGCTGGCCAGCCGGCAGCGATGATCGATCCGGCCTGGGCGAAGGACGCCAACGGTCGCGACGTGCCCACCCGGTACGAGCAGCAGGGGAACACGCTAGTGCAGGTCGTGGAGCACAGCGCGGACTTCGCGTATCCGGTCGTTGCGGACCCTGCTGTCCGGGGAAACCTCATCACCGACGTGAAGCTCAGCTGGAGCAGCTACGGCACCACCGTTGGAGTCACCCCCCGCTCTGGCTGGGCGATCACGCCGTTCTCCAACTGGTGGGCGGAGTACAAGCTCTGGGTGAGCGCGCAGTACGAGGGCAACAAGTTCTACAACCAGCTTCGATGCCACGTCGACATCGCCCCGTTCAAGTCGCCGTGGAACCTCGACGCCTGGCGGCCCGACGTAAGCTACAGCAACGTCTTGGCCGCAGGATGCAACCCGTAGGAGCGATCGTGAAGCCGCAAACGAGACGAGCAATGGCCAGCATGGGATTCGTCGGTGCCGCCGTCATCGTCCTCGCCATTGTCATGGCGATTGCCGAGGGCTACATCTCAGACGCGGAGCACACGACGGGAAACCTCGCACCCGCTGCTCTGACTGGCTTGCTGGGCGCATGTCTCATGCTCGTCGGGTTCGGGAGCATTCTCTTCCGAAAAGAGTGACCAAGGGCCTACAGCTCTGCTCATTCGGCCCCGCTACCCGTCAGGGTGGCGGGGTCGTCTCATGCTCGGCACCGCGCTCGCGAGGCTGTACTAGTCCGTCGGGTTCCACAGGCGTGAGACGAGCGTGCTCCGGTTCACCCCGGCCGCGGACTAGTTACGCCGCAATCCCCCGCAGCAACCGCACCACCGTCTCCTCCACGCGTTCCGTACTCAACGGCTGCCCGATCAGCGCAGAATACGACGCCATCGCGATGAACTGATCCGCGATCGCGGC
The DNA here is from genome assembly GCF_002356155.1 of Microbacterium sp. TPU 3598. NCBI lineage: Bacteria > Bacillati > Actinomycetota > Actinomycetes > Micrococcales > Microbacteriaceae > Microbacterium > Microbacterium sp. TPU 3598. The sequence continues at coordinate 314,300 of NZ_AP017975.1, read as the reverse complement.
CGCATCCACGTCCGCCCGCACGTCCCCGTCGGCACGCCCGCGCGACACACGTTCGGCCACCCACTCACGGATCGGCGCCGCCAGCCGCTCGTTCAACACCAACCCCAGCTCGGGATCGGCCGCGGTCACCTCGATCAGCGCCCGCGCCAGCGCCACGCCCTCGGGGCGAGCCAGTCCGGCACTCATCGCCGAGAACCACGCCCGCAGATCCGCTCCGAGGTCTGCCGTCATCGGCACCGACACCTCGGCTCCCGGCAGCACCCCCTCGAGCAGCGCCTCTCCGAGGATCGCGGCCTTCGACGGCCACCACCGATAGATCGTCTGCTTCGAGACCTCCGCTTCGGCGGCGAGACCCTCGATCGTCACGGCCTCGTACCCGTCTGCGGCGAGCGCACGCCGCATCGCCTCCAGCACGGATCGACGGGCTTTCTCACTTCGAGGACGGGGCACCTTTCGAGCGTACCCAGGCGTACACTGGAATATAAGTAGACGCACCGTTGCGAAACCTGCACGGGACCCGAACAAGGAGAAAGAGCATGGCCCTCACCGCACACTCCACCATCGGCGACTGGATGAACGACCCGACCGGCGGGCCTCTCATCCGCGGACTCTTCGAGAAGACGGGCGCCGACCCCGAGCTGCTCACCCCCGTGCTCGGACTCCCCCTGCAGCAGCTCGTCGCGATGAGCCAGGGCCAGCTTCCCCAGTCGGTCGTCGACGACCTCGTGCGCGCGGCCAACGGCGGCGAGATCCCCGAAGACGACGCCTCCGAAGGTTGGACCGAGAAGCCCACCTCCGGCCGCTTCGCCGGCAAGACCGTGATCGTGACGGGCGCCGCCTCCGGTATCGGCAAGGCCACCGCCTCCCGCATCGCCCGGGAAGGCGGACGCGTGATCGCCAGCGACATCGCCGCCGAGAAGCTCGACGCCCTGAAGTCCGAGCTTCCGGATGCGGACATCGTCACGGTCGCGGGCGACCTCACGAAGCAGGATGCGATCGACGCCGTCCTCGCCGCCGCGGGCGACCGCATCGACGGCCTCGCGAACGTCGCCGGCATCAACGATGACTTCTCCCCCGCGGGCGAGACCCCGGATGCCGTCTGGGACCGCGTCATCGCGATCAACCTGACCGCTCCGTTCAAGCTCATGCGCGCGGTCATCCCCGTCATGGAGGCGGCCGGGCGCGGCGCGATCCTCAACGTCTCGAGCGAGGCGGGCCTGCGCGGCAACGCCTCGGGCAACGCCTACACGGCCAGCAAGCACGGCATCATCGGCGTCACCAAGTCGGCGGCCTTCATGTACGGGCCGAAGGGCATCCGCGTGAACTCCGTCGCCCCGGGCGGCGTCGCCACCGGCATCCCGATGCCCCCGCACATGTCCGAATACGGCTCGGGCCGCCTCGCCCCGTTCCAGCAGGCCATCCCGACCGTGGCGACAGCCGAGCACCTGGCGGCCTCGATCACGTTCCTGCTGTCGGACGACGCCGTGAACATCAACGGCGCCATCCTCGCCTCGGACGGCGGATGGTCGGTGCAGTAAGCCCGCACCCGCGAGATCAACACGTTGCAGCCCTCAGCACTCCTTCGAGCTCTGCGACCGAACTCGCATCAGCCTGAATCGATGAACGGAGCGTTGACCGACCGAGAAGAGCACTGCCCTCTGTCTTCAGCAAGCGGTGGGCGGCCATTGGCAAGCTTACGAAGAGCAGCGCGGGAGTTCGCGCGTGAGTCGTACCCTATGCTGGCAGTGTTCAAAGGAGAAACACGTGCAGCTTTCCAAGACGTTTGTCGCTGGCCTTGACCTATCCGGCGCCGCCCGGGAAACAGCGAAAAGGCCACTCCTGCAGATGCCTCTTCTGATATCTGAACGTGCCCTCAGCGATGCGACCGACGAACTTTTTAGACAAACCGCCGCGATGGCCGAGCGTGGATTCATTCCCTCTGTCGAAGTAATTTCAATGCCGAAGAGTAGCTACGGACCTCGACCTATTGGGGTACTCTCCCCCGAGGCTCGCACGCTGTACCACGCCCTCGTCTCCAAGCTCGGACCGAGCCTCGCGGAATCATCACGGGATCAAGGGTTGGGAACACATAAGGGCTTCGGTGTTGAGCTTGAGCGACCAGTCGAGGAGCGAATCGTCGACCTGGACATCGCGGCTTGCTACGAGTACATTGCCCACGATCTACTCGCCGACGAACTTATGCTTCAGGGAGCTGACGCTGAAAGCGTCCAGTCTCTCGTCGAATTCCTGGGAGCCATCTACTCACGGGGGCTCGGAATCCCCCAAGCCCTCGATGTAAGCCATTCGCTCGCAGACACTTACCTCCAGAGAATGGACCGGGGCATCCTTAGAGCTGGGTACGACGTCAACAGGTTCGCGGACGATTTCCGAATCGTTGCCGCCTCGTGGGCGGCAGCACACGAGGCTATTGAATTCGCTGTTGAAGAGGCGCGACGAATCGGGCTAACCCTGAGCGACGGCAAAACCCACATTCGCAAAGCGGAAACCATCCGGATGCAGGAACAGGAACGGACTGACCTGCTCGACCAGTACAAAAGCGACGCGCGTGATGAGCTGCGCTCCATCGAGGTGATTCAGGTTGGCTATGAGGACTTCGAGATCGAAGAAACCGACGCAACAGACGAAGAAGTCGACTTCAGTGCACTAACCCGTATCGTGAAGGACTGGTTCGAGAGCGACAGGGACACTCGATATAAGCACGGGTACCTCGGGAGCCAGGCCCTTCGCGGACTTCGGAAGGCGCCTGACCGCCTCGATACGGCCTGGCTCGTGGAGATTGTGCGGCGCGAGCCCGCCCGCCTCCCGGTCATTGCTATCTATCTACTCGGCCGCAAGGAGGCCGACCAAAATTGGGATGCCCTCTGCGAACTGACCAGACTTGATCGCCTCAGCCCGTGGTCACGGTTGTGGTTGCTGCGGACCTCAGAAGAGCTCCATACTGCCTCGGGATTTCAAAGCGACGCCTTCTACCAGTGGGCAGCCACCTGCCTAGACGACAAATTCGAGGTTGTGCGCGCCGAAGCGGCCTGGGTGCTCGCCACAAAAGGGCTGCTTACCATCGAACGCGTTGCTCGTCTGTTTATCGAAGCCACCGACGTGAGCCGACTTGGGCTGGTTGCGACCGCGGGCAAGATTGACGGTACCACCCGGTCAAAGGTGGGAGCCTCTCTAGCCCGAGAATCCCGTCTTGCTCGGTGCGCCTACGACTGGGGCACGGCATATGCGAATTAGTTCGGATATCACTCACGCAACCGAGCGCGCCGCACATCGCCTCAGTCAGTTGACAGGGATAGGCAAGGGAGCCGGAACGGCTCCACATGCGGCGGCAACGATCTCCGCGAGCGTTTCGATTGCTGAGATGCGTATCGACGAAATGATCGATGCCCTGATTGAAGCCCACCCGCACACCAACTCCGACTTCGGCTCCTATGTCGTGGAGCGCTCACGCTCGGGGTTTCACCATACATGGAGCAGCCGTATCGAGGTTCTCAGACGAGGGTTCCGCGTATCTCCAGCGTCAGAAACTGTCAGCCAGAAGTTTGATCAACTCGTCGATGTAAGGAATGCGATCGCACACGGAGACGGCCACCTCACGACCCTTCAGACATCTAGGACAGCCGCCGGCATCGATCTGCGGCGCAACATTGAGAAAACGTTCGGAATCGTAGTCGCTGGCCGGAAACTACATCTGAATCCAATGGCCGGGATGATCGGTACCCGCGTAGCCCGTGACTACCTGCTGGCGGTTGACGTCGAGTATTCGAAGGCTCTTCTGCAAATCGGGCGTTGACAGGTATTCGTCCGAGAAGCGCGGATCGCCCTTCGGCGTGGGTATGCGTCAGTCATCCCCACCGGACTGGGCCGACGATCCTACAATCATACTTGTGCGATGCAATATATGGAGAGAGTCGCACATTTGATGTCATTACGCATTTGTATGGGTCATTTGCATGCTGATATTCCAGCTCTCCTGGGCACCCTCCACCTACACTCGACGTCATGCTGAAGCTCGTGTCGGTCGTGATCCGCGTGAACGACCTCCCTGCGCAGTCCGCGTTTTGGAAGGCAGCCCTGGACTACGTCGAACGTGATCCGGCGGACGACGACTGGGTGGTGTTGAAGCCGCGCGACGCCGACGCTCCCTGCATCGCCCTCGACGCCCACCACTCCGAGCGCATACTGCCTCCGCGCATCCACCTCGACATCTACGCGGAAGACCAGAGCGCCGAAGTGCGACGGCTCCTCGACCTGGGCGCACGCGAGGTGCACTGGGACGGCCGCCCGGCCGACGCCGACTACGTGATCATGGAAGATCCCGAAGGCAACCGCTTCTGCATCGTCGACCGGCCCGACTGGGCGGGCTGGGGCGGCAGACGTTGAATCGGGCCTCGGGCCATCCGCGCGACCTGTCGCACATTCCGGACCGAACGATTCACTGTTCCGCGCGAAAGCTGACCCCGACCCTCTCGCCTTGCGAGAAGTAGTGCCGGAACGTGTAATACACCGGGTTCCAGGCGTCCAGGTCGATGTGCGAGGTTCCCGGCACCGTCAGCGCCCGATGCACGTGCGTGCGCAGGACCTTCGCGTGGACGATGGTGGCGTCTCCGTCCTCACCCAACGGCGTCATGTTCGTGACCCGGGCCTCCATCTGAACGGGGCATTCGGCGATCCGCGGGGGCAGAACCACCCCGCTCGGCCGTGGAGTGAATCTGCCGAGCGTCCACTTGTCCGGCTCATACCTGTACTTCTCCCGCTTGTGGCGCGGGACTTCGGCAACCCCGGTGGTGTCGGCGATCCTCTCGATCGACTCCCACAGCGCGGCGTCGGGCAGGTTGATGACCAGCTCACCGTTCTCGCGGAGATTGCGCATCGCCCGGCCCGAATTGCTCAACCCCAAGACATAGGTGTCATCCAGAGCCCAGGCTGAGGAGATGGGAGTGATGTTCGCTGTTTCGTCTCCCGGCATCAGCGTGCTGAGCAGGGCGACGGGGGTCCCGAAGTAGAACACGGAGGGTTCGATTGCCAGAGTCGGGTTCATGAGGTCCAGTCTGTGGCGGGAACGTTTCGGGCTGGACCGAACAATGCCGGCGATAAAGTTCTTGCGATGAAAGGAACGAGTAGTCCGGAACTGGCGGCGACGGCCGCCGTCTTCGCCAACGACGCCCGCGCGTCGATGCTGCTCCTGATGCTCGATGGAAGGGCATGGACGCTCACTGAACTGTCCAAGACCGCCGACATCGCTCGGTCGTCAGCGAGCGAGCACGCCGACAGGCTGCTGGACGCCGGGCTGGTCGAGGAGATGCGGCAGGGACGGCATCGCTACCTCCGGCTCGCCGGCACCCGCGCCGCTGAACTGGTCGAGTCGCTCGCAGCATTCTCCGGTCGCGTGCGGCCCGCCAAGCAGTCACTCGACGCCCAACACCGTGACCGCGCCATCAGGGAGGCTCGTACCTGTTACCGCCACCTCGCGGGCAGACTCGGCATCGCACTCACCGACGGTATGCACGCGAAGGGCTTGATCGAGTCGGATTTCTCACTCACCCCGCCGGGACTAGCCTGGCTGACGTCGCTCGGTATCGACCTGCCGAAGCATCCGAAGCGCACTCTCACCCGTCCGTGCCTCGACTGGACCGAACGCCGCGAACACCTGGCCGGGCTCGCCGCAGACATGCTCCTCGCGACGTTCAAGAACAAGGCATGGATCGAACACGTTCCATCCAGCACCCGCGCGGTGCGGCTCACCGCCGCGGGACGGGAAGGTCTCGCGGACCTGCTTCCGACAGACCGCTTCTGATGGCACGCCCTAGTGGGCCCCGGCCAACATCCGGTCGACCCAGAGCGGATGCGGCAGCTCTGCGACTTCGGCGCGCGTAAACCATCCGACCTCGACGACCTCGTCTTGATCGGGCACAGGCGGATCAAGCAGTTCGCACGCGAACGCAGTCGACACGTACGACACGCGATCCCCGTTCGGATACGTCACGACGAGCGATTCGCCACCGAAGGCGCCGACGATCCCCGTGACGCGGATGCGGGCGCCGATCTCCTCCTGCACTTCGCGGACGATTGCCTCGTCCGGATCCTCCCCCGGCTCGACCCCACCACCGATCAGACCCCATTCCTCCGAACCCGCCGTGCGCGCGAGAAGGAAACGATCGCCCTCGCGGATCACCGCGGTCACCCCCGGCAACAGCAACAGGTCTTGACCGATCCGCGCGCGGATCGACCGGACATAGTCGGAAAACGGCATGGCGGGAGTCTAGGTCGCCGGGATGCGGAGCGGCCGTCACACCTGACCGGGCCGCCCGTCTCTCGCCATCGCCTGACGGTGCGATGTCAGCGCCGCGCGCACGGCCGAATAGATCACCAGCCAGGAGACGAGGATCCCGATGAGGATGTACGCGAGGTTCATGAGGATGAAGGGTACGAGCGAGTCGGAGAACATCGCCCCAGGATGCCGCACCCCGTGCACCTGCCCGGTCAGACTCCCCGCATCCGCGCCACGGCCGCCCGCACCAGCGCGGCGTTCCCGGGCGCGGGCGCACCGTCGGGGAGCAGCAGAGTGTCTTCCAATCCGATGCGCGAGGCCAGCCCGAGCTCGACAGCGAGGTCGAACACGGGCCACGTCGAGCCCTCTTCGCCGTGGAGCAGGATCGGCAGGTCGGGCTCTTCGAGCTCGACGTGCGCGATCATCCCCTCGGCGTGGTCGCGCAGCAGCTCGGTCGGTTCATCGGGAAGCTCGATCAGCACCCGTAGGCACTCACCTCTCACCGGCGAACGCTTCCACACCTCGAAACCGGCCGCGTCCCACAGACCGGCCTCGACCGCGACTCCACGCTTCAGCAGCAGGGCGGCCACATCGTCGGCACCGGCCTCGTGCCAATTGACCGATGCGTGATCGGGCAGCTCCGTCCACGACTCGATCGCGGTGAGACGACGCGCGACATCGGGCTCGGCCCACGCCCCCGTGGTCACGCCGACCGGCACACCGGGAATCGCGGTCCGCACTGCCCGCACCCACCGCGCGACATCGTCGGCGGTGAGACTGTCACGACCCGCCGCATCCTTCGGGTGCACGTGCACCTCCTGCGCTCCCGCAGCCACCGCACGCGCGGCGTCGTCGGCCACGACCGAGGCATCCGCGCTCAGCCACGGGTGCTCGACCGCATCACGGGCGCCGTTGACACATACCTGCAACTGCATCCGACGCGCAGACCGGGCAGGAGGGTCGGAGTCCGACACCACCGTCATCGACCGATCAACTCGCGCGGGTGCAGGTCGTACGCGGAGGAGTCGGCCGACGGGCCCTCTTCCGTCCGCACCGTGTGCTCGACCTGACGTGCGACCGCCGCGCTGCGACCGACCTTGACCGCCTCGGCTTCGCTCTCGAAGCTGCTCCCCAACGTCTGCGATTCCCCTTCGATGCGGTTGAACCAGATGCCGTTGCGGTGGAACGTCTCGATGTCGCCTGCAGCCATGGCGGGATCCCTTCTCTCGTATCCCTTTCTACGTGAGACCACCGACACGACAGAGGGGCTTGACAGCATCCACGGCGCCGCCCGAGCACCCCCGGCTCAGACCCTGAGACCCGCCCGGCGCACGGCATCACCCATCGCCACGAACGACTCTTCGAGGATCGGACGCGGTGTCGCGAAGACCACCCGAACATGACCCTCGGCGCCACGCCCGAGCAGCCGCCCCTCGGTCAGCACGACCCCGGCCCGCTCACGAAAGAACTCGGCCGGCGGCTCAGGGATCCCCAGCGTGGAGGTGTCGATCCACCCGATGTACGTCGCCTCGGGCACGCGATACACAGCCCCGGGAAGATGCTCGTCCACCAGCCGCGCGAGCTCGTGCCGCGATCCGTCGAGGTACGCGATCACCTCCGTCAGCCACGGCTTTCCCGCCCGATACGCCGCCGTCGAGGCCACCACGCCGAGGGTCGCCGCGCCATGCTGCACCGCGAACCCGAACCGCTTGTACAGCTGCTGGTCAGCATCGTTCGAGGTGATCAGCTGCGCGGTCTTCAGCCCCGGGATGTTCCACGCCTTCGACGCGCTCGTCCCCGTGACCGTGTGCGCGGCCGTCGCCGCCGACACCGACGCGTAGGGCACGAACGGCGCACCGTCGTAACGCAGCGGCGCGTGGATCTCGTCCGCGAAAACCCGCCCGCCGTGCCGCTCGACGATCTCGGCGATCGCCTCCAGCTCCTCACGTCCGACGATCGTGCCGGTCGGGTTGTGCGGATTGCAGAGCACGAGCGTCCGCGCCCCTGCAGCGAACGCCTCGTCGATGCGCTGCAGATCGTGCTGCCAGCGTCCGTCGATCTCGACGCCGGGGACCTCGATCACCGGATGCCCGATCGCCGGCAGGTATGTCAGGAACGGCATGTACGCCGGAGTCGGCACGATCACGGGCGACCCCGCGGGCGCATACTCCTGCACCGCGACACCGAGCGCCGCCATCACGTCCGAGACCGGATGCACACGCTCGGGGTCGACCGCCCAGCCGTACTCATCCTGCATCCACTCGGCCGTCGCCTCCCCCAGCTCCGCGGCCTGAGGAGGGGAGAGGTAGCCGAGATTCTCGTCGTCGATCGCGCGATGCAGTGCCTCGGCGATCTCGGGAGCGACCCCGAAATCCATCTCCGCCACCCACGCCCCGATGCGACCGGGATGCAGACTCCACTTGCGACTCTGCGGCCGATCGAGGAAGAGACGGGTGCGCGCATCGAAGGGATGCGACGGTCGCGAGGAACGGTCCGTGGCCATGATCTGGGTTTCCGCCGGGCTCAGCCGACGGCGTCGATACAGGACGCGTGCAGGACGCGGATCTCGGACACGGGGACTCCATTCGCAACGGCTCCGACCAATCTACGGACACCGCTGCGCCGTCGCATTTCGCGTTTCCATCCGTGACGCGATTCCGGGCCCCGCCGAGAGACGGCCAGCCGACGGGGCCCCGGCCGGGGCGTGAACAACTCCGGAGACTCGCCCCGCAGATGGCTCGAATCCCCTCTCAGAACCGAATCTGCAGAACTTCTCCTGAGTTGTGCACGCGACCCCCGGGAGCGCCCGGAACCGAGGCTCAACCGGCGACGTCGAGCACCCAGGTCACGCCGAAGCGGTCGGTGAGCATGCCGAAGCCGGCCGACCACGCCGACGCGGCCAACTCCAGCACGCGATGAGTCGGCTCGCTGCGCACCCCTCGCTCGGGTCGGCGCGCTGCGAAGTGGTGACGGAGATTCCCGAGATCCGCGCCTTCCCTCTTCGGAACCACCCGTACCTCGTCTTCTACACCGACGACCCTGATGCTGTACGAGTGCACCGCGTGCTTCACACGCGGAGAGACATCGCCGCCGTCCTCATCGACCGACTCTGACTCCGCATCCCGCGGAAGAGCGGCCCCACCCACGCCGGTAGACTGGACCTGCCCCGCCGGCCCCTTCCTTTGGAGTGCGCGTGACCACCGCCCCTGCACCTTCCCACCAGCACGTCCCCGACTCCGTCGAGAACGCGATCGCGACGCCCGAGAAGGAGCAGCCGTACGCGGCCCTCGGACTCAAGCCCGACGAGTACGCGCGCATCAAGGAGATCCTCGGACGCCGCCCCACCTCGGGCGAGCTGGCGATGTACTCCGTCATGTGGAGCGAGCACTGCTCCTACAAGTCGTCGAAGAACTACCTGCGCCGCTTCGGCCAGAAGGTCAGCGACGAGATGAAGGAACGCCTGATGGTGGGCATGGGCCAGAACGCGGGCGTCGTCGACGTCGGCGAGGGCTGGGCCGTCACCTTCAAGGCCGAGTCGCACAACCACCCGTCGTTCATCGAGCCCTTCCAGGGTGCGGCGACCGGCGTCGGCGGCATCGTCCGCGACATCATCTCGATGGGCGCCCGCCCGGTCGCAGTCATGGACGCCCTGCGCTTCGGTGCAGTCGACCACCCCGACACCGCCCGCGTCGTGCACGGCGTGACCAGCGGCATCAGCTTCTACGGCAACTGCCTAGGACTCCCGAACATCGGCGGCGAGACGGTCTTCGACGCCGTCTACCAGGCCAACCCGCTCGTGAACGCCCTCGCGGTGGGCGTGCTGCGTCATGAAGACCTCAAGCTCGCGAACGCGACCGGCGTCGGCAACAAGGTCGTCCTGTTCGGTGCGCGCACGGGTGGCGACGGCATCGGCGGCGCGAGCATCCTCGCGTCCGACTCCTTCGACTCGACCGGCCCGACCAAGCGCCCCGCGGTGCAGGTGGGCGACCCGTTCGCCGAGAAGGTGCTCATCGAGTGCTGCCTCGAGCTGTACCGCGGCGAGCTCGTCGAGGCGATCCAGGACCTCGGTGCCGCCGGCATCTCGTGCGCGACCAGCGAGCTCGCGGCCAACGGCAACAGCGGCATGAAGGTCTCGCTCGACAACGTGCTGCTGCGCGACCCCACGCTCACGGCCGAGGAGATCCTCATGTCGGAGTCGCAGGAGCGCATGATGGCGATCGTCGCGCCCGAGAAGCTCGATGCCTTCCTCGAGGTCGTGAACAAGTGGGAGGTCGAGACCTCCGTGCTCGGCGAGGTCACCGGTGACGGACGCCTCATCATCGACTGGCAGGGCGAACGCATCGTCGACGTCGACCCCTCGACGGTCGCGGTCGACGGCCCCGTCTACGACCGCCCGGTCGCCTACCCGACGTGGATCGACGCCCTCCAGGCGGATGCCGCCGAGAACCTGCCCCGCGCGACCGACCCGGAGACGCTGCGCGAGCAGTTCCTGAACCTCGTCGCCTCGCCGAACCTCGCAGACACGAGCTGGATCACCAACCAGTACGACTACTACGTGCTCGGTAACACGGCCCTCTCGTTCCCCGACGACGCCGGCATGATCCGCGTCGACGAGGAATCGGGTCTCGGCTTCGCGGTCTCGACCGATGCCAACGGCCGCTACTGCCAGCTCGACCCGTACGCGGGCGCACAGCTGGCCCTGGCCGAGGCGTACCGCAACGTCGCCGTCACCGGCGCCGTGCCGACCGCGATCACCGACTGCCTGAACTTCGGCTCTCCCGAGAACCCCGAGGTCATGTGGCAGTTCGGCCAGACGGTCGACGGCCTGGCCGACGGCTGCTACGAGCTGGGCACCCCGGTCACCGGCGGCAACGTCTCGTTCTACAACCAGACCGGCGACGTGCCGATCCACCCGACCCCGCTGGTCGGCGTGCTCGGCATCATCGACGACGTCTCGCGCCGCATCCCCTCCGGATGGCAGGACGAGGGCCAGAACATCTACCTGCTCGGCACCACCTCGACCGAGCTCTCCGGCTCGGCATGGGCAGAGGTCGTGCACCAGCACCTGGGCGGTCTGCCCCCGAAGGTCGACCTCGCGGGCGAGAAGCGCCTCGCCGGTCTGCTGTCGGCAGCCCGCGACGAATGGCTGATCTCCTCGGCGCACGACCTCTCCGAGGGAGGCCTCGCGCAGGCGCTCGCCGAGGGCGTCATGCGCTTCGGCGTCGGAGCTCGCGTCTGGTTGAACGAGATCATCGAGCGCGACGGAGTGGACGCCGCAACCGCCCTGTTCTCCGAGTCGACCGGCCGCGTGATCGTGACCGTGCCCCGTGAGGATGACGTGAAGTTCCGCGGCCTCTGCGAAGGACGCGACTACCCGGTGATGCGCATCGGCGTGACCGACAGCGAGGGCGCGAAGCTCGAGGTGCAGGGCGTCTTCACCGTGTCGGCCGCCGAGCTGCGTGAGCGCTCGCAGGCCACCCTCCCGTCGTACTTCGGCCCGACCGTCACGGAGCAGGTCAGCGCATGAGCGAGGTCAGCCGCCAGAACCCGAACGACGAGGACTACGGCGACCTTGGCGAGAAGCGCAACCGGCGCATCCGCATCGTCGCCTGGACCGTCATCATCGCGCTCATCCTCGGCGGTGGCGGCGCGACCGTGCTGACCCTGCTCCTCGGCTGAGACACGGGACAGCACCTGCCGCTCAGCGGGTGAAGAGGTACCTCGTCAGCTCGATGATCCCGTCGGGTCCGTGGCTCTCCCGTCCGAGCGACTCCACGATGATCGCGCCGAGGATCGCCCGACCGATCTGCGCGATCGGTGCATCCTCCGGCAGCTGACCGTCGCGGATCCCGCCCCTCAAGCGCTCAGACAGGTGCTGCTCGACGCCCAGGCTTCCACCGAGGTGCGCACCGACCGCAGCATCTTCGGCGGCAGCCGCGACCAGCGACTGCAGCAGGGCCTGACCCTGCGTGCTCGCGAGGATCGTGAAGACCGACTGCAACCACGTCTCGACGTCGGCGAACAGGTCGCCCGTGTCGGGCACGACGAAGTCCACCGGGATGAGACGTCCGTCCACGAGACAGTCGGCGATCAGCGCGCCGCGCGACGGCCACCAGCGGTAGATCGTCTGCTTGCCGACCCCGGCTTCCTTCGCGATGCCCTCGATCGTGAGCCGGTCGTACCCCTGCGCATGGAACAGTCGGGAGGTCGCATCGAGGATCGCCTCGCGCGCCGCCGTGCTGCGCACGGGCCCGCTCCGGTGCTCGTTGACCATGGATTCAGGATAGCCACAGATCTCTAGACGAGACGTGCCGTATGATCTTCGAGTCTGAAGGAGACCACTGTGGCATCACTGCTGTACCGTCTGGGTTCGTTCGCTGCACGCAAGACGTGGACGGTGATCGTCTCGTGGGTCCTGATCCTCGGTATCGGCGTGGGAGCCTTCCTGACCCTCGGCGGCACGCTGAGCAACAGCTTCGACATCCCCGGCACCGCCTCGGGCGCGGTCACCGACGAGCTCGCCGACAAGCTGCCCGACACGGCCGGCGGCACCGGCACGGTGGTCTACCGGACCGAAGACGGGTCTCCGTTCACCGACGACCAGAAGAAGGAGATCTCCGACCTCGCCGCGAGCGCCGAGGATCTCGACGGCGTCGCCGGGGTGATCGATCCGTTCGACGCGCAGAAGCAGCAGGACGAGCAGGCGCAGCAGCTCGCCGACGGCCAGACCCAGATCACCGACGGCCGCGCGCAGCTGGATGCCGCCCAGACCCAGCTCGACGACGGACGCGCGCAGCTCGAAGCCGGGCTCACACAGCTCACGGCGGCCCGCACCCAGGCCGAGCAGTCCGGCGCCGGGTCCGCACAGCTCGCCGCCCTCGACGCGCAGATCGCCGCGGTGAACGCCCAGCTGGCGCAGGTCGCGGCCCAGAACGCCGAGCTCGACCAGTCGCGCATCACCCTCGACGACAACGCCGATCAGGTGGAGCTGGGCTCGACCCTCCTCGATCTGGCCGACGGCATCGGCGTGGTCTCCGAAGACGGATCGACCGCCATCGTCAACATCTCGTTCGTCGACCCGCGCCTCGAACTCTCCGAAGAGGTGAAGCAGGGCGCGATCGACCACTTCGCATCCTCCCCCGTCGACGGTGTCGAGGTCGAGTTCGGCACCGACATCGCACAGGGCGTCCCGGAGATCTTCGGCATCGGCGAGGCGGTCGGCCTCGCATTCGCGGCGATCGTCCTCATCGTGATGCTCGGCTCCCTCATCGCCGCCGCCCTCCCGATCGTCACCGCCATCGTCGGTGTGGGCGTCGGCGTCACGGCATCCCTCGCCTTCTCCGGCGTGGTGAACATGGCCTCGGTGACCCCGGTGCTGGGTGTGATGCTCGGGCTCGCGGTCGGCATCGACTACTCGCTGTTCATCGTCAACCGACACCGCAAACAGCTGCTCGCCGGGGTGCCGGTGCGTGAATCCATCGGCCTCGCCACGGGCACCTCCGGCACGGCCGTCGTGTTCGCCGGCACGACCGTGATCGTCGCACTGCTCGCCCTCAACGTGACCGGCGTGCCCTTCCTCGGCCTCATGGGCACGGTCGGTGCGGTCTGCGTCGCGGTGGCCGTGCTCGTCGCGATCACCCTCGCCCCCGCCATCCTCGGCCTCGTCGGCACGCGCCTGCTCAGCCGACGAGCGCGGGGAACGATCGGCCAGGAGCACGCGGCAGGCAAGCCCGTGAAGCGCATGTCGACCCTCCGCGCCGTCGTCACCGCGCTCGTGAGCGTGGTCGCCCTGCTGATCATCGCCATCCCCGCCATGTCGATGCGCCTCGGGCTGCCCGACGGATCGAGCGAACCGAGCGACTCGACCAGCTACCGCGCGTTCCAGACCGTCGACGAGCAGTTCGGCGAGGGCGCGAACGGACCCCTGCTGGTCACCGCGACCCTCGACGATGCCGTCAGCGACGACGACCTGCTCTCCACGCAGGTCACGATCGCCCAGGCCATCGCCGACCAGGACGACGTGGTGGCCGTCGCGCCGATCGCGACGTCCGACGACAACACGCTGCTCGCGTTCCAGGTCGTGCCGAAGGAGGGACCGAACAGCGCCTCGACCGAGAAGCTCGTGCAGGACCTGCGCTCGATGCCCGCGATCGGCGACGGCATCACTCTGGGCGTCGCCGGACAGGCCGCGATCAACATCGACATCTCCGAGGCGCTGGCCGGAGTCCTGCCGCTCTACCTCGTGGTCGTGGTCGGGCTCTCGCTGCTCATCATGATCGTGGTGTTCCGGTCGCTGCTCGTGCCCATCATCGCAACCGGCGGGTTCGTGCTGTCGCTCTTCGCGACGTACGGCCTGATCGTGGCGGTGTTCCAGTTCGGCTGGGGCGCCGAGATCATCGGACTGCACAGCACCGGGCCGATCCTCAGCTTCCTTCCCGTGATCCTCGTCGGCATCCTGTTCGGACTCGCGATGGACTACCAGCTGTTCCTCGCCTCCGGCATGCGCGAGGCGTACGTGCACGGCGCCTCGGCGCGGGATGCCGTCGCCCAGGGCTTCCGCGCCGGCCGCTCGGTCGTGATCGCCGCCGCCCTCATCATGGTGTCGGTGTTCGGCGGGTTCATCTTCTCGGAGTCGACGATCATCCGCTCCATCGGCTTCGGTCTCGCGTTCGGCGTGCTGCTCGACGCGTTCGTGGTGCGCATGCTGCTGATGCCCGCGCTCATGCACCTGCTCGGACGCTCGGCCTGGTGGCTGCCGCGCTGGCTCGACCGCATCCTGCCGAACGTCGACATGGAGGGAGCGGCGCTCGAACGCGACCACCCCGGCATGAAGGCCGTGGCCGTTCCGACCACGACCGACTCGGTGCCGACGCGGGAGACATCCGCCTGATCGGGATCTCGGAGACACCTCGCCCGGCGGAGTTCTCCGTGTTGGGAGGAGGGTTCGGGGCGAAGCTTCCGCCCGACACGGAGTTCTCCGCCCGACAGGGAGCCCCGACACAGTGCCCCGCACGGAGCACGACCCCGACGTCAGAGGCCGTGCCTAGAGTGGGCGCATGACTGCCGAAGCCCGGGAACGCCTGCTCGCACTGCGCGCCCAGGCCGAGGCGCGGGTGCAGGCGACGGCGGCGACCCTCGATGAACTCACCCACGACCGCGCGGGCTCGAACGACGACGACGAGCACGACCCCGAGGGCGTCACCCTGTCGTCGGAGTGGTCTCGCCTGACCGGGCTCGCAGAAGCAGCCGCATCCGAGCTGCACCAGGTCGACGAGGCGCTGGCGCGGCTGGATACCGGCACCTACGGCCTCTGCGCGAACTGCGGAAGACCGATCCCGGCCGGCCGCCTCGAAGCCCGCCCCTTCGCGGAGTACTGCGTCTCCTGCGCCGAGAAGCTCGGACGGTAGCCCTGACGCGAGGGTCGATCGCGAGTAGCATCCCACCCATGCCCATCACACTCGAGAACGTCGGCATCGCCGTCCGCGATCTGGAAGCCACCATCTCCTTCTTCACCGACCTGGGCCTCACGGTGCTCGGCCGCGACGAGGTCAGCGGAGAGTGGGCGGCGACCGCGGTCGGACTCGACGGCAACCACGCCAAGATCGCGGTACTGCAGACTCCGGACGGACGCGGCCAGATCGAGCTGTTCGAGTACATCCACCCCGACGCGATCGAGACCGAACCGACCCTGCCGAACGAGATCGGCATGCACCGGATCGCCTTCTCGGTCGACGACATCGACGAGTCGCTCGCGATCGCCGCCCGCCACGGCTACCACCCGCTCCGCGGCGTCGCGAACTACCAGGACGTGTACAAGCTCACGTACCTCCGAGGCCCGAGCGGGATCCTGGTGATGTTCGCGCAGGACCTCACGAAGAACTGACCCGTCACCCGGGGATGACCGTCCCCTGATGAAAGCGCAGAACGGGCCCGGAATCGGACAGCTGCCAGATCGATGACCGCCGGCTCTCCCGCCCCTCGGCGATCAGACGATAGTTCACGAGGACGATGCCGGGGGACAGCTCGTTGAAGAGCCAATCCGCGGTCTCGGGCACGGCCCTGCTGTCCTCGTTCGAAAGCTCGACGACGGTTTCCGTCCGCAGCCATCGCCGCCCCGATGCCCCGATCTCCGCGAAATCGGGGGCGAGCAGGGCCTGTACCCGGTCTGCGTCGGTCCGTACCTCCGAGGAGAGGAGCGCGATTTCGGCAGCGACCACGACGGCATACCGGTCCGCGTCGTCATCCCACATGCGTAAACGGTACCGCCGCCCTCTCGGGGAGCCCGCCGAGAAGTAGGCTGAACGCATCATGCAAGAGTTCTTCCAGTGGGCGGGCAACTTCTGGTGGCTCATCTTCCCGATCATGGGAATGGCCGGCGGGGCGGCGAAGGCGTGGGAGCGGGGCTCCAAGCGCCGTCACGAGCGACGCCTCGAGACGCTCAAGGTCAAGGCGCAGCTGAAGACCGCCGAGATCGAGGCGCGCGCGCTGACCCGGCAGGCGAAACGCGGCCCCTCGGTCGTCGACACCACGGCATCCGTCGCGCCGAACGATCTGGTCGCACGCCTGTTCACCGAGCACGATGAGATCACCGCGCGCTGGCTCGACTACGAACTCGACGTCGCGAAGCTCATCGCCTTCCCCGCCATGAGCGACGGGCGCCAGCCTCTGACCGCCGCGTTCCTGCGCGCGAAGAAGACGGCGGATGCGTTGCGTCCCTCCTCTGCCGACGCCAAGGTGTCCGAGCAGCAGGTCACCGAGTACCTGCAGGCCGTCGGCGACTACGCGGTCGCGTTCGAGATCGCCGAGAAGGATGCCCGGCGTCTGCGCGACTCCACCTTCACCGAGCCGGAGCGCAAGAGACTCGAACGCGCACAGCAGCTCCTGAAGGTCGCGGTGGACGAATCGGCGACGCAGGCCGAGCGCAACGTCGCGTACAAGCGTGTGCGCGAAGAGCTCGATGGGCTCATCCTGCTCTCCGACGATGCGGTCACGGTACTCGAGAAGCAGGTGGCCCGGGAGCTGCCGGCTCCGGCGAGCACCTCCCCCGACGCATCGACCGATGCGGCCCCCGCCCCCGCGGCGGAGGCCCAGCCGTTGCCGATCACCGATCCCCTGCGCCCGGCACCACCGCGGACGCTGCCGCGCGAAGACGCATGACCCCGGAGAACATCACCGGACCCGTCGCGCACCATGCCGAAGGCCCCGTCTGGTGGCCGGGCTGGGGTGGACTGCGCTGGGTCGACGGGACCGCGGGCGACCTGCTCACGCTGCGCCCCGACGGCGTGACCCGCCAGCACATCGACGACGAGTACCTCGCCTTCGCCCGCCCCCGTTCCAGCGGAGGGCTCGTGGCCGTCGGCGCCCGCACGCTCTATCTCGCGGATGATGTCGACGGCGGAACCAGGGCCGTCGCCGCGCTGGGCGACGACCCCCGTGTGCGCATGAACGACGGGTGCTGCGACCCCCGCGGTCGCCTGCTGGCCGGATCGATGGCCTACGACGCGACAGCGGATGCCGGAACCGTCCTGCGTATCGACGCCTCCCTGTCGGTGACGACGGTGCTGCCGCAGACGACGGTGTCGAACGGCATCGGCTTCTCTCCCGACGGCAGGCGGGCCTACTACGTCGACACCCTGACCCATCGCGTCGACGTGTTCGATGTGGTCGAGGGGGAGCTGCGAGGACGCCGCGCCTTCGTGCGCTTCCCCGAGGGGCAGGGAATGCCGGACGGGCTCACCGTGGCATCCGACGGCAGCGTCTGGGTGGCCCTGTGGGACGGGAGCGCTGTGCACGGTTACGACGCGACCGGCGCCGTGATCGCGCGCATCGAGCTGCCGGTGCCGAAGGTGACCGCCTGCACGTTCGGTGACGACGACCTCGGCACGCTCTACATCACGACGTCGGCACAGGACCTCTCGCCCGACCACGGCACCGAGGCGGGTTCGCTCTTCGCCGTGCGACCGGGCGTGCACGGCATGCCCGTCACGCCGTTCGCCGGCTGAGACCCCGCAACACCGACGACCTCTGCCCGAGGCACGGTGCACTCAGCGAAAGGAACCGTGCCCCGGACACAGGCCGCCGGGTGGATGACGCAGGTCAGCGCAGGTGCACCCGCTCGGTGCGCTGGTGCTGGCGTCCCAGCCCCTCGATCTCGATGGTCATCTCATCGCCGTCCTGCAGGTACGGGAACCGGCCCGACAGCGCGACGCCCTGCGGGGTGCCGGTGTTGATCACGTCGCCGGGCTCGAGCACCAAGTAGTGGCTCAGCTCGTGCACGATCTGCAGCACGGAGAAGATCATGTCGGCAGTCGAGGAGTCCTGCCGCTGCTCGCCGTTCACGAAGGACCGCAGCCGCAGCGTCTGCGGATCGACCTCGTCGGCGGGGATGAGCGCCGGCCCGAGCGGGTTGAACGTCTCGGAACACTTGCCCTTCGACCACTGTCCGCCCGATACGTCGAGCTGGTAGGCACGCTCCGACACGTCGTTCGAGACCGTGTAGCCGGCGATGACATCGCGTGCGGCCTCCGGTGACGACAGGTAGCGCGCCGTCTTGCCGATCACGATCGCCAGCTCGACCTCCCAGTCGACCTTCTCGGCACCGGGTGGCAGCAGCACGACGTCGTTCGGCCCGACGACCGTGTTCGGGTGCTTGAAGAAGATCACCGGATGCCCGGGCGGCTCCGATCCGGACTCGGCCGCGTGGGCTGCGTAGTTCTGGCCGATGCAAACCACCGCGGTCGGGCGGGCGACCGGGGCGCCGATGCGCAGACCGTCGACATCGGCGGTGGGGAGCTCGCCGCGGCCGAGGGCTTCGCGCACGCGAGCGATGCCGTCGGCGGCGAGGAAGGCGCCGTCGATCTCAGTGGTGAGGGGCGCGAGGTCGTAGACGACGCCGCCCTCACGGACGTAGGGGCGTTCGTGGCCGGTGGGGCCGAGTCGCAGGAGTTCCACGTCGATCCTTCGGTCAGCGCGCGTCGGCGGAGGTCGGGTTGACGATCGGCACGGATTCCCCGGCCAGGTACCGGATGATGTTCTCGGCCGCGTGCACGGGAAGATCCGCCAGCGCCTCGGGCGAGTACCAGGCGGCGTGCGGAGTGAGCAGCACGCTGTCGAGCTCACGCAGCGGGGAGTCGGCGGCGAGCGGCTCCCCCGCGAACACGTCGAGGGCGGCGGCTCCCAGGTGTCCGGAGCGGAGTGAGGCGGCGAGCGCCTCCTCGTCGATGAGCGGACCCCGGCAGGTGTTCACCACGACCGCTCCCGGCTTCATGGTCGCGAGGGCAGCGGCATCGATCAGGTGGCGGGTGTCGTCGCTCAGCGGCACGTGGAGGGTGAGGATGTCGGCCCGCGCCACGGCATCCGGGATCTCGACGAGTTCACAGTCGGCCTCGCGCACCGCGTCGCCGGAGGCGTACGGGTCGGCGACGAGCACGCGGAACCCCAGCGCGCGGCAACCGCGGGCCACCATCGAGCCGATGCGGCCGAAGCCGAGCACCGAGACCGTGGTGGCCGAGGGGCGCACGGCGAGCGGGCGGGCGTCGACGGCCTTCCACGTGCCGGCGCGCACGGCGCGGTCGTAGGCGGGGAGGCCGCGGCCCTGGGTCATGATCATCGCGATGGTGTGCGCGGCGACCTCTTCGATGCAGTAGCTCGGGGTGTTCGCGACGGCGATGCCGCGGGCGGTGGCCGCCTCGACGTCGACCATGTCGTAGCCGATGCCGACGCGGCTGATGATGCGGAGGTTCGGCATGCGGTCCATCACCTCGCGGGTGATCTGCGCCCACTGCACGACCAGTCCCACGGCGTCGGAGCCGTGAGCGGCGATGTCGTCGAGGCTGCCGGAAGCTGCGCGCTCGGCACGCAGCCCCGCCTGTCGGAGGGTGTCTTCGATGACGGTTCCCGGCAGGTCGCAGTCGCTGACGAGGATGAATGGCGCGGTCATGGATGCGATGCTATAGCATCTAGCAAGCGGCTGCACCCCTCCAGGCGCGGGGCGCGGGGCTCGGGGCGCGAGGGCGCGGGGGCGCGGGGCGCGGGGCGCGGGGGCGCGGGGGCGCGGGGGCGCGTGCGAAAACCCAGACGAACTGCTCCGGCTCGGGCGCGCCTCGCTACAACACGCCGCAGGCGACGCGAGTGGTCTCCGTTTTCGCCTCGGCGCTCTGGGCACGCCTGCTCGACAGGCGCAAGATTTGCTATAGCATCGACCCCATGACTCGTCGCGCACTGATCACGGGGGCCAGTTCCGGTATCGGGACGGCCGCCGCCCTCGAACTCGCCCGCGAGGGTGCCGCCCTCTGGATCACGTATGCCGGACGCGAGGCGGAGGCCCTCCGCGTCGCCGACGAATGCCGTGCGGCTGGGGCGCCCGAGGTGCACGTGTCGCGCCTCGACCTGCGCGAGCGCGAGTCGATCGACGCGCTGGTCGGTGAGATCACGGACGCGTGGGGATCGCTCCACGTGCTCGTCAACAATGGCGGCGTCTGCCCGTACACCCCGTACGACGACATCGAGTTCGATGAGTGGGACATGGTCCTCGAGACCAACGCTCGCGGTACCTTCTTCCTGACTCGCGGCGCTCTCCCGCTGCTCCGGGCCGCCGAGGGCGACCGCTCGGTGATCAACATCGCCTCGATCGCTGGCCAGGTCGGCGCGCTGCAGACCGGCATCCACTACGCCGCGAGCAAGGGCGCGATCCTCGCGATCACCCGCAGCTTCGCGCGGCACCTCGCGTCCGAGGGCATCCGCGTCAACGCCGTCACCCCCGGACCGGTCGCGAGCGCGATCACCGACCAGCTGCAGGGCGCGGGGCGCGAGAAGCTCGAAGCCGGCATCCCGCTCGGCGCGTTCGGACAGCCGGAAGACGTCGCCTGGATCATCGCATCACTCGCGTCGGAGCGCGCCCGGTTCATCACCGGCGCCACCTACGACGTCAACGGAGGAGTTCGCATTGACTGACCGCACCGCACGCGACCGCACCGCACTCGACACCGTCCAGGCACAGCTCGACGCGTTCAACGCGCACGACCTGGACGCGTTCGTCGCGACCTATGCCGAGGATGCCGTGATCACCGGGGTCGCGCCCGAACCCGTGGTCGGATCGGCCGCCATCCGCGCGTTCTACGAGCCTCGGCTGCAGAACCCCGAGCTGTCGTGCGTCATCGAGACCAGCGTGCTGTTCGGCACCCGGTGGGTCGTCGCACAGGAGCAGGTCATCAACGCGGGCATCGCCACCGAGACCATCGCAACGTTCGACGTGGTCGAGGGGCTGATCGCCCGGGCGTCGATGCTCAAGGCTTGAGGCGCGGCAGCCTCCCGGGAGGAGAACTCGCCGTCGGGAGGAGATTCCACGCTGAAGGGTCCTCCCGACAGGGAGTTCTCCTCCCCACGCGGTGCGGCTCACTCGATTCGCCTACCCGGCCAGCGAGACCACGTCCATGCCGATGAGCCGAATCTTGTGCGGTTCGACCGCACTCATCTTCGGCACGTCTCGGAAGTGCGGTCGCTCGTCAGCTGCGAAGAAGGGGCGGAAGGGGCCGTTCAGCAGCAGCACGAGCAGGTGAGCGTGATACCAGCAGAGCGCCTGCCGAACTGATGCCTTCTGCGCCCAGGAATGCACGAGGAGCCACGCGACGAAGGCGAAGGGGAACATCACCCAGAGCGCGCACCCTCGCACGAGGATGAGCAGCAACATCCCGATGCCCTTGAGGAAGCGCATTCGAATCCTCCGTCAGCGAGTGCTGACGGCGCCGATCACGATCAGCGCAGTCCCGAAGACCGCGAACCCGCACGCGACGACCACCACTACCGCGCTCATCTTCGGGAGCCGACGCGCGATCTCCTCTTCGGAAAGCTGGTCTTCGCGGTAGACCTTGTCGAATCGCCCACGGACGAAGCGCAGCACCCGCGCGCGCGAGACGAGCAACACGGCACCGACGAGCACGACGGCAACACCGACGGCAAGGTTCGCAAGGGAAAAGGCACTCATCGTCGGCTACTCCCGCGCGAAGATTCCGACGAGAACGGCGACCACGCCGATGAGGGTGAGGCCCACGCCGCAGAAACCTATCCACCAGGGGCTCGACCGTTTCCCCACCTCGCGCCCCGCCGCGCCCCCGAACGCGCGATTCGTATCCGCGATGACCCGGAAGACCTTGGCTCGATGACGGACGAGCAACGGCCCGCATCCGACTGCGACCAGTCCGATTGCGATCGCGATGTAGTTCTCGAAGGTCATTTCTTCCTTGCGGGGAGGGGGTGCCGGATAGCGATCACACTACAGCCGGCGTCGAGAGCGAACCGTTGGCCTCCCGGGAGGAGAACTCGCCGTCGGGAGGAGACTCCCTGCTGAAGAGTCCTCCCGACAGGGAGTTCTCCTCCCCACGCGGTGCGGCTCACTCGTGCTCGGGCAGGATCGGGGACGACCAGCCCGGATCACGACCCAGCTGAGCCGCCCGCGACACCGAAGTCGAACCGTAGCGGTCGCGCAGGGTGTCGAGCACGGTGTCGAGGCGGGCTTCATCGCCCCAGTCGATCGGCAGTTCGGGCTGCACGCGATCGGCGCGGTCGAGCTGCGACAGCGAGATGCCGATCAAGGTGATGCCGCGGTCGGTGATCTCGCTCTGCGCCGCGGCGAGCAGCGTGCGTGCGAGGGTGAGCAGGACGGCGGTGCGGTCGGTCGGCGCGCGGAGTGAGCGGGAGCGGGTGGCCTTCGAGAAGTCGCCGAAGCGCAGACGCAGCACGACGGTGCGGCAGACACGGTCGCCATCGCGGAGTCGGCGACCGAGCCGGTCGACGATCTGGGTGAGGATGAGGTCGAGTTCCTCGGGCGAGCGAGGACGGGTGCCGAGAGCACGCTGCGAGCCGATCGACCCGCGGCGCCGGGTGGTGTCGACCGGCCGCGGATCCCGCAGACGAGCGAGCGCGTGCACGTGCGCCCCCGTGGCCTTGCCCAGCATGCGCTCGGCTGTCGCGGCCTCGAGCTCGGCCAGCTCTCCGACGGTGCGGATGCCGTAGCGGTGCAGCTTCTCGGCCGTGACCACCCCCACACCCCACAGCCGCTCCACGGGAAGGGGAAGCAGGAACTCCTCCTCGCGTTCGGGCTCGACGACCAGCAGCCCGTCGGGCTTGCTCACGGCACTGGCGACCTTGGCGAGGAACTTGGTGCGCGCGACCCCGACCGAGATCGCGAGTCCCGCCTCGTCACGCACGCGTTCGCGCAGCCGTGCCGCGATCTGCTCGGGGCTGCCGGCGATACGTCGCAGACCCCCGACCTCGAGGAACGCCTCGTCGATCGACAGCCCCTCCACGAGCGGGGTGGTGTCGCGGAAGATCGCGAACACGTTCTTGCTGGCGGCCGAGTACGCCTCCATGCGCGGCGGGACGACCACGGCATCGGGGCAGAGCTCCCGCGCCTGTCGGCCACCCATCGCGGTGCGGACGCCGCGGGCCTTCGCCTCGTAGCTCGCCGCCAGCACGACTCCGCCGCCCACGATGACGGGTCGGCCGCGCAGTTCGGGCGCATCACGCTGCTCGACAGAGGCGTAGAACGCATCGAGGTCGGCGTGCAGCACCGTCGCTTCCCCGCGCATCCCGTTCTCCTGTCGACGTGCGGATCGTCGCACGAACCGGGGACACCGGGATGGGTGGCGACTTCGCCCTCTCGCCCGGGAGGTTGCGGTGTCGGTGCTCACGGATATCGTCGGCGCGTGCCGGAACCGGTGATGCAGTGGTGGGCGCGACGGCAGTTCTCCCGCGGTCGCGCTGTCCCGTATGAGGTGGGCACCTACCGTGCCGGGTGGGCGGCATATCCGGAGCTGATCCGGCAGTACCACCCCGAGCTGAACCACGGCATCGCGCTGTCGCAGATCCCGCTCGCGGCCGACGTGCTCCTGTGCTGGGAGTGCGCGGTCGGGCACCGGTTCGCGGCGACCCCGACCGAGCAGCGCGAGCGTCCTGGACAGGTCCGGCGCCGCTCCGCATGGTGCCCCGAGTGCTCTGCGCTCGCCCGTCCGCAGCCGGTCGTGCTCGGCGAAGCCCGCGCCCTCCCCCGTAAACCCCGTCGCCCAGCCCCCGCGCTCTGCACGAAGACGCCCGACCTTCCCGCAGGCTCCGCGTTCGTCAGCGAGTGCGCCCCGAAGCCCGCATCCGCGACCGAGGGCCGCCTGCGAACGGAGCTCGGGGCGGTAATCGCCTTCGACCCGTCCGTGAACGCCGTGAAAGTGTCGCGCCCGTTCTTCCGCCACACCGAGGTCTGGCCCGACATCGTGTTTCCGGAGCTGCGGGTCGCACTCGAATACGACACCGTCGGTCGCCACGGACTCGAGCACGTCGGCAAGCGGCAAGATGCCGATCTGCGCAAAGACCGCGCCCTCCGTGCCGCGGGCTGGGAGGTCATCCGCATCCGCACCGGGAAGCTCGAACCCCTCGGTCCGCACGACCTGGCGCTGTCGTCGGTGAGCGCGAAGAGCATCGCCCGGATCATCGACGAGCTGCGGGCCATCCGCGGGGCGCTGTTCGTGGACGCGTACCTGCGGTGACGAGCGCCACCCTCGCGTCAGGGGCACACCCCGACGGGAGGAAGACTCGGTGTCGGGAGGAGAATCCTGCGCAGATCTTCCGCCCGAGACAGAGTTCTCCGCCCGTGCCGAGCACCGGAGATGCCTGCTCGCGTGCCCCTGCACCTATCGAGGTGCCTCAGGCGTCGAAGCGCTCCCGCAACCCCGGGTCGAGCGCGATATCCCCGAAGGATGCCGTCCACGCCCCGTCGACCGCGATGGACTGACCCGACAGGTACGGAGCCTCATCCGACAGCAGGAACGCCGTGATGGACGCCACCTCTTCGGCGCGGGCGATGCGCCCCATCGGCGGCCCCTCCGCGAGCGCACGCTCTTCGGCCTCGGGGTCGGCCGCGCGCGCGATCTGGGCTTCGAGGTGCGGGGTGCGCACGCCACCAGGAGCGACGGTGTTGGCGCGGATACCGAGGGCCCCGTACGACACGGCCACGCTGCGGGTGAGGGCGTCGATGCCGCCCTTGGTGAACTCGTAGGCCGCGTGGTCTGTGAAGGACGCGCGGCCGTGGATCGAGCCGATGTTCACGATCGCGCCCGGTACACCCTGGTCGACGAAGGCCGAGACCGCGGTCGAGCAGCCCCAGATGTAGCCGAAGCCGTTGATGTCGAGCACCTCGCGCACGGTGTCTTCATCGAGCTCGTGCAGCGGTGTGCGCTTGGTGATGCCGGCGTTGTTCACCCAGCCGGCGAGGGGCGCTCGGGCGCGGGCGGCAGCGGCGGCACGCTCGTGCGCCACGCGATCGGCGGCGTCGCCGAGCACGACCTCGGCCACGATGCCGTCTTCGACCGTGCCGGATCCCGGAGAGCGCTCGAGCCCGACCACGATCCACCCGTCGGCGGTGAGACGTTCGGCGATGGCGCGACCGATGCCCTTTCCGCTGCCGGTCACGACCACGCTGCGCTGCACGGCGTTGCGGTCCACAGAGCTGCGGTCCACAGAGCTGCGGGGGGCGTCTGTCATCTCAGTCCCTCTCGAATCGGAAGACGGTGGGGTCGAGCACGAAGCCGAGGCCCGCCGCGCCCGTCGGCCGCACCCTGCCGTCGAACGACGGACCGCCGAGGATGAACGATGGCGCGGGATCGTACGGGTTGACTCCCCGGGCGAACGTCTCCACACCGATGCCCAGGTGCGCGGTGATCTCAGGATAGACATGCCCCGACACGGGCACACCGCGCGAGGCTGCCCAATCGATCATCTCGCGGGCAGGGGTCACGCCGCCGATCGCGACGACGTCGAGTCGCAGCACGTCGACACCGCCGACATCGACCAGCGCCTTCAGCACAGCGGGGTCGGTGACCTCGTCGCCCACGGAGACCGGGAGTCCCGACTCCCGGCGGATGCGCGCGACCCCCTCGGCGTCTTCGGGGAGCAGGGGGTCTTCCAGCCACGCGAGATGCGGGTCGCCCCACCGCGCGATCTCGGCCAGCGCGGTGTCGGCATCCGGCCAGCCGAAGCCCACGTCCACGACCAGACCGGTCGCATCGGGAAGCTCGGCGTTCAGCAGGGCGAGCAGTTCACGCATATATGCCGGATCCGGAATGCGGGAGATCTTCACGTTCGTCCAGCCCTCCGCCTGCGCGAGAACCTCATCGGCCACCTCGCGGGGAGTCCGCTCGGCAGACGGGTACGCGGCGACGAGCATCGACTCCCGCGGGGCGTCACCCGTGCCGAGCAGCGTCCACAGCGGCACACCCGCACGCCGCGCCGCGATGTCCCACAGCGCGATGTCGACCAGGCCGATCGCGCGCCGCACCAACCCCACCCGTCCGACGATCGCGCTGCCGCGCAGCATCCGCTCCCAGGTCGCCGCGGGGTCGTCGACATCCGCACCCACCGCGTGCGCCGCGACGAGGCGATCGACGATCTCGGCCATCGGCGCCTCCCGCGAGAGGCAATAGGCCACCCCGGTCGTGCCGTCGTCAGCCGTCGCCTGCACGGCGCTGTACTCGCGGCGGGTCACCGTCATCGCCCCCAGGTGCAACGGTGCAAGGAGCGGCAGCACGGCCGTGGCCGTGTCGATGCGGGCGATCGCGCTCATTCGGGCTTCTTCGCCAGCGGCACGCCGTAGTCGACCATGAAGCCGCCGTCGACGTAGAGGGTCTGTCCGTTCATGTAGCGCGACTCGTCGGAGACGAGGAAGCTGACCGCGGCGGCGATCTCGCTCGCCTCGGCCAGGCGCTTCGCGGGGATGCGCGACAGGATCGTGTCGAGGCTGAGGGTGCCCGCCTCGACGCCCTGACGGAAGACGCCGGTGTCGACGTAGCCGGGCGCGACCGCGTTGACCCGCACGCCGCGCGACGCCCACTCGGCACCCGCGGTCGAGGTCAGTCCGATCACCGCGGCCTTGGTCGTGGCATAGGGCGCACGACCGGCCGAGCCGCGCGACGAGATGGAGGAGATGTTGACGATGCGCCCATCGCCCCGCTCCAGCATCCGCTTCCCTGCCGCCTGCAGCGCCGAGAACACCCCGTGCAGGTTGACGTCGACCACGGCCGACCATTCGTCCCAACTGAGGTCTTCGATGCCGCGATGGCGCTGGATGCCGGCGTTGTTGACGAGCACCTCGATCGGCCCGAGCTCGGCTTCGATCTCTCCGAACACACGGTCGACGCCGGCATGATCGGTGACATCGAGCTCGCGCCACAGGATGCCGGCGGGGTTGTCGTCGGCGGTGAGGCCCGGCACCCGGTCGGCGGCGACGACGAGGTAGCCGTCTGCGGCGAGGCGCTGGCCGATCTCCCATCCGATCCCGGCGGATCCTCCGGTGACGACGGCGACGGAGCCGGCAGGGGTGGGGGCGGTCATTGCTCTCCTCAGAAAGATCAAGATTTGCTATAGCAAGTGTATCGGGAGCATCGTCAGCGGTCGAGCAGATCGCCCACGACGGCGACGGCATGCTTTTCGAGCAGGTCGAGTGCGCCCGGCGCCAGTGGCGTCTGCCACGCCTGATACGCCCCGCGGTCGTAGGCATCGCGCGTCGGCAGGTACACGAACCCCGGGCCGTTCGTGAGGTTCATCACCACGATCGGCGTCGCGGGGAACCGCGCGCGCAGCGTGGTCTGCAGTCGCGAGTACGCCTCACCCGGATGCCCCACGATCACGGCATCGCCGAGCCTCCAGGCCCAGACAGGGTGCTGCACGGTCGGACCGTCGATGTATCCGTCACGCAGATTGCGCGCGCGACCGAGACGCTCCTCCCGCGAGCGCGGGTCGATATCCTTCCACTCCTCGGCGAGCGCGTCGAGCGTCGGCAGGTCGCGCAGCGGAAGCTCGACGCTCGTGACCGAACCCGCCGCATCCTCCCCGCCTTCCGCCGTCCGGCCCGTCCAGATCGCGAGCGGTGCACCGGACTCGACGATGCCGTCGAGCGTCAGCTCTTCTCCGGGAACGGGAAGCGCGTCCAACGCCGCGAGCACCGCGTGCCCGAGCGAACGTCCGTGTCGATCGGCGACCGCGACGTCGCCGGTGTACTGCTCGCGCGGAGCCAACTCTCCCGATGCCCCCTGCACGAACAGGCAGGGCGCCCCCGTGGCCGACTCGATGACCTCGCGCATCGCCCCGACGTAGTCCGGCGACACCTCACGGCTCTGCCAGGCGAGCGTGGTCGGGTGGCACGCGTAGTTCACGAGCGTGCCTCGCACCGCGCCGTCGACACTGAGGCGCCCGATCGTGACGGTGTCGTCGGCCGTGCCCTGCGGGTTGTACCCCACGAGAGGGCGGCCGTCGACGTCGAGCTCACGGTCGGCGGCCAGGGAGCAGGTGCCGGTCGTCCACTCGATCAGCCCGGGGACCGCACCGTCGAGCGCCTCGCGCCCGGCGGCGACCCCTGCGGCAGCGAGCGCCTCGAGATACCCCGGGATCAGCTCTCCCCCGGCAGATGCGCATCCGCGGCACAGAGCACGGCGCCCGCGTGGGTGTGCGAGAGCGAGAGCATCAGCTGATCGGGGTCGAGCCCGAGAGCGTCGAGGATCGTTCCGCGCACACCCTGCTCATCCGCGACGCGACGCCACCAGGTACCGTCCACCGCAAGCAGCACGCGCGGGCGGTCGTCGGCGGCGATCACGGCGAGCGCGGTCAGCTCGAACGGACGATGCGCCCCCTCGGATCGCTCCCAGTCGGCGGGTCCCCAGTTCTTGGCACGGATGCCGACCGGCGGCGTGATGTCGCGTCGGGCGATACCGATGCGCGCCCGCGTGCGGGGGATGCGGATGCGGGCGCCGAGACGTGTGGCCGGTGCCGTGTCGTTCAAACCTGGTCCTCCATGTTCTCCATGATGCCGCCGCTCAGGCGATCGTCAGCACGTCGGCGATCAGCACACGTGCTCCAGCCTCGGGAAGAGTCACCTCGACGCCGCGCTCGACGCCGTCGCTGTAGAGCAGCGTGGAGGGTGCGGCGAAGCCATCGGCCAGCCGCATCCGTCCTCCCACGAACTGACTCCCGGTGATGCGAGCGTGGTTGACCCCCACGCCGATGTCGAGGTGGGCAGCACCCTTGGGCACGGTCGATGTCACGCCACCCACCCGCCAGGTCACGACGCCCCCACCGGCGGCCCTGCTCAGCAGAGCGCCGTCGGTGCGCTCGGTCGACAGCTCGACCCCCTCGACAGCGATGGCCTGGTCCCGCACCGCGGTCACGGTGAGCTGCACATCGCGCACCGTGCCGCCCCGGATGGTCACCCTCGACGCACCGAGCTCTGCCGGGGCACCTGTTGCCGGACCGCTCAGCCGGCAGTCGACGAACTCGACGGCTCCGGCGCCTCGTGCCTTCATCCCGTCGATTCCGGTGATCGTGCATCGCACGAAGCTGACGGGCACCGAGACCGGCGTCTGGATCAGCACCTGATCCTTCGGGAGGGCGAAGGTGCAGTCCTCGATCACCGTCGGCCGCGATGATCGCGCCGATCGCTGGCCGATCGCCAGCAGCCCGGCGGTGCAGCCGCGCAGCTGAGCCCCGTCGGCATTGATCGTCATGGTCGCCTGCGGATCGAACGTCGATCGTCCGATCACCCGGACGTTCTCGAGCGTCAGGTCGCTGATCTTCGTGCCGGCGACGAACCACGAGCAGACGTGGTCGCGCACCGTGATGCGCTTCGCGGCGGTGCCCCATTGCGCCCCGGAGTTGGCGATATCCATCAGCCCCGAGTTGCCGATGAAGGTGAGATCGTGCTCGTACTGCCCGTGCGTGGTGAAGGGGTTCCCGCCCTGATCGTCGCCGTCTCCGTGGCAGTTCTCGACGATGCAGTAGGCGCTGGCCGTCAGATCGTTCAGGTGCCGCGCGTTCGACGACGTGCAGTCGCTCACGCGACCGTACAGGCTGTAGATCTGCTGCGTCAGGTAGCCCGCACCGCCGTAGAAGACCGTGGGCGGGTTCTCGACCGAGCAGCGTTCGGTCGTGAAGTGGGTGTTCCATCTGCGCATGATGACGGGCCACCAGGTGCGGCTGGCGTGCACGTCGGCGACATCGCAGTGGATCGCGTACTCGAAGGCGATCGGGTGCGATCCGGTGAGCTCGCGAGAGTCCGGGAAGGAGCCGTCCGTCGGCCCGTCGAAGGGCCCGGCCCCGAGGAACCGCATGTTCGAGATGCGCACCCCCGCGACCGGATCCACCTGCCGCCAGACGAGCTTTCGCCCCTTGTCGAGCGGCCAGCCGTTGAGGTAATCGATCCGGATGTGGGTGCCGTCGATCTGCTGCGTCACCTGCACGAATCTCTGAAGCTCACGCTCGTCGGCTCCACCTCCGGCGACCGGATCGCACTGCACCGCCCACCAGGTGTCGACGGCGAACTTCGACGCATCGGGCACGGCGACCGCATCCGTCAGCTCCGGCCAGGCTTCCGCCAGGGCGTGCTCGACGGTGACGTCGCGGGACACCCCGGTGAAGAACATCACCGCACCGAACGGGTTGTCGTGTGTGTTCGCCTCGATACCCTCCGTCGTGATCACATGACCGCCGAAGTCGATCTCGAGGTGGGAACGGGTGAAGCGGTGTCGCCGCTGGAAGAGCAGATCGGTGCTCGCCTCGATCCGCCGGACGCGGAGGTCGTTCACCAGGGCGTCGAGCGCGTCATCGGCCGCCGTCTCGGGCCCGGTGATGCCGAAGACCCGGAAGTCGACCGTGCCGTCATGCTGCAGCAGCCACGTGGTGCCGCGCTTTCCGGCAATCACCGTGCCGCCGTTTGCCGCGACGTCGGCCCCGCCGCAGCCTACGTAGACGAGCAGCCCGGCGTCGCCGGGGGTCCGGTAGCCGGCGACGATGGCCACCTCGCCGTCGCGTGCCCGCAACCGGGACAGGTCGGAGACCGTCTCCGCGCGGAGGATGTCCTTCGCACCGGCCGCGACGGGAGCGGCCTGAGCGGCCGTCGCACCGGCGAGAGAGCCGGCAGCGCCGAGGGCGACCGCACCGAGTCCGGTCATGACGGCGCGGCGACCCGCCGATCGCACACTCGCATCCAGTTCGGCGCGGGACATCACCGCACCCCGGACGTGGCGTCCGCTTTCAACTGCACCTCGGCCGGAACCGTGAAGTCCGCCCGTCGACTCAGCACGAACGCGATGCTCGCGCCGAGCAGGGTGAGCCCGGCGATGAGGAGCAGACCCCAGATCGCCGATCCGGTGGTCTCGCTGATCCAGCCGATCGCATACGGACCGGCGAAACCGGCCAGGTTGCCGACCGAGTTGATGAAGGCCAGCCCGGCAGCAGCCGCCGTGCCCGTGAGCACCATGGGCGGCAGGCTCCAGAACAGCGGTGTCGTCGAGAACAGGGCCGACATGCCGACGCACAGGGCGGCGAGCGCGAGGATCGGCGTGCCCTGGGCCGCGACCGCCGCGATGAGCGAGAGCGCGGTGATCGTGAGCGTGATGCCGATCTGCAGGGGGATGTTGCCCTGCTTCCTGGCTGCGCGCTCCCAGGGGAGCATCACGAGCGCGGCGCACAGGTTCGGCAGGGCGACGAGCCATCCGGTGGTGGAGTTGGAGAAGTCGCCCATGCTCTTCACGATCGTCGGCAGCCACATGCCCAGCCCGTACGCGCCGAACACGACGCCGAAGAAGAGCACGATCAGGGTCCACAGACGCCCGTTGCTGAACACCTCGCGCAGGCGCAGCCGCCCGTGCTTCTGCTCGGTGGCCGCGGTCTCGGCGGCCAGGGTGTCGTTGATCCACCGCTGCTCGGTCGGGTCCAGCCAGCGGGCGTCCTGCGGGCGGTCGGGCAGCCAGAAGAAGACGACGAAGGCGAGGATCACCGCGGGGATGCCCTGCAGCAGGAAGACCAGCTGCCAGCCGTCGAGGCCCCACATCCCGTGCAGTTCGAGCATCCAGCCCGACAGCGGCGCCGCGACCGCGTTCGCGATCGGGTTCGACAAGACGAACACCGCGAGCACCTGCGTGCGGTACTGCCGCGGGAACCAGAGCGTGAGGTACAGGAGCACTCCGGGGAAGAAGCCGGCTTCGGCGATGCCCAGCACGAAGCGTGCGATGGCGAACTGGGTCGCATCCTGCACGAAGGCCGTCAGCGCGGCGACCAGGCCCCAGGAGACCATGATGCGCGCGATCCACTTGCGCGCACCGAAGCGCTCGAGAAGCAGGTTGCTGGGCACTTCGAACAGCAGGTACCCGATGAAGAAGATGCCGGCGGCGAATCCGAAGGCCGCTTCGGTGATCTGCAGCGCCGCCGTCATCTCCAGCTTGGCGAAGCCCGCGTTGTTGCGGTCCATGTAGGCGACGAGATACAGCAGCCCGAGGAACGGGCCGAGGCGCCAGATCGCCTTCTTCATGGCGGAGGCCCCGACCTCCTCTGACGTGCGCGTATCGGGGGCGATTCCGTTCCCGGACATGACAACTCCTTCGTCATCGATGGACTGGCTTGCTATAGCATCTAGCAAAACCCTCGCCGTGTCCACTCATCCGGAAAATGCCATAGCATCGAGCGAACGAATGCGCGCCCGCTCGACGAGACGGAACCGCGGATCGAGAAGGGCACCGAATGCGCAGCGTCTCGGATCAGAACATCGCCGAACAGGTCGCAGACGAGCTGCGCGCGGCCATCCATTCCGGAGAACTCGCCCCCGGTGAGCGCCTCGTCGAACGCAAGCTCGCCGACCGGCTGGGCGTCAGCCACATCCCGGTACGCGAGGCACTGACCCGTCTCGCCGAGGAGCGCCTCATCACCCGGGAGCCCCGCCGCGGCGCCCGCGTCGCCCAGCTGAGCGCACAAGACCTCCAGGAGATCTCGAGCCTGCGGATCGTGCTCGAGCAGTTCATGGCGATCCGCGTGCAGGAGCGGTGGAGCGAGGAATCCGCCGCCCGGCTCGGTGCCATCATCCAGGCGATGGCGGATGCGGCACCCGGCGACATCGACGAGGTGCTGCGCCAGGACCGCTTGTTCCACGAGACGCTCGCCGACCTCGCCGAGCACCGCTTCCTCGACGAGTTGAGCGGCCAGCTGCGCGGACGCATCACCGGTTTCCTGCATGCCGCCAACGCCGCTCTCGACCCTGCCGAGCAGGAAGAGCATGTGCGCAGCCACCAACAGATCGTCGATGCCATCGCGAGCGGTGACCCGGAGCAGGCGCAGGCCGTGATCGCCGCGCACGTGACCAGGGCGGTCGAGCGCATCACCCCGTCGACCGACGCGGACACCCCGTGACCGCGCGCACGATCGTCCTCACCGGAGCCTCCGACGGGATCGGCGCGGCAGCCGCCCGCCAGCTCGCGTCGTCCCCGCATCGGCTCATCCTGGTGGGACGCTCGGAGGAGAAGACCCGTGCGGTCGCCGCGGAGACGGGCGCTGCGTGGTTCACCGCCGACTTCGCACGCCTCGACGACGTGCGGGCGCTCGCCACGAAGATCGTGGAGGGCGTCGGCGACGGCGGCATCCACGTGCTGGCGAACAACGCCGGTGGCATCTTCGGCGATCAGACCCCCACGGTCGACGGCTTCGAGAAGACCATGCAGGTCAACCACCTGGCGCCGTTCCTGCTCACGAACCTGTTGCGGCCTCAGCTGTTGAAGGCCGAGGGCGCAGTCATCAACACCTCCAGCATCGCGCACCGCCTGTTCGGCCACCTCGATGTGGACGACCTCGACAATCACCGCCGCTTCAGCGCGAACAAGGCCTACGGCGATGCGAAGCTCGCGAACGTGCTGTTCGCCAAGAGCCTGCACACGAAGTTCCACGCCGACGGGCTGAGTGCGGTCGCGTTCCACCCCGGCACCGTGCAGACGAACTTCGCTTCGGACTCGTCGAGCATCATGCGCCTGCTCTACCGCACACCGCTCAAGCACCTCATGCTCGTCGGCGCCGACAAGGGTGGCGCGACCCTGCGCTGGTTCATCGAGGGCACCCCTGATGAGACATGGTTCTCCGGCGCCTACTACGACGAGCGTCAGCTGACCGCGAAGGTCAATCCGCAGGTGGATGACGCGGCCCTGGCCGAGGCGCTCTGGCAGCGCAGCGCCGAGCTCGTCGGCATCTCCTCCACCTAGTCCCGCATCCTCCCGCCACCTCGCTCCGGCACCTCTCCCGCCGCCTCCCCCGCAGGTGAGATTCGCCCTTCTCGCGCCCGGTCCACCGAATCGCCCATATACTTGCCACGGAAAGTAAGTCAGTGCTCGTGGAAAGGATGCGCCGTGGACCTGCATCGACTCTTCGATGATGTGATCCGCTTCGAGATGGAGATCTGGGAGGCGGTCGACCGACGTCTCCGCGCCGAGCATTCCCTGCCGCTGAGCTGGTTCGAGCCCATGCGGGCCATCGACCGGATCGAGAACTGCCGGGCTTCCGACATCGCGACCGAGCTCTCGATCACCGAGGGCGGCACCAGCAAGCTGGTCGCTCGCATCGAAGCAGCGGGCTATTGCGAGCGCACACCGAACCCCGACGACCGGCGGGCCTCGTTCATCACGCTCACGCCGGCGGGCGAGGACATGTTGACGATCGCGACCCAGACCTTCGGCAGAGAACTGGAGCCGTGGTTCCAGAGCGTCTCCGCCGACGACCTTCAGCACTTCGCCACCACTCTCGCCACCCTTCGGGTGCGCAAGCCCATACCGACGACAGGAGTCACCCCATGACCGAGATGATGCGCGCGATCGTGCTCGACGCACCCGGCCCCGTTGAGGCCCTCACCATCCGCGAGCTGCCGATCCCGACACCGAGTGAGGGCTGGGTGCTGATCCAGGTGAAGGCGTTCGGCTTGAACCGCTCCGAACTCCACACCCGACTCGGCCTGGCGGAGGGCGTCACCTTTCCCCGCGTGCTCGGCATCGAGGCGACCGGAGTCGTCGTCGAGGCGCCCGGGGGCGAATTCACCCCCGGCCAGCAGGTCGTGGCGGTGATGGGCGGGATGGGACGCGCGTACGACGGCGGATACGCGGAGTACACCTGCGTTCCCACGACCCAGGTGATCGCTTTCGAGAGCGACCTCGACTGGGGCACCCTCGGCGCCCTGCCCGAGATGCTGCAGACCTCGTACGGATCGCTCACCGTGGGGCTCGACGCTCAGCCGGGCCAGTCGATCCTGATCCGCGGCGGCACCTCGTCGATCGGGATGGCGACCGCGGTGCTCGCGAAGCAGCGCGGGATGACGGTCTTCTCGACCACACGCAACCCCCGCAAGGCCGAGGCGCTCACCCGCATCGGCGTCGACCACGTGCTCATCGACGACGGCGACGTGCAGGCGCAGGTCAGAGCGATCCTGCCCGAGGGCGTCGACACGGCTCTCGAGCTGGTCGGCACGCCGACCCTGCCGGACACCCTCCGCTCGACGCGCGTGCACGGCGTGGTCTGCTTCACCGGGATGCTCTCGAACGAGTGGACCGTGAAGGACTTCTACCCCATCGAGTACATCCCCCGCGGCGTGCGCCTCAGCGCGTACGGCGGAGGCGCGGCCGACCTGCCGCCGGCTGTGCTCCAGGGCTTCCTCGATGCGGTCGCGGCCGGCGAGGCCACCGTGCCGATCGACCGGGTCTATGCCTTCGACCAGATCGCCGAGGCGCACACCGCGATGGAACAGGGCACCGCCGTCGGCAAGCTGGTCGTCGTCACCGGCCTCTGACCCCACACCCCCACGCCTCACACACCCCACACCCCGCCGAGTGCACGGGTGCTCGCCGAGTGCACGGCTTCTTCACGTCGAGAAGCCGTGCACTCGGCAGCCTCCCGTGCGCTCGGCGGCATCCGCTGCACTCGCGCCAGGAAGCGCGCCCGGCTCAGACCCTCAGGTTCGCCGTGTCGACGACGCGCGGGCCCTCGGCGGAGAAGGCCGTGCGCGTGACGCCCGACTCGACGTTACCGGTGTGCACCAACGTGGACGAGCCGCCGAACGCGGCGTCCGCCAGCTCCAGCGCCCCGCCCTCGAAGCGGTTGCCGACCGCGCGGTAGTGAGTCGCGCCCTTCGTGACCGCGACGTGCGTCGCCGCCCCCTCCGCGCGGAAGGTGCTGTCGGAGAGCGTCAGATGCAGCTCGCCGTCGCCGGTCCGGGAGACGCCGGTGCCGCCCTTGACCGCCACGTCCGATCCCGCGATCTCCACGGCCTGCCGCTCTCCTCTGGCCGCGGCGATACGGGCGTTGCGGAGTGTCGATCCCTCGAACCGCAGACGCTCCGACGACGAGGCGATCGGCGCGGCATCGTCAGCCGCCGTGAGCGTCGATCCCCGGAACGTGACCGCTCCGGCTCCCGCGATCTTCATGCCGCCGACCCGGTCGAGCACCGTGTCGACGAACGTAACGGGTGTCTTCACCGTGGCGTTGGTGAGTTCTCCCGGCGCGACGAACGTGAAGTGCGAGTCGGCGATCACCGTCGGCCGTGCGGAATTGTCGGACGCCTGCGTGATCACGAGGGTGTCGGATGCCGTGCACCCGCGCAGCTGCGCGCCGTCGGCGTTGATCCACAGCATGCCGGAGCCGGCGAGCGAGGGCTTGCCGATCACCTGCACGTCTTCGAGCGTGAGGTCGGTGATGCGCACACGGGCGACGAACCACGAGCACACGTGCTTGCGCACCGTGATGCGCTTGGCCGCCGAGCCCCAGGCCGCACCGGAGTTCGCGAACGTCATGAGACCGGAATTGCCGGTGTACGTGAGGTCATGCTCGTACTGCCCGTGGGTGACGAACGGACCCTGGTCGTCACCGTCGCCGTGGCAGTTCTCGACCAGGCAGTAGGCGCTCGCGGTGAAGTCGTTCAGGTGCCGGGCGTTCGCGGTGTGGCAGTTGGCGACGTATCCGTAGAGGCAGTAGATCTGCTGCGTCAGGTAGCCGGCCCCACCCCAGGTGACCGAGGTCGGGTTGTTGAGCGTGCAGCTCACGGTCGAATAGTAGGTGTTCCACCGGCGCTGGATGAGCGGCCAGAAGGTCCCCGTGCCGTCGATGTGGTCGACGTCGCAGCGCACCGCGTACTCGAACGCCAGCGGGTGCGATCCCGTGTACTCGTCGGTACCGGTGCCGAGGAACTTCAGGTTCGACACCGTCACGTCCTGCACCGGCACGACCCGGCGCCAGGTCATCGT
Source organism: Microbacterium sp. TPU 3598 (assembly GCF_002356155.1). Classification (NCBI taxonomy): domain Bacteria; kingdom Bacillati; phylum Actinomycetota; class Actinomycetes; order Micrococcales; family Microbacteriaceae; genus Microbacterium; species Microbacterium sp. TPU 3598. The sequence goes on along the minus strand of NZ_AP017975.1, from coordinate 276,941 downwards.
GCGGTCCTTGCCCAGCGGCCAGCCGTTCTTGTAGTTGATGCGGATGTGCGTGCCGTCCACGATCTGCGTGACCTGCACCATGCGCTGCAGCTCGCGCTCCCAACGACCCGACAGCGCGTTCACCTCTGCCGCGTACCACTCGCCGACAGCGAAGAACGACGAATCGGCGACCGGGAAGACGTCGCCGAGATCCGGCACCACCTCGCCGAGCTTCGCCTCCTGCACCGCATCGGTCACCTCGCCGCGGAAGAACATGACCGCCGCGAACGGATCGTCTTTGCCGGCGTTCTCGATGCCGACCGTGGTCATGAGGTGTCCCCCGAAGTCGAAGGCGATGTTCGACCGTGAGAACCTGTGGCGGCGCACGAAGTTGAGGGGGCTGTGCCCCTCGATGCGGTGGATGCTCGCGTCGTTCACCATGGCGTCGAGGGCGTCGTCGGCGTTCACGCTCGCATCCATGATCCCGAACATCCGGAAGTCCACGATCCCGCCGTGCACGAGCAGCCACGCTCCGCCCTTCGGGGCCGCCAGCACGGTGCCGCCGTTCGCCGCCGGAGCGTCCTTCTTCACGAAGCGGTACAGCCCGGCACCCCCGTCGCCGGCTGCGGCGTAACCGGTCGTGCGCACCAGATCACCGTCCTTGCCCTTGCGCTTCACGAGCGTGGTCGCCGTGCCGCCGTTCGCCACCGACGACGATCCCGAATCGCCCTGCGTCACGATGGGGCCGGCAGCCTGCGCCGGAGTCTGCGCGCTGACGGCCGCCACGCCTCCGATCGCCGCCGCGCCGAAGCCGGCGAGCAGCATGCGCCTGCTGCGCAGGGTCGCGGTCGGGCTCTCGAGAGCGGCCGTCTCCTTCTGGGTCGTGCTCATCTTCTGGGTCATGCTCATCCTCCTTGCGGCGTCATCGCCGCGGTCAGGCGTCCGGTCCTTCGGCCGGGCCGCATCATCCGATCGATCCCCCGTCCCCAGCGCTTTTCCGAGCGAGGCGCTCAGAAGTAGTCGCCCGCCGTGAAATGGCGGATGCCGTCGAGCCGCGGCGCACGCCGCAGCGCACGGATCATCCCGGTGCGGTCGTCCTGCCGCACGGCCTCGGGGGCAAAGGCGCGAAGTGCGCGATCCTCCTCCGGCAGGGCGGGAACGGCGAGCTCGCACGATGTCACCCCGGCGGAGTGCCAGTCGACGGCGATGGCGGAGAGCAGCTCATCGCGCACCTCGTCGCCGTCCATTCCCGGGAGCACAGCGCTCTCCAGGAGCGTGCCGATCCCGCCGCGACGCTCGGCGACCGCGTAGCCGAGCACCGTCGACCCCTCGGTCCGGCAGTACAGCGTCGCATCCCGCATCCGCACCTCCGCCATCGCCCTGTCGCGGTCACCACGCACCGGGGCGAGCACGACCCTGCCCGCACGTGAGCACTCGTAGACCTCGCACAGCGGGCGGAAGCTCCCGAGTCCGACGGTCGCGCGCTCGACTCGCGCATCGGTCCCGGCCGACACCGGTGCCGTCCAGGAGCCGGCCAGAGTGCGCGCCATGGAGAAGGTGTCGAAGCCGCTGGACCGATACACCTCCGGGGTGCCGGTGAACAGCAATGCCCAGTCGGCGTCGCCGCCCGTCTGCAGGGTCGCCGCCACGAGTCGACGGGCGAGGCCCTGTCCTCGCGCCCGCTCGGCCACCGCGACGCTGCCGATCGCGTGCACCTCGGCGACGCCATCGGACTCGCGCAGCTGCTTGGGCAGACCGTATATCGAACCGCACAGGCCGTCATCGTCCTCGGCGACGAGTGTGTGCGCGAGCCGCTCCTGATCGATGAGCCACTGGTCGGGGGCGAGCGGCGGCGTGAACGCCTGCGCCCACAGCGCGGTGAGCGCGGTCTGATCCTCGGCCCGAGCCGCACGGATGATCGGTGCACTCATGCGTCGCTCCGGGCGATCTCGGCCGCGCGGATCGTGTTCGCCACGACCACCCGCGACTCGCCCCAGGGAGCCACGGTCGCCCCGCGCTGTGCCGCATCGAGCAACGCGTGGATCAGGTCACGGAACCCCAGCGTCTCGTTCGGCCCCTCACCCTGATCGCCCACCGCGTCCTGATCGCCGTCCACGTCGAGCGAGACCGAACGGATACCGGCGGCCGTCACCACCTCCGCTCCGTACGCATCCGCGCCCGGCGTCCCCGTGACGAGCACCTGCACCGGCACTTCGCGCTCCGCGCCGGGAACCCGCAGCAGACCCTCGATGCCCGCAGCATCCTCCGACGCGCTCGTCGATCCGGGGCGCGTGCGCGTCCAGCCGGACCCCGAGACGAGAGCCGCCCCGGGCAGCAGCACATCGACCATCTCCCAGGCGTGCACCCCGACCGTCACGGCCGTACCGCCACCGCGCCGCGGGTCGTCCTGCCACGCCCGGTCCGGCAGTTGGAAGGCGGCATTGTCGTGCTGTGCGTGCACGCGGAGCGCGAGCACATCCTCGCCCCCGATCTGCCCGGCCAGCGCGACGAGCGCCGGAGCGAAGCGCAGGACGGAGCTCGTGCCGACGGGGGCCGACGATGCCGTCAGCACGCGGTCGATCTCGGCGAATCGAGCCCCGGTGGGGGCGATCACCTTGTTCACGAACACCGGAGCGTCTCGGCTGCCGAGCAGGTGCAGAAAGCCCCGGACATCGTGCGGGCGCGGTGTCGCGATGACCAGGTCGGGACGCACCGCCGTCAGCAGATCGAGCGAGGCCACCGCCGCGCCACCGAAGCGCAGGGCGAACTCCTCGGCCGCCCCCGCATCCGCATCGTGCACCCCGACGACTTCGGCACCGAGCGCGCGAACGTTCGCGGCGTCGCTGTAGGGGTGCGAGTGCGCGAGTCCGGCGAAGGCCACACGCAGCGGGGTGCCGGTCATGCCATCGACGACAGCTGGCCGCGGGAGACGGCGTGCGCGAGGGGACGCCCCGCGGCGAAGGCCTCGACCTCGTCGGCGACGATCCGCCCCTGACGCCGTCGTCCCTGGGTCGTCCCGGCGGCTCGGTGCGGGGTGACCAGCACTCCGGGAAGCGCGCGGAACGGGCTGTCCGCGGCGAGCGGCTCCTCGTCGAACACGTCGATCGCGGCGCTCAGCCGTCCCCGCTGCAGCTCGTCGATCAGCGCCGCCTCATCGACGATCCAGGAGCGCGCGGTGTTCACGAGCCCCGCGCCGTGGGGCATCAGCGCGAGTTCCCGCCGACCGATCAGGTGGTGGGTCTCGGGCAGGGTGGGGGCGTGCACCGCGACGATCTGGGCACGCTGGAGTGCCTCGTCGAGCGGGACGAGTGCGGCTCCGAGAGCGGTGGCCGCCTCCGCATCGATGGTCGGGTCGACCAGCAGCGGCTCGGCGCCGAGCACCCGGATCAGTTCGAGGTAGGCCCGCCCGGTGCGGGACGCCCCGATCACCGCGATGGGGGTGCCGAGGATCTCGCGCTGCACGCCCACGGCATCCGCGTCGTACCAGCCGTCGCCGGCGCGCAGGGCGTTGTGCATCTCGGGCACCCGGTGCAGCAGGGCGAGCGTGAAGGTGAGCGACACCTCGGCGACCGGCCGCGCCATGCCCGCACCCGCCTGGGTCACGACGACACCGCGGTCGAACAGCTCATCGGTCGCGAAGGGCTTGATCGTCGCACCGGTGTGCGCGATCAGCTCGAGGTTCGGCAGCGCCGCGAGCACGGCCGCGTCGAAGGGGCCGACGCCCCAGCTCGTGATCACGACGCGTGCGGCGCCGAGCTCTGCCTCTGCGAGTCGATCGACCCGTGCGAACCCGCCGCCCAGACCCGCGGCGACCGCACGCAGGCGTTCGGCATCCGCGTGGGAGAAGAACTCCGTGAAGAGCTCCTCCGAGACGACCGCGACCACGGTCGGCGCACTCATGCCCACGCTCATCTCGACACTCAACGCAACACTCACCTCAACCAGGTCTCGAGGTTCGCGGCGATGAAGGCGTCGTCGTTCAGATCGGGATACGCGAGACGCACCCGTGCGATCTCCTCCGCCTGCCCCGGCGAGAGACCCTCGGCGGGGTCGAGGCACCAGGTGCCATCGAGCAGCCCCTGCTGGCGGAGCATCTCGTGCACGCCGGCGATGACGCCGTGGAAATCGTTGCCCGGATCGAACACCGCCTGGTTCACGTCGACCATGTCGGAGGCGATGAGGCCCAGCTCGCGGTAGGCGTCCTCGTCTCCCCCCATCGCCCGCTGCGCGCGTTCGAGCAGCGAGACGGCGGCACGTGTGCCCACGGCCCACTGGCCGAGCAGCCCACCGACGAACCGCAGGGTGCGCGGACCGGTCGGCGAATCCACGTGGAACTCGGAGAGCAGGTCGGCCACGATCGCGTCGTCGTTGCCGGTGTAGAGAGCGATCTCGTCGGCACGGCCGGAGGCGGCGACCCCGCGCACCAGCTCCAGCGTGCGGTAGCGGTCGAAGGGAGCGGCCTTGACGGCGACGACGGCCGGGATCGAGGCGAACTCGCGCCAGAAGTCGCGATCGAGCACAGGTCCACCGATCGCCGTCTGCAGGTAGAAGCCGACCACCGGCAGCACCTCGCCCACCGCGCGGGCGCGTTCGAGCAGAGCCCGCTCGTCGGCACCGGCGACGCGAGGGCTCACGAGCACGGCGTCGTAGCCCAGGTCGCGGGCGAGCTCCGCTTCGGCGACCGCCTGGGTCGTGCCACCGGCAACACCGGCGATGCGCACCACGTCGGCATCCGCGCGGGCATCCAGCTCCTCCGCGGCGAGCGCGAGGACCGGTTCGAACAGGGCGTGCTCCGGATCGCGGATCTCGAACTGGGTCGTGTGCACCCCGACCGCGATGCCTCCGGCCCCGGCGTCGAGGTAGTAGCGGGTGAGCGCGCGCTGACGGCGTTCGTCGATGCGTCGCTCGGCGGTGAGGGCGAGCGGATGCGCCGGGATCACGGCGCCACGGGCGAGGGTCGCCGCGGCCTCCGGGCGCAGAGGGGGAACGGTCATCAGAACTTCCCGTCCCGCACGGCCCACTTGGTCGGCTTGGCGATCATCGGCAGCTCCTTCTCGATCCAGTCGGCCTGGAGGCCGATCAGGGTCTCGGCGGAGACCGCCGGGTATCCGAACAGCGCCATGCACCGGCGGGCGTCGCTGAGCAGCGCGGTGGGCTGCGGCTCGTCGACGATCTCGACCTCGCGGTCGAACAGGGTGCCGAAGCGACGGGCGATCGATTCCACGCTCAGCAGCTCCGGGCCGGTGAGGTTGATCGTGAAGGGGTCGGTCGAGGCGTGCACGAGGCTGCGCAGCACGACCTCGTTCGCGTAACCCTGCCAGATCACGTTGACGTTGGCGGTGGCGACCGACACGGGCTGTCCCGCATGCACGGCGCTGCCGATGTCGGCGAGCACGCCGTAGCGCAGGTCGACGGCGTAGTTCAGGCGGATGATCGCGACCCTGGTGCCGCGCTCCTGCGCCCCGAACTCGAAGACGCGCTCACGTCCCAGGCACGACTGCGCATACTCGCCGATGGGTGCGGGCTGCACCTCTTCAGACGCTCCACCCGAAGCCGCAGGAAGGAACGGGTAGACGTTGCCGGTCGAGAGCACCGAGATCGCGCTGTCGCGGTAGCGGCGGGCGACGCGGTCGGGCAGCGCGGCGTTGACTTCCCACGCCCACGACGCGTTGGTCGCGGCGCCGAACTTCGCACCGACCATGAACACCACGTTCGGGGCATCCGGGAGGGATGCGAAGTCGTCGTTCTCGATCAGGTCGAACGGGACGACCTTCACCCCGGCGCTCTCCAGGCGCTCGCGGATCGCGGCGTCTCCGAAGCGGGAGACGGCGTAGACCGTGTCGCCCTGGCGTCCGGCGGCATCCATCCCGCGGCGCGCGAGCATCGCCAGGGTCGGACCCATCTTGCCGCCGGCGCCGAGGATCACGAGGTCGCCCGCACCGCGTGCGAGATCGGCGATCAGCGCGGCGCTCGGTGTCGCGAGCGCCTCCTCGAGTTCCGCCTCGGAAGTGAACTGGTGCTGAGTCATGTGGTGCTTTCCCTTCTTCTCAGCCCTTGATGCCCGTACCGGCCACGCCCTCCTGCACGTACCGCTGAGCGATGAGGTACGCGAGGAAGATGGGCAGCAGTGCCACGACGGATCCGGCGAGCATGGTGCTCAGCGGCACGTTCTGCTGCTGCAGCGACGAGATGCCGACGGTGAGTGTGAACATCGCGTTGGACTTCGCGATGATGAGCGGCCACAGGAAGTCGTTCCAGTGCCACAGGAAGACGAAGATGCCGAGCGTCGCCAGGATCGGCTTGCACAGCGGCAGCACGATCCGCAGGAAGATGCGGAACTCCCCTGCGCCGTCGATGCGTGCGGCCTCGAACAGCTCGTCCGGCAGCCCCTGGATGAACTGCCGCATCAGGAACACGGCCTGTGCGTTCGCGAGCGACGGCAGGATCAGGCCCCAGTACGTGTCGACGCCACCGAGGTTCGCCATCAGGATGAACGTCGGGATGAGGGTGACATGGAACGGCACCATCACCATCGCGAGGAACGACCAGAACATCACCTCCTTGCCGCGGAAGCGCTTCTTGGCGAACGCGTAGCCGGCGAGCGCCGAGAGGAACAGCACCGCGACGACCGAGACGAGCGAGTAGATGAGGGTGTTGCCGAGCCAGCCGAGGATGTTCTGCCCGGCGAGCACCTGCTCGTAGGCGTCGAACGAGATGTCCTGGAAAGGCAGCAGGGAACCCGGGAGCTCGACGACCATGCCGGGCTTCAGGCTCAGCACGACCATCGCGTAGAAGGGGAAGAAGCTGAGGATGCCGGCCAGGCTCAGCCAGATCCATCGCCCCACGATCCCCCAGCCGGTGGGCTGCAGCGCGCGGTAGGCGCGGCGCTGCTTCGTCGACGTCTTCGGCGGCGTCGCCGGGGTCTGGGTCGGCGGCTGCAACAGAGCGGTCATTTCTGCTTTCCGATCACCAGGCGCTGGATGAGCGCGACGACGAGGGTCATGACGAACAGGGCCACACCGATCGCGGCCGCGTAGCCGTAGTCGAAGTAGCGGAAGCCCTGGTCGTAGAGCATGTAGACGAGCGAGTAGCTGGCGTTCGCCGGCCCGCCCTGGGTCATCACGTAGATGACGTCGAACACCTGGAACGCGGCGGTCGTCTCGATCACCGCCAGGAAGAAGAACGTCGGCCGCAGCACCGGGAGGATCACGTAGCGGAAGCGCTGCCAGGCGTTGGCGCCGTCCATCAGCGCCGCCTCTTCGAGCTCGCGCGGCACGTCCTGCAGCGCGGCGATGAGGATCATCATCCCGTAGCCGAATCGCGACCAGACGCCGACGACGACGATCGCGGGGATCACCAGGACGGTGCTGCCGAGCCAGGATCCGCCGAGACCGAGGGGCGCCATCAGCGCCGACCAGGGTCCGTTCGCGGAGAAGATCCAGACGAAGATCGACCCGGCCAGCACGAGCGAGGTGATGACGGGGAGGAAGAAGATCGAGCGGAAGAAGCGTGCGCCGCGGAAGGCCCGACGCACGCCGAGGGCCATCACGGTCGAGAGCACCAGCGCGATCGGCACGGCGCACACCGTGTAGATGAGCGTGGTGCCCATCGCCCGCCAGAACAGCGGGTCGGCGATCATGCGCTGGAAGTGGTCGAGACCCCGCCACGAGATCTCACCGGTGATGTCGTAGTCGAAGAAGCTCAGCGCGACTCCGGCGATGCTCGGGCCGAAGCGGAAGGCGATGAACAGGAGGAAGGCGGGGAGCACGAACAGGAACGCGATCCGCGCCTCTCGTCGTGCGAGCACCCGCGTGACTCGCCCTGCGGGCTTCTTCGCCGTGGTTGCCGTCGTCATCAGTGGTACCTCACGTGGGGGGAGTGAAGGGGTGCGGGGGCGTGCGGAGTTCGGGCTCCGCACGCCCCCGAGGTGTTACTTCTTGACCAGCGGCGCCGCGGCGGTCGCGGCATCCTTCAACGCGTCCTCCGGCGACTTGTCGCCGAGGAGCGCTGCCTGGATCTCCGGGGCGAGCACGCCCATCAGCGCACGGGACGAGGCGTTGAGCTCGCCGACCGTGGTGTCGGGAACATACTTCTCGACCTCGCCGAGCAGCGGGTCGTCCGCGTACAGCGGCTCGGTGGTGCTGAGTGCGGAGAAGTAGCCGGCGGCCTTGAGGTACGGCTCGACGACGTCGGCGCCGGTGGCGTACTCGACGAACTTCGCCGCCGCGTCCTGCGCCTTGGAGCCCTTGAGCACCGAGAGCGATCCGACCGTGCCGTAGGCCACGGACTCCTTCTCGGTCAGCGGCGCCATGACCTTGACGTTCTCCTCGCCCCAGAAGGGCACGACCTCGTTGACCGCGTTGTTCCACGTGCACGCGACCTTGCCCTGGGCGACGGCGGTCTGCTCGAGCGGGACGTTGGTGGTGAGCGCCTCGGGGTCGAGAGCACCCGCCTCGGCCAGGTCGGTGAGGAAGGTGAGCGCCTGCACGCCTTCCTTGCTGTCGAAGCCGACGTCGCCGTCCTTCGTGTAGACCTCGCCACCGGCCTGCCACAGCAGCGGGTAGTAGGTGAGGTTGAGGGTGTTCTCCGCGGATGCCGGGTAGTTCAGGGCGTACATGCCCTTCTCGGTGAACCGGGGGGCCATCGCGGTGACGTCGTCCCAGGTCTCGGGGTACTCGGTGACGCCCGCGGCCTCGAACGCCGCGGCGTTGCAGATGAGCGGCTGCGCGCTGGTGAGGATCGGGGCTCCGAGGATGTCGCCGTCGAGCGTGACCGACTTCTTCACGTTGGGCAGCAGGTCGTCCTGACGCTCCGTGCTCAGCAGGTCGTTGAGCGGGGCGATCGACTTCTGGTACGCCGCGAGCTGATCGGGGATCAGGTAGACCACGTCGGGTCCCTTGCCGGCCGCGATCGCGGTCTGGAGAGCCTCGTCGCGGTTCGCCCACGGGAAGATCTCGTACTTCACGTTGATGTTCTCGTTCTGCTTCTCGAAGTCGGCGATCGTCGAGTCCCAGAAGTCCTTGTGCACCGCCTCGTCGGCGATGACCGGGTAGAGCCAGACGGTGATGTCCTGCTCTCCCTCTGCGGTGTTGCCTCCGCCGGCCGAACATCCGGCCAACAGGGTGGCGGCCGCGATTCCCGCGACGACGCCGGTGATCTTGCTGACGCGCATGGTGCTCCTTTGCTTATACCGTGCTGAGTACGGTTCATTATGACACTGCAATGGGATAATTCGTCAAGTACAAGTTCTCAGAGCCATGTTTCCGCCGTGTTTCCCGTTCGAGAACATCAAAGCTTGATCTGAGAATTGGGTGTGCTAATTTGATCGCACCCGACGACGGAGATGAGGAAGGGACCGCACATGGCCGTGAACAGCCCGCTCTCGATCGTCGCGCGATCCGCTCTGCAGCTGCGCGACTCGGGGCCCGCGACCGTGAACGATCTGTCCCGCTCGCTCGAGATCTCGCGCACGTCGGTCGAGAACGCGGTGACCGTGCTGGCCGACTCGGGCCTGATCGTCGACGCCCCCGCCCAGAACGGCGGCGGTGCCGGTCGCCCCGCCCGTCGCTATTCGTTCCACGGTGCCGCCGGGACCGTCGTGGGCGTCGACATCGGTGTCGCGAGCGTTCGCGTCGTGCTCGCCGATCTGTCAGGGGTCGTGATCGCGCAGCGCAGCTACTCCGGTGTGGCCGAGCAGCTCGACGGCGCAGCCAAGCTCGCGGCCGTGATCGACGACGTGCGCCGCACCCTCTCGGTCGTGTCGATCCCCACATCGAAGGTACGAGCGGTCGGGGTCTCGCTCCCCGGCATCGTCGACGATGCGGGACGCGTGACCACCTCGGTCGTGATCCCGGAATGGTCGGGCATCGACATCGGCTCGCAGCTGCGGCACGCGTTCGGCTGCCCCGTCGCGGTCGACAACGGGGTGCGGCTCGCGGCCGTCGCCGAGCACCATCTCGGGGTCGCGCAACTCGTCGACGACGTGATCTACCTGTCCGTCGGCAACCGGATCGCGATGGGACTGATCCTCGGCGGACGACCGCGCCGCGGCATCCACAACGCCGCGGGCGACATCGGCCGCCTCGCCTTCCGCGGGCTGAACACCGAGACGGGCCAGATCACGTGGCGCACCGCCCCGACCGCCGCCGAGGTGTTCGCTCTGGTCCGCGGGGGCGATCACGCCGCACAGCAGGAGCTCGACGCCTTCATCGACGAGCTCGCGCACGGCATCGCCACCCTGACCATGACGGTCGACCCCGCCATGATCGTGATCGGCGGCGGGCTCTCCGCCGCGCACGAGCAGCTGCTCGATCCGCTCCGGGCGGCCCTGCCCGGCCACCTGGGCCTGCCCTTCCAGGTGCCGATCGCCGAAGCACGGCTGGGCGCCGAAGCCGCCGCGCACGGAGCCGTCGTGCATGCGTTCCAACGGCACGCCGCCGAGATCTACGGCATCGAGGACATGCCGGCGCCGCCCATCACCCCGCGGCCGCTCGAACCGGTGGGGGCGGAAGACCCCGTCATCGACACAACCGAGGAGAAGCAGTGAGCACGTTGAAGGTCGGACTCATCGGCGCGGGCGGCATCTCCCGCGTGCATGCCGACGCCTGGCGGGCGCTCGGGGCGGAGGGGTACGTCACCTCTCTCGTCGGAGCGGAGGAGATCGCCGAGGAGTACGGATTCGAGCTCGTGCCCGACGTCGACACCCTCATCGGGCTGGTCGACATCGTCGACATCGTGACCCCCAGCAGCACCCACGCCGACTTCGCGCAGCGCGCCATCGCCCGGGGACTCGACGTGATCTGCGAGAAGCCGCTCGCAGCGACGGCCGAAGCCGCGGCGACCGTGGCCCGATCCGCCGAAGAGGCCGGGGTACGACTCTTCCCGGCCCACGTCGTGCGGTACATGGGCGAATACGCCCAGATCAAGGCCGGCATCGACGCCGGTCGCATCGGCACGCTCGCCGTGCAGCGGTTCAGCCGTGCCGGCTCCGCCCCGCAGACGCCGTGGTTCTTCTCCGAACGCGCGGGCGGGGGCGTCATCCGCGACCTGATGATCCACGACATCGACCAGGCCGTCTGGTTCGCCGGTCCCGTCGCGAGCGTCTACGCAGTGCAGAACCCGCCGACGATCGACGACCGCGTTCCCGCCCCCGTCACGTCGCACGTGGTGCTCACGCACCGCAGCGGCGTCATCAGCCACATCCACGGCAGCTGGGTCGCTCCGGGCATGCCGTTCCGCACGAGCGTCGAGGTGTCGGGCTCCGAGGGGCGCCTCCGCTACGACAGCGCCGAGGACCATGCGCTGCGCACCGACGCCGTGCTCCCCGCGGGCGACGCCGACTACCTGCCGCCGATGTCTCCGCAGGAGAGTCCGTACTACGCCGAGATCGCCGACTTCGTCGCCGCGCTGCGCGAGGGGCGGGAGGCGAGGGTCAGCCCTGCGGACGGCATCGAGGCGGTCGCCGTCGCCGAGGCCGCATACGCGTCGATCGCTTCCGGCGCCCCCGTGGCGCTGTCCGAACACCGCGCTCCTGAACATTTCGCGCCCGATGCCGAGGAGGCCGCCCGATGACCGCTTCCGCCCCGCTGCGCATCGCCGTGCTCTCGTTCGCGCACACGCATGCCCTCAGTTATGTGCACGCGCTGCAGACGATGCCGGGAGTGGAGCTGATCGCGGCCGACCCCGACGGCGCTTCGGCTCCCGACGACGCCCCTCGCGGCGCAGACCTCGCGTCCGAGCTGGGCGTCGCCTACGTCGAGACCTACGACGAAGCCTTCGCCTGGAAACCGGATGCGGTCGTTATCGCCGCCGAGAACTCCCGGCATCGTGCCCTCGTCGAGCGCGCGGCCGCCGCCGGGGTGCACGTACTCTGCGAGAAGCCGCTGGCCACGACGGTCGCCGACGCGATCGCGATGCGCGAGGCGTGCGACCGCGCCGGCGTGATCCTGATGGTCGCCTACCCGGTGCGGTTCGCGCCGAGCGTGCGCGAGGCGATCGCCGAACTGCGCAGCGGCCGTCTCGGCACGGTCCTCGGCGTCACCGGCATCAACAACGGCAAGCTGCCGCAGGATCGTGCCTGGTTCACCGATCCGGAGCTGGCCGGAGGCGGCGCGCTGGTCGACCACGTCGTGCACTGCGCCGACCTGCTCGACCAGCTGCTGGGTGAGCGCGCCCAGTCGGTCCGCGCCGTGTCCAACAGCATCCTGCACGCGCAGAGCGAACTCGACGTCGAGACCGGCGGACTCGTGACCATCCGGTACCCGAGCGGGGTCATCGCCACGATCGACTGCTCCTGGAGCTGGCCGATGAGCTCGGCCACCTGGGGTGGACTCACCCTGCAGGTCGTCGCCGAGCGCGGCACGGTCACGGTCAGTCCCTTCGCCAAGGGGGTCGCCGGGCACGATGCGCACGGCGAGACCTGGAGCCCGGTCGGCGCCGACCTCGACGCGCTGCTGCTCGACGAGTTCGTGCGCGCCGTGAGCGAGGGGCGCCAACCGCAGCCAGACGCCGGCGTGGGCATCCGCACGGTCGAGATCGCCACGGCCGCGCAGGCCTCCGCCGCCCGCGGCGGCGCGGTCATCGCCCTCTGACGCGCCTCGCGACGGACGATAACCACAGCCGCGGACACAGCCGTCACGAGCTCACCCGAACCGAGCGGTGAGCTCGTGAACCTGGTCACGGTTGATCGTGCAGGTCCCGGCGTGCGACAGCACTCCGTCTGGCGTCGTCTACTCCTTGCAGAAGTAGGCGACGTCGGAGGCGAACGCGGTCCCGCGCTCCGCAAGCTCCTGGGATATCTTCGTCGCATCCGCCCCGGCCGGCAGTGCCCTGATATCCACTGCGTACCCGTCCATGGCTGTCGCGTAGTCGGGAGTCAGACCGGAGTCGACATCCTCTTGTCCGCTGATGAACGCCTCGCGGATCTTGTCGACCAGCGAAGCCGCAGCTGCGGGGTCGGACTTGACGAGTTCGGAAGCCCTCTCGAGATCAGGCACCACGTCGGCGGCGACCTTCTTGAGAGCCGTGCACATGGCGAGCTCCGCAGTGCTGAGGGTGCTCGCCGACGTGCTCGTCGGTGCCCCCGTGGGCGACCCTGCGGGTGCACCCGAGGAACTGGTGCACGCGGCAAGCAGACCCGCAGCCAGAACCAGTCCACCGAGAGCTGCTGCTGTCTTCGTCTTCATGAGATGACCTCCGGTCCTCGACGTTCGCATCATCCGGATGGACACTCACTGAGCGTGATGCGTAACGTGTTACGCGATCATCCCTGAACCGGACTATGCATCTGCCGAGGCCGCGAGCGAACGGCCGGTCGGAGCGCTCCCGACCGGCCTTCCTCGACGCTCCCGCCTCGGTCCGCGTCAGCTCACGTGTCCGTTCAGATCAGCTCACGTCGTGGCGAGCCCCGCGGCGCCCGCGGAGGACGAGCCCTGCACCGACGGCGATGACCAGCACGGCGCCCACGATGCCGCCGATCGCGACTCCGCCTCCCGTAGTCGCAAGGCCGGCAGCGGGGGGCGGGACCCGGTCGTGCGTGGTCGTGCAGGCGGTGCTGCACCCCGGGCTGGTGACCGTGTTGACGAGGTCACCGTCACCGCGCGTTCCCACGGTCACCGAATACGTGATCGTGACCACGTCGCCCGCTGCCAGGTCGCCTCTCCACGAGAGCGTCCCCGCGGCCGCGTCGAAGGATGCGGCACCGGCAGAAGCGGAGACATCACCGTTGTAGGCGGCATCGTCCAGCACCTCGGCGAGATCATCCTCGAGCACCGCTCCGGGAACGGCCGCCAGGCCGCGTTGGGTCACCGTGAGCGTGTAGGCGATGACGGAACCCGCCGCCACCGAGCTGCCAGACCGGGGGTCCGACCCCTTGGTCACGGTGTAGCCGCCGACCGGTGTCTCCGTGGTGTCCGGAGGGGTGATGACAGGGGGCTTACCCGGGGGCGTGCCTGTCCCCGTCGCCGTGTTGACCACCGCGCCCGCGGCGAGATCGGCCGGCGTGATCGTATAGGGCCGGTCCGCCGTGCACACCACCGACTCCGCCGGGGCGAGCGCGTCCGGATCGCAGGTGATGCCGATACCTGCAGCAGCGAGCCTGTCGTCGTCGATCGTGAGTCCCGTGAGCGGAGTCTCGCCGGTGTTGGTGAGTTCGAACTCCCACGTGATCCGGTCGCCCACATCGTCGTAGCCGTTTCCATTGGCGTCGACGACTCCGGTGACCCTCTTGTCGAGGCTCATCCCGGGCACGAGCGGGTCGTTGAACACGGTGCAGACCACGGCGACGCCGGCGATCTGCGGAATCGTGACGCTCCCCGACGGACCGGTGCCGGAGCCGATCGTGGCCCCCGCGGGTCCCTGCGCATCGACGCACTCCCAGCGGGATCCGTAGTCCGCGAGAGTCGTCGTTCCCGCGGCGGTCTCGCCGAAGTCGTAGGTGGCGTTCGGCTGCACGATCACCGATCCGGCGGTCTCGGCCGGCGACTGCGTCTGCAGCCCGGGCTCAGCCCCCTCGGTGACCCCGATGCTGCCTGGTCCCGGCACGATGCCGCCGCCGGTGATCGAGAGGGCGAACTGATCGGTGGGCTGCACCCGCCCCGCCACGTTCTTCTGCACCGTCAGGGTCGGCGGCGCACCACAGGTCGCGAAGTCCGTCATGTTCGAGGCGACGGCCCCCGAGACCGGCACGTTCCCGACCAATGCCCCGGTGGTGGCGTTCACCCGGAGGATCGGTCCCGCGCCTCCACCGATGTACACCTCGCCGGTCCCACCGAAGGCGATGGCGGCATAGGTCACACCGGCGACGGGCTCGATCGTCGTGAGCAGCGACGAGGTGAGTGCGGAGTTCGACCCCGTCGAGGGGATCGAACCGTCGACGCGGATCAGCGCACCACCGGTCGGTGTGCTGCCCACGATGTACATCTGACCGAGGGTGTCGAACGCGAAGTCGCTGTTGGTGAGCGCGATGCCGTCGGGCAGACGGATCGTCGAGGCGACGCCTCGATTCGTGTTCGTCACGGGGTCGTAGACGGCGATCTGGTACTCGGTGCCGCCGGCGCCGATGCCCCCGTAGTAGTAGAGCCCGCTCGTCGGGCTCACCGCCCCGCCGACGGCCGAGTAGCCCGTGAGCACCTGGGCCGGTGTGGAGTCGAAGGAGTCGGTCGCGAGCGTGTAGTCGTACACGGTCCCCGCCTTGGTGAACAGGAAGTTCCCCCCTCCCGGCGCGATGCCCAGCTGATTGACGACGTTGTCACCGGGAAGGTCGACCAGCGCGGTCGCCGCCCCCGTCGTCGCATCGATCTGCCAGAGATCGCCGTCACCCGCACCCTGGTTGGTGACGTAGACCGTCGACCCCGTGCACTGCAGGACCGGCGCCGCCTGAGCGGCGGGTGCGGCGGCGATGGAGGCCCCGACGAGCCCGGCCGACACCATCAGCACGGCGGCGATCCCACCCCGCAGACCGCGGGCTCGAGGACGACTGAGGGCAGCGGACATGGAGTCTCCTTCGTGCGGCGCATCGCCCGCACACACCGGGCGCACGAAGAGGCTGCGCCGGGAGTGGACGGATCGATGCGGAAAGGGGCGACGCCGGACTCTCCGCATCGCTTCGAGGTCCGATGCTACTAGCAGGTAACGTGCTACTCCACCTCTCGGCGAGCAGAATACTGCTCTGATCGGGGGCAGGAGCGCGACCGGGAAGCCTCACAGCAGACAGGAGTATGCTGACGTGTTGGGTCGTTCGGCCCGAAGAGTCCCGAAAGGCGGTGATGGCGATGTCCGGTGATAGTTACGACGCCGCCTTCGCTGCGTCGCGACTCCCTGCGCTCGCGCGTTGACCTTCCGGTCCGCTTTCGCACGTCCTTCTCCGCAGCCGTCGGCGGCGTCATCCGCCCCCTGACGAACCCGCGCACGGAGCTCTCTGCTGCCGTGCACCTGCGAGAACGGAGCCGCATCATGGCGCTCATCGACAACGGCGTGTACGTCCACGGACGTCGCGTGGAGACCCCCAAGAACCTGGACGAGACCTACCGGATGCTGGATGCCGCCGGGGGCATCGCGTGGATCGGCCTGTACCGGCCCAGCCCCGAAGAGGTGGCGTCCGTCGCTCGCGAGTTCGACCTGCATCCCCTCGCGGTCGAGGATGCGCTCTCGGGGCACCAGCGCTCGAAGGTGGAGCGCTACGGCGACACCCTGTTCGCGGTGCTGCGTCCGGCTCGCTACCGCGACGAGCAGGAGTCGATCGAGTTCGGCGAGCTGCACCTGTTCGTCGGCCCCGACTTCGTGGTGACGATCCGGCACGCCGAGTCGCCCAACCTCGCCGCCGTGCGCGCACGCATGGAGGCGAACCCCGAATTGCTCGCGATGGGGCCGGAGGCCGTGCTCTACGCGATCCTCGATGAGGTCGTCGACGGCTACGAGCCGATCGTGGCGGGTCTGCTGAACGACATCGACGAGATCGAGGACCAGCTCTTCGGCGACGGCGACGACGACAGCGCGCTCTCCCGCCGCATCTACGAGCTGTCCCGCGAGGTCATCAACTTCCAGCGCGCCGTGCACCCGCTGAACGGGATGCTGGAGTGGCTGCGTCGGGGATCGGCGAAGTACCGCATCGACGAGGAGCTGCAGCGTTCGCTGCGCGACGTGCTCGACCACACGATCCGCGTCAACGAGAAGATCGACTCGTTCCGGGCGATCCTCGAGAACGCGCTCACCGTGCACTCCGCGCTGGTCGCACGCCGCCAGACCGAAGCCGGGCTCGCGCAGAACGACGAGATCAAGAAGATCTCCTCCTGGGCGGCGATCATCTTCGCCCCGACGCTGGTCGGCACGGTGTACGGGATGAACTTCGACGTGATGCCCGAGCTGCACTGGGCCTTCGGCTACCCGATGGCCATCGGCGCGATGGTCGCGTTCGCCGTCGGCCTGTTCGGGGTGTTCAAGTACAAGAAGTGGCTCTGACCCGACGGCCTCACCCGAGTGGCTCACCGGTGCTGATGAAGCGGGGGTCGTTGCGCCGGGCGAAGCTCCGGGCGCTCTGCGCCGACAGGGCGAGCAGCACGAGGATGTCGAGCGCGACGCTCGCGAGCGAGGTGCGGAACGTGACGGGGATGCCGGCGTTCCACCAGTCGAGGAAGACGACGATGATGCTGAGCGAGGCGAAGCTCATCGCCACGATGCGGGCCCAGTTCGACCCGGCGAACACCAGGCCGGCGAGCACACCGTAGAACAGGTACCAGACGCCGAGCGCGCTGAACCCGACGATGAGGAGGACGTCGGCGACATCCGGCGGAACCAGCACGGTTCCGTCGCCGGTGGAGAAGATCTCCTCCCTGATCGCCGTCCAGTTCAGCACGTAGACGAGGATCGAGACGAACCCCCAGATCACCCGGAGCGACATCAGCACCGTGCCGAGGCCGGTGGCCAGAGGACGCTTCACGACAGACCCCGCAGCTCGGTGACCGGCGCCTCCTCGACGGCCTCCTCCGCGGCATCCGCCGACCGCGCCTGCACCACGCGGCGGAGATCGACCACGGGCAGATCGCCATCGGTGTGGATGCTGTCGCCCCCGCCGTTTCGGGAGTGGTATCCCGTGGAGAAGTCACGGATGATGACGATGCGCACCCCGGTGTGCGCCTCGCGAAGAGTGCGGACGATGTGATCGCGTTCGATGTCGATGTCCGCATCGATCTTGTGGGTGATCTGCAGGGTGAACAGCGAGAACCCGACCGCACGGTCGAACGTGCCGGCGACCACCCAGTCGACACGGTGCCCACCTGGCAGCATCCAGCCGTCAGGGCAGCGCCAGAATCTGACATGGTGCCGCTTGGCCGGGTTGCCCTCGACCTCCTGCTGATAGGCGAGATCCTGCCGTCTCCCGAACAGGAAGAGCGGGCTGACCGGGGCCTCGTCGTAGCTGCGCCTGAGCATGGTCGACGACACGATGCGCCAGGTCGACACGGCCGTGATGTCATCGGCGCGTGTCCACCCGGCCTCGGCCATACACCGGGTGAGCTGCTCCTCGGTGCCGAGGACGGCGAGGTTCACCGGGTCTCCGAGCAGGCCGTCGCTCGTTCGCGCCCGCCCGATGAAGTAGCTGGGCACGTAGATGCGCGTGAGGATGGAGTGCAGTCTCGGCAGCACGAGGTAGGCGAGGATCAGCCAGAACGCCACCGCGAACCCGATGGCCCACCAGCCCCACGAGAACGCCTCCGTGATGATGAGATACGCGAGCCAGATCGCGGCGAGACCGGCGAACACGAAGAAGACGTCGTCGAGAGCCGCGTTGACGGAGAACCGTCGGCGCGGGACCAGAGGGTCCCGCCGCTTGATCGGTTCCGTCATGTCCACATCCTAGGAACTGCGCGCTCGGGTGAGAAGACGCCGAGGGACCGCCCCCTCAGCGCGACCTCTCCTCTGCGGAGCCGAGATCCGCCAGGGCCAGCGCATCCGCTGCACGCACGAGCGCGAGGTGCGAGAAGGCCTGCGGAGTGTTGCCGAGTTGCCGCCCCGCCACCGGGTCATACTCCTCCGACAGCATCCCCACGTCGTTCGCGAGCCCGCACAACCGCTCCATGAGGGCATGCCCATCCGCACGCCGCCCCGTCAACGCGTACTGCTCGACCAGCCAGAACGAGCACGCCAGGAAAGCACCTTCCGAGCCCGAGAGTCCGTCGACCCCCGTGCCGGTGCGATACCGACGCACGAGCCCGTCGGACATCAGCGTCTGCTCGATGCGTGCGACCGTCGCCAGCATCCGGGGATCATCCGGCCGGCAGTACCCCACCTGCGGAAGGAGGAGCAGCGAGGCGTCGACCTCGGTGGTCGCGTAGTGCTGCACGAAGTGACCGTCGACGACACCGTCGCGATCGATCTCCTCGCGGATCCGATCCCGCAGCCCGCGCCAGCGCTCCACGGGGCCTTCGAGTCCGTGCTCCTCGACCGCGCGCACCGCGCGATCGAACGCCGCCCACATCATCACCCGTGAGTGCGTGAAGAGACGGGGCTCACCCCGGATCTCCCACAGTCCCTGATCCGGGCGCTCGATCTGCTCGGAGGCGAATCGGACCAACTCGCGCTCCAGAGGCCAGGAGAAGCCCGACTCGTTGAGTCCCGCCGCCCGCGCGGCCGACAGCGTCACCAGCACCTCGCCCACGACGTCGGCCTGATACTGGTCCGCCGCACCGTTGCCGATCCGCACCGGTGCGGAACCCTCGTATCCCGGGAGATTCGTCAGCACGCGCTCCACGAGATCTCTCTCCCCCGCCGGGCCGTACATGATCTGGAGGTCGGCAGGGTCCCCGGCGACGGCCCGCAGCAGCCATTCCCGCCACTGCCCCGCCACCCCGAGGAACCCGTGGGCGAGCAGCGCTTCGAGGGTGAGGGCGGCATCGCGCAGCCAGACATAGCGGTAGTCCCAGTTGCGCACGCCCCCGATCTCCTCCGGCAGGGCCATGGTCGCCGCGGCGGCGATCCCGCCCGTCTCGTGGTTGGTGAGTGCCCGCAGGATCAGCAGCGACCGGACCACCTCGTCCCGGTGCGGGCCGTCGTGCGAGATCCGATCGGCCCAGTCCTGCCACCAGGCCTTCGTGGCGTCCAGCTCGTTCTGCACGTCGAGCGCATGGGGGAGGTCGAGGTGCGAGGGGAACCACGTCAGCTGCAGGTCACGCACCTCTCCGGCGTCGACCGCCAGCTCGCCCCGGTGCTGATGGTCGATCGGCTTCAGCGGTGCACCGCGCAGGGCGAGGGCATCCGGGCCACCCATCGCGACCAGACAGGGGTCTCCCTCCGGCCCGACCTGGCGCACCCAGGGCATCACCCTGGCGTAGTCGAAGCGGATGCTCAGCCGCTGCTCGAAGACCATGGAGCCGCGCACTCCCACGATCCGGCGGACCAGATCGGTCCGCCGGATCGCCGCATCGGGATCGAGTCCCATCGGCATGAAGTCGTGCACCTCGGCGACCGCATCGCCGCTCTCCCATCGGGTGACCAGCACGAAGGTCTCCCGGTCGTAGCGTCGCGTGCTCGTCGCAGCGGGGTCGGTCGGATGCAGCAGCCACCGCCCGTGGGACTCGTCGCCGAGGATCGCCGCGAACGTCGATGCCGAGTCCAGCCGCGGCAGGCACAGCCAGTCGATGCTGCCCGCGCACGACACCAGCGCCGCCGTGCGGCAGTTGCTCAGCAGCGCGTAGTCCTCGATGCGGACGCCCGCCTCATCCCCCACGGCGCCTCATCCCCTCGGGCCGGACGATCGGAGGTCGATGTCCGCGCTGTCGATGTCCGCGATGTCGATGTCCGCGAGGTCGATGTCCGCGATGTCGATGTCCGCGATGTCGATGTCCGCACTGTCGAGCAGCGCCACGGCCCTCGAGCCCGCTCCTGTAGCGCGGACGCCACCGGCTATCGACACCTCGCCCACACGTCCCCCACTTCCAGTGTGACCACGTTAGCCCCCGCGGTGACGAGCCGTCCGCCGATGCGGAGCGCGTCGACGGATCCGGTCCCCGTCACGCTCAGCGCGATCGCCGGGAGCGTCATCTGCACGCCTTTGACGAGGCTCAGCCCCTCACCGCCGCTCGTCGTGACATCGCCATCCACCGCAAGCCTCCCCATCGGCCTGCTGATCTGGATGCCGATCGACCCGTCGCCCGTCGTGCGGATGCTCTGGAACCTCGCCTCCCGCAACGTGCCGTCGTAGAGGTTGAAGCCCCGGGCGCCCCTCCCCGTCGTGACGATCGGCGCGCGCACGTCGAGGGTGTCGATATCGCCGAAGTTCACGACCCCGATACCGCTCGGCCCGTGCGACGCAACCTCTCCCGTGGCGATCCAGGTGCCCACCGATCCCCAGTTGTCGAGCACCATGTCGTTCGGGCCGTACGTCGTGACGGCCCCCGCGGTGCGCACCGCGTCGACCGTCGCCCCGCTGAGCACGAACACCCCGGCCGAGATCAGGTCCGGCGTCCCCGCCGGGATCGCCCCGTCCGTGTGCACCTCTCCGGTGCGCAATCGGGTGACGTGCACGGTTCCGCCCGCACCGCGCCCGTCCCGACCTCCGTGTCCCCCGACGAAGATCCCGCTTCCGTACACCGGCTCGGCCTCCGTCCCCGCAGAGATCTCGAGCAGTTCGGCTGTCAGCTCCACCTCGGGATCCGCCTGCCGGTTCCACAGCGTGAAGCCTCCTTGCAAGACGTCCACGCCGAACCCGTGCGGACGGTGGAACCGTCCACGCAGGTCGGCGGTGATCACCCGCACGTTCTCGGCCTGCACGTGCCCGGCACGCACACGGTCCTCCGCCAGGATGACGATCTGCCCCCGCGTGGTGACGTTGCGCAGCGTGAGGGTGCCGAGATCGGTCACCCCCGTGTCGTTGAGGATCGCCGCCTCCTCATCGGCCGTCAGGATCGAGATGTCCTCGAGCGTGTTGTCCGAGGTGAGGCGCACACCCCTGGCCCCGAACTGCAGGGTCCCTCCGCGAAGACTCACACCGGGCGCGAGGGTGAACCCCGGCGCCCCGACGATCACCCCGCGCACCTCGATGTCCTCGACACCTGCGCCGACGGCGGCCAGCAGCTCCCGAGCCGTCGAGACGGTCACCGCGTGTTCGCTCATCGTTCTACTCGGCCGTCAGCAGCGCGACGTTCTCCTGAGCCCACGTGCGGAAGTCCTTGAGCCCGGGAACGAGTTTCCGCAGTGACGTCAGGTCACGCGCCCCGGTGAACTCGGCGTCGAAATCGCCGTAGTACTGGAACATGTTGCCGAACTCGTCACTGCCGGGAGCGCCCGAGCTGCGCGCATCGTCGTACGCGATCGACCGGAATCGCACGGGTTCCCCGAGCACGTCGCTCAAGACGGACGCGTACTCGGCTCCCGTCAGGTGGTCCCCCGCCAACCCGACCGTCCGGCCGATGTACTCGTCGCCCGCGGCCAGGATCGCGAACGCGGTCCGTCCGATGTCCGAGACGTCGACCGCCGACATGCGCTTCCCGTCCTCGAGCGGAAGCGTCAGCGTCAGCACACCGTCGTCCTCTCGACGCGCGCCCATCGCGGAGGCCGCGAGGTTCTGGAAGAAGAATGCCGTGTTCAGGTAGGTGGTCGGCACTCCTGCCGCGGCGAAGAAGGCGTTGCCCTCGCCCTTCGCGTCGAAGTGCGGCACGTTGTAGTGATCCTGCAGCACAGGCATTCGCGGGTCTTCCAGGGGGAGCAGATCGCGCGTGTCCTCCAGCGTCGACCACACCACGTGGCCGACGCCGCTCGCGGCGGCGGCGCGGGCGAGCGTCGCGATCTCCGCGAGCTCCCTGGCAGCGGATCCGTGCGCCCAGAAGTTCGTCACCAGGAACGCGCCATCGACGCCGGTGAGTGCGGCGACCACGCTCGGCTCGTCGGCGAAGTCGGCCTGCACCACCTCCACTCCGCGTGCGGCGAGCGCGCGTGCGGCCGGGGACGCCGGGTCGCGCGTGAGCGCGCGGACGGCGAATCGCTGCTCGGGGTCGGCGAGGATGGCGTCCACGACGCCACCGCCCTGGGAACCGGTCGCACCGGCGACCGCGATCTTCTTCTGTTCGTTCATCGGCTTTCCTTCTGTTGCTCTTCGTGCGGTTGCAGTTCGTGCGGTTGCGGGTTCGGGAAGATCCATCACAGGGCGGCGCGGGCCTCCTCCGCGGTGACGGTCCGGCCGAGCCCACCGATCTCGTGCAGTTCGCCGTACACCTCGATGCGCACGGACTGGTCGAGTCCGCCGACGTTCACGGGTGCGAAACCGGCGGAGCGGATCAGCGAGGCGACGGCCTCCCCTGCCGCACCGTCGTCGGTCGCATAGAGGAGTGCGATCGCAGGATCCTGCCGAGCGCTCACCTTCATCGACTCCGCGCCCAGCGTTCCGAAGGCCTTCACGAGGGATGCTCCGGCGGGGAGCTTCTGGGCCAGGATCTGGCCCGAGGACTCCTCGGGCGCGAGGATCTTCACGTATCCGCCGTTCCCGTCCGGGCCGAGCGGATTGGAGGGATCGACGACGATCTTGCCGTCGAGAGCGTCGCGGTTCTCGTCGATCAGCTTCTTCGACACGTCGAACCAGACGGCGAGGATGACGATGTCGGCAGCGGCGATCGCGGCGGGCACCTCGGCCGCACGCGCACTTCCGCCGACCGCGGCGGCGAGCGACGCCGCCTTCTCCAGGTCGCTGCCGGCGATGATCAGGTCCTCTCCCCCGACCGCGAGGTCCTGGGCGATGATGCTGCCGATCTTTCCGGTTCCGATGATGGCGGTGGTCATGGTGATCTCCTGTAGGTCTTGTGCGGTCGGTGCTATGCGGACTTGTTGAACATGTAGCGGCTGATCTTCCATCGGCCGTCTTCGATGGCGAAGGTGAACAGCTCGCGATTCGACTCCGGCGTGGTGGTCGACGTGGCGCGGACGGTCTGGGTTCCGTTGCTGCGGGTCAGCGCGGCGGCTGCGGTGTCGCTGAACACGGTCACCTCGTCGATCGTGAACACCACCGCGAGGTGGATCGCCGCGAACACGGCGTCGTAGGCCTGTGTGAGCTCCGGGCCCACGGCCGTGGGCAGCGTCGTCGGCATGAATACGCCGTCTTGCGTGTAACATGACACGGCAAGCGCGGTGTCATCGGTATTGAGTGCCCGCTCGTAGGTGGCGAGCAGCTCGCGGATATCTTCTTCGGCTGACATGGTGTCCCTCTCGGTTCCTGCGATGCCTAGATTACTTTCCGTGGAAAGTATATGGTCGGAGTACGGTAACCGATCCAATGCAGGAGGTATTCCCATGACCACGAAACCGACGATCATCCTGGTTCACGGATTCTGGGGCGGTGCCGCCCACTGGGCGAAAGTCATCGTCGAACTGCGGCGGCGCGGGTACGAATCGATCCAGGCGGTCGAGAATCCGCTCACCTCGCTCGCCGACGACGCGGAGCGCACGCGCACGATGATCCGGCAGGTCGACGGCCCTGTCCTCCTGGTCGGGCACTCCTACGGCGGGGCGGTCATCACCGAGGCAGGAGACCTGCCCAACGTCGTCGGACTCGTCTATGTCGCGGCCTTCGCTCCGGATGCGGGCGAGAACCCCGGGCAGATCAGCGCGGAGCACCCGCCCGCAGCGTTCGAGAACATCGCGCCGGACAGCGACGGCTACCTCTGGGTCGCCCAGGACAAGTTCCAGGAGAGCTTCTGCCAGGATCTGACGGACGATGAAGCGCTCGTGATGGCCGTCACCCAGAAGGCGCCGCTCGCCTCCACGTTCGGCGACGACGTCACCGCACCCGCCTGGAAGGTCAAGCCCACCTGGTACCAGGTGTCGACCCAGGACCGCATGATCCACCCCGACAACGAGCGGCGCATGGCGGCGCGGATGTCACCGCGCAAGATCGTGGAACTGGATGCCAGCCATGCCTCGCTGGCCTCGCACCCCGCCGCGATCTGCGATCTGATCGACGACGCGACAACCGCCATCGCCGGCGCCTGACCCCCGATCGACCGTCGGATGCCGCGGGCCCACGCCGCGGCATCCGACGGTCACTTCTCGTCGGGACCGCTGATGTGGTCGAGCAGCTCGTCGAGCGTCTCGAAATCGATACTCTCGGAACCGTCGAGCTCTCGCACCTCGACCCCGTCGACGTCGAGCTGGTCGTCGAGCTGCACGAGGATGCGCGAATCGGGGAACTGCTTCGGGGCGACGAAGGCGAGCAGCACGGCGTCGGCGAACACCACGACCGAGGTCGCCTCGAGGTCCTCTCGCAGATCGATCTGCTCGACCACGGACTCGTCATCCACCGCATCATCGATGTCGGTCGCCACCTCGTCGATCACCGCGCGCCAACGGGATTCCCCGACGGAGAGGATGCGCGAGACGGCCGCGATCAGCACATCGAGATCGACGTCGTCGCCGTGTTCGTCATCGTCGTCGAGCTCCGGGTCGACGTTGACGTTGACCACGGTTCCCGCCGCGTCGATGCTCGCCCGTCCGTAGACGAGGCCGTTCTCGGCGATGGGATCTTCGAGCAGCCCGCTCTCGACGATGCGGGCCAGGAGGGAATCGAGCGCAGGCGAGGTCATGCCTCCAGTCTTTCGCATCGACCGGGTTCCCGGGCGGTCATCGCGCGCGAAGGAGGGGAGCGAGGAGCACACCGACGGCCGCCAGACCGGCAGCCGCGACGAGCACCCCGGGCGCTCCGGCCTGCGCGTAGGCGAAGCCGGCAGCCACGGGACCGACGAACGCCCCCAGGTTTAGCGCTGCCGTGGCATAGGCGCCGCCGAGGACCGGGGCACCCGACGCCTGCCCGACGATGCGGGCGATCAGGGCCGAGCCCACGGCGAACGACAGCATGCCCCCGGCCGCGGCGCCGAAGAACACCCCCGGCACGGAATCGACGGACAGGGCGAAGACGCTCCAGGCCGTGGCCGTCACCGCAGCACCCCCCACGATCCAGCCCCGCTCGAAGCGGGCCGCCCATCGGCCGGTCGCGGAGACACCCACGAAGGCTCCCACCCCGAAGGCGGCGAGCAGCAGGGGGATCCCGGTCTCCTCCACCCCGGCATCGGCACCGATCACAGCGAGGAATGTGAAGACGCCGAAGGTCGCGGCGTTCACGAGCACCGCGAGCACCACGGCGACGACCACCGGGCGACGCCTCAGTTCCCCGAGCTCTGCACGCACGGCGATCCTCGGCGAACGCGGCACCGCGACGAGAGTGCGGTCCCGCAGCAGGGCGACCACAGCGGGCAGGCACAGCAGCGCGACGGCCCAGAAGGTCGAGCGCCAGCCGTACGCATTCGCGAGCGCCGCACCGGCGGGGACGCCGACGATCGTGGCCAGGGTCGTGCCCGAGAGGAGGACGGCGACGGCGCGCGTCACCGTCGCCGGATCGACGACGGCCCGGACCGTCGCCAGAGCGATCGCGAGGAATCCCGCGTTCGCCAGGGCAGCGAGCACGCGCGTCGCGAGCAGCAGCCAGAAGGAGGACGCGAGCGCGCCGACGAGGTGCGCGGCGATGAAGACCACCAGCAGCAGCACGAGAGCGCGCCGCGGAGCCCAACGGCTGGCGAAGACCGCCATGGTCGGGGCGCCGATCACCATGCCGACCGCGAAGGCCGAGGTCAGCAGGGCCGCCGTCGACGGATCGACATCGAGATCGACGGAGAGGGGGAGGAGGAGGCCGGCGAGCATGAACTCGCTGGTGCCCTGGGCTAAGATCGCCAGAGCCAGGACGGGGACGAGCAGGGGCATGGAGCATCCAGACACGAAGACGCCGCTCGAATCGCACAGCGCGATGAACAGCGGGTGAGAAGGGTCGACAGCGGATGCGGGGAGCGCGCGGAAGGCGCTCGACCCGCGATCTACGGTCTGTCGGACTCAGGGCTCACGGTCCCAACCTAGCCGATGCCGAAGCGGCCGATAGGCTCGGTGCCGTGTCGAACGCCGAATCCTCCGTCTCCGCATCCGCCGCCTCCGACCTCCGCCGCATCGCCGCGGCCCTCGCGGATCCGGAGCCGCTGAACTGGGTCATCACGGGCGACTCGATCACCCACGGGCTGGTGCACACACAGGGCGGGCGCAGCTACCCGGAGCACCTGCACGAGCTGATCCGCGGCGAACTGGAGCGCGTGCGCGACGTCGTGCTGAACACCGCGATCAGCGGCAACCGCATCGTCGACCTCCTCGGCGACTGGGACCGTCGCGTCGCGTCGTGGCACCCCGACGTCGTCACGCTCATGATCGGAACGAACGACGCCTCCGACGGTGGACCGCGCGAGGTCATCACGGCGGACGACTACGCCGCGTCGCTGCGGGAGTTCGTCGAGCGAGTGCGCGGGCTCGGGGCGATCCCGGTGCTGCAGACCCCGCCCGCGATCGACACCCGCAACGCCCCGGAGCGGGCGCGCATCGGCGAGTTCGCCGATGCCGTGCGGCACGTCGCCGCGAGCGAGGACGTGATCCTGGTCGACCAGTACGCCCGCTTCGCCGATATCGGCGCCGGTGGCATCCCGTGGGGGCTCATGAACGATCCGTTCCACCCGAACACCGAAGGGCATGCGGCCCTCGCGCTCGAACTCGCGCACGTGATCGGCATCCGCCCCGACGGGCCCCGCGCGCGCACCTTCGCCCTGCTCGAAGGAATGGTCGCGACCGCCCGGCTGAACGGCTAGACCGCTCGGACGCCCTCACCCTCGGTGGACGAAAGGCCTCTGGACGCCGCCGCAGGCCCCCGCTAGGTTGAGCGCATTCGCAGTCGTCGGAGAGGTGGGGGCATGTCTCACGTGGTGGCAACAGGGGCCGGGAAGGCCATGATGGAGCGTCGGAACGACCCGACGCACGATTACATCCTCGAGCTCACCGGCAAGGAGCGACCCCGCGTCCTCTTCGTAGGCACGGCCACGGGTGACGACAGCGCGTACATCGTGAGCTTCTACTCCACCTACGACTCCGACAGGTGCGCGCCACACCACCTGCCGCTCTTCCACCGCGCGGTCGACGACCTCGCCGGCTTCGTCAAGGGCTTCGACGTGATCCACGTCGGCGGCGGCAACACCGCGAACATGCTCGACGTGTGGAAGCGTCAGGGCCTCGACGAGATCATGCGCGAGATGTGGGAGGACCCCGACTCGAACGTGGTGTTCACCGGAGGCAGCGCCGGGGGCATCTGCTGGTTCGAAGGCGGCACCACCGACAGCTACGGCCCCACCCTGCAGGTCCTTCCCGAGGGACTCGGGTTCCTGCACGGCAGCTTCTGCCCGCACTACGACGCCGAGGACCAGCGCCGTCCGCTGTTCCACGCCTCTCTGCTGAGCGGCGAGCTCTCCACCGGGTACGCGGTCGGCAACCTCCAGTCCCTGCACTTCGAGAACTCCACTTTCGTGACCGCGGTCAGCCCCGTGGAGGACGCCCTCGCGCTGCGCGTCGAGGCCATCGACGGCAAGATCGTCGAGACCGAACTCCCCACGACGGTGCTCGCCGGGAACGCCCCGATCGTGAAGGGACCATCGTCATGAACGACAACGTGTGGATCCTCGTCGCCGAGCTGATCGTCGTCATCGGCGCCATCTACATGGGCACCCGCACGAGCGGGATCGGGCTCGGCGTGTGGGGGCTGGTCGGCGTGGCCGTCCTCATCTTCTTCTTCGGCGAGGCGCCCGGCAATGCGCCGGTCGATGCGGTCTTCATCGTCATCACCGTCATCACCGCCGCATCGACCATGCAAGCCGCCGGCGGCATCGACTGGATGGTGTCGGTCGCGGCGAAGGTGATCAGACGCAGGCCGAGATCCGTGGTCTTCCTCGCCCCGGCGATGTCGTTCCTCTTCACGGTGGGCGCCGGAACGGGGAACATCTTCTACCCGTTGCTGCCCGTCATCTACGACGTCTCGTATCAGCAGAAGATCCGTCCGGAGCGGGCGCTCTCGGTCTCCGCCGTCGCCTCGCAGGTCGGCATCCTGTGCTCCCCCGTCTCCGCAGCCACCGCCTCGATGGTGGTGCTGCTCGCCCCTCAGGGAGTCGACCTCGGCGGGCTGCTGCTCATCATGTGGCCGGCCTCGATCGTCGGGCTCTTCGTCGCCGCACTCGTCATGATGCGTCACGGCAAGGACCTGGAGGACGACCCCGAGTTCCAGAGGCGCCTGGCCGATCACCAGATCAAGCCGCCGGAGACCGACGCCCACGAGAAGAAGCTGCCGTCGACCGCCGTCCTCTCCGCCTCGTTGTTCCTGGCCGGCGTCGGCGTGATCGTGCTCTTCGGCCTGTTCGAGAATCTGCGTCCGGTCATCGGCACCGACGACGCCGGCGACCCGGTTCGACTCAGCGTCACCGTGATCATCGAGGTCGTGATGGGCATCATCGCCGCCCTGATCTTCGTCTTCTGCAAGGTGAAGGCGGCCGACGTGCCCAAGCAGCCCACGTTCCCCGCCGGCATCGTCGGCGCCATCGCGCTCTTCGGCATCGCCTGGCTGGCGAACACGTTCGTCGCCGCGAACCAGACCCTCATCGTCGACGGACTCGGCTCGGTGGTCTCCGGGTCTTCGGCTTTCCTCGGTGCGCTGCTGTTCGCGCTGGCGCTGTTCGCAGTCGCGATGCTCACGACCAGCCAGTCGAGCGCCACGAACGCGATCGTGCCGATCGGCATCACGATCGGCCTGCCCGCCTCGCTCCTGGTGGGGCTCTGGCCGGCGGCGATGGGCATCTACACGCTGCCGGCCAACGGCAGCCAGGTCGCGACCGTGGCGTTCGACCAGACGGGAACCACCAAGATGGGCAAGTTCGTCTTCGACCACTCGTTCCAACTGCCGAACCTCATCTACGTGGCCGTGGCGATCATCGTGGGCGTGCCGCTCTCGTTCCTGTTCACGTGAGCTGAGCGGTCGTCCACGACATGACCGACGGCGTCGACCGGACCGCACTGCGACAGTTCCTGCTCGGGTTGGCGCAGGGCATGAACGCCTCGGCCGAATCGGTCGACCGCATCCGCGACACGATGACCGACGTCGCGAAGGCCTACGGCGGCGGTGACGCCGACTTCGTCGTCCTGCCGACGATCATCCTCGTCGAGACCGGGGAGTCGGAGGAAGCCCGCGTCGCGATCCGCTCCGCCACGAACGCCTCTTTCCGCTTCGATCAGATCGCCGCGCTGTACGAACTGATCGGCCAGGCGCGGACGGGGGCGATCCCGCCACTCGACGGCATCAGACGACTGAACGAGATCGGAGCCATGCGCCCGCGGCTCGACTGGTTCACGCGCACCCTGGGTCACGCCATCCTCACCACCGGGCTCGCCCTGCTGCTCGCGCCAACCTGGCAGGGCGTGATCGTCGCGTTCGTGCTCGGCTTCGGTATCGGGCTGCTCAAGCTGGTGCGGTCGCCGACACTCCAGCTGATCCTGCCCATCGCCGCTGCGTTCGTGTGTGCGGCGGCAGTCTTCCTCCTGGCCGAGGTGATCGAGATCGGCGATCCGATCCGTCTTCTCATCGCGCCGCTGGTGACGTTCCTCCCCGGCGGCGTGCTGACCACGGCGACGGTCGAGCTGGCGGCCGGACAGATGATCTCCGGCGCCTCCCGCCTGGTCTACGGCTTCGTGCAGCTGGCCCTCCTGGCGTTCGGCATCCTCGCCGCCGGCACCGTGGTGGGAGTGGAGTCGCGATCGTACGAACCGTTGGAGGCCACCTCCCCCCTGCCGTGGTGGGTGGCGATCATCGGCATCCTCGTCTTCGCGCTCGGCAACTATCTGCATTTCTCGGCGCCGCCCTCGACCTTCGGCTGGGTGCTGATCGCCCTGGTCGTCGCGTATTCGGGGCAGTGGGCAGGCAACGAGTTCGTCGGCCCCACGGTCGGAGGTTTCGTCGGCGCGCTCGTGATGACCCCCGTCGTCTTCTGGATCGCGGGGCTCCGGCACGGGGCGCCGTCGCAGCTCACGTTCCTGCCGGCGTTCTGGCTGCTCGTCCCCGGAGCGGCCGGTCTGGTCGGACTCACCGAGGCGGTCGCCACCGACGGCGGACTCACCGACTTCGTCGCGGCCCTCGTCTCGGTCATGTCGATCGCCCTCGGTGTGCTCATCGGCACCGCGCTGTACCGCGTCGTGCATCATGGTGCGGAAGAGATCGTGCAGTTCGCCGTGGCCCTGCCCGCGCCCGACGAGACCACGTCGACTCCGAGATTCTGGTCACGGCTCACGGCTCCGTGGCGTCGGTCGGCCGACCGCTGACGCGACCGGACGGCGCAGAGTCCGGCATCCCTCCCCCGGGTATCACCGGCACTCCCTCCCGCTGGCTTGCCCCTCTGGCTTGCCCCTCTGGCTTGCCCCTCTGAGATTTCGGAATATCGTAGGGGTGGGGACCTGGGGAGGTACGGTGTCGGCATTTGTCGCGCAGGGGGACGGACATATACCGCGAGTGTCGGCGCACGCGATCAGTCGTCCACGACTGATCGCGTCGCTCGAGACCGAGACGCCGTTGACGCTGGTCCGGTCGGCATCGGGGTCGGGCAAGACCACCGCCCTCGTCGATTGGGCGGCCGCGACCACCTCACGTGTCGTGTGGATCACCGTGACGCCTTCCATCGCGACCGGCGACGCCCTCGCCCGCGCGCTGCTGCGGGTACTGCCGGGCACGGCTCCCGCGCACTCCGCCGCCGCGGAAGACGGCTGGGCCGCCGTGACCTCGCGTCTGTGCGACGTGGACGGTCCACTGGTCGTGGTGCTCGATGATGCGGCCGCCGTCGACCGCGAGGGCGTGTTCGCACTGTGTCGAGCCGTCGCCACCACCCCGCTGACCCGCCTGATCGTCGCCACGAACCGCCCCAGCCCCTTCGACAGCGAGGGCCTCGACCTCGTGATCGACACGACGCTCCTGGCCCCCGAAGAGCTCATGTTCGACGCCGAGGAGATCCGCCGGGCGCTCGATGTCGACGAAGACACGGCCATCGCCACGCGCGAAGCGACGGGAGGGTTCCCCGCTCTCATCCGTGCGCTGGCCCTCCGCGGCGCCGGAACGGACGCGGTGTCGTTGCGCGCCGCCACCACCGTGATCGAGGACTACCTGCAGGATCGGCTCGCCGAATGCGCCTTCGATCGGCAGACCCTGCAGGGCCTGTTGCGGATCAGCGTCACGGAGTCGGTCGACGTTCCGCTCGCGGTGGCGCTGACGGGTGACGCCGAGATCCCCAGAGCCCTGGACCAGGCCGAGACGTTCGGCTTCGGTCGCTGGGCCGCCGACGGGCGCAGCGCCTTCGCCCTGACGCCGCTCACGCGAGGCATGCTGCGCCGCGAGCTCCGCCGGGTCGCTCCGCACGAGATCCCCCAGCTGCGGCGCGTCGCGGCAGAAGGTGCGGTGCGCCGCGACCTCCCGCTCGAGGGACTCCGCCTCGCCCTGGAAGACGACGACCTGCGCCTCGCGACGCACGTCACGATGTCGGGATGGAACCGGCTGCTCCACCGTGATCGGAATGCGGTGGTCGAGCTGCTCGGGGATGTGCCCGTGGCGCGGCTCAAGCGGGAGCCCCTCGTGGCCATGCTGCTCGGGATGTGCCTCAAACCCAACCGGCTCCGACGCCAGCGCGGGCTCCAGCTGCTGCGCATGGCGGTGGCGGCGGCGAACGCCCGCCGCACGACGCTCTCGGCCACAGAGCGGATCTTCATCTGGGCGGCCGAGAGCGCGTCGCTGCGAGCCATCGGTCGACCGGAGCGGGCAGCCCAGGTGGCGGCGCGCGCACTGGCGCTGTTCCACGAGACCCCCGAATCGCAGTGGCAGCAGTACGCCCGCGACATGCCGCTGCTGTGCACCCATCTGGGCATCTCGCTCTATTACGGCGGAGAGCAGGATGAGGCGATCCGGCTGTGGGAGGAGGCCACCGCCCTGGCCGCGGCGCACGGGAGCACCAACGCCTTCCACGGGATATGCCTCCTCGCCGGGGTCCACGCCCTGAACGGGGATCTGCCGGAGGCTCGTCACTATGTCGGTCTCATCCGCGACGGCGGATGGGACCCGGTGCTCCTCGACAGCTATCGGGGCACCTACTACCGGGTGGCCGAGGCGATGCTCGCGGTCGAGGACGGCGACATCGCCGCGGCGAAGCGGCACATCCGCTTCTTCGAACCGTACCGGGCGACGAGCGAGCACTGGACGACGATGGCCTCCGTGGAGGCATGGATCGCTCTGCACGAGGGTGAGGCCGCTGCCGGACTGGAGCGCCTGGAGTCGTTCGTCCGTCTCCGGGGAAAAGAGGCGAGTGCACCTCACGTGCGCCACGCCCTGTCGCGCCCGAGGACGCTCCTGCACCTCGCCCTCGGTGATGTGAGCACCGCCAGGAACATCGTGCAGCGGGATACGCTTCCCGACCGTTTCGGCACGGTCCTCAAACGGGCGCGTCTGGCGCTCGTCGACGGCAGGACCGCCGACGTGGTCCGGCTTCTGGGGCAGACCCGCCTGCGCCCGTCCACCGCCCGAGAGCGCGCCGAAGCAGCGGCCGTGCACAGCGCCGCGCTGCACCGGGTGTCCGCTGCGGCCGCGCAGCCGTCGAGCGAGGCCCTGAACGCCCAGCTCACCGACCGGGGACTCACCACCCCGCTCGTGCTCCTGGGCGCCGAGGACTTCGGCGCCGTGCGATCCGATCTCGACCCCACCGGTCGGGCGACCTTCCCGCTGCGATCGGCGCTGCCGTCGTTCGCGACCCGGCCACGACTGTCATCCCGCGAGCAGATCGTGCTGCGCGCCCTGACGTCGGGAGCGCCGTTGCCGGCGATCGCCGACGAGCTCCGCGTCTCGCAGAACACGCTCAAGACCCAGCTCCGCAGCATCTATCGCAAGCTCGGCGCGCACAACCGCGCCGAGGCGATGGAGCAGGCGGCGCGCCACGGCCTGCTCCCGGAGTGACCCGCGGTCCCGCGGGAACGCGGAAGGCCTCGTCCGTCGCATGCGACGGACGAGGCCTTTCCCGTGTCCGCTAGACCTGCGCCCGGCGACGGCGCACGATCAGCAGCACGGCACCGCCGAGCAGCAGCGCGATCGCGAGAGCCAGCACCCACGGGGCCAGCAGGCCGCCGGTGAGAGCGAGCGGCGTGAGCACCGGGTTCTCGGTCACGCTCGTCGGCGGAGTGATCGTCTCGCCACCGGGAGGCGTGGCCGTCCCCACGGCCACGTTGCGCAGATTCGCTCCGGCGGCGTCGGCGTGCACGGTCACGGAGTACGTGATCGTGACGCTCTCGCCCTCGGCGAGGCTGCCGGACCAGCGCAACTGCGTGCCTTCCACCGTGGGAGCGGCCACCGTGCGTGCGGATGCCGTGCCGTCGCCCACGACGGCGGTCGCGCCGGCGCGGAGGTCGGCGTGCCGCAGCACTCCGGAGAGATCATCCGTGATGACGACCTCGTCGAGGCCCGTCTCGCCGGTGTTCGTGCCGACGAGCGTGTACGTGACGACGCTTCCCGTGGCGACGGCCGTACCGGTTCCGGGATCGGCGGTCTTGACGAACGCGAAGCCGGGGGTGCCGACAGGGTTCTCCGTCGTGACGGGCGGAGGCGTGATCACCGCACCACCCGGCGGGGTGGCGGTACCGGAGACCGTGTTCGCGATCGTCGCACCGCCCGCGTCGCCGTTCACGGTGACCGAGTACGTGATCGTGACGCGCTGGCCCACGGCGAGAGCGCCCGTCCAGGTGAGCGCGTCGCCGTCCACGACAGGAGCCGGGGCTGACCCGTCGACCACCGTCGCGGTGGCGTCGCCGTTGTAGGCGGCGTAGGCGAGCACGCCCGACAGGTCGTCGCTGATGCTCACAGGCGCCAGTGCGGTCTCACCGGTGTTCACGCCGGTCACCGTGTAGGTGATGACGCTGCCGGGGTCGACTCGGGTTCCCGAGGAGGGGTCGGCCGACTTGCGCACCTCGAAGCCGGGCTCGTTCACCGGATGCTCCGTCGTCGCGGGAGGGGTCTCGATCGGCGGCACACCTCCCGGCGGGGTCGCCGAGCCCGAGACCGAGTTCGCGATGACCGTTCCCCCGGCGTCGGCCTGCACGGTCACGGAGTACGTGATCGTGACGGTCGCACCGACGGGGAGGACACCATCCCACGACAGCCGGTCACCGGTCACCACAGGGGCGGTCGCCGCGGTGGTGCCGATCCTGGCGGTCGCGTCGCCGTTGTAGTCGGCGTGCGAGACCACTCCCGAGAGGTCGTCGACGATCGTGACCGGGTCGAGGATCGTCTCGCCGGTGTTCACGCCGGTCACCGTGTAGGTGATGACACTGCCGGGGTCGACCGCGGTGCCCGCCGCCGGATCGGCGCTCTTCGACACCGAGAATCCGGGCACGTTGACGACGTTCGTCGTGATGCCGGGCGGCGGGGTGATGACCGATCCCCCCGGAGGGGTCGCGGTCGCGGTCGCACTGTTCTCGAGCACGGACCCCACGCCGTCCGCCCCGACCGTGACGGAGTACGTGACGGTGACGGTCTGGCCGACCGCGAGCGCGCCCGACCAGCGGAGCTTCACTCCGGCGACGGACACCGCACCGGCGGGCTGCCCGCCGATCACGGCCACGGCATCGGAGTTGTACGACGCGTACGGCAGCACCTTCGACAGGTCATCCGTGATCTCGACCGGGTCGAGGGCGGTCTGACCGGTGTTGACGGCCGTCAGCGTATAGGTGAGCACGTCACCGGGGTCCACGGCGGTGCCCGGTGCCGGATCGGCCGTCTTGGCGAACGTGAAGCCGGGTGCGTTGACCGGGTGCTCCGTGGTCGAGGGCGGCGGGGTGATCGGCGTGCCCGGGGTCGTCGGGCTGTCGGGGTCGCTCGGGTCCGTCGGGATCAGCGGAGTCGCCGTGCCCGTCGCCGTGTTGGCGACCGTCTCGCCACCGGCGGTCGGATCGACCGTCACCGAGTAGACGATGACGACGTCCTGACCCGGGCGCAGCATTCCGCTCCAGGACAGGGCCCCGCGAGCCACGCTCACGTCCCCGCGGGTGGCGGTCACGTCGTCGTTGTACGACGCGTGGGCCAGCGCACCGCGCAGGTCGTCGGCGATCGAAGCCGGGTCGAGCACGGTGTCACCCGTGTTGGTGCCGGTGACCGTGTAGGTGATGACGCTGCCGGGATCGACGCGCGTCCCGGTGACGGGATCGGCCGACTTGGTCACCGTGAATCCGGGGGTGGCGACCGGGTGCTCCGTCGTCGACGGGGGCGTCGTCACCGGGGTTCCCGGTGTGGTCGGGCTGCCCGGGTCCGTCGGGTCGACCGGAATGAGGGGTGTGCCCTCACCCGTGACGGTGTTGCGCAGCAGCACACCGGTGGCATCCTC
Source organism: Microbacterium sp. TPU 3598 (assembly GCF_002356155.1). Taxonomy (NCBI): domain Bacteria; kingdom Bacillati; phylum Actinomycetota; class Actinomycetes; order Micrococcales; family Microbacteriaceae; genus Microbacterium; species Microbacterium sp. TPU 3598. Next base: position 241,191 of record NZ_AP017975.1, on the reverse strand, counting down.
GTCGACCGTGACCGTGTAGGTGATCTCGACCCGAGCGCCGGGAGCGAGCGTCCCGTTCCAGGTCAGGGTGGTGCCGTCGAGGGCGATCGCGCCGGTCGAAGCGGTCGCGTCGTCACCGTACCGGGCGTGCGCGAGCACGGCCGACAGGTCGTCGACGATCGTCGCCGGATCGAGCGTCGTGTTGCCCGTGTTGACACCCGAGATCGTGTAGGTGATCGTGTCACCCGCACGCACGGCGGTACCGGAGGCCGGGTCAGCGGACTTCACGACCTCGAAGCCGGTGTCCACGACCGGGTGGTTCGTCTCCACCGCCGGCGGGACGATCGGCGTTCCCGGGGTCGAGGGACCAGCGGGGTCGGTCGGGTCGACGGGGATCTGCGGCGTGGCGGTGCCGGTGGCGACGTTGTGCAGCAGCGCCTTCTGGACACCCGCGTCGACGGTCACCGAGTAGCGGATCGTGACGGAGGCTCCGCGGGGCACCTCACCCGACCAGGTCAGCGTGCTGCCGGTGACGGTGACGGAGCCGCGGTCGGCGGTGACGTCGTCGTTGTAGCCGGCGTCGTCGAGCACACCCGAGAGGTCGTCGACGATGCGGGCCGGGTCGAGGTCGGTGTCACCGGTGTTGGTGCCGGTGATCGTGTACGTGACCGTGTCACCGGCCGAGACCGCCGTGCCCGACGCGGGATCGGCGGACTTGCTGATCGTGAAGCCCGACCCGATGACCGGGTGCTCGGTGGTGACGGTCGGCGGGACGATCGGCTCGCCCGGCACCTCCGGCCCCTCGGGATCACCGGGCTTCGGCGTGGTCGGCGTCGCGGTGCCGGTGACGGAGTTCTTCAGGATCTCTCCCGAGGCGTCCGCATCCACGGTCACGGAGTACGTGATGGTCACAGCCTGCCCGGGGGCGAGCGCGCCGGTCCAGGCGAGGTCGTCACCGGTGATGGTCGCGGCGCCCGTGGTGAGGGGCGCGCCGGCGACCGAGGTCGCGATGTCGGAGTTGTAGGCGGCGTGCGCGAGCACACCGGACAGGTCGTCGGCGATCGACGCGGGGTTCAGCGTGGTCGCCCCCGTGTTGGTCCCGGTCACCGTGTACTCGATGACCTGACCCGGCTCCACGACCGTTCCCGCTGCGGGGGTGGAGGTCTTGGCGACGGTGAAGCCCGCGACGGGGTGCTCGGTGGTCACGGGCGGGGTGACGGGCGGAGGGAGCGTGCCGGGCGGGGTGCCCGAGGCGGTGACGCTGTTGGCGATCCGCTCACCCTCGACGCCGGCGTCGACGATGACCGAGTAGGTCACGCTGAGCACCTGACCGGGCTCGAGCGCACCGGTCCAGGCGAGGTCGTCACCTGTGACGGTGGCGGCCCCAGACGCCACGGGCGTGCCGTCGATCTTGGTGACGACATCACCCTGGTACTCGGCGAACGCGAGCACGCCGGAGAGGTCGTCGTTCACCTGCACGGGGTCGAGGACCGTGTTCCCGGTGTTCTCGGCCTCGACCGTGTACGTGAGGCGCTGGCCGGCCTGCACGGCGAGGCCGTCGGCGGGGTCGGACGTCTTGCGCAGAGCGAGGCCGGGCACGAGCCGCACGTTCGTGAACGTGCACGTGACGTCGGTGCCGCGCGAGCCCGACGGCTGCGTCACCTCGCCCGAGGCGGTCACCGCCACCGGGGTCGTGGTCCCGTTGGGGTTCACCTGCACGCAGTCCAGCGACTCGGCGTACCGGGTGCGATCCGTCGTGCCGGATGCCGCCTCGGACAGGCGGAAGGTGTCGCCCTGGTTGGTGAAGACCGGGCCCGCGTAATCGGGCTGCAGGCCCGTGCGCTCTCCGCGCGTGGTGGCGTCGGTCTGCGCCACCTGGTAGCCGGCGGGCGACTGCACGCGCAGCGCGAACTGGTCGGTGGCCGAGTGGCGCCCCGCGGGGAGGTCCTTCTTCAGCGTGAGGGTGTTCGGGAAGGTGCAGCTGGACATGTCGGTGGGAGCGAAGGACCCGAGCGACGTGGTGTTGACGGTCTGCCCGCGGGGCAGGTCGACCTCGATGATGCGGTTTCCGCCACCGGACGCGGAGACGAAGATGTGCCCGAGGTTTCCGAACGCGATGCCGTTGCCCTGCACACCGGCACCCATGTCGTGCACCTGCTTGGCCTCGATGGTGGCCGTGCTCGGCGTGACCGTGGCGGGCAGGTCGGCGGAGTAGATGAAGTTGTCCGCGACCAGGACGAGCTGACCCGAGGCACTGAAGGCCATGTCGCCGTTGGCGCCGAACGCGCTGCTGCCGGCGGTCGGGCGGAGGGTTCCGACCTGCACGTAGGTCTGCGGCGTGAGGTTCTCCTCCCACGCGTAGATGTTGATCGCGCCGTTGATCGTGCCGCTGGCGAAGTAGTAGACGCCCGTGTCGGGGTGCACGGCGCCACGCAGCACCGACGAGTTGAGGGTGAACGACGTGCGCGTGGTGACATCGGTCACACGGTCGTGCTTGGCCAGCACCTTGCTTCCGGCGGCGTTGGTGACCGTGTAGGCGTACTGGCCGCTGGACGAGATGCCCAGGGCGTTGTTGGAGTGGTCGACGCCGAGGGTCGTGGCACCGAGCGTTCCCCTTCGCCGGGGGCACCGCCCTGCTCGTTCACGACGAACTCGCGCACCTCGGTCGCGCTCTGCACGTACACCGCTCCGGGGGTGCAGAGGAACGGATCAGCCGCAGCTGCCGGCGCTGCCGTCAGCGTCCCGCCGATGAAGACCATCGACGAGGCGACGAGCGCCGTGCTCACGGCGCCGCCGATCAGCTTTCTCGCGCGGCCCCGCCAGCGGCTGCGCCGCTCGGACGGAAGGCCATCGGATGTGCGGTCCTTGCGGGCAACACGAAACGCCATGACTGTCTCCCCATTCATCGCTTCCCCGGCGCGCACTCGCGCACGGAAGCCCCCGCCCCCTCAGGCGACCGCCGAGCACCATTCGGGCATGGTGAACTCGGTCCGGGCCACCGCCAGCCTGCCCGTCGGCCGAGACGCGATCCTGCCGATCCCGGAGAATTCACCCCGTCTTTTCACCCCGTACGACGGCTTCCCCCGTTCCCGCGAAGAGGGGCGCACCGACGACTCCGGCGCGCCCCTCCGCAGCGTGGCTACTGCCGGGACCCGATCTCGTCGATGGGACGGGTGCGCATGGTCGCCGTGGTCCCGACCCACATCGCCACGAGCGCCAGCGCGCCCATCGCCCCGACGATCAGGAGCGATCCCAGCACGGGCAGCGCGGGGATCGGCTGCCCCGAGATGCCCATGCTCACGCCGATGAGCGGAGGGATCGCGACGACCACGCCGAACACCATCGCGATCACCGCCACGAGCACGGCCTCGATCCGCATCATCGAGCGCACCTGCCCGCGGGACGATCCGATCAGCTGCAGCAGAGCCAGCTCCCGTGAGCGCTCACCCGTCGCCATGACGAGCGTGTTCACCACGGCGATCGCGATGTAGCCGAGGATCACCAGCAGTGCGACGAGGTTCACCCACCCGTTCTGGGCGTGCGCTCCGGCCCCCGCGGCCTCCTGCCCCGATCCGTCGGTCACGAGCAGACCGCGCGCCTCCAGCGCGGCCCGGACCTCGCCGGTCGCCGCCTCGTCGACCGCCACGAGCGCGAAGGCATCGAGACCCGTCGTGGTGTGGGCTCTGACCTCTTCGGCGGCCATGGTGAGGTCGCCGAAGCCCAGACCCCGCTCGTACACCGCGACGACCGTGGCCTTTAGCGGCGAACCGTCTCCGAGGTGTCCGACGACCGTGCCGCCGATACCCAGCCCGAGCGTCTGCGCGGCATCCGTGCTCACCGCGACCGTCGCGATGCCGTCGAGGTCGGCGAGCGATCCTTCACGCACGCGGAGATCGAGACTGTGCGCGATGTTCTCCGGGTCGACGCCCTGCAGCACATGCTCGGCACGCTCCAGCTTGCCCTCGAAATCGAACGAGTCCACCACCGCCGCGCTGAGCGCGACCCCCGACGCCTCGGCCACCCCGGCCATCTCGCGGATCACGTCGACCGCCTCCGGCGAGAGTCCCGACGGCGCGGCCACCCGCAGGTCGGCGATCACCCCGGCGCTGGCCTGGGTCGCCGCCTCCGCGGCGATGATCGACGGCGCCCCGATCTGCACGAGGCCCAGCCCGATGCCGAGAGCGATCGGCAGGATGGCCGACGCCAGCCGCCTGCTGTGCGCCGCGGCGTTCGCCGACGCGAGGAAGCCCGCAGACGACGAGCGACGCAGCACGGTGCCGACCAGCCGGACGCTCAACGACACCAGCCACGGGCCGAGCACCGCGAGCGCGACGATCAGCAGCATGGCCGCACCGGCAGCCGCGCCGGCGGCGACCTGCCCGCGCACGACAAGCGGCACCGTCGAGACCGAGATCCCCGCGGCGGCGAGCACGATTCCGGTGATGATGCGCGGCAGACCGATGGCCGGAGCGCCCGTCGCCGATTCCCGCAGCGCTTCGACCGGATCGAGCTTCGCGACCCGGGCCGCCGCGATGCGCGCCGCACCCCAGGCCGAGGCCAGCACGAGCAGCACCGCGCCGACGGCGGGGAGAGGACCTGTGGCCAGGGCGAAGTCGCCGGGGATCACGCCACCGGATACGAAAGCCGCCTGCAGCACGGTCGACAGCAGGTATCCCGGCGCGATGCCGAGCAGCACCGCGACGGCCGAGACCCACAGCACCTCGCGGGCGACGAGCGCGTGCACCTGGGACGGACTCGCCCCGACGGCCCGCAGCAGCGCGTAATCACGGCGGCGCGACTGCACCGACAGCGACAGGGTGCCCGCCACGATGAACATCGCCACGAGGATGCAGGTGCCGACGAACGCGCTGCCGATGGCCACGAGCGTCGAACGCGCGGCGCCCGAGTCGAGGAACTCGACGTCGCCGCGGGCGTCTCCCGTGCGGGCGATCAGGTCGGGGAAGGCCTCGCGGATCGCACCGGCCGTCTGCTCGGGGTCGACGCCCGAGACGAACACGCCGAGTGCCTGCGCGGCCCCCTCGTGCGGGTCGAGCTGGTCGATGCGACGCTCGCTGAGGAACACGTGCGCTCCTCGCTCCGGCATCACCGGTGCCGCGACCTCGCCGACCACGCGGTACTCCGACGGAACGCCGCCGTGCGCGAGGACGACCGCGTCGCCCACGGCAAAACCGCTGCCCGCGGTGACGACGACCTCGTCGGCTGCCGCGGGCTCCTGACCCTCGCGCAGCTCGAAGCCGGTCAGCGCAGTGGAGGGCCACGGGTGCGCCTCGACCAGGACGGAACCGCCGGCACCGGCATCCGCACCGGCATCCTGCAGTGAGAGCGGAATCGTGACGTCGGCCACGACGCGGTCGACTCCGGGAAGAGCGGCGATGTCGCGCGCTGCGTCGGCGGGCAGCGGCACGCGTTCCCGCAGGGGAACCGGCAGGTCTTCCGGCACATCGACCTGCTGCGGCGCACCGACCACCACGTCGACCGCGGAATAGCGTTCCGGCGCCAAGCCTCCGCGAATACCGGATTCGACGAGGACTCCGAGGCCCGTCACCAGTGCACTCGCCACGAACACCGCGACCGCCACTCCCACGAAGCTCCCGCGGTGATGGCGAAGATCGGCACCGACGAGTCGACTCAAGCCCAGCGTGCCCGACATCACCACTCCCCCAATGCGCTCATGCGGGCGTTGATCTGCGCGGGGTCGGCACCGTCGAGGTATCCCGCGAAGGCTCCATCGGCGAGGAAGATGGTGCGATCCGCGTGCGCGGCCACCACCGGGTCGTGCGTGACGACCACGACCGTCTGATCGAGCTCGCGCGCCGTGTGCGCGAGCAGGTCGAGAACCTGCTTGCCGGAGCGGGAATCGAGCGCGCCGGTCGGCTCGTCGCCGAACACCACATGCGGCCGGGTGATGAGCGCGCGGGCGATCGCCACCCGCTGCTGCTGGCCCCCGGAGAGCTCGGAGGGGCGACGACGACGGTACTCGGTGAGCCCCACGGCGTCGAGCAGGAAGTCGAGCCACGGCGCCTCGAGTCGACGGCCGCCGAGTCGCAGCGGCAGAGTGATGTTGTCTTCGACGTTCAGTGCGGGGAGCAGGTTGTACGCCTGGAACACGAAGCCCACGTGATCGCGGCGGAAGGCGGTGAGCTGGCGTGCCTTCAGCCCCGAGATCTCGGTTCCGCCGAGGTGCACGGTGCCACTGCTCGGCCGGTCGAGTCCTGCGGCGCTGTGCAGCAGGGTGCTCTTGCCCGAGCCCGAAGGGCCCATGATCGCGGTGAACGTGCCCTTCGCGATGGCGAGGTTCACGCCACGGAGGGCCGTGACGCGGCTGGCACCTGTGCCGTAGGTCTTGACGACGGACTGCAGCCGCAGTGCTTCGGAGGGCCGCGCGTCGACGGCCGGGGAGAGTGGGGTGAAGGTCATGATCCGACGCTAGGGACGGGGCGGACGGCATCCCATCCCGCCCGCTGCCGCTTCGATGGTGGTGCTGGCTATACCGTGCCGCTCCGACCGCTCGGGCAGACTGTGAGAGTGAAGGACGGACGGATGCGGCGATGGCTGCGCGCGTGGGGATACCTGGCCGTCGAGGCCGGAGTCTCGATCGCCTCCGTGGTGTTCCTCTGCCTGGGCATCGTCCTGCTTCCCTTCATGATCCTCACCGGCGGCGTGCTGCTGATGCCCGAGACCGTGCAAAGCCTGCACCGCTGGACGGACCTGAACCGCCGTCGTGTCGGCGCCTACCGGGGCGAGGAGCTGACGCCGATCGGCCACGTGCTCCCGCCGGCCTCGACCATCGACGATCGTCTGCGCTTCGCTTTCTCGCGCGCCACCGGCCGCGACGTGCTGTGGCTCGCCGTGCAGGGGCTCCCCGTGCTGTTCGTCTCACTGCTGACGATCTCGCTGCCGGTCGCGGCGGTCAACACCCTCGCGATCACCTACTACTGGCAGTTCGCTCCCGCCGACGACCCCGTGGGCTCGGTGTACCCCGTCACCTCCTGGGAGCTCGCGGCCACGATGCCGCTGCTCGCGGCGGCGTACGCGATCCTGTCCATCCTCCTGATCCCCGCGGTCGCACGGCTGGTGTCGTACGTGTCGGCGACGCTGCTCGCGACGCCGGAGAAGTCGCGCCTCGCCGCACGGGTCGACGCCCTGACCCTCAGCCGCGCCGCCGCGCTCGATGCCCACGCGGCCGAACTGCGGCGCATCGAGCGCGACCTGCACGACGGTGCGCAGAACCGCCTGGTCAACGTGGTGATGATGCTCGGGATCGCCGAGCGCGCGCAGGAGACCGGTGGCGACGTGCTCGAACCGCTGCGGCGAGCGCAGGATGCCGCCAGCGATGCGCTCGCCGGACTCCGCCGCACGGTGCACGACATCTACCCCCCGATCCTCGACGAGCTCGGGCTGGAGGGGGCGCTGGCGTCACTGGCCGGGCGCAGCGCCGTGCCCTGCACGATCGAGACGTCGCGGGTCGGACGCGTCCCGGCCGCCGTCGAGTCGGCCAGCTACTTCGTGGTGGCCGAGGCTCTGACCAACGTCAGCAAGTACAGCGACGCCACGCGGGCCGCGGTGCGGGTCGAACGGGAGGGGGAGGTGCTGCTGATCACGGTCGAGGACGACGGCGTGGGCGGAGCAGCCGAACGCCCGGGCGGCGGCGTGGCCGGCATCCGTCGTCGCCTCGAGGCCTTCGAGGGTGGGCTGGAGCTGTCCAGCCCGGTCGGCGGCCCCACCATCCTGAGAGCGGAGCTGCCATGCGGATCGTGATCGCCGAAGACGACACCCTGCTCCGCGAGGGGCTGGCGCTGCTGCTGCGCAGCGAGGGGTTCGAGGTCGTGGCGGCCGTCGACAACGCCGAGGCATTCCTCGCCCGGCTCGACGAGGCCGATGCCGCCGTGGTCGATGTGCGGATGCCGCCCACCTTCACCAGCGAGGGGCTGAAGGCCGCGGCCGAAGCCAGAGCCCGCCGCCCCGGTTTCCCCGTGCTGGTGCTGTCGGCCTACGTCGAGGATCGGTACGCCGGTGAGCTGCTGGCTGCCGGAGCCGACGGCCTCGGCTATCTGCTCAAGGAGCGTGTCGGCAAGGTCGCGGCCTTCATCGATGCCCTGCACCGCGTGGCCGCCGGCGGCACGGTGATGGATCCCGAGGTGATCTCGCAGCTGATGAGCCGCCGTCGCGCCGACGATCCGGTGCAGACCCTCACACCCCGCGAGCGCGAGGTACTGGGTCTCATGGCCGAGGGGCTCGACAACGGCACCATCGCCGAACGGCTCTTCGTGACCGAGACCGCGGTGAGCAAGCACATCGGCAACATCTTCGCCAAGCTCGGCCTCGCCGCAAGTGACAGCGGCCACCGGCGTGTGCTCGCCGTGCTCGCGTACCTGCGCAACTGACCCGGCACCCGCTCTACCGCCGCGGTGCCGAGCGATGCCATGCTGTCGGGGATGAAGCGCAACACCAGGATCACCACTGCCGTCGTCGTCGTGGCCGTCGCCGGGCTGGTCGCCGTTGCCGCTCCCGCCGTGATCAGCGCCGCACCCGCCGTCGTCGATGCGGCTTCGTGGGCGTCGGAACGCTTCGCCGCCGAACCCTCCACGGCCCCGACGAGTGCCGCCGACGCCTCTGATCCGGTCGGATACGTCGATCTGGGCGATGGCATCAGCGTTCCCGCCGGCGGACCGGGTGATTGCACCACCAACGCGTTCATCAACATCGGGAGCGACGACGGCTCCCCGGCCCACGGGAAGCTCCTGGGCGACCTCGTCGACATGGGCGCGTCGGAGCTGGCACGCGGTCCCGTCACCCTCGATGCCGACGGCGAGATCTTCTCCTACGAGGTGCAGACCGGCGACAGCCTCATCGCGATCGGCGAGCGCTTCTGCGTCGACTACGTCACCGTCGGCAGCTTCAACCACGTGCGCGGCAATGAGCCGATCGCTCCCGGGGACGTGCTCTACCTGCGACCAGACCCGACGCTTCCATTCGTCGACATCTACTCGCCGTACAACGCCGAACCCGGGTCTTCGACCATCCCCTACTACGACGGAGTGGCAGCCTTCTCGACCGCTGTCGCCACCGCAGACCTGGGTGCCGCGCGGCTCCTATGGCAGCGGCTGGAGAAGGACATGCCCCCGGAGACGGCGGCCGTGATCTCACAGGCCCTGAGCATCGACGACCTGGCGCTGCTCCGCCGCATGTTCCCGTAGCAGCGCTTCCCCTCTCCACGCCTCGCCGTCGACGGTCGCCGTCGACGGTCGTTCTCGCGCGCCCGGAACCGCTTCGGGATCTCGTTCGAAAAAGTTTGGTATTCGGTGTTGCTAAGTACCGGTACTCGGTGTTACTTTGTACCGGTACCCAGCAACACTGAGTACTAACCGAAACGAAAGGAGGACCTGATGGGCAAGCAGATGACCGAGATGCTCAAGGGCACTCTGGAGGGCATCGTTCTGGCCCTCCTCGCCGAGCAGCCGGCATACGGGTACGAGATCACCACACGCATCCGCGACCACGGGTTCACCGACATCGCCGAGGGCACGATCTACGCACTCCTCGTGCGCATCGAGCAGAAGAACCTCGTCGACGTCGAGAAGGTCCCGAGCGAGAAGGGTCCGCCCCGCAAGGTGTACACCCTGAACGCACAGGGCCGCCAGGAGCTCGAGGAGTTCTGGAAGACCTGGGACTTCCTCGCGCAGCACATCGCACAGCTGAACAAGACCGACAACACGAGCACCACCCCGAACAAGGAGAACTGATCATGGCCGCAAAGTGGATCGAAGCGCTCACCGGATCGCTCGAGCAGAAGAAGCAGTACAAGCAGGCCAAGGCCCGCATCGACGCCCTCCCCTCGCCGTACCGCGAGGTGGCGAACGCCCAGTACCGGTACTACCTGTACTACGGCGGCATCACCGACGGCGACACGATCGTCACGATGTTCCTCGACCTCGCCGACCTGTGGGAGCGCGCCGCAGTCGACGGCACCCCGGTCAGCGCCATCGTGGGCGATGACCCCGTGGAGTACGCCGAGGACTACGCCCGTGCCTACGGCGGCACGCAGTGGATCGACAAGGAGCGCGCACGCCTCATCAAGGCGTTCGACGACGCGAAGAAGAAGGAGAACGAATCATGACGAACCCCGCCATCTCGGTGCGCGGCATCGAGAAGTCGTACAAGGATCTGCACGTGCTGCGCGGCGTCGACTTCGAGGTCGAGAAGGGCAGCATCTTCGCCCTCCTCGGCTCGAACGGCGCCGGCAAGACCACCATGGTGCGCATCCTCTCCACCCTGCTGAAGGCAGACGCCGGCACGGCGACCGTGCAGGGCGTGGATGTCGCCTCCGACCCGGTCGGCGTCCGTGAGCGCATCAGCCTCACCGGACAGTTCGCCGCCGTCGACGAGATCCTCACCGGACGCGAGAACCTCGTGCTGGTCGCGAAGCTGCGGCACCTGCCCGACGCCGGGAAGGTCGCCGACGACCTGCTGGCGACGTTCCGTCTGACCGATGCCGGCGGCCGCAAGGTCGGCACCTACTCCGGCGGCATGCGTCGCCGGCTCGACATCGCGATGAGCCTGGTCGGCGACCCCGAGGTCATCTACCTCGACGAACCGACCACGGGCCTCGACCCCGAAGCCCGCATCGAGGTGTGGGACGTGGTCAAACAGCTCGCGAACAGCGGCACCACCGTGCTGCTCACCACGCAGTACCTCGACGAGGCGGAGCAGCTGGCCGACCGCATCGCGATCCTGCACGAGGGTCGCATCATCGCCAACGACACCCTCGCCGGCCTCAAGCGGCTGCTCCCCGCCGCCAAGGTCGAGTACGTCGAGAAGCAGCCCACCCTCGAGGAGATCTTCCTCACCCTCATCGGCCCCAAGGCCTCCGGAAAGGAGAACGCAGCATGAGCACGCACTTCGCCGCCGATACGGCGACACTCACCGGCCGCTCCATGCGGCACATCTTCCGCAGTCCCGACACGATCATCACCACGGCGGTCACCCCGATCGCGCTGATGCTCCTGTTCGTCTACGTCTTCGGCGGTGCACTCCAGCAGAGCACCGGCACCGACAACTACGTGAACTACCTGCTGCCCGGCATCCTGCTCATCGCGATCGCATCCGGCATCGCCTACACGGCGTTCCGACTGTTCACCGACATGCAGAGCGGCATCTTCGAGCGGTTCCACTCCATGCCGATCGCGCGATCGAGCGTGCTGTGGGCGCACGTGCTCACGTCTCTCACGGCCAACGCCATCACCCTGGCGATCATCTTCGGCGTCGGATTCCTGATGGGCTTCCGCACCGGGGCGAGCTTCTGGGCCTGGCTCGGAGTCATCGGCATCCTGATGCTGTTCACCCTGGCCCTCACGTGGCTGGCGATCATCGCGGGTCTGAACGCGAAGACGGTCGACGGCGCGAGCGCGTTCTCGTACCCGCTGATCTTCCTGCCGTTCATCAGCTCGGCATTCGTGCCGACCGACACCATGCCGGCTCCGGTGCAGTGGTTCGCCGACAACCAGCCGGTCACCTCGATCGTCAACACCATCCAGGCACTCTTCGCCGAGAAGCCCGTCGGCAACGACATCTGGGTCGCCCTCGCCTGGTGCGTCGGCATCCTCGTGGTCGCCTACGTGTTCGCCATCATCTCGTACCGGAAGAAGGTCAGCTGATCTTCGCCCAGCGAGACGGGACGCTCCGACCGGGTCACTCGACCCGGCCGGGGCGTTTCGCCGCGCTCGGCGAGGTGTCGGACCTCGGCGTAGCTTCGGACCTCGGCGTAGCTTCGGACCTCGGCGTAGGGAGGAGTTCCCCCTCTCGGGAGGATCCTTCCGCCCGGATGCTCCTCCCGACGCGGAGAACTCCGCCCGGACGGAGGCGGCTCACACCGTACGCAGCGCCGACGTGGGCGAGAGGCGGGCGGCGCTGATCGCCGGATACAGCCCCGCGATCACACCGACCACCAGCGCCACGGCCGGGCCCCCGACGAGCACCACGAGGGGTATCGTCGCCGCCTGCCCCTGGATGCCGGCGTAGACGAACACGCCCGCGGCCCCCAGCAGCAGACCGGCGACGCCCCCCAGGCCGCCGAGCACGATCGCCTCCGCCACGAACTGACCCGCGATCTGACCCGAACGCGCGCCGAGCGCCCGCCGGAGTCCGATCTCGCCACGCCGCTCCAGCACCGCCACCACCATGGTGTTCGCGATGCCGATCCCTCCGACCAGCAGCGCGATCGCCGCGAGACCGACCGCGAGGCCGGACAGCGAGTCATCCGCGGTGTCCCGCGCCCCGGCGAGGTCGCCGAGTCCGGTCACCTGCACGTACGGGGACGACGGATTCGCGGCGCGCGCGATCGCGTCTCGGACCTTCTCGCCCGTGCCGCCGTCGGCCATGCGCACGTAGATCGAGGCGATCGTGTCATCGCCCTTCGCCGACACGTGCTCGGCCGCCCAATGATCGCCGAGGAAGGCACTCGCGTCGATGTCCTCCGCGAGCCCGGCCGAGTCGAGGATCCCGATCACGGTGTACCACTGCTCGCCGATCCACACCCGCACGCCCGGCTCCGTGATGCCCATGCGCGCAGCTGCCGCTGACCCGAGCACGGTCACCGGCAGGGAGCGGTCGGTCTCGTCGAACCACGACCCCTTCGCGACCGATCCCTCCACCGACGAGAGGAAGTCGGGACTCGCCGCATACGCGGTCAGCCCGTTGCCCTGGCTCTTCGGCATGAGGTCGTTGCGATACACGCCGGTACCGTCCGGCACCTTCTCGAGCACCCCGACCTGCTCCACCCCCGTCACCCGCTCGATCATCCCGCCGGCCGTCTCGGGCAGTGCGACCGGTTTGTTGTCCGGCCCGTACCCCGGCTGCACCACGATCATGTTGGCGCCGAGCGCGTCGAGCTTGGCCAGCAGCTCCGCCTGGTTCGATGCGGCGATACCCGTGATGGCGGTGAGTGCCGCGATGCCCACGGCGACGCCGAGCGCCGACAGGGCCGTGCGCATCTTGCGGCTGCGCGGTCCGATGAGCGCCGTGCGGATGCTGTCCGCGACGCTCAGCCGCGGCATCCGCTCCCCTCGGCGCCTCATGCCGCGACCTCTTCCCGATCCGGTGAGCCCGTATCGCTCACGATGCGTCCGTCGTGGATGCCGACCTGCCGCTGCGTGCGCTCCGCGATGTGCGGGTCATGAGTGATGATCACGACCGCGGTGCCGGAGTCGGCGATCGAGGTGAGGAGTTCGAGGATGCGGTCGCCCGTGGTGGAGTCGAGCGCCCCCGTGGGCTCGTCGGCGAAGAGCACCGACGGATTCCCGACGATCGCGCGGGCGATGGCCACCCGCTGCTGCTCCCCTCCGGAGAGCTGCCCGGGTCGGTGCTTCATGCGGGCGCCGAGACCGACCCGTTCCAGGGCGGCCGCGGCACGCACCGCGCGCTCCGCAGCAGGCACTCCCGAGTAGAGGAGTCCGAGCGCCACGTTGTCGACCGCGCTGAGCGCCGGCAACAGGAAGAACTGCTGGAACACGAACCCGATGCGGCGAGCGCGCAGCACCGCCCGCTCGCGCTCGGCGAGGGCTGCGGCATCCGTCCCGTCGATCAGCACGGTGCCGCTGGTGGGATCGTCGAGCGTACCCATGATCGAGAGCATCGTGCTCTTGCCGGATCCGGATGCCCCGACCACTGCGACCAGTTCTCCGCTCTCGATCGCGAGACTCATGCCGTGCAGCACGCGCAACGGTGGACTTCCCGGATACTCCTTGATCACGTCGACGAGCTCGACCACGGTGTCCGGTGTCATTGCGCCACCACCACGGCGTCGCCGGCAGCGAGGTCTCCGCCCGTGACCTGCACCTTGGTGTCGGCGATCAGTCCGACCTCCACGGCGACCCGTTCGACCTTGCCGCCCTTGCGCAGCACGTCGACCGCATAGCCTCCGTCGGTCGTCGCCACCAGGGCTGTGACCGGCACGACCAGCGCGTCCTTCACCTCCGAGGTCGCGAACACGACCTTGACCGCACGCAGTCCGATGCCCTCGGCGACGGCCGGATCGTCGAACTCCACGTTCGCCGTGGCGGGCGTGGTCTCGCCCTCCTTCTCGGTCGGCTGACCACCGGGGTCGACGGCGGTCACCGTCGCGGGCACCTCCGTCCCGTCCGGCAGCACCACGGTCACGCGGGTCCCCGGCAGGATCTCGCGGGCCTGCGCGTCGGTGAGCTTGGCGACCACACGCAGGGTGGTGCTGGTGTAGGTCAGCGGACTCGTCCCGGCGGGGTCTCCCAGCTTTCCCTTCACCGACTCGATGCGCACCGATGCGGCGGTGATCGCGACCACGTCTCCCAGCTTCACGATGCCGTCCTGCGGCACCCCGAGCGACTTCTGCCAGGCCTTGACGTTGGTCTCCGTGACCGCGGTGAACTCGTCGTCCACCGTCATGTTCCTGCCGAAGCCGAGGTCGGCGAGCGCCTGCTCCAGCTGGCGCACATCCGGGCCCTTCTCGACGCCGACGCCGAGGTCGCGCCAGAACGGACGGTCGCCGCGCATCGCGATCACCGGCTTCCCGTCGACCTCGTAGATCGCCTGGCCGACGCCGATCACCTCACCCGCGGTGGGCAGGCGTGTGATGGTCCCCCCGCGCCCCGGCAGCGCGATGGACGCTCCGTAGCTGAGGGTGCCGTTCAGCCGCAGGTCGGAGGTCAGCGTGGTGAGCTCGGCCGTGGCGGTGACCGGCTTCTCGGCGTCGTCCGGAGACTCGGCCACCGAGCTCCACGGCTGCAGCACTGCGAGTGCCACCGCCCCGGCCACGAGCAGCACCCCGACCGGCAGCAGCACCTTCGTCACCCGGCGGCTCATTCCTCGCCTCCGGAGGGCATGACGGTCGCCGCGGTGAAGGCGCCTTCGAAGTATTCGCTCATCAGGGCGAACCAGTCGAAGTCGACGGCTTCGATGCTCTCCTGCGTGAACATGGGCGGCATGTCGCCCGCCTTCTCCGCACACGCCTCGAGGAGGGTGCGCGCCTCGTCTTCGGTGATGCCCGTCGGCAGCGTCAGCATGCCGTCGGAGTCGGGGTCGGCGAAGTCCGTGAAGCCGTTGTCCCGTGCGCACGACGCGAAGGCGAGCCCGGCCTCCGTGAGCTCCTCGGGGGAGATCATCTGCGTCTCGGCGCCCGCCTTCATCGAGATGTCCGGCTCCGGCTGCGTGAACTCGGGGACCTTCTCCTCGCACGCCTCCCACGCCGCGCGCTGGCCGCCGTCCTCGGGGTAGCCGGATGCCGCTGTCGAGGCCATCCACGTGCCGTCGTCGTCCGTGAAGATCATCGTCATCGCCATCTCCTCTCCGGCGCCGGCAGAGGCGGTACTGTCGCTCAGCGTGCCCATCGCCCCGTCACCGGGAGCATCCGGCATCAGCAGCCCGACCTGACCGCCTTCGACGATCTTCGCCGTCTGGCCCTCGTCGGTCAGGCAGCTCACGAACCGCGCAGCGGCCGCATCATTCGCGCCGTCCTTCGCCTTGTCGTCCCCGGACGGGGCGGTGCACGCAGAGAGCGCGAAGAGCGCCACGACAGCGGGCATCACCACCATGGACCGGCGTGCTTTCGAGTCGAACATGACTTTCCCTTTCTCGCGGTCGCAGCTCGTCCGCGACGTGCAGTCAGTTCTACGGATGCGCTGGTTTGCTGGGGGTATGACGGCGCCTAACCGGAAACTAACCGCGCACCGCGCACCCTCGGAGACGGGAGGTGCCATGCGACTGCTGCTGGTGGAAGACGAGGCCGACCTGGCCGACACCCTCGCCGACGGCCTGCGCCGGGAGGGATACCTCGTCGACGTGGCGCGCGATGGGGCGAGCGCCCTGACCGCCGCCGCATCGAACGATGTGGACGTGATCGTGCTCGACCGTGACCTGCCCGTGCTGAGCGGCGATGCCGTGTGCCGCACCCTCGTGGCGCAGGAGTACCCGGCGCGCATCCTGATGCTCACCGCCGCCGGCACCCTCAACGACCGCGTCGAGGGCCTCGACCTCGGTGCCGACGACTACCTCGCCAAGCCGTTCGCGTACGTCGAGCTGCTCGCGCGCCTGCGTGCTCTCGGCCGCCGCGGACACTCCGCGCGCGCGAGTGCGGTGCTCGAATTCGCCGGGGTGCGCCTCGACGTCGTGCGGCGCATCGTGGAGCGCGACGGCACGCCGATCCGCCTCACGCTCAAGGAGTTCGGGGTGCTCGAGACGCTTCTCGCGGCGGAGGGCGGCTACGTCAGCGCCGACGATCTGCTCGACGAGGTGTGGGACGAGCCGCACGAGCGCACCCGAGGCGTGGTCAAGATCGTGGTGCACACGCTGCGCCGCAAGCTCGGGGCTCCCGAGGTCGTCCAGTCCGCGGCAGGGCACGGGTATCGAGTGGGGACGGCATGAGACGCATGAGCTTCCGCACCCGGCTGGTCGTCACCATCGCGGCCGTGTTCATCGCCGCGGGTGCCGCACTGCTCTCGGTGCAGTACCTGGTGGTGCAGTCGCTGTTCGCCTCGGCCATCGACACGACGGCTGCGACCTGCGTGCCCGCACTCTCGGTCACACAGGTCGCACCGGGGACGCCGGCCGCGGACAGCACCGACATGAGCGGCGTCTCCCCGCTCACCGAGAGCGGCGATCTCCTCTACGGCACGACCGGCACCGGATGCGCCTACTTCGCCGAGACCGCCGATGTCACCGACTTCGCGGTGGCCACGCCGATGCAGACCGTCGCACTCGACGCCGTGGAAGGGGCGGTGCTGCAGCAGTCGACGTTCCTCGCGGACGAGGTCGGCAGCGGGCTCCTCCTGTGGTCGATCGTGGTGCTCGTCGCCTTCACCGGTGTCGCCGCCGCGATCGCGTTCTGGCTCGCACGGCGCTCACTCGATCGCATCGGCGAGGTCACCGCCGCAGCCCGCGACATCTCGGAGCGCGACCTCGGGCGCCGCCTCGACCTGCCGGGCCCCGACGACGAGATCAAGGAGCTGGGCGACACGATCGACGGGATGCTCGACCGGCTGCAGTCGGCGTTCACCGCGCAGGATCGCTTCGTGGCCAACGCCTCGCACGAGCTGCGCACCCCGCTGACCACAACCAGGACCGCCCTGGAGATCCCGCTCGAACAGGGGGCGGTGCCGGCGGACCTGCAGGCCAACATGCAGCGCGCGCTGCGGGCCACCGAGCAGAGCGAGCGTCTCATCACGGCCCTGCTCGCCCTCGCCCGGGCCCGCACCGGGCTGGACGAGGTCGAACCTGTGCAGTTGAGCACGCTCATCGAGGACCAGGTCGACGACCTCGACGCCCAGGAGATCGAGGTGCACGCGAACCTGCGCGACCTCACGGTCGAAGGCGATGCGGTGCTGCTGGCCAGGGCCGTGCGCAACCTGCTCGAGAACGGCATCCGCCACAACGTGCCCGGCGGTGAGCTGTGGGTGCGCTGCCGACGGGAACGCGGACGAGCCGTCATCGAGGTCGAGAACACCGGGACGCCGATCACCCCTGCCACCGTGCAGCTGCTCACCGAGCCGTTCTACCGCGGCGATGCGAGTCGCACCTCGGCCGGCCCGGACGGCACCGGGCTGGGACTCGCGATCGTGCAGAGCATCGCCAAGACCCATGGCGGCGAGGTGCGTCTGCGCGCCCGCAAGGACGGCGGCCTGATCGCCGCGATCGTCCTCCCGCTCTGACCCGACCTACCTCCGGTCGCCCCGACCGACGACCTCCATGCGTTGCGTGAAGGTCATCCGGTCCTGCACGACCCGCTCCGGGTCCCACCCCGGGCCGGGCGTCGAGGCGATGAGGAGCTGCGAGTACGGGTGTTGCGGGCTTCGCAGCACCTGGCCGGTCTCTCCCTGTTCGACCACCGTGCCGCGGAACAGCACGAGCACGCGGGAGCAGAGCTCGCGGATGACGGCGAGGTCGTGACTGACGAACAGATAGCTCACCCCCGACTCGCGCTGGATCTCGGCGAGGAGTTCGAGCACCTGCGCCTGCACGGAGACATCGAGTGCGGACACGGCCTCGTCGAGCACGACGAGGCGCGGAGACACCGCCAGTGCGCGCGCGATCGCGACGCGCTGCCGCTGACCGCCCGACAGCTCATGCGGCTTCGCGTCGGCGTGCCGCTCGGTCAGCCGCACGCGATCCAGCAGCTCTCCGATCGTGCGGTCGATGTGCGCGCCCGCCCCCTGTTCCCGCAGACGCAGGGTGCGCCGCAACGCCTCGCGCACGGTCAGCCGTCGATCAAGCGAACCGTTCGGGTCCTGGAACACCATCTGCACCGCACGAGCCCTCGCACGGCGCTCGGCTCTGCCGCGCGGCCTGCTCAGGCGGTCGACACCGTCGATCACCGCCGACCCCGCGTCGGCGCGTTCCAGACCGACGAGGATCCGAGCGATCGTCGACTTGCCCGAACCCGATTCACCGACGAGGCCGAGCGCCTCACCCGATTCGATGGCGAAGCTCACGTTGTTCACCGCGACGACGAGCTCGGCTCCCGGACCCATCCGAAAGGCCCGATACAGCTCGGAGACCTCCACCAGACTCATGACGCCTCCTTCGTGTCGAGCACCGGGGCCGCGGCGATCAGCGAGAGCGTGTACGGATGGACGGCGTCCGCGAACAGGCCCGGTGTCGTCAGCGTCTCGACGATCTCGCCCTGCCGCAGCACATGGATCCGATCGCAGATCGCTCCGGCGAGCGCCAGGTCGTGGGTGATGAAGAGCATGCCGAGACCGCGGTCGCGGATCTGCCGTTGGAAGATCGCGATGATCTCGGCCTGCGTCGTCACGTCGAGCGCACTCGTCGCCTCATCGGCGAGCAGGAGCGCGGGATCGGTGCTCAGTGCGGAAGCGATGACCACGCGCTGGAGCATGCCGCCCGAAAGCTCATGCGGGTACTGTCGCATTCTCCGCTCCGGGTGGGTGAGTCCCACCGCGGCGAGGAGCTGGACGACATGCGCCTCGGCGCGACCTCGTCGCCAGCCGTGCACGCGGACGAGTCGTTCGGTGAGCGAGTCCCCGATGCGGCGCACCGGATTGAGCGCGGCGCGCGGATCCTGCTGCACCAGCGAGACGGAATCGGAGCGCACTCGGCGCCGGGTGCTCCCATCGGCGGCGACCATCTGGGTGCCGTCGACGCGGATGCTCCCCTCGATCGACGCCTCATCGCCGTAGAGCGCGAGGACGGCGCGAGCCGTCGTGGACTTGCCCGAGCCCGACTCTCCCACGAGTCCGACGAGCTCACCGCGGTCCACCGTGAGGCTGACACCGGCGAGGATCCGAACCGCGTCGTCTCCTTCGCCGAAGGCCAGGTCAAGGTCCTGGATGTCGAGGAGCATCTTTCATCCCTTCGCAAGCAGTCGGTCAGCCACGCGCACCCCGGCGACGTTCACCGCGATGACGACGATGGCGATGGCGGCACCGGGGACGAGCGTGGGAAGGAACTCCCCCTGGATGATTCCGGGTTGCCCCTCCTGGACCATCAGGCCCCACTCCGAGCTCGGAGGCTGCGCCCCGAACCCGAGAAAGCTGAGCGTCGCGAGACTCATGAGGGCTTCGCCGAAGAGGACGACGAGATACCCGACGAGCGGAGGGAGCAGGTTCGGAATGACTCCGCGCACGCAGATCGTCAGGCCGCCGAGCCCCTGAACCCGGTACGCGTCGATGTAGGGCCGCGTCATCTCGCTCAGGGCCAGGCTGCGCGTGTACTTCGCGATGACCGGCGCGTATGCGAGCGCGAGCGCCACGATCGCCGTGGCCGGCCCCTTGCCGAACACGGCGATGACGAGCACGACGAAGAGCAGCCCGGGGAACGCGAACATCACGTCGGTCGCGCGGGCCAGGACCGTATCGATCCATCCGCCCCGCCACGCCGCCAGGACACCGATCGCCACTCCGAGCACGGTGGCGAGCGCGAGCAGCACCACCGGCCCGACGAGCGTTTCACCCGCTCCGATGAGGAGCCGGGAGAAGAGGTCGCGTCCGAGCTGGTCCGTGCCGAGCAGGTGCTGTGCGCTCGGCCCTTCCCAGATAGCGGCGAAGTCGACGCTGTCGGCCTGGTAGGGGGCGAGGAGCGGGGCGAACGCGGCCGCCGCCGCGATGAGTGCGAGGAGGCCGCAGGAGATCCAGAAACCGAGATCGGATCCGGACCGCCGACGGCGGCGCACCCGCGGGAGGATCACGGAGGTCATGCGGACACCGTCCTTCGTCGGATACGGGGGTCGAGCACGGGAAGGAGCAGATCGACGATCGTCGTGACGATCATGTAGGCCACGACCATGAACAGGAGCACCGCCTGCACCACCGGGAAGTCGTGCGTGTTGATCGCGTCGACGAGGAGCGAGCCGACGCCGGAGATCCCGAACACCGTCTCGACCGCGACCGTTCCGGCGATCATGCTCGCGATGACGAGCGCGACCATGGTGATGATGGGTCCCCAGGCCCCGCGCAGGACGTGATCGCGCACGATGTACCGCTCGCGGAGACCCGAGGCACGGGCGGCCTCGACGTGCTCCGAGGAGAACTGCTCGATCATGGACTGTCGTGTCACGCGGCTCACGATGGCGAGCGCGGTGATGGCGAGGGTGAGTGCCGGGAGTGTGAGCGCATACAGACGATCGAGTCCAGCGGACCCCGCACCTGCCACGGGGAACCATCGCAGTTCCACGGCGAAGAACGCGACGAAGGCGATTCCCAGCACGAAGGAGGGGATGCTCGCGGCGAGAGTCGTGAATCCGATGATGGCGGTATCGGCTGCCTTTCCTCGGCGCACGGCCGCGACGATGCCGAGGCCGATGCCGACGACGGTGAGCACGACGGCCGCGTAGGCGACGAGCGACAGGGTGATGGGCACCCTCGCCGCCAGGAGCGCGCTCACGGGCTGGTGGTACTGGAACGACTGTCCGAAGTCGCCGGTGAGGACTCCGGAGGCCCAGTGCCAGTACTGGACGAGCATCGGCTCGTCCAGGTGGTACTGGGCCCGGACGCTCGCGATCCGCTCCGGGGTCAGGTTCTCGGGGTTGCCGATGAGGAACGTGACCGGGTCACCCGGCGCTGCGTACATCGCAGCGAAGATGATGAAGGAGGCGATCACCAGCGTGAAGACCATGCCGGCGAGCTTGCGGAGCGCGAATGGCATCGTGACTACCCCTTCGCGCTGCCGAGATCGACGGCCCACGGGTAGTAGATGAACGCCGCAGAGGCGGGGACACCCGTCACCGTCTTCGACATGATGAGCGTCGACGGCGTCGCGACGACCGGGATCCACACCGCGTGCTCCACCCAGCGCTTCTGCAGCTCTGTCGTGATCTCGGCGCGCTCGACGTCATCGGTCGCGGCGTAGCCCTCGTCCACCAGCGCATCGTATTCCGGGTCGGAGAAGACGCCGAAGTTCACGCTCGCATCGGACGCGCCGTTCTTGTAGAAGCCGAGGGGGTCGTTCTTCGAGATGTAGTACTCGTCGGGCCACAGATCGGCCTGGCCTCGGAGGTCGGGGTCGGAGTAGAAGTCGCCGTACTGCACCTGCGGGATCACGGTGATCTCCGCCTCGAGCCCGATCGATTGCGCCGCGGCGACCAGCGCATTCGCGATCACGTTGTGCGTCGAGGAGCCGTTCGAGGCGACGACGATCGGGGCGGAAGGGGCGCCGGCCTCGGCGATCAGGTCCTTGGCCGCCGCGAGATCGGCCTCGCTCGGCTTCGCGGGCGCGCCCTCGAGGGCATCGTAGGCCTGCTCGAAGGTGTCGACCTCGTATCCCCATGCTCCCGAGCCGACGGGTGTCTTCCATGGCTGGGCGAGACCGCCGAAGGCAGCCGTGGCGACACCGGTCCGGTCGAGGGCGAGCGAGAGGGCCTGACGGATGCGCTCATCCGTCAGTGCGCCGCGATCGGTCGCTTCGAGCACCCATGCGTTCGTCGAGGGTCCTTGATAGACGGACACGTCGGCGCTGCCGATGAAACTCCGGGCGGCGCCGGCGTTCTCGAGGAACGACCCCTGGGCCTCACCGGTCGTGACCGAGTTGGCTATCGCGGTCTCGTCGGCCCATCGGAAGACGACCTCGTCCGTGAGGGCTTCGACGTCGGAATCCCAGTAGTCGGGGAACCTGGTGATGGTGAGCTGCGACCCCGCGTCCCACGACGTCACCTGGTACGGCCCGCTGCACGCGGAGGCCGAACCGGGGCTGCCGAAATCCTCTCCTTCGGCTTCGATCACACGCGGGTTCCAGACGATACCGCCATCGCCCGCCATCGCCTGGAGCAGGATCGCATCCGGCTGCGATGTCGTGACGGTGATCTGGTCGGCGCCGGTCTGCTCGATCGAGACCACGTTCCGGTACTCGTCGGATTCGGCGGCACCGTCCTCGGAGTGGCGCTGCATGCTCCACACGACGTCCGCCGTGCTCACGGGGCTGCCGTCGTGGAACAGCGCCCCCTGCCTGATGGTGAAGACGAGATGGGTGTCGTCGGTCCACTCGGCGTCCGATGCCAGCCCGGGGCCGAGGGTCAGGTCGGGCTGCACCTGCATGAGCCGGTCGCAGACGTTCGCGAGAACCGTGTCGTCGGCGGTGGTCGCATCGATGTCGGCATCGAGTGTCGTCGGCTCTCCGCCGAGCATCCACGTCACGCTCTCGAGCGAGCCGGAGGCGGCGGGTGTCGTCGCGCCGAAAGGCACGTCGAGCGCGGCGTCGCCGTCTTCGCCCTTCGAGCCCGAACTGCATCCGGCGAGCACGAATGCCGAGGCGGCGAGCACGCCGATCGTCACGGTGATGGGGTGATGCTGCTTCTTCATTGAACGCTATCTCCTCGGGTTCTCAATCTGTCGGTCAGGGGGAGGGGAGTTCGACGTGCGGGCCGTCGTAGAGGTTCCAGGGCAGCACCTCGTACTCGGTCTCGCAGGGGAATCCGTTCGCGACGCGGTACTCGCCGGTGGTGAGGTCGACACAGCTCGAGAGGAGCGTCGACCACTGCTTCACCGAGGGGGAGTCGGGATGCGGATGCGTGCAGACACCCTCGGGGAAGCCGAGGTGATCCGACATCGCCTCACGCACGAGCGCGTAGCTCTGTTCGGGGTTCTCCGCACGCGCGACCGCCGCCAGCCCGGCCTGGACACGCGGCAGACGAAGCAGCGAATCCGCTGCCACCGGAAGGTAGGACCCGGCGAGCTGCGGCGGCACGGACGCCTGGAAGTGGTTGGTGTGCGCGATCACGCCGCGTTCGGGATAGATCCAGTCCACGCCGCTCGGCGTGGTCTCGAGGTCGATGCCGAATCCGCTGCGGTCGGCGAGGAGCGCATTGCTCGCGATATGGGGACGGGTCTTGACCAGCATCCTGAGCGCGCTCGCGATATCGCCCTGATCGAGCACGAGTCGGCGGATCAGGGTCTGCGGCACGCCGACCGCCGCTCCGAAGCTCCCCCCGAGCCCGTTGGCGTTCAACGAGATGCCGGCGGAGTTGGCACCGTGGCGCCCCACCTGCCCGGCTTCCACCTGCATGATCACCGTGGGAAGCGGATCCTGCACGACGCGGACGATGAGGGTCGTTCCCGCGGTGCGCGTGCGCCAGTCCCAGTTCTGCCCGACGAGCGTGTGCCCGGTGCCGCTGCCCTCACCCGTCAGGAAGAACGACGTGCATCCGTCGACGGCGTCGTCGCGCTCGTCGTCGGCGGCACGGACCGTGGTGCTCGTGACTCGCGACGGTCCCTGGTGGTCGTAGACGAACTCGCCGCGCACGTTCAGCGTGACGATCTCGGCGAAGGCGACACCCGCCCCCTCCGCGATCCCCCGCATCTCCTCGACGAGGTGCGGCGCGATCTGCTCGCTGATCGGAACCCATCGCGAGACGGAATCCGTGATCGCGGCCCAGCTCATGCCGGTCTGCTGGGTCAGCGCTTCCGTGTAGTACTCGATCGAGCCGGCGATGAGGTCGGCGGCGGCCTCGCCGTATCGGCGCCCGCGCTCGCGGGGCGCCCCACTGATCTCGATCGTGCGGATCGGTGTCATGGCCGCCATGTGACCTCCCTGTCAGGTGCGCCTGTTGCGCAATGTGGTTGCACCCGAGATGATTGAATCATCCGTTACGGATGATGCGCCTCTCGAACAGAATGATACAGCAATGGAACCGTTTGTAACAAGCGATACAGAGAACCCCGCGCTCTCCGGCCTCCGCGCGCGCATCGCCAGGACGTGGAACGATCTCTCGAAATCCGAACGTGCCGTCTGCCGCGTGCTCTCATCGACGTCAGCCGAGCACATCCTCTATGCGAGCGCCGCCGAACTGGGCACCCAGAGCGGCACCTCGAACGCCTCCGTCGTGCGCACCCTGCAGAAGCTCGGATACTCGGGCCTCTCACATCTGAAGCAGGAGGTGGCCGCTCCGTTCTCGAGCAGCGTCTCGCCCGAGGTGCGCCTCAAGACCCGCATCGAGCACATCGGCCAGGATCTCGCCCGCATCCAGCAGGAGACCTGGGATGAGGCGGCGTCGCTCATCGAACTCGCCCGCAGCTCGAACGACGACGACGCGTATTCCGCCGCCATCACGCTGCTCATGCGCGCCGAGAGCATCTATTGCTACGGCCTCGGCGCCTCCGGGATCGCCGCCGAGAACCTCGCACTGCGCCTACGACGCACGGGACTCTCCACTCGACGGCTCAGCACCGACGGATTCCGCCTCGCAGACGAGGTCCTGAACCTCGGGGCGAAGGACGTCCTCGTCATCTTCGCGCCTGGACGGGTCACCCGCGACATCGATGTGCTCCTGGACCACGCGCAGTTGATGGGCGCCGGCGTCATCCTCGTGACCGACGAGCTCCACGAGAGGCTCTCCTCCCGTGTCGACGCGATCCTGACCGCACCGCACACCCCCACAGGGCTGACCTCCGAGAGCCTCTCGGCGATCCTGATCTCGGACGTGCTGGTCCAGGGCATCTCCGCCGTCGCCCCCGATGCGGCACTGCGTTCTTCGCAGCTGCTCAACGACGTTCGGGCACGACTAGGCTACTGAGCCCCCACGCAGAAGCTCCGGTCGCCCTTCCTGTCGCCCGGCGGACCGGGAAGCGGCAGGAAGTGCGACCGGAGCACACCTCTGAGACGGGTTCGCGTCAGCTGGTGACGGCCCAGTCGAACTGGTCGCCGTACTCCTTCAGCCACGCGTCGACCGCGTCGGCTTCCTTGCCCTCGCCGTACTCGTTCACCACGAGGTCTTCGAGTGCGCCGTACTGCGCGTCGTCGAGCTTGATCTTCTCGATCAGCTCAGCGGCCTCGGGGAACTCCTCCGCGAAGCCCTTGGTGCCCAGGAAGTGCAGGCCCTCGGCCTTGCCCATAGCGCCCTTCGGGTCTTCGAGGTCCTTCACGGGGAAGGCATCGTTGGCCCAGAACGGACGCCACAGCGTCACGACGATGTCCTCCTGCTTGTCGGTCGCGGTCTTCAGCTCGGTGAGCATGGCCGCGGTCGACGAGGTCACGAGTTCGTACTCGCTGTCGAGTCCGTACTCGGGCATCATCTTCTGGGTCTGGGCGGTGAGACCCGCGCCCGGCTCGATGCCGTAGATCTTGCCGTCGAACTCGGCACCCTTGCCCACGAGGTCCTCGATCGAGGTGAGCTCGGAGTACTCGGGTACGGCGAGCGTGAGCTTGGCGTTCTCGTAGTACTTGCCCAGATCCTCGATGTCGTCGCCGTACTTCTCCATGTACGAGGCGTGGGTGAGTTCGGGCCACGCCGACGGGTACATGTCGACGTCACCCTGCGCGAGTCCGGTGTAAAGCGGTCCCGCCTCGGTGAGCGTCTTCATCTCGACCGTGTAGCCGATCTTCTCGAGCTGGTCCTGCAGCAGGTATGCGGTGCTGAGGCCGTCGGTCCACGAGGGCAGGAAGCCCAGCGTGATCGTGCCCTTGTCGTCGGCCGAGCCGTCGCCGCCGCCCGTGCCGCCCGCGCCGTCGCCGCTGCATCCGGCGAGGGTGAGCGCCGCTGCGGCACCGAGCGCTGTGATTGCGAGGATCTTCTTCTTCATGTGATTTCTCTCTCTTGCGTTCCGTATGGGTGTTGTTTCGTAGGGGTGTGAGTCAGTGCACTCCGCCACCGACGGCGTTGCGTCGCGGAGCGACTTCGGCACGTTCCGCCGCAGCCGCGGCATCCTGCTGCTCGATGACCTCGGGAGCGGGAGCGGATGCTGTTCCGCCACCGTTCGGAGTGCGTCGACGCTCGATCATGCCGAGCAGCGACGACCGGTTCTCGCCCGGCGCGCCCAGCGCCGCGGTGACGCGGTCGAGGAAGACCGCGATCAGCACGACGCCGAGGCCGGCCTCCACGCCCTTCGGGATGTTGATCGTCGAGATCGCCTCGACGACCATCTTCCCGAGACCGTCCGCGCCGGCCATACCGGCGATGACCGCCATCGACAGGGCGAGCATGATGACCTGGTTGACGCCGGCCATGATGGTCGGCATCGCGAGCGGCAGCTGGATACCGCGCAGGATCTGGCCGGGCTTCGCACCGAAGGCCTGTCCCGCCTCGACGGTCTCGGAGTCGACGCCACGGATGCCGAGCTCGGTCAGGCGCACGCCCGGAGGCAGCGCGAAGATCACGGTGGCCACCAGGCCCGGCACCACGCCGATGCCGAAGAACACGATCGCGGGGATCAGGTACACGAACGCCGGCATGGTCTGCATGAAGTCGAGCACGGGCTTGAGCACCGCGCGCACCGTGGCGTTGCGCGCCGACCAGATGCCGAGCGGCACGGCGATCAGTACCGCGATCACGGCGGCGACGAGCACCAAGGCGAGAGTCTGCATGGCGGGGACCCAGAGGTCCATCCCCACGATCAGCGCGAACGACACGATCGTGCCGATCGCGAGCTGCCACGAGCGCACGACCCAGGCGATGAGTGCGGCGATCACGATGATGACCACGAAGTTCGGGGCGAGGAGCGCTCGGGTGAGGCCGTCGACGAGGAAGCTCATCACGAACGAGATCACATCGAGCAGGCCGTCGAGGTTGTCCTTGATCCAGTCGACAGCGGACTCGATCCAGGTTCCGATGGGAATGCGGAAGCCATCCATCAGCGCACCTCCTCCGTGGTCGGGGCGTCGACCGGGTCGGCGGTCCACCCGTCATCGAGCACGGCATCGATCTCGGCCTGGGGCATCGGCATCATCGGCAGGGTGATCTCCTCGGTTGCGCCGGGCCCGGGGCCGAGGGCGGCGAGCAGGGTGACGCGCGGGATCACACCCACGAGACGGCCGTCGGCGTCGATCACGGCGAGCGGCAGCGGAGACTCGACGGCGGGGACGAAGAGGTTCATCAGCACGTCGTCCTCGCGCACGCTCTGCAGCACGGGCTTGATGATCGAATCGAGGGTGGTCGCGCCGTTGCGCACGAGCTTGACCGCATCCCGGTCGGTCACGACGCCCACGAGCTGCCGGTCGCGGCCGACGACGTAGGTGGCCGACATGTACGCGTCGCGCATCTGCCGCAGCGCCGTGCGGGGGCCGGCGGTGTGCGGCACGACGGGGCGCGGGCGCTCCATCACGTTCGCGGCGGTGAGCACGCGAGCGCGGTCGACGTCCTGCACGAACTGCTCGACGTAGTCGTTGGCCGGGTCCATCAGGATGTCCTCCGGCGTGCCGATCTGCACGATACGGCCGTCGCGCATGACCGCGATGCGGTCGCCCAGGAACATGGCCTCGTTCAGGTCGTGGGTGATGAAGACGATCGTCTTCTGCAGCTTCTGCTGCAGTTCGAGCAGCTGCTCCTGCATCTCGCGGCGGATCAGCGGGTCGAGGGCACTGAACGCCTCGTCCATCAACAGGATGTCGCTGTCGGCGGCGAGCGCACGGGCGATGCCCACGCGCTGCTGCATTCCGCCGGAGAGTTCGGAGGGGAGCTTCTCGCCCTGGCCCTCGAGGCCGACCAGGGAGAGGATCTCCTCCGCCTTGGCCAGACGCTCGGCCTTGGGAGTGCCCTTGAGCTCGAGCGGGTAGGCGACGTTCGCGGCGACCGAGCGGTGCGGCAGCAGTGCGAAGTGCTGGAACACCATCGAGATGCGGTCACGACGGATCTCGCGGAGCCTCGATGACGGGATGCCCGTGATCGGGTCGCCGTTGACGGTGACGGTGCCGTCGGTGACGTCGTGCAGGCCGTTGAGCATGCGGATGATGGTGGACTTGCCCGATCCGGACAGCCCCATGATGACGAAGATCTCACCGCGGTTGACGGTGAAGCTGGCGTCGATGACCGCCGCGGTACCGGCATCCGCGACGGCGGCACGGCTCTCACCGGCTTTCAATCGACGGACGGCGGTGTTCGGATTCTTACCGAAAACCTTGTACAGATGGCGCGCTTCGAGAGCGATTTCGGACACGTTTCCCCCGCGGCTCGCCTTCGGGTGGCTGAGCCTGCTTCGGTTACGCCCGGGTGAGGCTCTCGGGGCCGTTCGACGTGTTCGCTGTGGCGGCACAGACGGCGGATTTCGGATCCGCCGCGATAGAGCATCGACCGTACGTCCACGCCTCTTCGCAGCACAGCTCATCGAAAGAAGGACGTGGTCGCGGACTGGTCTTCGGGCCGTCAGGCCCACGTTCCAACGTAACGAAATGGCCGATCAGGGGCAAATCCTGGGTCCGCGGCGCGCTCGGGTTTCCGTCGCTGACCGGGGAATTGCACGGGTATTCAACAATCCCTCCGCGTGGCTGGCGGCAGGCCGGAATCGCCCTCTCAGGAGCCGCGGATGCTGCGTGTCACGGTGAACTTCGGTGTACGTTCCACCTGCACCGTCGCACCGACCAGCCGGGTGAGTTCGGGGCGGTACGCGAGCGAAGAGTTGTAGACGGTGAAGAGTTCGCCGCCCGGTCGGAGCAGGCGTGCCGCGGCCTCGAACAGGCGGGTCGCCGCCCCCGTGTGGATGCTCGCGCCGAGGTGGAACGGCGGGTTCAGCAGGATCACGTCGAAGGAGGCGTCCGGCAGCTCGGAGGCCGCGTCGTCATGGGTGACCGTGACCCGGTCGGCGACGCCGTTCGCGGCGACCGTCGCCTGCGCGGATGCCACAGCGGCGGCGGATCGGTCGGTCGCCGTCACACGTGCATCGGGGTGAGCGAGCGCGTACGAGACGGCGAGCGCTCCCGTGCCGCAGCCGAGATCGAGCACGCGTGGCGCGGCGGCCGGCGGCTGAGCACGGAGCGCGTCGAGCAGCACACGCGTGCCGATGTCGAGGCGCGCGCCCGCGAAGGCTCCGCCATGGGCGACCAAGGTCAGCCCGTCATGCTGCGCGGTCACGGGGTACGGCGGATCGACCGGGACCGGCAGGGCTTCCGACGCCACGATCAGACG
Source organism: Microbacterium sp. TPU 3598 (assembly GCF_002356155.1). Lineage (NCBI taxonomy): Bacteria > Bacillati > Actinomycetota > Actinomycetes > Micrococcales > Microbacteriaceae > Microbacterium > Microbacterium sp. TPU 3598. The sequence continues at coordinate 211,889 of NZ_AP017975.1, read as the reverse complement.
CGACTTCCGCTCGGCGCGTTGGGGCTGAACCCGCGCGAAGCTGCGTCCCAGCACCTCGTTCTGCGTGAGGGTCATGTGCTTCACCCGCCCTCCGGCGACGAGCACCACGTCGGGAGCCGCCCAGCGGGCGACCGCATCCGCGATCTCCTCGAGCTCCGCGAGCGCCTTCGGCAGCTGCAGCAGCACCAGTTTCGCGCCGGTGAGCAGTTCGGCATCGAGCTCGCGGAGGTGGAACGGTCGGCCGAAACCCAGACCATCCGACTTACCCTCGGCGTGTTGCGGGGCGACGCGCCGCACCGGGGCGTCCTCGTCTCCGTCTCGGCCGTCCGCGACGGAGAGTCCGAGCTCCTCGGCGTTGCGCAGCAGAGCCCGCCGACCGGTCGCGAGGTCCTGATGTACGCGGATGCCGTGTCTCCCGGCGGCGACGAGAGCGAGGGTGATCGCACCGTACTCCTCACCGATCACCACGGTCTCGGAGCCGGCGACATCGAGCGCGAGCGCCCGTTCGACGAGCAGCAGATCGGTCGCGTCATGAGCCTGGAGGTTGTCCGCCTCGACGTCGGGCCAGCGGCGCAGGCGGCTGTAGGGGAACTCCGGCACCAGCCCACTGTACGCGGCGGCCGTAAGGATTTCGCATGCGTTGTTTTCGCCCGATTCACAAGTTTGTGAATCGGGCGTACGCTCCCGCGCATGACCACCGTCATCACCACCCGGAACCTCACCAAGCACTACGGCCACGTGCACGCTCTCGACGGCCTCGACCTCACGGTCGAACACGGCCAGGTGCACGGCTTCCTCGGCCCGAACGGTGCGGGCAAGTCGACCACCATCCGCGTCCTCCTCGGCCTCGCGCGGCGCACCGGGGGCGAGACGACCGTGTTCGGTGAGGACCCCTGGAATCGCGCGGTCGAGCTGCATCGACGCATCGCGTACGTTCCCGGTGACGTCAGCGTCTGGCCCAACCTGTCGGGAGGTGAGGCCGTCGATCTGCTCGCCCGGCTGCGGGGAGCGCACACCAAGGACCCCGCCTACCAGCACGAGAAGAAGCGGCTGATGGACGCGTTCCAGTTCGATCCGCGCAAGAAGGGCCGCGCCTACTCGAAGGGAAACCGGCAGAAGGTCGCCCTCATCGCGGCGTTCGCGGTGCCCGCCGACCTCTACATCCTCGACGAGCCCACCAGCGGCCTCGATCCCCTGATGGCGGTCATCTTCCAGCGCGAGGTCGCCCGTGCGCATGCGAACGGTGCGACCGTGCTGCTGTCGAGCCACATCATGAGTGAGGTCGAGCAGTTATGCGACCGGGTGTCGATCATCCGCGCCGGCCGCATCGTCGAGACCGGCACGCTCACGGAGCTGCGGCATCTCACGCGCAGTGACGTGTCGTTCACCCCCTCCGGAGCCACCCTCGAGCAGGTCGCCCGCATCCCGGATGTGCACAGCCCGGAACAGCAGGGCGACCGCATCCGCCTCGCCGTCGACAGCGACCGCACGGCCACCGTGCTCCCCGCGCTCGCGGCCCTCGGCATCAGCGACCTGCGCGTCGCGCCGCCTTCGCTCGAGGAGCTGTTCCTGCGCCACTACGGCGATGACCTCGCGACGCTCGAGGCCGCGGAGGACGGTCGGACGGACGACGCGAGCCCCTCCACCCGCCGCGAGCGGCGTGCGCAGAAGGAGCGTGCGTGATGAGCGCCTTCGGCGTGCTGCTCCGACAGCGGCTGCGGCGTGACCGGCTGCAGCTGACCCTGTGGATCGTCGGCACGGCGCTGATGGCGTTCGCGGGGTACGCCGGTGTCAGCCAGTCGTACGCCACCCTCGCCGACCGGCAGAACATCCTGGCCGCGGCGCTCGCGAACCCGGTGATCCTGATGTTCCGCGGCCTCCCCTCCGGCACATCCGAGGGCGCCTTCCTCGCCTTCGAGGTGCTGCCGTGGCTGGCGCTGCTCGCCGCGCTCATGAGCACGTTCCTCGCCGTGCGGCACACCCGCGGCGATGAGGAGGCCGGGCGCGCCGAGCTCGTGTGGGCGACTCCGGCCGGACGCCGCCTGCCGACGATCGCCACCATCGTGCACGGCATCCTGGCGAACGTCGTGCTGGCCGCGCTCACAGCGCTCGCGCTGGTCGCCACCGGACTCCCGGCGGGAGGATCGCTCCTCACCGGAGCTGCGGCCGCGTCGTGCGGCATCGCATTCCTCGGCATCGGCCTGCTGGCCGCACAGTTCATGCGCACCTCGCGCGGGGCGAACTCCCTGACGGTCTGGGTGCTCGTGGCGACGTTCCTGATCCGCGGCATCGGCAACGCGGCAGGAACCCCGAGCGATGACCTCACGAGCATGACGAGCGCCTGGCCCGCCTGGCTCTCCCCCTTCGGCTGGGTCGAGCAGACCCGCCCGTACGACACCGATATCGTCTGGCCGATGCTGCTCGGGCTCGGTTTCGGGTTCGTGCTCGCCGGTGCCGCCGTCGCCCTGCAGTCGCTGCGCGACATCGATGCCGGTTTCGTCGCGGAGCGCCTCGGCCGGGTCTCGGCACGACCGACCCTCGCCTCGCCCCACGCCCTGGTGTGGCGGCTCACCTCCGGCTCGATCGTGGGCTGGGCGATCGGAGGCGCCATCACGGGCATCCTCGCCACCACGCTGAGCGGGCTGGTCGACCAGATCTCGGGCGAGAATCCGGCCGTCGCCGACATCCTGAAGAAGATCGGAGGCGCGACGGGCGGACTCGACGAGGTCGTCGTCACGGTGTTCTTCACCCTGCTCGGGATCCTGGCCGCGTGCTGTGCCGTACAGACGGTGGTGCGCGCGCGACAGGAGGAGGCCCACGGCACCGCCGAGGCCGTGCTCGCCACGCCGGTCGGTCGCGTGCGCTGGCTCGCCGACTTCGTGATCGTCGGGATCGTCGCGGTGCTGATCGTGGTCGCCGCCGCGGTGCTCGCCGGCTGGGCGGGTGTCTGGTCGAACGGCGGCGACGCGTCGCTCTACCGCATCGTCGCGGTGGCCGGGCTCGGCCAGGCGGTCGCGGCCTCGATCTTCGCGGTGCTCACTGCGCTGGTGTTCGTGCTCCTCCCCCGGGCGACGACAGCGGTGGCGTGGAGCCTCGTGCTGCTCGCGGCCCTGCTCGGCATGTTCGGCCCCCTGTTCGGTCTGCCGGAATGGAGTGCGAACCTCTCCCCGTTCGCCGTGACCCCCGTGGTGGACGGCAGCGGCGTGGACGTGCGCGGCCTGTGGTGGCTGATGCTCGCGCTGGCCGCTGGAGCTGCAGGATCCCTGGCCCTGATGAGGCGGCGCGAACTCGCCCCCGGAGCATAGGAGGACTCCGATGGCCGACGACAGCACCGACGACCTCGAGCCCGAGGCGTCGATTCGCCACAGCGACTCCCACCGCGGGATGGAACCCGCTGAGCAGGCCGCGGCCATGATGACCGCGGCCGGGATGCCACGCATGCCCGCCCGCGTGATGATGGCGCTGATCGCCGCCCCCGAGGGCGGATACACCGCCGCCCAGCTCGGCGAGCGCCTCGGGGTCTCGGCAGCCGCCGTCTCCGGTGCGGTGCGCTACCTGCAGCAGCTGCACTTCATCCAGCGCCGCTCACGACCCGGCGACCGGCGCGACCGCTACGAGTTCGTGCACGATCCGTTCTACAGCTCGATCGTCGGGAACATGCCGGTGTACTCGCGCCTGTCGGAGTACATCGACGACATCGCCGCCGCGCACGACGACGACCGGGGCGCGCATGACCGGGCCGTCGAACTTGCCGAATTCTTCCGCTTCCTCTCCGTGCGCATGCTGCAGATCGTCGAGGACTGGCGCGAGCACCGCCGCGACGCCGACTGACCGCAGCATCCACCCGTCGGCCGAAACGGAGACCATCCGCGTGCGCTCCGGCGTGCCGCGCGTCGACGCGCCGAGCCCGAGACGAATGCTCTGGGTTTTCGCACGCGAGACGACGAGGGGTTGACACCCACGCGGGTTGCATGGTTACTTAGTCGAGCAAGTAACCCACTAACCCAGCGGAGGACTCGTGATCGAAGAAGGCAAGCCGCTCTTCCTCCAGATCGCCGAGCAGATCGAGGACTCGATCGTCGACGGCTCGCTCGCCGAGGAGGCGCAGGCCCCTTCCACGAACGAGCTGGCCGCGTTCTATCGCATCAACCCCGCCACCGCAGCCAAGGGAGTCGCCATGCTCACCGACAAGGGAGTGCTCTACAAGCGCCGAGGCATCGGCATGTTCGTCGCCGATGGCGCCAGGGAGCTGCTCCTCGGCGAGCGCCGTGCCGCCTTCGCCGACCGCTACATCGACCCGCTCCTCGCCGAGGCCCGCACGCTCGGGCTCGGCGCCGAAGACCTCGCGGCCCTGCTCCGGCATCGCGCCGCACTGACCACCGACGCAGAAGGGAAGACCCCCGCATGACCACCGTCATCGAGGTGCAGAACCTCAGCAAGCGCTACAAGGAGAAGCGAGCCCTCGACAGCGTGTCGCTCGCCATCGAGGGTGGCGCCATCTACGGCCTCCTCGGTCGCAACGGGGCAGGGAAGACGACACTCATGTCGATCCTCACGGCCCAGAACTTCGAATCGTCCGGCACCGTGAAGGTGTTCGGCGAGCACCCGTATGAGAATGCGCACGTGCTCAGCCGGATCTGCTTCGTCCGCGAGAGCCAGAAGTACCCCGACGACGCGTACCCCAAGCACGCCTTCAAGGCTGCGAGCCTGTTCTTCCCGAACTGGGACCAGTCGCTCGCCGACGAGCTCATCGCCGAGTTCCAGCTGCCGATGAAGCAGACCATCAAGAAGCTCTCCCGCGGACAGCTCTCCGCGGTCGGCGTCATCATCGGACTCGCCTCGCGCGCCGAGATCACGTTCTTCGACGAGCCCTACCTCGGCCTCGACGCCGTCGCCCGGCAGATCTTCTACGACCGTCTGATCGAGGACTACGCCGAGCACCCGCGCACCGTCATCCTCTCGTCGCACCTGATCGACGAGGTCTCCAACCTCATCGAGAAGGTCATCGTGATCGACAACGGCCGGATCCTCCTGAACGAGGACACGGATGCGGTGCGTGACCGCGCCGTGACCGTGGTGGGTGACGCCGCGAAGGTCGACGCCTGGGTGGGAGCCCGCGAGGTGCTGCACCGTGAGGCGCTCGGCCGCGTGGCCTCCGTCACCGTCCTCGGTGCCGTGTCCCCGGCGGAGCGTGCGGAGATCACGGCCTCCGGGCTCGACCTCGCGCCGGTCTCGCTGCAGCAGCTGATCGTGCGCCTCACCCAGAAGGCCGAGGCCGACTCCACGAGATCGGCCGCCACGAAAGAGGAGGTGCGCTGATGCGACGCACGCTCAACGTCATCCGCTTGCAGATGATCAATCGACAGACGTTCATCTGGGTCCCGCTGATCGTCCTCGCCGGAGCAACACTGATCTCGGTGCTGATCTACGCGATGATCCCGGGGGACTCCCCTAAATACGGCGGCGGCGGCCAGGCGCCCCTCTGGTACTTCTTCGCCATCGGGCTGTCGGCGATGACGCTCACGTTCCCGTTCTCCCAGGCGATGAGCATCACACGTCGCGAGTTCTTCTTCGGCACGATGCTGACCGCGGTGCTCGCCAGCACGTTCATGGGCGCACTCTTCCTGGTCGGTGGGGGCATCGAGGTCGCCACGAACGGCTACGGCGTGAACGGCTGGGTGTTCTATCTTCCGTGGCTGTGGGAGGCGGGACCGCTCGGGGCCTTCATCGTCTACTTCACGCTCGCGCTGTTCTTCTTCGTGGTCGGCTTCACGGGCGCCACGATCTACAAGAGCTGGGGGCTGACGGTCCTGACGATCACGTGGATCGCGCTGGCACTGATCCTCGTCGGAATCGTGTACCTCGTGACCAGGCTCGAGCTGTGGGGACAGGTCTGGACCGGGATCGGCGATCTGGGGGCCCTCGGCCTCGCGCTGTGGGGCCTCGTGGTCACCGCGGCCCTCATGGGCGTCTCGTTCCTCGCATTCCGCAGAGCCATCCCCTAGATCCGACCGCCTCGTCGACGCCGGTCGCCCTCCCGGGCGGCCGGCGTCGCGTGTGCGCGCTACCCGTACGTCCCCGAGGACGCAACCCGCTCGCCCCCGACGCACAGGACGCATAGGCTCGCGGGACCACCCGCCCCTACCGCACACGCCCCGACCGCGCCCACCCCGACCGAGAGGACGCCGTGCCCCAGACCCGCACCCGGCTCCGGGTACGACGAGCAGGAGTCCAACGCGCACTCCACGACGCCGTCCGCCCCGCCCGCCTCCTGCTCGTGGCCAAGACGACCCTCGCGGTCGGACTGGCCTGGATGATCGCCCCGCACATGCCCGGGGTCACCGACGAGTACCCCTACTACGCTCCGCTCGGGGCCCTGTTGAGCATGTACCCGACGCTGATGGGTTCGGCGAAGTCGAGTCTGCAGACGCTGCTCGGCCTCGCCACGGGCATCGGGCTCGCCACGATCGTGGTGCTGACGATCGGCCCGACCTGGTGGAGCATCCCGCTGGTGGTCGGGGTCGGAGTGCTGCTCTCCGGTACGGGCTGGTTCGGTGTCGGTCGCGAGTACGTGCCGATGGCCGCGCTGTTCGTGCTGATCATCGGCGGGCAGGACGCCGATGACTACTCGCTCGGCTACCTGACCCAGACGGCCGTCGGGGTGATCGTCGGGTTGCTGGTGAACCTCATCATCGCGCCGGCACCCCTGACCGTCGCGGCAGCCGGGCGGGTGGCGGCCTTCCGGGAGCAACTGGCCGCGCACCTGCACGACATCGGCTCCGCGGTCTCGGAGTCGTGGCCTCCGGAGCACGAGCAATGGGCCGACGATGCGGCCTCGCTCGCCGACACGTCCTCCGCGCTGCGCTCGGCTCTGACGGAGGCGGACGAGAGCAGACGCGGCAACCCTCGCGCCAAGGGCCATCGCACCCGGATCCAGCAGAGCCACGATGAGCTCGCCGCCCTCGATCGCATCGCGCACCTCATCCGCGACATCTCCGACGAGATCGCCGACACCATCTGGGATCGACCGGCCGGCCTGGCGCTCGACCCCGCCCTGCCGGATCCCCTGTCCGCGGCCTGTCACGCGGTCGCCGACGTGATCGCTCGCGGTGACGCCTCGTCCAGTGACGATCACCGCGCTCGCGGCGAGGCGGCCCGTGCGATCCGACTGCTTCTCGAGACCGTCGACGACCGCACCATCGATGTCCGGCGGTCGATGGGACCCGGCGTGCTCACCGCCATGCATCTGCGGCGGATCCTGATCCTGAGCGGGACGCCCGCCCCGGCGGAGGAGTAGCAGCCTGAGCCGCGTCAGATGGTGTCGTCGGCGGCGATCAGATCCAGTTGCCAGTACCGACCCTCGGAGTCGGAACTGTCGTGGGCATCATCGGCAGCGCTCAAGACGTCGTTGATCTTCACCATCACATCGTCGAACTCCGACTCGGTGAGCCGGATGGTCCGCTGGGTGAAGGCGGCGTGCACCTCGGCCGTGCGCCCGGCCACGTACTCCGGGGTCCAGGCCATCACCCGGCGGATCAGATCCTGATGGTCCTCGACGAGGGCGGCGATCACCGCAGAGCCGAGAGCCTCGTCGGCGACGGGGCTCTCGGGCCCTCCGACGTTGAGCGCACCCTTGTGTCCGGTCCAGACACGATCGCGCCGATCGCGGGCCTTGTCGGGCGCCTCTTCGATGAGCCCGGCGTCGGCGAGCGCGCGCAGATGGAAGCTCGCACTGTTCGCCGGCACACCGAGCTCGGCGGCGATGTCGGCGGCGCGGAGGAACTCCCGCCGCGAGAACAGCCGGATCATCTGGCGCCGCAGTGGGTGCGAGTAGGCCTTGAGCATGGCCGAGGTCATCCAGACGGGATCGTCGCTGGTGCTCTTCGCGGTGTCCTCCGTCATGTGCCGATCCTACCCGCACCCAGAATTGCGCAATAAGAGTTGCGCAATAGTCCTTGCGCATCTATTCTCAAGACATGACCACCGTCACCGCGCCCCACCGCCTGTGGCGCAACACCCGATACCTCACCTGGCTGGTGAGCGACACGAGCAAGGGCCTCGCGGCCTCGCTGTTCGGCTTCGCCATCCCCCTGCTCGCACTGATCGTGACGAACGATCCCGCCCAGGCCGGCATCATCGGCGGTGCCGGCATGGTCGCCCGACTCCTCATGACCCTGGCCGGCGGCGTGCTGGCCGACCGCCACCGCCGCATCGCGTTGATGCTCCTCGGCTCCCTCATCGGCATCGTGCTCGCGGGCGGCTTCACCCTTCTCGCCCTCGGCGATGCGATGACGTTCGGGTCGCTGCTGGTGATCGACGTGCTGCTCGCCGCGCGCAGTGGGCTCTTCGATGTCGCGGGCGAGAGCGCGATCAAGGAGATCGTGCCCGACGACGCGATGGGCCGTGCCCAAGCCGCGAACCAGGGACGCGATGCCGCTCTCCAGCTCGCAGGCGGTCCGCTCGGCGGCCTGCTGCTGGGCGTGGGCGGATGGCTCGTCGGCGTGGTCATGACGCTGTGTCACGCGATCGCGGCCCTGACCGCGTGGATGCTGGGGCGTCAGGTGCGCCGTGCGGGGATGATCGACACGGGTGCGGATGACGTCGCCGAGCCGAGTACCGTCGTCGAGCCCGGTGTGGCCGTGAAGCCGAACGCCTGGGCGGAACTGCGCGAGGGATTCGGCTGGCTGCTCTCCCGCCCCGACCTCGGCGGAGTGCTGCTCATCACGACGGTCATCAACCTCGGCTTCAACGCCACGATCACGACCATCATCTACGCCCTCCAGCAGGACGGCTACTCCGAGCTGCTGATCGGCACCCTGAGCGCGTCGATCGGAGCCGTGATGCTCGTGGGCGCGGTCTGTGCACCGCTGCTCGTGCCGAGGATCAAGGCCGGCGTCCTGACCATCGCCGGACTCACGGTCGTCTCGATCGGCGCGATCGCCCTCTCGATGGTGACCGATCCCTGGGCCATCGCGGTGGTGCTCGGCGCCTCGGTTCTCCTGATCCCCGCGCTCAACGCCGGGATGATGGGCTACTTCATGGTCGCCACCCCGAGCCATCTGCTCGGTCGTGCCAACAGCGCCGCCGGAGTCCTCGGCATGGGTGCGATGCCGCTCGCACCGCTCATCGCGGGCTTCGGGCTCGCGTGGATCGGGAGGGAGTGGACCATCCTGATCTGCGCCGCACTGTGCCTGATCTCGGTCGTGCTCGCCGTGAGCAACCGTGCGCTGCGGGCGCTCCCGGTCGAGTCAGGCTGGGCCGCGCACGCGAAACAGTACGAGACGGTTTGACGCCGCGCGGCGGCGAGGCCCGACTCTTCCGGCCTAGAGAACGCCGGTCAGCGCCGCGATACCGGCGAGCAGGGAGACCAGGGCGAGCACGAGCGCGATCCCGATGAGCACCGCGTGCACCTTGAGGAACGCGGTGGCCCTGCCGTTCTCATCCCGCGCCCGCGGATCCTTGGCGACGCGCTTGTAGAACTGCGGCCAGACGAGAGCGTTGAAGACGGCATTGAGGAAGAGCACGACGGCGAGGGGGATCACCCCTCCACGCTATCGGCGTCACCTGTGCGCGCGACCCACCGGGGAGCCGCGGGATTCTTGGATGCAGACATGTATCAGAAAGCCCTTGCCGCGCTCCTGGTAGGTGTGATCACAATGGGCTTCATGATCGACGGTGCACCCGGCACCGCTCACGATCCTGCCTCGGACGACGGGCGCGCACGCTGGGAGCGCGCCGCGGATCTGTTCGGTGCATGGCGCGAGAGCGACGGCCGCGCGATGGACGAGCTCGTACGGCTGATGACGCCCGTGCTCTGGCACGTCGTGCGCGCGTACGGGCTCGAACGCACGCTCGCCGAAGACGTCGTGCAGACCACGTGGCTGCAGCTCGTCCGCGGCCACGGGTCGATCAGCGATCCTCGCGCCGTGTCCGCCTGGCTCACGACCACCGCGCGCCGCGAGGCCTGGAAGGTCGCGAAGGCGCATGGCAAGGTCGACACGGCCGAAGCAGACGACCTGGACACGCTTCTTCCCGAGCAGGCCTCGGCTGAGGAGCACGCGGCGCTCGGCGACGAGAACCGTCGCCTGTGGTCGGCCGTGCGCCGCCTCAACGAACGCTGCCAGAAGCTGCTGCGTGTGATCGCTTTCGAGGATCGCCCCGACTATGCGCGCATCGCCAGCGACCTCGCCATGCCCATCGGAAGCATCGGCCCCACACGCAATCGGTGCCTCGCCAAGCTGCGCGCCCTGCTGGACGCGCCGCCGACAGCGCAGACAGGGGGACTCGCATGACCGAGCATGAGGATGCCCAGATGTTCGCCCGGCTCCGCTCCCTGTGGAGCGAGATCGATCCGATGCCCGCCGGCCTGATCGATCGCATGGTCGCCGCGGTCGCCGCCGACGGCCTGAACCGCGAGTACGCGCTTCTGACCCTCGTGGAGGGACAGTTCGGCGCGGTGCGGGGCGAAGCGGATGCGCTCACCCTGCAGTTCAGCGACGGCTCCACGAGCATCCTGCTGCACGTGACGACCACCGCGTCCGGTCACCGCCGCGTCGACGGCTGGGTCGACACCGCTGCCGCGGAGATCGTGCTGACGCAGGGCGAGAAGACACGGTCGGTCTCGCCGGAGGAGACAGGACGCTTCGTGTTCGACGATGTGCCTCCCGGCCTCACACGCGTGAGCCTGACGACCGTGATCGGGGACGAGACGCGCACCCTCGCGACCCCGCAGTTCGAGCTGTGATCGCGGGCACCGCCCGTCGATGAGGACGCGGGGTGACCCGCACGGAGAGGATGACGCATGGATCAGCCCAAGGGATGGACCTGGCAGGACCGCGCGGAGGGATCGATCCGCCGGGGCACGGCACTCGACCCGAGCACGGAACCGGTGGACGGCATCCGCGCGTTTCCGACGGCGTACCTGCCGGAGCGGCTGCTGATCACCCGCGCCCTCGGCGACGAAGAGGCCTACGACCGCGAGGTGCGCACCCTGCGTGATGCAGCCGACACCTTCGGATGGCAGCTCGAGATCGAGGACGGCACCCGCTCGGCACTCGACGGCGAGCTGGTTCCGGGAGTCCCCGGCTTCCTGCGCGCACGGCTGCGCACCCCCGACGAACCGGTCCGCGGCGAATCGCCCGTCGCACCCGACGCCTGGCGCGTGCTCCAGCGCGCCCGCCGCATGTCCCGCTCCACGATGCCGCGCACGAGCCTCGACCACGTGCTGTCCATCGACCCGGTCGGGCTCAATCCGTTCACCCGGACGAACCCGTTCACCCGCACCAACCCGTTCACGCGCACCAACCCGGTGCGCGGCGCCGGAGGGGGCGCGGGCGGCAGCGACGACTACCTCGAGCCCGGACGCGGCGCGCGACAGCCCGTCACCTGGTTGGGCCCCGCTCCGGTGCGCGGGCCCGCTCCGAAGCGCGGACGGCGGCCCGTCGTCGCGGTGCTCGACACCGGCTGCGGCGAACACGCCTGGCTGCCCGCCGACATCGTCACCCGCACGGTCGACCTCGACGGTGTGCCGGTGGGGCTGACCGACGACGCCGACCCGGAGCGCTACCCCGACCTGTACGGGCAGCTCGACGGCGAGATCGACGCGGTCGCCGGGCACGGCACCTTCATCGCCGGGCTCGTCCGACAGGCGGCCCCGGATGCGGACATCCTCTCGATCCGGGTGGCCGGAGCCCTCGGAGTGGTCGACGAGAGCACCCTGCTCGAGACCGTCGCCCAGGTCGTGACGCTGCTCGCCCGCCACCGGGAGGATCCGAACACGGGCTTCCCGATCGATGTGCTGAACCTGTCGCTCAGCTACTACCACGAGACACCGACCGACGGACTCTTCAGTCTCACGCTGTACCAGCTGCTCGCCAAGGCGCGCGAGCTCGGATGCGTGGTGGTGTGCTCGGCCGGGAACGACGCGATCGACCGCCCCTCCTTCCCCGCGTCGCTCTGGCCCTGGCCTGGTGCCGACAACGGCATCCACCCCGACAAGGACGCGCCGCTCGTGTCGGTCGGAGCTCTCAATCCGTCGGCGCAGTCGGTCGCCCTCTTCTCGAACATCGGCCCCTGGGTCCGGGTCTATGCACCGGGCGCGGCCGTGGTGAGCACGTCACCCGCGTTCGTGGGCGGCACCCAGGCGGTGACGAAGGCCGACGTCGACGGTCTCCGCCGCGAGACGATCGACCCCGACGACTATCGCGGCGGATTCGCGATCTGGAGCGGCACCTCCTTCTCCGCCCCGTACGTGGCCGCGCGCGTCGCCGCGCAGCTCGGCACCGTGCCGGTCGGCGGTGTCAGCCCCGGAGCCGCGGCGAAAGCCGTCGCCGCGGTGCTGAAGTCGCTTCCGGATCCCGTGGACTCCGCCTGATCGATCGCGCCTGATGCACCCGGCCTGATGTACCCCCGGGACGAGCCGTCCGTACCGATGCGGGCGGCCCGTCCTGGTGCGCGGGGTGCTCCGCGGAATCCGGGCTCTTCCCTTGCAGACCCGACGCACGGCATTCTGGAGGGATGCCCCTGTCCGCGATCGAGCTGCACCGGCGCGGCGTCGAAGCGGCGAACGCCCGACGATTCACGCAGGCACGACGCGCGCTCGACACGGCATCCACCCGCACCGACGACCCCGACCTCCGCGCGCGCATCGACGGCACGGTCGCCTACGTGCTCGCGCAGACCGGAGAGCCCGCGGCCGCCGAGCAGCTGTGCCGCGAGGCCCTCGGCCGAACGGGCCTCCGTGCGGAGACGATCACGGTGCTCAGCGGCCAGCTCGGCACACTTCTCATGCACGGCGGACGGCTGGCCGAGGCGGAAGTCGAACTGACCCGCGCCATCGACACGCTCACGGCGATCGGAGACGAGACCACCGAGCTCGCGAACTGTCTGATGAACCGTTCGGTGGTGCGGATGCAGCAGCGCGAGCTCGAGACCTGCGTCGAGGATCTGCGGCGCGCGGTGGCCGTGTACGAGGCGAACGACGATGACGAGCCCCTGGCCGAGGCGCGGCACAATCTCGGCTATGCGGCGCTGCTCGGGGGCGACCTCGTCACCGCGCTCACCCTGATGACCCGTTCCCGTCCGAAGCTCGCCGCGATCAGCGACCTCGCCGCGGCGATCAGCGACCTCGATCGGGCGGAGGTGCTGCGCGACGCGGGCCTCACGACCGAGGCCGAGGCACTGCTCGAACAGGTCGCCGCCCAGTTCGGCGCGCAGCGGATGCGGCAAGCCAGGGGCGAGGCCGAATTCCACCTCGCCCGCTCGCTGCTGCGACATGATCCCGCCGCCGCAGAGCGGGCGGCCCGCAGCGCCGCCCGACGTTTCACCGCACTCGGGAATCACGGGTGGGCGGCGCGTGCCGAAGCGGTGCGCCTCGAGGCGCAGCAGCGGGCGAAGCCGCACCGCCCCATCGACGGCGACGATTTCGCGCGCACCGCGAAGGCGCTCGACCAGGGCGGCTTCCGCACCGAGGCGACAGGGCTCCGCCTGAGCGCTCGGCGTGACGGTTCCGGCCGGCTGCCACGGCTGGACGATGCGGCCCCGACGCCCCTGCGCCTGCGTGCACACGAGGTGCGCGCCGCTCGCGCCGCAGCCGCCGGTCGCGACCGCGATGCCCTCCGGGCAGCCGCCGATGGCCTCGATCTGCTCACCGCCTGGCAGCAGTCGTTCGGCGCTCTCGACCTGCAGGCGTCGGTCGCGATGCACGGCAGCGACCTGATGTTCGCTGGACTCTCCGCGGCCGCTCGACGGCGCGACCCCGCCCTCCTGTTCGAGTGGTCGGAGCGTGCGCGGCACCTCAGCCAGCAGGTCGCCCCGGTGCGCCCCCCGCACGACGAATCCCTCGCGGTCGATCTGGCGGAACTGCGCATGCTCCGTGCCGAGCTGGCCGGCGCCGACTGGACGACGGATGCGAGGGTGCGCGCCCTCCGTGATCGGGTGCGCGAACGACAGTGGGCGGCGACCGGCTCAGGCGGCACGCGCGAACGGCTCGGACTCACGGAGGCGATGGCGCTGCTCGATCCCGACCTGGCCGTCCTGTCATACGTGTTCACCGGCACCGATCTGCATGCGGTCCTGGTGACCACCGCGGGTGCGACCGTCGTCGATCTGTCCTGGTCGCGGGTGCAGTCGGCGCTCGACGGCCTCCGCGCCGACCTCGACATGGCCGCCCTGACCCGTGGCGGCCTGATGGGCGAGGTCACCGAACGGGCGCTCGCCTCGCGCCTGGCGATCCTCGACGCCGAGCTCCTCGCGCCGCTGCTGCTCGCCGCGCCGTCCGCAGCGAGACTGGCCATCACGGTACCCGGAGCGCTCGGTGGAGTTCCGTGGGCGATGCTCTCCGGCATGTCGGGCACCCCGTTCACGCTCGCGACATCCGTCTCGCGCCTGCTGGCCGGCCCCTCCCGCACGATCACGCGGCCGGCCTCGGTCGGATTCGCCGCCGGTCCGCGTGTCGCTCGCGCCGGTGACGAGGTCGAACGGGCAGCGGCGGCCTGGCGACGCGCCGGGGTGGCACCGCAGACCCTGCTGACCGGGGAGGCGACGGTCGCCGCGGTCACAGAACTCGCCGCAGCCACCGATGTGCTGCACATCGCCGCGCACGGCAGGCACGCGGTGGACAACCCGCTGTTCTCCGGATTCGAGCTCGCCGACGGCATCCTCTTCGGCTATGACGTCGATCTCATTCCGCGGGTCCCGGCGACGGTGATCCTCTCGGCCTGTGAGCTCGGACGCTCGTCGGTGCGCTGGGGCGAGGAGGCATTGGGCATGACGCGGGTGTGGCTGCACGCCGGTGCCGACTGCGTGATCGCCGCCCCCGTCGCGGTCCCCGATGATGTGGCCGGCGATCTGCTCAGCGCTGTGCACACCGGTCTCTCCGCGGGTGCCGCACCGGCCGTCGCGCTCGCGAGGGCCGCGGTCGACACCGGCGTGAACGCGCCGTTCCAGTGTCATGGAAACGGATTCTGACTTTTCCTCCATTCGGTGTATCAGAACCGATGCCGCACGCTCCTGTTCTTCGGAAGGTGCCATGCGAAGGGCCTCGAAGGGTGAGGCGCGAGGGAGGCGCAGTCGGATCTGGGGATCAGGCGCACTGGGGAGCGCGAGTACGACACGGACACCATCTGCTCGGGGGCGTCGCGGCATGCAGCCGCGACACCCTCAGAGGGCCTCGACGATCTGGGGACGTCGGGGCCCTCGGGGTGTCCGACAGCGTCCGGGCTCAGGCGACCAGCACCGCGTATCCGGCCGCGCGGAGGGCGGCGAGCACCTCGGGATCCGCTCCGGCGTCCGTGATGACGGTCGGGAAGAGGTCGACGCCGCCGACCGTCGAGAACGCCTCCACGCCGAGCTTGCTGCCGTCGGTCACCACGACCGCACGCCGGGCCCGCTCGGCCATCATCCGGTTCACCGCGGCTTCGCGCTCGTCCTGCGTGGTCGCACCGGCGACGGCGTCCATCCCGTTCACGCCGATGAAGGCGATGTCGAGCCGCACCCCGCGCAGCAGCTGCTCCACGAACGGACCGACCAGTTCGTAACTGCGCGAGTGGATGACGCCGCCGGTGACGACGACCTTGATGTCGGGGCGGGTGGCGAGCTGGGCGGCGATGTTCACGGCGTTGGTGACGACCGTGATGCCGCCGTTGCCCGAGAGGTCGTCGCGTGCGGCGAGCGCTGCGGCGATGGCGGTCGTGGTGGTTCCGCCCGAGAGGCCGACGACCATGCCGGGGGCGACCAGGCCGGCCGCGGTCTGCGCGATGCTCGCCTTCTCGTGCGTGCGCAGGTGGCTCTTGTAGCGGATGGGCAGCTCATAGGCGACGGTCTGCGCCACCGCACCGCCATGGGTGCGGGTGAGCAGTCGCTGCTCGGCGAGGGTGTCGAGGTCTCGGCGTGTGGTCGCCGACGAGGCCTCGAACCGTTCGACCAGCTCTTCGACCGTCACCTCGCCCTTCGCGGCCAGGAGGTCGAGGATCGCGTTCAGCCGAGCCGCCCGCTTCATCAGGCGACCGATTCCGCCGGCCGCAGCGCGAACAGCCGCAGCATCCGCGCCGCTTCACCGGCGAGGGCGTCGCGGGCGGGGGCGAGGTACTTGCGGGAGTCGACGAGACGCTCATCGGCGTCGAGCTTCTCGCGCACCGCCCGCGTGAAGAACCCGTTCAGGTGCGTCGAGACGTTGATCTTCGTCATGCCCGCCCGCACGGCGTCGGCGATCACGGCATCCGCGACGCCGGAGGACCCGTGCAGCACCAGCGGCACCGGCAGGGCCTCGTGCAGTCGTGCGATCAGGTCGAGGTCGAGGGACGCCGTGCGGTCGGTCATCGCGTGCGAAGAACCCACCGCGACCGCGAGCGCATCGACGCCGGTGGCCGCGACGAACGCACGCGCCTCGTCGGGGTCGGTGCGCACACCCGGAGCGTGCGCCCCGTCCTTGCCCCCCACCTCGCCGAGCTCGCCCTCGACGTAGACCCCCGCCTCGTGGGCACGGGCGGCGACCGCCGCCGTGAGAGCCACGTTGTCGTCGTAGGGCAGGGCGCCGCCGTCGAACATGACCGAGCCGAAGCCCAGCGCGATGGCCTCGTCGACCAGTTCAGGCCGCTCGGCGTGATCGAGGTGCACAGCCATGGGTGTCTGCGCGCGCCTGGCCACCGCGAGCGTGGCGAGCGCAATGGGCTCGAGCCCGCCGTGGTAGTCGGCGCAGTTCTGCGAGATCTGCAGGATGACGGGCAGCTGCGCGAGGGCGGCGGCCCGCACCAGCCCCTCGGCGGTCTCGAGGTGGATCACGTTGAAGGCGCCGATGCCGGTGCCTTCGGCGGCAGCGGCGGAGACGAGGTCGCGAGCGGAGACGAGGGTCACGAAGGGTCCTTCCGGAACGATTCAGGATGGGGATGCGAGATGCGGAGCTGTTGTTCGAGCTCCGTCCAGCGCGACGAGATGTCGCCGGCCAGCGGGGTCAGCACCGCGGCGGCGGACCAGGCGGTGGCCCGGCGAAGGATCTGCTCGGGATCGCGCACCCCCTCGGCGTACAGCACGGCGCAGGCGGCGACCCCGGCATCACCGGCGCCCGTCGGGTTGCCCGCGAGGGGTTCGTCGAGGCGAGCGTGCACGAGTGCGGACGCCGTGACCGCGAGCATGCCCTCGGCCCCCAGCGAGAGCAGCACGAGTTCGGTGCCCCGGGCGATCAGCGATCGGGCCCCTTCGACAGGGTCGGCGACGCCTGTGGCCTCGACCAGCTCGGCCGCGTTGGGCTTGAGCACTGCGGCTCCGGCCTCCGCCGCGCGCAGCAGAGCGGGTCCGGAGGTGTCGACGATCACCGGCACTCCGGCGTCCTTCCCCACCGCGATGAGCATGGGGAGCAACGACTCCGGCGCGCCAGGCGGCACACTGCCGGACACGACCAGCACACGCGCACCCGACAACCGTTCGACGGCCTCGGCGAGCAGCGCCGCCCATTCGGCATCGGTCGGATTCGCACCCCGCTCGTTGATGATCGTGGTGTCGCCGAGCGCCTCATCGACCACCGCGATGCTGCGGCGGGTCTCCGCGGCGACCGCCACCAGCGCGTGCGGCACACCGCTCGTGCGCAGCTCCGCGGCGAACTCCTCGCCGACCCGACCGCCCACGGTGGTGACCGCGAGCACGTCCGCACCCTCGGCGTACGCCACCCGCGCGACGTTGAGTCCTTTGCCGCCGGCACGAGCGGCCCCGGCATCCGCCCGGTGCGTTCCGCCCTCGACGAGCCGATCGACGCGCCAGGTGAGGTCGAGGGCGGGGTTCGGAGTGACGGTGAGGATCATGTGAGCTCCCGTGCGCGGAGAGCGGCGCCCAGCAGCCCTGCGTTGCCGGAGAGCTCGGCGGGGACCAGCGCCGGGATGCGATGGAAGCTGAGCCGGGCGGCCAGGCGCGTGCGCAGCTCATCGAACAGGGCGCCGCCGGCGCGGGAGAGTCCGCCGCCGATGACCACTGCTTCCGGCGCCACGACGGCGGTGAGCTGAGCCAGAGACATCGTGAGCGCGTCGAGCGCGGAATTCCAGATGTCCCCGGCCACCTCGTCGCCGGCCGCCGCGCGGGCGATCACGTCCTTCGCTCCGTCCGGAGCGATCCCGGTCGCCTCGCGATACCGCCGGGCGATGGCACCGGCCGAGGCGACGGCTTCGAGGCAACCGCGTGCGCCGCACGCGCAGATCGGCCCGTCCGCGATCGGGGAGTGCCCGATCTCACCCGCGTAACCGCCGGCGGTGTACGGGACGCCCCCGACCAGCAGCGCACCGGCGATCCCCGTGCCGATCACGAGCACCACCGAATCGGCGTAGTCGCGCGCGCCACCGAGTCGGCGTTCCGCCCAGCTGGCGGCACGGACATCGTGGTCGAAGGCCACGGGCAGCCCGAGGCGTTCAGCGGCGAGGTCGCGCAAGGGCGAGTCGTGCCAGCCGAGGTTGCTCGCGAAGACGCCCAAGCCGGCATCCGCATCGACGATCCCGGGCACGACGAGTCCCACCGCCTGCGGCACGACAGAGGGGTGCGCGGCGCGGAGCTCCTCGGCCAGCACCTCGAGACGCTCGAGCAGCACCTGCGTGCGGTCGCCCTCGGCGATCGGCGTGGGCGTGCGGCGCAGTCCGAGGGCGGTGCCGTCGGCGTCGAACAGGGCCGACTTGATGTCGGTGCCGCCCACGTCGAACGCCAGCACGGGGGCACCGACGCCGAGCGTGCGCACGGCGGCGAGCTTCTCACCGGTCGCGTCTCGCTCGACGTCGGGAACGGCATCCGTCCCGTCAGCTCGGGTCATGGTCAGCTCCGGCGGCGGGTTGCGTCATGCATCCAGGATGACGGATCGCGTGAGGTTGCGGGGCTGGTCGGGGTCGAGGCCGCGGGCGACGGCGCGGTCGAGCGCGGTGCGGTGCAGGCGCACGAGGTCGGCGAGCGGGTCGATCGACCGCTGCTCGAACCGGGCGCCGGTGGCCTCGACCTGCGCAGCGAGTCCCTCGGGAGCCTCGCCGAACTGCCAGGTGACGCGGCCAGGGGCCGCGATCGCGATCGGACCGTGCCGGTAGTCCATCGAGGGGTACGCCTCGGTCCACGACTGCGAGGACTCGCGCAGCTTCAGCGCGGCCTCGTGGGCGAGGCCGATCGTCCATCCGCGTCCGAGGAACGTGTACTGCTCCGCGTCGCGCAGCTCGTCGTCGCCGTCCTCGGCGAGCACGGCCTCGGCATCGGCGATGGCGCCGGAGAGGTCTTCGCCGAGCGACGCCCGGAAGAGCGCCAGCGCGGTGGTCGCGAATCGCGTCTGCACGACCGACTGCTCATCGGCGAACGGGAGCAGCACCGCCTCGTCGGCGAGCGAGACGAGCGGCGAATCAGGATCGCCGATCACTCCGATGGTCGGGATGCGGCCCTTGATGCGGTCGACGAGCTCGAGCACCTCGCTCGTGGTCCCGGAACGGGTGAGGGCGACGACGGCGTCGTATCCGCGGTCGAGGAAGGCCTCGGACGCCGCGTAGGCGTCGGTCTCACCCTGACCGGCGGACTCGCGCAACGCGGCGTACGACTGCGCCATGAACCACGACGTACCGCATCCGACGACGGCGATGCGGGCCCCCGATGCGGGGAGCAGTGCCTGCTCGGCCTTCAGATCGGCCGCCCGCGCCCACATCTCCGGCTGGGAATTGAGTTCTTCGCGCATGTGTGCGCCGGGCAGCGATTCGGACATCGAGGTGCCTTTCTGGCGATAAGTTGCAGACTTGTGATCGTTTGAAGCCTAATTCGATCATAGTATGGCGTCGAATCACAACACCAACAGCTTTACCTTGATTTGTTTGTTCTCCTGACAAATAATCAGACGAGTTCCACCCTCGACGTCGACCCCGGCCGAAGTCGAGAGCCCCGAGCCCCGGCTTGAACGATCGCGGCTGCCTCACGGCGAAACGATCACCCACGCACTGTCGCGTGATGTGCTTGCGACTGTGCACCACACCCCCTCCCGAAGCGGCCCTGCCGCCGAGGGTTCGGACATCACAGTGAGGAATGCAATACACATGAAGAAGTCACTGCGGTTCGGCGCCGCCGCCATTGCGGCCGTCGCCACGCTCTCGCTCGCTTCGTGCGGGTTCGGCGGTTCGTCCGGCGACAGCGGAGGCGGGGACGGCTCGACCACCCTCGACCTCCTCGTCCCCAGCTACTCCGACGGCACCAAGGCCAACTGGGAGACGGTGATCGACGGGTTCGAGAAGGCCAACCCCGACATCAAGGTCAAGCTCGAGGTGCAGTCGTGGGACAACCTCGAGAAGGTCGTCTCCACCAAGATCCAGGCCGGCGAGGCACCGGACATCTACAACGGCGGACCCTTCGCGGGCTTCGTCGGCGATGAGCTGCTCTACCCGACGAAGGACGTCGTCTCCGACGACACCTACTCCGACTTCCAGGAGTCGTTCCTCAAGAACGCCGAGGTCGACGGGACCGCCTACGCGCTGCCGATGATCGCCTCGGCGCGCGCCCTGTTCGTCAACAACGCGCTGCTCGACCAGGCCGGCGTCGAGGCGCCGACCAACTGGGATGAGCTGCTGGATGCCGCCACCAAGGTGTCCGCACTCGGCGGCGGTGTCGCCGGCTACGGCATGCCGCTCGGATCGGAAGAGGCACAGGCGGAAGCGGCCGTGTGGCTGTGGGGCGGCGGCGGATCGTTCGGCGATGCCTCCGAGATCACGATCGACACCCCGGAGAACCTCCCCGGTGCCGAGCAGATCAAGAAGATGATCGACGCCGGTGCGACGCAGGCCGACCCGGGTTCCACGCAGCGCTCCCCCCTGATGGACATCTTCATCCAGGGCAAGATCGGCATGCAGGTCGGCCTCCCGCCGACGGTCGGCCAGATCAAGGAGAACAACCCCGACCTGGACTACTCCATCGTTCCGATCCCGACGAAGGACGGCTCGCCCTTCACCCTCGGCGTCATGGACCAGCTGATGGCGTTCCAGAACGATGGTGACAAGCAGGAGGCGATCACCAAGTTCTTCGACTACTACTACTCCGCCGACGTCTACGTGCCGTGGGTGCAGGCCGAGGGCTTCCTGCCGGTCACCAAGTCCGGCGCCGAGCAGCTCTCCGGCGAAGAGGCCCTCAAGCCGTTCCTCGACGTGCTGCCCGACGCGCAGTTCTACCCGTCGACGAACCCGAAGTGGTCCGCTGCCGACGGTGCGTTCAAGTCGCTGTTCGGTCAGATCCAGTCGAAGCCGGCACAGGACGTGCTGACCGAGATCCAGGCACAGGTCGACGCGGGCTGAGCCCGCTGATCGGAGAGGTTCGGGTACCCGAATGAGCCAGAAGACAGAGTCCTCGAACCTCGCGGGGGCGGCGACGAGCCGCCCCCGCACTCCGAAGACCCCGGATGCCACGCGTGGCAGGCCGGGCGGAAAGGATCTTCTCCAAGCGCTGCCGTGGATCGCACCGGCGCTGCTGCTCATCATCGGCGTCGTGCTGTTCCCCGCCGGGGTGATGTTCTTCAACTCGACGCGTGACATCTCCCTGTCGGGCCTCGACAAGGGGTCCGTGGGCTTCGACAACTTCGTCACGGTCTTCACGTTCACCGAGTTCTGGCCGATCTTCTTCCGCACGATCGTGTGGGTGGTCGCGGTCGTGACCCTCACGGTCGTGATCTCGCTCGGTCTGGCGCAGATCCTGAACAAGGCCTTCCCCGGGCGCCAGCTCGTACGCATGGCCGTGATCGTGCCGTGGGCCGCATCCGTCGTGATGACGACCATGGTGTTCTACTACAGCCTCGAGCCCTACTTCGGCATCTTCAACAAGTTCCTCTACGACATCGGGCTCTCCGATGACGCGGTGGGCTACGGCTGGACGAAGAACCCCGCGACGGCCTTCACCTGGTCGATCGTGATCGCGATCTTCGTGTCGCTCCCCTTCACGACCTACACGATCCTCGCCGGACTCCAGTCGGTCCCGGCCGACGCGATCGAGGCGGCGAAGATGGACGGCGCCGGCCCCGCCCGCACCTACTGGTCGATCGTGCTGCCGCAGCTGCGCAGCGCTCTGGCCGTGGCCATCCTCATCAACATCATCAACGTCTTCAACTCGCTGCCGATCCTGAAGGTGATGACCGGGTCGATCCCCGGCTACGGCGCCGACACGATCATGACCCTGATCTTCAAGTACATCGAGCTGCAGAAGAAGGTCGATGTCGCGAGCGCCCTGTCGGTGGTCGCGTTCCTCATCGTCATCGTGATCGTCGCGGCGTACGTGAAGATCGTCAAGCCCATGAAGGAGGTCTGATCATGACCATGACCGAGACCGAGCTCGTGACCACCGCCGGAGGCCGCGGTCGTCGCACGCCGCCGACACCCGGCCGCAAGCGCCGCTACACCGAGGACCAGGTCACGCTGCCCCGGGTGATCCTGCGCACCGTCGCCGGTCTCCTGGTGCTCGCCATCTTCGTGCTGCCCTACCTGATCATGTTCTTCGGCTCGGTGAAGACCAAGTCGCAGATCCGGTCGGTCGATCCGACCTACCTCCCGATCGAGTGGCACTGGGAGAACTACATCTCGATGTGGTCCACCCCGGAGACGCCCCTGCCGTACAACCTGATCTCGACCATCGTCATCGCCGTGTTCGCGACGCTGCTGGTCCTGCTGGTCTCGCTTCCGGCGGCGTACTACACGGCGCGCTTCAAGTTCCCCGGCCGCATGGTGTTCCTGTTCCTGGTCATCGTCACGCAGATGCTGCAGCCGGCCGTGCTCACCTCGGGTCTGTTCCGCCAGTTCACCGTGCTCGGGCTCGGCGACACCTGGATCGCGATGATCTTCATCAACGCGGCCTTCAACCTGTCGTTCGCGGTGTGGATCATGCACTCGTTCTTCGCCGGCATCCCCAAGGAGGTCGACGAGGCCGCGCAGATCGACGGCGCCGGGCGCTTCACCGTGCTGTTCAAGATCAACCTGCCGCTCGTGTGGCCCGGCATCGTCACGGCGATCGTGTTCACCTTCGTCGCCTGCTGGAACGAGTTCGCCGCATCGCTCGTGATCCTGTCGACCGACAAGAACCAGCCGTTGTCGGTCGCTCTGACCAAGTTCGTCGGTCAGTACGAGACGAGCTGGCAGTACGTGTTCGGCGTCTCGATCGTCGCGATCCTGCCCGTGGTCATCCTGTTCATGCTCATCGAGAAGCGTCTCGTCGGTGGCTTGACGGCGGGCAGCGTCAAGTAGCCCTCCGCATCCGCGCGTCGACATCCGCTTGACGACATCCGCCCGATGGGAGCACCCGTCGGGCGGATGTGCGTCTGCCGGTCAGGAGCGCGACGTCGATGCCGCGCGCAGCTGCTCGGGATTCCAGCGCACGCCGAGCGCCGACGTCAGTGCGGCCTGGGCGGCTCCGGCGGCGAGCGACACACGAGGATCGGCGTAGCGCACCGGAACCTGCGCCGTGCCGCGGGCGGGGTACTCGGTCTCACGGCGCACGCGATCGAGGAAGCGCGGTCCGAGCTCGGTTGCCGGGCCGCCGATGACGACCTCGATCGGGTCGAGCAGCGCGCCGATGAGCTTGACGGCTCTGGCCAGCGCGCGAGCCCCCTCATCGAGTTGCTCCTCGTCGGCCTGAGCCGCGAGCGCGCGGATCTCCGGGGCATCCATGGCGTCGGAGAACTCGTCGCCGAGCATCGCCCCGAGAGCGGCGGCCGATTCCAGGCAGCCGCGCTGCCCGCATCGGCAGGCGCGCGCGGCGTCGCCGAACACGACCTGCACATGTCCGATCTCACCCGCGCGGTCTCGGGGGCCGGGAGCCAGCTCGCCGTCGAGCGTGACGGCCGCGCCGACACCGCCGCCGAGATGGATGAAGAGGCGGTAGCCGGACGGCGACTCCTCCATACCCGCCTCGGCGATGGCTTCGGCGTCGACGTCGTTGATCAGCAGCACGGGCGCTCCCAGCACACGCTCGAACCGGTCGGCGAGGGGGACGTTCTGCCACTTGAGCTGCACGCTCTCGAGCACCGATCGCCCATCGGTCGTGCCCGGCAGCTGCACGCCGGCGGCCAGGAGCCGTCCGCCGAACTCTTCCGCCACGGCCGACACCGCCTCGTCGAGGGTGCGGTCGCGGTTCTCGGCGGTGTAGCTCACGCGACGGAGGTCGACCTCGGTGCCGTCGAGCGCCACGAGAGCGATGTCGGCGTGCAGGGGCTGGATCACCAGCACCAGGATCAGGTGATGGTCCGCATCGACGCTCAGAGTGGTCGCCCGTTTGCCACCGGTGCTCGCCGCCTGCTCCCCTTCGACGATCAGCCGGTTCTCGATGAGTTCGGCGACCAGCGATGACGCGGTGGCGGCGGTCAGCCCGGTCGACCTCGCGATGCCCGCGCGCGTCTGCGTGCCCGGATTCCGGAAGACCAGCTGCAGAGCCCGGCGCAGGTTCGCACGCCGAACAGACGCCTGGGTGTCGAGGCCGTCATCCGTGCTGAGCATGTGTTCCCGTTCCGACGCTCGCCCGTCGCGAGCTGTTGACAGATCGTGGCGCGATCCGTAGTCTCTCCCTAAGTTTATTCATTGAACTTAGTTGGTCAATGAATCTCACAAAGCTCCGGACGGGCGAGTGCTGCACACACCGTCGCCCGTCCGGCTCCTCCTCCTCAGCGGCTCTCGGCCGCTTCGGTGTGGTGACGGATGACCTCTGCCACCACGAAGTTGAACCACTTCTCCGCGAACTCCGGGTCGAGGTGCGCTTCCTCGGCGAGAGCACGCAGCCGGGCGACCTGCTGTTCCTCCCGATTCGGGTCCGATGCCGGCATCTCATGCTCCGCTTTCAGATGCCCGACCTGCTGAGTCGCGCGGAAGCGCTCGGCCAGCATGAAGATCAGTGCGGCGTCGATGTTGTCGATGGTGGCGCGAAGCCGGAGCAGTTCGGCCTTCGGGTCCTCGGCGGCGGTCATGCCCCTACTCTAGAGCCGCGTGACATCCTGGTTTCGATCCATGGCACCGCTATCGTGAGCACATGAGCAACGAAGAGCCGCCGGAATCCGCGCCCCACGACGACGACGCATCCGCCGCGACTCCCGCCGCGCCGGCGACCGGCCGTCGCAAGGCCGCACCCGCATCCGTGCCGGCCGTCGCAGACGCTCCGATCCCGGTCGTGATCGAGCCGACGACGCCGAGCCGTTCGTTCTGGACGCGCATCGACCGCCCGTTCGTGTTCGGCTTCCTCGTGACGCTGGGTGGACTCGGGGCGATCGTGATCGGCCTCGCGCTGTCGAACCTGTCGACCGTGCTCATCTACATCGCCCTCGCCCTGTTCGGTGCGCTCGGACTCGACCCCGCCGTACGGTTCCTGGAACGCCGTGGCCTCTCGCGTGTGATCTCGGTGGTCATCACGATCCTCGCACTCATCGTGGTGTTCGCCCTCGTGCTCTGGATGATCGTTCCCGTCGTGATCGATCAGATCGTGAGCTTCGTGCAGTCCGTGCCCGGCATGATCAAGGACTTCACACACAGCGACATCTACGCGACCCTCGAAGCCCAGTTCGGCGACCAGTTCCAAGAACTGGTCGCCCAGGTGCAGTCCTTCCTCACCGACTTCGGCAACCTCGCGACGATCGGCGGCGGCGCCCTGGCCGTGGGCGCTTCGATCGCCACCAGCATCTCCGGAGCCATCGTCGTGCTCGTGCTGACGTTGTACTTCCTCGCGTCGCTGCCGTCGATGAAGCAGGGTCTGCTGCGTCTCGCCCCCGCCCGCGACCGCGCTCGTGCCGGCGACATCACCGACCAGATCACCGACTCGGTCGGCGGCTACGTGATGGGCATGGTCGTGCTCGCGTTCTGCAACGCGACGCTCGCGTTCCTGCTCTACCTCTTCCTCGGGTTGCCGTTCCCCCCGCTGATGGCGGCCATCGCCTTCTGCATCACGTTGATCCCGCTGGTCGGCTCGGTGCTGTTCTGGATCCTCGGCACCTGCCTGGCGCTGTTCACCAACCCGATCGCCGCCCTGATCTTCGCGGCGATCTACCTCGTCTACATGCAGATCGAGGCCTACGTGATCACCCCTCGCGTCATGAACAAGGCGGTCTCGGTGCCGGGTTCTCTCGTCGTGATCGGTGCTCTCGCCGGCGGCACGCTGCTCGGTCTGCTCGGGGCGCTGGTCGCCGTGCCGGTGACCGCGTCGATCCTCATCATCATCAAACAGGTTCTCGTCCCGAAGCAGGACGCCCGGATCTGACCCGCCCGCAACGCAGAAGCGCCCGGACCCTCAGGGGCCCGGGCGCTTCTGCGTGGTGACGACTCAGCTGAGGTCGTTGTCGGCCAGCCACTTCTTGGCGATGTCCTCTGCCGACTTCTGGTCGACCGTGCTCTGCACGTTCAGCCCCACCAGCTCCTCGGCGGTGAGCTTCTTGCTGACCGCGTTGATCACGTCGGAGATCTCGTCGGCGACGTCGCTCGATGCGATCGGCACGACGTTCGAGGCCAGGATGATGTTCTCCGGGTCTTCGAGCGCGACGATGTCTTCGGTCTGGAAGGCCGGGTCTGCCGAGTAGATGTCGGCGACCTGGATCTCACCGGCCAGCAGGGACTCGAGCGTGGTCGGGCCGGTGGCCGAGAAGCCGAGATCGACGCCGTAGACCTCCTTGGCCGCAGCCGGACCGTACGGACGCTGCTCGAACTCCGGAGCGGCACCGATCGTCACCGGGGTCGTGACCTTCGAGAGGTCGCCGATCGTGGTGAGACCGTTTTCCTCGGCGAAGCTCTTCAGCACGGTGTAGGTGTCCTGGTCAGAGGCCTCGGCGTAGTCCAGAGCGGTCAGCCCCTTGGGCAGAGCTTCCTTCAGAGCGGCGTAGACGTCTTCCGGGCTGGTGGCGGTCGCATCCTTGTCGAGGTACTCGAGCAGGTTGCCGGTGTACTCCGGGAACAGGTCGATCGCGCCGGACTCGACATCGGGCATGTAGGCGTCGCGCTGTCCGATGTTGAACTGGCGGTCGACCTTGATGTCGGCACCCTCGAGAGCCTGCGCGTAGATCTCGGCGATGATCTCGTTCGAGTAATACGCCTGCGAGCCGATGACGATCGTGTCGCCGCCGGAGCTCGAGCCTTCGCTCGGGGCGTCGAGCGGGTTGCTGTTCGCGCAGCCGCCGAGGACGAGCACCGCGGCGAGCGCGGCACCACCGGCAAGGGCGAGTCGTGACTTACGTGCTGTGAACATGAGGACTTCCTCTTCTCTGGGACAACGGGGTTGGTGCTGTGGGACGGTGTGAGGGCTGTGGGATGAGTCGGATGATGGGCGTCAGGCGGTGGCCGGTGCCGGCGAGGCAGCGGCCGCGCGCGAGCGACGTGTGGTGGTCGGTGCGCGCACCCCCGCGGGGACGGCGGCGTGCTGGAGCAGGGCGAAGATCAGGTCGACGACCAGGGCGAGCACCGCGACGAGGATCGCCCCTCCGAGCACCTGGTCGAACTTGCGCAGCGGGATGCCCTGGATGATCGGCCAACCGAGTCCGCCGAGATTCACGTAGGCGGCGATCGTGACCGTGGCGATCACCTGCAGGAGAGCCGCGCGGATGCCGCCGACGAGCAGCGGGAGACCGAGCGGGACCTCGACCTTCCAGAACACCTGCCACTCGGTCATGCCCATCGAACGCGCGGAGTCGAGCACGCGACGGTCGATGGCTTCGAGGCCGGTGTAGGCGCCGGCGAGGAGCGAGGGGATCGCGAGGAGCACGAACGTGATGATCGCGGCCTCGGGAACGCGGAGCACGCCCAGGATCAGCACGAGCAGCACCATGAGACCGAAAGACGGGATGGCACGTGCCGCGCCGGAGACCGCGACCGCGATCTCACGGCCTTTGCCGGTGTGACCGATGAGCCACCCCAGGGGAATCGCGATGATGCCGGCGATGAGCACCGAGATCAGCGTGTAGTACATGTGCTGGCCGAACAGGATGGGCAGCGAGTACGGCCCCTCCCAGCGGTCAGGGGAGAAGAGCCAGGCGAAGGCGTCGGTGAACACGTTCATGCGGCGGTCCTCAGGGTGGCGGCCTGTCGTGCGGCCGACGGTGTCTTCGCCGCGCGCGTCCACGGCATCAGTGCGCGACCCAGGAGAAGGAGCAGCAGGTCGATCACGAGCGCGATCACGACCACCGCGATGACGCCGGCGAACACCTCGGCGAGGATGCGACGCTGCAGGCCGTTGGTGAACAGGTAGCCGAGGTTGTTCACCCCGACCAGGATGCCGACCGTGGCGAGGGAGATGGTGCTGACGGCTGCCACGCGGAGACCGGCGAGCACGACGGGTCCGGCGAGCGGGAAGTCGACGGTCCAGAACCGGCGGAAGCCGCCGTAGCCCATCGCGGTGGCGGATTGCCGGATGGCGGGGTCGACCGAGTCGAGGCCGTCGGATACCGCGCGCACCAGGATCGCGACCGCGTAGATCGTGAGGCCGATGATGAGGTTCACGGGGCTGCGGGCGGGATATCCGGCGACGGACGGGAGCAGGATCAGCAGCGCGAGCGAGGGGATCGTGTAGAGGAGTCCGGTGAGAACGATGACCGGCCCCTTCACCAGCTGATAACGCCATGCGACCCACCCCAGCGGCAGCGACAGCACGAAGCCGAGCACGATGGCGATCGCGCTCTGCTGCAGGTGGATCCCGGTCAGCTCGAGGATGAGGCCGAGATTGTCGCCGATCCAGTTCACGGAGCGCCCTTCGTCGCGCTCTCCTCGCTCAGAAGCGCGTCGGTCACGGCATCAGGAACATCGATGATCGCCCCCTGGGTGCGACCCTCGCCGTCGACCACCACGGTGCCGTGCGGCGTCTGCTTGAGGTGCAGAGCACGGCGTCCGCGTTCGGCGCCGATGAACGCCGAGACGAAGTCGTCTGCCGGGTTCTCGATGATCTCGCTGGGGCTGCCCACCTGAACGATGCGCGCGCCCTTGTCGAGGATGACGACCTGGTCGCCGAGCAGGAACGCCTCGTCGATGTCGTGCGTGACGAACACGACCGTCTTGTCGAGCTCGCGCTGCAGCCGCAGGGTCTCCTGCTGCAGGTCGGCCCGCACGATGGGGTCGACCGCACCGAAGGGCTCGTCCATGAGCAGGATGTTCGGGTCGGCGGCAAGGCCGCGGGCCACACCGACGCGCTGCTGCTGACCGCCGGACAACTGGCTCGGGTACCGCTCGGCGAGTGCCTGGTCGAGGCCGACCGTGTCGAGCAGTTCCCGTGCGCGCTTATGGGCGGCAGCCTTCTTCACGCCGGTCAGGCGCAGCACCGTGGCCACATTGTCGATGACCGTGAAGTGCGGCATGAGGCCGGAGTTCTGCATCACGTAGCCGATGCGTCGACGCAGGGCCACCGGGTCACCCTGGAGCACGCTCTCGCCGTCGATCTCGACCTCGCCGGAAGTCGGCTCGACCATGCGGTTGATCATGCGGAGCAGAGTGGTCTTACCGCAGCCGGACGAGCCGACGAACACCGTGGTCTTGCGCGAGGGCAGCACGAGGCTGAAGTCATTGACGGCGAGGGCGCCGCCGGGGAAGCGTTTGGTGACGTTGCGGAACTCGATCATGGGCTGGTCTCCAGTCGGTCGATCGATGTGCGAGCGGACGAGTCTAGGCTCTTCTGATGGCTACGGGCCGACCTCGACGCGCGGATCGAAGGCGACGAACCCGGAGAAGTCCTTGCCCACGCGATCGAAGGCGGAGGGGTAGGGATTCGGATACGACCAGGCGTAGTCGGTGTGGAGCTCGCCCTCGGTCTGCACCGAGTAGTACTGAGCGGCACCCTTCCACGGACAGGTGTAGGGCGTGGGGCTCTCGACGAGCACTCCGGGTGCGATGGATGCGGGTGGGAAGTACCAGTTCCCCTCGATGCGGGCGAGATCGCTCTCGTCGGCTTCAGCGATGACGGTTCCTGCGAGTACAGCCTTCATGGTCCTGCCTCCTCGGATGTGGGTATGAGCGTATAAGACGGTGCGGACATCGGGGGTGAGGGTTGCGCCGCGGCCGTCAATATGAGAAACAATCCGGATCCTGTTCGATGCGATCGGAAGAACGGATTGCCCTGGATTCGGGTCAGGCCCGATGTCGGGATCGATTCCCTCCGCGGGTCACGCGGAGTCGCGACCGTACCCCTCGAGCAGTCGCAGCCAGATCTCGCTGATCGTGGGGTACGACGGCACCGCATGCCAGAGGCGGGCGATCGGAACTTCGCCGACGATCGCCACGGTGGCCGCATGAACGAGTTCGGCCACCTCGGGACCGACGAACGTCGCACCGACCACGACGTCGCGGTCGGTGTCGACCACGAGTCGCGCCTGGCCTTCGAAGCCGTCTTCGTAGAGGCTCGCGCCGGCGACCCAGCCCAGGTCGTAGTCGACGGCCTTCACCGCGATGCCGGCCTTCGTCGCCTGGGCCTCGGTGAGCCCGACGGACCCGACTTCGGGAATCGAGAACGTGACCTGCGGGACGGCGGCCTGGTCGGCGGTCGCGACGTGACGACCCCACGGGGCGTCGTCCACATCTTCGCCCTGGGCACGGGCGACGATCACATCGCCGGCGGCGCGCGCCTGGTACTTGCCCTGATGGGTGAGGAGCACGCGACCGTTGACGTCGCCGACCGCGTAGAGCCAGTCGGATCCGGGGACGCGGAGCGTGTCGTCGACGTCGATCCAGCGACCGGGTTCCAGGCCCACGACGTCGAGGCCGATGTCACCGCTGCGGGGCGAACGACCCGTCGCGGCGAGCACCTCGGTCGCGGTGATCTCCTCGCCGCCGTCGAGGGTGATGGTCACGCCGTCCGCGCCGCGATGCACGGATGTGGTGCCCGTGCCGGTGCGCACGTCGACACCGAGCTCCTTGAGGCCCGCGGCGACACGTTCGCCCGCGAAGGGCTCCATCCCGCCGAGCAGACCGCTGCGAGCGATCACCGTGACCTTCGAGCCGAGTGCGGCATAGGCGGTCGCCATCTCGACGGCCACAACCCCTCCGCCGATCACCGCCAGGCTGTCGGGCAGCTCCTCGGCGCTGGTGGCCTCCCGGCTCGTCCACGGTGTGGCATCGCGGAGACCATCGATAGGCGGGATGACGGCATCCGATCCGGTGCTGATGGCGACAGCGTGCCGCGCCGTGAGCACGCGCTCGGCGCCGTCGGCATCCGTCACCGTGACTTCGCGCTCACCCGTGATGCGGCCGTGTCCACGCGCGAGGTCGATGCCGGCCGAGTCGAGCCACTTCACCTGGCCGTCGTCCGACCAATTGCTGGTGAACGAGTCGCGGCGGTCGAACACGGCGCGCACATCGAGCTTTCCGGTCACTGCCTGCGAAGACCCGCCCACGTTCTGAGCTGCCCTGAGCGCCTGCGCCGAACGCAGCAGCGCCTTCGACGGCATGCAGGCCCAGTAGGAGCATTCACCGCCGACGAGCTCGCTCTCCACGATGATCGCGGTGAGTCCGCCCTGCACGGCTCGGTCGGCGACGTTCTCGCCCACCGGACCACCGCCCAACACGATCAGGTCGTACTCGTCGGTCTTCTCCGCAGCATTCATGCGTCGCACCTCTCCGTGAGCCGGTTACGTGGCCCAGTCTCGCTCATGAGCAACGCCGAGTCACGGGTGAGTTGTTCCCTGCGGCGTGGCGCGGGCCGCGGATCTAGGAGAGGTATTGAACGATTCCTATCGTCGCTCCGGTCAGCATGAGCAGCCCGACGAGCACGCCGAATGCGCCGACGACGCCCATCATGAACGGCTTCTGGCGGCCTGCGGATGCTTGAGCGATTCGCTCAGTCAAAGCAATACGACGTCGACGTCGACACCGCAGCCTGCCCCGGCGCCGTCCACACATCCGTCAAACCCGTGAACCGCCAACCCAAGGGTTCCACCACTCTTCCCCACTGGGGTCGTCTCCGTTGACCGGGTCGGTGGGCCAGGAATAGTTGTTCGCCCCGCCGCCCTCGATGGGGTCGACTTGCAGGAATCTCCCGAGGGCGGGGACATACAACCGCACCCCCATCTCCACCACCAGAGCCGACCCTGCCGACTCCGCGGGCTTCAACGCCCCCTGATGCCAGAGTGTGTTCCCCGCCACCTGACCGGTGTCATCCGACGCCGTCGTGCCGACCGCGAACGTCACCGGATCCACCGGCTGACCGAACGGATCCCACAACAACAACGCTCCCGTCGTGGCCCCGGTGCGGGTCACGAGGCCGTGTCCACCCAACCCGGGGGAACGACCACGTCACCACCCCGGCCTGGTTCGTCCACGACACCCCACCCGGCAACCCCAGACTCCGGGTCAACTCCGCACCGGACTTCTGACCCCACGCCGCATCACCACCCGCCGCATACAATCACTCCGTGGCGCCAGCCTCGCGCTGATTTGAGATGCCACGGAGGCGCGTCAGTCCGGTAGAGATTGCGCCGTCGACCCGCTCCAGGTACTTGTTGGGAGTCTTATCTGACCTTCGCATTGGCGCCAGTAGCCGCAGGCTTCCGTATCTCTCATCCAGCGCATGAGCCTCTAGCGCAGCCTCCACTTCAGAAGGCGGGTCGTCCAGCTCGGTCCAGTTATTGCGGATTCGGATTAGATCCGCAATAAGAAGCGTCTCGCGTTCGATCTCAGAGGGAAAACTCTGCTCAAACTCGCTCTCCAGGATCAAATGCCCCCGCTCATAGTCGTCTGAAAGCAGGAGTCCGATCTCCTCTTCCTCGGCGCTTGCGGCTCCCGCCTTGATCCTTGCTAATTCGACTTCGACTACGTCACTGATGCCAAGTTCGCCGAAATGATGGAGTTCTGCGACCACCCCCATTGTCATCAGATGAGGTCCAAAAATCTCAAGGTAGTTCACCGTCTTGACCCCCTCCAAAGCTGGTGTGTCAGGTTCCCGCCACGTACGAACCACTCTTGTGTTCCCGGGCGGCCATCAGTTGACATGGGCATACGCACGAAGGTAGTCCTCACGCCGTCGCCACCCCGGCCTCTGGTTACGGTAGCGCTTGTTCTGATCGACTTCCGAATCAACGCAGAACTGCCATACCCATGCCAGCTGTCCTGTTTCAAGGCGCTACCTGTAGGTCGAGCTCTGATCACTGACTGATAGCCGTATTCACGCAAGACGCGCGTCTCTGCACGAGCAACCAGCGATGCCACTCTGGTCAGCTTCGCGGCCTGACTACTGACTCGCACCGCACCAAGAACCAGACGCGCAGCTAGCAGCCCGACCTTGATCGCCGCACCAGCAGCCGTCCCAACTCCAGGTACGAACATTATCGCTGTCGACACCACGTCCAGCGCGAAGAGCCAATCGAACTCACCGTCCAAGTCGGCGCTTCCGATGGGGTCAGTGGGCCAGACGTAGTCGTTGTCGACGCCACCTTCCACAGGGTCGACTTGCAGGAACCGCCCGAGGGCGGGGACATACAACCGCACCCCCATCTCGACCACCAGCGCGGACCCGGCCGACTCCGCCGTCTTCAGCGCCCCCTGATGCCACAGCGTGTTCCCCGCCACCTGACCCGTGTCATCCGACGCGGTGGTACCGATCGCGAACGTCCCCGGATCCACCGGCTGACCGAACGGATCCCACAACAACAGTGCACTCGTCGTCACCCCGGTGCGGGTCACGAGACCGTGTCCACCCAAACCGGGGAACGACCACGTCACCACCCCGGCCTGGTTCGTCCACGACACCCCACCCGCAACCCGAGACTCCGGGTCAACTCCGCACCCGACTTCTGACCCCACGCCGCATCACCACCCGCCGCATACAGATAGTTCGTCGTCACCGCCGGATCCACACCCGCCGGATCTGTCGGCCGCGACGCAATGCGTCCGTCCGAGCGGGTCACTGACCTTAGTGTGCGCGCCAACGCCGCCCCGAGTCGTCTCGGTCGTCTACTCCACAGTGAACAACTCCGCCAGCGCCGCCCATAGCTGATCAGCATCTAGGCCGCGAGTGTCGGTCTGGTCAGAGCGCCAAAGTCGACCCCGCCTCCATACCGCTCGCGGACCATGCAAACGATACGAAACTCTTGCAACTTGCCGGAACCTCGCAGGTTCCGGCACCCCGTCCCGCAATCGGGGCAGGAAGCCCTGTTCGCCAGCCGATGCTTCGAAGGAAACGATCGCAAAAGATCGATCGAAGGAGATACGTCGATTCGGGTAGAGAGACGGCTCAACATAGTCGTAAGCCTTGTCAACATCCGGAACGACCGCAGGTGACAACCAATCATCAAAGATGATGACCGGCCAACGAACATCCATACCACTCACCACCAGCCTTGGAACGGCCGATGTCGCCCAATACCGCTGCCCGCGCCGCCCCCGGGGTTCCGAAAGTGGTAGTGCGGTAGCCGCCGAACGATGGGGTTCCTTGATACAGATGTGGGCATACGGTGACTGTGGATCCCGAAAACTCTTTGCCCTCTGAACAGGAAGTCAGTACCGCGACCGCCTCCTCCCGAGAAACGCACGCCAGTTCCGGTACCGGCAATGTTCTGGTAGCGCCACGACGTTAGCTTCATTGCACCTCCTGCAAGACCACCGCCAAGACCACCCAATGCGGTACTCGCTGCTAGACCACTCCAGCTGAAGGTTCGTGTACCCGCATTGAGTGCGGTATACGACAGTGCTGCAGTTGCTGCACCCGCAACTATGCCACAGACGATTGACGCGGCGCAGGCGAGACCAGCGGCTATGCCGCCGACAACGATTCCAACGTTCAGCGCGACCCGCCACCACTCCGCTTTCCCAGTGAGATCTTCCTTGTTAATAGGGTCGGTTGGCCAGACGTAGTCGTTGTCAACGCCACCCTCAATGGGGTCGACTTGCAGGAAGCGTCCGAGGGAGGGGACATACAACCGCACCCCCATCTCCACCACCAGAGCCGACCCGGCCGACTCCGCGGGCTTCAACGCCCCCTGATGCCAGAGTGTGTTCCCCGCCACCTGACCGGTGTCATCCGACGCCGTCGTGCCGACCGCGAACGTCACGGGATCCACCGGCTGACCGAACGGATCCCACAACAACAGTGCACTCGTTGTCGTCCCGGTGCGGGTCACGAGGCCGTGTCCACCCAAACCGGGGAACGACCACGTCACCACCCCGGCCTGGTTCGTCCACGACACCCCGCCCGGCAACCCGACACTCCGGGTCAACTCCGCACCGGACTTCTGACCCCACACCGCATCACCACCCGCCGCATACAGGTAGCTCGTCGTCACCGCCGGATCCGCACCCGCCGGATCCATCGACCGCGACACGATCCTGCCCGACGCATCCCGCACGATCCGCACCACCGTGCCATCGTCATACGTCGTCCCGATGTGCCGGTTGGCCGCGTCGTAGGAGAACTGCATGTCGCCCAGGCGAACAGTGTTCCCCCGCACGTCATACACAATCTCCGACGCCGCCAGACCATCCGCCACCGTCGTCGCACCCGGGATCGCCCCCGTCACCGACGACGACAACAACCGATCCGCCCAGTCATAGCAATACGACGTCGACGTCGACACAGCTGCCTGACCCGGCGCCGTCCACACATCCGTCAGACCCGTCCGGTTCCCGGACATCCCCGCCGCCGCATTCGGACCACACCCACCCGACGACCCGAATCCATACGTGAACTCATGCCCCGGAATGGTCGCCGACACCAAACGCCCAGCCGCGTCATACCCATACGTCGACGAATACGACGCCGACCCCATCGACGACTGCTGCTTCACCACACGCCCCGACTGCGAACGCACCACAGCATCCGACACGACCTGACCACCGACCAGCCACTCCTGACCGACCACCCGCTCCGCCACATCCCGACCCACACTGCTCAACGCCGACCCATCCGGGTACGCGACCTGCTTCAGTCGCTGCAGGGCGTCGTAAGTGACCGATGCGAGCTGCTGCCCATCGACCGCGACCGTCTTCACCTTGCCGTCGGCGTCGTACGTGTACGCCGTCACCGACGCCGCGCCACCGGCAGGAGTCGTAGAGATCTGGGTCACACGACCGGAAGTCGGGTCGTATGTGGGCGTGGTCACCGTGCCCCACACATCCGTGTAGCTCACGGTCCGACCGAGCAGGTCTGTGACCGTCGTGATCGTCGAGTCATTCGGCGAACCCGCGACCGACACTCCGCCCGTGACGGTGGTGTATCCACCGTTCGTCACTCGAGCTTGCGCGGATTCCTAGACCGCAGAACCCGTCCGCACCCGCCGGCCGTCGGCGAACGCACGCGGGTAGGCCCGTCGGAGTGCGACCACGACCAGCGTCGCGGCCACCACCTTGATCAGGTCTCCGGGCAGGAACGCGAGGCTCGACAGCGCCGTGGGCCCGAGCGGCACCGCCGTCACGAGCGCCTGCACAGGGATGCCGAATGCGTAGACGACGAGCACCCCTCCCACGAAAGCGGCGATCGCGGAGCGCCACCAGGTGAAGCGACCCGTGCGCATGAGCAGGCCGATCACGACGACCCCGGCGATCCAGCCGACGAGGTACCCGGCACTCGGTCCGACGAACACGCCGAGGCCTCCACGACCACCCGCGAGAACCGGAAGTCCGACCGCGGCGAGCGCGAGCACCAGGACCACGGCGAGTGGCGCGAGACGCGGCCCCAGCACGAGTCCGGCGAGCATGACCCCCAGGGTCTGCGCCGTGATCGGCACGCCGCTCGGAAGGGGCACGATCACCGTGCCGAGCACGACGATCAGTGCGGCGAAGACCGCGATGCGGCCGAGCGAGGCGCTTGTGTCGGTGGCGCGGGGCTTGGTCATGAATCCTCCTGAACGCCGTTCACCTGAACGGTGTTCATTAGAATAGGGACGCCCGCCCTCCGCACGCAAACCCGCCCAGGAGTCCTCACGTCTCTCACCCCGACGCTGCGCCGCATCGCCGCCGACGACCCCGACCGCCCGGCGATCGTCGGCCGCGATGCCCACCTGACGTACGGCGAGCTCCACACCGAGTCGCGCCGAATCTCCGCTGCCCTCCGTGGCATGCTCGCGAGCATCCCCTCGACGTCCGGAGCGGACGGCCACTCGACCCACCCGCCGATCGTCGGTATCTGCCTGTCCGCCGCATTCGACACGGCGCGCGCCGTCGTCGCGGTGGAGGCGGGCGACCGCATCCTCACCGTCGTCGACGCGCAGTGGCCCGTCGCTCTGCAGATGCAGTCGATCGTCACATCCGGGATGGCTGCCATCATCACGGATGTTCCTCACCTCCGGCACGCTCTGCGCGCGAGCGGGTGGCCCGGTCTGGTCTTCGACCTCGCCGACCTGCTGGACGACGGATCATCCGCGCCCGAGGCACCGACCGACGACGCTCCGACCGACGGCCCTCCGATCGACACCCCGTTCCTGCTGCTGACGTCATCCGGTACGACGGGCGCGCCGAAGGCGTTCCTCAAGACGCAAGCGCAGTATGCGGCGAACATCGAGGTGTCCCGCGAGCACTTGGGCGCGCACGACGGCGTCGCGACCTTCGCACCCGGGCCGATGTCGTACAGCCTGACCCTGTACACGCTGTTCGAGGTAATCGCCACGGGTGGTCAGCTGCACGTCGCCGACAGCCTGGACGAGCTGTGGCTCACCTCCCGCGTGCACGACGAGCGCATCACGCGCCTCGTCACGATCCCCGCGGCGGTGACGACACTCGTCGACGCCGCCCTCCGACATCCAGGACGGTACGACGGCATCGAGCTCATCGTCACGGGAGGGGCGGCACTCTCCGCATCGACGCGAGCCGACGTCGCCGAGGCGCTCCCCCATGCCCGGAGCATCGGCTACTTCGGCACCGGCGAACTCGGCTTCATCGGCGACGATCGCGCCGGCGACGAAGCCATCCGGCTCTACCCGCAGGTCGAGGCCTGCGTCCGTGGCGATGACGGCGACGACCTGGCTCCCGGCGAGCTCGGCAGTCTCTGGGTGCGCTCACCCTCCTGCTCGACCGACTACCTGCCGAAGACGAGCACGACATCGTTGACGGACGCTGACGGCTGGGCGAGCGTGCACGATCAAGGGCGACTGCGCGGGCGCGACTTCACGTTCGTCGGCAGAAGAGGCGACGTCGTCACCACGGGCGGGCACACCCTCGCACTCGACGACGTGGAGCGCGCCTTCGACGGGATGCCCGGCCTCAGCGCCTGTTGCGCGATCACCGAGAGCGACGAGCGTCTCGGCACGCGGATCGCGCTGGTCGTCGAGGGCGTCGCCCCACCCGCCGCGGAGCTGCGCAGGTGGGCGAAACAGCATCTCGCCTCGGCATCCGTTCCGCGCCGCTGGTACGCACTGTCGGAGCTTCCGCGCACCTCCGGCGGGAAGATCCGTCGCGCCGCCGTCGCGGATCTCGTCGCGCTCGGAAAGGAGCGAGCATGAACGGCAGGCGATCCGTGGTCATCACCGGTGTCGGCGCGGTCACACCGAGCGGACTGACGGTATCGGCGTCGTGGGCGTCTGTGCGCGCGGGACGAAGCGGCATCACCCGCCTCCCTCCGGAGATCTCCGGCTCAGGCCCTGTGCAGGTCGGCGGAATGGTGCGCGGTTTCACCACCCCTGTCGATCTGGCGGCATCGCTCGCCCGGCACCTCACACCGATGCAGCAGTGGGCGATCACCGCCGCCGATGAAGCACTCGCCGACGCGGGCGTCCCCGGGCAGCCGTGGCAGGCGGATGCCGGGCAGGTGATCGTCGCGACCGGTTCCGGGCCGGTAGATGCGACCGTGCGAGCCGCGGGCGCGCTGCGGGACCACGGGGCGCGTCGGGTGCCGCCGGGGCTCACGGTGTACGGAACGGCGGATGCGATCGCCGGCGTGCTCAGCAGACGATACGGATTCCTCGGTCAGACCCACGCGGTCGCCGCGGCCTGCGCGAGTGGAGCGGTCGCGATCGGGGAAGGTCTGCGCCGAATCCGTCACGGGTATGCCGACAGGGTGCTGGTCGTCGGGATGGAGGATTGCCTCGGCCCGCTGCATCTCGCTGCCCACGCGAACCTCCGCTCGGTCGCGACGGGCTTCGGCGACGACCCCTCGTCGGCCTCACGCCCCTTCGACCGCGCCCGCACAGGCTTCGTCATGGCGCAAGGCGCCGCCGCCGTACTGCTGGAATCCGCCGATGCCGCACGGGAGCGCGGCGCTCGAACGCTCGCGACGATCGCCGGATTCGGCGCGACCAGCGACGCACATCACGCCACCGCGCCCGACCCTGCCGCCGCGGGGGCGACGAGAGCGATCGCCGCCTGCCTCACCGACGCCGACACGGACGCTGCAGAGGTCGACCACGTGAACACGCACGGCACGGGCACGATACTGGGCGATGAGGCCGAGCTGGTCGCGCTCACGCAGGCGCTCGGCCGGAGAGCATCGTCCGTTCCCCTCACCGCGACCAAGTCGACGACCGGACATCTGCTCGGTGCGGCCGGCGTCGTCGAGGCCGTCATCATCGCGATGACGCTCCGCGATCAGCTGCTGCCCCCGACGATGAATCTGTCGCATCCGTGTGCCGACGACTGGGACTTCGTACGCGACAGGGAACGACCGCATCCGGTCCGCACCGTGCTGTCGACCTCGTTCGGCTTCGGCGGCCACAACGCGGCGCTGCTGCTCACCGCGAGCGACTGAATCGCGGCGAGGTCAGCGCACCGGCAGGAAGTGCGTCGGGGTCGGAACCTGCGCCTCGTGACGGATACCGAGGGGCGCGCCCGTGCGCTCGTTGAGGTCGATCAGCGTGATCGTGTCGGAGCGCTGACCGGCGACGAGCATCTTGCCCTCGTGGACCAGATGATGCCGCGGCCAGTCGACACCGGAATCGGCGAGCGCCACGGATTCCAGAGACTCGCCGCCACCCCGCACCCGCAGCGCGGCGATGGTGTTGCTGCCGCGCAGAGCCGTGTAGAGGAACTGTCCGTCGCGCGTACGTGCGAGTTCTGCCGGGAAGTCCGTCCCCACCTCGGCGATCGGGCTCGTCAGGGTCACCGACACGACACTCCAGGTGCCGTCTGCCGCGCGCGCGAGGGTGAAGACCTCACAGGAGTACTCGGTGACCACGTGCAGGTGTCCGCTGGGGTGCAGGACCATGTGCCGCGGTCCGGTGCCGAGCGGGAGCACGACCTCGTGGTCGAGCACGAGCCCACTGCCGCTCTGCCGCCAGAACCGCACGAGGTCGAAGCCGAGGTCGGTCGTGGCGACGCGTCCGTCGGGCAGGAAGACGGCAGCGTGCGCGTGGGAGACGCGGTCGCCGCCCACCCCGTACGGGTCGATCGCGGCGACGCCGTCGCCGGGCGGAGTCGCAGCGGGAGCATCCGGGTCGGCGTCACCGAACAGTGCTGCGCGGAGCGCCGCCGCGGCATCCGGCTTCGGAGGCACGATACGGCCTTCCGCATCCAGGTCGAACCGCACCACGCGACCGTCGCCGTAGCAGCTGGCGATCAGGGCCGAACCGTTCGGCGCCACCGCGACGTGGCAGACGTACTGGCCGACCGGCGCGGGCGCACCCAGCGGCGCAAGGGCGGCTTCCCCGGCGCGCGAGAAGGCCTGCACCGCGGAGTCGCCCTCGAGTGCCGCGTAGACGACATCGAGGGTCGGATGCTGCGCCAGCCACGACGGCGACGGCGTCTCGACCACGGCACCGCGGTAGGCGAGAGTCGAGGCCTCGCGGCCCTCATCCCCCGCGAGCAGGCCGATGCCGTCGGCCGAGCCGTCCATCGCGGCACCGTAGCCGCCCAGCCAGAAGCGCGTCACGGGCGCGGGTCAGTCGAGCAGACCGTGGCGGACGATGACCTGGTCGCGCTCCGGGCCGACGCCGATCACCGAGATGCGCGTGTTGCTCATCTTCTCGAGCGCCAGCACATAGTCCTGCGCGTTCTGCGGCAGGTCCTCGAAGGTGCGCGCGACCGAGATGTCCTCGTTCCAGCCGGGGAAGTACTCCAGGATCGGCTTCGCGTGGTGGAAGTCGGTCTGGTTGACCGGCACCTCGTCGAACCGCTCGCCATCGACGTCGTAGGCCACGCACACCGGGATCTGCTCGAGACCCGTGAGGATGTCGAGCTTGGTGAGCACGAGGTCGGTGATGCCGTTGATGCGCGTCGCGTAGCGAGTGATGGGAGCGTCGTACCAGCCCACCCGGCGCGGACGGCCGGTGGTGGTGCCGAACTCGAAGCCCTGCTTGCGCAGCCACTCGCCCTGCTCGTCGAAGAGCTCGGTCGGGAACGGACCCGAGCCGACGCGGGTCGTGTATGCCTTGACGATGCCGACGATGCGGTCGAGCGCACCGGGGCCCACTCCCGCACCGGTCGCAGCTCCTCCGGCAGTCGCCGAAGACGAGGTGACGAACGGGTAGGTGCCGTGATCGATGTCGAGCATCGTGGCCTGGCCGCCCTCGAACACGACGACCTCGCCGCGGTCCAGAGCCTGGGCGATGAGGTAGCCGGTGTCGGCGACCATGGGCCGCAGCCGCTCGGCGTACGACAGCAGGTCTTCGACGACCTCGTCGGCGGTGATCGCGCGGCGGTTGAAGATCTTCACCAGCAGGTGGTTCTTCTGGTCGAGCGCGCCCTCGACCTTCTGGCGCAGGATGTTCTCGTCGAACAGGTCCTGCACACGGATGCCCACACGGTTGATCTTGTCGGCGTACGCCGGACCGATGCCGCGACCGGTCGTGCCGATCATGCGCTTGCCGAGGAAGCGCTCGGTGACCTTGTCGAGCGTGCGGT
This sequence comes from Microbacterium sp. TPU 3598, assembly GCF_002356155.1. Lineage (NCBI taxonomy): Bacteria > Bacillati > Actinomycetota > Actinomycetes > Micrococcales > Microbacteriaceae > Microbacterium > Microbacterium sp. TPU 3598. Next base: position 170,229 of record NZ_AP017975.1, on the reverse strand, counting down.
GGTACTGCGTGATGATGTGCGCGTTGGCGCTGACCTTGAGTCGCGAGACATCGATGCCGCGGGCGGCGAGCGCCTCGAGCTCGAAGAACAGCACCTCGAGGTCGACCACGACGCCGTTGCCGATGACGGGCGTCACGCCCGGAGACAGGATGCCGGAGGGCAGCAGGTGCAGCGCGTACTTCTCATCGCCGACGACGACGGTGTGTCCGGCGTTGTTGCCGCCGTTGAACTTCACCACCCAGTCGGTGCGCTCACCGAGAAGATCGGTGGCCTTGCCCTTTCCTTCGTCGCCCCACTGCACGCCGACGATAACGATTCCTGGCATGGGTAACCCCCTGGCTTTCGCCGGGTTTGCACCGGCCGATGAGCTGGCCCTCTTCGGGCGGTCCCATCCTATCGGGAGGGCTTCGGTGCGCCTTTCGGGGGAGCGTCGGGGGCGGTCAGAACACGTACAGCTGGCCGAGGATCAGGATGACCACGAAGAACGCGACGGCGATCGCGCCGATGATCGTGAGGGTTCGCGCCGAGAGCTTCGCGACACCCCACCCCACGAGGAAGGGAAGGGCGAGGAGCATGATCGCGACGATCCACCAGAACGCCGTATAGCCGCCGACGGTCGCCTCCGACAGTCGGCCTCCGAACAGCTGCTGGGACATCGGATGGGTCGCGAAGCGCACCGCCGCGCTGATCGGGACACCGACGAAGACGAACACGATGAGTCCGATCAGCGCGCCCCACAGCGCCGGGCTGCCACCGCCGCTCAGCACCCCTCCGTGAAGTTCGGGCTGATGCTGCCGCTGGTTCTTGTGCTCCGTCATGGCACAGGAGCCTATCTCCCGGGTGGGCACGGGTGCCCCGATTGCGCTCGCGTCGCGGCCGTGCTGACGGAAGTCACCAGGGTGACCTGTAGCGACGTCCCACTCCACACGAGCGCTCAACAGCCGGAGGCGTTCCACCCGCTGTTGAGGTTGGTCGCTATGTTTGTGGCGGCTCGTGTGTGCGCAACACATGAACGAGAGCCTGTCGCATCTGGTCAGCCTCGCTCGGCTTCATTCCGACCAGCGATGAGAACTCCCAATCGTCGATGGCCAGGCGCGATTGCGCGATGGCGTTCGCGAGGACAGCAACCTCATTTGAGGTAACGACGAATGCCCCAACGGCATCTGGGGAAACTTCGTCGATTCGAAGTTCGGGAAGTGTCAGGAACTGCATGTTTCGCCCCATCAGTCGATGTCGTTGAGAAAAGTAGTCGCACTCATCCTCAGGCCGGAACGCCGCACCTGAATCACCGCCCCTCGGATCGATTTCGGATCGCCCGAAATGCAACGCCGGATGTCGCTTCGGGCCTCACTCACCGCGGAGGGACTCGGGCATCTCGTCGGCCACGCGGAGCAGCCTCCGCCGGGAACTGGGGGAGCGCAGCGGTAGAAGCTCGTCGGGAACCCACGGAGCCCTGGTGAGCAGCGGCCGGATCTGCCCCGCGGTCATCGGAGCCTCGGACCATTGGTGGAGGAGCCCCTCCGGGAAGGAGCGGGACACACCACCTGTGAGATAGGGGTGCACCAGAGCGGCATACTCCTGGGAGTACCACGTCAGCCACTGCGGCTCGTCGGGGAGTCCGGCCCACGCGCCGAGGGATCGCAGGGGCGCGGCCGTCGCATACGCCGCATCGTTCAGCTCCACGTAGGCGGAGAAGCTTCCGATGCGGCGTGCGACCTCGACAAAGAAGTCGGTGATCTCGCTCACGGCGCCCGCCCTCTCGAGCCCGCTGAAGTCGAAGGTGACCATCAGGTCGACGGGCCATTTCGGGTTCGGCGAGCCCCAACTGTCGATGTATCCTCCCAGCGAGGGCGCCGTGCCGACGAAGTACATGCTGTCGATCGCGCAGGCCGTCCGGTACATGCGATCGAAAGCGGCATCGTCGTCACGAGGCAACTTCCCTTGGAAGGGCTCATGCGGTCCGAATCGCGCGGGGACCGCGAGCGGCATCAGTTCCCGTGCGACCTCCAGATACAAGGCGGCGACATCCTCGCCGATGCCGCCCGGGCGGAACCAGTGAAGGTGTAGGAACTGCCCGTCCGCCGACTTCGCAGGCGGAGCGGACCGAGGTCCCGGCGCTTCATCGTTCTGCGGGTCGAGCACCCGCCCGGCGACTCGTGAAGCGAGCATCCTCGAGAACGCGAGTGCGCACCGAACGTCATCTTCTCCGACGTCCGCATGGATCTGATAGAGCACGGTCGCCCCGGAGAGGGCAGTTTGCCAACGCTCCGGAATGTCTCCATCGTCGATGCCAAACGGGCCGTCGAGTGTGAGGCAGTGGCGCTCCGAGTCGGCGTGGCGGACGGCCGTGATGCTCGCCCCTGTTGCGTCCTGCTCAGCGACGAGGCCCCCCACCGACAAGACGACCTCCGCGATCTGATCCGATGAGAGCGAGTGCTCGCCATACACCTCGAGGTCAAAAGACACGATGATCTCCATTCATCGAGGAGCCACGCAAGGCTATATCGGTTCGCGCCTCGGCGGCAGTGCGGACGAATCGGTCGATGCCCTCCGGGTGCGCATCGCTGACGTTCAGCAGCACGTGGAACGGGATGGGCGGACGCGCATAGATCTCGGGGCTGTCCACGGCTGCAGACCAGGATTCTCCGGCCGAATGGAGCGTGCGCAAGAACGCTTCGACATCAAGGGGATCGTCGACGAGAACCTCTTCCGCGCGCTCGACGACGAGCACGTAGGCCTTGGCCGGCAGCCACTCGTCCAGAGATCGGAGGCAGTCGCTCAGCGCCGACCAGTTCTCCCCGAATCCGTCGAAGAACTGGAGCGCGGCTCCGAACTCGTTCATCAGTCCTTCGTAAGAACGCATCTTCCACCCGCGGAGCGTCCGCACACACGCGTCATCCAGCTCGGCCGTCATGTAGAACGACGATGGAATCCACTTCTCGCGCCCCTGCTCGCCGTGTCCGACGTACACCCACGGACCTTCCGTCGCCCAGAGGAAGCCCCTCGCGGTCGACGTCGGGCCGACCTCTCCCCCTTCGAGCGTCATCGCCGCCCCTCGGCGGCTCGGTTCCGTGCGTTGGCCTCGATCTCTCGCACCCGCGCGTAGTGCGCCTCGATGCGCAGGGCTTGCGGTGATTCGGGGGCGGGATACCTCAGAGACGCCGGCATGACCGCGGCCGCCTCGGCGCACCGCCCGTCGCCTGCGGGATCGAGCACCCCTCGGAAGCCGGCGGGGATCCACGGATCGCCGCTCAACCGAAGGAGCTCCTCCGCCTCGGCCGGGTGCTCCGTCCAGCGGTGCAGAGTCCCCTGGCCGTTGGCCTTCGTGCGGATGGGATCGAGATGCGGAGCGACCATCTCGGCGTATTCCGGCTCGAACCAGGTCATCCATTGCGGCGCGGTCGGCAATCCGCTCCACGGGTCTTTGAGTTTGACGTCCATGAGCGGGTGGGCGGTTCCGTACCGATTCGTATTGACCTCGGCGAACGCGAAGAAGGCCCCGGTCCGTTCGGCGAGTGCAACGAAGAACGGCTCGATGGCGTCAAGAGCTTTGAGCTTCTCGAGCCGATCGAGCTCGAACTTCAGTCGGATCGATTGAGTTCGGCGCTCCAGGTCGTTCGTCCAGCCGTCGATGGTCCCGTGCTCGATCGGCTTGCCCGCGAGGATGAGATCGCCGAGGTAGCAGTTTGCGCGGTACATCCCGTCAAACGTCGCATCGTCGTCGCGGGGGAACCTCCCCTGAAACGGTTCGTGCGTGCCGAATCGCGACGGCACCCCTGGTCTGAAGAACTCGCGCGCCGTGCGGAGGTAGATCGCGGCGAGATCCTTATCGTGTGTGTCATCGAGCAGTCGGTACCAGCGCAGATGCAGGAAGCGGGGGCGCTGCGGCTGCGGTTCCGGCTGCGGTTCCGGCTGCGGCTCGTAGGTCTGCGGGTCGATCACCGTGCCGTCGACGCGCTCCGCCAACCGTGCGGCGAAGGCCGACGCCGTCGCCAGCTTCGTCTCGTCGACGCTGAACGAGAACCCCGCTCCCGACGTGACGTCGTACGACACGTGGATGCTGTAGAGCACCGTCGCATCCGCGACCTCGGTCCACTCCGCCGGGATATCCTCCGGCTCCACACGATCGGGGCCGTCGAGCTCGAACGCCATCTCGCGGGTGCGCTTGTCGACGATCGACGAGATCGTCTGCGATCGCCGATCGACCTTAGCCTTCAGCCCGCGCAGTGACGAAACCACTTTCGCCAGGTCCCTCGCCGTCAACGAGACCTTCCCGTACACCTCGAGGTCGTATGACACCTATCCCGCCTTTCGATTCGTCTGTCTCGTCCTGCCGGAAGCGCTCCACACGCTCCGATCGCAGGCCCTGTCACTCCCCCCGCGGAGAGCGACAGGGCCTACGAAGAGAGCAGAGGCACGCCGTCCGAGGAGCCTCCTACGGTGCGGTCACCCAAGGCTCGCCGAAGACCCATGCGGTGTCAGGGATGTAGTTGGCGGCGTCGTCGCCGTTCGGCACTCCCGCACTGAACGTCGCACCACCATAGACGAGACCGTTCTGGTGCATGCGAAGCTTGCGCCACGGATCACGGGCGGCGGGGAAAGAGAGTCCCACGCCGAATTCCGCGTCCTCTGCGCACCAGGTCGCGTTACGGCTGCTGGTCGCAGAAGGCGTGGCCAAGACGATGTAGCCATCCGTCGTCGTGGAGATGTTCAAGTACTTCCCGGGAGATGCGACCGACTCGAAGCTGTAGCACTGTGGATCCACCAGCCCCTGCACTACCCGGAACGTCGCTGCTTGACGCTGAGCGAGCGGTGAGGAGGCAGTGACGTTGCCGACGGATGCTTGCGCCGCGGCAGGCACGGCCGTCAAGGACTTCCCACCGACGACGGTGCGCAGCGAAACGTAACTGCCGATCGTCGCGACGTCGGAACGCATCTTGGTGACGTTCTTGTACGTCCATCGTTCGACGCTCGCGCCCGTGGCGGCCCGCAAGGTGAGAGTCGTCGATGTCGGCGCTGTGAGCACCTTGCCGGAGGCGACGTTGACGATGCTCACTCCGCCCGAGGGCTGGTCGGCGAATGTCCACTGCTGACGAGTGTCAGTCGTAGCGCACGCAGCCTGCACGACCCCGCTGCCCGCAGCATCCGAACTCGCGGCGCACATGGGGTGATGTGCGTAGTTGCGCAGGCCGAACACGGTCGGTGTGATCTCGATCAGTTCCCAGCGGCGCATCTGGGGGTTCAGGGTGCAGCCCACAGGAGCCAGGACAGCCCCGGCGTTCGGACTCGAGGCCGCGCTCTTCGTCGAGAAGCATGTGCCTGGTTGGCCGATGCTCTCGATCTCGAAGACCTGACCTCCTGCGAACGTGGGCGCGGCCCAGGGCTCGCCGATGACCCATGCGGTATCGGGAACGTAGCCGGCCTGATCATCGCCGTTGGGCACGCCCGCATTGAAGCTGGCGCCGCCGTAGACGAGACCGTTCTTGTGTGAACGCAGCATCCGCCAGGAATCGCGAGCCGCGGGGAACGAGAAGCCGACTCCGTGCGCCGCATCCTGCGCACACCAGGTCGCGTTGCGCGTACTGGTGGGAGAAGGCGCGACCAGCACGATGTTTCCGTCTGCCGTCGTGGAGATGTTCAGGAACTTGCCCGGCGAGGCGATCGACTCGAAGCTGACGCACTGCGGATCGATCAGACCCTTCACGACCCGGAACGTCGATTCCTGGCGCAACGCGAGAGGTGACGTCGCGACGACATCCTTGACGTTCGCCTGGGCGGTGGTGGTCGCGGTGAGGGACTTGCCTCCGACGGCCGTGCGCAACGATACGTAGCTTCCCACGGTGGCAGCGTCGTAACGCATCTTCGCGACGTTCGTGTACTTCCATCGATCGACGTTCGCGCCGGAATCCGTCTTCAGCGTGATGGCCGTCGTCGAGGGCGCTGCGAGAACCTTGCCGGACGCGATGTTCACGACACTCACCGTGCCGGCGGCCTGCTCGCGGAACGTCCACTGCTGCTTCGGATCGGCGGGCGCGCAGGCGGCCTGCACGAGGGCGCTGCCTGCGGCATCCGAACTCGCGGCACACATCGCGCGGTCGACGTAGTTGCGCAGGGCGAAGACGGTCGGAGTGACCTCTACGAGCTCCCACCGACGCATCTGGCCGATGAGCGTGCAGCTCGACGGAATCACCACAGGCCCCGCTGAAGAGTTCGACGCTGCGTTCTTGGTCGACATGCACGCGCCCGCCTGAGCGATGCTCTCGATCTCCAGCACCTGACCGGCGCTGATTCCGGCGAGCTTCCGGCCGTTCTCGATGGTCGCGGTGACCCAGGGTGCGATGACATCGCCGCGGGTCGCCGTGATCGATGCGGTGCCTGCGGGGATGCCGGAGCCGTGGCAGCCAGCCTGTGATGCCTGCGACGCGACAGCGACGAGTGTCTTCGTGCCGTTGATGTCGCGGATGCCGGGGGCGCCGCCGTCACCGAGACAGAGCGAAGCACCGGAGGCTGCGGTGGTCACTGTGGCCGTGTTGAGGGACGTGACCGGGTAGGTGTTCGTCCGAGAGGTGAGCGGGACCCAGACGGATGCGGTGCGCCCGAAGCCCGTGAACGCGATGTCCTGGCCTGCGACCGGGGCGGCCGTCGCGACCGGCATCGGGGTGATGTCATCGACAGGTGCCTCCAGCTTCGCCAGAACCACGTCCTGACCGTTGCCCGCGGGCTCCAGGTGAGTGATCTTCACGCCCAGATCGCCGGTGCCGCTCATCGTCTTGTCGTTCGCGACATCCGGGCCGAACAACGCCCGTGCCGGAGCGGCAGGGGCACCCGCAGCGAGGGTCGTCGGGTCGGCCGCGAAGCAGCTCGCCGCAGTCAGCACCCACGAGCGGTCCACCAACGTGCCCGTGCAGGATCCCAGACCCGTGCGGATCTTCGTGATCGCCGTCCGCGGGTGCGTGGTGGTGGTCGCAGGGACGTCGGTAGACACCGCGTTCACCTCGATCACCACGACCGTCGACTGACCAGTCTGATTCTGGTCGACCGTGCGACGTCCGTTGGCCGGCACCGGGATCTCCGTCTCCGGACCACCCGCGACCGAGTACGTGACATCCATCGGCTGCGCGCCGGCCTTGACCCCGAACGATGCCGCGATCTCCAGATTCAACACCGCCGGACGGAACACGGCCTCGAAGCACACCTTCGCCTTCTTGCCGGCCATCTGATACTCGACCTCGACCTGCCCGGTCCCGGCCGCGCACGTGACGACACGCAGACCACCGTTGCCATCCTTCAGAACGATGCCCGCGGCCGAACCCACCGAACCCCCGTCCGGATACGCTCCGGACTCCACGAGATACCCGGGAGCGTCATCCGCCACCGCAGAACTCACGGGGACCGAGACGAGCAACGCCGACACCAACGCCGCCGCCACCCCCACAGCCGTGATGCGGCCCCGACGGGGAGATCTCAACGAGAACATGCAATGCCTTTCAAGAAGCCTGGGGTTCAGGACGCGTGAGTGATGTCTGTCTGCAAAAAGAGCAGCCGTTCAACTGAGCAGACGGAGAGCGTTCCACCCGCTGTTGAGGTTGGTCGGGCCCGTGAATCCTGTGGCTGTGCCCGGGTAGATCCAGAACGCACCCGTGGTCTGGCGGGCCAGGATGTCGGCGATGCCGTCACCGGTGTAGTCGAGCCCGCCGGTGATCACGGTCATGATGTTCCAGCCGTTGCCGACCTGCGTCGGCGTCGTGAGATTTACGCCGTCGCCGAGGAATCGCCACAGCAGGCCGTTGGAGTCGCGAGCGACGAGGTCGCCCTTGCCATCGCCGTTGAAGTCGCCGGCGAGCAGAGAAGTCATATGCCCCCAGCCGGCGTTGAAATGCACCCCGGCTGCAAAGCTCCCCGCGCCGTTTCCCGCATACAGGTAGATGTTCCCGTTGGTGCCGCGGCCGATGAGGTCGGCGCGTCCGTCGCCGTTGAAGTCGACGCCTCCGGTGAGCAGCGCCGTTCCGGGCCAACCCGAGCCGATGAGTGATCTGCCGACGAAGCCGTTCGCCCCATCACCCTCGTAGAACCAGATGCTGCCGTCATTCCAGGTCGCGACGATATCGCCGTTGCCGTCCGCGTTGTAGTCTCCGTGGACGATCGCGGTGACCGCTTCCCAACCGGCGCTGCCTGTCGACTGCTGGGTCCAGCCACCCGTCCCGCTACCCAGGTAGAGGTAGAGCTGGTGATTCGACGCCGAGACCGACAGAACGTCGGGCTTGCCATCGCTGTTCACGTCGAACGAGGGCTTGATCACCGGCGCTGCAGCCGCGACGGACCCCCGGTACTCGAAGTGGTTGTGCGTGCAGGCGGCGTCGAACTGCGACCATCCCGCAGGTGTCGTGGTCCTCGGGCGGCAGCTGAGCTGTCCGATCCCGCTGGGTGCAGGCAATGCCGCGAGCATCGCCGCTCGCAGCGCCTGATCCTGTGCCGTGTTGCCTGTCGAAGCCACGCCGTTCACCACGCTGATGTCGACGGCGTATCCGCCGCCGTTCCGCGAGTGATAGTCCGCTTTCGCAGCCCCCGGAGTGACGCAGTACTCGTTCAGCGAAGAGATCGTGATCGAGAAGCCCTGGTCGACGACGACCTTCTTCAACGCTTCGAGGAGGACCGGGTCGATCGTGCAGTCGCGAACCTGGTTGTCGACGATGTTTCCCCTCACCTTGCCCGCCGCGTACGCCTGAAGCTGCGTCATGATCTTCGGCTCCGCGGTGATGCGGCCGCTGTCGACGAGCTGCTGAGCGAGGACCTTGGTCGCCGCCGGCACGACCACCGTGTCGAGGCCGTTGCGGATGGTGGCGGCGACCCAGCCGGAGAGGGTGTCGCCGCGGGTTGCGGTGACGGTTGCGGTGCCGGCGGGGATGCCGGAGCCGTAGCAGCCGGCCTGTGATGCCTGGGATGCGACAGCGACGAGTGTCTTCGTGCCGTTGATATCGCGGACGCCGGGGGCGCCGCCGTCACCGAGGCAGAGAGAAGCACCGGCCGCTGCAGCCGTCAGCGCGGCCGTGTTGACGGCCGTCACGGGGTAGGTGTTCGTGTGCGAGGCGAGGGGGACCCAGACGTTGTTCGTGCGGCCGAAGCCGGTGAAGGCGAGGTCTTGACCCGCGGCAGGTGCCGATGTCGCGATCGGCATGGGGGCGATGTCGTCCACTGCGGTCTCGAGCTTCGCCAGAACAGCATCCTGACCGTTGCCGGCGGGCTCGATGTGGGCGACCTTCACACCCAGATCCCCGGTGCCACTCATCGTCTTGTCATTCGCGACATCGGGGCCGAACAGCACCCGCGCCGGAGCCGCCGGGGCACCCGGGACCAGCGTCGCCGGATCAGCTGCGAAACAGCTCGCCGCCGTCAGCACCCACGACCGATCCACCAACGTTCCCGTGCACGAACCCAGACCCGTGCGGACCTTCGTGACAGCGGTCCGCGGATGCGTGGCCGTCGTCGCCGGCACGTCAACCGCGGGGTCGGCCTTCACCTCGATCACCACGATCGTCGACTGACCCGTCTGCAGCTCGTCAACCGTGCGACGCCCGCCCGCCGGCACTGGGATCTCCTTCTCCGGACCACCCGCGACCGAATAGGTCACATCCATCGGCTGCGCACCGGCCTTCACACCGAACGACGCCGCGATCTCCAGATTCAACACCGCCGGACGGAACACCGCCTCGAAGCACACCTTCGCCCGCTTGCCCGACCTCTCGAACTCCACCTCGACCTGCCCAGTCCCCGCCGCGCACGTGACGACACGCAGACCACCGTTCCCGTCCTTCAGAACGATCCCGGCGGCCGGACCGACCGCGGCCCCATCCGGATACAGCCCCGCCTCCACGAGATACCCCGGAGCATCATCGGCGACTGCCGAGGTCATGGGAACCGAGACGAGCAAGGCCGACACCAACGCCGCCACCCCCACAGCCGCAACACGACCACGACGGGGAGATCTCAACGAGAACATGCAATGCCTTTCAAGGAATGTGAGTCCGCGAGACTGGGCTCAGCTGAACAGGCGGAGCGAGGTCCACCCGTTGCCGACGCGTGTGGAGGCGCCGAAACCGGAGATGCCGAGGCCGGGGTATACGTACAGTCCGCCATCGCCGGTCCGACCGAACAGGTCGGCCTTGCCGTCCAGGCCGTAGTCGACGCCGCCGGTGATCGCCGAGATGTTGTTCCAGCCATTGCCGACCTGCGGACCGCCGGTGAGCGTCACGTTGTTGCCCGGGTAGATGCGAAGGAGTCCGGTCGTCGTCGTGGCGAGGATGTCGCCCTTGCCGTCGCCGGTCCAGTCGCCGACGAGGACCCGAGAGATCCCACCCCAGTCATGGCCGATCTTCATCTTGGCGCCGAAGGTTCCGTTCCCGTTGCCGGGGTAGGCGTAGAGGTGGCCGTCGGACTCACGGGCGACGAGGTCGGCCTTCTTGTCTCCGTTGAAGTCGATCCCACCCGTGATCAGGCCCTTCGTATCCCATCCGCGGGCAGCCAGCGCCTTCGTCGGGAAGCCCAGCGCACCATCACCCTGGTAGTACCAGAGGGTGCCGTCGGTGTTGACGACCATCATGTCGCCCTTGCCATCACCGTTGTAGTCGCCGTGGATGAGCGTCTTGGCCGAGGCCCATCCCGCGCTGACGGAGGTCTGGGTCGTCCATCCGCCGTTGCCGTTGCCGTGATAGATGTAGAGCGAATTGGACGAGGTGATCCCGATCACGTCAGCCTTGCCATCGCTGTTCAGATCGAACGAGGGCTTCGCCGGTGTGAGCGGCACGCCGTGGTACTCGAAGTGGTTGTGCGTGCAGTCCTCTTCGGTCTGCGCCCAGCCGTTCGGAACCGTGAGCGCCGGGCGGCACGTGACCTGACCGATGCCCGCCGGTGCCGGCAGCGCGGTGAACATGGCGGTCGTCAGAGCCTGGTCCTGCGCCGTGTTGCCGGTCGCGGCGACGCCGTTCACGACGCTGATGTCGACAGCATGACCGCCACTGTTCTTCGCGTGGTAGCTCGTGGCCGACGGGGTCGCCGTGGTGCAGTACTCGTTGAGAGAAGAGATCGTGATCGAGAAGTTCTGATCGACGACGACCTTCTTCAAAGCGGAGAGGATCACGGGGTCGATCGTGCAGTCACGAACCTGTCCGCCGATCAGGTGGCCGCGCTTGAAGCCGTCGGCATACGCCTGGATCTGGGCGAGCGCCTCGGTTCCGCTCACGCGGCCGGTCGCCACGATCTGCTGCGCAAGGGTCTGATCCGCAGCGGCGACCGGGGTCGTGTCGAGCCCCTTCTGGACCGTGGCGGCCACCCATCCGGCGATGATGTCGCCGCGTGTCGCGATGGTCGAAGCGGTGCCTGCGGGGAGGCCGGAGCCGTAGCAACCGGTCTGCGTCGACTGGGAGGCGACAGCGACGAGCGTGTCGGTTCCATCGACGTTGCGGACGCCGGGGGCGCCGCCGTCGCCGAGGCAGAGGGAAGCACCGGATGCCGAACCAGTCACGGTCGCGGCGTTGACCGCCGTGACCGGGTAGGTGTTCGTGCGAGACGCGAGAGGGACCCACACGTTGTTCGTGCGGCCGAAGCCCGTGAACGCCACGTCTTGGCCCGCGACCGGAGCGGTCGTGGCGACCGGCATCGGAGTGATGTCATCCACCGCCGTCTCCAGCTTCGCCAGCACCGCGTCCTGACCGTTGCCGGCCGGCTCGACGTGGGTGATCTTCACACCCAGATCCCCAGCACCGCTCATCGTCTTGTCGTTCGCGACATCCGGACCGAACAACACCCTCGCCGGAGCCGCCGGAGCACCCGCGACAAGCGTTGCCGGGTCGGCCGCGAAACAACTCGCCGCGGTCAGCACCCACGACCGGTCCACCAGCGTTCCCGTGCACGAGCCCAGACCCGTGCGGATCTTCGTGACAGCCGTCCGCGGATGCGTGGTCGTCGTCGCCGGGACATCCACGGCCGGGTCGGCCTTCACCTCGATCACCACGATCGTCGACTGACCCGTCAAGCCCGTATCAACACTGCGACGTCCGCCCGCCGGCACCGAGATATCCTCCTCCGGACCACCCGCCACCGAATACGTCACAGCCATCGGCTGCTTGCCGGCCTTCACCCCGAACGACGCCGCGATCTCCAGGTTCAACACGGCCGGACGGAACACCGTCTCGAAGCACACCTTCGCGCGCTTACCCGACTTCTCGAACTCGACCTCGACCAGCCCGGCACCGACCGGAATCGGGACCGGACAGGTCACGACACGCAACCCACCGTTCCCGTCCTTCAGAACGATGCCGTTCGCCGCACCCACCGACGACCCATCCGGATACGCCCCCGACTCCACCAGGAACCCCGGAGCGTCATCAGCGACCGCCGACGACACCGGAACCGAGACGAGCAACGCCGACACCAACGCGGACGCGATGCCAACCGCGCTGATGCGCGCACGACGGCGAGACTTCAACGAGAACATGCAATGCCTTTCAAGAGATTCGGTCGTCTCATGACGTCCAACGCCTGTGTGCCCTCTTGTGAGCAAACAGTGCTTCAAGACGCAGGGCTTCCGCAGATCCGGGCTCGGGCGGGCGCAGTGACGGAGGCATCCTCTTTGCCGGCGCTCGCACTGTCCTCCCCTCCACGACCGCGAAGAAGTCGGGGCGCAACCAGCCGCGACGGCCCAGTTGCGCACGAATGTCCTTCGCCTCGCAAGGATGCTCGGTCCAACGATGGAGCGTGCCGCCTTCGAACTCCTCCAAGGTCCCACGCTCGTCCAGGTAAGGACGCACCATCTCGCCGTATTCCGACCCGTACCACGTCATCCATTGCGGGTCAGCTGGTAGCCCTCCCCATCCACCCTCGAAGTGCCCGACCCCTGCGTCTGCGTCCTGACGGTCGTTCAGCTCGACGAAGCCGAAGAAGCTCTGAGACCGCCGCGCCAGGTCTACGAAGAAGTCGCGCGAGGCCGCGACAAGACTCGCCTTTTGCACTGATTCGAAGCGAACGGAGAGCTGAGCACTCTGGTAGCGCATCCGTCCATCGAGCGACCATCCGGCGATGCTTCCTTCCGAGATCGACTTGTTCGCAAAGTAGAGAGGCGTTGCGTCGCACTCCATTTCATACGTCTCGGTGAATCTCTCGTCCGGGTCCCGCGGGAAGCGACCCTGCATCGGCTCGTATGATCCGAAGCGAACAGGAACACCCAGCTCAAAAGAACGCCGAGCCGCCCGCAGGTACTCGCCGGCAAGGTCCGCACGTCCATCCCGGAGACGGAACCAGCTGAAGTGCATCCAGAGCTTTCGTGTGGATGCCTCTCCCGCTGCAGACTGCGAAGCCACAGATGCAGGTGGCACCTCCGCCCTCTGGGGATCAACTACTGATCCTCCAAGTCGACGAGCAAGAACCTCGGCGAAAGACAGCGCGAGGGAAATGTCATCGGGACGGCCGCCATCCACGGAGACTGAGTACATCACGCCGGGCCCGGTCGAAGGTCCTAGCCCGGGGACGTCTTCGGCATCGAGGTCAAACGGTCCATCGACGGTGAAACACTGCTCGCGAGAAGACCAAAGCCCGGATCGCCTCTTGACCGTCGCTGTCACGACTCCTGAGGGTTGATCGAGTTCTGCTTTCAGGCCGTCGACCTGGGCGACCACCCCGGACAGCTCGTCCGGCGGAAGCGATTCCCGGCCGTAGATGTGAAGATCGTAGGACATTCGCGCTCAACCCCCTGGGCACACCAGCTTGTTGGTGGACAACTCCCCACCGACAACGATCGGGAGGTGCTTGACCATCACCTCGAATCCGAGGTCGGCTCGACACAGTGCTTTGATAAGGGGAGCAGTCAGATGAGTATCGGGCCTCGTCACCAGCACGAACTCTGACCTGTTCGTAGCGCCGGTGATCTTAAGTAGATCCTTGATCTGGGTGCTGTAGTGCTGTGTCGCGACGTTCTTCACCTCCATGATCATGGTTTCGTTCGCGTAGTCGGTGATTCGCGTTCGCGTGGTGCCATACAAAGCCTTGTCAAATACCTCTTTCGGGGACCCGATGACGATACCGGCGGCATACTCACCCAGCTGACCCTTTTCGTTCGCTGTTGCACCTGGCGGATTAGTCAACCGGTAGGCGTCGATGGGATCGCAACCGGGTCGAACCATGCACTCACCGGCGACTTCGTCGGTCTTGGTCTTGTTCTTCTTGAGAAGGCTGAACGCGTCGCCGACCTTGTTGACGAAGCCCACAACCTTGTCGGCGAGCTTCATGATCAGCGGGATCGACTCGACGAGCTTGGCAAGCTTGCCCCAGGGCGCGAACCCGATAAGCGTCATGAAGCACGCACCGATGTCGCCCTTGGTGACGCAGTCCATGATGTCGGTCACACCGATGAGGTCGAGGAGAACCTTGCCGCCCTCCTGGATGATGAAGTTCAGCAGGGCATCAGGCTGTGTCAACGCGTGGGCGTCCTTCAGCCGCTGCACCTCTGCGTCTCCACCGAGCGCGTACGCGGCATCGATCTGCGCCTGGGTGAGCTCCCCTTCTTTGCCGGCAGGCGGCGGGTAGTTGTCGGCCCCATCTTCCGCGCGTTGCTTCGATGCCGCGATCTCGCGAGCCTCCGTCGCGGCCTTCACCGCAGCTTCCGCGTCCAGCCCTGCGTTCGTCGCCGACGTGGCCGCACGGCTCGCGGCATCGTTGGCCCGTGCTGCTGCGGCACTAGCCGACTGCGCCGACGACGTCGCCTGCGCAGCGAACCCGTTGGCCTTCTTCGCGTCCGCAGTAGCGGCTGTCAGCGCCTGATGCGCTCGCTGCGACGACTGTCGCGCTTCGTTCTCCGAAGCGGTCGCCTGGTTGGCCGAGGTAGCCGCCTGGGCCGCCCAGCCCTGCGCCTCCTGCGCATACTTCCGAGCCAGGTCGGCGCTCGCCTGTGCCTCGGCCGCCGCCTGCCGCGCGGTCGCCGCCGCCTTCTCCGCAAGCGCGGCCGCCTCCCGCGCGGCCGCAGCCTGCTGGTCGGCCAGGTGCAACATGCTCTGCATCTGCGCCACGTGAGCTGCCGTGTCGTTGTCGCGCTTGGCGGCCTCGTACTGGCCCTGCTCGAGGAACCTCTTCAGCGCCGTCTGGGAACCTTCGAGCGCGATGTTCGCGGCCGCCTGCACCTCGGGGCCGCCCGACGTGCTGAGCGCGAAGGCTGCCGCCCGCTGGTCGATCTCCAGTGCGTCGTACTGTCCTTCCGCGATGAACTTGGCGAGGACCGCGGGGTCGTCGGCATCGAGCGCGAGGTTCGCCGCGCGCTGCATGGCCGGTCCCCCCTCGGTGGCGAGCACGAATGCGATCTGGCGGTTCTCGAGGTCGCGGATCTCAGGAAGCCGCTCGTTGAGGAACGCCGCGACGTACTCCTCGCCGTTCTCGAGGACGTCATAGGCCTCGTCCTGCAGCATCGTGTTGTCGCCCTCATACAGCAGGGCCTTCGCCTCGTCCCACTGATCCTGCTCGAGCGCGACGCCGTACCCGTTCTTGAAGAACTCGACGACGGCCTCGTCATTGCCGACGACAGCCTGCTCGGCCGCAGCGGCAATCCACGGGGTTCCCGACGTGATCAGGGCGAGCATGGCCGAGCGCGCTTCCGGCAGCAGCTCCTGCAGGTTCGCATCCGGAGCGGTGATCTTCTTCAGGAACGCGCTGCTCTCCGCAACGGCGGCTGCGCCCTCCTTCTTGGCCTCGTCCTTGAGCTCCTTCTCCTCGGCTTCCTCTGCTGCGGCGATCTCCGCCTGCGCCAGCCCGAATTCCTCTTCTGCGGCCAGACGCTCCGCATCGGCCTTCCGCGCCAGGTCGAAGATGGTCTTCGCCAGCTCGACGTCCTTCGTCGCGGCCTCAGCAGCGGCCGCCGCCTTCGCCGAAGAAGCGGTCGCCCGAGCAGCAGCCCCCTGCGCAACACCGGCCTGGGCCGCGGCCGTGTCTGCCTCGATCGCCGCGGCGTTGGCGTTGTCGGCCGCACGCCCGGCCGCATCACGGGCCTGCTGAGCGACAGCCGAGGTCTCGGCGGCAAGGCGGTCCGTCCGCGCCGTGGCGGATGCCGCGCGGTTCTTGGCCGCGTTCGCCTTGGCCGCAGCAGCCCGCGCCTGCGCGGCAGCGGCCGATGACACTCCCGACGCCTGAGAGGCTTCCATCGCATATCCGGCCGCCTCGCCCGAGTAGCCGGCCGCGGCGCCCGCAGCCTGCGCAGCGCGGTTCGCCGCATTCGTCGCCGTCTCCGCCTCGGCCGCTGCACGCTTGGCCTTCGCCGCCTTGTCTGCGGCGTCGCGCGCCTTCTCCGCCTCTGCCCGTGCCGCAGCCGCCATGCCCTCCTGGCCCGCCGCATTCGCCGCCGCACCATCAGCGTTCGCCGCCGCCCGGTTGGCGCGCGCAGCCGCGGATGCGGCTGTTCCCGCCGCGCTCATCGACGCGTTCATCGCCTGGTGCGCTGCCGCAGCCGCCTGCACGGCGAGATCTGCCGCGTCGGCGGCTTGACGGGCGAGACCGGCTGCCCTGCTCGCGGCGGCGCTGGCCTGTTCGGCGTTGCCCTGCGCGGCGGCGGCCTGCTGGGCGGCGCGCTGCGTGGCCTCCTTCGCGAGCTTGGCCGCGAGGACCGCCTGCGCGGAGGCGTTGTCGGCGTTGCGACGCTCTTCCTGAGCGACCATGTTCGCCGCGATCACCTGGTTCGTCAGCTGGGCGATGGTCGCCGCCTCGGCGTCGCGCGCCCCGGCGACGAACTGCCCGTAACGCAGGAAATCCGCCACGGCCTGTGCGTCTTCGGACCCGTCCGGGAGCGTCGCATCGAGCGCTGCCTCCGCGGCGGCGATCACACTCGGCGATCCCGTGGAGGCGAGCACGTAGGCCGCCGCGCGGTCGTCGATGATCTTCGCGTCGTACTGACCGATCAGCAGGAACTGCGACACCGCGCTCGAGTCATCCGAGTCCAGAGCCTTGTTCGCCTCGCGCTGGACCGTCGGCGTTCCGGTGTCCGCAAGCACATACGCCGCCGAGCGGTCGTCGACCTCCCAGGCGTCCTTCCACCCTTCTGTGACGAAGGCACGAAGCTGGTCCGGATTGTTCGCCGTCAGCACCGCCTCCGCCTGCTGACGGACGGCGCGCCCGCCCGCGAGGCTCAGTCGCAGCGCGATGAGGCGGTAGTCCTGTGCGATCGCCTCGTGCTGCCCCGTGGTGATGAAGCTCTCGATGCTCTGCCCACCCTTGAGCAGCGCCTGCCTCGCCGCCTCCTGGACAGCCGGACCCCCATCGGTGAACTGCGTGACCACACCGGCGGCATCCGTCGACGGGGTGAAGAGACCCGCCGGCGCGGACACCTGCGTCCGCGCGGCCGATGCGGCGGTCGCCGCTGACGCTTCGAGCGGCTGGAAGAGACCGACCGCGACGACGGTCGTCATCAGCATGGCGGCGAACGCGAACGGGAGCCGCCGCGCCGGTGCGAAACGCAGGCGCCGACGGTGAGGTCTGGTCTTCATCGCAGGACTCTTCTCCAGGAGGACACGAGAGGGATCGGACCGCGTGAAGATCACGACGCTGCGATGGCGCCCCAGAACGAGTCGCGGCGCATGCGCATATGCGCGTACACGCACGTCAGGATGCACGCAAACCACGACCTCGAAACAGGACCGTCACGCTTCGACCGTGGGCTTGCGGCGGTACTCGCTCGGGACTCTATCCGTCAGCTGTGAGTCTTGTCTGTCCCCCGAATGGCCTACTTGACGCTGGGCTTTCCCTGTGAAGTGCGGGTTTCCGCGTTCATACGACGCCACAATATCCACGGATGAGGAAGGTGATCGAACGGAACTTTTTCTCCACTCGGGAGAGATACGTGAACCGGTCGGGAAGATCTCGTGAATCTCCGCTCACGGGCCATCGTCTCGGATCGTCCGAAATGCATCGGCGGATGTCGCTTCGACGGCTCGACCGATGTCGGACGCCCCTGCCAGGATCGAAGGATGGCAGAAGCCGCATCCGGGGACCCCGGAATCCACACGCGAACCAGCGCGACCAACAGCACCGATGCGCCGAAGAAGCAGGGCGCGCTCGTGCTCGTCGCGGCGCTCGTCACCGTGGTGCTCTGGGCTTCGGCCTTCATCGGCATCCGCGGTGCAGGCCCGCACTACGACCCCGGCGCACTGGCCCTGCTGCGGATGGCCGTCGGCACCGTCGTGCTGACGATCATCGCCGTGCGCCACGGCATCCGCATACCGGAGCGTCGGCACTGGCTGCTGATCGCGGTGTGGGGCGTCGGCTGGTTCTGCGTCTACAACCTCGCCCTCAACAGCGCCGAGCTCACGCTCGACGCCGGCACCGCGGCGATGGTCGTGAACCTCGCGCCCCTCATGGTCGTCGTCTTCAGCGGACTCTTCCTGCGCGAGGGGTTCCCGAAGCCGCTCGTGATCGGCGCACCCATCGCGTTCCTCGGTGTCGTCCTGATCGGCATGAACTCGTCCACCAGTGCCGGCCCCGACATCACCGGCCTGCTGCTCGCCCTCCTCGCCGCGGTCATGTACGCCGGGTGCACGCTCGTGCAGAAGCGGCTGCTCACCTCGGGCGTCGACCCGACCACCCTCACCTGGCTCGGAGCGGGTGTCGGCACCATCGCGCTGCTGCCCTGGATCGGCAACCTCATCGGCGCGCTCCAAACGGCACCTCTGGATGCGACGCTCTGGGTCGTCTACCTCGGCGTCTTCCCCACGGCGATCGCCTTCACGACCTGGGCCTACGTGCTGCAGCGCAGCACCGCGGGGCAGACCTCGGCGACCACCTACGTGGTGCCGGCGATCGCGATCCTGATGTCGTGGGCGATCCTCGGCGAGGTGCCGACGCCATTGATGTTCCTCGGCGGGGCGCTGTGCCTGCTCGGCGTGCTCATCACCCGTCTGCGGTGGCGTCGCCGCACCTGACGCCGGGAGGCGGCGAGCCCCTCGACGATATCGATATATCGGTGCCGCGGTCTACGGAAATCTGCCACTACAGTTGCGACCGGAGGCGAACATGACGACCTGGTGGCCCTACGTGCGCATCGCCGCAGCCGTGCTCTCCGCGGCAGCGATCATCGCGCAGCTCATCCGCACCCTCGAGATCGCCGCTGCGGCCACGACCGAGTGGGGCGCGCATCTGCCGACCGTCATCTCGAACTTCTTCAGCTTCTTCACGATCGAGTCGAACGTCCTCGCCGTGGTCGCGTTGGCGTGTGGCGGGTTCTGGGCGCTCGCCCATCGCGACACGACGGCGGAACCGCGGTGGCTCGCGATCCTGCTGATGTGCGCCAGCACCTACATGATCGTCACCGGCGTGGTCTACAACCTGCTGCTTCGCGGCATCGAGCTGCCCCAGGGCTCGACGGTCGGCTGGTCGAACGAGGTGCTCCACGTGGTGGTGCCGATCATCATGCTGGCCGATGTGCTGTTCGCCCCGAGACGGCGGGCTCTCGGCTGGAGCGCCGTGGGCATCGCCGCCATCTTCCCGATCGTCTGGGTGATCTACACGCTGATCCGGGCGAACCTCGTGATCGCGCCGGCATCGGGTGAGCCGTCGTGGTATCCGTACCCGTTCCTCAACCCTGCCCAGCCCGGCGGGTATGGAGGCGTCGCCCTCTACGTGCTGCTGATCGCCGCGATCATCATCGGCGCCGCCGCCCTCGTCGTGTGGGTGGGCCGTCGCCGGGCGGTCGTCTCGGATTCGACCGCCGACGCCACCATCGCCGCAGCCTGACGCCCAGCCTGACCCCGCAGCTGCTTCCGCCCACTCCTGCTCACGAATGGACGCCCCGCGACGGGCGGAGTTCTCGCCGTCGGGCGGAGATCTCGAGACGAAAGCTCCGCCCGACAGGGAGAATCCCGCCCGGGACGCGGGTGCTCCGCCCGAGGTCTACTCCCCGGCGTACGCGACGAGCGTGGCTCGCGCGATCGTGTGCGGGCCCGCCGTGAAGCCGAGGAGCGCCGGGGATGCACCGGAGTCCAGATCGAGCCGCGCCACATCCAGCGCGGTCACGGTGATGTGGTACCGGTGCACGCCCGATCCGGCAGGCGGAGCGGCGCCGATGTAGCGCGCGAGCCCGGCGTCGTTCGGGAAAGCCACGGCACCGGCGGGAAGCAGCTCCCGGCTCTCGGAGCCCGCGTCCTCGACGAGGTGGGTCGTGGTGGCGGGGATGTTGCCGACGGCCCAATGCCAGAATCCCGATCCGGTGGGAGCGTCCGGATCGAAGACCGTGACGATGAAGCTCCGGGTGTCGTCGGGAAACCCCGACCAGGTGAGTTCGGGAGAGATGTCGCGTCCGCCCGGGACGCCGAAGACTCCGGAGTACTGCGCCTCGGCGAAGGGTGTTCCGTCAGCGACGGTGGAGCTGCGGAGCTCGAAGCTCGGCACGTCGGGAAGCGCGTAGTACGGGTCGTTCGTTGCCTGTGTCTGATCTGTCATGCGAGGACGGTATCGACGAGCACCTGGTTTCCCGCAAGGGGTGCAAGTCACCTCCGGGTAACCACCCCACTCTCGGAATCTCAGAGATCGGGGAAGCGCTGGATGTTCGACTCGACCCAATCACGGAGGCTCTGCAGGGGCTTCGCCGCGTCGGCGCCGAGGGCGGTGAGCGAGTACTCGACGCGAGCCGGCACCTCGGCGAAGATCTCGCGGGCGACGAGGTCGCGGTCTTCGAGTCGCCGAAGGCACGACGTGAGCACCTTCGGGCTGATGCCCTCGAGCTTGCGCTTGAGCTCACCGAACCGCATCGGGCCGCCCTCGAGTGCGCCGAGGATGAGCGCGCTCCATTTGTCGGCGAGCAGATCGAGGATGCCCCGGCACGGGCACTGGGCGTCGTAGACATCATGGGGCCTGCCGGCGGCGCAGGTGCTGAGAGAAGTCACCCGTTCATGGTATCCGAAAGTTACCAGCAGTCCTTGCGGGTAACTGCTCCCCTTCGAGTAGTAATGATCTCGCGGCAGCCTGCCGTGCTCGATCCCACGAGAAGGACCACATCATGTCTTCACCCCTGCCCGACCCGCTGTACAGCCTCGCCATCCTGCGCGCCCTCCCCGGTCGCCGAGACGCACTGCTCGCCGCGCTGCAGCGCCTGATCGAGCCGACCCGCGCGGAGCCCGGCAACCAGGATTACGTGCTGTTCGAATCGCGCAGCGAGCCAGGAACGTTCTACATGCGCGAGGCGTTCGACGACCAGGCTGCGCTCGACACCCACTTCGCCACACCTCACTTCCAGGCATTCGCGCAGGGAGTGGATGCGCTGCTGGCCTCACCGCTCGAGTTGCTGTTCCTCGACCGGCGGTCGGCGTAGCGGCCCACGCTGCCGGAACACGCTCCGACGCCCGTACCTGAGAACCGGCGCAATCATCCGCTGGACGTACGACGTGGGTACTCCAGTCCGATGACCGCCGACAGACCCCGTCATAGCGTGGATGTCATGTCAACAACTGCTTCTGCACCCGCCCCTTCCACCACCGCGCCGTCCGTCGCTGCGACGTCGACCGCCAAAGGCACCGCCAGTCTCGTTCTCGGGATCTGCTCCGTGTTCGCCGGCTGGACGTTCTTCGCGCCCGCCATCGGACTCATCCTCGGGATCGTCTCGCTGCGAGGCGAGCCGCGCGCACGCACACAGGCGGGATGGGGGATCGCCCTCAACGCGATCGCCATGAGCATCTGGATCATCGTGACGATCCTCGCCCTCACGTTCGGATGGATCGCGGCGACCTCGTCCATGTTCGGCCAGTGACGGCGCTCAGCTCTCCTCCTCGGTGCGGCGACTACCCTGGCTGGGGGAGAAGCGCCGCGCTCCCCAGGAGGAGAGAGCATGCACGACCTGAACGCCGCATCCCCGCAGCCGGTGGCACCTCCGCCTCCGCCCGCTCCCGCGCAGGCCCCTGCCCCCGCAGCCTCACCCGCCACGGCGAACGGCGCACCCACCGACGCCGAGATGGCCAGAGCGTCCGAGGTGCTGCGGGTCATCTCCGCCTCCTACTCCGCCAAGATGGTCGGTCAGGACCGGCTGCGCACGAGCCTGCTCATCTCGCTCATCGCCGGCGGCCACATTCTGCTCGAGAGCGTGCCGGGACTGGCGAAGACCACCGCGGCCAGCACTCTCGCCGACACCGTGAAGGCGCAGTTCAAGCGCATCCAGTGCACGCCCGACCTGCTGCCGAGCGACATCACGGGCAACCAGATCTACGACGCGGCGACGGGAGCGTTCCGGACAGTGCTCGGCCCGGTGCACGCGAACTTCGTGCTGCTCGACGAGATCAACCGCTCCAGCGCCAAGACACAGAGCGCCATGCTCGAGGCCATGCAGGAGCATCAGACCACGATCGGCGGCGAGATCCACCACCTGCCGAAGCCGTTCCTCGTGATCGCGACGCAGAACCCCATCGAGCAGGAGGGCACGTACGAGCTGCCCGAGGCGCAGATGGACCGCTTCCTGCTCAAAGAGATCGTCGAATACCCGAGCCCGGCCGAAGAGCTCGAGGTGCTCAGCCGCATCGATTCGGGTGTGCTCGACCCCGACCGGCACGTCGCCAGCGCCGTCAGCCTCGACGACGTTCATCTGCTGCAGGACGTCGCGAGCCGCATCTACGTCGACCCCGCGATCCGCAACTACATCGTGTCGATCGCCTACGTCACCCGCAACCCGGCGCCGTACATCGGCGAAGAACGCGCCCGCTTCATCAAGTACGGCGCGAGTCCGCGTGCGAGCATCGCGTTCCTCCAGGCTTCGCGAGCGCTGGCTCTGCTCAAGGGACGCACGCATGTGCTGCCCGAAGACATCCGCGAGCTCCGGCACCTCGTGCTGCGCCACCGGGTGCTGCTGACGTTCGAGGCCGACGCCGAAGGAATCCGCAGCGAGGAGATCATCGACCAGATCTTCGCGTCGGTCCCCACACCCTGACATCTCCATGGCCAGCCTGATCACGCAGGTGAAGAGCAAGCTCTTCATCCACTCGACGCGCAAGTCGTTGCACGCGCTCGACGGCGCCTACGCGTCGCTGCTGCGCGGGCGGAGCCTCGACTTCGAAGACCTGCGCAAGTACGAGTACGGCGATCAGGTGCGCGACATCGACTGGCGGGCGACCGCGCGGCTGGGAACGCCCCTGGTGAAGCGCTCGCGCGCGACCCGCATGCACACCGTGCTGTTCGTGGTCGACACCGGGCGCTCGATGTCAGCACTCGCCGCAGACGAGCAGTCGAAGAAGCACCTGGCGATCCTGGCGACCGGAGTGCTCGGTGTGCTGACGCTGCGCCACGGCGACGACTTCACCACGGTGTACGGCGATGCCGCCAAGGTGCGCCGCCTCGCGCCGGGCCGCAGCGAAGGGGCGCTCGAGCACGCGCTGCGCACGATCGATCGGGCCGTCGACCAGAGCGACGCACCGAGCGACCGTGATGGCCTGCTGTCGTTCGTCACCCGCACGATCGCGCGTCGCATGATCGTGGTCGTGATCACCGACGAGGCCCCCGTCACCGGCGAGACCGAACGGATGCTGCGGCGACTGCGCGTGCAGCACGACGTGCTCTGGCTCACGCTGCGCGACGCCGAGCCCGTGCTGGACCACGCCACCGGACACATCCGCAGTGACGTCGACAGTCGCTGGCAGGTGCCGGGATTCGTGCAGGGCGACCGCGAGATCGTGCAGGAGCTGACCGCGCAACGCGAGGCCGACGCCGCACACCTCGCCGAGCTCCTCACCCGGATGGAGATCAGCCACTCCACGCTGGACGGGCAGGACGATGCCGTCGCTCAGCTGCTGACGCTGCTGAATCGGAGGTCGAATGCCCGGCTCTGACGACCTCTATCCGCCGGCGCAGTACGGCTGGGGATGGATGCTGCTCGCAATCGGCATCCTGGCTCTACTGGTGCTGGGGGCGTGGTTGCTGATCGTCCTCACCCGACCGCGGCGCACCCTGGCGGTCGCCGACCCGAACGCCGGGCAGGCGCCGCTGGTCATCGACGTGCTCTCGCAGCTGCGCACCGAGTACCTGGCGCGCATCCAGCAGATCGAGACCGAGTACGTCGAACGCCGCATGTCCGCCCGGCAGGCGAATCTCGAGCTGAGCCGCACCGTGCGCACCTTCGTGAACGAGTACAGCGGCCTGGAGGCGCCGGTGCTCGCACTCGACGATCTCGTGGCCCGCGGTGTGCATCCCGCCCTCATCGATGCGCTCGGCAGGCACTACTACCCGAGCATCTTCCGCCAGGGACCGGTGATCGATCCTGTGGCCGGCGCCGAAGCCGCCAGGACGGTGGTGCGCACGTGGCACTAGCGAACGTCTGGATGCTCGCGGCCGCGGTCGCGGTCGTGGTGCTCGCGATCACGATCGGTCTCGTCGTCGGCCTCCGGCGGGGCGACCCGAGCCGAGGCACCGACGCCGCGCGCATCGCCCGTGCCGAGCGCGTGCGCGCGCTGCCCTCCTTCCGCCGCGCGCTGACGCGGAGAGCACTCGCGCTGTCCGGCATCCTCGCCCTCGGCGCGACCGCCGCCATCGTCGCGGGCGTGGTGGCTGCGCGGCCGATGTCGGCGCAGACGATCCAGCCCGTCAACACCAGCCGAGACATCATGCTGTGCCTCGACGTCTCCGGTTCCATGACCGAGGTCGACGTGGAGGTGCTGAACGTCTTCGACGAGCTTCTGGACAGCTTCGAGGGCGAACGCATCGGACTGACGATCTTCAACAGCTCCCCCGTGCAGATCTTCCCCCTGACCGACGACTACGACTTCGTGCGCGAGCACATCGAGAGCATGACGCAGAGCTTCGACTACGTCGATCAGGTCCCGGAGCACTGGGTCGGCACCCTCAACGGCGACGGCGCCTCCCTGATCGGCGACGGTCTCGCCGCCTGCACGATGGGTTTCGACAACCCGGACGCCGAGCGCTCACGCTCCGTCATCTTCGCCACCGACAACGAGGTCAACGGCGCCTCGATCGTCACGCTCGACGAGGCCGCCGCCTACGCCGCCTCGAAGGACGTGCGAGTCTTCGCGCTGAACCCGGTCCAGGGCAAGGATGCCGATGTCAGCGACGAGCTGAGCGCTGCGGCCGAGGCGACGGGCGGCGCCGCATTCGGCCTGCGCGACACGACCACCGTCTCCGACATCGTCACCCAGGTGCAGGAACAGGAGGCGACCGAGTTGCGCGGGGAGGCGCAGGTGGTCTGGACCGACACCCCGAACCTGTGGATCGTGCTGCTCTCGATCTGCCTGCTCGGCTTCGTCGTGGTGCTGTGGAGGGTGCGACTGTGATCCTCCAACCCGTGCTCAACCCGCTGCTCGTCGTTCTTCTATGCGCCCCCGTCGCCGTCGCCGCCGTCTGGGTGCTGGTGCGTCCGCCGAAGTCCGCCGGGGTGCCGATCACCGATCGTCGCGCGCTGGCCGGGCATCGTGCCCTGTGGGCCATGCGGCTGCTTCTGGTGCTCGCCTGCTTCGCGATGCTCATGCGTCCTGGCATCCCCGGGGGAGCGACCCAGACCCTCGCGACGGATACCGACATCGTGCTCGTGGTCGACACGACGGCGAGCATCGTGGCTGAGGACTGGGATGACGGCGAACCGCGGCTCGACGGCATCCGTGCAGACGTGCGCGCTCTGGTGGAGGAGTATCCGGGAGCGCGCTTCGCCCTCATCACCTCGGATGCCGCGGCCGAGCTGAGGATGCCGCTGACCACGGACACCACGGCACTCCTGGGTTCCCTCGGGGTGCTGCGCCCCGAGGTCACCAGCCAGTCACGCGGCAGCTCGATCGGCATCGCCGCCCCCCTGCTGTCGGAAACCCTCGCCTCGGCAGCCGAATCGTCTCCCGACCGCTCGCGCATGGTTTTCTACTTCGGCGACGGGGAGCAGACGGTCGACACCGCGCCGGAGTCGTTCAGCGCGAGCGAGAAGTACACCGATTCGGGGGCCGTGTTCGGCTACGGCACCGCCGAGGGCGGGCCGATGCGCATCACCACGGGCGGCGTCTCGGATCAGGGCGGCGACTACATCCAGTACCAGGGCGCCGACGCTCTCTCGGTGATCGACGAGTCGAACCTCGAGACGATCGCCGACCAGCTCGGGGTCACGTACGCGACTCGGACGGCGGATGCCGCCCCCTCCCTCCCCGCGGCCCCGTCGACCACCACCGACTACGCCGATTCGGGCGAGGTCGGCAACGTCATCGAGCTCTACTGGATCGCGGCGCTCGTCGCCCTGGCCATCCTCGGCGTGGAGCTCACGCGTGCCGCCCTGCTGATCGCGCGACTTCGGCAGCTGCGCGCGCCACGACAGCGCGTCCGCTCACGCACCCAGATCTAACACTCAGGCTTCGTCGATATCAGCTGCTAATGTTTTACCGGTCGAGGACTGTCTTGGTCCCGGCAGGGGTTCGCAGATGCATGACGATCGCGGAACACATGGCTTGGGGAAGCCTCCGCGGCGCGTGACTGCGATGTCGTGTCGGCGCTCGCGTCGGCATCAGATCACTGGGGAAGACAAAATCATGGGGAACAATCACGTTCTTGAGCGCGCCCGCTCCGCGGCCGCTGGTGTCGTCGTCGGCATCTTGGTCGTGGCGGGGCTGGTGTCGTTCGGGGGTGGAGTCGCCGTGGCGGCCGACGCCGCGCCGACGTTGCCGCCACTGCTGCAACGCGACGGTGACGTCGTCACATCCGACCCGATTCCAACGGTGCAGATCGACAACGGCTACGTCTGGGCACAGACCACCATCGGCTCCACCGTCTACGCCGTGGGCAAGTTCGACAACGCCCGCGAGCCCAAAGCCGCTCCGGGCACTGCCCTCACCGCGCGGTCGAACGTTCTCGCCTACGACATCAACACCGGGGCACTGCTGCCGTTCGCACCGAAGGTCAACGGCGTCATCAAGGCCGTCGCCGCATCTCCCGACGGCAGCCGCATCTACATCGGCGGTTCGTTCAACAATGTCAACGGCAAGGACCGTTGGAACATCGCCGCGATCGACGCGAAGACCGGCGAGCTGGTCGCCGGGTTCGTCCCGTCGATCGGCGGATCGGGCGTCTACGCTCTCACGACATCCGGAACCGCGGTCTACGCTGGCGGCCTGTTCGGCCAGGCCAACGGCACCGCACGGAAGAACCTCGCCGCGTTCAACACCGCGAACGGCGCGCTCCTGCCCTGGGCCCCGCAGACCGACCTGCAGGTGGATGCGATGGTGATGGACCCCGCCGGCAAGGACACCATCATCGGCGGACGGTTCTCGCAGATCAACGGCAACACCGAGATGCGTGGCAGCGGAGCCGTCGACAAGACCACCGGCACGCTGAACACCGCGTGGGAGCTGGCCAAGACGGTGAAGAACGGCGCCGGTAGCGGCATCTACGCCGGTAAAGCCGGAACCTTCAGCCTCACCACCGATGCCA
Organism: Microbacterium sp. TPU 3598; assembly: GCF_002356155.1. NCBI lineage: Bacteria > Bacillati > Actinomycetota > Actinomycetes > Micrococcales > Microbacteriaceae > Microbacterium > Microbacterium sp. TPU 3598. Next base: position 142,824 of record NZ_AP017975.1, on the reverse strand, counting down.
CCGGCGTCTACGGCACCGGTTGGGGCTATGCCGACGCTGCCACCGGCAACCTCGAAGGCACCTTCGCGGCCGAGGCCGGCACCGGCAAGGTCCGCTGGATCGCGGACTGCATCGGCGACCACTACGGCGTCTACTCGACCGGCAAGGTCGTCTACACCACGAGCCACACCCATACCTGCGAGACGTTGGGTCTCCACCCGGAACAGGCCCCGCGCGTGCACCGTTATTCCGAGGCATACACGGCCGATGCCCGGGGGACCCTCGCACCTCAGCCGGCGGCACCGGGCCGAAAGGACTGGGGCGGAACTCCCGCGCCTTCGCCGTATGCGTGGTCTCCCGACTGGGCGGTCGGTGTCACCACCGGACTCGGTCAGGCCGGGTTGTCGATCACCGGCACGGGCAACATGATCTCCATCGGAGGCGAGTTCCGCTCCGTCAACAACGGCCAGTTCGAGGGACTCGTGCGATTCTCGACCGCTCCTCCCGCCGGTCCCAAAGACGGCCCCCGCCTCTCCGGAGACAAGTGGCAGCCGACCGCGACGTCTCTCACCCCCGGCCGGGTGAAGGTGTCGATCCCGGCCAACTGGGACCGTGACGACCTCACGCTCACCTATGAGCTGCGCCGCGCCGGTTCGACCACTCCTCTGCTCACCACGAAGGTGGACTCCACCTGGTGGAACCTGCCCGCCGTCAGCTTCGAGGACACGACGGCTCCGGCCGGCTCGCAGCAGCAGTACACCTTCACCGCCACAGACGGCAACGGCAACACCGTCTCGAGCAAGACGGCGACCGTGACGGTGGCCGACCCGACGCCACCGTATTCCAACGCGGTGCTCGCCGATGAACCCCAGCTCTACTACCCGCTGGGAACCATCGGCCAGGACGTTGCCGGCGCGAACAGCCCGATCTTCCGTGCAGGGGCGAAGCTCTTGCCGTCGGGAACGTCGAAGGGCACGGGCGCGACGGCCCTCGACGGCACCGAGACCGGACGCGTCGACACCACCACGAAGATGCCCGCACCTTCCGCGTACTCCGCCGAGATGTGGTTCCAGACGTCGACGACAAGCGGCGGACTGCTGTTCGATTTCGAGAGCTCAGCAGCGGGCTTCTCGAAGAACTACGACCGCAACGTCTATATGTCGAACGACGGACGCCTGAACTTCGGGGTGTACAGCGACGGCACGAGAGTCATCACGACCAAGGCTGCGTACAACGACAACCAGTGGCACCAGGTCGTGGCGTCCGTCAGCCCCGAGGGGATGAAGCTCTTCGTCGACGGCCAACTCAACGATCAGATCACCGGTGTGACCAAGGGTCAGGCCTACGAGGGCTTCTGGAAGATCGGCAGCGGCAAGCTGGTCAACTGGCCGAACATCCCGACGTCGGTGTCCCTCACCGGCAACGTCAACCAGTTCGCCATCTACCCGTACGGGCTGAGCGCCGGGCAGGTGAAGACGCACTTCTGGGTCGCCAAGGGCTCCACGGCGCCCGTCGCGGCGTACACGGCGACCCCGGTCGGGCTCGCTGTGGCATTCGACGCGAGCACGTCGGTCCCGCCGGGATCCGCTACTGTCGCGGCGTACCGCTGGGACTTCGGCGACGGGACGACGGGTACGGGCAAGACGCCCTCGCACACGTATGCGGCGCCCGGCACGTACCAGGTCAAGCTCACGATCACCGACAGCCAAGGGCTCGTGGGGTCGGTCAAGAAGCCGGTGGTCGTGCAGGGAGTCAATGCGCTGCCCACCGCGTCTTTCACCCTCTCCTCATCGGGTCTCACCGCCTCGGCTGACGCAGCGGCATCGACCGACACCGACGGCACCATCAGCAGCTACAGCTGGAACTGGGGCGATGGCACGACCAGTGCGGGTGCGGTCGCCAGCCACGCCTACTCGACGGCGGGGACACGTACGGTCACCCTCACCGTGACCGACAACGTGGGCGGCTCGGCGACCACGACCCGCGAATCCGTCGTGGCGGAACCCGCGCCGCTCGCGGGTGACGACTTCGAGCAGGCATCCAGCCGCGGCTGGGGGAACGCGGTCGCGGGCGGCGCCTGGACGATCGCGGGCGGTTCGCAGGCGGCGGCTACGGTCGCCGACGGCTTCGGACGGTTGAACCTGGCCGCGGGCGACACCCGACACGCCACGCTGAACGCGACGTCGGTCCCGAGCCCGGCTCTGGAGACGACCTTCCGCGTCGATCAGGGGGCCACCACCGGTGGTGCGTACATCGGAGTCATCGCACGCGACTCCGCCGCCGGACGCTATCTCGTCCGCGCATGGCTCCGTCCCGACGGAACCATCTGGCTCGTCGCCCACCGTGACGGAACCGTCCTGGCCACCCGGGCCGTCTCGGGTCTCGCCTTCGCGGCGAACACCTCGTACACCCTCAAGGTCACGGTGACGGGCACCGCGCAGGCGTCCATCAACGCGAAGATCTGGGCGACCGGGGCGACGGAACCGGCCGATTGGCAGCTCAAGGCGTCGGATGCGACGCCCCTGCAGCCCGCGGGCGGGGTGGGCCTGAGCGGCAACCGCTCCGGCAGCTCGACCGCGGCACTCGGCGTGGCCTTCGACACGTTCCGCGTCACCGCAGCCGAGTAGCGCCCGGGGACGGGCATCGTCCCTCACCATGATTCAGCCGACCTCGGCACTCGAGGTCGGCTGAATCGTATCCGGAGGATCCCCGGATAGGATGTTCAGCGCTTCGTCCTGCCGCTTCGGGGACCAGAATTCCCCGCGCTGAGCAGTGGTCGATCGGTAAGGGGGTTGGACGTGACACATCCGTCGGCACCCGCGGCGACCGAGCTCGGGTCCTCGACCACCACCGCCAGCACGGCCGACAGCGCCGCCGCCCTCCTCCGGTCCAACCGCCGCCGCCGCAGCGTCCGCCGCTGGGTCGCGATCGGGACGATTCCGCTCACCCTCGCCGCGCTCCTGTTCGTGGGCAAGCTGCTGAGCATGTACGCCTTCGCACATCAGGCCATCACCGCCTACCTGGTGGACGACTTCGCCGGGTCGGAGGCATCCGCACGCGGACAAGACCTCCTGAACTGGTTCGAGCCGTACAAGGCACCGTTCAACATCGGCACCGCGCTCGGTGCGGCGGAGCAGCTGCCGGAGGCGCGGGCCGAGCTCGAAAGGGCACTCGACCTCGCCACCGGACTGGAGGTGTGCGGGGTACGGATCAATCTCGCCCTGGTGGTCGAGCGCATGGGTGACGCCGCACGCGCGGACGGCGACGGCGCGGGCGCCGCTGCACTCTACGGCGAGGCGCTCACGATCACGGTCGAGACGCCGGAGGAGTGCCGCAGCGAAGAGGCCCGGCAGCAGTCGTCCGACCCGCAGCGCGACATGGCCGATTCTCTCGACGGCACCGCCGATCGTCTCAAGCAGAAGCAGCAGGAGGAGCAGCAGCCGTCACCCCAGCCGCAACCGGGGGAGAAGGAACAGCCGTCGGAGGACAAGCTGAAGGGCCTGCAGGACAAGCTCGAGCAGGGGACGCAGGAACGCGATCAGCAACAGGGCGACGACCAGGGCGGTTCGGAGACGGACAAGCCGTGGTGAGCGATCACGAGAGGCAGCGCGCGCGCTACATCGCGGGCACCGAGGGCGCTCCACCCGTGCCCCCACCCGGCGGCTACCGAGGAGCGCGGCGCGATGCGTTCGGATCCGCACCGCGCCCGAACGTCGCGACGATCGCCCCGGCGGAAGAGCCGAGGAAGCCGTCGAACGCCCTCGGTTGGATCGCCCTCACCACCTCCATCCTCTTCGCGCTGATCCTGCTCGGGACGCTGATCGCCGGCGGCACCGACCTGCTCTACGGCGTCACGATGCTCGCCCTGCAGCTCGTCGTGGTCGCGGTCATCGCGGCCGCCCTGTTCTCGGCACGCGGACGGAAGCTGGGGGCGATCGCGCTCGTCGTGGCGATCCTGTTCAACGTCGCCACCGTGGGCGGCATGAGTGCCCTGCAGACCTCAGCCTCCGGCAACTACGAGGGTACGAAGACGGCCGCGCAGAAGCACGCGGAGGCCTATCCCGCGATCAAGGGCACCGACCCCCAGCAGACCCTCTCGCAGCAGTCGCTCGAGGAGGTGCGTGCGCAGGCCGAGACCATGTTCGCCGACATCCGCACGCGACTCACCGACGAGTTCGGCTACACCTGGGTGCAGGTGGGCGACGACGACCTGCGTCCGGAACGCAACGGCTACGGCGGCGAGTCGATGCTCGTCGAATTCACCTCCGCGGCGTGGGCGACGAACGAACCGATCCAGGATGACGAGCGCAAGCTCGACGTGATGCGTGTCGTCAACGAGGTCGTCGTCGAGCACGGACTGTGGGACCTCTACTCCTTCAACGATCCCTCGGTCTCGGGAATCGACCCCGCGATGATCGCGAAGCTCTACGGCAGCGACGACCCGCGCACGCAGACGACGTGGGAGTACTACACCGAGAACTTCCCCGATCCGCTGCGTTTCTACGCCACCATCAACGACCTCTCGAACGATCGGGACGGCGGATTCCTGGCCGCCCGCGAGGCGCAGAACGCCCGCACCGGCGAACCCCTCGAAGGCCTGCAGCTGACCGTGATCGCCAGCGGAGTGCTGAGCGAGGCCCATCGCGAAGAGTTCCAGACGAAGCTGCAGGAGTACCCCGGCTTCGAGTGAGACGGTGCCGGAGCCCTGCCGGGCCGTGGGCCGATGCGCGTCAGGGGCCGAGCGTCAGCAGCATCCGGGCCAGCACGTAGCGGGCGTGGCCGCGGGAGGTGCGCGGGTCGTAGCCCAGAGTCTCCACCAGCACCGTCAGACGCTCCTGCACGCTGGAATGATGGCGGCCGAGACGCGTGGCGGCGGCGCGCACGCTCTGCTCTTCGGCGACCGCGTCGAGAAGCTCCCGACTACGAGCGTCGAGGGCCGCGAGCGCGGCGGCATCCGGGTGCAACGGGCTCGACTCGGCGGCGTCGGCGACGAGGAGCAGCGCTCCGAGGTCGGCCGCATCGACCACCGGCTCGCCCGGACTCGTCAGACGCACGGCGACGAGAGCCGATGCCCACGACTGGGGAAGCTGGTCTCCCGGTCCGGCGAGACCGACGCCCAACCGCAGAGCAGCGGTATCGGGCCAGACTTCCCGCACGTCCGTCTGCGCGTCGATGATCGTCGCGCGCGTGAGTCCGTGCCGGGTGGCGACCGCAGCCGAGGGGTGCGTCGGCAACGGTGCGGGCTCCGGGGGTGACGCGACCAGTCGCAGCATGCCCGCGGAGAGCCGGAGCCGCGGCAGCGCAGCGGCCCGCTCCTCGGCACCGGCGTAGGAACTGATGGCGAGTTCGACCGCGCTCTCGGGGCCGACCGTGCGTCGCGCCCGGATGATGCCGAGGGCGAGGCTGAGCCGCTCCAGGATCATCGCGTCGTTCGAATGCGCATCGCCCTCCCGCTCGATCCAGGCGACGGCATCCGGCCCGCTCTCCCGGACGGGCCAGGAGGGGGACGGCTCGACGGGATCGATGCGCACCCCATCTGCCCGCACGCGCACGATGTGCCGGCCGTCGCGCTGGCCGACGGTCGCACCGCTCAGCACCGCCGCACCCCGCAGCATGCTCTCCACACCCACGGAGCGGGCGACGAGGGCATCGAAGTAGCTGACGACTTTGAGCGTCTCGCTGGCATCCGGGTCGAGGGCGGTGAGACGCCCCAGCAGATCTTGCATGTCGGCTCCATCGCGCGGGGATTCCACCCTACGGGGTCGGCGCGCGGCCCCGGAGGGTGGAATCCGGACTCAGGAGAGCAGGCGGTTCACCCAGTTGTCCCGCGCGGCGAGCATGGCCTGAGCGACGGCGGCGTGCGGGGCGAACATGTCGAAGCCGTGGAAGCCGCCGGCCCAAACGTGCAGCTCGGCCTGGACCCCGGCTTCCCAGAGCTTCGTGGCATAGGCGACATCCTCGTCGCGGAACACCTCTGCGCTGCCGCAATCGATGAACGCCGGGGGCAGTCCGCTCAGATCGGTCGCCCGCGCGGGAGCGGCATAGATCGAGACGTCGTCGGTACCCTTGCGGTCGCCGAGCAACGCCGTCCATCCGGTCACGTTCGACCCGCGATCCCAGACCCCGATCCCGTCGATCTGCCGGGTGGACACCGATTCGTCTCGGTCGTCGAGCATCGGGTAGATGAGCAGCTGGCCGATCAGCTCGGGGCCCTTCCGGTCACGGGCGAGCAGCGCGGTGCCCGCAGCCAGGCCTCCCCCGGCGCTGCCGCCGCCGATCAGCAGGCGCGACAGGTCGATCCCGAGCTCTTCGGCATGCTCGGCGGTCCACAGCAGACCCGCGTAGCAATCCTCCACCGGATACGGGTCGGGGAACTCGGGGGCGAGCCGATACTCGACCGTGACGATCACGCCGTCGTAGCGCTCCGCCCAGTCGAGGAAGCCGACCACACCGAGCCAGCGGTTGCCGATGATCATGCCGCCACCGTGGGTGTGGAAGAAGCCCGGACCGGTGCCGGTCCGGCCCTCCTTCTCGATCACGGACAGGACGATCTCGCCTCCGTCGTATCCGGCGATCGTGACGTCACGGCGCGTGAAGCCGCGGTCGTCGAGCACGGTGAAGATCTCCTGGTCGCCGCTCACCGGCGACTGGCGCATCAGCGGGATCATCTCGGGCGTCAGTGTCGACGGCAGCTGGTCGCCGACGAGGGCGAGAGCAGCCTCGAGCTCGGGATCGAACGGCGGTCGCGCCAGGGTCGTGTCAGTCATCGGAACTCCTTTGTCCTCGGCCACCATCGCGGCGGTGTTCCGCCAGCCTCCCGCACGCCGCTCCCGAGAGTAACCCGCCAGCGCGGGCGGATCCGACGTCTCCGATCCGCCGGATGGCGGGCTGTTCCGCTCCGGCGTCGCATGACTCCCTTGATGGCGCGTGCCGCCCTGGATAACCTGGCGCCAAAGGGAAGGGATGCGCGCATGATTCGAGCACTCGACGAGCAGCAGTCCTACGAACTGCTGTCCACCACCACGATCGGCCGGATCGGCTTCGTCCATGAGGACCGGGTGCAGATCCTTCCCGTGAACTTCGCGGTCTCCGGTCACGACCTGCTTCTTCGCACCGCCCCGGACGGCGTGTTGGCCGCCCTGACCTCCGAGCCGCTCCCGGTCGCGTTCGAGGTGGACTACCACGACCCCCTCGGCAACACGGCATGGAGCGTGCTGCTGCATGGCCCCCTCTCGCGGGTCCCCGACGACGAAGCGGCGGGTGGCGCCGCGCGCGTGCATCCGTGGGCGGGGGAGGATCGGAGCCTTCCGCTGTCGTTCCGCATCGAGAGCATCACCGGCCGTACCGTGCGACGGGACCAGTTCCGCGGCAAGGACTGAGCGCCCTCTCCGGGTGATCTCCGTCGTCGCTCAGTCGCTCAGGATGCGAGGGCCAGGCCGGCGGCGAGCGCGAAGCCCAGCACGGTCGCGAGTCCCGTCGATTCCTTGGCCTTGGACTGCGCCTCGGGGATCATCGAATCGACCAGCATCACGAGCAGGGCGCCGGCGGCGAAACCACTCGCCGCCGAACGGAACTCATCGCCGGTGATGCTCGCGAGACCGAAGCCCGCGACGGTCGCGGCCGCGCACAGCACCGCGACACCCGCCCAGAGCAGCAGCACCCTCGATTTCGCCATGCCGCCTTCGAGCAGGTCGGCGGCCGAGCCGATCGACTCGGGCAGGTTCGAGACCAGGATGGCGACCACGAGCGCGATGCTGACCGGTTCCCCGGAGGCGAGACCGATGCCGAGCACCAGCTGCTCGGGGATGCCGTCGAGCAGAGCGCCCACGGCGAGCTGACCTCCACCCGCCTGTTCCTTGGTCTTCGCAGCACGCGCATCGAGGATGCGGTCGGCGATGTAGTAGCTGATCGCTCCCCCGCGACGCCGACAATGAGGGGAACGGGACCGGCGAGATCGAGCCCCTCCTCCCAGAGCTCGAAGGCGATCGACGCCATGAGCGCGCCGGCGCCGAAGCCCAGCACGATGCCGAGCCAGCGCGGCGGCCACGTGCGCAGCAGTGCGAGCACCGCACCGATGAACAGCGGCGCAGCCGCGACCAGACCCCACAGGACTGCTCCACCCATGTCCGACCTCCGTGGGGCCTACTCTCCCACCTCCGAGCCCGCCATCCGGGTCGACCCACCCGTCTCCAGAAAGGGGCGCTAATAGGATGACCACAGCGGGAGCGGCGGGCGACCCAGCGAGGCGGCGATGAGCGACAGGCCGGTCGAGGTTCTGCGCATTCCTGCTTTCGCACTCTTCTGGTCATCGTCGACGCTCGGCGCGTTCACGGGCGCCGTGACCGCCTTCGCGTTCGGTCGGCGTGGTGGTGTTCGTCGTGGCTGCACTGATCGTGCTCTTCTCCCCACTGCGCCTGGCACGCCATGAAGATGTCGTTCAGTCGGAGTAGTCGGCGTTCGGGGTGACGAACGTCGCCGTGTACTCCTCGGTGCAGGGCGTCAGGACATAAACCTTGCCCCAACCCCAGCCCATGAGCATCGGATCGTCCTGGCTCAGGCGCGTCTGCCGTTCACCCGCCTCGATGACGACCCACCCCGCATCGTCCGTCCGCCAGCTGGCCTTCCCGACGACCGGGGTCACGTCGCCATCGAGGCACACCCGCCCGTCGTCGAGTTCCCGTTCCTCGGTGCCGAGCATCAGCGCCGAGACCTCCGCTGATCCGTCTTCCTTGAGTGTGAAACCTGCGAGTTCCGAGGCCTCTTCGAAGCCGTGATACGTCGCGGGGAACGACAGGTGCGCCGCCATGTCCTGCCGCGCGAGCGTCGACCCGCGGAAGGCTTGGACCGCCAGGACGAGAAGCACGACCAGTATCGCGGCGAGAAGCGCACCTCCCGCAATCAACCACCACCTACGCGACCTTGCTCTCTGCATGGCCACAATGTAGCGGCGGACCCTGAACGAGGACACCGATATGAAGCACCCGCCTCGCCCCCGTTCTGTGCCATTCGAATGGTATTCTCATGGCATGAAGGCAACCATGGACAAGGCAGGACGGATCGTCATCCCCGCTGCGCTCCGCGAGCGCGTCGGATTGATCCCTGGTCCTATCGATCTCATCCTCGACGGCAACGGCATCCGCATCGAGATCGATGCCCCGGACAACCTCATCGAGAAGGACGGGCGTCTCGTCGTCGCGTCGTCCGGCATGGCGATCACACCCGACGACATCCGCGAGTTGCGCCTTGCCGACCAGCGCTGACCTGCTCCTCGATACGAGCGCGGCGCTCGCGCTCCTCGTGGAAGACAACACCGCGCACATCGCGGTCCAGAGCGCCTGCGCCGGTGCAATCCTCGGCCTTGCCGGCCACGCCTCAGCAGAGACATACTCCGTGCTGACGCGCCTGCCGGGCCCCAATCGCCTGACCCCTCTGGCAGCGGCGAACGCGATCCGGGCTGCATTCCCCCGATCGATCTCACTCTCGGAAGAGGACGCGCGCACCGCCGTCGACGTTCTCGCCGATGCTGGAATCGCCGGCGGAGCGGTCTACGACGGCCTGGTCGCGTTGTGCGCCAGGGCCGCCGGGGTGACGCTCGTCACATGCGATCGCCGCGCGATAGGAACGTATGCGGCGCTAGGCGTCGATGTGCGCGTGATCTGACGCAGCACGGGGCGACACGCCGCCCGCCGATAGACTGGGAAGCATGTCCAAGGTCCTCCAGTCCCTGCCCGTCGGCGAGCGCGTCGGCATCGCCTTCTCCGGAGGACTCGACACCTCCGTCGCCGTCGCGTGGATGCGCGAGAAGGGCGCGGTTCCCTTCACGTACACCGGCGACCTCGGTCAGTACGACGAAGACGACATCGCCTCGATCCCGGGCCGCGCGCTGGAGTACGGCGCCGAGGCCTCGCGCCTGATCGACTGCAAGACCGCCCTGGTCGAAGAGGGCTTCGTCGCCCTCTCCTGCGGCGCTTTCCACATCCGCTCCGGCGGCAAGACCTACTTCAACACGACGCCCCTCGGTCGCGCGGTCACCGGCACCATGCTGGTGCGCGCCATGAAGGAGGACGGCGTCGACATCTGGGGCGACGGCTCCACCTACAAGGGCAACGACATCGAGCGGTTCTACCGCTACGGCCTGCTCGCCAACCCGCGCCTGCGCATCTACAAGCCGTGGCTCGACGCCGACTTCGTCACCGAGCTGGGCGGCCGCAAGGAGATGAGCGACTGGCTCGTCGCCCGCGACTTCCCCTACCGCGACTCCGCCGAGAAGGCCTACTCGACCGACGCCAACATCTGGGGCGCGACGCACGAGGCCAAGACGCTCGAGCACCTCGACGTCTCACTCGAGACCGTCGACCCGATCATGGGCGTGAAGTTCTGGGACCCGTCCGTCGCGATCGAGACCGAAGACGTCACCGTCACGTTCGAGGCCGGCCGCCCCGTCGCCATCAACGGTGTCGAGTACTCCGACCCGGTCGCCCTCGTCATGGAGGCGAACACGATCGGCGGTCGCCACGGCCTCGGCATGAGCGACCAGATCGAGAACCGCATCATCGAGGCGAAGTCGCGCGGCATCTACGAGGCTCCGGCCATGTCGCTGTTGTTCATCGCCTACGAGCGCCTGGTCAACGGCATCCTGAACGAAGACACCCTCGCGACCTACCACGAGCAGGGTCGCCGCCTCGGCCGTCTGATGTACGAGGGCCGCTGGCTCGAGCCGCAGTCGCTCATGCTGCGCGAGTCGATCCAGCGCTGGGTCGGGCTCACCATCTCGGGCACGGTCACGATCCGCCTGCGCCGCGGCGACGACTGGACGATCCTCGACACCGTCTCGCCGAACCTCTCCTACGGCCCCGAGAAGCTGTCGATGGAGCGCGTCGGCGATGCGGCCTTCGGCCCGGTCGACCGCATCGGCCAGCTCACCATGCGCAACCTCGACATCGCCGACTCCCGTGCGCGCCTCGAGCAGTACGCGGGTCTCGGTCTCGTGGGCGGTGCGACCGGCGAGCTCGTCGGCCGCGTCACCGCCGGCGAGTCGAGCGAGATCACCGAGTCCGTCCACGGGTCGATCTCCGAAGCCGACGAGACGCTGGCCGACGCCGTCGACTCGGCGTCCGAAGGCGCGGCCTTCGACTCCGGCACGGACTGACACATCGAGCGACACCGATGCGCCGGCACCCTCGGGTGTCGGCGCATCGTGCATTCAGACCCCCGTCCCGCCTCAGCGGCGTCCCGCCTCAGCGGTCTCCGACCTCTGTCCGGTCGATGATGCCGGGAAGCACCTCGTCGAACAGGGTCACGAGGGCCGCGCGCACCTGCGTCGCATCTCGGCAGACGATGGCGTCCCTGATCTCGAGGGTGGACCGCTCGCTCGCGACCCAATCGAACCAGCCGGCGGCATGCTGCGTGAAGCGCCGGATCTGCGGCCCGAGCAACTCGATCACGGACGCCCGCGTGGCATTGCCCTCGAGACGAGCGAAGCCGATGGCGATGGCACGCAGAGCCACGCCGTAGGCCAGGACGTCGCGCTCACCCGCTGCGTCTGACATGTCCTCCGTCAGGTCGACGAGGTAGCTGACGTCATCCTGTCCGACGAGCGGCATCGCATGCCGCACCGATCCGATCCAGATGTCGCCGAACAGCGCGATCGCGTCGCGGATCCGGTCCAGGTCGAGCGGCGCCACGCGCGTGAAGCGATTTCGCTGCATCTCGACGAGCCCCTGCTCGGCCAGTCGCGCCAGCGCATGACGCACGGGCGTCTTGGAGGTGCCCAGATCTTCCGCCAGCTCGGTGTCGCGAAGGCGTTCCCCCGGTCGCAACTCACCGTCCACGATCGCATCTCGCAACCGCCGATAGACGTCCTCACTCATCGTCCTGCGCTCGAGCGCCACATCGATGCCTGCCAAATCACACCCTCCCTCGACCACAGCGGGTCCCCCACCACTCGAAACGGTCGGCACGCGCGGACCGAACAACCCCCGTGTCCGGAACCGGTGCGATCCCCCGCGCGCACCAGCGCGCAACGCGTAACATAACACAGCGCTCCTCGATCAGCGCTGTATGCCGTCCCGGGTGCTCTCCACGAATCCGCAGCAGCATCTTGCACATTCATGTGCATGATCTCTACCATGAACTCATGACCACTCGTGCACCTCGCCGCGACGCCGTCGAGAATCGCGCCGGCATCCTCTCCGCCGCCCGCGCGACCCTGGCCGTGCATCCGCACGCCTCCGTCGACGTGATCGCGCGCAGCGCGGGGCTCTCGCGGCGCACCCTGTACGGACACTTCGATGATCGCGACGCCCTCATCCGCGAACTCATCTCCACCGGCGCGCAGCGGTTCAACGCCATCGCCGCCTCGATCGACGACACCGACGCCCGCCTCGCCCTCGCCCGTCTCGCCGCCCACCTCTGGCACGAAGCCGCGCACGTGCAGGTGGCCGCCGCCCTCGCTCTCGATGAGACGCACGTCGAACACACCGCCACCGCGCTCGCTCCCCTGCGCCGCACTGTGGCAGCGCTCGTGCGCCGGGGACAGGACGACGGCAGCTTCCGCACCGACCTCGCCGCCCCCACCCTTGCGCGCCTCATCGAAGAGATGGCGCGCACGGTCATCTCCCGCACGGATGCGGCCAGCACGGGGGCCGCCGACCTCGCCGTGCGGACGGTGCTGAGCATAGCCGGACTCTCCTGGCGCGAAGCGGACGAGCTGCTCGCATCGCAGCCCGACCTCGCCGCATCCGCGGCAGCCCCGACGGAACCCCCGAACACCCCGGAGGACCGGGCATGAAGATCTCTCTGCACGACGTGAGCAAAGGCCGCAACGGCCAAGCACTCCCGGCGATCTCGCTCGAGTTCCACACCGGCTCGGTGCGCTTCGCCCTGGCCGAGACGGAGCAGCGACCGACGGTGCTCGGACTCATCGCGAGCGGTCGCATGCGCCCCGACACCGGCCGCGTGAGCATCGACGCCGCCGACGATCCGAAGGCATTGCGTCGTCGCGTGGCTCTGGTCGACGCCCCCGCCGTCAGCGACCCGCACCCCGACGTCGCCCTCGTCGGCGTCGTGGAGGAAGAGCTCATGTTCGCCGGACTCGGCGCCACTCCGCTGCACGCACGACGCTGGCTCGCGCGGCTCGGCTACACCGAGCTGGCCGGCGTGCCGTTCGGCTCCATCGATCCCGCCGCACGCGTGCGCATCCTGTGTGAACTCGCGGTGCTCCGATCCGGGGTCGAGGGCATCGTGCTCGTGTCGCCCGACCGCCACGGAGGAAGCCCCGACGGTTGGTGGCGCATCGCGGGCGAATTCGCGGACCGCGGCTACGCGATGCTCGTGATCATCGGAGGCTCGGCAGCCATCGCCCTGGAGCGGATGCAGGAGTTCGACGCGATCAACGCCTCCGGGCCTGTCGAACCGCTCGCGATCGACGAGCCCGCGTCTCCCGCCGCCGACGAGACACCCGCCACGAGTGAGAACGGAGATGCGCGATGAAGGTTCCCGCCATGATCGCCGCCGAGCTGCGGCGACTCACCGCGAGCCGGATGGGCATCATCGCCCTGGTCGCGTTGATCTGCGTCCCGATCCTCTACGGCGGTCTCTACCTCTGGGCGAACCAGGATCCGTACGCGAAGTTCCCCGAGGTCCCTGTCGCGCTCGTGGTCGACGACGAAGGCGCCCCCGCGCCCACCACCGGCACCGAACCCGCGACCGGTGAGACCGTGAACTACGGCGAGGACGTGGCCGAGAACCTCATCAAGGGCAACGCCTTCGACTGGCAGCTGATGTCGGCCGACGAAGCCTCCGAAGCCCTGACACACGGCACTGTGGACTTCACCGTGACGATCCCGGCCGACTTCTCCTCCGCCCTCACCTCGGCCGCGGGAAGCGACCCGCACCAGGCGCGCATCGACCTCGAGACCAACGACGCGAACAACTACCTCGCTTCATCGATGGGCACGCAGGCCGTGGAGAAGATCCGCAGCTCGGTCGCCCAGATGGTCGGCAGCCAGGCCGCAGAGCGCCTGCTCACCGGCCTCAGCGACGTGCGCGACAAGCTGATCACGGCGACGGACGGCGCCACGCAGCTCACCGACGGCGCCGGCACCGCCGCTTCCGGCAGCTCCACGCTCGCCGAAGGCACCGCGAAGCTCGCCGACGGAACGGCGCAACTGGCCACGGGGGCGCAGAGCCTCGCGAACGGCGCTCAACAGGTGAGCGCGGGCAACCGTCAGCTCGCCGATGTCGCCGACCGGGCAGGATCCGCGGTGCAGCAGGCCGCGAACGCCCTGCCGCAGGTGCGCACCGACATCGCGAACACCCTGACGCAGCAGGGCCTCACGCCCGACGAGATCGACCAGGTGCTCGCCACGCTCGATCCGCTCGGCGCTCGCCTGCAGGAGGGGAACACTCAGGTGCAGGCCGCGGTCGGCAAGGTCGACCAGCTCGCCGCCGGTGCCGCCTCCCTCGCCTCGGGCGCCTCGGAACTCGCCACCGGTGCCGGCGCGGTCGCCACGGGTGCCTCCGCCGCGAACGACGGTGCCGCTCAGCTGCGCGATGGACTCGCCACGCTCGCCTCCGGCACGGCCGAGCTGCGCGACGGACTGTCCCAGGGCGTCGACGCGATTCCCGCCTCCACCCCCGACCTGCGCTCGCTTCAGGCCGACACGATCGCCGACCCGGTCAAGGTGTCGAGCGACAAGGTCGCCTCCGCCGAGGACTACGGTGCCGGACTCGCCCCCTTCTTCGCCGCGCTCTCCGCCTGGATCGGCATCTACGCCCTCTTCCTGATCGTGAAGCCCATCTCCCGGCGCGCCATCACCGCACTGCACTCCCCCATCCGCATCACGCTGGCCGGCTGGCTGACCCCGGCGTTGCTCGGTGCCGTGCAGATGCTCGGGTTGATGGGCATCCTCGCCATCACGCTCGGCTTCACCTTCGACCATCCGCTCGGCACGCTCGGCATCATGGTCTTCGCGTCGGCGACCTTCGCGGCGATCATCCTCGCCCTGAACGTCTGGCTCGGATCGGTCGGGCAGTTCCTCGGCCTGGTTCTGATGGTGCTGCAACTGGTCACCGCGGGCGGCACATTCCCGTGGCAGACGCTGCCCGCTCCCCTCGCCGCCCTGCATCACGTGCTGCCGCTGGGTTACGTCGTCGATGCGATGCGACAGCTGATGTACGGCGGCGACTTCGCGCGTGCCGGCGGGGATCTGGCCGTGCTCGGCGTGTGGCTCGTCGGCGCGCTGCTGTTCGCGATGATCGGGGTGACACGGATGACACATCGGCGCACCCTGCGCGATCTGCAGCCGAGCCTGATCGGATGATCGACCCGGTGCTCGTCGCGGAACGCCTCGCGGCGAGCGCCGGTGCGGATATGATGCGAAGGCGCGGCCCTGAAACGCGCACTGGGGCTCGGTGGAACTGAGTTCCACCTGTCTACCCGAAAGTGTTCTCGACGATGATGACCGATTCGCAGGAGTCCGCTGCCCCTTCCCGCCTCCCGCTGGGCGTTCGCATCGGGCGCATCGCGTTCCTCGTCGTGGCCGCCGTCGTGGTGATCGCCGTGACTGCGGCGTTCTTCGTGGCCTGGACCATCCAGCGTTCCTTCCCGCAGACCGAGGGATCCATCGAGCTCGACGGGCTCGCGGCCGCGGTCACCGTGCAGCGCGACGACCGTGGTATCCCGACGATCACCGCCGACTCGACCGACGACCTGTTCTACGCACAGGGCTTCGTGCACGCGCAGGACCGGTTCTTCGAGATGGACTTCCGCCGCCATGTGACCGCTGGCCGCGTCGCCGAGATGTTCGGGGAGTCACAGGCCGGCACCGACGCCTTCCTCCGCACGCTCGGATGGCGCACGGTCGCCGAGGCCGAGGTCGAGGCGATGGACGACACCACGCGCGGCTACTACGAGGCCTATGCGGATGGCGTGAACGCCTACCTGGCTTCGCGCTCCGGCGCCGAACTGTCGCTCGAGTACGCCGTGATCGGACTGCAGAACCCCGACTACGCCCCCGAGCCGTGGGAACCCGCGGATTCCGTCGCCTGGCTCAAGGCCATGGCCTGGGACCTCCGCGGCAACATCGAGGACGAGACCGAACGCTCGCTGCTGGCCGCAGAGCTGAGCACAGGCGCGGACGGGGCAGAGGACGCGGCCACCGGTGACCTGCTGGCGAAGCTCTATCCCGACTACCCGTTCGACGAGAACCCCGTGATCGTGCCCAAGATCTCGACCGTTCCCGCACTCGGCACCGATGCGGAGCCTGCGGCCTACACCACCTCCGAGACCGACGGCGAGGCGCGGCAGGCATCGACGACCGTCGAGTGGGAGGAGACCTCGAGCGTGATCGAAGCGGCGAGTGTGCTGGTCGGCGATGTCGGCGAGGGCATCGGCTCGAATTCCTGGGTCGTCTCCGGAGACCTCACCGAAACCGGGATGCCCCTGCTCGCGAACGATCCGCACCTCGGGGCCTCGCTGCCCTCGGTCTGGTACCAGGTGCAGTTGAAGTGCTCGACGGTGAGCGAGGAGTGCCCGTTCGACGTGGGAGGCTTCTCGTTCTCCGGCCTTCCCGGCATCGTCATCGGCCACAACCAGAAGGTCGCCTGGGGGTTCACGAACCTCACCACCGATGTCACCGACCTCTACATCGAGCGCGTCGAGGGCGACCAGTACTGGCGCGACGGAGCACTGGTGCCTCTCGAGGAGAGCACCGAGACGATCAAGGTCGCGGGCGGCGACGACATCGAGCTGACCATCCGCTCGACCGTCCACGGGCCCCTCATCTCCGGACTCACGGACGACTTCACGGCGATCGCGGGGGCCCCGGAACCCGCCCTCGGCGCCGAAGCCATCGCTCCGACGCCCGCACCCCCCGGTTCCGACGATGCCGAGTACGCCGTGAGTCTGCGGTGGACCGCGCTCGATCCCGGCACGGCGGCGACGGCCATCTTCGCGCTCTCCACCGCGCAGGACTTCGACGACTTCCGCTACGCGGCCTCGCTCTTCGACGTGCCGGCACAGAACCTCATCTACGCCGACACCGAGGGCAACATCGGCTACCAGACCCCGGGCCGTCTTCCGATCCGCGGCGCGGGCGACGGATGGATGCCGCAGCCCGGGTGGGACAGCAGCTACGACTGGACGGGGTTCATCCCGTTCGAGGAGCTGCCGGTCTCGTACAACCCCACCTCGGGATACATCGTGACCGCGAACAACGCGATCGTCACTGACGACTACGCCTACTTCCTCTCCCGCGACTGGGATTACGGCTACCGCGCCGCCCGGATCGCACACCTCATCGAGCGACGCGCGGCCGTCGCACCGCTGACCGCCGACGACATGCGCGAGATCCAGATGGACAACGAGATGTGGATCGGCACCCAACTGGCGACCGCCATGGCCGACGTCGACGTGTCCGTTGCAGGCCCGACCGCGGCCGTGGAACTGCTGCAGGGGTGGGACGGGCAGAACTCCGCATCGTCGGCGGCTGCGGCCTACGCGAACGTGCTGTGGTCGAACCTGGTGCAGAACATCTTCGCCGAGCGCGCTCAGCCGCTCCCCATCGACGGCCAAGGTCGGCTCTTCACCGTCGTCTCCGACATGCTGGCCGATCCTTCCGACCCGCTCTGGGTCAACGCGCAGATCGACGTCGACGGGATGGAGCAGATGCTGGCACTGTCGGCGGAAGAGGCCTACGACGAGCTCGCGGCTCTGCAGGGCACGACCGTCTCACGCTGGAACTGGGGCGACCTGCACGCGATCACCCTCACCAGTGAGACCCTCGGCTCCTCGGGCATCGCGCCGATCGAAGCACTCTTCAACCGTGGACCTTTCCCGGTTAGCGGAGGGGCCTCGGTGGTGAACGCGACCGGATGGGAGCTCGGGGTCTCGTACGCCACCACGACCGTGCCGTCGATGCGCATGGTCGTCGACCTCTCCGACTTCGACGCCTCGACCTGGAATCATCTCACCGGCGCCTCGGGTCACGCGTACAACGAGCACTACACGGATCAGACGGCGGACTGGGCAGCGGGCATCCAGAAGCCGTGGGCGTACTCGGCGAAGGCCGTGAAGGCAGCGGCGGTCAACACCCTGGTGCTCACCCCGGCCGGCTGAACGACGGCTCTCTGGGCATCTGAAGCAGCGCCCCAGGATGCTCGGCTAGCGTTGACGGGTGCCATCCGCCTATCTCGCCCCCAAGGGCACCCCCGTCACGCTCCTGGAGTTCGAGCATGCAGGTGCGACCCTCATCGCCGAGACGTTCGGTGAGGGCCCGCACACGTATCTGCTCCTGCACGGCATCGGCATGGGGCGGAGCGTCTATCTCGATATCGTGCAACGTCTCGAGGGAAGGGTCATCGCCCTCGATCTGCCCGGATTCGGCGAGGCGCCCGAGCCCACCCGCACGCTCACCATGGAACGGCATGCCGACCTCGTCGCGGCCTACCTGCAGCACGTCGACTCGGGCCCGGTCGTCGTGATCGGGCACTCGATGGGCAGTCAGATCGCCGCCGAGCTCGCCGCGCGGCATCCGTCCCTCGTCGAGGGAGTGGTGCTCGCCGGCCCCACCGTGAACAAGGCCGCGCGCAACATCGGCGCGCAGGCGCGGTATCTGCTCACCGACCTCATCGGCGAACGCCCCCTGGTCATCTGGCGCGGGGCCCGGGAGTACCTCCGCGGCGGCCCCCACCTGTTCCGGAAGATGCGTGCGACCATCGTGCACGAGCCCGAAGACGCCTTCGTGCGCATCCAGTGCCCCGTGCTCGTGCTGCGCGGGGAGAGCGATCCGCTGGCTCCGATGAGCTGGTGCCGCGAGATCATCGACGCCATCCCCGGCGCCGACCTCGAAGTCATCCCCGACCACGGTCACGGCACGCTGATCAGCGACTCCGAACCCGCGGCGCGCCTGATCCGCGAGTTCACCGCTCGCCTCTGACGCCACGGGCCCTCCTCATGAGCGGCCCGCGGGATCAGGCGCGCCGGCATCGAGCGCCCGGCGCAGCCGGCAGGATCAGAGCTCGATGTCAGCCCGCAGCGGGCGGGGTCTGCTTCGACTCGGAGAGCTCGTCGACGACGAGGCCGCGCTGCTCGATGGTGCCGTTGCGATACGCCTGCCGTCCGACCATGTGCGCCGAGAGCGGAGCCGTGGCGAACTGCATGAGCACGACCGGGGCGACCAGCACGAACCCGATCAGGATGCCGCCGACCGACCGCTGCGACAGCGCGATCGCGATGCAGATGAGCAGCAGTCCGAGCACCTGAGGCTTGGTCGCCGCGTGCAGTCGCGACGGCACATCGCGGAAGTGCAGCAGACCGACCGCCGCCGACAGGCACAGCAGCGCTCCGAGCAGGATGAGCACCAGGACCGCCACGTCGATGACGGCATCCGGGATCATGAGACCGAACACGTTCATGGTGTCGTGTTGTCCCTTCTCGCGACGAACCGGGCGACGGCGATCGACCCGAACACTCCGATCGCCGCGATGATCAAGAGCACGGGGATGTTGCGAGTGTGACCGTTGATCGCCATCTCGGCGCCGATCACGCACATCACCTCGGTGAGCAGCACGTCGGAGGCGACGGCGCGGTCGAGGATCGACGGTCCGCGCACGATGCGGATCAGCGCGAGCACAGCGGCGATGCCGAACACCACCATGATCAGCAGCAGGAGGATGTTCATCGGGCACCGCCCTTCATCGTTCCGAGGCCCGCGCGCTCGTCGGCCTTGAGGGCACGATACTGATCGGGGTCGCCGAGCGCACGCACCACGCGTCGCTCCCACCGGAGCACGCCGGCGCGCTGCTTCTCCACGTCGTCGAGATTCCGGACCCCGATCACGTGCAGGTACAGGATCCGCCGGTCGCGGTCGGTCTCCACGACGAGAGACCCGGGGATCAGCGACGACACGACGGCGACGTGCGTCATCACCAGGTCGTCGGCATACCGCAGCGGCACCGCGATGATGGCCGTGCCGGGCTGGCGACGGAAGTCGAACACCTGCACCGTGACCGAGAGAGCACCGCTCAGCACCGCGAACAGGAATTGCACCACGAACAGTGCGGCGTACCAGAGGTTGATGCGGCCGGAGAGCGCGACGGTCGGCAGGCGGAACACGCGGGTGACGAAGATCGCGACGACGAGTCCGGTGAGGAACGACAGCACCGTGAACTGCGCCCACAGCAGCATCCAGAGCACCACGAGCCAGGCGAGAAAGGGCAGCTGCACGCGAATGTCGCGCCAGAGGTGACGTCGGGTGTCGCGCGCCATCAGCCCACCTCCTCTTCCAGTTGCACGAGGCTCACCGGCTGCAGCAGTGCGGCGCCGATGCGGTCGCAGAGGGCGTAGAGAGGACCAGCGAAGATCGTCAACGCGAGCGTGACCGCGACCATGCCGCCGGTCGCCACGGTCATGATCTTCGGGATGCGACGGCGCTCCTGCTGCTCATCGGCCGCCGGCGCGTTGCCGAGGTACGAGATGCGTCCCTCGGTCTCGGTGGAGTCCTCCTCTTCGCGCCAGAAGGCGAGGTTCCAGGCGCGCATCAGGGCGTAGAGGGTCAGCAGCGACGTGACGATGCCGCCGAAGATCAGCACGATCATGATCGGTGTACCGACCGAAGCCGCCGCCTCGAAGAGGGCGAACTTGCCGATGAAGCCGGAGAAGGGCGGCAGTCCGCCGAGGTTGATCGCGGGGACGAAGTAGAGGACGGCGATCAGGGGGGCGACCTTCAGCAGCCCCTTGACCCGCAGGATCGAGGTGCTTCCGGCTCGACGTTCCACGAGCCCGACGGCGAGGAACAGGGTGGTCTGCACGACGATGTGGTGCACGATGTAGTACACCGTGGCACCGATCGCGGCGGGGGTCGCTATCGCGAGACCGAAGATCATGTAGCCGACGTGGCTGACCAGTGTGAACGACAGGATTCGCTTGAGCTCGGCCTGTGCGACGGCACCGAGCACTCCGACGATCATGGTCGCGAGCGCGATGATCAAGAGCAGCGTGTCGATGCTGTTCGAGGCGAAGAGCTGGGTCTCGGTGCGGATCAGCGCGTACACGCCGACCTTCGTGAGCAGGCCGGCGAACACGGCGGTGACCGGGGCCGGTGCGGTCGGGTACGAGTCCGGCAGCCAGAACGACACCGGGAAGATGGCGGCCTTGATGCCGAAGGCGACCACGAGCATCAGGTGCAGCACCAGCTGCGTCTCCTGCGGGAGCTCCGACATGCGCTCGGCGATCTGGGCCATGTTGACCGTGCCGAGTGCGCCGTAGATCATCGCGATCGACGCGAGGAACAGGATCGACGAGACCAGCGACACCACGATGTAGACCGCGCCGGTACGGATGCGGGACTCGGTGCTGCCGAGGGTGATCAACACGTACGACGCGACGAGCAGGATCTCGAAGCCGACGTAGAGGTTGAACAGGTCGCCCGCGATGAAGGCGTTGAAGATGCCGGCCGCGAGGATCAGGTACGACGGGTTGAAGATCGAGATCGGCGTCTCGTCGGTGCCGTCTGCGGCACCCTGGCCGATGGAGAACAGCAGGACCGCGAGCAGCACGATGCTGGAGATGAGCACGAGGAGGGCGGCGAGCCTGTCGACGTAGAGCACGATGCCGAACGGCACGGGCCAGCCGCCGACCGACACCGCCAGCGGAGCACCGGAATCGACCACGACCAGGAGCACGGCGGCGATGACCGAGACGGCGGCGAGAGTGGCGACCGTGACGACGACCTGCAGGCGCGCATTGCGACCGAAGACGAGGGTGACCGCGGCGCCCAGCAGAGGCAGTGCGACGAGGAGCGGGACGAGGGCGGTCATGGCTTGCCCTCCTCGTTCTCGTCGCGGTCATGGGGTTGGTCGGGGCGCGGTTCACGGCCCTCGTCGGAGGGTTCTGACGGTTCGGAGGGCTCGCTCCCCCACCCGGTCGGGGCGTCGAACGGAGCATCGTCGTGGATCGAGGGATGATCGCGCATGTGCAGCACCGTGATCGGCGCAGTCTGCACGCCGACGAAGTCGGTGGTCGCCTCGTCGTCGTCGGTCTCGGACTCGTCGTCCATGAGGTCTTCGTCGGCATCTGTGCGCTCGCGGAGCGCGATGTCGGCCTCGTCGTCCTCGACCGTGTCGGCCTGACCCAGTTGCCAGGAGCGGTAGATCAGGGCGAGCAGGAAAGCCGAGACCGCGAACGTGATGACGATGGCGGTGAGGGTGAGCGCCTGCGGGAGCGGGTCGCTCATCTCCCCTTCCGTCCCGAAGAACGGCGCGTTGCCGGGAACGCCCATCACGATCAGGAGCAGCAGGTTCGTGGCGTTGCCGAGCAGCAGGAAGCCGATCAGCACACGGGTCAGGCTGCGCTCCAGCATCGCGTACACGCCGCACGCGAAGAGGATGGCCATGATGACGATCAGGGTGAGGGAGACGTCCATCAGCTGCTCCTCCCGCCCCGGGAGAGGAATCCTTCAGGACCCGGTGTGGTGCGCAGCGCCGCCTGACGGTCGACCTCGGCGCCCAGACTGCGCAGCACGTCGAGGACGAGCCCGATCACGACGAGGTACACGCCGATGTCGAAGATGGTCGAGGTGACGAACTCCATGTGTCCGATGCCGGGGATCTCCCACTCCCAGAAGGTGCTGGTCAGGGGCGCGAGACCGAAGAACAGGGGAACGACCGCCGTGCCGACGGCGAGGATCAGGCCGGTGCCGAGCAGTCGTCCCGCATCCGTGGGGGCCGCGGCGCCCAGCTCCCAGCGTCCGCCGGCGATGTAGCGCATCACGAGTGCCATGCCCGCGACGAGACCGCCGGCGAAGCCGCCGCCCGGCAGATTGTGGCCGGAGAACAGCAGGAAGATCGACACCACGATGATGGTGTGGAACAGGATGCGGACGATCACCTCGAGCAGGATCGACCTGTTCTCGGGCTTCATCTTCTGACCGCCGACGAGCCACGCCCGCGGGCTGCTCTCGTTCTCGGAGGTCTGGAATCGGATGCCCTCGGTCGTCTCGACGAGCGGGCGGCTGCGTGCGGCCTTGCGCGTCGCCCGGGGGAGGTTCTTGGTGGCGGCGAGCAGGTCGGCGCGGTGCGTGACGAACACCAGGGAGGCCACACCGGTCGCGGCGAGCACGAGCACCGAGAGCTCGCCCATGGTGTCCCAGCCGCGCAGGTCGACCAGCGCCACGTTGACGACGTTCTTGCCGTGTCCGATCTCGTACGCGAGCTTCGGGAACGCCTCCGAGATCGGGTCGGCGATGCGCGACTGGGTGGCGACGACGGCGACGAAGGCCATCGTGACGCCCACGCCGATCGCCAGCAGCGCGCGGGGGATGCGCCCGACCGAGGCGTTGTGCTCGCCCATCCGCGCGGGGAGGCGACGGAGCACCAGCGCGAACGTGACCATCGTGACCGTCTCGACCAGGATCTGCGTCAGCGCGAGGTCGGGTGCACCGCTCGTCGCGAACAGCACGACCATGCCGAGTCCGGTGACCGAGACGAGCACCACGCCGGTGTAGCGCTTCTGCGCACGGACGGCGAAGATGCCGGCGATCGCCATGATCGGCGCGACCACGATCTGCGCCGGGGTGTGCCAGAGGGACAGGTTGTACCGATCGATGTCGCTCGCGATGAGGGCCGTGACCTCGGCGGCGACGAACACCACGAAGATGGTGCCGACGTACACCGGCAGCGAGCCCCGCTGGGTGAGCGTGGTGCTGAGCACCGAGAGCCGGTCGACGCCGCGCATGACGAAGTAGTAGATGTCGGCCGCGGTGAATCGCAGGATCCGCGGCTTGCGATCCCATCCGGTCCTGCGGGTGACCAGGAACAGCCCGATGCCGAGCAGGATCGACAGGATCGAGATGCCCAGTGCGGGCTCGAAGCCGTGCCACAGCGCGAGATGGCCGGGGCCCTCGACGGCTTCGCCCGCATGGTCGAGCCCCGGGGTCGCGGTGAGGGCGTACCCCTGCAGAGCCGTGTCGAGAGCGGGGGCGCCGATCCCCGCCGCGAGCGTGACGCCGGCGAGGATGATCGGGGCCGAGAGGAAGCCGACCGGCGGGTCGGGCCAGGCTGTGTCGGGGAGTTGCTGGCCCTGCTCATCGCGCTTCTTCCAGAACGCGCCCCAGAGGAAACGCACCCCATATGCCGCAGTCAGCATGGATCCGAGGACGATACCGATGAGGGCGACGAGTCCCCACGGGGATCCGCCTTGTGCGTCGTCGAGGAGGGCGGTGAGCGTGGATTCCTTGGCGACGAAGCCGATGGTCGGCGCTATGCCCGCCATCGATGCCACGGAGATGAATGCCGCGGTCGCCATGACGGGTGCCTGCCGACCGACGCCGGAGAGCTCGTTGATGTCTCGGGTGGACAGTTGACGGTCGATGACGCCGACGATCAGGAAGAGCGCCGACTTGAACAGCGCGTGCCCGATGACCAGGGCGAGACCGGCGAGCGCCGCCGCCTGCGTGCCGTAGCCGACGACGATCGCGAAGAAGCCGAGCTGGCTGACCGTGCCGAAGGCGAGAATGCGCTTGAGGTCGGTCTCACGCAACGCCTGGATGCCCCCGAGCAGCATCGTGATGATGCCCAGGGCGATGACGATCGGCCGCCAGGTGGTGCTGAACGCGAAGATCGGCGCGAACCGGGCGATCAGGTAGATGCCCGCCTTCACCATCGCGGCGGCGTGCAGATACGCGCTCACCGGCGTGGGCGCGGCCATCGCACCGGGGAGCCAGAAGTGGAAGGGGAACAGTGCCGACTTGCTGATCGCCCCGATCAGGAGCATGACGATCGCAGCATCGACGAGAGGTCCGCTGGGCGCGATGACGAGGATCTCGCGGATGCTCGAGGTGCCGGTGTCGACCACGAGCAGCACGACGCCCACGAACATCACGAGGCCACCGAGCGTCGTCACCAGCAGAGCCTGCAGCGCCGCACGACGGCTGGCGGCACGGCGGCGGTAGTGACCGATGAGGAGGTACGAGAGGATGCTCGTGACTTCCCAGAACATGACGAGGATCACGAGGTCGTCGGTCAGGACCAGTCCGTACATCGCGCCGGCGAAGCCCAACAGCACGCCGGCGAACTGTCCGACGCCCGCCGAGTCCTCGTAGAAGTACCAACGGCAGTAGAGGAGAACCAGTGCTCCGACGCCCGTGACGATCAGGGTGAGCACCCAGCCGAGCACGTCCATGTTCATGGAGAGGTTCAGACCCAGTTGGGGGATCCACTCGACCGACTCGAACGGTACCGGCCCGTCGAGCACCTGCGGCGTCATGACGAGTGCATGCACGAAGGCGGCGGCCGGGACGAGGGCGGCGATGGCGAAAGCCTGAGCTCCGAGCCAGCGCACCAGAACGGGCATCAACAGCGACCCGAGGAGGAACACAGCGAGGAGCATCAGCATATACGCGGCTCCCTCAGGGCTCGTCGGCCATTTCGGCACAGGCGGGCGGGTGTCAGACCAGTTTACCGGCGCGAGAGGTTCCTGCGGTCCACGTTTGCACGATCGTGCGAGAGTAGCCCCATGCGGCGGGTCTGGGTTCGAGAGCTCGCGGGCTGGGTGGGGGCACTGGCCGTGGCGATGATCACGGTGGCGCAGGTCGCTTCATCCGCTCGCGCCGACCTGCTGTTCCGCGATGGAGATTCCCTGGTCGTGGCGATGTTCGCACGATCCGTCCTGTCCGGCGCTCCGCTGGATTGGGCGATGTCCAGCGTGCTGTTCCTGCCCGAGTCTGCTGTGTTCGCCGGCCTCGATGCGGTGCTGCCCGTCGACGTGAACGGATTGCTCACGATCAATGCCGTCATCAACATGCTCGCTCTCTACGGGGCCCTCCGGCTGGTCTCGGGCCGTCGACGCGACGACACCGCCCCGGTCAGCTGGGCACTCCTCGGGCTCGCGGTCTTCGGCATCTTGGCGATGACCGATGTCTCGGGTTCTCGGGACGCGCTCGAACTCGCCTCCCTGCTGCTCACCACCACGTATTACTGCTCGACGGTGATCGCCGTCGTGCTGTCCGTCGGTCTGGTGCGTCGGGTGATCGACCGCGACGAGGGCGGAACCGGGTCGTTGGTCGCTCTGGGCGCGACGGCCGCCGTGTCCACCCTCTCCAACCCGTTGTTCGCCGCCTGGGCGACGGTTCCGATCGCTCTTCTCCTCGCCGTGACGCTCATCCGGTCGCCTCGACGCACCCGCACGGCGACGATGCTCGTCGTGCTGGTCCTGGGCACCGCGATGGGCTCCCTCGGTCGCATTCCTCTTCGGGCATGGATCGCCAACACCGGAGCCGGCTACGCCCAGCCCGAACTCTGGCCGGAGTCGGCGGGCTACTACGGAACCCTTCTCCTCGACCGCACGGCGACGCCCGCCGGCATCATCGGCGCCCTGATCGTGCTCGCCCTCATCGCGTCGGCCATCGCGCGCACGGCGCGAGCGGGCGATCCCGGCACGCGGTTCGTCGCGACCGTCGCGTGGGTCACCCCCGTGCTCGTCGCGATCGGCGCGATCGCTCTCGGCACCCACGCCGCGCGGTACCTGCAGCCCCTCGTCTTCGCGCCGGTGCTCGCCCTGGTGGCGGCTCCCCGTGCCTGGCTGGTGCCGCGGCGTGCCGGTGCTCTCCTCGCGGCGGCCGCCACCGTGGTGCTCGTGATCGGCGGCACGCTCAGCGTTCCCCGGCTCGCCGCTGCGAGCGCCGCCCCCGATGCCGATCTCGCCTGTGTGACCGACTGGGTCGATGCGTCGGGCCGGGTCGGGGCCGGCCAGTTCTGGACGGTACGCCTGCCGAAGCTGCATCTGGAGGATCCCGCCCGTCTCGTGCAGGTCGATCATGAGCTCAACGGCTACGCGTGGCTCGTGAACCGAGCGGATTTCGATGTCGGTGAGGTGTCATTCCTCGTGGAGGACGCCCAGACGGTCCCCTGGCGCCTCTCGTCACCGGTCATCCCTGACGAGGTGATCGACTGCGGGCGCTACCGCATCCTCGATTTCGGGGAGAACGGCCTGCCGCTCGGTCCGCAGCGCAGCTGAGCGGGCGCCGCTCAGCGCGGAACGGGGCCGGTGGTCGTGCCGGCGCGGAACACACAGGTGAGATGCTGCGTCTCGCCCGGTTCTCCGCGGAGCATGCGGGCGACCTGCTCCCCCGCCGCGCGACCCTTCTCGACCGCCGGTTGCACGCTGGTGGTGAGGGTGAGATCCCCGAAGCCGTCGAGCGGGATCCCGTCGAAACCGGCGACCGAGAGGTCCTCGGGCACGCGGAGCCCCAGTTCCTCGGCCGCTCGGATCACCCCGACCGCGAGCAGGTCGCTCTGGGCGAGCACGGCCGTCGGGCGGGTGGCGGGGTCGGTCAGAAGCATCCGTCCGACCAGCACGCCCTCGTCGATGAGGCTGCCGGACGCCGAGATCGCCGGCGCATCGGGGAACACCTGACGCATCCCCTCGAGGCGATGCACCGAGACGTCGACGGTCGCGTTCGCGATCCGTTCGGGGGTCACCAGTGCCCGTTCCCGTTCGCTGTCGAGCGAGAGCGTGACCAGCGCCACGTCGCGGTGACCGAGGTCGTGGACGTGCCGCGCGACGTCGGCGGACGCTGCGACGTTGTCGAGCGTGATGCGGGGGATATCCTCACCGGCATCTCCTTCGATCACGACCACCGGCAGACCACGGCCGACGACCACCTCGAGCGAGGCCTTCGTGCGCCCCGAGCATCCGATCAGGACGAAGGCGTCTACGGGGGCGTTCGTGATGGCGGCCCCCTCCTCCCCCGGTTCGTCGCGCATCAGGAGGATGCCCGCGCTGAGGTCGGCGAGACCGTCGGTGAGGCCGTCCATCATGGCCGTCGTCACCGGATCGAGGAATGCCGCGCGCAGATGCCCCTCGAGAACGACGGCGACGATGCCGCTGCGTCCGCGACGCAGCGACGCCGCGCGGGGATCCGGACCCGCGTATCCGAGGTCCGACGCCGCGGCGAGCACACGCTCCCGCGTTGCGGCCGCCACATTCGCCTTGCCGCTGAAGACGACCGAGGCGGTGGACGTCGCCACGCCCGCCTCACGTGCGACGTCGGCGATCGTGGGCCGACGCGGCGTCTCCTGACTGCTCATACTTCGAGGATAGCTCCCCACGGTTCCCTTCGGTCGAATCGATTCGATAGGCTGTCCGGCATGGAAACAGCCCTCTCCCGTTCGCAGTTCGTGCGCTGGCGCGCGGCGATCTTCGCCATCTTCCTCGCGAGCGGGCTGTCGATCGCCACCTGGGCGTCGCGCGTGCCCGGTATCAAGGAGGCGCTGGGGCTCGACAACGCGCAGGTCGGCCTCATCCTGCTCGGCATGGGCGTGTCATCGATCATCGGCATCTCGACAGGTCCCGCCGTGATGGCGCGCCTCGGTGCCCGGCGGGGCATGCTCCTGACGATGCTGATGTTCGCATCCGGGATCGTCCTCGTGGGCCTCGGGGCCAATGTGTTCGGCTCCGTTCCCGTCGTCATCATCGGCATGGTGCTGTTCGGCTTCGGCAACGGATCGGTCGACGTGATGATGAACGTCGAGGCCACGGCGATCGAGCAGCAGATGGGCCGCACGATCCTGCCGGTCTTCCACGCATTCTTCAGCTTCGGCACGGTCATCGGCGCCGGAATCGGCGCCCTCGCGGCGCAGCTCTCCATCAACGTCGCCGCCCACGCCGCGGTCATGGGTGCACTGATCGCCGTGATCGCGATCGTCTGCTTCTTCCAGGTGCCGGTGCGCGAGGCCGCCCTCGATCCCGCGGCGCACGAGAAGCCGGCCTTCCGTGCACGCATGCACACCGCGCTCGAGGCATGGCGCGAACCGCGCACCTATCTGATCGGCGTGGTCATGCTCGGCATGTCGTTCGCCGAGGGCGGCGCCAACGACTGGATCGCCCTGGGCACCGAGCAGGGGCACGGCTTCGCCGAGGGTACCGGCGCCGTGTCGCTCGCCGTGTTCTCGGTGGGCATGACCGTCGTGCGTCTGTTCGGAGGTCCGCTCGTCGACCGCTTCGGCCGCGTGCTGGTGCTGCGCATCCTCGCGGTCGCGGCGGCATCGGGCATCCTGCTGTTCATCCTCGCGCCCACCTTCCCGCTCGTGCTCGTCGGGGCGGCGCTCTGGGGCGTCGGCGCCTCCCTCGGCTTCCCGCTCGGCATGTCGGCGGCGGCCGACGATCCGGCAAAGGCAGCGGCCCGGGTGAGCGCTGCG
The DNA here is from genome assembly GCF_002356155.1 of Microbacterium sp. TPU 3598. Lineage (NCBI taxonomy): Bacteria > Bacillati > Actinomycetota > Actinomycetes > Micrococcales > Microbacteriaceae > Microbacterium > Microbacterium sp. TPU 3598. Next base: position 113,649 of record NZ_AP017975.1, on the reverse strand, counting down.
GCCACGATCGGCTACATCGCGTTCCTGGGTGGACCTCCCGTGCTCGGCGTCATCAGCGAGCACATCGGTCTGCTCAACACGCTGTTCATCCTGGTCGCACTGGTCGTGATGTCCGGGCTGTTCTCCGGCGCCGCGCGCCCGCTCCGCGACGACGAGAAGACGCCGGCCGCGACGACTCCACAGGGCTGACCACGGCGACGGGGTGATCACGGCGGCGGAGTGATCACGGCGTCGGAGGGAGGTTCAGTCCTCGCCACCGCGGACGAGCGCTGCCGCGTGTGAACGGCTGCGCGCGCCGAGCTTCGTGAGCACATTCGAGACATGAGTCTTGACCGTCGGCACCGAGATGCACAGCCGTGCGGCGAGTTGAGCGTTCGACCACCCCTGCAGGATCCCCTCGAGCACTTCCTGCTCCCGGCCGGTCAGATTCGCGAGCCTCCCCGCATCCGGCACCGGCACGGGAAGCGCGGCGTTCTCGGCGACGGCGGCGAGCGCACGTCTCGTCACCCGCGGATCCAGAGCGCCGTCGCCCGCGGCGACCGCGCGGACAGCCTGCCCGAGGGTAGGGGCGTCGACCGTCTTGAGCAGGAATCCGACGGCCCCGGCGCGGATGGCCCCGAACACGAGGTCGTCTTCGTCGAAGCTCGTCAGGACCAGGACGTCGCCGAGACCGCGCTCGACGATCTCTCTGGTGGCCGAGATCCCGTCGCGCCCCGGCATCCGCACATCCATGAGCACGACGTCGGGGCGCAGTGCCGCGGCGTTGCGGACAGCGACCTCACCATCCGCGGCCTCTCCGACCACCGAGATGCCCTGTGTCTCGAGCATGATGCGCAGGCCCGCCCTGATCGCGCTGTGATCATCGGCCAGCAGCACGGTCGGCGCCGTCATGCCCGCACCTCCATCGGGATGCGCCCCTCGACCGCCCATCCACCCGGGGTCGGCCCCGCGGAGAAGACGCCGTCCAACGCGCCGACGCGTTCCCGGAGCATCTGCAGCCCCCAGCCTTCGTCGCCGTGTGCAGCCGCGCGGCTGGGCGCACCGCCACGCGAGCGCACCTCGACCCGCACCTCGGAGTCCTGCTCCTGAACCGTGATGTCGACGACGGCGCCGCTCGCATGGCGGATGCAGTTGTTCAGCGCCTCACGCACGATGCGGATGACGGCCTGCTCGCGTGCCGCACCGATGTCCTCGATGTCATCGACGACGAGATGCACGACGAGCCCTGCCCGCTCCGCCTCCTGCACGATTCCGCCGAGATCCGCCCAGCGCGGTGCGGGCGCCAGAGTCCCGTCGCCGCGACGGAGCACCGAGATCATGGATCGCAGCGCACCATGAGCATCGAGTCCCGCGTCGCGCACAGCCTGCAGGGCTTCTCGATCCCTGGCACGGTCGGGTGCGGACGACAAAGCCGCTTCGGCACGGATCGCCATCGCCATCACGTGACCGGCGACGACATCGTGCAGCTCTCTCGCCATCGTCTCGCGCTCACGCTGCACCGCTTCGACGCGGTCCCGCTCGGCGGCGGCGGCGGCCTCTTCCGCTCGCTGACGATGCAGCTCGGCGAGTTCGTGGGCCTGGGAGACCGCCACCGCCCACCAGTAGTCGGTGCCGAAGATCGCGCCGAACTGCACGCCGATGAGGAAGGCCACGGCGAACGGCACGTCGGTGAAGAACCAGGCGGCGAGGAAGAAGATGATCGTCGAAGCGCCCAGCAGGAGGAGCAGCACCCGCCTCCCCTGCGGCCCCGCCAGGAACGCCGCCGTCCACAACACGTCCAGCAGCACCACGAGCGTGCCGATGCCGCCGACGGTGAGCAGATCGACCACGAAGAGGAGCGTGACCAGCGCGAGGACCGTCACGGGCATACGCCGCTTGACGAGGGCGAGCGCGCAAGCGGGAAGCGCGAGGGCCAGTGCCCACCACGGCGAGACGGAGGTCTCGAGGATCGAGAACGGACCCCAGATGCCGCGGAACCCGAAGCCCGCCATGACGACCGCGAGGATCGCCATCCCGAGCGGATCCGCCCACCAGCGGTGCCGGCGGTACCAGGCTCCGAACCCGCCTTCGACCTGCTCGTGCATGCCCTCATGCAACCACGGCGCGCGCACTCGCGCATCCGACGAAGGGATGAGGGAGCCGAAGGAGACGATACTTTCGCCCGATCCGCAGCCGTCCCCCGTTCCGTGAACGTGGAGACATGGAACTCTTCGGCGGAATGCCGCTTCCCCTCTCCCTCGCCCTCCTGGCGCTGATCGATGGGCTGAGCGTCGGCACTCTCCTCATCCCCGTCTTCCTGCTCCTGCATCCGGGGCGGGTGCGCGCCGGACGCATCCTGCTGTATCTGGTGTCGATCGCCGCGTTCTACCTGCTCGTCGGGCTCCTCTTCCTCTGGGGGCTGGTGAATCTCGTCGACGTGGCGTCCGACTTCCTGGCCTCGCCCGCCGGCCTGGTCATCCGCCTGCTCGTCGGAGGAGCGCTCCTCATCACGGCCTTCGTGATGCCGACCGGTGACAAGCGCGCCAAGCCCACGTCGACGACCCCCACGTCGGGACCCACGACCCCGCAGGTCTCGGCGCGGACGGGGATGCCGGCGAGGTCGGCTGCGCACAGCTCGTCGATGACGACGCCACCCCCTCCGACTCCCGCGATGACGACAGACGCCGCGCCGCGCCCCGGTCGCATCACCCGGTGGCGCGAGCGACTGCTCGACCCGCGCACTCGCGGAACCGCCGTGATGGCCGTTGCGATCGCCGCCGGGCTTGTCGAGATCGCCACCATGCTCCCGTACATCGTCGCGATGACGATGCTGGCGGATGCGGGGATCGACACTCCGCTGCGTGTGCTGTCGCTCGTCGGGTACTGCGCGCTGATGATCCTGCCCGCTGTCGTGCTGCTCGTCCTGCGCCTGGTCGCCGCCCCCCTGGTGCGGCGGCCGCTCGAACGCTTCGCGGCCTGGATGGAGCGCACCGGCGCGGAGAACACCGCCTGGATCATCGGCATCATCGGATTCCTCATCGCCCGCTCCGCCGCCACCGAGCTCGGTCTCTTTCAGGCGATCGGGTCGTTCCTCGACCGATGACCGCCGCGCCCACCGCCTGCGACCGCGCGGCACTCCCGACGAAGTAGGCTCGACGGGTGCGTCTCGTCATCGCCCGCTGCTCGGTCGACTACACCGGTCGGCTCAACGCCCATCTCCCGCTTGCCACGCGTCTGCTCGTGCACAAGGGAGACGGGAGTCTGCTCGTGCACTCCGACGGCGGCAGCTACAAGCCGCTGAACTGGATGAGCCCGCCGTGCTCGCTCTCGAGCGAGACCCCCGGTGAGGAAGAAGCCAGCGCCGGCGTCGTCGAGGTCTGGCGCGTCACCCACAAGAAGACCGGCGATGCGCTGCGCGTGCAGATCTACGAGATCATCCACGACACCTCCCACGAGCTGGGCATCGACCCCGGGCTGCAGAAGGACGGCGTCGAGGCCGACCTGCAACGGCTGCTCGCCGAACAGGTGGACCGCATCTCCGAGGGCGCGACGCTCGTACGCCGCGAGTACCCGACGGCCATCGGGCCCGTCGACCTGCTGGTGCGCGATGCCGACGGCGCCGCGATCGCGGTCGAGATCAAACGCCGCGGCGACATCGACGGCGTGGAGCAGCTGACCCGCTATCTCGAACTGCTGGGCCGCGACCCGCACCTCTCCCCCGTGCAGGGCGTCTTCGCCGCGCAGGAGATCAAGCCTCAGGCACGCGTGCTCGCCGAGGATCGCGGTATCCGCTGCCTGGTGCTCGACTACGACGACATGAAGGGCATCGAGTCGGGCATCCCCCGACTGTTCTGAGGCGTCTCCTCTCAGCGCGCGGCGATGAGCCGGGGTGCCGGCCCCTCCAGGCGCGCGATCGCGATCTTCACCTCGAAGATCTGCTGCTCGACGCGATCGAAACGCGCATCGGACTTCGTCTCCATCGTGTCGAACCGGGTATCGAACTTCGCATCCTGGGCATCGCACCGGACATCGATTTTCGCGTCCAGAGCATCGCACCGGGCATCGAACTTCGTCTCCATCGCATCGCACCGGACATCGATTCTCGCGTCCAGGGCATCGCACCGCGCATCGAACTTCGTCTCCATCGCATCGCACCGCGTATCGAACTTCGTCTCCATCGCATCCCACCGCGCATCGAACCTTGCATCCTGCGCCGCGAATCGCGCGTCCATCCGGTTGATCATCCAGCCGAAACCGCTGATGATCGCCACCAGGAGCGTCACTGCTGTCGCCAGCATCGTGATGACTTCCACCGACACGTACATGCCCCCATTCTCGCCCGCGTATCCGCCGATGTCACGACCTTATATGGGGACAGACGGTGCCCACATGAGGTGTGCACAAGCTTTTGCGTTGCACACCTGTGCAGGACGAGCGGACACCCTCCGTTCGGCCCATAGGCTGGAGAGATGCCTCACTCCCCCTACTCCTGCGTGCTGTGGGACGTCGACGGCACCATCGTCGACGCGTCCGTCGGCATCCTCCGCCGGCTCAATGTCGCGCTGACCCACTTCGGCCGACCGGCGCCGACCCGCGAAGAGCTGGTGCACTGGATCGGTCCCCCCATGTTCCAGTCCTTCCAGGATCAGGCCGGAATGACGCCCGAGCAGTCCGCCGAGGCTGTCGCCTTCTACCGCACCCTCGGCAAGGCCGACGGCTACACCACAGACGTCGCGACCTACCCGGGAGTGGTCGACCTCATCCACGAGCTGCACGCCGCCGGAGTGCCCCAGGCGACGGCCAGCTCGAAGCCCGAGAACCAGGTCGACGCACTCGTCGACCACTTCGGTCTGCGCCCTGCATTCCTGACGACCGTCGGGGCGACCCCGGACGAGTCGACCCTCGCCTCGAAGACCGACATCGTGGCAGAGGCTCTTCGTCGGCTGCGCGAGCTCGGCGCCGACACCTCGCGTCCCGTCCTGGTCGGAGACCGGCACCACGACGTCGAGGGTGGCAACGCCAACGGCGTTCCCGTGATCTTCGTCGAGTGGGGGTTCAGCGATTCGCACGAGGGCGACGAGGCCGCGTTCCGTGTCTCCTCGGTCGAAGAGCTGCGTGCGCTGCTGATCTCCTGATCGCCCTCATCATCGCTCAGAAAGCACAGAACTCCCCTCCGGATGACGCATCGGGGACGCGATCCGGTGGGGAGTTCGGTGTCTCGCCCGTCTCAGACGGGGCGAATGTTCTCTGCCTGCAGGCCCTTCGGGCCCTGCGCCACATCGAACTCGACTCGCTGGTTCTCTTCGAGAGACCGGTAGCCGGATGACTGGATGGCGGAGTAGTGCGCGAAGACGTCAGCGCCTCCGTCGTCGGGGGAGATGAAGCCGAAGCCCTTCTCCGAGTTGAACCACTTGACCGTGCCCTGGGTGCTCATGTACTGCCTGTTCTGCTGGTGAAGAAGCCGACGCAGGGATGCCCCGACATCGCTAACGCTAGTGGAGGAGGCCCTGAGCGGAATAGCCGCCGCAAGAAGGTAATCCAAATGTTGCACGAGCGGCATCCGGCCGTCATCCGCGCGAGCGCGGGAGCGGGGCGCACGAGAACGCCCAGAAAATGGTGTGGCCCTCACCGCGGGGGGAGCGATGAGGGCCGAAGACGACCGGAGGGTGCGTCAGAGACAGCTTAGCCCCTTTTCGATGCTCTTGTCCCCCTTTTGGGGGACAAATCTGAACTTCTCTGCGAGACGAACGACAGCGGCCCCCTCGAGTAGCCCATTGGGGACTGAACTACTCGAGAGGGCCCAATCGCATGCACGGATCGTCTGCCCCTGGGGTGGGCCACCGTCTCCTGGGGAGAGACGTAGACGATCGATCCCCATGTGCACGCACCTTCACCATAGGGGAGGATCCACGTTCTCGCCACGGACCTTCATCGGCGCGCGAGTAGCCTGATCCGGTGACTCTGCTCAACAAAGACATGACGCTCTGCATCTCGCTGTCCGCGCGCCCGAGCAACAACGGAACACGCTTCCACAATCATCTCTACGAGGCGCTCGGCCTGAACTGGATCTACAAGGCGTTCGCGCCGACCGACCTCGCGCAGGCCATCGCAGGTGTCCGGGGTCTCGGCATCCGTGGGTGCGCGATCTCCATGCCGTACAAGGAAGAGGTCATCGCGCTCGTCGACCGGATGGATCCCTCGGCGAGCGCCATCGACTCCGTCAACACGATCGTCAACGACGACGGCGTGCTCACGGCCTACAACACCGACTACTCCGCGATCGCGCAGCTCATCGCACGCGGAGGTCTCGATCGCACGGCCTCGGTGCTGCTGCGCGGATCGGGAGGCATGGCGAAGGCCACGGCCGCCGCGTTCCGCGACGCCGGCTTCACGCGGGTGACGATCGTCGCCAGGAATGAGGCGAACGGGCGCCCCCTTGCCGACTTGTACGACTTCGCCTGGACCGCTGGGCTCGACGATGCCAGGGCGGACATCCTGGTCAATGTCACGCCGATCGGCATGGCCGGGGGCGCGGAAGAGCACACGCTGTCGTTTTCGGAAGAGGCGATCGGGGCGGCATCCGTCGTCTTCGACGTGGTGGCCCTCCCCGCGGAGACACCTCTCATCGCTGCGGCGCGCAGGGCTGGCAAGACGGTGATCACGGGGGCGGAGGTGGCGACCCTGCAGGCACTGGAGCAGTTCGTGCTCTACACGGGCATCCGTCCGTCGGCGGAGCAGGTGCGCGCGGCGGAGGAGTTCATGCGAGCCGGAAACGCCTGACGACTGCCCTCCCGCACGCAACCGGAAGCGACGAGCTGTCGGGCGCACGCTCCATCTTCGTTCCGGCGCCGATCAGCGATGTGTGGGAGCTTGTCACATCGGCAGGCCGCATTCCCGAGTGGGGGCCGAGCCGTGGGCACGATCGATGCCACGCTCGAACGCTCGGCAGATCGCGTTCGGCCGGTGGGCGGGCATCTCGCGCAGCGCGGATGTGCCCACCCACGGGTCGAACCGACTCAGCCCTTCGCGCCCTTACGGGGCTTGATGAACTCGGCCGGTGCGTTCTTCTCCCGCTTGGCAGCTCGCTTCTCCTTGAGCGAGAGCTGCGGCGCCTTCTTGCTGTCGCGACCCTGGATGGACTTTCCGGACATGGTTACTCGCTTCCCCTTCGGTGGCTGGCGTAACCTCCGACCATAGCCCGGAACCAGGGGAAGTCAAATTTCCCGCTGAACGGGAAAAATCTTCGTCGCCAGGCTCATGCCGTTTTCGGAATATTTAGTGAAATATCTCATGCGCGACACATTGCGACGGTGCCCGCGACAAGCCCTGGCGACCCCCGGGAATCCGCCGAGGAGAAACCCGAGCAGGCGGCGAGGCGAACGGGTTTGCTACCCTGGGAGCGGAACAACGACGGAGGACGACCTCCGACGGAGAGACAGACCGGGGACGACCCCGACAGGAGTCTCCCGTGAATCACTCGTCCACCTGGCCCCTCTGGGTCGTATCCCGCGAACCTCGGGCCGCACGCGCCACGCTCGTGCTGTGCTTCGTCTCGTTCTCCATGGTCAGCGCGGCAGCACTGTCCGTCGGCGTGCGCGGGATCTGGCTGGAACTCCTCCTCTCGGCGGGATTCCTCGTCTGGGCTACTGCGCAGTGGGTCTGCGTCGAGCGTCGTCGACATCGAGAATCGGCGTTCCGCCGCGACGTCGAGCGGTACATCCACGCGCTCTCCCGCTCCTCCGCTCCGGAGTGACGCCACCGCCGTCGATCGCCGGCCATCCGCCGCGAACGCCGCGTACCATCAGATGCAGTGCGCTGAGACAGCGCTGCGGCCGGGACGACCCGGTCGTGGTCACCACTCGGGGACGGCCCCAGCTCGAAGGAGTCCGGCGATGTCACGCACGGAACGGCAACAGTTGATCAGCGTCACGGACATCGTCCGCGTCATCCTGGGATGGGGGGCCTTCGCAGCTCTCCTCCTCCTCCACCCGGTGCTGGAACCCCCCGTGCCCACCCCGGTACTCATCATCGCGCTCGGGGCGATCATCGCAGTGATCCTCGTCTGCGCGTTCGGTGTCGTGAAGCAGGCCGAGGCCCTCGCGCACCGGCTCGGCGATCCCTACGGCTCGCTCGTCCTGACCCTGTCGATCGTGCTGATCGAGGTCATCCTGATCTCCGCGGTCATGCTCGGTCCGGGAGAGCACGCGACCATCGCCCGCGACTCGGTCATGGCCGTCTCGATGATCATCCTCAACCTCGTCATCGGCCTCGCTCTCCTCCTCGGCGGCCTCCGCCATCGCGGCATGGCCCACAATCGCACCGGCACCTCGGCGTATCTGTCGATGCTGGTCGTGCTCGTCGCACTCGCATTCGGCCTCCCCGCCCTCATCGGCACGGACGGCTCGTACACGACGGCGCAGGAGATCCCGATCATCGTGCTCACCCTGGTGCTCTACGCCTTCTTCCTCTACCGGCAGATGGGTGCCCAAGCGAGTGACTTCACCGAAGTCGACCCGCGCATGCTGGAGACCACTCCGCACCGGGCGAAGGCGGAGGCGGGTGGCGGGATCCGCGAGGTTCTCGCGGAGCATCGCACCGAGGTGCTCGTGCGTCTCGCGCTCCTGGTGGTGACCGTGATCCCCATCGTGCTCCTGTCGCATGACATGGCGGCGCTCCTGGACGACGGCCTGGGCCGCCTCGGAGCGCCGGTCGCCCTCGCCGGCGTGCTCATCGCGGGGATCGTCTTCCTGCCGGAGTCGATCACCGCAGTGCGTGCTGCTCTCGGCGGCGAGGCCCAGCGCGTGAACAACCTGTGCCACGGCGCCCTCGTGTCGACCGTGGGGCTGACCATTCCTGCGGTGCTGATCATCGGCATGTTCACCGGTCAGACCGTCGTTCTGGCGGAGTCGCCGGCGAACCTGCTGATGCTGGGCGTGACACTGCTGCTGTCGGTGACGACGTTCGCCGCGAAGCGGGTGACCGCCATGCACGGCGCCGCGCACCTGGTGACGTTCGCGGCCTACCTGGTGGTGCTCTTCAGCTGATCCTGGGTCGGTGGGGCGATGACCCCCCCCCACCGACCCCACCCCTCTTCTCGCGTGATATTTTTGGCATAGGCCAAAAGTCAATCACCGCCGGAATCCGGCACAGGAGGGAGCATCATGTCCACGAAGATCGCCATCAACGGCTTCGGGCGCATCGGGCGCAACTACTTCCGAGCCCTGCTCGCGAAGCACTCGGATCTCGAGGTGGTCGCGGTCAACGACCTCACCGACACGCGCACGCTCGCCCATCTGCTCAAGTACGACGCGGCGAACGGCACCCTGCCCGGACCTGTGAAGCACGACGACGCGCACCTGTTCGTCAACGGTCAGGCGATCCGCGTGTTCTCGGAGCGCGATCCACTCCGCCTTCCCTGGACAGACCTCGGCGTCGACATCGTGATCGAGTCGACCGGGCTGTTCACCAAGGCGGAGCTCGCCGCGAAGCACGTCGAGGCCGGGGCGCGGAAGGTGATCATCTCGGCGCCCGCGACCCGAGACGACGGAACGTTCGTGCTCGGCGTGAACGAGCACACCTACGACCCCGAGCGGCACCACATCATCTCGAACGCCTCCTGCACGACGAACTGCCTCGCCCCGGTGGCCAAGGTGTTCCACGAAGCCTTCGGTATCGAGGCCGGCCTGATGACCACCGTGCACGCGTACACGGCCGACCAGAACCTGCAGGATGGCCCGCATTCGGACCTCCGGCGCGCTCGGGCGGCGGGGGTCAACATCGTCCCCACGAGCACGGGTGCGGCCAAGGCTATCGGACGCGTCATCCCCGAACTCGACGGGAAGCTCGACGGGTTCGCGCTGCGCGTGCCGGTGCTCACCGGATCCATCACCGACCTCACCGTCACCGCATCGCGCCCCGTGACCGTGGAAGAGGTGAAGGCCGCCTACCGCGCCGCGGCGGAAGGGCCGCTCAAGGGGATCCTCCGCTACACCGAGGACGAGATCGTCTCCGCCGACATCGTCGCCGATCCGCACTCCTCGATCCTCGACGCGGGATTGATCCGTGTGATCGGCGACCAGGTGAAGGTCTCGGCCTGGTACGACAACGAGTGGGGCTACTCGAACCGCCTGGCAGACCTCACCGAGTACGTCGCAGCGCGGCTGCCCGAGCGTGAGGAGGAAGCCCGTGCCTGAGCCGCTGCTCGGGGCCGACGCCTTCGCGCTCGACGTCTCGGAGTGGGTGAACAGTGCCCCGATCAGCCCGGAATCGCTCCGCGGACGCGTCGTGGTCGTCGAAGCGTTCCAGATGCTGTGCCCCGGATGCGTGAGCCACGGCCTCCCGCTTGCCCAGCGTCTCCACGGCATGTTCGACTCCCGCGAGCTCGTCGTGCTCGGGTTGCACACGGTGTTCGAGCATCACGCCGTGATGGGCCGCGAGGCGCTCGAGGCCTTCCTGTCGGAATACCGGATCGAGTTCCCGGTGGCGATCGATCGGCCGCTCGACGGTCAGGCGATTCCGGCGACCATGCACAGATACGGACTCCGGGGAACGCCGTCGACGATCATCGTCGACCGGGAGGGGCGCGTACGTCAGATTGCATTCGGCGCAGTCGATGAACTGGCCCTCGGCACCTACCTCGGGCGTCTTCTCGCCGAACCGACCACACCATCGATGACGTCGGTCTCCGCCTCGATGTCGGAGGCCGGCGAGGCGTGCAGCATCGACGGCGTGTGCACCTGAGTCTCGACGGACGACCGGCACGCAGGACTCTGTGAAGGCCCGGCCCCTGGAGGCCGGGCCTTTCGTCAGGTCTCGACGCGAACGGACCTCTTTTCGACATTTTGAATACCCCTACCCCCTATAGGTATATGGTGATCTCTGACCGGACCCACCGGCACGCACCCTCAGGAGGAACCCATGTCCCGCCCGCCCATCTCACGAGCCCAGCGCTGGCTCGGGCTCGTCCTCATCGCCACGGCGCAGTTCGTCGTCATCATGGACACCTCGATCATCGGAGTGGCTCTGCCCGATATCCAGCGCGACCTGGGCTTCACTCCGGAATCACTGTCGTGGGTGTTCAACGCCTACGTCGTGGCGTTCGGCGGTCTGCTGCTGCTCGGCGGACGCCTGGCCGACGCGTTCGGCGCGAGGAAGATCTTCGTGAGCGGGTGGATCGTCCTCATCATCGGCTCGCTCCTCGCCGGCGCCGCCACCGACGTCGGGCTTGAGATCGCCGGTCGTGCCATTCAGGGTGCCGGGTCCGCTCTGATCGCTCCCGCCGCGCTCACCCTGCTCATGATGCTGTTCGGCGGCACCTCCGACCTTCCCAAGGCGTTCGCGGTGTACGGCGCCGCCGCCCCCATCGGCGGCACGGCTGGTGTCTTCCTCGGCGGAGTGCTGACCGAGTACGCGAGCTGGCCGTGGGTGTTCTACGTGACGGTGCCGATCGCGCTGTTCGTGCTCGCCTTCACGGCATCCACCCTCCCTCGCACCGTCCGCACGGCCGCCGGATCGATCGACGTGGCCGGTGCTCTCACCGTCACCCTCGGTCTCGCTGCCGTCGTCTACGGCGTCGTCAATGCCCCCGAGGTCGGATGGCTCACCTGGTCGACCCTGACCTTCGTGGGCGCCGGAATCGTCCTGCTCGCGATCTTCTTCGTGATCCAAGCACGCAGCCGGAACCCCCTGCTGCGCCTCGGGCTGCTGCGTGCACCGCTGTTGGCCGCGGCCAACAGCGCCCAGCTGCTCCTCGGAGCGGCTTGGGTGTCGATGTGGTTCTTCCTGAACCTCTACCTGCAGCAGGTCCTCGGGGCGAGCGCATTCGCCGCGGGTGCCGCACTGCTGCCGATGACGGGCCTGGTCGTCCTGGTGATGGTCGCCCTCGCCCCTCGCCTCCTTGCGCGGTTCGGAGCCAGGTCGATGATCGTCAGCGGCCTGCTGATCCTCGCCGGCGGCCTGCTCTGGCTGTCGTTCGTCCGCCCGGACGGCGACTACGCCGCGGACGTGCTGCCGGCGTCGCTCCTCGCCGCGCTCGGGATGTCGCTCGCCTTCGTCCCGTCGCTGGGCACCGCGATCAACGCCGCACCTCCGATGGAGACGGGCGTCGCCTCCGGACTCGTGAGCACGAGCTACCAGATCGGATCGGCCCTCGGGCTCGCCGTCCTCACCGCGATCGTCTACGGCATCTCGGGCACCGCTCCGACGGCGGTCGACCTGACGCGCGGGTACTCCGCCGCCTTCCTGGGCGCGGCGATCCTCGCCCTTGTCGGCGCGATCGTCACCGCGATCTGGATGACGAAGCCGCGGGCACGGAGCGAGGCGTCCGAGGAGTCCGTCTCCGTGTGACATCGGCCCCGACACCGACAGCGCCCCGCGGGCGCAGGGGGAGGATGATCCGCCCCCTGCCTCCGCGGGGCGGCGTGCATCCACTCAGGTGGTTCGGAACGCCGACCGATACTGGCTCGGAGTCGCACCGAATGCACGACCGAAGTGCTGGCGGAAGAGCGCGGCCCCGCCGAACCCGGTCGTCGATGCGACCGTGTCGACCGGGAGCGACGTGGCCTCGAGCAGCTCCCGAGCCGCCGCCAGCCGCTGCGCGAGCACCCACTTCGCCACCGTCGACCCCGTCTGCGCCCGAAATGCCCGGGTGAACGAACTCCGGCTGAGATGGGCTCGAGCGGCGAGGACGTCGATGGACAGATCGGCATCGAGGTTCGCGGCACTCCATCGCATCGCCTCGGCGATCGGGGCTCCTCCCGCGTCCGGAACCGGCCGCTCGATGAACTGCGCCTGTCCACCGGAGCGATGGGGCGGTGCGACGATCCTCCGGGCGACCCGGTTCGCGACGAGCTGGCCCTCTCGGCGGGCGAGGAGGTGCAAGCAGGCGTCGATCCCGGCCGTGGCGCCTGCTCCCGTGACGATCTGCCCCTCGTCGATGTACAGCTCGTCCGGTTCGAGCGCGACGCGGGGGAACCTGTGCCGGAACACGTCGGCCCACTTCCAGTGCGTGGTCGCGGTGCGACCCTCCAACACGCCGCTGTCGGCGAGGGGAAAAGCGCCGAGGCAGAGTCCGACCAGTTCGGCTCCCTCGTCGTGCGCGTCCCGCAGCGCGTTCGACAGCTCATCCGGCGCCGCCCGGTCGGGCTCGCCCCACCACGGCACCACGACGACGTCGGCACCGCGAACCGCTTCGAGCCCGTGTCGCACGTCGATGTCGAAGTCGGCGGAGGTGCGGAGCGTGCCCGCGCGCAGCGCCGCGACGCGGATGGGCCATGGATCGATCTCGCCGACGGGCGTCTCGCCTCCCCACACGAGGGACGGAACGGACAGGTGGAAGGGGCTGATGCCGTCGACGGCGATCACGGTCACACGCGGTGCGCTCATTGCGCGTCCCTCCATCCTCAGGGCGAGCCGATCACGGCGACGGCTGACCCGAATCCGGCTGTTCAGAGTCGTTCGGGTCAACAAGACTACAGACGACCCGAGAGAGGACACCTCATGACCACGTCATCCACACTCCGCGCCCTGAGCGGCATCGTCGACGCCCCTGCCGCCCTCGCGGCCTCGACCGTCATCCTCGTCGACTTCCAGAACACCTACACCCGCGGAGAGATGGAGCTCGACGGGTGGGACGCCGCCCTCGACGCCGCGGCCGACCTCCTCATGCGGGCCCGCAGCGCCGGTGCGACCGTGATCCACGTGCAGCACGACGGCGGGGTCGGCTCGGCGTACGACATCCGCGAGGACATCGGCGCGATCCACGAACGTGTCGCTCCGACCGACGGGGAGGCGGTCGTCGTGAAGACCGCTCCGAACTCCTTCGTCGGCACCGAGCTCGGAGACCTCATCGACGCCGCGGGCCACGACGATGTCGTGATCGCCGGGTTCATGACGCACATGTGCGTCACCTACACGACCGAGGGCGCCTTCCTCCGCGGAAACCGTCCGACGGTGGTCGCTGCCGCCACCGCGACGCGAAGCCTCCCCTCGGTCGTCGGCGACGTGTCGGCCGCGCAGCTGCACCGCGCAGCCCTCGCCGGCATCGCCGATCTGTACGCCACGGTCGTCGCGACGGCGGCCGACCTCTCTTGACGGACAGCCCTCCCTTCACAGTTGCCTCACGCAACTGAGCTGATACGATCAGATTGTGGCGATCGAAGGCAGGATCGAAGACATCCGTGAGGCGCTGGTCGGCGTCGTCGCGGAGTGGACGCAGAGCGAGCTGCAGGTAGAGGTCGCCGAGAGCGTCGACAGATCCCTCGATGCCGCAGAGGTGCGCAGCCTGTACCTGGTCGGCATGAGCGGCGGCTCCCTGGGGTTCAGTCAGTTGGCCGATCGAGCCGCGTTGTCGCGCCCGACGACGTCGAAGCTGGTCTCGCGGATGTCGGCGCAGGGCTTCTTCGACCGGGTCCGCTCCGGCCGCACGGTCGATGTGCGCCTGACGGACGCGGGCGGCGAAGCCTACGGACGACTCGTCGCCGCCGGGCAGCAGATGGTCGGCGGCGCCCTCGCCGGCTGGTCGACACAGGAGATCGCCCAGTTCCAGGCTCACCTCAGCCGTTTCGTCGCCGCCCTACCAGGGGCGACGCAGGCGACCGTATCGCGGTCGCCGTCCGATGCCGTCTCATCACCCCAGGAGGAATCATGACCCGCACCTATGTCGTCACCGGCGCCGCATCCGGCATCGGCGCCGCGACCGCCGAGCTGCTTCGCGCGCACGGACACACCGTGATCGGTGTCGACCTCGCCGGCGTGGAGGTCACAGGCGACCTCTCGACTCCCGAAGGCCGCGCGGCCGCCGCGGACGCCGTGCTCGCCACCGCCGACGGAGGCATCGACGCGATCATCGCGTGCGCGGGGATCGCGGCGCCGATCGCCAAGACCATGGCGATCAACTACTTCGGTGTGACCGAGTTCCTCACCGCGCTGCTGCCGAACCTGAGCCTGGCGGACCAGCCGCGCGCCGCCGTGGTGTCGTCGATGGCATCGCTGCAGCCCGTCTCGGCCGAGCTCGTCGACGCCGCACTGAGCGGCGACGAGCCCCTCGCCCTCGAGATCGGCGACCAGCTCGCCGCCACGGCTGAGGGAGGGTTCCTCAACTACTCCTCGAGCAAGCGTGCCCTCTCGCGCTGGGTGCGACGCGCGTCGGTCTCCGACGCCTGGGCCGGAGCGGGGATCCCCCTCAACGCCGTCGCGCCCGGCACGGTCACCACGGCCATGACCGCCGGATTGCTGGCGAGCCCTGAGGGCGTGGCGCAGGTCGACGCCGCCGTGCCGATGCCCCTCAACTACCACCAGCCCGCATCGTCGATCGCCGAGCTGCTGGTGTGGCTGACCAGCCCGGCCAACACCCATATGGCAGGTCAGACCATCTATTGCGACGGCGGTGCCGACGCCGTGCTGCGCGGCGACGACATCTGGTCCTGGAACGACGCTCCGCGCGCCTGACACCCACCCCGCGAGAAGGCCCGGTCCCCCGTGGATCGGGCCTTCTCGGCGCTTCCGACCCACTCGGACCACCTCCTTATTTTGAATGACTAAAAATAAGTGTTACTGTCGTAGGGAACCGGACGGCCAGATCGTCCTTCCCTCCGTCGGCATCCGACAGCTCTGCGGGAAGGCTCCTGGCCGCAGGACAGCGCGCCGTCCGTCGGGGGTCTCTGGCCCCAGGGGGTGTTCGGCGCGCCCACGCGCAAGAACGGATGCACCCGCGTTCGACAGCGCCAGGAGACAGAGGAGAGGAATCACTGATGGAGGAGACCCGAACCGGTTGGAAACCGAACCCGGTGTTCAGTTCGATGCCGCATTCGATGGGCCGCGGCTCCCGCGAGGACATCGTCTGGGAGGCGCTCGACCGCGTGAACGGCAAGCCGGCACCCACGATGGGGACGATGCAGGCCGCCATGGGGAACGAGGCGCAGATCCGCATCGTCCACGACACCATCCGCGCCTACCTCGACGCGCACGGTCTCCGCGACACCAGCGAGCTGGGCGTCCGAGCCGGTGAACTCGCATGAGACGGCGAGCCGCGCAGGCCGCGCAGACCATGCACATCCGCTCGACCGAGCTCTGCCGTACACCGCCCGCCTCCCTCGACGACGATCAGTTCGTCGCCCAGCTCGGATCCGTCGGCCTCGGTAGCACGTCATACGTGGTCGGACGGCGCGATCCGCACGCTCCCGAATGGATCGTGCTCGACTACGCCGCCGGTGGACACGAGCGAGTGTGGCGGCGGACACGACCGCAGACGGACGGCCTGCTCGCGTACGTCCTCGTCGAGGACGACTCGTCGAACGGATACGTGTCGGCCGCCTGACGGGAGCGTCGGTCGCCCGGCGGGAGTGGGGCGACCGACATGCGCAGAACGAGGGTCAATCCCCGAACACGACCACCGATCGCCTCCGCGAGCGCGCGGCCTGGATGGCCACGGCTCCCATCGCTCCGGTGGCGAGGATTCGTGTCAGCGTCAGCACGTGGGAGACGAGGATCATCGTATTCTGATCGGTCACGCTGCCGGACATCACGGCGACCTCGGTCAACGACCCCAGGATCACCGTGGCGAGCGCGCCCGCGGGGACCACGTTCCAGGGCTTCGCGAGTGGACTGCGGAGGACACCTGCCACGATCGTTCCGCTGAGCCCCAACTCCACGAGGGCGTTCACGTAGATCGGTGCAGCCGACGTGATGTCGAACGACGCCGCCAGCGACGGGGGACCGACCGGCAGCCAGACCGCCAGGAGAAAGAGGGAGATGACCGCGGACCTCGGCAGCCGCAGGGTGCCGTCACGACGTGCAGCTCCGACCCCGGCCGCGGCGAGCGCGAGGCTGAAGGCCACGGTCGCCGCCGTCGAGATGCCGACGAGAGCATTCCCCTCGAGCGACCCGGGAAGACTGCGGAACGCGGCCAGCAGCGCCGAGACGATGAAGAGCACTCCGGAGGCCAGCCACCATGGCGACCACCGCGTCGATGCGCCCTCGACCGCGACCATCGGGGATTCAGGTCCACTCATCGCTCACCGCTCGTCATCGTTCAGGGCAGGTCCTGCCTCCACCCTCTCAGAGGCTCCGCGACAGCGCGAAAAGGGATGAACGCCTCCCTGGCATGGCACCCTGGTCATGCACCCGCCCGTCGTCGAACCCCCGAAAGCGTCGTGACCGCGATGAGCATCCGCGTCGAACCCGTCGATCCGCAGAACGTCACCCTCTTGCTGCGGTGGAACGGCATCCTCCGCGACGGGTGCGCCTTCGGCCGTCAGAAGGCGTGGTCCCGCAGCGACGAGGCCACGCGCCTGCAGTTCCAGAACCCCCATCCCATCCGCCGCTCGGTGCTGCTGCTCGCGGAGATCGACGGAGTGCCGGTCGGCGCGGCCGAGGCGCACGCGCACCCTGGCGAGCCGGCAGACGTCGAAATCGCCGTTCTCGATGTGTTCCGTCGACGCGGAGTCGCCCGTGCGCTGCTCCACGCCGTGCGGGACACCCTGCGCGGCACCGCCACGGTGATGCGCACCGAGACGTACTCCGATGCCGGTGTCTCGTTCGCACGTTCCGAGGGCATGCGGATCGGCGTCCGCGAGAGCCGGCAGGTGGTCGATCTCCCGCTGCCGCAGGGCATCCTCGACAGCCTCCCCGGCCCGCCGTCGAACGTCGAGGTCATCTCGTGGGTGGACGCGTGTCCGGAGGAGCTTCTCGACGACTGGGCTCGGCTGCGCGCGCACATGTCGGACGACGTGCCGATGGGCGACCTGACACGCACTGCCGCGCCCGTCGATGTCGCGGCGGTCCGCCGGAACGAGGAGCGCATGTCCGAACAGGGGTATGCCCTGGTGCGGAGCGTCGCTCGCATCGACGGGCACTCCGTCGGCTACACCGAGATCCTGCTCTCTCGGCCCGATCCGACGATCGCCCTTCAGGACGACACCTTCGTCGAGGAGCGGGTTCGAGGTCGCGGCATCGGGCGTGCGCTGAAGGTCGTCAACCTCCGCCGACTCCTGAGCGTTCCGGAGAGTGCCGGCTCGCGTTTCCTGCAGACGTACACGGCGCTGACGAACGAGCCGATGCTCGCCCTCAACAGGTCGGTCGGGTTCGAGGAGGTCGACGTGCTCACCGTTCTCGAGGGGCCGCTGGGCTGACGGCTGTCCCGGTCGCCGGCCGCGCTCTCCTCACGATCCGGCAGCGGTCGGCTCACACTCTTCATCACCGGATGGACGTCCGCCGGCCGCCGTGGGGAACGGCGGCCAACGAACGAGGCGCAGCACCCCTCGATGGTGATCTTGGGGACGATCACCGTGACGGCGGCGAAGCCAGGGATGCTGTGCGGTCGCCCTCAGAAGGCGACTTCTGAACGGTATCCACTCTCCGACCGGCCCAGTGAAATATCGGTGCGCGGTCAGTTCAGGATGAGGTCATCGAGCACGTAGACGTAGAGGTCGCCGACGATCTCCGCCCCTTCGTGCGCGGCCCCGTCGTCGACCGCTTCGAGAAGATCCGCGACCGCGCCCGTCACCATCGCGGCGTTGCGCTCGCGCCCGAGGTGCGTGAACCCGAGCACGAGGGCGGGACGCTTGGCGGCGTGCATCGCTTCGAGGTACTGATTTCGCGAGTAGGACGCCAGCATCTGGAAGAGGTTCCAGGTCAAGCCGGACGCGACCCGGTGATCGACGGATTGCGCCCGCCATGCCGTGATCGCCTGCTCGGCGGCCACCCGGAACGCCCGGCGCTCGCTCGGGGTCGCGCGCGCGATGCCCAGGGTCGCGGCCAGAGTCGACAGCCCGGAGCATTCCGCGACGACGGCCGCGAGCCACGCGCGTGTGGGGGTCGCCACCACCGACGACTTGTGCGCACGAGCCTCGACCAGATGCTGCACCGTCAGGATCGATATCGCCTCGCGCACGGTGTTCGTGGCGACGTCGAGCTCCTTCGCGAGCGTCGAGACCGTCAACGCGGCTCCCGGGGGCAGCTCGCCGGTCTCCATCTTGCGGGTCAGTGCCTCGACGACCGACTCCAGCCGTGTGGCCACAGGTCTCGGCGCGGCCAGATCCTTCCGATCGACGAGGTCGAGGATCTCGACCGACAGGAACGAGGGAGCACCCGCGCGCCTTTCCGACTCCGGGCTACTCACCGGGATGCCGCCATTCGCCGGTCAGCGCCGCCCGCAGTGGCTCGACCGTGGTGACGCGGAAGAGCTCGAAGACGGCATCCCGTGCGGCCGCGCCGTCTCGCGCTCGAAACGCCACCCGCAGCGGCTCCACGAGTACGCGCTGCTGCTGTCCGAGCCATTCGGGGAGAGGGCGATCCTGTACCGAGCGGCTCAGGTGCAGCACGAGGTTGCGATCGAGGATCTCGGTCACGATCGCGTTGTCGGCGAGTTCGATCACCTCGACCCACAGGGCGAACCAGAGCCGCAGCCCGTCCGGCATCCCTCCGCGAGTGAGGTCGGAGTCCAAGATCGCCTGCACGCGGGCATCGAGGGAGTCGAGCTGGGCGTCGGTGAGGGCGGGCACCACCTTCGCGGCTGCGTAGGCGATCAGCGCGCCAGCGGCCTCGGCGCGATCCGCCTGTGCCCGCAGATCGATGGGGGCCACCCGCGTGAAGCGGTTCGAGCTCATCTCGACCAGGCCCACGTCGGCGAGCCGGATGAGGGCCTCCCTGATCGGTGTGCGGGAGACGCCGTATTCGGCCTGCAGGTCCTGATCGCGGATCTCCTCGAGCGGAGCCAGGCGTCCGGTCACGATCTCCTGAGCCAACCGCGCGTACACCTGATCGCGGATCAGAGTACGAGGACGGGCCTTCGTCGAGGGCTTCGGCTCGTCCGTCATACCGGCCAGACTAACCAGCAGCCTTCGATTTGTCTCCGCCGTGGTGGGCTGGCACATCTTCCCCCGTGGCGGGGTCGAGGGCGGTGGAGGGGGACGCGGGGGAGGCAGCCGAAGCGCACGCGGCGAGCGCGAGCGCCGAGGTGCTGAGCCCGACGGCGGCCAAAGCGAGAGCGAAACGGGGGTCGGGGGTGCGTGAGGTCACAGAACGTCTTCTCTGAGGAGGGTGGACTTCCATCGTCGCCGGGACGGCACGGGGAAGCATCGGCCGAAGGTAGCGGCGGCGTCGTACTACGGACGGATGTTTCCCGAGTGTTCGATAACGAGGACCCCCGCCCGGGGCGGGCGAGGGGCCCTTTGTGACGAGGACTAGCGCGACAGCTCGGCGGTCACGGGCTTGGGGATGAACATCGAGAAGACGAGGGCGCCGACGAGCACCACCGCCCCGGTGATCAGTGCCGCGACGTATCCCGCCGTCGCATCGCCTGCTCCGGAGGCGAACGAGGTCTGCGCCGCGTAGATGACGACGAAGCTCAGTCCCGCCCCGAGGTTGATGGCGCCCGTGTTCAGGCCGGGAAGCGATCCCGGGCGGTCCTTCGGTGACAGCACGACGCCCAGGCCGTTGAGCATGATGTTGCCGATCCCCGCATAGGTGACGCCGACCGCGATGGAGAGGAGGAGCAGGACGAACCGGGATGAGGTCTCGACATTGGCGACCATGAGCGCGAGCACCGCGACGGTGCCGCCCAGCCCGATGCGCAGCATCGTGCGGTACCCGACGGTGGCGGCGAGCCTGCCGCTGAGCGGTCCCATCAGGAGGCCGGCGAGCGCGTAGGGCATCAGGATCCACAATGAGACCTCCTCGGCACTCATCGCGAGGTTCATCGCCGTGTCCTGCGCGAGGGCGGGGACCACTCCGTTCATGATCGCGAAGATCCCCGACAGGGTGAGCAGCGAGGTGGCGCTGAGCGCCCAGGTGGCTCGTTGCCTGAGCTGGGCCGTCGAGACGAGCGGATCGTCGATCCTGCCCTCGAGCTTCCAGAAAGAGGTGAACGCCACGACGGCGACGACCGCGAGAACGATCACGAGCACCAGGTTCGCCTCGGCGAGCGCGCCCAGTTCGTTGAGAGCGACGAGCATCGACCCCACCGAGATGACCAGCAGCAGTGATCCCCACCAGTCCATACGCGGACGGTCGTCGGCCATCGTCTCCGGGGCGAGGAATCGCACGGTGAGCGCAGCGATGATCGCCACACCCGCCATCGTCCAGAAGATGGAGGCGAAGCCGTGGTTCGTCGCCAGATATCCGCCGAGCAGAGCATCTCCACCGGCGATCCCTCCGTTGACCGCCGTGACGACACCGAGGAGGGTCCCGTACGCCTTCGGATCCTTGACGGCCGCCCGCAGCATGATGAGGCAGAGCGGCACGACCGGCCCCGACACGCCTTGGATGAGGCGACCGATGAAGAGCATCGGGACGTTGGTGGCCAGCGCCGCGACGACGCAGCCGATCGCCATCACCACGAGCATTCCGACCAGGACGCGTCGGCGCCCGATCAGGTCACCCAGGCGGGGGAGGAACAGGGTGAACAGCGCGGCGGCCGTGAAGAAGACGGTCTGCGTCGCGGCGATCTCGGTCGACGTCGCATCGAGCTCGCGCTCCATCGTCACCAGCGCGGGGCTCAGCATGCTGGCGTTGAGCTGGAAGGCCAGGCACGCGGCGAGGAGGGCGATCATCAGCGACACCACGCTGGTCCGGGTGCGAACCGCATCTACTTGATTGGTCATTGCTCACTTCTTCGTGTCGAATCGTTGGCTGTTCGCGTGCGTAATCCTTTACGCACGCCCTATCTTGGACTGATGGTGTCGACGGCGGCACCGGTCAGGATGGGAAGTCGTGGTGAAGAAGGCGTCCGTCACGCTGCACGAGGTGGCAGCCGCCGCCGGTGTGTCCATCGCGACCGTCTCGCGAGCCCTCAACGGCAAGGACCGGGTGTCCGGTCGCACCGCGGAGCATGTGGCCGAGGTGGCCGAGCGACTCGGCTATCGGGTGAACCTCATCGGCCGCGGCCTGCGCGCCGGCACCGGCGCCACCATCGGGGTCGTGGTCCCGGTCATCAGCAACCCCTTCTACGGTGAACTCATCCACCGCCTCGAGGACCATCTGCAGCGCCGCGGCTTCGATCTCGTCATCGCGGACTCCCACGGCGAGGTCGACCGCGAACGCGACCGTCTTCGCATGCTGGTCGAACGTCGCGTCGAGGGCATCTTCGTGGTCCCCTCCGACGCCGAGCTCTCGTTCGACGCCGTCGCTGACACCGCGCGAAGGGTTCCGCTCGTGCAGCTCGACCGTCGCGTGCTCGATCTTCCTGCCGACTTCGTGGGTGTCGACAACGACGCCGGCATCGATCTCGCCGTCGAGCACGTCACCGCCCGGGGCGCACACCGTGTGGTGCTCGTCTCGGGCAACGACGTCACCTCCGTGGGCCGTGAACGACGAGCGGCGTTCGAGGCCACGGTGCGCAGCCGATCGATGCCCCGCGAACAGAACATCTTCGGCGAGTACCTGCTCGCCTTCGGCGAGAGGGCTGCGGAGGAGCTGCTGGCGCGCGGCCCGCTTCCCGATGCGATCATCGCCGGCGACGACCTCGTCGCAGCCGGGGCCATCGCGGCGCTGAAGCGCGCCGGAAAGAGCGTGCCCTCCGATGTGCAGGTCACCGGCTTCGACGGCACGATGCTCGCCGACGTATGCGAACCGCGGTTGACGACCGTGGTGCAGCCGTTCGACGAGCTCGCCCGGGAGGCGACCGAGGCGCTGGTGCGTCGAATGGACGATCCCGAGGCCCCGTACGTGCTCAGCCGCCTCGCGCCGAGTCTGCGTGTGGCCGAGTCGACGACGCTCGTCGCGCCGCGCTGAACGTCAGGCCAGTGCCGCGACAGCATCCGTCACCAGGTTCCAGAACTTCGGCACGTCGAGGGTGATCGCGACGTCGGTGTTCGGCTCCTTGCCCAGCATGTCGTGCAGATCGACGCAGGTCGCGCCCGCCGTGAACTCACCCGTGGTCTCGATGTCGACGTGGCAGCGCTGGATCGATGCGACGGCGCGGTCGATCGCGATCGCCACGGTGATGGGATCGTGCAGAGGGCCTTCGGGCATTCCCTCCGCCTTCTCGTAGGTGCTGCAGAAGAAGCGCAGCAGCTCCACGCCGAAGGCCGCTGTCTCGTTGCCGACCGCACCGATCCGCCGGATCACCTCTTCGGTGATCAGCGCCTGATGGGAGATGTTGAGCCCGACCATCGTCAGCGGCAGCCCAGAGGCGAACACGACCGCTGCGGCTTCCGGGTCGGCCCAGGCGTTGAACTCCGGGTACGCGCCGACGTTGCCGCGGCCGGTCGAGCCGCCCATCCAGATGATCTCCTTGATCTGGGGCGCGACCTCCGGGTGCTGCTGCAGCAGGAGCGCGATGTTGGTGAGGGGGCCGGTCGGGATCAGCGTGATCGGCTCCGGTGAGGCGGCGAGAGTGTCGGCGAGGAACTCGACCGCGTGACGGGGGTCCAGCGGCACCGTGGGCTCCGGGAGGGCGGGCCCACCCAGGGCGTTCTCCCCATGGATCCATGCCCCGGGCGTCAGCTCACGGGTGAGCGGCTTGTCGGCACCTGCCGCGACCGGCACGTTCTCGACACCGGCGACGGTGAGGGCGATCCGCGCGTTCCGGGTCGTGTGCTCGAGGTAGCCGTTGCCGCCGACAGTGGTCACCCCGCGTAGGTCGATGGCGTCGTTTCCGGCTGCGAGCCAGATCGCGAAGACGTCATCGTGGCCCGGATCGCAGTCGAGAAGGACGGGAGTGGTCATGGTGCTCCTTTGCAGATGTTCGTGCGTAAACGTTTACACTTTCTTACGGGAACGTCAAGTCGACCACGATGCCGATGTTCCCCGATACCGCCTCCTCGATCCGAAAGCTGCCGCCATGGTCACTCCCGCTCTTCCGTCTCTCGCCGTCGTCGGCAGCGCGAACGTCGACGTCACCGCGTTCGTCGATCGCCTCCCCACCGCAGGTGAGACCGTGGCGGGAGGACGACTCTCCCGCGATCTGGGCGGGAAGGGCGCGAATCAGGCCGTCGCCGCCGCGAAGCTCGGGGGACGGGTGCGCATGATCGGCGCCGTCGGCGATGACGCCGACGGGACCTGGACGCGAGAGGAGATGATCCGGGCCGGAGTGGACGTCGCCGATCTGCGGACCGTGGACGCACCCACCGGAACGGCCCTGATCGTGGTGGATTCCGACGCCGAGAACCAGATCGCGGTCTGCCCGGGAGCGAACGACCACGTGGCCCTCGACGTGGTGACCTTCCGAGAAGACGAGGCGGTGCTCATGCAGTTGGAGATCGCACTCGCCGTCGTCGAAGCGGTGGCCGCCACCGCCACCGGTTTCGTCGCGGTCAACGCCGCCCCCGCCCAGCCGTTGCCCGAGGCCCTGCTGCGTCGCGTTGACCTGTTCATCGTGAACGAGACCGAACGCGAGCTCATGCCCGAGCTCGCCGATGCCGAGCTCGTCGCCGTGACCTATGGGGCGGCCGGCGCGGCACTGTATCGCCGGGGCGAGGAGATCGCACGGGCCGACGGCGTCCGTGCGGAGGCCGTGAACACCGTCGGCGCGGGCGATGCGTTCTGTGCGGCTCTCGTGCTCGCGCTTCGCGCCGGACATTCGCCGGCCGACGCGCTCGCAGCCGCCTGTGCGGTCGGATCCGCGGCCGTGTCGCACCTCTCGTCGCAGCCGCCGCTCGCGCACCTGAACCGGTATCTGCCCGTGCGGTGAGGGGGCTGACCGCACCTCCGGCGCCGGCCCCGTGGGCGCGGCGTCCACGGACCTGATCCAAAAGAGAAGGCCCGGCTTCCTCAACGGAACCGGGCCATTCTCGCACTCGGATCGGATCAACTTCCGATACGCACATACTGTGGGGAGGTTCATGAAATCCCCGATCCCAGTCGGGAGTAGGCCTCGCAGAGGGGGGTTCTCAGCGCTTTCCACGCTAAGGTCCTCGATTTTCCACGACGCCCCCGGAGCCCTTGTGTTTCCGGGGATCTGGGCGCGCAGGGAATGGGGATCTTCCAGCCGTACACCGGAGGACTGTGGCGACGGGCACGGGTAGTGCCAGACTCTTGGCCCTCAGGGAACGTGTCGTCATGACACATCCATGCGCGGTGTCGGATATCGACTGTGACACGCCCTGGCGGCACAGCCCCCGCGCGCATGGTCGAGCCGGTACTGCGACTGCACTGGCACGTATGACCTCGTCACGGCGACATCCGCCCACTGCCACCTTGTGGCGGGACGCCCTCGTCGAGTTCTCCGCACTGGGGAACATGCGACGCTCACCACAGGGTGTCCGTCGACTTCGGCCCGAGACCGCTGGTGCTTCGCCATCGGGCACGGTCACAGACGTGCGCGATGCTCTGTCACGCTGATGCGTTCTCGTCGTGTGCTGACTCGTGCTGCGGGCATCCGCAGGGCTCTAGGTGGGTTCAGCCATCGGATCCGCCCGGAATGCAGCTTGGTAGGGCCGAGTAGGCACGCTCGACCGCCAGGGTGGGGACAGCCGGCGGGCGAATCGAGGTGAGCTCGCGCGTCTTGCCGTCACTGGTGAGCACCTCAGACCATGACAGGACGGTGTTGCCAGGAGACAGGATGTGTACGGCTATGGCTTGCCCGACGGCGAGCTCCACAGCCGCATCGCGCCCGGTGTCGTCCGGATCTTCAAGACGAATCCAGGAGAAGTGATCACCTTCGGGATCACCGTTCCAGATTCCTACGACGGTGATGGGAAGGCGCCCGGTGTTGGTGATGACGAGGTTCTGCGAGGTCGCCGAACTCTTGCTCTGCGGGCCGGCGCCGAAGGAAACGCAGTATGAGACCGGCACTTCGAACGTGCTGGTGAGAGCATCCCGCGAACTCGCATCAAGCGCGACAAAGAGGGACGCGCCGGCGCTGACGGTCGCCGTTGCCGATAGGAGAACAGTCAGGATGCCGATAGCTGCCTTCGTTCCTCGTCCGCGCCGATTCATCGCCGCCACGGTCGTTTGCAGGTTCCTCGACTCACGCGCGAGTGCTCGGCGGAGGCTCTGGGTACCTGACTCCACGGCGCGTGACAGCGCAGCCTCCGACAACGAAGCCGGTGAGGTCGTACCTGTGCGTGGAGCCGGTCCTCGACGTTTGCCTTTACTCATCCGTCAGCCCTGCCGCATAGAACCCGCATGACACATCGAATGGACGCGCGCCGACGCAAGGCAACGGTGGCCCTGAGCTCCGGGGTCCTGTTGAGCGGGATCTGCGTAACGCTGCTGTGCTTCGGCTTCGGAGCGGGCAACGAATGGTTGACGGTGGTGTCTTCGGACCCGGCGAGGCCCACCCTGCTTCTGACCAGCCTTGCGCAGGTCACCGTCGGGGTCGTGGGTCTGGCGGGCACCATGGCCCTTATTGCGGCGTCGGCCATTGATCTGTGGGAGACACGCGCGCGGAGATAGCGCAGATTCCTTCATGGTCACAGTGTCTTCCGCCTGCGGGCCCTCACGCGTGCACGTGGAGACAAGTGCAGTGCGATTGAGTCGCAGGTAGGTGTGGTCAGCACTGCACTACCTGACGTGAGGCCGGATGACAGCGCGGTGCCCCGGTCCGGGGCGCCGCGCTGTCGTTAATGGCGGGAGCGGCGACGCACTCCGAGGAAGATGCCGAGTCCGGCGAGCAGAGCCGCAGCTGCGCTACCCACGATGAGCGGTGTGAACTCACCGCCGGTCGCGATGAGCTTCTGTCCCTTGAGGCTGAGGGTCTCATCCGGGTCGCCACAGGCGCCGCGGTTGACCTCACGGCCCAGCTCGTCATACGTGACGGCGACGAAGTAGAGCGTCGAGTCCACATCCGGGTTGAACATGTGAGTTTCACTCTTCACCTCGAGCGGGCGCTCCGCGTCGTAGAGGCCGCCATCGAGAGGAACGTCGGCGCTGGTCCAGGCGAGGTTCTCCTCCGTGCACACGGTCGTGCCGTCCGGGACGAGGTAGGCCTCGAAGTTCACCCGACCGTTCTCTGGGACGTAGCCAGTGAGCGCTGCGGTGTCCCAGACGCTGACACCATGCTCGATGCCGGTGGACGCTCCGGTCTCGCTCATCACCACCGTCTTGACGTCCAGGGCGAAAGACGTCTCCTCGGCGACCCCGCACTCACCGGCGTGGATCAGTTCCCGCTCGCCGACAGGATCACCGTCCTCGTCAGTGCCGGGAATGGACCACAGTTTCTCGGACCACAAGTACTTCCCGTTCTCCTCCAACTCGTGGGTGAAGGACTGGTAGTCACCGTTCTCGGACACCGTCGTGCCGACCGTGTCCGTGTCGCTGACCACGAGGTTCTCCGGCGAGCAGACCCAGGACAGGTCGCCGGAGTCGAACGCCACCGGGTTGCCCTCGTCGTCCAGGATCGGGTCACCCTTCTCGTCCATCGTCGGGTAGTCCACGGCCCAGGCTCCGTTGTCCTCCTGCACCATCGGGACCCGGTAGAGGTCGAACGTCAGCTGGGCGCCGTTGGCCGGCAAGTGCCCGCCGACGATGGCGGTGTCGAAAATGCCCTCGCCGACGCGGCCGCCGGCCGAGGCCCGGGTGGTCACCGTGGGCTGGAGGATGGTGGAGATCTCCGAGGGAACACCGTAGTTGTCCACGACGTCCACGACATATCCGGCAGTGTCGCCCTGGTCAGTGCGGAGAATGCTGAACACCCAGACGATGCTGCCTTCACCGGACGCCGGTACGCGGATCGCGCCGTCTTCGACGGTGGTCGGCGTCGAGACGTTGGCGTTGTCAGTGATGATCTCGGTATGTGTGCCGAGGTAAACGGCTTCGCCGGGGATCTCCGTTCCCGCGACCTCTTCGATGTCTGCTGCCGCACGCGGATCGTAGTAGGCGTCCCAGCGGGCGACGACCGGAACGTTCTCCCCGTTCTGCTGGAGCCACAGGCCGTCGGTGGTGACGGTCGCCGTGTCGGCGGCCGCTCCGGACAGCAGGACCTCCTTGTCGACAACCTCCGTGTCCACCGTGAAACGCATCGGGGTGATACTGGTCTCCACCGTCTTACCGAAACTATCCGTGAACGAGTAGTCATCGGGCAGGTACATCCGGGTGATTGCGGACTGGTTGTCATAGTCGATGTCCCACACCCAGGTGTAGTAGCCGGCTGCGTCCACGGGCTCCTCGCTCGTCGCCGCGTATGACACGGTCGGGCCTCCTGCGGTGAGGGTGGAGACGGTCGCGTGCCCGGCGACGCGCGCATCGACGGGCACGGTCTCTGATTCGGCCGGCTGATCCGCGTACGGACCGTAGAGCGTTCCCTCGGCGTTCACGACCCGGTAGCTGCCGTCGGCCGTGCGCGGCCACGAGTTGTTCAGCCCAGCCCGGTCCGGGACGGTGCGGAACGTCAGGGTATCGGTCGCGCGCTCGCCCGGCTGCACGTATGCGGTCGCCGTGGTGGACAGGGCAGGGCTGAAAAGGACGGACCGGTCCGTGGGGTCCGTGCCTGCGACGTTGAACTGCGTGGCGGAGCGCGGACCGGGGCCAGCCGTCACCTGCTGGTTGCCGGTGTTCCAGACGTGCACGGCTCCTTCCCACCCGGTGCCGGCCACAGTGAATGTGCCGGTTCCGGAGATTTTGTACGGAGCACCGTCTTCCGTCGGCGGGACACCCGTCACCGGGTACGGTGTGTTCGCTCGCATACCGGACAGAGAGCTCGATCCGGTTGTGGTGAACACACCGTTCGTGAGAGCGACGGTGCCCGTAGCGCCGGCGGTGCCCGCCATGGTGATGGTGCCGCGGTAGTTGTTGAAGTTGTCTACCTGGAACGTGAGCGATCCGGAGCCGCCCCCGGCAGGGCCGGCCGTCACCGTGGACGCCGAAGTGATGAGGTCCTGGGCGCGAGTGGCGACAGCCCCCGCCTCGGCGCCCCCGATGGTGCCGTGCAGGACCCAGTTCACATATCCGGGAAGATCCCATGTGCCGTTCCAACTGTGCGAATTGAACATCGCGCCGGGGTTGGCGATGTACTTCACCGCGAAACTGACGGCAGCCGCCTCCCGGTTGCTCGCGGACTGTCCGAACTCGGTCACCAGGTAGTTGATGCGGGCCAGGTCGTTGCTGGTGAGTGTCCTGCTGCCGAAGGGGCTGTCGGAGCGGACGCTGCTCTGATGCCCGCCGCTCGTGGTGGCCCCGGAGGGGTTTGAGACGCCCGGTTCGATGCAGTACACGACGCTGCCGTCCGGCGCGACAAATCCGCCCTGCCAGCCGATCCGGTCATCCCACGCGCCGTACCCGTGCCCCGGCGCTGCCGCGTGAGCCGGCTGCCGGGTGGCAACGAGCGCAGTCACCGCCAGTCCAAGTACGACCAAGACGACGACCGTCGCCTTCAGCGCCTGGTGCAGGCGCGGTGCACGTGTGAACTCCAAGACGAATCCGTTCTGAGCGCCCGCCTACGTGCAGCGATCTCTGCACGACACGGCGCGCTCAGCAGATACCCTGCGGCACATGAGGATCGCGCGCCTGACCCTCACGAGACGCGGAAGCGGGTTCGCGTCGAACTCATGCAGTCGCAGTCGCCTCGCCGACGCTGTGGCCGTCGTCGAAAGAAACGGCGGCGACGCGACACATCGAGTCGGCGACCGGTCCCCTGCCGCCCTCATGTTGCTCGCAAGCAACTCCGCCCCTCAGAGGCAGTAGGCGTCGCCCGCCTGCTGACTCGCATGGCGGACCAGGAGCGTGTGCGCGTGCGCCGTGCACAGCGTCAATCTGCGCGGACGTCGCTCCCGATGCCCGATTCTGCCAAGTCTGGCAAGCTCTGCCAAGGAGACCTTGGCTGGAGCTTGCTCTACTCCTGACTGGGATCGAGAGGGGGTGGCAAGGTGACCAAGTAGTAGGTAGTTCATATGAGAGATCAAAAGTAAGTAGTAAAGATAGGGGCAACTTCTCTCTTCAAATCCCTATAGGGACACCCCCCGCACTTGGCCACCTTGGCCGAAGACGCCATTTTACGCCTCTGAACTGGGCATTTCCGACGTTAGAGGCCTTGGCGGAACCTGGGCCGCGTGTGCCGCACAATGACGGCTGGACCATCAGCCCTCGCTCGCTCGCAACCGCTGCTTCTTCCCCGCGAAGAGTCGAGAACGGCATGAGCACCTCGCTCAGCGTCTGCATCCGGCCAATGCCGCCGTTCATCCTCGGCCTTACCGGCCGGAGGGTTCGGCTCCCCGCTGACTGCGAACTGGTTCCCTCACACAGAAGGTCTGCTGGCGTTGATGTTCCGCGTCATCATTCAGCTGCCGCGCAGAGGTTCTCCGGGAAGTCAGACCAGAGGAGCAGAATGCACCACTTTTCAGTTGGGAGGCCGTCACCATTCATGACCGTGCCGCAGCGCGCGTTTGTCGAAGGCGACGCAAACGGCCCGGATGCTGGCGTCTGACCTCGCGCCCACCGTCTCGAGAGAGCGTGCTCGCATCACGGGGTCTTAACCTCGGAGCGCTTTCGCGGGACCGTCGTCCGGAATCGTCGAGTGAACCGTGCGCCGGCCGGACCACGGCTGTCCTCGGCACGTAGTAAACCTGGCTGAGTTCTGGCACCACGCTGAAGCCAAAGCATGCCCGAGCGTCAATAAGTAGCGACAGCACTTGCCCACTTGATTTGGTGCAGCCATTTCAGCACCATGCAGTCCGTAAGGAGAACGACCACGCGCTTCACCTCCGCAGTCACCGAGGTGTCACACCGGTTACGGCTACCGCACCAAACTGAGTCTCGGTTCGTCGACTTCGATCCCCGCGAGCCGGCGGACATGTCGAGGGGTCATCTGCACGTCCTGGGCAATGTCCGCGAGCGCGACGCCGACTGAGCCGAGCAGCTCGATGGCGTTCCGGAGCAACTCGGGTCGCTCGCTCGGCACGTCGTCAAGCGTGAGAGGACGCCGAGCGAGTGAGTTCAGGGTGATGTACCCGCGACGGACGGTGGAGTCCGAGATCCTTTCGAGGTCTCGCGACCGGCGCAGAAGCATCTGAACCGACACGCCCCACTCCTCGCTTAGTTGTTCGAGGACGCCAATGTTCAGCCTTCGGGGCAGTGCATCCCTGATGACGTCACGCGGGGTGAGGAACTCTGCAGCGAACGCATTCGCCTGACGTTCCATGTCCACGTCGGAGCCGTGTCTGCCGTGATGCATCACCACGTGGCCAAGCTCGTGAGCGGCACTGAACCGGTGCCGGAGCACGTCATCGGCTTTGTCGGGGGTGAGCACAATCATCGGACGGGGCATCGCGGTCGTGGAGAACGCGTCGATGCGGCTCTTCGCAGGTAGGTCGGGGTCTTGCTTCATCGAGAAGAACAGCGTCAATATCCCGTGCTGCTCGATCTCATACACCAGGTGAGGGATGGGGTCTACGCCCAGCGCCCAGTGTCTCCGAAGCTGCTGCGCGGCGGTGATCGGGTCCGGTGCGCCCTGCGATTCTGGTGACGCCCATGCGGGAAGATCCAGCGCGGGAAACTCCACACGCTTCTCCAGGTAGAGGCTGAGTTCCCACGCCTGCTCGACGTACGCGGTCGCTTGCTGCTGTTGCGCGACGCTCGTCGAGCGCAAACGGCGGAAGGAAGCCTCCGCGACTTCCACCTTCGCTCGCGGTCTCCCGTAGGCGAAGTACCCGGCGGGCACCCCGAGCGCCATCGCCAACGTGGAGACGGTGTCTGGTCGCGGGCGTTTCTCACCCCGCTCGTATTGTCCGATGGCCGCCGCCGACACTCCGACAAGACGATGCAGCTCGGTCTTCGAGATTCCTCTCACTCTTCGCGCCTGCGTGAGCCGCGCGGGATCGAATGCGCGTGCGATGGCAAGGAGGTCCCGCGGTGGGGCGCTGTCGTTCGGGTCACTCATTGCGCAGCGTGGTCGTGGTTCGCGGACGCTCTCCGGACGCAAACCGCTTCGCCGCCACCGCCGGCTTCGCCGCCTTCTCCGTCGCACCTGTCCTGCGGTAGACGAGCGGCTCCGGGTCGGAGAACTCGAGGTAGTTCCCGTGAAGCTGCGCCGGGGCGAGGTACATCTGGCCGAGAGCAAACGGTGTACTGCTGAAATAGGCGACGAAGAGGCCACCTCCGTCGGAGGAACGAGCAATGTCATCCGCCTCTTCTAGAGTCGCGAAGATGTCGTCCTGCGGCAACTCGAACAGCGGAGTCGGCGGGGGCGAAGCGAACGCGTCACTGCTCGCGTCGGTCAGCTGGTCTCGACGAGCCTCGGAGATATAGTTCAGGCGAACTCGCAGGTGGTTGTTTGGCATCCTCCTGCCCACCCGTTGAATATGGATAAGGTGCTCACCGACGTGCATCGTCACCCGTGTGGATCGCGGCACAGGGCGCTCCGAGTATCCGCGAAGCGCTTGCAACCGTTGCTGGCATTCGTCCTGCGCCCCACGCGCCATCCCCGTGCCGTAGATGTAGTTGTGCCCCTTCGGGTCTCGGTACTCCGTCTGAGCGCGCGACGAGCGTTCTTGGGCCGCGTTGAGTCCTTCCGGAAGCGCAAACCTCAACGCACTCAACTCGTCACGCGCGAACTCGTCCCGCCAATTCTTCCGTTCGCCAGTCATCCCCAGTCCCCTTTCGTTTGCCACCACCGTAGCAGTCTGGTTCAGCCAGCTACAGGATTTCGTCAGTTAGCGCGTCGCGAGCTACGGATAATGCCCATTCGTGGTGTCGGGTCGAGGCACGGAGCGCAGCCTGAATAGTGTTGCAACAGGCCTGCTTGACAGGGCCTCGCTCGCGGGTGCAAGCTGACATCCTGACGGAGGAGACGGGGCGTGATGAGAGTCTTGGAGCAGGCAGACCACATATCGCTTTCGGATCAGCGGGTGGCGGTGTGCGGCGATTGGCATGGCAGTGTCGAGTGGGTTCGCACGCTTGCTCGCGCGCTCCCGGCGCTCGCGCCCGATGTGACCACCATCCTGCAGCTCGGGGACTGGTGGATGAATCCCGAAGCGACGGACGAGGCCTTCGTCTCCACGCGCATCGACCGCGTCATAGTCACTCTCGGCAACCATGAACCGTGGGGCGACATCACCGCTACCTTCCGCGCCCACCCGGGCAGGGCAGTCCGGGTGTCGCAGATCACCTGGCTGCTTCCGCGCCCCGCCCGCCTCTCAGTCGGAGGGCGAGAGGTGCTTTCCCTCGGTGGTGCCGTATCCGTGGACAAGGCGTGGCGGCATGAAGGCGTGAACTGGTGGCCCGATGAGGACATCACCGACGAACACGTCTCCGTTGCTATCGCCGGTGGGCCTGCAGACCTGATGCTCACCCACGAGCCGCCCGCGCGCACCCCAGTGACAGCCGTGCGTGAACTACTGCGCACAAATCCGATGAGGTTTCCCGACGATGCGCTCGCGGACTCGGCAGCCTCCCGTGCCCGCGTCGCCGACGTGTGGGACGCCGTCCGACCCGAACTCCTGATGCACGGACACATGCATGTCGCCGGCGGGGGCATGACACCCGACGGACGCCGGGTCGCGAGTCTCGGCAGCAACAATCAACAAGGCAGCCTTGGACTCCTCGACATGCGCACCCTGCGAATGGACACCCCCAGCATTCGCGAAATTCGGGAGGCTGCAGAGCAGTGAGCACCGCACCATCACCGAACCCGTGGGCCGACATCATCGGCCCCTGTTACACAACCGCATCGCTTGCCCGCACGCTCGGATGGACCGAGGCGAAGGTTGCCGCGGCTGCGGCCTGCCTCGACGTGCTCGAGCTCACCTCCACTGACGGGGTCACGCTCTACCCGGCTTTCCAAGTCCGGCAGGGCCTCCCCGTTCAGGGGCTGGGCGAGGTTCTCCGTGTGCTGAGCACCGGCACCGCCGGTCGATGGACCTGGGCGCAATGGCTGAACACCCGACTCCCCGACGGCGAGGGCGAAGGTCAACCGAGCGCTGTTGACAAGCTCCGAGCCGGCCACCTCGACGATGTGCTCCGCGACGCCCGGCACGACGCGTGGGCATGGAGCAGCTAATCCACCGTGCAGAGCACACAAACCACCTTTCGCCCTCGACCTTCATCCACACCGTCTGTTCGTCCGGACACACCCACCTGCGTCGCCTCGTCGTCTCTCGCGGTGACGTTGCTGCTCTGGGGCCGGCATCCACGCGCGTCGCAGGTGTGCCTGTGCCTCGCGCGCGCGGGCATGACTGTGGGGGAAGACCGATTCCGGTCTTCCCCCACAGTGGGTGAGCAGTGCGGGTTAGGCCGCTGCCTCCTCGGTCTTGCGTCGGCGGATGCCGAGGGCTCCCAGGCCCAGCAGAAGACCGGCTGCGGCGGCGCCACCGAGCGAGTTCACCATCGGGGTGCCCTCTTCGTCATCCGAGGCCAGGTACTCCACGGTGACGGTGTTGGTGCCGTCGCTGAGCGTGAGGGTGTTCTTTCCCTCGGGCAGCGGTCCGGGGACCGTGACCGTCCAGACACCCTCGGTGTCCGCAGTGGCCGTAGCGAGGACATTGCCGTCCGCGTCCGTGATCTCCACCGTGGCGCCCGGGGTTGCCGTGCCTTCGAATACCACGTCAGTGGTCGGGATGGTTGCGCCATCCGCCGGGGACACAATCACCAGGTCCGCGGCCGGGGCGGCCGGCTCCACGACCGTGAAGTCGAACGTGTAGTCGTTCGTTCCGTCGGTGACAGTGATCGACGTGGCCCCTTCGGGAAGCGTGCCGGTGACAGTGGCACTCCAGTTGCCGTCCTTATCGGCGGTTCCCGAACCGATCACGGTGCCGTTCACGTCCTTGATCTCCACCGTTGCGCCCGGCTCTGCGGTTCCCGCGAACTCCGGGTTGGTCGCGCTGATCTCCGAACCCGGGGCGGGCGAGGTGATCACGACGGGGTCAGCGGAAGCCGTGACCGTGTGGGTGATGGTGTGTGCACCGTCCGTGACGGTCAGGGAGTTCTGACCGGTGGTGAGCTTCGCCTGCACGGTGGCGGACCAGCTGCCGTCCTTGTCGGCTGTTCCGATACCGATGACGTTGCCGGTGCTGTCCTTGATTTCCACGGTCACGCCAGGCTCGGCGGTTCCGGAGAGCACCGTGCCGGTCTTCGCAACCGGGGTGCCTTCGGTGGGGCTGGTCACGATGAGTGCATCCGTTTCCACCGTCACACCGGTCACGGTCACCGTACGCTCACCGTCAGAGACGGTGAAGGAGCCGCTTCCTGCGGGGAGGGCACCGTTGACCGTTGCCGACCAGTTGCCTTCCACGTCAGCAACACCAGTCGCGATGACGTCGCCGTTGTCGTTCTTGATCTCGATGGTGGCACCGGGCTCACCCGTTCCGGCAAACTCGACACCGGTCTTGCCGATCTTCGCGCCAGGCGCTGGGGTGGTGACCACGAGCGGGTCAGTGGCGACCGTGTACGTGCGCTCGACGGTCTTGTCACCTGCGGTGACCGAGACAGTCGTCTCACCCGCGGGCAGCGGACCGGTGACGGTCATTGTCCACACGCCCTGAGCGTTGGAAACGCCCGAGGCGATGACGTTGCCCTTGCTGTCCTTGATTTCGACGGACACACCAGGCTCCGCGGTTCCCGCGAACTCGATGCCGGTCTTGCCGAGCTTCGCGCCGGCGGTCGGGGAGGTGATGGTGAGAGCGTCGCTTTCCACCTTCACATCGATGTTGACCTGGTTGCCGAGGCCGTCCGTGACCGTCAGCGTCCTGGCGCCTCCCGGCAGCGGGCCGGCGATGGTCGCCACGAAGACACCGTACGTATCCGTCTTCGCGGTCGCAAGGATGGTGCCGTTGTTGTCCTTGACCTGCACGGTCTGCCCGGGCTCAGCGGTACCCGAAACCAGGGTGCCCTTCTTGCCAATGGTCTCCCCGGCCTGCGGCGAAAGCACCTTCAGCGCGTCAGTGGCGACCTCGTAGGTCACCTGCGTGCTGGTGCCGTTCTTGTGCGTGTCGACGACGGTGAACGTGTGGCTGCCTGCCGCCAGCGGACCGGCGACCTTCGCCGTCCACGCTCCCTGGGCGTCTGCGACGCCCGAGGCGAGGACTTCACCCTGGGAGTTGCGGATCTCGAGAGCGGCGTTCGGTTCTGCCGTTCCAGCGAAAGCGACGTCGGTCTTGGGCAGCTTCGCGCCCGTGGCCGGAGTGGAGACCACGATCTCCGCACGCGGCGCGGCGGCGAAGAGGACGTTCCTCGTGACCGTCTTGCCCGTGGAACCCACGCGGAGCTCACGGGGGCCTTCCGGCATGGGGGTCGTCAGCGTCACGGAGTATTTTCCGTCCGCGCCGGCAACGCCGGTTCCCAGAACGGTCATCTGGAGCGACTCGTTGATGTTGAAGACAGTCACGGTGTGGCCTGCCGACGCGGTTCCGGTCACGACACCGCCCACGTGGGGCAGAGTCGCTCCCGCAACGGGCGTCGCCATGGTGAGCGGGGCAGCCTCGACAGTCGCGACTGCCTCAGCGGAGACGTACCGTGTCGCGTGAGCCGTGCTCGTCATTGTGGCTTTCACCGGGTACTTCGTGCCAAGAGCCGCGCCCGAGGGGACGAGAATCGTGGGCAGGTACTCACGGTACTCTGCGCTGCCCATCTTCCAGGGGTAGTTGGCCTCGCTCCCCTTCGGCAGGAATGGGAAGCCGCAGGTCAGGGTTGTGCCTCCGGAGCCGGTGACGCAGTTGCCCGCGTACAGGTGCGTCACGTCGACCCACTTGCCAGTGCCCTTGTTGTAGTACGAAGCCGGAACGCTGCTGTTCGGCTTGAACGTGGCACCGTTTCCCACCTCGAAGACGATTGTCGACATGTGCAGCTGGTACTCGGCGGGAGTGGTCCCCTCGAAAGAGGTCGTCATCGCAACCTGCTCGCCTGGTTTCACCATCCTGTCGTACGGGGCGACGGCACTGGCGGGGCTTGCAAGGCCGACAGTTCCGGCCCCGAGGGCTACAAGAAGGCCAGTAGCAACGGCAACGCGTGCGGCCTTCGATTTCTTCGTGAGCGACATGCTCAACCTTTCTTTCATGTTGCACGCACGTATGCGTGGGGGCGCTGTGACCGGGACGGCCAACAGGTACAGCAGGGAGCGAACCTCGCCTCAGGGGTTGGTGCGCTTGGACGGGAAAACGATGAGGTAGCAGGCCAGAGAAACGAGCGCCACGATCACGAAGAGCGCAACGCCCGTCCAGTGGACGGCGTCCTGGTAGGCCTGTGTGCCGTGGATGCCCCAGGTCGTCGCAATGATCAGCAAACGCGCTTGGACGAGGAGGAACGTGAGGCTCACCCCGATACCGGCGAGGATGGCGACGGAGCGAAGTCGAATCCCTGGCACGAGGACCGCTGCCCCTGTGAGGACGAGGACAGCCCCGGTGAGGTAGGAGCCAGACAGGCCGGCTGATACGGGCAGCGAGAACCACTCGCCACCCATGCCGAATCCGACGCCCGGTTCCCCCGCGACGTTCGTGAGCATGGAATCGTCAGCGAACGTCGCTCCGAGCACCCACGTGGACACGCGGGCTTCGACGGTGCGCACCGATTCGGATACAACCATCAGGGCGATTCCCGCGTTTACCAGGCCCAGGCTCGCCGCGATACGGATCACCGCGGAGGGCAGGAACACGTCACGACGGGCGAGACGGTGAGCGGTCACAACAGGTGCCGTCGTCATCAGCGCACTCCAGCCGACTGGGGTGCGTCATATGAACGCAGCATGCGATGCGACGAGACAGAGCGTTCGGGTACGCGCGAGAAGTGCATAGTCCAACCTGGATCGGGCAGGTCCTGGAAGTGGGTGCGACCTGCATCTGACACTCTCGAAAGTACGGTCGCTCACCGTCCCGATCAGATGAGCGGGGGTGACCTCCGTACGCGGGCGAGCGATTTCCGTATGCGCGCTCTCGTTCGCGCGGAACCGCCTGCGGGCCCTACGTGCAGGCGTCGCAGCGTCGGCTGGGGCCGTTTCAGACGAGGGCGCGTCGACCGTGAGGGCGAGAACCAACCGGCTCGGTGACGAGCGCCAGGCATGCCGACCGCGCCCACCACGCCGCGGATGCCGGACCTGCGCTCACGCGAGCGCCGCCCGCGCCAGATTTGGCCTGCATTGGTGTCGTGGTGGACTATGAGGGCATGACTGCCAGGAAAGAGCTGCGCCGCCCCGCGACGGGGACACCCGCAACCGTCCCCGTCGCGACGATCTACCAGAACTCGGATCAAGTGGCAGGCGTCCTGCAGCAACTTTTCGGCCAGCCGCTCATCGTCGAGGAGACACGCGACAGCACCACCACCGCGGGGGACGATACGTCGGTCGCATCATCCGGTTCTCTCACCGGTGGCGGTACGGCAAAAGCTCCGCTGCTGGGCGCCCTGAACGTGAAAGCAAGCGGTGACCTGTCCGCATCCGGCAGCTGGACCTCGACCACGGGAACGGCGGCACGCCAGCAGTTCGTCTACTCACAGGCCTACTACCTGCACCTCGTGCGACGCCAGCTCACCGAGGCGCAACAGCTGCATCGTGTGACGTCCGCAGAGGACGCAGCAGCACTCGCCCCCGGATCGTTCGTTGAATTCACGACAGCGTTCGACCCTGTGGAACTCACCCTCGCGCTCGAGGTCATCAGTCCCGACCTCGTCGACGCGATAGCTCAATGGTCTGTCCGCCGTGAATACAAAGACTCATTCCCCGTAGGTCGCGGCGTTGATGCGGTCCGCGAGCACGCCGAGAAGATGCGGGTGGAAGCCGAAGGAAAGGGGGCTTTTGCTCGGGCCGTTGCCGCCGCGGTTCACGCTGACGCGCGCCAGGAGAGCACCCGTGAGTACTACGGCCGGATCACCCGCGAACCTGCGCTGACCGCGATCACCGTCTGCGAACGCGAGCACTTCATCGCCGGCGACCCGGACCGACTCCTCGACGGCACGTTCACCGTCTTCGGGAAGGTGATCTCGGAGATTGAAGAAGATGTCCCCACCTTTGCTCGCAACAAGTTGCTTCGCAACTTCTCCGCCGACGCATTCGACAAACTCGTCGGCCAGTTGCGCTCCGCATTGTCCGACGCTGACCCCGTCCTCGGGTTGAACCCGGAGGAATTCCTCGACCTGAAACTGGACTCCCGGGTCCGCGGGAAGTCAGTTCGCGTTCTGCCGCTTGCGATCTTCAGCTAGGGGGAGGCGCTCCCTCACCGCCACGGCGCGTTACGGGCCCGCGCCCGACGACGAATTCAGGGATGCACCGCACCCAAAGTAGTGTCTGGGTCAGCGACCACCCCGGATACCCGATGCAGGAACGACCCGCATCTGTTCGCCGACTCCGACGAGAGAATACGTCGCCTCCCCGGATTCGGCTACCAAGTTCAGCGCCAGCCCTGGAGGGGTGCGCCACGGCATCTCAACCTCGGCACCGTCGAAGAGCCCCCCGACCACCTGGATGCGAACACAACGGTCGTGCATGCGCCTCAGCCTCCGGGTGAGCACAGCGAAGCTACCGTGTCTCGACGGCGTCCCGCCTGCACCGCTGGGCCCCA
Organism: Microbacterium sp. TPU 3598; assembly: GCF_002356155.1. Lineage (NCBI taxonomy): Bacteria > Bacillati > Actinomycetota > Actinomycetes > Micrococcales > Microbacteriaceae > Microbacterium > Microbacterium sp. TPU 3598. The sequence continues at coordinate 74,320 of NZ_AP017975.1, read as the reverse complement.
TGTGTTCTACCTCACTCTTGCGAGCATGATCCGGATGTCGGTGTCGCTCGACCGCACAGCAAGTTGACCACCACCATCCCGGCGTGCCCCGCCCACACCGGGAGGACCCGTGCGCTGGAGAACGATTTGCGCGGATCGTGGACCGAATCAGTTGAAAAGCTGATCCCAAGTCAGTGCATCACTGGGAGCTTGCTCGTACGTGCGTCGAAGTCTTGCGTTGAGCGGTATCGCGCTCGTGGATGGCGCGACGGCGATCCGCACACCCGCCCACCCTCTCACTGTGCACACTCGATAGACACTCGACTCGAGCCGTCGGCACCCGTACTCCCCTGCCGACTCAAGGGCGTCCTGCCTCACGGGTGCGTCGCTCACCTCCCATATGCTGAGTGATGGAGCCCGACCTGCCCTGGCCGGTGTTGCCGCAGATCCGGAGTCGCCATGTTCAGCCGCCAGAAGCCGTTCGTCGCCCCCTCGCTTGATGAGGTGCGTAAGCGTGCACAGATCCTCATCATCGATGACCAGGAGTGGCCGCATCAGAAGCAGTTGGAGATCGACCATTTCCATGTGACCCGCTGGTCTGATGTCGAAGATACCGACAGTCTCACCAACGGCAGTTACGCGCTCGTACTGCTCGACATCAACGGCGTCGGAATGACGCACTCCCCCGAACGTCAAGGCATCGGGATCCTCGACCATATAAAGAAGACGAACCCCGCCCAGGTCGTCATCGTGTATTCCGCGAAGCCTCAGGCGGTGAACGATGCGGTGACGCTCGCGAAAGCGGACGCGGTGATGGACAAGTCGAGTGTGTACTTCGAGTTCCGGGAGAAGATCGACACTCTTCTTGTTCGGCGTGCCTCCCCTGACCATTTCATCGCCTCGATGAACCTCACCCTGGGTGCAGACGCGGCAAAGGCCCCGAAAGCCGTACCCCTGGCTCTGAAGGCACTCCGCACTGGCAACATCGCGCCCCTCGAGTCATACCTATCTAAGACTCTCGGCAACGAGCACGTGCGTGAGGTCGCGGCATTCGTGATCGGTGTGGGCATCAAGGTCCTGACAGGGAGCGTGTGATGTCAGACGCGTGGAAACTGTTCCCGTTTCCGACCATCGCAGACGATTCGTTGAGCGACGGGTCGCTGTTCGAGGTGCACGCGGACTGCCGGCGGTGCCCCACCCGGGAGTGCACGCTCGACGAGACGACCGAGAACGGTGCACCAAGACAGTGCCGTTTCGGCCTGACCTACGCACGTATCGACCGTGACCGTGTCCTCGCCGGCGTTGTCGCCCCCGACCTCCCGAACCCGACGACGAGGACGAAGCGGCGGATCCGTCTGGAACGCAACCGCCATGTCTCTTCGGCCCGGGTTCGCCGTTCCGTAGACGTGGTGCGCGCCCTCGGCCCCGGAGTGGTCGACAGCTTCGAAGCCGGCCGCGAGGTTGCATTGGCCGCGGTCAAGTCGGATCCGGAGATGCAACGGGCCGTCGCCGCCCAGCTCCGACGTGACGCCGAGAACGATCTGAACCAGAGCCACGACTTCATGCAGATGGTGAAGCTGGTGAAGGGGTACGCGGAAGCTCTGCTCCGAGAACGCCTCCCGAAGCTCAGCCCCGAGGATGCCGCAGAGCAACTCCACAACGAAGGCGCGATCTATTTCGCCACCCAGTTGATGGTGTTGAAGATGGACTCCCTGCAGTACATCAACGAGTTGAACCGCGCCGCGGGCGGGGAGTCCACCTTCGGGGTGCACCCCCTGGTGCTGAAGTACAAGCGAATCTATGACTGGACGGCGAAGCAGAAAAAGCTCCGCATCTTCCTCGGTTCTACCCACCGCCAAGTTCACTACAACGGTCACGCCATCGGCACACTCATCCAGGCGCTGCTCGACAACATGGTGAAGTACGCTCCGGCGCGCTCCGAAGCGAGTGTCGAGTTCACGGAACTGGCACATTCCGTCGAAGTCCGCTTTCGGTCGCTAGGTCCGCGCATCGAAGAGGACGAGGTCCTCGGAATCTTCATGCCAAAAGTGCGAGCGAAGGCAGCCCGCGTCGCGGAGAGCGCTGGCCAGGGGATCGGCCTTGCTGCCGCGAAGCAGATCTCCGATTCGCTACATCTCGGACTCGCCTGCGCCCAAGACGCCATCGAGGATGCCACTTTCCCTGGCTTCTATATGACGACGTTCCGCTTCGAGCTCGTAACGAGTGGTTAAGCGGTCAAGGAAGCTTCGCTGCTTGGGGACTTGTTCTAACAGTCGGCACGTGGGCCGCATCGGTGGGGTCGAATGTCACTCGACGTGAGAGTGCTTTGCCCGCGGTCCACGGCGCCTGTCTCGTACGATGCAAACCCCCGATGTGGCGCAACGTACGCTGTGTGCCGTCGTCGGCGCGCAGCACGGGCAGCGAACTGCAATACGCAGACAGGCAACTTCCACTCTGTGGAAGTTGCCTGTCTGCGTATGTGGGTGGAATCGATAGCGACTCCACCCACTCAGGGGGGTGTGGCGATTAAGCCACGGCCTCCGCTGCCTTGCGACGGCGCAGCCCCAGCGCGCCGAGTCCGAGCATGAGGCCCGCAGCTGCCGCACCACCCAGGGAGTTCAGCATCGGGGTGCCTTCTTCGTCGTCCGTCACGAGGTATTCCACGGTGACGGTGTTGGTGCCGTCGGTGAGGGTCAGAGTGGTCTTCCCCTCGGGGAGCGGGCCGGGAACGGTGACAGCCCATGCTCCCTGATCATCGGCAGTTGCCGAGGCGATGACGTTGCCGTCGGCGTCCTTGATCTCAACGGTCGCACCAGGGTTGGCGGTACCTTCGAACACCACATCGGTGGTGCTGATCGTCGAGCCGTCCGTGGGGGACGTGATGACAAGGTCTTCCATCGGCGCCACCGGCTTCACGACCGTGAAGTCGTAGCTGGTGTCGTTGGTGCCATCGGACACGGTGATGGTGGTTGCGCCCTCGGGGAGCGTGCCCGTGATCGGTGCGGTCCAGTTGCCCTCAGCGTCAGCGGTGCCAGAGGCGATGACGTTGCCGTCCGCGTCCTTGATCTCCACTGTCACACCGGGGGTTGCGGTACCTTCAAACACCACATCCGTGGTGCTGATCTCGGAACCGGGGGCGGGTGAGGTGATAACGACATCCTGGATGGGCGCGTCCGGCTTCACAACGGTGAAGTCGTAGCTGGTGTCGTTGGTGCCATCGGACACGGTGATGGTGGTTGCGCCCTCGGGTAGGGTGCCCGTGATCGGTGCGGTCCAGTTTCCTTCGCTGTCAGCCGTGCCGGAGCCGATGACGTTGCCGTCTGCGTCGCGGATCTCGACCGTGGCGCCGGGCTCCGCAGTTCCTGCGAATGCGGGGACCGTCGTCTCGATGGTCGATCCGGGAGCGGGCGAGGTGATGACGACCGGGTCTGCAGCGGCGGTCACGTCGAACGTGATCGTCTGGTCCCCGTCGGTGATGGTGAACGTGTTGTCGCCGGTGGGCAACTTGCCGTCCAGTGTGGCGGACCAGTTCCCTTCAGCGTCGGCAACACCGGTCGCGATCACGTCGCCGTTGGCGTTCTTGATTTCGACGGTGGCTCCAGGTTCGGCCGTACCGGTGAACTCGGCGCCGGTCTTACCGACCGTGGCGCCCTTCGCCGGGGTGGAGATGACGAGCTCGTCGGCAGCAGCGTTCACGTCGTAGGTGAACGAGTGCTCCCCATCGGTGATGGTGAACGTGTTGTCTCCCGTCGCGAGTTTGTCCTGGATCGTGGCGGTCCAGTTCCCTTCGCTGTCCGCCGTGGCGAGGCCGATGACCTTGCCGTTGCTGTCCTTGATCTGGACGGTCGCTCCCGGCTCAGCCGTTCCGGCGAACTGCACGCCGGTCTTGCCGACCGTGGCGCCCTGGGCGGGGCTGGTGATGACGAGGTCGTCGGTGGCGATGATGACGCCGGAGACGACGACCGTCCGCTCACCGTCGGTGACGGTGAACATCCCGCTGCCTGCAGGCAGCGAACGGTCGACCGTGGCGGTCCAGTTGCCCTCGGCGTCCGCGACGCCGGTGGCGATCACATCTCCATCGTCGTCTTTCACCTGAATGGTGACGCCGGGCTCGGCGGTACCGGCGAACTCAACACCGGTCTTCCCGACCGTCGCGCCCGGTGCAGGGCTGGAGATGACCAACTCATCGGTCGCGACGATGTACGTGCGCTCGACGGTCTTGTCGCCCGCAGTGATGGTGACGGTTGTCTCTCCTGCGACGAGCGGACCGGCAACGGTGGCCGTCCAGTTCCCCTGAGCGTTTGCGGTGCCGGACGCGATGACCTCGCCCTTGCTGTTCTTGATCTCAACCGTGGTCCCGGGCTCTGCCGTTCCGGCGAACTCGATACCGGTCTTGCCCAGCGTGGTGCCCGCAGCCGGGGAGGCAACGGTCAGCGCGTCGCTGTCCACGGTGACGGGCATGGAGATCGTGTTGCCGAGACCGTCAGTGACGGTGAGGCTTCCGGCTCCCGCCGACAGCGGGCCGGTGATCGTTGCCGACCAGTTGCCCTGAGGGTCTGCGGTTCCGGTGGCGACGACCGTGCCGTTGCCATCCTTGACCTGGATGGTCTCACCGGGCTCTGCCGTACCGGCCACGACGACACCGGACTTGCCGATCACCTCGTCGGCCTGCGGCGACAGGACCTTCAACGCGTCCGCAGCGACATCGTAGGACACCTGCGTGCTGGGGCCGTTCTTGTGAGTGTCGACGACCGTGAACGTGTGGTTGCCGGTGGTGAGCGGACCCGGCAGTGTCGCCGTCCAGTTCCCCTGGTCGTCCGCTGTGCCGGTGGCGAGAACATCACCCTTGTCATTGCGGATCTCGATGACCGCGTTGGGTTCGCCGACACCGGCGAAGACGATGTCCTTCTTGGGGAGCTCAGCACCCGCAGCCGGGGTCGTGACGACCACCTCTGCGCGCGGCGCTGCGGCGACCAGGAAGGAACGGCTTGCAGTGTTCGCACCCGCCGTAGCGTTGATGATGGTCGGACCTTCAGACAGCGGAACACTGACCGGGATGGTCCAGTTACCCGTGTCGTCCGCGATTCCGGTGCCGACAACGCCTTCACCCGCGGTTGAGAGAACGACCTCGTATCCCGCTGATGCCGTACCCGTGATGATCTCACCGACGTGCGCGATGGTCGCGTCAGCGTTGGGAGAAAGGACCACGGTCGGAGCCTCGGCTGCCTCCATAGCGTCGGGCAACGCAGCCTGGTTGCGAGCACCGGTCATCGATGTCGTCATGTTGTAGATCGTGCCGCCCGCGGCACCGACCGGCACAACCGCCACGGGATTCCACCGGTAAGAACTGTGGGTGGGCCACGTCTGCGCCGGGTAGTTGATGTCGCAGGACATCTGCGTGTCGCTCAGAGCGAGAACACAGTTCGTGGCCGTTGCCTGGGAGCTGATCCAGTTGCCGGTCTGATACGTCTGCGCAGGCACCGTCTTCTGATTCGATTTGAACGTGGCACCGTTGTCCAAGTTGAACACGATCTTGATCGGACCGAGCGGGCTTTGGCTGGGGATGCCGTTGAACGGGGCGTTGAGCGTCACGCTCGCGCCCGGGTGTCCTACCTTCGCGGGTGTGGCCGCGCTGGCAGGAGCGACTGCGAGAAGGGAGCTCAGGCTCAACGCGCCCAGGGTTCCCACGGCGACAAGCGCGCGGTACGGCTTTCGATTCTTCTTGAGCGACATGCTCAGACCTTCCTTCGGTTATCTTCCCTCACGGCGCTTGTGGGGCGCCATCGCGGAGTGACCCTCCGCGAAGAGGGAGCGTTATGCAGTGGTGATCGCGCGGGTGCGCTGAACAGTGATGAAGAAGTACGCGCCGATGCACGCGAGTACCCCGAGCACGAAGACGACGATCCCGGTCCAGGCAATCGCGTCGTAGTAGCTGTTGATGCCGTGCTCACCCCAGATGATCGCAATGGTGAGCAGCCGGGCCTGCACGATGACAGCTGTGAGCAGCGTGCCGGCGGCTCCGACGGTGAGGGCAGCGCGGCGGGGGAGGCGGGGGATGAAGAGGAGGGCTGCGGTGATGAGGAGGACTACTCCGAGCACGTATGCGCCAGACAACGCTGTCGTGACGGGCATGGCCAGCCATCCGTCGGCGATCTGGTAGCCGATGCCCGGCTCTCCCGCGACGGTGGTGAACATCGAGTCTTCCGCAAACGTCGCCCCGAGGAGCCAGGTCGCTATTCGTGCTTCGACAGCACGGACGGCAGGGGCGAACACGAGCGCTGCGATACCCGCAACTGCGAGCCCGGCAGTCCAAGCCGCCGCCGGCAGCCACGCCTTCGCTCGGGCCATGCTCGCGCCGAGCCGGATGCGCGTCGGCTCGGTCGCCGCCTCACTTGGAGTGGCAGCCTCGTCGGGGTGGGCGGTGGGGATATCCGGTGTGGGAGTGATCGGTGACATGGTCTTCCAACCTGGGTTTGTGGCGGGCAACGGTTCGGGCCGTGACGTTCTTGCTCCGATTTCACAAAGTTAGGTTGCAGGGCGCATCTCCCCCGCCGAGATACTCAAACTCCCGTGTAAGGCATTGCCAGCTCCGTGTCGCATCGTCCAAACCGTGCACGTGCGGCCCCACACGTACGTGCCAGCCCACTCCGTGGTCGCCAGCCCGATGTACGACCACGAGCACCTCAGCGTTCGACCAGGTCACCCGGTCCATGGCGGACCGAGGATCGACGGTGGTAGCTTCCGTCTATGCCGGTTCCCGAGTACTCCACCCGTGAGGAGTGGATCGCTGCCGCACGATCTGCTGCCGCTCGGAGCGCCAATGAGGTCGCCATCACAAGGTTCGATGTACCCGTTGATGTCGTCGACGCCGTCATCAACGCTGAAGCAGCCGGCGCCGATGAGAACGGCACCTCCCGGCAGACCCCGGAAGAAGTCGCGCACGCGACGGGCGCGTCCGTGCGTCTCGTGCGGCTCCTGCGTGCCGGGATGATGAACAGCGGCCTCGTGGCCGTCATCTCCGTCGATCCCGCAGAGTTCCAACTACAACTGCCACGGCCAGTGACATTCTCAGCACCCCCGCACTCATCCTGAACCGACGACGATCCTGCGAGAACCCTCCGATATGCGCCGCGCGCGCCACCACCTCCTCGTGACGACAGATCGGTGGTCCGCTCCCGCTGAGCGGTCGACCTTCTGCCCACAACGGCTTCCGCAGTGCCCGCGCTGACCTTCGAGGGGACAGGAAGTGGTTCCCAGGGGCACGGTGCGCGGGGATGAAGCCGCGGACTGCCTCACCGCCCACGCCGTGTACTGATGTCGAGAGATCGCGCACGGCATCTACCCGCGTTAGCGGCGAACGGCGACACCGCGGTACCTAGGGTTGGCGTTTAGCAACGCTGAGGAGTCAGATGATTACTACAGGGTCCCGTCCCGCTGGGGGAACCGTTGATCCCGCCCCCTGCTGCATGAGAGATGTTCTCGTGACCGGGTGCGGACGCGTGTACGTCTTCCCGGGCGACCTCCCCCAGGTCGGGCGCCTGGCCGGGTTCAACCAGTTCGCTCATCGCGTCGGCTATGTCGAGCGCGACGCAGACCTGTGGGTCGCACAAGACCTCGGAACAGTGCCGCTTGGACCGGCGATGTCATCCCGCAGGGAGGCACTTGAGCGCGTGCTCCGCCACCTCGGGTGGGATTCGGAATCGTTCTGTTCGCCCGCTGGGAGGGTCGTCGGCCGCGCGGTGAGAAATCAGGAGGTTCCGGACAGGCCCGTCGGGGAAATTGTCATCGATGAGCTCGGACTCGTCGCCATCGAACCACCCCGACGAGGACGCGCCGTCCGGGATCCGTACCCGCTGGGCTCGGTCTGGCGCCACGGGGAGCGGTTCGCCACCTTGAAAAAAGGAGCGCACAGTGCGACCGTCTCTGAGTACGGTTCGCTGCGCACCGCGATTCAGGCGCTGCTGCCGGCCGGAGCTTTTGTGAACTCGCGGGACCTCGGCTTCGTCACACGCCTGACCACCTCTCCTTGTGCCCGCCACGCCCTCGGGCCGTCTCGCACCACCCCCGGGCCCCCTCGCATCTCACGAGCGGCCGTCGATTCCTGAGCAAGAATTGCCGCACGCACGCGAAGGCGAGATGATGGTCATCCAGGCGTGGGGACCTGGATGTATCGACGCAACGGGCATCCGCGCCGACACGAGCGGTGGTTGGGTCCTCGCCCACGTCCCCGGTTGATGACCCAACCACCACCCCGTTCTGTGCCCCCGCCTAGTACTCGACACGCACCTCGCCGGGACGCAACCGGGGTGTAGTCATCGGTCGACGCGCTACGTCCGCCGCCTCCGCACCTGACGTATGGTGCGGGGCGGCGGCACGCGACGCGACCCCGTGCCGTGCGTTTCGTCAGCTCCGGCGTCGACGACGCAGTGTGCTCGCCCCGAGGAGCGTGAGTAGCGCAAGCAGCACCAGCCCACTCGGCGCCAGCCCACCCGTGCCAGCCAGCACCCCAGCCGTGGTCTCGCCTGGCTGTGATCCCATCGGCGAGGATGGCGTTGTGGGCGGGGACGGTGGAGTGGAGCCGGCTCCGTCACGTCTGTGCTGCGTGCATCCGACCGTGTCGAGTTCCTCTGCGTCACAGCTGACTGGCGTGTCCGGGCGGGGTTCATCGCCTGCAAGCAGCAGGTTGACGATACTGCCGTCGCCACGAGTGGACGGCGCCACGTCAACCAGGACGCTGTAGGACACGGTCACTGCCTGCCCGGCAGCGAGGGTCCCCGTGATCGCGAAGGACTCGTCGTCACCGACGGCGCTGGCCGTCAACGCGGGGTTCGACACGACGGGAGCGCCGGTCAGCGTCGCGTCGTCGAGAGCTCCAGCGAGCACATCGACGTGGTCCACTGCGACAGGTTCGGTCCCGACGTTCTCGAACGTCAGCGTGTAATGGATCGGCTCTCCGGGGGCTACAGGATGCCCTGTGCTGGGGGAGGCCGTCTTGCGGGCGGAGAGGCGCGTGGGCGACTCGACCGCAACCTGCGTATTGAACACAACACATCGGATCAGATCGTCCACATGGGTGTCCACGATGAATCCCGGAGATGCCGCATCGCCACTGTTGCGTGTCGGCACGGCCAGCCCCGAGTTGGCGTTGACGCAGGTGGCGTTACTGCCCTCCTGCGGGAAAATCTCGTATCCCGGTTGCTGGGTTTCGAAGATCTGGACAGGTCCAGTGGTCGTGTCTCCAGCGAACCGCATTCCGAAAATCACTCGACCCTCAGCGTCGGTGTCGACGGTAGTCTCTTCCCCGAGCGACACCCCGGCTGTCTCACTGGTCGCGGCGAACTGCCAGCCCGCGGGCGCAGGGGCAGCGTCCGTGATGCTGCCGCCCTCGGGGACGAGCATCTTCTGTACTTCGACGCTCCCCTCGCACCCTTGATCAGCGATCTGTCGAAGAATGGCTCCCTGTTCCGCGAATGTCGCGACACGGAAAAAGTCGGATCCTTCGAGCGGTCCGGTGATGGCGCGGAGGTTCACCTCGCTCGCGGCTGTGAGCCCTTCCCCGACACCCACCGCAATAACCCTCGTACCCTGCGATTTCAGCTGGTTCGCGGAGAAGACACCAGCGTCGATGTCTTGGTTTGAGTTGTACGCGCTTGCCGCCGGGGCTGGGTGTGTTCCAAACATGGTGGGGTTGCCGTCAGTGAGCATGATGGCGAGGTCGTAATGGTTGCTGGAGTTGGCGGCTGCGGCAAGCCCGCGATCCCAGTTCGTGCCGCCATTCGCGTTCCACTTCGCCGAGAGCGCCTTGAACACGGCCGCCTGCTCGGCGGTAGCGACAGGGTAACGGTCGGGCGCGTTACTCGCACCAGCTCCAGGGCTGTCGCTCGAGAATGAGAAGAGTGACAGGTGGGAGGGTGTCCCCTCGAGCGCGTCAACGAACCCCGCGATGGCTTTCCGTGTCTCCCAGATGCCCGGCTGGTTCAGGGAGCCAGATGTGTCGACAACCAGCGCGATGTCGAGACCGCAGTACGTCTTCTCCAGAGACGGGTTCGCTCGTGACTGGTTCCATACCCCCGTCGAACGGGAAATGTTCTGGTACGGGGCACCCTCCTGGACCGAATCGCTGCGGTTCGACATGAAGCCATCGTCAGCATCCCGCGCCTGCTCAGCGGTCGGAACAGCATCAGACCAGTATGTGACACCTGCGCGCAGCTCCTTCCCCGTCCGGAATCGATACTCCCAGCTGTACTCTGGCGACGCACCAAACCCGCCCAAGCGGGCAACGCGGTTGGAGTACCACCCCTGTGGATCGGTACCGCTCTGTTGGACCCAAAAACGGGTGTCCTCCGGAACGCCGGTCTGGGACGGCTCACCCCCACGAAGGGGGATCTCAAACCGGCAGAGCCCTTCAGCATCGGACACGCACGTTGCCCACGGGTACTCGTATCGGGGGCCCGCATCGCCCTGCCGTGAACTGTTGGCGTCCCCGCTATTGCCTGTGCCGGCGTTGAACAGCGACAACTCCACTCCCGGTGCACCGGACACCGTGCCGTCCTGCTGCCGATCCCCGCCCATTTTCACCACGATCACGGCGGGCGATGTCGACTCCGCCCCCACAGCGGGCATCGGGGCGACGGAGGTCGCCATCAGGGCCAGAACAACCGCGAGCGCGGCCAGCCGTTTCCGTGAGTACACGATTCGCACGAATTCTCCTTGTCTTCAGGCGATGCCCAGCGGGCACAGCGACTGCCCCGGCATGCGACTTCAGTAGAGCACCAGGCACGTTGGCCTTCGGCACGGTGTCGGCAATTGACAGTGCGCTGGCGGGAGATGACGCCACGACGAGACCTTTTCACTGCGTGGTGGTGGTGTCGTCGACCAGACTTCGATACAGGGCCGATAGCGACGAGAATCCGGACAGCTCCGCGAGTTGTGCGCGGGTGAGGTGGGGGTACACGCGTGCCAGCCGCCTGGCTCGCCCTGCGCGTGCACGACGTAGCTCCTCCTGAACTCCGGTGCGCTCGACCGCGAAGGCTCTCTGCAAGGTCCGCTCCGACACCCCCAACCGCTCTGCCACCAGGGAGGGCGTGAGGTTGGCGTCCGTGTGATGGCGGCGAATGACCTCCCGAGCCCCACCGACCAGTCCCCCGCGGCAATCGAGATCATGCACCATCGCCCGCAGAAGCGACGCGACGATCTCGCCCGCCGGGCTGGACAGCACGTCGAGATTCTGGTCGTTACGGGTCACGACAGCCGTCATACAGGCGGCTCGGACAAACGCGTACAGCGGCGCCAGACGTTCCCAGGAGATCGGTGCGGCCGTGATATCACCCCTGAGTGTGATCGCCGAAGGAGGGAGGGCGTCCATGTCCGTGCTGATGTACACGAACTCGCATCGAGACGTCGTCACTGACAACGTCACCGGATTGCGCCCGGGGAGCACGAGCACCGCGTTCATCCCGCGACGCACCACCGCCCCGGCAGTGTCAGTCTTCATCCGCCCAGAGCGGACCATGATCAGCAGCACACGAGACCGGGAATCGCCGTCGCGCGCCCAGACCGCCCCCACCCGTGAAGACCTCACGAACCCAAAGGTCGTTCGAGGGAAATGGGCGAGCTGCGTATCGACACTGTCATCGTGACGAAGAGGCCGAAGATGGACGCGGGCGCTCCGGAAATACTCCTTTCCTGCCGGCCCGCCGTCGCCCCCGTGTGAGCCATCCAGTCGGATGGACTCCCGCGAAAACGGCGCTCTGTATCGGCTTCTACCCGGACGCACGACAATCCTTCTGTTCCTAGCGGTCGAGCGGCACGAAGTGCGAGGTCAGGACGCGACAACTGTCATCTGTCTGCCTGGCGGAAGGTAGGGACCCACCCCGTCGCTCATCGCACGCCGAGGGCAGCGCGCCACTGCAACGTCGGCAGTGTCATCCGCTCGCCCCGAGCGGGGCGGGGAGCGGGTTGAGCATCCCGCACGAAGCGGGGACCCGCATCGTCAGTCAGCCCGGGATGGGACAGAGTCCTGCGACAACGGTGACGGTGATGGCGGCCGCGGCGACGAGAGCTCCGGCTGCGGCGATTGCTAGCCATCGCGTGTATCGGCGCGCATTCCCGTTCACAGCATGGGGGGGGGAACAGGAGGGTCATCCACGGGTGTAGGTCCTTCGGTTGAGTTCTCGACCGCTGCAACGCCTCTCACTTCCGACGTGGCGCCCGTTGAGATGGGTGAAACAGCTACAACACGCGTCTTCGGCTCCCGGCTCGAGAACGCACCCGCTGGGCGGCTCGAGAAGCGCCGCGTCACGCACGCGGAGACAGCCCGCGACGTATCGACTCTATAAAACGCGAGTCCGAGCCCATACGTGTTAGGTGTGGTCTCGCGAAATCTCAGTGTGCTGCGGTGGAAACTGCAGCGGCTGTGCGCGACACCAGGCAGCGCGGGGGCACAACGCTCGGGGACGGCGGCGCCTATCGGACGTGCGGGTAGCGCGCGCCCGCATCGGGACCAGCACCGGCGTGCCGATGCGGAATGGGAATGAGCGAGGCCGAGACGCCGGCAGCACCCCAGCGTGGATGAACCGCGTCGGAGTGCTGACTGGCGTGCTGGAGGTTCAGATGGCAGCCGGAGGACCGCGCCATCGTTCACGGCCGTCCGGGGTGTGGGCCGCGAGCCGTTCTGGCTCGGGCCGCCCATCGGACCCCCGGTGCCCTACAGCTTGTCCACAGCGACGTCAGGAGCGGTCTCCTTGGCCGGGCGGGCGACGGCGACCGTTCGCTGCCCTCGAACGACCACAAGGAAGAAAGTGATCAGCACACCGGCGATTCCGAGCAGCATCACTGCGGTACCCACGGGGCCGTGGAACCAGTGGAAACCGTCCCGGCCCCAGGTCCCCCAGGCGAAGCAGATCGCGACGAGCCGCACCTGGTTGAGGAGGACCATTCCCGTAAGACCGATGACCGCGGCGAGCAGGATGCGGTTCAACCGCAGACGAACACTGAAAGCCATCAGTCCTGCGAGCATCGCGATGGGTCCGAGATAGAGGGCAATAGCGCATTGGACGGTGACTCTCGCGACGTACCAAGAATCGGCGACCGCGAAACCAATCGCCGGTTCTCCCGCGCTCCACACGAACATCGTGTCCTGAGCGAACGTAGCGTGCGCGATCTGGGTCGCGAGACGAGCTTCATACTCTCGCAGCGCACCTTCGGACACCATCAAGGCAATGCCGCCTGCGATCAGCAGCAGCCCGACCAGATAGTGGGCAATCTTTCGCGCCACCGGTACGCGGTGAACCGGGTGCGGTTCGGAGAGGGCACGTTGCGCGCGGCGCGTGTCGGACACCACCGCAGTGACGTCACCGCTCACTGGGAGCCACCTCCAGCTCCTGTTGGCGCCGACGTTCACGGACAGCAAGCATGATGCCCAGGGTGATGGACAGCACGGCAATGGTCAGGCCGATGACGACGGCGGTGAGGGTTCCACCCGTGGTCGCGAGGATCGCGCCGGGCACGACGCCTCCTGCAGAGGGGATGGTATACATGAGGATCTCCTGACTCCTCACGGCTCTTGGGACTGCCGCGAGTGTTGGGGCGGGTTCGGGTCTCGCGCGTCCCTGGGTGGGGACGTCAGGGTGGTCCTGCCGTAACGACCACGGAAATCGAGATCGAACGGCTTCAGTACCACAAACCCATCGTGCCCCGCACGTACCCGGCCCGACCCCGAACAGGGCATGGTTGCGTGTTCACGGCTCGTTTCTCCGTAGAACACCGACCGGGGCGTACGTGCGGCGTTACCCCCGAGCCCCGCTGGCGAGAAGGTACTCCCTCACGTCCGTACGCCGTTTCACGCCGATCTTCCTCATGAGTTTGTTGACGTGGGATTCCACGGTGCGCACGGAGACAACCAACGCATCGGCGATCATCGGATTCGTCAACCCGGACGCGACCAGCTCCGCAACCTCCCGTTCCCGCGCGGTCAGCTCCGGGACCCCTGAACGCGTCAGCGATACCGGCGCGGCGTCGATAACCTCGGACAACAGTTCCCGCGTCCGCTGCGTGTCGGCATCGTCCGCGGTGAAGATGCGCAGCGCGGCGCGCGCGTAGTAAGCCGCTTCCCCGCGCCTTCCCACCTCCGCCAACGCTTTCACCTGCTCGACCGTTGAGGTCATGTCCCCGGACATCATCGCGTCGTAGACAGAGGCGGCGCGGGCGAAGGTGGGACTGTTGAGCTGGTCGAGACGATGCTTGGCGTGCGCCCAGTCCCCTGGTCGAAGATCCGCGTTCACGCTGTCGAGGTAGCAGTGGCCGGCCGCGAGGCGCGCTCCACGCTCCCACAGGGCGTCGCCGGACTCACGGCTCACGCGAGCGGCCGCGACGGTGTCGGACTCCAAGAGCGCGAGACGCGTCTTGATGAACGCCCGGTTCTGTCCTGGAAGGGTCCCGTCGGGGAGACCGGTTTCGTCGAGCTCCGCCAAGAACTGGGCCATCTGTCCGCGCTGTCCCCGACGGATCGCGAAGTACGCGCCCATCAACGTCAAACCGACGTAGCTGAGGGGTGCCTGCCCGGGCGGCAGGCCGAGCGCGGCCGCTTCCGAGATAATTGTCTCGGCACGCTCCAACCGTCGAGACACGAGCCCGCACAGCGCCACCAAGTACGAGTACACCCGGATATTGGTGGCGTCGAAGGCCGCGTGCGCTTTCTCCAAGCGTTCCTCCGCCAGCTCGGAGGCCAGCTCATATCGATCCAAGCCCAATTCGCAGTACACCTGAAGAGCATCAAGTTCGGGGATGGGAGCGGCATCGTCGTACCCTACTGTGATCAGCTCGTGCGCTCGCACGGCATCTCCGCGGATGAGATGCCATCCCACCCGCACCATCAGGACCAGGGGCACGTCGCGGGCGGCCAGCACGGCAGTATCCACCTCGGCGAACGGTTCCTCTTCTGGGACGTCGACCAACGCCATCTGCAGAAGGAGCCTGGTGGCGCGGAGGCGAACAGCCTCCGCCGGGTACTTGTTCTCCGCGGTCGCCAACCCTTCAAGGGCACGCTCGACATCCCCTTGATGTTGGGCGACATGGGACCAGTACGCGCTTTCCCAGTCCGCCCAGTCCTCATCGGGGGCCGCCAGCTGTCCGACCGCGACCGCGAGAGTATCAACCTCATCGGCGATGTGCGCACTATCGGCTTGCATCGCCTGCAGCAGAGCCGTCGCATGCGCGACTGTCGGATGTGCATGCCACGCTTCCCGCGCCCGGACCGCCCGCATCCGAATCTGCTCGTGGACGACACGGACGTGCGATGAGGTGTTGCGGGGATCGGCAGACGTGGTTTGCACCGCCGCCTCACCGTGCAGCGAATCGCCAATCTTCGCAAGGATGGCCGCATACTGAGCTGGCTGCGCCTGGGTACGGAAGTACTCCACGATCAATGGCGGGTTCACTGTCAACATTCGCCTGCCCCCGAAAGGGACGACACTCACGAACCGGGCACCCTCCAACGCGATCAGTCGCTCCTGGCTGACCACCTTCACCGCCGTTTCGATGTCGACGGTGCCGAGCAGCGACAGCGCTTGCAGCGCACTGATGTCATGCGCATCCAAAGGCTCCATGATGCGATCTACCACCGCCCGCAAGGTCGGCACCCACAACGACCCGACCGCACGGGCGATGCCGTCCTGTTCGGTCAGTCGGCCTGCCCGCCGCGCGGCATCGAGTATGAGGTGGGCGATGCCGATGTTTCCCCCTGATTTGGCGAACACCCGACTCATCGTGTTTGGCTCGATGGTCAATGACCAGGACGCCTCCACAGCGGCCTCGAGTTCCGCATAGGACAATGGAAGCAGGTCGATGCTGTATACCGGGGCAAGAGCTCCCGCCGGAGGCGCCGGGCGGTGCGGAACACGCGTATACGCGACGGGGGCGTGCTGCGCTGCGCTGACCGCGGTGATGATGCCCCACGACCCGTCATCCATGCTGTCGCTGTCGTCGACGAGGACGACCGTCCTCTCACCGGCGACCTGTTCCAACAGTGATCGGTAGGCGGTGACGAGAGGGGAGACACGAGGGTCGTTGCCTGTGGTGGCGATCCCCGCCAATGCGAGAGCGACAAGCTGGCTTCGCCGGAACGGCTCCTGCCCGGGTAGCTCAACGACCCGCCATCCGAGTGTGACGAAATGGTCCCGGATCCGTTGCAGAAGATGCGTGCGGCCACTGCCGTGCTCCCCGGTAACCTCCACACTCCGGCTGCTCTGCAAAATGTCGACCGCGGTGAGGAACTGCTCATTCCGGGACATGGCCCCCCTTCCCCGCCTGCAGCTCTTCGGCTCGCACCCCAGGGGCGGCGAACGAGCAGGCTCGTTTACTGGTGAATTACGGTGTACCACGCAGCGCCGAGCGGCGTCTACGGAGAACATCAAGTACGTGTCTACGTGTCCGCGGCGTGCGCGTACGCTCACGATGTTGCAGAGCGTCAACGCGAGCACAGGAGCCGACGTGCACTACCTTCTCATTGCCACTGACGAACCCGATTTCTTCGCGACGTTCGGGCAGGAGATTGTCGACCTGTTCGTTGCATGCCTGCCCCTCGCGATCCTCCTGGTGACCGCCACGCTCGTCTTCCTCATCGGTTTGGCTCTTCCCCGCCGGTGGCGGGACCGCCGCTAGTGT
Organism: Microbacterium sp. TPU 3598; assembly: GCF_002356155.1. Classification (NCBI taxonomy): domain Bacteria; kingdom Bacillati; phylum Actinomycetota; class Actinomycetes; order Micrococcales; family Microbacteriaceae; genus Microbacterium; species Microbacterium sp. TPU 3598. The sequence continues at coordinate 57,679 of NZ_AP017975.1, read as the reverse complement.
GAGCGAGGATCTCTTCGGTCAGCCAGCTGGACACGACCTGCTTACCCGCCGGAGAGAAATGGACCCGGTCATCGAGGTACCAGTCCGAACCGTCCTCGCCTCGGCTAGGGCAATCATCCGGTGTGCATACCGCTTCCTGCAGGTCGACGAGGACAATCTCGGGATAGTCCGCGAGGACATCTTCGAGGAGGGCATTGAACGCCAACGCCTGGGCAGGGGTGACGACGGCGTTGTAGAGACGTGAGTTCGCAATCAGGACCGTCGCGTCGGTGCCGTCGAGGAGATCGGCCATCGTCGTCAGCTGCTGCCGGTACTCGGCCGCGTAGACCGGGTCCGTCAGATCCACTTCGGTGTCACCAAAGATCTGGGTGACCGCATCCCACGCGATGTTCACCACGATCACATCTGGCGTACCGGTGGACAGCGCTTCCTGCCAGCGTTCCTGCCACGGGTTACACTGCTTCGCAGCCATCTGAGTGATGCCGACGGCGGTCTTCTGCCCCGTGCTCCCGGCGATTCCACACCCCGGCAACCCGCCATCGACGACAGTGAAGCTGTCGGCTGCGTTGGTGGACAGTGCCGACGCGAAGTCGTTCGCCAACGAATCTCCGAGCGTGAGCACCCGCACGTCACCGCTTCCTCGAGGAAGCTCGGCAACCACGCCAGGCACCACGATGACAGATGCGACGGTCGCAGCCAACGCCACGGTGAACCACGACCTCCCCTTGGTCTGCCATTGCCGCAACCGGACGGGCTCGGCGACCAGGTGGTGCAGTCCGGAGGCGATCACGATGGACAGCGGCACACCGAGGATGAGGAGGTCCTTCGCGGATGTCCAGCTGCCGACGCTGAGAATGACCCAGTACAGCGGAAGGTGAACGAGGAACAGCGTGTATGACACTTTGCCGAGCTCCACGAAAGGCGTGAAGGCAAACACCCGCCCCAACAGGTTGCTCGGCGATGTGAGCGTGAGGATCAGCAGCGCGGACAGCAACGCCACCGCGGTAAAGCCGTACTCGTACAGCCAGGCCTCCTCATAGGTGGAAGCGTTGACGCTGAGCATCACGATGCCGATGACGCTGCCCGCCGATACGGCGGTGATCAGCGCGGTGCGAAGCGCTCCACTCCACTGGTTCCTGCTGACGTGCCCGCTGACGCCTCGGCGGGCACGTGACTGCAGTACCAGGAAGCTCACGGACGCCGCTGCCGCTCCTGCGACCAGCCCCACGAAATGGGTGTCGGTGCCGAGGTACACCCGGTCGGCGTTATCACCGGTGAACATGAGGTTCGGGAGGATGGCCCCGGCCACGACACCAACCCCACTGAGAACCAGCACCAGCAGGGCAGCCAGGCGAGAGTGCTGCCAGGCGTTCTGTCCGCCCTTGCGTCGTGACCACGCGCGGCCCACGGCGAGCGTCGCGACAAGCAGCACCGGCCACACGAGGTAGAACTGTTCCGTGATCGCAAGCGACCACATGTGTCCCAGCGGGTTGATCGCGTCGAAGCCACCCCAATAGTCCTGACCGGCGAGGATCTGCTCCCAGTTCGTCACATACAGCAGCGACGCGACGGCCTGCTTGGAGAAACGTTCCAGATCAGCGGCCGTCCCCCACGCAGTGACCGCTCCAAGCGTGAGAACCAACACCACCAGCAGCAGGGGGAGCAGGCGCTTGATCCGCCGTGCGTAGAACTGTCGCAGTCGCACCATCCCGTACCGGAAGTACTCGCGGAGCAAGGTCAGCGTGATCAGGTAGCCGGAGAGGACGAAGAACACGTCTACCCCGAACAGGCCGTTCTGGTAGATGCCGGTGTGGAACACCAAGACGCTGAGGATGGCGAGGGCACGCATACCATCCACGGCCGGGAAATAGGACTGGGGCAGCTGGAGCGCTTCACTCGACCCGTTCACGGCGCGGTGGGTCCGACGCCGCGTATGCCGGGAGCGGCGTCGACCCGTGGCTTGTGCACGCGAGGGTGTGGCGTCGAGTTCGGAAGAGGAGAACGGGAGAGTGTTCCCTGACGTGCGGGTGTCCTCGGCGGTGAGCGTCATGCCGGCACCGCCGTCTCGGCGCCCGGTGCGGGGACGGCCTCGTCAACACGGCGGGTCTTCTCCCACCCGTTCTGGCCTTTAAGGAGACGCGCGAGCGCACTCCACACCGCCGCGAATGCCAGGTAGTTGATCAGCGGGAAACAGTGGGAATGGAGCATCGAGATCCAGAACTCGTGCTTGTCGTCGCGTTTGTAGTACACCCATGCATTGACGAACACGGGTCCCAGCGTGAGCAGGTACCAAAACACGAGCCCGGCGAGAAGCGTCGCGGAGCTGGTGACGAAGGCGAAGAACACTCCGCCGTCGAAGATCATCCCGAGGACCGCCCAGTGGAACAGAATCGACCAGGGAAGGATTGTGACCCAGGGGGTCAGGATGTACGCGGAAAGTTCCAGCGCACGAATGTTGGGCAGGGACGGCGTCTTCCAGATCTCCGGGATCCGTTTCGCCATCGCCATGTGGCCCTGGAACCAGCGTCGACGCTGACGGAACAGAGTGGAGATCGTCTCCACCCCCTGCTGTTCCACTGCCGCATTCGGCGTGGTGGTCAGCTTCCACCCGCGCAGTGCAAGCGTGACGCACAGATCGAGGTCCTCGGTCAGAGACTCTGACCACGGCTTCTCGCCGGCCTCGTTCAGCGCGGACAGTCGGCTGAACTGTCCGTTGCCTCCCAGGGATACCGTTCCGGTCTGCGCTCGTCCGAATTGAGTGACCGAGGTGCTGGACCAGAAGTGAAAGTCCTGGTAGCGGGTGAGGAAACTGTGGCGGTTGCGGATCCTCACCGCGAGCTGCACGCCGCCCACGGTGGGATCATCGAACAGGGGCAACACCTGCGACATGGCGCCATCGGACAGACGTCCGTCCGCATCCATGACGACCACCAGCACCTCTTCGGTGTCCTGCCCGCGCTCGGCAACAAGCTCGCGCACCAGGCGTACGGCGTCATTGAGTGCTTCGCCCTTGCCGAGCCGCGCATTGGGGAGGGTTCTGCTGAGCACGATGACGTTGTCGCCGCCGTTCTCGTATGCCACCTCCCTGGTCCGGTCGTCCGAGGCATCGTCGATGACGATGGTCGTGGAGTGCGGCGAACCGGCCAGTGCTTTCGTGGTTGCACCGATGACCTTCTCCTCATCCAGGCACGGAATCAGAAAGTACGTGTGGAAGGTCCCCGGTTCGTCGATGTACGGGTCCTCATACTTGGTGTCACTGAGGGTGGACATTGTCGCGCCTTGTCGACGGATGGTGCGCATCCCGGCAAAGAACATCACCCACAGGTAGGCGAACGAGATGCTGATGACGACGAGGGCGACTGCGGCAAAGATTCCAAGCATGGGATCCTCCAGAAGTTGGGCTACGAGACACAGGTTCGGGCCTGCTGTACAGATTCGGGTTCTGCGCGTCTCACTTGAGTCGGTCATTTCACGGTACGGTCGTGCGACTACCGCATCCGCACCCCCGGGCCGATACCGGTGTTGAGGGGCCCAATCCCCGTGTATCGCGGCCTGTCGGGGATGCGAGCTGGTCGAAGGTGCGTAGTCGCGACCAGCCACGCGTGCCGGGTGCCATCGGGGCAGCGCCGTCACGCGGCGTACTCCGAGACAGCCCAATATTCCCCACCAGCCCAGCCGCGTCGCACACGGGGATCCGAGCACAGCGTGCAGATCTCACCCACCCACCCGTCATCGCCGCAGCGCGGTGCACCGGGCTCTGTGCCGCACGCGTCGCGCGCCGCCGGGGGCGATGTCAGGCGGCTCGCGGTTCATGCATTCGAGCTGAAGATCGACACTCTCGGGCCGGGGACAGGGGAATGCCCCGCGACTATTCGGAGGGGACCGGAGTAGCCGCGGGGCATGTGAGCGGACATCCCCATGCCCGCACGTTGCAGACAGAATGTTCGAAGGAGGTCAGCCTGTCTGCCTCAGCCGCCGGAGAGTGTCGCGATGGCCTGAAACCAGTGTCGCGCCGGGTGCCGCTCCACTGTTGGCGTCGTGACCTTAACCCGTAGTCGGAGGGGAAAAATCGGTAGACGAGTCCCCCAGGCTTCTCTCCAACGAGCCCTCCGCGGGTGTCGCGCTAGCGGGGGCCCGCGAGGTCGCGGCACACTCGAGCGATCTGGCTGCCGGCCGTCCCGTCTCCATACGGGGAGGGGATGACCTTCAGCCGCGCAGGCAGTGTCTCATCAGCCAACCATTCACGGGCAGCCTCCGCGAGAGATTCCTCCGGCAAAACCAACCGCGCAAACCCAGCCTCGATAGCTTCGGGGCGCTCAGTACTGCGGCGGGGAACGAGCAACGGGCGCTTCATCACCGTGCATTCCTCCTGCACCCCACCGGAGTCCGACACGAGAAGAGCTGCCGTGTGCGCGAGGTGCACGAACTCGTCATGGGTGACGGACGACATGATGCGCAGCCTGTCGGCGTAGCCGGTGAGCCCAAAACGGACCATGGCTGAGCGTGTCCGGGGATGAGCGACAAAAACCACCGGCAAGGGCAACTCGGCCAGGTCGCGAAGGATCCTTTCGAGAGCGGCAGCGGTGTCCGTGTTCTCGGGGCGGTGCACGGTCGCCAGCACGTACGCGTCAGGTGACAGCCCCTCGGGTAGGGCTGCGGGACGGGCAAGGATGGCCTCGGTCGCCTCGACGATGGTATTGCCCGTGACGACGACTCGTTCCGCGGGGACGCCCTCCGCCGCCAAACGGCGAGCGTTTGTCGACGTGGCCGCACAGTGCACATCAGCCAGCACGCCCGCGACGAGCCGGTTGATCTCTTCCGGCATCGCTCGATCATCCGAACGCAGCCCCGCCTCCACATGAACGACCGGAATGCCGACATAGTTGGCGGCCTGAGCGCCCGCAGACACCGTGTTCGTGTCTCCCTGAACCACCACGACATCCGGACGGGCGCGAACGAACTCCTCCGCCAGCGCCTCAATCGCTCGCGCAACCTGCGTCCAGCGAGCATGTCCGCCAATGCCTGTGAGCACGACATCAGGGGCGGGCAAGCCGAGACTTTCGAAGAGCTGACCGGCGAGCTCCTGGTCATAGTGTTGGCCGGTGTGAATGACGAAGGCGTCATCACCGAGCTCACGGATGAGCGGGGCGAGCTTGATGATCTCCGGTCGGGTACCGAGGACAATAGCGATTCGGGTGGACGCGGTCATGGAAGTTCCCTTCGGGTGGGTAAGGTCCAACGCAACCCCGCACTGGGGTTGTTCACCACGGTAGGAAGCCGGGGCCCCGCTCCCCTGCGCCCCGAACAGATCCCGGTAGAAACAACGTCATCTTCTGTGCTATGGACACGCCAACCGCGATGCATACGCTCCCAGACCCGTAGACAACACCTGTGTCGCGCATGTGGTCCCCACGAGCGTTCCGAGCGCGCTGTGCTGCACGAACGCACGCGCGAAAGATGGCACGCTCGCGCTGTCCACGTGCCTGAACGAGGCCGCCGTGGTCCGTCGCGCTGACCAGACGATCACCCTCGGTCGTCATAGGGCTCACCCGCGTTCGCAGTAGTAGCCCCGAATTGCTGCCGGAAATGGCAGGTGCCCGTGGTCGCGACCACGGGCACCTTCGAAAACAACCCGAATGTTTCCGGATAGCCTGACGGAACCCAACCGTTCCGGCCGTCACCTACCGTTCCATGCGGACAGGCCCCGAAGCGCTCACCAATCCGCCAAACCCGTAGTCGCCGACGGAAAGACCGTACTTCCGAGGCACCAGCTCCATGTGACGAAGAAGCGGCACTTCACACGCCCGCACACGCAAGGGCTTACTCACCGCTACGCCATTCGTGCATCCGACCGCTGCTCGCCCGCGACCGCGATTGGCCTCTCCGACATCCTGCGTTCCCCACAACAACACCAATGGTGGTTTAGCTATCCAACTTCGTACTCTGATCACCTGCGCAGCTGCTTTCACCATCGCGTTCGCGGTGGTGACCCTGTCCGCGGGTGCAAGTTCGGCGTCAACACCGCCCGGTTGCTCTGACGTGGCGACGATCCGCACCATCTGAAGCGAGTTCTCCTGTTCGCACCGACGCCAGCACGGTCCTCCGACACACGATGGGCCCTGGGGGCTGGCGTGCCTGGGTGCTCCGGCGCTTCTCGCCCCCTGGGCGGTCATAGTGCACGTCGCTTTGCTCCCTCTCGGCTAGTCCACCGTCCGCGACGCACGGAAAGACTGCCTTGATCGTCGGAATCGTCGTCCTGTGCGTCTTCTCCCGGCTTTCGCGGCATCGACATTCGTGGTGCAGTCGTGGGAATCGCGGACGAGCGGCATGTCAATTCCTCTGCCCTGATGCTCGGCTTCGACTGTTCGTCGAGTGTCGGAGACTGCACAGTTCTCGCGCGGACGGGGGTCCGAATCGCATCGATCCCTCAGGTCGCGGCGGGCATGTGCTTCGAGCGGTGGACGCTGACCCGGCGGTACAGCGAATCATCCCCGTGGCGTCCTCTCGGTGTCTCTGCGAGCGCATCCGCGAAGCACGTGAGGAGCGCTACCCACCCCAGGACCGTCACCTGCATCACGAGCGCCAGGGCGTCGGGGGTTAGGCCACCCCGCAGCAGATACATCGCGATGGCGGCCGCGATGACGGTGAGGTGCGCCCATCCGACGAGGAAGAACCGTCGGGGTAGTCCGTGCAGTGCGAATGGTGCCATCAGCAGAACGAACACGAAAACTGAGGCTGTGCCAGCGACGAGAATCCCGTGGAGTGTGGCGTTCATCGCCGCGGGGATCACACCCACGCCCACCATCAAGAATCCCATGAACACGAGCGAAGCGATGCTCGCCGCTGGTGCCCATTCGCGCTTCAGTTCACCTCGCCGGTGCAACTGCTCCAAAGTGGGCGCCACATAGTGCGCGAACGCCGCCGCGAATGCTCCTGCGGTGATGAAGGAGAAGTCGAACAACGGTCGTGGGAATGAGACGATGCCAGCGGCGAGTACGCTGCCGACGCCGTCCGGATCATCGTCGGCGGCTGTCGGGACGGTCAGGATCAGCACCACCATGGCGACGGTGTACACCATCAACAGCGTTGCCGCCCGTCGCACCGAGGTTGACACCGTGGAGAGGTAGATCCAGTACGCGGACATCCCGGCGCTGATCCCGACAGCGCCTACCGCGGCAAAGGGCCGAAGTCGCAGCACGCCGCCATGGAACAACAACGCGAACATCAGAACGACGAGCGTCGCCGCGACCGCGGCGTGAAGGATCGCAATCACACTGATGTCGAGCGCAACTTTCCATGCAGCCTTGCGGAGCATCCACTCGCGCCCCGGCACGTGCAAGGACCGAACATACGCCGCGACCGCAACGACGATACCGCTGACCAGCGCCGACCCTGCACCGACTGTTCCCACGGTCATGGCGTCTGAAACCGTTGCCCCCCACACAAGAACGACCAGACCGAGCGTGAGCGCGACGCCGGCACCGACGATGGCGGCGACCAGGAGCGCTTCGCTCTCCAGCGCAAGGCGAGAGTGTGCTCTCGCGGCTGTCCTCTCGGGCATCTCACACCTCTCTGAGCGAGTGATGCACGAACCCCCACGGGGACACCAGGCGGTGAGTGGGGCGCCCGGGATGTCCCGTGTTGAGCATTCGTCCTCCAAAGACTGGCAAAATCCCGCGCGCGCTAGACGGCGTTGTCCGAAAAGCGTCGTTCATGAGCGGTGTTGATTGAGGATGTAGTCACCGACAGACTGTCGATTCGGCAACGCCAACTTCCGCATAATGCGGTGCATGTGGCTTTCCACCGTCCGGATACTGAGAACAAGGTGAGAGGCGATGGCGGGGTTGGACATGCCCTCCGCGACCAGTCGTGCGATTTCCACTTCACGGTCCGTGAGTTTCACCGTGGTCGTGGCGAACCGGTCGGCATCAACGGCTTGATGCGCCAGCACGTCGAGGTACTCGGCGCTGCGCGCCTCCACTGCCCGGGCGCGTGCCTCAGCGCCAGCAGCGCGGTAGGCAAGTGTCGCACGCCGTAGGGCTGACACCGCCAGTCCCCGACGACCGGTGTCGTCGAGGCACTCGAAGGCACTCACCAGCTGGTCCCCGTTCTCCGCCGAGACGGCCTTCACGAAAGCATGCTGCGCGGCGAACAACCCGCCGTGAACCTGCGGCGCTCGCTCAGCGACCACGGCCATCCATTTCGGATCGGGGCGAATCTCACAGGCGTTGAGCATGCTTGCCAGACCCGCAGCCCTCCCCCCGCGTCCCCACAGGTCGTCCCCTGCGTTCCACAGCAATGCGGCTGCATCCCGGAGGCCCCCTTCGAAAGCCAACCGCTGCGCTCTCGCCCATGAAGGGCTCTGACCGGGAAGCAGGCCGTCCTGTCCTGGCAGCTGGCCGAGCTGGTCCAGGTACCGCTCCCCGACAGAGGTCTTGCCTTTGCGGATGGCAACAACGGCCGCGAGCGTGAGAAGAACACGTTGCTGCGCGGCCGCGCACCGAGGAAAGGGCCCGGCTGCGGTAAGCACAGAGACGAGATCCTCTACCGGATCGTTATCTCCCGACATCATCAAACACACCACGGCAACAACACCGTGGGCTCGCGCCGCATCAACGTCCAGAAGACCGAACGACTCATCCACTGCCCGCAACGACAAGGCGAGCGCTTCCCTGCCTCGCCCCAACCCGAGAAGGGTCAAGTGGGACTGCGCACGGGTGTCCCCCGTCATGTGTGCGGCGGCACGCCTGTCGGCCTCGTAAGCGGCGTACACCCGCGCGGCGTCTGTGAACCGCCCGAGCGTGTTCAGCACCAGTATCTGAGTGTCCCACACAGCGGCGCGTACCGGGTCCGGCATGAGTTCGCCGACTTCCAATGATGACGCGAAGTCCTCGGGCACGTGCCCCTGCTCGCATGAGAGCCGAACCTGCGCAGCCGCGATGATCCCGGCAAAGCAGCCAGCACTGGTGCGTGCGCCCGTCAAGATGGATGCCGCTTTCTCTACGTCTCCTGCGCTTGCCCACCATCGAGCTTGCAGGACAGCGAGTCGCACCACGCTGAGCGCATCGCTGTCGAAGGGAATGGGACGCTCAAGTACGGCGTCCACTGCAGACGGGTCTGCACCAGCGTTGATCAGCGCCGTCGCGTACTCCCACACGGAGCGAGCCTGCCCGCAGACTTCCCATCGAGCGCGAGCAGCCAACGTACGGGCGTGCGTCCGTTTATGGATGAGCCGCACCAGGGCGGCATCTGGTTCGATCCTTGAGGGGGAGAGCTCGCGAAAAGGCTGTTCGGGGCGTTCTGTTCCCACACGGTCACTGATGTGGCGAGATAGCCTGAGGCGCCGTGAGAGGAGCCCCTCGTGCTGGAAGAACTCCGTCAACAGCGGGGGAACGACGGTCACGAGCTGCCTCTCGCCCGCCATGACCATCCGGATCATCCCCCGGTTTTCCAACATTTCCAGGGTCGGCCAGTCAACAAGCTCGATGACCGTATCCACACCCGCGTCGTCGAGCATCGTGATGACCTCCAACGCGTCCCGGGCCGGTGCGCTGATGTCCTCCAGCTGGGCTTCCATCGATCCACGCAGCCCTGCGCTCCACAAGTCCTGCACGGCGGCCCACGTACCCTCCAAGCGGCGCACCCGCCCCTCGCGGATCGCGACGCTCATGATGCTCAAGGCCAGGCCGACGTTGCCACCCGATTTGGCGAACACCCGTCGCATGGTGCTTGCTTCCATCGGCGCGGCGAACCTGTGTTCGATGGCACACTGAAGCTCATCGAATCGTAAAGGTGCCATGTCGATAACGAACCCTGGTTCGCGTGTCGATGCTGTAAGCCCGCCAGGGGTATGCCTCGCGCTTCGACCATGAAGACGGGTGAGAGCGACGGGGACCCCGAGAGAACGTCGCGTTCCTTCCACGATGCCCCATGATGCTTCGTCGAGATCATCCCAGTCGTCTACGACGATGACCGAGCGGGCGTCACGAAGGTGCGCCTCCAACGCTCCAACAGTGCTCTGTATCGTCAACGGGCGTGAGTCGCTCGCTTGAACAAAACCCGCCAGCTGGATTGCCGAAAGCGGGTGCTGTCGCAGCGACGCCACCCCGCGGAGTCGAAGGACCGTCCACCCCGTGCTCTGCAGCCGCGCGCTGAGCGCTTCAAGGAACGAGCTGCGTCCGCTCCCTCTACTCCCGACAACCTCAACGCTGCCGTCACCATCCTGGATCACGTTCACCGCGACGGCCAGGTCTCGATCTCGACCCACAACGGGGGACTTCTTCCTCACGGTGTCCTTTCACGAGGAGCCTCTGGTGTAACGGCGCGCTGCCATCCACCTCGAAGCCGGCGTCACCGTCAGCGTGGCGAACGCACGCAGCCCACTCAGCGATTCAACGGGCCGCTGCGTATCGCGCACGTCATGTTCAGTGCGCACGGCCTCGTCTTGCGTGTACCTGGGGAGCAGAGAGCGTGTCGCGAGCCACCATCACCCCGTGGTCGCCCTCTCCCTACTGACACCCGGACAGTGCCGCTCGTAGGTCATCCGCTCGAACCACGCAAAGAGCGCCGCGCCCACCTATCCCTCCCCGTGGAGCACGCAATTGCCAGGCTCCGCGCACCCTGCCACAACCTCGTCCCCCACAGTTGACATAGCGCCGGCCCTCCGCCGGTACTCCCCCGGGAGCCACCCCCCTGGCTCCCCAACCGAGCGTCGGTACCCCATGCTGACGCTCCGGCGCTGCCACCGACACCCCGGTGGCAGCGCCGTCTCCTTACCCGGCACAGCGCCATTGGGCGAAAGGACCGCGGCATGAAAGATCAGCTACTGCTCGCAGACACAGGCCCCGCAGACCTTGCGTTGACGACTGCGCTTCACCCGGTTGTCTGCCCTCGATGCTTCCTCCTCATGCGGAGCACCGGCTCCTGCGGCACGCTGGGGTGCGAGTGACGATTCCCCTCCGACGCTCCCGCCCCTCAATGGGCGTCCCTCCACAACGCCGAGTGGGTGTGCGGTGTCTGTCGTGCACCGCGCGGGGAGAACACCCTCGCTCTGTCTGCGGTCGTCCCGCGCCCTTTCGGAACCTTCTCCGTCCGCGTGTCTGCGTTGGAATGGTGCCACACCGTTGCCCCTCGAGCTGCTCGAGGTGAACGGTTCGAACTCGTTGAGCTGACTCTTGCACGCGTCCTCCTTACGGAGGGTGGTGCCGTGCGATGGGATACCGAAACGAGCCAGTTGCAGCACGCCCGCGGCCCCGCACGCGCACTCCCCTCCCCTTACACCTCGGTACTGAGCGCACTCCTCACCACCCACTGAGCCACCATGGCCGCGACCCGTTACGGCCGGCCACGCACGCCGGTACCGCCCGGAACCCCCACCAGTCGCGCCTCGCCGTTCGGGCGCTCAGCAGACGCCGCGCCATGACACCGAGAAAGACCGGGTGGCCGAGCGGCGGTGCGTGGCTGTCCCCGCGTGAGGAGGGGAGACACTGGTCAGGGACAGCCACCACTCGTCGGGATCCATCCCCAGATGATCTCGATGAAGGATTACTCCTTATGAGCATCATCCGCTCAGAACGCCAGACACGCAACCATTCCTCAGTTCGAGCATCTCACCCCGGCTCACGCCCTCGGCTCTCACTGTCGCCGTTCACACGCCGCTCAGCGATTTGCGCAAACGAAGGTCATGGCACCCAGGCTCGAAGCGCCGCTGTGAGAAGAAGCAAGGGTTCCCACTGTTATTCGTGCCGCGTGCACTGTATGGCACCGATCCGGCCCCGACGGCGTCGATGCCGTCAGTAGCATCAGGGGTCCCAACGCGTCGCTACTCCCGCGGGCCGAGCTTCACCCACCCCCCGCCGGATGGCCCGGCGCAGCTTCCATCGGAGTCACAATGCCCGCACACACGAGCTACACCCACTCGTCCCCTCAGCCCACGCTCTCAGAGCAGGCATTCGAGTTCATCAGCGCATCCATCCTTCGCGGCGACTACTCTCCCGGAGAACGTCTCCGGGACGATGAACTCACCGGTCGTCTCGGCGTCTCTCGAAGCCCCGTGCGTGAAGCGCTCCTCCGACTCCAGCACGCGGGACTAGTGGAGACCGCACCGTCGCGGTACACGCGTGTCACAGACTTCTCAGCCCCGAACCGGCCCGATGTGCTTCCCTATGCCGGACGTCTAGTCGGGTTCGCGTTTGGCGACCTAGTCCAGAATCTCGACACGCACGTCCGCGAGCTCCTCATTCACAACATCGACCGTATCGCCTCGGCCGCCTCCATCGACGCCCGCGCTGGAGCGCTTGGCGCCCTCATGGACACAGCGGTGGGTCTCATACAGACGCACCTGCACCGCGCACATCTCATCGATGTTCGCCTCGCCGCTGAATGCAGCGTCCGCTTCGGTCCGGACGAGCCTCCGTCCCCCGTTCCCCTGTCCGCTGCGTGTTTGCAGCTTGCCTCCGCCCTGAACGATGGGGACAGGGCAGCGACCGAAGTTGCGACCACGCAGCTCTTCGCGGCGGTCCGTAGCCGCTGAATATCGCGCGTCGCCACCCGGCGCCCGGGCACGGCGGATCGTTTCCTTCTCACTGTGCTCCCAACGAGTACCGCCCCCGCCTCTGACAGCGATGACACGACCGTGGCCGCGCCTCCCAAGAAGCGGCGCAGCCACGGTCACTCCAAGCTCCGTTCGTTTCTAGCTGACCTCTTCACCCCCTGGTGTTCGCGCGCGACGGCGCAGCACCGCCCCGATCATCACCGCCGCCCCGGCCCCGAACACAAGAATGATGAGCATCCGCGCATCCGCGCCGGTCGCGGCGAGATGCTCACCCGTGCCGGTCGATTTCGCATTGCCTGGGTGCGTGTGCGCCGCGTCGACGGTGATGCGTTGGTGCGCGTGGGCCGGCTGATGATGCTGGTCCCCCGCGTAGTGAAGATCGACGTCGTAGTCCCGCGAGGCGGAGGACGAGTCCAGGACCACACGGAGCGTGAACCGCCCGTCCACGAGGTTGCCTTCAGCCAGCACCGCTCCGTCATGTGTCGCCGTAACAAGTCCTGTGGGGCCGGCCAACCCCCGACCGCTGACAACCCCCTCGATGACAGCCGGGCTTCCCCGCTTGGTCGACACCGACTCCGTGTCCAGGCGAAACGCAGTCGCTGCGGGGTCGACACGAACCCGGGTGGCGTTCGTGGTGACCTGTCCTGCCCCGTTCGAGAACGTCGCCCGCACCCACTGGCCATCGAGCGCGACGGCTCCGGCGGCGGTCACCTCCAACGCCGCCGCGGTGTGCTCTTTCAGAGCCACCCACGGCCCTGCCAGGTCGTCCCCCGCTTCCCACAACACCTGCGCAGATTCGTGGTCAGACATGACGGGTCGAACAGCGAGCGGGTCGCCGTACACGATGCGGGTCTCATCCGACAGCGGCTGTGTGAGCCGGGGCGCGGGCCTCGGCGTCAGGACAACGCCTCGTTCACCCTCCGGTGTCGCCACGACGCCGGCCACCTGCCCACGACTGTTGACGTCGTTGGCAGCGATCATGCGGTGCCCCTCAGGAAGAACGACAGCATCATCAAGCCGCACAAGTTCGCTTCCACGCCACAGCGCCGCTGATTCCACGTTCCGAGCGGCGACGGTCTCCACGATGCTGCCCACGGCCAGTCCGGTGTCGTTCACCGCCGTGACCCACCCACTGAATCGCCCCTCCGGCAGGGGAAGGACACGGGGCTTCCCGCTGTCCCACAACACGGGACACTCGACACCATCGACAACCGCCATCCCGCCGATAGAGGCCCCCGATGGGTTGACGGCGTTGGCAATCGAGTCGGACTCGATCCCACCCGGTGACTCCAAGGTCGTTGCTTCCCCGTGTCTCCACAGCGACGCCTGTAGGACCGGTTCGGCATGGAAGGTCTGCGCGGCGGGCGCGGCGTCGTCATGATCGTCGTGCTCGATCTCAGCCCACCCCACGACCGTGTCGTCGTCCGCGATATCGCTGACCTCAGCCTCAACGGCCTGTCCATGGGCGGAATGCGGAAGCGGCAGCCGCTCGATACCGTCGTGGGTCACAAGGAAAGGTTGCTTGCGCCAGCTCTGAAGGAACCCGTTCGCGACCACGACGCCCGCGTCGCTCACTCCCGCGGGCGTGGACGGACCAGCTTCCAACCGAGGCAGAAGAGCACCCGCCCCCGACTCATCCCACACCACCCCGACAGCACCACCGTCTGCGGTGCCTACAGCCACGCCACGTGCGTTCGCATCCAGTGCGACCCCACCGCGGTGCGAACCCTCGACCAGCAGCACCTCCGGAGCAGTCGCGTCCCCCCACCGCACCGCCGCCCTGTCCCGTGTACTCGTGGCCACCGCCCCACCCACGACCACCCCGGCTTCTCCGATGCTGACGGCGAACGTCGAATCGAACCCGGACGGCGCGTCCAGGTACGTCACCTGGTAGGCGGAGTCCGGCGGTGGCGCTGCCGAGACGGGAACGGCGGCCACGCTCACCCCACCCAAGGCGAGCACGACCGGGGTCAACATAGAAACCAGTTTCATTACGGAACCTCTCCACAACCACTAATGAGAATGATTATCATTCTTGTGGTTCCGGCAGCCTCTTCCGCGCGAAACGTGCAGGGAGCAGTGTGCGTGAGGAAAGGTTAGGTGAGGCCACGGCGGACGCCGCGTGAATCCCACCGTCCCGTGATCGGCACCGAGCGACAGCGGCCGCCAGAGCTTCCTCTCGAGCGAGAGCCCGCTCGAGCCACGCGCGTGCGCCCGTCCGTGCATCCAACGCTTCGGAGGCGCCGCACCTCCTCGAACCCGCCACACCAGCGACGCCTCATCTGTCGCCGGATGGCGCGCCCGACAGGCGCTGCCCGGACGGCGGCGACCCCAGGCTAGGACGTGGGGGGATGCTGCCCGAGCTGCGGGTACCGGCGAAGGTACCGATCCACAATCGTCTGCGCTGCCGCGAGGATCTCTTCTTCTCGACGACTGTCGTCCCACGCGTCATCGGTCGCGTACGCCCGGATGATGCGCGGCAGCAGGTCGTACGCGAAATCCTCGATAGAGGTCACGCGCAGCTCGGGGCTGTCGATCTCGTCGGTATAGTGCGTTTCTCCTTTCAGAACGCTGAACACCCCACCGGACCAGACGTCGACGGTGACCTTCGCCTCGAGATCCGATGCCCGCAGCACCACCCGCACCGGACCCAACTGGTCGATCTCAGCGACGGCGACCAGCAGTGCCGGACGATTGAAGTCCACGCCGTCGGACAAAGTGGTGGCGCGGTTGGCGTTGTCCTGGCCATTCACACGGAGCACCGCGTCGATAGTGAGGTGCCCGTCGAGGACAGGTTCGTTGCGGCTGCGGACGATGAGCCAGAAGAACAGGTCGGCGCTGAACGCGATCTGACTGCCATCGAAGATGATCTTCGCGTTCGGGTCGATGCTCAGCATGACTTCACGAAGCGCCTTGATGAGTTTGCCTGCCGCGACGGCGCTACGGCTGGAGAGCAGGGCCATATGGTCTCCAGCGCCTGTCGCGCTGATCAGTACATCGAACGCGGCGATGTAGTGGTGTTCTTGCGGGCTGTTCGGGAACGACTCCCGCAGCTGCTTGTTCGATTTGAAGAAGTAGTACCGGGCAGCGAGGCGGGAAGGATAGGCACCGTCGGCGGGAAGGATCTCCGGCTCAGATCGTGGCGGAGCGACGTTGCGGGCGTTGATGTTCGACGCCGTGTCGTCCGTGCTCGCCCACCCGCCGGTGAGGGTGTCATGGTCCGGAGGATTCTGGGCAAACACCTCCCGCAATTGATCAAGGGAGAAATCGCCTTTCAAAGTTACGGCAATCGCGCTGGAACGACTATTAGAGAACGTGGACACTCTCGACCCTCACCTTCGATTCACCTGAACATATCGGATCGACCGGCGCGAGCATGGATCTTCCGTGCTGGACACGGTGACGGCAGAGTCCCCGGTCACAGAATCAGTAGAAGGTGACCCGCTTCGTCCGCGAGCGAACGACGACGAACTTGGCGAGTGCGTTGGCGATAGATCCTTGGGCTGTCATCGCGTGCCGAACAGTGAACGGCACCTGATTGATCGCCGTCGCGGCCTGGAAGAACACGCTGGCCCACAACCAGGTGTCCGGCTGCGGCGGGTGCCCCACCCGCATCGAGAACCCATTGTCGTAATCGGGGGCGCCCAGGGGACGGCCATCCCTGTCGGGGCTGGAATGGCGCACCGTGGTCGAAATCGGTGCGCTCGGCACAAAGGTCACGACGCGCAAGTCCCGACGCGTCCGCAGCCACCACACGAGGGCTTGCGTGAGGAGACCTTTCGGGACACCGCCGAACGTGACTTGATAGGGCGGACTTACTCGCTCCGCACCAACCAGTTCCGTCCTGAGGTCGTCGAGCACAGGTCCGCTATCTTCCCGCCACTCTGCGATGATGACGGGTCGCTGCCACCACAGCAGCGAGACAACGGCGACCAGCAGAGCCACGATGAGCGGGACCCCGGCCTCCCACAACAAGTCGGGGGCCTCCGGGTACACGGCCTTCAGTCGCGGCACGATGTACAGCGTTGCGGCGACGATGAACCCGAGCTCGACGGCGTTACCGATGCGGTGGCCTACCAAAAGTGCACTGCCTGCCACGCATCCGCCAGGAAGCGGGTGGATGCCCAGTCGGCGGATGCCGACAGGATCCCCTGACGTTGGATGCGCACGGTGCGCAAGTCCGGTGTCGTCAGCGACAACCCCGTGACGTTCAGGCTCGGCCACCGCTCCAACAGCAGGTTCTCCGCCGCGCGGGCGTCCTTGCCCGACTCCAACATTTTCTTCAGCTTGGCGGAAACGGTGGCGGCCAGCGGGTCCTGCAGGTTCGTGAGCGTGTGGTCGGCAAGCTGGAAGCTGTCGATCCGATACCCGGACCGTGCGGCGTACTCCGCGATAGCCAGGATGTCCTGGGTGCCCAGGCGCGGGATACGTACACCTCGACCGTTGTCTTCGAACGACAGCGGGGGCAGACCGTCAGGGTTCTCTTGCGTCTCGAACGTGGGAGTCGCGCCCGTGAGGCGCATCACTACTTGCTGCACCATAACCTCATTCTCTCCTATACCCGGCGTGATGTCGGTGAGGTTCCGTCTGACGATACAGCCAGCCTCCGACCTTGTCACTGCCACTCACTCTCTGCTGGGTACCCTGCGGCAGGCCGGGTGGCGCGGCCCCGCTCGCACCGTTGCATCCCCCATGCGCGGTCGCCCGCCCCCACGCCGAGTCCTGTCGGCAGAGATAGGCATATTGCTGCCGGCAGGACACACGGATGTTCGCTTCACCGCGGCGACAGACAGGGGCCGGTCGTCACCCACTCCAACCCGGGATCGCTTCCAGGCGCGCGCGCTGAAAGCTATTCAGGTCCGCGCTCTGTTGGACATTGAGCCATGAGAGAAGGGTTTCGGGTGCGTCATCCCGTGCTATTGGGAGTCGCTGCAGCCGACGCGCGAACACCTCCACGTCCCGCGCATTGCGGCACCAGAGATGGTCCTCCGTGAGCGGACCGACGCCATCCATCTCCTCAAAGAAGGCGAGCAGGCACGCGACCGACGCCTGCTCGTCGGCAGTGAAGGTGTCCTCCGGGCGGTGCAACAGGTGTGCGGTGGGTTCCCAATAGTTCGTCATGCAGTCGACATGCGCGGCCGGTCGCCCGAACTGTGTCACCACGACCTCTTGAGGACGACAGCCGCCGGAGTGGTTTGCGGGGCTGGCACTTCCAGCCCTTCCTGACCCGCCCCGCCCGCGCAACTGCTGATGACCCCGGTCGGGGAGAACCTGAGCTTTTGGTGGTTCCCGCGAGAGGCACTCCCGTATATCCCCTCCCCACCGATACTCAGCCCCGCCAGGGCGCTTCACACTGGGGAGCCGAAGCACCCTGAGCCCAGCGGAAAAATGACCACTACCGTCAAGGCAATCCCTCGGGGGCGAGCAGCCGACGGCGTCAGCTGTACCGCCATCACTCCGCGGTCGAGTGAACATCCCCCTATCGCGGCCCCCACGAGAGGCGAAATGCCTCCATGCCACATCGGCCGCAAACTCGGCGACAACGAGGATCGCGAGCACGGCGAACCTCAGACCGAAGCGTGAAGACGTGCGGCTTCTGCCACCTTGCCCAGCCTCCATCCCAGAGAGGACAATACGGGAGTGAGCGAGCGCAACGGTCAATCGTGGGTCTGGGCAGACAGCGATTGGTACCGCGTCGGCGCGGCCACAGTGACCCTGAAACAACTCCTCAACGACACCGTCCGCCCCCGCACCAGTACCGCGCCTGGGGACCCCCTCGCGCAAGCATTGAACGCACAACTCGTTGAAATCCTCGAGACGCTCGACCTCGCATCGCGCGCCCAAACCCCAAGACCTCCGCGTCCGGAGTAGGCCTCCTCGCCCGCCCCTCGGTGGGGCTCTGGTCGCCTGATCGGCGGCGTCGGTGCGGCGTTCGTTGTCTACGCGACGCCTGTGGCAGCGACCATCCCGTCCTGAGCGAACGCGGGGCATGTCGGTGTCGGTGTCCGGCCTTCTGCGGTGTCCTGCCCGTGCACGGGGAACCTTCGCCCCTCGACACCTCAGACGCACTGAAGGCACTTCATCGGTACCTATTCTCACTCCAGCGGCACCGACATTGGCCAGCACGGGTCGGCTACCAATCACAGTGATCCGCGTCTGGGACGGCGGACGCGCGGAGAGCTTCTCGTGGATGCAACTCGACGAGCGCTCTTCTGTGGGGACGGACACGACGGTCGAACTTGGAGTTGGCCAGGCTATCGCGGTCAGAGTCTTCACGCTCGGAAACGCCGTGCGGTTGCCGCTCGTGGTGCTGACGAGCGACGGAATCGAGCGCGACCTAGAGACTCTCCGGCCGGCCGCAGGGTCCGCCCCGGCAGTCGAGGCAGCCTACGCCGCGCTTCCGGGCTGTACCCAATTCCCAGCAGAAGCCCAACGCCTCTCCCAGGGCCGACGCCCTGACTCGCCGGTCGAGCTCACGAGCGTGCACTCCGATCCTTCCTGCTCGACGAGTGGTCACCGCGCCCAGCGCCGGGACGCCGCACACCCACCGTTTCAGCACCGCAGACGAGATGTGAAAGCCTGAAGCGGGGGCCGGGTTCACAACACTCTGGAGATGGCCGATGCGACGCTCGTTCCCGTCACACGGCCCGTCGCAGCCGCCCATCTCGTCGCTGATCGTCAGGCAATGGCTCATCACTACATTTCGAGAGCGCTGAACAACTCGGCGACACTCATCTGCAGTCCCGTCGCAAGGCCGACAACCGTCGCCAGCGTGGGGTTAGCGGGGCTGTCACTTCCGGCCTTTCCTGACCCGCGACCCGCCTCCAACAGCTGCACCTGATTCTTCGTGATGCCCGCGCGATACGCGAACTGTTCTTGAGTGAAGTGGTGCGACTGACGTAGTGTCCTCAGCCCGGCACCGAACCGCTTCGCACTTTCAAGATCCCACACCCGATAAATCCTGAGCCATAAGGCCCACAACAAAACACCCTGTAGCTAGGGCCTGTCTTGAAATGCCTTGCTTAATAGGTCTATTCTTCGACTGTCCTGCGCGATGACGCGGGGGTCGTCGCATGTGGCGCGGAGATTACGAGAATGGATGTGGTGGGGTCCGACGGGCCGCGGGCGCGTCGGGCTTACCCTTGTGCGCCGCCACCTCTGCTCGGAGGACCGCGAGCTGCCGCTCACGCAGCGATGGGTCCTCGCGGCGAGGCTCCCTGAGCACGCGTGATTCCTCGGGGGCAGGGAAAGCGTCCGACAACAGGCTGGTGGGCTGGGGCGCGACGGACCGAGGCGCAAAAAGTGCGGACACGGCATCGGCGACGTCGGGGAAGTGGTGCGCCCAGAACATCAAATCAGTGAGCTGCGCCATGGTCTCGCCGCGGAAGACGCGTCGAACTCGATCCACTCCGAGACCGCGCCCCTCAAACTGCTCGACGAAGGCCGTGGGAGATATCCCCTGCGATTTCAGCAGCGCTCCCCGAGCAGCCACGACCATGAGGTGCTGCAGCATGGCTGCACGGTATCGCTCGTCTTCTGAGTCGACATCATGAGCGGGTTCGAGAAGGCCGGCCGCCAAGCCAAACGCTTTTGGTTGCGCGACAACATCCCGGGGGATGAAAGCAAACCCCCGACCGTCAACGAAGCGCACCATCAAGACGCCCTCTCGCTGATTTTGCACCGCATGGTCGGCTTTTGCTGCATTGCTGTGCTGAATATCCGTTTCGTGGGCCAGATTACCAGCAGAAGCACTCCTGGTGGCAGCGGGTTCGTGCATGGGAGAGCGTGCAAAGAACTCAGATCACGCTCACCCGCCAATCCAAGCAGCTCCACTACAACGACATCACATGGGCTCAGCGCCACCACGTCGCTCTCCGCGAGAACCTCGGTTCTCTACAGGACCCACCATTCGCCGACTCTGCGCTGGCGGAAGCCCTCCGGCGAGCATCCTGGCCTGTCCTGCCCATATCGGTGGTTGTAGTCATGAACGACTACACGCCGAACATCGACCGGGAAACCTGGGAACGTATCGGGCCGTTCGTCCGAGACGCCGTCTCTGTTGCTGCCCCCATGACCCCGTACTCGTCAGAGGTCCTCATTCGAGCTGCGGCGCATTTCGTCGCGTGGTGCATGCGGCGTGGCTGGCCACTCGACGCGGAAACGGTCTGGTCGAGGCAGGCTATCGACCTCTACGTCAACGACAAGCGCCTCAGACTGGCCGACGGCACCCGCCGTAACTACCGCGGCTACCTCATGCGCATCTCCGAGGTCCTCCTCCCCGAGGAGCACGGCGAGAAGATGACCGCTCTCAACCGCAAGACCACCGCTCCCCCGTACACGCCGGAAGAGATGTCTGACTTCCGTCACTGGGCTGTCGCGCAGCGCACGCCTCTCAAGGTGTACCGCGCCATGCTGACACTCATCTTCTGTGCGGGCGCAGGACTCCGCCCCGGCGAACTCGTCTCCGTTCGACAGGAGGACGTCGAGCTCACAGCCACCGGCGGCTACATCATCCATGCTCGAGGGGACCTCGAGCGCAGCGTCCCGCTGCTCAGCGAATGGGACGAGTGGATGGCCGCCGTCCTCGAGCAGATTCCTGCCGGGCACACCACACTATGGGGAACGCCGGACCGCGTCCGCCCATCCGCCGCCCTGTCAGCATTCACTCAACGCACTGATGGCAACTTTCCCGTCGGCGCGCGCCTGCGCGCCACATGGCTCGTCACCCACCTCCGCGCCATCGCCCACATTAAGTCAGTGTTCATCGCTGGGGGTTTCGAGAAGTTCGAACACCTCGGCCGGCTCCTGCACTACATCGCAGACGTTCCCGACACCGACTACATCGCCTTCCTGCGCGGGGAGGTCGAGCGGTGACCTCCGAATTGAACCTCGACGCGGAACTGCGCAACGTCATCGGTGTCGGCCACTTCGCCTACAAACGGGCGATGGCCGTGACCGGTGAGATGCCCATGGACCTGTTCAACAGCTTCGTCGACATCGTCGACCGCTCCGGCGTCCCCCAGGCACTGCAGAAGTGGGCAGGCCAGGAGCGCAAGAAGGCATCAGGTCGAAAAGCGCTCATTCCTTTCAGGGCCGTCCTGGTCGTGGAGCTGATCAGCGCGGTGTGGAACAAGGGAGCGCAGTACGCCGAGTTCGCCGACACGCTCGCGCACCGTCTCACCCCGGAACAGTTCGAATCACTCGGTATCCGGTGGGAGGAAGCCGACGAAGAAACCTGGTACCACCGACACTGGCGAGCGAAGAAGCGGCTCAGCACACTCGTCGACCCGTACTACCGCACCCAGAAGAGGCGGCGACTCACCCTCGTAGAGCAGGTCATCGCCGACGCCGCTCGCGACGAGAGTCGAGCCGACCGCAGCCGCTGGATGCGGCAAGCACTCGTCGATGCGTCCGTCGCGCTTCTCCCCCAGCGCTACCGCGACCGGTACACCGGAGATGTCTCCGTCGACTCGACCAACGTCCCCATCCTGGGCAAAGTGCACAGCCGCGCCACGACCCTCGTCCGCAGAGGCATCCCCATTCACTCCCAAGAAGTCATCGACGCCAGTACCCGCCTCGGTCCCGGCGGCCTGCTCACCAACGTCGACTTCTCCGCCGGCACCTACGACCACTCCCACCGCGACGACAAACCGAAAGATCCACCAATCCCCGCCTTCGAGATGGACATCGTCACCATGATGGACACGGAGGGGTACGACCAGAAACGCCATCCCGCATTCGCTCGACTCATCACCGGTGTTGGCTTCCACCGACCCGGCAACATCAAGCACGAGCCCCGCGAGGCGATGCATCAGCACTCCCGCAACTTCGAACAGCGTGGCATCGCTGCCGCCGACCGCGCGTTCAACGGGCAGAAGCCGGAGAACTTCCAACAGCCACTACGCGTGGACGGATGGGAGTTCGCGTTCGACTACAAAAAGGACCAGTTCGGCGTCCAAGCGACAGTGCCCGGACACGCCGTCATCGTCGTCGATGGAGCGCTGTACGTGGCCTACATGCCCAAGCGCCTGCAGTACATCACCTACTGGTTCCACAACAACAAGCCCGACCCGGACACCGGAATGCCCGTCACCTGGCGCGACATCGAAGAAGCCATCGAGGCCCGGAAGGCATATGCGATGAAGCGCCACGGCAATATCCGAACAGAAGAAGCACACCGCGGAAAACAGCGCTTCACCTACCCTGACCCGCGCACCTACATGGCGTTTGACCCCGCGACCGGAAAGCGGGTCTCCGCGGCCAAGAACCCCCTGCGCGGAGGATTTCAGCTAGACCCCCACGGCGAAGTTGTCCGGCACCTCCAGCGCTACCCCTGGGGCACAGCCGAGTGGAAGCAAGCCTACGGCCAGCGCAACCAGGTTGAATCCGTCAACAAGTCCATCAAGCACACCCGGTTCACTGACCTGGAATCCGCTGCGAAGCGACCCGGCCGAGGCGAGACGTATCACAGCATTGCCACCGCGCTCATGGCAGTCGCATACAACCTGCGCGCCCTCGTGCGCGCCCTCATCCAAGAATGCACACCGCCAGGAAAACGACGCCGAAAATCGAAGAAGAAATTCTCGGCGGCGAACCTTCCGAACGTGCGCCCAGCGACCACAGAAGCGCTCGCCCCGCCCGCGTAGGTAGGGAACGCCCCCGAACCGAACAGACGGACCATCAGCCCCATCACGGGGCTAATTGTCGTGCCCTGACCCCTCGGCGAGCGCGGACCTGGGCCCATGAACGCGACTCAAAGACAAAATGAAGCGGCGGCCGCCTCGATTTCCATCGAAGTCAGCCGCCGCTTACGAATTTCATGAAGTGATTCACGGATTTTCATGAACCACCCCTGTGCGCGAGGGGGGACTTGAACCCCCACGTCCTTACGGACACTGGCACCTGAAGCCAGCGCGTCTACCATTCCGCCACTCGCGCGTGTGTCTCGTTCCGAAGAACTCAACTTCCCAAAGATATCATGCGTTTTCGGCCTCGTTGCACATGCCTGGAGGGTCATCGGCGGCGTTCCCCCAGGACACCTGGCTACGATGTGTCTACCAGTCGGCATGCCAGAGGAGCCCAGTGGGACTACTTGACAGCTTTGAGAAGGGTCTCGAACGCGCAGTTAACAGCGCGTTCGCCAAGACCTTCCGCAGCGGCATCCAGCCAGTGGAGATCGCTTCGGCGCTGCGGCGCGAAGCCGACACGAAGGCTGCGGTCGTCAGCCGCGACCGCATCATCGCCCCCAACAGCTTCGTCGTGCGCCTCAGCGCCGACGACGCCGAACGGATGCGCGGGCTCGGTGGCGCCCTCACGGACGAGCTGCACGCTCTTCTCACCGCGCACGCCAAGTCCCAGGGATACAGCTTCTCCGGACCGCTCTCCATCACTCTCGAGGCCGATGAGAAGGTCGCCACCGGCACGGTGCGTGTGAGCTCGGGAACGGTCGAAGGTCGTGTGTCCTGGCAGGCCGTGGTCGACGTCGACGGCCGTCGTCACTCGATCTCCCGCGCCCGCACGGTGATCGGCCGCGGCTCGGATGCCGACATCACGATCGCCGACGCCGGTTCGAGTCGGAAGCACGCCGAGATCCTGTGGGATGGCGAGCGCGCCATGATGCGCGACCTCGGCTCCACCAACGGCACGAAGGTCAACGGCCAGAAGCTGCGCGAAGCCGCGCTCCCGAGCGACACCACCATCACGATCGGACGCACCGATCTGGTGTTCCGCATCGTGCCGGTCGCGTCACCCTCACGTCCTGCACCCCGCGGCGACGACGCCACCCGAGCGTTCGGAGCCCTCGGGTGAGTGAACTGATCCTCCTTCTGCTCCGCATCGGGTTCCTCATCCTGATGTGGTTCTTCGTGTTCGGGGTCGTGTATTCGTTGCGTGCCGACCTGTTCGGCGTGCGAGTGCGCAAGCTCCCCGCAGAGGCGGCGGCAGGGTCGGCCGCCGCGCCGGTCGCAGCCCCCGCAGCACCGGTGGCGAAACCGGCATCCGCTCGCCCTTCCACCGGTCCGGCCACGGTCGCGACCGCCAAGCGGCTCGTGATCACCTCCGGCCCCAAAGCGGGCCTCGAGCTGCCGCTCAGCGCCGACTCCCTCACGATCGGCCGCTCCAGCGAGTCCGCTCTCGTGATTCGCGACGACTACACGTCCAGTCACCACGCGCGCCTGATGCTGCGCGGCGACAGCTGGGCGATCCAGGATCTCGACTCCACCAACGGCACCTTCGTCGCGGGCCAGCGCGTCTCCGGCTCGCCCGTCGCCCTCTCGCTCGGCACCCCGATCAAGGTGGGCGCCACGACCTTCGAGCTGCGAGCCTGACGCCGGCATGGTCTTCGAGGGCTCGAGCGTCGCGATCTCCCACACCGGGAAGGTCCGCTCCAACAACCAGGATTCCGGATACTCCGGGGCGAATCTCTTCGTCGTCGCCGACGGCATGGGCGGGCACGCCGGCGGAGACGTCGCCTCCAGCATCGCGATCCAGCGTCTGGAGCCCCTCGACCAGCCCTATGCGTCGACCGAAGACGCGCAGGCCTCGCTGCAGGCCGCCGCGACCACCGCAGCGGGCGACCTGATCCGCGCCGCGAAGGACCGCCCGGAACTCGCCGGCCTCGGCACCACGGTCAGCGCGATCATCATGGTCGACGAATACGCGGTCATCGGCCACATCGGCGACTCGCGCATCTACCTGTACCGCGACGACGCACTGACGCAGATCACCGCCGACCACACCTTCGTGCAGCGTCTGGTCGATTCGGGCCGCATCACGCCGGAGGAGGCGCGCTACCACCCCCGCCGTTCCGTGCTCATGCGCGTGCTCAGCGACATGGACTCCGATCCCGAGCTCGACATGTTCGTGATGCACACGCAACCAGGCGACCGGTGGCTGCTCTGCTCCGACGGCCTCTCGGGCGTGGTCGACGAACCGCACATCCTCAAGGCCATGCAGCTCGGCCTCGCGCCCGGCCGCACCGCCGACAACCTCCTCAAGCAGGCTCTCGACGGCGGCGCGCCCGACAACGTCACGATCGTCCTCGTCGACGTGGGCGGGCAGCATCCGATCCACTCGGGCACCCCCACGATCGTCGGCTCGGCATCGAACCCCGACGGCGTCTACGTGCCTCCGGTCCGACCTCCGCGCGGCAACTGGCTGCACCCGGTGCGCCAGGCCGCGAACGAGCCGAGCCACTTCGAGCCGGCTCCCGAGTACCTCGAGGAGCTGATCGAGGAAGATCGCCGTCGCGCCAAGCGCCGTCGTCTCGGCTGGATCGCCGGTGCCCTCGTGGTGATCGTGATGCTCGGCGTCGCCGCCTTCGCCGCCTACAGCTGGACCCAGACGCGCTACTTCATCGGCGCCGACGAGGACAGCGTCGTGATCTTCCAAGGCGTGCAGCAGAACATCGGGCCGATCACGTTGTCGACTCCGGTCGAAGACACTGACATCCTCCTCGCAAATCTGCCTCCGTATCAGCGGGCATCGGTCGAGCGCACCATCACCGCACGATCTCTGTCCGACGCGATGGCGATCGTCGACCGACTCCGCGCCGGGGCCGACGCGAACACGATCGAGACCCCGCTGCCCACCCCCATGCCGACTCCTGTCGACACGCCGGCCGGGGGTGAGGGATGAGCACCGACGTCGCCGCCGACACCAGCGTCATCAAGGCGCTCAAGCGCATCCGGATGCCGCAGAACCAGCGCAATCGCGAGTTCTGGCTGCTGCTGTTCGCCTGCGCGATCAGCGGAGCCGCCCTCACGCTCGTGCAGCTGGGCGCACTGGGCGTGATCGACCCGATGATCCTGGCGATCGGCGGCGGTCTCGCCGCCCTCGCATTCGCCCTGCATATCGTGCTCCGCTTCGTCGCGTCCGACGCCGACCCGTTCGTCGTGCCCATCGCGACCCTCCTCACCGGCCTCGGCATCGCGATGATCTATCGGATCGACATCGCCTTCGAGAACACCGGCTGGAACGCCTACTCGACCAAGCAGCTCGCGTGGACCGCGATCTCGCTCGCGGGTGCGATCGCGGTCGTCATCCTGTTGCGCAACTACCGCGTGCTGTTCCGGTACACCTACATCTTCGGCCTCGCCGGAATCCTGCTCCTGCTGCTGCCGTTCGTCCCCGGGCTGCGCATCCCCGATGCGAATGCGGCGGTCTGGGTGTCGCTCGGCGGTGCCTTCGCCTTCCAGCCGGGCGAGCTCGCCAAGATCTGCCTGGCGATCTTCTTCGCCGGCTATCTGGTGCGCACCCGCGAGAGTCTGACGTCGGTCGGCAAGCGGGTGCTGGGCATCACCTGGCCCCGCATGCGCGAGCTCGGACCTGTGCTCGTCGTCTGGCTCATCTCGCTGGGGATCATCGTGTTCCAGCGCGACCTCGGAACCGGAACCCTGATCTTCGGGATGTTCGTCGCGATGCTCTATGTCGCGACGGGGAAGACCAGCTGGGTGCTCATCGGCCTGGCCCTCGTGGTCGCCGGCGTGGCACTCGCGACGCAGATCCTCAGCTACGTGCAGGGACGCTTCATCAACTGGCTCTTCCTCTTCGACGCCGACCAGGTCGATCCCGACGGCGCCGGCTACCAGCCCATGCAGGGACTCTTCGGCCTCGCACGCGGCGGACTCATGGGCACCGGCTGGGGCCAGGGCCGTCCCGAGGTCACCCCGCTGGCCCACAGCGACTACATCATCACCAGCCTCGGCGAAGAGCTCGGCCTGATCGGGCTGTTCGCGATCCTCTGCCTCTACATGGTGTTCGTCAGCCGCGGCATGCGCATCGGTCTCGCGGGTCAGGACGATTTCGGAAAGCTGCTCGCCACCGGACTCTCGTTCACGATCGCTCTGCAGGTGTTCATCATGGTCGGCGGCGTGACCCGCCTCATCCCGCTGACCGGTCTGACCACTCCTTTCCTCGCCGCGGGTGGCTCCTCCCTCGTGGCCAACTGGCTCATCGTGGCGCTGTTGCTGCGCATCTCCGACGGTGTGCGCCGTCAGCCCCGGGTGGTGATCGGCTGACATGACCAAGGAACTCCGTCGCCTCAGCATCATCATGCTGTTCATGTTCATCGCACTGTTCGCCGCGACCAGCTGGATCCAGGTCGTCGAGGCGGATGCGCTGGCCCAGAACAGCAACAACAAGCGCACGCGCCTCGACAGCTA
This sequence comes from Microbacterium sp. TPU 3598, assembly GCF_002356155.1. NCBI lineage: Bacteria > Bacillati > Actinomycetota > Actinomycetes > Micrococcales > Microbacteriaceae > Microbacterium > Microbacterium sp. TPU 3598. The sequence goes on along the minus strand of NZ_AP017975.1, from coordinate 29,965 downwards.
CGAGATCCAACGCGGATCGATCATCGTCGACGGGGTCGCGATCGCCAACTCGGTGCCGAGCGACGACCGGTACCAGTTCCAGCGCGTCTACACGGATGCGGCGCTGTGGGAACCGGTCACCGGTTACTTCAACCCCGCCTTGGGCTCGAGCACCGGCATCGAGAAGGCCATGAACGCCGAGCTCTCCGGCACGGGGTCGAACGCGTTCCTCGGCGAGGTCGAGCGCATCCTCTCCGGCCAGCCGCAGCGCGGATACAGCGTCGAGCTCTCTCTGAACACCGCGGCGCAGCGGGCTGCCTACGAAGCCCTCGGCGACCTCAAGGGCGCGGTCGTGGCCATGGACCCGAAAACCGGACGCATCCTCGCGATGGTCTCGACTCCCGGCTTCGACACCAACTTGATGGCGACGCATGATGCGAACGCTGCGAACGCGACCTACGATCAGCTGGTCGCCGACGCGAACAAGCCGTTGTCCAACCGGGCGATCGCCGGTGACTTGAACCCTCCCGGCTCGACGTTCAAGGTCGTGGTCGCGGCTGCGGCCTATGCAACTGGCAAATGGACTCCGGATTCCACGCTGCCCAACCCGATCGCGTATACCCTTCCCGGTTCGAGCAACCGCGTCTCTAACGCCTGGGGGGGCACGTGCGGTCCGGGTGAGACCGTCACGATCGCCGAGGCGATCCGTCTGAGCTGCAACATCCCGATGGCCGAGCTGGCCGTAGAGCTCGGTGATGACACCATCCGCGAGATGGCGGACAAGCTGGGCTTCAACCAGTCGTTCGACACGCCGCTCACGTCGACGCCGTCGAGCTACCCGCGCGGCCTCGACGACGCCCAGACCGCGCTGACCGGATTCGGTCAGGGAAAGGTCACGGCGACCCCGCTGCAGATGGCCATGGTCTCGTCCGGATTGGCGAACGACGGCATCGTGATGAATCCGCGGATGGTCGACGCCGTCATCGGCAACGACCTCTCGGTCATCAAGGCTTTCCAGGACAGTGAGTTCGGACGTGCGATGGATGCCGACGTGGCGAACAACGTGACCGCGGCGATGGTCGCGAGCGTCGCAACGGGCGCGGCCCAGGGTGCAAGAATAGACGGGATCGACGTGGCCGGTAAGACGGGCACCGCAGAGAACGGAAACAGACCGCACACGTTGTGGTTCACCGGCTTCGCGCCGGCGAACGACCCCGCGGTCGCAGTAGCGGTCGTCGTCGAAGACGGCGGCGGACAGGGACAATCAGGGAGCGGCGACACCATCGCGGCTCCGATTGCGAAGAAGGTCATAGAGGCGGTGCTGGGCAGATGAGGCCGACGCAGGGTGTGTCGTTCGGTGGTCGTTACGAGCTGCAGTCGCGTATCGCGATCGGTGGCATGGGCGAGGTATGGGAGGCGACGGATCACGTCATCGGACGTACCGTCGCCATCAAGATCCTCAAGGACGAGTACATGGGGGACCCCGGGTTCCTCGAGCGTTTCCGTGCCGAGGCGCGGCACGCTGCTCTCGTCAACCATGAGGGCATCGCCAGCGTGTTCGACTACGGCGAGGAGAACGGCAGCGCCTACCTCGTCATGGAACTGGTGCCGGGCGAGGCACTCTCGACCGTGCTCGAGCGCGATGGTGCGCTCAGCGCCGACAAGACTCTCGACATCGTCGCCCAGACGGCTTCCGCGCTGCAGGCAGCCCACGCGGCCGGTCTCGTGCACCGCGACATCAAGCCGGGAAACCTGCTGATCACGCCCGACGGCCGCGTCAAGATCACCGACTTCGGCATCGCCCGCATCGCCGACCAGGTGCCTCTCACCGCGACCGGCCAGGTCATGGGCACGGTGCAGTACCTCTCGCCCGAGCAGGCGTCAGGTCACCCGGCATCGCCAGCGACCGACACCTACTCGCTCGGCATCGTCGCGTACGAGTGCCTGGCGGGCAAGCGTCCTTTCACGGGCGAGTCGCAGGTGGCCATCGCGATGGCGCAGATCAACGAGCAGCCGCCGCCCCTGCCTCCGACCGTCCCGATCCCGGTGCAGAACCTGGTCATGGCGATGATCGCCAAGAAGCCCAGCGATCGTCCCTCGTCGTCCGCGACGGTGGCACGAGCGGCCCAGGCCCTTCGCCGGGGCGATCTGAACTCCGCGGCCATCGCTGTGCCGGCGATCGCGACCGGTGGTATCGCCGGCGGCGACGACGCGACCCGACTCCTGAATGCCTCCGGCGACGACGGCACCACGCGCATCCTTCCCACCACCGCTCAGCTTCCCACGGAGGAAGCCGTGGAAGAGGAGAAGAAGAAGAAGAAGCGCAGCCCCTGGACCTGGCCGCTGATCGCTCTGATCGCGCTGCTGGTGATCGTGCTCGGCGGCACGGTGTGGGCGATGCTCGCGAACCAGGGCGGCGACGCCGACCCCACGGGGTCGCCGAGCAGCAAGCCGACCCAGACGCAGACGACTCCACCGCCGAACACCCCGACGCCGGAGGTGACGCGAGTGGATGTGACCGCCCTGAACCTGAACGGCATGGACTGCGGCGCGGCCACCTCCACGCTCAAGGGCGCCGGCTTCAACAGCGAGATCACCTGTGTCGACGGAGACCCGGCACCCAGCGATGAAGAGGTCGGAAAGGTCTACCGCGTGGCTCCCACCGGCAACGTGGAGACCACCCAGGCGATGACCCTCACGGTCTACGCCGCTCGTGCCGGTCTGCCGACCCCGACCGACGCCCCGACCATCACGGGCAACCCTGTCGCCGGCTCGACGGTGACCATCTCCTGGGGCACCGGATTCACCTGCCCCAGCGGAACCACTCTCTCCGGCTACGTCGTGTCGGTCCAGAACGGCACCTTCGTCTCGGGCGGCCCGAACTTCCAGCCGACGCAGCGCAACACGCAGGTGAAGATCGCCGACGCCGCGGGACAGCAGCTCATCGTCAGCTACCAGGGCATGTGCTCCGGCGGCGACCAGCGCACCTCCGCCGCGTCTCCGCCGCTCTCGGTGACGATCACGGCGGCCACCGACCCCGGCGATGGGAACAGCGGCACCGACGGGTAATCTGTAGTTCCAGTTCAGCAAGCGTAGTTTCCAGGGGGGTCTTCCGTGTCCACAGAGCCACAAGTCATCGCGGGTCGGTACCGCGTCGACGAGCTCATCGGGCATGGCGGAATGGCGAAGGTGTACCGCGGGTACGACCTGACGCTCGGGCGCGAGGTCGCGATCAAGATCCTCGATGCCGACCTTGCGCGCGACACCACCTTCCGTAACCGGTTCCGCCTCGAGGCCCAGGCGGCGTCGCGCATGTCGCATCCGTCGATCGTCCGCGTGTTCGACGCCGGCGACCCTTCGACGAGCGAGATCGGCTCCACGGAACCGCCGTACATCGTGATGGAGCTCGTCAAGGGCACCCTCCTCAAGGACATCATCGCCGCCGGCCCGGTGCCGGCCACCGATGCGGTCCGCTACGTCGACGGAATCCTCGAGGCGCTCGACTACTCGCACCGCGCCGGTGTCGTGCATCGCGACATCAAGCCCGGCAACGTGATGGTCACCGACAAGGGTCAGGTCAAGGTGATGGACTTCGGCATCGCCCGAGCCGTCTCCGACTCGTCGTCGACCGTCGCCGAGACCACCCAGATCATCGGGACCGCCGCCTACTTCTCACCGGAGCAGGCGAAGGGCGAACCCGTCGATGCTCGTGCCGACCTCTACTCCACCGGTGTCGTGCTGTACGAGCTGCTCACGGGGCGGCAGCCGTTCCGTGGCGAGTCGCCGGTAGCGGTCGCCTATCAGCACGTCAGCGAGACTCCCGTTCCTCCCACCGAGGTCAACGAGGACGCCCCGCGGAATCTCGACCCGATCGTGCTCCGCGCGCTCGCCAAGGACCCGTACCAGCGCTATCCGGATGCCGCGCACTTCCGCGCGGCGCTCGATTCCGCGATGACGGGAAACGCTCCGACCCGCAAGGAGCTCGGTGCGCTGACCAGCGAGCTGTACGGGGCGAGCCCGCGGCAGGCGCAGGAGACCGCGCGATCGCTTCGCCAGTTGAGCACGGACACGACCATGACCAGAACCCAGTCCGGTCCTCCGGTCGCCTGGATCTGGGCGGGCGTGGCGCTGCTCGCCGTGTTGTTGGCCTCCGTGCTGTTCTGGGTCGTCACGATTAGCATGCGGCCCACTGAGGTGTCGAGCACGTCGCGCACCATCCCCAACCTCGTCAACGTGTCTTCGGAACGGGCGCAGGACGACCTCGCCGCACTCGACCTCTCATCGAAGATCGTGATCGAGACGAGCTCCGAGGTGACGGAGGGGAACGTGATCCGCACCGACCCCGAAGCGGGAGTGTCGGTGGAAGAGGGTTCCACGATCACCCTGTACGTCTCCAAGGGCGAGGAGACCGTGGTGATGCCGAAGATCGAGGGGATGGCCCTCGACGATGCCACGAAGGCCCTCACGGCGGCCGGCCTCGAACTCGGGACCGTCATCCAGCGCAACGACAAGGCCCTGGCGACGAACACGGTCATCTCCGCCAGCGAGAAGGCCGATGCGGAGTTGGATCCGGGAACCGTCGTCAATCTCGTCGTGGCCAGCGGCAAGGTCACGCTGACCGACCTCGTCGGCTGGACCGTCGATGCCGCCACGACAAACCTCACGGACCTCGGTCTGGTCGCTGTGCCGACGGAGACCGCGGAGTGCCCCGCGACGGAGCCGACCACGGTCCACTCGATGTCGGTGGCACCGGGTGACGTTCCGGTGGGCTCCTCGGTCCAGATCTTCTTCTGCACCGGATAGCACCGTCGGGCGTATGCCCCCGCCCGACGCTGTTCAGCGAGCCAGCGGGTGAAGTTCCTCAGCGCGCCCGACGGCGTTCTCGTCGCCGCACAGCTCCAGCCAGTTCGCCAGGAGCCGGTAGCCTCCCTCGGTCAGCACGCTCTCCGGATGGAACTGCACGCCCCAGAGGGGCTGATCGCGGTGAGCCAGAGCCATCACGGTTCCGTTCTCGGTCCAGGCGGTCACGACGACTTCGGAGGGCAGATCGGAGGCCGCCAGCGCGAGGGAGTGGTAGCGCCCGGCGTCGAACGGCGAAGGGATCCCGGTGAACAACGCGGAGCCGTCGTGCGTCACCGCCGAGACCATGCCGTGCATGAGCTCGGGCGCTGCGGCGACCGGAGCCCCGAACGCCTCGCCGATCGTCTGATGCCCGAGGCACACCCCGAGCGTCGGCACCCGCAGGCGGGCGGCGATGCGCACCGCGTCGAGCGACGCCCCCGCGTCGACGGGTGCACCGGGGCCCGGAGAGAGCATCAACGCGTCGTACTCGGGAAGGATCCGCTCCAGCTGAGCCGCATCCGTGGCATCGGATTCGATCATCACCGTGTGCGCGCCGAGCTCGCTCAGGTATCCGACCAGTGTGTGCACGAAGCTGTCGTGGTTGTCAACCACGAGAACTCGCGTCATTCGACGTCGACCTCACCGGGGGCGATGATCGGGCTCACCCAGGGGAACACGTACCAGAACAGGCCATAGAGCACGGCGGCGATGACGACCACGAGGATGAGCACACGCAGCCACCACGGTCCGGGCAGCAGGCGCCAGAGTGCGGCGTACATCAGTCTTCTCCCTTATGACGGTCCACGATCACACGGATGGTGCGGCCGGCGGGGGCGGCGGGTCGGTCAGCGCGGTCGGCGGTCCCTCGGCCCGCGGCTGGAAGCTCTCGAACACCCCGTAGGCGACGATGCGCTCCGCCAGCGAGTACAGAGGCGAGCAGGCGGTGAGGGTGATGTACTGCTCGCCGGTCTGCTGCTCCGGCATCTGCGGCACATCGGCGAGCACATCGGTCTGCGAGGGCTTCACGTACTCGAGCGTACGGAAGCGGTAGGTGTACCAGCCGTCGGGCGTCTCGACGACGATCGCGTCGTTCAGCTGCAGCTTGTCGAGTTGGTTGAACGGCTTGCCCCACGTCGTGCGGTGCCCGGCCAGGGAAAAGTTTCCGACCTCGCCGGGCATCTTGGAGTTCGTATAGATTCCGATGCCCTGCTGATCGAGCGTGCGCGCACGGCTCGTGCCCCCGAAGATCCCGAAGTTGTACTCGGCTCCGAAACGGGGGATGTGCATCTGGCCGAACCACTGCGCGTCGGCCGGGGCTGCGGGCACGGGTGGGATGTAGGTGGAGGTGCCGTCTTCGCCCTCGACGACCGGGGGGAGCGCGGGTGCCTCCGCCTGCGCGAGGGCTTGGGAGACGGCGGCACCCTCGTCGTTCTTCTGTGCACTGATGATGATGTCGCCGATCCACATCTGCCAGGCCACGAAGAGGAGAACGACCACGCCTGCCGTCAGAAGGAGCTCGCCGAGTACGCTCGCGAACGTCGCACGGGAGCGTGGTCGCTGCCGGCGCGGACGTCGCCCCCCAGGCGCGACGGATGCAGTCATGCGGTGATCATATCCGGGAACGCTGGGCGGATGCCGTGGCGTCACCGTCTCGCCCTCTGTCCCAGGGCCTGCTCGACCTCGTCCGAGACAGGTCTCATGGGTACAATGACGGAATGGCACGTGACCGCAAGACTGAAGAACCCGCCGTCGAGCGCGCTGAAGGCGACGCCGCTCCCAACGCCGTGTGGTTCAAGCCGGTGATGATCGGGTTCATGCTCCTGGGTCTCGCCTGGATCCTGGTGTTCTACATCTCCGGCATGCAGTACCCGATCCCGGGTCTCTCCAATTGGAACCTGGCGATCGGACTCGGTATCGCGCTGATCGGATTCCTGATGACCACCCGCTGGCGCTGACGCCTCACTCCTTCTTCCAGAAAGGCCCTCTCGCGATGCGAGAGGGCCTTTCTCATGTCAGCAGCGAAGTACGACTCACGTAAGGGAACGGCCCCGTTCCCGCCCCACAAGCCACCCAGAGCGAAAGTTATCCACAGCCCTCTCCACAGCCTGGGGAGAATTACACCGTTGTTATTCACAGGGGTTAACAACCCTGTTAACAACTCTGGATCAGGACAAAAGGATGAGCGGCGGCACGAACGCCACCACAACGATCAACAGGACGACCAGAGCGGAGAGCAGCACGATTTGCAGGGTGCGCTGGTCTCGTCGCTTCGTCTTGACGTAGATGAACGCCACCAGGGCTCCGATGAGCAGGCCGCCGAGATGTGCCTGCCAGGAGATCCGTCCGCCGCCGAATACCAGGCCGTAGACGAAGTTGATGCCGAGGATCACGAGAAGACCCGTGACGTTGGCACCGAGGTGTCGACCGACGATGAGTAGAGCGGCCATCATGCCGAAGATCGCGCCGGAGGCACCGACGGTCGAGGTCAGCGGCGCGAGCACCGCCACCATGACCGAGCCGCCGAGACCACTGATGAGGTAGAGAGCGAGGAAGCGAACGCGACCGAGCATGGGCTCGAGGCTCTGTCCGAGCATCCACAGGGCCAGCATGTTGAGCGCGAGGTGGATGAAGCCGCCATGGGCGAAGATCGCGGTCAGCAATCGCCAGGGCTCGAAGGGCAGCGGCGACAGGTTCGGATACAGATACGGCGCCGCGAAGAGCAGTTGGCCGGTGATCTGCTCGCCGATACCAGGGATCAGCTGCAGCAGTCCGATGAACGACGTGACCGCGAGCAGCGCGTAGGTCACCAGCGGCTTGCCGCTGCGAGCCATCGCCATGCTCGCTCCACCGCTGCCGCCCCAACGACGGGCCGCCTTCTTCTGGGCCGGGGTGCGGTTCTTGCGGTCGGCGTTCATGCATTCCGGGCAGATGACGCCGACGGGCGCCTGCGTCTGGCACTCGGGGCAGATGGTGCGCATGCACCGTTGGCAGAGCACGAAGCTCTGCCGATCCGGATGCCGGTAGCAGAAGTTGTCGCGATTGCTCGTGAACTCAGGCGTGGTCATCCGGATCGGCCGCAGCTGTCGTCAGGCCGCGACGATGTCGATCGACTGCAGCACGACCGGCTCGACGGGACGGTCGCCCGCACCGGTCTGCACGGCGCCGATCGCGTCGACGACGGCCTTGGAAGCGTCATCGGCGACCTCGCCGAAGATCGTGTGCTTGCCCTGCAGCCACGGCGTCGGGTCGGTGGTGATGAAGAACTGCGAACCGTTGGTGCCCTCGGGCTTGCCGGTGATGGCGTTGCGGCGGAGACCGGCGTTGGCCATGGCGAGGATGTAGGGCTCGTTGAAGTTGAGCTCCATGTTGATCTCGTCGTCGAAGTTGTAGCCGGGGCCGCCGACGCCCTGTCCGAGCGGGTCGCCGCCCTGGATCATGAAGTTCGGGATGATGCGGTGGAAGATGACGTCCTTGTAGAGGGGTCCCTCGCCGGGCTTGCCGGTGGCGGGATCGGTCCACTCCTGGGTGCCGTCGGCGAGGCCGACGAAGTTCTTGACCGTCTTCGGGGCGTGGTCACCGAAGAGGTTGATGACGATGTCACCGTGGTTGGTGTGCAGGGTTGCGACATGAGAAGCGTGAGCCATGTCCTCATTCTCGCAGAGCTTCCGGTGAGTTGGCCGTGGTATCTACCCCTGATGAGGCGAAGAAGCAAGGGCCGGGCGATTCCCGCCCGGCTTCCAGCCTCTCGTGGCAAGATGGGGAACCCGTACTCCAATGGACAGGAGAGCATCGTGAGCCTCAGCCGCAAGCGGAAGAAGGAACTGCGTCGTCTTCAGAACGACGCGAACCAGCTCTGGGAGAACCAGCAGGTGCTCGTCGGTCACGCCGCCGATGTCGCCCGTGAGGCCGGCCGTCAGCTCGGCAACCTCAATCGTGAGCAGGTCGTGCCGGTCATCCAGGACACGTACAACCGCCGTGTCGCCCCGGTCGTCGACCGTGGCGTGAAGATCGGCAAGCACGTCGTCGACGACAAGTTCGTCCCGATCGTGGGCGGAGTTGTCGGTTCGGCACTCAGCGCGTGGGACGTCGCCAACGCCAAGCGCCACGGCGTCGCCGTGCAGGTGCGCAAGGCGACCAAGCCGCAGAAGTCGGGACCGGGCCTCGGCTCCGTCATCGCGATCATCCTCGGCGCTGCTGCGGCCGTCGGTGTGCTCTACGCCGCGTGGCAGACTCTGCGCGCCGACGATGAGCTCTGGGTCGCGGACGACCCGCTCGCCGCACCCGACGCGTGACCCCGTCTGATCCCGCCTCCGTCGCCTCCGGTGACGGAGGCGATCAGCATGCACGGGTGCGGGACGCGGCGGCCGCTCGAGGGCTCGACATCGAGATCCGTGAACGTCCCGCCGCCGGCAGCCTGTTCGAGGCGGCCGAGCTCCTCGGCATCCCTCCGTCGGGCATCGTGAAGACCCTCGTGGTGAAGCGGTCCGATGACACCTTCCTGTTCGCCCTGGTACCCGGCGGCCGCTCGATCTCCTGGCCGAAGCTGCGCGCGCTGGTCGGGGTGAACAAGTTGCGATTGCCGGAGCCCGAATTGGCGCTCGCGGCCACCGGTTACGAACGCGGAACCATCGTGCCGATCGGCAGCACCACGGACTGGCCGATCTACGCCGACGAGTCGATCGTCGGTCAGCGCATCGCCATGGGCGCAGGAGCCCACGGATACAGCCTGTTCGTCGACGCCGACGACCTGCTCGCGGCCTACGGCGCCACCGTCGCCGACATCTCCGTCCCCGAAGAGCGCTGATCCCGGGCGGCGGCGCAGCTCCTGTCAGAGGATGCCGGCCATCCGCAAGGCGATGTCGACCAGCTTGACGCGCTGCAGCTCGGCAACCGCCTTCAGGGGGAACCACTCCGCCATGTCGGTCGAGCCGCCGGTCTCGAAGCGCAGTTTGCCGCCCGTGACCTCGGCCCGATACAGGATCCGCAGGGTATGCAGCGGATCTGCAGCCTTCTGCACGCGTCGACCGGCGGGGATCACCCGCGAGTGGATGCCGAGGAGTTCACCGACCTTGACCGTGTAACCGGTCTCCTCGCGCAGCTCACGACGCACGGCATCCTCCGGAGACTCTCCCGCTTCGAGTCCGCCGCCCGGCATCGTCCATGCCACCCGGCGACCCTCGGTCCAGCGCGCCAGCAGCAACCGCCCGTCGTCATCGGTGACGACCGCGTACGCCGCCACACGCAGGTCCATGGATCACACACTATCCGTCGGCGACGACAGTCGATGACCGTGCGTCCTGCCGAGATCGATCACGAATCGAGAAGCGCATCGCCACCCGGCGTCCGTAGTGTGATCTGCACACCGGACGCACGTCGAGAGGACCGATCATGGCCGAGAAAGAGAAGAACTTCAGCGCTGAGGAACGCGAGGCCATGCAGGCCGCCGCGAAGGAGGCCCGCACCCGGCGCTCCCGCGCGAAGAAGTCCCCGGAAGAGCTTCGAGCGGCGGGAGAGGCCGACATCAAGGAGGCGATCGAGAAGCTCACTCCCGAAGACCAGGCGCTGTCGAAGAAGCTGCACGCCCTGGTCTCGGAGGTCGCCCCGGAGCTCGTACCGCGCACCTACTACGGAATGCCGGCATGGGGCCGCGACGGCAAGGTGCTCTGCTTCTTCCAGCCGGCCAGTAAATTCAAGGTGCGCTACGGCACGTTCGGGTTCGAGCCCATCTCGAACCTCGACGACGGCACCGTCTGGCCTACTGCCTACGCGGTGACCGACCTCACGAAGGCCGATCTGGAGTTCCTCGCCGAGCGCATCCGCGTCGCCATCAGCTGACCACCGCGGAGGGGGAGCGGCTGAACGACCGCGCCCCCTCCGTTCAGCCGTCGATGATCTGCGGCATTGCGACCGGGGCGAGTCGCTCAGCCCCGACCGTGCGCGCGGAGCGGATCGAACCGCGAATCGGATGCCCTGCGAGCACGCGCGCAGTAGCGTGGAGCCCGTGAGCACATTGCCCTTCCCCGCTTCCGTGTACGCCGCCCGCCTCAGCCGTGCCGCATCCCTCGCCGCCGAGGCCGGGCTCGACGCCATCATCGTGGGCCCGGGTCCCGATCTGCAGTATCTGGTGGGCGTCGAAGGCGACACCATCGAACGACTCACTGCGCTGGTCATCGGCCCCGACGTCGCGCCGACGATCGTGGTCCCGCGGATGGAGCTCGCGAAGGTGCGCACCACGGCGGTCGGAGAGCTCGCACTCGCCGTCGCGGACTGGGTCGACGGCGAAGACCCGTACGCACTGATCACCGCATCCGTCGGCACCGTGTCGCGCGTCGGCGTCTCCGATGCCCTCCCCGCCCTGCACGTGATCCCGATCGGTGAGCGACTGGGTGTGCGTCTCGAACTCGCGACGCCCGTGCTCCGCGAGGGCCGCATGGTCAAGGACGCCGAGGAGATCACCGAGCTTCGCCGCGCCGGAGAGGCGATCGATGCGGTGCACCGCCGCGTGCACGAGTGGCTTCGGGCCGGACGCACCGAGCGCGCGGTCGCCGCCGACATCGCCGATGCCATCGTCGCCGAAGGACACCGCACGGTGGAGTTCGTCATCGTAGGATCCGGCCCGAACGGCGCCGATCCGCACCACGAGGTCTCGGACCGCGTGATCGAGGACGGCGACATCGTGGTGGTCGACATCGGAGGGGCAGTGCCGAGCGGCTACAACTCCGACAGCACCAGGACCTACGTCGTCGGCACTCCCGACCCCGCTACCGCCGAGCGCATCGCGGTGCTCGTACGCGCTCAGCAGGCAGCAGTGGACGCCGTGCGTCCTGGCGCCACCGCGGCGGAGGTGGATGCTGCGGCGCGAAACGTTCTCGCCGACGCCGGGCTGGGTGAGGCGTTCCTGCACCGCACCGGCCATGGCATCGGCGTCTCGGTGCACGAGGAGCCGTACATCGCTCCGGGCAACGACCTGGTGCTTCGCGAGGGCATGGCATTCAGCATCGAGCCGGGTATCTATTTCGCCGGCTCCTGGGGTGCCCGCATCGAGGACATCGTGGTCGTGACCGCGGTCGGCGGCGAGCGGTTGAATCTCGCGCCACATGAGCTGACCTCGGTAGGCCAGGGCTGAGGCGCGTCGAGCGCTCACCGCGATAGCATCGGCCCATGCGCCGCCGCCGCAAGGTCTCTTCCGCCACTGCGTCGCCGGCGACCCGTGCCCGCTATGCCAAGCGCCGACAGAACCGGCTCGCCCGCGTCGACAACGACCTCACCGACGAGCAGTGGTACGACTTGATGGATGCCTGGGGCGGGTGCGCGTACTGCGGTGGGGACGGTGCCGCCCTGCAACGCGACTGCATCCAACCCGTGTCGCGCGGCGGCCGCTACACGCTCGAGAACGTCGTCCCGGCGTGCGCCTCGTGCAACGCGAGCAAGCACAACGACGAGGTCACCGGCTGGCTGCGGCGCAAGAAGCTCGACGAACGCACGTTCCTGGTTCGTCACGCCACGATCCTGCGGAGCCTTCGACCCGTCGAGTGAACCTCCGCACCACTTCGTTACTCTCGAGTCATGACGACGATCGCACCGATCACGACCGAGGACCGTGCCGAGTGGGACGACCTGTGGAGCGGCTATCTGTCCTTCTATGAGGAAGCCCTCGACCCCGCGACCACGGATGCCACCTTCGAACGCCTCATCGACGCCGATTCCGGCGTCCATGGCGCGCTCGCCCGCGACGAGAGCGGCACCGCAGTGGGGATCGTCCACTGGTTGACGCACCCCTCGACGTGGGCGACGACGGACTACTGCTACCTCGAAGACCTGTTCGTCGCACCCGGCGTGCGCGGTGGCGGGGTCGGCCGGGCTCTGATCGCGCACGTCCGCGCATGGGCTGAGCAGCAGGGCGCGGCGAAGGTCTACTGGCTCACGGCCGAGACGAACACCACCGCGCGCGGACTATACGACCGCCTCGCCACCCGCTCGGGGATGATCCACTACGAGATCGACCTCGAGACGCGCACCGAGGCCTGAGAAGCCTCAGCCTTCGCGCACACTCAGTTTCTGCGTGATCATGGCACGGGCGTACTGGGACGCCGCGATGTAGTGACCGACGATCCCGATCAGGAACAGCAGGAACGACATCCCGACGATCCAGCTCAGCGACACCAGACCCGACTCACTCAGCGCACTGCCGAGGAGGACGCCGAGGAGTCCGACGAAGATCAGAGCCGTCCGGACCTTCCCGACCATCGTGACCGGGACTGCCGGGTTTCCTCGGAAGAAGAGCAGGGCGGCCGATCCGAGCAGGACGTCGGGGATGAGCAGCAGCACGAGCGTCTCCCACGGGATGAGATGCCCGAGCGTGAAGGCGACGGCCGTGACGACCACCGTGATCCGGTCGGCGACCGGATCGAGCCAGGTGCCGAGGGCGGAGACGCTGTTCGTCCGCCGCGCGAGCCAACCGTCGAGCCAATCCGTCAGGAAGACCAGGCCGATGACGACCAGCGCGGCCCACAGCATCCTGGCGGTGATCAGCCAGAGGAACACCGGCAGCAGGAGCAGGCGGATCCCGGTGATGAGGTTGGGCCACGTGCGCCATTCGTCTTCACGGAAGAGACGGTCGACGACGGTGGGCTGGATGGGCGCAGCATCATCGGTCGCATCGACGGCGCGTGCGAGCGACCGGGTGCGGATGAATCGCACCGCGAAGAAGACGACGACGCCGGCGACCACGACGAGGAGCAGCACGTTGCTGATCGGTCCCAGCGCCTTGGTGACGGCGTCGAGGGATGCCCTCAACAGGAACCCGACGCTGACGTAGATCGCAGCCCAGGTCGCTGCTCCGGCGAGCGAGGCGAGCAGGAACGACGGGTACCTCACCTTCGCAACGCCCGCAGCAGCCGGGGTCAACGTGCGAACGACAGGGACGAGTCGTGTGAGGAAGACGGCGATCGCACCGCGCCGGTGGAGGATCTCGACGGCCCGATCCCATCGATCGATCCCGAGTCGCTTGACCAGTTTGAGGTCACGCATGCCGACGCCGAAGTGTCGCCCGAGGAGATAGCCGACGTGGTCTCCCGCGCTTCCCGCGACGACGACCACGAGGAACATCACCACCACCGCCCAGACGTCGGAGAGCGAAGCGGAGAGGAAGACGACGATCGTCTCACCGGGCAGGAAGAAGCCGAGGCCCAAGCCGTTCTCGAGGAAGGCGAACAATCCGCCGAGGGCCCAGACCAGAGGGTCGGGAAGGGCTGATGCGGTCGTCCTCACCCATTCGAGGATGTCCATGTGTCTCCTGAGTCTTGCGAGCTGGAGCCGGCCCTGCCATGTGCGGGGGCGACATTGATCTGAAGCAGCTCAGCACGAGGCAAGCTCTACATGGGTAACACGCTACGTGAAGTATTCACTCCCTCGCGTCGTCCACCGGGACGATTCGCGTCCCCCCGTGGGCGGAGATGCACAACCAGGCAGACGCGATGGGTCGACACCCGCCTCAACAGAAGAAGCCCCCGGCCGGGGGCCGGGGGCTTCTCGATCCTGTGGAGCCTAGGAGATTCGAACTCCTGACATCCTGCTTGCAAAGCAGGCGCTCTACCAACTGAGCTAAGGCCCCGTGAGGGATTTTCTTGAGTTAAGGAGTGGGGCTACCAGGACTTGAACCTGGGACCTCTTCATTATCAGTGAAGCGCTCTAACCGCCTGAGCTATAGCCCCGTCAACCTCCAAGACTTTACCGGAGAAATACGGAAAATCCGAATCGAGGGGGAGCACCCGGGAGTGTCCTCCCCCTCGAGCGTGTTCAGCGGCCCGGTCGGATGGTCGCGGTGCCGGCCGACAGCGAGACCTCGATCGTCCTCCGCGCGCTCGAAGCCTCGTCGACCTCGGCATTCAGCGTGCCCGCGCTGATCTCCTGAGAGATCGCGTACTCCACGTCGGGAACGGTCAGATCGAGGGTGCCGGCGCTCACGTCGATCGCCGTCCGGGTCGGGGGAGTACCCGTGAGCTCGACCGTGAGATCGCCGGCGGAGACGCCGAGGTCCGCCTGGGAGACGCCGTCGAGGAGGATGTCGGCGCGGCCGGCGCTCATCTGCACATCGAGTTCCTTCGCGGCCCCTTCGACGTCGAGCGCTCCGGCGTTGACGCTGACGTCGAGCACACCGAAGTCGCCGTTCACGTCGAGGCTGCCCGCATCGAGGTTCAGGTCGGCGTCGAGTCCTGCGTCGCGAAGACTTTCCGGGAGCGTGAGCACGGCGATCTCCTCATCACCGAACCAGCCGCCGAGCCACCACCCGAAGACTCCTTGTGGACTCCGGACGACCAGCTCGTCGCCATCGCGCTCGAACGTCCACGGTGTACCGCGCCCGTTCGTGATGGCGAGTGTGGCCTCGTCGACGTCGCCGAACTCGACCCGCATGCTGCTGGCATCGGCGGCGAGGTCGATGCTGTCCAGCCCGTCGACGTCCACGCTCTGCACGGAGTCCGGACGACTCGACGACACGATGGTCCCGGCCGCCGCGGCAGCAGCCGTGCCGCCGGCCCCGAGAAGCGCGATCCCCCGACCACCGCGGTCACCACCATGACCGCGGTCGCCCCTGGGGTGCGCCCGTTGGTCGGCGCGGAAGGAGTGGACGCGCCTGTAGAAGGCGCGGCAGGAGAGGACGGACCCGCCTGCGGGGCCGTTCCTTGGGGCGGGGAGGGCGGCGGCGGGGTGAGTGGGGCGTGCTCGCCCGGGGTGCCGTTGTTGTCGGTGGTCATCGTGCCACTCCTGTCTGGCCTGTCGGCGGCGTCGGGCCGCCGGTGTTCTCGATGTGTGCGAGGGCGGCGAGCACGCGACGGTTTCCCGCCTCGTCCTGCTCGAAGCCCAACTTCTGGAAGATGGAGGTGATGTGCTTCTCGACACTCGCCTCGGAGAGGAACAGCAGCCCCGCGATCGCCTGGTTCGACTTGCCCTCGGCGATCAGTGCGAGCACGGTGCGCTCGCGTTCCGTGAGCCGCAGCATTCGATCGTCGCGGTTGCGGCGGGTCAGCAGCTGGGCGACGACCTCGGGGTCGAGCACGGTGGCGCCCTCGGAGATCCGCTGCACCGAGGCGAGGAACTCGGAGACGTCGGCGACCCGATCCTTGAGCAGGTAGCCGAGGGGCCCACCCTGCGCCGCGATCAGATCCGACGCATACCGCTCTTCGACGTACTGCGAGAGCACCAGGATCGCGAGAGACGGATGCGTCGAGCGCAGACCGAGAGCGGCCCGGATGCCTTCATCGGTGAACGTCGGGGGGAGACGCACGTCCAGGATGCACAGGTCGGGGGTCGTGGTGGCGACGGCCTGGTCGAGACCCTCGATGTCGGGGAGGGCGGCGACCACCTCATGGCCGGCGTCTTCGAGCAGACGGACCAGGCCCTCGCGCAGGAGGACCGAGTCCTCGCAGATCAGGATGCGCACGGTACGTTCACCTCCAGGCTGGTCGGTCCGCCCTGCGGACTGTCGAGGCGGAAGGTTCCCCCTGCGGCCAGGATGCGATTCGCGATGCCGTCGAGCCCGCCGCCGGGCTGCACCTGAGCGCCGCCGATGCCGTTGTCCTCGACGCGTGCCCAGAGCGTGTTGCCCTCTCGAATCCGCACGATCACGCGGGCTTCGCTGGCTCTCGAGTGCTTCGCCGCGTTGGTCAGCGACTCGGCGATCGAGAAGTACACGGCAGCCTCGGCCTCGCGACTGCATCGCCCGTCCATGCGCACATCCAGGTGCACGGGAATGTGCGAGCGTCCGGCGAGTGCCGACAGTGCAGCGTCGAGGCCTCTGTCATCGAGCACCGAGGCGTGGATGCCCCGAGCCAGCTGACGCAGCTCGGTGATGGCCGCCTTGGTCGAGGTGTGCGCCTCGTTGATGAGCTCCTTCGCGGCCTCGGGATCGTTGTCGATCTTCTGCTGCGCGAGGCCGAGCGTCATGCCGACCGACACGAGTCGGGGCTGGACACCGTCGTGCAGGTCGCGCTCGATGCGGGTGCGCTCCACGTCGGCTGCGCGCACGGCGCCCTCCCGCTGCGCGGTCGAGGTGCGCACGCGCTCGGTGAGCTCGGTCTCCTTGCTGCGGATCACGATCGCGAGCGAGAGCGTGCGGTGCAGCAGCGCCAAGCCGATCGTCCCGACGACGCAGGCCGCGATTCCCAAGATGCCGATCAGCGGCGCCCATGCGACGGGGATGCCTCCCCCACCGAACGGTCCCATGACCGAATCCGCCGCGGTGAGGGGAGCGAACGAGATGATGATCGACCACACCAGACCCCAGAACAGGCGGAGCACCACCCAGCCGAGAAGCGCCGAGATGGCGAAGTTCGCGACCGCGCGCCACATGCGCCCGTCGATGGCCTGGCGGCCGAGAGCTCGCAACCAACCGACGAAGCCGGGACGGTCGCGCGGCTGCAGACGCAGCGGTGCGATCGGCGTGCGGTACAGCGCACCGACACGAGCGACCTCGAACCAGCCCACACCGTAGAGCGCGTAGACCAGTCCCACCAGCATGATGAGCCCGATACCGGCGGCGAAGAGAAGTCCGAGGCCCGTGCCGAGGAGCCCGCCGAGCATGCCGAAGATGGCACCACCGAGGATGCCGACACCTGCCAGATGCAGGATCGTGAGGAAGATGCGCAACGGCGGCTTCACCGCCGTTGCGGGAGTCGGAGTCGCAGTCTGAGTGGTCATGGTTCCAAGGTACGGCGGGCCGGATGGGCTCGATACCGAGTCAACCGGACACTCGACTTCGGGTTTTCCGTAATATGCCTGACCGCGTCTTGCTGCTTCGTTGACGTCTTTCGGCAGTACAGTGAGATAGCAAAAGAAAGCCTTGTATTTTGTTTTGTCTCGTTTCTCGAACAGGAGGACATCGACTCATGCCGCTACGTCATCCGTCTCCAGATCTGGTTGAGCTTCAGTCGCGTGTGCTCAGCAAGGACGCCGACAACGTGAGTGGCCTTCTGTTCGCCCCGCCACTCGATGACTCGCGCTACCTCCATTGGGAGCAGTTGATCCGCCGGACTCCGCCCGACGGCCTTACTCATGATGAGTGGTGGTTTCGGCTCAAACTCCAACGCAGTGCCCAGATGCGAACGGTGCCGTTGCGAGCGAAAGATGGATCGTCCTTCACCTTTGCGATGACGGACGAAGTTCTGCAGCTAACCGAGGAGATCGGACGGCGAGCTGGGGGCAGCGTAGCCGGAGGCGGCACGGCGATGACCCCGGGCGGTCGCGATCAGTTCATTGTTCGATCCCTTGTTGAAGAAGCGATCACATCGAGTCAGCTCGAGGGCGCTTCTACCACCCGGCGGGTTGCCGTGGAGCTCCTGAGTACCGGACGGGACCCACGAACCAAGTCCGAACGAATGATCCTCAACAACTACCGCGCTATGCGCCAGGTCACCGAACTCTCGAATGACCCGCTCACGCCCGGGTGGGTTCTTGAACTGCACCGCGTCCTCACCGAAGGTACCCTGAACGACCCAGCGGATGCCGGACGCATCGAAACCCCGGAGCACGAGCGAGTAAGCGTTTGGGCAGGGGAAGTCCAAGTTCACATACCACCGCCAGCAGAGGAGCTTCCCGATCGTCTGGGAGAACTCAGCGCCTTCGCGAACGGCTCCTCGTCCGATTCGCCCTACATCCCACCCATCGTCCGCGCGATCATCACCCATTTCATGTTCGGCTATGACCACTACTTTGCTGATGGAAATGGCAGGATCGCGCGAACCTCCTTCTACTGGTCCATGCTCCACAACGGCTACTGGCTGGCCGAGTACCTCGCGATATCAAAGATCCTTCGCGCCGCTCCGGGGAAGTATGGCGACAGCTACCAGTACACCGAGGACGATGGCAATGACCTCACGTACTTCATCCTCCACCAGCTCCATGTGATCGCACGGGCTCTCGACGAACTCGACCTCTACATCGAAGGCCGCCAGCGGGAGTCACAGCGGGTGCAGTCGGCGCTTCGCGGCGCAGTCCGGGACTTCAACATGCGTCAGACTCAGATCCTCGAATGGCTCACGCGAGAATCTCCCTCAGGAATCACTGCTGTCGAGATCGCCAACCGCTATCGAGTTTCCAGCCAAACAGCCAGAAACGATCTCTCATATATCGAGTCGTTCGGGCTGCTCACCCGCGGAGTAGCCAAACACCCGATCGTATGGCATCCGGCCAGCGATCTACCGTCCCGCCTTGCTCAGTTGGGAGACCAGGAGAGCTAATGAAGCCAAATCTATGCAGATCTTTGGTCTTCTTGACGCTTCCCGCGATGAACTGGCATCCTCGTCACGCCGCCGCCTCCTGTCTGCTTCACTGGGGGCATGACAGCGCATGAAGGTGAACCGCACGGTGCCGGTCTCGGTCAGCGACTGAACTGGCTGCGTGCGGGAGTTCTCGGAGCGAACGACGGCGTCGTCTCGGTCGCCTCCCTCGTGGTCGGGGTCGCCGGTGCCACGACCGACAACGCCGCGCTCCTCACGGCGGGTATCGCCGGCCTGGTCGGCGGAGCGATCTCCATGGCCCTCGGGGAGTACGTCTCGGTGAGCAGTCAGCGAGACAGCGAACGCGCCCTCATCGCGAAAGAGCGCGAGGAACTGCGCACGATGCCCGCTGTGGAGCTCGACGAACTCACGCAGCTCTATCGCGAGAGGGGGCTCTCGGACGAGACGGCGCGACAGGTGGCCGAAGAGCTCACCGCGCACGATGCCCTCGCCGCGCACCTGGAGGTCGAACTCGGCATCGACCAGGACGACCTCGTCAATCCCTGGCATGCGGCCATGTCGTCGGCGATCGCTTTCACCCTCGGCGCGCTATTGCCCTTGCTCGCCATCCTCCTTCCGCCGCCGGAGTGGCGGGTTCCGGTGACCTTCGTCGCCGTCCTCCTCGCCCTGGCCGTCACGGGAACACTGTCCGCGAAGATCGGAGGTTCGGCGCCCGTGCGAGCATCGGTCCGACTGGTGATCGGTGGTGGGCTCGCCCTGGCGGCGACCTGGCTCATCGGCACGCTTCTCGGCACGACGGGCGTCGTCTAGAGAAAGCGCGAAGAGAAACAGCGAAGGGCGGATGCCGAAGCACCCGCCCTTCGTGAAACGTTCCGATGATCAGTTCGACATGAAGCCGACGAGCAGTCCGCCCGTGACCTTCACTGCGAGGTTGTAGATTCCCGCGACGACGGCGCCGAGCACCGTGAAGACGATGAGGTTCAGGATCGCGACAACCGCCGCGAACGCCATCACCTGCGGAAGTCCGACGACCTCGGAGAGCACGAACGTGTTGTCGGTGATGCCGAGCAGGAAGCTCTCCGCCGTGGTCATGATCCCCGTCGCCTGGAACACCAGGAAGATGAGGAAGAACGAGACCATCGTGACGACCGCGAGGGCCACCGCTCCGAGGAACGAGAGCTTCACGGCCGACCAGAAGTCCACGTAGACCAGTCGGAGGCGTACCTGCTTGCCGCTGGTCTTGCGGGTCGACTTCTTCGCCAGCTTGTCGGCCACTGTGCTCATGCGTCTGTATCCTCGGGGGTCGGTGTCGTCTCGGGGGCCTGGGTCTCGGCATCCTCCGCATCCGCCTCGTCTTCGGCGAGGCCACGCTCACCGTTACGGGCGATGGCGAGGATGCGATCGGCCTCCGTCGTCCGGGCGAACACCACTCCCATGGTGTCTCGACCCTTGGCGGGGACCTCGGCCACGGCAGAGCGTACCACCTTGCCGCTGGAGAGAACCACCAAGACCTCGTCGTCCTCGGAGACGATCAGACCACCCGCGAGAGTGCCCCGATCGTCGTTGAGCTTGGCGACCTTGATGCCTGTTCCGCCGCGTCCCTGCACCCGATATTCCTCCACCGCGGTGCGCTTCGCGTAGCCTCCGTCGGTCACGACGAAGACGAACTTGCCCGGCGCTGCGACGGATGCCGAGAGCAGGCAGTCCTCGTCGATCTTGAACTTCATGCCGCGGACGCCGGCCGTCGCCCGACCCATCGGCCGCAGGGCCTCATCGGTCGCCTCGAAGCGCACCGACATGCCGCGGCGGCTGATGAGGAGGATGTCGTCCTCGGCGTTCACGAGCAATGCGCTGACGAGCTCGTCCTCGTCGTTCAGACGGATCGCGATGACGCCGCCCTGACGGTTGGTGTCGTACGCCTCGAGTCGCGTCTTCTTGACGAGGCCCTCACGGGTGGCCAGCACCAGGTAGTCGGCCACCTGGTAGTCGCGGATGTCGAGCACCTGGGCGATGTTCTCGTCCGGCTGCAGGGCGAGCAGGTTCGCGACGTGCATGCCCTTCGCGTCGCGTCCGGCCTCGGGCACCTCGTAGGTCTTCGCGCGGTAGACGCGCCCCTTGTCGGTGAAGAACAGCAGCCAGTGGTGCGTGGTCGTCACGAAGAAGTGCTCGACGATGTCGTTCGCGCGCAGCTGCGCACCCTTGACGCCCTTGCCGCCACGGTGCTGAGAACGGTAGTTGTCGCTGCGCGTGCGCTTGATGTACCCCTCGCGCGTGACGGTGACGACCATCTCCTCTTCGGCGATGAGGTCTTCCATCGAGACATCGCCGTCGAAGCCGTGCAGGATGTGCGTGCGACGCTCGTCGCCGAAGCGGTCGACGATGCCCGTCAGTTCTTCGCGGATGATCGTGCGCTGACGACCCTCGTCGGCCAGGATCGCCTTGTAATCGGTGATCTGCGCTTCGAGCTCGTTCGCCTGATCGATGATCTTCTGACGCTCGAGAGCCGCAAGACGACGCAGCTGCATCTGCAGGATCGCGTCGGCCTGGATCTCGTCGATGTCGAGGAGCTTCTGGAGTCCCTCGTTCGCATCCGCCGTGGTCTGCGAGCGGCGGATGAGCGCGATGACCTCGTCGAGGGCGTCGAGCGCCTTCAGATACCCGCGCAGGATGTGCATGCGCTTCTCGGCCTCGCGCAGACGGAACTCGGTGCGGCGGACGATCACGTCGATCTGGTGGGAGATCCAGTGCGTGATGAAACCGTCGATCGCGAGGGTGCGCGGCACGCCGTCGACGATCGCGAGCATGTTCGCGCCGAAGTTCTCCTGCAGCTGCGTGTGCTTGTAGAGGTTGTTCAGCACGACCTTCGCGACCGCGTCGCGCTTGAGCACGACGACCAGACGCTGACCCGTGCGGTCCGAGGACTCATCGCGGATGTCGGCGATACCGGTGATCTTGCCGTCACGGGCGAGGTCGCCGATCTTCACCGCCACGTTGTCGGGGTTCACCTGGTACGGCAGCTCGGTGATGACGAGGCAGGTGCGGCCCTGGATCTCCTCGACGTTGACGACCGCGCGCATCGTGATCGAGCCGCGACCCGTGCGGTACGCCTCGTGGATGCCCTTGGTGCCGAGGATCTGCGCACCGGTCGGGAAGTCGGGACCGGGAACGCGCTGGATGAGACCTTCGAGCAGCTCCTCACGGGAGATGCCGGGGTTGTCGAGTGCCCAGAGCGCCGCATCGGACACCTCGCGCAGGTTGTGCGGGGGGATGTTCGTGGCCATGCCGACCGCGATACCGACCGAGCCGTTGACGAGCAGGTTCGGGAAGCGGGCCGGGAGGACCGTCGGCTCCTGCGTCTGGCCGTCGTAGTTGTCGGTGAAGTCGACGGTGTCTTCTTCGATGTCGCGCACCATCTCGAGCGCGAGCGGGGCCATCTTGGTCTCGGTGTATCGCGGGGCTGCCGCGCCCATGTTGCCCGGGGACCCGAAGTTGCCCTGGCCGAGAGCCAGCGGATACCGCAGCGACCACGGCTGCACCAGTCGCACGAGGGCGTCGTAGATCGCCGAGTCGCCGTGCGGGTGGTACTGGCCCATGACCTCGCCCACCACACGGGCGCACTTCGAGAACGACTTGTCGGGGCGGAAGCCGCCGTCGTACATGCCGTAGATCACACGGCGGTGCACGGGCTTGAGCCCGTCGCGCACGTCGGGGAGCGCGCGCCCCACGATGACGGCCATCGCGTAGTCGAGGTAGCTGCGCTGCATCTCCGACTGCAGGTCGACCTGATCGATCTTGCCGTGATCGTGTTCCGGCTCGGTGCGTTCTTCGTCAGTCATGAATCAATCTCTCTGTCACACATCTGGTCTGAGCCCGCGGGCATCAGATGTCGAGGAAGCGGACGTCCTTGGCGTTGCGCTGGATGAAGCTGCGTCGGGACTCGACGTCCTCGCCCATCAGCACGCTGAAGATCTCGTCGGCCGCGGCGGCATCCTCGATGGTGATCTGCTGCAGGGTGCGCGTGGTGTGATCCATCGTCGTCTCCCACAGCTCCTTCGGGTTCATCTCACCGAGACCCTTGTACCGCTGGATGCCGGCGTCCTTCGGGATCCGCTTGCCGTTGTCGATGCCGTGCTTGAGCAGGGCATCGCGCTCGGCGTCGCTGAACACGTACTCGTGCGCGGAGTTGGACCACTTCAGGCGGTACAGCGGCGGCATCGCGAGGTACACGAAGCCGGCCTCGATCAGACCGCGCATGTAGCGGAAGAGCAGCGTCAGCAGCAGCGTCGTGATGTGCTGGCCATCGACGTCGGCATCGGCCATCAGCACGATCTTGTGATAGCGCGCCTTCTCGATGTCGAACTCTTCGCCGATGCCCGTGCCGAAGGCCTGGATCATCGCCTGGACTTCCTTGTTGCCCAGGGCCTTGTCGAGACGCGCACGCTCGACGTTGAGGATCTTCCCTCGCAGCGCCAGGATCGCCTGCGTGTGCGGGTCGCGACCCTGCACCGCGGAGCCACCGGCCGAGTCACCCTCCACCAGGAAGATCTCGCTGATGGACGGGTCCTTGCTCGTGCAGTCCTTGAGCTTGTCCGGCATGGCGGCCGACTCGAAGACGCTCTTGCGGCGGGCGGTCTCGCGCGCCTTGCGGGCGGCGAGGCGAGCGGTCGCGGCGTCGATCGCCTTGCGGATGACGTTCTTCGCCTGGTTCGGGTTGCGCTCGAACCAGTCCCCGAGCTGATCGCCGACGACCTTCTGCACGAACGCCTTCGCCTCGGTGTTGCCGAGCTTGGTCTTCGTCTGGCCCTCGAACTGCGGTTCGCCGAGCTTGATCGAGATGACCGCCGTCAGGCCCTCGCGCACGTCGTCGCCGGAGAGGTTGTCGTCCTTCTCCTTGAGCAGGTTGTTCGCGCGGGCGTACTTGTTGACCAGGGTGGTCAGCGCCGCGCGGAAGCCCTCCTCATGCGTTCCACCCTCGTGGGTGTTGATCGTGTTCGCATAGGTGAAGACGTTCTCGGTGTACGACGTGGTCCACTGCATCGCGACCTCGAGCGAGATCTTGCGCTCGGTGTCCTCCGATTCGAACGCGATGATCTCGTCGTTGACGACTTCGGCGTGACGCACCTTGTTGAGGTATTCGACGTAGTCGACGAGACCCCGTTCGTAGAAGAACACGTCGCCGGGCTGCTTGGTGACGGTGGCCCCGTCTTCCTCCACTTCGTAGGCGGAGGACTCCCGCTCGTCGCGCAGCTCGATGCGAAGGCCCTTGTTGAGGAATGCCATCTGCTGGAACCGCGTGCGCAGGGTGTCGTACTCGAACTCGATCGTCTCGGTGAAGATCGAGGCGTCCGGCCAGAACGTGATGCTCGTTCCGGTCTCTTCGGTCGCTTCGCCCTTCTCGAGCTTCTGCTGGGGGATACCGCCGTCGGCGAAGCTGTGCCGCCAGACGAAGCCCTTCTGCTTGACCTCGACGTCGAAGCGCGTCGACAGCGCGTTCACGACGGAGGAGCCGACACCGTGCAGACCACCGGAGACGGCGTAGGCGCCACCGCCGAACTTTCCACCGGCGTGCAGGATGGTGAGCACGACCTCGACCGTCGACTTGTTGGGGTCGGACGAGTGCGGGTCGACCGGGATGCCGCGACCGTTGTCGACGACTCGCACACCGCCGTCGGCGAGCATCGTCACGAAGATCGTGTCGGCGTAACCGGCCAGTGCCTCATCGACGGAGTTGTCGACGATCTCGTAGACCAGGTGGTGGAGTCCTCGAGGCCCGGTGGACCCGATGTACATACCGGGGCGCTTGCGCACGGCTTCGAGGCCTTCGAGGATCTGGATCGAATCCGCACCGTACTCACCCGGCTGCTTCGCCTTGGGTGCGATGGTGCCCTCGGTTGCGGGGGTTCCCCCGGTGTTCGATTCCGTCTCGTCAGCAGGGGATTCAGGCGTCATCAGAGGGCATTCTCCACATCGATATCACGAACTCCCATTCTAGCGGAGTTTCATCGGGAAATGCCGCTCAACGGCCGTGTGTGGGCCTCTGAGCCTTTCGACCCCCTCGCGTGGTGCCCTACCCGTAGGTATCGCGCGGGCCCCGTCCTGGAACGGCTCTGGGACCCCATTTCCACGAGGGAACGTCCGGTCCGATGAAGCGGAGGTTCTCGACGCCCGCATCGGGATACCGTCGGCCGATCTCGGTGAGAATCGTCGCCCGCATGAACTGCAGGTTCTTCGCCCATGCGGTCGAGTCGCACTTCACGGTGAGCAGGCCGCGCTCCAGGGAGACGGGTTCGGAGTGCTTCGCGGTGTCTGCGCCGGCGAGATCAGCCCATTGGCGCACGAGATCTTCTCGCGCGAGGGTGATCTGCCAGCCCGAGTCACGACTCAGCTTGTCGAGCACCGCACCGAGCGCGCCGGGGTCTCGCCCGGGCGTGAAGGGTGCGTTGTCGTCGTCGGTCGCGATGCGTCGCTTGCGTTTCCAGCTCTTGGAACTCGGCTGCAGCCCGCGCAGCCGCAGATAGGTGCCGATCGTCTCGGGAACATCCGCCACCGGAGGGGGAGTGCCCGGAGTCCCTGCCGAGAGGCTCGAAGCGGACGGATGGCGTGCCGCGTCAGTCATCTGCCGCCTCCCGCTCGTCGCTGATGGTTCCGGCGCTGATCCGCACCACGTGGGCGTGCAGCACCTCGGGGATATCCTCCTCCACCGCTGCCGTGACCACCACTTGCTCATAGCCCGCCGTCAAGGTCGCCAGCCGCTGACGCCGATCGGCGTCGAGTTCTGCGAAGACGTCGTCGAGGATGAGCACCGGATCGCCGGCGGGAGATTCGCTGCGGAGCAGCTCGGCCGACGCGAGCCGCAGGGCGAGAGCCACCGACCACGACTCCCCGTGGGAGGCGTATCCCTTGACCGGGAGGTCGCGGACCCGCAGCACCAGGTCGTCTCGGTGCGGCCCGGTGAGGGTCAGTCCTCGATCGAGTTCTTTCGATCGCTTCGCCGCGAGGGATGCGCGGAAAACCTCGGCGATACGAATCGGATCGGTGAGTCTATCTGCGGACGGCCCCGTCTCGGCACCTTCCGCTCCCTCTTCCCCCTCTTCGGGGTCTCCGCCGCCCACCGAGAGCGCCCATTCCAGCTGGGGACGATGATCTGCACCAGCGATCGCCTCGTAGGCATCGGCCACGGGCTGCTGCAGATCCGCCGCCAGGCGCTGACGGGCGGTGATGATCTCCGATCCGAGGGAGACCAGCTTGTCGTCCCAGACGTCCAGAGTGCTCAGACCTTCGCCGCGAACGCCGCGGGCGCGCGCCGACTTCAGCAGCGCATTGCGCTGCTTCAGGACGCGGTCGTAGTCGGCGAGCACTGCGGCGAGCCTCGGCGTGCGCTGGATGAGGAGCTGATCAGTGAAGCGGCGCCGAGCTGAGGGGTCCCCCCTCACGATCTGCAGGTCTTCCGGAGCGAACAGCACGACGTGCGCGTAGCGGGGGAGTTCGTTCGGCTTCGACGGCGATCCGTTGATGCGAGCCTTGTTCGATCCCTGCCTGTTCACCTGGATCTCGGCGAGCACGCGACGCTCTCCGTGCGACAGTCGGGCACGGATCACCGCGAACTCCTGGCCATCGCGGACCATCGGCGCATCAGATGACACCCGGTGCGACCCGAGCGTGGCGAGGAACACCACGGCTTCTGCCAGATTCGTCTTTCCCTGACCGTTGCGCCCGACGAGCACGTTGGGTCCGCGGTGGAGGGTGAGTTCAGCGGTCGCGTAATTGCGGAAATCGACCAGACTCAGGTGCTCCACAATCACGGAGTCAGCCTACCTTCGGGGTCTGACAGTCCGTACTTCCCGGGGAACGTTCCGGGTATGGAGGAAGCGGAGAAGATCAGCGCAGGAGGAGGTTCGGCTGGAGCAGGTACTTGAACGAGTCGAGACCCGCCTGGTCGACCGAGGTCTGGCTCGTGATGAGCACGGGGCTCAACTTGTTGGCGTTGTCGCTCGACGTGAACGTGACGCGCACGAACTCGCTCTTGACGGCGCCGAGAGCCTCGATCAGGTACTGCGGGTTCAGGCCCAGCGTGACCTCATCGCCACCGGAGAGGATCGCGTCGACCGACTCGGATGCGCGTGCATGGTCTCCGCCGGAGGCGTCCATCGTCACACTGTCGTTCGAGAACGTGAAACGCAGGGGAGCAGCACGATCGAGCACCAGCGAGACTCGGCGAACGGCCTCGACGAGGTCTGCGGTGTTCACGACCGCGTAGTGGTCCGTCTGCTCGGGGAACAGTCGGCGTACAGGCGGGAAGTTGCCCTTGATCAGGAGAGAAGTGACGGTCTTGTTGCCCGCGGTGAAGGCGATGATCTCTCGGTCGCCCGCTCCGGAGAACGCCACCTGGATCGTGCCGGCGTGTCCGAAGGTCTTGCCGACCTCGAGCAGAGTGCGGGCAGGGACCAGGGCGGTGGCTTCGACGGCCTCGCCGTCCCACGGCACATCCCGCAGCGAGACGCGGTAACGGTCGGTCGCGACGAGGCTCAGCGTGTGTCCCGAGACCTCGAGCTGCACACCCGTGAGCACAGGAGTCACGTCGTCACGCGACGCGGCGAATCCGACCTGGGCGATCGCCGTGCCGAAGTCGTCGGCCGGGACCACACCGGACGAACCGGTCACCTCGGGGATCGAGGGGTATTCCTCGACGGGCATGGCTGCGAGGGTGAATCGTGCGGAGCCGCAGGTGACCGCGATGCCCCCGTCTTCCTCGACGGCGATCTCGATCGGAGCGTTCGGAAGTCGGCTGGCGATGTCCGAGAGGAGCCGGCCGTGCACCAGGATCGTTCCCGGGGTCTCGACCGTCGCCTCGATGGTGGTGCGGGCGGAAGCCTCGTAGTCGAATGCCGAGAGCGTCAGATCGGAACCATCGGCTTCGATCAGGACGCCGGCGAGGATCGGCTGAGGATTGCGCTGCGGCAGAAGCTTGACGACGAACGAGACAGCCTCGCTGAAGACATCGCGGTTGACCTGAAACCTCACGGGTGCTCCCTTGTCGTCGAACTGTGACGCGTTGTCGTCGGCCCTGCCGGTGCAGGGCTTCCCATGCTAGCCCCACAGTCCGGCGTATCCCTACGCCGAGGTTCCTGTCATTCGGTCGACCGGTTGTCCCCACCGTCTGGTGATCGGATCGCGCCTTGAATGACTTAACTCCTTAACGGTGTTAACAGCTGTGGATACTGTGGATAACTCGGTGGATAGCAGTGGCGAGTAGGGAACTACACAGTTGTCAGTTGTGGAAACCCTGAGGAATCCGCGGGTTCCGGGCTTTCCGGTCGGTGATGGCCCTCCCCGAGTTATCCACAGGTTTGGGTGATCAGCCCACATTCGTCCCGATGGAATCCACGGTCATCCACAAGTTATCCACATGTGCATAGAGGCATCTATCGGACGATCAGAATCCCTGTCGGGCTCACAAAAAAGGGGAGGACGGCACCGGTTCAGGTGCTGTCCTCCCCTTTTCTCGGAGACGCGGCGTGTCAGCGTCGTCCGAGCTGCGTGGTGATCTCGGTGACCTGGTTGTAGATGGAGCGGCGCTCCTTCATGAGCTCGCTGATCTTCTTGTACGCGTACATGACCGTGGTGTGGTCGCGGTTGCCGAACAGCTGTCCGATCTTCGGCAGGGAGAGACTGGTCCGCTCGCGACACAGGTACATCGCGATCTGGCGGGCGGTCGCGATCTGCTGCGACCGGCTGGAGCCGTAGAGGTCGTCGACCGTGAGCTTGAAGTACTGTGCAGTCGCCGTGATGATGTCGGTCGGCGAGATGATGTTGTCCTCGGCCGTGTCGATGATGTCGCGGAGCACGGTCTGCGCCAGGGAGATGTCGAGAGCGGAGCGGTTCAGGCTCGCGAAGGCCGACACCCGGATGAGTGCGCCCTCCAGTTCCCGGATGTTCGATGACACCACGGTCGCGATGTACTCGAGTACCTCGTCGGGAATATGGAGGGCCTCGCTCTGCGCCTTCTTCCGGAGGATCGCGATACGCGTCTCGAGGTCGGGCGCCTGCACGTCGGTGATCAGACCCCACTCGAAGCGGCTGCGCATACGGTCCTCGAACCCGGTCAGGTGCTTCGGGGCCACGTCGCTGGTGATCACGACCTGCTTGTTGTGATCGTGCAGCGTGTTGAAGGTGTGGAAGAAGGCTTCCTGCGTCTCGGCGCGTCCCTGCAGGAACTGGATGTCGTCGATCAGGAGGATGTCGACGTCGCGGTAGCGCGCCTGGAACGCGGCGCCGCGGTTGTTCGCGATCGAGTTGATGAAGTCGTTCGTGAACTCCTCGCTCGAGACGTAGCGGACCTTGACCCCTGCGTAGAGGGATTGCGCGTAGTCGCCGATGGCGTGAAGGAGGTGGGTCTTCCCGAGACCGGAGTCTCCATAGATGAAGAGGGGGTTGTAGGCCTTGGCCGGCGCTTCGGCGACCGCGACGGCCGCGGCGTGCGCGAAGCGGTTGGACTGTCCGATCACGAAGTTGTCGAAGGTGTACTTCGGATTCAGCCGCGATTCGTGGCGCAGCTGGGTCGGCTGTTCCATGGGGGATTCGACACGCACCTGCTCGTGGCGCCCGAAGTCGCCGACCGCGATCGGCGCCGTCTGCTGCTCTGCCAGCTCGTGGTTGACGACGACGCGGTAGGACGTGACCTCTTCGCCGATGTGCGAGAGGGCCTCCATGATCGGCAGGCGCAGGCGCTTGTTGATCTGCGCCGCGGTGAGATCGTTCGGCACTTCCAGATACAGCGTCGCTGACATCACCCCTGCCGGGACGGCGAGACTGAGGAAGCCCTGCAGCTGAGGTGTGACCCGATCGTCGTCGACCAGAAGCTCCTGCACCGTGGTCCAGATGGGGACGTCGGGCTGGGCAGGTGATGACAT